>NZ_CP180208.1:2620000-3216393 GCF_047553045.1 Sphingomonas flavalba | reverse complement strand
ACTGGCGGGCGCGCACCCCGGCGCCGCACGTCGTCATCGCCCATTCGATGGGCGGCCACCTGCTGCTGCGCGCGCTGGCGGAGAGGCAGGTCGCGCCGGACGCGGGGGTGCTGGTCGCGCCGATGCTGGGGCTGCAAAGCGGGCCGCTGCCGGCGCGAATCGCGCACATCGTCGCCCATATGATGACCCGGATCGGATCGCCTGCGCGGCTGGCGTGGAAGGTGAACGAGCGCCCGGCCGGCCGCAACGCATCGCGCGAGGCGTTCCTGACCCACGACCATGGCCGCTACACCGACGAGCTGTGGTGGAAGGCGCAGAAGCCGGAGCTGGCGCTTGGTCCGCCGAGCTGGCGCTGGCTGGCCTGCGCCTATGATTCGACGCTGGCACTGGAACGGCCGGGCGTGCTGGAGCGAGTCGCGACGCCGCTGCTGATCCTTGCCGCCGCCAAGGACCGGCTGGTCGACCCGGCGGCGATCCGCCGCGCCGCCGGGCGCCTGCCCGACGCGGCGTTGCACGTGTACGGCGCCGAGTCGGCGCACGAGATATTGCGTGAGGTGGACGCGGTGCGCGACGACGCGCTCGGCCGCATCGACGCCTTCCTGGCCGCGCGCGCGCCGGCCGCGGCGCGATGAACCGCTATGCCGTCGCCATCGTCGGCGCGGGGATGGCCGGCGCCAGCCTGGCGGCGGAGATCGCCCCGCATGCGCCGGTGCTGCTGATCGAGGCGGAGGACCAGCCCGGCTATCACGCCACCGGCCGGTCGGCGGCGTTCTGGGACGAGACCTATGGCGGGCCGGACATCCAGCCGCTGACCTCCGCCTCCGGCCCGTGGCTGCGCGCGGAGGGCGTACTCGCGCCGCGCGGCTCCCTCCACATCGCCCGCGCCGGGCAGGAGGCGCTGCTCGATGCGTTCGAGGCGGAGTTCGCCGGGTGCGGCGTGCGGCTCGACCGGCTCGACCGCACGGCGCTGGCGGCGGCGCTGCCCGGTGTGCGCCCCGGCTGGGTCGGCGCGGTGTCCGGGCCGACCTGCACCGACATCGACGTCGCCGCGCTCCATGCCCTATATCTGGGCCGCGCCCGCGCCGCCGGGGCCGAGCTGGTCCGCGCCAGCCCGCTCCGCGCGGCCGAGCGGCGTGGCGGCGCGTGGCAACTGACCGCCGGCGAGCGGCAGCATGAGGCGGAGATACTGGTCGACGCCGCCGGGGCGTGGGCCGACCCGGTCGCCGCGCTGGCCGGCGCCCGGCCGATCGGCATCCAGCCGTGCCGGCGGACGATGGTGCAGCTGGCAGTGGCGCCGCCGGCGCCGGCGACGATGCCGCTGATTCTGGACATCGCCCAGCGTTTCTATTTCAAGCCGGAAGCCGGCGGGCGGATCTGGCTCAGCCCGCACGATGAGACGCCGTCGCTGCCATGCGACGCGGCGCCGGAGGAGATCGACGTCGCGATCGCCATCGACCGGCTGGAGCAGGTCGTCGACTGGCGGGTCGAGCGGATCGAGCGCAAATGGGCGGGGCTGCGCAGCTTCGCGCCGGACCGGCTGCCGGTCTATGGTTTCGATCCGGCGGTGCCCGGCTTCTTCTGGTGCGCCGGGCAGGGCGGCTTCGGCATCCAGACCGCGCCGGCCGGGGCCAAGCTGGCGGCGGCGCTGCTGCTGGGCACGGCGCAGGACCCGATAGTCGCCGGGATCGACCCCGGCCGTTACCGGGCGGCGCGGTTCAGCTAATCTGGTGCGGTATCGGCCCGCTCCCCCACCCGGCTTCCCAGCGACAGTATCCTGAAATGGGAGGCCGGGTGGGGGAGCGGGCCGGTGCGGAACCAGACTCTAGCGCAGCGCCTGCGCGACGATGTCGCGGTAGATCAGGGTCAGCATCTGCAGGTCTTCGACGGCGGCGGCTTCGTCCAGCTTGTGCATCGTCGCGTTGGGCAGGCCGAATTCGATCACCGGGCAGAGGGCAGACAGGAAGCGCGCGTCCGAGGTGCCGCCGGTGGTCGACAGGTCGGGGCGGATGCCGAGCCGGGCCTCGATCGCGTTGCCGACCAGATCGGACAGCGGGCCGGGCTGGCTGAGGAACGCTTCGCCGGAGACCTGCGCCTTCAGCGTTGCGTCCGGCGCCTCCGCCGCGAGGACGGCGCGGATGCGCGCGACCAGATCCTCTCCCCGGTGGAGCGCGTTGAAACGGATGCTGAGCCGGGCATGGGCGGCCGCGGGGATGACGTTGGTCGCCGGGTTGCCGACGGTCAGGTCGGTGACTTCGATGTTCGACGGCTGGAACCAGTCGGTGCCGTCGTCGAGGTGGATCGCCTCGATCGCCGCGAGGATGCGGACCAGCTTCGGGATCGGGTTGTCGGCCAGATGCGGATAGGCGACATGGCCCTGCACCCCCGGAACGCTGATCCACATGTTGACCGAGCCGCGCCGGCCGATCTTGACCATGTCGCCGAGCCGCGCGACCGACGTCGGTTCCCCGATCAGGCACAGGTCGGGGTGCAGGCCGCGTTCCGCCATCCGCGCGATCAGGGCACGGGTGCCGTGGATCGCCGGCCCTTCCTCGTCCCCGGTGATGATCAGGCTGATCGTGCCGTCTACCTGCTCCAGCCCGGCGAGGGCGGCGACGAAGGCGGCGATCGCCCCCTTCATGTCGACCGCGCCGCGCCCGTGCAGCAGCCCGCCGCGCAACGTCGGCGCGAACGGATCGCTGGCCCAGCCATCGCCCGGCGGCACGACGTCGAGATGGCCGGCGAAGGCGAAATGCCGGCCGCCGGCGCCGCGCACCGCCAGCAGGTTTTCGACCGGCCCGTCCGGCGCCTCGCCGGCGACGAAGCGTTCGACCGCGAAACCGAGCGGGACCAGCATCTCCTCCAGCGCGTCGAACACCGCGCCGCGCGCCGGGGTGATGCTGTCGCAGGCGATCAACTGGCTGGCGAGGGCGATCGGGTCGTGGGGCATGCTGCGTCGTCCTGGTGCCGGCGGCGATCGCGCCCTCTTCTGTCTTCCGCCGGGACAAGGCAAGATCGTTTGTCACTGCCGCAAAGGACCGGCCGATGCCAAAGATTGCCCTCGATTCGATTCCCGAGACCAACGCCACCGGCTATCCGCTCCCCTATGCCGACAAGGTGCAGGGGCGCTGGTATCGCCGGCTCGCGCCCGCCGCCGGGCTGAGCGATTTCGGGGCGAGCCATGTGACGCTGAAGCCGGGGGCGTGGTCGTCGCAGCGTCATTGGCACGAGGGCGAGGACGAGATGGTGGTGATGCTGGCTGGCGAGGCGGTGCTGGTCGACGATCACGGCCGCACGCTGCTGCGCCCCGGCGACATCGCCGCCTTCCCCAAGGGCGACGGCAACGGCCATGTCCTCGTCAACGAAAGCGGGGCGGATTGCGTGTTCGTGGCAGTCGGCCGCCCCTCAGCAACCGACTGCCACTATCCCGACATCGACATGCATTTGTTTGCCGGCGTCGGGCAACGCCGCAAGGACGGATCGGCGTTCTAGCCCCGGCCCGGCTTGCCGGGTCGGGGATATACAGGGGGTCGGCGGTTAAGCGGCGTTCTTCTTGAACTGATCCGCCTCCGTCGATTCGGCGAGGGCGGTGGTCGACGCCTCGCCGCCCGAGACGGCGGTGGCGACCAGATCGAAATAGCCGGTGCCGACTTCGCGCTGGTGCCGGGTGGCGGTGTAGCCGGCCGCCTCGCTGGCGAATTCCGCCTGCTGCAATTCCGAATAGGCCGCCATGCCCCGGTCCCTGTAGCCGCGCGCCAGTTCAAACATGCCGTGGTTGAGCTGGTGGAAACCGGCCAGCGTGACGAACTGGAACTTGTAGCCCATCGCCCCCAGTTCACGTTGGAACCTGGCGATCGTCGCCTTGTCCAGCTTTGCTTCCCAGTTGAAGCTGGGCGAGCAGTTATACGCCATCATCTTGCCCGGGTGCGCCTTTTGCACCGCCTCGGCGAACCGCTTGGCATCCTCAAGGTTCGGGTGGCTTGTTTCCCACCACAAGAGATCGGCGTGCTCGGCGAAGGCGATACCACGCTTGATGCAATGATCGACGCCGGTGCCGTCGCGCAGGCGGAAGAAGCCTTCCGGCGTGCGTTCGCCAGTCAGCCATTCATGGTCGCGCTCGTCGACGTCGGAGGTGATCAGCTTCGCGCTTTCCGCGTCGGTGCGGGCGACGAGCACGGTCGGCACGCCGCAGACGTCGGCGGCGAGGCGCGCGGCGTTCAGGTTACGGATATGCGCCTGGGTCGGGATCAGCACCTTGCCGCCGAGGTGGCCGCACTTCTTTTCCGACGCCAGCTGGTCCTCGAAATGGACGCCGGCGGCGCCCGCCTCGATATAGGCCTTCATGATCTCGAAGCAGTTGAGTGGGCCGCCGAAGCCGGCCTCCGCATCGGCGACGATCGGCGCGAACCAGTCGCGCTCCGCCCCGCCCTCGCTATGCTCGATCTGGTCGGCGCGCTGCAGGGTGCGGTTAATCCGGCGGCACAGTTCCGGCCCGGCATTGGCCGGGTAGAGCGACTGATCCGGGTACATCGCACCGGCGGTGTTGGCGTCGGCGGCGACCTGCCAGCCCGACAGGTAGATCGCCTTCAGCCCAGCGCGGACCATCTGCATCGCCTGGTTGCCGGACAGGGCGCCGAGGGCGTTGATATAGTCTTCCGACTTCAGCAGTTCCCACAGCTTCAGCGCGCCGCGGCGGGCGAGGGTATATTCGATCGGGAACGAGCCGCGCAGCTTCTCGACATCGGCCGGGGTGTAGGTGCGGCGGATGCCGTCGAAGCGGCCTTCCGGCGAGGTTATCAGGTCTGAGAAGCTGGCCATCACGGTATATCCTTTACAAGCCCACGGGGCGGATGCCCGGCAGATGCGCGGATTTTGGGCCATGTGCCAGCCGGCGGCGGTGTAAATTGATGTCATCGCGTGGCTATTGCGCTGCACTATTGTGTCGATTTGTAAATTAATTTACACTGGCCAGCGGGAGGCGCGGATGGCGGAGCGCAAGATTTTCGGCGGCCATGCGGTGCGGCGGCTGCGGCGCGGCGCCGGGCTGACCCAGGCGGCGATGGCCGAGGCGCTCGGCATATCGCCGAGCTACCTGAACCTGGTCGAGCGCAACCAGCGGCCGCTGTCGGCGGCGCTGCTGCTGCGGCTTGCCGAAACCTATGACTTCGACCCGCTGGCGCTGTCCGCCGATGCGCCGGGCGGCGGCGCCGAGGCGATCCGCCGCCGGCTGGCCGACCCGCTGTTCGCCGACCTTGCGGTCGACCGCCAGGAGGTGGAGGAATGGCTGGCGGCGGCGCCGGGCGGGGCGGCGGCGTTCGCCCGCGCATTCGACGCGCTGCGCGCCGGGGGTGGGGCGCCGGCCGCCGCCGAGGACGACGCGATCGCCGCCGTCCGGCGCGAGATCGAACGCTGGCGCAACCATTTTTCTGATTTGGATGCCACCGCCGAGCGGCTGGCCGACGAGCTGCGGATGGGCGCCGGCGACCTGTACGGCGCGATCGCCGAGCGGCTGCGCGTCCGCCACCAGCTGGGTATCCGCATCCTGCCGGTGGAGGTGATGCCGGACCGGCTGCGCCGGCTGGACCTGCACGCCCGCCAGTTGCAGCTTTCCGAGATGCTGGACCCGGCGTCGCGCAGCTTCCACGCCGCCAGCCAGCTCGCCCAGATCGAGGCGAAGGCGGAGATCGACGCGCTAGCGCGCGGCGCCGGCTTTGCCGACCGGATCGCCGAACGGCTCTACCGCCGCCATCTGACCAGCTATTTCGCGGCGGCGGTGATGATGCCCTATGCCCGCTTCCTGCGCGCCTGCGAGGCGAGCGGTTACGACATCGCGCTGCTGCAACGCCGGTTCGGCGCCGGGTTCGAGCAGGTCGCCCACCGGCTAACGACGCTGCAGCGGGTCGGCGCGCGCGGCCTGCCCTTCTTCATGCTGCGCATCGACCGGGCGGGGCAGGCGTCCAAACGCTATGCCGGCGCGTCGGGCGCGGCGCTGGTCGAGGCCGGCGGGCGCTGCCCGCTGTGGCAGGTCCACGCCGCCTTTGCCCGGCCGGGCGAGACGATTGCCCAGCTCGTCGCGCTGGAGGACGACAGCCGCTGGTTCACGATGGCGCGCGCCGTCCACCCGCAGGGCCAGCGCAGCGGCGGGGTCGACGCGGTGTTCGCGGTGGCGCTGGGGCTGGAGGCCGGGCTGGCAGTGCCGCTGACGCTGGCCCGCGGCATCGACCTGCGCCAGGGCACGGCGACGCCGATCGGCCTTGGCTGCCGCGATTGCGCCCGCGCCGGATGCCCGCAGCGTTCCGCCCCGCCCGCCGGCCGGGCGCTGACCGTCGACGAGCGCGAGCGCGGCCTGTCCGCCTTCGCCTTCGCGGGGGATTGACCGGGCGGGCGAAACCGGTTCGTATCGCCGACGCCATGCACGACAGGGGAGTGACGTCATGCCTTCACCCAATCGTTTGTTCGCAGAGCTTTTCGGCACATTCTGGCTGGTCTTTGGCGGGTGCGGCGCCGCCGTGCTTGCCGCCGGCTTTCCCGGTTTCGGCATCGGGTTCGCCGGGGTGGCGCTGGCCTTTGGCCTGACGCTGCTGACCATGGCCTATGCGATCGGCCATATTTCCGGCTGCCACATCAACCCGGCGGTGACCTTCGGCCTGTGGGCGGCCGGGCGCTTTCCGGCGCGCGAGATCCTGCCCTATGTGATCGCGCAGGTGCTGGGCGCGATTCTGGCGGCGTGGCTGCTGCTGTTCATCGCCAGCGGCGCGCCGGACTTCGTGCTGACCGGCACCGGGCTGGCGGTCAACGGCTATGGCGAGCAGTCGCCGGGCCACTACACGCTGATGTCCGGCCTGCTGATCGAGGTGGTGCTGACCTTCGGCTTCCTGGTGGTGATCGCCGGGGCGACCGACAAGCGGGTACCGGCCGGCTTCGCGCCGATCGCGATCGGCCTGTCGCTGACCCTGATCCACCTGATCGCCATTCCGGTGACCAACACGTCGGTCAACCCGGCGCGCAGCACCGGCCCGGCGCTGCTCGTCGGCGGGCTGGCGTTGCAGCAGCTATGGCTGTTCTGGCTGGCGCCGATCGTCGGTGGGATTGCCGGCGGCTTCGCCTATCGCTGGCTGGCCGGCGACGGGTCGACCGCCGAATGACCGTGGGCCGGGGCGCTGCCGCCGCGTAGCTCCCCGGCCGCCTGGGCGACGATCTGGGCGCCGCCCCACAGCGCCAGCCCCGCCATCAGCGCCGCGACGATCAGGTCGGGCCAGGCGGTGCCGGTGCCGAACACGCCGAGCGCGGCGAGCATCACCGCGACGTTGCCGACCGCGTCGTTGCGCGAGCAGATCCACACCGAGCGCATGTTCGCGTCGCCGGTGCGATAGCGGTAGAGCAGCGCCGCGACCGCGACGTTGGCGACCAGCGCGACGACGCCGAACGTGCCCATTACCGCCGGTTCCGGCGCCGAGCCGTGGAGCGCCGCCCAGCCGGTGCTGAGCAGGATCCACAGGCCGAACAGCAGCAGCGTCGCCCCCTTCAGCATCGCCGCGCGCGCGCGCCACGTCAGCGCCATGCCGACGACCATCAGGCTGATCGCGTAATTGGCGCTGTCCCCCAGGAAATCGAGCGCGTCGGCGCGCAGCGCCATCGACCCGGCGGCGAGGCCGGCGGCCATTTCGGCGACGAACATCGCGCCGTTGACGGCAAGCGCGATCCACAGCGCGCGGCGCCAGCGCGGGCTGTTCGACGGATCGGGAGCACTGGAACAGCAATGGGCGGACATGGGCAGTTACCTCGACAGACTCGATGCAACGCCCCATATGCACCCTGTAGCAACTACAGGGTCAAGCCCCCATGTCCGCGCTGACCATCGGCCGCCTCGCCACGCTGACCGGCACCAGCAACGAGACGATCCGCTATTACGAGACGATCGGTCTGCTCGCCGCGCCGCCGCGCACCGCCGGCAATTACCGCGCCTACGACCAGCGCCATGTCGCGCGGCTGAGCTTCATCCGCCGCGCCCGCGCGCTTGGCTTCACCCTCGATCAGGTTCGCACCCTGCTGGCGCTGTCCGACGACCGGGCGCGGCCGTGCGGCGAGGTTGACGACATGACGCGCGAGCAGCTGGCGATGGTCGACCACAAGATCGCCGACCTGAAGGCGCTGCGCCGCGAACTGAGCGGGCTGCTCGCCCAGTGCCACGCCGGCACGATCGCCGAATGCGGGATCATCGAGGCGCTGGGGCCGCGCCGCCCGGATTAATCGGCGTCGGCTTCCCAGTCGGCCCGGCGGATGCCCTGGGCATGGAGCAGGACGGTCAGGTCGCCATGGGCGATGCGCGCGGCGGCGGCGGCGGCGGTTGCCGGCTTGGCATGATAGGCGACACCGAGGCCGGCTTCGCGGATCATCGGGATGTCGTTGGCGCCGTCGCCGACCGCGAGGCTGGCGGTACGCTCGATACCGAACTCGGCGAGCGCGGCGAGCAGGGTCCGCCGCTTGGTCTCCGCGTCGACGATAGGGCGGTGGACGGTGCCGGCAAGCACGCCGCCGTCCAGCGCCAGCCGGTTGGACAGCGCGCGATCGAAGCCGATCGCCGCCGCCACCCGGTCGGCGAAATGGGTGAAGCCGCCGGAGACGAGCAGCGCGGTGGCGCCGCGCGCCCGCATGGTGCGGACCAGCGCGCGGGCGCCGGGCATGATGTGAACCCGTTCGTCATGGCAGCGGGCGAGCACCGCTTCGTCCAGCCCGGCGAGCAGGGCGACGCGGGCGTCGAGCGCCGATTCGAAATCCAGCTCTCCGCGCATCGCCCGTTCCGTGACGGCGGAGATTTCGGCGCGGAGGCCCATATAGTCGGCGAGCTCGTCGATGCATTCGACGGTGATCATCGTCGAATCCATGTCGGCGATCAGCAGCCGCTTCTCTCGCCCCTGCGCCGGCTGGACGATGACGTCGACACCGGGGAACGTCCCTTCCAGCGCGGCGCGGGCGGCGACCGAATCGCCGCCGAAACGCAAGTCAGCGGCGACGCCCGGATCGGTCTCCACCGCCTCCACCGGCGCCGCGCCGGCGGCGGCGAGGCGATCGGCCGCCGCCGAAATATCGCCGCGCGCGAGGGACTGCGATGCTATCAGCGTGGCGATGAACACGGATATTCCCCCAGAGCGTCGGACGGTGGCGCTTATCGCGGGGCCGACGGCCAGCGGCAAGTCGGCACTTGCGCTGGCGCTGGCCGAGCGGTTGCCGGCGGTGATCGTCAACGCCGATTCGGCACAGGTCTATGCCGACCTGGCGGTGCTGTCGGCGCGGCCCGACGCCGCCGAGACGGCGCGGGCACCGCACCGGCTGTTCGGCCATGTCGACGGGGCCGAGGCCTGTTCGGCCGCGCGCTGGGCGGCGGAGGCGCGGGCGGCGATCACCGAAGCATGGGATGCGGGGCGGGTGCCGATCCTGGTCGGCGGCACCGGGCTGTACCTGCACACGCTGATCGATGGCATCGCGCCGGTGCCGGAGATCGACCCGGCGGTGCGCCGCGCGGTGCGGGCGCTGCCGGTTGCCGAGGCGCACCGCGCGCTGGCGGCCGAGGACCCTGCGGCGGCGGCGCGGCTGGCCCCGGCCGACACCAGCCGCGTCGCCCGCGCGCTGGAGGTGGTGCGATCGACCGGGCGGACGCTGGCCGAGTGGCAGGGCGAACGGGTCGGCGGCATCGGCCACGCGATCCGGCTGGCGGCGACGGTGCTGCTGCCGCCGCGCCCCTGGCTGTTCGCCCGCTGCGACGCGCGGTTCGAGGCGATGATGGCGGGCGGCGCGGTGGAGGAGGTTGAACGGCTGCGCGCGCGCGGGCTGGACCCGGCGCTGCCGGTGATGCGAGCGATCGGGGTGCGCGAGATCGGCGGCTGGCTGGACGGCGAGAGCGACCGAGCAGGCGCGATCGCCGCCGCCCAGGCCGCGACCCGGCGCTATGCCAAGCGCCAATATACCTGGTTCCACCACCAGCCGCCGGCCGAGTGGCGGCGGGTGACGCAAGGGGATTCCGACCTTATCGGTGAAATTGAAAGAATATTACCGTCATAACGGTTGACATGCCATATTATTACCAATAGGGCGCGCGCTTGCGTTTGCCGGCCGGCGACGCGAGAAGCTGAACCCAGCGATTCTTGGGAAATGGTGATGACACGCGAGCGCAGCGGTGCGGACATATTGGTTGAAGCCCTGACCGATCTGGGTGTCGAAGTGATCTTCGGCTATCCGGGCGGCGCGGTGCTTCCGATTTATGACGCGCTGTTCCGCCAGAAGCGGATTCGCCACATCCTCGTCCGCCACGAACAGGCGGCGACCCATGCCGCGGAGGGTTATGCCCGCGCGACCGGCAAGCCCGGCGTCGTCCTCGTCACCTCCGGCCCCGGCGCGACCAACGCCGTCACCGGCATTACCGACGCGCTGATGGATTCGATCCCGATCGTCGTGCTGACCGGGCAGGTGCCGACGACGCTGATCGGCACCGATGCGTTCCAGGAAGCCGACACCGTCGGCATCACCCGGCACGTGACCAAGCATAATTACCTGGTTCGCGACCCCGCGAAGCTGGGCGATGTGATCCACGAAGCGTTCTATATCGCCACCGCCGGGCGCCCCGGCCCGGTCGTCGTCGACATCCCGAAGGATGTGCAGGTGGCAAGCGCGCCCTACCGCAAGCCCGGCGTGATCGAGCACAAGACCTACCGCCCCCGCGTGAAAGCCGACGCGGCGGAGATCGAGGCGATCGTCGACATGCTGGCGGCGGCGGAGCGGCCGATCCTCTACACTGGCGGCGGCATCATCAACGCCGGGCCGGGCGCCAGCCAGCTGCTGCGCGAGCTGGCGCGGATCAGCGGCGCGCCGGTCACCTCGACGCTGATGGGCCTCGGCGCCTTCCCGGCGTCGTCGCCGCAGTGGCTGGGCATGCTGGGCATGCACGGCACCTACGAAGCGAACATGGCGATGCATGGTTGCGACCTGATGCTGTGCCTGGGCGCGCGGTTCGACGATCGGGTGACCGGGCGGCTGGATGCGTTCAGCCCCGGCAGCCGCAAGATCCACGTCGATATCGACCGGTCGTCGATCAACAAGAACGTCCGCGTCGACCTGGCGGTGGTCGGCGACGTCGGGCTGGTGCTGGAGGACATGGTCCGCGTCTGGAAGGCGCGCCAGCACCCGAAGCCGGACCTGGCCGCATGGTGGAAGCGGATCGACGGCTGGCGGGCGAAGAAGAGCCTGGCCTTCCGTGCTTCCAAACAGGAAATCATGCCGCAGCAGGCGATCCGCGCGCTGTGGCAGGCGACCCATGCGCTGAACCCGATCATCACCACCGAGGTTGGCCAGCATCAGATGTGGGCGGCCCAGCATTTTGGTTTCGACGCGCCGAACAAATGGCTGACCTCCGGCGGTCTTGGCACGATGGGCTACGGCCTGCCTGCCGCGATCGGCGCGCAAATCGGCAACCCGGGCGCGCTGGTCATCGACATCGCCGGCGAGGCGTCCATTCAGATGAATATTCAGGAGCTGGGCACGGCGACGCAGTACCGGTTGCCGGTCAAGCTGTTCATCCTCAACAACGAATATATGGGCATGGTCCGCCAGTGGCAGGACCTGACCTATGGCGGCCGCTATTCGGAAAGCTACAGCGACGCGCTTCCCGATTTCGTCAAACTGGCCGAGGCCTATGGCTGGACCGGCCTGCGCATCGAAAACCCGGCGGAACTTGAGGACGGCATTGCGCGCATGCTGAAAACCGACGGGCCGGTGCTGGTCGACTGCCGGGTCGCCAAGCTGGCCAATTGCTTCCCGATGATCCCGTCGGGGGCAGCCCATACCGAGATGCTCCTCGACCAGACGGAAGTGTCCGGCGAGATGGGCGACGAGGCGAAAGCACTGGTGTGATGCAGCGGCGGGCTCTGCGCATTCACATCGCAGAGCCGCTGCATTTCGAGGCGGCGAACGGTACCAGCGACCTGATCGGCTGGACGACGACGCCGGAAGACGAAGGCGAATGGATTGTGAATTTCGAACGAAGCTGGACAATCGGTGATGAGAGTTTCGACCGGCTGCTGGTGTCGCCGCGCTATGTTGGCGATCAACTGGCGGGGCTGGCGGAACGGATTCTTGGCCTGGCCGTCAACATCCGCCGCTGGCGCGGCACCGAATGGCATTTCGATATGATCGGCACCCTCGCCGCCCAGCGGGAGCAGGCATGATGCACATCCGCACCGAGGTGGTCGAGCGCCACACCCTGTCCGTCACCGTCGACAACGAGGCGGGCATATTGGCCCGCATCGCCGGCATGTTCACCGCGCGCGGCTATAATATCGAAAGCCTGACCGTCGCCGACGTGACCGAGGACGAAAGCGTCAGCCGCATCACCATCGTCACCAGCGGGTCGGCGCATGTGCTGGAACAGATCATCGCCCAGCTCGACCGGCTGGTGCCGGTGCACAAGGTGCTGGACCTGACCGCCCACGGCCCCCACGTCGAGCGCGAGCTGGCGCTGGTCAAGGTCGCCGGCGCCGGTGAGCACCGGATCGAGGCGCTGCGGCTGGCCGACGTCTACCGCGCCCGCGTCGTCGACGCGACAACCGGCAGCTTCGTGTTCGAGGTGACCGGCGGCAGCGAAAAGATCGACACCTTCGTCGGGCTGATGCGCGAAGTCGGGCTGGTCGAAGTCGCCCGCACCGGCATCGTCGCCATCACCCGGGGGCGCGACCCGGCCTGAATCCGCCCGCTTGTCGGGCCAATAACCTGTCCAACTCTCCATCGAAAAAGGGTTTCATCATGCGTGTCTATTACGATCGCGACGCCGATCTCGGCCTGGTCAAGGGCAAGAAAATCGCCATCCTCGGTTATGGCAGCCAGGGCCATGCCCATGCGCAGAACCTGCGCGATTCCGGTGTCGCCGAAGTGGCGATCGCGCTGCGCGCCGGTTCCGCCACCGCGAAGAAGGCCGAAGGTGCCGGCTTCAAGGTGATGACCAACGCCGAGGCGGCGAAATGGGCCGATATCGTCATGATCCTGGCACCCGACGAGCACCAGGCCGCGATCTATGCCGAAGACCTGGCGCCGAACCTGAAGCAGGGCGCGGTGCTTGCCTTCGCCCACGGCCTGAACGTGCATTTCTCGCTGATCGAGCCGCGCGCCGATCTGGACGTGATCATGATCGCGCCGAAGGGCCCCGGCCACACCGTCCGGTCCGAATATGTGCGTGGCGGCGGCGTGCCCTGCCTGATCGCCGTCGCCCAGGATTCGAGCGGCAACGCCCATGATCTGGCGCTGTCCTACGCTTCCGCGATCGGCGGCGGCCGCTCCGGCATCATCGAGACCAATTTCCGCGAGGAATGCGAAACCGATCTGTTCGGCGAGCAGGCGGTGCTGTGCGGCGGCCTGACCCACCTGATCCAGGCCGGGTTCGAGACCCTGACCGAAGCCGGCTATGCCCCGGAAATGGCCTATTTCGAGTGCCTGCACGAAGTGAAGCTGATCGTCGACCTGATGTATGAGGGCGGCATTGCCAACATGCGCTATTCGATCAGCAACACCGCCGAATATGGCGACATCACCACCGGTCCGCGGATCATCACCGAGGAAACCAAGAAGGAGATGAAGCGGGTACTGGCCGACATTCAGGGTGGCCGCTTCGTCAAGAATTTCGTCCTCGACAACCGCGCCGGCCAGCCGGAACTGAAGGCGGCGCGCAAGGCCGCCGCCGCTCACCCGATCGAGAAGACCGGCGCCGAGCTGCGCGCGATGATGCCGTGGATCGGCGCCAACAAGCTGGTCGACAAGAGCCGCAACTGACGCGGCGAAGTGATGCGCCGGCCGTTCCCCAAACGGCCGGCCACCGTTACGGGGTGACACGGGAACCGGCGGCGCCGGTTCCCGTTTCGATTCCGGCCTGCCCTGTGGAGTAACCCGACGATGCGCCTTGCCCCCTTCGCCCTGCCTCTGCTGCTGGCCACCGTCACCGCGACCGCACAGGCACCCATGCCGGTTTCCGGCATCGCCGACCCCAGCCGGGTTGCCGCCGGCACCTATCAGGCGGACAGCGCCCACACCCAGGTCGCATGGTCGGTCAACCACCTAGGCTTCAACGCCTTTCACGGCCTGATCGGCGGCGCGACCGGCACGCTGACCATCGACCCGGCACGGCTGGCCGACGCGGCGGTGTCGATCACCATCCCGGTCAAGCGGGTGGTGACAACCAGCACCGCCCTCGACAAGCATTTGCTGTCGCCCGACTTCTTCGACGCCGCCACCTTCCCGACCGCGACCTTCCGGTCGACCGGGGTGATGGTGGATGGCACCCGCGCAAAAATCACCGGGGTGTTGACCCTGCGCGGCGTGACCCGGCCGGTCACGCTTGACGCGCGCTTCGTCGGCGCCGGCGCAAACCCGATGTCGAAGGCACAGACCGTAGGGTTCGAGGCAACGACGACGATCAGGCGCAGCGATTTCGGCATCCGCTTCGGCGTACCGGCGGTGTCGGACGAGGTGCCGCTGGCGATTACCGTCGCGTTCGAGAAAGCGTAGCGGCCGCCCCGCCCCGTCCCAAGAAAAGGATGGACTTTGCCGCGGCAGCCGGGCTATCGCGCGGCCATGCAGTCGCTCGGCGGTCTTCTCCTGCTTCGACTTACACGCCCTTAGGCGTGTTCCCCGTCGCGCGCCCGGTTCGGGCTGCGCACCGCGCCTAAGGGTTCAGCATCTTCAAGCCAGGCGGGCATGTCAGCCCGCCGCTGATTCCGAGAGCCGCATCATGATTGCCGATCCTTCGACCAAATACCGTCCGTTCCCGCAGGTGCCGATCACCGACCGCCAATGGCCGTCGCGCACCATCACCCGCGCGCCGCGCTGGCTGTCGACCGACATGCGCGACGGCAATCAGGCGCTGATCGACCCGATGGACGCCGAGAAGAAACAGCGTTTCTTCGACCTGCTCGTCCGCGTCGGCCTGAAGGAGATCGAGGTTGGTTTCCCGTCCGCCGGGGCGACCGAATTCGACTATATCAGCGGCCTCGTCCGGTCCGGCCGCATCCCCGACGACGTGACCGTGCAGGTGCTGACCCAGTCGCGCCGCGACCTGATCGAGAAGAGCTTCGAGAGCCTGGAGGGCGCGCGGCGCGCGATCGTCCACCTCTACAACGCGGTATCACCGGCCTGGCGGCGGATCGTGTTCCAGATGGACCGGGCCGAGGTGCGCCAGATCGCCGTCGACGGCGCGATGATCCTGCGCGACGAGGCGGCGAAGCGGCCGGGGACCGACTGGCATTTCGAATACAGCCCGGAAACCTTCTCCACCGCCGAGCTGGATTTCTCTGTCGAGGTCTGCGCGGCGGTGATGGACGTGCTGCGCCCGACGCCGGATCACCCGCTGATCCTGAACCTGCCGGCGACCGTGGAGGCGGCGACGCCCAACGTCTATGCCGACCAGATCGAATGGTTCTGCCGCAACATTCCCAACCGCGACAGCGTCGTCATCAGCCTGCATCCGCACAACGACCGCGGCACCGGCGTCGCCGCTGCCGAGCTGGGCCTGATGGCCGGCGCCGACCGGGTCGAGGGCTGCCTGTTCGGCAATGGCGAACGCACCGGCAATGTCGACCTGGTGACGCTTGGCCTGAACCTCTACACTCAGGGCGTCGCGCCGGAGCTGGACTTCTCCGACATCGACGCGGTGATCCAGACCGTTGAGTATTGCAACGCCCTGCCCGTCCACCCGCGCCACCCCTATGCCGGCGAACTGGTGTTCACCGCCTTTTCCGGCAGCCATCAGGACGCGATCAAGAAGGGCTTCGCCGCGCAGGAACAGCGCAACGACAATTATTGGGAAGTGCCCTACCTGCCGATCGACCCGGCCGACCTTGGCCGCAGCTACGAGGCCGTGATCCGCGTCAATTCGCAGTCCGGCAAGGGCGGCGTCGCCTGGGTTCTGGAACAGGACAAGGGGCTGAAGCTGCCCAAGCGGCTGCAGGCCGATTTCAGCCGCCATGTCCAGCAACTGGCCGATGACGGCGGCCGCGAGCTGGACGCCGGCGACATCTGGGCACTGTTCGAGCAGACCTATCGGCTGTCGGGCGAGCAACGCTTTACCCTCGACGCCTATGACGAGAGCCGGGCGCCGAACGGCGACCGCATCTTCGCCGGCCATATCGGCGTCGACGGCGAACTGCGCTCGGTCGGAGGGCGGGGCAACGGCCTGATCTCCAGCGTGCTCGCCGCGCTGAACAGCGGCTGCGGCGTCGACCTCGACGTCGCCGACTATAGCGAGCACGCGATCGGCAAGGGTGCCGGGGTGCAGGCAGCCGCCTATGTCGAATGCCGCACGCCGGACGGCCGCAGCGTCTGGGGCGTCGGCATCGACCTTGACGTCGCCACGGCCTCCGTCCGCGCCGTGCTGAGCGCGGTCAACCGGTTGAACGGCTGATCCGATTGCGGCAAGACCGGGGGCGATGACTGCACCACCCCCCGGTTTTGCCCAGGTTTTGTCGCTCGCGCAGCAGGGCCGGCTCGCCGAAGCGCGGAAGGCGGCGGAGCAACTGCTCGCCGGCCACCCCGACAACACCACCCTGCTGCGCTTTCTGGGCGACCTGTGCGCGCATGCCGGCGGCCATGCCGCCGCCGCCGGTTATCTGCGCCGCGCGGTGGCCGGCGACCCGGCTGACGGGCGGGCGCGGACCGCGCTGGCCGGGACGCTGATCCAGCTTCGTGCCTGGTCGGAAGCACGGGCGGTTTGCGCCGCCGGCACGCCGCCGGAGGCCTTCGCCCGCCTGTCCGGCTTCATCGCGCAAAGCAGCGGCGATACCGCCGAAGCGATCCGGATCTACGAACAGGTGCTGGCGCAGGCGCCGGACGACTGGGAAATCTGGAACAATCTTGGCAACGTCCGCCGGGCGGCGGGTGATCTGGATGGCGCGATCGTTGCGCTCGGCCGCGCCGCCGCCCTGAAACCGGATCAGGGCAATATCCAGAGCAATCTCGGTGCCGCGCTCGCCATGGCCGGCCGGTATGACGAAAGCCTGACGGCGATGGGCGAAGCGGCGCGGATCGCCCCGCGGGACGGCACCGCCCTGCTCGAACTGAGCCGGGCGCTCAACCGCGTCCAGCGCCACCGCGACGCCGTGCGCGTGCTGGAACAGGCGATCGCGCTTGCCCCGGCCGACCCGGCACTCCGCATCGAGATGGGGCTGACCGAGGAACTGCGCGGCGACCGCGCGGCCGCGGAGCGCGCCTGGCGCGCCGCCATCGGCATGAACCCCAAGGCGGCCGAGCCTTATCAGGAACTGGGCGCCCTGCTGGAGGCGGAGAACCGGTTGGATGACGCCGCGCGGCTGATCGACGAGGCGCAATCCAACGGCGTCGACACGGCGGAACTGGCACTGCTGCGCGCGCTGATGCTGCGCCGGCGGGGTGACGATGCCGCTGCGCTGGCGGCGGCGCAGCGGATCGACCCGGCGATCGATTCCGGGCGACGCGCCAAGCTGATCGGCGAGATCAGCGACCGGTTGGGCGATAGCGACACGGCGTTCGCCGCCTTTGCCGAAATGAATGCCCATATGGCGGCGCGGCCCGAGGCACCCCGGATTGCCGGTGCCGCGTTTCGCGACCGGTTCCGCCGCGCGATCGCGCTGACCACGCCGGAATGGCTGGCGGGATGGACGACCGACCAGCCCGAACCGACGCGGCCGGCCCCCGCCTTTCTGATCGGCTTTCCACGGTCCGGCACCACCCTGTCCGACACGATCCTGATGGGACACAGCCGCACCGTGGTGTTCGAGGAGGAACCGTTCCTGGCACGTGTGGCCGAGGCGGTCGGTGATCCGGCGGCATTGGCGACGATGGACGCCACCACCATCGCCACCCTGCGCGCCCGCTATTTCGCCGCGGCCGATGCGGCGATGCCGGGGATCGGCGACCGGCTTATCGTCGACAAGATGCCGTTCAGCATCCTCCATCTACCGCTGATCCACCGGCTGTTCCCCGACGCGCGGGTCGTCTTTGTCGAGCGACATCCGTGCGACGTAGTGCTGAGCTGCTACATGCAGAATTTCCGCCCCAACCCGGCGATGGCCAGTTTCCTAGACCTGGGCGACGCCGCCGAACTATACGATCTGGCGCTTGGCTATTGGCAGCAATGCCGGTCGGTGCTGCCCCTGCCGACGCATATCCTGCGTTATGAGGAAATGGTCACCGATCTGGAAGGGGCGGTGCGACCGCTGCTCGCCTTTCTTGGCCTGGCGTGGGAGGACGCGGCCCTCGACCACCAGCGGACCGCGCTGGAACGCGGCCACGTCAGGACCGCCAGCTATGCCCAGGTCACCGAGCCGCTCTACACCCGCGCGCGCGGCCGTTGGCAACGCTATCGTTCCCATCTGGCGCCGGTTCTGCCGATCCTGGAGCCGTGGGTCAGGCGGCTGGGGTATGACACGGCCGACCCGGCGGCGTGACCACCCGCCGGTTGGCGTCGAGAGCGATAACACAGTCGGCGCGAACCGGCATTTCGGCGAGGATGTGGCGGGTCAGCCGTTCGTAATGGGCAATGAAGCGGGCGAGCGCGGCGGCGTCCATCGCCGGGTGCGGCAGGGCCGCCTCCTGCTCCGCGCGCCAGCGGTGGACGACAGCGAAGGTGGGGGCGGCAAGCAGGATCTGCACCGCGATCCGGGCGAACAGCGGCTGGTAGAGGGTGGCGAGCAGGGCGTTGGCGCGGCGACGCCAGCGGCCGTCCACATCCTCGTCCCGTTCCAGCGTGTTGACCGGCGCCGCCAGCGCCGCCGCGTCCTGCGGCCGCGCGCCGACCAGCCAGCCTTCGAACAGAATCAGGTCGACCGGCGCCGCGACCACCGGCCAGGCAGAAACCGGCAGCCGGTCGTCCGCCGTCTTGTCGAAGCGCGGCAGGCGGACGGCGCCGGTGCCGGCCAGCGCGTCGAACAGCCGATGGCCGAGGGCGATGTCGTGGGTGCCAGGCGGACCGCGTGTGGCCCACAGCGGGTGCTCGGTCGCGGCAAGGGCGAGGCGGTCGGCGCGCGGCAAATAGAGGTCGTCGATCGACAGTGTGGCGACGCGCAATCCGCCGGCGCCGAACGTCCTTGCCAGCCGGGCGGCGAGGGTCGATTTGCCGCTGCCCTGCGCGCCGGCGATACCGACGATCAGCGGGCCACCACGATGCCGGGACAAGGCCCGGTCGATAGCGGCATGGGCCGGGGTGTGCGCATCGTGCAACGGGTCCATCCCGTTCAGCTATAGGCGCGGCGCCAGAGCTTGCAAAACCGGCCCGTCGCGGTCATGGGACGGCATGCTTTCTCAACGGACACGGTATGCAATTCGAGCGCTGCTCCACCTCGCCGACCGTTACGGCGAGGGGCCGGTCCAACTGACCGCGATCGCCGAGACGCAGAACATCCCCGCCAAGTTCCTGACCGTCATCCTGTCCGAGATGAGCCGGGCGGGGCTGGTCGACACCCAGCGCGGCAAGGATGGCGGCTATTGGCTGGCACGGCCGCCGCACGAGATCAGCTACGGCCATGTCGTCCGGCTGACCCGTGGCTCGCTGGCGTTGGTGCCGTGCGCCAGCCGCCGCGCCTATGCCCCGTGCGAAAACTGCGTCAGCCAGGAAGAGTGCCGCATCCATTTCGTCATGCTGCGGGTGCGCGACGAAGTGGCGAGCGTGCTGGACGGCATTACCCTGTCCGACCCGATCAGCGAGTTGATGGCGGCCTAAGCCGCCGGGAGGCGGCGGCCGATGGTGGTGGACCGTTTCGCCATCGCCACCCTGCCCCACTCTGCCCGGCCCGGCGTACAACTGGACAGCGCCGCCGCGTGCGTTAGGAATGGGGCATGAGCCTTCCCCCGCTGTTCGACCGGCTGCGCCTGCCGGTCATCGCCTCTCCGATGTTCATCGTGTCCGGCCCGGAACTGGTCATTGCCCAGTGCAAGGCGGGAATCGTTGGGTCGTTCCCCGCGCTGAACGCCCGCCCGCAGGCGCTGCTCGACGAATGGCTGCACCGGATTACCGAGGAGCTGGCGGCGTGGAACCGCGACCACCCGGATGCGCCGGCGGCGCCGTTCGCGGTCAACCAGATCGTCCACAAGTCGAACGACCGGCTGGAGGCCGACCTGGCGACCTGCGCCAAATGGCAGGTGCCGATCGTCATCACCTCGCTCGGCGCACGCGAGGATCTGAACCATGCCGTCCATGGCTGGGGTGGCATCACCCTGCACGATGTGATCAACGACCGCTTTGCCCGCAAGGCGATCGAGAAGGGCGCCGACGGGCTGATCCCGGTCGCAGCGGGGGCCGGCGGCCATGCCGGCGTCATCTCTCCCTTCGCGCTGGTGTCTGAGATCCGGCGCTGGTTCGACGGGCCGGTGGCGCTGTCCGGCGCGATCGGCAACGGCCGGTCGGTGCTGGCCGCGCAGGCGACGGGCGCCGACCTCGCCTATATCGGCTCCGCCTTCATCGCG
The DNA here is from genome assembly GCF_047553045.1 of Sphingomonas flavalba. GTDB lineage: Bacteria > Pseudomonadota > Alphaproteobacteria > Sphingomonadales > Sphingomonadaceae > Sphingomonas_L > Sphingomonas_L flavalba_A. The sequence goes on along the minus strand of NZ_CP180208.1, from coordinate 3,195,927 downwards.
ACGACGGAGGCCAACGCCAGCGCCGCCTACAAGGACGGCATCGTCGCCGGCCACGCCGCCGACATCGTCTATTCCGACCTGTTCACCGGCGTGCACGGCAATTATCTGCGCGGGTCGATCGAGGCGGCCGGGCTGGACCCTGACAATCTGCCGAAGGGCGAATACAAGACGATGGATTTCGGTTCCGGCGGCAACAGCGCCAAGAAGGCGTGGCGCGACATCTGGGGTTCGGGCCAGGGCATCGGTTCCGTCGACCAGGTCGAGAGCGTCGCCGACCGGGTCGACCGGCTGGAGCGCGAGTATCACGCCGCCCGCGCCGATTTGATCGCGCGGTCCGATTACCGGCCGCGCGGCTAGAGTTCGTCCCGTTAGGGCCGTTGCCGACTCCGCGATTGCCGCGCCGCTGCGCGGCTCGCAATGACGGTGTGGCCGGTCAGCCAAGGCGGGCGGCGGTCAGCGCTTTCAGGTCCGCTTCCGGCCGCGCGCCGTAGTGGGAGATGATCTCCGCCGCCGCGACCGCGCCCATCGTCAGGCTGTCCGCCAGCGACAGGCCGCGCGCCTGCCCGGCGAGGAAGCCGGCGGCGAACAGGTCGCCGGCACCGGTGGTGTCGACGACCGCGGCCACCGGCTCGGCCGGGACGGCGACGCGCTCTCCGCCGGCGACGGCGATCGCGCCGTGCTCGCTGCGGGTGACGACGAGCAGCGGCACCTGCGCCGCCGTCACGGCGACCGCCGCCTCGAAATCCTCGGTCTCGTTGAGGGCGGTGATCTCCGCCTCGTTGGCGAACAGGATGTCGATGTCGCCATTGGCGATCAGCGCCAGGAAATCGGCACGGTGGCGCGAGATGCAGAAGGTGTCGGACAGGGTGAAGGCCACCCGCCGCCCGGCCTTGCGGGCGATATCGATCGCCGCGCGCATCGCCTGGCGCGGTTCCTCCGGATCCCACAGATAGCCTTCGAGGTAGAGGATGGCGGCATTGGCGATCAGCGCCGGGTCGAGCGCCTCGGCCGGCAGGAACTGCGACGCGCCGAGATAGGTGTTCATCGTCCGGTGGCCGTCCGGCGTGACCAGGATCAGGCAGCGCGCGGTCGACGGATCGCCGTCGCGCATCGGCGTGTCGAAAGTGACGCCGAGGGTGCGGATGTCGTGGGCGAAGACGCCGCCGAGCTGGTCGTCGGCGACCTGGCCGATGAAGCCGCAACGGTGGCCGAGCGCAGCGAGGCCGGCGACGGTGTTGGCCGCCGAGCCGCCGCTCGCCTCGATCCCCGGCGCCATCTTCGCATAGAGCGCCTCGGCCGCCTCCATCGAGAACAGCAGCTGCATCGTGTTCTTCTTCAGATTCTCGGCGATGATGAACGCGTCGTCCGCCTTGGCGATGACGTCGACGATCGCGTTGCCGATGGCGACGACATCATATTGGGGTGCAGCCACTGCCTGTCCTTCATGTTCCGCTGAATGGGCGCCGGAATAGCGAGCGCTTCGTATTCGTCAACTTGACCGCACACAACGACGGCGCGCAGGGTGCGGTATGATCCGGGCGCTGATCCTGACGCTGCGCCAGCTCGGCGACCCGGCGATCGTCGGCGTCATCGTCCGCTCGCTGGCGCTGACCCTGCTGGTGTTCGTCGCCAGCGGCGTCGCGATCGGGCTGGGCGGGCGGATGCTGCTCACCCATGCCGGCATCGGCCATGCCGGGGCGATCGCGGCGACGGCGGCGACGCTGCTGACCATCCTGACCGGCTGGCTGCTGTTCCGCGCGGTGGCGGTCGCGGTGATTGGCCTGTTCGCCGACACGATCGTCGCCGCCGTCGAACAGCGCCATTACCCGGCGGAGGCGGCGCGGGCGCAACCGGTGCGGCTGCGCCGCGCACTGGCGATGGGCGGGCGATCCGCAGCGCGGGCGATCCTCGCCAATCTGGTCGCGGCGCCATTCTATCTGCTGCTGCTGGTCAGCGCGGTCGGCGCCCCGCTGGCGCCGCTGCTGTTCACCGCGGTCAATGCGCCGCTGCTTGGCCGCGACCTGGGCGAGATGGTCGCGGCGCGCCATGTGCCGGCGACGGCGATGAAAGGCTGGCTTGCGGCGACGCGAGGCCCGCGCGCGCTGATCGGGCTTGTCGCGACGCTGTTGTTCGTGATTCCTGTGGTCAACCTGCTGGCGCCGGCGATCGGCGCCGCGCTGGCCACGCACCGCTTTCACGGGGGTAGGCAATGACGAAGGGCTGGCTGGGCGGAGCGATCGCGGCGGCGCTGCTGACCGGCGGTTGCGCGACGACGACGGTGGTGCCGCGCCCGCAGACCGCGCCGGCGGTCCGCCCGCCCGCCTACGGGCTGGTTGGACTGGAGCGGGTGATGGGCAAGCCGGCACCGGCGCTGGTCGCGCTGTTCGGTCAGCCCGACCTGGATGTGCACGAGGCAAGCGCGCGCAAGCTGCAATTTTCCAGCGCGATCTGCGTGCTCGATGCCTATCTCTATCCGCCCGCCGCGCAGGCAGAGCCGGTCGTTCGTTATATCGATGCCCGCCAGCCCGACGGGCAGGATATCGACCGCGCCAGCTGCGTTGCCGCGCTCGTCCGGCGGACCGGGGGAAAGTGACGGCGGGCAACGCGATGTTAAGCCGGGCTTGCCATCCTCTGCCGATGCCGGGGACGAAAGGCGCGCAACGGTGAACGATGCTCTGGCGGTGTGCGCGACCGGGCTGGTCAAGCATTTCGGCGGCCGTGTTGCCGTCGACCATGTCGACTTCGCGATCCCCGCCGGCACGATCTACGGCGTGCTCGGCCCCAACGGCGCCGGCAAGACCACGGCGCTGCGCATGCTGATGGGAATTATCGACCCGGACGAAGGCCATTGCCGCGTGCTCGGCCATGACCGGCCGCGCGCGGCGGGCGACCAGATCGGCTATCTGCCGGAGGAGCGCGGGCTTTACCCCGGCATGAAGGCGCGCGAGGCGATCGCCTTCATGGGCGCGCTGCGCGGGCTGGACTGGAAAACCGGGCGGGCGCGGGCCGGCGACCTGCTGGACGCGGCGGGGCTGGGCCATGCCGCCGACCAGAAGATCCGCAAACTGTCCAAGGGCATGGCGCAGCTCGTCCAACTGCTTGGCGCGCTGGTCCACAGGCCGGCGCTGCTGGTGCTGGACGAACCGTTTTCCGGCCTCGACCCGGTCAACCAGGAACGGCTGGAGGCCCTGATTCGCGGCGAGCAGGCGCGCGGCGCAACGATTGTGCTGTGCACCCATGTCATGGCCCATGCCCAGCGGCTATGCGACCGCATCGCGATCATCGCCGGCGGCCAGCGCCGGTTCGAGGGCACGGTGGCGGAAGCACGGGCGCTGTTGCCGCTGCGCGCGCATTTCGTGCCGAAAGCGGGCGACGACACCGTCCGCCTGCTGCTCCCCGCCGATGCCGAGCGCAGCGGCGACGGCTACGCCTTCACAGTGCCCGACGAAGGGATGGAAGCGTTGCTCGCCCGGCTGATCGAGAAGGGGCACGGCGTCGCCGGCCTGTCGATCGAACGGCCGGGGCTGCACGACGTGTTCGTTGCGATCGTCGGGGGGAACGGGCGATGACCGGCCGGTTTTTGCGCCAGACGCTGGTCATCGCCCGGCGCGATTTCACCGCGATCGTTTTCACACCGACCTTTCTGGTGTTCCTGCTCGCGCCGCTGCTGATGGTCGGCTTTGCCGCGATCGGCGGACTCGGCGCGGCGCAACTGGCCGACGGCGGGGCGGAGCGGGCGCGAATCATCGCCGTGCTGCCAGCGGGCGAGGGCCACGCCTTCGCCGCCGCCGACACCGCGCTGCGCGGAGTGTTCCGCCCCGGCGAGGCACCACCGGAACTGATCGTCGAGACGGCCGGCGCCGATCCCGCCGGGCAGGCGCGCGCACTGCTGGACGCCCCGGCGCGCCACGCCGTGGCGGCGCTCACCGGCCCGCTCGACGCCCCCACAATCTTCTACCGCCCCCATGGCGAGCGCGCCGCCAACTGGCTGGGCGAAGTCGCCGAACGGGCACTTGCGGGAGAGGCGCGACACAGCACCCCGCACCGGGTTGCCCTCGCTGCGGCTTCGACCGCCGACGATAGCCGGCAATCGACCGGATTCGGCGCGGTATTCCTGATCTTTTTCCTGACCCTGCTGCTTGCTGGCCAGTCAGTCGGCATGCTGGCGGAGGAGCGCACCAACAAGGTGATCGAGATTCTTGCCGCCGCCGTACCGCTCGAATCGGTGTTTCTCGGCAAGCTGGTCGGAATGTTCGGCGTCGCGTTGCTGTTCATCGCTTTCTGGTCGATGCTGATCGGCCAGGGCCTGATGCTGCTGCCGGACCATGCGGTGCTGATCGAACGGATCGCGCCGGCGATCGGCATGCCGCTGTTCGTGCTGCTCTTCCTTGTCTATTTCACCCTCGCCTTCCTGCTGCTGGGCGCGGTGTTCCTGGGCGTCGGCGCGCAGGCCGGGTCGATGCGCGAGATCCAGATGCTGTCGCTGCCGATTACCCTGTTCCAGGTCGGCATGTTCGGCCTGTCCTCCGCCGCCGCGGCGCGGCCGGACAGCGCTGTCGGCCTGTTCGCCGCGATCTTCCCGTTCAGCTCGCCCTTCGCGATGGCGGCGCGGGCGGCGACCAGCCCGGCGGTGCTGCCGCATCTTGCCGCGATCGCCTGGCAGATGGCGTGGGTAGCGGCGACGGTGATGCTCGCCGCGCGGCTGTTCCGGCGCGGTGTGCTAAAATCGGGCGGGGCGGCACCGGCGCGCCGTTGACATTCATGTAAGCAGTGGCACTCTGCCATCGGTACGAGCCGCGACGATGCGGCCGGCTGGAGAGGGCCTGAACCATGGCGACGCTTGCCGAGGATGTAGCGGCGGCGGCGGGCGATCCGCTCGACGTCAGCCGCCCCGAAATCTACCGCGACCACCAATGGCATGAACCGTTCCGCCGCCTGCGCGCCGAGGCGCCGGTCTATTACTGCGCGCATTCCGCCTTCGGCCCCTATTGGTCGGTGTCGGGATACAAGCCGATCGTCCATGTCGAATCGCTGCCGGAGCTGTTCTCGTCCGAACTGGGCGGCATCACCCTCGCCGACCGGCTGGACGACGACTACGCGATGCCGATGTTCATCGCCCGCGACCGGCCGGTGCACACCGCCCAGCGGCGGACGATCGCCCCCGCCTTCGCGCCCAGCGCGCTTGCCGGCATGGCCGATGACATCCGCCTCCGCACGCAGGAGATTCTGGACGGGCTGCCGGTTGGCGAGCCGTTCGACTGGGTCGACCGGGTATCGATAGAGCTGACCACCCAGATGCTGGCGATCCTGTTCGCCTTCCCGTGGAAGGACCGGCGCAAGCTGACCTTCTGGTCCGATTGGGCGGGCGACATCGAACTGGTCCACAATGCCGAAAGCCGGCAGGAGCGGCTGGGCCATCTGTTCGAATGTGCCAGCTATTTCAAGCGACTGTGGGATGAGCGGATCAACCAGCCGCCGGCGCCCGACCTGATCTCGATGATGATCCATTCCGAGGCGATGAGCCACATGGACGACGGCGAGTTCATCGGCAACCTGATCCTGCTGATCGTCGGCGGCAACGATACCACCCGCAATTCGATGACCGGCGCGATGTATGCCCTCGACAAATTTCCCGATCAGCGCGCCAAGCTGGAGGCGGACCCCGGCCTGATCTCAAACACGGTCAGCGAAATCATTCGCTGGCAGACACCGCTGGCGCATATGCGCCGCACCGCCACCGCCGACACCGAGCTGGACGGGCAGATGATCCGCGCCGGCGACAAGCTGGCGCTGTGGTATATTTCGGCCAACCGCGACGAGAGCGTGTTCGAAGACCCGGACACGCTGGTCGTCGACCGGCCGAACGCACGGCGGCATCTGGCGTTTGGCTACGGCATCCACCGCTGCGTTGGCGCAAGGCTGGCCGAGATGCAGATCCAGATCCTGCTGGAGGAGATGGCGAAGCGCAGGTTGCGGGTGAATGTGCTGGCGGAACCGGTGCGCGTCGCCGCCTGCTTCGTCAACGGCTACCGCAAGCTACCGGTGGAGCTGAGCCGTTATTAGCGGCAGATCGGCGGTACCGAATCAGGTGCGGCACCGGCCCACGCCCCCACCCGGCCTCCCATTTCAGGATACTGTCGTTGGGAGACCGGGTGGGGGCGTGGGCGGAAGCGCCCAAGGTTCCGGCGATGCGTAGCGTCGTTGGAATGGCGCTGGATGGCGGTGCCGCCTCCGAAATTAGCCGAGGGCGCTGCGGGCAGCAGCGGTGACGGCTTGCATCGCCAGCCGGTAGGGGCCGGGCCCGTGGCTGACGCGGGCGACGCCGAGTTCGGCGAGGCGGCGGGCGTCCGGCACGCCGGGCGCGATCATGATGTTGACCGGCAGCGGCGCCGTCGCGCACAGCCGGGCGATCAGCCGTTCGTCGCGGAGACCCGGCGCGAAGAAGCCGCTGGCGCCAGCATCGGCATAGGCGCGGGCGCGTTCCAGCGCCGCGTCAAGTGCGGCGGCGTCGTGCGCCTCTGGCGGCGCCTTCAGGAAGATGTCGGTGCGTGCATTGATGAAGGCATCGCCGTCGACCGCGCGCATCGCCGCGATCCGGGCGGTGTGCGGAACGACGGGGTGAATGCCGCTGCCGCCGATCACCTGATCTTCGTAATTGATGCCGACCATGCCGGTTGCCATCGCCCGGCCGAAATTGTCGGCGAGCGCCGCCGGGTCGGTCGCGTAGCCGCCCTCGAAATCGAGCGTCACCGGCAATGGGGTCGCCGCGCAGATCCGCGCGGCGTTGGCGAGCGCGTCGGCGATCGGCACCGCTTCCGCCGCCGTCGCGCCATAGGCGGCGCCGACCGACCAACTGCCGGTTGCCAGCGCCTGTGCTCCGGCCTCCGCCACGGCATGCGCGCTGCCGACGTCCCAGACGTTGAACAGGATCACCGGCTTGCCGGGGACATGAAGGGCGGCGAACGCCCGTGCCCGATCGATCCTGTCCGTCATGCGCCGTCTCCCTTCGCGCGGAATAACCCTCACAAGGCTGCCCCTCCACGCCCTTGCTGAACCCTGATGACGGGAGTCGCAAGGGGCGGGGCGCGGCCGGGGAGCTGACGAGGACATTCGGTCGGGCCCCGGTAATGTGAGCGTTACGATCTGATTCAGGATCGAGGCCGTTACTGATGCGAACGGTCGCCCTTTGAGCTTCTTCATGACCGCCGGTCAGATCAGCGATTATATTGGCGCAGCGGCCCTTCTCGACGAACTGCCCAAGGCGCAATGACTGCTCGCCGACCGTGGCTAAGATGCCGACTGGTTCAGGGATGCCCTGGAGGACAAGGGCATCAAACCCTGCATCCCAGGCTCGAAATCCCGTAACGAGCCCATCAAATACGACAAACGCCGCTATCGCCGCCGCAACCGCATTGAGCGCATGTTCGGCAAGCTCAAACAACAGCGCCGCAACGCCACACGCTACGACAAATCCATCCTGTCCTTCGAGAGCTTCCTCAACCTCGCCGCCGCCCGAATATAGCTGACACCCTTTGTCAGCACGGCTTAGCACGGTGGGCATCCGTTCGGGGGCGGGGGGGCGGTCTGAAAGGACGACGGGTGGCGGGAAGCGGCACCGTTAGGCGGGCTAAGCAGCACAAACGGCGGCTTGCCTGGAGACATGAAGAGCGGCTGCCATTGCCTATTCCACGGCGGTGTCTGCTGGGATAAATTTTGGGCATTCGGCGCTTGGGCGGCATGCGCCGGGCGCGTCGAGGTGTTTGGGAGAGGCAATGACGAAACCCGATATGGAGTGGGTGCCAGGTGGTCCATTCTGGATGGGATCGGACGATTTCTATCCGGAGGAACGACCACTACGGCGCGCGGAGGTGTCCGGTTTCTGGATCGATGTATATCCCGTGACGAACGATGCGTTCAGCCGGTTTGTCCAGGAAACCGGCTATAAGACCTTTGCCGAAAGGCAGCCTGATCCGAACGATTATCCGGGGGCTCCGCCTGAACTTTTGCAGCCCGGCTCTTTTGTGTTCATGCCCTCCGACTCTGTTTCTTCGGCGCTGGATATGTCGGATAATCCCCAGTGGTGGCGATATGTCTTTGGTGCCAATTGGCGTGAGCCGATCGGATCGGGGAGCGGCCTCGCTGGATTGGGCGATCATCCCGTCGTTCACGTTGTTGCCGAGGACGCCGGGGCCTATGCGCGCTGGGCGGGCAAGGCCCTGCCGACCGAAGCTGAGTGGGAATATGCGGCGCGTGGGGGACGAGACGACTTAGTTCCCTATGCTTGGGGCAATACGCTTGAACCGCAGGGACGACCGATGGCGAACATCTGGTGCGGCACATTTCCCCATCGCAATCTTGCGCCTCCAGGCTTCGAGCGCACCTCGCCTGTAGGTGCTTATCCGGCGAACGGATTTGGCCTTTTCGATATGATCGGCAATGTCTGGGAGTGGACGGCCGATCTGTTCGTCGAAGCTTCCGCTGTTTCAGGGTGCTGCGACGCATTGGACGAAGCCGAGGCGCATGCTGGGTCTGGCCCATCACCAACGATTTCCCGGCGGGTGCTGAAAGGCGGATCGCATCTGTGCTCGCCCGATTACTGTCAACGCTATCGACCGGCCGCGCGCTGGCCGCAACCCGTGGACACGTCAACATCCCATACCGGATTTCGTTGTGTCCTTCGGGAATAGGGAAGCGCCCCCGATCAAGCCGTTTCTGCAAAATAATGTGCGCTCAGGAGCAAGAGGTGCGGCGTCATTGATGGCTAGAAACGTAGCAATATAACACTGGCCGGAAGAGGCAGGATTATGGATAGGCGAGACTTCCTGATTGGGTCACTCGTGGTCTCGTCATCGAGCGCGATTGCAAGTGAACGCCCTGCCAGCGGCACGCGGACTACGCGTCCTACGGACAAGCGGCGGCCGTTGAATGTGCTGTTCATTACGACCGATGATCTCGACTGGTCATTGATGGGCTTCATGGGGCACAAAGCGGGCATCACCCCCAATCTTGATCGTCTGGCTTCAGCTTCACACCGGATCGTCAATAATCGGGCGGCTTCGCCGATCTGTCAGCCTTCGCGACAGGCCATGATGACCGGAATGATCCCTCACAGAAGCGGCGGAATCGGTTTTGTCCCTGTGGATGGGCAAATCAATACGTTGACGACGGCCCTAAAGGGCAATGGCTATTTTACGGCCGGCATCCATAAGTTGCAGCATATGCAGCCGCCCACCGCATTCCCCTGGGACTTTATGCGGGGCGGGAGCAATGGCAATTTTCTCACATGGGACGACCGGAATCCCGTCCTGATCGCGGAGCATGTCCGCGATGCGATCGGTAAGGCGAAGGATGAGAACAAGCCGTTCTTCATCAACTGCAATATTACTGACCCGCATCGCCCATTCTACGGCTCGTCAGAGGCCGAACCGCAGGATAGCCAGCAGCAGGGCCCTTATCGCATTACCCGCGATTTCGGGCCGGATGACGTGGTGATTCCGCCCCACCTGGAGGATTTGCCGGATATCCGAGAGGAGCTTCTTCAATATTACAGAAGCTCTTTTCGCGCTGATATGGCGATCGGCAATATCCTGTCGGCGCTGAAGGAAAGCGGAGCCGATGGGGACACTCTTATTCTGTTCTTGTCAGATCATGGTATGCCGCTCCCCTTTGCCAAGGGGACCTGCCATGACTACGGAACGCGGACCCCGGCATTGATCAGCTGGCCAGGCATGAAAGAACCTGGAACATTCAGTTTCCAAGCCTCCAATATCGACGTTCTCCCGACAATTCTCGATATTCTCGGTGTGCCGCAGGATTTTGAAGTCGATGGCCGCTCATGGCTGCCAGTGATTGAAGGCGCTGCCGACAAAGTTCGCGACTACAACTTCACGTATATGGACCACCTCTATGATGGGCGTGCGCGGCCGGCACGCGCGATTCATGATGACCGATTTGTTCTCATTTTTGCCCCTTGGGCGAATGGAGAGCGAGAAATGGGTGACGTCGACTATCATAAAGGGCTGACGTATCCCGCATTGGTGAATGCGGCCGTTTCGGACCCGGCGATCGCTGATCGTGTAAGGCAATGCACGATGGGCATTCCTCTGGCTTTATATGATCTTACGGCGGACCCGGGTCAGCGGGTCAATCTTATCCATCAACCTGCATATCGTGAGCGGACAGAGAGGATGCAGGCGCTGCTACGCCGTCACATGCAGGAAACCGGCGATCCGCAAACCGATAATTTCGAACGCCTTCTCAGGGGTGAACGCCCTGTCGTGTCAGAGGATAGGGGGCGCTATCGTCATTATAACTGGATCGCTGGCTGAGGCTGTTCATCATAGGGCCTGACGAGCCGACATTCGGCAATCGGCCCAATTTCGGTCAGAAATTCAGCCGGACAGGTCGCGCTATCGGCGAGCGGACTGAAGCAGGGCGCATTTCGGATCTTCACGGCCCGTGACAGCCAAGCGGCTTCCCTCGGCCATGTTTCAAGGCAGTCGTCTTCTCTTCACGATAGCTATGCGCTGGTACGCGCCAACGATACCGGCGCTGGCGCCAGAAATGTGATTGAGAACGCGGCCGCCGTCACCTCCAGACGCAGGCCAAGAGCTGCCAGTCGGCCGCCAAGGTGCGAGAGGAGAGCCCGGTGCGGGTCGAGCGATCGGAACGTCCTGGTGGCGGAGGAAAGCGGCTTTCGCCCGCCATATGCGGGATCAGTCCTCGATGACGCGTTCGGCGAGGACGGTCAGGCCGTTCTCGCCGACTTCCGCGAAGCCGCCGACGACGTGGATCTCACGCGGGGCGGCGCCGTTGCTGTCATAGACGTGGAGCGCGCCGTCGCGGATCGTCGACATGAAGGGCGCATGGCCCTGCAGCACACCGAAGTCGCCTTCGGTGCCGGGCACGGTGACCATGTAGACGTCCTGCGACAGGACCAGCCTTTCCGGGGTCACGAGTTCGAAGTGCAGGGCCATGATGGTTCCTTACGCCTCGGCGGCGAGCTTCTGGGCCTTGGCGACCGCTTCCTCGATGCCGCCGACCATGTAGAAAGCGGCTTCCGGCAGGTGGTCGTATTCACCGTCGACGACCGCCTTGAACGACTTGATCGTGTCTTCGATCGCGACGAACTTGCCGGGGATGCCGGTGAACACTTCGGCGACGTGGAACGGCTGCGACAGGAAGCGCTGGATCTTGCGCGCGCGCTGGACGGTCAGCTTATCCTCTTCCGACAGCTCGTCCATGCCGAGGATGGCGATGATGTCCTGCAGCGACTTGTACTTCTGCAAGGTCGCCTGCACGGCGCGGGCGGTGTCGTAATGCACCTGGCCGACGACGCGCGGTTCGAGCACGCGACTGGTCGAATCGAGCGGATCGACCGCCGGGTAGATGCCGAGTTCCGAAATCGCGCGGCTGAGCACCGTCGTCGCGTCAAGGTGCGCAAAGCTGGTGGCAGGCGCCGGGTCGGTCAAGTCGTCCGCCGGCACGTAGATCGCCTGCACCGAGGTGATCGAGCCCTTGTTGGTGGAAGTGATTCGTTCCTGCAGCGCGCCCATGTCGGTGGCCAGCGTCGGCTGGTAGCCCACCGCCGACGGGATGCGGCCGAGCAGCGCCGACACTTCCGAGCCCGCCTGGGTGAAGCGGAAGATGTTGTCGACGAAGAACAGCACGTCCTGCCCTTCCTGATCGCGGAAATATTCCGCGATGGTCAGGCCGGAGAGGGCGACGCGGGCGCGGGCGCCCGGCGGCTCGTTCATCTGGCCATAGACCAGCGCCACCTTCGACCCTTCGGAGACCGGATTGCCGTCGGCATCCTTGGCGATGACGCCCGCGTCGAGGAATTCGTGATAAAGGTCGTTGCCCTCGCGGGTGCGCTCGCCGACGCCGGCGAACACGCTGGTGCCGCCATGGCCCTTGGCGATGTTGTTGATCAGTTCCTGAATCAGCACGGTCTTGCCGACGCCGGCGCCGCCGAACAGGCCGATCTTGCCGCCCTTCGCGTAAGGGGCGAGCAGGTCGATGACCTTGATGCCGGTGACGAGGATGCTCGCCTCGGTCGACTGGTCGACAAATTCCGGTGCCTTGGCATGGATCGGCGCGCGCAGGTCGGTGCCGACCGGGCCGCGCTCGTCGATCGGCTCGCCGACGACGTTCAGGATGCGGCCGAGCGTCTTGGGGCCGACAGGCACGCGGATCTGGTCGCCGGTGTCGGTGACCGGCTGGCCGCGGGTCAGGCCCTCGGTCGAGTCCATCGCGATGGTGCGCACGGTGTTCTCGCCCAGGTGCTGCGCCACTTCGAGCACCAGCCTGGCGCCGTTATTGTCGGTTTCGAGTGCCGAGAGGATCGCCGGCAGGCGGCCCTCGAAGGTGACGTCGACGACGGCGCCGATCACCTGCGAGATGCGGCCGGCATTGCCGTCCACCGCGGTCTTGGCGGTCGCGGCCGTGCCGGCAGCCTTCGGCTGGGCGGCCTTGGTCGCGCGAGGCTTGCGCGCGGGCTTCTCGGTGGTCGGGGCGGTTGCCATGCTGCTTTCCTTGCCTTCGTGTCCTTAGAGCGCTTCAGCGCCCGATATGATCTCGACGAGTTCGGTGGTGATCGCCGCCTGGCGGCTGCGGTTGTATTCGATGGTCAGACGATTGATCAGATCGCCGGCGTTGCGTGTCGCATTGTCCATCGCGGTCATCGAGGCACCCTGTTCGCTGGCCTGGTTTTCCAGCAGCGCCTTGAAGATCTGAATCGCGATGTTGCGCGGCAACAGGTCGGCGAGGATCGACTCCTCGTCCGGCTCATATTCCACCGCCGCGCCGGAGGCGGCCGGCGCATCGGCCGGGATTGCCGCCGGGATGATCTGCTGTTCGGTCGGGACCTGGGCGAGCGCGGAGCGGAAGGTCGAGAAGAACAGGTGCGCGACGTCGAATTCGCCGGCGAAGAACCGGTCGGACACGTCCTGCGCGATCGCCCGCGCCTCGGTGAAGCCGGGCTGGCGGACAGCGCTGGTGTCGAACTGGCCGACGATCTTGCCGGGGAAGGTGCGGTTGATCACCGCGCGGCCCTTGCGGCCGACGAGGTAGAACTGCACCGCCTTGCCCTGGGCGGTCAGTTCGCGCGCGCGGGCGATGGCCGCCTTGACGATATTGGCGTTGAACGCGCCGGACAGGCCCTTGTCGCCGTTGGCGACGACCAGCAGATGCGTGTCGTCCCGGCCGGTGCCGGCGAGCAGGCGCGGTGCGCTGTCGCTTTTGCCGACCGATGTCGCCAGACTGGCGACCACGCCTTCCAGGCGCTGGGCATAGGGGCGCGCGGCCTCTGCGGCGGCCTGCGCCTTACGCAGCTTAGCCGCTGCGACCATCTGCTTCGCCTTGGTGATCTTCTGGGTCGATTTGACCGAGGCGATCCGAAGCTTGAGTTCCTTGAGGCTGGCCATTCGCCGGGGGTCCCTTAGGCGAAGCTTTTGCCGAAGGCGTCGAGCACGTCCTTCACCTTCGCCTTCACCGCGTCGCCGAAATCACGGCTGTCGCGGATTTCGGCGAGCAGATCGGCGTGGTGGGCGCGGAAGTGGGCGAGCATCGCCGCTTCGTAGCGCACGACGTCCGCCGCCGGCAGCGCGTCGAGATAGCCGGTGGTGCCAGCAAAGATCGACACCGTCTGCTCCTCGAACGGCAGCGGGCTGAACTGCGGCTGCTTCAGCAGCTCGGTCAGGCGGGCGCCGCGGTTGAGCAGCTTCTGCGTCGAGGCGTCGAGGTCGGAGCCGAACTGGGCGAAGGCCGCCATTTCGCGGTACTGCGCCAGTTCCAGCTTGATCGAGCCGGAAACCTTCTTCATCGCCTTGGTCTGCGCCGACGAACCGACGCGCGACACCGACAGGCCGACGTTGATCGCCGGGCGGATGCCGGCGTTGAACAGGTTGGTTTCCAGGAAGATCTGACCGTCGGTGATCGAAATCACGTTCGTCGGGATGTAGGCGGACACGTCGCCGGCCTGCGTTTCGATGATCGGCAGCGCGGTCAGCGAGCCATTGCCGTTGTCGTCGTTCATCTTGGCCGCCCGTTCGAGCAGGCGGCTGTGCAGATAGAACACGTCGCCCGGATAGGCTTCGCGGCCCGGCGGGCGACGCAGCAGCAGCGACATCTGGCGATAGGCGACGGCCTGCTTCGACAGATCGTCATAGACGATGACGGCGTGCATGCCGTTGTCGCGGAAATATTCGCCCATCGTGCAGCCGGTATAGGGCGCGAGGAACTGCAGCGGCGCCGGTTCCGACGCGGTGGCGGCGACGACGATGGAATATTCCATCGCGCCGTTTTCTTCCAGCTGACGGACGATCTGGGCGACGGTCGAACGCTTCTGGCCGACCGCGACGTAGATGCAGTAAAGCTTCTTGCCTTCGTCGTCGCCGGCGTTGGTCGCTTTCTGATTGATGAAGGTGTCGATGGCGACGGCGGTCTTGCCGGTCTGGCGGTCGCCGATGATCAGCTCACGCTGGCCACGGCCGATCGGCACCAGGCAGTCGATCGCCTTCAGGCCGGTCTGCACCGGCTCATGCACCGACTTGCGCGGGATGATGCCCGGCGCCTTCACTTCGACGCGCTTGCGCTCGGTGTATTCGATCGGCCCCTTGCCGTCGATCGGATTGCCAAGGCCGTCGACGACGCGGCCGAGCAGCCCCTTGCCGACCGGCACGTCGACAATGGTGCCGGTGCGGCGGACGGTGTCGCCTTCGCGGATGCCGGCATCGCTGCCGAAGATAACGACGCCGACATTGTCGGCTTCAAGGTTCAGCGCCATGCCCTGAACGCCGTCGCCGAACTCGACCATCTCGCCGGCCTGGACGTTGTCGAGGCCGTGGACGCGCGCGATGCCGTCGCCGACCGACAGCACCTGCCCGATTTCAGACACTTCCGCCTCGGTGCCGAAATTGGCGATCTGGTCCTTGATGACCTTCGAGATTTCTGCGGCGCGGATATCCATGTTCAGCCTTTCCCAACGGCGTTGACGCCGTCAGCCTTTCATTGCGTGCGCGAGGGAGTTCAGACGGGTGCGGATCGACGAATCGATCATCTGCGAACCGATTCGAACGACGAGGCCGCCGAGGATGGCGGGGTCTACCGACAGGTCGAGGGTGACGTCGCGACCAAGGCGGGTCTTCAGCTGCGCCTTGAGCGCCTTGACCTGGTCGGCGGTAAGCGGATGGGCGGAGGTGACCGCCGCCGTCGTCTCGCCGCGCTGGTTGGCGGCGAGAGTGTGGAACAGCGTGGCGACGACGCCGAGCTGATCGAGGCGCCGATTCGCGGCGAGGACGCCAACGAACCGGGTGGTCAGCGGATCGGTCTTCAACGCCTTGGCCGCAGCCGCGATACCGGCGCCGGTTTCGGCGCGGGACAGGACCGGGCTGGTGACCAGCCGGCGCAAGTCCCCGACTTCGGCGACAGCGGCACTCAGCGTCGCGAGGCTCTTCTCCACCGCGTCGAGGGCCTTTTCCTCACGCGCCAGATCGAACAGCGCCGTTGCGTAACGCCCCGCTAGGCTAGCCTGAATGCCGCCGGAATTCTCCACGCGCCTTGTGCCCTTCCCGAAGGATGTTTGCCCATATCAAAAAGGGGCGACAAAATGCGCCCCGCCATGGGTTGGCGGGCTGCTAGCATCCACGGCGGGGGGATGCAAGCCGGGCCGGGCATGGCGCGGCAAGCGCCCAGCGCGCGGGTCGAAGACACCATTATGCGGGGACACGAAAAAGGGGCCGGCCATTATGGCCGGCCCCTCTTCGAACCGGAATTCCTGGCCGAATCAGGCGTAGGAAACGGTGGTCCGCCGACGGCGGGTCGCGGCGCCAACCAGGCCGAAGCCGGCGATCAGCATCGCCCAGGTCGCCGGTTCCGGCACCGCCGCCGACAGGAAGACCTGGCTCTGGTTGGTCTTGCTGTAGAGCAGTTCGAGCTGCTGGCCGGCGACCGGGGTCCATTCGTTGTTGACGATCTTGCCCAGATATTCGTCGGCAAGGGTGCGCGCCGCCGCGCTGGTGCCGCCGGTGACCTTCAGCTGGCCACCCGACAGCGAGTAGCTGCCCGAGCCTTCGAACGCGATTTCCCAGACCGCGAGCTGGGTCGCGGCCGAAATCTTCTGCCGTTCCGCCAGCGGCAGCGCCGAGCTGAGTAGCGGATCGGTGTTGGAGATGAGCGCGAGCAGCTGCTGCTGGCGCAGCGAATCGGTGACCAGCGTGGTCAGCGGCTGAATCTCGAATAGGCCCGGATGGACCGTGTTGAAGATGTCGATGCAGTAGGTCAGGTACGAAACCGGATCGCCGCCGGGAACGGTGACGCCGTTCATCTCGAAGCGGCCGATGCTGAGACCGTTCAGCGCGATCGAACCGGGCGTGTAGCTGAGGTTGCCGGTCAGGTAGCCGGGGTTGCCGGAAACACTGGTGATGTTCACCGAAGCGTTGGCGGTGCCGGCAAGGGCAGTGGCGGCCAGCAGGGCCGTCGCGATCATCAGTTTCCGCATGTTGAGCAAACTCCCTGAAAAACAGAGCCTGCGTCTTATGCACAACCGCTGGGGTTGGGGAGGTTAAAACAACGTTAACACTGACCGGAATCGGGACTGTCCCAGCTTGGGACGGATAAGTAACGATCCCGGTCCGTTGTTTCCCGCGCCGATCAGAACGGCACGTCGTCGTCGAGATCGCTGTCGAAGCTGGACGGGCCGCGCCCCGCCGGGCCAGAGTCGCGCGGTGCGCGCTGGCCGTAGCCGCCGGAGGAGGACTGGCCGCCGGAAAAGCCGCCGCCGCCACGCCCGCTATCGCCCCAGCTGTCGCCGCCGCCACTGCCGCCGCCACCTTCGCGCCCGCCGAGCAGGACCAGTTCGCCGCGGAAACGCTGCAGGACGATTTCCGTCGAGTAGCGGTCCTTGCCCTCGTTATCCTGCCACTTGCGGGTCTGGAGCTGGCCTTCGAGATAGACCGACGAGCCCTTGCGCAGATACTGCTTGGCGACCTTGCCGAGATTTTCGTTGAAGATCACCACCCGGTGCCATTCGGTGCGTTCCTGGCGCTGGCCGTCGCGATCGTTCCAGCGCTCGCTCGTCGCGACGGACAGGTTGACCACTTCCCCGCCATTGTTGAGCGAACGCGCATCGGGGTCGGCGCCGAGATTGCCGACCAGTATGACCTTGTTGACGCTGCCAGCCACGCTTCGTGCTCCTTTGCGGGAAAGAGGACGTGGCTAGCGCCTTGGCCGCGGCCCTTCAAGCCGCTGTGTCGCCGGAAGACGGAATTGGCGGCGTGGCGGCACGGCGGAGCAGGAACACCGCGTGTTCCGCGCGGAAATTGGCGGCGGCGGCACTGGTCGGGCGGCCCCGGCTCAGGAACCACGCCCCTTCGACGCTCAACCCGCGTTCGGCAACATAGGCGCGGAAATCGTCGACGGTGACATGGTGGATGTTGGGCGTTTCGTACCACGCCATCGGCAGCAGCCGGGTCACCGGCATCCGCCCGCCCCAGAGCAGCGACAGCCGGACCCGCCAGTGGGCGAAATTGGGAAAGGAGACGAAGGCCCGCTGCCCGATGCGCAGCAGTTCGTCGAGTACCCGGTCCGGCCGTTGGGTGGTCTGCAGCGTCTGGCTGAGGATCGCATAGTCGAAGCTGTTGTCCGGATAGCCGGCGAGATCGACGTCGGCGTCGCCCTGGATCACCGACAGGCCGCGCGCCACTGCCGCCGCGACGTCCGTCGCATCAAGTTCCAGTCCGCGCGCGTCGACCTGGCGGGTGTCGCGAAGCGCCGCCATCAGCGCGCCGTCGCCGCAGCCGACGTCCAGCACCCGCGCGCCCGGCACGACATGGGCGGCGATGATCGCAAGGTCCGGCCGCAGCGCGCCGAGGCCCGGTTCCTTCCACGGATGCCGTCCTTCTCCCATTATTCGCCCGCCCGCAGGAAACCGTCGACAACCCGGTTCATCTCCGGCGCGTCGAGCAGAAAGCTGTCATGGCCGAACGGCGACGAGAGCTCGACGAAGCTGACCGGCGCGCCAGCGGCATTCAGCGCCTGGACGATCGCCCGCGATTCGCGCGTCGGGTAAAGCCAGTCGGTGTCGAAGCTGACCAGACAGAAGCGGGTGGCGGTGCGGCGGAACGCATCGGCCAGCCGGCCGCCATGTTCCTCGGCCAGATCGAAATAGTCCATCGCCCGGGTGATATAGAGATAGGAATTGGCGTCGAAGCGGTCGACGAAGGTGATACCCTGATGGCGCAGATAGCTTTCCACCTGGAAATCGGCGTCGAAGCCGAAGCTTTTTGCTTCGCGCGCCTGCAGTCGGCGGCCGAATTTGTGGGTTAGCCCTGCTTCGGACAGATAGGTGATGTGCGCCGCCATCCGCGCGACGGCGAGGCCGGCGGTTGGCGCGTCGCCGTCGTAATAGTCGCCGCCCGCCCAGCGCGGATCGGCCATCACCGCCTGCCGCCCGACTTCGTGGAAGGCGATGTTCTGGGCCGAATGGCGCGCAGTCGACGCGATCACCACCGCCGCCTGCACCCGTTCCGGAAAGGTCGCCGCCCAGCTGAGCGCCTGCATTCCGCCCATCGACCCGCCGATCACCGCGCGCAGCCGGGGGATGCCGAGATGGTCGAGCAACAGCGCCTGCGCCCGCACCATGTCGCGGATCGTGATGACCGGGAAACGCATCGCATAGGCTGAGCCGGTATCTGGATCGACCGACGCCGGGCCGGTCGACCCCATGCAGCTGCCGAGAACGTTGATGCAGATCACGCAGTGGCGGGCCGGGTCGACCGGCTTGCCGGGGCCGATCATCCGCTGCCACCAGCCGGGCTTGCCGGTGCGCGGGTGATTCGACGCGGCGTGCTGGTCGCCGGTCAGCGCGTGGCAGATGAGGATCGCGTTGGACCGATCGGCATTCAGCGTGCCGTAGGTTTCGTAGCCGACATCGATGGCGGCAAGGCTGGCGCCGCCGTCAAGGGCTAGCGGACCGGGCAGCCGGACATGGCGGGCAAGGCCGAAGCGGTTATCGTCGGACACAGGCCCGCTATGCGGCGGCAGCGCGCCTTGTCAATCGGCCAGCGCCGGCGCTAGGGACCGCGGCCATGACAGATGCAGCGAACGCCCCCCGCCCCAAGGACTGGATCATGGCGATCGCGCCTTATGTGCCGGGGCGGTCGAGCGCCGGTGACGGGCGCAGGATCGTCAAGCTGTCGTCCAACGAAAACCCGCTCGGCACCGGCGGCGCCGCCCGCGCCGCCTTTGCCGCCCACGCCGATGGGCTCAGCCGCTACCCCGACGCGGGCGCCACCCTGCTGCGCGAGGCGATCGCGGCGAAATACGGGCTCGACCCGGCGCGGGTGATCTATGGCACCGGATCGGACGAAGTGCTGCACTTGGCCGCCGGCGCCTATGCCGGGCCGGGCGACGAAGTGATCTACGTCCGCTACGGCTTCGCGGTTTACGAGATTGCTGCTCGCCGGGTCGGGGCGGAGCCGGTTATCGCGCCGGACCGCGACTATGCGACCGATGTCGACGCCATCCTGGCGGCGGTGACGCCACGGACCCGCGTCGTGTTTGTCGCCAACCCCAACAACCCGACGGGAACCTTCACGGCGCGGGCGGAGATCGCGCGGCTGCATGCCGGGCTGCCGGCCGACGTGATGCTGGTCGTCGATCAAGCCTATGCCGAATATCTGGACGCCGAGGACGATGACGGCGCGATGGCGCTGGCGGCGACCGCGCCTAACGTCATTGTCACCCGCACCTTTTCCAAGATTCACGGGCTGGCGGCGGAGCGGATCGGCTGGGGCTACGGACCGGCTGAAGCCGTGCAGGCGATGCACCGGATTCGCGCCCCGTTCGACATCACCAGCGCCGGGCAGGCGGCGGCGATCGCCGCGCTTGGCGACGACGCCTTCGTCGCCGAAAGCCGGGCCCACAACGCCCGTTGGCGCCAGTGGCTGGCCGACGAGATCGGCGCGCTTGGCAACCACGGGATCAGCGTGGTGCCGTCGAAGGCGAATTTCCTGCTGCTGCTGTTCGCCGGCACGCTGAGCGCCGAGCAGGCGTATAAGGGGTTGATGGACGCAGGCTACATCACCCGCTGGCTGCCGGGGCAGCAACTGGGCCACGGGCTGCGCATCACCGTCGGGACCGAGGAGGAGACGCGCGGCGTCGCCGCCGCGCTCCGCACGCTGGCCGAAGCGCGCGGCTGATGCTGCCCTTCGCCCGCATCGCGATCCTCGGCCTTGGTCTGATCGGCTCGTCGCTGGCCCGCGCGGTGGGCGAGGCGATGCCAACCGCGCGCATTACCGGCCATGACAGCGACCCGGCGGTCCGCGACACAGTGCGGCGACTCGGTCTGTGCGACGACGTGACCGACACCCCCGGCGCGGCGGTGACCGATGCCGACTGCGTCATCCTGTGCGTGCCGGTCGGCGCGATGGCGGACCTGGCCGCCGCGATTGCCGACGACCTGCCCGACAATGCCGTGGTCAGCGATGTCGGGTCGTCGAAGGCCGGTGTCGCGGCGGCGTTGCGCGCGGCACTGCCCGGCCGCGCCATCGTGCCGGCGCACCCGGTGGCGGGAACCGAGCGCAGCGGACCGGAAGCCGGCTTCGCGAGCCTGTTCCGTGGCCGCTGGTGCATTCTTACCCCGGCCGAGGATGCCGATCCGGCGGCGGTCGCGCGGGTCGAGGCGTTCTGGCGAGCGCTGGGCGCCGAGGTCGAGACGATGGCGGCCGACCATCATGATCTGGTTCTGGCGATCACCAGCCATCTGCCGCACCTGATCGCCTACAGCATCGTCGGGACCGCGTCCGATCTGGAGGCGGTAACCCGGTCGGAAGTCATCAAATATTCGGCCGGCGGCTTTCGCGACTTCACCCGCATCGCGGCGTCCGACCCGACCATGTGGCGTGACGTGTTCCTTGCCAACAAGGACGCGGTGCTGGAAATGCTCCAGCGCTTCACCGAAGATCTGACCGCCCTGCAGCGCGCGATACGCTGGGACGACGGCGACGCGCTGTTCGACCTGTTCACCCGCACCCGCGCGATCCGGCGCAGCATCATCGAACAGGGGCAGGATGATGAGCGCCCCGATTTCGGCCGCAGTCACGCCTGAACGATAGTGGGGGTCAGGCCCCGGCTTCCGGCCTCGCCCGGCCGGTACGGACGATCAGCGGTTCCGGGAAGTCGAGTGTGAAGGCGGCGCCGCCTTCCGGGCGGCTGGTGGCGGTCGCGGCGACCTCCATCGCGTCGGCGAAGCCCTTGACGATGGCGAGGGCAAGGCCGCTGCTGCCTTGCCGCGCCGCGTCCTGCCCGAACGGACCGAACACCGTGTTGCCGTCACCGTCGGGTAGTGTCGGGCCGTCATCGAGCACGGTCAGGCTCAACCCGCCCTGCCGGCGCGCGCCTTCCACCCGAATGCGCCCGGCGCCGTGCTGCGCCGACTCGGCGAGCAGGTTGACCAGAATGTGGTGGAGCAGCCGCGGATCGGCCATCACCGGCGGCAAAGACGGCGGCACCGCCAGTTCGACCCGCCCGTCGGCAAGGCTGCCCCGCAGCGCCTGCACCGCACCCGCCACCGCTTCACTCAGGTCGACCGGTTCCGGCGTGGCGGTCAGCGCGCCACCGTCGAGCCGGGCCATGTCGAACAGATCGTCGAGGAAGCGGCCGAGCCGGCCGATCACCCGCACCAGCGTTGTCACCCCCGGCGATTTGGGGTGGGCGCCGTTCAGTTCGGCGACCGCCTTGCGCGCGGTGTCGAGCGGTGCGCGCAGGTCCTGCCCGATCGAGGAGAGCAAGGCGGTCCGCAACCGGTCGCGCGCCTTCAGCAGGCCGAGTTGACGCATCTCGTCCTCTAGCGCGATGCGTTCATGCGCCAGCGCCGCCTGCCCGACCAGCGTCGATAGCAGCACGGTGCGGTCGGACGGTACCGGATCGTCGCCGTCGTCGCGGGCAATGCCCAGCACCGCGAGCACGCCGAGCGATGTCTTCAGCGGGTGGAACTGCCAATCCGCCGCGGTCAGCGTCGCCGTCCCGCGCCCGGCCGGCTCGCCGCGCTTGAACGCCCAGTCGGCGGCGGCGACGTCGACCGGTCCGATCCGTTCGATCGGCGGGTTGGACCGCAGGATGCGGACGCCGTCTTCCCCCCGGACCAGTACCACCGCGTTGACGGCAAGCAGGTGGGAGACCTCCGCGCAAATCGCCGCCGCGGTCGAGCCGGCGTCCGACACCCGTGCCAATGTTTGCGCGAAGCCGGCGATCGCCGCGTTTTCGCGCGCGCTGCGCACGCCGAGCGCGGCGCGGGAGCGCAATTGCCCGGTCAGCTTGCTGGCGAAGGTGGCGACGGCGAGCAGGATGACGACGGTGAACAAGCCTTCCGGATCGCCGACGGTGAAGGTGTAGTGCGGCGACAGGAAGAAGAAATTATAGGCGAGCGCGCAGGCTACGCTGGTGATCAGGCCGACGCGCAGCCCATAGAGCGCGGCGACCCCGATCGTCGGCACCAGATAGACGAGGTCGATGCCGCCGCTGCCGATCAGCGGTTCCGCCAGCGCGGCCGCGCCGGTGGCGACCGCCACCAGCAGCAGGATCAGCGCATAGGTCGCGGGTGAGCCGGGGCGCTGCGGTGTACGTCGCCCGCGCAGGCGATGGGCGGCCTCGCCGGTGCGAGCGGCGGGGATGACGTGGATCGCCAGCCCCTCGCTGTGGCGCAGCAGCCGGTCGACGACCGAGCCATGGCGTAGTTCGAACCACCAGCTGCGCTGCGACTTGCCGATGACCAGCTGGGTTGCGCGCATGCCCTCGATCTGGGCGACCAGCCCGGCGACGACGTTTTCCGCCGGCACGGTGACCAGCGTCGCGCCGAGCGTGCCGGCGAGGCGGAACGCGGCGGCCAGACGGGCGCGCTCATCGGCGGTGAAGCCTTCGGCGCGCGGTGTTTCGACGAAGACGGCGGTCCACGGCGCGCGCAGTGCGTCGGCCAGCCGCTTGGCGGTGCGGATCAGCATGTCGGCGCCTGGCAACTCGCTGATCGCGACGAGTACGCGCTCACCCCCGGCGAAGGACGCCGCCGGTGCGGCACCGTCCAGATCCTCCAGCATCTGGTTGTCGACCCGCATCGCGGCGCGGCGCAGTGCCAGTTCGCGCAGCGCCGAGAGAATCGGCCGGGAGAAATAATGCTGCGGCGCGCGGGTCGCGTCGTCGGGCACCGCGACCTTGCCTTGCTTCAGCCGCTCGATCAGCTCGTCGGGCGGCAGGTCGACGACCTCGATCTCGGCGGCGTCGAGGATACTGTCGGGCACGGTGTCGCGGACCGGCAGATGGGTGAAGCCGGCGACGACATCGCTGAGGCTTTCGATATGCTGGATGTTGAGGGTGGTGTAGACGTCGATCCCGGCGCCGCGCAGTTCCTCGACATCTTGCCAGCGGCGCGGGTGGCGGCATGCGTCAGGATTGGCGTGGGCGTAGTCGTCGATCAGCACCAGCGCCGGGGCGCGGGCGAGGATTGCGTCTATGTCCATTTCCTCCAGCGTGGCGGCGGCATGGGCGACAACGACGCGCGGGATGCATTCGAAGCGGGCGGCCAGTGCGTCGGTTTCCGGCTGGCCGTGGGTGTCGACGAAGCCGATCACGACGTCGGTCCCGGCCGCGAGTCGCTGGGCGGCACTGCTCAGCATCTCGTAGGTCTTGCCGACACCCGGCGCCGCGCCGAGAAAAATCTTCAGCTTGCCGCGTGGCTCCGGTTCCGGCTCGGCGGCTGGCGCGGTGGGGTTTTCCGCGGAATGGGGCACGTCGGTCACCGTCCCGCAATAGCGTAACCGGGGGGAGCGAGTCGATTTGTGATCGCGGGCGCTGGGTGCGGGCGATATTCCGCCCGTGCGCTTGACGCTGGCGCGCGGCGGCCGCAATGGCCCGGAGATGCGGTATTTTTCGGATAATGCTGCGCCGGTCTGCCCGGCGGTGCTCGACGCGATCGGCCGGGCCAACCGGCTTGATACCGCCTATGACGGCGATGCGCTCAGCCGCTCGCTCGACGCGGCCTTCTCCGACGTGTTCGAAACCCCGGTCAGCGCGCTGTGGGTGTCGACCGGGACCGCCGCCAATGCGCTGGCGCTGGCGGCGCTGTGCCCGCCGCACGGCGGTGTCATCTGCCACCGCGACGCGCATATCCAGAATGACGAGTGCGGCGCGCCGGAATTCTACACTCATGGCGCCAAGCTGCTGCTCGCCGATGGTGACGGCGCCAAGCTTGCGCCGGAGGGGGTGCGCGCGGTCGCCGACGCGATTGTCGACGATGTCCACCGCGTTCAGCCGCGCGCGTTGTCGATCACCAACGCCACCGAATATGGCCGCGCCTACCGCCCTGACGAAGTCGGGGCGCTTGGCGAACTGGCGCGGGCGCGGGGCTGGGGTTTCCACATGGATGGCGCCCGCTTCGCCAATGCCGTCGTCCATAGCGGCGCCAGCCCGGCGGCGCTGACCTGGCGGGCCGGGGTCGACATACTGAGCTTCGGCTTCGTCAAGAACGGCGCGCTGTCGGCGGAGGCGTTGGTCTGTTTCCGGCCGGAGCTTGCAGGATTGATCGCCGCCCGGCGCAAGCGCGGGGGACATCTGTTGTCCAAGGGGCGCTATCTGGCCGCGCAGATCCTGGCGATGCTGAAGGACGATCTGTGGCTGGCCAACGCCCGCGCCGCCAATGCCAGCGCGGCGGCGATCGCGGCGGTGGCGGGTGCGCGGCTGGTCCACCCCGTCGAGGCGAACGAGCTTTTCCTGCGGGTGTCGGCGGACGAGGCGGCGGCGCTGCGCGCGCAGGGTTTCGCGTTTTACGATTGGGAGCCGGGCGTGGTGCGGCTGGTGACGAGCTGGGACCAGGACGTGGCGGCGGTGGCGCCGATCGCCCGCGCGATCGCCGCGCTGTGACGACGGCGGCCGGTATGGCGCGCGCCGCGCGGTGGCGCCCCGGCGTCGTGGTGCCGTTCGTGTTGGTGACGCTGATCTGGGGGTCGACCTGGCTGGTCATCCGCGACCAGCTGGGGGTGGTGCCGTCCAGCTGGTCGGTGACCTATCGTTTCGCGATCGCCGGGGTGGCGATGCTGGGCGTCGCGCTGTGGCGGGGGGAAAGCCTGCGGCTGGCGCCGGGCGATATCGGCTTTGTCATGCTGCTTGGCGTCGGCCAGTTCGCGCTGAACTACAACCTTGTCTACCGGGCGGAGCAGCATGTGACGTCGGGGCTGGTGGCGGTGGTGTTCGCGCTGCTGCTGGTGCCCAATGCGGTGCTGTCCCGGCTGTTCCTGGGGCGGCGGATGGCACGGACCTTCATTATCGGTTCGGCGGTGGCTATCGCCGGCATCGTCGTGTTGTTCGCGCATGAGGCGCGGATGGCGGCCACCGGCAGCGACGCGGTGCTGGAAGGCGTGGCGCTGACGCTGGGCGCGGTGCTGTTCGCGTCTGTCGCCAACGTCATGCAGGCAACGGAGCGGGGGCGGGCGTTGCCGATGACGGTGCTGCTCGGCTGGGCGATGCTGGGCGGCGCGGCGATCGATTCGGTGGTCGCCTATACGACGAGCGGGCCGCCGGTGATCGAGATGCGGGCCGGCTATATCCTAGGGCTGCTCTATCTGGGGGTGATGGCGTCGGCGCTGGCCTTTGCCCTTTACTACCAGCTGATCCGCGACATCGGTCCGGCGGCAGCGGCCTATACCAGCGTGCTGATCCCGGTGATCGCGATGGCGCTGTCGACACTGTTCGAGGGCTATCGCTGGTCGGGGCCGGCGGTGGCGGGCGGGCTGCTGACGCTGGCCGGGCTGATCATCGCGCTGAGCGCGCGCAGCCCGGAGCGGAAGTCCGGGTAGAGCGGGCGCCAGCCGAGCAGGCGCTTCGCCCGGCCGTTGGCGACGCGGCGGCTGGCGGCGTAGAAGGCGCGGGCGGCCGGGGGCAGCGCGGCGGGCGGGACCAGCGGCGGCGGGGCGATGCCGAGCAGGGTTGCGGCGTAGGTTATCACGGCAAACTGGGGCGCCGGATTGTCGTCGGCGAGGTTGTAGGACCCGGCCGGGCCGCCTTCCAACCCCAGCAAAACCGCGGCCACGATGTCGTCGACATGGACACGACTGAAAACATGGCCGGAAAGTTCGACGCGGTAGGCGGTGCCCGCCGCGACCCGGTCGAGCGCCGAGCGGCCGGGGCCGTAGATGCCGGGCAGGCGGAAGACGAAGCTGTCGGGCGAGAGCGCCGCCCAGGCTTGGTCGGCGGCGGCGCGGCCCGGCCGGCGGCCGGGGACGAGCGGCGCGCTTTCGTCGATCCAGCCGCCGCCGCTGTCGCCGTAGACGCCGGTCGACGACAGATAGGCGATGATCCGGCCGCTGGCGGCGAGTGCCGGGCCGTGACGGGCGAGCACCGGATCGGCGCCGTCGTCCCCCGGCGGCACCGACGACAGGATATGAGTCGACCAGGCGACCGCGTCGGCGACGGCGCCGGTGTCGGCGAGGGTCGCCCGATCGACCGCGCGCGTCGCCCAGCCGCGCGCCGCCGCCGCCCGCATCAGCCGTGACGCGGTATAGCCGGGGCCGAAGACGAGCAGCCGGCTCATGCCGCGTCCCGCCGGGTGTTCTTCGCCATCTGCTTTCCTCCCGCAGCGCAACAGGCTAGGCAGGCGGCATGTCTACCACCTTCACCATCGACACCGCCACCAGCCGCGCCACGCCGACCCCGGCGCCGATGAAGCGGCTGAACATTCCCGCCGTGCGCGCCCGCAAGGGCGGCGAACCGCTGGTCATGCTGACCGCCTATACCGTGCGGATGGCGCAACTGCTCGATCCGCATTGCGACCTGCTGCTGGTCGGCGACAGCCTGGGCCAGGTGATTTACGGCCTGCCGTCGACAGTGCCGGTCAGCCTGGAGATGATGTGCGCCCACGGCGCGGCGGTGGTGCGTGGCAGCTATCACGCCGCCGTCGTCGTCGACATGCCGTTCGGCAGCTACGAGGGGTCGAAGAAGCAGGCCTTCGCCAGCGCGGCGCGGATCATGAAGGAAACCGGGGCCGTCGCCGTCAAGCTGGAGGGCGGCGAAGCGATGGCGGAGACGATCGCCTTCCTGTCCGCCCGCGGCATTCCGGTGATGGCCCATGTCGGCCTGACCCCGCAGGCGGTGAATGTGCTGGGCGGTTACGGTGCGCGCGGGCGCAGCGAGGCGGAGGAGAAGAAGCTGATCGGCGACGCGCGGGCGGTCGCCGAGGCCGGCTGCTTCGCGATCGTCGTCGAGGGGGTGATCGAGTCGATCGCCGATGCGATCACCGAAGCGGTCGCCTGCCCGACGATCGGCATCGGCGCGTCGGCTCGTTGCGACGGGCAGGTGCTGGTCACCGAGGATATGCTGGGGCTGTTCGAGCGGACGCCGCGTTTCGTCAAGCGTTACGCGGCGATGGCCGATCTGGTCACCGATGCCGCCGCCACCTATGCCGACGAGGTCAGGGCAAGGCGTTTCCCGACCGCCGACCAGACCTATCGCCGCGCTGCCGCCGGAGCGGCGCCGAAAACCGGCTGACCGCCCGCGGCGCCCAACCGCGATTTGGCGGCTTTTCTCAACATGCGGGCATCGCTAAGGTCCGCGCAGCTTAGCGCCGACGGAGACAGAATTTGGCTTTGACGCCATCCGACAATCAAGCGTTCATCCGCGAAGTCGACGAGGAATTGCGCCGCGACCAGCTGACCCGATTCGGCAAGACCTATGGCATTGCACTGGGTGCCGCGATCCTGATCGGCCTGCTGCTGTTCGGCGGCTACCTCTGGTATCGCAACTACGACGCCGGGCGCGCCGGGATGCAGGGCGACGAACTGGCGACGGCGCTTGCCACGCTGGGTGCCAACAAGGTCGACGAGGCGAAGCCGAAGCTGGAGGAACTCGCCAAGTCCGACCGGCCCGGCTACAGCGCCGCCGCGCGGCTGGCGCTGGCCGACATCGCCTTGCAGAAGGACGATACCAAGGGCGCGGCGGCGCAGTACAAGGCGATTGCCGAGGACAGCGGCATCGGCCAGCCGTTCCGCGACCTGGCGCTGGTCCGCCAGACCGCCGCCGAATATGACGTATTGCCGCCCGACACGGTGATCAGCCGGCTGAAAGGGCTGGCGGTGGCCGGGAATCCGTGGTTCGGCAGCGCCGGCGAGATGGTTGCCGCCGCCTATGTCCGCGCCGGCAAGCCGAAAGAGGCCGGCGAATTGTTCGGCAAGATCGCCGCCGACCCCGGCGTGCCAGCCAGCATCCGTTCACGCGCGGTGCAGGTGGCCGGGGTATTGGGAGTGGATGCCGTCGATGCGGCCAAGGAAAGCGTAGCCAAATGAAGCGTCTGATCGCCACGGCCGTAGCCGCCGCCGCCCTGGCCAGCCTGAGCGGCTGCGGCGTGTTCAAGGGCAGCAACAAGCCCAAGACCCCGGTGCTGGGCAACCGCATTCCGGTGCTGGTGTCCGAGGCCAGCGTCGACGTCGACCCGGCGATCGCCGATGTCGACGTGCAGTTGCCGCCGCCGGCGGAGAATGCCGAATGGGCGCAGCCCGGCGGCAATGCGGCGAAAACGATGGGCCATCTGGCGCTGGCAGCAACGCCGCAGCGCGTCTGGTCGGCGAAGATCAACGCCGGGTCGAACCGCGCGCGGCTGGCCTCGGCCCCGGTGATCGGCGGCGGCCGCGTCTATATCGTCGACACCCGTGCCCGGCTGCGCGCGTTCGACAGCCGGACCGGCAACCTGGTGTGGCAGGCCGATGTCGGCGCGGCCCAGGATGTCGAGGGCGGAGCGAGCTTCTGGTCCGGCGAGATGAAGGGGACGAGCGGCGTTGTCTTCGGCGGCGGCGTCAGCATTGACGGCCAGAACCTCTATGCGACGAACGGGCTGGGCGACGTCGTTGCGTTCAACGCCGCCGACGGCAAGGTGCTGTGGAAGAAGCGGCCGGGCAGCCCGTTGCGCGGCGCGCCGACGATCGCGCTCGGCAATGTCTATGTGATGTCGCAGGACAACCAGCTTTATGCGTTGCGCGCCAGCGACGGCAATCTGGAGTGGACGACGAGCGGCACGATCGAGACCGCCGGCATTTTCGGCGTCGCCGCCCCGGCGGTGGCGCAGGGCACCGTGGTTACCGGCTTTTCGTCCGGCGAGCTGAACGCCTATCGCTACGAGAACGGCCGCCCGGTGTGGCAGGACGCGCTGTCCAAGACCAGTATTTCGACCCAGGTCGGCATTATCAACGATGTCGATGCCGACCCGGTGATCGACCAGGGCCGGGTATTCGCGATCGGCCAGGGCGGGCGGATGGTTTCGCTCGAACTGGTGACCGGCCAGCGTTTGTGGGAAATCAATGTCGCCGGCCTGTCGACGCCGTGGGTTGCCGGCGAATGGGTGTATGCGGTCGCCGATGACGGCCGGCTGCTATGCATTGCGCGCGCGACCGGCAAGGTGCGCTGGGTGACCCAGCTGCCGCGCTGGGAGAAGGAAAAGAAGAAGAAGGGCCAGATCGCCTGGTCCGGCCCGGTTCTGGCCGGCGGGCAGCTGGTGCTGGTCAGCACGCGCGGCCAGATCGCCTATGTGTCCGCGACGACCGGGGCGGTGACGGCGACGGTCAAGTACAAGACGCCGATCTTCCTGCCACCGGTGGTGGCGGAAAAGACGCTGTATACCGTCGACGAGAAGGGGCGCCTGACCGCCTGGCGGTGAAGCGGCGGCGATACCCGCAAGAGGCCGGTTTTCACCGGCATGACGGGGCGGGCACGACCGCCCTTGTCCTTCGCGTTCGACAAGCGGCACCGATAGCGGCTAGGGCGCGGAGACCATGCCCCGCCCCCTGCACCACGCCCTGCCCGTCATCGCCATCATCGGCCGGCCCAATGTCGGCAAGTCGACGCTGTTCAACCGGCTGGTCGGCAAGAAGCTGGCGCTGGTCGACGACCGGCCGGGGGTGACCCGCGACCGGCGCGAGGGCGATGCCGACCTGCTCGGCTGCCCGTTCCGGATCATCGACACCGCCGGTTTCGAGGAGGACGACCCGCAGAGCCTGCCGGGGCGGATGCGGGCGCAGACCACCGCCGCGCTGGCCGAGGCCGACGCCGCGCTGTTGATGATCGACGCGCGCGCCGGGGTGTTGCCGCTCGACGCGGAGATCGCCCGCTGGTTGCGTGCCGGCGACACGCCGGTGGTGCTGGTCGCCAACAAGGCGGAAGGGCGCGCCGGCGAACAGGGGGTGCTGGAGGCGCTGGCGCTTGGCTTTGGCGACCCGGTGCAGATTTCCGCCGAGCATGGCGAGGGGCTGGCCGACCTGTTCGAGGGGTTGCGGCCGTTCATCGAGCGCGACGAGGAGAACGCCGAAGGCGAAAACGAGGTCGGGGACGACGGGGCGGAAGAGGCGATGGGGCCGCTGAAGCTGGCGATCGTCGGGCGCCCCAATGCCGGCAAGTCGACGCTGATCAACAAGATGCTGGGCGAGGAGCGGATGATTACCGGGCCGGAGGCCGGGATCACCCGCGATTCGATCGCGATCGACTGGGCGTGGCGCGACCGGCCGGTGCGGTTGATCGACACCGCCGGGATGCGCAAGCGCGCGCTGGTCAAGGACAAGCTGGAGAAGCTGTCGGTTGCCGACGCGCTCCATGCCGTCGACTTCGCCGAGGTCGTCGTGCTGCTGCTCGACGCGACGCGCGGGCTGGAGGCGCAGGACCTGCGGATCGCCGACGCGGTGCTTCAGGAGGGGCGGGCGCTGATCGTCGCGCTCAACAAATGGGACGTGGCGGAGGAGCCGAGCGCGCTGTTCAACGGCGTGCGCGCCGCGCTCGACGACGGGCTGGCGCAGGTCAGGGGTCTGCCGGTGCTGACCGTGTCGGCGGTGACCGGCAAGGGCATCGACCAGTTGCTGGAAGCGGCGTTCGCGGCGCGCGATGCCTGGTCGAAGCGGGTGTCGACCGGCCAGCTCAACCGCTGGTTCGAACGGGCGATCGAGCAGAACCCGCCGCCGGCGCCGGGCGGCAAGCGGATCAAGCTGCGCTACCTGACCCAGGCGAAGACGCGGCCGCCGGGCTTCGTGCTGTTCGGCACGCGGGTGGACCAGTTGCCGGAAAGCTACCGCCGCTACCTGATGAACGGCATCCGCCGCGACCTCGGCTTTGGCGCGGTGCCGGTGCGGCTGACCCTGCGCGCGCCGAAGAACCCGTTCGGCGGCAAATGATCGACGCGCGCGGCATGCATTGCCCGTGGCCGGCGCTGATGCTGGCCAAGGCGATGCGCGGCGCGACGGAGGCGGTGATCGTCGCCGACGACCCCACCGCCCCGCGCGAAATTGCCGCGCTGGCCGCCGAACGCGGCTGGGCGGTGACGGCGGAGGAGACGCCGATCGGCGCCGGCACGCGGGTGCGGCGAAGCGAGGCCTGAAATTCGCCGGGCGAGGCCGCGCATCAACCGGCCTTTTACCATTCCCCCCTATGGCTGGATGCGGGGCCGCCAGGGAAGGATGCGGGCGACAGTGTCCGGACAGGAAAGCAGTTTGATCGATTGGGCGATGTTCCAGCAGGTGCGAGCCGAGCTGGGCGCCGATTTCGTGCGGATTCTCGGCTATTTTCGGGAAGATGGCGCCAAGGCGCTCGCCCAGATCGAGGAGGCGTTGCGCGCCGGCAACGCCGCGGCGCTGGTCGTCCCCGCCCATACGCTGAAGGGCGAGGCGCGGCAGTTCGGCGCCGGGCAGGTCGCCGACAGCGCCGAGACGATCGAGATGGTCGCCCGGCGCTGTGTCGAGATGCACCAGGCCCCGGACGAGCTGATCGCGGAAGCGGTGCGGCTGAAGCCGTTATTCGCCGAAACGCTGGCCCAGTTCGATCGCGAAACCAACCCGCTGGTCGAACGCCGCCCCGCCTTCGGGCGCAAGGCGCAGGCGCTGGCCGAGGGGATGGGGCGGGGCTGAAGCCGCCCCGCCGCCGTCGGTCAGTCGTCTTCCGGCTTCGACTGGAGCTGGATGTAGTTCTGCAACCCCATCTGGCGGATCATGTCGAACTGGCGTTCCAGCGTGTCGACATGTTCTTCCTCATTGGCGAGAATGTCTTCCAGCAATTCGCGGGTGATATAGTCGCGCACGCTTTCGCAGTGGGCGATGCCGTCGCGCAGCAGCGGAATCGCCTCATTTTCCAGCGCGAGGTCGGCCTTCAGAATTTCCTCGACCGATTCGCCGATGCGCAGCCGGCCGAGCATCTGGAAATTCGGCAGCCCGTCGAGGAACAGGATGCGCTCCGCCAGCTTGTCGGCGTGCTTCATCTCGTCGATCGACTCGCCATATTCGAACTTGGCGAGGCGCTTCACGCCCCAGTGGTCGAGCAGGCGGTAGTGCAGGAAATACTGGTTGATCGCCGTCAGCTCATTCTTGAGCGCGTCGTTCAGATACTCGATGACCTTGGCGTCACCCTGCATGACATTCTCCTTCCGCAGGCGCGCATCATAGCCGCGCCGGGCGGAAGAATCACTCGAAAAAACCGCGGAAATCCGCGGTTTGTTCAGTTGAGAGCGTTATGCAGTAGCCCGTTCTTCAGTGATAATCTCTCGCGCGAACGGGACACACTGGCCGCAACGGGGCCGGCGGCCGAGGCTGGCATAGGCGGAAAGCGGGTCGCCACAGCCCTGACGGGCGGCCTCTCGCACGTCCTTTTCCCGTATTGCGTTGCAAACGCAGACGACCATTGGTTTCGCCCTCTCTCTCGCAATTGGAATACGGCTATTGCGAATAGATTGCAAGAGATCAGTTGTGGCGGAAGCGTTGCAGCCGGCCGCGCGCGAGCGAACGCCACAGCCATTCGAGCGGCCCATAGGCGAATCGGTCGAGCCAGGGTTTCGACCAGAGCAGGATCAGCAGCCACACGCCGGCGACGACGCCGTAGCACTGCCAGCGTTCCAGCCAGCCGTACCAGCCAAGGCCGTAGCCGTAGAAGAACAGGGTGCAGACCAGGCTGGTGCCGATGTAATTGGAAAACGCCATGCGCCCGGCCGCCGTCAGCCGCTCCGCCAGCCAGCGGGCGCGGCCGGACTGCACGAACAGGATGACGAGTGCCGCGTCGGCGACGGTCAGCAGCGGGCGCAGCAGGGTCAGGTGCAGCGCCTCCGTCATCAGCAGGGTGACCGGTGAGAAGGCGGTGCCGGTGATCCAGACGACCAGCGGCAGATAGAGCGGTATGCAGATAAGGTAGCCGGCGAGCGCGACTTGCCGGTAGCGCCGCCTGGCCCACGTGCCGCTGAAGAAGCCGGTGCGGAACAGCGCCATGCCGAGCGCGAGCAGCGCCAGCGTGTCCGGGACGGCCAGCGGCAGGATACGTTGCTGATAGTCGCGCGCGGTGTCGCCGCGCGCCGCCTGCACGCTGGCCCAGCCGCCGCGATAGGCGGCGAGGTCTTCGGCGGCGGTGGCGGGCGGTGGTGCCATCGAATCGCGGTAGGCCTGCCAGCGCGCCCGCAGGGCCGGGTCGGCCGCCGGGGCGGTGGCCGCCGCCTCGTAGCGCGCGGCGGCGTCGTACTGGAGAGCGCCGACCGCGAGCTTCGCGGCAAACAGCGCGACGGCGATGGCGAACAGCGTGCGCGCGGGCAGCCGCCAGGCGAGAAAAGCGACGGCGCCGCACAGCGCGTAGAGCACCAGGATGTCGCCGGCCCAGACCAGCCAGGCGTGGAGCATGCCGATCACCAGCAGCCAGCCCATCCGCGCATAATGCACCCGCGCCGGGTGTTCCCCGCCGGCCAGCGCCCGATCGGCGACCAGCAGCATGCTGGCGCCGAACAGCATGGTGAACAGGCCGCGCATCTTGCCGTCGGCGAGAATGTAGGCGCCCGCCCAGGCGAAGAAGTTCGCGCCGGTCGCGCCGCCGTAATACTGCGGGTCGACATAGGCGTAGCCGGGCATCGCGAAGGCGATGATGTTGAGCAACAATATGCCCATCACCGCCGCGCCGCGCACGGCGTCGACGGTGGCGAGGCGCGGCGAGGCGCCCGCCGGGCTGGCGGTCGCGATCAGGCCCGCGCCGATCGTGGTACGGGCGGGGCGTGAAACGCGGGCTGGGCGCAACGCCGATGGCCGGCGAATATGTTGGCGGCGAAGACGGGTTTCAGCATGGCGGCCCTCCTTACGGGCAGCGGGGCGAAGCGTCGGATTTCGACGCGCCTACATCGCGAACCGGGTGTTGGATTGCAATCCGCCGGAAGGGGGCGAACGCAGGGGCCGCGTTCTGCGTAGCCGCCGCGAGCGGTGGATGACGGCGTCACCGCCGGCCTCTGCATGGCCATGTTATGGCAGCGGCGCGTTCCATTCGGCGTGATGTGCGCTCATCGCCACGGCAGCCGTATCCTGGCGCCCGGACGTGTCGACCGACAGACCGGGCAGAGCCTTGCGGCGACTGACCGGGCGGCGCCGCCGGGCGCGCAGCAGTAGCCATGGGACTGTGTCCGTTTCGAACATCTCCCGCTGTTTGCGGTCATAATAGGGCGGCCGGTGGTCGCCGACGATCAGTATGTCGGCTTCCGGGAAATCGGCGGCGGTGATTTCGCGCGCGAGGCCGGCGAACACCTCATGCCATAGCTTGAACATGCGGCAGACCATAGGTCTGTTGGCGGACAAGTCCTTGCCCAGCGCGGTGCAACGCGCGGTGTGCAGCGCCGCCAGGCTTGGCACGGGGAAATGGGAGTTCAGGGTCAGCCAATAGATGAATTGCGACTGGGGCGCGGTTTTGAGGCGGCGGGCGATCAGCGCGGGTATGTCGCGGTCGCAGGCGCCAGGGAACAGCCCCGGACAGGGGGTGACGCCGGATTGCAGCAGCGCGTCCCGGAACAGCATGTGCTGGAAGCCCACCTTTGGATACCAGCGGGCGCGATCGAAAAAGCCGGCATCGAAACTGTGTATGGCGGTTGTCTGGTAGTGCTGTCTGGCAAGCCGAAACGGCAGGCAGGTCGAATCAGCCTTTTCGAGTAGCGGATCATACCTGCCCCACCGGCCGCAAAGCTCCCGGATCTCGGCGTTGGTCGTCGATCCGTAAAAAAGGCTTGTGCCCTGTGTGACCAGATAGCGGGCGGCGACGGCATCCGCCTGCAGCGGTGCAAAAAGTCGCGTCGTCAGCATATGATCGCGCGGGGCGCCCATGGCTTCGACGGCGATCAGGATGAGGTGGCGGCCCTCACCCGTGTGAGCGAGAAAGCCGCTTTGCCGCACGCCCGACTGAAAAGCGGCGTTGTCCGGCGCGTCTCGCTTATAGCTGCCTTTGTTCTGGCTCACGACGAGGAAGTCGACCGCGGCGAGCAACAATGTCGCGGCCGCCGCGATCAGCAGCGAGCGCGTCGCAATGAAGGCCATGCTGTTCCGCGCTGCCAGCGCGCCGGCGAGCAGTGTGGCGACGACCACGGCGAATACCCCGATATAGACGGGCGCCTCAGACGGGCGGAGTTCGGTGAGGAACCGGGCGGACGTGGCCAGTTCGACCGGTGAAAGATTGAAAAGGCGGGAGATGAATTGGAGTATTGAGTAAACCATGGTTGCCGCGAAAGCGAAGGCGATAACCAGGGGTTTCGCTCGTCTGACCGTGAGGCCGATCAGCCCTGTCGCAATGATTTCGGGATAGCGCGGCGGGCTGCCAATCATCCAGAGCAGGGCAAGGGCGGCGTTGGGGAGTGCGATCCACAGGATCAGCCATGCCCCAAGGCGGGCATTCTCCATGCCGGCGCCGCCAATCACCTGAAAATCAGTTGATTTTCCGGCCGGCGCTGCATTATCCGGCTGGTTCGCCATATCTCCCGCTGCCCCTCGCGTCCGTTTGACTGACGCACCCGATTCGGTATGGAATTTGGCGAGTCGCCGATTTAAATATCTGATAAAATACGATTAAATTTATATCAACCGTGTTGTGGCCGGACGCGCGCCTTGGAGCCTTCCGATACGAGTCCGGGTGTGGTGCCGGCGCACGGGGCGTGCGCGCCGGGCACGCTATGCTGGACGCGTGATTGCAGGTGCCGTGTCGGCTTTTATCGGATCGGGCGGATCAGGTTGCCGAGAGGGCGTTCTGGAGGTCCAGGCCGCTCGGTTCCTGGAACAGGCGCAGGCCGAATTCGGGGAGGATCGCCAGCAGGTGATCGAAGATGTCCGCCTGGATCGATTCATAGGCGGCCCAGGCGGTGGTGTTGGTGAAGCAGTAGATTTCGAGCGGCAGGCCCTGCGGCGTCGGCTGGAGCTGGCGGACGAGCTGGGTCATGTCCTGCGCGATGCGGCCATGCGCCTGGAGATAGGCGATCACATAGGCGCGGAAGGTGCCGATGTTGGTGATCCGCCGGCTGTTGACCGGATCGCGCCCGTCGGTGGCGAGGCGGGCGTTCCATGCATCCAGTTCCGTCTGCTTGCTGTCGAGATAGGCGTCGAGCAGCGCGAAACGGCGCAGCGCCGCCTGCTCTTCCGCGTCGAGAAAACGGACACTGTTCTGGTCGAGCAGAAGCGCGCGCTTGACCCGCCGCCCGCCCGATTCCGCCATGCCGCGCCAGTTCTTGTAGCTTTCGGTGATCAGCCGGTGGGTCGGGATCGAGGTGATCGTCTTGTCCCAGTTCTGCACCTTCACCGTGTGCAGCGCGATGTCGATCACGTCTCCGTCGGCGTTGAGCTGCGGCATTTCGATCCAGTCGCCGACGCGCAGCATGTCGTTGGAGGTGAGCTGGACGGAGGCGACCAGCGACAGGATCGTGTCCTTGAACACCAGCATGACCACCGCCGCCATCGCGCCGAGGCCGGAGAGCAGCAGCAGCGGCGACTGGTCCATCAGCGTCGCGACGATCAGAATCGCGGCGGCGACGAACAGCAGGATCTTGACGACCTGGACATAGCCCTTGATCGGCCGGCTCGCCGCGTCCGGCCGGCGCTGATAGAGCTGGTTGACCAGATCGAGCGCGGCGCTGATCGCCAGAACGATGGTCAGGATGACGAACACGCTGACGCCGTTGCGGACGAGGCCGGCAACGCCGGCGTGGAGGTGTGGCACTGCGTCTATGCCGCGCGCAATGATGACCGCGGGGACGATGTTGGCCAGCCGCGCGACGATGGGCGCCGGGGTCGGCCCGTCCGCCGGCAGGAAGCGCAGCGCGAGACGCAGGACAACCTTCTTGACGACCAGGTTGGCGAGGAAGCCGACCGTGGCGAGCACGGCAAGGCCGACGAGCGTTTCCGCCCAGGGCGGCGTGTCGGCAAGGAAGGGCAGGGCGAAGGCGGTGGGGGCAAGGCCGGTCATGACAAAGTTCATCGACGGCGCCCATGCACCAGGGCGCGTCCTCTAACTCCTCTCGGTCGTGATTGCGGTCAGGCGACAGTGCCGTTCGGCGGCCGGCCTGTCAAACGCCGCCGCATGGGCGCAGGCGGCCCGCTTTTGCTTGGTGTAGCGATCGGTTTCGGAATAAGACGGATTATCGAGCGGTGAACAGGAGAGAGCGATGGCGCGCGCATGGCATTTGGCGTCCCGGCCCCAGGGCATGCCGACGATCGACAATTTCGAATTGAAAGCGTTGCCCGACGCGCCGCTGGCCGAGGGGCAGGCGCGGGTGCGCAACCTGTGGCTGTCGGTCGACCCCTATATGCGCGGGCGGATGAACGACGTGAAAAGCTATGTGCCGCCGTTCCAGATCGGCGCGCCGATGGACGGCGGCGCGGTCGGCGAAGTGATCGAGAGCCGCAACCCCGCCTATGCGGTCGGCAACAAGCTGCTGCACATGGCCGGGTGGCGCGACGAGGCGGTGATCGGCGCCGAGACGATGGCGCAGAAGCTGCCGGCGCTGGGCGTGCCGGATGAAGCCTGGCTGCACAATCTGGGGCTGACCGGCGGCACCGCCTATTTCGGGCTGCTGCGGGTCGCCGAAGCGAAGGCGGGCGACGTCGTGTTCGTGTCGGCGGCGGCCGGGGCGGTCGGTTCCGCCGTCGTCCAGATCGCCAAGCTGAAGGGCATGACGGTGATCGGCTCGGCCGGCGGTGCCGCCAAATGCGCCTGGGTGCGCGAACTGGGCGCCGATGCGTGCATCGACTACAAGGCGGGCGACGTGCTGGACCAGCTGACCGCGGCGGCGCCCAAGGGGATCGACGTCTATTTCGACAATGTCGGCGGCGAGCATCTGGATGCCGCCTTCGCGCTGGCGCGGCAGAATGCGCGCTTCGCGATCTGCGGGATGATCGACCGTTACAACGACGGCGGCGCGCTGACCCTGAAATACCTGATCCGCACCATCCCGGCGCGGATCCGCATGCAGGGTTTCATCTACACTGATTTCCTGAGTGAGATGCCCGCCTTCGTGCAGGAGATGGCCGGGTGGGTACTGGCCGGGAAGGTGACGGCCAGGACAACGGTGCATGACGGGCTGGACAGCATGGTCGACGCGTTCCTCGGCCTGTTCTCTGGCGCCAATACCGGGAAAATGCTGGTCAAACTCTAGTCCGTGCTGACAAAGGGTGGCAGCCATATTCGGGCGGCGGCGAGGTTGAGGAAGCTCTCGAAGGACAGGATGGATTTGTCGTAGCGTGTGGCGCTGCGGCGCTGGTGCTCGAGCTTGCCGAACATGTGCCCGATGCGGTTGCGATTCTTGTAGCGCCGACAGTCGGGATGCTCAGGCGCCTTGCGGTTCGAGCGCGGCGGGATGCCCTGGATCAACAGACTTTCGCGGGAGCGATCACCGTCATAGCCCTTATCGGCGAGCAGCGCCCTGGGCCTGGCGACCGGGGTTTTCATCAGCGGTTCGGCGGCGGCGTCATCCGATGCTTCGCCGTCGGTCAGGAGGAAGCCCAGAGGGCGTCCCTGATTGTCCGGGCGGGCGTGGACCTTGCACGTAAAGCCGCCGCGTAATCGACCAAAGGCGTTCGCAGAATCCCCCCTTTTCCGCCCACGGCCGGGAATGGCCGCGGACCGTGGTGCTGTCGATCATGTGCTGCCAGTCGTCGGTGAGTCCCAGATCTACCAGTGTTTGCAGCAGACCATCCCAAACCCCTTGTTCGGTCCAGCGCCGGAACCGGACATAGACCGAGTTCCATTTGCCATAGCGCTCGTGCATATCGCGCCGGGGGCAGCCGACCCGCAGCACACACATGAAGTGTCCCGTTCAGGAACCGTCGGTTTATCGCCCGCCGGACGGGCCCAGCGTCCCCGCTCGGACGGCAACAGCGGCCCCGATCAGCGCTCATTCCGCATCCGACAAATCCCGGCGACCCATGACTGCTCCCCAAAAAGAAGCCCTGAATCAAAACTCGAACCGCTTGGGAATCCCCTTTGTCAACACGGACTAGTGGACGAAACGGGCGACGACGTCGCGGTAGCTGCGGCTGACCTTCACCTGCGCGCCGGAATCGAGGACAAGAAAGCACTCGCCGTTGGTGTGCGGCTTCACCTGCTTGACGAGATCGAGATTGACGATGGTCGAGCGGTGGACACGCTGGAAACGGCGCGGGTCGAGCCGCTTTTCGAGATCCTTCATCGTTTCGCGCAGGATCAGCGTGTTGTCGCCGGTGTAGATGCACATGTAATCGCCGGCGGCGTCGATCCGCTCGATCGTATCGACGTCGACCCGGAAGATCTGGCCGCGGTCCTTGATGTTGATCAGTTTTTCGAAGCGGCTGGCGGCGGGCGCATCGTCCCCTTCCGCCATTTCCGCCGCCGTTTCCGGCGCGACCTCTGCCAGCACCTCCTTCAGCCGGCCGATTTCCTCGACGCCACGCTTCTCGGCCAGGCGCTGGCGGATGCGGTCGAGCGTGTCGGCCAGGCGCTCCTCTTCAACCGGCTTCATCAGATAATCGGCGGCCTGCGCCTCGAACGCGCGGATCGCATGGTCCTGATAGGCGGTGACGAACACGAACAGCGGCGGTTCCACCTCCATCAGGCCCTGGACGACGGAAAAGCCGTCGAAGCCGGGCATCTGGATATCGAGGAAGACCAGATCGGGCTTGTGGGTCTTGATTGCCCGGATCGCCTCACGGCCGTTCGAGCAGGTTTCGACGATCTCGACATCGTCATGGGCCTCCAGACGCAACGCCAGCCCCTGGATCGCCAGGGATTCGTCGTCGACCAGAATGGTTCTGATGGTCATGCAGCTACCTTAGGTTGTTCTCCGGTCTGGAACGGGATCTCGATCGTCACCGCAAAACCGCCACCTGGACGCGCCTTCGCCTCGAACCGATGATCCGCGCCATAGGCCTGCGCCAAACGGTCGCGGATATTCGCCAAACCGACTCCTGTGGAATAGCTGGGTCTTTTGCGCCGGTCATTCAAGCCCGGCCCGGTGTCGGCCACGGTGATGTGGACGCGATCGATGACCAGCCGTGCTGTCACCGCGATGTCTGCCCCTTCCTCCTTCGGCGTGACTGCATATTTGATCGCATTTTCGACCAGTGGCTGAAGCAGCAGCGACGGCAGCAACGCCTTGGCGGCGGCCGGATCGCATTCGAAGCCGGTGCGCAGCCGGTCCTCGAAGCGCATCTTCTCTATCTCCAGATAGAGTTTCAGCGTCTCTATCTCCTGTTCCAGCGTGACCGCCGCCGCCGGTTCGTTGACCAGCGTGTAGCGCAGGAAGGAAGACAGCCGCGACAGCATCGCGTTGGCCCGCTCCGTCTGCTTCAGCAACACCAGCGTCGAGATAGAGTTGAGGGTGTTGAACAGGAAATGGGGGTTGAGCTGATAGCGCAACATCGCCAACTGCGCGGTCGACGCCTGCGTTTCCAGCCGGGTCAGCTGATCGGCCTGGTCCTCGACCACCAGATAGAAGTTGATCGCGTAATAGAGCGCCGACCAGCCGATGATGACCATCGCGTCGAGGAAGATCGTGCCGAGCAGCAGCCGCACCTCGAAGATCGCGCCGGGGCGCTGGATGGTGTTGAAGATCCATGCGTCGATCAGCGAATAGGTGGCCGCGGCGACGGCCAGCGCCGCGATCGATGCGCTCCACGTCACGATCGGCGCGCGGTTGAGCAGCGCGCGGAACACCGCCGCCAGCACCAGCGTCAGCGAATAGCCGGTCGCCGTCGACACCGCGACCGGGATCAGGAAGGAAATCGTCAGCCCGTTGGCGAAGCCGGACAGCGTCCGCAACAGGAAATAGGCGGCCCAGCCGGCGGTCTGGAGGTTCCAGAAAGCCCGGTTCTTGTCGTCGAAAAAGGGCTTCGCGCTAAGGCCGATCGTCGCCATCGCCGGCTGGTCTAGTCGATTCGGAGGCGGGTTTGAAGCGGACATCCGGCCTCGATCGCCAGCCACGTCGCTCGCTTCGGCGACCGCGCCGGGCGGCCTGGCGCGAAACACCGCCCGAGGCACAATTGATCGTTGTTGGCCTGTCCACAATAAGCATAGGCTCCGATCAGGTCGCGCTGACTATAAGTACATCGGCAAGATGTCTCTCGAAACGACACTGAGTTTACGGGAGATTAACTATGGCGCGTCACGGCGTTTATCCGCACGATATCATTCCACCTCGATCGCAATATTATGACTCAGGCCGCTTCGGCCGAATGTTCGGCAAGCTGCCGCCATTCGCCGCAGACACGCCCGATATCCGCGCCGCCCTGCTCGACATCGGCAAGGCCGGCGGGATCATGGACGCGAAAGACAAGCTGAGCGAGGGACCGCAGAAGCTGATCACCGACGCCAGTCTGTCGGCGAAGAACAGCGACAACCCGACGCTGTCGGCCGGCTTCACCTTTCTCGGCCAGTTCCTCGACCATGACATTACCGCCGACCCGACGTCGAGCCTGGAACGGCAGTCCGACCCGGAACAGATCGCCAATTTCCGTACCCCCAGCCTGGGCCTCGACAATGTCTACGGCGCCGGACCGGGTGGCAGCCCGCACCTCTACGATCAGGGTGCCGGCCAGGGCATCAAGTTCCTGCTCGAGCCGACCGGCATCCCCGATCGGAACGATGTGCCGCGCAACAGCCAGCGCGTCGCGCTGATCGGCGACCCGCGCGACGACGAGAATCTGATCATCTCGCAGTTGCAGGTCGCCTTCCTGCAATTCCACAACGCCGCGGTCGACTATGTCCGCACCAAGATCAAGCTGACCGTGCCCGGCGACGTGTTCGCCGAGGCGCAGCGCATCGTTCGCTGGCACTATCAATGGATGGTCATCCACGAATTCCTGAAGAAGACGTGCGGCGCGGCGGTGGTCGACGACATCATGCAGAACGGTCGCACATTCTACAAATGGCACAACGAACCGTTCATCCCGGTCGAATTCTCCGTCGCGGCCTATCGTTTCGGCCACAGCCAAATTCGGCCGTCCTACCGCGCCAATTTTACCGGCAACCCCGGCAACACGCCGTTCTTCGCGATGATTTTTACCCCGACACCGTCCGACCCGATGGACCCGGACGACCTGTCCGGCGGCTGCCGGGCGCCGCGCCGCTTCGTCGACTGGCCGACCTTCTTCGATTTCCACGATGGCAATGTGAAGCCGAACAAGAAGATCGACACCACCCTGTCGACCGCGCTGTTCAAGCTGCCCGGATCGGTGGTTCCGCACCCGGACGCGAAGGCGAACCCATCATCGCTCGCCCAGCGCAATCTGCTGCGCCACCTGACCTTCTCATTGCCGTCCGGCCAGCGGGTGGCGAGCGCGATGAAGCTGCCGGTGCTGTCG
This sequence comes from Sphingomonas flavalba, assembly GCF_047553045.1. Lineage (GTDB taxonomy): Bacteria > Pseudomonadota > Alphaproteobacteria > Sphingomonadales > Sphingomonadaceae > Sphingomonas_L > Sphingomonas_L flavalba_A. Next base: position 3,153,319 of record NZ_CP180208.1, on the reverse strand, counting down.
AAGGGCGACCTGTCCGACCTGAAGCCGCACGGGCTGGACGACCGTACCCCGCTGTGGTTCTACATCCTGCGCGAGGCGGCGGTGGTCGAGAATGGCGAGCGGCTCGGCCCGGTCGGCGCGCGGATCGTCGCGGAGGTGTTCCTCGGCCTGATCCAGGGCGACCGCGCCTCCTACCTGTCGCAGGACCCGGAATGGCAACCGTTCCTGCCGACCGTCGACGCATCGAAGAAAGGCGACGATTTCAGCATGGTCGACCTGCTGCGTTTCGCCCAGGTGGCGTAGCGGCGGGGTTCTTCGTTAGGGGGGAGGCACCGGCCCGCCCCCCCCACCTGCCCCCTGTACGTCGGGCGCCTTCGCGTTAGACTGGCGCCCGACATACAGGTCGAGAGGAGGCGGATCATGGCCGGGGACACCCACGCCGATCGCGCGCGCTTTGCCGCGATGACCGAGGGAACGCGCGAGGACTGGGCGATCATCGCGGGGCATTTCATGCCGTTCGCCGGCAAACTGGCCGACCGGTTGATCGCCCATCTGACCCTGCTCGACGGCGACTATGGCGGCTTTCCCGTCGACCGGCTGCAGCATTCGCTGCAGACCGCGACCCGCGCCCACCGTGACGGTCGCGACGAGGACTATATCGTGATGGCGCTGCTCCACGATATCGGCGACACTTTGTGCAGCTACAACCACCCGGATATGGCAGCGGCGATCCTGAAGCCGTTCGTGTCGGAGGAGCTGCACTGGATCTGCGCCCAGCACGGCGTGTTTCAGGGCTATTATTTCTTCCACCACCTTGGCCTCGACCGCGACATGCGCGAACATTTCCGCGGCCATCCGCATTTCGAGGCATGCGCCGAATTCTGCGAGAAGTACGATCAGGCGGCGTTCGACCCCGCCTATGACACCGCGCCGCTCAGCTTTTTCGAACCGATGCTCCGTCGGGTGACCGCCGCGCCGAAAAACAGCATGTACGTGAAAAAGACCGAAACCGCCTGACCCCGGAAAAGCCGCCGCCCCCGAAGAGGAGCGACGGCCTTTGCGGGGCGGTTCAGCCGATCAGAAGCCGACGACGAGCGTGCCGATGAAGGTGCGCGGCGCGCCAATCTGGGCGTTGGTGACCTTGCCGTTATCCATCGTGCCATCAAAGCCGCCGACATAAAGTTTGTCGAACAGGTTGGTCACGTTGAACTGCAGGTAGGTTGTGTCGTTCAGCCCCAGGAAGCCGAGCGGCAGCCGGGCGTCGATGTCGATCAGCGTATAGGCCGGGGCGGTCGCGCCGTAGACCTCGGTGCGGACGCCGCCGATCGTCTGGTAGACCGGGGTATTCTGATCGTTCACCCAGCGCCGGCCGGTACGTTTCGCCTGCACGCCCAGTTCAAGCGGACCGAGCGAGCCCTGGACGCGGCCGCCGAACGTATATTCCGGCGCCCCGCTTTCGCGCTTGCCGCCGGTCGGCAGGTAGGTTTTCACGCCGGCAACCTCACCGACCAGAACGTCGTCCTTGATCTTCGACTTCAGATAGGAGCCGAAGACATAGACGGTCAGGTCGCGCACCGGGCTGTAGGCGATACTGCCGTCGACGCCATATTTGTCGACGGTTCCGAGGTTGCGGTACAGAGTCCGGTCGGTATCGGGATCATACGCCGCCGCCAGCCGGTTCTGGTACTTGGTGTACCAGCCGCTGACCTGCGCCTGAACCCGGCCAGAGCGGTAGCGGACGCCAACATCGAAATTATCCGTCGATTCCGGCACCGGCCGGGCCGAGGGCGTATTCGCCGGGAAGAAGAACGCGTTGTACAGATTGTCGGTGCCCGGAACCTGCAGGCCCTTCGAGTAATTGCCGAACAGCGAGAACTGGTTGCTGATGTTGTAGGTCAGCCCGACGTTAGGCAGCGGCTTGTCATATTTCAGCACCCGCTGCTGCGGCCCCTGGAAATTGGGATTGGCCGCGGCATAGGCCGCCGCGTCGGCGGCATTGTCGCCGAAGCAGTCGACGAAGCCGGTATCGCTGGTCGTCGCGCAGAAATTGTTCAGATCCCGCTTGAAGAACGGCATACGCAGGCCGGCGGTGACGATCAGTCCGCCATCGAAGAAGCGGCCGCGATATTCGCCCGATACCTGGTTCAGGATCGCGTAGGACAGGCGATCGCGCTTCTGCAGGATATGCCCGTTCAGGTCCGCGATCGGATCGTCGATCGGGAAGACGGTGAACGGCCGTCCGTCCCGCTGGAGATAGCCGACCTGCCCGGTCTGGCGGTGACGCGCCCGATCATAGGAATAAGCGACACGGACGCTGTGCGCGTCACTGATGTCGTAGCGCAGCGACGCGATCACGCCGTACCGCTTGGTCCGCGTCTGACTGGGCGCGAGCAGCGATACCTGATCGAGCAGGTCGCCGTCGCCGTTCAGATCGATCCCGGCATAGGGCTTGCCACCGATATAGCCGAACAGGCCGCCCGGGCCGGTGACCGGATTGCGGCTGTTGAAGCCAGGCGTGCCGGGTACGTTGACATAGGCATATTCGAAACCGGTGACGGTACCGCCACCATTCGCCTTGACCGACTGGAAGCTGGGATCGACGGTCAGCACCAGCCCGTCGGCCAGGGTAAAGCGCGACGAGATACGGATGTTGCCGGTGTCCGACGGGTTGAAGCGATTATCGAAGACGGTGCCGCAGCTGTTCGGCGTGTCGGCGACACCAGCCTGCGGCACGTCGACCTGACAAGGCGCGATCTCGTAGAAGCGCTCATCCCTGGTGATCGGGAAGCGGTTGCTGCTCGCCGGGCCGACGACGCGGTTGGCGTCGAGCCGCAGCGGCACCGAGCCGAAAAAATTGTTGCGGTTGACGTTCCAGTGGCCGGCGATCGAGATAAAGTCGCCGCTGGAGCCGAGCGGCTGGTACAGGCGGCCGTTGAACTGCTTCTTGTTGATCTGCCCGCTGCCGTAGACGGTGTCGTTGGTCGCGCTGCTCGCCGAGAAAAAGGCGCGGGTGCCCCACGGCGTGAAGATGCCGGTGTCGACCATGCCGAACACGCGGAAAAAGCTAAAATCGCCGGCGGAGCCGACGACCTTCACACTGAAATCCTCTGAAGGCAGCCGGGTGCGGTAGTTGACCGTCGAACCGGAGGCGGCGGCGGTCGGGCTGTCGACGTCGGTCGAGCCGAGGTTGACGTTGACCTGCTCGATCAGTTCCGGATCAAGCTGCTGATTCGAATAGAGGGCGTAGTTGCCCGAATCGTTCAGCGGAATACCGTCGAACGTCTGGCTGATGCGACTGTTGTCGAAGCCGCGAATGAACATTTTGCCGCCGGCCGATCCGAACGGGTCGTTGTTCTGGAAGCTGACGCCGGGCAGCTGGTTGATGATGTCGTTAACCGTCTGGCCCGGCACCTGCCGCTGGATGAATTCCTGGGTCAGGACGGCCTTGGCCTTGGAGGTATCCGGAACGACGACGCCGCCGACATCCCGGCTGGTGATCGCGGTAACGACGATCTCGTTGTCGAAATCGACCGACCCGGTCGACTGGGCGCCGGCGGCAGCCGGCATCGTCAGGGCGGCAAAAGCCACCCCGCAAAGGTAGTACATTTTCATCTTGCTATCCCCTTGGGCTCGTACGGCCCGTCTACGCGGCGGATCGCTGCGGCGGGCCCTCATTGGCCGCGGTATATTTCCGCAGTGTGACAGAGTTTAGGGGATAATTATGATACTGGAAAAACGCACTTTATGCGTTGCAGAAATGCATCACCCGCTGCACCTGCTCAGCCTTCATCACCCATACGAAGGGCGGCAATGAACGCTTCCTGGGGGATCGAAACGGAGCCGTACTCACGCATCCGCTTCTTTCCCTCTTTCTGTTTGTCCAACAATTTGCGCTTGCGGCTGGCGTCGCCACCATAGCATTTCGCGGTCACGTCCTTGCGCAGCGCGGCGATTGTCTCGCGCGCGATCACCTTGCCGCCGATCGCCGCCTGAATCGGAATCTTGAACAGATGGCGGGGGATCAGGTCCTTCAGACGCTCGCACATGTGGCGACCGCGCGCCTCGGCGGCGGCGCGGTGGACGATCATGCTGAGCGCATCGACCGGCTCGTTGTTGACCAGGATGCTCATCTTGACCAGATCGCCCGCCCGGTGGCCGATCTGATGATAGTCGAAGCTCGCATAGCCGCGGCTGATCGATTTCAGCCGGTCGTAGAAATCGAATACCACTTCGTTCAGCGGCAGTTCGTAGGTCAGCTGGGCGCGTCCACCGACATAGGTCAGGTTCTTCTGGATACCGCGCCGGTCCTGGCACAGCTTCAATATCCCGCCCAGATATTCGTCGGGGACGTAGATCGTCGCTTCAATCCACGGCTCCTCGATCAGCTCGATCCGGTTGGGGTCCGGCATGTCGGCCGGGTTGTGCAGTTCGATCTCGCCGCCGCCGTGGGTCAGCCCGATCTTGTAGACCACCGATGGCGCAGTGGTAATCAGGTCAAGGTCGTATTCGCGGGTCAGCCTTTCCTGGATGATCTCCAGATGGAGCAGTCCGAGAAAGCCGCAGCGGAAGCCGAAGCCAAGCGCCGCCGAGGTCTCCATCTCGAACGAGAAGCTGGCGTCGTTAAGCCGCAGCTTGGAGATCGATTCGCGAAGCTTGTCGAAGTCGTTGGCGTCGACCGGAAACAGTCCGCAGAACACCACCGGCTGCACTTCCTTGAACCCTGCCAACGGCTGGGCAGCAGGGCGTTTGACGTCGGTGATCGTGTCGCCGACCGCGGTCTGGCTGACCTCCTTGATCTGGGCAGTGATGAAGCCGATCTCACCCGGCCCAAGTTCGGTCAGCTGCTCGATCTTCGGGCGGAAGCAACCGACCCGGTCAACCAGATGCTGGGTGCCGGCGTTCATGAACTTGATCGCCTGACCCTTGCGGATCGTGCCGTCGACGACGCGGACGAGGATGACGACGCCCAGATAGGGGTCGTACCAGCTGTCGACCAGCATCGCCTTCAGCGGCGCAGCGGCATCCCCCTTCGGCGGCGGGATACGGGCGACGATCGCGTCAAGAATCGCATCGATACCGATGCCGGTCTTGGCGCTGGCCAGCACCGCGTCCGACGCGTCGAGGCCGATCACCTCCTCGATCTCCGCCCGCACCTTTTCCGGTTCGGCGGCGGGCAGGTCTATCTTGTTGATAACCGGTATGATTTCATGATCATGCTCGATCGACTGATAGACATTGGCCAGCGTCTGCGCTTCCACCCCCTGCGCCGAATCGACAACAAGCAGCGCACCTTCACAGGCGGCGAGGCTGCGCGACACTTCGTAGGCGAAGTCGACATGCCCCGGCGTGTCCATCAGGTTCAGAACATAGGTTTCGCCGTCCTGACCCTTCCAGTCGAGGCGCACGGTCTGCGCCTTGATGGTGATGCCACGTTCCTTCTCGATATCCATATTGTCGAGCACCTGGGCGCTCATCTCGCGCGCGGTCAGGCCGCCGGTGCGCTGGATCAACCGGTCGGCGAGTGTCGACTTGCCGTGATCGATATGGGCGATAATACTGAAATTACGGATTTTTTCGAGCGAAGCGGCCACAGTTCGGGTCATTCTTTCAGAGAAAGGAGCGCCGCCGATAGCACCGGCGCCGGCGCTTGCCAAAAGGAGAGGTGAGTTGCCACCCCAGCCGACAGCAAATACTTGATCGGCCCTCGCGGTTAACCGATAATATAGTTCGGATCGCATATGGCCGCGTGCCGCGCCACGGAAAATACGGGCGTGTTTCTTTTTTACTGCCACCGCCTTTGGGGGGAAAAATCGTGCGTAAGATCATCACCGCCGTCGCCGCTGCCTCGCTCGTCGCCACCGCGGCGCCGGCACTGGCGCAGAAGAAGGGTTCGTCTGGCCGCCAGGCACAGACCAAGGGCACCCAGGAAATTCCGATTTGCACCAAGCGGCTGGGCACCATCGCCATCGTCGAGCCGGACAACCAGTGGTGGCGCGAGCTGAGCCTCGGCAGCCCGGAAGCGATCATCAAGGTCTTCGTCCAGAAGTCCGGCTGCTTCGGCCTGGTCAACCGTGGCCGCAGCATGGCCAGCCGCAACATGGAACGCGCCATGGCCGATTCGGGCGAGCTTCAGGCCGGATCGAATCTGGGCAAGGGCCAGGTGAAGGCGGCGGATTATTTCCTGCAGCCCGATATCGTCAGCTCCAATAACAATTCCGGCGGCAACGCGCTGGGCGGTGTGCTCGGCGGTTTCCTCGGCCGGTCGACGATTGGCGCCATTGCCGGCGGCATCTCGATCAAGAAGAAGGAAGCCAACGTCACCCTGTCAGTGGTCAATGCCCGCACGACGGAGGAAGAGGCGCTGGTCGAGGGCTATGCCCGCAAGTCCGACCTGAGTTTCGGTGCCGGCGGCGGCGCTGGCTGGATGGGCGGCCTCGCCGCGGCCGGCGGCGGCGGCTACCAGAACACCGAAATCGGCCAGGTCATCGTTCTTGCCTATCTCGACGCCTATACCAAGCTGGTCACCCAGCTTGGCGGCCTGCCGGAGAATGCGGCCGACGCCGCGCCGCTGGCGCGCTGATCGCACGCACGCATTGGCAAACGTAAGGCGCGGCGCCTTCGCTGACCGGCGAGGGCGCCGCGCTTTTGCTTGCGCTTGCCCCGCCTCACGCTAGCATCCCGTCAGATAACATGGCGGGAGGACGGTCTGGCATGCGGCATGTCGCGGTGATCGGTTCTGGGCCGGCGGGCTATTACACCGCCGAGGCGTGCCTCAAGACCTTCGGCGACGCGGTGCGCGTCGATGTCATCGACCGGCTGCCGGTGCCCTACGGGCTGATCCGGTTCGGCGTTGCCCCCGACCACCAGTCGATCAAGGCCGTCGCCAAGCGCTACGAACAGGTCGCGCTGACCGACAATGTCCGCTTCGTCGGCAACGTGACGGTCGGCGAGGACGTGACCGTCGCCGAGCTACAGCAGCTTTACGACGCGGTGGTGCTGGCGACCGGTGCGCCGCACGACCGGCCACTGGACGTCCCCGGCGCGGACCTGCCCGGCGTCATCGGCTCCGCCGCCTTCGTCGGCTGGTATAACGGCCACCCCGATTTCGCCGACCTTGCCCCGCCGCTCGCCGGCCCCGGCGTCGCCGTCATCGGCAACGGCAATGTCGCGCTGGACGTTGCCCGCATCCTGGCCAAAACACCGGCGGAGTTCGCCGGCTCCGACATCGTCGCCCATGCCTTGGAGGCGCTGGAGCAGGCGCGGGTGCGCGACATTCACATCCTCGGCCGCCGCGGCCCGCACCAGATTGCGATGACCCCGAAGGAACTGGGCGAACTGGGCCAGCTGGCGCGCGCGCAGCCGGTGGTCGATCCGGCGGACTTCCCGCCCGAGGGCGACGACGCCCTGCTCGAGCCGGGCATGCGCAAGGCGGTCACCCACCTGCGCGATTTTGCCGCCGCCCCGCACAAGGGCAAGCCGATCGCGATCGATTTCGATTTCTTCGCGATGCCGGTGGCTGTCGAGGGCGACGGCCACGCCGAGCGGGTCATCGTCGAACGGACGCGGCTGACCGACGACCTGCGTTCAGTCGGCACCGGCGAGACCTATGCGATCGAGGCGTCGCTGGTCGTCACCTGCATCGGCTACCGCACCCCGCCGATCGCGGGCGTACCCTACGAACATGGCCGCGGCCGTTTCGCCAACACCGACGGCCGGATCCTGCCCGGCCTCTATTGCGTCGGCTGGGCGCGGCGCGGGCCGACCGGTACGATCGGCACCAACCGGCCTGACGGTTATGCCGTGGTCGAACTGATCGCCGCCGACACCGGTGCGGCCAGCGGCAAAACCGGGCGCCCCGGCCTCGATACATTGCTCGCCGAGCGGGCGGCCGACGTCGTCACCTTCCGCGACTGGCAGAAGATCGAGGCGGCGGAAGTGGCACGGGCACGCGACGGCGCTCCGCGTGAGAAATTCACCGGCATCGCCGAAATGATCGCGGCGCGCGGCGGCTGACCAGCCGCCGAATCCGCTATCGCATTCCACCGCTTGTCACCACGCCTTGTCGCCCCTATAGGCACCCTCCTTGCCTCCGCGCGCCTCGGCGCACGGTCCGGTCGGGGAGTAGCTCAGCCTGGTAGAGCACTGTCTTCGGGAGGCAGGGGCCGGAGGTTCGAATCCTCTCTCCCCGACCAATTTTTCAATAGCTTAGCACGTTTCGCGGAACCGCTCGCGGTAGCCGTGTCCGAGTTATGTCCGCGTTACGCCTCGTCGTCGCCTGAGAAAACGGCGCCAGATTGCGATGCGGAGAGCCGGCAATGAGCACCGTAACCCCGCTCTACCCGGCGTCTGCCTGGGAACTCCCGCTCATTGATGCGACGCTGTGGTACGAGAAGGAGCCGCCGGCGCGGCGCTTTGTCGTTGACGGGTGGCTTGCCCGGGCAACCGGCGCCTTGCTGGTCGGCGAGGATGGCGTCGGCAAATCGCTGCTCGCCCAGCAGCTGGCAACATGCGTTGCCGCCGGGCGCTCGTTTCTGGGCCTCAACGTCGAGCATGCCGGCGCGCTCTATGTGAGCTGCGAAGATGACGAGAACGAATTGTGGCGCCGGCAGCGCGCCATAAATCAGGCGCTGGGCGTCCCGATCGGCGCGGCGCCGGCGATGCTGTCGTCACTGGTCGGCCATACGAACGTCGAGCTGGGCTTCTACGATCAGAACAACCAGTTCCGGCTTTCACCGGTTGCCCTTGGCATCGTGGCTTGCGCCAAGGAACGCGGCGCCGCGCTTATCGTGCTTGATAACCTGGCGCATTTCTTTCCCGGCAATGAGAACGTCCGGCACGATGTCGCGGCGTTCTGCGCCGCCATCGAGCGTATGGCGATCGACGCCGACGCGACGGTTCTGATCCTGGCTCACCCGAGCAAGGCGGGCGCCGAGTATAGCGGCTCGACCGGATGGAGCGCTCATGTTCGGCAGCGCTGGTACATGGAGCGCGACGACGTCGATCGCGACAGTCGCACACTTCGGAAGTCGAAGGCGAATTACGCAGAATCGGGCACCGAGGTGCGTTGCCGGTGGATGAACTGGGCATTTGTCAACGAGGCGGATTTGCCGCCCAATGTCGTCGCGCAACTGGCAGGCACCGCCCAGGCGGCGGCCGAGAACGACGCGTTCCTGCGCTGCCTGGCGGCCGCCACGGAACGAAGGCAAGCTGTCTCGCACAATCCCGGCGTGAACTATGCCCCGAACATCTTCCGGGCCATGCCCGAGGGCAAAGGCTTCAAGGAGGAAGCCTTCAAGAATGCTCTGCAGCGTCTGCTCGCGATTGGCAAAATCGAACTCGATCAGCCTGTTTGGAAGCGCGAAAACCGCGCCTGGAAATTCGGCATAAAGGCGTCCGATCAGTGCACCGACCCCTCAAGCCAAGTCATTGAAAACACTTGCACCGACCCTGCACCGACCCCCCGCACCGACCCGCACACACCCCCGGCGCAAGTGATTGATTTTACTTGCACCGACCTGCACGCACCGACCCCCCTATGTACTACGTACATAACAGGCGCGGCCCCTGAGGCCGCCGCGCCTGATGACCCTGACCCGCTGAGCCTGCCGCCGATGGGAGGAGGGCAATGAACGCGGCGCCCCGTCTTGCCGAACTGGCGCGTCGCGTCGGCCATCTGTCGCCCGACTGGCGCAACCCCGAACGCTATTTCGAGACGCGCTCTGAAATCGAGCGAGACCTGCGCCGACTGGCGCGCGACATGGAAAGGATCTGAAATGGGTAAAATCGTAAAGGGCGTTGCGGCGATCGGCCTGATCTCCTTGAATTTCATCCCCGCCATTGGCCAAGCCATCAACCTTGCTGTGGCGCCGGCGCTGTTCGGCGCCGGTATGGCAGCCACCACGGCGGTTGCTGCGGCCAGCGCGATCACGACCGCTATAGGCGCCTTGGGCGTCGCCGCCGGGCTTGGTCTTGGCGCAAAAACCCTCGGCCTTGGTCCCAAGAATCCGAGGGTCAGCCCCGCTTCTCAGTCGCTCGCCCCGCGCATGATGGTCGGCAACGGTGGGGTCGTGCAGCGGGGGAATGATCGGCGTAGCATGACCGCGCCATTCAACGCCGGCATGTCGCCCAAGCGGGCATGGTGGCACCAAGGCCGTTGGGCGCTGACCCGGTGTGTCGGTGATTGCATGGAGCCGCATGTTCTCGACGGCCGCCTCTGCCTGATCGACAGGGCGGCAACGATCCGGCCCGATGACCTCGTGATATTCAAGGTGGCCCGCCGTGCTGGCGGTGCTCAGTTGGGCAAGCGGTTCCGCCGGATCGAAGGCGACCGTATCGTGTTCGAGACGACGAACCCGACCGTCGAGCTTTACTCGATCGCGCTGTCGGACGTGCAGTGGTGCTACCGGGTGCGCCGTTACCTCGACAATGCCGATGGGTTCGCCGGCGCAGTGAAGTCGATCGACCGCCATAACGAGCGGCTTGGCATCTGCGTCTATCCCGGGAGCCATCGCTTTGGCTGACTGGCCGTACAACACCGCGCAATGGAAGCGGCTGCGCCTGCTCAAGCTGGGCGCCGATCCGATGTGCGAGCCGTGCGTCGATGCCGGCCGCATCACCCTGGCGAACACCGTCGATCACGTCGTGCCGGTCAGCACCGGCGGCCCGGCCTTCCCCTCGCTCGACGGGCTGACCAGCATGTGCGCGTCGTGCCACTCGCAGAAGACGGCGCGGGGCGTGGAGGCCGGCGCGGTACGCACCACCCGCAAGCTCCAGCCGCGCAAGGGCTGCGATGCCAACGGCAACCCGCTCGACCCGGCGCACCCCTGGGCTGGAAAATCGCTCAGAGCTGCGCCCTTGAAGACCGACAGCCCCCTCAATCCTCAATTAGTTTCGCGGCGTCGTGGGTAAGCGCGGGCCTGGAGCGGCGCGGCTGCGGGAGGCGGCGCGGGGGGCGCCTCACCCTGCCCCGGCGGGCGCCGGGCCGCTGTTTGGCGACGTGGTGCCGTTCCAGCCGGCCACGGCGCGCCACCCCTGGGAGCAGGACGGGATGCCGCCGGAGGAGCAGGTGCTGGCCTTCCTGCGCGCCTTGCCGATCGTGTCCGGGCTGCGCGCCGGGGAGCGCATGGAGCTGCTGGAGTTTCAGGAGCGGTTCGTGCGGTGCGTCTATGGCCCGCTGGACGCCGAGGGGCAGCGCCTGGTGCGGCTGGCGGCGCTCAGCGTGGCGCGGGGCAACGGCAAGTCGGCGGTGCTCGCCGGCCTGTCGCTGGCGCACCTGCTGGGGCCGATGGTGGAACCCTATGGCGAATGCTACGCCGCCGCCCTCGATCGCGAGCAGGCGGGCGTGCTGTACCGGATGACCCGCGCCTATGTCGAACAGGTGCCGTGGATGGCGGCGCGGGTGAACATCCGCGACTGGCACAAGGAAATCATCGACGAGCGGAGCAATTCCCTGTGGCGCGCCCTGACCAGCGACGCGCGCAAGGCGCATGGCCTGGCGCCGTCGTTCTGGATCGCCGACGAGGTGGCGCAATGGCGCAGCCGCGAGCTGTGGGACAATCTGGCGACCGGCATGGGCAAGCGCGCGTCGGCGCTGGGCGTGACGATCAGCACCCAGGCGGCCGACGACCTGCATTTCTTCTCCGAGATGCTGGACGCGGAGCCGGTGCCGTCGGTCTATGTCCAGCTGCACGCCGCGCCGGAGGGCTGCGCGCTGGACGACAGGGCGGCATGGGCGGCCGCCAACCCGGCGCTGGGCGCGTTCCTGAACCTTGACCAGTTCGCCGACGCGGCGGCGCGGGCAATGCGCTCCCCGTCGTTCGAGCCGTCGTTCCGGCTGCTCCAGCTCAACCAGCGGATCGACGCGGAGGCCCGATTCCTGAACGCCGCCGACTGGGAGGCCAATGGCGAGCCGTTCGACCCGGCCGAGCTGGAGGGCGAACGCTGCTATGGCGGGCTGGACCTGTCGAGCACCCGCGACCTGACCGCGCTGGCGCTGTGGTTCCCGGCGAAGGGCAAGCTGCTGGCCTGGCACTTCGTGCCCGGCGACACGATCGGCGAACGGGTGGAGCGGGACCGGGTGCCCTATGACCGCTGGGCCGATGCCGGGTGGATCGAGACGACCAACGGCCGGGCGACCGATCGCGTCGCCATCGCCCGGCGCCTGGCGGACATCCGGCAGTGCTACGACGTGGCCGGCATCGCGTTCGACCGCTGGCGGTTCGAGGACCTGGCCAAGCTGCTGTCCGACGAGGGCATCGACCTGCCGATGAGCGAGTTCGTGCCGGGGTTCAAATCCTACGCGGCAGCGGTCGATGCGTTCGAGCGGGCAGTGCTGGAACGGCGGATGCGCCATAACGGCTCGCCGATCCTGAAATGGCAGGCCGGCAACGTCATCATCGAGCAGGACGCCGCCGGCAACCGCAAGCCGAGCAAGGCCAAGTCGATCGACAAGATCGACGGCATCGTTGCCGCCATCATGGCCTGCGGGCTGGCGGCGACCGATGAGGGGCCGAAGGTGTATCGCGGGATAGGGCTGGAGTGGGTTTGACGGCGTACTGTTCGGGCACTGCCTTCATTGATCGCCAATCGGTGATTGCAGATACACTTGCGGCAGCCGCAGCAACTACGGTGGCGATCGCAATGGTCAACGCGATGGCTCTCTCTTGCCATGCGAAACGGCGCTCCGTGTAGACGCGCTTTCCGTTCAAATACATTCGCCCTTCATCATCCAGGCCGATAAGTGAAAGACCCGCAACAGAAATGACGCGGACACTCTTAGGCCAATGCTTCGGCCAGATGTTTGTGCGCCAATTCTTGAGATCGCCAAAGAATTCGTGTTCCGAAATCTCGTGAACAGGCTTAGCAGCATCGTCCTCCGTTTGTATCAACGTAGCGCACCCCACAATATCTGGCGGATAGCCTCCGGTCGGGAAGGCTTTGGATCAGGAAGGCGGGCGATCCAAGCGTCCAGTGCAGCCAACTGATCAGGTGGCAAGCGCACCTGCACCGCTGTCGCGTTGACCGCCGGGCGGCCTCTTTTCGGTTTTCTGCCATCGACAATTGACATGGTGAATTGATGATGGCAGCTATTGCGAGCCGGAGCAAGGATTAGGCCCCTTGCTCCGGCTCTGACCGCAACCGTTCACGTGAGGAACGATCATGGCTACGCATGCCCCTACCACGGGCGCGCCGACGCGCGCATCCTTCATTTCCGCCCCTCCGCCCGCCATTACCCGCGTTCTGGCGGCGTTCGACCGCGACCAGCTCGCCGGGTTCGTCGCGGTGGCGATCGACCTGCTCGACCTGGCGGATGGCGACCCGGACCGGGAGGAAGACGACCCGCCCGAGTCGGCCGGCGATGACCTGGGCGACCAGAGCTATCCCGAATGGCACACGCGCGGCCGGCACAAGCTGACGGCACGCGGCGCGGAGGCGGCAACCGGCTTCGCGATGCTGGAGGATGTGGAGGAAGACGATGCCGACATGGGCATCGAGGACGATCCGCTGGGCTTCGATCCGGAGGAGGACGTCGAGCATGACGGGCGCGAGCCGGACCATGATGACGAGGCGGAAGACCGGGAAGCCCGGCTGATCCGCCAGCCGCACCGCGACCGCATCCGCCGGACCCGCTGCGACCGGATCGTCTATCACAACGGCTTCAACCACCGCGATCATGTCGAATATCGGCTGCGGGAGAGCAGGACGGCCGACGTTTAAGCCGCCGAAACCAGGAGTTTGACCTGACGCAGATGCATCATGTATAGCTGACGCAACCGCATCAGGAGTCGTTCCATGATTGATTACCACTCGCCCCGTTTCAAAACGTCCGAGGTTGCGAGAGCGGCCGGCATCCCCGCGCCCACGTTCCGCTCCTACTTTTCGCGGCAGCAGTTCCGCGTCATCGGCGAAATGTCTCAGAAAGCCGACATTTTCGGGTTGCCGAACTTGTTCAGCTTGACGGACGCGCTGGGCTTCGCCGTCGCAGTCCGGCTTATCAGCATCGGCGCCGACCCCAAATCGGCGTGGGAAGTCGCAATGTTGAAGTTTGCCCACACTGGCGATGAGGATCGCCCCCCGGCCCATATGTTTGACATTCACGAGAAGGGCGAAACCCTCCTGATTTATTGGCCGGACGAAGGGAAAGGCCGGCTGGTCGCCGCCAACGACGTCGACCTCATTTCCGCCATGGGATTGAGCTGGGGCCAGCCGAATGCGGTCGAAGCGGCGAACACGATCCTGCTCAATCCCATTGAGCAACGGGTTTTCGCTGCGTTGGGCATCGCCTCCTGATGCGTTCGTCCGCCCCATTCCTTGCGGCCGGTGCGACGCGGCCAACAACGGAAAGCTCGATGTCTGGGGCGGCCGGCACGCTGGGCCGGGTGATGGGACTCAATCGAGCAACGTCGCACTTTTTCGCCAACGCCGCGAGGCAGTGGGCTTTCACCGTGCGGGGGGCTTCGGCCCTCCGCCAGCATGAGGATGTGAAATGAAGACGAGTGACCTGATCGAACAGCGGGCGGCGATCGTCGCTCGCATGGCCGAGGCCCACGCGGCCGATGACGGCGAAGGGTTTACGGCGGCGGAGAGCGAGTTGCGCGCGCTCGACGGCAAGCTGGACCGGCAGCGCAAGATTGACGAAGCCGAGCGGCATGAGCCGGGCCGGCCGATCAACGGCGACGGCAAGCTGGATGCCGAGATCCGTTCCCGGTTCAGCCTGTCGCGCGCCATTGCCGGCGCGGCCGGCCTGGGCGTGGACTGGGGGCGCGAGCGCGAGTTGCAGGCCGAACTGGCCAAGCGCGCCGGCAAGCCGGCCGAGGGCGTGTATATCCCGACCGAACTGTTCGAGACGCGCGTGCTGACCACCGCGACCGGCGCCGAGCTGGTGCCGACCGAGCATCGCCCGGACCAGTATGTTTCGGCGCTGGTCGCGTCGTCCGTGGTGCGCGGCATGGGCGCGCGGGTGCTGGGCGGCCTTACCGGCAACCTGTCCATCCCGCGCGAGACCGATTCGCCCGCGATCGGCTGGGTCGCGGAGAATGCCGCGCTGAGCGCCGACGATGCCGATTTCGACAGCATCACCCTCAGCCCCAAGCATGCCGGCGCGCTCAGCGAATGGTCGCGCAACATGCTGTTGCAGGCGTCGCCGGACGTGGAGGCGCTGCTGCGCCAGATGCTCGCCCGCAACCTGGCGCTGGCGATCGACAAGGCGGCGATCAAGGGCGGCGGCGCCAATGAGCCGAAAGGCGTGCTGTCCGCCAGCGGCATCCAGACCGCGACCTATGCCACCGACCTGTTCACCACCACGGCGGTGGCCATCGGCAAGGCGGATACCGAGAATGTCGGCGGGCGGCGCGGCTTCCTCACCACGCCGCTGCTGCGCGAAATCGGCATGAAGCAGCTGGACGCCAACAAGCTGCCCGTCGGCGTCGCCACGCTGTTCCATGACGAGCCGGTGACGTTCAGCAACCAGGTGCCGGCCAATCTGGGCGCAGGCACCAATGAGCACGGCCTGATCTATGGCGACTGGTCGGAACTGCTGATCGGCATCTGGTCGGAAATCGACATTCTGGTGAACCCGTTCGAGAGCACCGCCTATTCCAAGGGCAATGTGTCGATCCGGGCGATGGCGACGGTCGACTGCGCGGTGCGCCACCCCAAGGCGTTCGTCAGCGTCGGCGGCGTGCTCGCCACCGCCAAGGGCATCGCGTGATGGCGGCCGGGGGCGATATGGAGCGGCGGGCCTTTGCCGAGGTCCGCACCGCCGGACGGCGTATCGAGGGCTATGCCGCCGTATTCGGCAGCATGGCCAATATCGGCAGCTATCACGAGCGCATCGCCCCCGGCGCCTTTCGCGCCGCCCTGGCCGGCGACGTGCTGGCCATGCTCGACCATGATCCGGGCAAGGTGCTGGGGCGCACGCGCAGCGGCACCCTGCGCCTGAGCGAGGACAGCCGGGGCCTGGCCTTCTCGCTCGACCTGCCCGACACCCAGGCCGGCCGCGACGTGCTGGCGCTGGGCGAGCGCGGCGACCTGGGCGGCATGTCGTTCGGGTTCACCGTGCCGGAGGGCGGCGAAAGCTGGCAGGGCAGCACCCGCACGCTGCGGACGGTGGCGCTGCGCGAGATCAGCGTCGTGTCGGCCTGGCCGGCCTATCCCGACACGGAAATCGCGCTCAGGGCGGCCGGGGCGGGGCAGGAGCGCGCCCGGCGGCGCCGGCGGCTCATCATGGCGGAGCTGATGGCGTGAAGCTGCTTGACGCCATGGCGGCCCGGCTGGGCTATGAGAAGCGCAGCGGTGCCGATCCGTCCTGGGCGGCGCTGGCGCCGGGCATAGGCTATCACGCCGGCCTGTCGGCGCGGGCGGCGGAGAACCTGTCCACGGTGCTCGCCTGCACCACGGTCATTGCGACTTCGCTCGGCTCGATCCCGGCGTTGATCTATCAGCGCGATGGCGCCGGCAACCGCATCGAGGCGCTCGGGCATCCGCTGGCGCGAATCACCCGCGACGGCGTGTCGGAGGCGATGAGCTGGCCCGACTTCATCGAGCATCTGGTCGCCTCGACCCTGCTGACCGGCAACGGCCTGGCGGAGATCCTGCGCGACAGCGCCGGCCAGCTATCCGGGTTCCGCTATATCCCGTGGGGCATGGTGACGGTTGCCGAACTGGCGAGCGGCCGCCTCGCCTATGATGTGTCGGACGGCCGCGGGCACCGCCGCCGCCTGTTGCAGGGTGAGGTGATCCACCTGCGCGACCGCACCGATGACGGCCTTGTCGGCCGCTCCCGCCTGTCCAGGGCTGCCGAGACGGTGGCAGGCGTGCAGTCGTCGAACCAGTTCGCCAACAGCTTCCTCGATCGCGGCATGGCTCCGTCCGGGGTCATTTCCTATCCGGGCACCTTGAACGACGACCAGCGCATCCATCTGCGGGAGCAGATGGCCAGCCGGCACGAAGGCGCGCGCAATGCCGGCCGCACCCTTGTGCTAGACGGTGGCATGACCTGGGCGGCGTCGCAGATTAGTCCGGAGGATGCCGAGCTACTCGAAACCCGCAAGTTCGGGGTCGAGGAAATCTGCCGGCTGTTCCAGGTGCCCCCGCCGCTGGTGCAGGATTATTCGCACAACACGTTCACGAACAGCGAGACGGCGGGCCGCTGGTTCGCGATGTTCACGCTGGCCCCCTGGGCGCGCAAGCTGGAGGCGGAGTACGCGCGCAGCGTGTTCCCGGCCGGCAGCGCCCTTGAGCTGGAGCTTGACCTGTCCGGCTTCCTGCGCGGCGACCCGCAAACCCGCTGGGCCGCCCACAAGATCGCGATCGACACCGGCGTGCTCGACCCCGACGAAGTGCGCCAGATCGAGGGATGGAACCCGCGCGCTGGCGTCCGTAGCGATGATGGCAAGGAGGCGGCAATCTCCTGACATGAGCCGCCTGATGACAGCCCAGCAAGTCGCCGACGAAATTGGCCTCCCCTCCGCGCGCACCGTGCGGTGGATGCGTCACGCCGGCTTGCCCGCGGTCAAAATCGGGAAGGCTTATTTTATCGACCATGACGACGTGCTGGCGTGGATCGAAAGTCGGAAGGAAGCAAAATGCCCCGCCCAAACCGAGGCCCATACCTCAACTACGTCCGCGACCGGGGGCGTTGGTATATCCAGTGGAGCGAAGGCGGACGCACACGACAGCGCAGCACGGGCACGGGAGACAGCGAAACGGCTCAAGTCGCACTCGCGGAGTTCATCCGCGAACGCGAACGAGCCAGCAAGCCCGCCGGCCCGCGTGATCCCGGGCAATTTCCCATCGGCGAAGCATTAGCCATCTACGGCGCGGAGCACGCGCCATCGGCGGCCGACCCGGCCCGAATCGGTTACGCTATCGACGCACTCATCCGGTTCTGGGGCGAGCGCATGATCGGCGACATTACGCGGGAAACCTGCCGGGCATATGGCCGGGAACGCGCCAAGGCCCCCGGTACGATCCGGCGCGAGCTGGCGACCCTCCGTGCGGCAATCAACTATGTTAAGGACGAGGGGCGAATAACCTACGCTCCCACCGTACACCTGCCCCCCAAGCCTGACGGAAAGGATCGCTGGCTTCGCCGATCGGAAGCGGCGGCGCTGCTCAATGCCGCCCGCAACGGCCACCCGAGCACGCGCGCCTATCTGCCGCTTTTCATCCTGATCGCGCTGTATACGGGCGCGCGCAAGGGCGCGATCCTTGAGCTTCGCTGGCCGCAAGTCGATTTCGAGCGGGAGAGGATCAACTTCAATCCGCCGGGCCGCCAGCGGACTTCCAAGGGGCGGGCGCACCAGCCGATTCCGCACCGGTTGCTGACCTTTTTGCGCCTTGCACGTAGGCGGGGAACGGATCTTGGCTATGTGCTCCACCGCGACGGCGCGAAGCTGGGCAACATGAAGCGGGCGTTCAACACCGCTTGCATTGATGCCGGCCTGGCGAAGCCCGTGCTGGTACCTGAGGTCGATGAGCACGGTCAGGCGATCATGGTGCCGAAGCTGGACGAGGATGGCGCTCCGATCCTCCGGCAGGAGATTTCGCCCCATACGCTCCGCCACACCTGCGGCACTTGGCTTGCTCAGCAGGGAGTACCTCTCGACCAGATCGGCGCATGGCTAGGCCACTCGGATTCCCGCACGACGCAACTCTACGCGCACCACCACCCCGACTTTATGAAAGCGGCGCGCGATGCAGCCGACAGGAGGAAAGCATGACGTGTCCGAGTTATGTCCGTGCTACGTCCGCATGTTCCCGTCGTGTTCACGGAGACAAAGCCGGAACGAGCACCAAAAAACGGCGGAAAACGTACTGGCCCGGCTTTTCGGGAGGCAGGGGCCGGAGGTTCGAATCCTCTCTCCCCGACCAATTACCCTTTCACCGCAAACGTCAGAAGCCAATCGCGAAGCGCAGGGCGCCGCCGCGATCATCGGGCATTGCCGCGATATTGCCGGGGTCCTGACGCCAGAACAGGTTGGCATCGACGCGCCCGCCAAGCAGCGGGAAGCCATAGCTCGCCTCTGTCGTGACCTCTCGCCCGGCGGGGGCGAGATTCAGTCGGGCCGGCGCGAAGGCGGTGACGCCGCTGGCGTAGCTGTAGCCGACCGGCAGATTGAGCGCGAAGCCGCCAGACCGGACGCGCAACGGCTGCGAGACGCGCAGAGCGAAACGGTCGTCAGGTGCAAACAGGTCGGAGCCGCTGATGTCGAATGCGTAGGCGTCAGTGCGAATCAGCGTCGCGCCGGGGGCGGCGCCGCCGGCGCCGACGCGGGTCCAGCCCTGCCGGGTCGCAGCGGCAAGGGCCCAGCCGTCGCCAAGCGCGTAACGTAGCGTCAGGTCGGTGAACCAGCTCCGCCCCTGCCCGCTGCCGAAGGCCGGGCCGAAGCTGGCGCCGAGCACGGTGCGATTTTCAACCATATGCGCCAGCGCCGCGGTCACCCCCAGCCGGCCGAAAGCGCGGTCTGCACCGAAGGTGACGGTAGCGAACGGATAAGCCTGATACTGGCCGCGCCCCGGCGCGACCGCCCGCTCGCGCCAGACCAGCGCATCGCCCTGTTCCGCCGTCATCCACAGCGTTGTCGCCCCCAGCGACCGGCGCATGGCGAAGGCGCCGCCCGCCGAACGCAGAAAGCCGGCCTGATCGGCCGCCGACGCCGCGACGAGAAACGCCGGTTCGTTGCGCCCGGCAAGCCGTGCGGCCAGCGCCCCACCGCCCTGCGCGACACCGACGGCAACGTCGAGCGAGCGCCCCAGCCGCCCGGCGACCCAGCCGGCGGTCGCGCGGGCACGATCCGCTTCCCGCCCGGACAGGCGCAGCGGCTCGACGCCGGCGCCGCCCCGCCCCGGCAGGATCGACACCGCGATGACGGCGCCACCATTGCTGGTCGCCGCCAGGCTGCGCTGGTGGCCGGCAAGCGCCGCACCGAAGCCCCGGCTGGGCGGTGCGGTACGGACCACGCCGCCGACATCGGCGGCATAAGCCCGCGCATATCCGTCGAGCACCACCGCCTCCAGCGCCATCGATCGGGTGTCAGCAGCGTCACCCATCGCCGGCGACAGCGTGCTGACCGCGGTCAGCGACACCGGCGCCAGCGACCCAGCGAGGCGCATCGTGCCCTGTGGTTCGAACGCCTTGCCGATGTTGAGCACCCCGCGTCCGTAGACCGGGTCGGTACCCGGTGCGCCGGCATCCGTTGCCGACTGGAGCAGCAATTCAACCAGTTGCGCGCCGGTCAGGTTGGGAAAGGCCTGGGCAAGCAGGGCGATCGCCCCGGCGACATGCGGCGCCGCCAGTGACGTTCCTTCCCACGAATAGAGGGTCCCGGTATTGTCGATCGCCCGGACATCGACACCGAGGGCGGCGATGTAATGCGCCGCGTCGGCGCCGGCGCGGTTGCTGAAATCGGCGATCCGGCCCGCCGAATCGGTTGCGCCGACGACGATGATATGATCGCGGGCGACCGGGTCGGACGCAATCCGGGCAAGCACGTCCGGATCGGCGGCGGCGTCATTGCCCGCGGATATGACGATGACCACTCCGGCGGCGGTCGCCCGGTCGAATGCGGCCCGTAGCGTGCTGTCCGCGCCTCCGCCGCCAAGGGAAATATTGACCACCCGCGCCTTCTGCGCGACGGCGAGGTCCAGCCCACGCGCGATCGCCAGATCGGGGAAGGTGCAGCCCGATTCGCCGTCGGCGCCCGGCGTCGCGCAACTGCCCGGTTTGTCGGCCTTCAGCGCAAGCAACGTCGCCTCGAACGCGACGCCATGGGTGCGCTGGCCATTGCGGGCGCCAAGCAGCACACTGGCCACCGCCGTGCCATGGCCATCCTCATCCGCCATCGGGCGCGAGCCGGCGAGGTCGGCGGAGGCGCTGCTGATCCGCCCGGCGAATTCGGCGCTGCCGGTGTCGACGCCACTGTCGATCACGCCGGCGACCACGCCCTGCCCGGTGGCGCCGGCTTCGTAGGCGGGCAGGACATTGGCGGCGACCAGCCCGGTCGATTGCCTGTATTCGAATGTTTCGAAGCTGCCGGGGGCGGTCGGTGACGGAGTAGGCGCGGGGGTGGGCGCCGGGCTGGGGGTAGGCGCCACAGGCGGCGCCGGGGTTGGCGATGGGCCGCCACCGCCGCCGCCACAGGCCCCGAGCGCGAGCAGCGGCAGCAGCAGGACGGTGCGGTATGAAACGGTGCGCGGCATTATCTTCCCCTGTCGGACGCGACTCGCCTAGCAGCCGCAGCCTGCTTTTCCTTTAAACGTCGTTCGTTACCGATCCGCCAGTATCGCAAGCTCCCCGGGCGTGTTGCCGGGCGCCGCCGCCCCGGCTAAGCCCGCGCGGCCATGCTTCGTCGCCTTGCCCATGTCCGCAACTGGATCTTCGACCTGGACAACACGCTGTATCCGGCGAAAGCGGACCTGTTCGGGCGGATCGACGACCGGATGGGCGCCTATATCCAGCAGTTGCTCGGCGTCGATGCGGTCGAGGCGCGGCGCATCCAGAAGGGATATTTCGTTGACCACGGCACAACGCTCAGCGGGTTGATGGCGGTGCATGGCGTCGACCCGCACGACTTCCTCGACTTTGTTCACGACATCGAGATGGACGCACTGGCCGAGGACCGCCGGCTGGCGCAGCTGCTCGCCCGGCTGCCGGGGCGCAAGCTGGTGTTCACCAACGGCGACACCCCCTATGCCCGGCGGGTGCTCGACCGGCTCGGCCTGGCCGACAGTTTCGAGGCGATCCACGACATCCATGCCGCCGCCTATGTCCCCAAGCCCGATCCGCAAGCCTATGCTGGCATGATCGCGGCATTCGGCATCGACCCGGCCGAATCGCTGTTTGCCGAGGACATGGCCCGCAACCTGCGGCCGGCCAAGGCGATCGGCATGGCGACATTGTGGATCAACAACGGATCGGAGATGGGCGCGCACGGCGCTGCCCCCGATTACATCGATTTCGAGACCGACGACGTCGGTTCATGGCTGGAACGGCTTTTGGAGAATGAGGATGACTGACGCATTGCGCGCCGCGATCGAGGACGCGTGGAACCATCGCGACACGATCGATGCCGGTACCGCCGGACCAGTGCGTCAGGCGGTGGAACAGGCGATCGGGCTACTCGATTCGGGTGCTGTCCGCGTCGCCGAACCGTCCGCCGACGGGTGGCAGGTCAACCAGTGGCTGAAGATGGCGGTGCTGCTGTCGTTCCGGCTGAACGCGATGACAGAGATCGCCGGTGGACCCGGCGGCGCCCATTGGTGGGACAAGGTGCCGTCCAAATTCGCCGAATGGGGCGCCGATGCCTTTGCCGCCGCCGGTTTCCGCGCGGTGCCGGGCAGCATAGTCCGCCACGGCGCGTTCATCGGCAAGGGCGCGGTGCTGATGCCGAGTTTCGTCAACATCGGCGCCCATGTCGGCGAAGGAACGATGGTCGACACCTGGGCGACGGTCGGCAGTTGCGCCCAGATCGGCCGCAACGTCCACCTGTCCGGCGGGGCCGGCATCGGCGGCGTGCTGGAGCCGTTGCAGGCGGGGCCGGTGATCATCGAGGACGGCGCCTTCATCGGCGCCCGCGCCGAGGTGGCCGAAGGGGTTCGCGTCGGCACCGGCGCGGTTCTGGCGATGGGCGTCTATCTGGGCGCATCGACCAAGATCATCGACCGGGCAACGGGCGAAGTGTTCGTCGGCCATGTCCCGCCCTATGCCGTCGTCGTTCCGGGCAATCTGCCGGGCAAGCCGCTGCCCGACGGCACGCCGGGGCCGTCGCTCTACTGCGCGGTGATCGTCAAACGCGTCGACGCCCAGACCCGCGCCAAGACCGGGATCAACGAGCTGCTGCGCGATTGACCGTTTAGCCGGCCCGACACATGCGGGATTGCAGTGGGCCGGCGGCAAGGCCGCCGGTCACTCACCAAGCTGAGCGAGCAGCGTCTTTGCTTGGTCGCCGGCCCAGTCGAGCCCGCCGGTCACCCGCCACACTTCCTTGCCGTCGGCATCGAACAGCACCGTCGTCGGCAGCTGGCCGCCGGACAGGGCGAAGCCGATCGCGTTTTCCGGGTCGATATAGGGCTTCAGCGCCTTGAACCCGCCCTTGGCGAAGAACGGATCGACTTTCTCGCGCCCCTGCAGGTCCTGGCTGATAACCAGCACCTGAAGCTTGCCGGCCTCGCGCGCCGCCAGCGCGTCCAGCGTCGGCATTTCGGTGACGCAGGGCACGCACCAGGTTGCCCACAGGTTGACGAGCAGCGGCTTGCCCTTGAACGCGGCGAGGGTGACGCTGCGGCCGTCCGGCGCGGTGAACGCTTCGGCCGGCGCCGGTTTGCCCTTGTGGCTGGCGTCGATCAGCGGCTTTTCGGAGGACGGGGCAACCGGCGCCGCCTGTTCCGGCGTCGGGGCGGGTTGCGGGGTGTCGCCGCTTTGCCTATCGCAGCCGGCGATCAGGCCCAAGGCAAGGAAAAGCGCGATGGATGAGCGCAAGACAAGCTCCAATGCAATGTGGGGCGGGCGCTTCGCCGAAGGGCCCGCCGCGGTGATGCGCGAGATTAACGCCTCGATCCCGTTCGACAAGCGGTTGTGGCGCCAGGACATCGCCGGGTCGCGCGCCCATGTCGCGATGCTGGCCGAGCAGGGCATCGTCAGCGCCGGGGACGCGACGCTGATCGCCGACGGCCTTGCCCGCGTCGCCGCCGAATATGAGGCGGACGGCGTGCCGGAGGACATGGCGCTGGAAGACATCCACATGCATGTCGAACACCGGCTGGCCGAGCTGATCGGCCCGGTCGCCGGCCGACTGCACACCGCGCGCTCGCGCAATGACCAGGTGGCGACCGATTTCCGCCTGTGGGTGCGCGACGCGATCGATGCGGTCGACGAGGGGCTGGCCGGACTGCAGCGCGCGCTCGTCACCCGCGCCGAAGAGCACGCCGAC
Source organism: Sphingomonas flavalba (assembly GCF_047553045.1). GTDB lineage: Bacteria > Pseudomonadota > Alphaproteobacteria > Sphingomonadales > Sphingomonadaceae > Sphingomonas_L > Sphingomonas_L flavalba_A. Next base: position 3,129,410 of record NZ_CP180208.1, on the reverse strand, counting down.
AGCGTGATGCCCGGCTTCACCCACCTGCAATCGGCGCAGCCGGTGACGCTTGGTCACCACCTGATGGCCTATTTCGAGATGATCCACCGCGACCGCAGCCGGTTTGAGGACGCGCGGGCGCGGATGAACGAATGCCCACTGGGCAGCGCCGCGCTTGCCGGCACCGGCTTTCCGATCGACCGCGAGGCGACGGCGGAGGCGCTGGGCTTCGACCGGCCGACCGACAATTCGCTCGACGCGGTGTCGGACCGCGATTTCGCCCTCGATTATCTGATGGCGGCGGCGACCACCGCGATCCACCTGTCGCGGCTGGCCGAGGAATTCGTGCTGTGGGCGTCGCAGCCGTTTGGCTTCGTCAAGCTGCCCGATGCCTATTCGACCGGCAGCTCGATCATGCCGCAGAAGCGCAACCCCGACGCCGCCGAGCTGGTGCGCGGCCATGCCGGGCGGATCGTCGGCGCGATGACCGCGCTGACCATCACGATGAAGGGCCTGCCGCTCGCCTATTCGAAGGACATGCAGGACGACAAGCCGCCGGTGTTCGAGGCGCACGACCTGCTGGCGCTGTCGATCGCGGCGATGACCGGGATGGTCGAAACCGTCACCTTCCGCACCGACCGGATGCGCGCGGCGGCGGAAGCGGGCTTCGCCACCGCCACCGACCTGGCCGACTGGCTGGTCCGCGAAGCCGGCATCCCGTTCCGCGAGGCGCATCACATCACCGGCACGGTGGTCAAGCGGGCGGAGGCGGACGGCGTCGCGCTCGACGCGCTGCCGCTGGCGGTGCTGCAGGCGATCGACCCGCGTATCGACGCGCGGGTGTTCGCGGTGCTGGGCATCGACGCATCGGTCGCCGCCCGGACCAGCCATGGCGGAACCGCGCCCGATCAGGTACGACAGCGCATCGCCGAGGCGAAGGCGGCGATCGGCATGGAGGACGAGGCGTGAGGACCGCAACCGCGATCGCATTGCTGACGCTGCTTGCCGCCTGCGGCTCCCGCGGGGAACTCAAGCCGGCGGAAGGCCATGCGCCGCCGCCGAAGCCGGCCTTCGCCACCGCCGCGCCGACGCCCAGCGAGATGATGGCGCCGCCGTCGCAGGCGGTACCGACCCGCAACGACGAGTTGCTGACCCGTTCGCAGGAACGCAGCAACGACCGTTTCAGCCAGCCGCCCCGCAACTGAGCCAGACACACCGGACCATGGATCATTTCACTCTGAGGGACGGCGCGCTTCACGCCGAGGATGTCGCGCTGGACGCGATCGCAGACGCCGTCGGCACGCCGGTTTATGTTTATTCGAACGCGACGTTGCGCCACCATGTCCAGGTGATGCGCGACGCTGTCACTGGCCTGGGCGTCGGGCCGGACGGACCGCTGATCGCCTTCGCGGTCAAGGCCAACCCGAACGGGGCGGTGCTGGCGACGCTGGCGCGCGAGGGGCTGGGCGCCGATGTCGTTTCGGGCGGCGAGATCGCCCGCGCCGTCGCCGCCGGCATCCCGCCGGCCAAGATGGTGTTTTCCGGCGTCGGCAAGACCGCCGACGAGATGCGTCAGGCGCTGGCCGTCGGCGTCGGCCAGTTCAACCTGGAGTCGGAAGCGGAAGCGGAGATGCTGTCGGTGGTGGCGGTGGCGGAAGGCCGCACCGCTGCGGTCGCCTACCGGATCAACCCCGACGTCGACGCCGGCACCCACGCCAAGATTTCCACCGGCCGGTCCGACAACAAATTCGGTATTCCCTATGCAGCGGCACCCGCTGCCTATACCCGCGCCGCCGCACTCCCCGGCCTCCACGTCCAGGGCGTCGCTGTCCATATCGGCAGCCAGCTGACCGATCTCGCGCCGCTAGAGGCCGCATTCGACCGGATCGGCGCGCTGATCGCCACTCTGCGCGGCGCCGGCCATGCGATCACCACCGCCGACCTCGGCGGCGGACTGGGCGTGCCTTACGACCGCAGCCTGCCGGCACCGCCCAGCCCGGCCGACTATGGCGTCATGGTGGCACGGGCGACGAAGGGGTGGGACACACGGCTGATCTTCGAGCCGGGACGGGTGATCGTCGGCAATGCCGGTGCGCTGGTTGCGACGGTGATCCGGCTGAAGGATGGCGTCGACAGCCCGTTCGTCATCGTCGATGCGGCGATGAACGACCTGCTGCGTCCCAGCCTGTACGATGCATGGCACGACATCCGGGCTACCCGGCCGAACGGCGAGACGGCGGCGGTCAACGTCGTCGGCCCGGTGTGCGAAAGCGGCGACACCTTTGCCACTGCGCGGATCATGGACGCGGTGGCGGCGGGCGACCGTGTCGCGTTCATGACCGCCGGCGCCTATGCAGCGGCGATGGCGAGCACCTATAATTCGCGGCCGCTGACCCCGGAGGTGCTGGTCGACGGCGATCGCTGGGCGGTGGTGCGCGCCCGCGAGCCGATCGAGGCAATGATTGCGCGCGAACAGATACCGGACTGGCTGGTCTAGAGTCAGGTTCGCTCAGGGTGCGCGGCGCCAGCCCACGCCCCCACCCGGCCTCCCATTTCAGGATACTGTCGTTGGGAGGCCGGGTGGGGGCGTAGGCCAGCGCCGCTTCAAAACCAGTTACCTCAGCCGGCGGGGACCAGCTCGATCACGTCGACGATACTTTCGAAGCGGGGATAAGGGAGGACGAGGCGCCAGCGCCGCTCGCCGATCCGCTGGAGTGAACCGATCATGTCGCGGTCCGGGTCGGCGCCATAGTCGACGGCGCGGCGCTCGTCGCCCAGTGTCATCGTGCCGAGGAACACCATCCGGCTGTCGGGGTCCGCGAACAGTAGGCCGGTCGGGCGCTGGGCGCCGTCGGTCTTGCGCAGGCTGGCGACCGCGCCTTCCGCACGGACGACGCAATCCGCCGGCGGATAGGCGATGAAGCCGTTCGCCCGCGTCGCCGTCACCCCAAGCTTGACGATCCGGCAGCGGTAGACCCCGGCCGGCAGCGCCGCGTCGGGCAAGGCGGCGTCGGGCAGGAGCAATGTGCCTTCGCGGGTGACGCTGTCGGCGTGGCCGGCGGCGGTCGCGGCGGCGACGCCCTTGACCAGCGCCTCGCGCCAGCCGCGCAGCCGGGCGCGGTCGCCGGCGGTGGCGACGCCGTGCCAGTCCGGCAGCGGCTGGACCGCCACGGCGGTGGCGGCGGCGGCGGCGGCGGCGGCGGAAGACGATGCGGCCAACAGCAGGCCGGACGCGATACCCAAAAACATGGCGACCCTGATTTCCCGCGCCGATTCTATCGCGGCGCGGCCCGGCGGCAACCGCTATTCGGCGGCCCAACCCCCATCGACCGACAGATTGGCGCCGGTGATCGATTTCGCTTCGTCCCGGCACAGGAACAGCGCCAGCGCCGCGACCTGGTCGACGGTGACGAATTCCTTGGTCGGCTGCGCTTCCAGCAGCACGTCGTGCATCACCTGTTCGCGGGTCAGGCCGCGCGCCTTCATCGTGTCCGGAATCTGCTTTTCGACCAGCGGCGTCCAGACATAGCCGGGCGAGATGCAGTTGACGGTGATGCCGTGGGTCGCCGTTTCCAGCGCGACCGTCTTGGTCAGCCCGGCGATGCCGTGCTTGGCCGCGACATAGGCCGACTTGTTGGGGCTGGCGACCAGCGAGTGGGCGGAAGCGGTGGAGATGATCCGCCCCCATTTCTTCGCCTTCATCAACGGCACCGCCGCGTGCATCAGGTGGAAGGTCGAGGTCAGGTTGATCGCGATGATCGCGTCCCATTTTTCGACCGGAAATTCCTCGACCGGCGCGACATGCTGGATGCCGGCATTGGAAATGACGATGTCCGGCCCGCCGAATTTGTCGGCGGCCAGCCGAACCAGCCCGGCGATCTCGTCCGGCCTGGTCATGTCGGCGGGCGAATAGAGCGCCTCGGCGCCGCTCGTCTCGGCCAGCGCGGCACGTTCCTTCTCGATCTCGCCGGCGTCGCCGAAGCCGTTGATGATGACGGCGGCGCCCTCGGCGGCCAGCGCCTTCGCGTAGGCGAGGCCGATGCCGGACGTCGACCCGGTGATGAGGGCGCTCTTGCCTTTCAGAAACATCGATCATGCCTTTCGGTCTGGAGAAAAATCAGGCGGCCTGTTCCTTGGTCAGGTCGAAGGTGGCGGTCTTGCCGTCGAGGATGTTCTTCGCCAGCAGCCCGGCCTTGCCCATCGTCTCGGCGACGGCGGCGCGGCCGGCCTCCCAATGCTCATGCATGGTGCGGGCGGAAAATTCGAAGTCGCGCGATCCGCCTTCCCAAGCATTAGCGCGGTAGATCAGTTGGACCAGACTGACCGGGTAGTCGGTGGCGGCAGCGCACAGCGCCTTGACGTCCGGGTCGTCGCGCAGCGCCTCCGGCAGCTTTTCGAGCACCCGCTGCGCCGCCTCTCTGGTTCGGCGCAGTTTCAGCAGATCGTCGCTGACCTGGCGGGTGCGGCTGGAGAAGCGAATTTCCTTTTCACGCGCGATAACGTCCATGATCGTACGCGGCCGGACCGACGCGGCGGGGAACAGGTCGACCTGGAACACCAGCAGGTCGCTGCTCTGGGTCTCCAGCACGTCGGTCAGCGGAGTGTTGGAGACAATGCCGCCATCCCACCACAGCCGCCCGTCGATCTCCACCGGCGGCAGGCCCGGCGGCAACGCGCCAGACGCCATGACATGGCGCGCGTCGAGCCGCTGCTTGCGGTTGTCGAAATAGAAGAAATTGCCGCGTTCGACGTCGACGGCGCCGACCGACAAATGGATCGGCCCGTCGTTCAGCAAATCCCAGTCGACCAGCCGGTCAAGCGTATCGGCCAGCGCGCTCGAATCATAGAAGCTCAGCGCCTCCGGCGTGCCGGGCGCGGCAAAGAACGGCGCGATCGGGCGCGGTGAAAAGAAGCCGGGTACACCCGCGGTCGCAACGAAGCCGGCCGACCATTCGTGCAGCCACTCCCGAATCCGCTCGTCATGCCAGATCGGGAAGCTGGGCAGCGCGCTGGTCGCAAGATCCCAGAAGGCGCGCAGCCGTTCCACACGCCGTTCGGGCGGGTTGCCGGCAATGATCGCGGCGTTGACTGCCCCTATCGAGATGCCGGCGATCCGATCGATGGCGATACCGCGATCGACCAGCGCCTCGAACACACCTGCCTGATAGGAGCCGAGCGCACCGCCACCCTGAAACACCAGCGCAACCTCGCTGGGCAGCGGCAGAGGCGTTGCGGCGCGGCGGCGGGAAGGCTTTTTCGAGTCGGTCATATTGCAGTGCAATATCGCAAATGCGCGGCACCGGTAATGGTTCCTTTTGCAACCGGCGCGAAGCCAGTGCATTCTCCATCCGCCTGACATGGGTTTGACGCCGGGGAGAAGTGTATGCGGCTCGACGATTATCGGACCAGCGACAATGTCGAGGACCAACGCGGCACCGGTGGGGGCGGCGGGCTTGGCTTCGGCGGGGGCGGCGGAGGCCGCGGACTTGGCCTGATCATGAGCCTGATCGGCAGCAAGTTCGGCATCGTCGGGATCATCGTCGTCATCGGCGGCGCGATGCTGCTTGGCATCAACCCATTCGCCGGGGGCGGTGGCACCGGCGGCACGATCGGCCCGCAACGGCAGGCCGCGACCAACGGCAACAGCGCCGAGCAGAGTTGCGCGGTCGACGCGGTCAGCCGCTTCTCGTGTCAAGTGCTGGCCAGCAACGAGGATACGTGGAACGCCATCTTCCAGGCATCTGGCGAGCGTTTCACTCCGGCGCGGCTGGTGTTCTACAGCAATCAGGGCCAGTCCGGCTGCGGCGCGGCACAATCGGCGATGGGGCCGTTCTATTGCCCAAGCGACAACCGCATCTACCTCGACACCGAATTCTTCAGCGAATTGCAGAACCGTTTCAACGCCGCCGGCGATTTCGCCCAGGCCTATGTCATCGCCCACGAGATGGGCCACCATATCCAGACAATCACCGGCGGCGCCGACAAGATCCGCGCCGCGCAGCAACGCGCCAGCGAGGCGGAGGGCAACGCCCTGCAGGTCAGAATGGAATTGCAGGCCGACTGCTACGCCGGGGTCTGGGCTGCGCACAACCGCGACCGGCTTGAGCCGGGCGACGTCGAGGAAGGGATGACCGCCGCCAACGCGATCGGCGACGACACGCTGCAAAAGGCGGCCGGCCGGCGGCCGGTACCGGAAAGCTTCACCCACGGCACCTCCGCCCAGCGCATGCAGTGGTTGAAGCGCGGCATCGAAACGGGCGATCCGGCCCAGTGCGACACCTTCGCCGGCACACTCTGATCCGGCGCGCGGGGGGGACAAGGATGACGTCCGCGACGCGGATCATCGCCGGGCTGGGCGCCGGGCTGGCGACCGGCGCCGTGCTCGCCGCCTGGGCGCCGACGCTTTCTGGGCCGGTTGCCGCCGTCGCCGCGCCGATCGGCGGGCTGTGGCTGAACGGCCTGCAGATGACGATCGTGCCACTGGTGCTGGCGCTGCTGGTGCGCGGCATCGGCACCGCGAGCGACGCTGCCGAAGCCGGCGGCGTCGCCGCGCGCGCGGTTGGCCTGTTCGCAGCGATCCTGCTTTGCTCCGCGCTGGTCGCGGCGCTGCTGTTCCCGGCGCTGCTCGCGCTGTGGCCGCAGCCGGAACGGGCGGCGGCGGCGCTGCGCGGCGGGCTGGCCGCCGCCGCCGCGGTGCCCGACATCCCGCCGCTCGGCGAATGGCTGCGCGGCATCATCCCGCCCAACCCGGTGCAGGCGGCGGCGGAGGCGGCGATGCTGCCGCTGGTCGTATTCGGCATCGTCTTCGGCTTTGCCGTCGCCCGGCTGGCACCGGAACGCCGCGCCGCACTGACCCTGCTGTTCGACGCGATCGCCGAGGCGATGCTGGTCATCGTCGGCTGGGTGCTGGCGCTGGCCCCGATTGGGGTGTTCGCGCTGGCGCTGGCCACCGCCGCCCATACCGGCCTCGCCGCGATCGGAGGATTAGCCCATTATGTCGCGCTTTACGTCGTGCTGCTGCTCATCGTCACCGCCGGTGCCTATCCGCTGGCGGTAATCGGCGGGCGTCAGCCGCTCGGCCGCTTCGCCCGCGCCGCGCTGCCGGCGCAGTCGATCGGCTTCAGCACCCAGTCATCGCTTGCCGCGCTGCCGGCGATGCTGACCGCCGCGCGCGACGATCTGAAGCTGGGCGAGCGCGGCCCGGCGATCGTGCTGCCGATGGCGGTGACGCTGATGCGCGCGACCAGCCCGGCAGCCAATCTGGCGATCGTCCTCTATGTCGCGGCGCTGGTCGGCATGCCGGTCGGCCCGGGGGCGCTGGCCGCCGGCGTGCTGGTCGCCGCGGTCATCAGCCTCGCCTCTGTCGGGGTGCCGAGCCAGGTGACGTTTTTCATCACCACCGTGCCGATCGCGTTGGCGATGGGGGTGCCGGTGGCGCCGCTGGCACTGCTGATCGCGGTCGAGGTAATCCCCGATCTGGTTCGCACCACCGGCAATGTCGCCTACGATCTTGCCGCAACCACCGTCGCCGCGCGCACACCGCCTGAGGCCTGATTCCCTTACGACACCCGTTGTTCGTCGATCGGCGTCAGCCGTTGATCGGCGACGACGGCGGTTTGCCGAACGCGGTTGCGCCTGGTCGAAGCGCGCGTGTGTCGCGCCGCCGGGCTTCCTATCCAAACAGTGCGCGGCGGGGTCTTCCCGATGCTCCCCGGCCCCGGAAACCACGCCGCGCCACGCAATTGACGCCCCCCACGTCAGGAAGGAAGTCCCGATGCTCACGTCCACCCTCACCAAGGCGTTCACCGCCTCCGCCATCGCCGCCGCCTCCGTCGCGCTGCTGCCGGCCGCCGCCCATGCCAAGGACGGACCCCGTGCCGCCATGGTCAGCCACGCCGACCTGAACCTTGCCAGCGCCACCGGGCGCACCGTGCTCGACAACCGCATCGGTATTGCCGCCCGCGCGGTCTGCGGTCGCACCGGCATCGTCTCGCTGGCGGAACGCCAGGAGATCGCCAACTGCGTCACCGCAGCCCGTGTCGGCGCGGAGCGCCGCGCCGTCGAGGTCATTGCCCGCCGTACCGGTGACACCCGTCTCGCCGGCATCGGCACCGCCGGTCTGGCCGGCCGCTGAACCCGACAGCCGGGCCGGACCGCGATCCGGCCCATTTGCTGGCACCCCCGGCCACGTCCCAGGCCGGGGGTGTTTTGTTGAGGGCAGGCGCGGTCAGCGCCCGGCGAGAGCCTTGGCGGTACCAAGGTAAGTACGGCCGATCCGCACCGCCGCACCATCCGCCAGATCGGCGTACCAGACGCCGCTGCCGTCGTGGCGCAGCTTCTCGATCCGGTCGCGGCGGACGATCGTCGAGCGGTGCAGGCGGATGAAGCGTTCGGGGTCCAGCCGCGCTTCGAGCGCGCTGATCGTCTGGTGGAGCAGAAAGCTGCGCTGCCCGACATGCAGGCGCATATAGTCGCGTTCGGCGTCGATCCGCTCGATGTCCTCGGCGGCAATGCGAACCAGTTCCGCCCGGTGCGGCACCCAGAATTCGCTGACATAGACCGACCCGCCCTCTGCGACGGCGCCGGCGGGCGACTCCGCCCGGGCGGCAACGGCACGGGCGACGGCGCGGTTCAGCCGATCGGCGGCGACCGGTTTCAACAGATAATCGACGGCGGCGAGGTCGAACGCCTCGACCGCGAAGCCATCGAAGGCGGTGACGAAGATGATCGCCGGCCGCCGCGCCGCCTGGCTGAGGGCGCGGGCCACCGACATACCGTCACGCTCCGGCATCGCAATGTCGAGCAGAAGCAGGTCAGGCGCCAGTGCCTCGACCATGCGCAGCGCGGCATCACCATCGGTCGCGGTGCCGACCAGCGCGATCGCCGGTTCGCGCGCGCAGAGCAGTTGCAACCGCTCTACCGCCAACGGCTCGTCATCGACGATCAGGGTGCGCAGCGCGGCAGGATCAGCAGCCATCGCGAATCTCCGGTATGGTGAGGACGGCGCAGAATCCACCGGTCGGCGGCGACTGAGTGGCCATACCGGCGGCGCTCCCGAATCGCGCTGCCAGCCGGTCGCGGACATTGGCCAGCCCGATGCCGCCGCCGGTGTCACCGACCGGCGGGCCGTTGCCGTCATCGGCGACGCGGATCGTTACCACGCCATCCGCGCTGCTGGCCGCGATGGTTACGGTTACCGGCCGGCGCGCCGGCGAGACGCCGTATTTGATCGCGTTTTCGACCAGCGGTTGCAGGATCAGGCCGGGTACGCAGATATCGAGCAGCGTGTCGGGGATCGAGATGACGGTGCGCAGCCGGTCGGGAAAGCGCACCGCCTCAATATCCAGGTAAAGCTGCTGGAGCTTGACCTCGTCGGCCAGCGTCACGTCTTCCAGCGGGTCGCCGGACAGGCTGGTGCGGAAGAAGGTCGACAGGTTCATGATCATCCGCTCCGCTTCCTCCGGCCGGCCGGTCATCACCAGCGAGCTGAGCGAATTGAGCGTGTTGAACAGGAAATGCGGATTGACCTGATAGCGCAGCGCGCGGATCTCCGCTTCTTGCGCGGCGCGGGCGAAGGCGGCGGCGCGGCGTTCCGCCTCTCGCGTTTCGGCGGCATAGGACAGCGCCAGATACAGCGTCGCCCAGGCGGCGAGGAAGAAATAGCGCGAGATGGCGAGATCGGCGATGTCCTGAACCAAATGGCCCGGCTTCTGCATTTCATGCAGCGCATCCGGGTCCTGCATCAGCCAGATCGGATCGTAGATATTGAACACGTAGTAATTGAGCAGCGCGATCGCCATCGCGACCGGCACCGCGCCGACAAAGGCAGCAATCACCCGCTGGCCGAACGGGCGGTGATCGAACAGGCGCAGGAACAGGTAGAGCACATAGGTGAGGATGATGCCGACCGCTGTCACCACCAGTCGGCGCGGCGCCATTTCCCCCTGCGCCGGAAAATCCATGATCACCGCGCGCAGCGTGGTGATCGCGATGTAGAACAGCCAGAAGCCGAGAATGGTATAGAGCGCCACCTCCTGGCCGATGCGGGGCCGGCGCGCGCCGGGATAGGCGGTCATCATGCCACCCTTCTACTGCCTTGCGCGGCGAAACGACACTGGCGGCCGTCGAAACGCCTGGTGGCTTCGTCGAACGGAACCGCGCCCGCCGGCCGGCGGTTGTTGTGCCGGACAGGAGAGAAGCGATGAAGAAGCGCGCACAACCGAAAGACGCCGGCGCGGACCGGCGAATCGACGAGCGGCTGAAACGGCGACCGAAGGACCCGGATGCGAAGCTGGATGCCGGCCTCGACGAATCGATGGACGCATCCGACCCGCCGGCGGTCACCGCACCCGGCAGCCCGGATCGTCCCGCCCCGTCGTCCGGCTATGATGCGAAAGCCGAAGCGAAAAGGCGCCAGACCGGGCGCTAGGCGGCTCCCGATCTTTCGCGCCCGGCCGCACTTCCGCGGGCGCATCGCCCTTCGCTGGCCTGGGGCTAGCGCAACAGCACCAGTTCCTCGGCCATGGTCGGATGGAGGGCCACGGTGTCGTCGAACGCCGCCTTGGTCAGCCCGGCCCTGACCGCGACGGCGGCGATCTGGAGCAGTTCCGGCGCATCCGGCCCGATCATGTGCAGGCCGACGATCCGCCCGGTCTCGGGCACGCAGATCATCTTGTACAGCGCCCGCTCGTTGCGCCCGGCGAGGACGTTCTTCATCGGCCGGAAATCGGACGTGTAGACCTTGACCGCGCCGTATTTCTCTTTCGCCTGCCCCTCGGTCAGGCCGACGCCGGCGATCGGCGGGTGGCTGAACACCGCCGACGGGATGTTGTCGTAATCGACCTGCGCCGGCTTGCCGCCGAACTGGCGGTCGGCAAAGGCCTGCCCCTCGCGGATGGCCACCGGGGTCAGCTGCACCCGGTCGGTCACGTCGCCGACCGCAAAGATCGACGGGCAGGTCGACCGGTTGTCGGCGTCGACCTTGATCGCGCTCTTCTCGTCCGTCTCCACCCCGGCGCTGTCCAGCCCCAGCCCGTCGGTGTTCGGCCGCCGGCCGGTGGCGAACAGCACCGCGTCGACCTCGATCGGGTCGTGGTTGGTCATCCCGACGCGCAGCGTGCCGTCCGCCTGCTTCTCGATCCCGGTGAAACGGGCGTTGAAGCGATAGGCGATGCCCTTGGCGGTCGATATCTGCAGCAGCCGGTCGCGGATCTGCTCGTCATAGCCGCGCAGGATCACGTCGCTGCGGTTGGCCAGTGTCACCTTGCAGCTGAATTCGTGGAAGATGCCGGCGAACTCGTTGGCGATGTAGCCGCCGCCGGCGATCAGGATGCGCTCCGGCACCGTGTCGAGGTGGAACACCTCGTTCGACGTGATGCCGTGCTCCGCCCCCGGCAGGTCCGGCACCACCGGCCAGGCGCCGGTCGCGATCAGGATCGTCGCCGCCGTCACTTTCCGCCCGCTCGCCAGCCGCACTTCATGCGGGCCGGCGACCGTCGCCCGCTCCAGGATGATCTCGACCTTATGGCTTTCCAGCGTGTTGGTGTAGGCGCCGTTGATCCGGTCGACCTCGGCCAGCACATTGTCGCGTAGCGTCGGCCAGTCGAAGGTCGCGGCACCGACGTCCCAGCCGAACTTACGCGCGTCCATCAGGTCCTCGGCGAAATGCGCGCCGTAGACCAGCAGCTTCTTCGGCACGCAGCCGCGGATCACGCAGGTGCCGCCGACGCGGTATTCCTCGGCCACCGCCACCTTGGCACCGTGCGCCGCCGACACCCGCGCCGCGCGCACCCCGCCCGATCCGGCGCCGATGACGAACAGATCATAATCATAAGACGCCATGGCTCAGCTCCGACCGAATGCCCGGGCGATCAGCGCCTGGGTCGACGCATCGAACCCGCCGGTACCCTCGCTGGCGATCGAGCGGGCAATGTCCTTGCCCAGCTCGACGCCGAACTGGTCGAACGGATTGATGCCAAGCAGCACCGCGTTCACGAAGGTGCGGTGCTCGTAAAAGGCGATCAGCGCGCCCAGCGTCGCCGGGTCGAGCCGGTCGAGCAGGATCGTCGTCGACGGCCGGTCGCCAGGGTAGTTGCGCGCCGCGTCGTCGCTGTGCCGCCCGGTCATCAGCGCCGCCCCTTGCGCGAAGCAGTTGGTCAACAGCGTGCGGTGATGCGCCTCGTCCAACGGATGGTCCGGCTCGATCGCGGCGACGAATTCGACCGGGACGATATGCGTACCCTGGTGGAGCAGCTGGAACACCGCGTGCTGCGCGTCGGTGCCGACCCCGCCCCAGGTGATCGGCGCCGACGGGCGGTCGAGCGGCCGGCCGTCGGCGGTTGCCGACTTGCCGTTCGATTCCATCTCAAGCTGCTGCAGATAGGCCGGCAGCAGTCGCAGCCGCTCGTCATAGGCGAATACCGCCCGCGTCTCGCACCCCACCACCTGCGCATAATATTGGTCGGCGAAGGCGGCGAGCATCGGCGCGTTGCGGTCAGCCGGGGCAAGGCGGAAATGCCGGTCCATCGCCGCCGCCCCTTCCAGCAGGCTCTCGAACGCGTCCCAGCCAAGCGCCAGCGCCGCCGGAAAGCCGATCGACGACCACAGCGAATACCGCCCGCCGACGCTTTCGGCGAACGGCAGCACCCGCGTCTCGTCGACACCCCACGCCACCGCCTTGTCGGGCGCGGCGGTCAGCGCGACCACCCGGCCATAGGGGTCTTCGCTGCCGCCCTCCGCCATCCACTGCACCGCGCTCGCCGCGTTCAGCATCGTCTCGGTCGTCGTGAACGTCTTGGAGGCGACGGCGAGCAGCGTCGCCGACGGGTCGAAGCGGGCGAACACCTCCTCCAGCGCGGCGCCGTCGACGTTGGACACGACGGCGACGTCATAACGTCCCGCATCGCGGCCGAGCGCGTCGATCAGCAGGTCGGGGCCAAGCGCCGACCCGCCGATGCCGACGTGCAGGACGTGGCGGATCGGGCCAAACGCCTCCGCCTCGATCGCGTCGATCAGCGCGCGCATCCGGGCGTGGAGCTGGCGGGCGCGGGCAACGCTCTCCGGCGCGCCCTCGCCGCGCTCGGCCGGGTGCTCGGCGGCGCGGTCCTCGCTGGGGTTCACCACCCGCCCGGCGAACAGCGCGTCGCGCGCCGCCGCCAGCCCGGCCGCCTCGGCCAGCCTGGCGAAATCGCCGACCAGCGCGGCGTCGAGATGGGTCTTGGACCAGTCGAAGAACAGCCCGCCCGTCTCCAGCGTCAGCCGCGCCAGCCGGTCGGCGTCGGCGAGCAGGTCCGCGACCTTCGCGCGCTCATGCCCGGCGATCGCCGCGCGAATCATCTCGAGGTCGGCCATCGCCCAGTCCTTCTTCAAACGTCAGATATGCCGGCGGACCGCCCGATCAGTGCCGGTGCTCGCGGCGCAGGCGGTAGCGCCCGTCGCGATAGTCCTCGAACAGCCCGGCAATCGCCGGGTGGTCGACCGGGTCGCCGTCGGGATCGCCGATCAGGTTCTGCTGGCTGACATAGGCCAGGTAGCTGCTGTCGGCATTCTCGGCGAGCAGGTGGTAGAAGGGCTGGTCCTTGCGCGGGCGGACGTCCTCCGGAATCGCCTCGTACCATTCGTCGGAATTGGCGAAGACCGGGTCGATGTCGAAAATGACGCCGCGGAAATCGAACAGCCGGTGGCGCACGACGTCGCCGATGGCGAAACGTGCATGCACGATCGGCGGGGCGAGCGGGTTGGGCGTCGAGGGATTGCTGTTCAGCGCGTGGTTCATGCGCCCCAATTTAGGGCGCCGGCCCGGCCACGCAAGCAGATAGCTTGTCTGCGCCGCCGGCTTTCGCTAACAGCGCGCCTTCGATCGACCCGGCGCCGGCCCGCAAGGACCGGTGTTCCTCGCGGAGAGGTGGCTGAGAGGTCGAAAGCACCGCACTCGAAATGCGGCGTGCCCGCGAGGGTACCGTGGGTTCGAATCCCACCCTCTCCGCCACACAGCCGTCACCCGCCGATCTTACCCCCCAAAACACCGCCCCAGTGGATTCGCGCGGCAAAGGCTTTTACAGACGGTCGTCCGTTCGACCATCCAGCGTGAAAGCCCCCTATGGCAGGCCATTCCAAGTTTAAGAACATCATGCACCGCAAGGGTGCGCAGGACAAAAAGCGGTCGGCGCTGTTCTCGAAGCTCAGCCGAGAGATCACCGTCGCCGCGAAAAACGGCCTGCCCGACCCGGATATGAACGCGCGGCTGCGTTCGGCGATCATCGCCGCCCGCGCCCAGTCGATGCCCAACGACAATATCCAGCGCGCGATCAAGAAGGCGGAAGGCAGCGACGGCGACAATTACGAGGAGGTCCGCTACGAAGGCTTCGGCCCCGGCGGCGTGTCGCTGATCATCGAAACGCTGACCGACAATCGCAACCGCACCGCCACCAACGTCCGCACCATCGTATCGAAGAATGGCGGCAATCTGGGCGCCAGCGGCTCGGTCAGCCACGGTTTCGACCGAATGGGGCTGATCAGCTATCCCGTCGCCGCCGGCGACGCCGACGCGGTGTTCGAGGCGGCGCTGGAAGCCGGCGCGGAGGACGTCGCGTCAAGCGAGGACGGCCACGAGATCTGGACCGCGACCGAAACTCTGCACGAAGTTGCCAAGGCGCTGGAGCCGGCGCTGGGTGAGGCGGAAGGCGCCAAGCTCGCCTGGCGCCCCGGCACGATGGTGACGGTCGGCGAAGCGGAGGCAGGCCAGCTGCTGAAGCTGATCGACGCGCTCGATGATGACGACGACGTCCAGACCGTCTGGGGCAATTACGAGGTGCCGGACGAGGTGATGGAGCGGCTGGGCTGATCGTCCTCGGCCTCGATCCCGGCCTCGGCACCACCGGCTGGGGGGTGATCCGCGCGGAGGGCAACCGGCTGGCCCATGTCGCCAACGGCCGGATCCGTACCGACAGCGCCGCGCCGCTCGGCGCCCGGCTGGTCGCGCTCGACGCGGCGCTGGCGGCGCTGATCGACCGGCACCGGCCGGCGGCGACGGCGGTGGAGGAGGTGTTCGTCAACAGCAACCCGCAATCGACGCTGAAGCTGGGGCAGGCGCGCGGCGTCTGCCTGCTGGCGGCCGCCCGGCACGACATCGTCGTCGGCGAATATGCCGCGCGGCTGGTCAAGAAGGCGCTGGTCGGCACCGGCGGCGCGTCGAAGGACCAGGTCCACGCCATGGTCGCGCGGCTGCTGCCCGGCGTCGCCATCGACGGCGCGGACGCCGCCGACGCGCTTGCCGTCGCGATCACCCACGCCCATCATCTCGCCAGCAACAGGGCGCTGGGGGGCAGATGATCGCGCGACTGACCGGAACGCTGGCCGAAATCGGCGCGGACCATGCGGTGATCGACGTCGGCGGCGTCGGCTATCTCGTCCAGGCGTCGGCGCGCTGCCTGCAGGCGATCGGCGCGGTCGGCGGGCAGGTGATGCTGTTCACCGAGCTGCAGGTGCGCGAGGACGCGATGACCCTGTTCGCCTTCGCCTCGGCGGGCGAACGCGACTGGTTCCGCCTATTGACCGGGGTGCAGGGCGTCGGCGGCCGCGTCGCCCTCGCCATTCTGTCGGTGCTGGCGCCGGACGAGATCGTTCGCGCGATTTCAACCGGCGACAAGGCGATGGTCGCGCGCGCCAACGGCGTCGGGCCGAAGCTGGCGCTGCGCATCGTCACCGAACTGCGCGACAAGGTCGGCGCCGCGGCGACCGGCGATGCCGGCGCCACCACCGCGCCAGCGGGCGGCCTTGCCGCCGACGCCGTCTCGGCGCTTGCAAACCTCGGCTTCCGTCCAGCGGAGGCAGGCAGTGCCGTCGCCGCGGCGGGAGCGGAGCTTGGCCCCGGCGCCAGCCTCGACGCCCTCGTCCGCCTCGCCCTGCGCAAGGCGGCACGGTAGGCCGAACAGGTCAGCCGATCGACTGCCCGGTTTTTGCCCAGTCGGCGAGGAAGCCTTCGATACCCTTGTCGGTCAGCGGGTGTCTGGCAAGCTGGCGGATCACCGCCGGCGGCGCGGTCATGATGTCGGCACCGATCTTGGCCGCTTCCAGCACATGGACCGGGTGGCGGACGCTGGCGACGAGGATCTCGGTGTCGAAGCCGTAATTGTCGTAGATCAGCCGGATATCGGCGATCAGTTGCATGCCGTCGAAGCCGACGTCGTCGTGCCGGCCGACGAAGGGCGAGATGAAGGTCGCGCCGGCCTTCGCCGCGAGCAGCGCCTGGTTGGCGGAAAAGCACAGGGTGACGTTGACCATCGTGCCGTCGCCGGTCAGCGCCTTGCACGTCTTCAGCCCGTCGATGGTCAGCGGGACCTTGATCGCGATGTTGTCGGCGATGCGGCGCAGCACCTCCGCCTCGCGCAGCATGCCTTCATGGTCGAGAGCGACGACTTCGGCCGAAACCGGCCCGTCGACAATGCCGGCGATCTCCGTCACCACCTCGATGAAGTCGCGCCCCGCCTTGTGGATCAGCGACGGGTTGGTGGTGACCCCGTCAAGCAGGCCGGTCGCGGCCAGTTCGGCAATGTCACGGGTGTCGGCGGTGTCAGCGAAAAATTTCATGGCGGGGCGGCTCACTGCAAAATGGCTGGTGGCCGCCCGCCTAGCTCAATCGCCGCGCCGGCGGAAGGGCGGCATCCGGCCGGACAGCGCCCGATCGCCAAAATACTGGTTGCGGAGGGCCGCCGCGGCATGAACCACGAACAGTGCCACCGTCGCCCAGATCAGCACGGCATGAACCACTTCCGCTGGCTCGTGTGCGCTGTCAGGCACACCGGGGATCAGCGGCCATGGCATGCCGCCGAGCAGCGTCGTTGTCGCCACATCCGTCTTGCCCGAGGATATCAGTACCCAGCCCGACAGCGGCAGGATCAACAGGATCGCATAAAAGAACAAGTGACTCGCCCGTGCCGCCGCCCGTTCCCACCCCGGCATCGTAGCCGGAAAAGGCGGCGGAGGGTTGGCGACCCGCCAGCCGATCCGACCGACGGTGATCAGCAGGATCAGGATACCGACCGTCTTATGCCACACAAACCATTCGCCCTTGGCCGGCGTGCCGCGCGGCAGGTCGGCGAAGGTCCAGCCAATATAGAGCTGCGCCACTACCAGTATGGCGAGAATCCAGTGGAGGGCGCCGGCCACCCCGTTGTAGCGCGCATTCTGCATTGCCTTCCTCTCGATGTTATGACCGGCGGTGCGCGCCGTTTCTAGAACAGGAGATCGACCAGGACCTGACCGAGACGGTGGCTGGGCCAGGCAAAATGGAGAATGGCGCCGCCGACCGCGATCGCCAGCCGGATGACCCCGAACAGCATCAGCGCCGAAGCAGCGAGCAGCAAGACGGTGAGACAGATACCCGTGTGTTGGCGGATACGGCTTGCCGAAACCGGTCTGCGGGACGGCGACCGGTAATCACGGCCGCCCCTGCCCCGCAGCGAGTCGATATCAGCGCGGATATCGTCAGCGGCGCTCACCCTCCGGTGCTGTGCATGCATGCGAAGTGTCCCTCCCCCGATGCTGTTTATGAGTGAAGACTAACCCGCCTGTGCGGATTTCATAGTTAAAAATGCCCCGGCGCCGTCCCATCCTGACCCGGCTAGCCGGGGCGACGCCGCTGGGCTAGGCGGTCATGATGGTGAATGATCGTGACATAGCGCTTGCCCACGCCCTTGCCGACGCGGCCGGGCAGGCGATCCGCCCCTATTTCCGAGCCCGTTTCGACATCGAGACGAAACCCGATTCCTCTCCGGTGACCGAAGCTGATCGCGCCGCCGAGTCGACGATGCGCCGGCTGATCGAAGCGGAAGCCCCCCGCGACGCTATCCTTGGCGAGGAGTATGGCGAAAAGCCCGGCACAACGGGCCGACAATGGGTTCTCGATCCGATCGACGGCACCGTCAGTTTCATGGCCGGCCGCCCCAGTTTCGGGACATTGATCGCCTTGTTGCAGGATGGCTGGCCAGTCCTTGGCATCATAGACCAGCCTGTTATCGGCGAACGCTGGATCGGCGCGATCGGCCAACCGACGCTATTCAACGGCACCCCGGCCCGCGCCCGTCGATGCGCGGACCTTGCCGAGGCGACACTGGCCACCACCGGCCCGCAATATTTCAGCGATCACGACGGCGCGCATTTCATGGCGCTCGCCAGCCGTTGCGCCCACAAACGGATGCTGTTTGGCGGCGATTGCTACAATTACGGCCTGCTGGCCATCGGCCATGTCGACCTGGTGGTGGAAGCGGGGTTGAGCCTGCACGATTTCGCCGCGCTGGTGCCGATCGTCGAGGGCGCCGGCGGGACGATGTGCGACTGGAACGGCGATCCGCTGAGCGACGCCAGCGGCGGCCATGTCATCGCCCTCGGGGACCCGGCGCGGCTCGACGACGTTGTCGAAGGACTGGCCTGCAACCACTGAAAACGGGAAAGGACGGATCATGGCATATCAAGGCAGCTGCCATTGCGGCACGGTGACCTACACGGTCGAAGGCGACATCCCCGATACGGCGATGAGCTGCAACTGCTCGCATTGCCGGCGCAAGGGTCTGCTGCTCACCTTCGTGTCGTTGGACCGCTTCCGGCTCGACAGCGGCGAGGACAAGCTGGCCACCTATCATTTCAACAAGCACGCGATCGACCACCGCTTCTGCACCGTCTGCGGGTGCCAGGGCTTCGCGGTCGGCACCGGGCCGGACGGGGCGAAGATGGCCGCGATCAACCTGCGCTGCGTGCCCGACGCGGATCTCGATGCGCTGACCATCGAGGCGGTGGACGGCGCCAGCCACTAAGGTCATCCGCCGTCGCGGGAAACGGCGCCGATTCTCTGCCCGCGACTTGCGCTGACGGGAGAATCCAGCTAGGCGCCCGCCTTCGCACGATAGAAAAGCTGACCTGCCTGGCCGAAAGGGCTGCCAGGGCCGGTCGATATCGTCGCATATAAGGAGACGAAAATGCCCAAGCTCAAGACCAAGAGCGGTGTGAAGAAACGCTTCAAGATCACCGCGACCGGCAAGATCAAGCACGGCGTCGCCGGCAAGCGGCACCGCCTGATCAGCCACAACGCCAAGTACATCCGCCAGAATCGCGGCACCTCCGTCCTGTCCGACGCCGATACGGCGACGGTCAAGGCGTGGGCCCCCTACGGCCTGAAGTAAGGAGCGCGAACCATGGCACGAGTAAAACGCGGCACGACCACCAAGGCCAAGCACAAGCGGATTCTCGATCAGGCGAAGGGCTATTACGGCCGTCGCAAGAACACGATCCGCATCGCCCGCCAGGCGGTCGAGAAGGCCGGGCAGTACGCCTATCGCGACCGCAAGGTGAAGAAGCGCAGCTTCCGCGCCCTGTGGATTCAGCGCATCAACGCCGCCGTGCGCGCCGAAGGGCTGACCTATGGCGTGTTCATCCACGGGCTGAAGCTGGCGAATATCGACCTGGACCGCAAGGTGCTGGCCGATATCGCGATGCACGAGGGCGACGCATTCAAGGCGATCATCGCCCAGGTGAAGGCAGCGCTGCCAGCGGATGCGCGCGTCGCCGCCTGAACGACAGCGTGTGAACAGAACAAGGGGCGTGGCGCCAGGGCGCCGCGCCCCTTTTCCTATTGGCCGCGTACCTCGGCGTCAGTCCGTCGCTTTCTCCTCCGGGTCGCTCGGCTTCAGCTTAGCGGCCTGCTGACGGCGGCTCTGGTTGGCGTAGAGCAGCGCCGCCGCGATCGCGGCCGAACCGATGCCGACACCGACCCCGGCGGCCACCCATTTACGCTTGTCCCTGGTGGAAGGAGGATTGTCGGGTTTGTTATCGGACATGACGTGGCTCCACTAAACGGTTTCCCGACCTGACTCGCAGGCCGGGGAGTCGTCTGTCAACCAGCTCACGCGCGCTCCCACGGGCCTTGGGGGTTGATCGAACGCATATCCCGCGCCTACGGCATGCCGGCCCGACCGGCTGCGGCGCGGCGGGAAGGACGAAGGGACCAACGGTGAGCGATCTCGAGGCAATCGGGCAGGGCCTGATGGCGGATATCGGTGCGGCGGACAGCCTGGACGCGCTCGAAGCGATCCGGGTCGGCGCGCTTGGCAAGCAGGGCAGGGTAACCGCCCTGTTGAAGACGCTGGGCGGGATGAGCGCCGACGAACGGCAGGCGCAGGGTCCGCGGATCAACGGCCTGCGCGAAACGGTGACGGCGGCGATCACGACACGCAAGGCCGCGCTGGAAGAACGCGTGCTCGCCGCCCGGCTGGCATCCGAGGCGATCGACCTGACCCTGCCAGCGCCGGAATTGCCGCAGGGCAGCGTCCACCCGGTCAGCCAGGTGATGGACGAGCTGGCGGAAATCTTCGCTGACCTCGGCTTCGCCGTCGCGACCGGGCCGGAGATCGAGGACCAGTGGCACAACTTCACCGCGCTCAACATGCCGGAAAGCCACCCCGCCCGCGCGATGCACGACACATTCTACCTGCGCGCGGACGAAGGCGAGGAGGCGCGCGTGCTGCGTACCCACACCTCGCCGGTGCAGATCCGCACGATGACCAGCCAGCTGCCGCCGATCCGCATCATCGCGCCCGGCCGCGTCTACCGTTCCGATAGCGACGCCACCCATACGCCGATGTTCCACCAGATCGAGGGGCTGGTGATCGACAAGGCCATCCACCTCGGCCATCTGCGCTGGACGCTGGAGACGTTCCTTAAGGCGTTCTTCGAGCGCGACGACATCCAGCTGCGGCTGCGCCCCAGCTATTTCCCGTTCACCGAGCCGTCGGTCGAGGTCGACGTCGGCTATTCGATCGAGAAGGGCCGGCGGGTGATCGGCGGCGCCGAAGGCTGGATGGAGGTGCTCGGCAGCGGCATGGTCCACCGCCGGGTGATCGAGGCATGCGGGCTTGACCCGGACGTGTGGCAGGGCTTCGCGTTCGGCACCGGCGTCGACCGGCTGGCGATGCTGAAATACGGGATGGACGATCTGCGCGCCTTCTTCGACGGCGATTTGCGCTGGCTGCGCCATTACGGCTTCCGCAGCCTCGACGTGCCCACTCTGTCCGGGGGAGTGGGGGCATGAAGTTCACCCTGTCATGGCTGAAGGACCATCTCGACACCGAAGCCGACGCGGCAACGGTGGCGGAGGTGCTGACGCGCATCGGGCTTGAGGTCGAGGGCGTCGAGAACCCGGCGGAAGCGCTGGCGCCATTCCGCATCGCCCGGGTGCTGACCGCCGAACCCCATCCGCAGGCAGACAAGCTGCAACTGCTGTCGGTCGATGCCGGCGACGGGCCGGTGCAGGTCGTCTGCGGCGCGCCCAACGCCCGCGCCAGCCTGGTCGGCGTGTTTGGCGCGCCCGGCGCCTATGTGCCGGGTAGTGGCATCACCCTGAAAGTCGCGGCGATTCGCGGGGTCGAAAGCCGGGGCATGATGTGCTCGATGCGCGAGCTGGAGCTGGGCGAGGCGCATGACGGGATCATCGAACTGCCGGCCGACGCGCCGGTCGGCGCGGCCTACGCCGAATGGGCAGGGCTGGACGACCCGGTGTTCGACGTCGCCATCACCCCGAACCGGCAGGATTGCATGGGCGTGCACGGCATCGCCCGCGACCTGGCGGCGGCCGGCCTCGGCACGCTGAAGCCGCTGGCGGTGCCGGCGGTGGCCGGCGGCTTTCCCTGCCCGATCGAAATCCGCACCGACGATGCGGAGGGCTGCCCCGCCTTCTATGGCCGGGTGATCCGCGGCACCCGCAACCGCCCGTCGCCGGACTGGCTGCAGCGCCGGCTGACCGCGATCGGCCAGCGGCCGATCTCCGCGCTGGTCGATATCAGCAACTATCTGATGTTCGCGCTCGGCCGGCCAAGCCATGTCTACGACCTGGCGAAGCTGGCCTCGCCGATCGTCGCCCGCCGCGCCGCGCCGGGCGAGACGGTGACGGTGCTGAACGGCAAAAGCTATGCCCTGACCCCGGAGATGACGGTCATCGCCGACGCGCGCGAGGTGCACGGCATCGGCGGGATCATGGGCGGCGAGCATTCCGGCACCGCCGACGACACGACCGACGTGCTGCTGGAGGTGGCGTTCTTCGATCCGGAACGCATTGCCCGCACCGGGCAGGCGGTGGCGCTCGCCTCCGACGCGCGCAGCCGGTTCGAGCGCGGGGTCGACCCGGCCTTCCTCGACGACGGGCTGGCGATCCTGACCGGCATGATCGTCGACATCTGCGGCGGCGAGCCGTCCGATGTGGTGCGCGCCGGCGCGGCGCCGGTCACCGACAAGCATGTCGCCTACGACCCCGGCCTGTGCGCGCGGCTGGGTGGCGTCGCCGTCCCCGCGGCGGAGCAGCGGGCGATCCTGGAGCGGCTTGGCTTCGCCGTGTCGGGGGATACGCCGATGCAGGTGGCGGTGCCGTCCTGGCGCCGCGATGTCGACGGCCCGGCCGATCTGGTCGAGGAAGTGGTGCGGATCACCGGCATCGACAGCGTGCCGTCCGCGCCGCTCGATCGCGCGCCCGGCGTTGCCGCGCCGACCGCAACGCCGGAACAGCTGGTCGAGCGCCGCGCCCGCCGGGCTGCGGCGGCGCGCGGCCTGAACGAGGCGCTGACCTGGAGCTTCATCGCCGAAGGCGAAGCGGCGGCGTTCGGCGGCGGCGCCTGGACGCTGGCCAACCCGATCAGCGAGGATATGAAGGTGATGCGGCCGACGCTGCTGCCCGGCCTTTTGGCGGCGGCACGGCGCAATGTCGATCGCGGTGCGGCGACGATCCGGCTGTTCGAGGTCGGGCGCCGTTACCTTGCGGATGCCGAGCGACCGACGCTGGCCTTCGTGCTGGCCGGCGACAAAACCGCGCGTGGCTGGCAGACCGGCAAGCCACAGCCGTTCGATGCGTTCGACGGCAAGGCGGAGGCGCTGGCGCTGCTCGCCGCCGCCGGCGCGCCGGTCGACAATCTGCAGGTGATGGGCGAAGCGGCGTCTGCCTATCATCCCGGTCGGTCGGCGACGCTGCGGCTGGGGCCGAAGACGGTGCTGGCGGAATTCGGCCTGCTTCACCCGGCGCTTGCCCGGACGCTGGGGCTGGACGGCGATGTCGTCGCCGGCGAGATCTTCCTCGATTCGATCCCGGCGCGGCGGGCCGCAGGGCGGATGCGCTCCGCCTATGCGCCGCCGGCGTTGCAGGCGGTGGCGCGCGATTTCGCCTTCCTGGTGCCGGAAGCGCTGGCCGCCGACGCGCTGGTCCGCGCCGTCCGCGGCGCCGACAAGGTGGCGATCGTCGACGCGCGACTGTTCGACCTGTTCACCGGACAGGGCGTGCCGGCCGGGCAGAAGTCGCTGGCGGTGGAAGTGACGCTGCAGCCGGCGGAGAAAAGCTTCACCGAGGAGGATCTGTCGGCCATCTCGGCGAAGATCGTCGCTGCCGCCGCCAAGCTGGGCGCGACGCTGCGCGGCTGAGCGGCATAGCCGCGCTTGGCAAGCGGCGCCGCACCGGCAACAAGGGGCGCGATGCACAGCTTGCCCGTCTTCCTTCGCCTAGCCGGCCGCCCGGTCATGCTGATCGGCGCCGGGGAGGCGACCGACGCCAAGCGGCGGCTGCTCGAGCGGGCCGGCGCGATTGTCGTCGGCGAGGATGGCGACGCGGCGCTGGCGATCGTTGCACTCGCCGACGGGGCTGAGGCGGTCGTCGCGCGGCTGAAGGCGCGCGGCATCCTGGTCAATGCCGTCGACCGGCCGGCGCTCTGCGATTTCACCCTGCCGGCGATCGTCGACCGCGATCCGGTACTGATCGCGATCGGCACCGGCGGCGCTTCCGCCGGTCTGGCCGGGGCGCTGCGCCAGCGGCTGGAGACATTGCTCCCTGCCACGCTCGGTGCGCTGACAGAGCAGTTATGGCAGGCGCGTGGCGCGATCCGCGCCCGCTGGCCGGATGGCGGCGCGCGGCGGCAGGCGATCGCCGCCGCGCTTGGCCCCGGCGGCGCGCTCGATCCGCTGACGGAGCATGATGCGGGCGCGCTCGACCGCTGGCTGGCCGGCGATGAAGCGGCCGGGTCGTCGGCGCTGGTCCGGATCGCGCTCCGTTCACCCGATCCGGACGACCTGAGCCTGCGCGAGGCGCGATGGCTAGCCCGCGCTGACCGGGTCTACCACCGCGCGGCGGTGCCGTCCGCCATCCTTGACCGCGCCCGCGCCGACGCGCCGCGCATCGCCTGCGCCGCGCCGCCGGGCGATCCGGGGCCGGGCCTGTCCGTCGACATAGAATAACGCTGGGATCAGGCGGCAGCCTGACCGCCAAGCCGGACGACCTCCGCCTGCAGACGGAAAGTATCGGCGCGGGCCTCGTCCAGTTCGGAGCGCAGCGCCCCCAGTTCCATCGCCCGGCGCACGATGCGCGCGTCGAGCGCGAGATTTGACTGACGCAGCGCCTCGAACGCGCGGGCGCGGTCGAGCAGCCGGGCGATGCGGGCGCCGAGCACCTCGAACGCGAATGGTTTCGACACATAATCGTCAGCGCCAGCGCCAAGCGCTTCCACCGCCGCCCCGTCGTCGCTGCGCGCGGTGATCATCAGCACCGGCAGCGCCGCCGTCGTCATCGCCCCACGCAGTTCGCGAAGCACCGACAGGCCTGACATCTGCGGCATCACCATGTCGACTATGGCCAGATCGAACCGCCTGGCCTGCATCATGTCGAGCGCGGCGAACCCGTTGTCGCACAGGCTGACCAGATAGCCCATCCGGGTAAGCCGCTTGCCCATCACCGCCAGGTTGGTGCGGCTGTCATCGACCACCAGGATGGACGGTCCGGGAACGGGGGCAGCGACGTCGCTCATTCCCCGCGCCTACGCGCGGAGCGGTTGGGAAATGGTTAACCGCCGCCCAACGCTGCCTGGTCCAGCTCAGCCGCTATTGCGCAGCGCCGTCGCCACCGCGTTGATCGACAGCTGGATGCCTTCGGCGATGCGCGGGTCGCTCTCACCGGCACGGTGGCGCTTCAACAGCTCGATCTGGAGCAGATTCAGCGGCTCGATATAGGGCAAACGCAGGCGGATCGATTCGTCCAGCGCCGGGCTCTTTTCCAGCAGGCGGGCCTGCCCGGTCGCGGCGAGCAACGAATCGTGCCCGCTGTGCCAGCCGTCGCGGATCCGGCCGAAGATCCCGTTCGCCAGCGCCCGGTCCCCGACCAGCGTCGCATAGCGTTCGGCGATGCCCATGTCGGATTTGGCGAGCACCATTTCCATGTTGCCGAGCGTGGCGGCGAAGAACGGCCAGCCTTCCGCCATCGCGCGCAGCAGCCCCTGGTCTGCAAATCCGGTGAGCGCCTCGCCGACGCCGTACCAGCCGGGCAGCATCACCCGTGCCTGTGCCCAGCTGAATACCCAGGGAATCGCGCGCAGATCCTCGATCGCGTCGGATTTGGTGCGGCTGGACGGGCGCGAGCCGATCTTCAGCGTCGCGATCTCCGCGATCGGCGTCATCTGGCGAAAAAAGGTGCGGAAGCCTTCGGTCTCGTAAACCAGCGCGCGATAGGCGCGCATCGAATCGGCGGATAGCGTGTTCATCGCCGCGGTGAAGCGGGCGGCGTCGGCCGCCGACAGGCAGTCCGGTTCCAGCGAAGCAAGCAGGGTGGCGGCGGCGATCGCTTCCAGATTCGTCGTCGCGCTTTCGCTGTTGCCGTATTTGGCGGCGATCACCTCGCCCTGCTCGGTGATGCGGATGCGCCCCTGCACGGTGCCGGCCGGCTGGCTGCGGATCGCGGCGAAGGATGACCCGCCGCCGCGCCCGACCGCGCCACCGCGCCCGTGGAACAGCTGCATGCGGACGCCGGCTTCGGCGAACACCGGCGCCAGCGCCTTGCTCGCCTCATGCAGCGCCCAGTTGGATGTCAGGTAGCCGCCATCCTTGTTCGAATCGGAATAGCCGATCATCACTTCCTGATGGCCGCGCGCGCCGGCGATGGCGGCGGTTTCCGGCACCGCGAACCATTGCCGCATCACCGCCGGCGCCGCTTCCAGGTCGGCGATCGTCTCGAACAAGGGCACCGGCATCATCGCTGCCGCCGCCGGTTCACCGGGGCAGTAAAGCCCGGCTTCCTTCAGCAGAATGTTCACCTCCAGCAGGTCGGACACCGACCGCGCCATCGACACCACATAATTGGTCATGCACGCCGGTCCGTAGCAACGATGCGCCTCGGCGGCGGCGCGGACGATGTCCAGCTCGCTGCGCGTCTCGTCGGAATAGGCGGCAAAGGCGCTGGCCAGCGGGCGCGGCGATGCCAGTTCACGGCGGAGCAGCGCGACCCGCGCATCCTCATCCAGCGCGGCATAATCCGCTTCGACGCCGGCAACGCGCAGCAGTTCCGCGACCACCCGTTCATGAACGGCGCTATTCTGGCGCATATCCAGCGTCGCGAGATGGAATCCAAAGGTCTCGACCGCGCGGATCAACCGGTCGAGCGCGCCGCCGCTGATGCCATGACTTTCCAGCCCCTGGGCCAGCGCGCGCAGGTCGGTGCGCAGCGCTTCCGGCGTTGCATAAGGCGCGCCGGGCAGATGCGACGGACGCGGCGGCGCCCGGCCGATCAGCGCCTCATAGGTCGCCGCCAGCCGCGCATAGATACCGGAGAGCGCCCGGCGATACGGCTCGTCGGCGCGGCTCGGCGCGGTGTCGCCGCTTGCCTCGGCCAACGCGATCACCGCGGGACTAGCGGCGGCAAGCGTCGTCGATGGCGACAGTTCAGCGCCAAGCGCATGGACGCAATCAAGATAGTGGGACAGCGCCGCCGCCGCCGCCCGGGACAGCGCCAGCCGCAACGACTCGGCCACCACGAACGGGTTGCCGTCCCGGTCACCGCCGATCCAGCTGCCGATCTTCAGGAAACTCGCCGGGCGACTGCCGAGCAACCGTTCCCAGCGGGCGTAGAGAGCCGGCAACGTGGGCAGGAACACGTCGCGCAGATAGGCGAGGGCGTTCTCCACCTCGTCGGCGACGTACAGCCGCTCACCGCGCAGCGGCCGAGTTTCCCAGAGCAGCGCGATCTGGCGATAGATTCCATCCTCGATCCGGTCGCCGTCCGCCGTTTCCAGGGCACCACCGTCGCGCAAGCGCATCAGCGCGGCGATACGGTTGCGGTGATCGATCACGCTCTTGCGGCGCACTTCGGTCGGGTGGGCGGTCAGCACCGGCACGACCAGCGCCGCGTCAAGCAGCGCGGCCACCGCGTCGCGCGGCACCCCTTCCTCATCAAGCCGGTTAAGCGCGTGGACGAGGTCGGCGTCCGATTCGACCGCCGCCCCCTGCCGGTCCTCGGCCAGGTTGGCGAGCATGGAAAACAGCATGAAGCCACGAACGAAGGCGAGCGTGTCGTCAAGGGTCAGCGCGCCAAGGCCGGGGTCTATGGCGCCGGCATCGGCAATGCCGCGATGGCGATCGACGGAGGCGGAGCGGATATACTCTGTTCGGCGAAACAGCGCTTCGCCTCCCTGACGGCGGATGACGTCGCCGAGCAAGCGGCCGAGAAAGCGGATATCGGGGTTCTGGGTGATCGGAGGTGCGCTAGCCATGACGCTTTGCTGCAATGCAAAAGCGTTCCAGTCAACGCCTTCGCGGAAAATTCATGCCAGAAGCTCGACATCCCAATAGAGCCAGTCGCGCCAACTTTCGTGCAGATGGTTGGGCGGAAAGGCCCTGCCGTTTTCCTGCAATTGCCAGCTTGTCGGCCGGATCGGCGGGACATGCAGTTTCATCGCCGCCTCGCGCGGGGTGCGGCCGCCCTTGCGCAGATTGCACGGCGCACAGGCGGTGGCGACATTCTCCCACGTCGTTCGCCCACCCTGGGCGCGCGGCACGACATGATCGAAAGTCAGGTCCCGGTGTGCGCCGCAATATTGGCACGCAAACCTGTCGCGCAGGAACAGGTTGAAACGGGTGAAGGCGGGGTATTCCGACGGTCTGACGAACTGTTTCAGTGCGATTACCGATGGAATGCGCATCGCCGAGGACGGGCTGCGGACCGTGCGTTCGTAGCTGGAAACAATGTCGACACGATCGAGAAACACTGCCTTGATCGCGGTTTGCCATGGCCACAGGCTGAGCGGATAATAGCTGAGCGGGGTGTAATCCGCGTTCAGCACCAGCGTCGGGCAACTGTCCGGATGACGCAACAGGTCTGGATGGTACATAAGCTGCCCGTCCCCCTCTGCCTCGCTCCATCGTCGAGGAACGTGACCCGTTTATGACAGCATCGTTCGCAACTCCGTCAAGTGCCGGGCCGAATTTCACGACGAGAATCTCCCGATTCGCGCCGAGCCCCACCGGACGCCTGCACCTGGGCCACGCCTTCTCCGCGCTGGCGGCACATGATCTGGCGCGGGCCAGCGGCGGGCAATTCCTGCTGCGGATCGAGGATATCGACCCGACCCGCGCGCGGCCGGCGCATGTCGACGGCATCATCACCGATCTCGGCTGGCTCGGCCTGACATGGGACGGGCCGGTGGTGCACCAGTCGCAGCGGCTGGCGCTCTATGTAGCGGCGCTTGACCGGCTGAAGGCGCTGGGCCTTGCCTACCCTTGCTTCTGCACCCGCGCCGAGATCGCGGCGAGCGCGGCGGCGCCGCACGGCCCGGCGGGCGCGGTCTATCCCGGCACGTGCCGCCGTTTGCCGGCAGCGGAACAGGCGCGACGGATGGCGGAGACGCCATACGCCTGGCGGCTGGACATGGCGGCGGCGATGGCGCGCACCGGGCCGCTCGCCTGGCACGACCACGCAGCCGGATCGATCGCCGCCGACCCGCTGGCCCATGGCGACGTGGTAATCGCGCGCAAGGACGCACCGGTCAGCTATCACCTGGCCGTCACCGTCGATGATGCGGCGCAGGGGGTGAACTGCATCGTGCGCGGCGCCGACCTGTTCGCCGCGACCGATGTCCACCGGATGCTTCAGGCGCTGCTCGCCCTGCCGACGCCCGCCTATTTCCACCATCCGCTGCTCGTCGACGCGGCGGGCCGAAGGCTGGCCAAGCGCGACGGCGCGCTCCCGCTGGCCGAATTGCGCGCCACCGGCACCGATCCGGCAGAATTGGTCGCCGAGTTGCGGGCAATGCGGGAAGCGCTTGGCTTCATCCTGCCAAGCGCCTAGAGCGAGACGATGAACACTTTCCTGGTGATCCTGATCGTCCTCGCCGCGCTGGCGACGCTGGTTGCGCTGGTGCGCGGCATCATCACCTTCCTGCGGACGACGGAAGCAGAGCTGAAAAGCAGCAGCAGCGGCCCCAGCGCGTCGTCACAGCGCCAGAACAAGATGATGATGGCCCGGATTTTCTTCCAGGCGCTCGCCATTTTGCTGGTCGCATTGTTCCTGCTGCTCAATCGCTGAAGGCGCGGCGATGGTCCGCCTGAACAAGATCTACACCCGCACAGGCGACAACGGCACAACCGGACTGGTTGACGGTTCGCGTGTTGCCAAGGACGATCTGCGGCTGGCGGCGATGGGTGACGTCGACGAGACCAACAGCGCGATCGGCGTGGCGCTCGCCGCGCTCGATGCCGGCGAAATCACGACTATCCTCCGCCGTATCCAGAACGACCTGTTCGATCTGGGCGCCGACCTCGCCACACCGGGCGACGATTTCACCCCGTCCGACATGACGCTGCGCATCGTGCCGGCGCAGGTAAGCCGGCTGGAGGCGGAGATCGACCGGCTGAACGAGGGGCTGGAGCCGCTGCGCAGCTTCATCCTGCCCGGCGGTAATTCGGCGGCGGCGGCGCTGCACCTCGCCCGCGCCACCGCGCGCCGGGCGGAACGCACCGCCGTCGAAGCGGCGCGGACCATCGCGCTGAACCCGGCGGCGCTCGCCTATATCAACCGCCTGTCCGACCATCTGTTCGTCACCGCACGGCTGCTGAACAAGGCGTCGGGCGGCGACATATTATGGGTGCCCGGCGCCTCGCGCTGAAACGAATCACCCGCTCCGCGCGTATCACCATGCGTGGCGACTGGAACGACACGACAGGGAAGGCCGGCGACGGCTGCTAGCGGAGCGGCAATGACCGTCGCTCTGCTCGCCGAGCGGTTCCGCAGCACTCGCGCGTTGACCGTGGCACTTGCCGCCCCCCTCGGCGATGCCGATGCGACCGTCCAGTCGATGCCCGACGCATCGCCGGCGAAATGGCATCTGGCCCATACAAGCTGGTTCTTCGAGACCTTCGTGTTGCGCGACCATCGCCGCGGCTACCGCCCGTTCGACCCGGCCTACGCCTATCTGTTCAACAGCTATTACGAGGCGGAGGGCCAGCGCCAGCCACGCCACGCGCGCGGGCTGCTGACCCGGCCGACGCTGGCCGACATCCAGGCCTATCGTGCCCATGTCGACGGTGCGCTGGCGGCGGCGCTGCCCGACCTGCCGGATGCGGCGCTGGCGCTGGTCGCGCTCGGCATCCAGCATGAGCAGCAGCATCAGGAATTGCTGCTGACCGACATATTGCACCTGTTCGCGCAGAACCCGCTGCGGCCGGCGCTGTGGCCGTCGGTCCCGGCGCGGCACGCCCCGGCCCCGCCGCCGTTGCGCTGGATCGCCGGGCGCGCCGGGGTGGTCGAGATCGGCCATGCCGGGCCGGGTTTCGCCTTCGACTGCGAAACCCCGCGCCATCAAGTACTGCTCGTTCCCCATGCCCTGGCCGACCGGCCGGTCACCAACGGCGCCTGGCAGGATTTCATCGCTGACGGCGGCTATGCCGACGCGCGCCTGTGGTTGTCGGACGGCTGGGCGTGGGTGCGGGCGAATGCGATCGCCGCGCCGCTCTATTGGCAGCGTGACGGCAGCGACTGGTTGCGCTTTGGATTGGACGGCATCGGGCCGGTCGACCCGGCGGTGCCGGTCGCGCATGTCAGCTTTTACGAAGCGGACGCTTTCGCACGCTGGGCCGGCGTTCGCCTGCCGACAGAGGCGGAATGGGAAAGCGCCGCAGAGGGGCTGGACCCCGCCTCCGGCAATCAGCTCGACCGCGCCGGTCCTGTTTCGCCTACAGCCGCCGCCCCCGGCGACGGGCTGCGCCAGATGTTCGGCGACGTCTGGGAATGGACCGGCAGCGCCTATCGCCCCTATCCCGGTTTCCGCCCGGCGGCCGGCGCGGTCGGCGAATATAACGGCAAGTTCATGTCGGGACAGGCGGTGCTGCGCGGCGGCAGCTGCGCCACCCCGCGCGGCCATGTGCGTGCCAGCTATCGCAACTTCTTCTACCCGCACCAGCGCTGGCAGTTCACCGGCGTCCGGCTGGCCAAGGACCTGTGAGCAGCGCCGCCGCCCTCGCCAGCCGGGCCGATCCGGCGTTTCGCGCCGACGTGCTCGCCGGGCTGGCGATGCGCCCGCGCGCTATCCCGGCACGGTGGTTCTATGACCTGGAAGGGTCGCGCCTGTTCGAACGGATCACCACGCTTCCCGGCTATTATCCGACGCGGGTCGAAACCGCGCTGCTCAAAGCCCATGCCAGGGAAATCGGCCGCATCGTCGGGCCGGGCCGCGCCGTCGTCGAATTCGGGTCCGGTTCGTCGCTCAAGACGCCGCACCTGCTCGCCGCGATCCGCCCGGCCGCCTATGTGCCGATCGACATTTCCGGCGATTTCCTGCGTCAGTCGGCGGCGGCGCTCGCGTCCGATTTCCCGCATCTGCCGATCCTGCCGGTGGAGGCGGATTTCACCGGCCCGGTCGCCGCGCCGCGCGCGATCGCCGGGCTGCCGCGGCTCGGCTTCTTTCCCGGCTCGACGATCGGCAACCTGGTGCCGCGCACGGCGGTCAACCTGCTGCGGGCGATGGTCGAAACCCTGGGGACCGGCGCGATGCTGCTGATCGGCGTCGACCGGATCAAGCCGGTAGCGACGCTGCTCGCCGCCTATGACGAGCCGGAGGGGGTGACGGCGGCGTTCAACCTGAACCTGCTCCACCGCATCAACCGCGAACTGTCGGGCACGATCCCGGTCGACGCGTTCCGCCATGCCGCCCGCTGGAACGACGCGCTGGCGCGGATCGAGATGCATCTGGAAGCGATCCGCCCCGTCGCCTTCACCGTCGACGGCGTGCCGTTCCGGATGGCGACGGGCGAAACGATCCATACCGAAAACAGCCACAAATACGGCCAGCGCGACGCCCGGTTGCTGCTCAGCGCCGGGGCGTGGACGCCGATCCGCGAATGGACCGACCCCGGCGACAATTTCTCGCTGATGCTGGCCGAGGCGCTGCCGCCCGGCACCGCGCCCTAGAAGCGGGCCGGGGCCGCTTCCACAAAACACCAACCCGCGCTAGGACGCCCGCGACCAGTCAGGGAGACGAACATGCGGGCGATCGGCGTCATCGGTGCGGGGCAGATGGGCGCGGGCATCGCGCAGGTTTCGGCGCAGGCCGGCTACCATGTCTTTCTGGCCGATGTGGCGATCGAACGGGCGACGGCGGCGAAGGACGGCATCGCCCGGCAGCTCGGCCGGCTGGTCGAGAAGGAAAAGCTGACCGCCGAGGCGCGCGACGTCGCGCTCGGCCGGATCGAGCCGGTCGGCGCGTTCGCGCCGATGGCCGCCGCCGGGCTGATCGTCGAGGCGGCGACCGAGCGCGAGGAGATCAAGCGCGCGATCTTCGCCGAGCTGGGCAACGTCCTCGGCCATCAGGCGGTGCTCGCCTCCAACACCTCGTCGATCCCGATCACTAGGCTGGCGCAGGCATCGCCGGACCCGAAGCGGTTCATCGGCGTCCACTTCTTCAACCCGGTGCCGCTGATGGGGCTGATCGAGGTGATCAGCGGCCTCGCCACCGCGCCGGAAACGGTGAAGCTGGTCGAACGCTATGCGACGGCGCTCGGCAAGCGGGTGGTCCATGCCAACGACGCGCCCGGCTTCATCGTCAACCGTATCCTGCTGCCGATGCTGAACGAGGCGTGCTTCGCGCTGGGTGAGGGAGTGGCGACGATCGCCGACATCGACGCGGCGTGCCAGCTTGGCCTCAACCACCCGATGGGGCCGCTGACCCTGGCCGATTTCATCGGCCTCGACACCTGCCTCGAAATCTGCCGCGTGCTGCACGACAGCACCGGCGACCCGAAATACCGGCCGGCGCCGCTGCTGGTCAAATATGTCGAAGCCGGCTGGTACGGGCGCAAGACGAAGCGCGGCTTCTACGACTATTCCGGCGACACGCCGGTGCCGACCCGCTGAGCCGCCACGGCTTTTTGCGCTGGCGGCGAACGGCGGCGCTTGATACGCCGGGGCGATGACGACCGATCCGGGCGGCGGACGCCTCTTGCCGCAATCGCTTTTCGCTTTCTCTATCTTCTACGGCGGCATGGTCTGCATTGCCGGCGTGCTGGGGGTGAAGCAGGTCGCGCTCGGCCCGCTGGCGGTGGAGGCGGGCATCTTCGCCTTCCTGCTCCTTGTCGTCGTGTCGAGCGCGGTGGCGGAACTGCACGGCCGCGCCGCCGCCGACCGGCTGGTGCGGCTGGGCTTCGTTCCGCTCGTCGCCTCGGCGCTGCTGATCCGGCTGGTGCTGGCGCTGCCGGTCGACCAGGGCATGTATCCGCCGGCGATCGATGCCTTCCCGATCGTCCTTGGCCAGAGCGCGCGGATGATGATCGCCGGGCTGATCGCCTATGGCACGTCGCAGACGCTGAACGTGCTGATCTTCTCCAGGCTTGCCGGGGGCAGCGGCCGGCTGCTGTGGCTGCGCGCGATGGTGGCGAGCGCCGCGTCGCAGGTGGTCGACACGCTGCTGTTCATCTCGATCTCGTTCCTCGGCGAACGGGCGATCGGCCCGCTGATCGCCGGGCAGATGCTGGCGAAGGTGGTGCTGTCGATCGTGCTGGTGCCGCCGCTGATCTACGGCTTCGTCGCGCTTGGCCGGCGGCTGGACCGGGGACGGTGACGCGAGGGGCTTGGGGCGGCGCCCGCATTCCTCTATGGGCGCGCACATGACCGACCATACGCCAGACGCCGCCCTGCTCGCCAAGGCCGAGACGCTGACCGAGGCGCTGCCCTACATGCAGCGTTACGCCGGCAAGACCTTCGTCGTGAAATATGGCGGCCACGCGATGGGCGACCCGGAGCTGGCCCGCGATTTCGCCGAGGATGTCGTGCTGCTGAAGGCGGTCGGCATCAACCCGGTCGTCGTTCATGGGGGCGGGCCGCAGATCGGCGCGATGCTGAAGCGGCTGGGCGTCGAGTCGCGCTTCGTCGACGGGCTGCGCGTCACCGACGCCGAAACCGCCCAGATCGCCGAGATGGTGCTGTCCGGCTCGATCAACAAGGAAATCGTCGGCTGGATCGGCGCCGCCGGCGGGCGCGCCGTCGGCATCGCCGGCAAGGACGCCGGGCTGGTCGTTGCCGAAAAGGTGCAGGGGCGGCAGGCGGACAAG
Source organism: Sphingomonas flavalba (assembly GCF_047553045.1). Classification (GTDB taxonomy): domain Bacteria; phylum Pseudomonadota; class Alphaproteobacteria; order Sphingomonadales; family Sphingomonadaceae; genus Sphingomonas_L; species Sphingomonas_L flavalba_A. Next base: position 3,095,054 of record NZ_CP180208.1, on the reverse strand, counting down.
CTGCAGGGTGTCGAACGCCATATCGACCTGGGCTTCGTCGGCGAACCGGCGCAGGTCGACCGGCGGATCCTCGACACGCTGTCCGCCGACGGCATCATCCCGGTGGTCGCGCCGATCGCGATCGGCGCCGATGGCCATACCTACAATATCAACGCCGACACGATGGCCGGGGCGATCGCAGCGGCGATGGGCGCGTCGCGCTTCTTCCTGCTGACCGACGTTGCCGGCGTGCTCGACAAGGACGGCCGGCTGCTGACCGATCTCGCGCCCGGCGACGTCGCCCGGCTGCGCGCCGACGGCACGATTTCCGGCGGCATGATCCCGAAGCTGGAAACCTGCGTCGCGGCGGTCAACGCCGGGGTCGACGCGGCGGTGGTGCTCGACGGTCGGGTGCCGCACGCGATGCTGCTGGAAATCTTTACCCGCCAGGGCGCCGGCACGCTGATCCGGGCATAGTCCCTTGCGATAGGGCGGCGCCAGGCCGTCGCCGCGTTTACAGACATCCCCGTTCCACCGGCGGCGCCATTGCGCTATTCGGGGGGCGCACCGCGCAGCCCACGGAGTATCAATGCTTCTCTCCCTCTACCAAATCCTGCAGATTCTGCTGTCGGCCGCACAGTGGATCATCATCATCCAGGCGATCCTGTCGTGGCTGGTCGCGTTCAACGTCATCAACACCTACAATGAGGTGATCCGCTCCGTGCTGATCGCGCTCGACCGGCTGACCGAGCCGCTCTACCGGCCGATCCGCAAGATCATGCCCGATCTCGGCGCGCTCGACCTGTCGCCGCTGGTCGTGCTGCTGATCATCTACATCCTGCGCACCGTCCTCCTGCCCAATATCTTCACCTCGCTGCTCGCCGGATGAGCGCGGCGGTCATCGACGGAAAGGCGTTCGCCGCCGGGCTGCGCGAACGGGTGGCGGCGGGCGTCGCCGCTTTCTCCGCCGCCGCCGGGCGCACGCCGGGGCTGGCGGTGGTGCTGGTCGGCGACGATCCCGCAAGCCAGGTCTATGTCCGTGCGAAGCACAAGGCGACGGTCGCCGCCGGCATGGAAAGCTTTGAACGGCGGCTGCCGGCCGACACCAGCCAGGCCGACCTGCTGGCGCTGGTCGCCGAATTGAACGCCGACCCGGCGGTTGACGGCATCCTCGTCCAGCTGCCGCTCCCCGCCCAGATCGACGCCGACGCGGTGATCGCCGCGATCGACCCGGACAAGGACGTCGACGGTTTCCACCCGGTCAATGCCGGGCGGCTGGCCAGCGGGCTGGACGGTTTCGTGCCGTGCACGCCGCTCGGCTGCCTGATGCTGCTGAAGGACCGGCTCGGCGATCTTTCCGGGCTGGACGCGGTGGTGATCGGCCGGTCGAACATCGTCGGCAAGCCGATGGCACAGTTGCTGCTGCGCGAAAGCTGCACCGTCACCATCGCCCACAGCCGCACCCGCGACCTCCCCGCCGTCGTGCGCCGCGCCGATATTGTCGTCGCCGCGGTCGGCCGGCCGGAAATGGTCAAGGGCGACTGGCTGAAACCGGGTGCTGCGGTCATCGACGTCGGCATCAACCGGGTCGACGGCAAACTGGTCGGCGACGTCGCCTTCGAATCCGCCTTGCCGGTTGCCGGCGCGATCACCCCGGTGCCCGGCGGCGTCGGGCCGATGACGATCGCGGTGCTGCTGCGCAACACGCTGGTCGCCGCCCACCGTCGCGCCTCCGTGCCTTGTCCGGACGGGCTCTGGTGATCGAACTGTTCGTCTCGGCGCTGATCACCTTCTTCGTGGTGATCGATCCGCCGGGCTGCGCGCCGATCTATGCTGGACTGACCGCCGACGCGCCGCGCGCCCATGCCCGCGCGATGGCGATCCGCGCCGTCACCGTCGCCGCGGCGATCCTGGTGGTGTTCGCGCTGTTCGGGCAGGACATTCTGCGCGCGCTCGGCATCAGCCTCGACAGCTTCCGTATCGCCGGCGGCATCATGCTGTTCCTGATCGCGCTGGAGATGGTGTTCGAGAAGCGCACCCAGCGCCGCGAGGACCGCGCCCAGAAAATCATCGACACGCCGGAGGTGGAAGACGTCTCGATCTTCCCGATGGCAATGCCGATGATCGCCGGCCCCGGATCGATCGCCAGCGTCATGCTGCTGATGTCGAAGGGGCAAGGAATAGAGCGCACGTTCGTTATCCTGGCCGCGCTGGCGGTGATCCTGGCGCTGACCCTTGCGGCACTGCTTGCCGCCGGGCCGCTGATGCGCCTGCTCGGCGCGCGGATAGAGGCGGTCATCACCCGCCTGCTCGGCGTGCTGCTGGCGGCATTGGCCACCCAGTTCGTCATCGACGGCCTGACCGGAAGCTTCGCCTGATTCCCTCAATCGTGGGGCGCGCCCCTCAGCGGATACGCCATAGCCGGTAGGGCGAATGGCTTGGCAGCGGCACCGGCTCCAGCCAGGCGAAGCGCTTGCCGCTGGCGAGCTGGGCGTAGAAGCCGTGCGGGCTGCGCGCGCGGTAGATCGTCGATTCGGCCATATTGGGGCAGGTGAGCAGCAATGTCGCGCCGTGGCGGCGGGCGATCGCCCGCGCCTGCTCCGGCGGCCCGTCGAACGCATGGTGGATGTCGAGGATCGCGGCGCCGTTGCGGTGGTACGGGCCGGCGATCGCGCTGTGGTGGGTGACGGTAATCAACCGCGGTCCCAGATCGACGAAGGTCATGATCGTCGTCGCCGGCAGCCGCGCGATCGGCGCCAGCGCCGGCAGGGTCGGGCAGCGGCGGGTCGCCTGAGTGATCGCCTTGCTGCGCGCGGTCGGCGGGTCGGCGGGGATCAGCTTCGCCGCATAATAGGCGCCGATGCCGGACAGCAGGCCGAGCGCCGCCGCCCCGCCCGCCACCCGCGCCGCGACCGGCGCGCCGAGCGCCGCGATCCAGCGCAGCAGGCCCCAGCCGAGGGCGGCGACGCCGACCGTACCGATCAGCTGCGCGGCGGTGGCGATCCGCGTCTGCCAGAACAGCATCGCACAGGACAAAGCGGCAAGGGCGAACACCGCCAGCCACGCGGGCAGGCGTTGCGGATCGCGGCGGGCGCGCCACAGCGCGAACAGCGTGCCGATCAGGCCGATCGCCGGCATGAACGCCATCTGCAGGATGACGCCGGGCTTCTGCATCGTGATCGGCCGCGCTTCCTTGACGTTGGACAGCCATAGCCGGTCGAGTTCGGGCGAGACATGTTCCGGCCGGCCCAGGCAATCCGGCCAGACCAGCGCGAATCCTGCCGCCAGCAGCGCCCCGGCGCCGACGGCGGCGGCCAGCCGCCCACCGCGCCCGGCGCCGCGCAAATGACTGAGCGCGAACAGCAGCGCGCCGGCGACCAGAACCGCCGACAGCCATACCGGCGTCAGCGCGTCGCAGCGCGGCACGCGGTTCGCCTCCGACGTGAAAAGGACGTAACCGATCGCCGTTGCCCCGGTCAGCGCCAGCGCATAGGCGCCAAGGCGCGGCGCTTGTGCCTCGTCCCATACCCAGCGCAGGACGATCGCGCCGCCGAGCAGCGCCAGGAACGGCATCAGTTCCAGCCCGATGACCAGCGACAACACCGTCGCGAGCGCCACGGTGATGCCGCCGCGCGCGCGCCGCTCGTCGGCCAGCCCGGCGATGCCGACCGCCAGCATCGCCAGTTGCCAGCCATGGTGGTCGATGCGCAGCGGCATGAACATCGCGACGACGTTGACGCAGCACAGCACCAGCGCCGCGCCCAGCGCATAAGCGCCGGGCGCGACCAGCCGCCGCGCCGCCAGCGCCATCGCGACCATCGCGACCAGCATCGGCAGCATCGGCGCCAGCGCCGCCGCCGTCTTCTCCGCGACGATCCCGCCGAAGAACGGGCGGACGAGCAGGACGATCCCGGCGATCGGCAGGTCGACCAGCCGCGACCAGTGGATGTCGAACCCGCGCGGCGGGTCCAGCCGGTGCTGGCGCAGGTCGTACCAGCCCTGGCCATGCAGCCAGTCGCGCACCTGGGCCATGCGGATATTGTCGTCGGTATCGGGCAGGCCGAACCAGTGGATCAGGCCCCAGCGCTGCCACAGGAACCAGACGCACGCCGCCAGCCACAGCGCCACGACCACCCGCACCCAGTCGCGGGTCAGCCGGTCGCCCCAAATCGTCATGCGTGCCCGATCAACGCCGGCCAATGCCTGTTTCCTTGTGTTTGGCCGCGCACTAGAGCATCGCGCGCCGGCAATGAAGCGCGAAACGATTCAAACCCCATCCCCGGTGGCGGCCGAACGGCAAGTGCTGTTCGGCCAGCTCGTCCGCTACGCGATTACCGGCGGTGCGGTCACCGCGCTCGGCACCGCCGCCTATGGCGCCTTCGTCGCCTTCACCGCGATGGACCCGATGCTGGCGGTGTTCCTCGCCTATGTCATCTGCGTCGCAGTCGGCTATGTCGTGCATAGCCGATGGAGCTTTCGCGGCCACGGCCGGCGCGACAACCCGGCGCGGACCACCGGCCGTTTCTTCGCGGTATCGCTGGTCAGCTACCTGCTCAACAGCGCGTTCACCTGGGTTCTGACCAAGGGGCTGGGCGGGCCGGACTGGTGGCCGGTGATCCCGATGTTGTTCGTGACCCCGCTCGCCACCTTCGCGCTCAACCGCCGCTGGGTTTTCAACTGATGGAACGCATCGTCTATGATCGGATGGCGGCGCTCGACACCCGTCATTGGTGGTATCGCGCCCGGCGAGAGGTGCTGGCGGCGCTGATCGCCCGGCGCATCGTTCTCCCCGCCGACGCGCGCGTGCTGGAGATCGGTTGCGGCACCGGCCACAATCTCGCGATGCTCGGCCGTTTCGGTACGGTTGACGCGATCGAGATCGACCCGGTGGCGCGCGGCGTCGCCAGCGAGCGACTCGGCCGCCCTGTCGGCAGCAGCCCGCTGCCCGCTCTTACCGGGGTGCCCGGCGGCTATTCGCTTATCGCCGCGCTCGATGTCGTCGAACATGTCGCCGACGACCGCGCCGCCCTCCGCGCGATGGCCGACAGGCTGGCGCCGGACGGACGCGTGCTGATTACCGTCCCAGCCCACCCGTGGATGTGGAGCGCGCACGACGTCGTCAACCACCACCACCGCCGCTACACCCGCGCGACCCTGACCAAGGCGGTCGCTGACGCCGGCCTGCGGCTGGAAATGCTCGCCTGGTTCAACAGCCTGCTGTTCCCGCTGGCGGCGGGCGCGCGGATCGCCGGGCGGCTGCGCGGCAAGCAGGACAGCGACGACACGCTGCCGCCGGCCCCGGTCAACCGCCTGTTCGAGCGCGTCTTCGCGCTGGAACGTCACGCGATCGGGCGGTTCCCGCTGCCCCCGGGGGTATCGCTCGCCGCCATCATATCCGCCGGCACATGACCTAGCCGCGCCTGGTTGCTGAGCGGCCCGGCGATGTCGGAGACGATGTAGAGCGGCCGGCGCTTCGCCTCGATGTACAGGCGTCCGAGATATTCGCCGATCATGCCGAGCACGAACATCTGCACCGCGCCGAGCACGACGACGATCAGCATCAGCGACGTCCAGCCCTGCACCGCGCTGCCGCTGAAGAATCCGATGGCGATGTAGATCAGCAGCAGGAAGGACACGGCGAGCAGCCATAGCGCGACATGGCTGGCCAGCCGCAGCGGCGCGGTCGAGAAGCCGGTGACCGCGTCGAGGGCGAAGCGGATCATCTTCGACAGCGGGTAATGCGATTCGCCGGCCAGCCGCTCCGCCCGGTCGTAGGGAAAGGGCACCTGACGAAAGCCGATCCAGGCAACCATGCCCCGGATGAAGCGCGCCTGCTCCGGCAGGCTGAGCAGCGCATCGAGCGCCCGCCGGCTCATCAGCCGGAAATCGCCGGTGTCGATCGGTATGTCGGTGTCGGTCAGCCGGCTGAGCGCGCGGTAGAACACCGCCGCCGTCGCCTTCTTGAACAGCGTCTCGCCGGCGCGCTTGCGGCGTACGGCATAGACGACGTCGGCGGCCTCGCCGTCCATTACCGCCATCATCTCGCTCAGCAGTTCTGGCGGGTCCTGCAGATCGGCGTCGATGATCAGGATGCGTTCGCCCCGGCACAGATCCAGCCCGGCGGTCAGCGCCAGCTGGTGGCCGTGGTTGCGCGACAGGTCGATCGCCGCCAGATGCGGGTCGGCGGCGCACAGGCGCTGCATCACCGCCCAGCTGCCATCGCGCGAACCGTCGTTGATCAGCACGATCTCGTGCGACGTCCCGACGACGGCGGTTGCGGCGGTGGACAGGCGACGGTGCAATTCCGCCAGACAGGGCGCTTCGTTGTAACAGGGAACGACGATGGAAAGCGCCGGGCGCGGGGCGGTCATAATCGCTGGTCCTGAACAGGAAGGCTATGCCCCGCCCGATAGAGCCGATCGCGGCCGTTGGTCCAGATCAGCAATAGCCCGCGCACCCATTCCGGGCGAATATGCGGCGGGCCGATCAGCCAGACATAGTCGAAGGCGGCGCGCGGAAAACGGGTCAGCGCCTGGTCGATGGTGTGCCACTGTTCTCCCTCGCAATCGCGCGCGGTGACCAGTTCGGACGGATCGCGATCGAAACCGGGCGCGCCGATATCGCGCACGCCGAGCAACTGGGCGCCGGCCATCGCCCACTGGTCGTTGGAAAACGCCTCGCGCCGGACGATCGCCATTCCGCCCAGATGCTCGGTGCGAGCACTGAACCACGGCAGACCACAGCCATGGCCGACGAAGGTTACCAGCCGGGCACCACGCGGTACGTGGTCGAGCGCGACGAGTGCGCGGTCGTAGCGGTCGCTCGCCAGCGCAAGGCTGGTCGTCGTCGCGGCGGTGCGCACGACGAAAAACGAGAGGCCGGCAACCGCGACGGCGCCCAGGAACCGCCGGCTCGCCACCGTGCCGGGCCGGATAGCAACCAATGCGACCGCGATCATGAACGGGGTCAACCGCATGTCGGCATAGGCGCTGCCGAACACTACCCGCGGCAACAACAGGAACACCGCGAGCAGGACCAGCGCGCTCGCCGCCAGATTCCGTGAGAAACCAAGACGGCGACTGAACAGCGCGGCGCCGACGACCAGCAACATCGCGCCAAGCGTCGCGACGTCAAACCAGCGCCAGCGATCGCGTAGTGTCATCTCGATCCACAGCGCCTTGGCATCCCAGTTGAACCAGTCACCGGTCTGGCCCCCGACATGCTGGCCGCCGCGCCACAACGCCATCAGCAACACCGGCGGCGCGAGCGCGAGACATTGGATACCCGCTGATACCAGCGACCGGTGCCAGGCCCGCCCGGAATCGTGGATACGCACCACCTCCGCCGAAAATGCCATGACGCCCAGCGTACCCCAGCCATAGGTGTGGGTGACCCAAAGCAGCATCGACAGCGGCAGGAACAGAACCGCCCGCAACCGGAACCGGCCGAGCCGCGCCAGCCGCAACCACAGGGCGAAAGCGTTCAGCGCCAGTGCCATCGACAGCGCGAAATTGACGAAGCCGAAATGGAACGGATGGCCATAGGCAAGCGGCAACGCGAACAGCACCGTCGGCGGCACCCGGCCATGAACCTCACGCGCGATCCAGATCATGCCGATGACGGTCAGCGCCGGAATGGCGATGACGATCAGCTTCACCGCCAGTTCCAATCCGAAGACCGGGGCCAGCAGCTCGACCAGCAGGTCGACGCCAAGATTGCCGATCAACTGCCAGTCAAAACTGTAGAAAGCCGACAGGCTGGGCGATGCGTCGCCCATCAGCTGCACCTGATAGCGCCCCATATGGCCGGGCAGGTCGACCAGCGGCGGGATCGACGGGTAGAGCAGCGGGACGATGCTCAAACCCACCAATAGTGCCAGGAACGACCAGCCCTGCCACCATGGGGCATCCAGTCCGGACGGAGGCACGCTCTGGTTCACGCCCAAGGCCTATTCCCTGTGCCGCTCCGCTTCAAGCCGGCGCGCAACCCGCTGTTCATCGCGCAGCCCAGCCCGCGCACAACTATCTGCCAGCGCGGCCGGCGAACGGGTGCGCCGCCGCTGCTGGCGACATCGGCCTGCGCCGAGCATGACGACAGGGCGCCGCCCGGTTAACAGTCGCGCCGGCCGAGCAGGCGCAGGCGCAGCGCGTTCAGTTTGATGAAACCCTCGGCATCGCGCTGGTCGTAGGCGCCGGCATCGTCCTCGAAGGTGACGACCTTTTCCGAGTAGAGCGAGTAAGGCGACTTGCGCCCGATGACGTGGACGCCGCCCTTATACAGCTTTAGCCGAACGGTGCCGGTCACCTTCTGCTGACTGTGATCGACCAGCGCCTGCAACATCTCGCGTTCCGGGCTGAACCAGAGGCCATTGTATATCAGCTCGGCATAGCGCGGCGCGAGTTCGTCCTTCAGGTGGGCGGCACCGCGGTCCAGGGTGATCTGCTCGATCCCGCGATGGGCGAGGTGGAGAATCGTACCGCCCGGCGTCTCGTACATGCCGCGCGACTTCATGCCGACGAAGCGGTTCTCGACCAGATCGAGCCGGCCGATGCCGTGGGTGCGGCCAAGGTCGTTCAGCTTTGCCAGCAGGCTGGCGGGCGACAGCCCCTCGCCATTAATCGCGACTGCGTCGCCGCGCTCGAAATCGATGGTGATGATCTCCGGCGCGTCGGGCGCGTCCTCCGGGTTGACGGTGCGCGAATAGACATAGTCCGGCACTTCTTCCCACGGATCTTCCAGCACCTTGCCTTCCGACGAGGTGTGGAGAAGATTGGCGTCCGTCGAGAACGGGCTTTCGCCGCGTTTGTCCTTCGGCACCGGGATCTGGTGCGCTTCGGCGAAAGCGATCAGCGCCGTGCGGCTGGTCAGGTCCCATTCCCGCCACGGCGCGATCACCTTGATGTCGGGGGCAAGCGCGTAATAGCCCAGTTCGAAGCGGACCTGGTCGTTGCCCTTGCCGGTCGCGCCGTGGCTGACCGCGTCGGCGCCGACCTGACGGGCAATCTCGACCTGACGCTTGGCGATCAGCGGACGCGCAATCGACGTGCCGAGCAGGTACAGCCCCTCGTACAGCGCATTGGCGCGCATCATCGGGAACACATAGTCCCGCACGAACTCCTCGCGCAGGTCGTCGACGAAGATATGCTCCTGCTTCACCCCCATCAGCTCGGCCTTGCGCCGCGCCGGTTCCAGCTCCTCGCCCTGACCGAGATCGGCGGTAAAGGTGACGACCTCGCAGCGATAGGTGGTCTGCAGCCACTTCAGGATCACGCTGGTGTCGAGGCCACCGGAGAAGGCGAGCACCACCCGGTCGATCGTGTCGGTCATTGTCGGCTTGGTCCTGTCGGATAGGAAGGGAATCGCCGCCCTATTAGGCAGCGGCGGGGCGAGTCACAACATCGGAACTGATTGATGGAAGCGGCACCGGCCCGCGCCCCCACCCGGCCTCCCATTCCAGGATACTGTCGTTGGGAGGTCGGGTGGGGGCGCGGGCCGGTGTCGCCTACGCAAACTCTATCGCGGCAACCGCGCCTCCGCCTGCGCCATATAGTCGCGGGTGATCGGCAGGGCGGTGCGGCGGCGGGTGTACTGGATCTGGTAGTTGCACATCTCCGCCGCTTCGAACGCAACCAGCGATCCGGCCAGATAGAATTGCCACATGCGAAAGAACCGTTCGTCGTACAGCGCGACTATCGCGTCGCGGTTGGCGGTCGCCCGGTCGTACCAGTGCTGGAGGGTGTAGGCGTAGTGCAGCCGCAGATTCTCGGCATCGGTGGCGATCAGATGCGCCTTCTCGCTGGCCGAGACGATCTCGCTCAGCGACGGGCAATAGCCGCCGGGGAAGATATATTTGCGCGTCCACGGGTCGGTCTGCCCCGGCGTGCCGAGGCGGCCGATCGTGTGGATCAGCATCGCGCCATCGTCGGCCAGTATCTCGCGGCACTTGCGGAAGAAGGTCAGGTAGTTGGGCGGCCCGACATGCTCGAACATCCCGACCGAGACGATGCGGTCGAACCCCTCCTCGACCCGGCGGTAGTCGCGCAGCTCGAACCGGACCCGGTCGGCCAGCCCCTGCTCCTCGGCGCGGCGGCGGGCAACCTTCAGCTGCTCTTCCGACAGGGTGATGCCGAGCACGCTGACCCCCTCGACCGCCCGCGCCAGATAGAGCGCCATCCCGCCCCAGCCGCAGCCGATGTCCAGCACCCGGTTACCCGGCTGAAGGTTCAGCTTGGCGGCGATATGCGCTTTCTTGTCGGCCTGCGCCTGCTCCAGGCTGTTGCCGGGGTCGGTGAAATAGGCGCAGCTATATTGCCGGTCGGCGTCGAGGAACAACGCGTAGAGATCGTCAGACAGGTCGTAATGATGGGCGACGTTCTGTTTCGACCGTCGTTCCCAGTTCAGCCGGCCGAGCGCCGCCCGGCTGCGGTCGACCAGCCGCATCAGCGGGTTGCCGATGTCGACCTCGACCGCGCCGCCGCCTTCCCACGGCGCGTTGTGGAGGATCACGCGGAGCAGCGCCAGGATGTCGCCCTGCTCCATCACCATCCGCCCGTCCATGAACGCTTCGCCGGCGGCAAGCTGCGGGTTGCGGGCGATCGCCCCGGTCACGCTCCGGTCGGTGAAGCGGATCGCGACGGTCGGGAAGCCGGCTTCCGGGATGCCGAAACGCTCGACCGACCCATCAGCGTTGGTGACTGCCAGTTCGCCCCGACGGACAAGGCGGCGGAGAAAGGGGGAAAGCAGAGACATAGCCTAGCCGTATCAAATTCCGGCGCGATAATCCTAGCCCCGTTTTCCGCCGGGCGGTTCGAGGGCCGGTCAGGGTCAAGCGCGGCCTACGCGAACGCGCGATAGAAAAAGACCAGCGTCGTCGTCGCGGTGATGAAGATGGTGAAGCCGCGCACCACCCCCGCCGGCAAACGCCGCCCGACAAGCGCACCGCCATAGCCGCCGGCCAGCGCGCCGAGCAGCAGCGCCAGCGCCGGTCCCCAGGCAACCATGCCGGCGACGATGAACAGCAGGATCGCGGCGCTGTTGGCAGCGCTGGTCATCAGCGTGCGCGGCGGGTTCAGGCTCTTGGGGTCGGCGCCGTCGAGCAGCCCCCACGCGGCGAGCATCATCAGCCCGACCGCGCCGCCGAAATAGCCGCCATACAGGCCGAGGACGAACTGCACGCCCAGCACCACCGGCGCGCCCAGCGTGAAACGGCGGCGCAGCGCTTCGCCGATCTGCCTGGCGAAGATGATCGCCAGCGTCGCGGTCAGCAGCAGCCAGGGCAGGATCAGGTCGAACGCCCGCGACGGCGTCAGGATCAGCAGCAGCCCGCCGATCAGCCCGCCGGTCACCGTCACCGCCGCCATCGTCCGCACCGGCACGCTGGCGATCGGGCGCAACCCGTCGCGATAGGCCCAGACGCTGGCCAGGCCGCCGGGGAACAGCGCCACCGTGCTGGACGCATTGGCGATCGTCGATGGCACACCCGCCGCGATCAGCGCCGGCAGCGAAATGAACGATCCGCCGCCGGCCATCGCGTTCATCGCCCCGGCGATGACGCCGGCGAACGCCACCAGCAGCAGTTCGGTCACAATGCCGCCTGCTTTTCCTCCGCCAACCGGTCCAGTTCGGCGCGGCTGCGCTTCTCGCTCGACGATTTGAGCTGGCCGCACGCCGCCATGATATCCCGCCCGCGCGGGGTGCGGACCGGCGCGGAAATGCCGGCTTCGAACACGATGTCGGAAAAACGCCTGATCCGGTCCGCATCCGAACATTCGTAGGGCGCGCCCGGCCACGGGTTGAACGGGATCAGGTTGACCTTGGCCGGCAGCCGGTATTTGCGGATCAGCCGCACCAGCTCGCGCGCGTCGGCGTCGCTGTCGTTCTTGTCCTTCAGCATCACATATTCAAAGGTGATGCGCCGGGCGTTGTTGGCGCCGGGGTAGTCGGCGCACGCCTGCAACAATTCCTCGATGCCGTATTTGCGGTTGATCGGCACGATCTCGTCGCGCACTTCCTTGGTCACCGCGTGGAGCGACACCGCCAGGTTGACGCCGATCTCCTCGCCGGCGCGCGCCATCATCGGCACCACGCCCGACGTGCTGAGCGTGATCCGGCGGCGGGACAGGGCCAGCCCGTCGCCGTCCATGACGATCTTCAGCGCGTCGCGGACATTGTCGAAATTATAAAGCGGCTCGCCCATCCCCATCATCACGATGTTGGTCAGCATCCGCCCATCGGGCGATGACGGCCATTCACCCAGCGAATCGCGGGCCAGCATCACCTGCCCGACGATCTCGCCGGGCGTCAGGTTGCGGACCAGCCGCATCGTACCGGTGTGGCAGAAACGGCAGTTGAGGGTGCAGCCGACCTGGCTCGACACGCAGAGCGTACCGCGGTCGGCGTCGGGGATGAACACGGCCTCATATTCCTGAGCGTCGTCGGAGCGCAGCAGCCATTTGCGGGTGCCGTCGGTCGAAACCTGTGCCTCCACCACCTGCGGCCGGCCAACAACGAACCGCTGCTCCAGCCAGCCGCGCATGTCCTTGGCGATATCGGTCATCACCGCGAAATCGGTGGCGCCGCGGTTGTAGATCCAGTGCCACAGCTGCTTGGCGCGCAGCTTGGCCTGCTTCGCCTCCATCTGCGATTCGAGCAGCGCCTCGCGGATCTGCAGCTTGGACAGGCCGACAAGATCGACGCGGCCGTCGGCGCGTGGCGTGGCGACACGGGGGGCGACGACCGGGTCGACAAGGCCGGGAATGGGCATGGGCGCGTTCATGATCGGCGGCCCTTAGGCCAAAAGGCGGACATTTTCTACCGTCGCCGCGCGCAGCCGAGGGCGGCGGCATCGATCGCCGTTGCCGCCCCGCGCAGGCGGTAACTGTCGGTGAAGCTGCCGCCGTTCTTGCCCCGGCTCGTCACCCGCAGTGTCCCGCCGTTGCGCATCGCCGCGACGATCGCCGCGTCGGTCCGCGCGTCGGGCGCCCAGGCGTCGACCCGGCCGGCGACCAGCGCGTAACGGCGGTCGCCGATGCTGATCGCCACCGGCGCATCCGGCCGCCGTTCGTGGCTGAGGCGGATGTGGAGCTGGTTTCGCGCCCCGATCGTCGGCCAGAAGGCGATGCTGGCGAACGGCTTCCACGCGGCGGACGACCGGCTGAGCGGCTGAGCGATGGCGAAGCATCGCGGCGGGCGGGCATCGCGAAACGCACCCCAGCCCTCGAACACGCCGAGCGAATCGCGCGCCGCCGCGGCGGTCGCCGCCAGTGCCAGCAGCGCCGTGACGGCCGCTTTCATGCCGGTCATGCCCGCCACATTGCCGCCACGGCGATGAACCGGTGTTCAGAAAGGCTGGTTTCGACCGTGTGCATGCCCCGTTTCATCCCCGGATTGTGCCCCCGATGCAACAGACGCCGCTGTTGTCTGAGGTTCATGCAACGCCCGCCGGCTTCGTGCGATTGGAGCGGCTCGCCGACGTTATGGCGAACACCAAGGAGTTGTTTAATGCGTACTCTCATTCTTGCCGCCCTGTTCGCGACCGCCGCCGCCAGCCCCGCGCTGGCCCAACCGGCCGGCAATGCGCCGTTCACCGGCCTACGCATCGAGGGCCTGGTCGGTTACGACCATGTCAAGAATCACGGCTATGGCGACAACGCCGTCGCTTATGGGCTGGGCGCCGGCTACGATATGCAGATGGGCCGCGCCGTCGTCGGCGGCGAGGTCGAATATATGGATTCGAACGCCAAGGGCTGCGACACCGACTTCGCCGCGATCGGCGACAAGATCTGCGGCAGCGCGCGGCGCGACCTGTATGCCGGCGCCCGCGTCGGCGCGGAAGTGTCGCCGGGCATGCTGCTCTACGCCAAGGCCGGCTACACCAACGCCCGCATCGCCACCCGTTACGACGGCGTGACCGGCGGCCCGGCCAGCTTCAGCGACAAGACGAACCTCGACGGCGTGCGCGTCGGCGCCGGTGCCGAATATGCGTTTAGCCCGAACAGCTTCATCAAGGCCGAGTACCGCTATTCCAACTACGAGAAGGGCGTCTCGCGCCAGCAGGTGCTGGGCGGCTTCGGCTTCCGCTTCTAAACGGGACAGCGGCTCGAAAAACCGCAGTCGAAGGGGTCGGGGCGCTTGCTCCGGCCCCTTTTCTCGTTAATGAAGATGCCCCGGAAAGGGGCGTGCGGTGCCCCGGCCCGGCCAATCGACTATGGGGCCGGGCGGCCCCGGGGGAAGAGATGAAGGCGACGATCGAACGCGCAACGCTGCTCAAGAGCCTGGGCCACGTCCAGTCCGTGGTCGAGCGGCGCAACACCATTCCGATCCTGTCCAACGTGCTGATCGAGGCGACCGCCGACGGCGCGATCCGCCTGATGGCGACCGACCTCGACCTGCAGATCGTCGACAGCGTCGCCGCCGCCGTCGACCAGCCGGGCGCGACGACGGTGTCGGCTCACACGCTTTTCGACATCGTGCGCAAGCTGCCGGAAGGCAGCCAGGTCGCGCTCCACGCCGCCGACGGCAAGATGCAGGTCAATGCCGGCCGCGCCCGCTTCAACCTGGCGACGCTGCCGCGCGACGATTTCCCGGTGATCGCGGAAGGTGAGTTGCCGACCCGGTTCGAACTGCCGGCGGCGACGCTGCGCCAGATCATCGACAAGACCCGCTTCGCGATCTCGACCGAGGAAACGCGCTATTATCTGAACGGCATCTTCCTGCACGTGTCGGACGAAGCGCAGCCGGTGCTGAAGGCAGCGGCCACCGACGGCCATCGGCTGGCGCGGGTGACGGTGCCCCGACCCGATGGCGCGGAAGGGATGCCGGATGTGATCGTGCCGCGCAAATGCGTCGCGGAACTGCGCAAGCTACTCGACGAGGTCGACGGCTCGGTCGAACTGTCGCTGTCGCCGACCAAGATCCGCTTTGGCCTTGGCGCCGCGATCCTGACGTCGAAGCTGATCGACGGCACCTTCCCCGATTATTCGCGGGTGATCCCGACCGGCAACGACAAGATCCTGAAGATCGATCCGAAAAGCTTCATGCAAGGGGTCGACCGCGTCGCCACCATCGCCAGCGAGAAGACCCGCGCGGTCAAGATGGCCCTCGACCGCGACAAGATCACCCTGTCGGTGACCTCGCCGGAAAACGGCACCGCGTCGGAAGAAGTGCCCGGTGACTACAGCGCCCAGACGTTTGAGATCGGCTTTAACGCCCGCTACCTGCTCGACATTCTCGGCCAGGTCGAAGGCGATCTGGTCGAGGTCCATCTGGCCGACGCCGCCGCGCCGACGCTGATTCGCGAAAATGACAAGGCGCCGGCGCTTTACGTGCTGATGCCGATGCGGGTCTGACCGACGCTATTCCGCCGGCTTGCGCTGCGGCGCGGCCGGCGGTTTGCACCCTTTCTGCCGGCCGATCCCTTTCAGGAAGCCGCGCCGGGTCAGCCCGGCATCGACCGCGAGATTATAGGCCCGGTCGGCCTTTTCGGCGCCGGAGACGTAACGGACCAGCCCCCGGAACGGGATCAGGCCGTTGACTACCGCCTTGCCGACCGCGCCGGCACCTTCTTCACGCTTCTGGCCGCGCGTTGCCGGCGGCAGCGGCGGCGCGTCGAAATCGTCGCCCAGCGCGGCATCCAGCTCGGCGATGGCGGCGCCCAGCGTCTTGCAATTGCGGGTGCCGCCACTGGCATAGGGATCGATGGCCGCCTGCTCCAGCACCGGTGCGATCTCCCGCTTCTTCAGGTTGGTGTCCGACAGCGGCTGGGTGGCGATGTCCCCCGCCTGGCGGTCGAACGATTTCGGCTTCTGTGGCGGCTGGGCGACGGCCGGAACGGCAAGGGCCAGCGCGAGCATGGCGGCAAGCGGGCGATCAAGCATCGGTGATATCCTTACGCGAACGAACGCTGCCAGATTGTCGCGGCCGCTGGCCGCTGGCAAGCATTGACGATTTGAGCCCTGGCGCGGCTTCGCCTACCAAGCGGCGGTGTCGATCGCCCGCCTCGCCCTCACCGACTTTCGCTCCTATGCCGACGCGCTGGTCGCGCCCGGCCCCGGCCTGGTCGTGCTGACCGGCGAAAATGGCGCCGGCAAGACCAACATACTGGAGGCGGTTTCGATGCTTGCCCCCGGGCGCGGGCTGCGGGGCGCCGCGCTGGGCGAGATAGCGCGCAGCGACGGGGCCGGCGGCTTCGCGGTCGCCGCGCGGGTCGGCGGGGCGGAGATCGGCACGGGTACGCTGGCGGCCCAGCCGGAACGCCGGCTGGTGCGGATCAACGGCGCCGCGGCGGCAGCGACGGCGCTGGGCGAGTGGCTGGCGATCCTGTGGCTGACCCCGGCGATGGACCGGCTGTTCACCGAAGCGGCGGGCGGGCGCCGGCGCTTTCTGGACCGACTGGCGCTGGCGCTGGCGCCCGACCATGCCGGGCACGCCACCCGCTACGACGCGGCGATGCGGGCGCGCAACAAGCTGCTTGCCACCGACCCCGCGCCGGACCCGGCCTGGCTGACCGCGCTGGAAGCGCGAATGGTCGAACATGGCATCGCGCTGGGCGCGGCGCGCGCGCTGGTCGTCGCGGCGCTCGGCGCGCGGCTGGCGGCGGCGCCGGAGGGGCCGTTCGCTCGCGCCGGGCTGGCGCTGGCCGGCTGGGACGATGGCGATGGCGGCGCCTTCGCCGCCGCCCTTGCCACCGGGCGTGGGCGCGACGCCGCCGCCGGGCGGACGCTGGTCGGGCCGCACCGCGCCGACCTGATCGTCAGCCATCTCGACAAGGGGCAGCCGGCCTCGCGCTGTTCGACCGGCGAGCAGAAGGCGCTGCTGCTCGGCATCGTCCTCGCCCATGCCGACCTTGTCGCCGAACGGGCCGGGCGGCGACCGGTCCTGCTGCTCGACGAGGTGGCGGCGCATCTTGACCCGGCGCGACGGGCGGCGCTGTTCGCCCGGCTGGCCGACGGCGGCGGGCAGGTATGGATGACCGGCACGGAGGCGTCGCTGTTCGCCGGCATCGGCACCGCCACCCTGCTGTCCGTCGCCGACTGCCGGGTGAGCGGCGGCTGAACCCGGTCAGCGGCGGCTGCGGTCGCGGATCGCCTTGAATTCCGAACCGGGATACCATTCGGGCCAGCGGGTGGAATTGGCGAGGTCGGTACCCAGCTTGGTTATCAGGGCAATGTCATCGGCGGCGCCCCGCAAGTTCCAACTCGCGTCGAGGCGGTCGCAGGTCTGATGGTAGCAGGCCATGTAGGATTTGAGCCATGCCGCACCCGCCGCGCGGCCGCCGTCAACCAGATCGGGCGCGCCGCCGAGCGCCATCATCAGCAGCGTCGGAACCCCCTGCCGGGCGAGCGGAAAATGATCGGCGCGGTAGAACAGCCCGCGTTCGGGCAGCGCCTCCGCGGTGACCGTGCGGCCCTGAGCGGCGGCGGCGGCGGCAAGGGCTTCCTCCAGCTGGTTCTGGCCCTTGCCGATCAGCATCACGTCGCGCGCCGGCCCGGCGGTCTGGAACACGTCAAGGGTGAAGTTGGCGACTGTCCGGTCGAGCGGATAGACCGGGTCCGCCGCATAAGCCTGCGAGCCGAGCAGGCCGTTCTCTTCCGCCGTCCACAGCGCGAAGACCAGGCTGCGCGCCGGGCGCGGGCCGCGCACCGCGCTGCGGGCAACCTCCAGCACCCCGGCGACGCCGAGCGCGTCGTCATTGGCGCCGGCGCGGATCGTCCGGCCCTGCGCGTCGGGCGCGCCGACGCCGAACGCGTCCCAGTGCGCGGCGACCATCACCACTTCATCCGGCCGATCCCGCCCCGGCAGGCGGGCGAGGACATTGCGGCTCGACACCCGGTCATGACTGACCGGCAGATCGGCGGACAAGGTGAGGCCGGCGAGCGGCACCGGGCGGAAATCCGCCTGCCGCGCCCGCACCCGGAGCGCCGCCAGATCAAGCCCGGCGCGGCGGAACAGCGCGGTCGCCGCCGCGCCTTCTATCCAGCCCTGCACCAGCACCCGCGCCGCCGGATCGCACTGGACGAGGTCGTACACCTCGCGGCCCGGCGCCGTCACCGTGTCCCAGCCATAGCCGGCACCGGGTGTGTCATGGACGATCAGCGCGCCGATCGCGCCGCGCCGTGCCGCTTCCTCGAACTTGTAGGTCCAGCGGCCGTAATAGGTCATCCGCCGACCGCCGAACCTGCCGGTGGCGCCGTCGGCCGCGGCCGCCTCGAAATCCGGATCGTTGACCAGGAAGACGGCGATCTTCCCCTTCAGGTCGACGCCCTTGAAGTCATCCCACGCCTGTTCGGGGGCGGTGACGCCGTAACCGACGAACACCAGCGGCGCGGCGGCGATGGCGACGCGATCGACCGGCCGCGCGGTGGTGGCGTAGATGTCGCGGCCGGGCTGCAGCGGCATCGTCCCGTCGGCACCGGCGACGGTGACGGTGCCGTCGGCACCGATCCGGGTGCGGACCAGCGGCACCGCCTGCGTCCATGCGCCGCCGGGGCCGCCCGGTTCCAGCCCGAGCGCACCGAGCTGCGCGATCAGCCAGGCAACGGTTTTGTCCTCCCCCGGCGTGCCGGGCGCCCGGCCGCCGAACGCATCGGCGGTCAGCGTGCGGACGGTGGCGGCGAGGCGGGCGGGCGCGGCCGGATCGGCACCGGCCGCCGGCACCGCCAGCCCAAGCGCGGCGGCGCACCCGAGAAGCAGACCTTTCATACGACATCTCCCCGACGACACGACGCCGTTCTAGGCGGCGCGCCCGCCGAATCAAAGGCTTGTCCGCGCCGGGCGGCGCGACGCCGGAATGCCCCGAATCGGGATGACGGCCGGCGACGGGCGCCCCGCACGGCTTTCGCATCGCCGCCACGACGGCTAAGATCGGGTCTGGCGGCGGGTGCAACCGGCCAAGCGGCGGAGGACCAATGACCAAGCATGGCTTAATCGGCGCGGCGTTGCTGCTCGCTTTCGGCACCAGCGGCTGCGCCGACGCCGCGACACCGGGCCCGGTCATCACCAACACGGCCGAACTGGACCGGGCGCTGGAGCTGGCTAAGGGGGGCGAGCGGATCGTCCTTGCCCCCGGCAATTACGGGATCACCCTCAGCAACCGCCAGTTTACCAAGCCGGTGACGATCACCTCGCAATCGCGCGACGGCATCGCCCAGATCAGCCGGTTCAACGTGAACAACGTCGGCAACCTGACCTTCGAGCGCGTTGCGATCGGCCGGCCGCTGAATGCCGGCGAGCCGGGTTACAGCCGGCTGGCCGACCTGATCGAATCGCGCGACATCCTGTTCGACCATGTCGATTTCCACGGATCGAAGGACGGCAACCCCGGCAATGACGGCTGGGGCCTCTATATCCTTGGCGGGCGCAACGTCACGGTGCGCCGTTCCGCGTTCAGCGAATTGTCGCGCGGCGCCGTTTCGTCGCGGATCACCGGCCTGAAATTCGAAGGCAACTCCTTCACCACCATCGCCAGCGACGGCAGCAATTTCGCCGCCGTCGACGATGTCGAGATCGTCGGCAACTGTTTCACCGGCTTTTCGCCTTTACCGGGCGACCACCCGGACGCGATCCAGTTCTGGACCCAGGGCCAGACCAAGGGATCGAACCGCATCCGCATCGCCGACAACCAGCTGTTTCAGGGAAGCGGCGACGGGTTTCAGGGCATTTTCATCGGCGGTGAACCAAACAAGCGCAACCGCGGGTTCGAGATCGTCAACAATCTGGTCTACGTGCAGGACCAGTATCACGGCATTGCCGTCGCCGACACCGACGACGTGGTGATCGCCGGCAACACGGTGGTGTCGATTCCGGACCACCGGCCATTGTGGATATCGGTATTGCGGGTCGGCAACGCCGACATCCGCGACAATGTCACCGACCGCATCCTGAACCGCGAGAGCAACGCGATCCGCGTCGCCAACAACACGGTGCTTGACGACACGCCGGGCGCGCGCGGCAAGCTGAAAGACCTGCGGGCCGGGGTGACGGCCAGCGCCGCCGGGCTGACGATCAGCGGGCGCGGCTATCAGGGCGCGCCGCACCAGTGCGGGGTCGGCACCGGCGCGCGCGCCGACTGAGTCCGCCGCCGCCCGCCACGGCGGATTTTGGTATTATTCACCGATTCCGGGTGTCAGAGGCGGTTCCGCTGCGCGGCGAATTGGCCTAGACGCCAGCGCTTCATTCCACATGGGAGCAAAGCAATGAGCGACATTATCGCGGCGGACCAGCTTCGCCTGTTCATCGAGCGCATCGAGCGACTCGAGGAAGAGAAGAAGGGCATCGCCGACGATATTCGCGACGTGTATTCCGAAGCGAAGTCGCAAGGTTATGACAGCAAGACGATGCGCCAGATCGTCCGCCTGCGCCGGATGGAAAAGCATGTCCGCGAGGAAGCCGACGCGCTGCTTGAGACCTATCGCAACGCGCTCGGCCTTGCCTGAGCGCGCCGGGGCCGACGCCATCACGGCGTTTCATTCCGACGCGATCCGCCGGTAAGGTGGTGGCTGCGGCGCAGGCAGGAACGGGAGCAGATATGGGCGGCTGGACGATCGGGGTGCTGGGCGGATCGGGCCTGTACGCGATCGACGCGCTGGACGGCGCGGAGTGGATCACGGTCGACAGCCCGTGGGGCGCGCCGTCAGACCAGTTGCTGACCGGGACGATCGGCGCCGTCCGTTTCGTCTTCCTGCCCCGCCACGGCCGCGGCCACGTCATCCCGCCGACCGCGCTGAATTTCCGCGCCAATATCGACGTGCTGAAGCGCGCCGGCTGCACCGACCTGCTGGCGCTGTCGGCGGTCGGATCGCTGCGCGAGCATCTGGCGCCCGGCGGTTTCGTCGTCGTCGACCAGTTCATCGACCGCACCGTCGCCCGGCCCAACAGCTTCTTCGGCACCGGCATGGTCGCCCATGTCTCGATGGCCGATCCGGTCTGCCCGCGCCTGTCGGTGCTGGCGGCGGAGGCGGGGCGCCGGGCCGGCGCCACCGTCTATGAAGGCGGCACCTATGTGGCGATCGAGGGGCCGCAATTTTCGACCAGCGCCGAAAGCCACCTTTACCGCCAATGGAATTGCGACGTGATCGGCATGACCGCGATGCCGGAGGCGCGGCTGGCGCGGGAGGCGGAACTGCCCTACGCGCTGGTCGGCATGCTGACCGATTACGATTGCTGGCGCGAAGGCGACGCCCATGTCGACGTGCCGTCGGTGCTGAAGGTGATGCACGCCAATGCCGACAAGGCGCGCGGTCTGATCGTCGCGCTGGCCGGGCTGTTGCCGGCGGAGCGGACGGCGTCGCCGATCGACACCGTTCTCGACACCGCGCTGATCACCGCGCCCGACCGGCGCGACCCGGCGCTGCTCGCCCGGCTGGACGCAGTGGCCGGGCGGGTGCTGAACCGATGAGCGTGACGCTGTTCGATTATTGGCGGTCCTCGGCGAGTTACCGGGTCAGGATCGCCCTCAACCTGAAGGGCATAGCGTATACCAGCGTTGCGGTGCCGTTGCTCGCCGACGCGCAGCGCGCGCCCGACAACCTGGCGCGCAACCGGCAGGGCATGGTGCCGACACTGGCGATCGACGGGCTGGAACTGACCCAGTCGCTGGCGATCATCGCCTATCTCGACCGCCGCGCGCCCGAACCGCCGCTGTTCCCCGCCGACCCGGCGCGCCACGCCCGCGCGATGGCGATGGCGCTGGTTGTCGCCTGCGACATCCACCCGCTCGATAACCTCAGAGTGCTGCGCTACCTCGACCGCGAACTGGGGGTCGAGCAGGCGGCGCGCGACGGCTGGTACCGCCACTGGATCGATGAAGGCTTCACCGCGCTGGAGGCGATGGCCGGGGACGCCGGCGCCGGGCCGTTCCTGGGCGGCACCGCGCCCGACATCGCCGACATCTGCCTGGTGCCGCAGATGTACAATGCGCGCCGACTGGCGGTGGACCTGGCGCCTTACCCGGCGCTGGTCGCCGCCGACGCCGCCGCGCAGGCGCTGCCCGCCTTTGCCGCCGCCCACCCGGACCGGGTGAAGCCCGCCGATGCGTGAGGCCTTCGCCCTGCTGCCGCTGCTGCTGGCCACCCCGGCGCTGGCCGAGACGCCGGACATCGTCGTCACCGGCGGCGGCCTCGCCCCTTCGATCGGCGCGGCGGCCTATGACCTGATCGTCATCGACCGCGAACGGATTGGCGGCACCGCCAGCGGCCGGGTCGAGGATGTGCTGCGCGATGTCGCCGGGCTTCAGCAGTTCCGCCGATCCGACGCGCGTTCCGCCCACCCGACCAGCCAGGGCCTGACCCTGCGCGGGCTGGGCGGCAATGCGTCGAGCCGGGCGCTGCTGGTCCTCGACGGGGTGCCGCAAAGCGACCCGTTCGGCGGATCGGTGACGCTGTCCGCCTATACGCCGGAACGGCTGGGGTCGATCCGGGTGACACGCGGCGGCGGCGCGGGCGCGCTGGGGCCGGGCGCGCTGGCGGGGACGATCGAGCTGGAGAGCGCCGATGCGGGCACGCTGCCCGGCCTGGCCGCCGGCATTGCCTATGGCAGCCGCGACGCCGTCGACGCCGATGCCGGGCTGGCGGGGCGGCTGGGCAGCGGCCATGCCAGCCTGTCCGCCGCCTATGCGCGCGGCGACGGCTTCATACCGATCCGCGCCGGGCAGCGCGGCGGCGTCGACCGGCCGGCGCCCTACGAACAGGCCAGCCTTGCCGCGCGCGCGGTGGTGCCGGTTGGCGCCGAGACCGAGCTGCAGGCATCGATGCTCGGCTTCGTCGACCGGCGCGCGCGCGGCACCGCCTATACCGACAACAGCAGCCGCGGCGCCGACGCCAGCATCCGCCTGGTCGGGCGGGGGGACTGGGGCTGGTCGGCGCTCGGCTATGTGCAGGCGCGCAGCTTTGCCAGCCAGTTCGCCTCCATCGCCGCCGACCGCAACAGCATCAGCCAGAGCCTGGACCAGTACAACACGCCGGCGACCGGGCTGGGGACGCGGGTGGAGCTGCGCCCGCCGGTCGGGCCGGATATCGAGCTGCGGCTGGGGGCCGACTGGCGGCGGACGAGCGGGCGGACGCAGGAGCTGGCGACCTTCGTCGCCGGCGCGCCGACGCGTGGCCGCGTCGCCGGCGGGCGGACCGACACGCTGGGTGCCTTTGCCGAGGCGTCGGCGAAGCTGGGCGCGCTGACCCTGACCGGCGGCGGCCGGATCGACTATTGGGCGATCGCCGACGGCCGGCTGCGCGAATGGCCGCTGGCCGGCGGGCCGATGCTGAACGACAGCCGCTTTGCCGACCGCAGCGGCTGGCGGCCGACGGCGCGGGCCGGCGTGGCGTGGGCCGCCGCACCGGCGCTGACCCTGCGCGCCGCCGCTTATACCGGCTGGCGGCTGCCGACGCTGAACGAGCTGTACCGGCCGTTCCGCGCCGGGGCCGACGCGACCGCCGCCAACGCCGCGCTGAAACCGGAACGGATGCGCGGGACGGAGCTGGGGGCAGACTGGCGGCCGGCAGACGGCGTCCGCGTCGGCGCGACGCTGTTCACCAGCCGGCTGGACGACGCGATCGCCAACATCACCCTGGCCAACGGGCCGGGCAACTTCCCCGGTGTCGGCTTCGTGTCGGCGGCCGGCGTCTACCGCCAGCGCGGCAATCTGGACCGCATCGCCGCCCGCGGGGTGGAGCTGGATGCGGCGGCGCGGCTTGGCGATGTCACGCTGGCCGCATCCTATGCCCATACGCGCTCCACCGTGCACGCACGCGGCGTCGCCGCGCCGCTCGATGGGCTGCGCCCGGCGCAGACCCCGCGCCATATGGCGTCGGCGACAGTCGGCTGGCGCTGGCTGTCGACGACGCTGCGCTATGTTTCGGCCCAGTATGAGGACGACCAGAACATGCGGGCGCTGACCGACGCAATGACCGTCGACGCGCGGATCGCGGTGCCGCTGACCGGCGGGCTGACGATGGAACTGCGCGGCGAGAATATCGGCAATGCGCGGGTGGATGCGACCGTTTCCGGAACCGGAATCATCGAGCGCGCGGCGCCGCGGACGGTGTGGTTCGGGCTGAACTGGCGGGGGTAGCAGCGTCCCTCGACTTCGCTCGGGATGTACGGGCCTGGTAAAGGGCTGGCCTCTCTACTCCACTCCGCCCACCCTGAGCGAAGTCGAGGGACGAAAAGCTCTTAGCCCTTCGCCTTCTTCGCCTTTTTCGGTTTGCCGGCCAGCGATTCCAGCAACGCTTCTATGCGGGCGAGGCGGGCGTCGACCGCGTCGATTCGCTCGGTCAGCCGGGCAACGTCGGCGCGACTCGGCATGGCGGCGGCGGCGAGAACCTCACTGACGACTTCGCTGCCGACGCCGCGCGCCTTGACCGACGCGGCGGTCGCGTTGTTGACGGTACGGGCGAATTCGCCGGTTTTCAGCAGGCTGCTGCCGAATTCCTGGGCGATGCTCTCCCACTGGCCGAGCATGTCGCGAACGAAGGCGGCCCCGTCCGGGGTGGCTGGATCCTTGGTCATCGCGTCATCATTCTTGGGTCCGGATCACCCGTCAAGCCGGATGGAAATGGCAGGTGCGGCAAGGCTGGCGACAGGATAGGAGGCCATCGAAGCGCCGGGGCTTTCCCGGACGGAAAGGCGGGCAGGATGGACAGTGCCGATTTCGTGATCGTCGGCGGCGGCATCGCCGGCTTGTCGCTGGCGGCGCAACTGGGCGGCACGGGCCGCACGGTGGTGCTGGAGGGCGAACAGGCGCTCGGCTATCACAGCTCCGGGCGCAGCGTCACCTTTTCCCATTACGGCATCGGCAATGCCACGGTGCGCGCGCTGACCCGGTGGAGCCGGGGTTTCTTCCTCGCCCCGCCCGACGGCTTTGCGCCGCTGTGCCACCGGATGCCGGCGCTGTTCGTCGCGACCGCCGAGATGCTGGACACGCTGGCCGCGCTGGAAGCAACGACACGCGGCCTGTCGCCGGGGGTCGAATCGCTCGACGCCGGGGGAATGCGGGCGCTGTGCCCGGTGCTGCGGCTGGGCGACGACGCAATCGTCGCCGGCTTCGCCGACCATGACGGACTGAAGCTCGACGCCGACGCGCTGCTTCAGGGCTATGCGCGGGCGGTCCGCGCCGGCGGCGGCCGGGTGGAAACCGACGCGGCGATCGCGGCGATCGCCCATGACGGCAGCGCCTGGGTGGTGACGGCGCGCGACGGCCGGCGCTGGACGGCGCCGGTGCTGGTCAACGCCGCCGGCGCCTGGGCCGACGCGGTCGCCGCGCTGGCCGGGGTGGCGCCGCTGGGCGTCACGCCGCTGCGGCGGACGATCATCGTCGTCGACGCGCCGGACGGCGCCGACACGCGGGGCTGGCCGTTCGTCAAAAGCGCGGTCGACGATTTTTACCTGATGCCCGAATCCGGCCGGCTGCTCGTGTCGCCGGTCGACGAGACACCGAGCGCGCCGTGCGACGCGCAGCCGGAGGAATATGACATCGCCGTCGCCGCCGACCGGCTGACGCATTTCACCACCATTGTCCCGCGTCGGATCGGCCATAGCTGGGCGGGGCTGCGCAGTTTCGCCCGCGACCGGGTACCAGCCGCCGGTTTCGCCCCCGATGCGCCGGGGTTCTTCTGGCTGGCCGGGCAGGGCGGTTACGGCCTGCAGACCGCGCCGGCGATGGCGGCGATCGCCGCGGCGCTGATCACCGGCGCGCCCGCGCCGGACATGGCGGGCGTTACCCCCGCCGCCGTCACCGTCGACCGGCTGTACGGCTGAGACGGCACGAAGACCGACACAGTGAAGGGGCGCCCCGGGTGCCCGGAACGCCCCTTCGGTACGCCTTACTGAAACGCGTTACTCGTTAGGCAAGCGCCGCCCTTAGGCAGCGGTCTTGATCTTTTCGGCCGCGACCGCGATGCGGTTCGACAGCGGCTGGAACACGTCACCGGCCAGCTTCAGCAGCGCTTCGGTGTTCTTCGACGCGTCGGCGACGAAGGCATCGAACGATTCGCGGGCATATTCGCTCTGCAGCTGGAACAGCTCGGTCGGCGACTTGACGGTGCTGAAACCCTTCAGCGTCGCGGTGGCCTTCTCGTAGTTCTTGCGAGCGGTATCGGCAGCCTGCTGGCCGAACGCCTCGGCGCCCTTCGCGGCGACCTTGGCCGATTCGACGACGGCTTCGATGTTGCCCTTGTTGAACGCCTGCAGCTCTTCAACGAGCTTGGTACCCTTCTCGAAGGCTTCCTTCGAGCGGGTGTTGAAATCGCCGAACAGGGCCTGGGTCCGCTCGGTGGCTTCGCTGGTCAGCTTGGTGATGGTCTCGGTCACGATCTCTGATCCTTTCTCGGTGGTGGTGCCGGCGACCGGCTCCACACTGTCCTGAACGATGGCGCCGGCCTTGACGGCATCCGCCGCCCTGGCCGTCGCGACCGCGGGCTTTGCCGGCGCTTTGCCGGTGCCCTTGGTCGCGCGCTTGCCGTTCGTGGTGCTGTTGCTGGTCATAACGGCGCTCCGAACGTCACGTCTTTTGCTCATGTTGCGGTGCAATATAATCCTCCGGGGCGAAATGCAAGTGTTTTTGTGCATTGCAACAAAATTGTCAGAATCGTCCGCCGCCGGGGTGCCGGAGCGGCATTGCCGTGCTATTCCCGGCGGATGCGGGGACAGGCGGCAGATCAGCGCCGGCGGAGCGGCCGATGACCCGGTTGCTGCCGGCGGCGGAACGGGTGGCAACGCCGTGGAAGAACGGCGGCGGCGTCACCGCGACCGTGGCCAGCGGCCCCGCCGGCGCCGGGCTGGACGATTTCCGTTGGCGGATCAGCCTGGCCGAGGTCGCCGCTGCCGGGCCGTTTTCCGCCTTTCCGGGCATCGACCGGCATCTGAGCGTGCTCGACGGTGTGCTGCGGCTGGAGGTCGCCGGGCGGACGGTGACGCTGACGGTGGGGGAGCCGGGCCTTGCCTTTCCCGGCGATGCGGCGGCGACCGGCACGCCGGTGGGCGGGACCGTCACCGATTGCAACGTCATGACCCGGCGCGGGCAGGCGCGGGCAACGGTTTTACCGGTCCACGACGCAAGCGTGGCCCGGCCGGAGGGCGCGATCCTGCTGCTGCTGGCGCTGGCGCCGGCGGTGCTGAGCGCCGGGGGCGCCACATACCGGCTGGACGCGCGTGACGCGTTGCTGGTCGACGATCAGCCGGCGGTGACCGTTGCCGGGCGATGCCTGGCGATCACCGTGACCGAGACGGGCACGATCAGAAATGCGCCAGATAGCCGCCGTCGACCGCGATGACCTGCCCGGTGACATAGGCGGCGGCCAGCGAGGCGAGGAAGGTGACCGCCCCTTCGATTTCCGCCGGCGCGCCCCAGCGGCCAAGCGCGGTGCGCCGGGCGAGATGGGCGGCGACGGCCGGGTCGTCAACCATGGCGCGGTTGGCCTCGCTGGCGAAATAGCCGGGGGCAACGGCGTTGACCGTGATCCCCGCCGGGCCGAGTTCCGCCGCGAGCGCGCGGGTCAGCGCCGCCAGCCCGCCCTTGGACGCGGTATAGGCGGCATCGCCGGCGCGGGCGATCGGCCCGGCGATCGAGGTGATGTTGATGATCCGCCCGCCGGCGGGCATGTGCGGCGCGACCAGCCGCGCCAGATCGAGCGGGGCGACCAGATTGACTTCGAGCAGGCGGCGCACCGCCGCCCGGTCCAGTTCGGCCAGCGGCCGCCGGTCGCGCGCGCCGGCATTGTTGACGAGGATGTCGACCCGGCCATGGGCGGCGACCAGCCGGGCGACCGCCGCCGCCGTTGCCGCTTCATCGGCCAGATCGGCGACAAGGCTGTCGGTGCGGCAGCCGTCCGCCGCCAGCGTTGCCGCGGCGGCGGCGAGTCGCGCCGGATCGCGGCCATGGAGGACGACCGTGGCGCCAGCCGCCGCCAGCCCGCGCGCCACCGCGAAACCGAGCCCGCCAGCGGCGCCGGTGACCAGCGCGACCCGGCCGGAAAGAGGGTTATGAAGGTCGGACATCGGCAACTCCCCCCGCCCCTATGCCCGGCCGCGCCGCGCCCGGCCAGCCCGCCGGGATGCGCGCGCCACCCTTCCCCAAGCCCTACCCCCTCGCTATAGCGCCAGCGAATCTCGCTAGCGCAGCACAAAGGAAACGCCCCATGACCGCCGTCGGACAGGACAGTCTTTCCACCCGCACCACCCTGTCGGCCGGCACGCAGACCGTCGACTATTACGCGCTCGACAAGGCCGCGACCAAGCTGGGCGACGTGTCCCGCCTGCCGTTTTCGATGAAGGTGCTGCTGGAGAACCTGCTGCGTTTCGAGGACGGCGCCACCGTCACCGTCGAGGACATTCAGGCGATTGTCGACTGGCAGAAGGAGCGGCGGTCCGACCGCGAGATCCAGTACCGCCCGGCGCGGGTGCTGATGCAGGATTTCACCGGCGTGCCCTGCGTCGTCGATCTGGCGGCGATGCGCGACGCGATGAACGCGCTCGGCGGCGACGCGCAGAAGATCAACCCGCAGGTGCCGGTCCACCTCGTCATCGACCATAGCGTGATGGTCGACGAATTCGGCACGCCCAAGGCGTTCCAGGACAATGTCGACCTGGAATACGCCCGCAACATGGAACGCTATGAATTCCTGAAATGGGGATCGAAGGCGCTCGACAATTTCAAGGTGGTGCCGCCGGGCACCGGCATCTGCCACCAGGTCAACCTGGAGAATATCGCCCAGACGGTGTGGTCTTCGGTCGCCGCCGACGGCGCCACCATCGCCTATCCCGACACGCTGGTCGGCACCGACAGCCACACGACGATGGTCAACGGGCTGGGCGTGCTCGGCTGGGGCGTCGGCGGGATCGAGGCGGAAGCGGCGATGCTCGGCCAGCCGGTGTCGATGCTGATCCCCGAGGTCGTCGGTTTCAAGCTGACCGGCACGCTGGCCGAGGGCATCACCGCCACCGACCTGGTGCTGACCGTTACCCAGATGCTGCGCGCCAAGGGCGTCGTCGGCCGGTTCGTCGAGTTCTACGGTCCCGGCGTGTCGGCGCTGTCGCTGGCCGACCGTGCGACGATCGCCAACATGGCGCCGGAATATGGCGCGACCTGCGGCTTCTTCCCGGTCGACAGCAAGACCCTGGACTATATGCGGCTGACCGGGCGCAGCGACGCGCAGGTCGCGCTGGTCGAGGCCTATTGCCGCGCGCAGGGGCTATGGCACGACGAAACCACCGCCGACCCGCTGTTCACCGACACGCTGGCGCTCGACATGTCCGGCGTCCAGCCGTCGCTCGCCGGGCCGAAGCGGCCGCAGGACCGGGTTCTGCTGTCCGAGGTCGACGACGCGTTCGCCAAGGCGGTCGACACCGCCGCGCCGCGCATCCACATCACCGACCGCGGCCATGACATCGGCAATGGCGACGTCGTCATCGCCGCGATCACCAGCTGCACCAACACGTCGAACCCGTCGGTGCTGGTCGCCGCCGGGCTGGTCGCCCGCAAGGCCCGCGCCCGCGGGCTGAAGCCGAAGCCGTGGGTGAAGACCTCGCTCGCGCCGGGATCGCAGGTCGTCACCGACTATCTGATCAAGGCCGGGCTGCAGGAGGATCTGGACGCGATCGGGTTCAACCTGGTCGGTTACGGCTGCACCACCTGCATCGGCAATTCCGGCCCGCTGCCGGGGCCGATTTCCACCGCGATCAACGACCACGACCTGACCGCCGTCGCCGTCCTGTCCGGCAACCGCAACTTCGAAGGCCGGGTGTCGCCCGACGTGCGCGCCAACTATCTGGCGTCGCCGCCGCTGGTCGTCGCCTATGCGCTGAAGGGCACGATTACCGAGGACATGATCAGCACCCCGATCGGCCAGGACCAGGACGGCGCCGACGTCTATCTGCGCGATATCTGGCCGACCAACGACGAAATCCGTGCGACGATCGACGCCAATATCGACAGCACGATGTACCGCGCCCGTTATGCCAACGTGTTCGACGGCGACGCCAAGTGGCGCGAGATCAACGTCGAGGGGTCCGACACCTATGCCTGGCGCGCCGGGTCGACCTATGTCGCCAACCCGCCCTATTTCGACGGGATGGGCATGACCCCGGCGCCGGTCGGCGACATCATCGACGCGCGGCCGCTGGCGGTGCTCGGCGACAGCATCACCACCGACCACATCAGCCCGGCCGGCAGCATCAAGGCCGACAGCCCGGCCGGCACCTATTTGCAGGAGCATCAGGTCAGCCGCGCCGATTTCAACAGCTACGGTTCGCGGCGCGGCAACCATGAGGTGATGATGCGCGGCACCTTCGCCAACATCCGCATCCGCAACGAGATGGTGCCCGGCGTCGAAGGCGGCATGTCCAGCTACAAGGGCGAGGTGATGCCGATCTACGACGCGGCGATGCGTCACAAGGCCGACGGCACGCCACTGGTCGTCATTGCCGGCAAGGAATACGGCACCGGGTCCAGCCGCGACTGGGCGGCGAAGGGCACGACCCTGCTCGGCGTGCGCGCGGTGATCGCCGAGTCGTTCGAGCGCATCCACCGGTCCAACCTGGTCGGCATGGGCGTGCTGCCGCTGCAGTTCGCCGACGGCGTCGACCGCAAGACGCTGAAACTGGACGGCAGCGAGACCTTCACGATCAACGACGTCGCCGGCCTGCGCCCCCGTCAGACCGTTACCGTAACGCTGACCCGTGCCAATGGCGCGACGGAAAATTTCGAAACAATGTGCCGGATCGATACGGTTAACGAGCTGGATTACTTCCTGAACGGTGGAATCCTGCAATACGTGCTGCGCAAGCTGGCTTCCTGAGCCGGTTGTTTCGCCCCCGGGCAGCAGTTCGGGGGCGAAAAATTGCGTGATTGACGATAGTTAACGCCTGATCAAGATTTCCCTTCATGCCGTCCCGCGTCGCGGGACGGGCAAACAGGGAAAGGCGTTTTGTATGAAAAAGGGTCAATTCGCACTGATCGCGGCGACGGCGCTGGCCGGTTTCGCGACACCGGCCTCGGCGCTGAACATCGTCCTGCGCAGCACCGACGGCAGTTTCGCCAGCGCGCCGAACGGGGCAGCGGCGCTCTACGCGTTCCAGAAAGCCGCCAATTACTGGAACCAGACGCTTACCAACGACACCACGCTGACCTTCGACATCCATTTCGCCGCGCTGCGCGCCGGCGTGCTGGGATCGACCGGCAGTAATTCGATCGATACCCGGATCAGCGACGTCTACACGCAACTGAACGCGACGGGCACGTCCGCCCTCGACCAGATCGCGGTCGCCGGACTGACCCCGCTCAGCGGCAATGGCGGGCTGGCGATGCGGGTCAACGCGCCGGCCAATGCGGCGGGCGGCGGCATCGACACCGCCGCGGCGACCTACCTCGACAATGACGACAGCTACAACAACGTGTTCCTGAACCAGAACACCGCCAACAACCGCGCGCTTGGCATCGGTTTCGACAATGCCGACACCGCCTTCGCCTATTACCGCGACGTGCTGGGCGAAGATTACAATGCCGACGCCGATGCGGACATCACCTTCAGTTCCAACTTCGCGTTCGATTTCGACCCGACCGACGGCATATCGGTCGGCACCTATGATTTCGTCGCGGTGGCGATTCACGAGATGGGCCATGCGCTCGGCTTCGTCAGCGGCGTCGACCTGTACGACTATTACGGCGGGCCGGACGGGCCGGGTGCCGACGACCTGCTCGATTTCGATTTCGGCGATACATCGATCGGGTCGACGCTCGACCTGTTCCGCTACGGCAACGGGTTCAACGCCGACGGCAGCCGCCAATTGCAATGGGGGGCCGGGGGGCGGCCCGCCTTCTTCTCGATCGACGGCGAGACGCCGTTCAACTTCGATCATCAGAGCGAAGCGGAAATGGCGTCCTTCGCCACCGGCCGTTACAATGGCGACGGCGACCAGGCATCGCACTGGAAGGACAATGACGCCTTTGCCACCGCGAATGGCTGCTTCATCGAATCGCGGGCGATCGGCATCATGGACCCGACCGCCGCCGCGTGCAGCATGGGGGTGCTGACCAGCAACGACCTCGCCGCATTCGACGCGATCGGCTATAATCTCGGCTTCGATATCCTTGGCGACCGGGGTTACACCTTCGACAGTAAGCAGGTGTTCGCGCTGGACGGCCTGGCCATCGCGCAGGTGCCGGAACCGGCGACATGGGCGATGCTGATCCTCGGTTTCGGCCTGATCGGCGGCGGAATGCGGCGGGCGCGCACCCGCGCGCGCATAGTCATCGCCTGAACCGGCCGCAATCACCACCGGCCCCGTCCGCCCCGGCGGGCGGGGCCGTTTCGTTCAACGAATCGGGTCGAGCCGGATCTGATACAGGGTCGGCCAGGTCTTGCCGGTGACGAACAGCCGGTCGCCGGCGCTGTCATAGGCGATGCCGTTCAGCACCGCATCGCTGCCGCGACGACCGGAAGCGCGGGCGAGCGCCGACAGATCGATCCATGCCCTGACCCGGCCGGTGGCCGGATCGATCCGCGCGATCCGGTCGGTCATCCAGACATTGGCGAGGATTTCGCCGTTCACCCATTCCAGTTCGTTGAGCATCGGCACCGGCCGCCCGGCGGCGGTGACGGTCAGCCGCCGCCGCACCGCGAAGCTTTTCGGGTCGAGGAAGCGCAGCACCGCCGTGCCGTCGCTCATGATCAGCGCCGTGCGGTCACGGGTCAGGCCCCAGCCTTCTCCCTCGTAACGGAAGCTGCCGACCTGGCGCAGGCTGTCGCGGTCCCAGATGAAACCGATGCCGTGCTGCCAGGTCAGGCTGATCAGCCGGTCGCCCCAGGCAACCAGCCCTTCGCCGAAATAGGGCGGCGGCACCGATGCCGCGCGCAGCACCATGCCATCGTCGAGCGCGACTTCGCGGATCGTCGAGCGGCCGACCAGCCCGGTGCTTTCGAACAGCCGGCCGCCGTCGAAGACCAGCCCCTGGGTGAAGGCACCGCTGTCATGCGGGAAACGGGCGACGACAGTCGCCGTCTGCACCGGCACGGCGGCCGGGGCCGCCGCGAGCAGCAGCGCGATCGCCACCGTCACGCGATCGCCGCTTTCAGCCAGTCTGGGAGCAGCGGTGTGCCGAAGGGCAGCGGCGCGGCCAGCGCGTCCACCCGGACCCGCGCCACCGCCAGCCCCAGCTCGGGGTACCAGACCTGCGCCGCGTCGCCGGGATCGGCGGTCGCATGGACCACAACCAGCCGGCGATTGACCTTTTGCCGCCAGTTCATCCGCGCGGTATTTTCCTGCCCGACATAGCAGCCCTTGGCGAAGCTGACCCCGTTCAGTTCCACCGCG
The DNA here is from genome assembly GCF_047553045.1 of Sphingomonas flavalba. GTDB lineage: Bacteria > Pseudomonadota > Alphaproteobacteria > Sphingomonadales > Sphingomonadaceae > Sphingomonas_L > Sphingomonas_L flavalba_A. The sequence continues at coordinate 3,061,778 of NZ_CP180208.1, read as the reverse complement.
TTGCATTCCAGCCAGAGCGTGCGGTCGCGGCCCAGTTCCGCCACGCCTTCGGTCACGCCCAGCCCCAACCGGTGCGCCCGCCAGCCTTCCGCCGCCGCGCCGGCCGGGGCGAGCCAGCGCCGGCCGAGCGCGGCAAGGCGCGGGTCGGGTACGCCTGCATCGCCGGCCGGCGCCCAATGCACCGCCAGCGCCGGTTCGGGCGCGATCGCGATCGCCCGGCGCAGCCGGTAGAGCGCAAGCCGCCGTGCCAGCGCCTCCGCCTCTGTCGCTTCGCAATCAATGAGCAGGTCGTCACCGTCGGCCCAGAGCAGGAAATCGAACAGCGCCTTGCCCTGCGGCGAGAGCAGGCCGCTCCACTGCGGCCGCCCTTCCGCGACGGCGTTGACGTCCTGGGTCACCAGCCCTTGCAGAAAAATTCTTACATCGGCGCCGGAAAGGCGTAGCAGCGAACGGTCGACAAGGGTGGTTCCGGGCATGGACGGAAACTAGGCACCCACCGGCCGGATTGAAAGTGGAAGGACTTAAAGGCATGGCGCATTTCGATCTTCTGTTGAGAGGCGGCACCGTCCACACCCCCGGCGGCCCGGTCGCGACCAGCATCGGCGTGACCGGCGGGCGCATCGCCGAGCTGGGCGTCGATGGCGACGCCGGGATGGTGATCGACTGCACCGGCCTCGACATCATGCCGGGCGTGATCGACAGCCAGGTCCATTTCCGCGAGCCGGGGCTGGAGCATAAGGAAGACCTGGAATCGGGCAGCCGATCGGCGGTGCTCGGCGGCGTCACCGCCGTGTTCGAGATGCCGAACACCAAGCCCAACACCGACACGGCGGAGGCGCTGGCCGACAAGCTGAAACGCGCCCACCACCGCATGTGGTGCGACCATGCCTTCTACGTCGGCGCAACCGCCGCCAATGCCGAGGCGCTGGCCGAGCTGGAGCGGATTCCGGGGGCGGCCGGGGTCAAGATCTTCATGGGCGCGTCGACCGGCGACCTGCTGGTGTCCGACGACGGCAATCTGGCGCGGGTGCTGGCGAGCGGCCGGCGCCGCGTCGCCATCCACGCCGAGGACGAGCCGCGGATGAACGCGCGGGTGGACGAGCGCGTCCCCGGCGACCCGTCGTCCCACCCGGTCTGGCGCGACGACGAGAGTGCGATGCTTGCCACCCGGCGCATCCTGCGGCTGGCGCGCGCTGCCGGGCGGCGCATCCACATCCTCCACATCAGCACGCCGGCGGAATTCGCGCTGATCGCGCAGAACAAGGATATTGCGAGCTGCGAGGTGACGCCGCAGCACCTGACCATGGCCGCCGAGGACGTCTATCCGCGCCTTGGCACCTTCGCCCAGATGAACCCGCCGATCCGCAGCGCCGCCCACCGCGACGGCCTGTGGTACTGGCTGAACCAGGGGGTGCCCGACGTGCTCGGTTCCGACCACGCGCCGCATACCCGCGAGGAGAAGGCGAAGCCCTACCCGCAAAGCCCGAGCGGCATGCCCGGCGTTCAGACGCTGCTGCCTCTGCTGTTAGACCATGTCGCCGCCGGCCGGCTGAGCTTTCAGCGGCTGATCGAGCTGACCAGCGCCGGGCCGCAGCGTGTGTTCGGGCTGGTCGGCAAGGGGCGGATTGCCGCCGGGTACGACGCCGACTTCACCGTCGTCGACCGCAAGGCGCGCTGGACGGTGGAGGAGGACTGGCTCGCATCGCGCTGCGGCTGGTCGCCGTTCACCGGCATGACGCTGACCGGCCGCCCGGTCGGCACGATCGTGCGCGGCAACCGGGTGATGTGGGAAGGGGCGCTGGCCGACAGCGCGGTCGGCGAGCCGATCCGCTTCGAGTCGACCGCCTTCTGAGCCGGGGTCAGCAGGCGGGGATCGCCGCCGGCTTGCCGGAGATAGTGTAGGCCGCGCCATCCGCCGCTTTTTCGTAGCGGGTGGTGCCGGTTACGCCGCCGGAATAGCGGATGGCGAAATCATGGTCGCGGGCGCCGGCGACGATCGTGCCCTCCACCTCCTCCGCCTTGCCGTCCGTCACGGCGCCGGCGTCGGAATAGCCGATCGGCAGATCGTCGGCGATCGTCACCGGGCCGCCGTCGGTCAGCGCGACCAGCTGGGCGCGGCTGCAGGTGAAGCCCTGAAACGTGCCGCCGCGCCGTGCCTCCACCACCGGCACGGAAGCGATGTCGTCGCGTAGCTGCCAGTCGGGCGCGCCACCGAAACTGGTGCCGGCGGCGGCGGCCGGAAAGGCGCGCTCGACGGTGAAGCTATCGTCCGCGACCTTCAGATAATGAACGACGAGGGTGCCGGCGCAGGCATGGCAGTCGTCGCCCTGCCCGCCGGACACGAGGATCGGCCGGTCGCCGCTCCACACCAGCCGCGCCGGGGTCAGCACATAGCTCTGGTCGGCGATACGGACGGCGCGGCTGCGCTCGTCGGGAAAGACGACGGCGACGGCGCGGGCGAGCTGGGTGGCGGGATCGAGCGCTTTCATCGCCGCGACCGGATCGACGACGGCGGGCGCAGGGGCGTCCGCCTGCTGCTGCGGCTGGCGGTCGCAGCCCGCCAGCGCCAGCGCCGCGGCCAGCGCCCCTGTTCCGATCCATCCACGCATCGCACTCTCCCACCATCCGGTTCGCCGGTTTCGCCGCGCCCGACCCCGCCGGTCAAGCCGCCGGGCGGGTTTTCGCCCCGGCGCTGCCCCGGTCGGTCCGGACCCCCTTCATTTTCCAGCGAAAAAGGTGGAAACAAAGCGGCAATGCCGTCCGCCGCCGACCGGCGGGCGATACCAGGGGGTTCCGCCATGCCGCATCCGCCGCTTACCGCCATTGTCCTTGCGCTGGCGCTTGCCGGCCCCGCCCCGGCGGCGGTGCCTTCGCCGCCAGCGAGCGCGGCGCCGCGGCTCGACGGGCTGCTGCCGGTGACCGTCGACCGCAAGGACGGACGCATCCTGATCAGCCTGCCGGCGCCGGACAAGGACGGCATCGCCGGGCGGTTCATCTACGCCAACGCGCTGCGGACCGGGCTAGGATCGGCGACGATCATGCTCGATCGCGGCGCCAATAGCGGGTCGCGGCTGCTGGTGTTCCGCCGGATCGGCAACCGGGTCGCCGCCGAGTTCGAGAATCCGCGCTTCCGCGCCGCCGCTGCCCCGGCGGCGGAGCAGGACGCGGCGCGGGCCAGCTTCGCCTATTCGACTGTCTGGATCGGCAAGGTCGACGGCGAGACGACCGGCGGCGGCTTCACCGTCGACATCGCACCGATGCTGGCGACCGACACGATGGGCATCGCCGACGCGCTGAACGGCGCCGAGAAGGGCTATGCGCTGAACCCGGCGCTGTCGGCGGTCGACCCGGCGTCGGTGAAGGTGTTCCCCGACAATATCGAGATCGAGGCGCGCCAGACCTATACCTCCGCCACGCCGGGGACGGAGACGCGGGCGATTTCGCCGGTCGGCGGCAATGTCAGCTTCGTCGTCCGCCACAGTTTCGTGCGGCTGCCGCCGGCCGGCTACACGCCGCTGCGCTTCGACCCGCGCGGCGGCAGCTTCGCCACCCAGGTCGTCGACTACGGTACGCCGCTGGGCGCGCCGGTGGTCTATGAGCTGGCCAACCGTTTTCGCCTGGAAAAGACCGACCCCGCCGCCGCGCGGTCGCCGGTCAGGAAGCCGATCGTCTTCTACATCGACCGCGCCGCGCCGGAGCCGATCCGCACCGCGCTGGCCGAGGGGACGCGCTGGTGGGCCGATGCGTTCGACAAGGCCGGCTTCGTCGACGCATTCAAGGTCGAGATCCTGCCCGAAGGGGTCGACCCGCTCGACCTGCGCTACAACATCGTCAACTGGGTCAACCGGGCGACGCGCGGCTGGTCCTACGGCCAGGCGGTGACCGATCCGCGCACCGGCGAGATCATCAAGGGCAATGTCATGCTCGGCTCGTTGCGCGTGCGGCAGGACATGCTGATCTTCGAAGGGCTGGTCGGCGCCGACAAGGTCGGCAGCGGCGGGCCGAACGACCCGGTGCAGGTGGCCCTTTCCCGCATCCGCCAGCTTGCCGCGCACGAGGTCGGCCACGCGCTGGGCCTTGCCCACAACTTCGCGGCAAGCACTCAGGGCCGGTATTCGGTGATGGACTATCCGGCGCCGCGCATCACCCTGAACAACGGCGCGCCCGACCTGTCGGACGCCTATGGCACCGGCACCGGGCGGTGGGACGATTATGCGATCGACTGGCTCTACGCCTCCGCCAGCGACGAGGCGGCGCGGGCGACCGCGATCGCCGGAGTCAGGGAAGGGCTGCGCTACGCGACCGACGGCGATGCCCGCGCGCCGGAGACCGGCCAGCCGTGGGGCAGCCTGTGGGACGACGGCGCCGACCCGGCGGCGGAGCTGGACCGGATGGCCGGCGTCCGCCGCGCGGCGCTGGAACGCTTCGGCCTAGGCGCGCTGGCGGCGAACGAGCCGGTCGCCAATCTTCGCCGCAAGTTCGTGCCGATCTGGCTGCTCGACCGCTACCAGATCGAGGCGACGGGCAAGCTGCTCGGCGGCGTCGACTTCGCCTATGCGGTGACAGGCGACGGGCGGGAGCAGGCGCAGCCGGTGGCGGCGGCGCTGCAGGCCCATGCGCTCGATTCGCTGCTGGCGACGCTGGCCGCGCCGGCGCTGGACGTGCCGCAGGCGCTGGTGCCGATGCTGTCGGCCGGCTGGTCCGGCGAGACCGACCGGCAGTTCGACATCGAGATATTCCGTACCGCCGGCGGCCCGGTGTTCGACCCGCTGGCAGCGGCGGAGGCGAAGGCGGCGCAGACGCTGATGGTGCTGCTCGCCCCGGCGCGGCTGGCGCGGATGGCCGTGCAGCAGCAGCGCGATCCGGCCTTGCCCGGCGCCGACACGCTGATCGACCGGCTGATCGCCGCGACGTTCGACGCGCGCGACGGCGGGCGGCGGGCAGCGGTCAGGCGACGGGTGGCGACGACAACCGCGCTGGCGCTGGCGCGTGTGGCGCGCGACCCAGCACTGGTGCCGGACCAGGCCGTTGCCATTGACGACCGCTTGCAGAGGCTGGCCGGAGTGCTGGCCCGACGCCCCGGCGACGCGGCGGAGCAGGGCTGGGCGCGTGGCCTGTCCCGGTTGCTCGCCGACCGCGAGGCGCTGGACAAGGCGGTCGCCGACAAGGCCCGCCTGCCGAATGTGCCGCCGGGCATGCCGATCGGCGCGGAGAGCGACTGGATGGCGTTCGACGGCAGCGGCGGCTGAGGCGGTTCCGGCCGATTGTCTTCGCGGACACGGCGACTATAGCGGAGCGATGGACGACGATTTCCGCAAAGCCGCGCTCGACTATCACCGCCACCCCCGCCCGGGGAAATTATCGGTCGAGGCGACCAAGCGGATGGAAACGCAGCGCGATCTGGCGCTGGCCTATTCGCCGGGCGTCGCCGCCGCCTGCGAGGCGATCGTCGCCGACCCGCACAGCGCCGACCTCTACACCGCCCGCGCCAACCTGGTCGGTGTCGTCACCAACGGCACCGCGGTGCTCGGCCTCGGCAAGATCGGGGCACTGGCGTCGAAGCCGGTGATGGAAGGGAAGGTGGTGCTGTTCCGCAAGTTCGCGGGGCTGGACGCGTTCGACATCGAGGTCGACGCGAACGACCCGGAGCGGTTCTGCAACGCCGTCGCCGCGCTGGAGCCGACCTTCGGCGGCATCAACCTGGAGGACATCAAGGCGCCGGAATGCTTCGCGATCGAGGCGGAGCTGCGCCGGCGGATGAACATCCCGGTGTTCCACGACGACCAGCATGGCACCGCCATCGTCTGCGCCGCGGCGGTTCGCAATGCGTTGCTGCTGCAGGGCAAGAAGATCGGCGACGTGCGGCTGGTCACCTCCGGCGCCGGCGCCGCCGCGCTCGCCTGCGTCGACCTGCTGGTGGCGATGGGCCTGCCGGTCGCCAACGTCACCCTGACCGACATCGACGGGGTGATCCATGCCGGGCGCGAGGGGATGCTGCCCAACATGGCGCGCTATGCCCGCACCACCGACGCGCGGACGCTGGCGGAGGTGGTGGCGGGCGCCGACATCTTCCTCGGCCTGTCGGCGCCGGGGGTGTTCAAGCCGGAATGGCTGCCGCTGCTCGCCGACAAGCCGCTGCTGCTGGCGATGGCCAATCCCGATCCGGAGATATTGCCCGAACTGGTCCGCGCCGCCCGCCCCGACGCGATCGTCGCGACCGGCCGCTCCGACTATCCGAACCAGGTCAACAACGTCCTGTGCTTCCCCTACATGTTCCGCGGCGCGCTGGACGTCGGCGCGACCGAGATCAACGAGGCGATGAAGGTCGCCGCGGTCGAGGCGATCGCCGCGCTGGCCCGCGCGACGCCGGAAGAGACCGTCGCCAACGCCTATGGCGGCGAGCAGCTTATCTTCGGCGCCGACCACATCATCCCCAAACCGTTCGACCCGCGCCTGATTCTGGAGGTCGCGCCGGCGGTGGCGAAGGCGGCGGGGGACAGCGGCGTCGCCCGCCGGCCGATCGAGGACATCGAGGCCTATCGCGCCTCGCTCGCCCGCTTCTCCTACCGGTCGGTGCAGCTGATGATGCCGGTGTTCGAAGCGGCGCGGCGCGGCGAGCCGCGGCGGATCGCCTATGCCGACGGCGAGGCGCAGCGGGTGCTGCGCGCGGCGCAGACGGTGGTCGACGAGCGGCTGGCCCGGCCGGTGCTGATCGGCCGGCGCGCGGCGATCGAAGCCGGGCGCGACGCACTTGGCCTGCGCTTCCGCATCGGCGAGGATGTCGAGGTGGTCGACCCGACGACGGACGACGCGCTGTTCGACGCGCTCGGCGGCGAATATGCCGCGATCGTCGACCGGCGGGGCGTGCCGCCGGCGGAGGCGGTCAAGCGGCTGAAGCGGCGGTCGACGATCACCGCCGCGATGCTGTTGCGCGCCGGCCATGTCGACGCGGCGCTGGGCGGCGGGCCGGGCGACTGGTGGAGCGACATGAAGATGGTGCTCCAGGTCATTCCCCGCGCCAAGGGGGTGGCGCGCACCTATGCGCTGACCGCGCTCATCACCCCGCACAGCACCCTGTTTTTCTGCGACACCCATCTGATGGTCGACCCCGACGCCGGCCAGCTGGCGGAGATGACGCTGCTCGCCGCCGATCAGGTCCGCCGGTTCGGCATCACGCCGAAGGTGGCGCTGGTGTCCCATTCCAATTTCGGCGCGTCCAACTCGCCGAGCGCGCGCAAGATGCGCGACGCGCTGAAGCTGATCCGCCTGCGCGCGCCGGACCTGGAGGCGGACGGCGAGATGCACGCCGATTTCGCGATCAACCCGGTGCTGCGCGGCCAGGCGGTGACCGCCAGCCCGCTGACCGGGACCGCCAACCTGCTGGTGATGCCGTCGCTCGACGCCGCCAACATCTCGCTGACCCTGCTGTCGTCGGTGACCGGCGGGCTTGCCGTCGGGCCGATGCTGCTCGGCCTGTCGAAGCCGGTGCATGTACTGGTGCCGGCGACGACGACGCGCGGCATCGTCAACATGACCGCCTTCGCGGTGGCGCGGGGATAGATTGCGGGCCGGCCCGGCCGAATCAGGACCGGGTGGCGTTCAGCGCGGCGACAATCCGTTTCACATCCTGCGAGCGGCCGCGCGGCAGGACGAGGACATGGTTGCCGCTGGCGACGACGATCAGGTCGCTGACCCCGATCGCGGCGATCGTCGGCCCGTCGCTGCGCAGCAGGCAGTTGCGGGTGTCGATCGCCAGCACGTCGCCGCCGACGGCGTTGCCGTCACCGTCATGCGGCGTCATCGCGTGCAGCGCGTCCCAGCAGCCGACATCCGACCAGCCCATCGCCACCGGGACCACGGCGATCCGGTCCGCCTGTTCCATCACCGCATAGTCGATCGAGCGCGCGGGTGACGCCATGAAGGCTTCGCCGTTCGGGTAGATGCGGTCGCCGGCCCGCTCGCCCCGCGCCATGGCGGTGCGGGCGGCGGCCAGTATGTCCGGCGCATGAGCGGCGAGCGCGTCGAGATAGGCGTCGGCGCGCAGCAGGAAGATGCCGCCGTTCCACGCATGGCCGCCAGCGGCGAGCATCGCTTCCGCCCCGGCGCGGTCCGGCTTTTCGACGAAGCGGGCAACGCGGTGGACGCCGTCGCCCAGCGCATCGCCGACCGCAATGTAGCCATAGCCGGTTTCCGGCGCGTCTGCAGCGATGCCGAAGGTCACCAGCCAGCGATCGGCGACATAGGGCAGCGCGCGGGCGATGGCAGCGTGGAAGGCGGGCAGATCGTCGATGACATGATCGCTCGGCATGACCAGCAGCGGGGTTTCCGGATCGGCGGCGGCCAGGGCGGCAAGCGCGATCGCCGGCGCGGTGTCACGCCCGGCCGGTTCGAGGATCAACAGCGCCGGGCGGATGCCGACCTGTTCCAGTTGCTGTTCGACCATGTCGGCATGGGCGCGGCTGGCGACGACGACCGGCCGGGCGAAGCGCGCCGCGTCGCCGGTCCGCAACGCGGTCAGTTGCAGCATCGTCTGCGCCGCGGTCAGCGCCATCAGCTGTTTCGGCCGCTCCGCGCGCGACATCGGCCAGAGCCGGGTGCCGGCGCCGCCGGAGAGGATGACCGGGGTGATGGGCAGGGTCATGTCGCGGCGTGTTCCATGCTGAAACCGGAATGCGGTGGCGAGAGGACAACCCCGAATCCGGGGCAAAAGCTCCCCCCTATCCGGCGCCTTCAGGAAAAATTTGTCAATTTGAGCGACAGGGGGGTGGGTGTCGGAATGTCTTACGCCACGGCGCGGGACGGACCCGACGGGAACGGACAACGCGATCGGCATGGTCAAACTGTTCAGGCATTATGTCCAGTGTGCGAAACTGGCGCGGGGTCCGTTCGCCTCCGTGCGCCAGTCGGATGCTGTCCGTCTGAGCCTGTGCCCGGAAGGCGCGCGCTGAGATGATCGAGGCAGCCGCAATCTGGGGCCATGCGATCGCCGCGACATTGTTCGCGGCGCTTGCGGTGTGGCAGGCGCGCCGTGGCGGCGCATCCTACCAGCGCAGCATGCTGGCCGGGGCGCTGGCGCTGACCGCGGCCTGGGCGCTGGCGACCGCCGCGCTCGGCCCGGCATCGGTCGTCGCGCGGGTGGCGGAAAGTGCCCGCAATCTGGGCTGGCTGGGGTTCATGTTCCTGCTGCTGCGGCTGGGCGAGGGCGACCAGCGCAAGGCGGCGGTGTCAGGCCTGTACGGCGTCGTCGCGCTGGTGATCGGCGCCGAGATCGTCATCGACCTGGCGCTGCGCGGCATGACCGGCGATGTCGACGGCGTTGTGCTGTTCGTCGCGCTGGTCCTGCGGCTGATGGCGACGATCGGCGCGCTGGTGCTGGTCCACAACCTCTATACCGCCGCCGCGCCGGCCGCCCGCGCCGGCATCCGGCTGGCGATCATCGGCGTCGCGGTGATGTGGGCTTACGACCTGCAGCTTTACACCGTCGCCTACCTCGCCCCGGCCTGGGCCGGCGAGATCGCGGCGCTGCGCGGTGTCGTGATGCTGGGGCTGGCGCCGCTGTTCGCGCTGGCCGCGCGGCGGCGGGATGCGTGGAAAATCCGCCTGTCGCGCACCGTCGCCTTCCAGTCGCTCTCGCTGGCCGCAATCGGCGCCTATCTGATCGTGATGGTGGTGGTGACGACCGCGCTCGCCCGTTTCGGTGGCGAGCAGGCGCGCGGCGCGCAGGTCGCCTTCGTCTTCGGGTCGACGATGGCGGCGCTGCTGCTGCTGCCGGCGGCGCCGTTCCGCGCCTGGTTCAAGGTCAAACTGGCCAAGCATTTTTTCCAGCACCGCTATGATTACCGCACCGAATGGCTGCGCTTCACCGAAACGCTCGGCCGCCCCGGCGCCGATGGCGGATCGCTGGACCAGCGCGTCGTCCAGGCGATTGCCGACATCACCGAATCGCCGGGCGGCCTGCTGCTGCTGCCCGACGACAGCGGCGGTCTGGCCAGCCAGGACCGGTGGAACTGGCCGACGCTCGATGCGCCGGCGATCGGCGGCGACGCGGCGCTGGTCACCCATTTCGAGCGGACCGGCCGGATCGTCGAGCTGGATGCGGTGCGCCGTGGCGCCGGCGCCGACGCCGACGCGATGCCGGAGTGGATGACCGCCTGCCCGTCGGCCTGGGCGGCGGTGCCGCTTGTCCATTACGACCGGCTGGCCGGGGTGGTGTTGCTCGCCCGCCCGGCGATCGGCCGCACGCTCGACTGGGAGGATTTCGACCTGCTACGCGTCGTCGGCCGGCAGGCGGCCAGTTATCTGGCCGAAGCGCGCGCGGCCGAAGCGCTGTCCGAAGCCCGGCGATTCGACGAGTTCAACCGTCGCTTCGCCTTCATCATGCACGACATCAAGAATCTGGTCAGCCAGTTGACCCTGCTCGCCCGCAACGCCGAGCGCCATGCCGACAACCCGGATTTCCGCGCCGACATGATCGCGACGCTGAAGGAATCGGCGACGCGGATGAACGACCTGCTTGCCCGCCTGTCGCAGCACAACAAGGGGCGGACGGCGGAACCGCGCCCGGTGCCCCTGCTATCCGCCGCCGATGCGGTTGCCAGCCGCAAGCGGGCGTCGCACCCGGTCACTCTCGACGGGCCGGCGGAGCTGTTCGTCTTCGCCGACCCGCTGCGGCTGGAGCAGGTGCTTGGCCACCTTGTCCAGAACGCGATCGACGCCAGCCCGCCCGGCGAGCCGGTGCACGTCACCGTCCGCCGCCACGGTGTCGACGCCGCAGTCGAGATCGTCGATCGCGGCGCGGGGATGAGCGGCGATTTCATCCGCACCCAGTTGTTCAAGCCGTTCGCGTCGACCAAGGAAGGCGGGTTTGGCATCGGCGCCTATGAGGCGCGGACGCTGGCCGCGATGATGGGCGGCCGGATCGAAGTTGAAAGCCGCGAGGGCGAAGGCAGCCGGTTCACCCTGATCCTGCCGCAGCCCGCCGGCACCCCAGTCCAGAAGGTAGCGTGATGAGCGACAAACCCCGCCTGCTGATCGTCGAGGACGACCAGGGCCTGCAACGGCAACTGCGCTGGGCCTATGAGGATTACGAGGTGCTCGTCGCCGGTGACCGGCAGGCGGCGATCGACGCGCTGCGGCTGGGCGAGCCGAAGGTGGTCACCCTGGACCTCGGCCTGCCACCGGACCCGGACGGGACCAGCGAGGGTTTCGCCACCCTTGCCGAGATACTGGCGCTGGCGCCCGACACCAAGGTGATCGTCGCATCCGGCCATGACGCGCGCGAAAGCGCGCTGCGAGCAATTTCCGGCGGCGCCTATGATTTCTACCAGAAGCCGGTCGACATCGACGAGCTGGGCCTGATCGTCCGCCGCGCCTTCCACCTGCACGCGATCGAGGCGGAGAACCGGCGGCTGGCCGAGAGCATGGACGGCCGCCACAGCCTGCTCGGCGGGATGATCACCGCCGCGCCGGAGATGCTGAAGGTGGCGCGGACGATCGACCGGGTCGCCGGCACCAACGTGTCGGTGATGCTGCTCGGCGCCAGCGGCACCGGCAAGGAACTGCTGGCGCGCGGGCTGCACGATACCAGCCGCCGCTCCGGCGCCTTCGTTGCGATCAACTGCGCCGCGATCCCGGAAAACCTGCTGGAAGCCGAGCTGTTCGGCCATGAGAAGGGCGCGTTCACCGGGGCGATCAAGACGACCGAGGGCAAAATCGAGCAGGCGCAGGGCGGCACGCTGTTCCTGGACGAGGTCGGCGACATTCCGCTTGCCCTTCAGGTCAAGCTGCTGCGTTTCCTGCAGGAGCGGGTGATCGAGCGGATCGGCGGGCGCAAGGCGATCCCGGTCGACACCCGCATCGTCTGCGCCACCCACCAGAATCTGGATGAGATGATCGGCGACGGCCGGTTTCGCGAGGACCTGTATTACCGCCTCGCCGAAATCGTCGTGAAGATTCCGACGCTGGCCGAGCGGCCGGGTGACGCCGGGCTGCTCGCCCGGCATTTCCTTGGCCGCTTCGCCAAGGAAATGAACCCGGCGGTCAAGGGCTTCGCCCCCGACGCGCTGACCGCGATCGACGCCTGGTCGTGGCCGGGCAACGTCCGCGAGCTGGAGAACCGGCTGAAGCGGGCGGTGATCATGGCCGACGCCCGGCTGCTCACCGCCGCCGACCTCGACCTGGAGGCGCAGGACGGCGACGAGGCGCTGATCAACCTGAAGGCGGCGCGCGAACGGGCCGACCGCAAGGCGATTCGCCACGCGCTTGCCCGCACCGAAAACAATATTTCCGCTGCCGCCAAGCTGCTCGGGATCAGCCGGCCGACACTGTACGATCTGCTGAAGCAGTATGACATCTCGACAACCTAGTCGCCGACGGCTGCTGGCGGTGCCGCTGCTCGCGGTGCTGGCCGGGGCCGCGGGGATGGCGCTGGCCAGCGCCCCGTAAACACGCCGCAAGCGGGCACTGGACCCGGCGGCGCACCGGGTTATGGGGGAATGCATGACCGACGACAGCCTTGCCCGCATCGCCGCCGCGCTTGAGCGGCTCGCGCCGCCGCCAGCCGCCCCGGCCGATCCGATTGCCCACCCCGCCTATGGCTGGCGCGACGGCGCACTGGTCGCCGCGCGGCAATTCGCACCGCTGCCGCTGGCGCTGCTGACCGGAATCGACGCGCAGAAGCAGGCGTTGCGCGACAACGCCGCCCGGCTGGCCGCCGGCCATGCCGCGCACGACGTGCTGCTGTGGGGCGCGCGCGGCACCGGCAAGTCGGCGCTGGTCAAGAGCGTGGTCGGCGATCTGCAGGCGGAAGGCCGGGCGATCGCGCTGGTCGAGGTACCCGGCGACCGGCTCGACACACTGCCGGCGCTGTTCGACGCGGTGGCCGGGGTGGCGCGCGCCTTCATCCTGTTCGTCGACGATATCGCATTCGAGGGCGGGGCCGACGGCGCCCGCGCGCTGCGCTCGCTGCTGGAAGGCGGGACGGAAGCGCGGCCGGCCAACGCCCGGCTGCACGTCACCTCCAACCGCCGCCACATCGTCGCCCGCGACATGGCGGAGCAGGACAGCGCGATCAATCCGCGCGACGTTGCCGACGACCGGCTGGCGCTGGCCGACCGCTTTGGCCTCAGCCTTGGGTTCCACAATGTCGACCAGGCCGGCTATCTGGCGATGATCGAAGGCTATTGCGCCGCCAACGGCCTGCCGTTCGACGCGGCCGACGCCGTCCGCTGGGCAACCCAGCGCGGCAGCCGTTCCGGCCGCGTCGCCTGGCAATATGTGACCGAACTGGCCGGACGGGCGGGCAAGGCGATTTGAAACGGGGGATTGCGGGATGAAGGGATGGATGGGGCGATGCGCGGCCGGGCTGGCGCTGCTGGCCGGCGGCACGGCGGCAACGGCCGGAGTCTATTCGGACGACCTGACCCGCTGTCTGGTCGACAAGTCGACGACGGACGACCGCGCGCAGATGATGCAGTGGATGTTCGTCGCGCTTTCCGCCAGCCCGGTGACCCGGGACATGGCGGCAATCAGCGACGCCCGCCGCGAGGATGTCAACCGCAGCGGTGCCACGCTGTTCGTCCGGCTGATTACCGACACCTGCCGCAGCCAGTCGGTCAACGCGCTGAAATATGAAGGGCCGCTGGCGTTCGAGGCGGCATTCAATACCCTTGGCCAGGTCGCGGCGCGCGGGCTGATGGCCGACCCGGCCGTCATCGCCGAGCTGAGCAAGCTCGATTCCTATATGGACAAGGCCAAGCTGGACGCACTGGGCCAGGAAGCGGGCCTGCCGAAGCGCGGCGTCCCGGCAGCCCCGCCGGCCCCGCCCCCGCCGACGCGGAAATAGGCGGGCGTGGGCCGGCGCCGATCCGGCGAGCGGATTAGACCTTAGCGCGCCAGGTCCGGCGGCGTCGCCTCCGCGTTGAGCAGGGCGATCGCTTCGGCGACCGACATCACCCGTTGCCCTTCGCGGCCGAGGGTGCGGATGGCGACGGTGCCTTCCTCCGCCTCGCGCTTGCCGACGACCAGCAGGTGCGGAACCTTTGCCAGCGAATGTTCGCGCACCTTGTAGTTGATCTTCTCATTACGGGTGTCGGTTTCGGCGCGCAGCCCGGCGGCGGTCAGTTGCGCGACCACATCCTCCGCATAGCCGTCCGCGTCGGACACGATCGTCGCGACCACCGCCTGCACCGGCGCCAGCCAGAGCGGGAAGCGCCCGGCATGATGTTCGATCAGGATGCCAATAAACCGTTCGAACGTGCCGAGGATGGCGCGGTGGAGCATCACCGGCCGGTGCCGCGCGCCGTCCTCGCCGACATAGGAGGCGTCGAGTCGTTCGGGCAGCACCGTATCCGCCTGGATCGTCCCGACCTGCCAGGTGCGGCCGATCGCGTCGGTCAGGTGGAATTCGAGCTTTGGCGCGTAGAAGGCGCCTTCGCCCGGCAGTTCCTCCCAACCATAATCGGCGGTAGCGCGGCCGGCCTTGGCGACCGCCTGGCGCAGGATCTCCTCCGCCTTGTCCCAGTCGGCGTCGGAGCCGAAGCGCTGCTCCGGCCGCAGCGCCAGCTTGATCGCGTAGCGTTCGAAGCCAAGGTGGCGATAGACGCTGTCGAGCAGGTCGCAGAAGGCGACGATCTCGTCGATCAGCTGGTCGTGCCGGCAGAAGATATGCGCGTCGTCCTGAGTGAACTGTCGCACCCGCATGATGCCGTGCAGCGCGCCGTGCGGTTCGTTGCGGTGGCAGCAGCCGAATTCGGCCATGCGGATCGGCAGCTCGCGATAGCTGGTGATCCCCTGCTTGAAGATCAGCACATGCGCCGGGCAGTTCATCGGCTTCAGCGCCATCAGATCGCCGGCGCCGGACAGCACCGGCGTATCGTCCTCGGTCGACGGAATCTCGTCGGGGACGACGAACATGTTCTCGCGGTATTTGCCCCAGTGGCCGGAGCGTTCCCACTGGGTCGCGTCCATCAGCTGCGGAGTCTTGACCTCGACATAACCGGCGGCATCGAGCCGGCGGCGCATATACGCCTCCAGCTGGCGCCAGACGATATAGCCCTTCGGGTGCCAGAAGACCGAGCCGTGCGCCTCCTGCTGCAAATGGAATAGGTCCATTTCCGCGCCGATCTTGCGGTGATCGCGCTTCGCCGCTTCCTCCAGCCGCAGCAGATGGGCGTCGAGCTGCTTCCGGTTCAGCCAGCCGGTGCCGTAGATGCGGCTCAGCATCGCGTTCTTCTGGTCGCCGCGCCAATAGGCGCCGGACACGCGGGTCAGCCTAAACGCCGCCGGGTCGAGCTTGCCGGTCGAGGCCAGATGCGGGCCGCGGCACATGTCGAACCAGTCACCGCCGGAGCGGTAGACGGTCAGTTCCTCGCCCTCCGGCAGTTCGGCGGCCCATTCGGCCTTGAACGTCTCACCCTGTTCGCGCCAGCGCGCGATCAGCGTCTCACGCGGCCAGACCTCGCGGACCAGCGGCTTGTCGGCGGCGATGATCCGGCGCATTTCCTCCTCGATCGCCGGAAGGTCCTCCTCCGTAAAGGCGCGGTCCTTCGGCGCGAAATCATAATAGAAGCCGTCGTCCGTCGCCGGGCCGAAGGTGATCTGGGTGCCGGGGAACAGCGCCTGCACCGCTTCCGCCAGCACATGGGCAAAGTCGTGCCGCACAAGTTCCAGCGCATCCGCCTCGTCGCGCATGGTGACCAGCGCCAACGCCGCGTCATGCTCGATCGGCCGGCCGATGTCGCGCAGTTCGCCGTCAACCCGGGCCGCCAGCGCCGCCTTGGCCAGCCCCGGCCCGATCGCCGCCGCCACTTCCGCCGGCGTAGTGCCGCGCGCCATTTCGCGCACGGAACCATCGGGAAGGCTGATCGTGATCATCTCGGACATCGATTGGGTCTGACCTTGAAAGCGGCGCAGGATCGCGCGCGCGACTTATGCCCGCGCGACGCCGCCTTGCGCAAGGCACCCCCGCGTCGGCGGCCGGTGGCGCAAACAGTATTGCGTCTTGCGCTGTCCGACGCCAGTCTCCTGCCGGGGAAAATTGGGGGGAGATGATTGAATGGATTCGGAAAATTCCGATCCGGCGTCGCCGGAGGATGCGTTCGCTTTCGTCGGCAGCTGGCGTGAATTCGCGCCGATCGCGTTTACCAACCTGTTGCTGACGATCGCCACGCTTGGCATCTACCGCTTCTGGGCTCGGGCGCGGGAACGGCGTTATCTGTGGAGCCGCACCCGCTTCATCGACGAACGGCTGGAATGGGCGGGCACCGGCAAGGAAATGTTCGTCGGCTTCCTTGTCGCCATGGCGGTGCTGGTGCCGGGCTTTCTGTTCGCGACCACGGCGTTCGAG
Organism: Sphingomonas flavalba; assembly: GCF_047553045.1. Classification (GTDB taxonomy): domain Bacteria; phylum Pseudomonadota; class Alphaproteobacteria; order Sphingomonadales; family Sphingomonadaceae; genus Sphingomonas_L; species Sphingomonas_L flavalba_A. Next base: position 3,045,433 of record NZ_CP180208.1, on the reverse strand, counting down.
TCCCTGATCCTGCGCGGCGAAACAGTGCTCGCCTTTCTCGTCATCGCGTCGCTTTACATCGGCATCTTCTATCTGACCGGCGTCGCCCTGTTCCGGGCGCTGCGCTACCGGTTATCGCGTACCTACTGGCGCGGCATTCGCGGCGGCAGCAACGCGCCCGGCTGGCACTACGGTTTCTCGGCGGTGTGGCGGACGGTTTGCGGAATTCTGCCGATGGGCGTGCTGGTCCCCTGGGCGATGGTCTCGCTGTGGAACGAGCGCTGGGGCAGCATGAGCTTCGGGCAATATCCGTTTCGCGCCGAAGCGACGGCCCAGGGCCTGACCAAGCGCTGGATGCTGCTCTGTATGGGCGGCACCATGATCCTGTTGGCGATAGGCCTGTTCGCGTTGTTCGGCACCGTGAAAGGCGCCAAACCGTCTCCAGGTTCGGCGGCGACCATCGCCGTGCTGGTCCTCTTCTTCTATGCGTTCATTCTCGTTGCCAGCCTGGCCTATTACGCGCTCTATTATCGCCATGTCATCGGCAGCCTGTCGCTGTCCGGTCTGGATTTCACATTCTCCGCCAGTTCGCGGGCGTGGTTCGGGCTGATACTCGGCAACATCGGGCTGGTGATCGTGACGCTGGGGATCGGCGCGATTTTCCTGCCCTACCGCAACTGGTCTTTTTTCATCCGCCATCTGGGCGCTACCGGCGAAATCGACCTCGCCGCGCTCAGCCAGTCGACCACGCGCTCGGCAAGCGATGCGGAAGGGCTGGCCAGCGCGTTCGACATCGGCGCGATCTGATCCGCGCACATGACAGCCGGCTGGCTCTACGACGGGACGAACGCGTGGCGGCATGACGTCACCGTCACGGCCAGCAATACGTGTATCCACGTGCTTTTCCCCGACGGGCAAAGCCTGATGGTGCCGGTTTCCGTCCTGACCCCCGGCCTTGACGAGGATGGGCGAAGTTTCCAGCGCGACGATGTCGAGGGCTGGCGACTGACGCTGACCAACCCGCCGGACACAGCACTGGCGGCGCTGCTTCCACGCACCAGGCGCTATGGCGGGTGGATCGACCGGGTCGGACTCTGGCGGGCGACCGGTGTCGCGCTGTTCCTGTCGGCGGTGCTGGTCGCGGTCGGCTATACCGCGCCGAACTGGCTGGCGCCGTTGGTCCCGATGCAGTGGGAAAAACGCTATGGCGACGCACTGGTCGGCGACTTCGGCGGGCATTTCTGCAAAGGCGCCGGCGGGCAGGCCGCGCTGGACCGGCTGACGGCGCGATTGGCGCCGGACGGGGGCTTCGCCATCCGCGTCATCGACATGCCGGTTGTCAACGCCGCCGCCCTGCCCGGCGGGCATATCGTCATATTCCGCAAGCTGATCGACGATGCGCGCTCACCCGATGCGCTGGCCGGGGTCGTCGCCCACGAGATCGAGCATGTCCGCAAGCGTCATGTGATGAGCGGCCTGATCCGCCGGTTCGGGGTCGGCATCCTGCTGGCCGGCGTCGGCGGGCAGACGGGGTCCGGCATCGATACCGTCGTTGGCCTCAGCTATGGCCGCACAGCCGAGCAGGAAGCGGACGAAGGCGCCGTTGCCCGCCTCGCCGCCGCCGGGATATCGCCGCTGGCCACTGCCGATTTCTTCCGGCGCCTGCCCCGCCTGAACGACAAGCTGGACGCCGCGGCGACCTATCTGTCGACTCACCCAATGGCGCGGGAGCGGGAGCGCCTGTTTGCCGCCAGCCACGACGCCAGGCAGCCATATCGTCCGGCGCTGGACGCCGCCGACTGGGCCGCGCTCCGCCGCATCTGCGCAGGGTGACGGCGGCCCGCCGGTTGCCGCTTCGAGCGGCGATGCTATAGGAGGATCTGGTTTCGTTTTGCGGAAAACTGCCGATGTTCAATGCGCTGTTTCGCGATCATCCAGCCGAGGTGGGCGAAAGTTATGGCGAGCATCTTGCCGCCGCCTCCGGCTTTGGCGCGAAGATGGTCGCCGGCGGGCTGGCCTGCATGGTTCACGCCGTCGTCCCCGGCCTGTTCGTCACCACGGGCAGCGGCACGGTCAGGCGGCTTTATGAGGCGATGGTCGCCAAGCGCAGCGCGAAACGCCGCGCCAGCATCGAACTGCAGTCGGTCGAATGGGTGATCTGACCGCCGGCCACGCCGATCGCGGCGACGGCGTCCGCATCGCCTTTGCCGGCCGGGCGGGCGCCGGGCCGACGATCGTCTTTCTGCCCGGCTACCTGTCCGACATGACCGGCGGCAAGGCGATGGCGCTGGACGCCTGGGCGGCGGCCAACGGCCGCGCGATGCTGCGCTTCGACTATTCCGCCATCGGCGCCAGCGACGGCGATTTCGAGACCGCCACCCTGACCCGCTGGCGCGATGACGCGCTGTTCGCGATCGATTCGCTGACCAGCGGACCGCTGCTGCTGGTCGGTTCGTCGATGGGCGGCTGGCTGATGCTGCTCGTCGCGCTCGCCCGGCCGGAACGGGTGGCCGGGCTGGTCGGCATCGCGGCGGCGCCGGATTTCACCGACTGGGGCTATACCCAGGAACAGAAGATGGAAATCCTGTCGCGCGGGCGGGTCGAAGAAGTTTCCGCCTATAGCGACACGCCGACCGTCACCACCCGCGCCTTCTGGCAATCGGGCGAGGCGCACCGACTGTTGCAGGCCGAGATTGCCATCGACTGCCCGGTGCGGCTGCTCCACGGTCAGGCGGATGCGGACGTGCCCTGGCACCACTCGCTTCATCTTGCCGACCGGCTTCGTTCAGCCGACGTGCAGACGGTGCTGATCAAGCAGGGCGACCACCGGCTGTCGCGCCCATCCGACATCGCGCTGCTGCTGGACACCGTTGCCGCCATGCCGGAACCGCGATGATCCTGCTTATTCTTGCCGCCCAGGCCGCCGCCCCTGCCCCCACCACGGCCGAGCCGTCCCGTTTCGCGCAATGCGCCGCGTTGGCCGCGGACGCACCCGACCGGGCGATAGAACAGGCCAACCAGTGGCAGATGCTGGGCGGCGGGGCGGAGGCGCGCCAATGCATTGGCCTCGCCTATGCCGCGCAGGAACGGTGGATTCCCGCCGCGACCGCGTTCGAGCAGGCGGCGCGGCAGGCGGAGATTTCGCAGCAGACCAGCCCGGCGGCGCTGTGGGTGCAGGCCGGGAATGCCCGCCTGGCCGGGGGAGAAGCGCAGGCGGCGCGCGCCGCGTTCAACGCGGCACTGGCGCGTGGCGAGCTGACCGGTGCGCCATTGGGCGAGGCGCATCTGGATCGCGCCCGCGCGACCGTGGCGCTTGGCGAGCTGGCGGGCGCGCGCGGCGATATCGACAAGGCGCTGGCGCTGGTACCGGAAGACCCGCTCGCCTGGCTGCTGTCGGCAACGCTGGCGCGGCGGCAGAACGACCTGGCCCGCGCACAGCAGGACATAGACGAGGCGGCAAGGCGGTCGCCGGACGACGCATCGGTCGCGCTGGAGGCGGGGAATATCGCCATATTGGCCGGCGCCCCGGCGGCGGCGCGGGCGGCATGGCAGGGCGCGATCCTCAACCAGCCGGGCAGTGCCGCCGCCGTAACCGCCGCCGCGCAACTGAAACAGCTTGACGCCGAGTCAGCGACGCCCGAGGGCTAGGGGCGGAACGATCCGGAAAACCGCGCATGAAATATCTTCACACCATGATCCGGGTCAGCGATCCGGTTGAAACCATCCGGTTTTTCGAGCTGCTCGGCCTGCGCGAAGTCCGCCGCATCGACAATCCGGCCGGGCGGTTCACGCTGATCTTCATGGCGGCGCCGGGGGACGAGGATGCGCAGGTCGAACTGACCCACAACTGGGACCCGGAACGCTATGACGGCGGCCGCAATTTCGGCCATCTCGCCTATCTGGTCGACGATATCTACGCGACCTGCCAGCGGCTGATGGACGCCGGAGTCACCATCAACCGGCCGCCGCGCGACGGCCATATGGCGTTCGTCCGCACCCCCGACGGCATCTCGATCGAACTGCTGCAGGACGGACAGTTACCGCCGGCCGAGCCATGGGCGTCGATGCCCAACACGGGAAGCTGGTAGGATGACCGGCTGGCCCGACCCGACGCTGCTGGCGCGGGTGGGCATGACGGTGCCGATCATTCAGGCGCCGATGGCCAATGCCGGCGGCGTCGCGCTGGCGGTCGCCGCGATCGAAGCGGGCGCGATCGGCTCTTTGCCCTGCGCGATGCTGAGCCCCGAACGGATGCGCGACGAAGTGGCGGCGGTGCGCGCCCGCGTGTCCGGTCCGATCAACCTGAATTTCTTCTGTCACTCGCCTGGCCCGGTGCCGGACGACACCGCCTGGCTGGCGCGGCTGGCGCCGTACTACGCCGAGTATGACACCGCCCCGCCTGCCGATCCCCCACCACTGCGCGCACCGTTCGATGCGGCGATGTGCGCGGCGGTCGAGGCGGCGCAGCCGGAGATCGTCAGTTTCCACTTCGGCCTGCCCGATGCCGCGCTGTTCGACCGGGTCAAGGCCACCGGCGCGCTGATCATCGCCAGCGCGACCAGCCTCAATGGCGCGCGCCGACTGGCCGCCGCCGGCTGCGACGCGATCATCGCCCAGGGTTGGGAAGCGGGGGGGCACGCCAGCCGCTGGCTGACGGAGGAAGGCGACGCGATGGGCCTGTTCGCGCTGCTGCCGCAAATGGTCGACGCGGTCAAAGTGCCGGTGATCGCGGCCGGCGGCATCGGTGACGGGCGCGGCATTGCCGCCGCGCTGACCCTGGGCGCCAGCGCGGTCCAGCTCGGCACCGCCTATCTCCATTGCCCGGAAAGCCTGATCAGCCCGATCCACCGCGCGCTGCTCGCCAGCGATGCCGCCGAGCACAGCATGGTCACCAACCTGTTCACCGGCGGCATGGCGCGGGGCATGCCCAACCGGCTGATGCGCGAAATCGGCCCGGTCAGCGCGGATGCGCCGCCCTTTCCCCATGCTTCCGCCGCGCTGGCGACATTGCGGCACAAGGCGGAGGCAGCGGGCGACCCGGCCTTTTCGCCACTCTGGGCCGGGCAGGCGGCCGCGCTTGGCAGTTCCGGCGAGCCGGCCCGGCTGCTGACCGAAAGACTGGCGCGCGAGGCGCTGGCCCTGCTGGCGCCACGGGCGGTGTAGCCGCGCGGGCGAGGCCGGCCGCCGCCGCTTCCATGCCAGCGATTTACCCCTTACAATCGCGCAATGCTGGAAATTGCGCGAATCCCGGTGCTGAACGACAATTATGTCTGGCTGGTCCACGACCCCGTCGGGGGTGACACGGTGGTGGTCGACCCGGCGGTTGCCGATCCGGTGCTGGCGGAAGCGGACAGACGCGGCTGGCGGATCGGCCAGGTGTGGAACACCCACTGGCATCCGGACCACACCGGCGGCAACGCCGCGATCAAGGCGGCGACCGGCTGCACGATCACCGGCCCGGCGACGGAGGCGGACCGGATCCCGACGCTGGACCGGCAGGTCGACGAAGGCGATGTGGTGGTGTTGGGGAAGCACCGCGCGACGGTGCTGGCGGTGCCGGCGCATACCGCCGGCCATATCGCCTATCATCTGGCCGGCGACGCGGCGGTTTTCGTCGGCGACACGCTGTTCGCCATGGGCTGCGGCCGACTGTTCGAAGGCACGGCGGAGCAGATGTTCGCCAATATGCGGCGGCTGGCCGCGTTGCCCGCCGACACCGCCGTCTATTGCGCCCATGAATATACCGAGGCGAACGGCCGCTACGCATTGACGGCGGAACCGGACAACGCCGCCATCGCCGCGCGTATGGCCGAGGTGGCGCGGCTGCGCGCGGCCGGTGAGGCGACGGTGCCAACCAGCATCAGCGCGGAACGGGCGACCAATCCGTTCATGCGCGCGGACAGCGCCGAGCAGCTCGCCGAGCGGCGCGCCGCTAAGGATAGGTTCAGGGGCTGAATACGAGACTGGTCGCCAGCAGCGAATCTATCGAGAGGAACGTGTCATGCGGCATAGTCTCACCCTCTGCATCGCGGCCGGGCTGGCCAGCCTGACCAGCGGGTCGATTCTGATCGCCAGCCCATCCACGGCCCGCGCCGAACGCGCCGCCGCCGATCAGGCCAAACTGGACAAGGCGCTGGCCGGCAAAACTGCAGGCAAGCCGGTGAATTGCATTCCGCTCAACCGGGTCAACGGCACCACCTATATCGGCGACAGCACGATCCTTTACCGGGTCAACGCGAAGCTGACCTACCGCAACGACCCGGTCGGCGGCTGCCCCGGTCTGCGCAACGGCGCCGGGCTGGTAACGCGGACGCCGTCGACCCGGCTCTGTTCCGGCGACATCGCGACGGTGCGCGATTTCGTCACCGGTATCGAGACCGGCGCGTGCAGCATGGCCGAATTCGTGCCGTACCGGAACTAGGGCAGCGGGCGCCGGCCAGCGCCCGCGCGCACCGCTCAGCCCTTGTAGAGCGCATCGAGCCGGGCGCCGTAGACGTCGCGCAGAATGTGGCGCCGGACCTTCATCGACGGCGTCATCTGCGCGTTTTCGACCGTGAACGGTTCGTCGGCGATGATGATGCGGCGAATCTTTTCGACCACCGACAATTCCTGATTGACCCGGTCGACCGCCGCCATCACCGCCGCGCGATATTGCGGATTGTCGGCAAGCGCGCGGAAATCGCAGCGATAGTCGTTGGCGATCGCCCATTCGGCGGTCCATTCGGGATCGGGCACGATCAGCGCGACGATATAGGGCCGGCGATCGCCGTAGATCATCGCCTGCAGCACTTCGGGTTGGAGGGTCAGGATACCCTCGACCTTCTGCGGGGCGACATTGTCGCCCTTGTCGTTGATGATCAGGTCCTTCTTGCGATCGGTGATGCGGATGCGGCCGGCGGCATCCAGCTCGCCGATGTCGCCGGTGTGCAACCAGCCGTCGATCAGCACCCGGTCGGTTTCCGCCGGGTTGCGCCAGTAGCCGTGCATGACCAGTTCACCGCGCACCAATATCTCGCCGTCATCGGCGATGCGCACTTCCGTATCGGGGAGTGGCGGGCCGACCGTGTCCATCTTCAGCCCGGCCGCCGGGCGGTTGCACGAAATCACCGGCCCCGCCTCCGTCTGGCCATAGCCCTGCAACAGGGTCAGACCGAGGGCGTGGAAGAAAACGCCGATATCGGGGTTGAGCGGCGCGCCGCCGGAGACCAGCGCCTTGATCCGTCCGCCGAAACGCTTCTGCACCTTGGGCCGCAACGTCCGGCCGATGAAGAAATCCATCGGCCGGTCCCACAGCGGCATCCGCCCGGCCAGATCCTTGCCGCCAAGCGCCAGCGCCCGGCGGAGCAATGCCGGCCCCAGCCCACCCTGCCTCTCGATCGCCTTGACCATGCGCTGGCGCAGCACCTCGAACAGGCGGGGGACGACGACCATGATCGTCGGGCGCACCTCCTCGATATTGGCGGCGAGCTTGTCGAGCCCTTCGGCATAGTAGATCTGGCCGCCCAGCCCGATCGGGAAATGCTGGCCGCCGGAATGTTCATAGGCATGGCTGAGCGGCAGGAAGGACAGGAACACCTCGTCATCCCAGCCGAAATCGTCGGAGATGATCGCGGTGCAGCCGGCGACGTTGTGCAGGATCGCCCCGTGATGCTGGCACACGCCGCGCGGTGCGCCGCCGGTGCCGCTGGTGTAGATAATGCAGGCGAGGTCATCGCGGCCAAAGTTCGCGGCCCCCGCCGTTGCCGCGACATCAGGCGTCTCCGCCGCGATCAGCCGGTGCCAATCGTGGAAATCGACACTGCCGCTCTGGGCGAAGCGCAGCGGTTCTATGCCGATCAACGCCGCCGCCTGACTGGACCGCAGCATCGCCGGCAACAGCGTCCGCGCCAGTTTATCGGTGGAGACGATGACCGCCCGCGCACCGCTGTTTTCCAGAATATGGGCGTGGTCGCGCTCGGTATTGGTGGTGTAGGTCGGCACGGTGACGCAACCGGCGGCCATGATCGCCAGGTCGGCGATGCACCATTCCGGCCGGTTTTCCGACACCAGCATCACCCGGTCGCCGGGGGTGAGGCCGATCCGGCGCAGCGCCTGGGCCAGTGCCGAAACCTGTTCGGCCACCGCCCGCCAACTGAGCGGTTGCCAGCGCCCGTCCAGCTTGCGCCACAGGAACGGCGCATCGCCCTTTTGCCCGGCGCGGGTGAAGAACATCGTCACCAGATTCGGAAACGGCTCAAGCCTGCGCATTCTGTTACCCCGTCCTGCCCCAGGGCATAGTAACCGTCCCACGACGCGGGTCCAGAGCGGTCAGCCGAGCGCTTCGTCGAGCAGGCGGGCGAGGCGCAGGCCGCCGCGCAGCACCTGCGCGCGCAACACCGGGATCGCCGCCCTGATCCTCGCTTCGTCAAGCTGGACCCGCGCCGGTTCCGCCCCGCACGGATCGGCGATCACCGGCGCATAGACGGCGTCGCGGGCGACTTCCCAGTTCTCTCGCGACCAGTCTTCGACGCTACCCGCCGCCATGGCCGCCCGTTCGGCGGGGGTGGCGGCCGCGAGCAGCCCGGCGGCGCCGGCAGGCGGAGTCGAAATGGCGCGCTCGGCCAGATAGCCGTCCCAGACCATGTGCAGGTTGATCCGCCCGGCAGCGATGCCATAGCCCGCCCTGACCCGGTTGCCGCCGGCATCGTCATGCTCACCGGCGTGGAGCGGCTGGTGCAGATCGCCGACGAAATGGACAACGAAGATCAGCGCCATCAGCCTCTCGCGCACCGGCACCGCCCGGTCTTTCAGCAGCGCAAGGTTGCGGGTGATCTGCGCCGACACGCAATTGCCGTCACGACAGGCCGGTTTCAGGGCGAACGGCTTGCAGATGTCGACATCCTGATAATGCCAGCTTGCCGCGTAGCTGAAGCGGGGGCCGAGCGTCTTGACGCAATCCGGCCAGACGCTCGCTTCCGCCAGGGTGCGCGCCGGGCAGGTCGGTGTTTCAAGCAGCGGCGCGGCGCGCAGCAGCCGGCGGATCGCCAGCCGGGTGGTGGGGCGCACGTCCGCCAGGGCGATGGCGGCGACGGTTTCGTGGCCATATTCCCAAAACGCCCGCGCCGGGCCGGGAAGCACCACCGCCAGCGCGGCAAGCAGCAGGCCGAATCGCCGGATCATCGTCATTCGTCCCCGAAGATCGCGACCACGGCCGGCGCCCCGGCCGAAACCATGCCACGATACATGCCCGGCGTGTTGAACCGCCACCCCCCGGTCCCGTCGGCCCCGACCAGAATGACGCCACCGCTGCCGCCCATCGCGCCGACCTCCGCGATCGCCGCCGCCCCCGCCTCCAGCATCGATTCGCCCAGCATGCGGGCACGCGCGCCGATCTCGTGCGCGACATTGGCGCGGATGAAAAACTCTCCGGCGCCGGTCGCCGACACCGCGCCAGCGCGGTCGTCGGCATGGGTGCCGGCGCCGATCAGCGGCGAATCGCCGATCCGCCCCCAGCGCTTGCCGGTAACGCCGCCGGTCGATGTGGCGGCGGCGACATGGCCGTGGATGTCGCACGCGACAGCGCCGACCGTGCCGTATTTCATGTCGACGTCGAAACCGTCTCCGCCCCGCGCCAGCATCGCGTCAAGCTGCCGACGCCGAGCTACGGTCTCGAACCAGCCGGCGTCAGCCTGTTCCAGCTCCTGTTCGACCGAAAAGGCGTCGGCGCCGGCACCGCTCAACAGAACATGCGGGCTATGGTCCATCACCCGCCGCGCCAGCGCGACCGGGTGGCGGGTGCGGGTGATGCCGGCGACCGCCCCGGCGGCACGGTCCCGCCCGTCCATGATCGCCGCGTCCATCTCGATCCCCCCGTCATGGGTGAAGGCCGATCCGCGCCCGGCATTGAAATGGGAGTCGTCCTCCAGCACGCGGACAGCGGCCTCGACCGCGTCAAGCGCGGTTCCGCCGGCGGCGAGCAGCGCGGCACCGGCGGCAAGCGCGGCGTGCAAGCCGGCGCGTGCGCCCTGATCCTGCGCCGCCGCCAGCACCGCCCGCGTGATCTGCCCGGCGCCACCGTGGATGACCAAGGCCCAGCGAGACGATTGTGGCATCAAGAACTCCCGTGGAATGCGAGGCTTCTAGGCCAAAGCCGGCGGTGGCGGAACCAGCCTTGACGAGATGAAAACGGGTGCGCGGGCGCTGGCGCCATGGCATGCTGCGCCGGGAACCGGACCGGAGGATGCCCGATGATCGCAGCGCGTCATGTCATACCCTTCGCTGCCGCATTGCTGTGCGCGGCTTGTAGCGGCGGTGCCGGCAACCACGCCGCCGCCACGGACGCGAACAGCGGCGCCGAGGCGGAAACGAACATCGCGGACGCCGTATCCGTCCCGTCCAACGCCGCGACCGGCGAGGCGGCGTTGTCGGGCTATGTCGGAAAATACCCGTTCGACGAAGTCGGCGGCGCGACTTTTCTTGCCAACCCGCTGGTGACCGGTGCGGTAACCGCGGCGGTCGGCGACAAGGCGGTGCTCGACTGGGTGCTGAACCCCGGCGCCGGGCCGAGCGGACCGATCATCCTGAAGGACGGCCGGCTGCTGTCCACCGGCTGCCAGGCGCATAATTGCGGCGACCACCGCTGGACGATCCTGATCGACCCGGCCGGAACGGCGGCGCAGGTCTGCTACCATAATGCCGAGACGATGGGTGAGGCCGGCCAATGGTACAGCGGCGGCAAGCGCGAGGCGCGCACCGACATCTGCCCGCAGGAATGACGCGCGAACGAGCGTTCCCCCCGGTCACCGACGAACGGACGCGGCTGCTGATCCTCGGCAGCCTGCCGGGGCGACGCTCGCTCGACGCCCGGCAGTATTACGCCAATCCCGGCAATCGATTCTGGGCGCTGGTCGGCATGGTCATCGCCGTCGATCTGCGCGCGCTGCCCTATCCCGCGCGGCTGGAGGCATTGCGCGCCCACCGCATTGGCCTGTGGGATGTGATCGCCGCCGCCGAGCGGCAGGGCAGCCTCGACAGCGCGATCCGCAACCCCGAACCACGGGACCTGGCGGCGATGGCCGCAACATTGCCGGGGCTGACGACGATCGCGTTCAATGGCGTCAAGGCGGCAAGCATCGGCTTGCGGCAGCTCGGCGCCGCGGCGGCGCGCTACCGGACGCTGACCCTGCTGTCGAGCAGCGGCGCCTGCGCCGTCCCGGCCGAGGTCAAACAGGCGGACTGGCTGCGGCTGCGGGCCTGTCTGCCATAGGGTCTTCGGGCAAGGCCCAGTCGACTGGCTGGCGACCATGGCGTTCGAGGAAGGCATTGGCCTGCGAGAAATGGCGGCAGCCGAAAAAGCCGGTGTGGGCGGAAAGCGGCGACGGGTGCGGGGCCTTCAGCACCAGATGGCGGCGCTGGTCGACGAACGCCGCCTTGCGTTGGGCGTAGCTGCCCCACAGCATGAACACGACCGGCCGCGGACTGTCGTTGACCAGCGCGATCACCGCGTCGGTGAAACGTTCCCATCCCTGTTTCTGGTGAGAGGCGGCGCGGCCCATCTCGACGGTCAGCACGCTGTTGAGCAGCAACACCCCCTGTCGCGCCCAATGTTCCAGAAAACCATGGCGGGGCGGGGCCAGGCCCAGGTCGGCGTGCAGTTCCTTGTAGATGTTGACCAGTGACGGCGGCGTCCGCACCCCCGGCCGCACGCTGAAACACAGGCCATGCGCCTGACCGGCGCCATGATAGGGGTCCTGCCCCAGAATCACGACACGCACCGTGTCGAGCGGCGTCAGGTCGAGCGCACGGAAATATTCGCCGCCGCGTGGGAAGATGTGCTTGCCGGCTGCCTTTTCCGCCAGCAGGAACTGCTTCAGCGCCTGCATGTAGGGACTGGCGAATTCCGCCGTCAGCGGCGCGCGCCAGCTTGCGTGCAGTTTCACCTCGTCGGCCATCCATCCTCCTTTCGCCCGGCCGCCTGCCAATAGGCAAAGGCCGCCTGCTGTTCTTCACGCACCAGCGCCCGCGCCGCCGGCCCCGTCCAGTCCCCGTCATGACCGAGGGCCAGCGCGCGGCCGCCCGTCCACCAGCCCTGCCCCGGCAGGCCGTCGCCCTCGCGCACGACCAGCACCGCCAGACCCGGCTCACCCTGAGCAGCGCCGAGCCGGTCGATATGGTCGAGCGTCTTGCACAGCGCCCGCATTTTCGGCCGGGTGAAGCGCAGGCCGAGACGGCCGAGCAGACCGGAATAGCTGACGGATTCGCCGGCGCGGGCGGCGGCGACCAGCAGTGTGCGGACCCGCGCAGCATCGGCGAGGATGGCGGCGTCGGTCACGGCAAGGCATCCCACAACAGTTTCAGACCCAGCAGCACCATCAGCATATAAAGTAACGTGTAAAACAGCGCGCCGCTTATCCGTCGGACCAGCCAGACGCCGGCGAAGGTCGACAGCAGCGCCACCGGCAGCAACGCCGCGGCTATGGTCATATTCTCCCGCGTGAACTGGCCGAGCGCCGCATAAGCCGGCACCTTCGCCCAGTTGATCAGTGCGAAGACGATCGCGCTGGTGCCGACATATTCGAGGTGAGGCAGCCGCTTCGGCGCCACCCACATCTGGAAGGGTGGACCGCCGGCATGGGCGATCTGGCTGGCGAAACCGGTCGCGACCCCGAACAGGCCGCCAACCCATTCCGGTCCTTCGGCGGGCAATGGAATCCGGCCGCGCCGTTCGATCCAGAGGCGGGACAGGCCGAACAGCAGGGTGACGCCGCCGACCGCCGCCATCACCGCACGCTCGCTGACCAGCGCGGCCATCGCCCAGCCAAGGGCGACGCCGACCAGTGCGCCGGGCAACATGATCAGCACGATCCGCCGGTTCCAATGCGCCCGAAAGCACCAGACACTGACGATATCCTGAACGATCAGGATCGGCAGCAGGATCGCCGCGGCGGCAACCGGAGAGATCGCCAGCGCCATGATCGGCGTGCCGAGCGCCCCCAATCCGGCGAAACCGCCCTTGGCCAGCCCGACCAGCGCCACCGCGACGCAGGCGGCGACGATGAAGGCAGGATCGTGCGGCATAGCCCGCGCCTTAAGCCAGACGCCGGCGCAAGACCAGCGCCGCACCGCGGCGGCACCACACGAAAAACGCCGCGGCCCGTGAGGACCGCGGCGTTTTCTGCAACGAATTGACGGTCAGCGAATCAGGCGCTGGCCGGCTTGTCGTCGTCGCTGGCGATCACGATCACCGCAACCACCGCGGCAACCGCGAGGGCGATACCGATCAGCGCGCCGCCGGCCAGCTTCGAGCTGTCGTCGGTGGCAGCGGCGACGCGGCTGTTCTGCGCAACCGACAGTCGCGAAGCGGAGGTCGGAACCGCCGCAAGCGCCGGCGCGGCCGACATAGTGAAGGCGGCCAAGGCGGCTGCGACCGTACCCAATTTCTTCATAAAGACCTCCAGTACATTGAACTTAGCCAAAAATCGCTACCCAATATGATTGGAGGGCGCCATATAATTTATGGGCGTTCGTCCCTTTTTTCCAACGCGGTGGCGTTATCCGCCAAAACCGCTCGACTCTTCCCGGTAAGAACATGATGAGAACGAGCGGATTCCCGCGCCGCATATCCTATTGACCCGCCGTTCGAACTCGTCGCCTTCCGCATACGGTTGCCGCGCTCGCCCCGGCGATGGTGGTCACGCCCACGACCGTGCTGCCTTTCGGCGGCGTGGCGATCGACGGTCGCATGGCGTCATGCGTGTGCCGCGCCGGCCCATGCGCGCAACGGCGCGCGTGGCTGGTGATCCACGTCGTCGTCGACCGCATCGTCGATTACAGCGGCTGGCTGCGCGGTGTCGGCGAGGATGGCTTGCAGGTGCGGCCCCGCGATTTCAGGTGAGCGGCGCCGGCCGCTCTTCCGCCTGCCCCGGCCCGATCGCGGCAAGACCGGCCAGGCTGAGCAGCCCGGCGGCGGCAAGATAGGCGCCGACCAGCCCCAGCCCGCCATGATCGGCGAGGGTGGTTGCCAGGAACGGCGCCAGCGATCCGCCGAGGATGCCGCCGACGTTGAACGCCACCGACGCGCCGGTGTAGCGAACCAGTGGCGGGTAGAGACCCGGCAGGAACGCGCCGAGCGGGCCGTAAACGAAGCCCATTACGAACAGGCCGAAAGCCAGGAACAGGAAGATTGCCGGCAGCCCGCCACCCAGCAGGGGCGCCAGCGTCAGCCCGGAGACGAGCGTGCCGATGCAGCCGACGACGAGCACCCGGCGCGGACTGCTGTGATCGGACCACCAGCCGGCAAGGACGATGCCGACCGCCATGAACAGGATCGCGCCGAGCTGGAGCGACAGGAATGTCTCGCGCGGAATCCCCCGCGTCGTCGTGCCGTAGCCGAGGGCGAAGGCGGTGGTCAGGTAGAACAGCGCGAAGCAGGCGACGACCGCGAAAGTGCCGGCGAAGGTCGCGCGCAGATGATGACGGAACACGGCGGCGAGCGGGATGCGCGGCGGCGCCTCCTGCTTCAGCGCGGCGGCGAAGGCCGGCGTCTCGACCAGCCGCAGCCGCACCCACAGGCCGAGGATGACGAGCAGCGCACTGACCAGGAACGGCAGCCGCCAGCCCCAGGCGACGAAATCCTCCTGGGTCAGCAGCAGGCCAAGGATCAGGAACAGCCCGTTCGCGGCGATGAAGCCGAGCGGCGCGCCAAGCTGCGGCACCATGCCGAAACGGGCCTTCCAACCGGGCGGCGCATTCTCCACCGCGAGCAGCGCCGCGCCGCCCCATTCGCCGCCCAGCCCCAGCCCCTGGCCGAAGCGCAGCACGCACAGCAGCAGCGGCGCGATCCAGCCGGCGGTGGCATAAGTCGGCAGGAAGGCGATAGCGAAGGTCGACGCGCCCATCAGCATCAGCGAGGCGACCAGCGTCGACTTGCGGCCGACCCGGTCGCCGTAATGGCCGAAGACGAAGGCGCCGAGCGGCCGGGCGATGAACGCCAGACTGAACGTCGCATAGGCGCTGAGCAATTGCGCGGTCGGCGAACTGGCGGGAAAGAACAGCGGCCCGAAGACCAGCGACGCCGCCGTCGCGAACACGTAGAAATCGTAAAACTCGACGGTGGTGCCGACCAGACTGGCAAACAGGACGCGGCGGTTGGGGTTGATCGCGTCCTGGCTCATCCCCCCGGGCCTCCTTTGCCGTATCAGTCGAACAGCGACGACACCGAGCTTTCGTCGGCGATCCGCTTGATCGCCTCCGCCAGCAGCGGGGCGATGGTCAACGTCCGCAGATGGGCGGCGCCGTTGGCCGATTCCGGCAGGCCGATCGAGTCGGTGACGACCAGTTCGGTCAGCGACGACGCCTCGACCCGGGCGACGGCGCCACCGGACAGCACGCCGTGGCTGACATAGGCGACGACGTCCTTGGCGCCTGCTTCGCGCAGGGCGGCGGCGGCGTTGCACAGCGTGCCGGCGGAATCGACGATGTCGTCGACCAGCACGCAGAAGCGGCCGGTGACGTCGCCGATGATGTTCATCACCTCGCTCTCGCCGGGGCGCTCGCGGCGCTTGTCGACGATCGCCAGCGGCGCGTTGTTCAGCCGCTTGGCCAGCGCGCGGGCGCGGACGACGCCGCCGACGTCGGGCGAGACGACCATGATATTCTCACCGCCGAAGCGGGCCTGGATGTCGGCCGACATCACCGGAGCGGCGTAGAGATTGTCGGTCGGGATATCGAAGAAGCCCTGAATCTGCCCGGCGTGAAGGTCGAGCGACAGGACGCGGTTGGCACCGGCGACGGTGATCAGATTGGCGACCAGCTTGGCGGAGATCGGCGTGCGCGGGCCGGGCTTCCGGTCCTGCCGGGCATAACCGAAATAGGGGATGACGGCGGTGATCCGCTTGGCCGAGGCGCGTTTGAGCGCGTCGATGCAGATCAGCAGTTCCATGAGGTTGTCGTTGGCCGGGTAGCCGGTCGACTGGAGAACGAAGACGTCCTCGCCACGGACGTTCTCGTGGATCTCGACGAACACTTCCTCGTCGGCGAAGCGGCGGACCGCGGCGTCGGTCAGCGGCATTTCGAGATAGTCGGCAATGGCGCGGGCGAGCGGCAGGTTCGAGTTGCCCGACATCAGTTTCATTATGCGCAATCCCCGTGAGCAGTCGCCAAGCCTCTTAGCAGCGTCAGCGCCGGGGGGAAGGGGGTGCGGTTTCCAGCGAGGTTATCAGGGGATTATCGCTATCGGGGAATGGAAGCTTCCTACAGGCCGCAGCGTTGGTCTAGAGGCGGGCGATGACCGTCGTCACCCGCTTCGCCCCGTCGCCGACCGGCCGGCTGCATGTCGGCAACGTCCGCACCGCGATCCACAACTGGCTGTGGGCGCGCAAGCATGGCGGGCGCTTCCTGCTGCGGATCGACGACACCGACACCGCGCGGTCGGAGGAGCGGTTCGTCGCCGCGATCCGCGCCGACCTGGCCTGGCTGGGCATGGCGCCGGACGACGAGACGCGGCAGTCGGCGCGCGGCGCGCTGTATGAGGCGCGCTTCGCCGAACTGCGCGACGCCGGCTGGCTCTACCCCTGCTACGAGACGCCGCAGGAACTGGAGCTGAAACGCAAGATCCGGCTGGGCCGGGGATTGCCGCCGGTCTACGACCGCGCCGCACTGACGCTCGATGACGGCGCGCGCGCGGCGCTGGAGGCGGAAGGGCGCCAGCCGCACTGGCGGTTCAGGCTGGACCATGACGCGCCGATCGCCTGGGACGACCTGGTGCGCGGGCCGCAGCAATTCGACCCGGCGCTGCTGAGCGACCCGGTCGTCCGCCGCGCCGACGGATCGTGGCTGTACATCCTGCCGTCGGCGATCGACGACGTGGCGATGGGCGTAACCCATGTCGTGCGCGGCGAAGACCATGTGTCCAACACCGCCGCGCAGGTGCAGATGTTCGCCGCCCTCGGCGCCGCGCCGCCCGCCTTCGCCCATGAGGCGCTGCTCGTCGGCAGCGAAGGCAAGCTGTCCAAGCGGCTGGGCGCGCTGGGCATGGACGCGCTGCGCGACGCCGGAATCGAGCCGCAGGCGATCGTCGCGCTGCTCGCCCGCATCGGCACCGCCGACCCGGTCGAGCCGTTCGCCGACCCGGCGCCGCTGATCGCCGGCATCGATTTCGCGCGCTTCGGCCGCGCCCCGGCGCGGTTCGACGAGGCGGAGCTGGCGACGCTGAACGCCCGGATCATCCACCAGATCGACCATGCCGCCATTGCCGACCGGCTACCCGACGGCATGGGCGCGGAGGGCTGGGCGGCGATCCGCCCCAATCTGCGCAGCGTCGCCGAGGCGGCCGAATGGTGGCGGATCGTCACCGGCCCGTTCACCCCGCCGCCCGCCGCCGAAGCGGACCGGCCATTGCTCGCCGCCGCCGCCGAAGCCGCGCGGGCCGCCGATTGGGCCGCCGACCCGTGGCACACGCTGACCGGCGCGGCGAAGGCGGCGACCGGGCGGAGCGGCAAGACGCTGTTCCTGCCGCTGCGGCTGGCGCTGACCGGCCGCGACAAGGGACCGGACATGGCGGCGCTGCTGCCGCTGATCGGCCGGGACGCGGTGATCGCGCGGCTGGAGGCGTAACGCCGGCCTCACCCATGCCCGGCGATGGGGTCGATTCCTTCGAAACGGAAAAGGGGTTTGTGGCGCCCCCGTTATGTTGTAACATCGCAATGCGACGCCGCGAGGGCGTGGCGCCGCCGGAAGGAGGGTGCCATGCACAATGGAGGCTTCGTTCACCGCAAACCCCGTTCCCCCGCGACACTGGCCGGGGTCGTCGCGATCCACGCCGGAGTGATCGCGGCGCTGGTCCTGATCCGCGGCGATTATGTGCCGAAGATCAACGGCCCGTTCCCGATCAGCTTCTACCCGGCGCCGGACCCGCCACCGCCGCCGCCCACCCCGCAGCCGGAGGTGCGGGCGAAGACCGACCGGCCGGTCGACAGCCGGACGCCGGTGACGCCGACCCCGGACGATTCGGCGATCATCCGCGTCGACCGGAGCGAGCCGATCATCCTGACCGGCGGCGACAGCGACGCGACCGACCGGGTGGCGCCGCTGCCCCTGCCGTCGCCGACGGCGGCGCCGGTGCTGGTCGAGGCAGCGCCCGACCCGCGCCATGCCGAGGCATTCCAGCCACCCTATCCGCCGGCCAAGCAGCGGCTGGGCGAGGAAGGCCGCGTTGTCCTGAAGGTGCTGGTCGGCACCGACGGGCGGGTCAGGGCGACCGAGATCGTCGCGTCGGACGACCCGGCCTTTTCCACCGTCACCGTGCGGCAGGCGATGACCCGCTGGCGGTTCCGCCCGGCGACGCGCGACGGCGTCGCCGTCGAGGCGTGGCGGACGATGACCGTGCGGTTCGAGATGCGGCGGTAGGCATGGATGCGGCGATTCGGCGCAGCGCCGGATCGCCGCATCCCCCGGCGGACGGGCATGGGGCGGATCGCTTCGCCGGGCGCGCGGGGATGATAGCGCCGCACGGGAGGGCGGAAGCGGGTGGCGTCCGGGCGCGGCACCGCCTATCTACCCGGCGATGAGCTTTCTGCGTTTCTTCAACATCGCCGCCGCGCTGCGCGACCTGCGGCAGTTTCTGGCGACGCGGCGCAAGCACGACCTGCTGTTCGCGGCGCTGGCCGTCGGCATCACGACGACGGTAATGGTCGGATTCTACCTGGACGGTTTCGTCAACATGATGCCACCGTGGAAACGCCAGATCACCTACATCGAAAGCTGGCCGGCCGACCGCAGCCTTGAGGAAATCCTGGCCCAGCAGAAGATCGACATGGAAAAGAAGAAGGTCGAGGACGCCAAGCTGGAGGCGGAGCGCAAGAAGCGGCAGGCGGAGTTCAAGAAGATCGACGACGCGCTCAACCGGTGGGGTCTTTGACGGCCGACGCCCGTTTCATGGCCGCCGCCGCCGCGATCGGCGGGCGCGCACGGGGCCTGAGCGCCCCCAATCCCAATGTCGGCGCGCTGATCGTCAGCGACGGGCGAATCGTCGGGCGCGGCTGGTGCCAGCCCGGCGGACGGCCGCATGCCGAGGCGATGGCGCTGGCCGAGGCCGGCGCGAAGTCGCGCGGCGCGACTTGCTACACGACGCTGGAACCCTGCGCCCACGCCAGCCCACGCGGACCGGCGTGCAGCGCCCTGCTGATCGCCGCCGGGGTGGCGCGGGTGGTCGGCGGCATGATCGACCCCGACCCGCGCACCGCCGGTGCCGGTTACGCGCGGCTGCGCGCCGCCGGGATCGCGGTGACCGACGGCGTGCTGGCCGATGTCTGCGCGGCGACGATGGAAGGGTTCCTGACCCGGCAACGGCTGGGCCGGCCGCACGTGACGCTGAAGCTGGCGCTGTCGCTGGACGGCTGCATCGCGCTGGCCGACGGCAGCAGCCGCTGGATCACCGGCGCGGCGGCGCGCGCCCATGCCCATGTCGAACGCGCCCGCGCCGAGATGATCGTCGTCGGGCGCGGCACGCTGACCGCCGACGCGCCACGGCTGGACGTGCGGCTGGACGGGCTGGAGGGGCGCAGCCCGCGCCGGGCGGTGCTGAGCCGCGATCCGCCGCCGGACGGCTGGGAAGGCCTGCCCGCCCCCGCCGCGATCGCCGCGCTGGACGGGGTCGACCACCTGCTGGTCGAGGGCGGGGCCGGGGCGGCCGCCGCCTTCCTCGCCGAGGATCTGGTTGATCGGCTGCTGCTCTACCGCGCGCCGATCGTCATCGGCGACGGGCGGCCGGCGGTCGACGCGATCGGGCTGACCGACCTGTCCGATGCCCATGGGCGCTGGCGGCTGCGCGACGCGCGCGCGCTTGGCAGCGACCGGATCGAGGTCTACGAGCGCCAGCGGAGCTGACCCCCATGTTTACCGGCATCATCACCGACATCGGCCGCATCGAGGCCGTGGAAACGCGGGGCGACCGCCGCCTGACCATTGCCTGCGGTTACGATATGGCCGGCGTGGCGATCGGCGCGTCGATTGCCTGTTCCGGCGCCTGCCTGACCGTGGTCGCCAAGGACGAGCGGCATTTCACCGTCGCCATTTCCGCCGAGAGCATCGCCCGCACCGCGCCGGGAATGTGGGAGACCGGCCAGCGGCTGAACCTGGAACGGGCGATGCGGGTCGGCGACGAGCTGGGCGGCCATATCGTCACCGGCCATGTCGACGGCATCGGCCGGGTCAGCGGGCTGCGCGACGAGGGCGATTCGATCCGCCTGACGGTGACGACCGACGCCGCGCTCGCCCCCTATATCGCCGCCAAGGGATCGATCGCGCTCGACGGCGTGTCGCTGACCGTCAACAGCGTCGAGGACCACGGCGGCGACACCGCGTTCGGCCTGAACATCATCCCGCACACCGCGGCGGCGACGACGTTCGACGCGCTGACGATCGGTCGCGCCCTGAACATCGAGATCGACATCCTCGCCCGCTATCTGGGCCGCATGGAGCAATATCGTGCCAAACGCTGATCCGAAGATCGCCCGCATCCGCCACGCCTTCCTGTCCAGCCCCGAAGAGATCATCGACGAAGCGCGCAACGGCCGGATGTTCATCCTCGTCGACGACGAGGACCGGGAGAATGAGGGCGATCTGGTCATCCCCGCCCAGATGGCGACGCCGGACGCGATCAACTTCATGGCGACACACGGACGCGGGCTGGTCTGCCTCGCGCTGGCCAGGCAGCGGGTCGAGCAGCTCGGCCTCGACCTGATGAGCCGCAACAACGGCACCCGCCACGAAACCGCCTTTACCGTGTCGATCGAGGCGCGGGACGGGGTGACGACCGGCATTTCCGCCGCCGACCGCGCCCGCACCGTGGCGGTGGCGATCGATGCGGCGAAGGGGCCGGAGCATATCGTGACGCCGGGCCATGTCTTTCCGCTGATCGCGCGCGAAGGCGGCGTGCTGGTCCGCGCCGGACATACCGAGGCGGCGGTCGACGTCGCCCGGCTGGCCGGGCTGAACCCGTCCGGCGTGATCTGCGAGATCATGAAGGACGACGGCACGATGGCGCGGATGGACGACCTGGTCGCCTTCGCCCAGCGCCACAAACTGAAGATCGGCACGATCCGCGACCTGATCGCCTATCGCCGGCGCCACGACCATCTGGTCGAGAAGCGGGCGGAGATGCGCTTCACCAGCCGCTGGGGCGGCGAGTGGGTGGCGATGACCTTCTACAACAAGGCGACCGGCGACGAGCAGATCGCGCTGGTCAAGGGGCGGATCGACCCGGCAAAGCCGACACTGGTGCGGATGCACGCGCTGTCGATGTTCACCGACGCGTTTGGCGAGAATTCCCCGCGCGGCGGGCTGCTGCCCCGCTCGATGGAGGCGATCGCCGCGCACGGGGCGGGCGTGATCGTCGTCATCAACCGGCCGATGGCCGACGGCCTGACCCGCGCAATGCGCGCCCGCGCCGCCGGCAAAACGCCCGGCGCCCCGGAATTCGAGGAATTGCGCGATTACGGCGTCGGCGCCCAGATCCTCGCCGAACTGGGGGTGCAGGACATGATTTTGCTGACCAACACCCGCCATATGCTGGTCGCGCTCGACGGGTACGGCCTTTCGATCGTCGGCGAGCAGGCAATCATCAGCGAGGAGATGGAGTGATGGCGCGTATCCTGATCGTCGAGGCGCGGTTCTACGCCCATCTGAACGACCTGCTGCTCGAAGGCGCGCGCGCCGCGATCGAGGCGGCCGGCCACCGGCACGAGACGATCACCGTCCCCGGCGCGCTGGAGGTGCCCGGCGCGGTGGCGCTGGCGGCGGAGACCGGGCGGTATGACGCGTTCGTCGCGCTCGGCGTGGTGATTCGCGGCGAAACCTATCATTTCGAACTGGTCGCCAACGAAAGCGCGCGCGGGGTGATGGCGCTCAGCCTCGACGGGCTGGCGATCGGCAACGGCATATTGACCGTCGAGAACGAGGCGCAGGCGCTGGCCCGCGCCCGGCCAGACGACAAGGACAAGGGCGGCGACGCCGCCCGCGCCGCCATCGCCATGCTGGGCCTGAAGGAACGGTTCGGCGGGTAGAAGCGCGGCACCGGTCCACGCCCCCACCCGGCCTCCCGACGACAGTATCGTGAAATGGGAGGCCGGGTGGGGGCGTGGGCCGGCGCCGAACCTGGACCAGCTACGCCGGCGCCAGCGCCGGGTAGTCGGTATAGCCTTCCGCGCCCTGGCTGTACCATGTCGCCATGACGTCAGGATTGAGCGGCGCGCCCGCCGCCAGCCGGGCGGGCAGGTCCGGGTTGGCGAGGAAAGTGCGGCCGAAGCTCACCGCGTCGGCGACGCCGGAATCGAGCGCCTGCTGCGCGGTGGCGCCCAGATAGTCGGAATTGAGCACCAGCACGCCGTTGAACGCGCGGCGGATCGCCGGCGACTGGCGCGGCTGGTCGGTGCGGCCGAAGGTGCCGTCCGGCCCCGGTTCGCGCAGTTCGAGGAAGGCGATGCCGATTTGCGACAGCGCGGCGGCGGCAAGCGGGAACACGATTTCCGGCGCGCTGTCGATCACCCCCTGACTGTCGCCGTTGGGCGAGAGGCGGACGCCGGTGCGATCGGCGCCGACCGTATCGGCCACCGCCTGCGTCACCTCGCGCAGCAGACGGATGCGGTTTTCCGGGCTGCCGCCATAGGCATCGTCGCGGTGGTTGCTGCCGTCGCGCAGGAACTGGTCGATCAGATAGCCGTTGGCGGCGTGAATCTGCACCGCGTCGAAACCGGCGGCGATCGCGTTGGCGGCGGCGGTGCGATAATCGTCGACCAGCCGGGGAATGTCCGCCAGCGCCAGCGGCCGCGCCTGCGCATAGGGTTGCTTGCCGGCATAGGTATGGGCCTTGCCGGGCGCGGTCGTCGCCGAGGCGGAAACCGGCCGTGCGCCGTCGAGGAAATCGGGGTGGACGATCCGCCCCATATGCCAGAGCTGGGCGGCGATCCGCCCGCCGGCGGCATGAACGGCGGCGACCACCGGCTTCCATGCCTCCACCTGCGCGGCGGTCCACAGCCCCGGCGCATAGGGCCAGCCAAGCCCTTCGCGGCTGATCCCGGTTGCTTCGCTGATGATCAGCCCGGCGGCGGCGCGCTGGGCATAATAGGTCGCCATAAGCGGCGTCGGCACATGATCGCGGGTGGCGCGGCCACGGGTCAGCGGCGCCATCAGAACCCGGTTGGGCGCGGCGACCGCGCCGATTTGGACAGGATCGAACAGGCTGGGCACGCATTTCTCCCGATTTTAGAACGAGACGTGAAACAGATAGGAGGTTAGAGGACGGCATGCACCCGCCGGTCAACCTGACGCCACCTTACAAGGACCGGCCTTACGCGAAACCGGTGCGTTTTGCCTTCGCGGCGTTGCTGATCGGCAATGTCGCGCTGGCCTTTGGCCCGCTGTTCGTCCGCATGGCGACCGATACCGGCGGCATCGGCCCGATCGCCGCCGGATTCTGGCGGTTGACGCTGGCGGCGCCGATGCTGCTGCTGCTGACCCGCGCGACCGGCCAGCCGATCGGCCGGATGAGCGGCACGCTGTGGGCGATGCTGGCAATCAGCGGCGTGCTGTTCGCCGGAGATCTGGCGAGCTGGCACCTGGGTATCATGCACACGACGCTGGCCAATTCGACGCTGTTCGGCAATTCAACCAGCCTGATCTTCCCGCTTTACGGCTTTATCGTCGCGCGCAGCTGGCCGACGCGGCCGCAGGGCATCGCACTGTTGCTGGCGGCGGGGGGCGCCGCGTTGCTGCTCGGCCGGTCCTACCAGCTTTCGGCCGCGAACGTCGCCGGCGACCTGCTCTGCGTGCTCGCCGGGGTGATGTATGCCGGTTACCTGATCGTGCTGGAACGGGCGCGGTCGACATTGCGGCCCTGGCCGGTGCTGGCGCTGTCGACCGTCGCCGGCATCCTGCCGATGCTGCTGTTCGCGACGCTGATGGGCGAGGCGATCCTGCCGCGCGACTGGACCGCGCCGATCATGCTGGCGATCGTCAGCCAGGTGGTCGGCCAGGGGCTGATGATCTACGCGCTCGGCAATATCCGGCCTTTGGTCATCGGGCTGGCGCTGCTCGTCCAGCCGATTGTCGCGGCGACGATCGGGTATTTCGTGTTCGGCGAGACGCTGGGGGCGCTCGACATTGTCGGCGCGGTCGCGATCGGCATCGCGCTGGTGCTGGTGCGCGAACGCCGCCCGCGCCCGGCGGCGGGGTGAGCGGCGGCGGGGTCACGACCGGCATGACGGGGGTGGATGCCGGGCGGTGGAGGCTTTAGAAGCGGGCAGGCCCCGCAGGCTGGACGTGATGGCGATGCTTCCCGACGACCCGACCCTGGACGAGATCCGCGCGCATCTGGCGCCGCGCCTGGCCGCGCATGCTGCGTTCGACGGCTGGCGCCCGGCGGCGATCGACAGCGCGGCGGCGGAAGCCGGCATCGACCCGGCGGTGGCGCGACTCGCCTTTCCCGGCGGCGCGGTCGCGATGATCGACGCCTGGTTCGAGAGCGTCGACCGGGCGATGGAGGCGGCGCTGCCGCCGGAACGGCTGATCGCGATGAAGGTGCGCGAGCGCATCCGCGCGCTGGTCATCGCCCGGCTCGACGCGGTTGCGGGCGAACGCGAGGCGCTGCGCCGGGCGATCGCGGTGCTCGCCCTGCCCGCCAATATCCCGGCGGCGACACGAATTAGTTGGCGGACCGCCGACCGTATCTGGCGGCTGGCCGGCGATACCGCCGCCGATTTCAACCATTACAGCAAGCGGCTGACCCTGTCGGCGCTCTATACCGCGACGATTTTGGTGTTCCTGGACGACGAAAGCCCGGAATTCGCGGAAACCCATGCCTTTCTCGACCGGCGGATCGCCAATGTCATCGCCTATGAGGTCGCCAAGGCGCGGCGCGCCGAGCGGCGCGGCCACCGCCCCAGCCTGTCCCGGTTCATCGGCCGGCTGCGCTACCCGGTGGCATAAAGCCGGGCGGACGCGCAAGGCACTGGAATTGCCTTCCCGTTATTGATAATCGCTTGCATAATGAGCGCCTCTCTTTCGCCGCTTCCGCTTGACGAGCTGCCGCTGCGCCGGGTGGCCCATATTCTGTCGATCGACTGGAGCCGGCTGGCCGCGAGCGAGGCAAGGCGGCTGCGCGAGCTGGGTTTTGACGAGGGCGTCCGCATCGAAACGCTGCACCGGGGCGGCCTGTTCGGCCGCGACCCGATCGCGATCCGGGTCGGGCGGATGACGGTGGCGATCCGTCGCGCCGTCGCCGCCGCGGTTTCGGTGCACCCGGCGTCATGAATCAGCCCCCGCTCGTCGCGCTGGTCGGCAACCCCAATGCCGGCAAGAGCGCGCTGTTCAACGCGCTGACCGGCGCGCGCCAGAAGGTTGGCAATTACCCCGGCGTCACCGTCGAACGCCATTCCGGGCGGATGGCCCTGCCCGACGGACGACCGATCGAACTGGTCGACCTGCCCGGCACCTACAGCCTGGACCCGTCCAGCCCGGACGAGGCGGTGACCCGCGATGTGCTGACCGGCGCACAGGCGGGCGAGCGACCGCCGGCGGCGATCATCGTCGTCGTCGACGCGTCCAACCTCGACAATCATCTGCGCTTCGCGCTGCAGCTGATCGCGCTGGGCCGGCCGGTCGTCGTCGCGCTGAACATGATCGACCTGGCGCGGCGCGACGGGCTGGAGATCGACGCCGGCAAGCTGGCGACGGCGCTGGGCGTGCCGGTGATCGAGACGATAGCGGTCCGCAAGCGCGGCATCGACGAACTGAAGGCGGCGGTGGCGACGCTGGTCGGCAACGCGGACCGCGCGCCCCCACCGGAGCCGGCCCAGGCCGACATGGTCACCCTGCAGCGGCGGGCGCGCGCGATTTCCGCCGAGGCGACGCTGAGCGAGAGCACCGGCCGGCGGATCAGCCACAGCATCGACAAGCTGGCGCTGCACCCGGTGCTGGGACCGATCATCCTCGCCGCGCTGATGTTCGTGATGTTCCAGGCGGTGTTCGCCTGGTCCGAGACCCCGATCGGCTGGATCGAAGACGGGATGCAGCGGCTGGCCGACGTGACGGCGGCGGCGTTGCCGGACGGGTTCATCCGATCCCTGCTCGTCGAAGGGGTGATCGCCGGTGTCGGCGCGGTCATCGTCTTCCTGCCACAGATCCTGATCCTGTTCTTCTTCATCCTGCTGCTCGAAGCGTCGGGTTATATGGTGCGCGCCGCCTTCCTGATGGACCGGCTGATGGCGCGGGTCGGCCTGTCCGGCCGGGCGTTCATTCCGCTGCTGTCGTCCTTCGCCTGCGCGGTGCCGGGAATTATGGCGACACGGACGATCGAGGACCCGAAGGACCGGCTGACGACGATCCTGATCGCGCCGCTGATGACCTGTTCGGCCCGGCTGCCGGTCTATACGCTGATCATCGCCGCGTTCATTCCCAACCGGCTGGTCGGCCCAGGCATCGGCCTGCAGGGGCTGGTGCTGTTCGTCCTCTACATCGCCGGGATCATCGGCGCGCTGGTCGTCGCGCTGATCCTGCGCAGCACCGTGACCAAGGGCGGCGGCGGCGGTTTCCTGATGGAAATGCCGAAATACCAATGGCCGCGGCTGCGCGACGTGCTGATCGGCCTGTGGCAGCGAGCGGCGATCTTCCTGAAGCGCGCCGGTTCGATCATTGCCGTCACCACCGTCATCCTGTGGCTGCTCGCCAGCTTTCCGGCGGCGCCGGCCGGTGAGAAGCAGAGCGAATATTCGTTCGCCGGGCGAATCGCCACCGGCATCGAGGTGGTGGTGCGGCCGATCGGCTTCAACCACGAGATCGCGATGGCGCTGCTGCCGGCGATGGCGGCGCGCGAGGTCGCGGTATCGGCGATCGCCACCGTCTATGCGATCGACGCCGATGACGAGGAACAGATGACGATGGCGCTGGAGGACCGGCTGCAGGGCAAATGGTCGCTGCCGACGGCGCTCGCCTTTCTCGCTTGGTTCATCTTCGCGCCGCAATGCATATCGACGATCGCCGTCACCAGACGCGAGACCAACGGCTGGAAATGGCCGCTGTTCATGGTCTCCTACCTGTTCGTCATCGCATATGTCGCGGCGGGGGCGACCTATTGGACGGCGACGGCGCTGGGGCTTTAGTTCAGGCGGCGCCCGCGCAGGCGCGATACCGGTTCCGGCTAGAAATCCGTTTCGATGCGGGTACCGGCGAGTGTCGCGAAGGGTAGCGCGGCGGCGCCTTCCGGGGTGAAGGCGATGGTCAGCCGGCCCGGCGCGAAGCCGAGGGTGGCGAAGGTGACGCGCGGGTGGGCGCGCGGGGCGACGCGGCCGGTGGCGCCGGTCAGCGTCACCAGCAGCGGCGGGGCGGAAACCGGGGGCGCGGCAACGGCGCGGGCGGTGCAGGCGGCGGCATCCGTCTCCAGCCGCCCGTCGGCGAAGCCGGAATCACCGCCGAGGCCGAAGCGGGCGACGGCGACGCGCAGCGCCGTTGCACAGGCAAAGGGCAGACGCGGGAACGCCCCGGCGACCAGCGTGGCGCTTGCCGTGCCGCCGACCGACTCGAACAGCGTCGCGCCGGGGCGCAGCCGCACCCGGCCCGTGAGCGCGGTGCCGGCGCCGTCCACCCGGAAGCCGGCGGCATAACCGAAGCCGGCGAGCGAACGCAGCGGCGCCCAGCGCCAGCGTGCCACTTCCCCGCCCGCCAGCACCGCCCGGCCGCGCCACACCGTGCCACCGACCGATGCGATATTGGTCGCCGGCCCCGGCTCGACTATAAGCCGGGCGGGCGCCGTGGCGACGAGTCCCGCCAGATAGGCCAGGGCGCCGATTGTCACCAGCGCGCGCGGGCGGCCAAGCAGCGACCGGGGAAAGAATGAATCGACGGCAGATGCTGCGGCTGATGCGATCGGGCCTTGTCCTGTCCACCACCGCATATGCGCTTCCCCTTCGCGCGGCCGGCAAGGCCAGGCCACGGCGTGTGCTCGCCGGCCTGCTGTTGCCGCTGAGCGGCGCGAACGCAAGTCTTGGCCGCATGATCGAGCGCGCGGCTTCGCTGGCGGCGGCGCCGAACCCGAAGGTAGAGGCGATCCCCGCCTTCGACACCGGCGGCAGCGCCGAGGGCGCGGCGGCGGCGGCCGAAGCGGCGATTCGCGCCGGTGCCGGGTTGCTGCTCGGCCCGCTCGGCGCGGCGGAGGTGCCGGCGGCGGTCGCGGCGGCGGCCGGGCGGGCGCCGGTGCTGAGTTTCAGCAACGACCCGGCGCTGCTCGATTCGGGCGCGTTCCTGATCGGTATCACCCCGGCGCAGGCGGTCGGCGCGATCCTGCCCTATGCGCGCGGGCGCGGCGTTCGCCGGGTCGGGATTGTCGGTGGCGACAGCGGCTGGGCGCGGGCGGCGGTGGCGGCGGCCGAACGGGTGGCGCCGACGGCGGGGATCGCGCTGAACCCGGCGGCGGGCGGTGGCGCGCCGGCGGCAATGCTGGCGGCACTACGCGGCGACGGGGCGCTGCCCGACGCGGTGCTGTTGGCAGAAGGCGGGCAGGCGATGGCGGCGCTGGCCCGGATGCTGCGCGAGGAAGGGGTACAGTTGCTGGCGACGGCGCAGACGCTGGCCGGGCCGCCGGGCGAGGTCGACGCCTATGACGGCGCCTGGTTCGCCGGTTACGACCCCGATCGCTTCGCCGATTTCGCCCGCGCCTACCAGACGCAGCATGGCGGCGAGCCGGGGATGATCGCCGCGCTCGGCTATGACGCGGCGACGATCGCCCGGGCGCTGGCCCGTGACGGCACGGTCGGCCGCGACGGCCTGCTCGGCCGGCCGTTCGACGCCGTGTCCGGCGCGCTGCGCTTTCGCAGCGACGGCAGTTGCCTGCGCCAGATGGCGATTCTGGTCGCGGAGGCCGGCGGCAACCGGATGGTCGGCCACGGCACCGCCGGATGACAGCCGCCGCCCGCGCCGGCGAGCGCGGTTTCACGCTGATCGAGATGATCGTGTCGCTGGCGCTGTTCGCGCTGATCGCGCTTGCCGGCATCGCCCTGGTGCGGACGGTGATGGACGTGCAGGAGCGCACCGCCGGGCGGATCGAGCGGCTGGGCGCGGTGCAGCGGGCGCTGTTCATGGCGCGCAACGATATCGAGCAGTTTTCCGGCACGCTGGTGCTGGCCGACAATGTCCTCGACCTGAAGCGCCATAGCCGCGGGCCGCTGGGCGTCCAACCGGTGCGCTACCGGCTGGAGGAGGGAATGCTGCGGCGGGCGGTCGACACCGGGCTGGGCACCGCGCGCGACCAGCGGCTGCTGACCGGGGTCGACGCTTTACAGATCAGCGTGCTGGCGCCGGACGGCGGCTGGCGCGACCGCTGGCCGCCCGACGGCGACACGACCGACCCGTGGCCGCTGGCGGTGGCGCTCGACATCGGCCTTGCCCCCGCGCCGCGGCGGCCGGGCGGCACGCTGCGCCGCGTTTTCGTTCTGCCGGTGAAGCCATGACGCCAGCGGGTGACGGCGAGCGCGGCATGATTCTGGTCAACGTGCTGCTGATCGTCGCGCTGGCGGCGAGCATCGTCGTGCTGATGGTGTCGGCGCGCGACACCGGCATCGACCGGTCACTGATGATGCGCGAGGCGGCGCGGGCGCGGGCGGTGGCGCTGGGCGGCGAGGCATCGGCGGTCGCCGCGCTGCGCCGTGACATGACCGAGGCGCCGGAGAGCGACCATATGCGCGAGGCGTGGGCGACAGTGATTCAGCCCGACACGCCGATCGCCGGCGGCCGGTTCAGCCTGAACGTCGTCGACGCGCGCGCCAAGTTCAACGTCAACATGCTGGCGCGCGGTGTGCCGGGGGCGCAGGCGATGCTGGCCGACATGCTGGCGGCGCTCGGCTACCCCCCCGAATACGGCCCGCTGATTACCCGGTTGATCGTCACGTCCGGTCCGCTCGCCAGCCTCGACCAGCTTGCGCTGGGCGGGGTCGACGCCGAGACGATCGCCAGGCTGCGGACGATCGCCGACGCGCTGCCGGTCGACGGACCGATCAACCTGAACACCGCCGGGGCACCGGTGCTTGGCCTGCTGCTTCACGATTCGACCAAGGCGCAGCAACTGATCGCGCGGCGGACCACCACCGGTTTCCTGACCCCGGCCGACCTTGCCCAGACCGGCACCGTCACCCCGCCGGGTACCGGATTTACCTCCGACCTGTTCTACGTCGTCACCCGCGCCCGCATCGGCGGCACCGAGCAGGTGCTGACCTCGCTCGTCCGGCGGCGGACCGACGACGCCGGGCGCCCCCATGCCGAGGTGATCGGCCGCTGGTGGGGCACGCCGCCAGTGTAGCAGCGGCCGCGAGCGCCGACAGGACGGGAACCGGCGGCGTCTGGTTAACCGGCGCTTGTCCCGCCCGGCAAAGCCGCGTAGATCGCTCGGTCATCCATGGTCGCGCGCAAATCCGCCCCGAAACGATCCCCGGCCCGGCGCCTGGCCGGCAGATTGCTGAAGATCGGGGCGATCACCACCGTGGTCGCGGCGATCGCGCTGGCGGTGACCGTCTATATCCAGGCCGCCGCCCTGCCGAGCTATGACGCGCTGAAATCGTCACCCAACGGCCAGATGATCCGCGTGCGCGCCGCCGACGGATCGGTGCTGCTGTCGCTTGGCCCCAGCTATGGCGAGTGGATCCCCTATCGCGATATCCCGCAGGTGATGAAGGACGCGATGGTTTCGGTCGAGGACCGGCGCTACTGGAGCCACCCCGGCGTCGACCCGATCGGCATCGCCCGCGGCATCAAGATCAGTTTCCAGCGCGACAACCGGGTGCGCGGCGTGTCGACGATCACCCAGCAGCTCGCCCGCAACGTGTTTCTGAGCAGCAACCGGTCGTGGACCCGCAAGGTGCGCGAAGGGTTGCTGGCGCTGGCGCTGGAATGGAAGTTCAGCAAGCAGGACATCCTGGAGCTGTACCTGAACCGCGTCTATTTCGGCGGTGGCGCCTATGGCATCGACGCAGCGTCGCGCCGGTTCTTCGGCCACCCGGCGACCCGGCTGAACCTGGCGGAGGCGGCGATCATCGCCGGGCTGGTCAAGGCGCCGTCCAACTATTCGCCGACCGCCGATGCCGAGGCGGCGCTTGGCCGGTCGCAGGTGGTGTTGCGGCTGATGCGCGAACAGGGGCGGGTCAGCCAGGCGGAGATCGACGCGATCGGCGCCGACGACGTCAAGCTTGCCCCGTCGCCCAAGCAGAACAGCGTGCGCTATTTCACCGACTGGGCGCTGCCCCAGCTCGACATGCTGATCGACGAGACGATCGAGCCGATCGAGGTGTGGACGACGCTGGACCCGGCGATGCAGAAAGCGGCCGATACCGCGATTGCCGCCAATGTCCCCGCCGGGGTGCAGGGCGCGCTGGTTTCGCTCGACCGCGACGGCGCGGTGCGCGCGATGGTCGGCGGCACCGATTACGTCACCTCGATCTACAACCGCGCGACCCAGGCGACCCGCCAGTCGGGATCGGCGTTCAAGCTGTTCGTCTACCTCGCCGCGCTGGAGGCGGGCTATACCCCCGAGGACGCGGTGGTCGACGAGCCGGTGACGATCAACGGCTGGAGCCCGCGCAACAGTTCGCGGCGCTTTCTGGGCAAGATCACCCTGCGCACCGCCTTCGCCTATTCGATCAACACGATCGCCGCCAGGATCGGCCAGGATGTCGGCACCGCGACGATCGCCGACATGGCCCGCCGTTTCGGCATATCGACGCCGGTGTTCACCGACCCGTCGATGGTGCTCGGCACGTCCGACGTGCGGTTGATCGACATGACCCGCGCCTTCGCCTCGGTTGGCGCCAAGGGCGTCGCCGTCGTTCCCTACGGCATCGTCAAGGTAACGACGGCGAACGGTCAGCTGCTCTACGAACACCATGCCGACATGTCGCGGGTACTGGTCGCCCCCGGCGTTGCCGCGCAGATGACCGACCTGCTGCAGACCGCGGTCAACACCGGCACCGGCCGCGCGGCGCAGATCGGCCGGCCGGTCGCGGGCAAGACCGGCACGACCAGTTCGAACAAGGACGGCTGGTTCCTCGGCTTTTCCAGCGGGCTGACCACCGGCGTGTGGATGGGCCGTGACAATGCGCGGCCGATCGCCGGGTTGCAGGGAGGCCGGGCGCCGGCGGCGGTCTTCGCCGCGTTCATGCGCAGCGCGGTCGCCAAGCGGCCGGTCGAACATTTCGACACAGAGGTGACCCTGCCCGAATGGCAGCTGGAACCGGACGACGAGGCCTATTACGGCGACCCGGAAGCGCCGCCGCCCGCCGACCCCGGCCGCCAGGTCGACGAGGATGGCCTGCCGATCGGCTCCCCCCCGGACGGGGCCGTCGATATCGAGGCGCCGCCGCGACTGGACCAGAGCTGGATCGACGAGGTGATCGGCCGCAGCCAGCGCCAGCCGCCGCGCGCCGGCCCGGCACCGGCGGCCAGCCCGACGCCGGCTGCCACGCCATCCGCGCGGCCGACCCCGCGCCCCGGCCCGCCGCCAGCGGCGGCGGCACCGGCGCGCGTTACCAACTGAACCGGATTGGGGCCGGGTGCCGATTTGACCCGCGAGGCGCGCTGACGTCCGCTAGAGTTTGTCCTGTTTAAGCTGTACCGGCCCGCTCCCCCACCCGGCGTCCCATATGATACTGCCGTTGGGAGGCCGGGTGGGGGAGCGGGCGGAAGCGCCCAAGGCTCCGACGATGCGCAGCATCGTTGGAATGGCGCTGGAGGGCGGTGCCGTTTCCGCCTGAAGCGGACAGACTCTAGCGGCCGAACCAGTGCAGGGCGGCGCCGTTGGCGCGCAGCCAGGCGCGGGCCGGCGCCGGGTCCGCGCCGAGCAGTTCGGCGACGACCGCATGGAATTCCGGGCCATGGTGCATGTGGACCCGGTGGGCGACCTCATGCGCGACGGTGGCCTGGCGGACGAAGGCCGGAGCGAGGATCAACCGCCAGCTATAGCGGATCGTGCCGTCGACGGCGCAACTGCCCCAGCGGCTGCGCGGATCGGCGACAGCGACGCGGCTGACCGAGACGCCGGCGCGCGCGGCGCAGGCCAGCGTTTCGGCGGTGAGCAGGGCCAGCGCCTCCCGCTTCAGCCAGCGCAGGATGCGCGGGGCGACCATGTCCGCCGGGCCACCGACATGAAGCAGATCGCCGTCACGCCGGACCGCGCGGCCGCCATCGACGCGCCAGACCACGGTCAGCCGGTCGTCGCCAAACGTGACGCTGGTGCCGTCGCCAAGTGGTTGCGCGGCGGGCAAGCGAGCAATCTGCTGTTCGATCCACGGCCGATGATCCTCAACCCAGGCGAGCGCCGGGCCGAGCCGGGCGCGCCAGGGCAGGCTGAGCCGGACGGCGCCGGTGCGGGGGTCTACCGCCAGCCGCATGCGCCGGGCGCGGCGGCTGCGAACGATGGCGAGCGGCCGGTCGTCGGGGCCGAAGCGCGGATCAGCGCCGGGCATCGCCGTCGAGAATGTGCATCTCCAGATCGTCGACGGCGGTTTCCGACACCGTCCAGCCGCGCACCGAAATGCCGGCGCGGTGGACCGATTCCGGGTCGCCGGTGATCAGCGGATGCCAGTCGGGCAGCGGTTTGCCGTCGGCGCGCAGCCGGTAGGCGCAGCTTTCCGGCAGCCATTGGATGCTGTGAGCCAGTTTTGGCGTCAGCCGCAGGCAATCGGGGACCAGCGCGCGGCGGTGACGATAATTGCTGCACTGGCCGCTGTGCAGATCGAGCAGCTTGCAGGCGACATTGGTCGGGAAGAAATCGCCGCTATCGGCGTCTTCCAGCTTGTGCAGGCAGCACAGGCCGCAGCCGTCGCACAGCGCCTCCCATTCGGCGCGATCGAGCGCCTCAAGCGGCTTGTCTTCCCAGAAGCGGCTCATCCGCCGGCCCAGCGTTTTAGTTCAGCGGCGATTTCCGCCGGCGTGCCGTCTTCCGGGATCAGCGCGATCGGCTTGCCGTCCGGCCCGAACAGGTAGGTCGCGCGGCTGTGGTCGACCAGATATTCGGCGCCGCCGTCGGCCTGCTGCTTCTGGTAATAGACGCCGAAGGCGCGGGCGACGGCGGCGATTTCCGCCGGAGTGCCGGTCAGCCCGATCAGCCGGGGGTGGAAGGCGGCGACATAGCTTTTCAGCACGGCCGGTGTATCCCGGTCCGGGTCGATGCTGATCAGCAGCGGCTGGATGCGGGCGGCGACGGCGGGGTCGCTCTTTTCCAGCGCGCGCAGGCCGGCCATCAGCTTCTGCAGGTCGACCGGGCAGACATCCGGGCAATAGGTGTAGCCGAAATAGACGAGGCGATACCGGCCAGCGAAGGCGGTGTCGCTGACCCGCTTGCCGTCCTGATCGGTCAGGGTGAACGGGCCGCCGATGCGGGCGCCGGCGAGCGGGCCTTGTTCCGCCGCGCCGTTGCCGGCGCCGCTCCCGCAGGCGGCAAGCAGCAGCGACAGGGCAAGGGCGGCGGTGCGGACGATGATGTTCATGGCGGAGCCAGCCATGCTTCGCTATCGCGCCGGTTGCAAGTCGCCGTGGCAGATCAAGGGTTCAGTCGCGCCGCCACTTGCATTAGGATGATGGGATGAGCGGGATTTCGACAATGCGCGTACTGATCCTGGGCCTGGCGGCGGCACTGCTTGCCCCGGTGGCGGCGAATGCCCAGTTTTCCGACAGCTTCACCTTTCTGAAGGCGGTCCGCGACCGCGACGGCAGCAAGGTCGAGGACATATTGCGGAAGAATTCCAACTATCTCGACACCAAGGACATAACCAGTGGCGAGGCAGCACTGCATATCGTCGTCAGGCGGCGGGACAGCCAGTGGCTCAGCTATCTGCTGGCCAAGGGCGCCAACCCCAATACGCGCGACGTCGACGGCAACACGCCGCTGATCTACGCCGCGCAGATCGGCTTCGCGGACGGTGTGGAACAGCTCCTTGGCCGCAAGGCCGGGGTCGACGTGCCCAATCGTTCGGGCGAGACGCCGCTGATCAAGGCGGTGCAGGCCGGCGACCTGCAGGTCGTCCGGCTGCTCGTCGCGGCCGGGGCCAACCCGAAGAAGCCCGACAGCGTCGCCGGCAAGTCCGCCCATGACTATGCCGCCGGCAACCCCCGGCTGGGCGTGATCCAGAAAGTGCTGGACGAGGCGAAACCGGCCGCGCCGGCGCGGCCGATCGCCGGGCCGAAGCTGTAGGTCCCAGAGCTGTAGGTCCCGGCGCCGGGCGCGGGGCGGCACGACGATAACCGGTGCGCTTCACACGCTGCTGGCGGCGTCCGGATCGGCGAGTTCGAGCAGGCGGCGGGCGGCGCGGCGGGCAAGGCGCAGGGTTTCGGACCGCCGGCGTGCCGGGGCCATCGGCCGCAACGGCGCCTCGCGGACGATCGCCGCGTCATAGCGGTCGGCGACGATCAGGCCGCTGACGTCCGGCCCAAGCGCGGCGCCGGAAAACGGCGCCAGATCGAACCCCGCCGGAACCGCCCAGAAAAACCGATCGCAATAGGGCAGGTAATCGCCCCATTTGCCGTCGCCGAGCAGATCGGCGCGCGACACCTTGATCTCGACGATGACGATCGCGCCGCGCGAATCGACCGCCATCAGATCGGCCCGGCGGCCATTGCCGAGCGCGACCTCCGCCACCGCGACCAGATCGTGACGGTAGAGCAGGCGCGCCACGCCCCGCGCGACGGCGGCGGCGCCAGATTCCGCCTGAAAAAGCGGGTCAGCCGGGGGCACCGTAACCGGTGGGGGGGAGAGTGTCGCCATCCGCCCCCGGATAGAACATCCGGGGAACGGAGGGAAGGGCGGGTGCGGCTGAGCGCGGAAGCCTAGCGGTAGAAGATGTGATTGCCGAGGCGGACGACCCGGTCCTTGCCCCAGTTGGGCGAGACATGGGTGGCGTGGAAGAACAGCGCGTCGGCGGCGCGGCTCTGCCACTGATCGTTCATCGCGATTTCCGCGACGGCAACCGCTTCCTTCCAGCTGCGGCTGCTGGTCCGGATCGGCGGCAGGGCGCCGTTGCGGACGAAGGAGAACTGGCTGCGCTGGAAAATCACCTGGCAGATACCGCGCGGGAAACGGCCGGATTCGGCGCGATTGATCACCACTTCCGCCACCGCCAGCTGGCCTTCCAGCGGCTCGCTCTTCGCCTCGAAATAGACGGCGCCAGCCAGGCAGCGCAGTTCCGGATCAAGGGTGTCGGGCATGGTATGGGCGGAAACCAGCGCGGCGAGCGACGCCGGATCGGCGGGTTCGGTCGTCACCGCCGGCCGCGGCGCGATGGTCTGGACGACTTCCTGCCGCGGCGCGAAGGTGATCGCCGCATCGTCGAGCAGGCCCTGGGATTCGATGGTCAGTACCGGCGCCGGCGCGGTCACGATCGCGGCCATCGTCCCGCTGCCCGCGAAGGTCGGGTCGGTGGCGAGCAGCGTGGCGCCAGCACAAAAAGTCACGGCCGCGAGGCTCGCGGCGCGAACAGCAAAATGCATCTACACATCAAACAATGCGGTGGATTGATCGAAACACGAAGGTGCCACAACTTCGGCACCCCTGATCGCACCCCCGACTGCGTTATCATCCGCGACGCTTATTCGCCTGCGATGATCCGACGCACCGAGTTGGTGAGCGGGGCCTTTCGGGACTTGGGCCGGTCAAGTCAACTGAGAACGATCGTTTCAGCGGCGAAGCGTTCGGCTTCCACGATATCCAGTTCGATCAGCCACAAATCGGGGTCACGGGCGCGGCGGCGGGCCAGATATTCCGATATTTCCTGCCTGTTTTCAACATTTTGTGGGCCACAGCGCACCCAGGAATAGCGCCCGTCAAGGCCGAGAATCCGTTCGAGCAGCGGGCCGGGTTGTCCCTTTTCGGCACATTCGATCACCACCGTCCCAGCGCCGTCGTCGCCGCGCGCCAGCACCGTTGCGTGGCCGCCGGCGGCCTGGACGGCGCGGATCAGCGCGTCGACGATCAGGCGACTGGGCAGCCGCGCGCCGGTCACGCCGGGTGGTAACCGGGCAGGGTGGCAAGCGGAAAGCGCGAGCGCATGAACGTGCCGGTGCCGCGCGCCGCTTCTTCGCCGTCGGCATCGACCAGCCGCGCTTCGGCGACGAACACCCGGCGGTAGCCGCTGATCCACCGCCCTTCGGCGACGACCGGGCCGTCGCGCAACGGGCGGGTGAACAGCAGGTTGAACGCGGTGGTCAGCAGGAATCGATCGCTGACCAGGCTGTTCGCCGCATAGAAGGCGACGTCGTCCAGCATCTTGAAATACAGCGTGCCATGGGCGGCGCCGGCGGCGTGATTGTAGCGGGAATCGACGGTGAAGCCGATCCGCGCGACCCCGGCCGACAGGATTTCGAGCCGCGAATCGAACAGCCGGTTGATCGGCGCCGCCGCGTAGAGCGATTCCAGCGCGCGGAAATGCGCCTGTTCGCCGGACGGCGGCGGGGCGGCGGCGGACGACATGCCGGGCGAGCGCCTAAGCCGCGAACAGCGCGTAAAGCGCGTCGGGCGACCCGGCGCCGCGCAACTTGGCGACGAACGCCTGATCGCGCAGCCAGCGGCTGACCTGGGCCAGCGCCTTCAAGTGATCGGCGCCTGCGCCGGTTGGCGACAGCAGCATGAACACCAGATCGACCGGCAGATCGTCGATCGCCTGATAGTCGACCGGCTTTTCGAGGCGGACGAACGCGCCGGTTACCGCGGCCAGCCCGTCGAGCTTGCCGTGGGGGATGGCGACGCCGGCGCCGAAACCGGTCGACCCCAACCGTTCGCGCTCGCTCAGCCGCTCGACGACCAGCCGCGCGTCCACCCCGGCGACGCGCGCGCCGATCTGCCCCAACTGCTGGAACAGGCTCTTCTTGTTGGGCACCGCCAGATCCGCGGCGATCGCGCCGGGCTCGATCAGGTGCGAGAGATTGGTCATTGCATGTCCGAAACGCATGGAAACAGGCCGCCGCGAAGGCGGCCGGGGCGAAATGGCGTGACCGTCGGCGTCAGGCGGCGCGTTGGGGCTCCACCCAGCCGATCGTCCCGTCCCCGCGGCGATAGACCATGTTGTGCACCCCCGTCACCGAATTCATGAACAACAGGGCATTGGTATTGCGCAGATCGAGCATCATCACCGCGTCCGACACGCTCGCTTCCGGCACGTCGACGCGGGTTTCGGCGATAATCGGCGGGTTGTCGGCCGGTTCGTGGTCCTCGTCGGCGACTTCGAACACGGTGTAGCCGGCGCCGTCGGGTTCGGGGACCGCGACACTATTGTCGTTATAGCGGTATTTCAGGCGCCGGGTGTAACGGCGGATCTGCTTTTCGATGCGGTCGAGCGCCGCCTGGAACGCGGCATGGGCCTCATTGCCGTTGCCGCCGCCTTTCAGCACCACGCCCTGATTGACATGGGCGACGATGTCGCAGTGGAACCGATAATCTTTCGGCCCCTTGCCGAAGGTGACCTGCGCCGACAGCGCCCGTGAGAAATATTTGTCGGCGATCGCCTGAAGACGGTCCTCGACATGCGTGCGCAGCGCCTCGCCAGTGTCGGTCTGATGCCCCGAAACGCGGATCTCCATTCGGTCCTCCTTCAAAAACGAGGCAGCGGCCAGCCGCCGCCCCGGACAAGATCAACCCGTGGCGGCGGGTGAGGTTTCGGCTTCCTGCCACAACGGATCGCTCAGCGTGGCGACAAAGGCGGCGTGGCGGGCCAGTTCCTCCGCCGAGGCGGCATGCGGCCGGGCGGCGCGCGCCGGCCGGGGCGCAAAGGCGGGGCCACGCGTCGCCATCGTCGCGGTCGGCGCGCGGGCCGGCTCGGCATCGCCGGGAAGCAGCAGGCCGATCTGGCGGCCGCCGGTCAACTCGACATAGACCTGGGCGAGCAGCTGGGCGTCGAGCAGCGCGCCGTGCTTGACCCGGTGGCTGCGGTCGATGCCGTAGCGGGTGCACAGCGCGTCCAGATTATGCTTGGCGCCGGGGTGGCGGGCGCGCGACATCGCCAGCGTGTCGATCATCCGCGACTGCGGGATATGCAGCCGGCCGCATTCGCCGAGTTCGTGATTGATGAAGGCGAAGTCGAAGCTGGCATTGTGGGCGACGAGCGGGCTGTCCTCCAGAAAATCGAGCAGGTCTTCGACCAGGTCGACGAACAGCGGTTTGTCGGCGAGGAAGGCATCGCTGAGGCCGTGCACCGCCTGCGCATCCGCCGGCATGGAGCGTTCGGGGTTGAAATAGGCATGGTAGCTGTTGCCGGTCTCTACCCGGTTGATCAGCTCGACACAGCCTA
The DNA here is from genome assembly GCF_047553045.1 of Sphingomonas flavalba. Classification (GTDB taxonomy): domain Bacteria; phylum Pseudomonadota; class Alphaproteobacteria; order Sphingomonadales; family Sphingomonadaceae; genus Sphingomonas_L; species Sphingomonas_L flavalba_A. Next base: position 3,006,170 of record NZ_CP180208.1, on the reverse strand, counting down.
TCTCGACGAGGCGATGGCCCTCGGAAACGTGGATGCCGGTGGTTTCAGTGTCGAAGACGATCTCACGCATTCGCGACAGTATCGGACGCCGCGCGTGCGGAGGCAAGCCACCAGACGCCGAACCTGTCGCCGGGTGGCATTCAACGAGCCGCTGGTGTCGACGATAAAATCGGCGCGGCGGCGTTTTTCGCGATCCGGGGTCTGGCGGGAAAGAATCGCATCGAACCGCTCGGTGGTCATGCCGGGGCGGCGAAGCACCCGACGGCGCTGGACATGGTGCGGCGCGGAGACGACCAGCACCGCGTCGACCCCGCGCCAGCCGCCCTTTTCGAACAGCAGCGGAATATCGAGCACGACCAGCCGCCGCCGGCGATAACGGTGGAGGAAGACGGCACGCGCGGCGGCGACCGCGGGGTGGACCAGCGCCTCCAGCCGGGCAAGCGCCGCATCGTCGTGCAGCACCCGCCGGCCGAGCAGCCCCCGGTCGACGCCGCCGGGGCCGGTGGTGCCGGGAAACGCCGCCTCGATCGCCGCGACCAGCGCGCCGCCCGGCCCCTGCAACCGGTGGACCTCCGCATCGGCATCGAACACCGGCACGCCAAAGCCGGTGAACAGCGCCGCCACCGTCGACTTGCCCATGCCGATCGACCCGGTGAGGCCGAGGACAATCATGCGAGGAGCAGGGCGCGGAGCGCCGCATCGTCCGCACGCGGCGGCGGCTGGCCGTAGAACAGGCGGAAGCCCATCGCCGCCTGGCCAACCAGCATTTCCAGCCCGTCGATGATCCGCAGGCCGCGGCGGCGAGCGGCGGCCAGCAGCGGGGTTTCGAGCGGCGAATAGACGATGTCGTAGACGACAGCGTCCGGGCCGAGCCGGTCGAGGCTGAGCGGCAGCGGCGGCTGGCCGGTCATGCCGAGCGAGGTGGCGTTGACGACAGCGGCGATCGATTCGTCGGCCAGCACGTCGCCGTCGGACAGGGCCGCGGTGGCGATCGTCGTCGCGTCAGCGCCGGCGACCTCCGCCGCCAGCGCGGTGGCGCGGTCGGCGGTGCGGCCGACGAGGGTGATCGCGAAGCCGGCATCCCACAGCGCATGAACGACCGCGCGGGCGGCGCCGCCGGTGCCGATGACGAGGATGCGCGGTTTTGCGGCGCGGGCCGGCGCGGCGATCCGCGATTCCAGCGGCTCCAGAAACCCCGGCACGTCGCTGTTGCAGCCGAACAGGCGGCCGTCGCGCGGGACGACGATGTTGACCGCGCCGATCGCGGCGGCGAGCGGGTCGAGATCGTCGATCAGCGGGATCACCGCCGTCTTGTGCGGCATGGTGACGTTGCAACCGCGCCAGGCCGGATCGGCGCGGCGGCTGGCGATATAGGCGGCCAGCCCTTCGGGCGCGACCAGCTGCCGGCGATAGTCGGCGGCGATGCCGAGCCGGTTGAGCCAGAAATTGTGGATCAGCGGCGATTTCGACTGGGCGATCGGGTCGCCGATCACCTCCGCATAGCCGGTCATGCCGCGATCACCCCGCGCACCCGCAGATGATCGAGCAGGTGGAGCAACGGCAGACCGAGAATGGTGAAATGGCTGCCCTCGATCCGGCTGAACAGTTGGACGCCCGGCCCTTCTACCCGGTAGCCGCCGACGCAGCCGGCGATCGCCGGCCATTCCGCGTCGAGATAGGCGGCGATGAACCCGTCGGTCAGCGGCCGGACGGTCAGGCTGGCGCGGTCTACCGACCGCCAGCTCGCCCGGCCGCCTTCCGCGATCACCGCCGCGCTGTGCAGATGGTGGCGTTTGCCGGACAGGGCGCGAAGCTGCGCCGCCGCCTCTTCGCGTGAGGCCGGTTTCGACAGCGTCGTACCCTCCGCCGTCTCCAGCACCTGATCGCAGCCGAGGACCAGCGTGGCCGGCAGGCGGGCGGAAAGCTTGACCGCTTTCATCTCGGCCAGCGCATCGGCCAGATCGCGCGGGCGCAGATCCACCATCCCGGCCTTGGCCGCATCCTCGTCCACCCCGGCGGCGCGGGCGGTGAACGGCACGCCCGCCGCCGCCAGCATTGCCTTGCGCGCGGCGCTTTGCGAGGCGAGGAGCAGTTCGCTCACTTCATCCGCTCATTGTAGAGGTTGATGATCGCCGCCGCTGCTTCCTCGATCGAGCGGCGGGTGACGTCGAGCACCGGCCAGCCATTGTCGGCGAAGATGCGGCGGGCGAAGGCGATCTCGCGTTTCACGGCGTCCTCATCGACATAGGCGGTTTCCGGCGCCTGGTTCAGCGACAATAGCCGGTTGCGGCGGACCGCGACCAGCCGGTCGACACTGGTCGTCAGCCCGACGACCAACGGATTGCGCAGGCTGAACAGCGACGCCGGCGGCGGGCTTTCGACGACCAGCGGGATGTTGGCGGTCTTGTAACCGCGATTGGCGAGGTAGATCGATGTCGGCGTCTTCGACGTGCGCGAGATGCCGGCGAGCAATATGTCGGCTTCCTCCCAATCCTCCGCGCCGATGCCGTCGTCATGCGCGATGGTGAACTGGATCGCGTCGACCCGGGCAAAATAGGCGGCGTCAAGGATATGCTGGCGCCCCGGCCGCGCCTTCGCCGTCTGGCCGAGCATGTTCGACAATGCGTCGGTCACCGGGTCGAGCGCGGCGACCGCCGGCAGGCCTAGGCCGCGGCAGCGCGTCTCCAGCGTACGGCGGATGTCGCTGTTGACGAGCGTGAACAGCACAAGACCCGGATTTTGCGCGATTTCAGCAAGAATCCGTTCCAGATTCGCTTCCGAACGGATCATCGGCCAGAAATGCTTTATCGTCTCCACCCCGTCATATTGGGCGAGCGCGGCCTTGGCGATGTTTTCAAGCGTCTCGCCGGTCGAGTCGGACAGCAGGTGGAGATGGAGCCGTGTCGTCAAGCCGGAGCATCCCTGTGGAAAAGCCTGTGTACGGCGCTAGCGGATCATGCGGGCAAGCGGCAAGCGGCGGATTCATCCCCGCTTCTCCGCAAATGCTGACAGCATCGTCCACAGGCGGATGATTTCATCCCCAATCTGGGGATAACGGGGAAAGCGGGATCGACTCCGGCCAGCCGCCGCCGCCAGCAGGAGTCAATCTGTTGGCAATCGGCGGCGAACTGCCTAAGCCCCGCAACCAAGCGACCAACAATCATCAACTTCCTTCAATTTAGAATCTTAGAAAGATGAAGATGGGTTCCGTCCCCCCCGCCCTGGCCGCCGCTGACAAACCCTTGCTCGCCGTGCTGCGCGGTGAGCGGCAGGAACGCCCGCCGATATGGCTGATGCGCCAGGCTGGGCGTTACCTGCCCGAATATCGTGCGCTCAGGGCGGAAAAGGGCGGTTTCCTAGATTTGGTCAACGATAGCGCGGCGGCGGCGGAGGTGACGCTTCAACCGATCCGCCGGTTCGGTTTCGACGGCGCCATCCTGTTTTCCGATATCCTCGTCATCCCCCATGCGATGGGTCAGGATCTACGCTTCGTTGCCGGGGAAGGGCCGCGGCTGAGCCCGAAACTGACCGACAGCGCGCTTGAGACGCTTTCCGCCCGGCCGGAACGGCTTGCCCCGGTTTATGAAACGGTGCGGCGGGTGAAGGCGGCGCTGGCGCCGGAGACGAGCTTTCTGGGCTTTGCCGGTTCGCCGTGGACCGTCGCCACCTACATGGTCGCCGGGCAAGGCAGCCGCGAGCAGGCAGAGACCCGGCGCTACGCCTATCGCGACCCGCAGGGGTTTGGCGCCATCATCGCTGCGATCGTCGACTGGAGCGTCGACTACCTGTCCGGTCAGATCGATGCCGGGGTCGACGCGGTGCAGCTGTTCGACAGCTGGGCCGGCAGCCTGGCGCCGGAACCGTTCGAACGCTGGGTGATCGCGCCGACCGCCGAGATCGTCGCCCGGCTGAAGGTGCGCCACCCCGATACGCCGGTCATCGGCTTTCCCAAGGGCGCCGGCGGCAAGCTGGCCGCCTATGCCCGCGAAACCGGGATTGATGCGCTGGGGCTGGATGAGACCGTCGATCCGGACTGGGCCAATGCCCAGTTGCCCACCGGGCTGCCGGTGCAGGGCAATCTTGATCCGCTGGCGCTGATCGCCGGGGGCGCGCCACTCCATGCTGCCATCGATCGGGTGCTTGCGGCTTTCGCCGATCGGCCCCATATCTTCAATCTGGGCCACGGCATCCAGCCCGACACGCCGATCGCGCATGTCGAGGCGCTGGTCGCCCGGCTGCGGGGGCGCGGATGAGCTTCGACGGCATGATCGGCTTTCTGGGCGCGGCCTATCTGTGGGTTAAGGCCGCCCATGTGATTTTCGTGATCTTCTGGATCGCCGGCCTGTTCATGCTGCCGCGCTTTTTCGTCTACCATCAGGAATCGCCGGTCGGGTCCGAGGAGGAAGCGCGCTGGGTGACGCGTGAGCGCAAGCTGCGCCATATCATCATCACCCCGTCGATGATCCTCGTCTGGCTGTTCGGGCTGGCGCTGGCGTTCAACGTCGGCGCGTTCGCCGAACCGTGGTTCCACGCCAAATTCGCGGTGGTGGTGCTGCTGTCCGCCTATCACGGCTGGATCGTCGGCTACGGCCGCAAGCTGGCGAAGGGCGAGCGGCGCTACAGCGGCAGGACGCTGCGGATGATGAACGAGATTCCCGGCATTGCCGTGGCGATTGTCGTCATCCTCGTCGTCGTCAGGCCGTTCTGATGGCCGGTGCCGCACTGGTCGCCGCGTTGCTGTTGCAGGCGGCGGCACCTGACACCGGGCCTGGTATCGAGCCGGATGCGCGCTGTTTCACCGTGATGGCGCTGGCCGCGAGCGCGCCGGACCCGAAAGCGAAGCAGGCCGGGATGATGGGCGCGCTGCTCTGGTACGGGCGGCTGAGCGCCCGCCTGCCCGCCGACGATATCGCCGCCGCGATCAAGGCCGAGGCGAAACGGATGGACGAGGACAGCGCCAGCATCCAGACCGAGGCGCAACGATGCAGCGCCGAAATCGCCGCTTATGGCCGGGCGATGCAGGCGCTGGGTGACGAGATGAAGGGCGGCGGCGCGAAGTAGCGGTGGCCGGCCACCCGCCGGGCTCGCTTGACTTGGTTCCGCCCGCCGCCTAGTCGATTCGACCGGAAGCACCGTGGCGTCCTGCCGGTGCCGGGTCTCCTTATTCTGCTCCACGCGGCGCATCGGCGTTCGCGTTCCACCGGAAACCAACGATGCATTTGAAAGAACTTAAGAAGAAATCGCCCGCCGAGCTGGTGACGATGGCCGAGGCGCTGGGCGTCGAGGGTGCGTCGACGCTGCGCAAGCAGGACCTGATGTTTGCGATCCTGAAGGCCGAGGCCGAGGGCGGCGCCCAGATCATGGGCGAAGGCACGATCGAGGTGCTGCAGGACGGATTCGGTTTCCTGCGCAGCCCGGAAGCCAACTACCTGGCCGGGCCGGATGACATCTATGTGTCGCCCAACCAGGTCCGCCGTTTCGGCCTGCGCACCGGCGACACGGTTGAGGGCGAGATCCGCGCGCCGAAGGACGGCGAGCGCTATTTCGCGCTGACCAAGCTCGTCTCGGTCAATTTCGACGATCCCGACGCGGTGCGCCACCGGGTCAATTTCGACAACCTGACCCCGCTCTACCCCGACGAGAAGCTGACCCTCGATCCGGCTGACCCGACGATCAAGGACAAGTCAGCGCGGGTGATCGACATCGTCAGCCCGCAGGGCAAGGGCCAGCGCGCGCTGATCGTCGCGCCGCCGCGCGTCGGCAAGACCGTGCTGCTCCAGAACATCGCCAAGGCGATTACCGACAACCACCCGGAAGTCTTCCTGATCGTGCTGCTGATCGACGAGCGGCCGGAAGAAGTGACCGACATGCAGCGCAGCGTGAAGGGCGAGGTGATCTCCTCCACCTTCGACGAGCCGGCGCAGCGCCACGTCCAGGTCGCCGAGATGGTCATCGAGAAGGCCAAGCGGCTGGTCGAGCACAAGAAGGATGTCGTCATCCTGCTCGATTCGATCACCCGGCTCGGTCGCGCCTACAACACCGTCGTCCCCTCGTCCGGCAAGGTGCTGACCGGCGGCGTCGACGCCAACGCCCTGCAGCGGCCGAAGCGCTTCTTCGGCGCCGCGCGCAACATCGAGGAAGGCGGATCGCTGTCGATCATCGCCACCGCGCTGATCGACACCGGCAGCCGGATGGACGAGGTGATCTTCGAGGAATTCAAAGGCACCGGCAATTCCGAGATCGTCCTTGACCGCAAGGTCGCCGACAAGCGCATCTTCCCGGCGATGGATGTCGGCAAGTCCGGCACCCGCAAGGAGGAGCTGCTGGTCGACAAGGGCAAGCTCAGCAAGATGTGGGTGCTGCGTCGCATCCTGATGCAGATGGGCACCATCGACGCGATGGAATTCCTGCTCGACAAGATGAAGGATTCGAAGACCAACGAGGACTTCTTCGATTCGATGAACCAGTAGGCCAGGCGGAGCGTTCGAACCCACGATGCTTGAACTCTGGCAGCATATCGTCAACGATTTCTCGAACCTGGGCGACCCGGCCGCGCTGGCGGCGTTCGGTCAGGTGCTGATGATCGACATCATGCTGGCCGGCGACAACGCGATCGTTGTCGGCGCGCTGGCCGCCGGGCTGCCGGATGCGCAGCGGCGCAAGGTCATCATGATCGGCATCGTCGCCGCGCTGGTGCTGCGCATCGCCTTCGCGCTGGTCGTTACCCAGTTGATGCAGATCGTCGGCCTGATCTTTGCCGGCGGGCTGCTGCTGCTCTGGGTGTCGTGGAAGATGTACCGAGAACTGCACCCGCGGGCGGCGACGCCGGGCGGTTCGCCCGAGGTTCACGGCGACGAATACAGCAACGTCAAGCCGGCCAAGAGCTTCGTCGCCGCCGCCTGGGCGGTCGCCGTCGCCGATGTCAGCATGAGCCTGGACAATGTGCTGGCGGTCGCCGGGGCGGCGCGCGAGCACCCCGGTATCCTGATCATCGGCCTGATCCTGTCGGTGGCGCTGATGGGTATCGCCGCCAACATCATCGCCAAATATATCGAGCGGTTCCGCTGGATCGCCTATGTCGGGCTGGCGGTGATCCTCTATGTCGCGGTCCGGATGATCTATGACGGCTGGATCGACCCCGGTGTCGGCGTGGTCACGCTGTTCAGCTAGGCAGCCGGCGCTGAACCCGATTCACCCAGGTTGAATCGGGTTCCGGACGCCGCATCCGTTGCATAGTTGCCCGTCGGGCAGCGGCTATTTCAGCTGTTCGGCGAAGAAGCGGGCGGTGCGGCCGTCGGCCAGCGTCGCCGCCGCCTCGTCGCGGCGCTTGCCCGACTGCGCGGCAAAGCCGTGGTCGAGGCCGGGATAGTCGTGCAGCACGACTTTCGGATGATCGTCCAGCCCGGCGTGCATCTTCGCCTGTGCTTCCGCCGGGACGAAATGATCGGCGGTCGGGATATGGAGCATCAAAGGCCGCGCGATCGCGTGCTTTTCCCCCAGCAGCCCGTCGATACCGACGCCGTAATAGCCGACGGTCGCGTCGACGTCGGTGCGCGCGGCGACCATGTAGGCCAGCCGCCCGCCAAGGCAGTAACCGACCGCGCCGACGGCACCGCCGCCGCTTTCCGCCCGCGCCCAGCGGATCGTCGCTTCGATGTCGGCGATGCCCTGATCCTGATCGAACCGGCCCATCAGCGTCAGAGCCTGCTGGAACTGGTCCGGCACGTCGGGATCGAGTTCCACCCCCGGCTCCAGCCGCCAGAACAGGTCGGGCGCCACCGCCAGGTAACCGGCCTTCGCCCAGTCGTCGCATTTCGCGCGGATGCCGGCATTGACCCCGAAAATCTCCTGAATGACGACAATTGCCGCCTTGGCGTCACCGGCGGGCGCGGCGACATAGGCGGCGAAGCGGCCGTCGTCGGCGGGGCTGTCGATCTGGACGGTACGGGTCATAGCAGCGGGCCTTTCATGCCTTCGTGATGGAGGAGCCAGGATTTGGTGCGGATGCCGCCGCCGGCGGAATAGGCGCCGAGCCGGCCACCGCCCGCCAGCACCCGGTGACAGGGAATGACGATCGGGAACGGGTTGCGGGCGCAAGCCTGGCCGACGGCGCGGGGGGAGGAGGCGATGGCGGCGGCAACCTCGCCATAGCTTTGCGTCGCGCCGGGGCCGATGGCGGCGATCGCTTCGCGCAATGCCATGCCGCGCGCGGTTGCCGCCGGGGCCAGCGGCAGACAGAAACGCAATTGCGGGTCGGTGAAATAGGCGGCGATTTGCCGTGCCGCCTCCGCCACCGCGTGTGGCAGGGCGGTCGGAGCCTGCTCTGCCGTGGCCGCTGTGATATGGATCGCGTGCACGACATCGTCGTCACCGGAAATATGGACGGTACCGACAGGCGTTGCGATCGAGGCGGAGACGGGCGCATAAGCCATGGCGGGCAGCCTAGAGTGCCGATCGCATCGGCTCAAGCACGAGGGAACGGGCGATGAAGATGAATGTCGAAGTGGATTGCACGCCGGAAGAGGCGCGCCGCTTCCTGGGCCTGCCGGACCTGTCGCCGGTCCACGATGCCTATGTGAAGAGCCTGCTCGATACGATGCAGAAGGGCCCAAGCCCGGAATTGCTGGAATCGATGGTGAAAAGCTGGGCGCCGATGGGCGACGCCGGTTTCAAGATGTGGACCCAGATGTTCGAGCAGATGAGCAAGGGCGCCGGCAAGGGCTGATCGAACCGGCGTGCCGCGCGAAACCATCTTCGCCCTGTCGAGCGGGGCGCCACCGGCGGCGATCGCGGTGATCCGGGTCAGCGGGCCGGGCGCCGTCGCGGCGGCGGTGGCGCTGACCGGCCAGCGCCCCGAACCGCGCCGGGCCCGATTGGCGCGGATTGCCGACCCGGACAGCGGCGTGCCTATCGATCGGGGGCTGTTGCTGTTCTTTCCCGGCCCGCAGTCGGTCACCGGCGAGGATCTGGTCGAATTTCACCTGCATGGCGGGCGGGCGGTGATCGCCGCTGCCGAACGGGCGCTGGCGACGTTGCCCGGCCTGCGCCCGGCCCGCGCCGGCGAATTCACGTGGAGGGCATTCCAGAACGGCAAGACCGACCTGATCGCGGTCGAGGGTTTGTCCGATCTGCTGCGTGCTGAGACGGAGGCTCAGCGCCGCCGGGCGCTGGCCGTTGCGGAAGGCGGGCTGACCGCGCAAATCGACGGCTGGCAGAAGGAGATATTGATCGCCGGGGCGCTGATCGAATCCCGCCTCGATTTTTCCGACGAGGACGATGTCGACGCAGTGGATACCGAGCCGATGGTCCAGGCCCGGCTGCGCGCATTGCAAGCGGCACTGACGGCGCAACTGGCCCGTCCGCCGGCGGAGCGGCTGCGCGACGGTTTGAGCGTCGTCATCGCCGGACCGCCGAATGCGGGCAAGTCGACGCTGCTCAACCGGCTGGTCGAGCGCGAGGCGGCGATCGTGTCGACCATTGCCGGCACGACGCGCGACCTGATCGAGGTACCGGTGGTGCTCGGCGGCATTGCTTACCGGCTGACCGACACCGCCGGGCTTCGCTCTGGGGGCGACGACCCGATCGAGCGGATCGGCATCGACCGGGCGGCGGCGGCGATCGCCGGTGCGGATATTGTGCTGTGGCTGGGCGATGCGCCGCCGGCGGACGGGGAGAATGGACAGGCGCTGCTGCATCTGCACCCGCGCGCCGACTTGCCGGGCCGGGGGGAGGCGTCGCCAGGGCGACTGGCGCTGTCCGCCGCGACCGGCGCCGGTGTAGCGGAATTGATCGCGGCGATGGGCGAAGTCGCAGCGACGCTGCTGCCCCGCGTCGACGAACTGGCGCTGAGCCGCCGCCAGCGCGATGCGGTCGCGGCGGTGGCGGAGCATGTTGCAGCGGCGCTGGCCCTGGACGACGACCTGCTGCGGGCCGAGCATCTGCGGCTCGCCCGCGCCTGTTTCGACGCGCTGACCGGGCGGGCGGGGACCGAGGAGATGCTCGACGCGCTGTTCGGGACATTCTGCATCGGCAAGTAGCCCCCGTTCCACGTGGAACATTTTGCTCGACCCGGCTGAATCGTGTAGCGGGGCGGCCGTGGACAGCTTCGATGTCATCGTGATTGGCGGCGGTCATGCCGGCTGCGAGGCGGCGTGTGCCGCCGCCCGGCTTGGCGCGCGGGTGGCGCTGGTCAGTTTTTCGGCCGCGACGATCGGCGCCATGTCGTGCAACCCGGCGATCGGCGGACTTGGCAAGGGCCATCTTGTCCGCGAGGTCGACGCGTTTGACGGCATCATTGCCCGCGCCGCTGACAGTGCCGCCATCCACCACCGGATGCTGAATGCCAGCAAAGGCGCGGCGGTGCGCGGGCCGCGCGTGCAGGCCGACCGCCGGCTGTTCCGGCAGGCCGTCCATCGGCTGATCGCCGCGCAGCCCGGCCTGACCGTGGTCGAGGGCGAAGCGGCGGCGCTGACCATGGTCGGGGAGGCGGTGACGGGCGTGATGCTCGCCGGGGGCGCGACGCTGAGCGCCACGGCGGTGGTGCTGGCGACCGGCACCTTCCTGCGCGGCCGGATGTTCTGTGGTGAGGAGCGGAGTACGGGCGGGCGGGTCGGCGAGCGCGCGGCGACCCGGTTGGGCGAGCAGATCGAAGGGCTGGGCCTCCCACTCGCCCGGCTGAAAACCGGCACGCCGCCACGACTGGATGGACGCACGATCGACTGGAGCCGCTTGCGCCGGCAGGAATCGGACGCCGAATGCTGGACGATGGGGGCGTTGCCGGGCGGTCCGCGCTTGCCGCAGCTTGCATGCGCGATCACCCGGACCAACGCGCGCACCCATGCGGTCATTCGTGGCGCACTCGATCGATCGCCGTTGTTTTCGGGCGCGATCGAGGGGCTGGGACCGCGTTACTGCCCGTCGATCGAGGACAAGATCCACCGCTTCGGCGATCGCGATGGGCACCAGATTTTCCTTGAGCCGGAAGGGCTTGACGACCATCTGGTCTACCCGAACGGGATATCCAGCTCGCTGCCCGCCGACGTCCAGCAGGCGATGGTCGAAACGATTGACGGGCTGGAGCGGGCGAGGATCGTCCAGCCCGGTTATGCGGTCGAGTATGACTATGTCGATCCGCGCGCGCTTGATGGCGGCCTGGCGGTGCGCGGGGTGGATGGCCTGTTCTGCGCCGGCCAGATCAATGGCACTACCGGTTATGAGGAAGCGGCGGCGCAGGGCCTGGTTGCCGGGCTAAACGCGGCGGCGCGCGCTCTGGGGCGCCCGCCGGTGCGGTTCGATCGGGCGGACAGCTATATCGGGGTGTTGGTTGATGACCTGACCTTGCAAGGGGTTACCGAGCCCTATCGCATGCTGACCGCGCGCGCCGAGTATCGCCTACGCTTGCGGGCTGACAACGCCGCCAGCCGGTTGACGCCAGCCGCGATTGCTCTTGGCTGCGTCGGCGAGGAACGGCAGCGATGGTTTGGGGCACGCGCGGCGGCGATGGCCGACGCGGCCGGGGCCTTCGACCGGATTGTCGACGCAGAAACCATCATGCCGGAGCGCAGTGAACTGGAGGCGAGATCGGTTGCGGCGTGGCTGGCCGTGGGTAGCGCGGAACCGGCACGGCTGCGGGCGTTCGACCCTCGGTTGGCGGCGCTGGACGGTGATGCGCTGGGCGAGCTGATCGAGGACGTTCGTTACGCGCCATATCTGGAACGGCAGGCGGCAGAGATCGCGGCGGTGGCTCATGCGGACGGCCTAAAGCTGCGCGACGATTTCGACTATCGCGCCATCCCCGGCCTGTCGATCGAGATGGCGGAACGGCTGGAGCGGGCGCGGCCGGAAACATTGGCGGCCGCCCAGCGCGTGCGCGGGGTGACTCCGGCGGCGCTGGCGGCGATCCTTGCCATGGCCCGTCGCGCGGCATGACCGAAGAGGAAGCGAAGGCGTGGTTGGTGGCGCGGGCTGTTCCACGTGAAACAGTGGAGCGCTTCGAGGCGTTTGTCGCGCTGGTGCTGGCAGAGAACCAGCAACAGAATCTGATCGCGCGTTCGACAGAGGCAACGATCTGGGGCCGCCATATTGTCGATTCGGCGCAATTGGTTGGGCTGGCAGAGGATCCCAACGGTCCCTGGCTGGACATTGGTGCCGGGCCGGGCTTTCCGGGTATCGTTATCGCCCTGACTACCGAAGCGCCTGTCTGGCTGGTCGAGCCGCGCCGGTTGCGGGCGGAATTCCTGATGCGCGCGGCTGACGCGCTTGGGCTGGCGGATCGGATCGTGGTCTTTGCCGAAAAGATCGAGACCGCGGCAATCCCGGCGCCGCCACGGACGATCACGGCGCGCGCTTATGCGCCGCTCGATCGGATTTTCGGCGTTTGCCAGCGCTTTTCCGGCCCGAATACCATTTATGTGTTGCCGAAGGGCCGGGGGGCGGCCGACGAACTGGAAAGCGCGCGACGAACGTGGCAAGGTGCGTTCCACGTGGAACGAAGCGCCACCGATCGCGATGCCGCGATCGTCGTGGCGCGGGCCGTCCGGCGGAGGAAAACGCGATGATCTGCGTAGCGGTGGCCAACCAGAAGGGCGGTGTCGGCAAGACGACATCCGCGATCAATCTCGCGACCGCGCTCGCTGCCACCGGATCGCGTGTGTTGCTGATCGACCTCGATCCGCAGGGGAACTGCTCCACCGGCTTCGGCATTCCCCACGCCGAGCGGGTGCGGACCAGCTATGAAGTTGTGGTGACCGGCGCCGCGTCGATCGTCGACGCGGCGCTGGCGACCAAGGTGCCGCGCCTCGACCTGATTGCAGCGACGGTCGACCTGTCTGGTGCCGAGATCGAGATGATCGAGCTGGCCGACCGCACGCACCGGCTGGCCAAGGCGCTGGCTGAGGCGCCGGCCGGGCGCTGGGACATCTGCCTGATCGATTGCCCGCCGTCGCTGGGCCTGCTGACCGTCAACGCGATGGTCGCGGCGGATTCGCTGCTGGTGCCGCTGCAATGCGAGTTTTTCGCGCTGGAGGGGTTGAGCCAATTGCTCCAGACTATCGATCGCATCCGGTCGCGCTTCAACCCTGGGTTGAAAATGCTAGGCGTCGTGCTGACCATGTACGACCGGCGCAACAACCTGACCGAGCAGGTGGCGCAGGATGTGCGGGCCGTGCTCGGCGAAGTCGTGTTCCGTACTGTCATTCCCCGCAATGTCCGCTTGTCCGAAGCGCCAAGCTATGGCGTGCCGGCGCTGATCTACGATCATCGTTGCCCCGGCTCGGAAGCCTATATCGCGCTGGCGCGAGAAGTGATCGGCCGGCTGCCGCGGATTGCGCAGGCGGCATGAGCGACGCGGCGGGCAATCCGTTCCTGTCGGGCAAGCGCCGGCCGAGCGGGCTGGGGCGCGGCCTGTCCTCGCTGCTCGGTGAAACCGCGCGCGAGGAGCCTGTCGCGCCGGCGGCGGAAGGGCGGTCGCCCGGTGTTCAGCTTGTCGCGGTCGCGGCGCTGGCCCCGCACCCGGAACAGCCGCGCCGCCATTTCGACGAGGATGCTCTGGATGAGCTCGCCCGGTCGATCGCGGCGCGTGGGCTGATTCAGCCGATCGTCGTCCGACCGCTGGCCGGCGGCTACCAGATCGTTGCCGGTGAGCGGCGCTGGCGGGCGGCACAGCGGGCGCAGTTACACGAAGTTCCTGTAATCGTTAGGGATTTTGACGAGGCGGAGACGCTGGAGATCGCGCTGGTCGAGAATATCCAGCGCGAGGACCTGAATGCGATCGAGGAAGCGATCGCCTATCGCAAGCTGATCGACCGGTTCGGTCACAGTCAGGAGGCGCTGGGCCGGCTGGTCCACAAGTCGCGCAGTCACGTCGCCAATATGATGCGGCTGCTCGACCTGCCGCCGGCGGTGCAGACGATGGTCGCCAATGGTGGGCTGAATATGGGCCACGCCCGTGCGCTGGTCACCGCCGCCGACCCGGAGAAGCTGGCCGCCGAGGTGATCGCCCGTGGCCTGTCGGTGCGCGAAACCGAGCGCCTGGCCCGTGTGGCGAAGGGGGGCGATGGCACGAAGGCCCAGCGCGTGTCCGGCGAAGGCAATGCCGATGTCGCCGCGTTGGAACGGCAGCTTGCCGACATATTGGGCCTGAAGGTGAAGATCGCCCATAGCGGCGCCAGCGGCACGGTCAGCATTGCCTATGCTACGCTCGACCAGCTCGACCTGATCTGCCAGCGGCTGACCGGCGAGCGGATCTAGCGGTTCGGCGCCCGGCTTTTCCGTCATTGCGAGCGTAGCGAAGCGATCTCTTCACCAATGGTGACATAGCCGTGAGGATTGCCGTGCCCCTGCCCGACTCGCAATGAAAGGCTTGGGCGTGGCGTAGCGCGGCGCAACTTTCCCCGGGTTCAGGACGTTGGCGTCGCGACAAACCTGAAAAGGATCATGCGTGAGGATGACGGGCGCGCGCGGCGGGGTCGCAACGGGGCTGGTGCTGTGGCTGCTGAGCGGCGGGGCGCCGGCGATGGCGCAGGCGGATGACGGGTTCGACCCGGATCGCGACACGGTGACGGTCGGCATCGGCGGGGCATTGGTGCCGCGCTACGACGGCGCCGATTCGACCCGCTTCGTGCCGGGCGGGGTGGTTCGCGGCAAGCTGTCCGGCTTCGCCTTCTCGACCGTCGGCACCACCCTGTATGTCGATCTGGTCCGCGAACCGGCCGGTGCGCTCGACATCCAGTTCGGGCCGGTCGCCGGGGTCAACCTGAACCGCACGACCCGCAAGCTTGGCGATGCGCGGGTATCGGCGCTCGGCAAGCGGTCGGTCGCGGTCGAACTGGGCGGCTATGCCGGCATCGGCAAGACCGGAGTCGTCACCAGCGCCTACGATACGCTGTCGCTTTCGGTATCATGGCAGCATGACGTCGCCGGCGCGCATGGCAGCTTCGTCGTCTCGCCGACACTCAGCTACGGCACGCCGCTCAGCCGCACGACCTATGTCGGGCTGGCGGCGGCGGCGAATATCGTCGGCGGCGACTATGCCCGCTACTATTTCGGCGTGACCCCGGCCGGGGCGGCGGCGAGCGGCCTGCCGGCCTATACGCCCGGCGGCGGGGTGAAGGACATTAATGCCAAACTGTTGATCGGCCAGTCGCTGTCCGGCGACCTCCGGCGCGGATGGAGCCTGTTCGCGCTCGGCGGCTATGCGCGGCTGCTCGGCGATTTCAAGCGATCGCCGCTGGTTTCCGTCGCCGGAGACGCGAACCAATGGGTCGGCGCGGTCGGCGTCGGCTACACCTTCTGACGCTTCCCTTATCCGGCGCGATGGCTTAGGATCGCGGCTTGTCCCCGGGGGGCCGCGCGAGCGGCTGAGAGGCGGCTGTCACGGCCGCGACCCGCTGAACCTGATCCGGTTGATACCGGCGGAGGGAGGGAGCGGCTTTTCACCGGAAAACCGCGTCCGCTCTCCGCCCTGATGGAGAGTGAAGATGGCCGACATTCCCGCGCGTACCGAACTGAAGGTGACGACCGGCGCCATTCGCGGCAGCCGCAAGGTGCATGTCGGCCCGCTGGGCGTGGCGATGCGCGAGATCGCGCTGGAGCCGTCATCCGGCGAACCGCCGCTGAACGTCTACGACACCAGTGGCCCTTATACCGACCCGGACGCGGTGATCGACATCATGGCCGGCCTGCCCGAACGGCGCCGCGCCTGGATCGAGGCGCGCGGCGACGTCGAGCGCTATAGCGGGCGGGAAATCCGGCCGGAGGACAACGGCCAGCTTGGCCCGGACCGGTCCGGCGGGGTGCCGCAATTCCCGGCGACCGGCCGCCGGCCGCTTCGCGCCAAACCGGGCGGCAACGTCACCCAGATGCATTACGCGCGGCAGGGCATCATCACGCCGGAAATGGAATATGTCGCGATCCGCGAAAATCTGGGGCGTGAACAAATCGCCAACCAGATCCGCGACGGGCAGGATTTCGGCGCCGCCATCCCCGATTACGTGACGCCCGAATTTGTGCGGGACGAAGTGGCGCGCGGCCGCGCGATCATCCCCGCCAACGTCAACCACCCGGAAACCGAGCCGATGGCGATCGGCCGCAACTTCCTGGTCAAGATCAACGCCAATATCGGCAACAGCGCGGTCGCGTCGGACGTGGCGAGCGAGGTCGACAAACTGGTCTGGTCGATCCGCTGGGGCGCCGACACGGTGATGGACCTGTCGACCGGCCGCAACATCCACGACACCCGCGAATGGATCGTCCGCAATTCGCCGGTGCCGATCGGCACGGTGCCGATCTATCAGGCGCTGGAAAAGGTCGGCGGCATTGCCGAGGACCTGACCTGGGACATCTTCCGCGACACGCTGATCGAGCAGGCGGAACAGGGCGTCGACTATTTCACCATCCATGCCGGCGTGCGCCTGCCGTTCGTGCCGATGACCGCGAAGCGGGTGACCGGCATCGTCAGCCGCGGCGGCTCGATCATGGCGAAATGGTGCCTCGCCCACCACAAGGAGAGCTTCCTCTACACCCGGTTCGAGGACATCTGCGAGATCATGCAGGCCTATGACATTGCCTTCAGCCTGGGCGACGGCCTGCGCCCCGGATCGATCGCCGATGCCAATGACGAGGCGCAGTTCGCCGAACTGGCGACGCTGGGCGAGCTGACCCAGATCGCCTGGCGTCATGACGTCCAGGTGATGATCGAGGGGCCAGGCCATGTGCCGATGCACAAGATCAAGGCCAATATGGACAAGCAGCTGGAGGCGTGCGGCGAGGCGCCGTTCTACACGCTCGGGCCGCTGACCACCGACATCGCGCCGGGTTATGACCACATCACCTCGGCGATCGGCGCGGCGATGATCGGCTGGTTCGGCACCGCGATGCTCTGTTACGTGACGCCGAAGGAACATCTCGGCCTGCCCGACCGCGACGACGTGAAGGTCGGCGTCGTCACCTACAAGCTTGCCGCCCACGCCGCCGATCTGGCCAAGGGCCACCCGGCGGCCAAGCTGCGCGACGACGCGCTCAGCCGCGCCCGCTTCGAATTCCGCTGGCGCGACCAGTTCAACCTGTCGCTCGATCCCGACACGGCGGAGCAGTATCACGACCAGACCCTGCCGGCCGAAGGCGCCAAGACCGCGCATTTCTGTTCGATGTGCGGCCCTAAATTCTGTTCGATGAAGATCACCCAGGAAGTCCGGGAGTTCGCCGCGAAGCAGAATCAGGACAGCACCGGCTTCCTCGCCGCCGAAGACGCGGAAGCCGGGATGAAGCAGATGAGCGAGAAGTTCCGCGAAACCGGCTCGGAACTGTATATGGGCGCCGGCGGGCGGGAGCACGACTGAGCGGCCACGGATTCCGTCATCGCGCCCCGCCCGAAAAGGCGCCGCGCGAT
The DNA here is from genome assembly GCF_047553045.1 of Sphingomonas flavalba. Taxonomy (GTDB): domain Bacteria; phylum Pseudomonadota; class Alphaproteobacteria; order Sphingomonadales; family Sphingomonadaceae; genus Sphingomonas_L; species Sphingomonas_L flavalba_A. The sequence continues at coordinate 2,988,784 of NZ_CP180208.1, read as the reverse complement.
GACGGAGATGTCAGACGGGGCTTACCGCAACACCCCACGCCCACGCATGCGCAGGGTGTACCAGAGCAGCAACAGGGCGATGATCCAGATCGCGCCGGTCATCGCAAGGGCCTCGGCGGTACGCAGGCTGGCGGGGATCGGCGCGGCCATCTGGTAAATCGTCGCGATCGCCAGGCCGCACAGCGATATGGTGAAGGCGAGCACCGCCCAGTGGCTGCGCAGCAACAGCAGCAGCGCGCCGGCCACCCCGCCCCAAACGCCCAGTGCCCAGCCCGCGGTCGCCCACAACGGAAAGCCGTAGAAATACACCAGCTGATCTTGCGGAAAGGCCGCCATATAGGCGGCGTTGCGGGATTCGGTCATGATATAGTCAAAGGCGCCGAAGCCGTTCCAGGCAACCCCCATCAGGCCGGTCAGCCACAGGTGCCAGGGCCGGCTCGCGATCCTATCGCCCATTCACTGTCTCCCCACAGACACGGTCGAGCCTAGCATGGGGGTGGCGCCCGCCATATCCGACCAAAGGCCGATTGTCGGGGTAATTGAGCCACGGCGTTGGTGGCGCATGGTGCCGCCGCGAATGTGCAGCGCGGGAACGGCACCGTGGGCGAGAGGGGCACCGCAGGCCGGCGCCCGGCGCGATGACCGGGCAGTTGTCGGTGCAAAGGCGGGCGCGGAGGGTGCCTAGCGCGCGGCAGCCTTGCGCGGAGATTTGCGGCGTGCCGGCGTCGTCGGTTCCGTGTCCGTCTCCGCCGCCGCCGCGCCGGCGAGAAGCGGCGCGAGGTAGCGGCCGGTGAAGCTGCGCGGTTCCCTGGCTACAACTTCCGGCGTGCCGCTGGCGATCACCTCGCCGCCCTTGACGCCGCCTTCCGGCCCAAGGTCGACGATCCAGTCGGCGGTTTTGATCACGTCGAGATTATGCTCGATGACGACGACGCTGTTGCCCTGGTCGACCAGCGCATGCAGCACTTCCAGCAATTTGCGGACATCCTCGAAATGCAGGCCGGTGGTCGGCTCGTCGAGGATGTAGAGGGTGTTGCCGGTCGCCCGGCGGCTCAACTCCTTGGCCAGCTTGACGCGCTGGGCCTCGCCGCCGGACAGCGTCGTCGCTTGTTGTCCGACCTTGATATAGCCGAGGCCGACTTCGACCAGCATCGCCATCTTGTCGCGGATCGGCGGCACCGCCTTGAAGAACTCCGCCGCATCCTCGACCGTCATGGCGAGCACGTCGGCGATGCTGTGCCCCTTGAACTTCACCTCCAGCGTCTCGCGGTTGTAGCGGGCGCCCTTGCACACATCGCAGGTGACGTAGACGTCGGGCAGGAAGTGCATTTCGATCTTCAGCACCCCGTCGCCCTTGCACGCCTCGCAGCGGCCGCCCTTGACGTTGAAGCTGAACCGGCCCGGCTTGTAGCCGCGCGCCGCGCTTTCCGGCAGGCCGGCGAACCAGTCGCGGATGGTGGTGAAAGCGCCGGTATAGGTCGCCGGGTTGCTGCGCGGAGTGCGGCCGATCGGCGACTGGTCGATGTCGATGACCTTGTCGAGATGCTGCAGCCCGTCGATCCCGGCGTGCTGGCCGGCGAGCAGCCGGGCGCCATTCAGCTGGCGCGCGGCGGTGGCGTAGAGCGTGTCGATCGTCAGGCTCGACTTGCCGGAACCGGACACGCCGGTGATACAGGTGAAGGTGCCGAGCGGGATGCTGGCGGTCACCGATTTCAGGTTGTTGGCGGTGGCGCCGCGCACGGTCAGCGCCTTGCCGCTGCCCTTGCGCCGCTTCGCCGGCACCGCGATCTGCCGCCGCCCGGCGAGATAGTCGGCGGTGATGCTGCCTTCATGGGCGAGCAGTTCCGGCAGGGTGCCGCTGGCGACGACCCGGCCGCCATGCGCGCCGGCGCCCGGCCCCATGTCGACGATATAGTCGGCCTGGCGGATCGCGTCCTCGTCATGTTCGACGACGATGACGGTGTTGCCCAGGTCGCGCAGCCGGCGCAGCGTGACGAGCAGCATGTCGTTGTCGCGCTGGTGCAGGCCGATCGACGGTTCGTCGAGCACGTAGAGCACGCCAGACAGGCCGCTGCCGATCTGGCTGGCGAGGCGGATGCGCTGGCTCTCCCCGCCGGACAGGGTGCCGCTGGTCCGGTCGAGGTTCAGGTAATCGAGGCCGACATTGTTGAGGAAGCCGAGCCGTTCGACGATTTCCTTCAATATGCGTTCGGCGATCCGGCGCTGCTGGTCGGAAAGCTGGTCGGGCAGGGCGGTGAACCAGGCGAGCGCGTCGACCACCGACAGCCGGGTCGCGGCGCTGATGTCGGTCATCGCCAGCTTGACCGCCAATGCCTCCGGCTTCAGCCGCGCGCCGTGGCAGACCTCGCACGGCGCCGCCGACTGGTATTTGCCCAGCTCCTCCTGCATCCACGCGCTCTCGGTCTGGAGCAGGCGGCGGTTGAGGTTGCCGATCACCCCTTCGAACGGCTTCTTCACCTCATAGGATTTGCGCCCGTCCTGAAAGCGCAGGGTGACCGGTTTGCCCTTGGTGCCGTAGAGGATCGTGTCGTGGACGTCGGCCGACAGGGCCTGCCAGGGCGTGTCGAGCGCGAAGTCGAATTCGGCGGCCAGACTGGCCAGCACCTGCATGTAATAGGGACTGGGCGGGTTGGATTTGGCCCAGGGGACGATTGCGCCCTTCTTGATCGACAGCGCGTGGTTGGGAACGACAAGATCCTCGTCGAAGACCAGTTTTTCGCCCAGCCCGTCGCAGGCCGGGCAGGCACCCTGCGGCGCGTTGAAGCTGAACAGCCGCGGTTCGATCTCGGCAATGGTGAAGCCGGAGACCGGGCAGGCGAATTTTTCCGAAAAGACGATGCGGCCGGGCGGTGCATAATCCAGCTTCATGCCGCCTTTCTGCCCGTCCGCTTCCGCGTTGTCCCCGGCGCCGCCGGCATCGGCCGGGTCGACATAGGCAAGGCCGTCGGCCAGCTTCAGGGCGGTTTCGAACGAATCGGCCAGCCGGGTGCCGAGGTCGCCGCGCACGACGATGCGGTCGACGACAACCTCGATGTCATGCTTGTATTTCTTGTCGAGGGCGGGCGCCTCCTCGATGTCGTAGAACTGCCCGTCGATGCGGACGCGGGTGAAGCCGGCCTTCTGCCATTCGGCCAGTTCCTTGCGGTATTCGCCCTTGCGGCCGCGCACGACCGGGGCGAGCAGATAGAGGCGGCTGCCTTCCGGCAGTGCCGTTACCCGGTCGACCATCTGGGTCACCGTCTGCGCGGCGATCGGCAGGCCGGTGGCGGGTGAATAGGGGATGCCGACCCGCGCCCACAGCAGGCGCATGTAATCGTAGATTTCGGTGACGGTGGCGACGGTCGAGCGCGGGTTGCGGCTGGTCGTCTTCTGCTCGATCGAGATCGCCGGCGACAGGCCCTCGATATGGTCGACGTCCGGCTTCTGCATCATTTCGAGGAACTGGCGGGCATAGGCCGACAGCGACTCGACATAGCGGCGCTGCCCCTCGGCATAGATGGTGTCGAACGCCAGGCTGGACTTGCCGCTGCCGGACAGGCCGGTGATGACGATCAGCGAGTCGCGCGGCAGGTCGACGTCGACGCCCTTCAGGTTGTGCTCGCGCGCGCCGCGCACGGAAATATGGGTGAGCATGGCCGGCTTTGTTCCAGATTTGTTCGCGCGAGGCAAGGGCGCTTCGGGCGCCCGAAATGGGCAGTCGGCCGGGGGATGACAAGCGGCCGGCGGCGATCGGCGGTGGAAAGGGTTAAGCCATTCGTGCCCTTGCCCTTGGGGCCGGCGATGCCATATTCTCAGCCCATGCACCAAATGCTTCGCACGACGATGGCAACCCGCAAGACCGGCGAGGGGGACGACGAAGGCACCGGCCTTGGCGTCGCCACCCGCACACGCACGCAAACGAAGAAGCCGGCGCCCTATAAGGTGCTGATGCTGAACGACGATTACACGCCGATGGAGTTCGTCGTCCTCGTCCTCCAGCGCTTCTTCCGCATGGACATGGAGGCGGCGACGCGGGTGATGCTGCACGTCCACCAGAAGGGCGTCGGCGTCTGCGGCGTGTTCAGCTACGAAGTGGCGGAAGCCAAGGTCAACCAGGTCATCGACTTCGCCCGCCAGAACCAGCACCCGCTGCAATGCACGCTGGAGAAGGCGTAGGCGGCGCGGGCCGGCACAGCGGGATCGCCGCGCCGCGTCGCGGCGCGCGATGACGGGTGATCCCAATCCCTGCCTCAACCCGTTCATCCCGAGCGCAGTCGAGGGACGCACCAACCCCACCCACGAAAAACCGGCTCCCACAGTTCCACCGGATGCTTTAGATCGCATCCATGGATCGCATCATCATCACCGGTGGCAGGCGGCTTGAGGGCCGGTTGCCGATTTCGGGCGCCAAGAACGCGGCGCTGACCCTGCTGCCCTGCGCGCTGCTGACCGACGAGCCGCTGACATTGCGCAATTTGCCGCGGCTGGCCGATGTCGATGCGTTCGGCCATCTGCTCAACCAGATGGGCGTCTCGACGACGATCGAAGGCGCCAGCCCGGCGGATTTCGGCCGGGTGATGACGCTGCGCGCCAACCGCGTCACATCGACGGTCGCGCCCTACGACATCGTCCGCAAGATGCGCGCGTCGATCCTGGTGCTCGGCCCGCTGGTCGCGCGGGCGGGCGAGGCGACGGTGTCGCTGCCCGGCGGCTGCGCGATCGGCAACCGGCCGATCGACCTGCATCTGAAGGCGCTGGAGGCGCTGGGCGCGGAAATCGAGCTGGCCGCCGGCTATGTGAAGGCGGTGGCGCCGGGCGGGCGGCTGCCCGGTGGCGATTTCACCTTCCCGGTCGTATCGGTCGGCGCGACCGAAAATGCCGTCATGGCGGCGGTGCTGGCCAGTGGGCGCTCCGTCCTCGACAATGCGGCACGCGAACCGGAGATCGTCGACCTGTGCCGCTGCCTGGTGGCGATGGGCGCGCGGATCGGCGGCATCGGCGACAGCCGGCTGGTCATCGACGGGGTAAAAAAACTCTATGGCGCCACCTACAAGGTGATGGCCGACCGGATCGAGGCCGGCAGCTATGCCTGCGCCGCGGCGATGACCGGCGGCGCGCTCGACCTGATCGGTGCCTGCGCCGACGAGATGCGGGCGACGATCGCCGCGCTGGTCGAAGCCGGCATTCATGTCGAGGAACTGCCCGACGGGCTCCGCGTCGCCGCCAACGGGCCGATCCGCCCGCTGACCTTGTCGACCGCGCCCTACCCCGGTTTCGCCACCGACATGCAGGCGCAGTTCATGGCGCTGCTGGCGCTGGCCGAGGGGTCGAGCGTGCTGACCGAGACGATCTTCGAGAACCGCTACATGCACGTGCCGGAACTGGCGCGGATGGGCGCCGACATCCGCGTTTCCGGCCGCACCGCCGTCGTCGCCGGGGTAGACCGGCTGCACGGCGCGCAGGTGATGGCGACCGACCTGCGCGCGTCGATGAGCCTGATCATCGCCGGGCTGGCGGCGGAAGGCGAGACCCATGTCGCCCGCATCTATCACCTCGACCGCGGCTATGAGCGGCTGGAGGAAAAGTTGCAGGCGGTTGGCGCCGCGATCGAGCGCGCCGGCGGCGACTGAACAGCCGGGCCGTTATTGCCAGGGGCGGCAGGTCACGGGGCCGGCGGAGCGCGCCGGCCTAGCTGATGTGATTCAGCGCGTGAATGGTCAGGCCGACAAGGCCGCCGACCAGCGTGCCGTTGACCCGGATATATTGCAGGTCGCGGCCGACGGCGGCTTCCAGCCGGTCGGTCACGGTGCGTGCGTCCCAGCCGCGGATCGTGTCCGACACCAGCGTGACGATGCCGTCGCCGTAGCGCGCGGCCCCGCCGACGGCGGCGCGGCGAACGAAGCGGTTGATCGTCAGGCGCAGCCTTTCGTCCTGTTGCAGCGCCTCGCCAAGCTGCTTCGCCATCTCGCCCAGTCGGCCGCTCATCGCCGATCCGGGGTCGTTGACCGCATCGAGCAGCGCGGCGCGCGCCTGTTCCCACAGCCCGTCGATCCAGTGGCGCATCGCCGGGTTGTCGAGCAGGGCGTCGCGCAGATCGGCAACGCGGCGGCGCAGCCGTTCCTCGCTCTGCAGGTCCTCGGCCAGCGCGTTCAGTCCTTCTTCGGCGCGGACCCGCAGCGGGTGCGCCGGGTCGACGCTCATCTCGTCGAGCAGACGCAGCAGGCCGTCGATGATCTTGTTGGCCAGCGTTTCGTCCAGCCCGGTCCACCGCATCACCGCGCCGGCGCGTTCGTGGATCATCGCGCGGATCAGGTGCTCGTTCGCCTCCAGTGCCCGTCCGGCCCAGCGGATCGTGCCGTCGAGCAGCGGGACGTGGCGGTCCTCCTTGACCGCGGCGCTCAGCGCCTGGCCAAGAATCGGCGCGAAATCGATGGCGGCGATGCGCTGGACGATCGCGCCCTTGACCATGCCGCCCAGCCGTTCCTGGTCGAGCGCGCCCAATATGTCGGCGACGAGCCGCGAGGCGCCGTCGCGCAGCCGCCCCTCGCCGCCCACCGTCGGCGCGGTCAGGAAACGGCCGGCGGCGCCGGCGACGTCGACACCCCGCATCCGCCGCGCGACCACGGACGGGGTCAGGAAATTGTCGCGCAGGAACAGCGCCAGCGTATCGCCGATCCGGTCCTTGTTGCGCGGAATGATCGCGGTGTGCGGGATCGGCAGGTGCAGCGGGTGGCGGAACAGCGCGGTGACCGCGAACCAGTCGGCCAGCCCGCCGACCATCGCCGCTTCGGCAAAGGCGCGCACGAAGCCGGCGACCGGGTGGACAGGCTCGAAATGGCGGGCGGCAAGATAGACCGCCGCCATCACCAGCAGTAGGCCGGTCGCGGTCGCGCGCATGCCGGCATAGCTTTGCGGCGTGTGCAGGCGGTCGAGCCGGGCGCGGGTAAAGAAACTCATGCGATCAGAATGAACCGGAGGCGGAATGGTTCAACCCCTTTGTCCGCCCGACCGGAAAAGGGCGGGCGGACAAAGCGGTCACTCCGCCGGCTGGCTTGCGGGCGGCGGCGGGGCGGAGGCGCCGCCGTTGGTCAGGTGTTTGGACAGGCGCGGGCCGAGCCAGCGTTCGAAGCCGACGGCCAGGCTGAACGCGGCAGGCACGATCAGCAGGGTCAGCAGTGTCGACAGGATCAGCCCGCCGATCACGGTGATGCCCATCGGCGCGCGCCAGGCGCCGTCGCCGGTCAATGCGATCGCCGTCGGCACCATGCCGGCGACCATCGCCACCGTGGTCATCACGATCGGCTGGGCGCGCTTGTGGCCGGCGTCCATGATCGCCTCGTATTTGGGAACGCCCTTGTGAATCTCCTCCAGCGCGAAATCGACGAGCAGGATCGAATTCTTGCCGACGATGCCGAGCAGCATCAGCACGCCGATGAACACCGGCAGCGATAGCGGGTTGCCGGTCAGTAGCAGCGCCAGCCCGCCGCCGAGCGGGGCGAGCAGCAGCGAGCCCATGTTGACCAGCGGCGCCATCATACTGCGGTAGAGCAGGACCAGCACGCCGAACACCAGCAGCACGCCGGCGACGACGGCGATTGCGAAATTGACCAGCATTTCCTGCTGCCATTTCGAATCGCCGAGGATCAGGCGGCTGACCCCCATCGGCAGATTCTGCAACGACGGCAGCTTGTTGATCTTTTCCATCGCCTGGCCGCTGACCAGCCCCGGCGCCAGATCGGCGCCGATGGTCAGGCGGCGGACCTGGTTGTTGCGGTCGATCTGGGTCGGGCCGGCGCCGAAGCCGATATCGGCGACGACGGACAGCGGCACCGACCCGCCGGTCAGCGTCTGTACCGGCAGATTGCGGATCGTCGCCAGCCGCTGGCGCGAATCCTCGTTCAGCGCGACGCGGATCGGGATCTGGCGGTCGGACAGCGAGAATTTGGCGCTGTTCTGGTCGATCTCGCCCAGCGTTGCGATGCGGATCGCCTGGCTCAGCGCCTGGGTGGTGACGCCCAGTTGGGCGGCAAGGTCCAGGCGCGGGGTCAGCACGATTTCGGGGCGCTGCAGATTGCCCTCGATGCGCGGCGCGACGATTTCGCGCAGGTGGCTCATTTCATCGAGGATGTGGCGCGCGGTTTCGTTCAGCTTGTCCGGGTCGTCGCTGCCCAGCGTGATCGATATATCGCGGTTGCTGCCGCCGCCGCCGCCGAACTGCGACTGGAAATTGACCCGTGCGTCGGGGATGCGCGCCAGTTCCGGCGCGACCGAGCGTTCGAAGTCGACGCTCGACATCGGCCGGTCCTTGCGCAGGCGCAGATAGATGGTGGCGCTGCCGACGTCGATGCGCTCGAACGTGCCCTCGACCACGTCGGTGCGCTTTTCCATCATCGCCGCGACCCGGTCGGCCATCGCCGTCGTCTGTTCCAGCGTGGTGCCCGGCACCATCTTGATCGCGATCCGGCTGGTGTCGGAATTGATCGCCGGCTGGAAGGTCATCGGTAGCTGGCTGAACACCAGCAAGGTCATCGCGAAGGCCACGGCCCCGGCGCCGACCGTCCACCAGCGGTGGCGCAGCGTCCAGCGCAGGACCGACATGTACAGGTCCATCATCCGGCCTTCGCCGTGTTTCTGGTGGCCGTGGGCGTGGAGGAAATAGGCGGCCATCATCGGCGTGATCATCCGCGCGACGGCAAGGCTCATCAGCACCGCGGCGACCACGGTCAGGCCGAAATTCTTGAAGAACTGGCCGGTCACGCCCGGCATCATCCCGACCGGCAGGAACACCGCGACGATGGTGGAAGTGGTGGCGAGCACGGCGAGGCCGATTTCGTCGGCGGCGTCGATCGCCGCCTGATAGGCGGATTTGCCCATCCGCATATGGCGCACGATATTCTCGATCTCGACGATCGCGTCATCGACCAGCACGCCGGCGACGAGGCTGAGGCCGAGCAGGGTCAGGCTGTTCAGCGTGAAACCCATCAGGTCCATGAACCAGAAGGTCGGGATCGCCGACAGCGGGATCGCCAGCGCCGAGATGATCGTCGCCCGCCAGTCGCGCAGGAACAGGAAGACGACGATGACCGCGAGCACCGCGCCTTCGACCATCGCGTTCATCGCCGAATGATATTGTTCCTTGGTGTAGTCGACGTTGGTGAACAGCTGGGTGAAGGACACTTTCGGGTTCTGCTTGTTCAGCTGCTTCAGCACTTCGGCCGCGCCGTCGTAGACGGTGACGTCGGACATGCCCTTGGCGCGTTCGAAGCCGAAGCTCAGCACCTGCTTGCCGCCGGTGCGGGAGATCGAGCGCTGTTCGGCGTACAGGTCGCGCACGTCGGCGATGTCGGCCAGCTTGACGGTGCGGCCGTTGCCGATCGCGATCTGGGTCTGGCCAAGCGTATAGGCGTTGCGCGCGTTGCCGAGGATGCGGACCGACTGTTCCGAACCGGCGATTTCGGCACGGCCGCCGGCGGCGTTCAGGTTGACCTGGCGCAACTGGCTGTTCACCGCCGTCGCGGTCAACCCATAGGACTGCATCCGCGCCGGATCGAGGATGATGCGGATTTCGCGGTCGACGCCGCCTCGGCGGTAGACATCGCCCATGCCCGGCACCGCCAGCAGCGCCTTGGCGACGGTGTTGTCGACGTACCAGCTCAGTTCCTCCAGCGTCATATCGTCCGCTTCGGCGGCGTAATAGGCCAGGGTGTTGCCCGACGTGGACAGGCGGATGACCTGCGGTTCCAGAATGCCGTCGGGCAGATTGCTGCGGATCTGGGACAGCTTGTCGCGCACGTCGGTGACGGCGCGGTCGATCGGCGTGCCGATCGCGAACTGGATGAAGGTCTGCGACTGGCCTTCGGTGACGGTCGAGTTGATCTCGTCGATCCCCTCGATCGTCCGCACCGCCGCCTCGACCCGCTGAGTGACCTGGGTTTCCAGCTCAGTCGGCGCCGCGCCCGGCTGGGTGATGATGACCATCGCGCCGGGGAAGTCGATATCGGGGTCGTTCTGCACGTCCATCCGCATGAACGAGACGATCCCCGCCAGCGTCAGCGCGATGAAGATGACCAGCGGCGGAACCGGGTTGCGGATCGACCAGGCGGAGATGTTGCGGAAGTTCATGCCGGGGCGCCTCTCAGCCGGCCTTGTGGGGGACCGGGCGCACCTTCTGCCCCGGGCTGAGGAAGCCGCCGGCCGACATCACGACCTGCTCGCCGCCGTCCAGCCCGCTGGTGATCGACACGCCGCGGTCGGTCACCTGGCCGACGGTGATCGCGCGGCGCTCCGCGACATTGTCCTTGCCGATGACGTAGACGAAGCTGCCCTTGTCGTCGCTCTGCACCGCCGAATCGGGGACGAGCGGCACCGAATCGGTCCCGGCAAGGATCGACGCCTGAGCAAAGCCGCCGGGGCGCAGCGCCGGGTCGTAAGGCAGGGCGATGCGGGCGATGCCCTGCCGCGTGTCGGGGTTGATCACCGGCGACAACTGCCAGATGCGGCCGGCGAAGCTCTTGTCGGAACCGACCGGGATGACGGTGGCGGACGCCCCGACCTTCAGCCGGGTCATGTCGTCCTCGCTCAGTTGCGCGCGCAACTCCAGTTCGCCGCCTCGCGCCATGCGGAACAGCGTGCCGGTGCCGGAACCGACGACCTGGCCCGGCTCGACCGCGCGGGTCAGGACCAGCCCGGCGGCGGGGGCGCGGATGTCGAGCCGGCCGGTGCGCGCCCGCATCTCGCTCAGTTGGGCCTGCGCCAGGCCGACGCGGGCATTGGCGGCGTCGCGGGTCGCCTGCAACTGTTCGACCTGCGCCTTGGAAATGAACCCGCGATCGACCAGTTGCAGCGCGCGGTCGAGGTTAGCCTGCGCGATGCGGGCATCGGCGCGCGCGACGTTCAGCGCCGCCTGCTGCTGGGCGACCTGCTGGGTCTGCACCGAACGCTCGATCGTCGCCAGCACCGCGCCGGCGCCGACCCACTGGCCGGGCTGAACGAGTACCCGCGTCACCATGCCGCCTTCGCCGACGACGGCGACCGGCATGTCGACCTGCGCCGCCAGCGATCCGGTCGCATTGATCTCATGATCGACCGACTGGCGGCCGGGGACGAAAACGGTGACCGTCGGCTGTTGCTGCTGCGCGGCGGCGCCGTCGGCCGGGGCCGCGCTTTTGCCGTGCAGATAGAAGGCGAGCGCGGCGACGATCGCGACGGCGATGGCCGCGGCAATGGCGATCCGCCTGCGGGTCCAGCGCCGGGGCGGCGGATCCTGCGCGATCACGTCGGCGTCGTGGGAAAAGCCACCCTCGTAATTCATGTCTCTCACTTTCCGCCTTGAACGACTGGCGCGTGACTGTATTATATCAATAAGTCACCCGGCTCAAGGCACGTTTTGAAAGGCTGTTGTCGCTGGTCGGGGATGCGCCGCCGCCGGACGCGGCCGCGCTTATAACCGAAACCGGCGGCGGACCCAAGCGGGATCGTCGTCGATCCGCCGCATGACGCTTGATTTCCTTGCCATATGGGCAGACGTTTTTCCGGTGTCGTTGCAGCGGCGATACAGTCAGGCAAAGGAGGCGGCATGGAATATGTGCCGGTCTGGATCGCGATCGGCCTCGTCATCGGGGTTGTCGGCAAGCTGGCCATGCCGGGGCGCGACCCCGGCGGCTTCATCGTCACCATCCTGCTTGGCATTGCCGGCGCGTTGCTCGCGGGCTTTGCCTGCCGCGCCGCCGACATCGGCGGCGACGGCGGGCTGGCGATCCACGGCGCGGCGGCGGTCGGCGCGGCGGTGCTGCTGATCCTCTACCGCCTGGTCATGTGGTCGCGCACCCGCTGAAGCCGCCGTTCATCGGCGATGCAGGCCGGGCGTGCTGAATGCGCCCGTATCCCGTTGCGTATGGAGGAATATTCGTATGAAGACCGCTCTCGTTCCGCTGGCCCTGGCCGCCGCTGCCGCCCCGCTGGCCGCGCAGACGGCGGTGCCGGTCACGCCGGTCGCCGGCACGCTGCTCGACATCGAGGCGACCGGCGAGACGACGCGGGTGCCGGACGTCGCGCTGATCACCGCCGGCGTCACCACCACCGCCGCCGACGCGGCGACGGCGATGCGCGACAATGCGGCGCGGGTCGACCGGGTCGTCACCGCGCTGAAGCGCGCCGGCATCGCCGACCGTGACATGCAGACGGCGCGGATCGCGCTCAGCCCGCAATATCGCTATGAACAGAACAAGCCACCGGTGCTGACCGGCTATCAGGCGTCGAACCAGATCAGCGTCCGCTTCCGCGACATCGCCAATGCCGGGCCGGTGCTCGACGCGCTGGTCCGGGAAGGGGCGAACGAAATCTCCGGGCCGGACCTGACGCTGGACAAGCCGGAAGAGGCGCTGGACGAAGCACGGCTGGCGGCGGTGAAGATCGCCCGCGCCCGCGCGGAACTCTATGCCAAGGCGGCGGGGCTGCAGGTGAAGCGCATCGTCTCGATCAGCGAAAGCGGCGGCATCGCCCAGCCCAGGCCGGTGATGATGGCGCGCAGTTTCGACATGGCGGCGGCGGCGCCGCAGAGCAAGGTTGTCGCTGGCGAACAGCAGGTCGGCGTGACGCTCAGCGTCCGCTTCGAGCTGCAATAACGGTGGATATGGCTGCGGCCGGCGCCCTTACCGGGGCGCCGGCCGCGATAGCCGGTATCAGCGGACGCTGCCGCGCCGGATCAGGTTGACGATGGCCAGCAAGATGATCGCGCCGACCAGGGATACCAGGAAAGAATAGACGGTCAGCGGGGCGTTGTTGATCGAACCGCCCGAAAAGATCAGCCCGCCGATGAACGCGCCGACGACGCCGACGACGATGTTGAGCAGAACGCCCTGCTGGGCGTCGGTCCGCATGACCAGGCTCGCCAACCACCCGATGACGCCACCGACAACCAACCAGATGATGATACCCATAGCATCCCTCCTGCTTTTGCCCCATCCGCCAGGATGGTGTCCGCAAAGACGCGTGAGAGGATGAACTGGTTCCGGTCAAAAGACCAGATTGTTTCGGCGGCGTCCTGCGCCGCGCCGCCGATGGCCGGGCCGGTTGCGGGATTGTCCTGTCGATTACTGGCGACGCGGCTCAGTATTTCTGCTGGCGTTCGTACAGCGACTTGTAATGCTGGATGCGGGTGACGCGCAGCCCCGGCATGCCGGAACGGTCGACCGCGCGCTGCCAGCCGGCGAATTCCTCCACCGTCAGGTTGTAGCGGTCGCACACCTCGTCGACCGAGAGCAGACCGCCGTTCACCGCCGCGACGACTTCCGCCTTGCGCCGGACCACCCAGCGGGTGGTGTCGGCAGGCGGCAGCGTCTCCAACGTCAGCGGCTCGCCGAGCGGGCCGATAACCTGGGCGGGACGGATTTTCTGGTTCTCGATCATTCTTACCTCTGTACGCGGGGGGAATACGCACCCCGATCTTCACTGCGTCGACACTCTTACGCCCGGCCGTTTTAGGAACGCTGAAACGGCAAGGTAAAAACCCCGGTCATGTTGGTGTAGTTTGGGTTAGCAGCGCCGCGACCGCGGGGTTGAAGCTGCCTGACACCCGCTGAACACCGCGTCCGAACAGCGCGACCATGCCGTCCAGCGTCGGGTCCGAAACGCGCACCGGCGCGGCCAGCGCGGCCTGGGCACGCGCGGTCGGGCTGGTCATCTGGCGGCTGGCGAGGCCGGCGAGCAGCACGGGCAGGTCGCGCGCGGGCCGGGGCACCGCGCCTTGTCGATCCAGTCGTGCGAAACCCAGGTCCATGCCGCGTCGTTGCCCTTCAACCGTCGCCCCGACCCTTTGTTGTAGGGACGAAGGCTGAAGAGGGCGTAAAGCCGGCTGTGCCTTTTCGGTGACTCGGCGGCAGATCGTCGCCGGCATCCGTCCGCTCGCCGCAAAATTGTGGAGAAAGGGTTAAGGCCGGACCGCTGCGGCCAACATGGTTCCGCCGGCAGGCGAACGGCGTTATGGGGCTGTCACGTCACCAGAAACACGTCAGGCCCGTTGCGCATGTCCGCCGATTTCCAGTTATCCCCGCCGCTTGCCGCCCGCCGCATCGTCGTCGCCATGTCCGGCGGCGTCGATTCGTCGGTGGTCGCGGCGCTCGCCGCCCGGTCCGGGGCGGAGGCGATCGGCGTGACGCTGCAACTCTACGATCACGGCGCGGCGACCGGGCGCAAGGGCGCGTGCTGCGCCGGACAGGACATTCGCGACGCGCGCCAGGTCTGTGACCGGCTCGGCATCGCCCATTACGTGTTCGACCATGAAAGCCGCTTTCGCGAATCGGTGATCGAGGCGTTCGCCGACGAATATCTCGCCGGGCGCACGCCGATCCCCTGCGTGATGTGCAACATGGGGGTGAAGTTCACCGACCTGCTCGGCCTGGCGCGCGAACTGGGCGCCGATTGCCTGGCGACCGGCCATTACGTCCGCCGCGTCGTCGGTCCGGCCGGGCCGGAACTGCACCGCGCCGCCGACCCGGCCCGCGACCAGAGCTATTTCCTGTTCGCGACCACGGCGGAGCAGCTCGACTTCCTGCGCTTCCCGCTCGGCGGCATGCCGAAGCCGGCGGTCCGCGCCCTCGCCGCCGAACTCGGCCTCGGCGTCGCCGCCAAGCCGGACAGCCAGGACATCTGCTTCGTTCCCGACGGCGATTATGCCGGCGTCGTCCGCAAGGTCCGGCCGGAAGCGGAAACGGCGGGCGAGATCGTCGATCTCGCCGGGCAGGTGCTCGGTCGCCATCGCGGGCTGATCCATTACACCGTCGGCCAGCGGCGCGGGATCGAGATCGGCGGGCAGGCCGAACCGCTCTACGTGATCCGCCTCGACGCCGCGACCCGCCGCGTCGTCGTCGGCCCGCGCCGGGCGCTGGCGGTCGACTCGGCGCGGCTGACCGACCTGAGCTGGATCGGCGGCGATCACCGCGGTCCGCTGTTCGCCAAGGTGCGCTCGATGGCGAAGCCGGTTGCGGCGCGGCTCGACGGCGACCGGCTGTATTTTGCCGCGCCGGAATATGGCGTCGCGCCGGGGCAGGCGGCGGTGCTTTATGCCGGCGACCGGGTGCTTGGCGGCGGCTGGATCGCCGAAACCGAATCCGCGTTGCGCGAAGCGGCCTGACCGGCAAAACAGGTTGTTGCATCGTGCCGGGCGTGCCGCTACAGGGGCGCCTCGCGGGCGCCGCCCCGTGTACTGGCGAGGGGCCGTAGCTCAGTTGGGAGAGCGCGTCGTTCGCAATGACGAGGTCAAGGGTTCGATTCCCTTCGGCTCCACCAAGCCAGGTACAGCATCCCGCACCACTACCCGCGCCGCCGGGGCCGATTGCCGCCCGGCCGCTTTGCTGTAGAAGCAGCGGCAAGGGGGGCATTGCCCATGCGCTATGATGCGCTGATCGTCGGCGGCGGCCACAACGGACTGGTCTGCGCCTTCTACCTCGCCCGTGCCGGTTTGAAGGTCCGGGTGCTGGAACGGCGCGCGGTGGTCGGCGGCGCGGCGGTGACGGAGGAATTTCACCCAGGCTTCCGCAACTCGACCGCCAGCTACACGGTCAGCCTGCTGCGGCCGAAGCTGATCGCCGATATGAAGCTGGCCGATCACGGTTTTCGCGTCGTCGAGCGGCCGATCGCCAATTTCTTCCCGCGCGGAGACGGTTATCTGAAGCTCGGCGGTGGCATGGCGCGCACCCAGGCGGAATTCGCCCGCTTCTCGGCCCGCGACGCCGCCGCCTTCCCCGCTTATTCCGACGCGCTGGAACGGATCGCGGAACTGTTGCGCGCGATGGCGCTGACCGTGCCGCCCAATGCCGGCGGCGGGCTGGGCGCGCTGGTCGCCGCCGCGGCGCAGGGGCGGCGGCTCGCCGCGCTGCCGCTCGACGCGCAACGCGACCTGCTCGCCCTGTTCGTGCAGAGTGCGCGCGATTTCCTCGACGGCTGGTTCGAAAGCGACGCGGTCAAGGCCGCCTTCGGCTTCGACGCGGTGGTCGGCAATTTCGCCGGCGCCTCGACCCCCGGCTCCGCCTATGTCCTGCTCCATCACGTGTTCGGAGAGGTCAACGGCCACAAGGGCGCCTGGGGCCACGCGATCGGCGGCATGGGCGCGATCACCCAGGCGATGGCCGCAGCCTGCCGGGGCGTGGGGGTTGAGATCAGCCTGGAAACCCAGGTGGAAAGACTGCTGGTCGACGGCGGCAGGGTCGCCGGCGTTATGCTGGCCGGCGGCGCCGAAATCGCCGCGCCGATCGTCGCCGCCAATGTCGGTCCGGCGCTGCTCTACCGCCAGCTCGTCGACCCGGCGGATCTGACCCCCGAGTTCCGCCGCCGCATCGCCGGCTACCGCACCGGCTCCGGCACCTTCCGGATGAACGTCGCTTTGTCCGAACTGCCCGACTTCACCGTGCTGCCTGGCCGCGAATGCGCCGAGCATCACCGCGCGGGGATCATCATCGCCCCGACCCTCGACTATATGGATGCGGCGTTCGACGATGCGAAACGCGACGGCTGGTCGCGCCGACCGATCGTCGAGATGACGATACCGTCGACCGTCGACGACAGTCTGGCGCCGCCCGGCGCCCATGTCGCCAGCCTGTTCTGCCAGCAATTCGCACCGGAACTGCCCGGCGGGCGCAGCTGGGACGACGCGCGCGAGGCGGCGGCCGACCATGTCATCGCCACGGTCACCGAGCACGCGCCGAATTTCAAGGCGTCGGTCATCGCCCGCCAGATTCATTCGCCGCTCGACCTGGAGCGCAAGTTCGGACTGATCGGTGGCGATATCTTCCACGGCCATATGAGCCTGGACCAGCTGTGGGCGGCGCGGCCGATCCTCGGCTACGGCGCCTATCGCGGGCCGATCGCCGGGCTGTACATGTGCGGCGCCGGCACCCACCCCGGCGGCGGCGTCACCGGCGCCCCCGGCCACAACGCCGCCCACGCCATCCTTGGCGACCGGAGCGTTGCCGGCCGGTTGTTCCGCCGCTGGCCGCGGGAATAGCCGCTGCCCTTGGATCGCCGCCGCGCAAGGCGCATATCGGGGCGATGGACAGTCCCCCCATTCCCGCCGCGACCCTGATCCTGCTGCGCGACCGCATCGCCGCGCCGCCGGAATTGCTGGTCGTTGAGCGGTCCGGCGGGATGGCGTTCGCGGCCGGGGCGCTGGTCTTTCCCGGCGGCCGGGTCGACCCGGGCGACCATGCGCTCGCCGCCGCCCTGGGCGGCCAACATGCGCCGGACGAGGCGGCAGCACGGATCGCGGCGATCCGCGAGACGATCGAGGAAAGCGGCATCGCGATCGGGCTGGACCCGGCGCCGGACGCCGCCGCCCTCGCCGCGCTGCGCGCCGGGCTGCATGCCGGGCAGCCGTTCGGCCCGCTGCTGGCCGCCGCCGGGTTGCGGCTGACGACCGACACGCTGGTGCCGTTCGCGCGCTGGTGCCCGAAGATGCCGCATGCGCGTATTTTCGATACCCGCTTCTATCTGGCGCGGGCGCCGGCGGGTGGCCCGGCGGCGCGGGTCGATGCGACGGAAAATGTCCGGCTGTTCTGGGACAGCGCCGCCGCCGTGCTTGCCGCCTGCGACCGGGGTGAGGACAAGGTGATTTTTCCCACCCGTCGCAATCTGGAGCGGCTGGCCCAGTTCGCCAGCTTTGCCGATGCCGTCGCCGATGCCGGCCGCCACCCGATCAGTACGATCACGCCGTGGATCGAGGAGGTCGACGGCGAACGCTATCTGCGTATCCCGGACGGGCGCGGCTATCCGGTCGCGCGCGAGCCGGTGACGACGGCAATGCGGATGTAGCGGCGCCAGTTGCTCAGTTGGGTAGCGCGGTCGCCTCGACCTTTTCGACCCATGCCGGAAAGAAGCCGGGCGAGCGGCTGGACCAGCCGGGAGCGGTTGCCGCCGCCTCGCTGATCGATTGAAGCAGCGCGCGCCGCCGGTCCGGGTGGAGGTGGGGCAGTGCCGCCGCCGCGCAGAAAGCCGCCGGCAGCCATGGCCGCGCCCCGGCGCCGACCAGCCGTTCATAAAGGAAGCGATAGGCGGCGAAGCTGTCGAGGCGCCCCTGGCCCAGATCGAAGGCTGACAGCGAGATGAGGGGGGCGATGAATGGTTCGATCGCCCCAATCCCGCTGTCGTCCGGCACCAGCGCGCGCAGATCGTCGAGCCGGGCGTAGAGCCGGGCCTGTGCGCCGATGCTCGCGGATTCGATCGGGTCGCGCGACCACAGCTTTGCTGCGTCGGCCCGTTTCAGACCGATATCGAGCGAACGACGGATATAGCGCTGGGCACCGGCGGTGAAACCGGCGAATTCGCGCATCTCCGCAAGAGCCATCGCTCCGGTTGCATGCCGCGTTTGCCTGCCCATCATCCTGCCTCCCGATGTTGGTGCAACGATGATGGGCCGCAAACGGTTTCCCGCGCCTTAACCCGATGTTGTCTGCGCGACAGCTTTGGGCTGCCCGGTCAGGCGGCGACCGGCTGGTGCCGCCGACCAGGCCGAAACCGGCGATCAGCATTGCCCAGCTTGCCGGTTCGGGCACGGCGGCGGTGCCGACCGTCTCGACCGCGACGAACGGCTTCAGGTCGTTGGTCAGGAACAGGGCCTCACCGCCGTTGACGGTGGTGGTCAGGCCGTAGCCGAAGCTGGCGATGCCGGCGGTCAGCGGATGGGCGACGACCTCGTTGCCGACGGCGAACTGGTCGCTGATGTCGAGCGAGGCCTGGTCGAGCCGCATCGTTGCCCCCAGCCCGACGAGCAGATCGTTGATGCGGGTGTTCGATGTCAGGCCGAGCGGGTTGCCGAACGGATCCCGTGCCGATTCGCCGGCCAGGAACACCGTGCCGCCACGATCGAGGAAGGCAGTAAGGGCGTCAGTCTCTGCCGCGCTGAACGCGCGCGACGGGAAGAAGGCGAACAGCAGGTCGACATTCTTCAGCCGCGCGTCGGTGATCGCGCCGTAGAAGCTGGTCGCGGTGACCCCGGCGAAGCTGTTGTAGGCGGCGGTCAACTGGCCGGGCGTGTTGTAATTTTCGCTATCGCCAAGCACGGCGACGGTCTTGCCGGCGCCGAGAACGGCCTTGGCGAAGGTGACGTTGCCGGCCAGGCTGGCGGCGCCGGTGGTGACGCCGGTGTTGATGCGGAAGGCGATCGTCGCGTCGCCGGCGAGGATCAGCGTTCCGGCGTGGGCGGGCGCGAGCGCGAGCAGCGCGGCGCCGGCCGCGAGCAGAGTCTTTAACCCCTCGTTGACTGGAAGGGTCGGCTATCGGCCGCGAGAGGCGTCGGTGTGACCGCCCGGTTACAGACCGGTTACGGTTGACCCCCTGTCCCGGCGGGAGACAGTTGCGGCGGGGCGGCGCCGACCAGTTCGCGCCACAGCAGGATCAGCGCCGCCATCACCGCCGGGCCGACGAACAGGCCGATCAGGCCGAACGCCTCGACCCCGCCCAATATGCCGATCAGTACCCACAGGAACGGCAGCCGCGTCGCGCCGCCGATCAGGAAAGGGCGGACGGCGTGGTCGGCGACGGCGACGACGACCAGACCGAGCAGCACGATCGCGATCGCCGCGCTCATCGCCCCCTGCATCAGCAGCAGCACCGCCGCGACCGCGATCAGCAGCGCGGCGCCGAACGGAATCATCGCCGCGATCGCGGTCAGCGCGCCCAGCAGCACCGGATGGGGCACGCCGGCGATGACGTAGCCGACCGCCATCACCGCGCCTTCGCCTATGCCGACCAGCACCAGCCCGTCGATCGTGCCGCGGATCGAGCGGATGATCTGGACGCCGATCCGTTCGCCCGACGGGCCGAAGATGCGGTCGCCGGCCCGCCGGGCCTGTTCGGCGATCGCCGCCTTGTCGCGCAGCATGAAGAACAGCGCGACGAGGGTGAAGGCGAAGATCGTCGCATGGTGGAGGATGCGGGTGCCGAGCAGCCGGCTCCGCTCGATCATCGCGCTGTCGCTCAGATGGTCGAACTGGCGCTGCGCCTCCTCCGGCGTGGCGAGGTTGGCGGCCCACCAGTCGGCGGCGGCGTGGCGGCCGAACGGCAGCTGTGCCAGCCAGTCCGGCGCGGCAATGCCGTTGGCGCGAGCGGCGGCCAGCCACGCCGCCAGGTCATGCGCCTCGTGCGCGGCGCGGAGCAGGCCGAAGGCGAGCGGCAGCAGCACCGCCAGCGCCAGCGCGGCGGTGGTCAGCGCGGGGAGGGCGTGGCGGCGGCCGCGCGGCCAGCGCGCCTCCGCCCGCGCATAGAGCGGGTCGATCGCGATCGCGATGACCAGCGCCCAGAGCAGTGCCGGCAGGAAGGCGCGCGCGACCCACAGGCCGAGCAGGACGAGGGCGGCGGCAAGGGCGAGCCGGGCGATGCGCTGGCGCCGGACCTCGCCCTCGCCGCCCGCCATCGCTAGGCGGCGCGGTTGGCGACGAGGTGTTCGACCACCGACGGATCGGCCAGTGTCGACACGTCGCCCAGGTTCGACGTGTCGCCTTCCGCGATCTTGCGCAGGATGCGGCGCATGATCTTGCCGCTGCGCGTCTTGGGCAGCGCCGGGGCGAACTGGATCGCGTCGGGGCTGGCGATCGGCCCGATTTCGGTCCGGACCCAGGCGACCAGTTCCTTGCGCAGCGCGTCGGACGGCTCCTCGTTGGCGTTCAGCGTCACATAGGCATAGATGCCCTGCCCCTTGATATCGTGCGGGAAGCCGACGACCGCCGCCTCCGCCACCTTCGGGTGGAGGACCAGCGCGCTTTCGACCTCCGCCGTGCCCATGCGGTGGCCGGAGACGTTGATGACGTCGTCGACCCGGCCGGTGATCCAGTAATAGCCGTCGGCATCGCGGCGGCAGCCGTCGCCGGTGAAATATTTGCCCTTGTAGGTGCTGAAATAGGTCTGGAAGAAGCGGGCGTGGTCGCCCCACACCGTCCGCATCTGGCCGGGCCAGGAACGGGCGATGACCAGATTGCCCTCCGCTTCGCCGGTCAGCACATTGCCGACCGCGTCAACGATCTGCGGGTCGACGCCGGGCAGCGGCAGGGTGGCGGAACCCGGTTTCAGCGCGGTGGCGCCGGGCAGCGGCGCGATCAGCGTGCCGCCGGTTTCCGTTTGCCACCAGGTGTCGATGATCGGGCAGCGATCCTCGCCGACGACATGGTGGTACCAGCGCCATGCTTCCGGGTTGATCGGCTCGCCGACCGAGCCGAGTAGCTTCAGCGAGGCACGGCTCGTCCGCTGCACCGGCGCGTCGCCCTCACGCATCAGCGCGCGCAGTGCGGTGGGAGCGGTGTAGAGGATCTCGACCTTGTGGCGGTCGACCACTTCCCAGATGCGGCTGGCGGTCGGCCAGTTCGGCACGCCTTCGTACATCAGCGTCGTGCCGCCGTTGGCGAGCGGGCCGTAGAGGATGTAGCTGTGGCCGGTGACCCAGCCGATGTCGGCGGCGCACCAGTAGATGCTCGGTGCGCGATAGTCGAAGGTCAGCTCATGGGTCAGCGCCGCCCACAGCAGATAGCCGCCGGAGGTGTGCAGCACCCCCTTCGGCTTGCCGGTCGAGCCGGAGGTGTAGAGCACGAACAGCGGGTCTTCCGCGCCCATCGGTTCGACAGGGCAATCGGTGCCGGCGCGGCTTGCCAGATCCTCGTACCAATGATCGCGGCCGTCCTGCATTGCCACGTTCGCGCCGGTCACCTTGACGACGATCACCGTCTTCAGCGACGGGGCGTGGCCGGCGGCGGCGTCGACATTCGCCTTCAACGGCACCGGCCGGCCGCCGCGCCGCCCTTCGTCGGCGGTGATGACGATGCTGCTGTCGCAGTCGCGGATGCGGCCGGCCAGCGCCTCCGGCGAGAAGCCGCCGAACACCACCGAATGGATCGCCCCGATCCGCGCGCAGGCGAGCATGGCGAACGCCGCTTCCGGGATCATCGGCATGTAGATGGTCACCCGATCGCCCTTGCGGACGCCGGCGGCCTTCAGCACGTTGGCGAAACGGCCCATCTCCGCATGCAGTTCGGCATAGGTGAAGCGGCGCGCCGCATCGGCGGGGTCGTCCGGTTCCCAGATGATCGCCGTCTGGTCGCCGCGGGTCTTCAGGTGGCGGTCGACACAGTTGGCGGCGACGTTCAGCCGTCCGTCGGGAAACCAGGCGATGCGGAAGTCATCTTCGTTGAAGCTCCAGTCACCGGCGATCTCCGGACGCTTGATCCAGTCGAGTCGCTTCGCCTGTTCCAGCCAGAAACGTCCCGGATCGCCCAGCGCACGGCCGTAAAGCGAGGCGTAGCCCGCCGCGTCGACCTGGGTCCTGGCCGCCCATTCGGCTGGAACTGGGTAACTTTCCTGCTCAGTCATGCCTTCCCCCGATCGGATTGACGCCAATATTGCGCGGTGGCGGCCGGTAAAGGCAAGTGTGATCCGGGATTGACTAAAGGCGGTATGGCACGATCCGCCGGATGTCGGGGTCGACCGCGATCGCGCGGTCAGCCGGCGGGAAGGCGCGCTGGTCGCAGTCGGCGCGCGGGCAGAGGCGGCAGGAAATGCCGATCGGCGTCGCCGCGCCCGATCCGTCGACGTCGATCGCGTCGGCATAGACGAAGTCGCGGGCATGGGCTGCCTCGCAGCCGAGGGCGACGGCATAGCGGCGCGGGGCGCGGGCGAAGCTGCCTGATGCCTTGACCAGGCCCTTGGCCATCGAGACGTAGCGCACCCCGTCCGGCGTTTCGACCAGCTGGGTCATGATCCGGTCCGGGATGGCGACCGCCTCGTGCACCGCCCATAGCGGGCAGGCGCCGCCGAAGCGGGCGAATTGCAGGCGGGTGGCGCTGTGCCGCTTGGTGATGTTGCCAGCCATGTCGACCCGGCAGAAGAACATCGGCACCCCGCGCGCGCCGGGGCGCTGAAGCGTCGACAGGCGGTGGCAGGCCTGTTCGAAGCTGACCGAGAAATGCAGGCGCAGCCGGTCGATGTCGTGGCGGAAGGCGCGGGCGGCGGCGCGGAACCGTTCATAGGGCATCAGCAGCGCGCCGGCGGCATAGTTGGCGAGGCCGACGGCGAGCAGGCGCCGTGCCTCCGCCGAGCGGAGCGCCGCGCTTTCGGCGATCGCCGCGATCGGTTCGGCGAAAGCGATCGCGGCAAGCTGGTGGGCGAGCATGAAGCGGCGGCTTTCCGGCGGAAGCGCGGCGGAGATAGCGAGACGACCGTCGGCGCGGTCGAGCCGGCGCAGCGTTGCCGGGTCATCGTTAGTGGCGACCACGATGCCGCGTTCGGCGAGCGCGTCGCGCAAGGCGCCGTCGCCGTCGCCGAGGCGGAGGGCGAGGGATTCGGCGCCGCGGTCGAGCAGGTCGACATAGTTGCCGGCTTCGTGGAACCAGTCGCGCACCTCTTCCCACGGCAGGCGGCCGCCGCCGCTCTCCAGCCCTTCGTCGACCATCTGCAGCCGTTCCTCGGCGCGGCGGTAGGCGGCGTGGAGGGCGATGAAGCGATCGGCGAAGGCCGGTTGCTGCTCGACGATGCGGGCAAGGGCGTCGGCGGCGAGGGCGGAGCCGGCGAACACCGGATCGTCGAGCGCGGCGCGGGCGGCGGCGAAACGGCGGGTCGGCTGGTCCGCCTCGATCGCGGCGAGGTCGAACGGGTGGTGACGGGCGAGCGCGGCAAGGACGGCGGAGGTCAGCGGGCGATCGTCATTCTCGATCTGGCTCAGATAGCTGACCGAGATACCAAGGCGCGCGGCCATCGCCGCCTGGCCGAGGCCGGCGCGGCGGCGGATGGCGCGGAGGCGTTCGCCGGCGAAGAGTCGCTGCCTGGTTATCGGGGTAAACTCACTGTCGAAACCCGGCAAGGATAGTTTGCAAATCGACCCTTCGCAACTTTGCAAGTTCACATTTGCAACGCCGCGCTTTCACTGGAAAGAGGCGCGCTGGCGGAGGGTGGAGAAGCCATGCAGACGATTATCGACCAGTTGGCCGAACGCCGCGCCCAGGCGCTGCTCGGCGGCGGGCAGAAGCGCATCGACGCCCAGCACGCCAAGGGCAAGCTGACCGCGCGCGAACGGGTTCAGGTGCTGCTCGACGAAGGCAGCTTCGAGGAACTCGACATGTATGTCGAGCATAACTGCGTCGATTTCGGCATGCCGGCGCAGGTCGTCCCCGGCGACGGCGTCGTCACCGGATCGGGCACGATCGACGGCCGGCTGGTCTATGTGTTCTCGCAGGATTTCACCGTGTTCGGCGGGTCGCTCTCCGAGCGGCACGCGCAGAAGATCTGCAAGATCATGGACATGGCGATGAAGGTCGGCGCGCCGGTGATCGGCCTCAACGATTCGGGCGGCGCCCGCATCCAGGAAGGGGTGGCGTCGCTCGGCGGCTATGCCGAGGTGTTCCAGAGGAACGTGCTGGCCAGCGGCGTCGTGCCGCAGATCAGCGTGATCATGGGGCCGTGCGCCGGCGGCGCGGTCTATTCGCCGGCGATGACCGACTTCATCTTCATGGTGAAGGACAGTTCCTACATGTTCGTCACCGGGCCGGACGTGGTGAAGACCGTCACCAACGAGGTCGTGACGCAGGAGGAACTGGGCGGCGCCGTTACCCATACCACCCGGTCGGGCGTCGCCGACGTCGCGTTCGAGAACGATATCGAGGCGTTGCTTGCCACTCGCGCCTTTGTCGGCTTCCTGCCCGCGTCCAACCGCGAAGAGGTGCCGGAGCGGCCGACGGCGGACGCCTGGGACCGGATCGAGGACAGCCTGGACACGCTGATCCCGGCCAGCGCCAACCAGCCCTATGACATGGGCGAACTGATCCGCAAGGTTGTCGACGAGGGCGATTTCTTCGAGGTCCAGCCCGCCCATGCCGCCAATATCCTGACCGGGTTCGGCCGGATCGAGGGGCGCACCGTCGGCATCGTCGCCAACCAGCCGATGGTGCTTGCCGGCTGCCTGGACATCGCGGCGTCGAAGAAGGCGGGGCGCTTCGTCCGCTTCTGCGACGCGTTCAACATCCCGATCGTCACCTTCGTCGACGTGCCCGGTTTCCTGCCCGGTGTCGCCCAGGAGCATAACGGCATCATCAAGAACGGCGCCAAGCTGCTGTTCGCCTATGCCGAGGCGACGGTGCCGAAAATCACCGTCATCACCCGTAAGGCCTATGGCGGCGCCTACGACGTCATGGCGTCGAAGCACCTGCGCGGCGACCTGAACTACGCCTGGCCGACCGCCGAGATCGCGGTGATGGGCGCCAAGGGCGCGGTCGAGATCATCTTTCGCCAGGACAGCGGCGACGCCGAGAAGATCGCCGAGCGGACCCGCGAATATGAAGCGCGCTTCGCCAACCCGTTCGTCGCCGCGTCGAAGGGCTTCATCGACGAGGTGATCATGCCGCATTCCACCCGGCGGCGGATCGCGCTGGGCCTGCGCAAGCTGCGCAACAAGGCGCTGGAGAATCCGTGGAAGAAGCACGACAATATTCCGCTGTGAGGACGGCGCGGTGGTGACGGGAAAAGGGTGTTGGGCATGAAACTGGGCCGTCTGAATCATATCGGGGTGGCGACGCCGTCGATCGCGGAGAGCGTGGCGCATTATCGCGCGGTGATGGGGGCCGAGGTGGTGCGCGAGGCGTTCGACCTGCCGGCGCAGGGAGTGAAGGTGTGCTTCATCGACACGCCGAACAGCCAGATCGAGCTGATCGAACCGCTGGGCGCCGATTCGCCGATCGCGAAATTTCTGGAGAAGAATCCGCTCGGCGGGCAGCATCATGTCTGCTTCGAGGTGCCCGAAATTCACGCGGCGAAAGCGTGGTTCGAGAGCAAGGGCGCGCGGGTGCTGGGGGCGCCGCGGATCGGCGCGCACGGCACGCCGGTGTTCTTCGTCCACCCGAAGGACATGGGCGGGGTGCTGACCGAGATCATGGAGACGCCGGCGCCGGGCGGCCATTGAACGTCATTCCGGCAACCGGCCGGGGTCTGCGCGGGCGGCGCGGTGTGCCCATGCAGGCGTGCTCATCAATGCCGGATCGCATCCGGCATGAGGCGGAGAATGCAGATGTCGAGTTTCGAAACGATCGTCACCCGCCGCGAGGGCGACACGCTGGTCATTACGCTGAACCGGCCCGACCGGCTGAACGCGGCGCCGCCGGCGATGTTCGACGAGATCGGCGACGCGCTCGACCGGCTGGACGGGGCACGGGCGGTGCTGATCACCGGCGAGGGCCGCGCTTTCTGTTCCGGCGCCGACCTGACCGGGCGGGACGAGCGCCAGTCGGTCAACGGCGGCGACGGCGCCTATCGCGCGCTGACCCGCAGCTACAACCCCGCCCTGCTGAAGATCGCGCGGCTGGGGGTGCCGGTGGTCGCGGCGGTCAACGGGCCGGCCGCCGGCATTGGCTGCAGCCTGGCGCTGGCCGCCGATTTCGCGATTGCCGGCCGTTCCGCCTATTTCCTGCAGGCGTTCGTCAACATCGGGCTGGTGCCGGACGGCGGCGCGTCGTGGATGCTCGCCCGACTGATCGGCAAGGCGCGGGCGACGCAGATGATGCTGCTCGGCGAGCGGATCGGCGCGGAACAGGCGGAAAGCTGGGGCCTGATTTACAAGGCGGTCGATGACGCGGTGCTGGCGGATGAGGCGCTGGCGCTGGCGGCGCGGCTGGCGGCGGGGCCGACGCTGGCGCTGGGGCTGATGCGGCGCGGGCTGGCGGCGGCGCTGGAGAACGGTTACGCGACCGCGCTGGCCGGCGAGGCGGAAAGCCAGCGCATTGCCGGGGCGAGCGCCGACGCGGTCGAGGGAATCACCGCCTTCCTCGGCCGGCGGCCGGCGGCGTTCAGGGGGCAGTGAGATGAGCGGCAAGCCGACGGTGGACGACTGGCGCGCGCTGGCCGACAAGGAGGTCAAGGGCCGTGACCTGACCTGGCAGACGCCGGAGGGGATTGCGGTCAAGCCGCTCTACACCGCCGAGGACGTCGCCGGAATCGACCCCGGCCTGCCCGGTTTCGCGCCGTTCACCCGTGGGGTGCGCGCGTCGATGTATGCCGGACGGCCGTGGACGATCCGCCAATATGCCGGCTTTTCGACCGCCGAGGAATCGAACGCCTTCTACCGCCGCAACCTGGCCGCCGGGCAGAAGGGACTGTCGGTCGCCTTCGACCTGGCGACCCACCGCGGTTACGACAGCGACCATCCGCGGGTAACCGGCGATGTCGGCAAGGCCGGCGTCGCCATCGACAGCGTCGAGGATATGAAGATCCTGTTCGACGGCATTCCGCTCGACCGGATGAGCGTGTCGATGACGATGAACGGCGCGGTGATCCCGATCCTCGCCTTCTTCATCGTCGCCGGGGAGGAGCAGGGGGTTGCACAGGACCAGCTGGACGGGACCATCCAGAACGACATCCTGAAGGAGTTCATGGTCCGCAACACTTATATCTACCCGCCGGGACCGTCGATGCGGATCATAGCCGACATCATTGCCTACACGTCGGCGAACATGCCGAAATTCAACAGCATATCGATTTCCGGCTACCACATGCAGGAAGCCGGGGCGACGCAGGTGCAGGAACTGGCCTTCACCATTGCCGACGGGCGCGAATATGCGAAGGCGGCGATGGCGTCGGGGCTGGACGTCGACGCCTTTGCCGGCCGGCTGTCCTTCTTCTTCGCGATCGGCATGAATTTCTTCATGGAGGTGGCGAAGCTGCGCGCCGCGCGCAAATTGTGGCACCGGGTGATGACCGAGCTGGGCGCGAAGAGCGAGCGGTCGAAGATGCTGCGCACCCATTGCCAGACCAGTGGCGTGTCGCTGACCGAGCAGGACCCGTATAACAACGTCATCCGCACGACGGTGGAGGCGATGGCGGCGGCGCTGGGCGGCACCCAGTCGCTCCACACCAATGCGCTTGACGAGGCAATTGCGCTGCCGACCGATTTTTCCGCCCGCATCGCCCGCAACACCCAGATTGTGCTGCAGGAGGAAACCGGCATCACCCGCGTCGTCGATCCGCTCGGCGGCTCCTATTACGTCGAGGCGCTGACCCAGGCGCTCTACGACGAAGCCTGGGCGATCATCGAACGGGTCGAGGCGGAAGGTGGCATGGCGAAGGCGGTCGCCGCCGGCTGGCCCAAGGCGATGATCGAGGAAGCCGCCGCCGCCAGCCAGGCCCGTGTCGACCGGGGCGAGGCGGTGATCGTCGGCGTCAACAAATACCGGCTGGCCGACGAGGAGGCGATCGACATTCTCGATGTCGACAATGTCGCGGTGCGCGCAGGCCAGATCGCCCGGATCGAGCGGATGCGCGCGGCGCGCGACGAGGCGGCCTGCCAGGCGGCGCTCGACGCGCTGCGCGCCGGAGCGGCGGGCGACGCCAACCTGCTGGCGCTGGCGGTGGCGGCGGCGCGGGCGCGTGCGACGCTGGGTGAGATTTCGCAGGCGATGGAGGATGTGTTCGGCCGCCACGCGACGGTGCCGACCCCGGTCAAGGGCGTCTATGGCGGCGCCTATGCCGGCGACGGGCGCTGGGCGCGGATTGGCGAGGCGATCGACGCGTTCGAGCGGCGGCGTGGCCGCAAGCCGCGGATGCTGATCGCCAAGATGGGCCAGGACGGCCATGACCGTGGCGCCAACGTCATCGCCTCCGCCTATGCCGACATGGGGTTCGACGTCGTCAGCGGGCCGCTGTTCCAGACGCCGAACGAGACGCTGGTGCTGGCGCTGGAGCGCGATGTCGACGTTGTCGGCGCGTCCAGCCTCGCCGCCGGGCACAAGACGCTGATCCCGGAACTGATCCGGCTGCTGCGCGAGGCCGGGCGGCCGGACATCCGCGTCGTCGCCGGCGGCGTCATCCCGCCGCAAGATTATGAATTCCTGCGCAATGCCGGCGTCGCGGGTATATATGGGCCAGGCACAAATGTGATCGACAGCGCCGAGGATGTGCTGCGCCTGCTCGGTCACAACATGCCGCCTGACCATGAGGAGGATGCCGCATGAAACAGTTTCCTTGCGTCCGTTATGCGCTGGCCGCGGCGCTGCTTGTCACCGCCGGGCATGCCCAGGCCCAGAATGACGGCGATGACGACGGCGCTGACGTTGCCGGCGTGCATATCGAGCGATCGACACCGCAGACCGCGGTCGAGGGCTTTGCCCAGACCTGCCTGCCCGGCTTCCCCGGCCGGAACGCCTTTGCCGCGACGATGGACAAGCGCCGGCCCGCTTTCACCCGCGTCGACGGCGACCGGGCGGAGGGACACGAGACCTGGCGATCGGCGAGCGCGGTGATCGATTACGATTATCCGATGCGGGGACAGCGGAAAGCGGGCGCGCCGAGCTGCCGATACAGCAGCATATCGTCGACGCCGGTCGACCATGAGGCGGTGTCGGCGATGCTCCAGGCGATGCTCGACCAGCAGATGGGCGTGAGCCTGAAACGGTATAGCGGCCAGGGCCAGTATGGCTGGATGTGGACGCATGATTCGGAGGAAACCGGCTATGGCGACAACACGCTCGTCTACCTGCTTTACAGTTACAACCCCGACCCGGCAGACCGGCATATGAGCCTGTCGTTGCAGGTGCGCCGGAAATGACGGTGCGGACCGACTGGAGCCGCGACGAGGTCGCCGCGCTGTTCGCCATGCCGTTCGGCGAGCTGATGTGGCGGGCGCAGGCGGTGCACCGCGAATGGCACGCGCCGGGCGAGGTGCAGCTGTGCACGCTGCTGTCGATCAAGACCGGCGGCTGCCCGGAGGATTGCGGCTATTGCTCGCAATCCGCATCCGCCGACAGCGGGCTGAAGGCGGAAAAGCTGATGGACGTCGACGCGGTGCTGGCCAGCGCCGCCGAAGCGAAGGCGGCCGGATCGCAGCGTTTCTGTATGGGGGCGGCGTGGCGCAACCCCAAGGAGCGCGACATGGATGCGATTGTCGCGATGGTCGAAGGCGTGCGCGAGATGGGGCTGGAAAGCTGCATGACGCTGGGGATGCTGACCGGCGACCAGGCGCAGCGGCTGAAGGCGGCGGGGCTGGATTACTACAACCACAATATCGACACGTCGCCGGAGAACTACGCCAACATCATCTCGACGCGAACGTTCGAGGACCGGCTCGACACGCTGGAGCAGGTGCGCGCGGCGGGGATCAACGTGTGCTGCGGCGGCATCGTCGGCATGGGCGAGACGCGGGCGGACCGGGTCGGCTTCATCCACGCGCTGGCGACGCTGCCGCGCCACCCGGAAAGCGTGCCGGTCAACGCGCTGGTGCCGGTCAAGGGCACGGTGCTGGGCGACATGCTGGCCGACACGCCGCTGGCGCGGATCGACGATATCGAGTTCGTCCGCACGGTGGCGGTGGCGCGGGTCACCATGCCGAAGAGCATGGTGCGCCTGTCGGCGGGCCGCGAGAGCATGTCCGAGGCGACGCAGGCGCTGTGCTTCATGGCCGGGGCGAACAGTATTTTCACGGGCGACAAGCTGCTGACCACCGGCAATCGCGGCGACAGCGCCGACGCCGCGCTGTTCGAGAAGCTGGGGCTGGTACCGCTGGCCGGCGAGGAGCCGGCGCGGATGTGCGAGGCGGCGGAGTGACAATGTTCAAGAAGATTTTGATCGCCAATCGCGGCGAGATTGCCTGCCGGGTGATCCGCACCGCGAAGCGGATGGGGATCGCGACGGTCGCGGTCTATTCCGATGCCGACGCGCGCAGCCCGCATGTGCGGATGGCGGATGAGGCGGTGCGGCTGGGGCCGCCGCCGGCGGCGGAATCCTATCTGCTGGCCGACGCGATCATCGCCGCGTGCAAGGCGACCGGGGCGGACGCGGTCCACCCCGGCTATGGTTTCCTGTCGGAACGGACCAGCTTCGCCGAGGCGCTGGCCGAGGCGGGGATCGCCTTCATCGGGCCGCCGCCGAATGCGATCGCGGCGATGGGCGACAAGATCGAGTCGAAGAAGCTGGCCAAGGCGGCCGGGGTCAACGTCGTCCCCGGTTTTCTGGGCGAGATCGCCGATACCGAGGCGGCGGTCCGCATCGCCGGCGAAATCGGCTATCCGGTGATGATGAAGGCGTCGGCCGGGGGCGGCGGCAAGGGGATGCGCCTTGCCTGGTCCGAAAAGGACGTGCGCGAGGGGTTCGAGGCGACGCGGCGCGAGGGGCTGGCCAGTTTCGGCGACGACCGGGTGTTCATCGAGAAATTCATCGAGAGCCCGCGCCATATCGAGATCCAGATCCTCGGCGACCAGCACGGCAATATCGTCTACCTGAACGAGCGCGAATGTTCGATCCAGCGCCGCCACCAGAAGGTGGTCGAGGAAGCGCCGTCGCCGTTCGTCACCCCGAAGATGCGCAAGGCGATGGGCGAGCAGTGCGTCGCGCTGGCGAAGGCGGTCGGCTATTACAGCGCCGGTACCGTCGAGCTGATCGTGTCCGGCGCCGACGCGACCGGCGAGAGTTTCTATTTTCTGGAAATGAACACCCGGCTGCAGGTCGAGCACCCGGTGACCGAGGCGATCACCGGCCTCGACCTTGTCGAGCAGATGATCCGCGTCGCGGCGGGCGAAACGCTGGGCTTCACGCAGGACGAGGTTCGGATCGACGGCTGGTCGATCGAGAGCCGGATCTATGCCGAGGACCCGTATCGCGGCTTCCTGCCGTCGACCGGGCGGCTGGTGCGTTATGTGCCGCCGGTGGAGTCGCAGGCGTCCGAGGGCGAGGCGGGTGTCTCGACTTCGCTCGACATGGACAGGGAAGAGGGGGCGGCTGGAAACGAGGCTGACGACGGCGGGGGCTATGTGCGGGTCGACGACGGCGTCGCCGAGGGCGGCGAGGTGTCGATCTGGTACGACCCGATGATCGCCAAGCTGATCACCCACGGCGCGACGCGCGACGAGGCGGCCGACCTTCAGGTCGCCGCGCTCGACCGCTTCGAGATCGACGGGCCGGGGCACAATATCGATTTTCTGTCGGCGCTGATGCAGCACCCGCGCTTCCGCGCCGGGCAACTGACCACCGGCTTCATCGCCGAGGAATATCCCGACGGCTTTACCGGCGCGCCGGCCGATGCCGCGCTGATGGGCCAGCTTGCCGCGATCGCCGCCTTCGTCGCCACCGCCGAGGCCGACCGGGCGCGGCGGATCGACGGCCAGCTTGGCCGCCGCCTGCCGCCGCCGGACCGCTGGGCGGTGACGATCGGCGGAGAAAGCCGGGCGGTCGCAATCGCCGGTGACGCGATCACCGTCGACGGTGCTCCGCTGGCGCTGGCGATGGAATATACGCCGGGTGACCGCGTCGTCGAGGCGGAGATCGACGGCGCGCCGCTGGCGGTGCGGATCGCCCCGACGCGGGGCGGCTGGCGGCTGACGACACGCGGCGCGAGCCATGTCGCGCAGGTGCTGCCCGGCCATGTCGCGCCGTTCGCCCGCCACATGATCGAGAAGATCCCGCCCGACCTGTCGAAATTCCTGCTGTGTCCGATGCCGGGCCTGCTGATCGCGCTGCACGTCGAAGCCGGTGATTCGGTCGAGGCCGGGCAACCGCTGGCGGTGGTCGAGGCAATGAAGATGGAGAATATCCTGCGCGCCGAGAAGGCCGGGGTGGTCAAGACGGTCAACGCCGCCGCCGGCGACAGCCTGGCGGTCGACGCGGTGATTCTGGAGATGGCGTAGGATCGGGTCCGGCTTTGCCGGATCCGGGCACGGCACCAGCCCACGCCCCCACCCGGCCGCCCATTTCAGGATACTGTCGTTGGGCGGCCGGGTGGGGGCGTGGGCTGGTGCCGCCTCCCGAGGAACGCCGCGCCGCTGCGCGGCCCGCAATGGTGGAGGCGTTTCCGGCCTGACCGCAGATGAACAGCGGGCACAGAGGCGGTTCAGCTTTGGCGGGTTAGCATCCTCCCCGCAGTCAGAGTCGACAGGAGGATGTCATGAAACTGCTCGCCGCGCTGGCCGCGGCCGGTGTTGTCGCGTCGCTTGCCATACCGGCACCCGCCGAGGCCCGCCCCCGTGGCTATTACAGCAACCATTACAGCGGGTATTACGATGGTTACCGCGACCGGTATCGGCCGCGCTACGACCGCGACCGCAAGTGGCACAAGAAGCGCAAATATTACCGCCATCGTGGCGCCTATTACCGGCCGCATTGCCGCTGGGAATGGCGCCACCGCCACCGCGTGCGCGTCTGCTACTGAGTAGCGCGCCGGTGGTGTCCGCGCCGGTCCGCTTCGGGGTGGAAGCGGATCGGCGCGGCGTGTTTTCGACCAACGGTGGCGGTGCCGGCGGACGCGCCGCAGTGGCCCGCTGACCGGGTAATTTGCCCGCCT
The DNA here is from genome assembly GCF_047553045.1 of Sphingomonas flavalba. Lineage (GTDB taxonomy): Bacteria > Pseudomonadota > Alphaproteobacteria > Sphingomonadales > Sphingomonadaceae > Sphingomonas_L > Sphingomonas_L flavalba_A. The sequence goes on along the minus strand of NZ_CP180208.1, from coordinate 2,955,507 downwards.
GGCAACCCGATCGTGACGCTTGCGTTCATGCTGGGTGCAGCCACCGCTCGCCAGAAGGCGCGTTCATGTCACAAGGCCCGATGTCGTTGCGAACCGGATGGATGCCGAAACCCGGCCTGCTGCTGTTGCCCCTGCTGCTTGCCGGTTGCGCGGCCGGACCCGATTATGCACGGCCGCAGCCGGCGGCGCTGGGCGTGCCCGACGCCTATCATGCCGCTTCGCCGGCCGGTACGCCGGGCGACCTGACCCAATGGTGGACGCTGTTCGGCGACCCGGTGCTGACCGGGCTGGTCGATCAGGCGCTGGCCGGCAACCTGGACATCGCACAGGGCGAGGCGCGGCTGCGGCAGGCGCGCGAGGCGCTGGTCCAGGCGCGGGCCGACCTGCTGCCCTCGCTCGATGCGTCGGCGGGCGGCGGGCGCAATTTCGACAATAGCGCGCCGGACACCAGCCGCCTGTCGCTTGGCGCCGACGCGGCGTGGCAGCTCGACCTGTTCGGCGGGGTGCGGCGATCGGTGGAGGCGGCGCGGGCGGACAGCGCGGCGAGCGCCTACGACCTGGAGGCGGTGCGGATCGCGATCGCCGGCGAGGTGGCGCGCAATTACGTGCTGGCGCGGCAGGCGCAGGCGAGCCTTGCCATCGCCCGCGACACGCTGGTCACCCAGGACGACAATCTGGAGATCGCCGGCTTCCGCGTGCAGGCCGGGCTGGTTTCCTCGCTCGATCAGGAGCAGGCGCGGCAGCAGCGGGCGTCGACCGCCGCGTCGATCCCTGGGCTGGAGCAGAGCTTTGCCGCCGCGGCCAACCGGCTGGCGGTGCTGACCGGGCAGGCGCCCGGCGCTGTGACCGACCGGCTGACCGTGCCCGGCGCGATACCGGAGGGGCCGGAGGCGGTTGCCGCCGGCATCCCCGCCGACACGTTGCGCCAGCGCCCGGACGTGCGCGGCGCCGAGCGCGGCCTTGCGGCGGCGACGGCGCGGATCGGCGTGGCGCGGGCGGCGCTGCTCCCCGGCCTTGGCATCAGCGGCAATGTCGGCACGTCGGCGCTGCGCCTTGGCGGGCTGGGCGATGTTATTACCGGCGGGCTGTTCGCCAACCTGTCGCAGATCCTGTTTGACGGCGGCCGGCGGCAGGCGGCGGCACGGGCCCAGCAGGCGGCGGCCGACGGCGCCTTTGCCGCCTACAAGGCGACGGTGTTGACCGCGCTGGAGGATGTCGAGAACGGGCTGGTTGCGTTGCGGGCGGCGCGCGAGCGGGAAACGCAGATCGCGATCTCGCTCGATGCGTCGACCAACGCCGCGTTGCTGGCGCGCAGCCAGTACCGGGCCGGGCTGACCGATTTCCGGACGTTGCTCGACGCCGAACGCTCGCTGCTCAGCGCGCGCGACGGCTTCAATCAGGCGAAGGCCGACGCGGCGACCGCGCTGGTCCAGCTTTACCTGGCGCTCGGTGGCGGCTGGCAGCCGGCCGACCTGCCCAATGAGGGATCATGATGGCATCCGCAGCCGAACCCCAGACCAACCTCGACGACTTCCTCGGCACGCCGGCGCCGGCGCCGTGGAAACGCTGGCTGAAATGGATCGTCGGCGGCGGCATATTGCTGCTGGTGCTGCTGCTCGTCTGGCGGTTCGGCGGCGAGACCAAGACCGAATATGCGACGCAGGAGGCGCAGAAGGGCAATCTGGCGGTGACGGTGTCGGCGACCGGCAAGCTGCAGCCGGAGAACCAGGTCGACGTCGGCGCCCAGCTGTCCGGCCAGGTCATCAAGGTCTATGTCGACGTCAACGACCGGGTGACCGCCGGCCAGCGGCTGGCCGAGATCGACCCGGCGACGTTCAACGACGCGATCGTCCGGTCGCAGGCGGCGCTCAGCGCCGCGCAGGCGACGGTGGCGCAGAACCAGGCGAGCGTTGCCGAGGCGAAGGCGCAGCTCGCCCGGCTTGAGGAGGTGTCGCGCCTGTCGGGCGGGCGGGTGCCGGCCAAGACCGAGATGGCGACCCAGCAGGCGACGGTGCAGCGCGCGCTGGCCAATCTGCGTGCCGCCGAGGCCAATGTCGTGTCGGCCCGCGCGCAGGTGAGTTCGGACACCACCCAGCGGCGGCGGGCGACGATCGTCTCGCCGGTGTCGGGCGTCGTCCTTGCCCGCCAGATCGAGCCGGGGCAGACCGTCGCTTCGTCGTTCAACACACCGACGCTGTTCGTCATCGCCCAGGACCTGACGTCGATGAAGCTGCAGGTGGCGATCGACGAGGCCGATGTCGGCCAGGTCAAGGCGGAGCAGGAGGCGACCTTTACCGTCGACGCCTATCCGGGCCGCAGCTTTCCGGCGAAGATCACCCGCGTCGACGTTGGCGCCAATAATTCGGCGACGTCGTCATCGTCCACCACCACCACCAGCAGCAGTTCCGCGTCCTCCGTCGTCGCCTACAACGCGATATTGCGCGTCGCCAACCCGGACGAGGCGCTGCGCCCGGGGATGACCGCGACCGCCGACATCGCGGTGCAGAAGCGCGAGAATGTGCTGCTGGTGCCGAACGCGGCGCTGCGCTTTTCGCCCGAGCAGGCGACGCGCGGGCAGCAAGGCGGCCAGAGCAGTCTGGTCAAGTCGATCACCCCCGGCCCGCGCGCGCGGCGCAGCGGCGGCAACAGCCGCGAAGTGACGATCGGCGCCGGCAGCCGCCGGACGCTGTATGTCGTCGGTGCCGACGGCAAGCCGCAGGCGGTGGAAGTGGTGGTCGGCGCGACCGACGGCAGCCGGACCGAAGTGACCGGCGGCGGGCTGAAGCCGGGCAGCAAGGTGATCGTCGGCCAGCGGGCGCGCACGGATGGCTGAACCGATCATCCGCCTGGAACAGATCACCAAGACCTTCGGCAGCGGGCCGACCGCGTTCCAGGCGCTGAAGGGCGTCGACCTGACCGTCGAGCGCGGCGATTTCGTCGCGGTGATGGGCGCGTCCGGGTCCGGCAAGTCGACGACGATGAACATTCTCGGCTGCCTCGACGTGCCGACCAGCGGACGGTTCTGGTTCCGCGACGTCCGCGTCGAAAGCCTCGACCGCGACCAGCGCGCGCTGCTGCGCCGCCGCTACCTTGGCTTCGTGTTCCAGGGGTTCAACCTGCTGGCGCGGACCTCTGCGCTGGAGAATGTCGAGCTGCCGCTGCTCTATCGCGGCGAGGACAAGCAGGTGCGCCACGCCATGGCGATGGCCGCGCTCGACCAGGTCGGGCTGGCGCCATGGGCCGGGCACAGCCCGGCGGAACTGTCCGGCGGGCAGCAGCAGCGCGTCGCCATCGCCCGTGCGATCGTCACCAGCCCGGATGTGCTGCTGGCCGACGAGCCGACCGGCAATCTGGACAGCGAGCGTTCGATCGAGATCATGGAATTGCTGACCGAGCTGAACGTCAGGCGCGGGATCACCGTCATCATGGTCACCCATGAGCCGGAGATGGCCGATTTCGCCCACACCATCGTCCACTTCAAGGACGGGCTGGTCGAGCGGATCGACAAGCGCCACGTCGCCGGCAGCGGGGTGCCGGCCTGATGCTGGGCACCACGCTGATCCTTGCCCTGCGCGAGATTCGCCGCCATCTGCTGCGGTCTTTCCTGACCATCCTCGGCATCGTCATCGGCGTGGCGGCGGTGGTGACGATGGTGACGCTGGGCAACGGCGCGACCGCGGCGGTGAAGGAGCAGATATCCTCGCTCGGCTCCAACATCCTGATGGTGCGGCCGGGGCAGGGCTTTGGCCGGGGCGGTGGTTCCGGCGAGGCGCCGCCGTCGTTCGTGATGGCCGACCTCGACGCGATCCGCGACCAGATCGGCGGGGTGAAGGCGGTCGCCGGGCAGGCGCAGGCCAGCGCCGTCGCCGTCCGCAACGCCCAGAACTGGTCGACCAGCATCAACGGCACGACCAACGACTATTTCGTCGCCCAGAACTGGAAGCTGGCGTCCGGCCGGCTGTTCTCCGGGGCGGAGGAGGCGGCCGGCAAGGCGGTGTGCATCATCGGCAACACCATCGTTTCCAACCTGTTTCAGGGCGTCGATCCGATCGGGCAGCGTTTCCGCGTCAAGGATATCAGCTGCGAGGTCATCGGCGTGCTGGCCACGCGCGGGCAGGGCGGATTCGGCAACGACCAGGACGATGTCGTGGTGATGCCGATCAAGACGGTGCAGCGCCGCTTCACCGGCAACCGCGACATCCGCGCGATCATGGTCGCGGTCGACGACGGCTACGACACCGCCCGGGTGCAGGCCTCGCTCGAATCGCTGCTGCGCGAGCGGCGCCACCTGACCGCCGGGGCACCGGACGATTTCAACGTGCTCGACACCAAGCAGATTTCCGACGCGGTGTCCGGTTCGACCAAGGTGCTGACCGGGCTGCTTGGCGCGGTAGCGGCGGTCAGCCTGATCGTCGGCGGCATCGGCATCATGAACATCATGCTCGTGTCGGTGACCGAGCGGACCCGCGAGATCGGCATCCGCCTCGCCATCGGCGCGCTGGGGCATGAGGTGCTGCTGCAGTTTCTGGTCGAGGCGGTGGCGCTGGCCTGCCTGGGCGGGGTGATCGGCATCATCATCGCCTTTGTCGCGACGATATCGCTGGCGCCGGTGCTGGGCGTACCGTTCGTTTTCGACCCGGCGATCAACATCGTCGCCTTCGTTTTTTCGGCATTGATCGGCGTGGTGTTCGGCTATTTCCCGGCGCGGCGGGCGGCGGCGCTCAACCCGATAGAGGCGCTGCGGCACGAATAGGTGAGGCGGCGCCAGCCCGCGCCCCCTTCATAGAAGCAACAGCGCCACTGTCATCGCCAGTGCCAGCGACACCAGCGTCGCCGCGATGACCGGAGCGGAGCCGCGCCAGCCCTGCGCGAGCAGCAATTGCATCGGCGAGCGGATGCCGGTGGCGACCACCGCCATCAGCAGCAGCACCGACGTGCCCTGATGGGCCAGTGTCGCGGTCGCGGCGGGGAAGGTGACGAAGGAATTGGCGACGGCGAGCAGCAGGAAGCCGACGACGAACCACGGCACCGCGACCCCCGCCGACACCCGGCCGCCTTCCCCCCGGAACAGCATCGCCACCACCACCAGCACCGGGGCGAGCATGGCGACCCTGGTCAGCTTGATGATTGCCGCGGTCTGGCCGGCGCTGTCCGAGATCGAATAGCCGGCGCCGAGCGCCTGGGCGACGTCGTGGATCGAGGCGCCGATCAGGAAGCCGGCGGCGTGGTCGTCGAGGCCGGCCAGCGCGGCGAGCGCCGGATAGAGCGACATCGCCAGCGCGCTGGCCGCGGAGACCGCGACCAGAACCAGCGTCAGCTGCGCCTGATTGACCCGTTTTTCGCCAAGCACGGTGGCGAGCGCCAGCGCCGCCGACGCGCCGCAGATGCCGACCGCGCCGCCGGCGAGCGTGCCGAAAGCGGCGCCGAGGCCGAGCAGCCGGGCGGCGAGCGCGCCGGCGGCGGTGACCAGCACGATCATTGCCGCGATCGCCGCGAAGCCGGCCCAGCCGAGGGCGGCGATCTGCCACAGCGTCACCTGCGCGCCGACCAGAACGATCCCCCAGCGCAGCAGGGTGCGCGAGGCGAAGCCCAGGCCGGGGTGCAGCCGGCTGTCGCCGTTGACGAAATTGAAGGCGAGGCCGATCAGCAGCCCCATCAGCATCAGCGGTGCATGGTAATGTTCCGACAGCCAGGCCGCCGCCAGCGACGCGACGCCGGTGATCGCCAGCCCCGGCAGATAGGCGGAGAGCGGTTGCCGCCGGGCGGGTGCCTCGACATCGAGCAGGTCGCCGTAGAGATCGGCGGCGGCGGGCAGCGGGCGCGGCGCGCCGTTCAAGGCAGCGGGTGTGCCGCCTGCCAGGCGGCGGCGGCGCCGAGCAGGCCGGGCTGGGGATGGGTGCACAGCCGGATGGCGATGCGCCGCATCAGGGCTTCGTGCCGGCCCTTGGCGGCGAAGCGGTCGACGAAGGCGGCGTCGGCCAGCCGGTCGGCGATACGATTGGCGAGGGTGCCGACGATCAGCACCGCATCGGCGCCCTGCGCCAGTGCGAGATCGCCGGTGACCGCGCCGAACGCCAGCACCAGCCGGTCGAGCGCGGTGGCGGCAAGTGGATCGCTGCCGTCGATCGCCGCGGCCCAGAGCGCGGGCGCCTCGGCCGCGCCGCCGCCGAGCGCCTCGTAGATCGCGACCAGCCCCGGACCGGAGACCAGCCGTTCGACCGAGACGCGGCCGTGGCGGGCGGCGAGCGCGTCGGCAATCCGCTGTTCGACCGCGTCGAGCGGGGCGAAGGCGACATGGCCGCCTTCGGTTTCGATCACCCGGTGGGCGTTGCCCTGACGCAAGCTGACCGCGACGCCCAGCCCGGTGCCGGGGCCGATGACCGTCGTTACCCCGGCGGGGGGGCTGACGGACAGGACGCCCGGCCCGGCAAGGTGGCGGCTGTGCGCGGCATCGATCCATGGCACGGCGTGGGCCATCGCGCCGAAATCGTTGAGCAGGACAAGGCGGTCGACGCCGAGCGCGCCGGCCAGCGCATCCCGCCGCATGCGCCAGCCGCCGTTGGTCAGCGCGATCGTGTCGCCGCCGACCGGCCCGGCCAGCGCGATCGCCGCCCCCTGCGGTGCCGCCATCCCCGAATCGCGCAGGAAGGCGGACCATGCGGCGGCAAGGTCCGGGTAGGCCGCCGTGTCATAGCGAAAAGGCCGATCAAGCACCGGCGCCGCGTCGGCGGCAAGCGCCGCGCGCGCGAAGCGGGCGTTGGTGCCCCCGATGTCGACCGCGACGATGTCCATGCGGCTGCCTAGCCGCCGCGCCGCGCCGGAGCAACCGGCGTTGCGTTGACGCCGGCGGGGCGGCCCGGTAGCGTGGCAGCCGATCGCGAGGGTCCCGGCCTGCCGGGGCGCGCCAGGTCGCTTCACATCACGTCGCTTCACATCACGCCGTTCCGTCACCGCATTCCCGCCGACAGCATCGTAACCGGCGTCACCGCAAAAGGGCGGTGCCGCCCACTCGAAGGAGAAGGCCATGCCCCGATTTCTGCTTACCGCCGTGCTGGCGGCTACCACCGCGGGCCTGACGGCCGGCGCCGCCCATGCCCAGGCGATCGAACGTCATGCCAAGCCGACGCCCAGCCTGATTCTGGATGCGGTTACCGTGCCGGCAAAGGCGGAGATGCTGTATCTGAGCGGCCAGGTGGCGGCGCCGGCCGACCCCACCGCAAGTGGCTCAGCGCGTTTCGGCGATACCAAAACCCAGACGATCAGCGTGCTCAACCGGATCAAGGCCGTGCTTGCCGCGCGCGGCTATGAGATGGCCGACATCGTGCGGCTGACCGTCTATCTGGTCGCTGACCCGAAGCGGGGCGGGCAGATGGATTTCGACGGGATGAACGAGGGGTTCCGCCAGTTCTTCGGTTCCGCCGACAACCCGAACAGCGTCGCCCGGTCGACCGTGCAGGTCGCCGCCCTCGCCGCGCCCGACTATCTGGTCGAAATCGAGGCGACCGCCGCGCGGGTGCGCTAAGCCGGGCTGTTGCCGGCGGTGTTCGCGCGGCGTTGACGTGACCGCCGCCGGGATGGCATGGGGCGTGCGCCTTCGCGCGGGCGCGGGCATGCGGGTATAGCTCAATGGTAGAGCACTAGCCTTCCAAGCTTGTGATGCGGGTTCGATCCCCGCTACCCGCTCCACCCCGCCGCCCTTCGCGACAAATTGCGACAATTTTCCGCGCTGCCGACAAATTCGCGCGACAGGGCGGGGCGATAACGGGTTCATCGAGACAGCGGGTCTCGACGGAGCCCCCCTCTCCGCCCCGACCCGGACGTAGCGTTTCACCGCGGCAGAGCGTGAGCAGGCTCGGGTCGCGGTGCGGAAGCCCGGTGGTTGACCCCTGCCGCGCCTTCCATAGCCGGCGGTTCGCGACTCCCCCCTGTGTCGCGGCCGCCGGCGCCCCCCGCCGCCAGGGACCCACCCCGCCCGGCAGCGGAGACGACAGGACCCGATCAGGGCTCCGCCCCTCCACCCCGGGGGCGGAGCCCTTGTCGTATGCGGCGCCGTCGCGTTTTCGTTTCGGCGCGGGTAAGGAAGGACGATGGACGACAAGCCCCACCTGCTGCTGGTCGACGACGAGCGTTCAATCCGCGAGCCGCTCGCCGCCTATCTGACGCGCAACGGCTTTCGCGTCACCCAGGCCGGGGATGCGGCGGCGGCGCGCGACCGGCTGGCCGGTTATGCGATCGACCTCGTCATTCTCGACATCATGATGCCGGGCGAGGACGGGCTGAGCCTGTGCCGCCACATTCGCGAGACCAGTGACCTGCCGGTGGTGCTGCTGACCGCGATGGCGGAGGAGACCGACCGCATCGTCGGGCTGGAGATGGGCGCCGACGATTATGTTGTGAAGCCGTTTTCCCCGCGCGAGCTGGTCGCGCGGATCAAGGTGATCCTGCGCCGGGCGGCGCGCGGCGGCGTGCGCCAGCAGGCGCCGGAGACCCAGAGCTATGCCTTTGCCGGCTGGGTGCTGAAAGCCGGGGAGCGCGCGCTGGTCGACCGCGACGGGGTGACCGTGCCGCTGTCGACCGGCGAGTTCAACCTGATGCTCGCCTTTGCCACCCACCCGCGCCAGGTGCTGAGCCGCGACCAGTTGCTCGACCTGACGCAGGGGCGCGAGGCCAATGCGTTCGACCGGGCGATCGACAACCATATCAGCCGGCTGCGCCGCAAGATCGAGGAGGACCCGAAGACCCCGGCGCTGCTGAAGACCGTATGGGGCGGCGGCTATACGCTGGCCGCCGACGTGACCCGGCTTTGAGGCGGCTGGCGCAGCGGCTGTGGCCGCGGAGCCTGGCCCGACAGATGGCGCTGCTGCTGGCGGCGGCGCTGCTTGTCGCCCAGGCGGTCAATTTCGGGTTGCAGCTGCGCGCCGGCGAGCGCCAGCGCACCCAGCAGACCACCGCCGTCGCCATCGCCCGGCTGGCCGAACTGGTCGCGCGCGCCGAGGCGCCGCGGCCGCCGGGGTTCGAACCGATGGTCGTCGTGACGGCGCAAAGCCCGATCCTGCCGGCGATGCCCAAACGCCCCGACGTCGTCGCCCGCGCCGGCCAGACGCTGACCGAGCTTGGCCTTGGCGTCGAGCAGCTACAGGCGGGCGAGGCGATGGGCCGCGAATATCGTTATGTCCGCGATCCCGCGACGGCGGCGCTGCGCCGGGTGGAGGGGCCGCGGCGCAACGCGCTGATCCTGTCGGCCGAACTGGCCGAGGGGCGATGGGTCACCGCCGTCTCGCAATTTCCGCCGCACGACTACCGCGTCGTGCTGTGGCTGCTGTTCCAGACGATCCTGCTTTACGGCTTTATCCTGCTGCCGGTGCTGTGGTTCGTCTGGCGGCTGTCGCGGCCGCTGCGCGACCTGCGCGTTGCCGCCGACAGCTTTACCAGCGCCGCGCCGGCGCCGCCGGTCAGGGAACGTGGCCCGGCCGACATCCGCCAGCTTGTCCATGCGTTCAACCTGATGCGCGAGCGGCTGGCGGCGATGCTGGACGAAAAGGACCGGATGCTGGGTGCGATCGGCCATGACCTGCGCACCCCGCTCGCCTCGCTGCGGGTGCGCACCGAACTGGTCGACGACGAGGCCGAGCGCGACCGGATGGCGGCGACGATCGATGAGATGAACCGGACGCTGGACGACATATTGTCGCTGGCGCGGCTCGGCCGGCCGAGCGAGCCGCCGGCGCTGGTCGACCTGCCGGCGCTGGTCGACAGCGTCGTCGACGATTTCCTCGATCTTGACGCGCCGGTGACCGCCGAGGACAGCGCCCGGCTTGCCGTGACGATGCGGCCGACGCTGATCCGCCGCGCGGTGCGCAACCTGATCGAGAATGCGATCAAATACGGTGGCGCGGTGCGGGTGCGGGTGCGGGCCGAGGCGGGCGGCGCGATCGTCGAGATCGACGATGATGGCCCCGGCATCCCGCCGGACGAGATCGAGCGGATGTTCGAACCATTCACCCGCGCGGAAGGGTCGCGCAGCCGCGAGACCGGCGGCGCCGGGCTGGGCCTGGCGCTGGCGCGGGCGATCGCGACCGGACACGGCGGACGGCTAAGCCTGGCCAACCGGCCCGAAGGCGGTTTGCGCGCGACACTCTGGCTGCCGGCCGCCGGCTGACCCGTCGGCTTGCTTACCCATCCGCTTTAACGGCGGGGGGACGAGCCGCCGCCGCGCGCTAGCGTTGGACCTGTTTAGCGCGCGATGCCGGCGGCGGCGAGGACGCCCAGGGTGATCAGATCCGACGCGCTGGCGCCCATCGGCGCGATCTGCACCGGGCGTTCCATGCCGATCAGCATCGGCCCGATCACCGAATCGCCGCCCAGTTCGCGCAGCAGCTTCGCCGACAAATTGGCCGATTGCAGGCCGGGCATGACCAGCACGTTGGCCGGGCCGGACAGGCGGCTGAACGGATAGCTTTTCATCACTTCCGGATTGAGCGCGACGTCGGGTGCCATTTCGCCTTCATATTCGAAGCTGACCCGGCGCTGGTCGAGCAGAGCGACGGCGTCGCGCATGTTGTCGAGCCATTTGCCCGGCGGGTTGCCGAAGCTGGAATAGCTGAGGAAGGCGACGCGCGGTTCCTGCCCCAGCCGGCGGGCGACGGCGGCGGTGCGTTCGGCGATGTCGGCGAGCTGTTCGGCGGTCGGGCGTTCGTTGACCGTGGTGTCGGCGATGAACACGGTGTGCGCGCGGCCGACCATGATGTGCAGGCCGAACGGCACCTTGCCCTCGGCCGGGTCGAGCACCCGCTTCACCTCTCGCATCGACTGGGCATAGGTGCGGGTGACGCCGGTCACCATCGCGTCCGCTTCGCCCATCTGCAGCATCAGCGCGCCGAAGATGTCGCGATCGCGGTTGACCATGCGCTGGCATTCGCGGCGCAGATAGCCGCGCCGCTGCAACCGTTCGTAGAGCCGGTCGACCATCGCCGGGACCAGCGGCGAGTTGACGCTGTTATGGACTTCGAACCGGCCCGGATCGTCAATGCCGAGCGCGCGCAACCGGTCGTGCACGTCGTCGCGGCCGACGAGGACCGGCACGCCGTAGCCGCCGTCGGCGAACTGGATCGCGGCGCGCAGCACGACTTCCTCCTCCCCTTCCGCGAACAGCACCCGTTTCGGCCGGGCGCGGGCGCCTTCATAGGCGAGCGACAGCACCGAGGTGGTCGGCGACAGCCGCGCCTTCAGCGTCTGGCGATAAGCCGGCATGTCGAGGATCGGCCGGGTGGCGACGCCTGAATCCATCGCCGCGCGGGCGACGGCGGCGGGTACTACCTCCATCAACCGCGGGTCGAACGGCGCCGGGATGATGTAGTCCGGGCCGAAACTGTGGGCGCGGCCATAGGCGAGGGCGACTTCTTCCGGCACCTGCTGGCGGGCGAGGTCGGCGAGCGCATGGGCGGCGGCGATCTTCATCTCGTCGTTGATCGTCGTCGCCCGGACGTCGAGCGCGCCGCGGAAGATGAACGGGAAACCGAGGACGTTGTTGACCTGGTTCGGATAATCCGAACGGCCGGTCGCGACGATCGCGTCCTGGCGGATGCGGTGGACGTCGTCCGGGGTGATTTCCGGGTCCGGATTGGCCATGGCGAAGATGATCGGCTTGTCAGCCATCGACCGGACCATGTCCGCCGTCACCGCGCCGGCGACCGACAGGCCGAGAAACACGTCGGCACCCCGCATCGCGTCGGCGAGGCTGCGCGCGTCGGTTTCGACGGCATGGGCGGATTTCCACTGGTTCATGCCGTCGGTCCGGCCCTGCCAGATCACCCCTTTCGAATCGCACATCGTGACGTTGCCGGAGGGCACGCCCATCGCCTTGACCAGTTCGGTGCAGGCGACGGCGGCGGCGCCGGCGCCGTTGACGACGACCCGCACGTCCTTCATTTCCCTGCCGGTGATACGCAGCGCGTTGATCATGCCGGCGGCGGCGATGATCGCGGTGCCGTGCTGATCGTCGTGGAACACCGGGATGTTCATCCGTTCGCGCAGCGTCTGCTCGATGATGAAGCATTCGGGCGCCTTGATGTCTTCAAGGTTGATGCCGCCGAAGCTGGGTTCCATCAGCTCGATCGCGTCGATCAGCCGGCCGACATCCTCCGTCGCCAGTTCGATGTCGATCGCGTCGACGTCGGCGAAGCGTTTGAACAGCACCGCCTTGCCTTCCATCACCGGTTTGGAGGCGAGCGCGCCGAGATTGCCGAGGCCGAGGATGGCGGTGCCGTTGCTGACCACCGCGACGAGATTGCCCTTGGCGGTATAGTCGTAGGCGGTTGCCGGGTCGGCGGCGATCGCGCGGACCGGCACCGCGACGCCGGGCGAATAGGCTAGGCTCAGGTCGCGCTGGGTCGCCATCGGCTTGGTCGCGACGATCTTGATCTTGCCCGGCCGCCCTTCCGAATGAAACAGCAGCGCCTCACGCTCCGAAAACTCGACATTGGCCCCTTCGGTCATGCGTTCCCCTCTCCTGATGTCCGTGCCATCGGTCTAGGCGGCGGGCGGGTGTCGCCGCAAGCGGATGATACCGAAAACATGCGGCCGAGGGATGACGGGCGCGCGGCGGGCGGCTATGCCCCCGGCAATGTCCGCCGCCGCCAAGCCGACCGCCCCGACCCCGATGATGGCGCAATATCTGGCGTTGAAGGCCGAGGCCGCCGACTGCCTGTTGTTCTACCGGATGGGCGATTTCTTCGAGCTGTTCTTCGACGATGCGAAGGCGGCGGCGGCGACGCTCGACATCGCGCTGACCGCGCGCGGCGAGCATGACGGGCGGCCGGTGCCGATGTGCGGCGTACCGGTCCATGCCGCCGAAGCCTATCTCGCCCGGCTGATCCGCGCCGGCCACCGCGTCGCCATCGCCGAGCAGACGGAAAGTCCGGCCGCCGCCAAGGCGCGTGGCGGCAAGGCGCTGGTGACGCGGGCGATCGTCCGCTTCGTGACCGCCGGCACGTTGACCGAGGAGGCATTGCTCGACGCGCGCGCGGCCAACTGGCTGGTCGCGCTGGGCGAGGCGGGCGGCATGCTGGGGCTGGCCGCCGCTGACATCTCGACCGGCCGGTTCGAGATCGCGGCGATCGACCGGGCGGCGCTGGACGCGGAGCTTGCCCGTTACGGCGCGGCGGAAGTCGTGGTGCCGGAGGGCTTCGCGCTGGCTGACGCGGTCGTGCGGCCGAAAGCGGATTTTGACAGCAGCGGCGGCGCGGCGCGGCTGCAGGCGCTGTTCGGGGTGGCGACGCTGGACGGGATCGGCCAGTTCGGCCGGGCCGAGCTGGCGGCGGCGGGCGGGCTGGTCGCCTATCTCGACCATGCGGGCAAGGGCACGCTGCCCTTTCTCCAACGCCCGGTGACGCGCGGCCTGGCGGCGCACATGACGATCGACGCCGCGACCCGCGAGAGCCTGGAACTGACGCGGGCGAGCGGCGGCGGGCGGGCGGGCAGCCTGCTCGACTGCATCGACCGCACGGTGACCGGGGCGGGCGCACGGCTGCTTGCCGCCGATATCGGCGCGCCGCTGATGGACCGGCAGGCGATCGACGCGCGGCTCGATCTGGTCGACCATTATGTCCGCGACGGCGGCGCCCGCGACGGGATGCGCGCCGCGCTGCGCGCGCTCCCCGACATCGGCCGGGCGCTTGGCCGGCTGGTCGCCGGGCGCGGCGGGCCGCGCGACCTGGCGCAGTTGCGCGACGGGCTGGGCGAGGCGCGGCTGATGCGCGAGCGGCTGGCGCGCGATGACGCCATGCCGCCGTTATTGACGGCGCTGCTCCCCGCTTTTGATGGACATGGCGCGCTCGTCGACCGGCTGGCGCGGGCGCTGGTGCCGAGCCCGCCGCTCGACGCCGCGCAGGGTGGCTATATCGCCGAGGGGTATGATGCCGCGCTCGACGTGTTGCGCGGGCAGGGCGGCGAAGGGCGGCGCGCGATCGCCGCGCTGGAGGCGCGCTATCGTGGCGAAACCGGCATCGCGGCGCTGAAGATCCGCCACAACGCCGTGCTTGGCTATCATGTCGAGGTGCCGGCCCGTCATGCGGAGCCGCTGATGCGGGCGGATTCGGGTTTTACCCACCGCCAGACGCTGGCCGGGGTCGTCCGCTTCAATGCGCCCGACCTGCACGAACAGGCGCTGCGTGTCGGACAGGCCGGGGCGCATGCGCTGGCCGCCGAAGCCGCGCATCTGGAAGAGCTGGTCGCGCTGGCGGTAACGCGGCGCGACGCGATCGCCGCCACCGCCGACGCGCTCGCCCGGCTCGACGTCGCGAGTGCACTGGCCGAGCTGGCGGTGACCCAGGGCTGGTGCCGGCCGCTGCTGGTCGACCAGCCCTGCCTTGAGATTTCCGGCGGACGCCACCCGGTGGTCGAGGCAGCGGTTGGCCGGGCGGGCGAACGCTTCGTCGCCAATGACTGCACCCTGACCGAACAGGCGCGGCTGTGGCTGGTCACCGGGCCGAACATGGGCGGCAAGTCGACCTTCCTGCGCCAGAACGCGCTGATCGCGGTGCTGGCGCAGGCGGGCAGCTTCGTCCCGGCGACCCGCGCACGGTTGGGGCTGATCGACCGGCTGTTCAGCCGGGTCGGCGCATCCGACAACCTGGCGCGGGGCCGATCGACCTTCATGGTCGAGATGGTCGAGACCGCCGCGATTCTGGCGCAGGCGACGCCGCGCAGTTTCGTCATTCTCGACGAGGTCGGGCGCGGGACCAGCACCTATGACGGACTGGCGATCGCCTGGGCGGTGGTCGAGGCGGTGCACGAGGACAATCGCTGCCGCTGCCTGTTCGCCACCCATTACCATGAGCTGACCCGGCTGGCCGACCGGCTCGACGCGCTGTCGCTGCACCATGTCCGCGCGCGCGAATGGAAGGGTGAGCTGGTGCTGCTCCACGAACTGGGCGAAGGGCCGGCCGACCGCAGCTACGGCCTGGCCGTCGCCCGGCTGGCGGGCTTGCCGCCGACAGTGCTCGCCCGCGCCGGAGAGGTGCTGAAGAAGCTGGAGGCCGGGCGCGAGAAGACCGGCGGGATCGCCGCCGGGCTGGACGACCTGCCGCTGTTCGCCGCTGCGCCCGCGCCGGAGCCGGCGACCGATCCGCTTGCCGAGGCACTGGCGGCGATCGACCCCGACGCGCTGACCCCGCGCGAGGCGCTGGACGCGCTCTATCGGCTGAAGGGCCTGGTCGCCGATCAGCCCTGAGCGGGATCGGCGACCGCGTCGGCCAGCCAGGCGCGATAGGCGGGTGAGCCGCCGGTGATCGGCGTGACGAGGATTTCCGGGACGGCGTAGCTGTGCAGCGCGGCGATGCGGGCGGCCACGGCGTCGGCCAGTGCCGCCGTGGTCTTGGCGACCAGCGCGACTTCCGCCGCGGTTTCGACCGCGCCCTGCCAGCGATAGGTGCTGGCGACCGGATGGGTATGGACGCAGGCGGCGAGCCGTTCCGCGACCAGCGCCCGGGCGATCGCGCCCGCTTCCGCCGCATTGGCGGCGGTCGACCAGATCATCACCTGTGCATCCATTGCTTCCTATCTCCCGCCCGGCCGCTTACATCGGCGGCATGGCCGCCCGTATCGACACACTGCCCAATCGCCGCGCGATCGTCGACCGTCGGGCGATAGCCGATGCGCTGGCCGCGCTCGACGGCGACAACACCGCGCGGCTGCGCGCGCAGGCGGTGGCGATCCTGCGCGGCGCGCTTGACGCCGGGCGCGCCGAAATCGCCGCGCGGCTGGCCGAGCATCCGTCGCGGGGCAGCGAGGCGGCGGCGGGGCAGGCCTTCCTGATCGACCAGTTGCTGCGGCTGATCTACGATTTCACCACCGGGCGCCTGTATCCGATCAATAACCCGACCGCCGCCGAACGGCTGACGCTGATCGCGGTCGGCGGCTATGGCCGGGGCGAGATGGCGCCGTTTTCCGACGTCGACATCGCTTTCCTGACGCCGTGGAAGCAGACCGGATGGACCGAACAGGTCATCGAGGCGATGCTCTACACGCTGTGGGACCTGGGGCTGAAGGTCGGCCATTCGAGTCGCTCGCTGGACGAGATGGTGCGGATGGCCAACAGCGACCTGACGATCCGCACCGCGCTGCTCGAAGGGCGGTATGTGTGGGGTGACGAGGCGCTGTACGACGAGGCGTCCGCCCGTTTCGACCGGGAGGTGACGGCGGGTACCGCCCGCGCCTTCATCACCGAGAAGCTGGCGGAGCGCAACGCGCGCCACAAGCGGCTGGGCGACAGCCGCTATGTCGTCGAACCGAACGTCAAGGAGGGCAAGGGCGGGCTGCGCGACCTGCATACGCTGTTCTGGATCGGCAAATACGCCTATCGCGTCCGCACCGTTGCCGAACTGGTCGACAAGGGGCTGCTGACCCGCGCCGAGCTACGCCAGTTCCAGACCGCCGAGAATTTCCTGTGGGCGGTGCGCTGCCACCTGCACCTGATCACCGGCCGGGCCGAGGACCGGCTGACCTTCGACGTCCAGCGCGAGATCGCCGAGCGCATGCGTTATGCCAACCGCCCCGGCGCGACGCCGGTCGAGCGGTTCATGCGCCATTATTTCCTGGAGGCGAAGAAGGTCGGCGACCTGACCGGGCTGTTCCTCGCCCATCTCGACGACAGCTTCGCGGCGCGCGGCCGGCGTTTCGGTCTGCCGTCGATCAGCCGGCGGCCGAGCCGGCTGAAGGGATTCAGGCTCGATCGCGGCCGGCTGGCGCTGCCCGCCGATGATTTCTTCGCCACCGACCCGGTCCGTCTGATCGAGATGTTCGCGCTGGCCGACAAGCACGGGCTGGAGATCCACCCGCTGGCGATGCGCGCCGCCGGTCGCGACGCCGGGTTGATCGACGGCGCCGTCCGCCGCGACCCGCGCGCCAACGCGTTGTTCCTGGACGTGCTGACCTCTCCCCGCGACCCGGAAACGGTGCTGCGCTGGATGAACGAGGCCGGGGTGTTCGGCCGCTTCGTGCCCGATTTCGGCCGCGTCGTCGCGCAGATGCAGTTCGACATGTACCACCATTACACGGTCGACGAGCATTCGATCCGGGCGATCGGCCTGCTGTCGCAGATCGAGCGCGGCATATTGAAGGCGGATCACCCGCATTCCCATGCGATCGTCACCCAGATCGTTTCGCGCCGCGCGCTGTATGTCGCGGTGCTGCTCCACGACATCGCCAAGGGGCGCGGCGGCGATCACAGCGTGCTGGGCGCGGAGGTGGCGATGCGGCTGTGCCCGCGCTTCGGCCTGACCGCGGCGGAGACCGAGATGGTCGCCTGGCTGGTTCGCCACCACCTGCTGATGTCGGCGACGGCGTTCAAGCGCGATCTTGCCGATTTCAAGACGATCCTTGATTTCGCCGAGGTGGTGAAGAGCCCGGAACGGCTGCGCCTGTTGCTGGTGCTGACCGTCGTCGACATCCGCGCCGTCGGCCCCGGCGTGTGGAACAGCTGGAAGCGCCAGTTGCTGACCGACCTGTACGAAGCGGCGGAGGAGGTGCTGCGGCTGGGCCACAAGCAGACGGGGCGCAAGGAGCGGATCGCTGCCAAGCAGGCCGACCTGCAGGCACTGCTCGGCTGGGACGCGGCGGCCTTTGCCGAACTGGTCGCGCGGCTGCCCGAAAGTTACTGGATCGCCGAGCCGATCGACGTGCTCGCCCGCAATGCCCGGCATATCGCCGAGGCGGGCGAGCGGCCGCTGTCGATCTCGGCCCAGGTCTACCCGGAGCGCGGGGCGACGCTGGTTACCGTTTACGCCAGTGACCATCCGGGGTTGTTCTACCGCATCGCGGGGGCGATCCACCTGGCCGGCGGCAGCGTTATCGACGCGCGCATCCACACCACCCGCGACGGCATGGCGCTCGACAATTTCCTGGTGCAGGACCCGCTTGGCCGGCCGTTTGACGATGCCGACCGGCTGGAACGGCTACGCGCCGGGATCGAGGATGCGCTGGCCAACCGCCACCGGCTGGCCGACCGGCTGGCGGCCAAGCCACTTGCCCGTACCCGCGCCGAGGCGTTCCGCATCGAGCCGAGCGTGTTCATCGATAACAAGGCGTCGAACCGCTACACCGTGGTCGAGGTCAACGCCGCCGACCGGCCGGCGCTGCTCAACGGCCTGGCCCACGCGCTGTTCCAGTCGAAGGCGACGATCCATTCCGCCCATGTCGCCACCTATGGCGAGCGCGCGGTCGACACATTCTACCTGACCGACCTGATCGGCGACAAGATCACCGCGCCGGCGCGGCTGAGGGCGCTGGAGAAACGGATGCTGGAGGCGGCCGCCGGCACCGCGCCGCCACCGCGCGAGGCGGCCGCCTGAGGCGCGATCAGTCCGCCGCCGGGGCGGGGGCCGGTGGCGATGCCGGCGCCGGGGCAAGATAGGCGATGACGGTGTCGCCGGCTTCCGCCGTCACCCCGGTATTCGAGGCGAAGGGCAGCAGGCGCTGGTCGCCCTTCAGCAGCAGCACCGGTTCGCCGCCGCCGGCGAGATTCTTGCGGTAGGCGGCGTAGCCGAATTTTTCGGTCAGCTTGGTGCGGGTGAAGCCCCAGCCGGCGGCCTGCCGGTTGAGCAATTCGTCGATCGGCGCGCCGCTTTCGAGCAGCGCCCGGCCCCGGCCCTTGATCGCCGCGTCCGGGTTGGGGGCGACGCGGACGATCTTGTCCGGCCCCAGTTCCGGGCCGAGATCGGCCGAGATCAGCGCGTTGTAGGCGTCGTTGTCGGTCGCGGCGATCAACAGTTGATACTGGCCGAGGTCGAGGTGATCCTGCGTCACTTCGTCCAGAATGTCGCCGCGATAGACGGTGATGTCGCGCTTGCGCGCGGCGCGCAGCGCGAATTTGCTCGGATCGGCGATGGTCACCGGGATGCCGGCGGCCTGTAGCGTCGCGCCGAGTTCTATCGTCCAGTCATTGGCGCCGACGATCATCACCCCGTCGCGCCCCGACGACCAGATGCCCAGCCGCTGCGCCACCCATTTGGCGGAAAAGCCATGGGCGATGATCGTCGCGACGACGACGCCGAAGCTGAGCGGGATCAGCGCGTCGGCATCCGGCACGCCGAATTCGGTCATGCGGATGGCGAACAGGCCGGTGATCGCCACCGCAACGACGCCGCGCGGTGCGATCCATGCGACGAACAGGCGTTCGCGCCAGGGCATCGACGAGCCGAGCAGGCTGATCAGCACGGTCAGCGGCCGGACGCAGAACAGCAGCAGGACGAGGAATACCAGGAAGCGCGCCTTGAACGCGCTGACGACGCCCCAGTCCAGCGTCGCCGGCATCAGGATGAACACGCCGGAGACGAGCAGAACCGCCAGATCCTCCTTGAACCGACGCAGGGCGTGGCCGGAGAGCAGCGGCTGATTGGCGATGACGATGCCCATGATGGTAACGGTGATCAGCCCGGTCTCGTGCTTCATCACGTCCATCGCGACGAAGCCGGCGATGACGGTGACCAGCACCACCGGCACCTTCAGATATTCCGGGATCAGCCCGTGGCGGAACAGCCAGGTCAGCCCGAAGCCCAGCCCCGCGCCGGTGAAGCCGGCGACGAGGCTGGCGGCCGCGACGTCGGCAGTGATCGGCAGGATGCCGACGTCCGGTCCCTGATAGGTCACATAGGCGTAGATCGCGACGGCGAGCAGCGCGCCGATCGGGTCGTTGACGATCCCTTCCCATTTCAGCGTGTTGCGTACCCGCGCCGGTACGCGCAGCGTGCGCAGCAGCGGCCCGATCACCGTCGGCCCGGTGACCACCATGATCCCCCCGAACAGCGCCGAGACCGGCAGCGACAGCCCGGCGCCGTAATAAGCCGCCGCCGTGCCCAGCGCCCAGCCGATCGGTACGCCGAGGATGGTCAGTCGCAGGACCGGGCCGCCGGCCAGCCGCAAATCGCGGAAATTGAGGCTCAACCCGCCTTCGAACAGGATCACCGCCACCGCGAGCTTGATGATCGGCCCCATTAGCACGCCGAAATCGCGGCCGGGGTTGATGATGCCGCCGGGTACGACGAGGGCGCTGACCGGCCCGGCGAGGAAACCGGCGATCAGCATCAGCCCGATCGCCGGCTTGCCGATCCGCCAGGCCAGCCACTGCGCGCCGATACCAAGCACGCCGATCAGCGCGATCTTCACGATCAGGGACTCGAACATCATGGTCCGGCGCTATGGCAAGCCAGGCGACGGGGCACAAACAAAACCGGCCCGCTTCGCGTTGACGAAGCGGGCCAGTCCGATATCCACCCGATCAGAATTTGCCGCGGACGGTAACGCCGTAGGTGCGCGGTTCCGCCAGGAAAGCGGAGAAGATCTGCCGCCCGCCGGGGTAGCCCGGATCGGTGAAGGGCGCGCCGGTGGCGCCTTCCTGGAACGGCGAGTTGAACGCGACCTGGGCATAGTTCTTGTTGAACAGGTTCTGGCCCCAGACCTCGACCGCCCAGCCTTCGTTCGGGCCGCGGATGCCGATGCGGCCGTTGACCACCGCGTAGCCGTCCTGCCCCTTTTGCGGGAACAGGTCCGACCCGGTATTGTAGTCGCTGGTCATCCGGGTGTCGAAATAGACCAGACCCGACAGGCCGGAACTGCCGATCGGCGGCGTCCAGGTGAACGACCCGGTGGCAACCACCGCCGGCGCGTTCGACAACCGCTGTCCCGGCAGCATGCGCAGCGCCTGATCCAGCGGCGCGCCATTGCTGGTCCCGACCAGATTGTTGCGATAGTGGGTGTCGGCATAGGTCAGGCCGGCCGCCACCTGAAGATAGGGCGACGGGTTCATCACCGCTTCCAGCTCGACGCCCTGCGAGACGACGCCGTAACCGACATCGCCGGCCGCGCAGGCGCCGGTTGCGCCCGCGCCGGCATTGTAATTGGGCGCGGTGTTGAACTTGCTCTGATCCCGGTCGCCGCCGGCCAGATCGGTGCCGCAGCCGTTGACGTTCTGGACGATGAATACCGAACCGTTGAACGTGTTCAGCTGGAAATTGGAGAATTGCTGGCGGAAGGCGGCGAGGTTGAAGGTGAACCGGCCGAACGAGAATTTGCCGCCGATTTCGTAGGCATTGACCTTTTCCGCGTCAAACTGAAGGTTGCCGACCAGCGCCTGCGCGCCGGTGGCGCCGCCGAACGACGCCAGCGGGTTCTTCATCGCCGAGCGATCGAGGTTGAAGCCGCCTGCCTTGTAGCCGCGCGCATAGCTTGCGTAGATGAGCGCGTTGTCGGCGACCTTCCACGACAGGATCGCGGTACCGGTCAGCTGATCCTCGCTGCGCTTGTCGTGGACGCTGACACCGTTGATTTCGCTGCTCGAATTGCCCTGGCAGGTCAGCGCGATCAGCGCGCCGGCGATCGGCGCCAGCCCGGCGTTGGCGAGGAACGGCCCCATTGCCGCCTGCTGCGCCGGGCAGAAGGTATTGTTGTTGTCGAAGGTGGCGCTGAACCGCTTCTTTTCCGTCGTCCACCGCGCGCCGAGGGTCAGGTCGATACGGTCGGACAGGTGGATGATATTGTGGGTGAAGACGGCGAAGTTGTTGCTTTTCTGCCGATAGAGATCGTTATTGGCGCCAACCTGGCGCACCGCGTCGAGCCGGTCGAAGCCGGCCAGGACCGCCGGCCCGGCCACCGGGCCGAGCGCGCCCGGCAGCGTCGAGACGAGGAAGCCGCGGCCGGTGGGGCTGATGCAGCCGGTCGCCGTCGGATCGTAGAACGCGGCAAGCGGGCTGCCGGTGACGATGCGGCAGGTGGCGAAGCGGCCATAGTCGCGGCCGAATTTCAGATTGTCGGTCAGGTCGAGCGTCTCGTTGGCGTAATAGCCACCGACCAGCCAGTCGAGCCGGTCGTTGAACGCCGAACCCTGCAGCCGCAATTCCTGACTGAAGGTTTTGAATTCGCGGTTATAGGCGGCCTTGCCGGGGTCGCGATACAGGATGTCGACCTGGCTGTAGTCGGTGTCGGAAGCCTGGTCCGACGCGTATTTACGATAGCCGGTGATCGAGACCAGCCGCGCCCCGCCGAAATCCCAGTTCAGTTCGCCGGACACGCCCCAGTCTTGCGTCCTGCCGGCATAGGTGCGGCCCGGCGACACGTAGATGTTGCGATCATAGGGATTGGCGTTGAAGGCGCCCATGTTCTGACCGAGATCGTGCAGCACCTGGACGATGTTGTTCTGTGCCGGGTCGAGCAGGCCGCCGACCGACGGCTGTTCCGCCGACCGGACATAGGCGGCGGCGCAGCAAGCCTCGTCACGCTTCGAATAATCGCCGATCAGCCGGAAGCTGATGTCGCTCGACGGTTCGAACAGCAACTGGCCGCGCAGGAAATAGCGGTCGCGATTGTTGACCCGGGTGTTGTTGACGACATCCTTGTAGAAGCCGTCGCGCTTCACATAGACACCGTCCAGCCGGGCGGCGATGGTTTCGCCGAGCGGGCCGGTGACGCTGCCGCCCAACCGGTAATAATCGTAATTGCCGTAGGTCGCCTCCCCGGTTGCGCCGAACGAGAAGCTGGGTTTCTTGCTGACGATGCTGAGCATGCCGGCGGAGGCGTTGCGGCCGCCGAGCGTGCCCTGCGGCCCGCGCAGTACCTCGACCCGCTCAATTTCTCCCAATTCGTTCAGGCCGATGCCGGAGCGCGAGCGGTAGACGCCGTCGATGAACACCGCGACCGAGCTTTCGAGGCCGGGGTTGTCGCCGACCGTGCCAATGCCGCGAATGCGGGCGGAGCCGTTGGCCTCGCTGCCCGTCGACGAGACCAGCAGCGACGGTGCCACCTGGTTCAGCTGGCGGATGTCGTTGGCACCGCTGTTCTGCAACGCTTCGGCCGAGACGGCGGAAATCGCGACCGGCACGTCCTGAAGTTGCTGGGCCCGGCCCTGCGCGGTGACGATGATGTCGGTGCCACTATCCGGTTCCGGCGCGGATTGTTGCGCGAAGGCCGGCGTGGCGAGAGCCGCGCAGGCGACCGTGAGCATCCAAGCAGATTTGGGCATACCACTCTCCATTCAGCCGCACATTCGTGTCTGTGCCTTTAGACTAGCGCGCTGTTGCTAAAGAAACATCCGCCAAAGGGCGGGAATCCGGGGTTTCCGGGAAAGTGCGCTGTTATTGCCACAGTGAAGCGGGTTGACGCTACGGCATCCGGGGCTTGTCGTTTCGCTGCCGTAAACCCCCTTTGCTTGGGCGGTTTCGATGGGGACTGTCGCGGTGCAATCGCGGCGCCCGATTTATCTTCTTATTTCAACAAGCCGGCTTGAGCGGGCATGAAAAGGGCCGGCGCGTCGCCGCGGCCGGCCCGTAATTCACGCAAATGGCAGCTGGGCCTATCGCGGCGCCAACACCATCAGCATCTGTCGCCCTTCCATGCGCGGATGGGCCTCGACCTTCGCGATCTCGTCGGTGTCGCCCTGCACCCGCTGGAGGAGTTGCATGCCGAGCTGGCCGTGGCTCAGCTCACGCCCGCGAAAACGCAGCGTTACCTTTACCTTGTCGCCTTCGCCGATGAACTCGATGATCTTCTTCATCTTGGTATCGTAATCGTGATCGTCGATGTTCGGACGCATTTTGATCTCCTTGATCTCCTGCGTCTTCTGCGTCTTGCGGGCGAGGTTCGCCTTTTTCTGCGCCTCGTACTTGAACTTGCCGACGTCGAGGAACTTGGCCACGGGCGGATCGGCGTTGGGCGACACTTCAACCAGGTCCAGCCCGACCTCGGCCGCCTGCTCGATCGCCTCGCGCGTGAACATCACGCCCAGATTTTCGCCATTCTCGTCGATCACGCGCACCTTCGGCACGGTGATGAATTCGTTGAAGCGCGGCCCGTTAGCCGGCGTCGGCGCCAGGGGGCGCCGCATCATTGGAGGACGTATAACCCGATCTCCCTAGTGGTGAGCGGCCCGTAATCTAATGCCTTCGGCCCCGAATGGAAAGGCGGCGCGGCATCTTTGTCGCGAGGTGCGGCAATTCTACACTGAATGTGCCAGTCCGGCGCGGGTTGAAGCGACGCATCCGCGACAGCCGCGGGTCGGTGCGGGCGCGCTAGGCGTCCGCGATGATCCGCGCGACCGCTGCAAAATCGGCAGCGATGTGCCGGGCGCCCAGCCCGCGGAGCAGCGCCGCATGGTCCGGTCCGCAATGACGGCCGGCGGTGAGGCCGACGACGATGCCGCCGGAGGCGACCGCACCGGTGACGCCAACCGGCGAATCCTCGACGATCACCGTGCGCGCGATCGGCACGCCCAGCACCCGCGCCGCCAGCAGATAGATGTCAGGGGCCGGCTTGCCATGCGCGACATGTTCGCGCCCGCTGAAGATCAGTGCCGGATCGAACGCATCGGTCAGCCCGACATGGGCGAGATGGGCGGTGATCCACGCCGTGGAGCTGGACGAGGCGATCGCGCGCGGCAGATCGGGCGGCAGGCCGCGCACAAACGCCGCCGCGCCGGCGACCGGCGGTACGCCTTCCGCCAGCACCCGCGCGTCCTCCGCATCGCGCAACGCGTGGAAGCGCGGCGGGATCGGCCCGCCGATCCAGCTTTCGATCGCGGCATGGAAGGCGGTGCCGCTAAGCCCCATGAAGCGGGTCATCGCCGTTTCGACACTGGTCGGGTGACCGAGCGCGGTCAGCAGTTCGGCGAGATGACGATTGCCCTCATATTCGCTTTCGACCAGCACGCCGTCGAAATCGAGGATCAGCCCGGCGGCGGCCATCAGCGCGCGCCGAACAGGGCGGTGCCGACGCGGACATGGGTGGCGCCCAGCGTCACCGCCGTTTCAAAGTCGCCGGACATGCCCATGCTGAGCCCGGCCAGACCGTTGTCGCGCGCCAGCTTCGCGAGCAGCGCGAAATAGGGTGCTGCCTCGATCCCGGCCGGCGGCACGCACATCAGCCCGGCAACCGGCAGGTCGGCGGCGCGCGCGGCGGCGAGCAGCGCCGGCAAGTCGGCGATCGCACAGCCGCCCTTTTGTGCTTCCGCCCCGATATTGACCTGAACGAACAGCGCCGGGCGCCGGCCGGTCCGATCCATCGCCCTGGCCAGCGCGGAGACCAGCGAGGGGCGGTCGAGCGCATGGATCGCGTCGAACAAGGCGACGGCGTCTTCGGCCTTGTTCGATTGCAACTGACCGACGAGGTGGAGGGCGAGGTCCGGGGTTTCGGTGCGCAGTTCCGGCCATTTCGCCTGCGCTTCCTGCACCCGGTTTTCGCCGAACACGCGCTGCCCGGCGGCGATGAGCGGGCGAATCGCGTCGACCGGGTGGGTTTTCGACACGGCGACCAGCGTTACCGCACCGGCGGAGCGATTGGCGGTGGCGGCGGCGCGGGCGATGCGCGCGTGGGTTTCGGCAAGCCGGGCGGCGGGGTCGTCTGCGGTCATGGCGGTGCTATAGGAAGGCGGATGCGTCCCCGCCAGCCCGCCGCCGCCCTGCCTCGCCTGTGGCTGATGACCGACGAACGGCTGGGCGACCGGCTGTGGGCGGCGATTGCCCGCCTGCCGCGCGGCGCCGGTATCGTGTTTCGCCATTACCACACCCCGGCGGCCGAACGGCGCGCGCTGTTCGTCCGGCTGGCGGCGGTCGCCCGGCGGCGGGGGCTGGTGCTGGTCGCCGGCGGCGCGGTGCCGCCGGGCTGGCGTGGGCTGGTCCATGGCGACGACAAGCCGGGCCGGCCGCGCACCGCCCCGGCGCACAACCGGCGCGAGGCGATCGCCGCGATCCGTGGCGGCGCGGTGCTGCTGTTCGCCTCACCGGTCCATCCGACCCGGTCGCACCCCGGTGCACGGGCGCTTGGCCCGGCGCGGCTAGGGTTGATGATCCGCGGCCTGGCGGTGCCGGTCGTCGCGCTGGGCGGCATGGACGCGCGCCGCGCCCGCGCTCTGGCGCCGCT
Organism: Sphingomonas flavalba; assembly: GCF_047553045.1. Taxonomy (GTDB): domain Bacteria; phylum Pseudomonadota; class Alphaproteobacteria; order Sphingomonadales; family Sphingomonadaceae; genus Sphingomonas_L; species Sphingomonas_L flavalba_A. Next base: position 2,929,608 of record NZ_CP180208.1, on the reverse strand, counting down.
CGGCATCCACGGCTGGGCGGCGATCGACGCCTGGCTGGCGGACGGGGGTGCGGCGAACGGGGCGGCGGATCAGTAGGAGGTGCCGGTCTTCGACTGCTGCGCGCGGTCGATCATCATCCGCTGTTCACGCCGGATCTGCTGCCATTCCGCCGCCGTATAGCATTGGCGCGATCGCGACAGGCGGCTGCCGATGTCGGTTTCCGTCCGACAGATTACCCGGTTCGGGTCCTTCTTGCCGGCGTCGCCCGGCTTGTCCTTGGCGGCGAAAGCGGTCCCGGGAACAAGCAGCGCGCCCGCGACCAGCGCCCACATCACTGTCTTCATCCGACTCGTCCTTCAAAACTGATTGCCGGCACGCTGACAGGCCGCCGCCGTCGAGGCAAGAGGCCGGCCCGCGACCGGGTTACCGCATTGAATTGCCATGCGAACGGCGCGACGAGTCTAGCACAAAAATGCGCCGCCGTCGCCGCCGTTCGCCGGGGTCGTCAGCCGGTGGTCAGCAGCAGCTTGCCGTCGCCTTCATCGACATGGACGGTCGCGCCGTCGCGGACCGCGCCTTGCAGGATCAGGTCGGCGAGCGGGTCCTGCAGATATTTCTGCACCGCCCGTTTCAGCGGCCGGGCGCCGTAGACCGGATCGTAGCCGACCCGGCCGAGCCAGGCGCGGGCGCCGTCGGTCAGCGCCAGCGTTACCTTGCGGTCGGCGAGCAGTTTCTGGACGCGCGCCACCTGGATGTCGACGATCGGCCCCATATGGGCCTGCGCCAGCCGGTGGAACAGGATGATCTCGTCCAGCCGGTTCAGGAATTCCGGGCGGAAATGAGCGCGGACGATGTCCATCACCTGCGGCTCCACCTCGCTCAGCGGCTGATCGTCCGGCATCGCCGCGAGAACCTGGCTGCCAAGGTTGGAGGTCAGGATGATCAGCGTGTTGGCGAAGTCGACGGTGCGGCCCTGCCCGTCGGTCAGCCGCCCGTCGTCGAGCACCTGAAGGAGGATGTTGAACACGTCGCCATGCGCCTTCTCCACCTCGTCGAACAGGATGACCTGATAGGGGCGGCGGCGGACCGCCTCGGTCAGGACGCCGCCTTCCTCGTAGCCGACATAGCCGGGCGGGGCGCCGATCAACCGCGCGACGCTGTGCTTCTCCATGAACTCGCTCATGTCGATGCGGACCATCGCGTTCGGGTCGTCGAACAGGAATTCGGCGAGCGCCTTGGTCAGTTCCGTCTTGCCGACGCCGGTCGGCCCCAGAAACAGGAAGCTGCCGAGCGGCCGGTTCGGGTCCTGCAAACCGGCGCGGGCGCGGCGGACGGCGGCGGACACGGCCTTCACCGCATCTTCCTGCCCGATCACCCGCTTGCCGATCTGCTGTTCCATCTGCAGCAGCTTCTCGCGCTCGCCCTCCAGCATCCGGTCGACCGGGATGCCGGTCCACCGCGAGACGACGGAGGCGATGTCGTCGCCGGTCACTTCCTCGCGCAGCATCGCACCGGCGGTCGCCTGCGCGACGTCGGCGAGCTGCTTCTCCAACGCCGGGATGACGCCGTAGGACAGCTCACCCGCTTTGGCGAGGTCGCCGGATCGCTGCGCCTGTTCAAGTTGCTGGCGGGCGACATCAAGCTGTTCCTTGATTTTCGCCTCGCCGGCGATCTTCTCCTTTTCCGCCTGCCAGCGGGTGGTGAGGGCGGCCGACTGTTCCTCCAGCCCGGCCAGTTCCTGCTCCAGCCTGGCCAGCCGGTCCTTCGAGGCGGCGTCGCTTTCCTTCTTCAGCGCCTCGCGCTCGATCTTCAGCTGGATGATCCGGCGGTCGAGCCCTTCGATCTCCTCCGGCTTCGATTCCACTTCCATGCGCAGCCGCGACGCGGCCTCGTCCATCAGGTCGATCGCCTTGTCGGGCAGAAAGCGGTCGGTGATGTAGCGGTTGGAGAGGGTGGCGGCGGCGACGATCGCACCGTCGGTGATGCGGACGCCGTGGTGAAGCTCATACTTCTCCTTCAACCCGCGCAGGATGGAGATCGTGTCCTCGACCGTCGGCTCGCCGACGAACACCGGCTGGAAGCGCCGCTGCAGCGCCGCGTCCTTTTCGACATGCTTGCGATATTCATCGAGCGTCGTCGCGCCGATGCAGTGCAGCTCGCCGCGCGCCAAAGCCGGTTTGAGGAGGTTGGACGCATCCATTGCCCCTTCCGACTTGCCGGCGCCGATCAGCGTGTGCATCTCGTCGATGAACAGGATGACCTCACCCTCGGCGGCCTTGACCTCGTCGAGCACGCCTTTCAGCCGTTCCTCGAACTCGCCGCGATATTTGGCGCCGGCGATCAGCGCGCCCATGTCGAGCGCCATCAGCCGCCGGTCCTTCAGCGTGTCGGGCACGTCGCCGTTGACGATGCGCAGCGCCAGCCCCTCGGCGATCGCGGTCTTGCCGACGCCGGGTTCGCCGATCAGCACCGGGTTGTTCTTGGTCCGCCGGGCGAGGATCTGCACGGTGCGGCGGATCTCCTCGTCGCGGCCGATGACCGGGTCGAGCTTGCCGTCGCGCGCCGCCTCGGTCAGGTCGCGGGCGAATTTCTTCAGCGCGTCATAGCGGTCCTCGGCAGAGGCAGTGTCGGCGGTGCGGCCGCCGCGCAGGCTGTTGATCGCGGCGTTCAGCGCCTCCGCCTTGACGCCGGCGGCGGCCAGCGCCTTGCCGGCGGTGGTCGTTGTCGCCAGCGTGAGCGCGAGCAGCAGCCGTTCGACCGTCACGTAGGAGTCGCCGGCCTTGTCGGCGACCTGTTCGGCCTGGTCGAGGACGCGGACCGCGTCATTGTCCAGCCCCGGCGTCTGCTGGGCACCGCTGCCCGATACCGCCGGCACCCTGGCGAGGGCGGCGTCGGCTTCGCGCAGCGCGGTTTCGGGCGCGCCGCCGGCGGTGCGGATCAGGCCGGAGGCCATGCCCTCCTTGTCCTCCAGCAGCGCCTTCAGCAGATGCTCCGGGCCGATCCGCTGGTGGTTCATGCGGATCGCGACGGTCTGCGCCGACTGGAGGAAGCCCTTGGCGCGGTCGGTAAATTTCTCGAGGTTCATGTGACTCCCCTTCGACAGGCCTGTGATATGGTGTTGCCTAAACGCAACACAAGATCAGACCGAAAGGGTTTTGAGGACCATCGGCACGAAATCCGGGTCGCCATCCTCGATCAGCGCGCCGTCGAGCTTCAACCGGGCGAGGCCGTGGGCCAGCGCCCAGCAGGCGATGACCCGTGCTTCCGTTCGCGGATCGGTGTCCGGGTCGCCGCCGATCGCCTCGACGACGACGGCGAAGCAGCGTTCGCCCGCTTCCTTCAGCGCCGGGTCGTCGCGGTCGAGCAGGGTCTTGCGGAACATCAGGTCGAAGCGGGCGCGCTGGGACAGGGCATAGCGGATATAGGCCTGCCCCATCGCCAGCCGCTTTTCGACCGGATCGCTTACCCCCGCCGTCGCCGCCCGCGTGACGTCGGCAAGGGCGTTGAAGGCGTGGACGGCGACCGCGGTCAGCAGGCCGCGCGCGTCGCCGAAATGATGGGCTGGCGCCGCCGGCGACACCCCGGCCCGGCGCGCCGCTTCGCGCAGGGAAAAGCCGTCTACCCCGCGTTCGGCAATAATCGCTTCGGTCGCCGCGATCAGCGCCGCGCGCAGATCGCCATGATGATAGGGCAAGCGACCGGTTTCGTCTGTCATGCCTTATCTATACGCTGTTCAGACTGGAGCGGCAAGCGCCGCCGCCTTATGCGTAACGGACGCGCACCTTGCGCCGCCCGCGCTGCACGGCGCCGATCAGGCCGAAACCGAGGATCAGCAGCGCCCATTGCGCCGGTTCCGGCACTGCTGCCGTGACCGGCAGGCCGGACGTCGTCACCCGCAACTGAGTGTTCTTGCCCGGGAGGGACCCGGCACCGTTGAAGGCGTAGTTGGTTCCCACCGTTCCGCTGGCATCCTGCGCGCCAATGGTCAGTTGCGTCGGTATCGTCACGTCGCCGTAAGCGAAGGTTACCTCGTCGACGCCGAGTCCCATCCAGACCTGGAATGACGCCGTGCCGCCCCCGACAAGCGCCATATTCGCCCAATCAAACACCAACCAAGATCTGCTCCCGCTGCTCAGGGTACCGATGCGCATCGCACCGCCGGCGTTCAGATCGAGGTCGGTCCAGAATGGCGCGAGGATCGTCGTCGCGGAGCCGGACGGCAGGCTTTGGTTGATCGCGGTCGACCCGATGGCGGACGTGTTGCCAAAAACCAGCAGGCCATCCTCGCCCATCGCCACCTGGGACCAGCTTTGGCCAGCGAACACCACGGGCTGGGTGGAGGTGGTCACAAACCCGTTGCCCGCCGCACCAGCCGTCGGGGATATGCCAAAAGCGGACAATGACAGATATTCGCCTGCGGGCGACATGCCGTCAGCGAGCGTGATCGACGCAGCTTGCGCGTTCGCAGCGAGTCCGATGCTGCCGAGCAGGGCGGCCGCGCTCAGAATATCTCGTCCGATGAATGACATGTGTCGCCTCCGTATCGGGCAGGACTACGCCAGAACAGGCACCCCCTATCCCTAAGCCGAAAAGCTAGCACGAACAGGTAAATCCTGCGACGTCCTTAACCTTTCGGGCGTCTCGATTCGGAACGATTATTTTGCTGGAATGGCCGCTTTCGGACGGTCCGCCGCGAACACGTCGCCGAAATAATCACCGCGATACCAGAGCGGCACGGTGTCGGCGTCGGCCATGGCCCGGGTGATGCGGTAATTCGCCTCGGCGAAGCGGGCGCCGGCTTCCCAGTCGATCGGCTGCTGCATGTCGTCGCCGCGATTATGGTAGTTGCCGGACAGGAACTTGCCCCAGTGTTCACCGCCGCCATTTGCGAAGCCGGTGGCGAGAAACACCGCCGGAACCCCCTGTTTGACGAACATGTAATGGTCGGAGCGCACGAAAATGCTCTCTTCCGGCATCGGATCGGGGGCGAGGGCGAGGCCCATCGGCGCAACGGCGTTGGCGACGAGCGGCCCCAATGTCGAATGGTCGGCGCCGAAGGCGACGACGTCGGTGAACGGATAGAGCAGGATCGGCATGTCCAGGTTGACATTACCGACGATGCCGGCCGCCGGCACCGTCGGGTGACGGGCGAAATAGTCGGCGCCGAGCAGCCCTTTCTCCTCGCCGGTCAAAGCGAGGAACAGGATCGAGCGGCGCGGCCTGTCCGTTGCCTCGGCCGCGGCGCGGGCGACTTCCAGCATCGTCGCGATGCCGGCGGCGTTGTCGAGCGCGCCGTTGTTGATCCTGTCCGTTTCCGCCGTGTCGTCCGGCTTGGCCGGGGAGACGCCGATATGGTCGAGATGCGCCGACAGCACGACATATTGCCCGGCAAGCGCCGGGTCGGCCCCCGGCAAGACCGCCGCGACATTGGGGCTGGTGACCCGTGTCATCGTTGCGCTCTGGGTGACGCGCGCGCTGGTTTTCAGCGCGAAGCCCTTCGGCCGGCCGCCGGCCCGGTCGGCTTCGGCCAGCACCGCCTTCAGGCTTTTCGGCGCGCCGGCGAATACCGCCTCCGCCACCGGCGCGTTGAGTTGGGCGCCGCCCTTCATGCCGTAGCTGCGGTCGAACGGCTTGCCGTCCGGCCCGACCCAGGTGACGCTCGGTTGGTTGGCGAAGCGGATGCGTTGCGCCCAGGGCCGGGTGGTGGCCGCCTGCAGAGTCGCGATGCTGAGCCAGCCGATCGCGCCGTGGCGCGCGGCGGCTTCGATCTTGTTCGCCGAGAGATGGGCGCCGACCTCGCTCGGCATGCCTTTGGGATAGCCGGCCAGGGTGACGACGATTTTCCCCTTCACGTCGAGCCCGCGATAGTCGTTGATCCCGGCGACCTTGTCTTCGATGCCGTAGCCGACGAACACCAGCGGCGCCGCGATCGCGTAATTGGGATCGCGAACATCGATGCTGACCAGCACGTCGGTTGCGTGCGCCCACTGCTTTTCACCGGCCGGCCCGGTGATGGTCACGGTGCCGGGGGTGGCGCCGGGAACGGTGCGCCGGAAGGTAATGCGCTGATACCAGTCATCCTTGTCGCCCGCTGGCTTCAGGCCCATCGCCTCGAACCGGGTGGCGACATAGCGCGCGGCGATCTCATGCCCGATGCTGCCGAGGTCGCGCCCTTCCAGCAGATCGTCCGACAGGAAGGCGACATGCGCGCGCATCCCCTCTGCCGTGAACGGGGCCGCGGCGGGCGGCGGGGTCTGTGCTGTCGCGGCGACGGCGACGCAGGCCAGCAGGCCAGCGGCCAGCGAACGGGTATATCCCATCAATATCCATCCTCTTTTTTCCGCCGGACCGGCAGCGAACCCCGGACATTGGCGGCGGTGACAGCGCGCGGCAAGCCGGTTCGTCGCTTCACGGCGCTGCGTGGGCAGGGCAGCCCCCAAAAGCACGGCGTCCGCCGCCGCGCGATTGCGCCGCCCGACGGCTTGGCTAAGAGTGATGGGCTGACCGAAAGAGAGGTTTTCCGGATGCGCCGTTTTGCCCTGCTGCTTGCCGCATTGACGCTTGGCACCGCCGCAACCCCTGTTTTTGCCCGCGCCGCCGCGCCAGCGGACAGGCCGGCGCCGCTGGCCGCGCTGATCGACGACGTCGCTATCCCGCACACGCAATTCACCCTGGCCAACGGCCTGCGGGTGCTGGTCCATACCGACCGCAAGGCGCCGATCGTCGGCGTGACCGTCTATTACGACGTCGGGTCGAAGCACGAGCCGCAGGGGCGGACCGGCTTTGCTCATCTGTTTGAGCATCTGATGTTTGGCGGTTCGGAAAACGTGCCGAATTTCGACGAGCCGCTGGTGGCCGCCGGGTCGACCCCGACCAACGGATCGACCTGGTTCGACCGCACCAATTATGTCGAGACGGTGCCGACCGGTGCGCTGGAACTGGCGCTGTTCATGGAATCCGACCGGATGGGCCATTTGCTCGGCGCGGTCAGCCAGGAGAAGCTCGACGCCCAGCGCGGCGTTGTCCAGAACGAGAAGCGGCAGGGCGACAACCAGCCGTTCGGGCTGGTCGAATATGCCAAGATCGCCGGCACGGTGCCGGCCGGCCACCCTTATGGTCATTCGACGATCGGATCGATGGCGGATCTGGACGCCGCCAGCCTCGGCGATGTGAAGGACTGGTTCCGCCGGCATTACGGCCCGAACAACGCGATACTGGTGCTGGCCGGCGATATCGATGCCGCGACGGCGCGGCCGCTGGTCGAGAAATATTTCGGCGACATTCCCCGTGGGCCGCAGCAGCCGCCGATCGCCGTGACGGTGCCGACCCTGCCCCAGCCGGTCGTCGAGACGATGAAGGACCGTGTCGCCAATACCCGGCTGTACCGGGTGTGGACGACGCCGGGGTTGAATGACCCGGACGCGGTGCCGCTCGGCATTGGCGCGACGGTGCTGGGCGGGCTCGCCAGTTCGCGGCTCGACAATGCGCTGGTCCGCGAAGAAAAGCTGGCGGTGGCGGTCAGTGCCTATGTCGCGCAATTCGCGCAGATGGGCTGGTTCACCGTCCAGGCCGACGTCAAGCCGGGGGTCGACCCGGCGGCGGTCGGCCGGCGTCTCGACGCGCTGATCGCCGATCTGGTCGCCAACGGGCCGAGCGCCGACGAGGTTCAGCGCACCGCGATGCGCGCGGTCGCCGGCAGCGTTGTCGGGCTGGAAAATGTCGGCGGCTTTTCCGGCAAGGGCGCGACGCTGGCCGAAGGTCTGCTCTATTCCGGCACGGCCGACCAGTACCGGCGCGACCTGGCCGCCTATGCCGCCGCGACCCCCGAACAGGTGCGCGCCGCGCTTGGCCGGTGGCTGGCTCGCCCGGTCTATGCGCTGAGCGTCGTGCCCGGCCCGCGCGATGCCTATCAGGAAGCGGGGGCTGCCGCCCGGCCGGGTCCGCGCTTCTATCGCGGGCCGGATGGCGTCGGCGGCCCCGCGCCGGCCGCTGCTGTCGTAGACCGCTCCGCCCTGCCGCCGGTGGCCCCGGTGACCGACTTCACCTTTCCGACCGTCAGCCGCGCCCGGCTCTCCAACGGCATTCCGATCGTCTATGCCCACCGCGACGCGGTGCCGGTGACCCGCATGGTGATGAGTTTCGACGCCGGGGCCGCCGCCGACCCGGCCGGCCGCCGCGGCACCCAGACGCTGGCGCTGGCGCTGATGGAGGAAGGGACGACCAGCCGCGATTCGATTGCGATCGCCGAGGCGCAGGAGCGGCTGGGCGCGAGCATCGACACCGGCGCGTCGCTCGACAATACCGCCGTCACCCTCAGCACGCTGTCGGCCAATCTGGCGCCGGCGGTCGCTTTGTTCGCCGACATCGTCCGCAACCCGGCCTTCCGGCCGTCCGAGGTCGACCGGTTGCGCGACCAGCAACTGGCGGCGATCGCCGCCGAGACGACCAGCCCGGCCGGGCTGGCGGCGCGTGCGCTGCCGCCGCTGCTGTTCGGCGCCGACCACCCTTACGGCAAGCCGGGGGGCAGCGGCGACCCGGCGGTGGTCAAGACGCTGAGCCGGGCCGAACTGGTTGCGTTCCACCACGCCTGGATTCGCCCGGACAAGGCGACGCTGTTCGTGGTCAGCGACCGGCCGCTGGATGAGGTACGCGCCGCGCTCGACGCGCAATTTGCCGACTGGCGCGGCGAAGGGACGCCCGGCACCAAGAATTTCGCGGTGCCGGTGCCGACGCCGCGCGAGCGCATCGTGCTGATCGACCGACCCGATTCGCCGCAATCCTATATTGTCGGCGGCGAGGTGACGGCGTTGACCGGCAGCGACGACATGGTCGCGGTGCAGGCGGCGAGCGCGGTGCTGGGCGACAATTTCCTGTCGCGGCTGAACATGGATCTGCGCGAGGCGAAAGGCTGGTCCTATGGCGTGTCCGGCCGGTTCGACCGGCTCGCCGGTCCGGTGCCCTATCGGGTGTCGGCGCCGGTGCAGGCGGACAAGACCGGGCCGGCGATCACCGCGCTCCGCCAGAACATCGCCGCCTTTCTGACCGACAAGGGGGTGACCGCTGCCGAGCGCGATCGCACGATAGAGGGGCTGATCCGCCAGATGCCGAGCAGCTTCGAAACCGGCACCGCGGTGCTGGCGGGCATGCAGTATAATGCGTTGTTCAAGCGGCCGGACGATTACTATTCGACGCTGGCCGGGCAGTATCGCGGGCTTGACCCGGCGGCGATGGACAAGGCGATCCGCGCCGCGCTCGACCCGAAGCGCTTCGTCTGGCTGGTCGTCGGCGACGCGAAGCTGGTCCGGCCGCAGCTTGACAGCCTTGGCCTGCCCGTCGAGGTGTTGGCGGCACAGTAACAAGCATCAAGGAGTGACGGGCATGGCCGGACTGGATGGCGAATGGGATTGCGTGACGAAATCGCCACTTGGCGACCAGAAGTCGGTGCTGACGGTCAAGACCGCGCCGGACGGGACCTGGACCGGCGATAATGCCGGGGCGCTGGGCGCGCTGGCGGTGCTTGACGGCAAGTATGACGGCAACACCCTGACCTGGAAGATGGACATGAAGGTGCCGTTGCCGATGACGCTGGAATGCACGGCGACAATCGATGGCGACACGTTGACCGGTGGCGTCACCGCCGGTGCGTTCGGGACGTCGCCGATGAGCGGGACGCGCAAGGCGTAGGCCGGGCCCGGCGGCGCCTTCCCAAGCAGGCGCCGCCCCCCGAACCGACCGCCGCTTCGGCTTTTTAGAAGAACAGTCGGGTGGTGTGGCCCATCTTGCGGCCGGGGCGCGCCGCGCCCTTGCCGTAAAGGTGAAGGTGGAGCGCCGGATCGGCGAGCAGCGCCGGCCAGTCGGCCGCATCCTCGCCGAGCAGGTTGCGCATTTCCACCCGGCGGGCGGCGAGGGCGGTGCTGCCGAGCGGCAGCCCGCAGACCGCGCGGATGTGGTTTTCGAACTGCGAGGTGATGGCGCCTTCGATCGTCCAGTGGCCGCTATTGTGGACACGCGGCGCCATTTCGTTGAACACCGGCCCGTCCGGCCCGGCGAAGAACTCGACCGCCAGCACCCCGACATAGTCGAGCGCCGCGGCGAGCCGGGTGGCGATGGCGATCGCCGCGTCGGCCTGTTCGGCGATGCGACCGTCGGCCGGGACTGTCGACTGCGCCAATATGCCGGCTTCATGCCGGTTTTGCGGTACGTCCCACGGGCGGGTCGCGCCGTCCGTGCTGCGCGCGACCAGCACCGAGAATTCCTGATCGAAGCGGACGAAGCCTTCGAGGATCGCCGGACGGTTACCGATCGCCTGCCAGGCGGCCGCTGCGTCCCCGGCCGTGGCGAGCCGCGCCTGCCCCTTGCCGTCATAGCCGAAGCGGCGGGTCTTGAGGATCGCGGGCGCGCGGAGCGCGGCCAGCGCTTCGTCCAGCGCGGCGCGGCTGTCGACCGGGGCGAACGGAGCCGTCAGCGCGCCATGATCGCGGGCGAACTGCTTTTCCGTCAGCCGGTCCTGCGCCACCTCCAGCGCCTTCGCACCGGGCCGGACCGGGCAATGCGGCACGATCGTCATCACCGCGTCGACCGGCACATTCTCGAATTCGTAGGTGACGACGTCGACCGTCCGGGCAAAATCGGCCAGCGCCGCCCCGTCGTCCCATGCGCCCTGCGTCCAGCGCGCCGATACGTCGCCGGCGGGGCCGCTCGGCTCCGGCGCGTAGATGTGGCTGCGATAGCCAAGGTCGGCCGCCGCCATCGCCAGCATCCGCCCCAGCTGCCCGCCGCCCAATATGCCGATCGTCGCGCCCGGCGGGACCGGGCTCATTCCGGCGACTCCGCGACGTCCGCGGTCTGGCGTGCGCGCCACGCATCCAGCCGGTCGGCCAGCGCCGAGTCGGCATTGGCGAGCAGCGCCGCGGCGAACAACGCGGCGTTGATTGCGCCGGGACGGCCGATCGCGAAAGTGGCGACCGGGACGCCGCCCGGCATCTGGACGATCGACAGCAGGCTGTCGAGGCCGCTCAGCGCTTTCGACTCGACCGGTACGCCAAGCACCGGCAGCCGCGTCATCGCCGCCGCCATGCCGGGCAGATGAGCGGCCCCGCCGGCGCCGGCGATGATCGCCTGCAGCCCGCGCCCGGCCGCGCCCTTCGCGTAATCATAGAGTCGTTCTGGGGTGCGGTGGGCGGAAACCACCCGTGTTTCGTGCGGAATTCCGAGGGCGGCCAGTATGTCGGCGGCGTGCCGCATCGTTTCCCAATCGGACCGGCTGCCCATGATGATGCCGACGACCGGCGCCGCGTCTGCCATTGATGCCCCTGCCTTACCCTGCCCGGCCGCGCGCCGGGTCTGCGGAGCGGCGCGTTTTACTGTCGCTCCGCCGCGCTGGCAATGGCGCGCGGCGGGATGGGCGCGGTGGCGGTGACCCGCGGGACGGGTGGTTGTCGCTCTTGTCCTATAGGATTTGCCCGTTTGCCCGTATAAGCGCCGCATGAAAGGGGGGAGTCCAGGGAGAAGACCAACAATGGCGCATAGCGTGAACGACAACCGGACCACCGACCCGGTGGCGCTGGCCGCCGAAAATGCGACGCTGCGGATCGCCGTCGCTCAACTGGTCGAGCGAGTCGCCGAGCTGGAGCAGATCGCCGATACCGACACGTTGACCCCGCTCGCCAACCGACGCTGCTTCCTGCGCGAATTGCAGCGGGTGGCGCGGCAGGTGTCGCGGTACGGCCATAGCGCGGCGGTGCTGTTCATCGACGTCGACGGGCTGAAGGCGATCAACGACACATACGGCCATTCGACCGGCGACCGCGTGCTGATCCATGTCGCCCGGATTCTGCGTGAACGCGTGCGCGGGACCGACATGGTCGCCCGGATCGGCGGCGACGAGTTCGGCGTGCTGCTCGAACGGGTGGACGCGGACGCGGCGCGGGAGAAGGCGCTGGCGCTGAGCAGCGCGATTGCCGACAGCCCGCTCGATTCGATCGCGGTCGCGGTGTCGATCGGCATGGCGCCGATCCTGCCGGAGGATCACGATGAAGCGACGCTGGCCCTCGCCCGCGCGGATTGCGACATGTACGGCACCCGCCGCGAGGTCAGGCTCTCTCGCTGAGATAATAGCGGTCGACGGCGCCGAGCGCGTCGTCCAGTTCATAGACGATCGGCTGGCCGGTCGGGATTTCTAAGCCGGTGATCTCCGCGTCCGGGATGCCCGACAGATGCTTGACCAGCGCGCGCAGCGAATTGCCGTGGGCGGAGATCAGCACCCGCTCCCCCGCCTTTAGCGCCGGTGCGATGCGGCTGTCCCAATAGGGCAGCACCCGCGCGATCGTGTCCTTCAGGCTTTCGGTCGCCGGTACTGTGACGCCGGCATAGCGGCGGTCGGCGCTCAGGTCCCACGGGCTGCCCGTTTCCATCGGCGGCGGCGGGACGTCGAAGCTGCGCCGCCAGACCTTGACCTGTTCATCGCCATGCTTCGCCGCGGTTTCCGCCTTGTTGAGGCCGGTCAGCCCGCCATAATGCCGCTCGTTCAGCCGCCAGTCCTTTTCCACCGGCAGCCACAGCCGGCCCATCGCCTCCAGCGCCAGGTTGAGCGTCTTGATCGCCCGGGTCTGAACGCTGGTGAAGCACTGGTCGAAATCCAGCCCGCGCGTCGCCATCAGTTCGCCTGCCGCGCGTGCTTCCGCCACGCCCTGATCGGTCAGGTCGACGTCCCACCAGCCGGTGAAGCGATTCTCCAGGTTCCAGGCGGACTGGCCGTGGCGGATGAGCACGAGGGTAGGCATGAACGGTGCGGGTCCTTCGTCGTTATCGGGAAAACGGTCAGAGCGTGTCGATCATCGCCGCGAGATTGTCGAGGCAGGCATGGGCCAGCGTCTTGCAGCGCGCCGGCGACCAGCCATGGACCGGATCGGCATTGTCGTCATGGTCCTTGAACGGCATTTCCAGCGTCATCGACACCGCGCCGAACCGTTCGGCGACCTGATTGGTCGACATCGACAGATTGGCCTGGCCGGCCGCCGCGACGACATAGCCCTTGTCGAGCTGGAAATCGGGGGTGCGGGCGGCGAGCGTTTCACGGAACCGGGCATAGAGCGCCGCCTTGGCCGGGTCGAACGAGGGTATCCCTTCGAACCCGGCGACGAAATTGGCGGCGATCGCTTCGTCGCCATGCACGTCGATCGCGAAGGCGACGCCGGTTTCGTCCATCGCGTTGCGGACGGCCAGCACTTCCGGGCTGCGTTCGGCCGACGGCGCGTGCCATTCGCGGTTGAGGTTCACCCCGGCGGCGTTGGTGCGCAGATGGCCGCGGGCGCTGCCGTCCGGGTTCATGTTGGGGACGATGTGGAAGGTTGCTTTCGCGCGCAGCAGCCGCGCGGTGGCATCGGCCGGGTCGGTCAGCTTTTCCAGCGCGCCTTCCATCCACCATTCCGCCATCGATTCGCCGGGATGCTGGCGGGCGTAGAGCCATACGGCTTTCGGCCCTTCGCCGAGCGTCAGGCAATCGAGCGGGCGGCCGTCGAGGGTGCGGGTCAGCTCACGCTGGCTGACGCCGGGCAGCGCCGCCATCCGCGCGACCAGATCGTAATGGCGTTCCATCGCATAGGGCGCGAAATAGGCGACCCACAGCGCGTTGCCGGCCGGGGTGTGGCGGATGGTCAGGATATCGTCGGCATAAGTGGTTTCGGCGAGGGGCCAGTTTTCCCGGTCCTCGCTGACCCGTGCCCGATAGCCGGGCCAGCCGAGCGGATAGGCGGAACCGGCGCAGTTGACGATGCGCAGGGTAACCGGCCGCCCGGCCGCGCCGGCGACGCGGAAATGAAACCACTGGTAGAAATCGGACTGGTGGTCGGTGACGATTTCCAGGTCGGCGCCGCTGTCGGTTTGAGAAAGAACGCGAATATTGCCGCTGTCGAAGCAGCTGGTGATGCTGAGTGTCATTTCACCCTGATAGTGCGCCCCGACTCTCCCGGAAAGTCCCTGAACAGCGCTTCGGCCAGGCGCGCCGCCGTGGTAGCCGGCTGGGCATCCGCCGCGCCTTCCTGTGCGGTGGTCTCGGCCCGGCCTTCCCAGACCACGGTCTGGTCGGCCCGGCGTTTCAACTGCACCGTCAGGCGGGTGCCGACGATCACGTCGCTGCCCTTCTTGCCGAGGCCGAAGCTGATTCCGCCGCCAACGCCGCCGCGATAACCACCGGTGCCGCCGCCGAGGCCGATCGATACCGGCGACCGGCGCGGCGGCCCTTCCCGGCTGTCGCGCTCGATCGAGAGGACGGCGACATACAGGCTGGTCCCCAGCCGTTCCGCCGGGACATAGCCGACACGCTGCAATTCGCGCTGGACCGCATCCGCATAGGTACGGAATTCAAGGCTGTCGGCATCGCCGCCGGCGACCGGTTCGACCATGGCGCTGCCGCGTTCGAGCGCCTGGTTCAGGTGGAAGCGCGTGGTGTCGATAGGGGATGGCCCGGTCGCGCAGGCGCCGAGCGCCACGAGCGGAAGAAGGGGAAGGAGCGAGCGGAACGAGCGCATGGCGAACTCCGGCTACGATACGGTGGTACACTGAGCGCACCGTATCGTAGCCGGAACAGGGCGCAAGGATTCGTTTGTGCCTCGCGCCGTCGCGACCTTGACTTGGCGCGCCCCGCCCGATAGGCGGACGCCTCAAATTTCCAGCCAGATTCGAGCCGAAAATGAAGATCCGCAACTCGCTCAAGTCCCTGAAGGACCGGCATCGCGACAATCGCGTCATCCGCCGGCGCGGGCGCACTTACGTCATCAACAAGACCAACCGGCGGTTCAAGGCCCGCCAGGGCTGAACTTGTCCGGGCAGGGCAGCCTGGCCGTCATCCTTGATGTCGGCAATGTCCTGTTCACCTGGGACCCGCGGTTCCTCTACGAGCGCCTGATCGCCGATGATCGGGCGCTCGCCGCGTTTCTGCGCGACGTCGTCACCCCGGAATGGCATTTCCAGCATGACGCCGGCCGCCCGTTCGCCGAGACGCGTGCCGAGCTGACCGCGCTTTTCCCCGAACATGCCGCGCTGATCGCGGCGTGGGGGCCGCGGTTCAACGACAGTCTGGGGCCGCCGGTTGGCGGCATGATCGCATTGGTCGAAGAGCTGGACGCACGTGGCGTGCCGCTGTTCGCGATCACCAATTTTTCCGGCGAATTCTGGGGGCCGTTCCGCCAGCGCGAAGCGGCGTTGTTCGACCGGTTCCGCGGTATCGTGGTGTCCGGTGACGAGAAACTGGTAAAGCCTGATCCGGCGATCTATCGCCTCGCCCTCGACCGTTTCGGGTTGGACGCGGCGGATACGCTGTTCATCGACGATCGCGCCGACAACATCGCGGGCGCCGAAAGCGTCGGCATGCGCGGCCATCATTTCACCGATGCGGCGGCGCTGCGGGCGGAACTGGCGGCGCTGGAACTGCTCTGAGATACGGATGATCGGCCTGATCGGCGGGATGAGCTGGGAAAGCTCGGCCGAATATTACCGGCTGCTCAACGAGGGGGTACGTGCCCGGCGCGGCCCGACCGCATCCGCCCGCTGCCTGCTCTGGTCATTCGACTTCGCCGAGATCGAGGCGTTGCAGCACGCGGGCGACTGGGACGGGTTGACCGCGCGGATGGTCGACGCGGCCCGCCGGCTGGAGGCGGGCGGGGCCGATGCCTTGTTGATCTGCACCAACACCATGCACCGGATGGCGCCGGCGGTAGAGGCGGCGGTTGCCGTCCCGCTGCTCCATATCGCCGATCCGGCGGCGGAACGCGTCCGGGCCGCCGGGCTGCGCCGGGTCGGGCTGCTCGGCACCGCCTTCACGATGGAGCAGGATTTCTACAAGGGGCGGCTGACCGGCCGGCACGGCCTGTCGGTGATCGTGCCGGAGGCAGCGGACCGCGCCATCGTCCACCGGATCATTTACGAAGAGCTGGTCGCCGGCCGGGTCCGGCCCGAATCGCGGGAAGCCTATCGCGGCGTCATCGCCCGGCTGGTCGAACAGGGGGCGGAGGCGGTCATCCTCGGCTGCACCGAGATCATGCTGCTCGTCGGCCCGGACGACAGCGCCGTTCCCCTGTTCGACACCACCGCGCTCCACGCGCAGGCCGCCGTCGATTTCGCGCTGTCCGGCTGAGCCGGCGCGGGGGTTCAGCCGCGATAGCCCTTCAGTTCGTCGCCGGCGATGCGGACGACGTGGAGGACATTGGTCGACCCCGGGGTGCCGAACGGCACGCCGGCGATGACAACGACGCTGTCGCCGGCGGCGGCGAGGCCGTGGCGCAGCGCCATCCGTTTCGCCTTGGCGACCATTTCCTCGAACGAACCGATGTCGCGGGTACGGACCGCGTGGACCCCCCAGAGCAGGCCGAGCCGCCGCGCGGTTTCCAGCTTCGGGGTCAGCACCAGCACCGGCACGATCGGCCGTTCGCGGGCGATGCGCCGGGCGGTGGAGCCGCTGGCGGTGAAGCAGATGATCGCGCTGGCGGACACGGTGCGCGCAATCGCGCCGGCGGCTTCCGACAGCGCGTCGGCGGTGGTCGGGTCCGGCCGGGTTTCGGTGAAGTGGAGACGCGCGGCGTAACCGGGATCGCCCTCCACCGCGACGGCGATCGAATCCATCATCGCCACCGATTCGCGCGGCCAGGCGCCGGCGGCGCTTTCCGCCGACAGCATCACCGCGTCGGCGCCGTCGTAGATCGCGGTCGCGACGTCGGACACCTCGGCACGGGTCGGGGTCGGCGCCTGGATCATCGATTCGAGCATCTGGGTGGCGACGACGACCGGGCGGCCCATCCGTCGCGCCGTTTCGACGATGCGCTTCTGCAAAGGCGGCAGTTCATAGGGCGGCAGCTCCACCCCCAGGTCGCCGCGCGCGACCATCACCGCGTCGGCCAGTTCCAGGATCGACTCCAGCCGGTCGACCGCCGCCGGTTTCTCGATCTTCGCAAGCAGCGCGGCGCGCCCGCCGATCAGCCGCCGCGCCTCCGCCACATCCTCCGGGCGCTGGACGAAGCTGAGCGCGACCCAGTCGACATGCTGGTCGAGCGCGAAGGCGAGGTCGGACCGGTCCTTTTCGGTCAGCGCCGCCAGCGGCACGACGACGTCGGGGATGTTGACGCCCTTGTTGTTCGACAGCGTGCCGCCGACTTCGACCCGCGTTTCGATCCGCTCGGCGGTGCGCGACAGGACGCGCAGCACCAACTTGCCGTCGTCGAGCAGCAGGCGGGTGCCCGGTTCGAGCACGGCGAACACTTCCCGATGCGGCAAGTGGACACGGGTGGCGTCGCCGGGGGCAGTGTCATGGTCCAGCGCGAAGGCGCCGCCGGTGGCGAGCGCCGCCGAGCCGCCGGCAAAGGCGCCGACGCGCAGTTTCGGCCCCTGCAGGTCGGCGAGGATCGTCGACGGGCGGCCGAACTGCTTCTCCAGCGCGCGGATATGGGCGATGGTTTCGGCATGGCCGCTCTGGGCGCCGTGGCTCATGTTGACGCGGAAGGCGTCGGCCCCGGCGCGGAACAGCGCCTCGATCATGTCCGGGCTGCCGCTTGCGGGACCAAGCGTGGCGAGGATGCGGACCTTGCGTCCGCGCGGGGGTATACTGGCGGTCATCGGTCCTGCCTGTTGCGCGATCCAGCGCGGGCTTAGCGTGTTGGCGCGGCAGATCAACCGCGGAACGATTCAGCGGTGGCCGGCGTCCAGCCGAGCGACGAACGGCGCGATCAGCAGCACGGCGACGCCGACGCCGACCGCGAACCAGCCGATCTGGCCGTAGACGGCGACGACTGCCGCTGCCGATCCTTCGCCGGCATCGCCGGTCGCGCGGGCGATCAGGCTGGCGATATAGTTGCCGCCCGCCGTTGCCAGATACCAGCTGCCCATCAGCAGCCCGACCATTTCCGGCACCGCCAGCCGGGTCATCGCCGACACGCCGACCGGCGACAGACAGAGTTCGCCGGTGACATGGAGCAGGTAGAGCAGGAAGATGAAGATCACCGGCGTCGGCCCCAGCCCGGCGGCGTTGGCGCCGGCGACCAGCACCAGAAAGCCGGCGCCGATCTGGATCAGCGCGAGGCCGAACTTGGCCGGGGTCGACGGCTCCAGCCCGCGCCGGCCGAGGGCGGTCCACAGCCAGGCGAAGAACGGCGCAATCAGCACGATGTAGATCGCGGTCAGCGACAGGAACAGCGATGCCGGCACCTCCACGCCGAACATCCGCCGGTCGACATGCCGGTCGGTGAACAGGTTCAGCGACGATCCGGTCTGTTCGTACAGCCCCCAGAACAGCGGCTGGACGATGATCAGGAACAGGGCGAGCAGCAGCCGGTTGCGGTCGGCCCGTTCCAGCCGGAACAGCGCCTTGTGGAGGATCATGCCGACGGCGGCGACGCTCGCCGCGATCAGGATCAGGCTGACCACCTCCTGCTTTGCCATCAGCAGCCAGACCAGCGGTACGGCGGCGAAGGTCAGCAGGTAGATCAGCCATTCGCGGCTGATCCCGGCGAACGCCTTCTCGCGCAACTGCTCCGGGTGCGGCGGCTCGCCCTTGCCGTCGAGCAGCGGGCGCAGGCCGATGAACGCGGCGAGGCCGACGACCATGCCGACACCGGCCGCGCCGAAGCCGTATTGCCAGCCATAGACTTCGCCCAGCAGCCCGCAGACCAGCGGCCCCAGCGCCGCTCCCGCGTTGATGCCGATATAGAACAGGGTGAAGGCCGGGTCGCGGCGGATGTCGTTGCGCGGGTAGAGGTGGCCGACGAGGACGGCGACATTCGCTTTCAGGAAGCCGACGCCGACGATGATCAGCGATAGTGCCAGATAAAAGGCGGCGAGCGCGGTCGGGTCGGCGCCGCCGGACCCCTCCACCCCCATCAACAGGTGACCGATGCTGAGCAGCACGCCGCCGAACAACACCGCCTTGCGCGCGCCGAGATAGCGATCGGCGACATAGCCGCCGACCAGCGGGGTGATAAAAACCAGCGCCGTATAGGCGCCGTAGATCAGATAGGCCTTTTCGTCGCTGAACAGGAAATGCTTGGTCAGGTAGAAGATCAGCAGCGCGCGCATCCCGTAATAGGAAAAGCGCTCCCACATCTCGACGAAGAACAGCAGAAACAGGCCGCGCGGGTGGCCGAGAATGGTGGCGGCGTGGCCGCCGGTGCCGGTGGTCATGCCTGTCATCCCCTCGTTAGGTCCCGTCTGGCGTGGATGCCGGTCAGTCGTTGCCCTGATCTATACCCTTGCCGCCGTCGGCAATGAACCCGTCCAGCCGC
Source organism: Sphingomonas flavalba (assembly GCF_047553045.1). GTDB lineage: Bacteria > Pseudomonadota > Alphaproteobacteria > Sphingomonadales > Sphingomonadaceae > Sphingomonas_L > Sphingomonas_L flavalba_A. The sequence continues at coordinate 2,910,363 of NZ_CP180208.1, read as the reverse complement.
GCCTCCAGCACCGGCAGCGGCACCGAGCCGAGCGACAGAATGACGTCGTGGAAGTGGCGCTGATCGAAGGCGGCGCCGAGTCTGGCCTCTGCCTCTGCGCGTTTGCGGCGGATAAGCATTTCACCCAGCTTGTAGGCCAGCGCCTGGCCCGGCCAGGCGATATAACGGTCGATCTCCGTCTCGATCTCATGCTCCGACAGGGCGGTATGGTCGCGCAGATATTGCTGCGCCTGATCGCGGGTCCAGCCGTAATGGTGGATGCCGGTGTCGATCGCCAGCCGGCTGGCGCGCCAGATCTCATAGGAAAGCCGGCCGAAATTCTCGTAGGGCGTGTCGTAGACGCCCATCTTGGTGCCGAGCCATTCCATGTAGAGCGCCCAGCCCTCGCCATAGCCGGAAAAGGAGGTCTGGCGCCGGAAGTCCGGCCGCCCTTTCGCCTCCTGCGCCACCGCCGCCTGGAAGCTGTGCCCCGGATTGCATTCGTGCAGGGTCAGAGCGGTCAGCGTGTAGAGCGGCCGCGACGGCAGGTCGTATGTATTCATCAGGCAGCTTTCCAGCCCGCCGCGCCCGCCGGTGTAGATCGGCGCCAGCGCCGGCGGCACCGGCAGGATGGTGAAGCGGCGGCGGGGCAGAAAGCCGATCGTTTCCGCCAGCTTGCCGTCGACCCGTTTGGCGACATAGGCGGAGAAAGCGAGCAGTTCGTAAGGCGTCCTGGGGTAGAATTGCGGATCGGTGCGCAGGAATTTCAGGAATTCCGGCATCGTGCCGGTGAACCCGGTCTCGGCCTTCACCTTTTCCATCTCGGCGGTGATCCGGGCTACCTCCTTCAGCCCGATTGCGTGGATCTGTTCGGCGGTCAGGTCGAGGGTGGTAAAGCCCTTGATCTGGGCCTGGTAGAACGCCTTGCCCTCCGGCAGCGTCTCTGCGGCAAGGGTGGTGCGCGCCTTGGTCAGATATTCGCTGCGGATGAACGTCAGCAGCTTTTTGTAGGCGGGGACGACGACGCTATCGACGACGCTGGCGGCTTCCGCCTTCAACTGCGCCTGTTCGGCCGTCGGGATCGACGGTGGCATCGCGTTGAACGGGTCGAGGAACGGATTGCCGGCGCCCGGAACGGTGAATGGCTCGATCGTTTTGTCGCGGCCGACGACGGCGATGCGCGGCACCGTATAGCCACGCTTCAGCCCGGCCCGCATGTTGACGGTCTGTTCGTCGAAATAGCGCGGGATGTCGCGCATCCGGTTGATATAGGCGCGGTATTCGGCGGCGTTGGCGAAGCCGCCGCTGCGGGGTGACAGCCCGCTCCAGAAAAACGTGTCGGCATTGAACGGCGCTTCGTAGGTTTTGAAGCGGACATTGTCGGCCAGTGTCGTGATTGCCTGCCGGAAGACGGCGGCGTTGATCTTTTCGTCCGCCGACAACTTGTCGGCCGGAATGCCGTCAAGCGTCGCCAGCGCCCTGGTCCAGTAGGCGAGGCGGGCGGCCTGCGCCTGCGCGTCGACCCGCGGCAGGCGGTCCGCATTGCTGTTCCACCGGCCATTGGCGTCGCGGACCCGGGCCATCTCCGCCTGCCGCCATTCCCATTCGGCGTTGTACAGTGCCTGCAGCCGTTGGTCGGCGGTGTTCGCGGTGGCGGCGGCACTTGCGGTGGCCGGCGCCGGCGCCACGCCGTTAACGACGATCGCGCATGCGCCGGCGATGGTCAGGACTGGGCGAAAGCGGCGGTTTGACGACGGCATGGCAGGCCTCCCTTCAACGGCATCGCGCTGCTCCATACCGTATACGGTATGCGATTGATCCGGGCTGTCAATCGATCTCGGCAGCGGAGGCGGAACCGAACCGGACCGGCGGGGCGGGTTTGACCGCTACCTCCGCGTCGCAGCGGCGTGGCACGCCGCACATCTCCGCGATGACCGTCGCAATGCCCGCCGGACGGCAGGCCGGAGGCTTGCGCGGCGGGGTCAGTCGCCGCTGCGCTTGAGCAGCGCGACAAGATCGTCCTTCCAGAACACCGCCCAGCTATGGGTGCTGTGGCCGCGGGTTTCGTCGGTCTCCGCGATCAACCGGAACTGCGCGTTCGGCATCCGTTTCAGCGCGTCGGCCGGGAAGGTGGCGTTGCGCGGATTGATGAAGTCGTCGGCCGAGTTGATCCATGTCACCGGCACGGTGATCTTCTCCAGATTCGGCCAGGGATTGTAGTTTCGCGACGATTCATACTGGTAGAGGCTGTCGTTGGCGTCACGGCTGCCGATATCGCTTTCCAGCCGGGCGCGGACATGGGCGATCGCCGCGTCGCGTTCCGGAAAGAGTTTCTGCTGGAGGAGCGGGGCGCTGCCGACCGCCACCGACAGCGACGCCACCGTCCGCAGCCCGGCCAGCGGCTGACTGGTGTAATTGCCGCCGTTCCACGCCGGGTCGGCCCGGATCGCATCGATCGCCGCCTGCCGCCACATCCGGTTGACCCCGGCGATCTGCACCGGCTGGCACGCCATCGGCATCAGCGCCGAGGCGAAGCCGGGATGCGCCTCTCCCCAGACGAAGGCATGCATGCAGCCCATCGACGTGCCGAAGATCAGCCGCAGGCGGGTGATGCCAAGCCCGTCGACCAGCATCCGGCGCTGCGCTTCCACCATGTCGTCATAATCATATTGCGGAAAGCGCATGCGCAGCCCGTCCGACGGCTTCGACGAACCGCCATGGCCGATATTGTCGGGCAGGATGATGTAGTATCGGGTGATGTCGAGCGGCTGGCCCGGGCCGAACAGTTCGTCGGCGAACTGCGGCTGGAAGAACTGGCGACCGGAGCCGCCGGTGCCGTGCAGGAGCATCACCGCGTTATCGATTTCGCCGCGCGCGTTGCGGCGTGGGGTGCCGAGCGTGGTGTAATGGATGCGCAGTTCCGCCATCGTCTCGCCGGAGCGGAAGCGGAAATCGCGCAAGGTGACGTCGCCTTCCTTCGATGGCCAGCGCGCGGCCGCTGGTTGGGCGGCGGTGGCGGCAGGCGGCGCCGCCGGCGTGGCCTGCAGGGCGAGGACGGCAAGGGCGAGGCTGAGCATCTGACGGTACTCCGGTTGGAAGGGCGGGGCATCAAAAGGCGAGGACGCCGCGCCGGTCAACCGCGACGGCGGTGTAAAAAGCCGGTCCATATCGCTACAGGCGGTCTGGCGCATCATCCGTATACCGTATAATATCTAGCCATGCGAGACGGAAATCAGGGGGCGCCGGCCAGCGCGATCGTCATTGGCGGCGGTGTCGTCGGCCTGTGTTGCGCGCTGGAACTGCAACGGCGCGGCATTGCGACGACGATCGTCGCCCCGGCGGATTCATCCGACGCGGCGTCGTGGGGTAATGCCGGCCATGTCGCGATAGAGCAGGTCGAGCCGCTGGCGTCGCCGGCGACGCTGCGCAGTTTTCCGCGTCGCCTGTTCTGGCGTGGTGGGCCGGTTTCGCTTCCGCCCGGCCAGATCGGCGCATGGCTGCCCTTCGCCCTGCGCCTGCTCGGCAGCAGCGGTGCGGCCCGTTTCGCGCATGGCAAGGCGGCGCTGACCGAGCTGTTGGCGCCGGCGCTGCCCGCCTGGCGGCGGGTGCTCGCCGATGCCGGCGCGGCGGACGTGCTGGTTGAGGACGGGCATTTCGTCGTCTGGGAAAGCCCGGCGACGGCTGCGGCGGGCCGTGCTCACTGGATGGCGGCCGATACGGGCGAGACGACGGTCCGTGACGCGACGGCGGCGGAGCTGGCGGCGATTGCCGCGCTCGTTAGGACGCCGCCGGTTGCCGGCATCCGATTCGCCGGCAGCGGCCAGATCGCGGACCTGCCGACGCTGGCGGGGGCTTTGCGCGCGCGCTTCCTGGCGCTGGGCGGGGTCTGGCAGGCGGGTCTCGCGATTGGCCTGGCCGTGGTCGACGGCAAGGCCATGCTGACGCGCGACGATGGCAGCCGGATGACGGCGGACGCGGTGCTCGTCGCTGCCGGTGCGGCGTCCGGCGCGCTGATGAGCGGAGTGGGCGCCCGCGTGCCGATCATCCACGAACGCGGCTATCACATCCAGACGACGCAGGGGCACTGGCCCGCGTCAATGCCGCCGGTGGTGTTCGAGGACCGGGCGGTCATCGTCACCGGTTTCCGGTCCGGCCTGCGCGCGGCGAGCTTCGTCGAATTCGGCGGCCCGAACGCCCGGCCGGACCCGCGCAAATGGGCAAGGCTGGCCCGACATGCGGAGGCGATCGGCCTGCCGTTCGATGCGGAGCACAGCCGCTGGACCGGTGCGCGGCCGACTTTGCCGGATTATCTGCCGGCGATCGGCAGAAGCCCGGCGGCGGACAATCTGTTCTACGCCTTCGGCCACCAGCATCTGGGACTGACGCTGGCGGCGGTGACCGGGGAATTGATGGGTGGGCTGATCAGTGGCGTGGCGCCGACGGTCGCCCTTGCGCCGTTCGACCTGGCGCGGTTCGGGCGCTGATCCGCCCGGTCAGGCGTCGAGCGCGAACAGCATCGCGTCGTCGGCGAAGGCCTTGAATTCCAGTGTATTGCCGCTGGGGTCGGTGAAGAACATTGTCGCCTGCTCCCCCGCCTGCCCCCTGAACCGGACATGCGGGGCGATGCCGAAGCGGATGCCGGCGGCGGTCAGGCGATCGGCCAGCGCCTGCCAGTCGGCCATGGTCAGGACGACGCCGAAATGCGGCACCGGCACCGCATGCCCGTCGACCGGGTTGGTGATCGGTGCCGGGCGCGCCGCCGGGGCGAGGTGGGCGACAATCTGGTGGCCGAACAGGTCGAAATCGATCCAATGGTCGGAACTGCGTCCTTCCGCGCAGCCAAGCAATCCGCCGTAGAAAGCGCGGGCGGCGGCGAGGTCGTGGACCGGAAAGGCAAGGTGGAACGGGCGCATCGCCGGCAGGTATAAGCGCCATTGGTGCGGCGCGCATTGAAAATGTCCCGGCGCCACGCGATAGCGGCGCGGTGCACAAGCGCCCGCTGATCCTTGCCCTCGCCGCCGGTGCGGTGTCCGCCACCGGTTTCGCCCCGCTTGGTCTGTGGCCGGTGGCGCTGGCCTGTTTTGCGCTGTTGCTGGCGCTGGTCGCCGCGGCGGAGACGCGGCGGCGGGCATTGGCGATCGGCTGGTGGTTCGGCGTCGGCCATTTCACCGTCGGGCTGAACTGGATCGCCCATGCCTTCGGCTTTCAGGACAAAATGCCGCCGCAGCTTGGTTATCTGGCGGTGGTGGCGCTTGCGCTGTATCTTGCCGTCTATCCGGCGCTGGCCGCCGGGCTGGCGTGGCGGTTCGGGCGCGGCGACGCGCGGCGGATGGTGCCGATATTCGCCGCCGGCTGGATCGTAAGCGAATGGCTGCGCGCGACGCTGTTCACCGGTTTCGCATGGAACCCGCTCGGCGCGGTCTGGCTGCCGTTGCTGCCGGTGGCGCGATCGGCGGCGTGGATCGGCACATTCGGCCTGTCCGGCCTCGCCTGCATCGCCGCCGGTGGGCTTTGGTTGCTGGCCCGGCGGCAGGGACGGGCGGGCGCGGCGATGCTGGGCTTGCTCGTGCTGCTTGCCGTCCCCGGCCTGTTCGCCGCCGCGCCAGGCGATGATGCCGGACAGCCGCTGATCCGCGTCGTCCAGCCCAATATCCCGCAGCAGGAAAAGGAAGGCCCGGCGTTCGATCGCGCCAATTTCCGCAAGCTCGCCGGGCTGAGCGGTACGCCCGGTGCTGTGCCGCGCCTGATCCTGTGGCCGGAGGCGGCGGTGCCGGAGTATCTGGAGCTGCAGCCGTCCGCCCGGCGGCGCCTTGCCGGCCTGCTCGGCCCGCGCGACATGCTGCTGACCGGCGGTGTTGCGTTGATCGGCGACAAGGACGACCGGGTGATCGGCGCGCGCAACAGCCTGTTCGCGCTGGCGCCGGACGGGCGGCTGACCGGCCGCTACGACAAGGCGCATCTGGTGCCCTATGGCGAATATCTGCCGATGCGGCCGGTGCTGTCGGCGATCGGCCTGTCCCGGCTGGTGCCCGGCGACCTCGACTTCTGGCCGGGGCCGGGGCCGCAGAGCCTGGACGTACCCGGTTTTGGCGCGATCGGTATCCAGATCTGTTACGAGATCATCTTTCCCGGCCAGGTGATCGACCGGGGCCACCGGCCGCGCATGCTGTTCAACCCGTCCAACGACGCCTGGTTCGGCCGCTGGGGGCCGCCGCAGCACCTGGCGCAAGCGCGGCTGCGCGCGATCGAAGAGGGGATGCCGGTTGTCCGCTCGACCCCGACCGGCATTTCGGCGGTGATCGATGCGCAAGGGCGGGTGCGCACCAGCGTGCCGCACGAGGCCGCCGGCTTCATCGAACTGCGCCTGCCGCCGGCGGCGGCGCCGACGCCATTCGCGCGCGCCGGTAACCTTTTATCTTTGGCCTTTGCTCTGCTGCTGGTCGCGTTCGCCGTTGTCATCGGCCGTAACCCGCGCTAGGTGGCGGACATAACGAATCCTTTATATCCGCTTTCAACTGCAGGATCAGCGATGCGCAGCAACTACCTCTTCACCTCCGAGTCGGTTTCCGAAGGGCATCCGGACAAGGTTTCCGACCAGATTTCGGACGCGATCGTCGACCTGTTCCTGTCGAAGGACCCCGAAGCGCGCGTCGCCTGCGAAACGCTGACCACCACCAACCGCATCGTTCTGGCCGGCGAGATCCGCTGCAAGGGCATCATGGACGCCGACGGCGTGCTAACGCCGGAAGCGCAGGCCGAGATCGAGGCGGCGGCCCGCGCCACCGTCAAGCGGATCGGCTACGAGCAGGAAGGCTTCCACTGGCAGCACGCCGATTTCGCCAACCACCTGCACCCGCAGTCGGCCCATATCGCGATGGGCGTCGACGAGAGCGGCAACAAGGATGAGGGCGCCGGCGACCAGGGCATCATGTTCGGTTATGCCAGCGACGAAACGCCTGACCTGATGCCGGCGACGCTCTACTATTCGCATCGCATCCTCCAGCGCATGGCGAAGGACCGCCACAGCGGCCATGTCGACTTTCTGGAGCCGGACGCGAAGAGCCAGGTGACGCTGGCCTATGAGAATGAGAAGCCGGTGCGCGCGACCGCGCTTGTCGTGTCGACCCAGCATGTCGAGAGCGTCGATCAGGCGCGGCTGCGCGATTATGTGAAGGGCGTTCTGAACGACGAACTGCCCAATGGCTGGCTGCCGGGCGACGAATCGATCTTCGTCAACCCGACCGGTCTGTTCGTCATCGGCGGGCCGGACGGCGACGCCGGGCTGACCGGCCGCAAGATCATCGTCGACACCTATGGCGGCGCCGCGCCGCACGGCGGCGGCGCCTTTTCCGGCAAGGACCCGACCAAGGTCGACCGTTCGGCCGCCTACATCAGCCGCTACATGGCGAAGAACATCGTCGCCGCCGGCCTTGCCACCCGCTGCACCATCCAGCTCAGCTACGCGATCGGTGTCGCCGAGCCGCTGTCGCTTTATGTCGACACCCACGGCACCGGTACGGTCGATGAAGCGCGGATCGAGGCGGTGCTGCCCAAGCTGGTCCGGTTGACCCCGAAGGGCATCCGTACTCACCTGGCGCTCAACAAGCCGATCTACCAGCCGACTGCTGCCTACGGCCATTTCGGCCGTCAGCCCGACGGCGATTTCTTCACCTGGGAAAAGACCGATCTGGTCGACGCGCTGAAACAGGCTCTCTGATCTAGCGCCGGCATCCTGTATGGCGGGGGGATAGATAACGAGTCGTACCCCCCGATCCATCACTGGAGGATGCCATGCGTTACCTTATGCTCCTGTCCGCCGTCGCCGCCGCCAGCCCCGCATTGGCGGCCGTGCCCCAGATGAACCGTGCCGAGGCGGCGCAGCTTTACGGCGCCGCCGGCTTCCCGATCACCAACGATCGGCCGACCAACGCCTGCGGCCAGCCGGCCAACCCGCGCATGACTTTCGTCGATATCAGCGGCGATGGCGCGCCGGAGGTGCTGGTCACCGACAGCAACGCCGCCTGCTACAAGGGTGCCGGCAGTTTCTTCGCGGTGCTGACCAAGGCCGGCAAGCAGTGGCGGCAGGTGATCAGCGGTACCGGCACGATTAGCGCGGAGGCGACCCGTAGCGGCGGCTGGCTGGACATGACGGTCGCGCAAGGGACCTGCCGCCGCCCGTTCGCCTACGACGGCAGTCGTTATGTGCCGAATGGCCCGTGTGCCGGACAGGCCCCACCGACGCGTGCACCAGTGCCGGTGCCGCCGCCGGTCCGGTCCGCAGCGGCACCAGCGCGCGCCGCGCCGCCGCCTGCACTGCCCGCCCCGGCGCCGTCCCCCGTCGCCGGCCAGCCTTTTTCCGCCGCTGAGCAGGCAGCCATCTTCAAGGCAGCCGAGGCGACGCGGATGGGCAAGGGCTGGTCGCTTTGCCCGGAGGATATGCACCGCGAACCGGCGACGCTGGAGTCGCCCGGTGACCTGAACGGCGATGGTCGGCCCGAGGCGCTGATCACCCAGGGCGCTTCCTTCTGCTATGGCATGACCGGCATGGGGTATCAGTTGCTGACCAAGCAGGCGAACGGCCAGTGGACCAGGGTTCCCGGCGCCGGCGGTCAGGGTATTCCGACGATACTGGCGACAAAAGGGGTCGGCGGCTGGCCGGATATCGAACTGGGCGTCCCCGGCTTTTGCTTCCCGATCTGGCGGTTCAACGGCAAGGCCTACGACATTCACCGCATGCATTATGAGGGTAAACCCTGCAAAAAATGAGCGCGGCCTTTGACGGCGGCCGTGCTTTTGCCTAGCCGGCGGCGGTGAACGACCCGACGACTCTCCGCCGCCTCTACGGCCGCCGCCAGGGGCACAAGCTGCGCGCCGGGCAGGCGGCGCTGGTCGAAGCGATGCTGCCCGCCTTGTCAGTGCCGGCGGACGGGCCGCTCGACGCCGCCCGCCTGTTCGGCGACGGCCGGCCGCTGGCGTTCGAGATCGGTTTCGGAGCGGGCGAGCATCTGGCGGCGCAGGCGGCGGCGCGGCCGGACATCGGCTTCATCGGCTGCGAGCCGTTTCTGAACGGTGTGGTCGGTGCGCTGCTGCACATTCGCGACGGCTGCCTCGCCAATATCCGCCTGCATATGGGCGACGCGCTGACCGTGCTGGAACGCTTGCCCGACGCGTCGCTGGAGCGTGTCTACCTGCTCCATCCCGATCCCTGGCCGAAGGCGCGCCACGCCAAGCGGAGGATGGTCAACCCCGGTCCGCTCGCCCTGATCGCCGCCAAGCTGAAACCGGGCGGGGAGTTCCGCCTGGGCACCGACGATCCGACCTATTGCCGCTGGGCGATGATGGTGATGAACGGGCAGCCGGATTTCGTCTGGCTGGCGGAAAACCCGGATGATTTCCGCATCCGCCCCGCAGACTGGCCGCAGACCCGCTATGAGGCGAAGGCCCGGCGCAAGGGCCATGAGGTGTGGTATTTCCGCTACCGCCGCCGCTGATCCGCGCGGGGCGGGCGGGCAATAGGCTGAATAGCCGCGACAATCGCACAGCCGGCGCGCTCGCTGCATACCGGCCCGGCCCCGATTCCTGTTCTCCTTCCAACGCAGAAAAAGCGCGCCCGGCACCGACCGGGCCGAAGCCGATTGGGGGATGGATATGACAAAGCGGTTCGAGGCGTCGGACGGAATGATGGTCGCCGCGGCGGCGCTTGTCGCGCTGGCGACGCTGGGCGCGGCCCCGGCCGTGGGGCAGGAGGCGCCGCCGCCGTCGCAGGACGCATCGCGCGCCGACCTGCTGGGCCAGCAGGACATCGTCGTCACTGCCCGCAAGCGTGAGGAGCGCGCGCAGGAGACGCCGATCGCGATTTCCGCGTTCAGCGGCGATTCGCTGGCGGCGCGCGGGCTCGACAAAGTCGACGGCATCGCCACCTTCACCCCCAATTTGAGCTTCCAGAACAACCCCAGCTTCGGCGGCGCCAGTTCGTCGGCGGCGATCTATATTCGCGGCATCGGCCAGAAGGAGTTCCTGCCGACGACCGAGCCGGGCGTCGGTGTCTATGTCGATGGCGTCTATGTCGCCCGTTCGGTCGGCGCGTTGCTCGACCTGGTCGATATCGAGCGGGTGGAGGTGCTGCGCGGGCCGCAGGGCACGCTGTTCGGGCGCAACACGATCGGCGGCGCGCTCAGCCTGACGACGACCAGGCCGGAAAACCGGCTGGCCGCCAGCGCCCAGGTCACCGCCGGGCGGTATGACCGGATCGACGCGCGGGCGATGCTGAACGTGCCGCTGGGCGACACGCTGTCGGCGCGCCTGTCGGTCGGCACGTTCAACCGTGACGGCTATGTCACCCGCGTCGCCGACGGCAAGGATCTCGGCAACGTCAATACCAAGACCGCGCGCCTGCAACTGCGTTGGGAAGCGTCGCCGGATTTCGAGGTCAACCTGGCGCTGGATGGTACCGACGACCGCAGTCACGGCCCCGCGTTGACCCTGTCCGGCATCGACTATCGCTCGGCGGTGTTCAATCCGCAGGGGCTGCCGATGCTGCCGCCGGGCAGCCCGGCAACGCCCGGCCATTATGTCATCGACCCGCCATTCGATGCGCCGGTCGACAATTTCGCGCTGCTCAACAACTATATCGCCACCTTCCTGGGCGGGCAGCCCTGCCTTGGTTTCGCGCCGTACAGCCCGCAGGGCAGCGCCGCCGCCTGCTATGGCGGCCAGTATCTGAGCCGCCGCGAGGATTTCGGCACCGCGCCCCAATATTCGCGTAACAAGCTGTGGGGGGCGAGCGGCACGATCGAGTGGACGATCGGCGCGGCGAAGCTGAAATCGATCACCGCCTACCGCCGGCTCGACGGCAGCTTTGCCCGGGACGGCGACCATTCGCCGCTGACCATCACCCATTTCTACGACAGCCTGACCGACAAGCAGTTCAGCCAGGAACTGCAGCTGACCGGGGCGACGGCGGACAACAATTTGAAATATCTGGTCGGCGGCTATTATTTCAGCGAGAAAGGCAATAATATCAACATACTGGATTTCACGCCGGTGAATTTCCAGTCGGGCGGCCGCTTCACCACCAAAAGCTATGCCGCGTTCGGCCAGCTGACCTACACCTTTGCCGAGCGCGTCGACCTGACCGCCGGGGTCCGTTACACCAAGGACGACAAAAGCTTCCTGCCCGACCAGACGATCTTCATCGACCGGACGCCGGGCGAGCAGCTGATCGGCGGCAGTCCCAACACGCCGAAGACGCGTGTCCTGCCTTATGAAAAAGTGTCGCGTGGCGAGGACGACGTGACGCCGATGATCAACCTCGCCTGGCGGGCGACCGACCGGGCGATGCTCTACGCGTCCTATTCGAAGGGGTTCAAGAGCGGCGGTTTTGTCCAGCGCGTGTTCCCGCCGCTGGCGGCGACGCCGCAATATGACGCGGAAAAGGCGACGGCGTTCGAGCTTGGCTTCAAGTCCGAATGGCTCGACCGGCGGCTGACCCTGAACGGCGCCGTGTTCCTGACCAAATATGACGACCTGCAGGTGCAGGTGTTCACCGGCGTCGCGCCGGTGACCAAGAATGCGGCGCGCGCCGAGATCCGCGGTGCCGAGCTGGAGGCCCGCCTGTCCCCCGGCGGCGGCTTCTTCATCGAGGCAAGCGCCGGCTATCTCGACCCGGCCTACAAGAAGATCGACCCGGCGGCGACCGAGATCACCCTCGCTTCGAAGTTCGAGCGGATATCGAAATGGACGCTCAGCGCCTCGCTGCTGAAGAGCATTTCGCTCGGCGACGGCAGCGAGCTGACCCCGCGCGTCGACTGGTCCTACCGCTCCGGCTTCTTCATGGACGCGCTGAACACGGCGGAACTGTACCAGGACGGCTATCACATCGTGAACGCCTCGATCGCCTATGATTTCGCCGGGCGCGCGTTCAGCCTGATCGGCGGCGTCACCAACCTGACCAACAGCCGCTATACCCAGACCGGCATCTACGGATCGTCCTTCCGCCAGTATGAGCAGCTCTTCGCCCGGTCGCGCGAATGGTATGTGACGGCGAAATGGAAGCTGTGACGGCGGCGCCGGCGTCCTTGCCACCTTCGCCAAGATATGAAATCCTTCGGGCAGACGACAATCCGGGAGCAGGACCGGCTGGCGAGGCGACCGCGATGCTGACGATGGACCGAGCGCCGCTGGCGGCGCACCCGCATTTCCGATCGACCGACGTCGACGAGGTTCGCGACAAGGTCGCGCAGGTCTATTGCTCGCACCGGCTCGACCCGCTCGGCGGCCAGCGCGCGCTGGCCGCCTGGCAGAATGCCGTTCCGCTGGACCGCATCGCCGTCGGCGCGATGAGCTATGGCGCCGATGTCGAGATCGACCCCGGCCAGCTGGAGGATTTCTACCTGCTGATGCTGCCGATCGCCGGTCGGGCGACGATCCATGCCGGCGATCAGGAATTCGTCGCCACGCGCAAGGTGGCAACGCTGCTTAACCCGACCGACCCGGTGCGTATGGTGTGGGACGCCGATTGCGCCAAGGCGATGGTGCGGATCGAGCGGGACGCGCTGGAGCAGCAACTGGCGATCCTGCTCGACCGGCCTCTGCGCGCGCCGCTGCGCTTCGATGCGGCGATGCCGATGACCGGAAACGTCGCGGTCTGGTGGCATTATGTCTCCGCCTTGATGAACGAACTGAGCGGCGAGGCGCCGGGCCGCGCCACCGTCCGCCAGTTGGAGGCGTTGCTGCTGACCAACCTGCTGGAGACCCAGCCGCATAATTATTCGGAGGCGCTGGAGGCGGGCGACTGGCAGATCGCGCCGCGTCACGTTCGTCTCGTTGAACGCTATATCGAGGAACATGCCGGCGAGCCGATCGACATGGCCCGGCTGGTCGCGGTCAGCGGGGTGAGCAGCCGCACCCTGTTCGAGGGGTTTCAGCGTTTCCGTGACACTTCACCGATGGCCTATCTGCGTCTGACCCGCCTGCGCCGCGTGCGCGAGGAGCTGCTGGGCGGTGAGCTGCCGCTGACCGTGGCGGAGGCGGCGGGCCGATGGGGTATATTCGAGCTCGGCCGCTTCGCCGGCCAGTACCGCGCGCTGTTCGGCGAGACGCCGTCGGAAACGCTGCGCCGCCGCAGCTGCTGAGCGCACAAGTTCGCGCTGCGCGAACAGGATCGGCGTTCGCTGCATAGCTGTGCGCCGCGCGGCCCGCCTAGCCTTGCGCGAAGGGAGAGCGAGAGGGCGGGCATGGCAGGACAGATTGCGATCATCGGCGCCGGGCTGGCCGGGCTGAGCACGGCGAAGACGCTGCGCCAGTTCGGCTTCGACGTGACGGTGTTCGAAAAGGAAACGGACATCGGCGGCGTCTGGTCGGCGCGGCGGCGCTATCCGGGGCTAACGACGCAGAACCCGCGCGAAACCTATGCCTTTTCCGACTGGCCGATGCCGCGCAGCTACCCCGAATGGCCTTCCGGCGCGCAGGTTCAGGCCTATCTGGAAAGTTATATCGACCATTTCGGCTTCCGCGACGCGCTCCGCCTTGGCCGTGAGGTGACGGCGGCGCGCCCCGCCGGCGATGGTAGCCAGCGCTGGGTGGTGGAAACCCGCGGCGTCGCGGACGGGGCGGTTGAAAGCGGCACATTCGACTGGCTTGTCGTGTGTAACGGCATCTTCTCTGTGCCGTCGGTGCCGCGCTATCCCGGCGTCGAGGCGTTCGAAGCGGCGGGCGGCCGGGTCCTCCACACCAGCCAGTTCAACGATCAAGAGATGGTGCGCGGCCGCCACCTGCTGGTCGTCGGCTATGGCAAGTCGTCCTGCGACGTGGCGATGGCCTGCGCGCGGACGGCGGCGACAACCACCGTCGTCGCCCGACACCTGATCTGGAAAATTCCGAAGAAGGTGGGCGGGCTCGTCAACTTCAAGCATCTGTTCCTCAACCGGCTGGGTGAGGGGCTGTTCCGGTATATCGACGTGCGCGGGTTCGAACGTTTCCTGCACGACGGCCCCGGCCGGGTGATCCGCAACGGCATGTTGGGCAGCGTCCAGGCGGTGATATCCCGCCAGCTCGGCCTGAAGAAGATCGGCCTGATGCCGGACGGCAAGCTGGAGACGATTGCGCGCAGCACGGTCAGCCTGGTGACCGACGGATTCTATGAAAGCGTTGCCGACGGTCGTCTGGCGCTGGTGCGCGGCGAGATTACGGCGCTGGCGCCGGGCGAGGCGACGTTATCAAACGGCAATACCGTGCCGGCCGATGTGGTCATCTGCGGCACCGGCTGGGACCAGCGCTGCGACTTCCTTGATGCCGAAACACTCGCCAAGGTCACCGACACGCGCGGCAATTTCCGGCTCTATTGCTCGATGCTGCCGGTCGACGTGCCGGGGCTGGCGTTCAACGGCTACAACTCCTCCTTTTTCAGCCAGTTGAACGCGGAGGTCGGCGCGCTGTGGTTGGCCAATCATCTGTGCGGCGGGATGACGCTGCCGAGCGCGGCGGAGCAGAACGCGTATATCGATCGGCGGCTGGCCTGGATGGAGGCGCGCACCGACGGCAAACATTCCAAAGGCACGAACATCATCCCCTTTTCGGTCCACCACATGGATGACATGCTGGAAGCGATCGACCTGCGCCTGCCGCTGACGACGCGGATCAAGCACTGGTTCGTCGCGATCGATGCCAAGGATTATGCCGGGCTGCTGCCGCGCCTGCTGCGCCGCCACGGCCGCCCCGTCCCCGCGAAATAAGGAGAAGACACCATGGCCAACCATGATGGCAAGGTCGCGATCATCACCGGCGGGGCGGCGTCGATCGGCGCCGCGATTACCCGCAAGCTGCATGCTGACGGTGCGAAGGTCGTCGTCGCCGCGCGCAGCGTCGACAAGGGCGAGGCGATCGCCGCCGCCCTTGGCACGGGCGCCCGCTTCATCGCCACCGACATCACCGACGATGCGGCGCTGACGGCACTCGTCGAGGCGACGGTCGCCGAGTTCGGGCGGCTGGATATCCTGGTCAACAACGCCTGTTCCTACGGCGACGACGGCCCGGCGACACCCCGCGCCACCTGGCTGGAAACGCTGAACGTCAGCGCGGTGTCGGCGGCAATCCTGGGGGAGAAGGCCCGCCCCCATTTGAAGGCGGCGGGCGGCAATATCGTCAATATCGGTTCGATCTCCGGCGTGTTTCCGCATGTCGGGCGCTGGGCCTATCCGGTCGCCAAGGCGGCGCTGCGCCATCTGTCGCGGGCGCAGGCGCTCGATTATGCGGCGGACGGCATCCGGGTGAACATGGTGACGCTCGGCCATATCTGGTCGGACCCGTTCGACGGGCTGACCGGCGGCGACCGCGCCCATGCCGACGCGGTATCGGCGGACCTGAATCTGCTCGGCCGCGTCGCCGACGCAAGCGAGGTCGCGGCGGTAGTCAGCTTCGTCGCGTCGGGCGAGGCCAGCTACATGACCGGCAGCGAAACCAATGTTGACGGCGGTTATTCGGCGCTCGGCCCGGAACGGCGGGTGCCGCTGATGCCGCTGCTCGCCGGCGCGCGCTGATGGCGGATGCCGATGTTGTCATCGTCGGCAGCGGGATCAACGCGCTGGTCTGCGGCGCGCTGCTCGCATTGCGGGGCAAGCGGGTGCTGCTGTTGGAGCGCGAGGCGGTTGCCGGTGGCTGCATTCGCACCGAGGAGCTGACCGCGCCGGGCTTCCGCCACGACACATTGTCGACGCTCTACCCGCTATTCGTCACCGCGCCGCATTACGGCCTGCTTGGGCCGGAACTGGCGCGGCACGGGCTGGAATTCGTCAACACCGACGTGCCGACCGCGCTGGTCCGGCCCGACGGCAGTGCGCTGGTGTTCACCACCGACCGCGACCGCAACGCCGCCGCACTCGACGCGATCGCGCCGGGCGACGGCGATGCCTATCGCCGGGCGATGGCGGCGGTCGAGGCGGATGCAGCGCTGGTTTTCGGCATGCTCGGCGGCGAGCTCTGGTCCTGGCCGACGCTGAAGCTGCTGCTGGGTGAAGCGCGGCGGCGCGGGCTAAAGGGGCTGGCCCGCTTTTTCGGTGAGGCGATGCGCGCGTCGCGGACCTGGTTGTCGGCCGACTTTCGGTCACCGGCGGCGCGCGGGCTGTTCGCGCCCTGGGTGCTGCATGTCGGGCTTGCCCCGGAAAGCGCGATGTCGGCACTGATGAACCGGCTGGTGCTGTTCTCGCTCGAACAGGTCGGCGCGCCGATGGTTGAGGGCGGCAGCGCCCGCATCGTCGAGGCGTTCGAGCGACTGATCGTGGCGCATGGCGGTGCGATCCGCACCAATGCCGACGTTGCCGAGATCATCGTCGCCGGCGGCCGCGCCACCGGCGTCCGGCTGGCGAGCGGAGAGACGATCACCGCCGCCGATGCCGTCGTCGCCTCCGTCACCCCCACCCAGCTTTACGGCCGGTTGCTGCCGGCGGAAGCGACGCCGCCGCAGGTCCGGGCCGATGCCGCTGCCTTCCAATATGGCCGGGGCGAAATGCAGATCCACCTCGCCTTGTCGGCGCCGCCGGTGTGGCCGGACCCGGCGCTCGGCAGGGTGGCGATGCTGCATGTGACCGACGGGCTGGACGCGGTGTCGCGCGCGGTCAACGAAGCCGAACGAGGCCTGTTGCCGGCGGAGGCGACGATCGTCGTCGCCCAGCCGACCGCCGTCGACCCCAGCCGCGCGCCGGCCGGCGCCGCCATCCTGTGGATTCAATTGCAGGAGGTGCCGCGCAACGGCGAGCTGCGCGGCGACGCGCTCAGTGAGATCGCGGTGCCGGCGGACGGCCGCTGGACCGAGGCGGTGCGCGAGGCCTATGCCGATCGCATCGTCGCGCGGTTATGCGCCTTGTGTCCGGGGCTGGACGCGCAGATCGTCGGCCGGCACGCCTTGTCCCCCGCCGACCTTGAGAAAATGAACGTCAATCTGGTCGGTGGCGATCCCTATGGCGGGTTGTGCTCGATCGACCAGTTCATGCTGTGGCGCCCGCATGCCGGGCCGAGCGGCCACGCCACCCCGGTCAAGCGCCTGTTCCACATCGGCGCGTCGACCCACCCCGGCCCCGGCCTTGGCGGCATGTCCGGCTATATGGCGGCGCAGGCGATCCGCTAAGCGAGCGCCGGCCCGCCGTCCCCGCAAAGAGAAAGGGCCGGCCTTCCGGCCAGCCCTTTCCCTGTATCGAACCTGTTCAGGCTCAGGCGTAAGTGACGCTGGTCACCCGACGCCGGCCGCGCATCGCGCCGCCAACCAGGCCGAAGCCGGCGATCATCAGCGCCCAGGCGGCCGGTTCCGGCACCGCGGCCGGCAGGAAGTTCAGCGTGCCGCTGTACGAACCGCCGTTGGTGCCCCAGGTGCCCTCGACGAAGATGCTGTGCGTACCGGCGCCGATGTTCGCGCTCGCCAGGGTCCACTTTTCTTCCGAACCGGTCAGGTCCTGATGGAAAGGAATCGCGTCCAGCCACACCTTGGTGATGACGACGTCGAAAGCGCCCGACAGGTCGATCGAGATCAGCGAGCCGCTGGCGTCCCCGGCAACCGGCACGGTAAACTGGAACTCGTCGGCGATGGCGCCCGACGTGTTGCTGGACTGCGTGAAGCCGGTCGAACCACCGGTGCCCGGAACCGACAGGGCGATGACCGCCGCCGAAGCCGGCGCCGCGAGCACGGTCGCCGTCGCCAGCGCTGCGCCGAGAAGAAACTTGTTCATACTCATTTACCCCTAACTACGTGGACCGACGCGCTTGAATCGCCCACTTCGATCCAGACGCTGAGAGAGTACTACTAACGAAGTGGTAACCTTGTCTTGGTTAAAATGCAGGCAAATTTGGAGAATTTGTCCCGAATCGAAACGGCCGGCGCGTTCGCCGTGCTCAGCGGGGCTGTGCCGGGGTTAGTTTCAGCATCCGCCCTTCGGACTCTTCGGCGCCGTCCTCGAGCAGATACAGCGCGCCTTCCGGCCCCTGCCGCACCGATCGGATGCGCGCGCCCATCGGCCACTCGTCGCCCTTTTTCGCATTGGTGCCGTCGACATCGACGCGGATCAGCGCCTTGCCGGATAGCGCGCCAATGAACACGTCGCCTCGCCACTGCGGGAACAGATCGCCGGTGTAGACGATCAGCGACGAGGGCGAGATCGACGGGTTCCACGAAACCTTCGGTGCTTCCAGATCCGGCCGGGTGGCGTGGCGGGGGATCGGGGTTCCGTCATAATGGTCGCCGTTCGACACCAGCGGGTAGCCATAGTTGTGGCCGGGCAGGATCAGGTTCACCTCGTCCCCGCCCTTCGGCCCCATCTCCACCTCCCACAGCGCGCCGTCGGGGGCGAAGTCGATGCCGAGCAGGTTGCGGTGGCCATAGGACCAGATCGCCGGGTTGAAGCCCTTCGCCGCCAGCGGATTGCCGGCGGCAGGCGTGCCGTCGTCGTTCAGGCGCAGCACTTTGCCCAGCGTCGCCTGCGGGTCCTGCGCCGGGGTGAATTTCTGCCGCTCGCCATTGGTGAAGAACAGGTGCCCGTCCGGCGCGAAGACGATGCGCCCGGAATAATGGCCGTTGCCGGAGACCAGCGGGCTGCCGGTGAACAGCGTTTCCACCTTGTCGAGGCGCGGCGCATCGCCGTCGACGAACGTCCCGCGCGCCAGTACCACGCCCTTGCCGCCCTCTCCGGCGGCGGAATAGCTGAAATAGACCAGATGATTGTCAGCGAATTTCGGGTGGAGGACGACATCCATCAGCGCCCCCTGCCCGGCGCTGTCGACCGGCGGGATCCCGCCCAGGCTCTGCCGCCTCTTGCCGTCGGCGGAGACCAGCAACATCTGCCCGGCCTTTTCGGTGACCAGCATCCGCCCGTCGGGCAGGAAGGCCATTGCCCACGGGCTGTCGAAATCGGCGACGGTGGTGACGGCGAACGGCCGGGCGGCACCATCCGCAGGCGCGGGTGCGGGCGCGGCCTGCGAACAGGCGCTGAAGGCGAGCAAGGGCAGGGCGAGGGCGATCGGGCGCATGGGTTTCTCCACCGGCACACGGTGCGAACGCACCGACCGCGCGATCGTTTCACCCGTGCGAATTCACCTGTTTAGCGCGCCGTCGCTTTCCGGCAATGCCCGGTCGAGTTCGGCCAGCCACAGCGCGGCGCTGCCGTCCGACGGCGCCCGCCATTCGCCGCGCGGCGACAGGCTGCCGCCGGGCGACACTTTCGGCCCGTTGGGCAGGGCGGATCGCTTGAACTGGCTGGTCGCGAAGAAGCGGGTCAGGAAGATGCGGAGCCAGCGGGCAATGGTGCCAAGGTCGTAGGCAACGCGGGCGTCGTCCGGAAAGCCGGGCGGCCAGTGCCCGGCGGCGGCATCGCGCCAGGCATGCCAGGCGAGGAAGGCCACCTTCGACGGCGGCAGGCCGTGGTGGACGATGTGGTGCAGGAAGAAATCGTGCAGCGCATAGGGGCCGATCCGGTCCTCGGTGCTCTGCATCGCCCCGTCGGCGCCGGCGGGAACCAGCTCCGGCGAAATCTCCGTGGCGAGGATCGCGTCGAGGATCATGTCTGTGTCCGCGTCGAACTGGGCGGTGGCGATCGACCAGCGGATCAGGTGCTGGATCAGCGTCTTCGGCACCCCGGCGTTGACGCCGTAATGGCTCATCTGGTCGCCGACGCCATAGGTGCACCAGCCAAGCGCCAGTTCGGACAGGTCGCCGGTGCCGATGACGAAGCCGCCGCGCTGGTTGGCAAGGCGGAACAGGTAATCGGTACGCAGCCCCGCCTGCACATTCTCGAACGTCACGTCATAGACCGGCTCGCCATCGGCGAACGGGTGGCCGAGGTCGGCGAGCATCCGTTCGGCGGCCGGGCGGATATCGATCTCCGCCGCGGTGACGCCCAAAGCCTTCATCAACGCCCAGGCATTGGCCTTCGTCGCCTCTCCGGTCGCGAAACCGGGCAGGGTGAAGGCAAGGATCGCGGCGCGCGGCAGGCCGAGCCGGTCGCAGGTCTTGGCGGCGACGATCAGCGCGTGGGTCGAATCGAGCCCGCCCGACACGCCGATGACCATGTGGTCGCCCGGCGTCGCGCGGAACCGCTGGGCCAGCCCCTCGACCTGGATGTTGAATGCCTCGTAACAATCCTCGTCGAGCCGCGCCGCGTCGTCGGGGACGAACGGGAAGCGGCGCAGCGGCCGTTCCAGCCCGGCGTCGCGCATATGCGGCTGGTGGGTGAAGCCGATGCGGCGGAAGCGGGTTTCCGGGTGGCCGGCGGCGGCGGCGCAGTCGTTGAACGTGCCGTTGCGCGCCCGCTCCAGCCGCAGGCGCTGGACGTCGATGTCGGCGACCAGCAATTCCGGCGTCCGGTCGAACCGGGCGGAACGGCCGAGCAGATCGCCCAGCTCGTGGATCATCGCCTGCCCGTCCCACGCCAGGTCGGTTGTGCTTTCGCCGGCGCCGGTGGCGGAGAAGATGTGGGCGCTCAGCGTGCGCGTGGCGTGGGCGGCGGCCAGCATCTCCCGCTCCCGCGCCTTGCCGACGACAACGTTCGACGCCGACAGGTTGCACAGGATCAGCGCACCGGCGAGCGCGCCATGCGTCGACGGCGGCAGCGGCGCCCAGTAATCCTCGCAGACCTCGGCGTGGAAAATGAAATCGGGTAGGTCGGCGGCGGCGAACAGCAGGTCGGCGCCGAACGGTACCGTCTGCCCGGCCAGCGTCACCTCCAGCCCGGCCAGCCCGGCGCCGGACGCGAACCAGCGTTTCTCGTAATATTCGCGGTAATTGGGCAGATAGCTTTTCGGCACGACGCCGAGCAGCGCGCCGCGCGCGATGACCAGCGCGCAGTTGTACAGCCGCCCGCCCCGGCGGACCGGCGCGCCGACGACCGCGACCGGCGCCAGCGCCTCGCTGGCGGCCAGGATCTGCGCGATCCCCTGCTCGACCGCGTCAAGCAGCGCATCCTGCAGCAGCAGGTCGTCGATCGCGTAGGACGACAGCGCCAGTTCCGGGAACACGACCAGATCGACGCCGCGCCGGTCGGCATCGGCGATCAGCGCGGCGATCGCCTCGGCATTGGTAGCGACATCGCCGACGCTGGCGACCGGCGTCGCGGCGGCGACGCGGACCAGCCCGTGCGCGTGGAATGAATGAAAGCGGCTTTCGGGCATCGGGCACCTTCTCGGCGGCGGCGGAATCGTTCTATGGGCGTGGCGACGCCCACCGATCAACCCCGGCATGACGCGGAATCCATCCGCCCGCCATCGCCGCGCCATTGGCGGGTGCGCATCGTTCGTTCATCGTGGGTTGTGGAACGCGCGCGCAGGACCGCATGGCGCCATGGCGCGGGGGCAGGGAAAACAGGTTATGAAGACAGGCGACCGGGCGGATGTTGGTTAGCGACGTCCGCGTTCTGCGCCTTGCCGCGCGCGCGGCAAGGCCGGCGGAACGGATGGCGGTCATTCCGGGCAGCTGGCTGGCGGGCGGGCTGGCGCTCAGCGCGCTCGCCGTCGCGGCGATGATCGTCGCCAACGGCCAGACTGTCGTCTTCACCCCCGGCAGCCGCATCCTGTTCTGGTGCACCGCGATCGTCGGGATCAGCGTGCGCTGGCTTTACCGGCAGCCGCTGAACGAACGGCAGCGGATCGCCCGCGACGCCGCCGAATCGATCGGCCTGTTCGCCCTGCTTTGCCTGCTCGGCGCCGTCGCCAGTTACCCGGTTGCCGCCTACAGCACCGGCTTCCACGACGGCGCGCTCGAACGGATCGACGCGATGCTGCGCTTCGACTGGCGGGACTGGTACGGTGTCGTCGCCGCCCACCGCCCGCTGCAGCGGCTGGGCGCCGCCGCTTATGCCAGCATCTTCTTTACCCCGGCACTGCTGCTCGGCTATTTCGCCTGGGCCGGCCGGCAGGCGGAGGCGCGGCGGTTCATCGTCGCCTTCTGGCTGGCGGCGGTGACGACGCTGCTACTGTTCGCCCTGTTCCCGGCGGAGGGGCCGCTGGCGACGCTGTGGCACGGGCCGATCCCCTACATGCCGGCCAGCGCCCTCTATCAGTCCGAACTGATTCCGGAACTGCGCAGCCGGGCGCTGACCGTCATCAACCTGGGCGACCTGCGCGGGCTGGTCTGCGCGCCAAGCTTCCACACCAGCAGCGCGGTGCTTTACATGGCGGCGGCCTGGCCGTTCCCGCGCCTGCGCTGGCCGGTCGTCGCGATCAACGTCGCGATGCTGCTCGCGACGCCGGTCGAGGGCACGCATTATCTGGCCGACATGCTGTTCGGGGCGGCCGTCGCGCTCGCGGCGCTCGCCGTCGCCACCGCGCTAGTCCGTGCGCTGCCGTCCGCCGGGCACCCGGCATAGGCGCGGGGCATGGCAAGGGCGACACGCGCGACGGCGATGCTGGACAAGGCCGGCGTGCCCTTCACCGTCGAAAGCTATTCCTATGACCGCGATGCCGATCACATCGGCCTGCAGGCGGCGGAGGCGCTCAGCCAGCCGCCGGAACGGGTGCTGAAGACGCTGATGGCGCTGGTCGACGGCCGGCCCGCCATCGCCATCGTCCCGTCCGACCGCGAGGTGGCGATGAAGGCGCTGGCGGCGGCGCTGGGCGGCAAGGCCGCGCAGATGATGAAGCCGGCCGATGCCGAGCGGCTGTCCGGCTACAAGGTCGGCGGGATCAGCCCGTTCGGCCAGCCACGCCGGCTGCCGGTGGTGATCGAACAGACGGCGCTGGCCCAGCCGTTCGTCTATATCAACGGCGGCCAGCGCGGGCTGCAGATCCGTCTCGCCCCGGCGGACGCGCTACGCCTGCTGGATGCGGTTGCCGCGCCTATCGTCGGCTGAAACGGCGTTACCACAGGTCAGCCTCACTCCACCGTCACGCTTTTCGCCAGGTTGCGCGGCTGGTCGACGTCGGTGCCCTTGGCGACGGCGACGTGATAGGCGAGCAGCTGCACCGGCACCGCATAGGCTAGCGGCGCGATCAGCGGGTGAACGCACGGCATCTCGATCGTCGCCAGGCATTTGTCGCCGGCGGCGGCGATCCCTTCTGCGTCGGAGATCAGCACGACCTTGCCGCCGCGCGCCTGCACCTCCTGCATGTTCGACACCGTCTTGTCGAACAGCGGGCCGGATGGGGCGATGACGATGACCGGCACCGCGTCGTCGATCAGCGCGATCGGGCCGTGCTTCATCTCGCCGGCGGCATAGCCCTCGGCGTGGATATAGCTGATTTCCTTCAGCTTCAGCGCGCCTTCCAGCGCCATCGGGTAATCCGGCCCGCGCCCCAGATAGAGCACGTCGCGCGCCGGGGCGATCAGCGGCGCGATCGCCTCGATCGCCTCGTCGCGGGCCAGCGCAGCGTTCATCGCCGCCGGCGCCTCGGCCAATTGGGCGACGATTTCCTTTTCCTCGTCGGCATCCATCCGGCCCTTCGCGCGGGCGAGGTTGGCGGCAAAGGCGGCGAGCACCGCCAGCTGACAGGTGAACGCTTTGGTCGAAGCGACGCCGATCTCCGGCCCGGCATGGGTGGGGAGCAGCAGATCCGCCTCCCGCGCCATCGAACTGGTCGGCACGTTGACGACGACGGCGATCGTCTGCCCTTCCGCCCGCGCATGGCGCAGCGCCGCCAGCGTGTCCGCCGTCTCGCCGGATTGCGAGACGAACAGCGCCAGCCCGCCCGGCTCCAGCACCGGCTGGCGGTAACGGAATTCCGACGCGACATCGAGGTCGACGGGCACCCGCGCAAACTGTTCGAACCAGTATTTGGCGACCATCCCGGCGTAGAAGCTGGTGCCGCATGCGACGATCGTCACCCGCTTCACCCCGGCCAGATCGAAATCCATGTCGGGCAGCGCGACCTTGTTCTCCAGCCGGCGCAGATAGGAGCGCAGCGTCTGGGCGACGACGACCGGCTGCTCGTAAATCTCCTTCTGCATGAAGTGGCGGTGGTTGCCCTTTTCGACCAGCTGGCCGGAAATGCCGGACTCGACGATCGGCCGGGTAACCGGCCGGTTGTCGCGATCGAAAATCTCCACCCGCGCACGCGTAATGGCTACCCAGTCGCCTTCTTCCAGATAGGCGATGCGCTGGCTGAGCGGCGCCAGCGCGATCGCGTCGGAACCGAGGTAATTCTCGCCCTCGCCATAACCGACGGTCAGCGGCGCGCCGAGCCGGGCGCCGATCAGCAGGTCCGGCTCGCTGCGGAACATCACGCCCAGCGCGAAGGCGCCGTGCAGGCGCGGCAGCACCGCGGCCACCGCATCGCGCGGGGGCAGGCCGCGCGCCAGCTCGCGCGCGATCAGATGGGCGACGACCTCGGTGTCGGTCTGGCTGAGGAACTCGCGCCCCTCCGCGATCAGCTCGTCGCGCAGCGGCTTGAAATTCTCGATAATGCCGTTGTGGACGATGACGACGTCGTCGACGATGTGGGGGTGGGCATTGTCCTCGGTCGGCGCGCCGTGGGTCGCCCAGCGGGTGTGGGCGATGCCGCTGTTGCCGGCCAACGGCTCCGCCGCCAGCCGCTCTGCCAGGTTGTTCAGCTTGCCCTCGGCGCGGCGCCGCTCGATCACCCCGTCGTGGACGGTGGCGATGCCAGCGGAATCATAGCCGCGATATTCCAGCCGGCGCAGCCCGTCGAGCAAGCGCCCGGCAACCGCCGACTGGCCAAGGATCCCGATGATTCCGCACATGCTACTTGCCCTTCAATGCCGCCTTGCGTTCGGCCATCCGCGCCCGAAACCGCGCTGCCCAGCCGCCCTGCTGTTGCTGCCGCCCGCGCGCCACCGCCAGCGCATCCGCCTCGACATCGGCGGTCACCACCGATCCGGCGCCGACGATCGCCCCGGCGCCGATGCTGACCGGCGCGACCAGCGCGCTGTTCGAGCCGATGAATGCCCCGGCGCCGATTTCGGTACGGTATTTGAGAAAGCCGTCATAATTGCAGGTGATCGTCCCGGCGCCGATATTGGCGCCGGCGCCGACATCGGCATCGCCGATATAGGATAGGTGGTTGGCCTTCGCCCCTTCGCCAAGCCGGGCCTTCTTCACCTCGACGAAATTGCCGACCTTCGCCTTGCGGCCGATCTCGGCGCCGGGGCGCAGCCGCGCATAGGGGCCGATCTCGGCGCCTTCACCAACACTGGCGCCCTCGACATGGCTGAACGCGTGGATGCGCGCGCCCGACGCGATACGAACGTCGGGGCCGAACACCACGTTCGGCTCGATGGTCACGTCGCGCGCGATTTCGGTATCGTAGGAGAAATACACGGTTTCCGGCGCGATCAGCGTCACGCCATCGGCCATCGCCTCCGCCCGCCGCTGCTGCTGCCACGCCGCCTCGACAGCGGCCAGCTCGGCGCGGCTGTTGACGCCGGCAACTTCACCGGCCCCGGTCTCGATCACCGCCGAGGCGCGCCCGTCGGCGGCGGCGAGCATGACGATGTCGGGCAGGTAGTATTCGCCGGCGGCATTGGCGTTGCCGACGCGGGCAAGCAGGCGAAACAGGTCGTCGGCCGCCACCGCCATCAGCCCGGAATTGCATAATGTCACGGCCCGCTCGTCGGCGGTCGCGTCCTTGTATTCGACCATCCTGACGATGCGGCCGTCACCATCGGCGATGATCCGGCCATAAGCGGCGGGATCGGCGGGGCGGAAGCCGAGGACCACCGCCGCCGGAGCGTCACCGGCATGCAGCCGGTCGAGCATCCGCCGCATCGTCGCGGCCGAAACCAGCGGCACGTCGCCGTAGAGGATCAGCACGTCGCCGGAAAAGCCGGCCAGCGCCGCTTCCGCCTGCTGGACGGCATGGCCCGTGCCGAGTTGCGGCTCCTGCACCGCCAGCGCCGCGTCATGCCCGGCCAGCGCCGCTTCCAGCTGATCGCGGCCGCTGCCGACCACCACCACTTTGCGCGCGGGGGCGAGCGCGTCGACGGCGGCGACAAGATGCAGCAGCATCGGCCGGCCGGCGACCGGGTGGAGCACCTTGTGCAGGTCCGACTTCATCCGCGTGCCCTTGCCGGCGGCAAGGATGACGGCGGCGACAGGAATATCGGTCATCGCTGGCATGTCCTTTGTCGCGCCCCTTGGCACGGACGGCTTGCTATTGCCAGTGGGCGGCGGGCATGGCCCGCGCATGAACGCTTTTCCATTCGCGATCGTCGGCTTCGACCTGGACGGTACCCTGTTCGACACCAGCGCCGACCTCGGCGCCGCGGTCAACCATGCGCTGGCGCTGGCCGGGCGGCCGGCCATCGCGCTCGACGCGGTCAAGGGGCTGATCGGCGGCGGCCCGCGGCGGATGCTGGAGCGCGGGCTGGAAGAGAGCGGCGGTTGCGACCCCGATCAGCTCGACCGGCTCTACCCTCCGCTGCTCGACCACTACAGCGCCAACATCGCCGTTGGCACCGTGCCCTATCCCGGCCTGCTCGCGGCGCTCGACCGGCTGGACGGGCTGGGCGTCGCGGTCGGCATCGTCACCAACAAGCAGGAGGCGCTGGCGGTTCGGCTGGTCGACGCACTCGGCCTGTCCGCCCGCTTCGCAACGATCATCGGCGGCGACACGCTCGGTGCCGGCAACGCCAAGCCCAGCGCCGCGCCGATCCACGAGTTGGTCCGCCGGCTCGGTGGCGGGCGCGCGGCGTTTGTCGGCGATTCGATCTATGACGTCATGGCGGCGAAAAATGCCGGTGTGCCGAGCATCGTGGTCCGTTTTGGTTTTCCGAACCAGCCGATCGAGACGATGGGCGCCGATGCGATCATCGACAGCTATGCGGAGCTGGTCCCGACGCTGGAACGGCTGGGGCAGCCGGGCCGCTGAGCCCGGATACGCTTACCCGCGCCGGCGCCATTTCCTCCACAGCTGCCGTGCGAGCAGCACCGGCGGCATCCGCAACCCATGCGAACGCGCATAAAAGTCAAGGCGGGTGAGCGGCCGGGTCGGCCGGCCCCACCCGTCGCATAAAGCCGCTCCGCCAGCCGCTCCGCCAGCCGCAACGCCCGCGCCACTGCGCCAGTCAGCCGGTGCAGCCGGGCACGCTCGCCAAGGCGCGACCGGAATTCCGCATCGTCGAACGCGCGGGGTCGAGCGCGCGGGCCAGTCGGTCGATATCCCACAGATTGCACAGGCCGCCGGACAGGTCGCCATCGGCGATCAGGTGGGTGGCAGCGAGCGTCCGTGCAGCGCCGCCTTCACCTCGTCGCTCATCCCGCCCCTATCCGCCTGTCACGCTTTCATAATCGTAACATCGCATGGATGCATCAACGACACCGAATCGGCCGGGTCACGCGCGCCGAAATCGGATAGGGAGGGATGGCGATGCGGCATGACGACTCCTTGCGCGTGGTATCGGCGCTGTTCCTGCTGGTGGCAACGGCGGCGCTGCTGTGGTGGGCCGGCGCCGCCGCCGGGGTCATCGCGGCGGTGCTGGCCGGCGGCGGCGGGCTGTTCTGGCTCGGCCGGCGCGCGCCGCCGCCGGCGCCGCCCACCGGCGCCGCTGCCGCATCGGATGACGGCGACCGGGTCCAGCTTCTGATCGAAGCGATCACCGAGCCGATCCTGATCATCGCCGACGACCGGGTCGCCAATGCCAATGCGGCGGCGCTGGCGCTGCTCGGCGCGCATATCGTCGGCGAACATGCCCGGCTCGCCATCCGCCACCCGGAAGCAGCGGAACGGCTGACCGCGCCGCTGGCGACATTGCCGGGCGCGCCGGTCAGCCTGGTTGGTATCGGCACGCGCGAGGCGCGGTGGGAAATGCAGGTCGGCGCGCTCGACGACGGCCGCCGTCTCGTCCATCTGAGCGACCGCACCGGCAGCCATGCGGCGGAACGGATGCGGGTCGATTTCGTCGCCAATGCCAGCCACGAACTGCGCACCCCGCTGGCCGCGATCCTCGGCTTCGTCGAAACGCTGGCCGACGACAAGGCCGGTGGTGACCCGCCGACGCGGCGGCGGTTTCTGAAGGTAATGGACGACGAAGCGCGGCGGATGGGGCGGCTGGTCGACGATCTGATGTCGCTGTCGCGGATCGAGGCGGACAAATTCCGGGCGCCGGACAGCCCGATCGACCTCGTCCGGCTGGTCGAGGAGGTGCGCGCCACCCTCGCCGCCAGCCATGGCAACCGCGGCCGCGACCTGACGGTGGTCATGGCACAGGCGCCGCCGCCGGTCGTCGGCGATACGGCGCAGCTGTCGCAGCTGCTGCACAACCTGGTCGGCAACGCGATGAAATACGGCAAGCCGGGCACGCCGGTGACGATCACGCTCGCGCCGGGGCCGGAGACCATGGTGCAGCTGACCGTCGCCGACGAGGGAGAGGGCATTCCCGCAGAGCACCTGCCGCGCCTGACCGAGCGATTCTACCGCGTCGACTCGGGGCGCAGCCGGGCGCTTGGCGGCACCGGGCTCGGCCTCGCCATCGTCAAGCACATCGTCGAGCGGCATCGCGGGCGGCTGGATATCGCCAGTATTGCGGGCGTTGGCACCACCGTAACCGTGCTTCTGCCGGCGCTGTCATCAAACTGTCACGGAAACATCACACAGGGCGCCTGAAACGCGGGCACGACGCGGAGCCGGAACCGGCCCCGCCACGGGGCCGCCGATGGAGTGGCGCTGAACCCATGCTGCGCAGCCTAGCGATCCTGATGGCTTCGGCCGGACTGCTGTCGGCGTGCCACGACCCGGCCGGCGGGGCGGGCGGCGGCGTGCGCGAACAGATTCGCGCTGTCGGTTCGTCGACGGTGTTTCCGTTCACCACCGCCGTCGCCGAACAGTTCGTCAACGCCAACCCCAATTACCGTTCGCCGATCATCGAGGCCACCGGCACCGGCGCGGGTATGAAGCTGTTCTGCAGCGGCGTCGGCGCGCAATATCCGGATATCGAGAATGCGTCGCGGCGGATGAAGGCCAGCGAATATGCGCTGTGCAGGAAAAACGGCGTCGACAAGGTCGTCGAGATCCAGATTGGCGTCGACGGTCTGGCACTGGGCGAATCGAAGCGCGGTTCGCGGATGGCGCTCAGTGTGCGCGAAATCTATCTGGCGATCGCCGCCAACCCCGACGGCAAGCCCAACCGCGCGCGGACCTGGGCGGACATCAACCCGGCGCTGCCGACGACGCCGATCGTCGTCTACGGACCGCCGTCGACTTCCGGCACCCGCGATTCGCTGACCGAACTGATCATGACCCCCGGTTGCGACCAGAACCCGGCGAACAAGGCGCTGAAGGCGGTCGACGAGGACCGGCACAAGGACCGTTGCACCCGCATCCGCGAGGACGGCGCCTATGTCGATGCCGGCGAAAACGACAATCTGATCGTCCAGAAGCTCGGCGCCAACCCGGATGCGGTCGGCATTTTCGGCTATAGTTTCCTCGAAGAGAATCTCGATACCCTCGCCGGCATCCCGATCGACGGGGTCGAGCCGACCTATGATACCATCGCCAGCTTCGCCTATCCCGGCGCGCGGCCGCTCTACATCTACGTGAAGAGCGCCCATATGCGCGCGATACCGGGGCTGAAGGAATTCGTTGCCGAATATGCCGGCGCGTGGAATCCGGGCGGTTCGCTCGCGCGCCGCGGCCTGATCGCGGCGACGCCGGATGTCCGCGCGGCAAATGTCGCGGTGGCGAGCGCGCTCACCCCCCTCGATCCGGCCGTGCTGAAATGAGCGTCGCCGCCATTGCCTTCCTCGTCATCGGCCTTGGCCTTATCGGCTGGCTCAGCGCGCGGACCCGCGCCGCCCGCTTCGCTGCCGCCAACACCGCCGGGGCGGTGGGCCGTCCGCATTCGCTGCCCTTGTACCATGGCTGGTATGTCGCGCTGTGGGCGACGGTGCCGGCGCTGCTGTTCCTGGCGGTCTGGAGTTGGACCAGCCCGGCGCTGGTCACCGGTGCGGTGCTCGACACCCCTGCCGCCGCCGTCCTGCCGGAAAGCGGGATT
The DNA here is from genome assembly GCF_047553045.1 of Sphingomonas flavalba. Taxonomy (GTDB): domain Bacteria; phylum Pseudomonadota; class Alphaproteobacteria; order Sphingomonadales; family Sphingomonadaceae; genus Sphingomonas_L; species Sphingomonas_L flavalba_A. The sequence goes on along the minus strand of NZ_CP180208.1, from coordinate 2,880,470 downwards.
GAGCGCGGGGCGTTGCTCGCCGAAGCGCGGGCGCTCGCCCAGGGCAGGCTGGCCGGCGCGTTCAATGACGAAGCGGCCGCGCTCGCCCCCGCCTATCGCGCGGCGCAGGCCCGGTTCGACGGGATTGCGGCGGTACTGGCGCTGATCCTCGCCTTTGCCGGCGGCGCCTATGCCTTCACCCGCGTCCGTCCGGATTTCCGTGCCCGCACCCGGGTGGAACGCGCGGTGATGGCGACGCTGCTCGTCGCGTCGCTGATCGCGATCCTGACGACGGTCGGCATTGTCGCGTCGCTGCTGTTCGAATCCTGGCGATTCTTCTCGATGGTGTCGCCGGTCGACTTCCTGTTCGGCTTGCGCTGGAGCCCGCAATCGGCGGTCATCGCCGGCCAGACCAACCAGTTTGGCGCGATCCCGCTGTTCTGGGGAACGATTTTCATCGGCGCGATCATCGCCATGGTCGTCGCCATCCCGCTCGGCCTGATGAGCGCGGTCTACCTGACCCAATATGCCGGGCCACGACTGCGCGCCTGGATGAAGCCGGCGCTGGAGATGCTCGCCGGCGTGCCGACCGTGGTCTACGGCTACTTCGCCGCGTTGACCGTGGCGCCGGCGTTGCGCGATTTTGCCGCCGCCGTCGGCATTCCCGGCGCGTCTTCCGAAAGCGCGCTCGCCGCCGGCGTGGTGATGGGGATCATGATCATCCCGTTCGTGTCGTCGATGGCCGACGATTCGATCACCGCGGTTCCCGCCGCGATGCGTGACGGCTCGCTGGCGATGGGCGCGACCCAGTCGGAAACGATCCGGAAGGTGCTGATCCCGGCCGCGCTCCCCGGCGTTGTCGGCGGTGTCCTGCTCGCCGTCAGCCGCGCGATCGGCGAGACGATGATCGTGGTGATGGCCGCCGGCCTCGCCGCCAACCTGACCGCGAACCCGTTCGCCAGCGTCACCACCGTGACCACCCAGATCGTCCAGTTGCTGACCGGCGATCAGGAATTCGACAGCGCCAAGACGCTTGCCGCCTTCGCGCTCGGGCTGGTGCTGTTCGTCATCACCCTGTTGCTCAACATCGTCGCCCTGCGCGTCGTGAAGAAATATCGCGAAGCATATGAATAGGCTTGGCCTCACTGACTGGAACGGACCGGCGATGAAGCGGCGCCTGGCCCGCCGCTATGCCGCGGAGCGGCGCTTCCGGCTGATCGGGCTGGGCGCGGTACTGCTGTCCGCTGCCTTCCTCGCTTTCCTGCTTGTGTCGATGATCGGGCAGGGCGCCACCGGCTTCTTGCGGACAGAGGTGCGCGTCACCCTGGATTTCAAGGCGGCGCCGCTATCGCTCGACCGCGCGGCGCTGGCCGGGCGCGGGGCGGACCTCGCCCTCGCCAACGCTGGCATCCCCGGCCATCTGAACGCCGCCGCGACCGCGGCCTATGGCGGCGACGGGCCCGGTTACCTGTCCGAAAATAGCTGGCTCGACGTGCGCGACGCAATCCGCGCCGATCCGGCGCTGCTCGACGGCAAGGCGACCTTCTGGGTTGCGGCGGCGACCGCCATCGACCTTGCCGCCAAGGGGCATGGGACCGCCGAGGCGAAGGCCGCCTATGCGAAGCTGAAACAGGCCGGGGCGGTCCGCAAGACCTTCAACGGCGGGTTCCTCAGCCGGTCCAACTCCAACGACCCGACCCGCGCCGGCATCTGGGGTGCGTTCAAGGGGTCGTTGCTGACGATGATCGTCACGCTGCTGCTCGCTTTCCCAATCGGCGTGCTGTCGGCGGTCTATCTGGAGGAATACGCCCCCCGCAACCGGATGACCGACCTGATCGAGGTGTCGATCAACAATCTGGCGGCGGTACCGTCGATCATCTTCGGTCTGCTTGGCCTGGCGGTGTTTCTGAACACCTGGCAATTGCCGCGTTCGGCGGCGCTGGTCGGCGGGCTGACCCTGGCGCTGATGACGATGCCGGTCATCGTCATCGCCGCGCGCAACGCGATCAAGTCGGTGCCGCCGTCGATCCGCGACGCGGCGCTGGGCGTCGGTGCCAGCCCGGTACAGGTGGTGTTCCACCATGTCCTGCCGCTGGCGCTGCCCGGCATCCTGACCGGCACGATCATCGGCATGGCCCGCGCGCTGGGCGAAACGGCGCCGCTGCTGATGATCGGCATGCGCGCGTTCATCGCCACCCCGCCCAACGGCTTTACCGATCCGGCGACGGTGCTGCCGGTCCAGATTTTCCTGTGGTCGGACGAGGTCAGCCGTGGCTTTGTCGAGAAGACATCGGCGGCGATCGTCGTGCTGCTCGCCTTCCTGCTCGCGATGAACGGGCTGGCCATCTACCTCCGCAACCGCTTTGAACGACGCTGGTGACCATGATCGAAGACCATTCCGTCAAATCCGACCGGCCGACGAAGATGTCGGCGCGCAACGTCAACGTCTTCTACGGGCAGAAACAGGCGATCAGCGGCGTGTCGATCGATGTCGACATGGACAATGTCGTCGCGTTCATCGGCCCGTCCGGCTGCGGCAAGTCGACCTTCCTGCGCACGCTGAACCGGATGAACGACACCATCCCCGGCGCGCGGGTGGAAGGGCAGATCACCCTCGACGGCACCGATATCTACACGCCCGACATGGACGTCGTTCAGCTGCGCGCCCGTGTCGGCATGGTGTTCCAGAAACCGAACCCCTTTCCCAAGTCGATTTACGAGAATGTCGCTTACGGCCCGCGCATCCACGGCCTGGTCGACGGCAAGGCGGATCTCGACGCGATTGTCGAGCAGTCGCTGCGCCGCGCCGGCCTGTGGGATGAGGTGAAGGACCGGCTGAACGAAAGCGGCACCGCGCTGTCCGGCGGCCAGCAGCAGCGGCTGTGCATCGCCCGCGCGATCGCCGTCGACCCGGAAGTGATCCTGATGGACGAGCCGTGCTCGGCGCTCGACCCGATCGCCACCGCCAAGATCGAGGAACTGATCCACGAACTGCGCGGCCGCTACGCGATCGTCATCGTCACCCACAACATGCAGCAGGCGGCGCGCGTGTCGCAGCACACCGCCTTTTTCCACCTCGGCCAGCTGGTCGAATACGGGGTGACGTCGGAAATCTTCACCAACCCGCGGGAAGTCCGCACCAAGGACTATATTACCGGCCGCTACGGCTGAGAGGACAGGATATGGCGAACGGCACCGAACATACGATCAAGGCATTCGACGACGAGATCGTCGCGCTGCGCGGCCTTATCGCCGAAATGGGCGGCCGGGCCGAATCGGCGATCGAGCAGGCGATGCAGGCGCTGGTCCGCCACGATCTGGAAACGGCGCGGCGAATCGTGGCCGAAGACCAGCTGATCGACGAGATCGAGGCGAAGGTGGAACGGCTGGCGGTGCAGATCATCGCCCTGCGCGCGCCGCTGGCCGACGACCTGCGCGAAGTGGTCGCGGCGCTGAAGATCGCCGGCGTCATCGAACGGATCGGCGACTATGCCAAGAACATCGCCCGGCGCACCCCGCTGATCGGCGGCCGCCACACCATAGAGGCGCTGTCGGTGCTGCCGTCGATGGCGACGCTGGCGGTCGACATGGTGCGCGGCGCCCTCGACGCGTTCGCCGCGCGCGACTGGCAGGCCGCCGTCCGGGTCTGCGACGAGGATCGCCGCGTCGACGATTTCTACAACAGTATCTTCCGCACCCTCGTCACCTTCATGATGGAGAATCCGGCGACGATCGGCCAGGCGGCGCATCTGCTGTTCGTCGCCAAGAATCTCGAACGGGTCGGCGACCATGCAACCAACGTCGCCGAGATGGTCTATTACGCCGCGCGTGGCACACCGATGCCCGAACGCGAGCGCGGCGGCGACGAAGACAGCACGGAGAGCTGACATGGCCCGCGCCGACATGCTGCTGGTCGAGGACGATGCCGCCCTCGCCGAACTGCTCGTCTGGCATTTCCGGCGGGAGGATTTTTCCGTCCGCCACACCGCCGACGGCGAGGAAGCACTGCTCCTCGCGCAGGAGCGCGCCCCCGATCTGGTGCTGCTCGACTGGATGATCGAGGGCCTGTCGGGGATCGAGGTCTGCCGCCGGCTGCGGCGGATGCCGGACACCGCCAACGTGCCGATCATCATGCTGACCGCGCGCGGCGAGGAGGAGGACCGCGTTCGCGGCCTCGAAACCGGCGCCGACGATTATGTCACCAAGCCGTTTTCGCCGCGCGAACTGGTCGCCCGGGTCGGCGCGGTGCTGCGCCGGGTGCGGCCGGCGCTGGCCGGCGCCCAGCTCAGCTATGCGGATATCGAGATGGATACCGTCGGCCACAAAGTGCGCCGCGCCGGCAAGCCGGTGGCGCTTGGGCCGACCGAATTCCGCCTGCTCCGCCATTTTCTGGAGCATCCCGGCTGGGTGTTTTCCCGCGAGCGGCTGCTCGATTCGGTCTGGGGCCAGGACGCGGATATCGAACCGCGCACGGTGGATGTCCACATCCGCCGGCTGCGCAAGGCGATCAACGGTGATTCGCTGCCGGACATCATCCGCACCGTCCGTTCCGCCGGCTATTCGCTGGACAGCGAAGGCCGGCACTGATCCGCCGGGGCCTTTCCCGCCCCGTACCCCCGGCGCATTGCGCGGCGAACAACGCAAAACCGGCCGCGGGTTGCCCCGCGGCCGGTGTTGTTAGCGCCGTCGCGCCGGGCGCTCGCCCGGTCGTGGCTCAGCGGCTCTTCAGCTTGACGCCGACATATTGCGGCCGGCCGGCACCCCGCTGGACGAGCAACAGCACGCTGTTGCGGTTGGCGGTGGTCGCTTCGCGCACCGCGGTGGCGACGTCCTGTGCGGTCAGCGCCGGGCGGCGGTTGATCGACAGGATGACGTCCCCGCGCTTCAGCGTCTTGGTCGCGGCGTCGCTCGACGGGTCGACGCCGGTGATGACCACGCCCTTGACGTCGGCGGGGACGCCGATGCTGCGCGCGATCGCCGGGGTCAGCGGCTGGACGGCGACGCCGAGCGAGGCCTGCGCCGCCTGCTGGCTTGATTCGCTGTCGTCGTCCTCGCTGTCGAAGCCTTCGCCCTGGCCAAGGCTGGCGGCCAGTTGCTCTTCCGGCGGGCGTTCGCCGACGGTCAGCGTTACCGACATCGTCTTGCCGTCGCGGATCAGCTCGATCGGGATACGGGCGCCGACCGGGGTGTTGCTGACCAGATAGGACAGCGTCTGGTCCGGCGTCACCTCCTGGCCGTTGACCTTGGTGACGACGTCGCCGCGGCGGATGCCGGCGCGGGCCGCCGCCTCGTTCGGCTCGACCCCGGCGATCAGTTCACCGCGATGCTTGGGCAGGCCCATCGCTTCGGCGATCTCGGCGGTGACGTTCTGGATCTGGACACCCAGATAGCCGCGCCGCACCTTGCCGCCCTTCATCAGCGTTTCGACGACCGGGCGCGCCTGCTCGGCGGGAATGGCAAAGCCGATGCCGACATTGCCGCCGCTGGGGGAGAAGATGGCGGTGTTGATGCCGATGACGTTGCCGTTCAGGTCGAACATCGGGCCGCCGCTGTTGCCCATGTTGATCGACGCGTCGGTCTGGATGTAGCGGTCATAAGCGCCGCCCTGGCCGGTGTTGCGGTGCAGGGCGGAAACAATGCCGGACGTGACGGTGCCGCCCAGCCCGAACGGATTGCCGATCGCCACCACCCAGTCGCCGACCCGCGTGTGGGTCGAATCGCCGAACTTGACGAAGGGCAGGTTGCTCGCGTCGATCTTCAGCACGGCCAGGTCGGACACGACGTCGCGGCCGATCAGCTTGGCCTTGTATTCGGTCCGGTCGGGCAGGGTGACGGTGATCGATTCGACGACCGCGCCGTTCCGCCCGCCTGAAATCACGTGATTGTTGGTGACGATGTATCCGTCGGTCGAGATGATGAAGCCCGAACCGAGCGACGTTGCCTCGCGGGTGACCGCCCCGCCCGGTCCCTGATCGCCGAACAGGTTGCCGAACGGCGTGCCCGCGAACGGGTTGGTCTGCACCGCGACGCGCTGGGTGGTGGAGATGTTGACAACGGCGGGCTGGAGCTTGGCGGCAAGGTCGGCAAAGCTCATCGGCGCGCCGGCGCGCGGCGGGGCGGAACCGATGGCGTTCGGCTCGTTCTGAGCGACCTGAGCGCCAACCGGCTGCTGCATGGTCATCGTCGCGGCCGCACCGCCGACGAGAAGGGCTGTCGTGATCGCGTAGGCGTAACGCACGTTCATTGTCCTCTCAAAGACTGCAGGCCCGGGCGCGGAATGCGCGCGTTGTCCTTGCGCGTCCACGCTGAACGGAAATTGAATGACCCCTTATCGTCACCGCCCTCTGCCCTGGAATTCACGCAGATAGCCGTTGTTTGGTGACAGGATGATCGACGCGTTGCCCTCCGCGTTGGTGCCGTCGACGCCGAAGGTGTGGCGGTAGGACTGCATCGCGCGATAGAAATTGTAGAAGTCGGGATCCTTGTTGAATGCGTCGGCATAGGTGCGCGCCGCGTTGGCGTCGGCCTCGGCGCGGATCAGCTGCGCCTGCTTGCGGCCCTGTGCATCTATGGTCAGCGCTTCCTGCTCGCGGGCGCTGCGCATCCGCGCGAAGGCGGAATCGAGCGGCGCACCGTCGGGCAGGTCGGCGCGCTTGATCCGCACGTCGATAATTTCGGCGCCGTACTGCCGGGCAACGCGGTTCAGACCGGCCTGGATATTGTCCATCAACTGGCCGCGTTCCGGGCTGAGCAGGGCAGCAAACTGCCGCTTGCCCAGTTCGTTGCGCAGTTCGGAGCCAAGGATCGGGCGCAACTGGTCCGACACGCGCTGCTCGGTGCCGGCGGTGATGAACATGCGCAGCGGGTCGACAATGCGGTAGCGCGCATAGGCATCGACGTTCAGTCGCAGCTGGTCGGTCGACAGCACCTGCTGGCGGTCCATCTCGACGTCGAGCACCCGCTTGTCGACCCAGACGATCTGGTCGACGAACGGCACGCGGGCGATCAGGCCGGCGCCGGAACGGCCGAAATCCTGGTCCGCCTTGTAACGGTTGACGATGCTGATCGGTTCGCCGAAGCGGACGATCACCGCCTGCCGGGTTTCCGGGACGACCGAGAATGTGGCGCTGGCCAGCACCATCAGCATGATCGCGGCGATCATCAGCGCGACCGGGTTGCGCCAGGATATCGCGTTCATCGGCTGGCCCCCCCGGTTACCGTCTGGGTGTCCGCCGCCTGGGCGCGGCGCTTGATCTCGGGCAGCGGCAGATAGGGTGTCACCCCCGGCGCCTCGACGATCGTCTTGTCCACCTTGGACAGAACATCCTCCATCGTCTCGTAATACATGCGCCGCCGGGTCACTTCGGGCGACAACCGATATTCGGCATAGACCTTGTCGAACGACGCCGCCTCGCCCTCGGACTTGGCGGTCATCTGCTGGGCATAGGCGCGGGCGTTGTTAAGGTAACTGATGGCGTTCTGCTGCGCCGCCGTCACCTTCTTGAACGCGTCCATCACCGCCAGCGGCGGATCGGCCTGCTTGATGGCGACACCCTGAATGCGGATGCCGGCACGATAATCGTTGAGCAGGAACTGCATGCGTTCCTGCACCTCGGCCTCGATCGCACCGCGGCCCGAACCGATCGCGTCATTCAGGCTGACGTTGGCGACCGCCTGGCGCATCGCGCTTTCGGCGACCTCGCGGATCGTCTCGTCCGGCTCGGCGAGCTGGAACAGGTAATGGGCGGGGTCGCTGATGTTCCAGCGCACGGAATAGGCGAGGTCGACGATGTTCTGGTCGCCGGTCAGCATCAGGTTTTCCGAATCGGGAGAGGTCGACCCGATGTCGATCGTGCGAATCTCTTCAACGTCGCGGACGGTGACGGTGTCGATCGGCGACGGCAGCGACAGGTTGACGCCCGGTCCCATCGTCCCTGCATAACTGCCCAGCCGCAGGATGACGCCGCGTTCCTGCGGACCGATGCGGTGGACGCTGGTCAGCAGAAACCACAGGCCGAGGATGATCAGTATGCCATAAAGCCATAGCGGCCGTCCGGCGCCGAAATCCGGCAAACCGCCGCCACCGCCACCGCCACCGAAGCGGGCGCGCCCACGGCGCAGCAATTCGTCGAGGGCGGTCGGGCCCGCCCCCGGCCGGTTGCCGCGCGGGCGGCCGCCGCCGGGCGGCTGGTTCCACGGGTTGCGCGGTCCGCCACCGCCGGAGCCGCCGCCGTCGCCGCTACCCCCGCCGCCATTGCCGCCGCCGCGTCCGCCCCACGGCCCGCCGCCGTCGTTCAGCATCGCGTCTACCGGCGCCGGCCGGCCCAATATCTTCCTCATCCCGCCGTTATAGGGATGGCGACGCGTGAAAAACAGTGTCATCCATCAAACGGCTGGCCTATCGGCGTCATTGCCATGACAACAGCAGACGAAATCGCCGCCGCGATCGCCCCGATCGCTGGGCGGCGCGCAGCCCGACCGCGTATTTCCGGAAACCTTGCCAGCCTGATCGTCGACGCGACCGGGCTTGCGCCGCCAGAATGTGAGGCGCTGGAACGCGAGTTGACCAAAGTGGTCGGCGCTCTGCCCGGTATCGCCACCGTCCGCATCGCTTTTACCACCGAACGGGCGACGCGCCGGCTGATCGCGGTTGGCAGCGGCAAGGGCGGTGTCGGCAAGTCGACGCTGGCGGCGAACCTTGCCGTCGCGCTCGCCGGGCGCGGCATGGCGGTCGGGCTGGTCGACGCCGACATCTACGGTCCGTCGCTACCCCGGCTGATGAAGGCGGAAGGGGTGCGCCCGACCGCGAAGGACAAGCAGTTGCTCCCGGTCGCCACCGATCTTGGCGTGCCGATGCTGTCGATGGGCCAGCTCGTCGCACCGGGGCAGGCGGTGGCATGGCGGGGACCGATGATCGGCAGCGCGCTCGGTCAGTTGCTCGACGCCGACTGGGGCGCAACCGACACGCTGATCGTCGACCTGCCGCCCGGAACCGGCGACATCCAGTTGACGATGATCCAGAAATATCGTCCGGCCGGCGCGGTCATCGTCTCCACCCCGCAGGACCTGGCGCTGATCGACGCGCGCCGGGCGATCGACCTGTTCACCAAGGTCCAGGTGCCAATCATCGGCCTGATCGAGAACATGGCCGGCTATGCCTGCCCGCATTGCGGCGGGATCAGCCACCCGTTCGGCAGCGGCGGGGCGGAGGCGGAGGCGGAGCGCCTCGGCGTGCCGTTCCTCGGCCGCATCCCGCTCGACGCGGCGATTCGCGCCGCCTCCGACGCCGGCGATCCGCCCGCCCGCCATGACGACGAAGGTGGCGCCGCGTTCCGTGCCGTTGCCGATCGGTTGTACGAATGGCTTAACGCGCCGGGTTGATCGCTCTATTGTTGTCGGGCGGGGGTTGGGAGATGATCCATGCCTGTTACCGATGATGCCGGCATCTACCGCCTGCTCGCCAGTGCGCGGACGATCGCGCTGGTCGGCGCCTCCAACCGGCCGAACCGGCCGAGTTACGAGGTGATGAGTGTCCTCCAGCAGCACGGCTATCGCGTCATTCCGGTCAATCCGCAGATCACCGGCGACCATGTTCATGGCGAATTCGTCTGGCGGGATCTGGCGCAGCTTGGCGACCCGATCGATATCGTCGACATTTTCCGCAACAGCGCGGCGGCGGGGGAGGCGGTCGATCAGGCGATCGCGGCCGGCGCGAAGGCGGTGTGGATGCAGCTGGGCGTGATCAACCCGGCCGCGGCCGAACGGGCAGAGGCGGCCGGGCTGACCGTGGTGATGAACCGCTGCCCGGCGATCGAGCTGGTACGCCTGTCGGTTCCGGCGGTGACGGCGCCGTGACCCGCGCCGTGCTATGCGCCGTCGCGCTGCTCGCCGCGCCCGCCGTTGCCGGTAGCGCTGTCGAGGCGCCCGGCCGCATTTACCACTGCCAGGACGGCGGTATCGTCGAGGCGCGTTATATCGGCGCCGACCATGCGCTGGTCCGCTTCATGGGTCGGGCGATGATGATGGAGGCCGGCCCGGCGGCAGACGGCGTCCGCTATGTCGGTGGCGGCTGGCAATGGTGGACGCGCGGCATGGACGAAGGCCTGATTGCTCCGGTCCGCCCCGGCGCGGGGATGGCGGCGGAGCCGGGCAGGCGTTGCGCCGTATCGGCGCGCGCCACTAATTAATGTGATTACAACGGGTTGACTCGATAAGCGGCGGGCAATGTGGAGTGCGCTTCCCGATCCGTCCTGGCTTGCGCCGCTTGTCGTGGCGGGCGATCGCCTGCTTCGGCTGTTCCTGGCGCCGGCGTCTTTGTTATCGTTACAGTCGCTGCTGTCCGCCCTGCTGATCGCGGTGCTGTGGACGCTCGGCCGGCGGCGCCGCGTGCGGACGGTGCGGGCGCGGGTGCTGGCGCGGGCGCTGTTTCCCCGTCGCCTGATCCGCAGCGCGTCCAGCCGCGCCGACATCAAGCTGACCCTGCTCAATCTGCTGGTGTTTCCCGTATTGTTCGGCTGGGCGCTGTTGAGCGCCCGCGCAATCGAGCTGTGGGTAGGCGGACTGTTGCCAGCGCCGGCGGCGCCTGTGCTGCCCGGCTGGCTGGCCGCCTGCTGCGCGACGCTCCTGCTGTTCCTGGCCTATGAGCTTGGCTATTGGCTGGACCATTATCTGTCGCACCGGCTGCCGCTGCTGTGGCGTTTTCACCGTGTCCACCACAGCGCCGAATCGCTGTCGCCGCTGACCAACTTCCGGGTCCATCCGATCGACAGCATCGTTTTCGTCAATATCGTCGCGCTGGTCACCGGCACGGCGGCGGCGCTGCTGCGGCCGCTGCTTGGCGGCGCGCCGGCGGTCTACGTCATAGACGGGCGCAACCTGCTTGGGGTGCTTGCGCTCTATCTGATCACCCATCTGCTTCACTCCCATTTCTGGGTCAGGCCACCTGCGCCGTTCGACCGGCTGGTGCAAAGCCCGGCGCATCACCAGCTCCACCATTCCAGCAACCCGGCGCATTACGGCCGCAATTTCGGCGCCAGCCTGGTGCTGTTTGACTGGCTGTTCGGGACGCTGCTCCGCCCGTCGGCGCGGCGCCCGGCGCTGACCTTCGGTGCCGTCGGCGAAGCGCCCCGGCACGATCTGTGGACGTTGCTCGTCGGGCCGTTCATCGGCAGACCCCGGCGCTGGCGAGCGCCAACGCCGTCGGCCTTCCCAGCCTGGCACCCCGGCTTGGCGCCAGCCCTCGTCGTTGACAGGGAAGACTATCGCGTCAGCCGGTGAGACGGCGAGGATGATGCACAGGGGCGTGGGGCTGTCAGGCCGCATGGCGGCGCAGCCGCCAGTTCAGCAGGTGTCCGGCAATCAGAAACAGGCTGCCGGTGACGGTCGCCCATGTCTCCGCTCCTTCCGCCATGCCCGGCAGCAGGGCGGCGGCCAGGCAGCCGGCGCCGATGCAGCCGAGCACGGCGGGCGGCAGCGCGCGGTGGCGCAGATAGCCGACCCAGAAAGCGGCGAGGGCGGCGGGCACGACCAGCGCCAGCGCGACATAGTGGAAGGCGGCCGACGCCGCGAACAGGCCGATCGCCCCGGGCAGCAGCATCAGCAGCAGCGGTAGCGCCAGGCAATGGACGAGGCAGAGGAGTGAGGCCGAAACGGCGACCCCTTCTATGGCATTGGCTGGCCGATCACCCGTCCGTCGCGTCCGTAAATCCCGTATGCTCATGCTTTCGTTACTGCCTATTGCGATATGTTATATCGTCACGTAATAGCGATCCTCTTCCGAGAGCAAAAGGGGTTTATGGTGAAAATACGCGTCCTGCTTCTGTCCGCCGCGTCGTTCCTGGCGACCAGTCCCGCCTTTGCGACAGCCGAGGATGCCGATGGCGTGGCGCGAGGCGACATCGTCGTCACCGCGATGGGGCTGGAGCAGACGGCGGACGAAACCGCGACGCCGGTCGTCACGCTGACTGGCGATGCGCTTGTCCACCGCCGACAGGCGACGCTGGGTGACACGCTGGCCGGCCAACCGGGCATTCATTTCGACAATTTCGGCGGTGGCGCGAGCCGCCCGGTGATCCGTGGCCAGACCGCCCCGCGCATCGAAGCGCTGGCCGACGGCGCCGGCATCCGCGACGCGTCGGCGGTATCGCCCGACCATGCGGTGACGACCGAACCGCTGCTGCTGCGCGGCATAGAAGTGCTGCGCGGCCCGGCCACCCTGCTCTATGGCGGCGGCGCGATCGGCGGCGCGATCAACATGCTCGACGACAAGGTGCCGACGGAACAGCCGGAAAACGGCATTACCGGTGTTGCAGAAGGCCGGCTGGGCACCGCGGACGATGAACGTTCTCTGGTTGGCGGGCTGACGGTCGGCGCCGGCCCCTTCGCCTTTCGCGTCGAAGGGGTGCGCCGCCGTTCGGACGCCTATCGGGTGCCGGCGCGCTTTGGCGACCGCCATGTCGACGGTTCGTACAACGACACCTCGACCGTCACTCTCGGCGGTGCGTGGATCGGCGCCGACGGCTATCTGGGCGTCGCCTATACCCGCCAGCGCAGCGAATACGGGCTGCCCGGCCATTCCCACGAATATGAATCCTGCCACCCGCACGGTAGCAGCCTGCATTGCGGCGGGCACGGCCATGACGACGACCATGACGACGATCACGATCACGATCATGCTCACGATCATGACGAAGTGCCGTTCGTGAAACTGCGGAGCGAGCGCTTCGACATTCGCAGCGACTATCGCGATCCGCTGCCGGGGCTGGAAAAGCTGCGCTTCCGCATGGCGTTCACCAACTACGCCCATGATGAGATCGAGGAAGATCAGATTGCCACCACCTTCAGGAACAAGGCGCGCGACATACGGTTCGAACTGACTCACAGGCCGATTGGCGGGCTGCATGGCATCGTCGGTGTCCAGCACGCCGAAAGCCGGTTCAGCGCGCTGGGGGAAGAGGCGTTCCTGCCGGAAAGCGAGACGCGCAACACCGCGCTGTTCCTGAAGGAAGCGCTGCGCGCCGGCCCGCTGCGCTTCGAAATCGCCGCGCGGCAGGAATGGCAGACGATCGAGACGACGCTCGGCCGCAGGGCCAGCCATCGTCCCTTCTCCTTTTCCGGCGCGGCCGTCTGGGACATGGGCGGCGCCTATTCGCTGGCGCTGGCGCTGACCCGGTCGCAACGCGCGCCGAATGCGCAGGAACTTTATGCCCGTGGCGTTCACCTTGCCACCAACACCTATGAACTGGGCACGGCAACGCTCGGCAAGGAAACCAGCAAGGCGGTCGATCTGACCTTCCGCAAGACAGCGGGCGCGACGACGCTGACCCTTGGCGCCTATTATCAGGATTTCGACAATTACATCTATGCGGACACCCTCGACCGTTTCGAGGATTTCCGTCTGATCCGCTACACCGCCGCCGACGCGACATTCGCCGGGATCGATGGCGAAATCCGCCAGCAACTGACGCCCGGCGTCTCGGTGGCGGTGTTCGGCGACTATGTTCGCGCCCGGCTGGCCCACGGCCGGGGCAATCTGCCTCGCATACCGGCCGGGCGGCTCGGCGGGCGCGCCGATGGTGCCTGGGGTCCGGTGTCCGCCGGCCTCGAATATTACCGCGTGTTCGAACAGGACAGGATTGCGGCTTTCGAAACGTGGACGGCCGGCTACGACATGCTGAATGCGACGGCGGCCTATCGGCTTGATTTTGAGCCGAAAGCCAGCGCGGAACTGTTCGTCCGCGCGACAAACCTGACCAATGCCCTCGCCTTCAACCACGCGTCGTTCATCACGGCGGCGGCTCCGTTGCGCGGCCGTAATTTCGTCTTCGGGTTGCGCGCCGGGTTCTGAGCGCCGTCGCCCCATCATTTTGCTGCTTCGCTGATCGGCGGGTCGGGCTTCGTCCCGACCCGCCGCTTGATTCCAGGCGAGTTCTGCAAACCAAGCTACTGGAATATCCACGATAAATTGACAGGCGGGTCGATCGTTACGGAGCGCGTCATCGTTGCTTGACAAGCCGTAACGAACGAGGCAATTTTCCCTCTCACGAGAGTGAATAAAAGAGGGGGGAGGATTATGAAATCCGCATTTCGCGGCGTGTCCCGTGCTGCCATTTCGATTTCCCTTGCCGGCTTTGCCTGGCCCGGCGTCGCCGCCGCCCAGGTCGATGCGGTGGCGGCCGCGGCGGCGTTGCAGGCCGTCGCGCCGGGCGCGGAGGCGCGGCCCGCCGCCTCGGACGAGGAAATCGTGGTCACCGGCTCGCTGATCCGCGGCACCGCCGTTGACGCGGCGTTGCCGGTAGAGGTCTATTCCAACGTCGAACTGGAACGGCGCGGGTCGCCGACCGCCCTCGACTTCGCCAAGACGCTGACGATTTCCGGCCCGACCACCGGTGAGTCCTACTATTTCGGCGGCCCGGCGCTGACCGGTTCGGTCCAGTACAACCTGCGCGGCATCGGCGCGGACAAGACGCTGGTCCTGCTCAACGGCCGGCGGATGAACGTCAACACCGCCAATGTCCCGTCGATCGCCCTGGCGCGCACCGAGATTCTGAAGGACGGCGCGGCGGTGACCTATGGTGCCGACGCGACCGGAGGTGTCGTCAACTTCATTACCCGCGAACGCTATGTCGGTTTCGAAGCGGCGGCGCGTTACAAGCATATCAACGGGTCGAACGGCGATTACTACGCCGGTTTCCTCGCCGGTGTCGGCTCCGGTCGCGTCAACCTGATGGTGTCGGGCGAATATGAGCGGCGCTCGCGGCTGAAGGCGATCAAGCGCGATTTCGTCCGCAAGTCCTTCGATCCGACTGACCCGGACTACAACCCGGCGCCGTGGTCGACGCTGACCAACCTTGCCGGCTGGCTGCCGCGCGGCGCGTTGCCGGCAATCCCCAGCGTGACGGCGGACGGCGAATTCGGCGCGCCCGTTGCCGGCATCGTGTCGGATTTCACCCCGGCGAGTTGCGCCGCGGTCGGCGGGCGCTACGACAACGCCTATACCTGCGCCTACAACTACATTCCCTATTACGATCTGGTTTCGCCGACCAACACCTATCGTGCCTATGCCCAGTTGAACGCGGAAGTGACCGACGACATGGAGGTCCATGTCGAGGCGTCCTACGGCCGGGTGACGGTTCCGCAAATCTTCGGTTCGCCGGCGCAGCCGGTTGCGCGCGGCCCGGCGCTGGCGACCGGTGCAGTCTACCAGCTCTACGTGCCGATCACCAACCCCTATGCCGCCGCCTTTGCCGCCGATCACGGCATTACCGGCGCTCAGGGCTTCACGCCGGTAACCTATCGGCTGCTCGGCCATGGCGGTAACACCGCGCTCAGCGACAATGGTTATGGCGTGCCCGACCGGGTCGACAACAAGGTCTGGCGTGTGTCGGGTGGCGTGAAGGGGCGGCTTGGCGACTGGGCGGATTTTGCCCGCGACGTCAATTACGACTTCGCCGTCACCTACAATCAGGCGCGGACCTACAACACCCACCCGGATACGATCGGCTATCGCCTGCAGCAGGCGCTGAACGGTTTCGGCGGCGCGAACTGTCAGGCGGTCGACCTCGACCCCAACCGGTTCGGCACCCAGAACCCGGCGGCGGCCGGCCAGAATGGCTGCCTGTGGTGGAACCCGTTCTCCAGCGCGTTTGCTGGCCAGCCGGTGCGTGGCCTCGACAACCCCAACCATGTCGCGGGCAGCGAGAATTCGGAAGAATTGACCCGCTGGATGTTCAACCCCCGTGCGACCGAGACGACGACCAGCGCGCTGACCATCGATCTGGTGCTGAACGGCAAGACCGGCATCACGCTGCCGGGCGGCGAGGTCAACTGGGCGCTTGGCGGGCAGGCCCGCTGGTTCTCCAGCCGCCAGAATATTCCCGACCCGATCTACAACGGCACGGTCCAGTGCGAATGGCCGCACGGCACGACCAGCGCCAACGGGCCTGGCTCGCTGCCGATGGAAGCGAATCCGCTGCCGACGACCAGCCCGAATTTCCGTGGTTGTACGCCGGATGCGCCGGGGCCGTTCGTGCTGTTCGCGCCGCTTGTTCCGGTCGACGCCGAGCGCAACCAGTATTCGGTGTTCGGCGAAATCGACGTCCCGCTGGTCGACGGCGTCAACCTGCAGGCGGCGGCGCGGCACGAGCGTTTCTCCGGTGGCCTGTCCGCCACCGTCTACAAGGTGGCCGGCAAGTGGAATGTCTGGGGGCCGCTGTCGCTGCGCGGGTCCTATGGCACCAACTACCAGACGCCGCCGCTGGGCACGGTGCCCGGCGCGCTTACCGTCGCGGCGCGCAACTACACCGTCGCCGGCAGCAACTGGCTGGCGGCTCAGTTCATCACCGCCGCCAATCTGAAGCCGGAAACCGCGCGGACGTCCAACATCGGCATGATCTGGGACAGCCGGGGGCTGGGCAGCGACCACCGGTTCCGGCTGATGGTCGATTATTTCGACATCCGCACCAAAGATGAGATCGGCCAGATCGCCGACCCGAACCAGATCGCCAATCTGGTGTTCAACGGGCCGGGCGGAACCACGACCACCTGCGATCCGTCGGCGCAGCCGTTGCTCAGCCGCATCGCCTTCAACGCCGGCTGCACGGTCGGGATGAGCGCGATCGGCGCCTTCTCGTCGGTCACCACTTTGGTCGGCAACGGCCCGGGCCAGCGAACCACCGGGTTCGACGTGCAGGCGAACTACACCCTGCCGGTCGGCGAAGGTGAGTTGGGCCTCCAGCTGACCGCGACGCGGATCACCAAGCTGAAGACCGGCGCGACATCGCTCGACGGCGTGGTCATCTCCACCGGCGACGATCGGCTGGGGACGCTCAACTTCGCGACCTTCGCGCAGGCGGCGCCGAAGCTGCGGGCCAATTTCAGCGTCAACTACAACCTTGCCCGCCACAACATCCGCGTCGGCGCCAACTATGTGTCGGCGGTGAAGGATGAACGGGCCGGCATCCAATATGGCGAGAACGGGCGCGCGTGGATCACCGCCGATCTGACCTATCGGTTCGAAGTCGCCGACGGCTTCGTCCTGACCGCCAATGTCGGCAATCTGTTCGACCGCGACCCGCCGCCGGCGCAGGAAGAGTTCGGCTATGACCCGTGGATGGCCAATCCGCTCGGCCGTACTTTCGAGATTGGCATCAAGAAGACTTTCTAGACCCTCCCTGAGCGGGCGGGCGCCCCGGCGCTCGCCCGCGCTTTTTGCAACGGACAGGCCGATGGACAGACAGCTTCCTTCAGCGCGCCGCGCGGCCGGCGGCCGTCTCGCCGTGTTTGTCGCTGCCGTCGCCCTTGCTGCCGGGTCCGCCCCGGCCGCCACGCCGCCGGCACCAGACCCGACCGTTGCAAATGCCGACTATGCCGATCCTGCGCTGTGGCTATGCCGGCCGGATCTGACGATCAACCGCTGCCGGGTCGGGATCGACGCGACGGTGATCGCGGCGGACGGCAGCAGCAGCATCGAGCATTATCGTCCAGCCGCTGATCCCGGCTTCGACTGCTTCTTCGTTTATCCGACGGTGTCGAAGGACCCAGGCTGGCAATCGGATTTCGTGCCCGACCGGATGGAATTCGACGACATCAGGCAGCAATTCGCCCGCTTCGGCAAGGTCTGTCGCCAGTTCGCGCCGCTTTATCGGCAGACGACGCTGACCGCGCTGCGCCGGAATGCCGGCGGGCCGCAGCCGGTCGGCGATCCGCCGCCGCCCGGCTTTGGTGGCTATAGTGACGTGCGCGCCGCGTGGAACTGGTACATGGCGCACGCAAATAACGGGCGCGGCGTCGTGCTGATCGGCCATAGCCAGGGCGGGGCGATGATCACCCGGCTGCTCGCCGAAGAGATCGACGGCCGGCCGGGACAGGCGCGGCTGATTTCGGCGCTGGTCATCGGCGCGCCGGTGCTGGTGCCGCCCGGCAAGGCGGTTGGCGGCAGCTTCAAGGCGATCCCGCTGTGCGAGGCGGAGGACCAGGTTGGCTGTGTGATCAGCTACGCCACCTATCGCGACCGGTTCCCGCCGCCGGAAAACGCGCTGTTCGGCCGTGCGCGCGATGGATTGCGCGTCGCCTGCACCAACCCGGCCAGCCTTGGCGGCGGCAGCGGTACTGCCGATTCCTATTTCGCCACTTCCGGTTCGCTGAACGATGCCGGTGGCGACGCGCGGCCGGAGTGGACCCGCCCGCTGCGCGCGATCGCCACGCCGTTCGTCAAGACGCCGGGGCTGGTATCGCTGCAATGCGTGACGCGCGGCGACTTCGATTATCTCGAACTGCATGTGAACCCCAACCCCGGCGGCGGCCGCACCGATCATCTGTCGGGGGAAATCGTCCGCCCATTCGGCGTCGATCTGTCGTGGGGGCTGCATATTCTCGACGTCCATCATGCGATGGGTGACCTGATCCGCATCGTCGCCAGTCAGGCGCGGGCCCATGCGGCCGCGCCGCGCGCGCCGTGATGCCGGACCGCCCATGCGCCGCCTGCCTGTATCCCGCCGGCGGCGCCCCGATTCCTCCAACCGCGCGTGGCCATGCAATCCTATAGTCTGACCGTCGACAAATTCATCGATCATGCCGCCAGATGGGCGGCCGAGCAGCAGGTCGTCACCGCGCGCGCGGGGCAGCCGCCGCTGCGCATCGGCTATGCCGACCTGCGCGCGCGGGCCAACCGCATGTCCGGCGCGCTTGCCGCGTTGGGCCTGCGCGGCGGCGACCGGATCGCCACCCTTGCCTGGAACACCCAGCATCATCTGGAACTCTATTACGCGGCGATGGGGGCCGGGCTGATCTGCCACACGCTGAACCCGCGGCTGTCGCGCGACCATCTGAGCATGATGATCAACGAAGCGGACGACCGGGTGCTGGCGGTTGCGGTCAATCTGGCGCCGCTGCTGGCGGAACTGGCGCCACTCTGCCCGAAACTGCGCCATGTGATCTGGCTGGACGGCAACGGCCCGGTGCAGCACGAGCCGGAAAACTGGGACTATGAAGCGTTGTTGGCGACGCATGGCGCGGCGGTCGCTTGGGGCCGTTTCCCGGAAGAGACGCCGGCCGGCCTCTGCTATACCTCCGGCACCACCGGCAGCCCGAAGGGCGTACTCTACACCCACCGGTCAAACTATCTGCACACGCTGCGTTCGCTGCTGCCGGATGCGTTCGCGATCAACCGGCGCGATGTGGTGCTGGTCGCGGTGCCGATGTTCCACGCCAATGGCTGGGGTCTGCCCTTCGCCGTTCCCGCCGTCGGCGCCCGTATCGTCCTGCCGGGGCGCGAGGCGGACGGCGCCGGGCTCGCCGCGCTGATGCGGGACGAAGCGGTGACCATCGCCGTCGGTGTTCAGACCGTCTGGCTGGGGGTTGTCGACCATCTTGAGCGGACCGGCAGCACGCTGCCGGCGCTGGAACGGGTGATCGTCGGCGGCTCCGACTGCCCGCCCGCGCAGGTCCGGCGGCTGGAGGCGGGGCTGGGCGCGCGGGTGCAGACCAGTTGGGGCATGACGGAATTGTCGCCGCTCGGCGTCACCGCGCCGCCCGGCGGCGCGGCGGGCAAGGCGGCTGGGCAGGTGATCATAGGCCTTGATGTGAAGCTGACCGATGCCGACGGCGTGCCGCTCCCCGACCAGCATGCCGGCACCGGCCATCTGAAGGTGAAGGGGGCGAGCGTTCTCGACCGCTATTACAACGCGCCGGCCCATGCGCTCGACGCGGAAGGGTATTTCGATACCGGCGACCTCGCCTCGATCGACGCCGCCGGCAATCTGACGATCTGCGGCCGTGCCAAGGACCTGATCAAGTCGGGCGGCGAATGGATCAATCCGGCGGAGATCGAGGCGATTGTCGGTTGCGACCCGGCGGTGGCGCAGGTCGCGGTTGTCGGCCGGCCCGATCCGAAATGGGGCGAACGGCCGGTGCTGATTGTCGAGCCGCAGGCGGGGCATGGTATTGATGCCGCCGCGCTGGTCGCCGGCCTGCGCGGCAAGGTGCCGGACTGGTGGCTGCCCGACACGGTGGTCGCGGTAGCGGCGATGCCGCTCGCCGCGACCGGAAAGATCGACAAGGCCCGCCTGCGGGCCGACCATGCCGGCGGCGGCAGCAGCGCGTGACCGGTTTGCGCCGCTCTCCGGCACGTGCCGGGCAGCGGCAACGGAGAGGGAGGGAAGCAGTGCTGAACCGACAGCAGAGCCGGGCCGCCGCGCCGCCCGGCGGCGGATCGCCGAAAACGGCGTTGGCGGCGGCGGCGGGCGCCGCGATCGAATGGTATGATTTCTTCATCTACGGCACCGCTGCCGCGCTGGTTTTTCCGAAGCTGTTCTTCCCCGCCGACATGCCGTTGTTCGCGGCGCAGATCGCGGCGTTCAGCACCTTCGCCGTCGGCTTCATCGCGCGGCCGGTCGGCGGCGTGCTGTTCGGCCATTTCGGCGATCTGCTCGGCCGCAAGAAGGCGCTGGCGACGGCGCTGGTGCTGATGGGCCTGTCGACCGCGGCGATCGGGCTGCTGCCGTCCTATGCCAGCATCGGCGTTGCCGCGCCGCTGTTGCTCGCGCTGCTCCGTATCGTTCAGGGGCTGGCGGTCGGCGGCCAGTGGGGTGGGGCGGCGTTGCTCGCCATCGAAAGCGCGCCGCCGGGCCGACAGGGCCTGTACGGCAGTTTCGTCCAGATCGGCGTGCCATTGGGGGTGGTGCTGGCCAACGGCGTGTTCCTTGTCGCGGGGGTGACGATGAGCGCGGCCGATTTCGCCGCCTGGGGCTGGCGCATCCCGTTCCTGCTCAGTCTCGCGCTGGTCGGCATCGGCTTCTACGTCCAGTTCCGATTGGAGGATTCGGAGGAGTTTCGCGCGGTCGAGGCGCGCACGGCCACGGCCGGGGTCAAGCCGCGTTCGCCGATCGTCAAGGTGTTGCGCAGCCACCCGCGCCAGATCCTGCTCGCCGGCGGTGCGTTCGTCGCCAACAACATCTGCTTCTATGTCTGCATCACCTACGCGATCGCCTACGGCACGACGACGCTGGGACTGTCCAAGAACCTGATGCTGGGTAGCGTGATGGCGGCCAGCATCATCATGGCGCCGTTCCTGATCTTCTGCGGCTGGATTTCGGATCGCTGGGGCCGGTTGCCGCCCTTCCTGCTCGGCGCCGCGCTGACCGGGGTCTGGGCCTTCGCCTTCTTTCCGCTGATCGAGACCGGCTCGCCATGGGCAGTGCTGCTCGCGATCACCGTGGAGCTGGGGTTCATCAGCCTGATGTACGGGCCGCAGGCGGCGCTGTTCGCCGAACTTTTTCCGGTCGAGCTGCGCTATTCCGGGGCGTCGCTCGGCTATCAGCTCGGTTCGGTCGTCGGCGGCGGCTTTGCACCGATCATCGCCACCGCGCTCTACGCCCATTTCCATGCGAGCACGGCGATCGCCGGCTATATGTTCGCCGCCTGCGCGGTCTCGTTCGTCTGCACCGCGTTGCTGCGCGACCAGCCGCTTGGCCGAATTGGCGGCGCCGCACAGGGGGAAGGCCGGTGACGCCGCTGCCGCGACGCGCGATGCTGCGCGGGCTGGGTGCCGGCGCGGCCGCCACCGTCATCGGGCTGCCGGCGCGGGCCGCCGTTACGTCGCCGCTGACCACGCCCGATCCGCGCTGGCTGGTGTCGGAAGAAGAGGCGTTGGCCTGGCACCGGATCAAGGACGCGAACGGCCCGGCGCTGGCTGGGAACCCGGCCTGGCGGGCCTATATGGCGTTTCTGGAGGCCCGGCTTCGCGCCAGCGGCTGCGTCGCTGTCCACCGCGCGCCCTGGCGCTTTCAGCGGTTGGAAACCAGCCTGTGGCCGGACGATTCGCGCTGGGGGCTGGTCGTGGGCGGCCAGCCGGTCCGCGTCGCCAATTTCGGCGCCAATTGCGGAACGACCGGGCCGGACGGGGTAACCGCGCCGCTGCTGCTGTGGGACCCTGACATGGAGCAGGATGTGCGCGGCAAGATCGTCGTCTTCCGCCCGGTGCCCCGGCCGGAGGTGCGCACCGCGTTCAGCGACAGCGATTATGAATATAGTACGCCGTTCGACAGTTGGCCGACGGAAGGCGGCACGGTGCCGCAGGCGCAGGACGGCACCGGCTCGATCTCCAGCGCGGTCTGGGACGACATGACCAGCACCGGTCTGTTCGTCGAGGCGATGCGCGATGCCGGGCCGGCGGGCGTCGTGTTTGCGATGAACCTGAACCGGGCGGCGACGGACGGGCTGTATACCTTCCGCGTGCCCGCCGATTACGGTTTCCCGGCCCTGTATGTCGACAGGCTGGTCGGCGATGCGCTGATCGCCGATGCGCGGCAGGGCGCCGGGGCGACGATCCGGGTCGAAGGCGAGCGCGTCGACAGCGAGGCCTATCAGTTGATCGCCTATCTGCCCGGTCGCCATTACGGCACCGACCGGGATGAGCAGATCCAGTTGCGGACCCACACGGACGGGCCGTCGATCAGCCAGGACGACGGCGCGCTCGGTCTGCTTGGCGTCGTCGCCTATATGAACCGGGTTCCGCGTGCCGCCCGCCCGCGCACGCTGATGATCGAGATGGATTGTCGCCATTTCATGCCGGGGATGGAACAGGCCTGGGCGGCGCAGGACTATTTCGTCAAAAATCCGCGAGCGCGCGACCCGATCGTCGCGCTGCTGGCGATGGAGCATCTCGGCCAGATCGAATATGTCGCCGATGGCGATGCGATCCGGCCGAGCGGCCGCTCGCTGCCGACCTGGGTCTATGCGACCGCCAGCCAGCCGATGATCGACGCGGCCTATCGCGCGGCACAGGCCAGCGGGGTGCGGTCCGCGGTGATCCGTGCGCCGGGGCGCCCCGGCGTCCACGGCCGTTCGCAGGGGCCGTGGTACGGCATGGGCCGCGCCGCCCAGCCGCTGGGCATTCCCGCCTACGGCATCCAGGGCGATCTCGGCGCCTACTGGGCGTTTTCGGCGCGGATCGATCGGTTCGATGCCCGTTCGTTCCGCCGTCAGGTGGCGATGTTCTGCCGGCTCACCGGTTTCCTGATGACCGCCGATCTTGCGCCGCTGACACCACCGAAGCCGCCGGGGCAGGGGTAAAATGGCGCGGCGGGCCCGGCTTGTCGCCGCCGCTCTTCCGGTATTCACCCGCCGGATAGTGAATGTTGACTCGGGCTTCAGCGTCGGTCACACCGTTTCCGGTGGCGGCTGGTGCGGGAATGCGGGGAAGGTCCGGCTGATGACGATCCTGTCTCGACTTGCGGCGTTTGGCGCCATGCTGCTCGGCGCGGTGACTCCGGCGCTGGCGGCGGACGGCCCCGTCGTCCACGCTCCGGCCGGCGCCGTCCGGGGCGTCGCCACCGGCGATCTGC
Source organism: Sphingomonas flavalba (assembly GCF_047553045.1). Classification (GTDB taxonomy): domain Bacteria; phylum Pseudomonadota; class Alphaproteobacteria; order Sphingomonadales; family Sphingomonadaceae; genus Sphingomonas_L; species Sphingomonas_L flavalba_A. Next base: position 2,857,149 of record NZ_CP180208.1, on the reverse strand, counting down.
ACGTGTTCCGTGGGCTGCCCTATGCGCTGCCGCCGGTCGGCCCGGCGCGCTGGACGGCGCCGGTGGCGATGCCGCCCTGGCCGGGGGTTCGTCCGGCGACCCGTTTCGGCGCCGCCTGCATCCAGCCGCCGTCGCGGCCCGGCAGCATCTATGCGGCGGATCATGCGGCGTTGAGCGAGGATTGTTTGACGCTGAACGTCTGGGCGCCCGCCGCCGCGGGCGGCGCGCCGGTGTTCGTGTGGATTCATGGCGGTTCGCTGACCACGGGTTCGGGCGCGGAGCCGATGTATGACGGTGCCGCCCTCGCCCGGCGCGGGCTGGTGGTGGTGACGATGAACTACCGGCTGGGCGTGCTCGGCTGGCTTGCCCATCCCGAGCTCAGCGCCGAATCGCCGGACGCCGTTTCCGGTAATTACGGCCTGCTCGACCAGATCGCCGCGCTGCGCTGGGTGAAGGACAACATCGCCGCCTTCGGGGGCGATCCGGCGAATGTGACCGTCGCCGGGGAATCGGCCGGTGCGCTCAGTGTCATGTATCTGATGGCGTCGCCGCGCGCGCGCGGCCTGTTCGCGAAGGCGATCGCGCAGAGCGCCTATATGATCACCACGCCGGATCTGAAGCGGCGGCGCTTCGGCGTCGAGCCGGCTGAGGCGGCGGGCAGCCGGCTGGGCACGGCGCTTGGTGCCGGCGACATCGCGGCGCTCCGGGCGATGGATGGGGCGGCGCTGACCGCGGCGGCGCAGAAGGCGGGCTTCTTCCCGTTCGGCGCCGTTGACGGACAGGTTTTGCCCGATCAGCTTGTCACCCTGTTCGATAAGGGCGCTCAGGCGCCGGTGCCGATCCTCGCCGGGTTCAACAGCGGCGAAATCCGTTCGCTGCGCTTCCTGCTGCCGCCAGCGCCGGCCGACGCGGCGGCTTATGAGGCGGCGATCCGCGCCGGTTACGGCGCGCTGGCGCCGGCTTTTCTCGCCCGTTACCCGGCCGATGCGGTCGATGAGAGCATGCTGGCGGCGGTGCGGGACGCGATGTACGGCTGGACAGCGGAACGGCTGGTTGCGGCGCAGGGCGCGCGCGGCCTGCCGTCTTTCCTCTATCTGTTCGACCATGGCTATCCGGCGGCGGACGCGGCGGGGCTGCACGGCTTCCACGCCGGTGAACTGCCCTATGTGTTCGGTACCATCGCCGATACCCCACGCTACTGGCCGCCGATACCCGACAGCGCCGGCGAGCGCGCATTGTCGACGGCGATGGCCGATTACTGGGCCGCATTCGCGCGGACGGGCGCGCCGCAGGCGACGGGGCAGCCGGCCTGGCAACCCTATGCGCGCGACGGTGCTTACATGCATTTCGCCGACGTGCCGCGCGCTGAAACCGGCCTGTTGTCGGGGATGTTCGCGCTGCACGAGGCGGTGGTCTGCCGCCGCCGTGCCGCCGATATCGCGTGGAACTGGAATATCGGGATCGTCGCGCCGCCGCTGCCGCCGGCCGCCGCGGGGTGCGAATGACGGGTGCCCTGCCCCGCGCGTCGCGCCGTCTGGCGGCCGACATCCCTCTGGTCATGGCCGGCGGGATCGGCAAGAAGCGCCTGAGATTGGAATTTGGCATCGCATGACTCAGGCAAAATCACCACCGGCAGCGCCCAAGACGACCCAGACGAAATCCAGCAGCCCGACCGAAAAGGCGCCCCGGCGCAAGCGGACCAGCAAGGCCGAGCAGCGCGCCGAGACGATCGAGCATATCCTCGACACGGCCGAATATCTTTTCTCGCGCCATGGCCTGTACGGCGTCACGCTGAAGGACGTGGCGAAGCAGGTCGGCGTCCACCACACGCTGCTCAACTATTATTTCGAGGACAAGAAGAAGCTTTTCGACGCGGTTTTCGCCCGCCGTGCGGCGGTGACCAGCGAACGGCGGATGAAGGTTCTCGACGATTACGACAAGGCGACCAACGGCCAGCCGACGGTCGAAGGCGCGCTCCACGCCTTTCTGGATACCGACCTCGACCTGTATATCGAGGGCGGCGAAGGCTGGCGGAACTATGCCGCGCTCGGCGCGCAGGTCGCCAACACGCCTGAATGGGGCGCGGAGCTGATGGACCAGCATTTCGATCCGGTCGTGCTGCGGCTGATCGACCTCCTGAAACGGGCCTTGCCCGATTGCGAGGAGGAGGACGTGTTCTGGGGCTACCATTTCGTCACCGGCGCGCTGATGCTGACTCTGGCCCGCACCGGCCGCATCGACAAGCTGTCGCACGGCCTGTGCAAGTCCGGTGATTTCCGCGCGGTGAAGCAGCGGATGGCCAGCTTCATGGCCGGCGGATTTCACGCGCTGTGCGCCCAGCGCAAGGCCGAGCGCGGACAATGAGCATCAGCAGGAGGAAGGCAGCGGCCGATCGCGCCTGGTCGTCTAAATATTCACTAACAAGATAGCGAATGAAAGGGAGTGCGGACATGGAGCTGGAAAATCGGGTCGCCATCGTCACCGGGGCCGGCGGTGGGTTGGGGCGTTGCCATGCGCTGCTGCTCGCGCAACTCGGCGCGCGGGTTGTCGTCAACGACATGAACGGCGAGAACGCCGACCGGGTCGCGGCGGAGATCGTTGCCGCCGGTGGGGAAGCGGTGGGCGTTGCCGCGTCGGTTACCGATGAAACCGCCGTCGCGGCGATGGTCGCCGACACACTGGCGCGCTGGGGGCGGATCGACATCCTCGTCAACAATGCCGGTATTTTGCGCGACAAATCCTTTGCCAAGATGGACCTTGCCGATTTCCGGCTGGTCGTCGAGGTTCACCTGATGGGCGCCGCGATCTGCACCAAGGCGGTGTGGGATACGATGCGCGCCCAAGGGTATGGCCGCATCGTGATGACGACGTCGTCCTCCGGCCTGTACGGCAATTTCGGGCAGGCGAATTATGGCGCGGCCAAGCTGGCGCTGGTCGGCCTGATGCAGACGCTGGCGATCGAGGGCGATCGTTACGGCATTCGTGTCAACTGCCTCGCGCCGACCGCCGCGACCCAGATGACCAGCGGCATATTGGCCGGCGAGGCACTGGCCCGGCTCGCCCCCGATCTGGTCAGCCCCGGCCTGCTGGCGCTGGTCGGGGCGGATGCGCCGAGCCGGGCGATCCTGTGCGCGGGGGCCGGCCATTTCGCCGTCGCCAACGTCACGCTTACGGAAGGGGCGCAGATCGGCGGCACCGGCCCGGACGCCGCCCGCCGGGTCGCGGCCGCGTGGGATACGATCAGCGATCGCAGTGGGGAGGTGGTGCCCGCCTACGGTTTCTTCCAGGCGGAGCGCGAACTGGCCGGCGCCGGTGTCGCCATTCCGGCGACGGCGGCGCGCTGAACGGGGCCGAAAAGGACGGAGGGCGGGCGATGGCGAAACGGCGCTGGCACGGTATCTTCGGACGGTGGCTGGCTGCGGTCGCCCCGGCGCTGCTGCTGGCCCCGGCAGCGGCCGCTCCGCCGTCCGCCCCGGACCGGCCGGTCGTCGCCATCGCCGACGGGCGGGTTGGCGGTGTCGCCGGGGACGGCTTTGCGCTGTTCCGGGGCATCCCCTACGCCGCGCCGCCGGTCGGCGAACGGCGTTGGCGGCCACCGGCGCCGCCGGCACGCTGGCGCGGCGTCCGTGATGCAACCGCCTTCGGCCCCGCCTGCGTCCAGCCGCCCCTGCCGCCAGACGCGCTCTATGCGGACAATCCGGCGCGGATGAGCGAGGATTGCCTGACCCTCAACATCTGGGCGCCGGCCGGGGCGAAGGACGCGCCGGTCATCCTGTGGATACATGGCGGGTCGCTGCGTATCGGCAGCAGCGCCGATGCGTTCTACGACGGTGCCGCTTATGCGCGGCGCGGCATTGTCTTCGTGTCGATCAACTATCGGCTCGGCGTGCTCGGCTGGTTCGCCCACCCCGCTCTCAGCGCCGAAGCGGCCGACGGCACCTCCGGCAATTACGGCCTGCGCGACCAGATTGCCGCGCTGGCCTGGGTGCGGCGGAACATCGCTGCTTTCGGTGGCGACGCGCACAATGTCACGGTCATGGGCGAATCGGCCGGCGCGCTCAGCGTCAGCTACCTGCTGGTCAGCCCGGCGGCGCGCGGCCTGTTCGACAAGGCGATCCTCGAAAGCGCGAATATTCGCGCTGTGCCGCCGCTCGCGACCGCTGCCTATGGTCTCACCCCGGCGGAACAGACCGGAACGGCACTGGCGGCGGGGGTGGGCGCCGCCGATCTACCGGGATTGCGCGCGCTCGATGCGGCCGCGCTGGTTGCCGCCGCCGCCAAGGCGCGCTTTGTGGCGCAGGGTACGATCGACGGCCGGGTTCTGCCGGAACAGGTGGTCGATGCGTTCGATGCCGGACGGCAGGCGCGGGTGCCGATTCTCGCCGGGTTCAATGGCAATGAAATCCGTTCGCAGCGCGGGTTGCTGCCGCCGGCCCCGGCGGACGCGGCAACCTATGTCGGTGAAATCGAACGCCGCTATGGCGCCCTCGCCCCCGCCTTCCTGCGTCTCTACCCGGCGTCGGACATCGCCGGCAGCATGCTGGCGGCGGTGCGCGATGCCGTTTACGGTTGGGCGACGGAACGGCTGGTCAGCGGCCAGGCGGCAGCCGGACTACCCGCCTATCTCTACATATTCGATCATTGCTATCCGGCGGCGGCGGCGCGGGGCCTGTGTGGCTTTCATGCCAGCGAATTGCCGTTCGTGTTCGGTCAGATCGATCCCGGCGGGGCGATGCCGCCCAACTGGCCCCGTCCCGCCGGCGCCGTCGACCGGGCGCTGTCGGACGCGATGATCGGCTACTGGGCCGCCTTCGCCCGCACCGGGGTGCCCGCTGCGTCCGGCCTTCCGGTCTGGCCGGCCTATGCCGCCGATCAGGGGTATATGCGCTTCGCCGACCGCGCGGTGCCGGGCTACGACCCGCAGCCCGGCATGTTCGAGGTGCATGAGGAACTGGTCCGCCGCCGCCGCGCCGCCGGGCAGCAGTGGTTCACCAATGTCGGTGTCGCCGCCCCGTTGCCGGGCGCGACCCCCTAGCCGCCGGCGCGGCTTCGCAATCTTCGCGCCTTCGCAGGGTTCGCTACGCCGATCTTCGCTGTTTCAGCCATGTTCGCCCGGTGCGCCGGCGCCGATAGTGCCGGCCATGGGCAGGCCAGAACCCGATCCCGGAACCGCGCTGATGACGCGGATGGCCGCCGCCGCGGCGGCCGATGCCGGCGCGCATCCGCGCCGTCCGGTCCACCTTCTGCGCTGCGAAGCGGTCGAATTGCGCGGCGCTTCCGCACCCGGCGCCGTCACGGTTGAAAGCTGGGTCGTCCGCCGCACCGGCGCGACGGTGACCATGGCCGTGCTCGCTACCGCGGCGCAGCCCGGCGGCGGCGCCCGCATCGCCGGCTCCGGCCGGTTCACCTTCACCCGATACACCGCTGAAACGAAAGAGCAGCCCGCATGAAACTTCACGATGTTCGCACCTACAAGTCGGCGGAGCCGCTGGCCCGCGAGGACCAGTTGGCATGGAAGCTGGCGGCCGTCGCCACCGACCCGGTCGCGGTCGATGCCGACGTGGTTGAAATGATCGGCAACCGGATCATCGACAATGCGGCGGTGGCGGTGGCGTCGCTGGCGCGCGGGCCGATCCGCTCGGCCCGGGCGCAGGCGCTCGGTCACCCGGTCGCGGCCGGCGGAAACAATCGTGGCGCGTCGCTGTTCGGCCTGGACGCGGGCCGCCGGGTCAGCCCGGAATGGGCGGCCTGGGCCAATGGTGTCGCGGTGCGCGAACTCGACTATCACGACACGTTCCTGGCGGCCGAATACAGCCACCCCGGCGACAATATCCCGCCGATCCTCGCGGTCGCGCAGGCGATGGGGCGCGACGGCGCGGCGCTGGTTCGCGGCATCGCCACCGGCTACGAGATTCAGGTCGATCTGGTGAAGGGCATCTGCCTGCACGAACACAAGATCGACCATATCGCCCATCTCGGGCCGAGCGCGGCGGGGGGTATCGGCACGCTGCTCGGCCTGTCGACTGAGATCACCTGTCAGGCGATCCAGCAGGCGCTGCACACGACCACCACCACCCGCCAGTCCCGCAAGGGCGAGATTTCGACGTGGAAGGCCTATGCCCCCGCCTTCGCCGGCAAGATGGCGGTCGAGGCGGTCGACCGGGCGATGCGCGGCGAAGGCGCGCCGTCCCCCGCCTATGAGGGCGAAGACGGCTTCATCGCCTGGCTGCTGTCCGGCCCCGGCCATGTCTACCAGCTGCCGCTGCCGGGACCGGGCGAGGCGAAGCGCGCGATCCTCGACACCTACACAAAGGAATATTCCGCGGAGTATCAAAGCCAGGCGCTGATCGACCTCGCCCGGCGAATGGGGCCGAAGATCGGCGATTTCGAGCAGGTCGAAAGCATCCTGATCAAGACCAGCCACCACACCCATTACGTCATCGGCACCGGCGCCGGCGATCCGCAGAAGATGGACCCGAACGCCAGCCGCGAAACACTTGATCACTCGATCATGTATATCTTCGCGGTCGCGCTGCAGGACGGTGGCTGGCACCATGTCGACAGCTACGCGCCGGAACGGGCGCGTCGGCCGGACACGGTCGCGCTGTGGCACAAGATCACGACCGAGGAAGACCCGGCCTGGACCGCGCGCTACCACGCGAAAGGCGCGGACAAGGCGTTCGGCGGCAAGGTCGTCGTCACGATGAAGGACGGCCGCTCGATCGTCGATGAACTGGGTGTGGCGGACGCGCATCCCGCCGGCGCCCGCCCGTTCGGCCGGCCCGATTATGTCGGCAAGTTCCGCACCCTGGCCGACGGCATCGTCGCCCCGGCGGAGCAGGAGCGCTTTCTCGCGCTGGTCGATCGCTTGCCGGTGCTGAGCGCCGGGGAAGTGGCTCAACTGAACGTCGTCGCCCCCGCTGACCGGCTTGGCCCGGCGGCGCCGGCCGGCATTTTCTGAGCAGGGAGGGAATCATGGCCGACAGCGGCTTCAGGCCCAAGAAATCGGTGGCGCTATCCGGCGTCACCGCCGGCAACACCGCGCTCTGCACCGTCGGGCGCAGCGGCAACGACCTGCATTATCGCGGCTATGACATCCTCGATTTCGCGGAAACCAGCAGCTTCGAGGAGATCGCGCACCTGCTCGTTCACGGCGCGTTGCCAACGGCGGCGCAGCTTGCCGCCTACACCGCTAAGCTGAAGGGCCTGCGCGGTCTGCCGCAATCGGTGAAGGACGCGCTGGAGGCGCTGCCCGCCGCCGCCCACCCGATGGATGTCATGCGCTCCGGCGTATCGGCGCTTGGCTGCGTGCTGCCGGAGGCGCCGGACCATAACCTGCCGGCCGCGCGCGACATTGCCGATCGGCTGCTGGCGTCGCTCGGCTCGATCCTGCTCTACTGGTATCATTTCGCCCATCACGGCCGGCGGATAGAGGTGGAGACGGACGACGACAGCATCGGCGGCCATTTCCTTCACCTGCTTCACGGCAAGCCGCCGCCCGAAAGCTGGGTGCGGGCGATGCACGTCTCGCTGATCCTCTACGCGGAACATGAATTCAACGCCTCCACCTTCACCGCGCGGGTGATCGCCGGCACCGGGTCCGACGTCTATTCGTGCATTGCCGGGGCGATCGGCGCGCTGCGCGGGCCGAAACACGGCGGCGCCAACGAAGTCGCGTTCGAAATCCAGAAGCGTTACGCGACGCCGGACGAGGCGGAAGCCGACATCCGTCGTCGGGTTGCGGCGAAGGAGGTGATCATCGGCTTCGGCCACCCGGTCTATACCGTGTCGGACCCGCGCAACGTCGTCATCAAGCGGGTGGCGAAGGCGCTGGCGGACGATGCCGGCGCGCTGAAGCAATATGCCGTCGCCGAACGCATCGAAGCGGTGATGATGGAAACGAAGGCGATGTTCCCGAACCTCGACTGGTTCTCGGCGGTTTCCTATCACCTGATGGGCGTGCCGACGGCGATGTTCACGCCGCTGTTCGTCATCGCCCGCACCTCCGGCTGGGCGGCGCATGTCGTCGAACAGCGGCAGGACAACAAGATCATCCGCCCGTCGGCCCATTACACCGGGCCGGAGAATCTGGCCTTCGTTCCGCTGGCCGATCGGCGCGAATCGGCGGCGGCATAAGGAGGTATCATGCCCTATCTGGTTGCAGACGAACTGCCGGGGGAAAGCGCCGGCAAACGGTTCCGCGCGGCGCTGGCGCGGCCCGGCATCTATCAGTTGCCCGGCGCGCATAACGGGCAGGCCGCGCTGCAGGCGAAGGCAGCCGGCTTCGACGGGCTTTATCTGTCCGGCGCGGCGATGACCGCGTCGATGGGGCTGCCGGATCTGGGCATCATCACCGTCGACGAAGTCGTCTTCTTCATTCGCCAGATCGCCCGCGCGGCCGGACTGCCGCTGCTCGTCGACGGCGACACCGGCTATGGCGAGGCGCTGAACGTCATGCACATGGTCCGCAGCTTCGAAGAGGCCGGCGCCGGCGCCGTCCATCTGGAGGACCAGATTCTGCCCAAGAAATGCGGGCACCTGAACGGCAAGAAGCTCGCCGATGCGCAGGACATGGCGGCAAAGGTCGCCGCCGCGCGCCGGGCCGCGCGTGATCTGGTCATTGTCGCGCGCACCGACGCCGCCGGGGTCGAGGGTTTTGAGGCTGCCGTTGCCCGCGCAAAACTCTATGTCGAGGCGGGCGCCGCCGCGATCTTCCCGGAAGCACTGAATACGCGGGACATGTTCGAGGCGTTCGCCAGGGCGATGCCGGGCGTTCCCCTGCTCGCCAACATGACCGAATTCGGCAAGACGCCGTTCTTCACCGCCGCCGAATTCGCGGCGATGGGTTACAAGATGGTGATCTGGCCGGTCTCCTCGCTGCGCATTGCCAACAAGGCGCAGGCCGAACTTTATGCCGTGATCCGGCGCGACGGCGGCGCCCACGCGATGGTCGACCGCATGCAGACCCGCGCCGAACTCTATGAGACGATCGGGCTTGCCGACTACGAGGCGCTCGACGCGTCGATCGTCCGCACGATTGTTCCGCCGCCCCTCTCTTGACGGGGAGGCGGCGAGTTCCGATCAAGAAATTTGCAATATACGCACTATACGGATACGATGTTATCGGCGCATTGGCGAATAATTTCGCGTTTTTGCGCTAAGTTTTGCGAATTTTACAAATGTTGGGCGGGCGATGCGAAAAGCCTTTATGGGGGTCCGGCTCCGCCGGTTGCGCGAGGAACGGGGGTTGAAGCAGGTCGAGCTTGCCGATGCGCTCGGCATCTCGCCCAGCTACCTGAACCAGCTTGAACGCAATCAGCGGCCGTTGACCGTGCCGGTGCTGCTGCGGCTGAACGCCGCCTTCGGCATCGACGTCCAGTTGTTCTCGGAGGATGACGAGGCCCGGCTGATTACGGACCTGCGTGATGTGCTGGCGGACGGGACCGAAACCGTGTCGCTGGCCGAGATGCGCGAACTGGCGATGAACATGCCTGCGGTCGGGCGGACGCTGATCGCGCTGCACCGGCGCTATCGCGAGGCGGTGGAGCGCAGCGAGGCGATGGCGGCGCAACTGGGCGACGACTGGATCGCCGGTGGTCCGGCGCGGATGCCGTTCGAACAGGTCCGCGATTTCTTCTATACGCGGCACAATCACATCGAGCCGCTCGATGCGGCGGCGGAGCGGCTGTATCGAGAGGCAGGCCTTGCCCCGCATTCGGTCCATGCCGGGCTGCTCGCCTGGCTGCGGACGCGCCACGCTGTCGAGGTGCGGTGGGACGACGGCGGCGGTGCCCAGCGCCGCTACGATCCGGCGCGGCGGCTGCTCGCGATCTCCGCCGATCTGCGTCAGGGGCAGCAGGCGTTCCAGATGGCGACGCAACTCGCCTTTCTGGAACTGGGCGAGACGATCGACGCGCTGGCCGACGATCCGGTGCTGGTCGGCGACGAGGCACGGCGCCTCGCCCGCATCGGGCTGGCCAACTATTTCGCCGGGGCGCTGATCCTGCCCTACGGCCCGTTCCGCGCGGCGGCGGAAGCGGAAGGCTATGACATCGAAAAGCTCGGCCGCCGCTTCGGTGTCGGTTTCGAAACCGTCTGTCATCGCCTGTCGACGCTGCAACGGTCGGAGGCGCGCGGGGTGCCGTTCTTCTTCGTTCGGGTCGACCGCGCCGGCAACATCTCGAAACGCCAGTCGGCGACCGATTTCCACTTCTCGCGGGTAGGCGGCAGTTGCCCGCTGTGGAATGTCTACGAAGCCTTCGCTCAGCCGGGGCGGGTGCTGACCCAGATCGCGGAAATGCCGGACGGCCGGACCTATCTGTGGGTCGCGCGCACCGTCGGGCGGGGGCAGGCGGGCTATGGCGTGCCGCACAAGACCTTTGCGGTCGGCCTGGGGTGCGACATCCGCCACGCCGGGCGACTGGTCTACGCGCGCGGGCTGGACCTGACCGATCCGGCGGCGGCGACGCCGATCGGCGTCGGCTGCAAGGTGTGCGAGCGCCCCGCCTGCCCGCAGCGCGCATTTCCGCCGATCGGCCGCCCGGTGGCGGTGGATGAAAACCGCAGCACCCTTATCCCCTATCCGGTCGACTAGGTTTTCCGGGCCAGTTGGGCACGGCGCCGGCCCACGCGGGCGGCGGTTAGCCAAATCTCAAAGTTTCCATCCTATTCACCCTGGTTCGTCAAACAAGCGGCGGAGTGGCAATCGGGATGAGCGCGTTCGGTAAGCGGGGCGGAATCGGCAAGACAGCCGGTTCTCGTCCGTCCTTCGGTGTTGCGCGGCCGATGCAGGGCGGCGCGCCCCAGCGGGCGCCGGAACCCCAGGGTGGCGACCAGTTTCCGCCGATCGAGGCGCTCGACGTCGCCGAGGCTCCGGCCCCCGCGACGATGGACGCGATGGCGCGCCTCGCCAGCCGGCAGGATGCGTCCGGCGAAGCGGCGCAGTCCAAGGTCGAGGGATTCGAGGCGTCGGTCCACCGGATCAAGGAACAGGTGCTGCCCCGCCTGCTCGAACGGGTCGACCCGGAAGCGGCGGCGTCGCTCAGCAAGGAAGAACTGGCGGAGGAATTCCACCCGATCATCGGCGAGGTGCTCGCCGAACTGAAACTGACCCTCAACCGGCGCGAACAGTTCGCGCTGGAAAAGGTGCTGGTCGACGAACTGCTCGGCCTTGGGCCGCTTGAAGAGCTGCTGTCCGACCCGGCGATCAGTGATATCATGGTCAACGGCCCGACCCAGACCTACATCGAACGCAAGGGCAAGCTGGAACTGGCCAACATCCAGTTCCGCGACGAGGACCATTTGCTGCAGATCGCCCAGCGGATCGTCAATCAGGTCGGCCGCCGCGTCGACCAGACCAGCCCGCTGGCCGACGCCCGCCTGAAGGACGGCAGCCGCGTCAACGTCATCATCCCGCCGCTGTCGCTGCGCGGCACCGCCATCTCGATCCGTAAATTCTCGGCCAAGCCGATCACCCTCGACATGATGGCGAAGGGCGGGTCGATGAGCGACAAGATGGCGACGGCGCTGAAGATCGCCGGCGCCTGCCGCTTCAACATCGTCATTTCCGGCGGTACCGGTTCGGGCAAGACGACGATGCTGAACGCCCTGTCGAAGATGATCGATCCCGGCGAACGCGTGCTGACCATCGAGGACGCGGCCGAACTGCGGCTTCAGCAGCCGCACTGGCTGCCGCTTGAAACCCGCCCCGCCAACCTGGAGGGACAGGGCGCGATCACCATTCGCGATCTGGTCATCAACGCCCTGCGTATGCGGCCGGACCGGATCATCCTCGGCGAAATTCGCGGGTCGGAATGTTTCGACCTGCTTGCGGCGATGAACACCGGCCACGATGGCTCGATGGCGACGCTCCACTCCAACAGCCCGCGCGAATGCCTGGCGCGTATGGAAAACATGGTGATGATGTCGGACATCAAGGTGCCGAAGGAGGCGATCAGCCGCCAGATCGCCGATTCCGTCGACCTGATCGTTCAGGTCAAGCGGTTGCGCGACGGTTCGCGCCGGACGACCAACATCACCGAGGTGATCGGCATGGAAGGTCCGGTGATCGTCACCCAGGAACTGTTCAAGTTCGAATATCTGGACGAGACCGCCGACGGGAAAATCATCGGCGAATACCGGCCGATGGGCCTGCGCCCCTATACCCTTGAAAAAGCGAAACAATATGGGTTCGACCAGGCGTTCCTTGAGGCATGCCTGTAAACCTTGCCGGTAATCACCCCGCCGCGGCCGGCTGATACCGGCTGCGGCGGAGTGGTCGCAATCAGCCGATAATGACCGTCACGGCGCGGCGGTTCTGCGCCCAGGACCCTTCGTCCGACCCGGTCGCTTCCGGCCGTTCCTTGCCGTAGCTGATGACGTTGATCCGCGAAGCGGAGATGCCGGCGGCGGCCAGATAGTTCTTGGCCGCGTTGGCCCGGCGTTCGCCCAGCGCGAGGTTGTATTCGCGGGTGCCGCGCTCGTCGCAATGCCCCTCGATGGTGATACGGACGTTGCCGTACTGGTTCAGCCACTGCGCCTGGCTGTCGAGGATCGCGCGCGATTCGCCGTCGAGATCGGAACTGTCGAGCGCGAAGTGGACGCGGTCAGACTGAACCCTCTGCAGGAAATCCTCGCGCGAGCCGGGAACGATGGTGTTGCCGACATTGCCGGTGTCGACCGGCGCCGGCGTCGCCTGCGGCGGCGCGGTGTTGGTCGGCGGCGGCGGCGGCAGCTGTTCCGGCGCTTTCTTGGCGCAGCCCGCGATCGCGATCAGCGATGCCGCCATGATGAGTTTGGTGGTGGTTTTGAGCATGGTCCGTCTCCTCGTTGCATAACCGGATGAGGGGGTAAAAGGTTTCAGGGTAGTAACGGTCCCCACGCAGGATCGGAACCGTCAAGTGGCGTCGGTACGCGCCTTTCGTTGACTCCGGTCAGATCGACCGACCAGAGATCGGCCTTGCCGGACCCCTGGCCGGTCCGGAAAAACATGAGGACACGGCCATTTGGCGACCAGGTCGGCCCCTCATCCTGCCACGCGTTGGTCAGCAGTTTTTCGTTGCTGCCATTGGGCGCCATCACGCCGATCTGGAAGCCGCCACCCAGTTTGGTGAAGGCGATCAGGTCGCCCTTCGGGCTCCACACCGGCGTCGCGTACCGCCCGCCGCCGAAGCTGATTCGCTGCTGATTCGATCCGTCCGCGTTCATCACGTAAAGCTGCTGGCCGCCGGAGCGGTCGCTTTCGAACACGATGCGGCTGCCGTCCGGCGAATAGCTGCCGCCGGTGTCGATGCCGGGGGAGGTGGTCAGCCGCGTCGGAGTGCCGCCGGTCGACGACACGCGGTAGATGTCGGTGTTGCCGTTGACCGTCATCGAGAACAAAATCCAGCGACCGTCCGGCGAGAAGCGTGGCGCGAAGGTGGTGCTCGCCCCCTGGACGACCATGTGCTGGCGGCCGGAACCGACGTCGTAGGTGTAGATGCGCGGCTGGTTGCCGGCATAGCTCATATAGACGATCGCCTGTTCATTGGGCGAGAAGCGCGGGGTCAGCACGATGTTCTGGCCGTTGGTCAGGAAACGGTGGTTGGCGCCGTCCTGATCCATGATCGCCAGCCGCTTGATCCGGCGGTTCTTCGGTCCTGTTTCCGACACATAGACAACGCGGGTGTCGAAATAGGGGCCTTCGCCGGTCAGCCGGGTGTAGACGCTGTCGGCGCATTTATGCGCGGCGCGGCGCCAGTATTGCGGTTGGACGATGAAGCCCTGACGAGTCAGTTCGGTCTTGGCGAACACGTCGTAGAGATAACAACCGACGGTCAGCGTGCCGTCACCGTTGGCGCGGACGAAGCCCTGGATCAGCGCCTGCGCGCCGGTCTGCGTCCAGAACGGGAAATCCGGCGTCGTCACCTGATCGAAACCGACCGGTTTCAACTGGTTCGGGCCGAGCGGCTTGAACAGGCCGCTGTTCCTCAGGTCGTTGGTCACGATTTCCGCCACCTGCCGGCCGAGTGCGTCGGTGGCGCCGGCCGCCGTCGTCTGCGCCGTTGGCGTCGGCATTGCCGGGATGGCGATCGGCATCGGCGACGAGATGCCGCCGGTGATGTCGACTTCGATCTGCGCCGCCGCCGGGCTGGCGAGGGCAAAAGCGGCAAAAGCCGCAACTACGATCTGATTCAACCGGGCCTGCTTCACTGGGCCTCTCCTCCGACTAGAACACGGCATCAGCCAAGCTGACGCGGAATGAAATTGAGCGTTATGTCCTGCCAGCCGCCCTCATAGAGTTCGGCGGGCAGTTCGAGCGGCGAGCAGCGCGGGTTGAGCACGGCATTACGTGCCACCTCCGCCATGCGCGCCTGGTACATGCTGTTCGACCCGTCGACACCGCTGAAGCCGGTGATTTCCAGCCGCTGGCGGGTGACGACCCCTTCGCGTGTCGGCTGCAGCCGAACCTTGACGACGATGTCCATCGCCGACGTGCCGCCAAGCGGACCGAGATCGTAGCAGGGTCTGATCTGCCGGGCTATCGCCGCGCCGAGGCTGGCCAGCGCCTGTGCGCCGACGACGGCGGCGCGCGGCGTTTCCCCGGTCGCCTGGCGGCGGGCGGTGGCGGCAAGGCCCTTGCGGAAATCATCGCCGAGCAGCGAGCCGCGGCGCGGCTGTGGCGTCGCCGCCGTCGCCCGGCCGGTATCCCGCGCCGGGTTTTTGGTCGGCGGTGCGCTTGCCTGCGGCTTGGCCGGGGTCGGCTTTTCGGGCGTCGGCTTAGCGGGAATGGGCGCCGGTTGTGGCGCCGCACGGGGCGCCGGCGCAGGCGGCGCCGGTTCCGCCTGCTGCGGCGCCGGCGGGGGGCTGTCCTGCGCCATGCCGATTTCCGGCGCGATGGACGGCGCCGGTTCCTCGATCGCCGGCTTCGGGAAGGCGGATTTGAGACCGATCTCGTCGACGAACTGGACCTCGACCGGGTCGTTGCGCAGTTTCATCGGGTTGGGCGTTGCCAGAAAGCCGACCGACAACAGGCCGAAAAGCACGACATGGCCGCTGAACGCGACGCCAAGCCCGGTCTTTTCGGCACGGGTCATCATTTCGCGTCGGTCCCGGTGCTGACCAGCGCGATCCGGTTCAGGCCGGCGCGGTTCAGTTCGCCCATCACCCGCATCACCGTGCCGTAATCAAGCGCGCGGTCGGCGTGGAGATAGACCTGCGGCGGATTGCCGCCGGCGGCCATCTGCTCAAGCCGGTTGGGGAATGCCTCCACCGGCACCGCGTCCTCCCCGATGAAGATCCGGCCGTTGCGGTCGAGCGAGATCATCACCGGCTTCTGTTCCTGGTCGAGCGCGCCGGCCCGGCTGTCCGGCAGGTTGACCTCCACCCCAGCGGTCAGCAGCGGCGCGGTGACCATGAAGATGATCAGCAGCACCAGCATCACGTCGACGAACGGCGTGACGTTGATTTCCGACATCGGTGCCCGGCGCCGGCCGTGGCGGCGGCTTGCGACATTCATCGCCATGCCGGCGCCTCCGATGGCATGTCCCGCATCATGCCTCCGCGTCCAGCTCGCGCGACAGGGTGGCGTGGAAACCGTCGGCGAAACGGCCGAGCCGCGCCTCCAGCCGGTCCAGGCTGTGGCTGAAGCGGTTGTAGGCGATGACGGCGGGGATCGCGGCGAACAGGCCGATCGCGGTGGCGAACAGCGCCTCCGCGATGCCGGGGGCGACAACCGCGATGCTGGAGCTTTTTTCAGCGGCGATGCCGGTGAAGGCGCGCATGATGCCCCACACCGTGCCGAACAGGCCGACGAACGGCGCGACGCTGCCGATCGTCGCGAGGAAGGTCAGCCGGCCAGACAGCTTGTCGATCTCTGCGCCGATCGCCGCCGCCATCGTCATGTGCAGGCGCGAGCGGATGCCTTCGCGGTCAACCCGCTTGCCGTTGGTCGAGCGGCGCCATTCGCGGACCCCGGCGTCAAGCACCCGCGCGGCGGGCAGGTCGACGCGGCCGTTGGCGTCGTGGAACCGATCGATATCCTGGGCTTTCCAGAAATCCGCCTCATACTGGGCGGAACGCCGGGCCATGCGCCCGAGGTTTCGCCCGAAGCCGATGATGATCGCCCAGCTCCATATGCTGGCGGCGAGCAGCCCAAGCATCACCATTTTCACCACCCAGTCGGCCTGGAGGAAAAGGCCCACGGGCGACAGGGTCGCGGCATCGCTATTCACGAACAGGTCCATTGCTGGCTAATCGCCCTCCGTCATCAGCCGCTCGAAAATTGCGATCCAGGCGGGCGGCTGCCGCCTGGGTCGGCCATCAAGGGACAGGAACGCGGCGCGGACGGCACCTTGGGTCAAGATTTCCGGGCCGCGCCTGACTGTTTGATGAATGAAGCACGTCGCCGCCCGCAATTCGTTCAATCGGCTGACGATGACAAGGTCGTCGTCAAGCCGCGCCGGTTTCAGATAGCGGATCGAAAGGTCCGCGACCGCGTAAACGCCTTCACCCCGGTCGAAGGTTCCGCGCTGGTCGATCCCGGCGCAGCGCAGCATGTCCGAACGCGCCCGTTCCATGAAACGCAGATAGCCGGCGTGATAGACGATGCCGGACAGGTCGGTATCCTCGAAATAGACGCGCAACGGATAGCGATGCTCGGCGCCGATGAAGCGACCGGCTGCTGGCAGGGGGTCGCTGGCCAGGTCCATAGCTTTGGTCCTTAGCGATTATGCCGGGTGGCTCAACCCTCGAACGGCAAAGCGTCCTGGCCGGCCGTGGCCGGTGGGGGCAGGCCGAGATGTGTCCACGCCCGGCCGTTGAGGCAGCGGCCACGGGCAGTCCGGGCGACAAGGCCGATCTGGATCAGATAGGGCTCGATCACCTCCTCGATCGTGTCGCGCGGTTCGGACAGGCCGGCGGCCAGGGTTTCGACGCCGACCGGCCCGCCCTGATAGATGTCGGCGATCATCGTCAGGTAGCGCCGGTCCATCGCGTCGAGGCCCAGTGCGTCCACCTCCAGCCGGGTCAGCGCGCGATCGGCGCTTGCCGCGTCGACGGTCGCGACGCCGGCGACGTCGGCGAAATCACGGACCCGGCGCAGTAGCCGGCCGGCGATGCGTGGCGTACCGCGCGAACGGCGGGCGATTTCCCGCGCGCCGTCCTCGGCGATCGCCAGGCCAAGCAGCCCCGCGGCGCGACGGACGACCTGTTCCAGTTCAGCGATGCTGTAGAAAGCCAGCCGGACGGGGATGCCGAAGCGGTCGCGCAGCGGCGTGGTCAGCAGGCCCTGTCGCGTCGTCGCGCCGACCAGGGTGAAGCGCGGGAGGTCGATGCGGACCGAGCGGGCCGACGGCCCTTCGCCGATCATCAGGTCGAGCGCACGGTCCTCCATCGCCGGGTAGAGCACCTCCTCCACCGCCGGGGCGAGGCGATGGATCTCGTCGATGAACAGCACGTCGCCGTCCTCGAGATTGGTCAGCAGCGCGGCGAGGTCGCCCGACTTGGCGATCACAGGGCCGGAGGTGGCGCGGAAGCCGACCCCCATCTCGCGCGCGACGATCTGGGCGAGGGTGGTCTTGCCAAGGCCGGGCGGGCCGAAGAACAGCACATGGTCGAGCGCCTCGCCCCGCGCCCGCGCGGCGGCGATGAACACGCGCAGATTTTCGCGCGCGGCCTGCTGGCCGATGAACTCGTCGAGCGCCTTGGGACGCAGCGCCGCATCGACATCCTCCGGCCGGCGCTGGGCGGCGATCAGGCGATCACTGTCGGTCATCGCTACCGCCTAGCGCCTTTCCGGTGTCGGCGTCAGCCCTTCTTGCGCGCCGCGTCCCACTTCTTCACCGCGTCGAGCGTGCCGGTGACATGGCCGACCGGGTTCATCGCCGAATGGGTGAAGATGATCTTGCCGTCCGGCGCGATGACGTAGGAGGTGCGGTTGCTCAGCCCCTCGCGCGCCGGCAGTTTGACGTCGTAGCCGGCAATGATCGCCGGGCTGGCGGTGCCGACCGCGAACTTGTTGCGGCATTCCTTGACCGAGAACTCGTTCAGTTTCTCGATCGGGTCGGCGGACAGGCCGACGACCGTCGCGCCGTGCTTGGCGAACTCGGCGGTTGCTTCGGCGAATTCATGCGCCTCGGCGGTGCAGCCGGGGGTGAAGGCGGCCGGGAAGAAATAGAGCACGACCGGCCCGTTCTTCAGCGCCTTGGACAAAGTGAAAGCGGATGCCTTGCCGGCCAGCGAGGCCTGGGTGGTGAAATCGGGCGCCTTCGCGCCGGGGGTGAGCGCGGCGACGGCAGGCACGGCGGCGCACAGGGCGGCGGCGAGAGCGAAACGGGCGTATGACATGGCGCGATCCTCGAGTCCCGGGATGGGCGGCGCGATCCTGAGCCTTCTCCGCCGCCGGGTCCAGAGGGCAGGCGGGTCAACCGGCGTTGGCGACCATGCCGATCAGCAGATAAGCGAGGATCGTCGCGGGCGCGAGACCGAGCAAGGTGAGCAGGACCAGACCGACGCGGATCAGCGTCACGTCGGTGCCGGTCATCCGGGCGAAGCCGGAACAGACACCCATCAGCCGGGCGTTGCTTTTGTCGAGGGTGAAGTGGGCGGGCATGGCTGGTGTCCCCGAAAAACGGTGGGCGGTCAGGCGATCGGTGGAACCGGGCCGACGGTGGCGGTGACCATGACGGCGGCGACGAACAGGGCGGCGGTGGCGGACAGGACCAGGCTCTGCAGTTTGGCGATCGTGAACATTTCTTGTCTCCTAGGTTGTCGGGTCCGGATCATCCGGACGGGATACCAGGGAGATTGCAGAGAGCGTGCCAAATGCCGGAAACGAGCGAAATTAGCGGGGAAAATCGGGAGTGGCGGCGAAAATTGCCAAAAATATCACCGAATATTGGTGGCGAGCGCCGATGAATGGCTATTCAGGAAGGAGCGGATAGAGTTCGGCGTCCTCGCGGCGGATGCGCGCCTGCAGCCGGGCGAGCAGTGCCGTCGCCTCGGCGCGAAAGGTGGCCCAGTCGGCGGTCAGCCGATAGCCCGGCCATCTGGCGATATGCGCCTGATAGGCGGCGTAGAGTTCGCCCAGTTCGTCCTTCACCGCCGCGGCGGCGGCGCCGAGCCGGGGCAGCGTACCGTCGGCCGCCGGGCGGTAGATATATTCGTCCTCCAGCGCGAGATGCGCGGTGATCCGCCGGGCCAGTTGCCAGCGCAGCGCCGCGATCCCGGCGATGTCGCCGGGCGCCGGGCGGTCGACCAGCGCGATCATGTCCGCGCAGAGCCGTTCGAGTTCCGCATGGTCGGCCGACAGGATGGTACGGATCGACATGGTCGCGAGTCCCCCGGGGCGATTGGATGCCCCCGCTATGAATCCGCAAATGTTATCCAGCGCCTAACAAAAGTCCGTTTTGGCGAGCGGCGGTCAGCCGAGCAGCGCCTCGATCGCGTCGGCCATCGCTACGTCGCGGGAGGACAGGCCGCCTGCATCGTGGGTGGTCAGCAGGACGTCGACGCGATTCCAGACATTGGACCATTCCGGATGATGATCCATCTTTTCGGCGAGCAGCGCGACCCGGGTCATGAAGCCGAAGGCGGCGGAAAAATCGTCGAACACGAAGCGGCGGGTGATCGCGTCGCGGGCGTCGTCGTAATCCCACTCGTCGAGCCGGTCGAGCGCATCGATCCGGTCTTCGTCGTTCAGCGGTTCGATCATGCCGGGTTCCTTCCGTGCACCATTTGCGCCACTGTCGCAGCGATGGAACCCGAAGGTCAATCGGCGGCGACGCTGGCGCCGGATATCGCGACGATCGAGGCGCTGGCGCTGGCCGCGCTCAACCGGCTGCCGCCGGAATTCCGCGCGCATCTGGGCGATGTCGTCGTCCAGGTCGAGGATTTTGCCGACGACGTGGTGCTCGACAGCATGGGGATCGACGACCCGTTTTCGCTGAGTGGGCTTTATCAGGGTCGGCCGCTCAGCGAGAAATCGTCGATGGACAGCGGCGCGCTGCCTGACATGATCTTCCTCTATCGCCGCCCGCTGCTCGATGAATGGGTGGAAACCGGGGTGACGCTGGAGGCGCTGGTGACCCATGTGCTGGTCCATGAGGTCGGCCATCACTTCGGCCTGTCGGACGCCGACATGCACGCGCTGGAGGAACTGGCGGGGTGAGCGCGGCGCGGCTGGTGTTCAGCGGTGTCGCCTGCGCGCGCGGCGGGCGGATGCTGTTCGCCGACATGGACTTCGTGTTGGAGGCCGGGGCGGCGGCGGTGCTGTCCGGCCCGAACGGCATCGGCAAGTCGAGCCTGCTGCGGCTGGCTGCCGGGCTGCTGGCGCCGACGGCGGGGCAGATCGCGCGGGCGGGCGGTATCGCGCTCGCCGACGAGGCGATCGCGCTCGACGCCCGGCTGCCGCTGGCCGCCGCGCTGGGTTTCTGGGCGCGGCTGGACGGCGGCGGGGCGCGGCTGGCGGCGGCGATGGATGCGCTGGGCCTGACCGCGCTGGCGCCGGTGCCGGTGCGGATGCTGTCGACCGGCCAGCGCAAGCGCGCGACGCTGGCCCGGGTGGTGGCGAGCGGCGCCGGGCTGTGGCTGCTCGACGAACCGGCCAACGGGCTGGACGGCGACGGCCTGGTGCGGCTGGAGCGGATTATCGCCGACCACCGGGCGGCGGGGGGCGTGGTTGTCGCGGCGTCGCATCAGGCGCTGGGCATCACCGACCCGCAGGCGATCATCCTCGGCGGGGCGGGGCGATGATCGGCGCGATCATCCTGCGAGACCTGGCCAATGCCTGGCGCGGCGGCGGGCTGCTGCTGCCGCTGCTGTTCTTTCTGCTGGTCGCGACGCTGTTTCCGTTCGCGGTCGGGCCGGACGCGCCGCTGCTGGCGCGGATCGGCGGCGGCACGCTGTGGGTGGCGGCGCTGCTCGCCGCGCTGCTGCCGGTCGACCGGCTGGTCGAACCGGACCGGGCGGCCGGCGTGATCGACCAATATGCGCTGCGCGGCATTCCCGACGAAATGGTCGCGCTGGCCAAGATGGTCGCCCACTGGATCGGTTTCGGCCCGCCGCTGATGCTGGCGGCGCTGCCGGCAAGCGTGCTGTTCGGCATGGACGGCGACGCGCTGTGGCGGGTCGAACTGGGCCTGCTTGCCGGCACCCCGGCGCTGGCGGCGCTGGCGGTGGCGGTCGCGGCTTTGACCGCCGGGCTGCGCAGCGCCGGGGCGCTCGCCGGGCTGCTGATGCTGCCGCTGGTCGTGCCGGTGCTGATCTTCGGCGCCGGGATGCTTGACCCGATGGGGGCCGGGGCGCTGAAGCTGCTGGCGGCGACGGCGTTGCTGATCGTCGCCGCGACGCCGTTCGTCGCTGGCGCGGCGCTGCGCGCGGCCCGCGATTGAGCCGATATCAGCGCGCGCGCGGTCCCCACAGGATCAGTGCCGCGCCGAGCAGGCAGAGCATCGCGCCAGCGACATCCCACCGGTCCGGCCGGGCGCCTTCGACCAGCCACAGCCAGCCGAGCGCGCTGACGATGTAGATGCCGCCATAGGCGGCGAAGGCGCGGCCGGCGTGATCGGCGTCGACAAGGGTCAGCAGCCAGGCGAACAGGCAGAGGGCGGCGATGCCGGGCGCCAGCCACAGCGCGGAGCGGCCGAGCTTCAGCCATGCCCAGAAGGCGAAGCAGCCGCCGATTTCGGCCAGCGCCGCGGCAAGGTAGATCAGCAGGGTTGGCGCGGTCATTTGCGGCCGAACAGTTTTTCGATGTCGGCGTGTTGCAGCTTCACCCAGGTCGGGCGGCCGTGATTGCACTGGCCGCTGTGCGGGGTGACTTCCATTTCGCGGAGCAGCGCGTTCATTTCCGCTACCGACAGCAGCCGCCCGGCGCGGACCGAGCCGTGGCAGGCCATCGTCGCCGCGACCAGATCGAGTCGTTCCTTCAGCGACAGCGCCTGATCAAAGGCGGCGAGTTCGTCGGCGAGGTCGGCGACCAGCCCTTTTGCGTCACTGGTGCCGAGCAGCGCCGGCATCGCCCGCACCAGCACCGCCGCCGGGCCGAAGCGTTCCAGTTCCAGCCCCAGATCGGCGAGCTCGGCGGCGCGCGCCTCCAGCCGGTCGCAGGCCGGTTCGTCCAGCTCGACGACTTCGGGGAGGAGCAGGGCCTGCCGGGCGACCGCGCCGTCCGCCGTCGCCCGGCGCATCCGTTCGAGCACCAGCCGTTCGTGCGCGGCATGCTGGTCGACGATGACCAGCCCATCCTCCGCCTCTGCGACGATATAGGTTTTCGCCACCTGCCCGCGCGCGACGCCGAGCGGGTGGGCGGTGGTGGCGGGCGGCGGGGCGTAGGCCGGTTCGGCCCGCGCCATCGGCGGCGCGGCGAAGCTGGCCGGGCGGTCCCACACCGCATGCTGGGCCGGGAGGGCGGGCGCGGGCGACGGGGCGGCGAGCGGGGCCGGCGCCTCCGTCTGCCAGGCGCCGAGCGCCGCCGCCGACGGGCGCTGGACGCTGCGGAAGCCGGCGGCGTCGAGCGCGTGGCGCAGGCCGCTGACGATCAGCCCGCGCACCATGGCCGGATCGCGGAAGCGCACCTCGGTCTTCGCGGGGTGGACGTTGACGTCGACCGCGTCGGCCGGAACGTCGAGGAACAGCGCGACGACCGGATGGCGGTCGCGCGCCAGCACGTCGGCATAGGCGCCGCGCACCGCGCCGACCAGCAGCCGGTCGCGCACCGGCCGGCCGTTGACGAACAGATACTGGTGGTCGGCGACGCCGCGGTTGAAGGTCGGCAGTCCGGCGACGCCGCCGAGCCGCAGCCCTTCGCGCTCCAGGTCGACGGCGACGCTGTTGGCGGCAAGGGCGCGGTCGGTCAGCGCGGCGACGCGGGCCGGCTGATCCTCCCCCGGCGGGACGGTCAGCACCGTGCGGCCGTCATGTTCGACCGAGAAGCCGATATCGGGCCGGGCCATTGCCAGCCGGCGGACGGTGTCGAGGCAGGCGGCATATTCCGACCGGGGCGAGCGGAGGAACTTGCGCCGCGCCGGCACCCTGGCGAACAGCGATTCGACGCGGACACGGGTGCCCGGCGGCAGCGCGGCCGGGCCGTCCGCCACCCGATCGCCATTGTCGACGGTCAGGCTCCATCCGTCCGCCCCGCGCGGGCGGCTCTCGATGGTCAGCCGCGCGACGCTGGCGATCGACGGCAGCGCCTCGCCGCGGAAGCCGAGGGTTGCGACCGCCTCGATCCGGTCGTCGGGCAGCTTGGAGGTGGCGTGGCGCTCCAGCGCCAGCGCCATGTCCGCCGGGGTCATGCCGCAGCCGTCGTCGGTCACCTCGACCAGATCTGTGCCGCCGGCGGCGATGCGGACGGCGATGCGGGTGGCGCCTGCATCGACCGCGTTCTCGACCAGTTCCTTCAACGCGCTGGCGGGCCTTTCCACCACTTCACCGGCAGCGATACGGTTGACAAGATGCGGTGGCAGGCGGCGTATTGACATGCGACAGGCTCTAGCCCAAGCGACCTGACTTCGCACCCCGGCGTTTACCGAATTTTTGTGTCGCGGCACCCGCAACGGGCGACGGATCAGGACGGCGCGGGGGCATCGCCGGCACGCAGTACGGACAGGATACCGATGGCATTCACCCGCTTCTTCAAATTCATGTCCCACGATATGGCGATCGACCTCGGCACGGCGAACACCGTCGTGTATCTGCGCGGGCGCGGCATTGTTCTGAACGAGCCGTCGGTGGTGGCGATCGAGACGATCGACGGCATCAAGCGGGTCAAGGCGGTCGGCGACGACGCCAAGCTGATGATGGGCAAGACCCCCGGCACGATCGAGGCGATCCGGCCGCTGCGCGACGGCGTCATCGCCGACATCGACGTCGCCGAGCAGATGATCAAGCACTTCATTCACAAGGTGCACGG
This sequence comes from Sphingomonas flavalba, assembly GCF_047553045.1. Taxonomy (GTDB): domain Bacteria; phylum Pseudomonadota; class Alphaproteobacteria; order Sphingomonadales; family Sphingomonadaceae; genus Sphingomonas_L; species Sphingomonas_L flavalba_A. Next base: position 2,833,259 of record NZ_CP180208.1, on the reverse strand, counting down.
CGGCAAGTCGCGGCCCTGGCGCTTTCCCGAGATCGTCATCTGCGTGCCGTCGGGGTCGACCAAGGTCGAGCGCCGGGCGATTCGCGACGCCGCGTCCAACGCCGGCGCCAGCCAGGTCTGGCTGATCGAGGAACCGATGGCCGCCGCGATCGGCGCCGACATGCCGGTGACCGAGCCGATCGGGTCGATGGTCGTCGACATCGGCGGCGGCACGACCGAGGTGGCGGTGCTGTCGCTGCGCGGCCTTGCCTACACCACCTCCGTCCGCGTTGGCGGCGACAAGATGGACGAGGCGATCGTCAGCTATGTCCGCCGCAACCACAATCTGCTGATCGGCGAGGCGACGGCGGAGCGGATCAAGAAGGAAGTCGGCATCGCCAAGCCGCCGGCGGACGGCGTCGGCCAGACCATCCAGATCAAGGGGCGCGACCTGGTCAACGGCGTACCCAAGGAGATCGAGATCAACCAGGGCCAGATCGCCGAGGCGCTGAGCGAGCCGGTCGGAACGATCATCGAGGGCGTGCGCATCGCGCTGGAGAACACCGCGCCGGAACTGGCCGCCGACATTGTCGACCAGGGCATCGTCATCACCGGCGGCGGCGGGCTGCTCGAAGGGATCGACGAGGTGCTGCGCGACGAGACCGGCCTGCCGGTGACCGTCGCCGACGACCCGCTGACCTGCGTTGCGCTCGGCACCGGCCGGGCGCTTGAGGACCCGATCTATCGCGGCGTCCTGCTGAGCGCGTGAGGCGCATGGCGGCCGCATACCCCCGTTCATTCCCGCGTCGTCGGACCTTCGGAGACGCTGCCGGCATGCGCCGCGTGGCCGGCGGCTCCCGGCTTTCCGCCTCCGCGAGGATGACGCGCGCCTAGGCCCGCGGCGATGACCCCGCCGAAAAACCGCCGTCCCGGTTATTCGCGCCGGGCGCAGTATGGCCTGTTCCTCAGCTATGTCGTCGCGATCGGCGGGGCGCTGTTCGCGCTGCTGATGCTGGTCGTCGCCGCGATCGACCCGACCGGCTTCGGCGCGGTCCGTACCGTCGTCAGCGATGCGACGGCGCCGATTTCATCCGCCGGGCGCGGTATCGCGCGGGGCAGCGGCATGATCGTGTCGCAACTGTCCGATTACGTGTTCGCCGCGTCCAAGAACCAGGCGATGCGCGCCGAGCTGGAAAGCCAGCGCGCCGAAGTCGCCCGCGCCCACGGGATCGAGATCGAGAACCGCAAGCTGAAGGCGCTGCTTGGCATTGTCGAGCAGGCGCCGGCGCGCGTCGCCGTCGCCCGACTGGTCAGTTCGTCGGTGACCAGCAGCCGCCGCTTCGCCGTGCTTGGTGCCGGGCGTGACGCGGGGATTCGCGCCGGCATGCCGGTGCGCGCCGCCACCGGGCTGATCGGCCGGGTCGTCGCCGTCGGCGGATCGAGCGCGCAGGTCGCGCTGCTGACCGACGGCGGGACGATGGTGCCGGTCCGCCGCTCTCGCGACGGCCTGCCGGCGATCGCCACCGGCACCGGCAGCGGTGCCGTCGACGTCCGGGCGCTCGGCGCCGGCGACAATCCGTTCCGGGTCGGCGACGTGCTTGTCACTTCCGGCGTCGGCGGCATCTATGCCCCCGATATCCCGGTGGCGATCATCGTCCGGGTCGCCGGCGACGACGCGCTGGCGCGCCCGCTGGCCGACCCGTCGCGGATCGACTTCGCGCTGGTCGAGGCGCCGTACCAGCCGACCGTCCAGCAGCCGCTGGCGCCGCCGCCGCCCGCCCCGGTGCGCTGATGGCGCGGATCATCAGCATGGAGACCAGCCCGTTGACGCTGAGCGTCCGGGCGCGGGCGGTGCCGATCCTGTCGACGATGGCCGGTTCGCTGATCAGCCTGCTGCCGGTGATCGTGCAGACACCGCTGGTGCCGCCCGCCGGATTCCTGATGCTGATCGCCTGGCGGCTGCTGCGCCCGGAATTCTGGCGGATCTGGGCGGCGCTGCCGCTTGGCGCATGGGACGACCTGTTCAGCGGTCAGCCGCCGGGCAGTGCGATGTTGACCTGGACGCTGGCTTTCCTGCTGCTCGACATGGTCGACAAATGGCTGCTGTGGCGCGATTACTGGCAGGACTGGTTCGTTGCCGCCGCCGTCATTACGCTGGTGATCGCCGGCGGCTTCGTGATCGCGCTCGCTACCGGAGGCGGAGGCTTGGTCCTGGTCGTCGTGCCGCAGATCGTCGTATCGATCCTGGTTTTTCCGCTTGCCGTCCGGCTGTGCGCGTTGCTCGACCGCTGGCGGTTGCCGGGATGAAACTGTTCGGCAAGCGCGTCATTACCGATGCGACGCAGGGTTTCGTGTTCACGCGGCGGGCGCTGGTGCTGGGCGCGGCGCAGGGCGGTGTCGGCCTGCTGCTGGCCGGGCGGATGGCCTGGCTGTCGGTGGTCGAGAATGAGCGGTACAGCCTTCTGTCGGAAAGCAACCGCGTCAACCTGACGCTGGTGCCGCCCCGGCGGGGCTGGATCGTCGACCGCACCGGCAAGCCGATCGCGATCAACCGCACCGATTTCCGCGTCGATCTGATCCCGGAACGGCTTGTCGACCGCGACAAGACGCTGGCGGCGGTGCAGCGGCTGCTCGCGCTGTCCGACGATGAGATGCGGCGCATCCGCGACGACCTCGACGGTGGCGCCCGTTTCCAGCCGGTGCAGATCGCCGAGAATCTCGACTGGAACCGCTATGCCGCGGTCAGTGTGCGGCTGAACGACCTGCCCGGTATCATGCCGGGGCGCGGCTTTTCCCGTTTCTACCCGGACGGTGCGGCTGTCGGCCATCTTGTCGGCTATGTCGGCCCGGCGTCCGCCGCCGAGTATGAGAAGGCGAAGGACCCGCTGCTGATCACCCCCGGCTTCAAGGTCGGCAAGGAGGGGCTGGAGAAGACGCTGGAGCCGTCGTTGCGCGGCAAGCCCGGCGCCAAGCGGGTCGAGGTGACCGCCCACGGCAAGATCGTCCGCGAATTGACCACCCGGCCCGATGTCGCCGGTGCGACGGTGCGGCTGGCGATCGATGCGGGCCTGCAGAGTTACGCGGCGCGGCGGCTGGGCACCGCGTCCGGTTCCGTCGTCGTCATCGATTGCGCCAATGGAGACATATTGGCGATGGCGTCGATGCCCGCATACGACCCGAACAGTTTTTCCGACGGCATCAGCCACGACGAATGGGACATGCTGTCGCAGAACGACCATCTGCCGTTGATGAACAAGGTGCTGCAGGGGCTGTACCCGCCGGGATCGACGGTCAAACCGATGAACGCGCTGGCGCTGCTGGAGGCCGGGGTCGGGCCGCATGAGTCGGTGCTGTGCACCGGCGCCTATCGCGTCGGCAGCGGCCTGTTCCATTGTCACAAGCGCGGCGGCCACGGCATGGTCGACATGCGCAAGGCCGTGGCGCAGAGCTGCGACGTCTATTTTTATCACATGGCGCGCCGCATCGGTTACGATCCGATCGCGCGCATGGCGCGGCTGGTCGGGCTGGGCGAGCGCTACGACCTGCCGGTCGCGTCGCAGCGTTACGGCACCGTGCCGGACAGCGCGTGGAAAAAGGCGAAGTACAAGCGCGACTGGACGGCGGCGGACACGGTCAACGCGTCGATCGGCCAGGGCTATATGCTGACCAACCCGTTGCAGCTGGCGGTGATGGCGGCGCGGATCGGGTCCGGCCGGATGTTCGCGCCGCGCCTGCTGGCGACCGGCGCGCAGCCGGTGGCCGATCCGTTGCCGGTGCCGGCGGAGCACCTGGCCATTGTCCATGACGCGATGGACGCGGTGGTCAATGGTGGCGGCACCGGCGGCCGCGCCCGGTTGCTGGTGCCCGACGTATTGATGGCGGGCAAGACCGGCACCGCGCAGGTCCGCCGGATCACCATGGCCGAACGCCGCACCGGCGTGCTGGGCGACGCGGCGCTGCCGTTCCGGTTGCGCGACCATTCGCTGTTCATCGGTTTCGCCCCGGCGGACGTGCCGCTGTATGCGGTGTCGTGCATTCTCGAACATAGCGGCCACATCGTTACCGCCGCGCCAATTGCCAGCGACGTCGTCAGCTATCTGTTCGACCGTGAGAAGGCGCTGGCCCGGCTGGAGCGGCTGGAAGCGGAGTGGGGCGGCGGTATCGCCCAGCGGATGGCGGCGCAGGCGCAGGCGTTCCGCGCCGCCCGCCACCCGGCCGCCACCGGCCCCGACCCGGGCGAAGGGGGCGGGCGATGAGCGGGCCCGGCATCGTCCCGACGCCGTTGAAGCAGTTGCCGTGGAAGCTGTTGCTGCTGGTCGTCGCGATCACCGGCTTCGGGGTGGCGGTGCTCTATTCGGCGGCCGGCGGGCACATGAAGCCGTGGGCGATCTCTCAGGGCGTGCGGTTTCTGGTGTTTCTGATCGTCGCCATCGCGCTGTCGCGGCTGCGCGAGGATTTCTGGAAGCAGGTGGCCTTTCCGACCTATATCGTCGTCGTCGTGCTGCTGGCCGTGGTGGAGCTGATCGGCAAGGTCAGCGGTGGCAGCCAGCGGTGGATGGACCTGGGCATCGTTCGCCTGCAGCCGTCCGAGTTCATGAAGCCGGCGATCGTGCTGGCGCTGGCCCGGTTCTACACCCTGCTGCCGGCGACCGAGTTGCGCACCATGCACGCGATCTGGCCGGCGGCGGCGATGATCGCGCTGCCCGCCGGGCTGGTGCTGCTCCAGCCCGACCTTGGCACCGCGACGATGATCGCGGCCGGCGGCATCACCGTCATGTTCCTTGCCGGGTTGCCGCTGCGTCTGTTCGTTGCCGGGGTGGCGACGGTAGCCGGGTCTCTGCCAATCGCATTTTCGATGATGCACGATTACCAGCGCAACCGCGTGCTGATCTTCCTTAACCCGGAATCGGACCCGCTGGGCACCGGCTATCACATCAGCCAGTCGAAGATCGCGATCGGATCGGGCGGGCTGTTCGGCAAGGGGTTTCTGAACGGCACGCAGAGCCACCTCGATTACCTGCCCGAAGGCCATACCGATTTCGTGTTCGCGACGATGGCGGAGGAATGGGGGCTGTTCGGCGGGTTGCTCCTGATCGGTGCGTTCATGCTGCTGGTGAACTGGGGCGTGCGCGTCGGCCTGCGGGCGGAGAGCCGTTTCGCCCGGCTGGCCGCCGCCGGTCTGGCGACGACGATCTTCTTCTACGTCGCGATCAACCTGATGATGGTGATGGGGCTGGCGCCGGTCGTCGGCATTCCGTTGCCGTTGGTGTCGTTCGGCGGATCGGCGATGATGACGGTGATGATCTGCGTCGGCATCCTGATGTCGCTCGACCGCCAGCCGCGGCGCGGCCGGATCGGCTGATGCGATAAAATTTGCCCTTACGGCTTGACTGCGCGCGCCCAATCCACCATTCCGCCGCCTCCCGTGTGGACGCATAGCTCAGTTGGTAGAGCAGCTGACTCTTAATCAGCGGGTCCTAGGTTCGAGCCCTAGTGCGTCCACCAAAATCCCCTAGCAAAAACAGTTACTTAGCGAAGGTCCAACACGGCACCGCAGGTCGGTGCTTTTTACTTTCTAGCGTATTTCTAGCCGCTCTAGCGGCTCAGCAGCACCCTACACCAGAAGGCGTAGGATGCTGGCAGCGTCAGGCGAATGAAGCGTTCGCTGCGGATTCCGGTGTAACCTTCGTCTTGCGGGATGCTACTAACAGTGCCCGTAGTCGGCCGTCCCAATCCTCGCACTGACGCATGGCTTTTTGAACGCCAGGGTCACTAACCGGCTTTCGTTCCTTCACATCAAACACCTTCATCTCAACCCACGGCTCAGCCAGTTCGTCAGTCAGAATGCGAAGCGAAAGGCACTGAATCTTGCTGTTGTGTGCAGCAACCAATGCTGCGACGCTCCCGGCAACATTACCTGAAGCGACAATGCCGCCGAGAACGGTATCCGTCGTAGCCCCCCAGTTCTTGACGCCGCCTCCGCGTGAAACTGATCGCCCGTTGACGAGGGTTTCAACGTCAATAATCTGTTCAAAATTGAAGATTCGGCGGTTCTTACCGGCCACAACAGCGAGGCGATTGTTCTCTGTATCCACACCCAACCCATACTCGTTTTCGCAAAATGTTTCTACGAAAGTGGGTACGAACTCCCTGCTCGCTCCGAGCATCATTTCCATATTATTGCGCTTCGCGAGGGCCCGCTTCTTCTTACTGCTCACCTGCCACCAGATGAACGCGCATAGCAGCACAATGATCGCCAAAACTTCCATAACCCATCCCACAAAAAGCCCGAAACAATGCTCATTCTAACAACAAACGATTAATAGGGACTACATTCCCTAGAGAATATATACCCGGTCCCCATCCATCGCGAGATGGACGATTGGCGCGGCATTGTCGGAAAAAATGTGAGGCGATTCCGCCAGCACGCCGATATGACGCAAGAGCAGTTGGCGTTCGCGGCGGAGATCGACCTTACCTATGTTGGTGGCATAGAACGTGGAAAGCGCAACCCGTCCGTTCTGGTTCTGGTCAGGATCGCGACGGCGCTTGGCACGAAGCCTGCGGAACTGCTTCAACCCGAGTAGTCATCTGCATATGCCTGCCTCCATGTGCCATCCTGCTCCCAGCGGCGGAGGCTAGCGACAACGGCAACCATATCCCTATGGTCCAGTGCCCCGCTTTCGATACCGGGAAGCACCTCGCGCTCAACCCATGCGTCAAACGAGCCATAGAGAACGGCGAACGGGGACGGTCGCGGCTTCTCGGCATCCTCCAGCTTCGCCATGTGCTTCTGCAAGGCCCGGATGCCCGCCATTGTGGTTATCGCAGTCCGAGGCGCTGGCGCAGGTCAAAGGGCATGTCGGGCGCACCGGGACGAATCGCAGGCGGCGCCAGAACGGCGGGCGCGACTGGCTGAGGCTCGGGAGTGACCAAAGACGCGGGCATGGGCGCGGCGGCAGGGCGCAAGCGCGCCAGCATGGCGTTGATGGCGGGAGCGGCCCGCTTGAGCCGTTCAAGCTCCATGTAGAGCAGCGCCGCATCAATCGCCTGCTGTTCCTCCATGACCGCAAAGTGGCGGCGAACGAGGGTACCCCGAGTGCGCGCCCCAGCGCGGCGCGTGTAGTCGTCGACCACGCACAGGATGCGGAACCGCCGGCTGTAAGTCAGGGTATCGGAGACGAAGTCCAGCGACCAGAGCTGGTTCGGGCCGTCCGGCAGCACCACCGGTGCCCGCATGCCCAAAGCGCGCTTGCGGCCACCGCGACGACGGACCCATAGCTTCTCCTCGCGATAGACCTTCGGCAGCTTCTTATGGTTGGGCGTCATGCCCTCCCGCGCCAGCAGACGGCCAAGGCGCCGGTAGCCGAACCGGCGACGTTCAGCGGCCAGCTCGCGCAGCCGCTGCCGCAGCGGGCCATCGTCCGGCCGCGACGATCGATACCGGATCACTCGCCGGCTCACCAAGTCTTTCTCAACTGTGGTCAGCTTGATAGAATTCGACCGAATCCCTTTTGGCAACACGGCCTAAGGCTTGGCAACGTCGCGAAGCGGGGCTTTGCGGAAAGATAGATTTTCCGCTATTTCTCTACTAAAATAGATGAGATTATGTTTCTCTCCTCAAAAGGGAGGACGACATGCACAGATATCTGCTGATGGCCGGCGCCGGTCTGGCCGCGCTGCTGGCGCCACCGGGCGCCGAGGCGGCCGCCGAAGCGGTGGCGGCGACAGACCCGGCGAGCGGCGACATCGTCGTCACCGCCCGGCGGCGCGAAGAGAAGATCCAAAAGGTGCCACTGGCGGTTTCGGTGGTCAACGACACCGCGCTGGAGGCGACCGGCAGCTTCAACGTCGGCAAATTGCAGCAATTGCAGCCGACGGTGCAGTTCTTTTCGAGCAACCCGCGCAATTCCGCCGCCAACATCCGCGGGCTGGGCGCGCCGTTCGGGCTGACCAACGACGGTATCGAGCAGGGCGTCGGCCTGTATGTCGACCAGGTGTTCTATGCGCGCAGCGCCGCCACGACCTTCGACTTCCTCGACGTCCAGCAGATCGAGATCCTGCGTGGGCCGCAGGGCACGTTATACGGCAAGAACACCACCGCCGGGGCGATCAACATCACCAGCCGTCCGCCGAGCTTTTCGCCGGAAGGGCGGATTGAGGTCAGCTATGGAAATCTGGGTTTCGTGCAGGCCAAGGCGGCGGTGTCCGGTCCGCTGATCGACGATCGGCTGGCGATCCGCATCGCCGCCGCCGGCACCCACCGGCGCGGTACGCTGTATAATGTCGCGACCGGCAACCGGATCAACGCGCAGGACAATCTGGGGCTGAAAGCGCAGGTGCTGCTGCGCGCGACCGACACGCTGAACCTGACGCTGGCCGGCGACTATAACCGCCAGAACCCGGAATGCTGCGGCCAGGTCTATGTGCGGACCGGCGCGACGCAGCGGCCGCTCAACCGGCAATATGCGGCGCTGGCCGCAGCGTTCAACTATGCGCCGCCGAGCCTGAACCCGTTCGACCGGGTGACCGACCTCGACGGCGATCTGAAGGCGAAGCAGGCGCTGGGCGGCGTGTCGCTGCGCGCCGAATGGGAGCTGGGGGCGGGGACGCTGACCTCCGTTTCCGCCTGGCGGTTCTGGAACTGGGACCCGTCCAACGACCGCGACTTCATCGGCCTGCCGATCACCACCGTGTCGGCCAACCCGTCGAAGCAGCGGCAATGGACGCAGGAAATCCGCTATGCCGGGTTCGGCGACGCGGTCGACTATGTCGTCGGCCTGTTCGGTTTCCACCAGACGGTGCACACGTCGGGCGTGCAGGTGCAGGGGCCGGCAGCGAGCCGCTGGCTGATCAACCCGGCGCGGCCTGCCGCTTTCGACCCGACGGTGCTCGACGGTTTGCGGTCCGACAACGATATCGATTTCAGCAACACCAGCCTGGCCGCGTTCGGCCAGCTGACCTGGAAGCTGACCGACCGGCTGCGCGTCCAGCCCGGCCTTCGCGTCAATTACGACAAGAAGAGCGGGTCCTACATCGCGACGGTGGTGACGGGGAGCGGCGGCACCACGCTCAATTCCGACCAGCGCGGGGTGCTGGCGCCGCAGAGTTACCAGCCGAAGTTCAGCGACTGGAACCTGTCCTACGATTTCACCCTGTCGTACGATTTCGCGGCGGACGTGCTTGGCTATGCGACCTATGCCAGGAGCTTCAAGTCGGGCGGCATCAACCTGTCCGGCCTGCCGCTGGACGCCGCCAACAACCCGATCCTGGCGGTGCAGACGGTGAAGCCGGAGAGCGTCAACCACTTCGAGGTCGGGTTGAAGACCCAGTTCCTCGACCGGCGGGCGACGCTGAACATCGCCGGCTTCTGGACCGACGTGAAGAATTTTCAGGCGACCGTCACCAACGGGCAGCTTGGCGTGATCCGCGGCTATCTTGCCAATGCCGCGAAGGTTCGGGTCAGGGGCATCGAGGCGGATTTCGCGCTAAGACCGAGCGAGCGGCTTAGCCTGTACGCGAACGGCGCGTTCACCGACGCCAGATATGCGAAGTTCGTCGATGCGCCCTGCCCACCGGAACTGGCCGGCGGCACCGCTGTCGCCGCCGGCCAGACACCGGCGCCGGCCGGCACGCCGGGCGGCCCCAGCCTGCCGTTCTGCGACATATCGGGCCAGATCCTGCCCGGCGTATCGAAATGGGCGCTGTCCTATGGGGGCGAATATAATGTGCCGGCGCATGTGCTGGGGCAGGACGGCCATGTCTATGCCGGTTTCGACGGCAGTTACCGGTCGACATTCTCGTCCAACCCGTCACGCTCGCGCTACACCGACATCAAGGGCTATGCGCTGTCGAACCTGCGGTTTGGCTTCCGCGCCGCCGGGGGCTGGGACGTCTATGGCTGGGTGCGCAACGCGTTCAACGTCAATTATTTCGACTTCCTGTCGGTCCAGTCCGGCAATACCGGGCTGGTGATCGGCCAGCCGGGCGACCAGCGGACCTATGGCCTGACCGTGAAGGCGGCGTTCTAGGTGTGGGCGCGGGCCTGCCGCGGTCAGCGCGGCGGGCCGTCGCCGCAGCGGACGGTGCCGGACCCCTGATGCCGGACGGTGCAGGCGGGGGCGCCGAGGATCGTCACGTCACCGGTTCCGTTGGCGATGACGGTCGCGGCGTGGCCGGCGCGGGCGGTGAGCTGGCCGCCGCCCTGGCTGTTGACGGTGAGATCGTTCGCCGCGAGCCGGCCCGCGTCGAGCGCGCCGTTGCCGCGGACCACGGCGTTCGCCGCCTTGGCGGTGCCGGCGACGGTCAGGCTTCCCGATCCAGCGAGCGCGAGATCGGTGCGATCGGCATCGACCCGGGTGACGACGAGGGTGCCGGCGCCTTCGACGCCAAGGCTGACCCGGGGGCCGCGCATCGCATCGACGGTCAGCGCCCCGTTGCCGAGAACCCGTGCGACGGACAGCGACGGGGTGGTCAGCGCCAGCCGCACCGGCCCGGCTGCTTCGCCCGGATAGCCGCCCCAGGCGCTGCCGGTTGCCCGCACCCGCAGCGTCGTGCCGTCAACGCTGAGCGACAGGCCGTCCAGCCCCCGCAGCGCGCCGGTTGCCCGCGCCGAGACCGCCCGGCCGGTGACGACGGTGACCGCATAAGGCCCCTCGACCAGAATCCGGTCGAAGCTGGTAATGCCGATCGTCCGTTCGGCGGCGGCGGCGGGCGTCGCGGCGGCGGTGAACAGGATGGCGGAGAGCAGGGCGCGGCGCGATGGCATCCACCGACCATGCCCGCCGGCGCGGGCCGCCGCAACGGCGCTGTCGCTGCTCAGCCCTGAGCGGGGCAGTGCACCGTGCCGGACCCCATGCGTGAGACCCGGCAACTGGCCTTGCCGGTGATCGCGACGTCGCCCGACCCCATGATCGATACATCCGCTTCGCCGTCGACACCGGCGCGGACGCCGCCCGAGCCGGCGACCGAAATCTTTGCACGCTGGGTTTTCAGCGCGGCGGCGTCGACATTGCCCGATCCCGCGATCGACACGGCGATCGTGCCGGCGGTGCCGGCGGCGACGAGGTCGCCCGACCCCGCGATGTCGAACGACGCGCTGCCGGCGTCCAGCGCGGCGAGACGCAAATTGCCTGATCCGGCGATCCCGGCGTCGAACCGGTCGCCCGACGCGCGGTCGACGTCCATGTCGCCCGATCCGGCGATCGTCGCTTCGGTCAGTTTCGGCAGGGTGACAGTGACGGTGGCGTGGCCGCGCGACCCGTCGGAAAACAGCACCCAGCCGCTGTTGCGCTTGCGGCCGATGCGGAGGCGGCCGTTGCGGACTTCTATCTCCAGCCGGTCGAGCACGGCGGTGTCGCCGGTGGCGGTCACCGATTCGCGTTCGCCGACCCTGACGATCACCCGGTCCGACCCGGCGAGCTGGATGCGGTCGAAGCCACTGGCGGGGAAGCTGCGGCTGGTGGTCTGGCCGCTGGCCTGGCTGTTACTGGCGCTGCCTGGGGTGCAGGCGGCCAGCGCGGTGGCGAGCAGCGCGGCGGCGAAAATGCGCATGGCGGTATCTCCTTGCTGTATTGCCGTCATAATACGGCAAGGATGGGGAGTGGGTCCACAAAAAAGGGGCGGCCCGCCGGACCGCCCCTTTTCAGACCTGTTCGCTGGGACTGCCGGTCAGGCTTCGACCGCGCTTTCCTTGGCCTTGTTGTGGATGGCGGCGGCCTTGTCGAGGATCTCGTGGATCTTGGCCTGCGCCTTCGGTTCGTCGACCTGTTCCATCGCGGCCAGTTCGCGGGCGAGCCGGCTGGCGGCGGCCTCGAAGATCTGACGTTCGGAATAGCTCTGTTCGGGCTGGTCGTCGGCGCGGAACAGGTCGCGGACCACCTCGGCGATCGACACCAGATCGCCGGAGTTGATCTTTGCTTCATATTCCTGCGCGCGGCGCGACCACATGGTGCGCTTCACCCGCGGCTTGCCGGTCAGCGTCTGCAAGGCTTCCTGCAGTGTCTTGTCCGACGACAGCTTGCGCATGCCGACGCTTTCGGCCTTGTTGGTCGGCACCCGCAGGGTCATCCGCTCCTTTTCGAAGCGCAGGACGTATAGTTCGAGGTTGATCCCAGCTATTTCCTGTCGCTGGAGTTCGACGACCCGACCGACACCGTGCTTGGGATAGACAACATAATCACCGACATCGAAGCTCAGCGCCTTTGCAGCCATTTGCTTAGCGACCTTTCTTGAATTGGGATGCGCATCCGCGCGAGAGCATTCGCCTGAAGGGCGCAAGGCACTCGTGAGGGCGGGATAGAACAGCCTTTCTTGCGGACGCGATGAGGGACATGCGTTGCGATCGGCGACTGATTTAACAGATTCGCAGCAAAAACGCCAGCCCACCGTCAAAACGGCGGAATAGCGGGGCTTTCATCGGGTGTGGCGGTGGTAGGCGACTCAGTCGCCCTGGCCCGGCTCCGGCGAGAAATACTTGTCGTACTTGCCTTCCTCGCCCTTATGCTCGTCGGCGTCGGCCGGCTGTTCCCGCTTGCGGGTGATGTTTGGCCACTGGGTCGAGAAAGTGGCGTTCAGTTCCAGCCACTGTTCCTGCCCGCTTTCGGTATCCGGCAAAATCGCCTCGGCCGGGCATTCCGGTTCGCAGACGCCGCAGTCGATGCATTCGCTGGGGTTGATGACCAGCATATTCTCGCCTTCGTAGAAGCAGTCGACCGGACAGACTTCGACGCAATCCATATACTTGCAGCGGATGCAGGCATCGGTAACGACGTAGGTCATGGCAACACGGCTCCAAGGGGCATTCGCCCCCCGCTATTGCGCCCGACTCCGCCCGTCAATGTTTTGCGGCCTGTTGCAAGTCGTTATCACTCCGGCACGAGGTCGGTATAGCAGGCGCGTGCTTCCGCCGCCGGGCCGCGCCGCGCCGGCATAGCCTCTATCCGGATCACCCGCACCCGGCCGCCGGCCGCGTAGCTGAGCACGTCGCCGACGCGGACCGGCGCATGGGCGCGGTCGACGACCCGGCCGTTGATCCGCAGATGGCCTGCCTCGGCGAGCGCCTGCGCTACCGCGCGACTGCGCGCCAGCCGCGCGAACCACAGATATTTGTCGAGGCGCAGCGCCTCACCCGTCATGGCGACCGAGCGCCGCCAGCGCGGCGAAGGCATTGCCCGGACGGGCAATGGCGGCGGACGCGCGCGCCCGGCGGCGCGGCGCCCAGGTCCAGCCCGCCGCCTGCTCCGCCCCGGCGGGCTGGGCACGGAAGCCCAGGCTTTCCATCAGCCGCGCGAGGGAGGCGGCGCTCAGCCCCATCGACGTCGCTAGCGACGGATCGGGGGCGAAGCGGCGGCGGCCGTCGCGCGCCTGATGGGCGGCGCGGGCAATGCGTTCGACCAGATCGACGCGCAGCATCTGATCGCCGAGCGGGCGGTAGCCGGCGGCCGCATGGACGGGATCGAACGGCAGCAGCGCCGCGCCTGCCGGCGGCACCGGCGGCATGCCCCCATCCGCCAGCGCCGCGCCAAGCGCCAGCCGCCAGCGCATCGCTTCCGGTTTCAGCAGCGCGGCGACGAATATGTCGAGCGCGCCGATGGTGATGCCAAGCCTGCGCGCCTGATAGCGCAGCACCTTGTCGAGACCGGCGAGCGCCGGTTCGACCACCGGCCGCGCGATCAGCCCGCCCGCCTCGCCGAGCGGGACGAGCAGTGCGCGCAGCGGCGGCGGCGTCTGCGGGTCGCGCCCGGCGGCGGCGATCCGTGCCAGCGGCTGGAGCAGCCGTGCGACCTGCGCGTCGACCCACATCGTCAGCCGGGCGGCGATCGCCGCCCGCTGCGCGTCCGGCAAGGCGGCGATCGCTCGGTCGAGCCGCACCGCCGGGCGCAACAGCCCCTTTCCCTTGCCCAGCGTCGCCACCGGCAGCCCGCGCCAGGCGATGGCCGGCGGGGCGCCGGCCTCGGTCAGCAGCGCGAAGCCGTCGTCGCCGTCGGCGGCCAATGCCCGCGCCCGCGCCGCGCGCTCGCCGGCCAGCCGACGCTCGGCGGCGGCGATCAGCTTGCGATGGTCCGCCGCCCGCGCGTCGGGCAGGGGGCGGAAGGCGAAGCCGGTCAGCGTGCCGATCGGCTCGTCGTCGACGCGCACTTCCCCGGCGGCGTCGACCGTTACCGGCAGCAGCGCGGCGTCGGCGCCGAGCTCGCGCATCAGCACCGTCGTTCGCCGGTCGACGAAGCGCTGGGTCAGGCCGGTGTGCAGAGCGTCGGACAGCCGTTCCTCCAGCGCGCGGGCGCGTTCGGCCCAGTGGGCCGGTTCGGCCAGCCAGTCGGCGCGGTTGGCGATATAGGCCCAGCTGCGTGCCGCCGCGATCCGCCCGGCGATCGTCTCGACATCGCCCTGGACATTGTCGAGCCGGGCGATCGCGTCGGCGAACCATGTGTGCGGGACATGGCCGTTCCCCTCGCTCAGCGCGCGGAAGACACGGGCGACGAAGCGGCTGTGCTGATCGGCGCCGGTCTTCTGGAAATCGGGCAGGCCGCACGCCGCCCACAGCCGCGTGACCATCGCCGGGTCGGCGGCGCGGGCGCGGACCCAGTCTTCCCCCGCCAGCCGTTTCAGCACGGCAAGGTCGGTCGCTTCCGGCGCGGCGCGCAGCGCCGGCTGGTCCGGTCGTCGTTCCAGCGCGGCGATCAGTCCGTCGAGCGTGTCGGTCGGCGGCGCGCCGTCGCGCCAGTAGAGATGGTCGAGCGGCGGGAAGCGATGTTCCTCGATCGCTGCGACCTCTTCCGGCCGGAACGTGTCCCGTCCGGCCAGCGTGCCGAAGGTGCCGTCGCGCTGGTGGCGGCCGGCGCGCCCGGCGATCTGCGCCATTTCCGCCAGGGTCAGCCGGCGCTGGCGGCGGCCGTCGAACTTGGTGAGCGACGCGAAGGCGACATGGGCGACATCCATGTTCAGCCCCATGCCGATCGCGTCGGTCGCGACCAGATAGTCGACCTCTCCCGCCTGGAACAGCGCGACCTGGGCGTTGCGGGTGCGCGGCGACAGCGCGCCCATCACCACCGCCGCGCCGCCGCGCAGCCGCCGCAGCATTTCCGCCACCGCGTAGACCTCTTCGGCGGAGAAGGCGACGATGGCCGAGCGTTTCGGCAGGCGCGACAGTTTCTTTTCGCCAGCATAGGCGAGGGTGGAGAAGCGCGGCCGCGCGATCACTTCCGTGCCGGGGAGCAGCGCGCGCAGCATCGGCCGCAGCGTGTCGGCGCCGAGGATCAGCGTTTCCTCTCGCCCGCGCGCGCGCAGCAGCCGATCGGTGAAGACATGGCCGCGTTCCGGGTCGGCGCCGAGCTGCGCCTCGTCGATCGCGACGAAGGCGACGTCGCGGTCGAGCGGCATGCTTTCCGCCGTGCACAGGACATAACGCGCGGTTGGCGGGACGATTTTTTCCTCGCCGGTGATCAGCGCGACCGATGCCACGCCCTTGATCGCGACGACCCGGTCATAGACCTCGCGCGCCAGCAGGCGGAGCGGAAAGCCGATCATTCCGCTCGAATGGCCGCACATCCGCTCAACCGCGAGATGGGTCTTGCCGGTGTTGGTCGGGCCGAGCACCGCCGCCACCGGGGAGGACGCGAACGCAGTCATGCCCGTTAGATCGGCGATGCGCGCGTCAAGCGCAACCGCCGCGGCGCCGCCGAACGCTTTATCGCCGGCAGCCAACGATTCACCGCAGCGGCAAATCGTGCGCGCCTGTGTTAGTTTGACTTTAACCGTGATCCGGCCACAGTACTTCGCCGGACCGCGCGCTAGGCGGCCGGGGCGGATTTCGGGGGCTTTCCCAACATTGTATCAGCGCCAGGACTTCGGATTCGGCTCAGCCGCCGCAGCGCTTGACCGCACGCCCGCATTCGGGCGCCGCGTCGTCACTGCATCGCCGCTCGACCGTGTTCACGACCACCTCGCCAATGTCGAACTGGTGCCCGACCTCGGCCATCGCATCGGATCGGCGGTCTGGTGGCGCGGGCTGGCGACGCTTGGCGCGCTGTGCACCGCCGCGATGGCGCTGTCCCCCGGTCTTTCCGACGCGATACCCGGCGCGACGCCGGCGCCGATGCCCCCCGCCGCGTGGGAGAATGCGCGGGCGCTGGCGATTGCCCCGCTCGCCTGGGGCGGCGACACCGGGCGGCGGATGGCGGCGACCGAACTGGTCCAGCCGCTGACCGACACGCCGGAGCGCCCGTCGATCCAGCTCAGCGCGACGATCGGCCAGGGTGACGGCTTCGCGCGGGTCCTCCAGCGCGCCGGGGTCGGCGCCGACGAGGCGAAGGCCGTCGCGGCGCTGGTCGGCGGCGTCGTGCCGCTGACCGACATTGCCGCCGGCACCCGCCTCGACGTCCATCTCGGCCGCCGGCCCGACCGCAACCAGCCGCGCCCGCTTGACGGCCTTGGCTTTCGTGCCCGTTTCGACCTGAAGCTGGCGGTCGAGCGGATCGACGGCGCGCTCCGCGTCCGCCGTATCCCGATCGCGGTCGACGACACGCCGCTGCGGATTCAGGGGACGGTCGGTTCCAGCCTGTACCGGTCGGCCCGTGCCGCCGGGGCGCCGGCCAAGGTGGTCGAAGCCTATCTGAAGGCGATCGCCAGCAAGACGCCGGTCGAATCGATCGGGTCGGCGGCGACGTTCGACATCATCGTCGCCCACCGCCGTGCCGAGACGGGAGAGACCGAGACCGGCAAGCTACTCTACGCCGGCCTCAGCCAGGGCAAGCGGCAGGTGCGGCTACTCAACTGGGAAGAAGCCGGGCGCAGCCAGTGGTTCGACACCAGCGGGGTCGGCGAGCGCAAGGGGTTGATGGCGCGGCCGGTGACCGGCCGCCAGACATCGTCCTTCGGCATGCGGATGCACCCGCTGCTCGGTTACAGCCGGATGCACCAGGGCATCGATTTCGGCGCGCCGACCGGCACGCCGATCTACGCGGCGGCGGACGGCGTCGTCAGCTTTTCCGGGCGCCATGGCGGCCACGGCAATTACGTGCGGATCAACCATTCCGGCAATATCGGCACCGGTTACGCCCATATGAGCCGGATTGTCGCGCGCAATGGCCAGCGTGTCCGACAGGGCCAGTTGATCGGCTATGTCGGATCCACCGGGCTGTCGACCGGCCCGCACCTGCATTACGAGCTGTATCGCGGCGGCCGGCCGGTCAATCCGCTGTCGGTGAAATTCACCTCGACCGCGCAGCTCGCCGGGGCTGAGCTGCGGGCGTTCAAGGCGCAGCTCGGCCGACTGATGGCGCTGCGCCCCGGCGAACGTGCCCGCGCCCCGACAACGGCGACCGCCGCCGCCGCGATGGCCGCGTCAGGCGCCGACTGAGCGGCTTTCCGGGGGCGAAAAGGCGCGATGGCGGAGCTGATCCGTCCAGATTGACGCTTTTATCTCCAAACCGTGTTGATTTTCAGGCGCAAGGGTTGACCTTCCGCCCCGCCAATGGCCTATCGCCAGCGTCCGAATCGCCGATGGATGGCGTGAATCCGCCGGATTCGGGCAGCAGTCGTTCCGTAGGCGGTTTGGGTGGTCGCGCCCGCGGCGCCCTGTGATAGTAGAAGGAATGCCCGCATGAAGGCCAAGGCGGGAATCGTGCTGCCGATGGCGATGCTCGCGCTCGTCCTGAGCGGTTGCGCCGGGGGCGGAGACGACCGCGAGACCCGCGTGCCGGAGGCCGGCTATGTCGTGGTGAAGACCGAGGCGGTGCCGTTGTTCAGCGAGCTGGCGGGCCGCACTGCCGCGTTCGAGACGTCCGAGGTCCGCCCGCAGGTTTCCGGCATCATCAAGGCGCGGCAGTTCGCCGAAGGCGGCATGGTTGGCGCCGGCCAGACCCTCTACCAGATAGACCCCAGCCTGTACCGTGCCGCCGTCAGCCAGGCGGAAGCGAATCTGGCCAACGCCCAGGCGGTCTATGGCGCGGCGAAGGCCAGGGCCGACCGTTACCGCCCGCTCGCCGAGATCGAGGCGGTCGCCAAGCAGGATTATACCGACGCGCTCGCCGCCGCCCGCCAGGCCGAGGCGGCGATCGCCCAAAGCCGTGCCCAGTTGGAGGCGGCGCGGATCAACCTGCGTTTCACCAGTGTGCCGGCGCCGATCGCCGGTCGCATCGGCCGGTCCCTCGTCACCACCGGCGCGCTGGTCACCGCCAACCAGACGCAGGCGCTGGCGACGATCCAGCGGCTCGACCCGATCTTCGTCGACATCCAACAGTCGAGCACCGAGCTGCTGGCGCTGCGCCGCAGTCTGGCGAGCGGCGGCGCCACCCCGTCGAGCGCCGAGGTTCGGCTGAAGCTGGAGGACGGCAGCGACTATCCGCTGCCCGGCCGGCTGGAGTTCAGCGAGGTCACTGTCAACCAGAGCACCGGCGCGGTGACGCTGCGCGCCCGCTTCCCGAACCCGTCCGGCCTGTTGCTGCCCGGCATGTACGTGCGTGCCAGCCTGTCGCAGATGACCGCGCAAAACGCGATGCTGGTGCCGCAGCAGGGCGTGTCGCGCGACCCGACCGGCAAGGCGACGGTGGTGCTGGTCGGCCCGGACGACAAGGCGGTGTCGCGGCCGATCGTCGCGGACCGGACGGTAGGCGACGCCTGGCTGGTCACCGCCGGGCTGAAGGCGGGCGACCGGGTGATCGTCGAGGGGCTGGGGCGGATCAAGCAGGGGGAAAAGGTGAAACCGGTGCCGGCGGGGTCGAAGGCCGCCCCGGCCGCCACCGGCCGCGGCGCGGGCAGTTAACCCATGCTGTCGCGCGTCTTCATCGACCGGCCGATCTTCGCCTGGGTCATCGCGATTGTCGTGATGCTGGTCGGGCTCGGCGGCATCCTGACCCTGCCGGTCGAGCAATATCCGGACATCGCGCCGCCGTCGGTCAACATCCGCGCCGCCTATCCCGGCGCGTCGGCCGAAACGGTCGAGAACAGCGTTACCCAGATCATCGAGCAGCAGCTGACCGGCATCGACGGGCTGCTGTATTTCTCGTCCTCGTCCAGTTCGGCCGGGCGGGTCAACGTGTCGGTCACCTTCGCTAAGGGTACCGACCCCGACATCGCCCAGGTGCAGGTACAGAACAAGGTGCAGCAGGCGCTGCCCCGGCTGCCCCAGCAGGTGCAGCAGCAAGGGCTGGTGGTCACCAAGTCAAACGCCGATTTTCTGATGGTTTTGTCGATCTATGACCAGACCGATCGGATGACGAGCCGCGACGTCAGCGATTTCCTGACCAGTACTCTGCAGGACGACATCAGCCGGATCGACGGCGTCGGCGACGTGAATGTGTTCGGATCGCAATATGCGATGCGCATCTGGCTCGATCCGTTCAAGCTGGCCAATTACAAGCTGATCCCGCGCGATGTGATCCAGGCGATTCAGGCGCAGAATACCCAGGTCGCCGCCGGCCAGATCGGCGGCCAGCCGGCACCCGACGACCAGATGCTGAACGCCGTCGTCACCGCCCGGTCGCGGCTGAGCACGCCCGAACAGTTCCGCAACATCATCCTGAAAACCCAGAGCGACGGCGCCAAGGTGCTGTTGCAGGATGTCGCCCGCGTCGAGCTGGGCAGCGAGAGCTATTCCACCGTCAGCCGGCTGAACGGCCACCCCGGCGCCGGCATCGCCGTGCAGCTCGCGCCCGGCGCCGATGCGCTGAAGACCGCGCGCCAGGTGCGCGCCTTCATCCAGGAACGGGCGGCCAACAGTTTTCCGCCCGGTGTGACTTACGCTCTGCCGAACGATTCCACCGCCTTCATCCGCCTGTCGATCATCGAGGTGGTGAAGACGCTGATCGAGGCGATCATCCTCGTCGTGCTGGTGATGTTCGTGTTCCTGCAAAGCTGGCGGGCGACGCTGATCCCGGCGATCGCGGTGCCGGTGGTACTGCTCGGCACGTTCGGCATCCTCGCCGCCGCCGGTTTCACGATCAACACCCTGACTCTGTTCGGGCTGGCTCTTGCCATCGGCTTGCTGGTCGACGACGCGATCGTCGTCGTCGAGAATGTCGAGCGGGTGATGGAGGAGGAGCCGCACCTGACCGCGCGCGAAGCGACGATCAAGTCGATGGGCGAGATCCAGACCGCGCTGGTCGCGATTGCGCTGGTGCTGTCCGCCGTGTTCCTGCCGATGGCGTTTTTCGGCGGATCGACCGGGGTGATCTATAAACAGTTTTCGATCACCATGGTGTCGTCGATGGTGCTGTCGGTGCTGGTCGCGCTGATCCTGACCCCGGCACTGACCGCGTCGCTGCTGAAACGGCGGCCCGCCGGCGCTACGGACGACGCGGAGGGTGGCAACCGCTTCGTCGCCGGCGCCCGCCGTGCCGGCGACCGGTTCAACGCCTGGTTCGCGCGGATGTCGAAGCGCTATCGCGACGCGGTGCGGGCGATCTTCGAACGGGTGCCGGCCGCCCTGCTGGTGTTCGCGGCGGTGCTGGCGGTGCTGGTCGTTACCTTCATCCGGCTGCCGACCGGTTTCCTTCCGGCGGAGGATCAGGGGCGGGCGTCGCTCCAGTATACGTTGCCGCCCGGCGCGACGCAGAGCCGCACTCTGGCCGCCGCGCTGGAGATCGAACGTTATTTCCGCGAGGAGGAAAGCGACAATATCGCCACCGTCTATACGGTCAGCGGCGCCAGCCAGGCCGGGCAGGGCCAGAATGCCGGGCGCGGTTTCCTGTCGCTGAAGCCGTGGGACGAGCGGCCGGGCAAGGACAACAGCGCCGCCGCGATCAACCGCCGCGCCAATGCCGCGCTCGCCCATCTGCGCGACGCGCAGGTGTTCGTGCTTAACCCGCCGCCGATCCGCGGCCTTGGCCAGTCGAGCGGTTTCTCGATGGAACTGCTCAATGCCGGCGGCCTCAGCCGCGAGGAGTTCAAGCAGCGGCTGGCGACGCTGCTCGCCACCGCCAATGCCGACCCGGTGCTGACCTCGGTACGCCAGAACAGCCTGGAGGATTCGCCGACCCTGTCGGTCTCCGTCGATCAGGAGAAGGTGGCCGCGCTCGGCATTGCGCAGTCCGATGTCGATTCGACCCTGTCGGCGGCGTGGGGCGGCAATTACGTCAACGACTTCGTCGACCGCGGCCGGGTGAAGCGCGTCTATGTCCAGGGCGATGCGCCGTTCCGCAGCCGGCCGGAGGATCTGGGTGCGTGGTTCGTCCGCGCTTCTTCCGGCGAGATGGCGCCGTTTTCCGCGTTCGCCTCCACCCATTGGGAGCAGACGCCCAACACGCTGGGCCGCTTCAACGGCGTTGCGTCCTATGAGATCGAGGGCGATGCCGCCGCTGGCAGCAGTTCCGGCGACGCGATGAAGCGGATGGCCGAGCTGGTGGCGGAGATGCCGGGGGTTGCCCTGGCCTGGACCGGCCTGTCCTATCAGGAGCAATTGTCCGGCGGGCAGGCGCCCTATCTGTATGCGCTGTCGCTGCTCGTCATCTTCCTGTGTCTTGCCGCGCTGTACGAAAGCTGGTCGATCCCGCTGGCGGTGATCCTCGTCATTCCGCTCGGGCTGGTTGGCGCGACGCTGGCGGTGGCGCTGCGCGGGCTGGAGAACGACGTCTATTTCCAGGTCGGCCTGCTGACGACGATGGGCTTGTCGGCGAAGAACGCGATCCTGATCGTCGAGTTCGCCGAGCGCGCCGAGAAGGAAGGGCGAAGCCCGATCGACGCGGCGCTGGAAGCGGCGCGCATCCGCCTGCGCCCGATCCTGATGACCAGCATGGCGTTCATCTTCGGCGTGTTGCCGCTCGCTTTGTCGACCGGCGCCGGCGCGCAGAGCCGGATCGCGATCGGCACGGCGGTGATCGGCGGGATGCTGACCGCGTCGCTGCTCGCCATTTTCTTCGTGCCGCTGTTCTTCGTGCTGGTCCGGCGGCTGTTCCGTGGCCATGCCCCGGCGACGGAGGCGGTGGCGTGACCCGCCTCCGCAACCGGCTGGCCGCGCTGGCGGCGGTGACCGCGCTGGCCGGGTGCAGCATGGCGCCCGCCTATCAGCGGCCGGAACCGGCGATCCCGCCGTCCTGGCCGGCCGGGGCGGCGGAGCTGCGCGCCGATGAGGCGGCGTTGCCGACGCTGACCTATCGCGCGATGTTCGCCGACCCCGCCCTGCAGGCGATCATCGACCAGGCGCTGGCCAACAACCAGGACCTGCGCCGCGCCGTCGCCAATGTCGCAGCGGCGCGCGCAACCGCGCGGGTGGCGGACGCGCGACTGCTGCCCCCGGTCGACGTCAGCGGGCGCGGCAGCGTCGGGGAAAGCGGCGACAGGATCAGCAAGGCCTATACGCTGAACGGCGGGCTGAGCGGGTTCGAGGTTGACCTGTTCGGGCGGCTCGGCAGTTTGAGCGCCGCCGCGTTCGACGATTATCTGGGAACCGAGGCGGCGCTGCGCGCGGCGCGACTGAGCCTGGTCGCGGAAGTCGCCGTCACCTATCTGGCGCTGGCCACCGACCGCAGCCTGCTGACCATCGCCACCGAAACCGAGGCGAGTGCGGCGCGTAGCGTCGCGCTGACCCGTGCCCGGCTGGAAGGTGGCGTCGCGCCGCGCACCGCGCTGCGCCAGGCCGAAACGGTGCTGGCGCAGGCCAGTTCGGACAAGGCGCAATTGACCGCGCAGGTTGCGCAGGACCGCGCGGCGCTGGAGCTGCTGGTCGGCGCGCCGGTTGCCGACGCGGCGTTGCCGGCGGCGATTGAGACAGTCGAGGGGCTGCTGGCGGTGGTGCCGGCCGGGCTGGATTCACGTATCCTGCTGCGCCGGCCGGATGTGGTGCAGGCCGAATACGGCCTGCGCGCCGCCAACGCCCGGATCGGCGCCGCGCGTGCGGCCTTTTTCCCGACCATTTCGCTGACGGCGGTTGCCGGGCTGGCCAGCGGCGCGCTGTCCGCGCTGTTCACCGGTGACGCGTTCACCTGGCAGGTGGCGCCGCAGGCGACGCTGCCGATCTTCGACGGCGGGGCCAATCGCGGCAACCTTGCTTATGCGAAGGCACAGCGCGACGCTGCCCTTGCCCAGTATCAGAAGGCGATCCAGACCGCGTTCAGCGACGTGGTCAGCGCGCTGGCCCGCCGCGCGACGATCGACGAGCAGCTTGCCGCCGACATCCGCCGGCAGGAAGCGGCGGTCGATACACTGACCCTGACCACCGCCCGTTACGAACAGGGGATCGACGGCTACCTTGCCCTGCTCGACGCCCAGCGCACGCTGTATCAGGCGCGCCGCACCGTCGCCGCGACGCGGCTGGCGCGTGCCGCCAACCTTGTTGCCGTCTACCGCGCGCTTGGCGGCGACCAGCTGGTCGACATGGCGGCGCCGGCCGGGGGCTGATCAGCGCGCGACCGCCCGGGTGTAGAGGTGCCAGGTCGCATAGCCGAGCACCGGCAGTGCCACCGCCAGCCCGACGAACAGCGGGATCGCCGCGACGAACAGGATCAGCGCGACGCGCAGCCCCCAGTTCAGCCACACCGCCCGGTTCGCCGAAAAGGCGCGCAGCGACGTCGCCATCGCCGTGCCGGCGTCGACCGGCTGGTCGACGACCATCGGGAAGGACACCGCGCTGATCGCGAGGGTGGCGACGGCGAAGGCCAGCCCGACGAGATTGCCGAGCAGGATCATCGTCCAGCCGTCCGCCGTGGTGAACAGCCGGGCGGCGAAGGCGGCGGCATCGGCGGGCGGCGCGCGCCCCATCGTCGCGCCGTAGACCGCCCAGGCGGCGGCGAGCCATGCCATGAACAGCACCGCGAGGACCAGCGTCAGCGTCGCCAACGGCACCCGCGAGCGACCACGTACCGGATCGAAGAAATGGCGCCAGCCGGAATCCAGCCCGGCCTCCCGCCGCCGGGCGAGTTCGTAGAAGCCGGCGCTGACCGCCGGGCCGAGGATGGAAATGCCGGCGATCAGCGGAAAGGCGAGCGCGAACAGCCGCCGGTCGAGCGCCAGACCGCTGACCAGCAACCCGATGACCGGATAGAGCAGCCCGGCGAAGATCAGGTCGCCGCGCCGCGCCCGGAAATCGCGCCAGCCCGCCGCCAGCGCCCAGCGCAGATCGGCGGTGCCGATGCGCCTGAGCGTCGGGGTGCCGGGAACCGGAGTGGAGGAAGCAGGCAGTGCCGTGTCCATCGCCATTCTCCCGTCGCTGGGCCGGGAAGCGGTGCGCGTCGCGGGCGCACCGCCCGACCTGACCCGCCCTCTATACGCCGTTTTGCGCCGTTCCCCAAATCCGCCGATACGGTGGCGTAACGAGACGGGCCGTGGCGGCGGGGTGGCGATGGCGGGCGAAGCGCGCTAGAGGCGGGGGAATGGCGACCCTACCCGCGCCCGCCGCCGACCAGGCTGCGTTGCTCGCCGCGCTGATCGCGCGTGGCGTGGTCGATTCGGGCGGGGTCGCGCAGGCGCGCGCCGCCTGCCTGCACAGTGGCGAACGACCGACGACCTGGCTGGTCCGCAACGGCCATGTCGCCGATGCGGCGATGGCGGCGGCAATTGCCGCGGTGACCGGCCTGCCGCTGGCCGACAGTGTCGATCCGGCCCGGCCGCGCCCGGCCGGGGTCAACGGTGCGTTGCTGGCGCGGCGGGCGACTTTCCTGTTCGCCGACGGCCCGACCGGGCTGGTCGCGGCGATGGCCGACCCGACCGATACCGAGACGTTGGCCGCGCTCAGCTTTGCGACCGGGCGACCGGTGACGCCGTGTGTCGCGCCGCTCAGCGCCATTGAACAGGCGCTGGGCCTGCCGCCGCCGGCACCGCCGCCGCCCCGCGCGGTCAGCCTGATCGAACGCGCCAGCCCCAGTCTGACCCCGGCCCTGATCGAACGGATTGCCGATGCCTGCGCCCGCGAAGGCGGGCTTGCGGCCGGAATTGCGACGTTGGCCGCGGCGGTGCGACCGGCGGAACGGGCGGTGCTGGCCCGGCTTGCCGAGCGTGGCGCCACGGCGGCGGAGATGTTTGCGGGCGAACCGCGCATCGGCGGGCCGGCGCTGGCGGCGCTGGCGGCGGCGGACGGGCCGCATGCACTGGCGGTGGCGCTGCGTGTCGCCGCCGGGCGGATGCGCGCGGCGGCGGAGGAGCGCGCGGCGCTGGTTGCCGCTTTTGCCCCTGCTGCGGCGTGGGCACTGGCGGCAACGGCGCTGTTCGCGTCGGCGGGGGCGCTGTGGCTGGCCGCTCTGGCGGCGGCGGCAGGGGGCGTGGTCGCGCGGGTGATCCGCTATGGACTGGGCATTGCCGGGGCGGACCGGGCGGCGGCGGTGGCGCGCTGGGGCGGCTGGGCGCAGGCGGCGGGCATTGCCGCTTTCGCCGGCGCGGTCGCGTTGCTGGTGGGCGGCTGAATGTTGGCCTGGTGGGTCGACGCCCTCGCCGGGCGGCTGACACCGAAGGGCGAGCGCAAGCCGGAGGTGGTGGAACTGGCGCCGGCCGACGTCCATGTCATGACCGCGCCGTTGCCGCCCGGTGGCCGGGTTGCGGCGATTGTCGCAGCGATGGCGCCGATTCCGCCCGAGCAGTTGCGCTGGACCGCCCATGTCACCACCGGTGCCGGCGGACGGCGGCAGGTGCGGGTCGCGATGGCGCGCAAGGCGGCGATCGCGGCGGCGCGGCGCAAGGCGCCACTGATCGGCGGGCCGACGGTGATTGCCCGCGACGGCCATGAACGCTTCGTGCTGGTGGAAGGCGGCAGCGGCTCTACGCCTGCGGCGCGGCGGACGGTGATCGCGCTGCTCGCCGCGCTCGGCCTGATCCTGACCATACCGTTGACGACGGCGTTCGTCGCCGGGGTGCTTGCCGCCAGCGAAAGGCGGGCGATTGCGGCGGTCGACAATGGCGCGGCGCAGCGGGCGGAAGTGCAGCGGGCGCTGGCCGAGCGGCTGCGCCCGGCGCTGGCCCGGCCGCCGTTGAGCGCGCTGGCCGCCGACGCGATCCGCGCGATGCCGGCGGGCGCCGCGATCCACGCCATCCGCCGCGACGACAGCGGATTGGTGACGATCGAGATCGACGCCGCCGATCCGGACCGTGTTTCGCTGCCCGGCTTCCGTCGCACCGGCCAATGGCCGGTGACCGATCGCGGCATTCGCAGCCGGTTCGAGGCGCGCCCGTGAACCGCGCGCTTATTCTGCTTGCGCTGCTTCTTGCGGCGTGGGGCGCGGCGGTGGCGCTGGCCGGGCGTCATGCCCGTGCCGGGCTGGCCGAATTGCGCGAACTGCGCGCACACCGCGCGCTGCTGGAGGCGCGGGCGGAGGCGGGGGTGACGCCGACGATGCGCTGGCCGGCGGCGGTGACCCGTCATGAGGGCGATCGGGCAGCGGCGATCGCGGCGCTGACCGCCGCGTTGCGGGCGGCGGCGCGGGGCATTGCCGTCGACGGGATTGTGGCGGCGCCGGTCGTCGGCGACCCGGTGCTGATCCGGCTGGCGCTGCGCGCCCATGGCGACGGCGACGCATTGCTGCGTTTCGTCGCGCGGATCGAGGCGGCGCGGCCGGGGGTGCGCTTTGCCGGGTTCACGCTGGCGCGGGACGAGGCGGCGGGCGGGGTGCGGCTGGACGGCACGCTGCTGGCGCTGTGGCAGCCGCGATGAAGCCGCCGGTGCCCGCCGACCGGACGCCGACGCTGATCGTCGGTGCCGCCGCGCTGGCTGCGCTGGCGGTGCCGCTATGGCTGCTGCGGGTGGGCGGGGCGCCTCCGCCCACCGCGCCGTTGCCGCGCCCGGCGACGATGCAGGTCGCCGACGCGGTGCCGCTCGACAGGCTGGCGGCGCGCCACCCGTTCGGCAACACCCGGCCGCCGGCGGTGGAGACGGACACCGCGCAGACCGACGACGGGCCGGACCTGGCCGGGATCGTCGGCCGCTTTCCGCGCGCCGGCCGCGCGATGGTCAGGATCGGCGGCGGGCGGACACGGACGCTGAAGGTCGGCGACCGGGTCGACGGCTGGCGGCTGATCGCGCTGACATCGAGCCGCGCGACATTTCGCCGGGGTGACCGGCGGGTGGTGCGGCGGGTGGAGTAGCGCCTGAGCCGCGTGGGGCGATGCGGTGATTCCCTTGGGTTTGCGCGGTGTATCTGGCACGATGCGGCGGCAAGCGAAGGAGCGGTTCTATGGCGATGCGCCGCCGGGCAAACGGACAGCGGCGATGAGCGGCGACACGTTGCAACGGGCGCTGGCACTGGCGCGCGCCGGGCAGACCGGTGCCGCCGAACAGGCGCTGCGCAAGATGCTGGCCGCGACGCCGGACCAGCCGGATGCGCTGCAGCTGCTCGGCATGATCGCGCGGGGGCGCAAGGACAATGCGGCGGCGGTCGGGTATTTCCAGCGGGCGCTGGCGGCGCGGCCGGACCAGCCGGACGTGCTCAACACGCTGGGCAATACGCTGCGCGATCTGGGGCGGGCGGACGAGGCGATCGCCGCCTATCGCGACGCGGCGCGGCGGCGGCCGGGCTTTGGCGAGGCGCTGACCAATCTTGGTCTCGCCTATCTGGCGGTGGGCGACGCGGCGGCGGCGCTGGAGGTGCTGGAGGCGGCGACGCGGGCCAACGAGCGGAGCGGCGGCGCGTGGTCTGCTCTGGGCCGGGCGCTGCGCGCGCTGGGCCGGTTGCCGGCGGCGCTGGAGGCGTTCCAGACGGCGCTGGCGATCCGGCCTGGCCATGTGCCGACGCTGCATAATTACGCGATCGCGCTGCGGCTGGCCGGGCGGGCGGCGGAGGCGGCGGCGATATTGGAGCAATGCGCGGCGGCCAGCCCGGACACCGCCGCCATCCACTACAACCTTGGCCATTGCCATTACGACCTTGGCCGGCTGGACGCGGCGGCGGCCTGCTACGAGCGGGCGGTGGCGCTGAACCCCGGTGACCGCGACAGCCATGATTCGCTCAACCGGCTCTACTGGCAGACCGGCAACCACGGACACTACCTCGCCAGCTACGCTCGCGCGTTGCAGCGCGACCCGAACGATGCCGGACTGCTCGCCGACCTCGCCAACCGGCTGAGTTTGGGCGGGCGGACTGGAGAGGCGGCGCAGATGCTGGAAGCGGCGCTGGCGCGCGGGGTCGGCGGCGGCGAGGTCCACGAACGGCTGGGGCAGGCGCTGGCGGCGGCGGGGGCGGAGGACCGGGCGCTGGGTGCCTTTGCCGCTGCCATTGCCACCGCGCCGGAGCGGAAAGGCCCGCGGCTGGACATGGTGCGGACGCTGATCGTGCGCGAACGCTATGACGAGGCGCTGGCGGCGCTGGCGCCGGTGATCGAGCACCACCCCGACGACCAGCAGGCGATCGCGTTCCAGGCGCTGGCCTGGCGCCTGCTGGGCGACCCGCGCGCCGAGCGGCTGAACGATTATAACCGGCTGATCGCCGAGCAGACGCTGGAGCCGCCGGCGGAATGGGGCGGGGCGGCGGCGTTCAACCAACGGCTGGAGGCGGCGCTGGTCAGGCTGCACGTGACCAGCGAATATCCGCTGGAGCAGACGCTGCGCCAGGGCACCCAGACGATGGGCGAGTTGTTCGACCAGCCGGCGCCGGAGATCCGCGCGGTGAAGGCGATGATCGAACAGGCGGTCGGCGCCTATATCGCCGCGCTGCCCGACGATGCCGACCATCCATTCCTGCGCCGCAAGGCGGCCGGGTTCCGCTTTTCCGGGTCATGGTCCGTCCGGCTGCGGCGGCAGGGTTTCCACCTGAACCACGTCCATTCCGAAGGGTGGATCAGTTCCTGCTACTATGTCGGCCTGCCGCCGGCGGTGGCGCGCGGCGATGGCCAGCAGGGCTGGATAAAGTTTGGCGAGACGGCGCTGGCGCTGGGTGCGCGCGAGCGGGTGGCGCGGGCGATCCGCCCGGCGGTGGGCAAGCTGGTGCTGTTCCCGTCCTATTTCTACCACGGCACGGTGCCGTTCGACGACGACGCCCACCGCACGACCATTGCCTTCGACGTGGTGCCGGAGCGGGGGTAGAGTTTGTGCGTCTTGGGCGGAAGCGGCACCGGCCCGCGCCCCCACCCGCCCGCACGAAAAGGGCCGGGCGGCCCGTGACCGCCCGGCACCCGATAGCCGGCGAGGGAAGAGTGGCGCCGGGGGTGGCGCCGCACGCCGGGTCAGAGTTTCAGTGTCGCCCCGAAGTAGAAGCGGACGCCCAGCGGATCGTAGGTGCTCGGGAAGGTGTTAAGCTGTTCCTGCGAGCTGCCGATCAGCGGCTGCTTGTTGTTGAAGATGTTGACGACACCGCCGAACAGGGTGAGCGGCTTGATGTCGTAGCTGAGCGACAGGTCGAAATAATGTTCCGGCTTGATCACCGGCACGGCGAGCTGGCTGGCCGTCAGCAGGCCGCGCGTCACCCGGTCGTCCGTCACCTTGCCCTGGTAGCGGTAGCGGATGCTGGCGGTGAAGTCGTCGACGTTCAGCGTGGCGCGGGCGGTGCCCTTCCATTCCGGCAGCGGTTCGCCGCAGGTCAGGCCGAACGCGCCCTGGCAGGCATTGACCAGGCTGGAAATCGCCGCGACCGGGTTCAGTTCGAACTTGTTCAGCCAGTTGACCGAACCGGCGATGCTGAACTTGCTGTCGCCGCCGAGCAGCGTGCTGACGTCGAAGGTGTAGGCCGCCGAGACGTCGACGCCGTCGGTCTTGATCGCGCCGATATTGTCGAATGGCGCGCTGACCCCGCCAGGGTTGCCGATCGTGCCGTCCGGCAGGCGGGCGACCGACTGGCAGTAGAAGCTGGTCGCGTCCTGGAACACGTTATAGCACAGGTCGAGAACGCTGTTCAGCGGCGCGCGGAAGATCGCGTCCTTGATCGAGATGTTATAGTAGTCGACGGTGAAGCTCATCCGCGAGGTTGGCCGGAACACCGCGCCCAGCGTGAAGGTGTCGGTGGTTTCTTCCTCCAGATCCGGGTTGCCGCCGACGATGCCGCGCAACTGGAAGCTGGGCTGGATGCCGCTGTTGCCGACAGCGGCCGACGGCACGCCGGTGGCGACGCACAGCGCCTGGATCGTCGCGTTGGTCGCCGCCGTCGGCAGCGCGCACGGATCGGTCGCCGCTTCGGAGATGCCGGACTGGGCGCGGTAGAGCTCGTCGACGCTCGGCGCGCGGACGGCGCGCTGATACTGGCCGCGGACCATCAGTTCCGGGATGATCTGCCAGGTGGCGCCACCGCCGTAGGTCCACACGCCGCCGACATTGCGGAGCGAATAGTCGGAATAGCGGAAGGCGCCGTTCAGTTCGAAGCCGTCGAATACCGGCACGCGGACTTCGCCGAACAGTTCCTTGATGCTGTAGCCGCCGCCGGAAATCTGGCCGGTATCGCCGACGCCGCCCTGCGACGGGATGAAGAAGGCGGAAACGTCACGCCATTCGACGCCGGCGGCGAAGCCGACCGGGCCGGCGGGAAGCTCGAACAGCTTGCCGGTGATGACGCCGGTCGCCACCTGCATCTTCGCTTCCTGGCTGCTGGTCGTGCGGCCGGTGATGAAGCCGATGCCCGCATCGGAAATATTCGGGCCGAAGATGTTGAGCGGTACGCAGCCATTGGCTGGGTTTTCGCAGACCAGTTCTCCGCCATTGGCGACGCCGGCGAACGGGAACGGGCTTGTCGCGCCGGTGGTCGGGTTGCGGAACACGGTGGTGACGCCCTGGGTGAACGCCGCCTGCAGGATCACCCCTTCCGAATTGGTGACATTGCGGGTGCGGGCATAGGAATAATAGGCGTCGAATTTCAGATCGGTCAGGAAGCTGTCGCTGGCCGAGCCGATGTCGCCGCGCAGGCCGCCGACCAGCCGCCAGGCATTGCGTTCGAACTGCGAGGTCCTCACCCGGCCTTCCGAAATGCGGCGGCCGATGCTGAGCGTGGTGAAGCCGTCGCCGCGGGTGGCGGCGCTGGTTTCGGTATCGTCGAGCGCGCGCAGCAGGTTCTGGAGCCCCGGCGACAGATAGGGGCTGTTGACCTGGAAGCGGTAGCTGCCGCCGACCGGCGTCGCCGCATACTGCGTTTCGACGATGTTGTTGGTGTAGATGCCCTCCATATAGGCTTCGACGGAATCGGTGATGTGATAATTCACCATGCCGCCTAGGATGCGGCGTTCCTGCGGAAGCTGAAGGTAATTGTCCGGGTTGAAATTGTAGCGGTCGCCGGGGACGACGAAGCGCGACGGGATGGCGCCGGTATCGTCCAGCTTGAAGCCGTTCGCGTCGATGCCGGTCAGGCCGAGCGCATCGAGCGCCGCCCCGACCTGCGGCCGTGCCGCGAGCTGGGCGCCGAGCGGCAGGCCGGCGAAGCGGCCGTTGGGGATGCCGGCGCTGCCGCCGCACTGAAGCGTCGGCGAGCCGGCGACGACCGCATCCTCCAGGAAGCAGGTGGAACGCGCGCGCGCGTCGGCCATGGTCGGGTCGCGCTTGAAGTAATTGACGTAGAAGGTCGCGTTGCCGCGATCCTCGGCGAAATTGCCGCCGACGATGACGTCGAGGTTCAGCTTGGCCCCGTCACCATGGCCGGTGATGTCGTATTGGGCGGTTGCTTCCAGACCCTGGAAATTGTTCTTGAGCACGAAGTTGACGACGCCGGAGATGGCGTCCGAACCGTAGACCGCCGACGAACCGCCGGTGACCAGTTCCACCCGGTCGACCAGCGCGGTCGGGATGGTGTTGAGATCGGTCACCTGGCGTGCGTCGAAGAAGATGTAGCGGCGGCCGTTGACCAGGATCAGGTTGCGCTGCTCACCCAGGCCGCGAAGATTGACGGTCGCGACGCCGCTGCTCTCGTTGTTGGTGAAACCGGATTCGCCCGGCACGACCTGCGGCAGGGTGTTGAGCACATTCTCGACCGTGGCCGAACTGCTCAGGGTGAATTCCTCGGACGACACCTGCGAGATCGGGTTGGGTGCGGTCAGCGCCGCGCTGGCGATACGCGATCCGGTGACGACGATGACCGGTTCGTCCGGCTGGCTCTCGGACGTGCCGCCGCCCGACTGGGCATAGACCGGCGTCGTGAGGCCGGCGACCAGCAGCGTCGATGCTGCCGTGGTCAGGAACCGGGTGCGGATGTTGGTACGTGCGGTGTTGTTCATGGCATAACCCCCCTTTGCATAAGGTCACGCGCGCCCGTGCGGACGCACTGTCTCGGCCAGTGGTGGCCGATGTGCCGGGGCCGGCCGTGTTACGGCTTCTGGCCCTGGCCGCCTGTCCGGTGGGGCGCCTTCGCTGCCGCCGGCAGGCGGGTCAGCGAAGGGCCTGCCGCCCCCCGGGAAACGCCGATAATCTAGTCTTTTCTCAAATCCATCAGACGCCATCCCTTCCGTCGCCGGTTGCCGCGAAGCGCGGGGTCCGGCGCCACGCACATGTAAATTCATGTGTATAAACTATATGTAAAATCATATACAACTTCCGCGAACGAACGCAAGGGCTTTTGTCCGTCCCGCCCGTGGCGGGGACAGGCCGTGCCGATTGCCCGACACGGCCCAGCGCGGGTCAGCGCGCCGCGCGCCGCAGCGGCCGGGGACCGCCGGCGAGCGGCAGTTTGTCCTCGTCGATCAGCGCGCCGTTCTTCATCACCCAGACGATCTTCTTGGCGTTGTCGATGTCGGCCGTCGGGTCGGCGTCGAGCAGCACCATGTCGGCCAGCTTGCCCGGCTCGATCGACCCCAGATCGTCTTCCCGGCCGATGTGGCGGGCGCCGTTCAGCGTGGCGATGCGGACGATTTTCGCCGCCGGAATGCCGGCCGCCTGAAGCAGTTCCATCTCGCGGTGGACGGCCGGCCCCAAGGTCTGGTCGGTGGCGATGGCGATGATGCCGCCGGCGGCGTCGATCTGGCGCATGTTTTCCTGCGCGATCGGCGTCATCAGCTTCATCCACCAGGTCCAGCCGCGCTCCTTCCATGCCGGCAGCGTTTTGGTGCGAAGTTCGTCGATCTCCGCCTTGCTGTACGACGCCTGATAGAGCGGCTGGTCGAGATATTCGGGATGTTCGACCAGCCGGCTATAGCCCTCGCCGATGGTCAGCGTCGTTGCCATCGGCATTTTCCGGGCGCCCATCAGCTTGGCGAATTCGGGGCTGATCGGCGACTGGATCACCGGGTGGGCGAGGCTGTCGATGCCGGCGAAGATCGCTTCCGTCGCGCGCAGCTCGCTTGAGGTGTGCGCGGTGGTGCGGATGCCGTGGCGGTTGGTTTCGAGGATGATCTCCTGCATCAGGTCGAGCGGCAGCAGCGGGATCAGCGGGCGCGTGCCCCAGCCATGTTCCTCCAGCGTCAGCTTCAGGATGTCGGGTTTCTGCTCTTCGAGATATTTGACGAGTTTCGGCCTGTCTTCCGTCCAGTTGTCGATCGCCATGCCGCCGCTGTCGCCGTGGCTGCCCGGATAGGTCGCGACATAGCCGGTCGCGAGGATGCGCGGCGACAGGATCTTGCCCGCCCGTTCCTCCGCCCGCAGGCCGAAGATATGTTCCGGCACGTTGCCGGCGTCATAAACGGTGGTAACCCCGGAATAGAGGTAGCTGGCGAGCGCCTGCAGCCCGGCCGCGTGTGCCGCCTGCGCGTCGGCGCTGGCCGCCGGCGGGACCGGCGCGGTCGGGTTCTTCGGATCGACGCCGACCATTCGCCGGCCGTCGCCGCCGCGCGCGCCCTTCAGGTGGATGTGCACGTCCATCAGCCCCGGCATCAGATATTTGCCGCTGCCGTCGATCCGGCGGCCCGACACGCGGGGCGCCGCCGCCGTCGGCGTGACGAAGCTGATCCGCCCCTTGTCGATGCCGATCGACATCTTCGCCTGGTTCGGCTGGCCGGTTCCGTCGACAAGCGTCACATTCTCGATGACGAAATCCTCGGCCAGCGCCGGGGCGGCCAGCGCCAGCGGAAGCACGCTCGCGCAGACCGCGAGACGACGAAGAACGGTTCCCTTCCAGCTCATTTGCGCACCTCCTGCCCGTCGCGCCTGAAGACGATGCCATCACGCATCACAAAATTGACGTTCATCACCTGGTTGATGTCGGCGACCGGATCGCCGTCGAGCGCGATCACGTCGGCGGCCATGCCCGGATCGAGCCGGCCGCGGTCCTTGAGGCCGGCGGCGTCGGCGGCGTTGACCGTGCCGGTTTTCAGCGCCTCGACCGTGGTCATCCCGGCGTCGACATATTCGACCATTTCCTGCGCGTTGGTGCCGTGCGGCGCGATGCCGCAATCGGTGCCGAGCGCGATCGGCGTGCCAATTTTGATCGCCATGCGGACCAGCTTTTTCGGCTGGTCGCCGAGCTTGAACAGCTTGGCCAGCGAGTTGGGGTTGATGTTGGCCATCGGCCCTTTCATCACCGCTTCCGGCGTTGTGCCGACATAGCTGATCGGCCAGACCGTCGGGATCAGGTAGGTCCCGCGCGCCTTCATAAGCTTCAGGCTTTCCTCGTCGGCCCACATGCCGTGTTCGATCGAATCGTAGCCGGCGCGGACGGCGGCATCGATGCCGCCCTTGCCGTGGGCGTGGGTGGTGACCTTGCGGCCCATCGAATGGCCGGCCTCGACGATCGCCTTCAGCTCTTCATCGGTGAATTGCTGTTCGGTACCGGCGTCGGATGGGTCGAGCACGCCGCCGGTGACGTGGACCTTCAGCACGTC
The DNA here is from genome assembly GCF_047553045.1 of Sphingomonas flavalba. Taxonomy (GTDB): domain Bacteria; phylum Pseudomonadota; class Alphaproteobacteria; order Sphingomonadales; family Sphingomonadaceae; genus Sphingomonas_L; species Sphingomonas_L flavalba_A. The sequence continues at coordinate 2,798,705 of NZ_CP180208.1, read as the reverse complement.
GGCGCCGAACTTGATCTGCTGGCGGGCGACGCGGCGGCAATCCTCCGGCCCGTCGCAGACACTGTCGCGCGGCGAGGCGTCGAGGAAGGCGCGTTTCAGGTTATGGGCGTCGCCGTGCCCGTTGGTCGGGCTCAGTCCCTCGCCCGCCGCGACGATCTTCGGCCCGGGCACGATGCCGAGGTTGATCGCGTCGCGCAGCGAGAAAATCGCCTCGTTGGTCGCGCCGAGATCGCGGATGGTGGTGAAGCCGGCCTGCAGCGTGGTCATCGCGTTGGTCGCGCCGTTCAGCGCGAAAAACGCATTTTCCTGGCGCAGATTCAACCCGGACATCCGCCCGACCAGCCCGCTGCCGGTGATGTGGACGTGCAGGTCCATGAAGCCGGGCAGGACGAATTTGTTCGACAGATCGACGACCTGGGTGTCGGCCGGCAGGCCGAGCGTGGCGGCATCGACGAAACCCTGATGGACGGACCGGATCTTGCCGCCGTCGGTCACCAGTGTCGCCTGATTGAGCACCGGCTTGCCCGGCTCCGTCATCAGCTTTCCGGCGTGGATGATCGCCGTTGTGGCGGTGCGCGGTGTCGGCTGCGGCGGTTGACCCGGCTGGACGACGCGCTCGGCGGTGGCCGGCGCCGCGACGCCCAGCGTCAGGCATGCCGCCGCTGACAGGAGAATGGATAGGCGCATGTCAGATCCCCTTCTTGCCAAGCAATCCGATCTACCGCCGGAATTGCTATAGGTTTAAAATAAATCGGCCCTTCTGCGACGCCCTGCCCCCCTGTTCCGGCATGACCGGGCGATCCTGCCGACGGGCTGGGGGAGCGGACCTGCATTCTGCTATGTCATTGCTTTCATGCCCCGGCCCCGTCGGAACACGCTTCATGGCGACACGGGCGCCTGCCTTGTCACGCGGTAGCCGTCACCGCGCCCGCAGCGCCGGCCCCGCACATGTTATGACCGGTCAATTCATGAAAAACAATATGAAAATGCTATGTATCTTCAAGCTGCCCGGAATCCGCGCGCACGCAGGCCCGCGCGCCGGAAAAGGCGGTGCCGAATCCGGGTTGGCGGGGCGGGGAGGCGTCGGCGCGGTGCCGGCCGAGTCGTGCGGGGGCGGTTCAGTACAGCCCGTCGATCTCGACGGTCAGGCGTGGCGGCGGCGGGCTGAGCAGCAGGCTGCGGGTGCGGGACAGGTTCGCCTCCTCCCCCTGCAGGCGGCCATATTTGGCGCGGGTGGCGGCGACGGCGGCGGCGGTGTCGCGCAGGATCGTCGGGCGCAGGAACACGAACAGCGTCTTCTTCGCCTGGCTTTCCTTGCGCGCCTTGAACAGTTCGCCGAGCAGCGGCACGTCGCCGAGCAGCGGCACCTTGCTGTTGACCCGCATCCTGTCGTCGCTGATCAGCCCGCCGAGCACGATCGTCTCGCCATTGTCGGCGAGCACCGTCGTCTGGATGCTGCGGCGGTTGGTGACGAGATCGGCGGCGCCGGTGACCGCGTTGGTCAGCGCAGAGACTTCCTGGCTGACCTCCAGCTTGACCACGTCGCCGGAATTGACCCGCGGCACGACGCGCAGGGTGATGCCGACGTCCTGCCGTTCGATGGTGGTGAACGGGTTGACGCTGTTGCCATCCGTTCCGAAGCTGCCGGTGCGGAACGGCACGTTCTGGCCGACGACGATTTCCGCCGGTTCGTTGTCGAGCACGGTCAGGCTGGGCGTGGACAAGAGATTGGCGCGGGTCGAGGTGCCGAGCGCCTGGATCAGCAGCCGGAAGTCGCTGTTGCCGACATTGACGTTGAGGCCGTTGCCGACGCCGACGGCGGCCGGTGAGCCGAGCGCCGACAGCAGCGTCCGGTACGGCACGTCGAGGCTGGAAAAATTGGTGGCGCCGCCGGAGCCGATGCCCGGCGGCGCGGCGCTGCCAAGGCCGAGCTGGACACCGAGCTGTTCGGCATCGTCACTGTTGATCTCGACGATCGCCGCCTCGATCATCACCTGCGGGCGGCGGACGTCCAGTTCGGTGATGATCGGTTCGAGCTGGGCGATCGCCGACGGGGTGCCGCGCACGACGATGGCATTCAGTTCCGGCGCCGGCTGGATCGCCAGATCCGGCGTCGCGAAACCCTCCGGCGTCGGCTTGGCCGCATCGGCGGCCGCGGGCGGCGCGCCGCTGGCGATGCTGCTCGCCAGGCTGGCGCTCGACGGGGTCGCGGCGGTGGCGGCGGTGCGGCCAGTGCCGAGGCCGCGCGTCGTGCGCCCGCCGGCGAGGGCGCGGGCGACCGGATTGGTTGCCGCCGCGCCTTCACCGAGCAGGCCGCGCAGCACCTCTGTCAGCGATTCGGCATCGCTGTTGGCGAGGCGGAAGACGCGGGTGGTCGGCGCCGCGCCGCCCGGCTGGTCGAGCGCGGTGGCGATGCGCCGCGCCTCGCGCATCGCGCTCGCCTCCCCCCGGATCAGCACGATGTTGGAGCGCGCGTCGGCGGCGATGCGCGGGCCGCCGGCCTGCCCGCCGTCGCCGAGGACGGCGCGGATCGCGTTCACGACATCTTCCGCCGTGCCGTATTTCAGGCTGATCGCCTGAAATTCCGCGCCGGCGCCGCCGTCGAGCGCGGCGGCCAGGCCCTGAATGCGGCGAACATTGTCGGCATAGTCGGTGACGACGATCGCGTTGGGCGAGGTTAGCGCCTCGACGCTGCCGAACTGGGCGACCAGCGGCTTGAACACCCTGACCGCCTGATCTGGGGCAAGGGTGTGCAGGCGGATCAGCCGGGTGACGACCTCTGCGCCACGACCGCGCGTGCCGATGCCGCCGTCGCGCGCGGCGTTGGCCTGGCCGACGATCCGCCAGACCCGGCCGCTGCGGATCGCCGCGAAGCCCTGCGCGCGCAGCACCGACTGGAACAGGTCCCAAACGCCCTCCGGGCTGAGCGGTGTCGCCGACGAAACGTTGACGGTGCCGCGCACCTGCGGGTCGAGGATCAGCGTGCGGCCGGTGATCCGCGAAATCTGTTCGGCGACGTCGGCGATGTCGATGTCGCGCATGTTGACGACGACATCGCCGGACACGGTGGAGTCACCGGGCTGCGCGAGCAGCGGGGCGGGCAGCGCCAGCGCGACGGCCAGCGCCGTGGTCAGGAGGCCGGAACGGGTGAACATGCTTCCCCTCAACGCGAATCCGGGTGGGGCCGGGGCGGTTCCGTGCCCGCCTCGGTGCGGTTTGCAGGCGGGGCGGGCGGCGAGTCAAGAACGGGCGCGGAGGCTGCCGCCGCCGGCTGTGCGACTGGCGCCGGGGCGGGCGCGGAAGGCGACGGCGGCGCGGTGGCGGCCGGCGCGGCACCGCTGGCGGCGAGCAGGCTTTGCATCCGGCCGGGGAAATAGAGCGCCTGACGCTGGCCGCCGACCGTCAGCTCGACATGGTCGGTGGCGATCGCGACGACGGTCGCGCCGTCGAGGGCATCGCCCGGCGCGACGCGCAGCGGCGGCTTGCCCCCGGCGGCGACCAGCGCGGCGGACGGAGCGGGCGGCGCCGCGTAGAACAGCGCCTTCAGCACCAGCGGCAGGGTGGTCGGCGGCGCCGCCGGTCCGCCACCGGCGCCCGGATTGCCAAACGGGGCGAGTGCGACGAGCGGCGCGATGTCGACCGGTGCCGGGGCGGGCGATGGCGCGGCGACGGCGGTGGGCGGAGCGCCAGCCCCCAGCGCCAGCCGCCAGGTTAGCGCGGCGAGCGCGAGCGCGACCGAGACGACGACGAGGAGCGCGAGGAGGTCGAGCGCACGGCCGATCCGGCGTGGGGTGAGCGTCGCGTTCATTGGATGGCCCCACGATCGACAAAGCCGTCGAGTGTAGCGAGCGGCGCCTTGCCGCCTTCCGGCGTGACCGCGACGGTGACGGCGTGAAGCGCTGGGTCCGCGCTTGGGCGTTCGGTGACGGCGATGGTCCAGCGCCGGTCCATCATCGTCACCGGGCCGGCGGGCGGGGAGCCGGGCAGCGCCAGTTCCGCCAGCCGGTTCTCCGCGACCCAGCCGGCAATCGCCCGGTCCTCCAGCCCGCGCGTCGCGTCGACATGGCCTTCGGTCGCGCGGATCAGCCCGACGCTGGCGACGCCGAGGACGAGCAGCGCGACCAGCGTTTCGATCAGCGAGAAGCCCCGTTCGGTCATGCCGCGCCCGCTGCCGTTCCCGCCGGTGCGGGCACCGCGACCGCGACGAATCCGTCGAACAGCACCTGCCACGCCTGCCCGCCATCGCTGATCCGCGCGACGATGCCCTGGCCGGTGCCGTCGCTGGCGAGCGGTGCCGGCGAGGCGCCGTCGACCGCGAAGCGGAAGCCCTGTGGCATCCTATGCCGGCCGGCAAGGCTGTTGCCGGTTTCGGGCAGCCAGCGGCGGGTATTCGGATCCCAGCCGAGGAAGCTGTAGCCGTGATCGTCCCACGCGAGCAGCAACCGGCGGTCCTGCACCATTTCGATATCGGCGGCGAGCGACAGGCGGGCGGCCATCGTGCGCGCTTCCGCCTGAACATTGACGCCGCGCCCGCTGCCGAAACCGAGCACGGCAATACCCGACGCGATGCCGATGATCGCCAGCACCACCAGCATTTCGACTAGGGTCAGGCCACGCTCGGCAGCGGCGGGGCGCATGGTTCAGCCGACCACCCCAAGGTCGGCGTCTACGCCCTCGCCGCCCGGCTTGCCGTCGCGGCCGAGCGACCCGAGTTCGAAACCGGCGCCCGAATCGCCGGGGCTTTTATAAAGATAGGGCCGGTCCCACGGATCGACCGGTACGTCAGCCAGATAGCCTTCCGGGTTCCAGTTGGCCGGTGCGTCGGCGCCCTGCGGCTGTTTCGCCAGTGCGGCGAGGCCCTGCTGGGTCGTCGGGTAGCCGCCGGTATCGAGCCGGTACATCTTCAGCGCCGCCGAGATCGTTTTCAGATCGGTATTGGCGACGGTCACCCGCGCCTGATCCGGCCGACCGATGACGTTGGGGACGATCAGCGCCGCGACCAGCGCGATGATCGCCAGCACGACGATCATCTCGACAAGGGTCAGGCCGCGTTCGGCGGGGGGTGCGCCCGGCGTGCGGGCAGGCGGATTTGTGGCGGTTTTCCGCGGGTCTGACACGGAACTGTCACAAAGAAACTCTGGCAACACCGTCATGGCCTTCTGTATAGAGCCTCCGCATGCAAACGCCAGCGCGCCCGATCCCGGCATCCGCGCCGCCCCCGGTCCCGCCGGATGCCGGGCCGCGCGGCGGTTTGTGGCGGCTGGAGGCCGACCGCGCGGTGGCCGTAGACCCGGATTATGACAGTTCGGCGACGGTGCTGGTGCCGACCGAGCAGGTGCTGTTGAGCGTGGTATCGCTGCCGCTGCCGAACCGGACGAAGCGGCTGGCGGCGCTGCCCTTCGCGCTGGAGGAGCAGATCGCCGAGCCGATCGACGCCGTTCATATCGCGCTGGGCGATGCGGCGGGCGACGGGCGCTGGCTGGCCGCAGTGGTGCGGCACACGGTGATGCGCGACTGGCTGGCGCGGGCGGCGGCCGCCGGGCTGGGCAATGCCGCCTTCGTGCCCGACGCGCTGACCCTGCCGGTGCCGGACGACGGGCGCTGGACGGTGGCGGCGGCGGACGGGCGGGTTCTGGTCCGCACCCACGATGGCGGCGGCTTTGCGCTGGCGGAGGCGGCGTTCGATGCGGCCTGGCAGGCGGCCGGGCAGCCAGGGATCGACCGGGCGGCGGCGGGAGGCGGCGTGACGGCGCCGGCGCTCGACCTGCGGCAAGGGGCCTATGCTGCGGCGCGGACCGGCCTGCCCGGCTGGGCGCGGCGGCTGGCGATCATCGTCGGTGTGGGCGCCGCCGCCCATCTGCTGATCGCCGGCGCCGACCTGATCGCGCTGAAGCGGACGGCGGCGGCGGCGCGGGCGGAAACGGCGGCGCTGATCCAGGGGCGGGCGCCGGGCGCGGCGCCGACCGACGACCTGATCGCCCAGGCGAGCGCGCTGCTGCCCGCCGGCGGCAACACGGCGCCGGGCCGGGCGCTGCCGCTGTTCGCGCGGCTGGGGCAGGCGCTGGCTCCGGTCAAAAACGCGGCGACGATCGAGACGGTGGTGCTCGACGAGGCGGCGGGGACGGTGACGCTGGGCGTTGCCGCCGGAGACCCGGCGAAGCTGGCGGCGGTCAGCGCGGCGCTGGCCGATGCCGGGCTGAAGGCGGCGCCGGGCGGTGTCACGCAGGAGGGCGGCCGGATGCTGGCGACGGTGACGCTGAGCGCCGAAGGCGCGGGGGGCGGGCGATGAGCGCGCTGCTGATGTGGTGGAGGGACCGCGAACCGCGCGAGCGGTTGTTGCTTGGCGTGCTTGGCGGGTTGCTGGCCGCGAGCGTGCTGTGGCTGGGCATCGTCAAGCCGCTCTTCACCGCCCGCGCCGAGACGCGGACCGAGATCGCGACGCTGGAGCGGCTGAACGCGCGGCTGCGCAGCGCGCCTGCGACGGGACAGGGGCCGGCGCAACTGTCCGGCCCGCCGGCGACGATCGTCGAGACCGCCGCCGCGCAGGCCGGGGTGACCGTAGCCCGATCGGAAGCGGACGGGGCGCGGACCCGCGCGATCGTGGAGGCAGCGCCGTTTCCGGCGGTGATGCAGTGGCTGGCGGCGCTTGACGCGCAGGCCGGCGTGACCGTCGCCGAAACGCGGATCGCGCGCGGCGCGGCGCCGGGCGTGGTTTCCGTGACGCTGGTGTTCCGGTGAGCGCGGCCACCCTGCCCTATGGCTATGCCCGGCGGCATGGCGTCATCGTCCGCGACGACGGCGCCGAATGCGCGCACCTGGCCGACGCGCCGCTTGCGGCCCGGCTGGAGGTGCAGCGGTTGTTCGGCCCGGCGATCCGTTTCGTGCCGCTCGACGAGGCGGCGTTCGATGCGGCATTGCGCGACGCCTATCAGGACAGCGCCAACGCCGCCGCTGGCTTTGCCGCCGCGCTCGACACCGATCTGGCGGCACTGGCGGAGAGCGCGGCGACGGTCGACGACCTGCTCGACCAGCGCGACGATTCGCCGGTCGTCCGCCTGATCAACGCGCTGCTGCTGGAGGCGAGCCGCGAGGGCGCGTCCGACATCCATATCGAGACACAGGAGAAGCGCGTCGTCGTCCGCTTCCGCATCGACGGCGTGCTGCGCGACATGATCGAGCCGAAGCGGGCGCTGGCGCCGCTGCTGGTCAGCCGGATCAAAGTGATGGCGCGGCTCGACATCGCCGAGAAGCGGGTGCCGCAGGATGGGCGCGTCACCCTGCGCGTCGGCGGGCACGAGATCGACGTGCGCGTTTCCACCCTGCCCACCCAGCATGGCGAGCGGGTGGTGATGCGCTTGCTCGACCGCGACGCGGTTCGGCTCGACCTGCAGAATCTGGGGATGAGCGCGCGCGACGAGGCGGTGTTCGCCCGGCTGCTCGAGCGGCCGAACGGCATATTGCTGGTCACCGGGCCGACCGGATCGGGCAAGACGACGACGCTTTATGCCGCGTTGAACCGGCTGAACGACCGCAAGCGCAGCATCATGACGGTCGAGGACCCGATCGAGTACGAGCTGCCCGGCATCAGCCAGACGCAGGTCAACAGCCGCACCGGCATGAGCTTCGCCCGCGGGCTGCGCGCGATATTGCGGCAGGACCCCGACGTCATCATGGTCGGCGAGATCCGCGATCAGGAGACGGCGGAAACGGCGGTGCGATCGTCGATGACCGGCCATTTCGTGCTGTCCACCCTCCACACTAACAGCGCGGTCGGCAGCGTCACCCGGCTGATCGACATGGGGGTGGAACGCTATCTGCTGGCGCCGATGGTCGTCGGGTTGATCGCCCAGCGGCTGGTCCGCCGGCTGTGCCCCGATTGCCGCCGCGCCGACACCGCGGGCGAAGCCGACCGGGTGCTGACCGGCGGGGAGATCGCGGTCGGCGAACCGCTGTGGCGGGCGGTGGGCTGCCCGGCCTGCCACAATGAAGGCTATCGCGGCCGCACCGCTATTTACGAGGTGGTCGCCGTCGACGATGCGTTCGCCGCGCTGATCCACGACGGCGCGTCGGAGGCGGAGCTGACCCAGGCGGCGCGGCGCCATTCGCCCAGCCTGCTCGACGACGGGGTGGCGAAGCTGCGCGCCGGGCTGACCACCGCCGAGGAAGTGGCGCGCGCGGTGCGGGACGAAGGGTGATGGCGGGCGTGGTGCCTTGCGCGGCCCTGCCCGTTCCGCGCGCGGTCGGGGCGCGGGGGGCCTGGGCTTTGGGGTATTATGGACCCGGCTTCTCCGTCCATCCCGAGCGCAGTCGAGGGAGCGGGTTCGCGCGGGAGCGTGCGTCCCTCGACTGTGCTCGGGATGGACGGTGTGGGGGTGGGTTGGCGCTGGGGGGCCGTGGGTCTGTGCGTCCCTCGACTGCGCTCGGGATGGACGGTGTGGGGTTGGCTCGGTTTGCGGGCGGTTGGGGGGCAGTGCGGTCTCTGGCCGGGTTCGGGATGGACGGGAATGTGGGGCGCGGGCGGGCGGGAGGCTTGATGGGCTTGCCGATCGGCCGCGCCCGCGCCGGGCGGGGGGCGGGCTGATGCCGGCGTTTCTGTATCGGGCGGTCGACGCGCGGGGCAAGGCGAGCAAGGGGGTGATCGAGGCGGCGAGCGAGGCCGGGGCGCGGCGGGCGCTGCGCGAGCGGGCGTTGCTGCCGACCGCGATCGCGCCGACGCGGGAGGCGACCACGGCGGCGTCGGGGCTGGCGCTGTTTTCCCGCAAGCGGATCAGCCCGCGCGCGCTGGCGACGGCAACGCGGCAACTTTCGACCCTGATCGGCAGCAGCGTCCGGATCGAGGAGGCGCTGGCGCTGGTCGCTGGACAGGCGGAAAGCGCCGCGGTCGGCACGCTGCTGGTCAATGTGCGCGGCGCGATCCTGGAAGGGCGGACGTTCGCGCAGGCGCTGGGCGACCACCCGGCCGCCTTCCCCGAATATTACCGCGCCTCGATCGCCGCCGGCGAGCAGTCCGGCCGGCTGTCCGACGTGCTGGCCCACCTCGCCGATTTCGTCGAACGGCGGCACCGCACCCAGCAGAAGGTGCAACTGGCGCTGCTCTATCCGGCGCTGCTCGCCAGCGTCGCGCTTGGCATGGTCGTGCTGCTGATGCTGTATGTCGTGCCCGACATTGTCCGCGTGTTCGTGTCGCGCGGGGCGGAATTGCCGCTGCTGACCCGGCTGCTGATCGCGCTCAGTTCCGGCCTGCAGAATTACGGGCTGTATTTGCTGCTGGCATTGCTGATCGGCGGGTTCTTCTGGCTGCGCTGGCTGCGGGTGCCGGACAACCGGCTGCGGCTGCACCGGGCGCTGGCGACGCGCAAGCCGTTCCGGCGGCTGAGCCGGCAGATGAACGCGGCGCGGTTCGGCGGCACGCTGGCGACGCTGGTGCAGAGCGCGGTGCCGCTGGTCGACGCGCTGGCGGCGGCGGCGGCGGTGACGCCGAACCATTTCATCCGCGCGCAGGCGCTGGCGGTGGCGCAGCGGGTGACGGAGGGATCGAGCCTGTCGCGAGCGATGGGCGAGGCCGACGCCTTTCCGCCGATGCTTGTCGCGATCGTCGCCAGCGGCGAGAATAGCGGCCAGCTGGGCGAGGCGCTGGGCCGCGCCGCCGCCGAGCTGGAACGCGAACTGGACGCGCTGGTCGCGACGATCGTCGCGCTGGTCGAGCCGGCGGTGCTGCTGCTGATGGGCGGCGTCGTGCTGCTGATGGTGCTGGCGATCCTGCTGCCGATCATCGGGCTGAACGACCTGGTCGCGGGGTAGAGCGCGCGGCGGTGACGGTGGCGGGCGTTACGTCTTCTTCAGGGCCTGCAGCGCGGCGAAGGCGTTGAGGGGGGTGTAGGCGTCCTCGCCGATCACCCCGGCCGCCTTCAGCGCGGCGTCGGCGCCGGGGCCGCGCGGGAACGGGTCGAGCGCCAGCGCCAGCGTCTCCGCCGCCGCTTCGCCAAGGTCGATCGCGCCGCCGCTGTGGAACATCGTGTCGCAGGCGGCGGCGTCGAGCTCCACCTCCGAATCGCTGGCCATGTCCGTCGGCAGGAAGCGCAGGGCGAACGGCTCCTCGACCGCAACCGGCAGCGGGTCGCCGGTGACGATGCAATTCTGGGTGACGGCGGCGGTGACGGCTCCTTCGGCATAAGGGAAGCCGGAGCGGAGGGACACGGTTGCGCGCGCGGCCAGCCGGGCGATGCTGGCCAGGCCAAAGCGGGCGGCCAGCGCGGCGCGCTCCGCTTCGTCGGCTTCGACCGTCACCGTGCGCGGCACGTCTCCGATCGTGTCGAGCGCGATCGGGCGGGAGAATTCCGGCGCGGTCATGGCGTCGGCAGCGCACCGGCGAGCAGTGCCGGCGTATCGGTCGCGGCGAGCGCGGCGGAAAAGGCGCGCAGCCGCCCCTCGACCGTGGCGAGGGCGGCGGGCGGCGGTGCCTCACCCCGCCACAGGTTGCGGACCAGCGCGTCGGCGAAGGCGCCGTCGGGCGCCAGCCCATCGCGCAGCGCGCCGAGCCGGCCGCCGAGCGCGCCCATCATCTTGCCGACATGCTTGCCGACGACAAGGTCGCCGATGCCGATTTCGCGCAATTGCCCATCCATGTCGGCGACGAACAGTTCGGTCAGCTGCGCGGTTTCCGCCCGCGCCGCCGAGTCGTCCTCCAGCCGCAGCAGCACGAGCGCGAGCAGCGTCGACAGCGTGTCGAAACGGCCGTCGATCGTATCCGGTACCGCGCCGTCACGGTACCAGTGGGGCTGGCGCGCGGCCATGACGATGTTATGGTAGAGGGGAACCAGCGCCGAGCGATCGTCGCGGCGGCGGAACAGGCGGTCGAGAATCGACAAGGGTGGCGGCTCCGGCTGGGAAGGCGCTCTTGTGAGAGCACGCATCCGCGCATATTGAGGCTGCGGGCGCAGGATGCAACAGCCCGCGTGTGAGGTGGAGACAGGCATGGTTTCGATGACCCGACGGGCAGCCCCCTTGGCCGCGCTGCTGCTGGCGGCGGGCACGCTGGGCGGCTGCGCGGCGCAGATTCGCGGGCACCAGGGCTATTTTCTCGACCAGACGCTGGTTGCGACCGTCCAGCCCGGCATCGACAACAAGGAATCGGTCGACAAGACGCTCGGTCGTCCGACCTTTGTCGGTCAGTTCACCGACAATGACTGGTATTATTTCTCGCGCGATACCCGCCAGCTCGCCTTTTCCCAGCCGCGGCCGACCGCGCAGGAAGTGCTGCACGTCAGATTCGACCCGGCCGGCAACGTCGTCGGGGTCGAAAAGACCGGGCTGGACCAGATCGCATCGATCAAGCCGTTCGGCAAGACCACGCCGACACTGGGCCGCAAGCGCGGCTTCTTCGAGGACCTGTTCGGCAATATCGGCCGCGTTGGCGCGGTGCCGGGCGGCATGGGCGGCGGCGGCGGCGGAACTACCCCGTGATATCTGGGCGGGATTGGTCCGACGGGCGCGCCCGCGTTTTCCACGACAGCCGGAGGATAACGACAATGCGTAATTTCATTGCCGCGGGCATGGCGCTCGCCCTGGCGGGTACCGCCGGTTCAGTCGCACTGGCCCAGGCCGATCACGCCGGCCATGCCGCCCATGATCCGGCCCTGACGAAGGCGGTGGCTGACCCCGGACGCAGCGCCGCCGACAAGGCGCGCGACCAGTATCGCCATCCGGCCGAGACGCTGGCCTTCTTTGGCATCAAGCCGACCGACACGGTGGTCGAACTCAGCCCCGGCGGCGGCTGGTATACCGTCATCCTCGGCCGTTATCTGGACGCCGGCACGCTCTATGCGTCGGCGCCGCCGAGTGCCGGGCGCGACGCCCTGCAGGCGCGGCTGGCCGCCGACCCGGTGCTGGCCAAGGTGCGCTTCGCCGGCTTTCCCGCCGGGGCGGACGACGTGCCGGACAACAGCGTCGACACGGTGTTGACCTTCCGCAACATCCATAACTGGGTGATGGGCGGCAAGGGCGCGGAAAAGGACGTGTTCGCCAGCGCGTTCCGCATGTTGAAGCCGGGCGGCACGCTGGGCATCGTCGAGCACCGCCTGCCCGAGGAGATGGATAGCGCGCGCGAAAAGAGCAGCGGCTATCTGAAGGTGTCGACGGTGCGCCGTGTCGCCGAGGCGGCCGGTTTCGAATATGTCGGCGCGTCGGAGGTCAACGCCAACCCGAAGGACACCCATGATTACGAAAATGGGGTGTGGACGCTGCCGCCGACCTTCCGGCTGGGCGATACCGACCGGGCGAAATATGCGGCGATCGGCGAGAGCGACCGCATGACCCTGAAATTCCGCAAGCCGGCGCAATAGCGGATGGTCCGACGGCGGCTGGCGGTAACCGCGGCGCTGGCCGCCGCGTTGGCGGGTGCCGCCCCCGCTTCCGCCGGGGCAAAGGGCTGGGACGATGCTGGGTCGATCGCCCGCGATGCGCTGGTCGTCGCCGCGCTTGGCGTGCCTGTTGTGCAGGGCGACTGGAACGGCGCGTTGCAGGCGGGCGGCAGCATCGGCGCGACGGCGCTGGTGACCTATGGCCTGAAGGAAAGCGTTCCCGCGTGGCGGCCGGACCGCAGCGATCGCAAGAGCTTTCCGTCCGGCCACACGTCGATGGCGTTTTCCGCCGCCGCGACCCTGCACAACCGCTATGGCTGGCAGGTGGGCCTGCCGGCGCAGATCGTCGCGGCGTTCGTCGGCGTCAGCCGGGTCAAGGCGGACAAACACCATTGGTATGATGTCGTCGTCGGCGCGGCGATCGGGGAGGCGGCGGGTTTCCTGATTACCCGCCGTCGCGACGATCGCGTCCGCATCGTCCCCTGGGGCGACAGCAAGAGCGGTGGCGTCGCGATGGCGGTACGTTTCTGAATTCGGGCCGCGTTAGGCGCGCCTGCGGCGCATCCGCTTCGATGCAACCAAACGCGCGTCAGCGATCGAGCCGGGCCTTCAGCGCGTCGGCCGCCGTGCGCTGGGCGGTAACGAGGGCGTCGGCGCGGGCGCGGAGGGCGCGCAGGCTGTCCAGCCCCGCCGGGCTGCCGCCGCCCGCCGCGGCATTGGCACGGTCAAGGTAGAGCGAATCGATGTCGGCGAGTGCCGCCGATGCCTGACCGGCGAGCGCCTCGACGGCGGTGATTTGCTGTTGCGCGGCGATCCAGCTTTCGCTGCCGGCGGCACCGGCCGCCGTCGCGGCGCGGCGCGCGGCCGGCAGTGCGGCGGCAAAGTCGCGGTCGGCGGCGTCGAGCGCGGCGGAAAATCCGTCGAGCCGGGCCTGCAGCCCGCTGTCGGGCGGCGTTGGTGCCGGCGCCTCCGGCTGGGCGGGCGGATCGAATTGCATCCGCTCGATCGCGCGTGGCGCCAGAGACGGTGGCTGCGCCACCCCGTCGACGCAGCCGCCGAGCAGGACGAAAGCGGCTGATGCCGCGGCCGGGAAGCGGATCGTCATGCCGGTGCTGTAAGCGGTGGCGGAAAGTGCCGCAACGGGCTTGCGCGCTCGCGCCGACCCGCCTATGTGACCGCCTCCATGCGCGCCCGTAGCTCAGCTGGATAGAGCATCAGACTACGAATCTGAGGGTCGGACGTTCGAATCGTTCCGGGCGCGCCAATTTTCTCCCTTCATCTTTCGGTTCCGCCGGGTCAGCCGGGCACGATGCGGCGCAGCTTGGCGAGCGCGACGTCCGGCGCCTCGTGATAATCGATCGTCGTCACGAAACGGCCCTGCGCGTCCATCAGGAAGATCGATGCGGTGTGGTCGATGGTGTAGCTGCCCCCTGCCACCGGCACCTTGGCATAATAGACGTGAAACGCCTTCACGATCCGCTCGGTCTCCGCCGTGTTTCCGGTCAGGCCGATGATCGGCGTATCGAACATTTCCAGATAGCGGCCGATATCCTCGCGCCGGTCATGTTCGGGGTCGACCGAGACGAAGACGATGTTGAACCCGTCACCGGCGGCGCCGAGTTGTTGCCTGAGCCTGGCCATGTGGCTGAGCGATGTCGGGCAGACGTCCGGGCAGCGGGTGAAGCCGAAGAAGATCGCATAGGGCTTGCCGCGCAGTGTCCGCTCCGTGACGGTGCGGCCATGCTGGTCGGTCATCGTGAAACGGCCGCCGAATGCCGAGGCATAGCTGTCCGCGGGCGACGGCGTTCGGCGTTCGACGATCAGGTAGAGCACCGCGCCGGCCAGCCCGGCGAGGAGCACCGCCGCCCAGAGCAGCAGGCGGACGCGCCGCAGCTGCCCGGTTGGCGGCGCGGCGGGCGCGGGATCGACCGGTGCCGGATCAGTGCTGGTCATGGCCGCCCCCCGCCGCGGTCGCGCCGATTGCCTCGACCTGGAGGCGGACGGTGATTGCGCCTGCTTTCTCGAAACGCAGGGTGACCGGCACGGCGCTGCCGCGGGCAAGCGGCGCCTTCAGGCCGATCAGCATGATGTGATAGCCGCCGGGCCGCAGCGCGACGCTGGCCCCGGCGGGTATCGACAGACCGCCGGTGACCGGCCGCATCCGCATCACCCCGCCGTCCACCGCCATGGTATGGACCTCCACCCGGCTGGCGACGGCGGCGCTGCCGCCGATCAGCCGGTCGGCGGCCTTGCCGTGGTTGGTGATCGTCATGAATGCGCCGCCGGCGCTCTGGCCCGGCGCGGTCTGGCGCGCCCAGGCGCGGTCGACGGCGATTGCGGACTGGCTGGCGGCAAGGCCGGGCGCGGCGGCGGTCGCCGCCAGCAAGGCGGCGGCAATAAAACAGCGTGTCATCGTTGAAACTCCTGATCCGGGGCTGGCGCGGGCGCGCGAACCGGGCGCCTTTGGCGCGGCCGGTTTCGGCGCGTCAGGCGCGGGCCGGCGGACCGCGCAGCGGTGGGATCAGGAAATCCGCCGCGACCAGGCCGAACCCGGTCAGCGACGGTGGTGCGCGGTGCACCGGCGCCGGGGCGGGCGCGGTGGGTGCGGGCGGCGGCGCACCGGTCAGCGCCGGGGCCGACAGCGCGGCGAAGGCGCAGGGGCCGGGCTGCGCCGATGACGGGTCCTGCCGGTCGCCCGCATCGGCGAGCGGCAGCGTGAGCAGCGTCGTCCGGCCGCGATCGGTGCCGTCGCAGATGCTGACGACGATGCCCGGCGTGGCCGCTGCCTGCGGCATGAAGCCGGCCGGCACCACCATCCGCAGCGCCAGCGCCAGCACGAACAGCGCGGCCAGCAACCCGCGAGAACCGCCAGCCGATTGTCCGTTCGTCTTCATCGGCGCCTCGCTTAGCCGCTGGCCCGGCGCTTGTCATCCGGGCGCGGCGGTGGGTGGCGGGCGTCGCGCCTAGCGCGGAAGGGCAGCCTCGGCCCGCGCCTTCAGCCGGTCGAGCGCCGCAGCATGGATGCCGGGCGCGCTGGCGAGCACGCCGAACATTTCGCCGCTGGTCGAGTTGAAGCGCAGCGGGCGGCCGAGCGCGTCGCTGACCGCCGCGCCTGCTTCGGCGGCGATCAGCGCGGCGGCGGCGACATCCCATTCATGGCCCCAGCGCACCGAGGCGACCAGATCGGCCTCGCCGGCCGCGACCATCGCGACGCGCAGCGCGATCGAATTGGGCTTGGCCACCGGGGCCAGGTCGCGGTCGACCTGGGGCAGGCTGTCGGCCGGCACACGGGCGCCGGCGAGTTCGGTGCGCGCCGCCGCGCGGAGCGGCACGCCGTTGCGCCAGGCGCCTTTCCCGGCCTGCGCCCGCCAGTGTTCGCCCCGGCCCGGCGCGTCGAGCACGCCGATCACCGGCCGGCCGCCGGCGACCAGCGCGATCGACACCGCCCAGCCGGCGCGGCCGCGCAGATAGTCGCGGGTGCCGTCGATCGGGTCGACCACCCACAACCGGGCGCGGGTCAGCCGTTCGGCGCTGTCACGGCTTTCTTCCGACAGCCAGCCCGCCTCCGGGTCGATCGCGCTCAGCCGGTCGCGGATCAGCTGGTCGGCGTCGAGGTCGATCTGGCAGACCGGGTTGCCCGGCGCCTTTTCCCACCGGTCGAACGCCTCTTGCTGGCGGGAGAGCGCCATTGCGCCCGCTTCCGCCGCGACCGCCGCGACCCGGTCTGCCAGCGTATCAGCCACAGGCGACGGTCATCCCGTCGACGCGCAGGGTCGGCACGTCGATGCCGTAGCGACGCTCCAGGTCGTCGGCAGGCGTCATCGCCAGCAGCATCGCCTTCAGGTTGCCGGCGATCGTCACTTCGGTCACCGCCGGGCCGATCGCGCCATCGCGAATAAGAAAGCCGGATGCGCCACGGCTGTAGTCGCCGGTCACGCCGTTGACCCCCTGGCCGATCAGGTGGGTGACGAGCAGCCCTTCCGTGATCCCGGCGATCATTTCGGCGCGCGATACGCTGCCCGGCACGATGTGCAGGTTGGCGGTGCTGACCCCCGGCGGACCGCCGATGCCACGGCTGGCATGGCCGGTCGGCGCAAGGCCAAGCTGGCGGGCGGCGGCGCTGTCCATCAGCCAGCCGGTCAGCACCCCGGCGTCGACGATTCGGCCCGGCTTGGTCGGCAGACCTTCGCCGTCGAACGGGCGGGAGCGCAGACCGCGCGGCCGGTGCGGGTCCTCGACGATGGTGATGGTCGGGGCGCAAACCGGCTTGCCCAGTTGATCGAGCAGGAAGCTGGTCCGCCGCGCCACCGCGCTGCCGCTGATCGCGCCGAGCAGATGGCCGACCAGGCTGCCGCCGACACGCGGATCGAACAGCACCGGCATCGCCCCGCCGGCGAATTTGACCGGGCTGAGCCGCGCCACCGCGCGTTCACCGGCGCGGCGGCCGATCGCCTCCGCCGCTTCCAGATCGGCGAGATGGCGGCTCGAATGCCAGGCGCCATCGCGTTCCATGCCGGCCCCTTCGCCGGCGATGACGCTGGCCGACACGCCGTGGCCGCTCAGCGCATAGGCACCGGCGAAGCCGCCGCTGGTCGCCAGCGCCATGATCGTCCGCCCGGCGCTGGCACCGCCGCCCTCGCTGTTGCTGACCCCGGCTACGGCGCGGGCGGCATCTTCGGCGGCAAGCGCGCGCGCCTTCAGCGCCGCCGGATCGGGCACGATGCCGTCGTCAAGATCGAGCGCCGGCGGCGCCTCGCGCAGCAGCCGGTCCTCCGGCGCCAGCCCGGCATAGGCATCCTCCGGCGCTTCTCGCGCCATCGCCACCGCGCGGTCGACCAGCGCCGCCAGCGCCGACGCGGACAGGTCGGATGACGATACGCTGGCCGAACGGCGGCCGACGAACAGGCGCAGGCCGATCTCCTCGCTTTCGGAACGCTGGACGTCCTCCAGCGCGCCAAGCCGGACCTGGACCTGGGTGGAGGCTTCGCCGGCATAGAGGGCGTCGGCGGCATCGGCGCCGGCACGGCGGGCGGCGGCGACCAGATCGGCGGCGCGGGCGCGGGCATCTTCGGGGGTCAACATCAGCGGGATTTAGGCGGAGGGCGCCGCCGGGGCAATCGCCTCACGCGGTGCCAACGACGACGCAGGCGAGAAACACCAGCAGGCCGGCGAAGCGATTGGACCGGAATTTGGCGAGCGCGTCGGCGCCGTCGTCGACGCTGAGCGCCATCACCTGCCAGCCAAGATGCGCGGCCGCCGGGGCAAGCGCGACCACTGCCAGCGGATCGGGCCGGACCAGCCAGATTGCACAACTCCACAGCAGCAGCGCCAGCGCATAGAAGCCACCGACGCCGGCGCGGACATGGCGCCCCAGCCGCAGCGCGGAAGAACGCACGCCGATCAGCGCGTCGTCCTCGCGGTCCTGCAGCGCATAGATGGTGTCATAGCCGATCACCCAGGCGATCGCCCCGGCATAGAGCAGCAGCGCTGGCGCGGTCAGCGCCCCGGCCACCGCCGCCCAGCCGACCAGCGCCCCCCACGAAAACACCAGCCCCAGCCAGGCCTGCGGCCACCAGGTGATCCGCTTCATGAATGGGTAGGCGGCGACCAGCGCCAGGCTCGCCACCGCAACGACGGCGGCGAAGGGCGACAGTTGCAGCAGCACGACCAGCCCGACCAGGCAGAGCAGCGCCAGCCACGCCCATGCCGCCTTCAAACCGACGGCGCCGCTGGCGAGCGGCCGGCCGCGCGTGCGCGCCACTCGCGCGTCGAGGTCGCGGTCGACGATGTCGTTGTAGACGCAGCCGGCGCCGCGCATCGCGATCGCGCCGAGCAGCAGCCACAGGATCAGGTCGAACCGCGCGAAGGCGCCGCCGGCCAGCGCCACGCCCCAGGCGCAGGGCCAGTACAGCAGCCACCAGCCGATCGGCCGGTCGAGCCGGGCGAGCAGGATATAAGGGCGCAGCGCGCCGCCGCGCGCCAGCGCATGATGCTCGGTATCGGGAAGGGAGTCGGCCATGTCCCCTCTTAGGCCGCCGTTCGCCCGCACGAAAAGGGCCGGGCGCTGCCGCCCGGCCCTTCCATTGGGTTACGATAGGGTCAGAAGCCGTAGACCAGGCCGACAAGACCCTGGTTGTTGCTGAAGCCCTTCTCATAATTCACGTAGTTGTATTCGGCCCGCAGCCGCAGTTGCGGGGCAAGGCGGGTCTCGACGCCGCCGCCGACGCGAACGCCGTCGCCCCATGTCTTGTCGACCCCGCCGTTGGTCACGACCTTGATCTGGTTGCGGGCATAGCCGGCACGCAGATAGGCGGCGGTGCTGTCCGACAGGTCATAGCCGACACGGGCGCCGACGCCCCAGCCCCAGCGGGCCTTGGCGCGCAGCACATCGGTGCCGTCAATCACCTTCGCTTCGGCGCTGTTCAGGTCGATGTTCGCTTCCGGTGCGATGAACAGGCCGTTGCCGAGGGCGATGGTGTAGCCGGCGAAAGCCGATGCGCCGATGCCGGTCGCGCCAAGGCTGTCGACCACGCCCAGATCGGCGTTGGCCGCATCGACGGTGGCGGCAACGCCGACATAGGGGCCGGTCTCGGTCGCGGCCTGGGCCGACGTGGCGGCCGCTGTGGCGAGGGCGAGCGCGGACGCCGCAAGAATTGCGTTACGAAACATATCAAATCCTTATTTTTACGTCTGTTTCCCCGAACCGGGTGGCAGCGATCTAGGAGGCGTACCGATCGGTTACAATGGCAATTCGATTGCAAACAACAACCGAATGATTGCAGCCTGTGCATCCGTGCGCCGCCCGCCGCCGGCGCTTCCACCGCCGGTGATCCGTGCCTAAAGGGCGGGTGGGGCCGGTGCCGCGCTCCACCGGAAGAGGACCTGACCGCCGCGATGCCCGCCACCCCCGCCTGGCCGCCCGACAGCACGCCGCGCCTGTTCGTCGACGCCGCGCTCGCCGCCGGTGCGGCGCTCTCGGTCGACGGGGCGCAGGCACATTACCTGTTGGCAGTGATGCGGGCGAAACCGGGCGCGCCGGTTCGGCTGTTCGACGACCGGAGCGGCGAATGGCTGGCGACAGTCACCGAGGCGGGTCGGCGCTCGCTGACCCTGACCGTCGACGCGCATCTCGCCCCGCGCGAAGCGGTGCCGGACCTGTGGCTGTGCGCCGCGCCGATCAAGCGCGGGCGGATCGACTGGGTGGCGGAAAAGGCGACCGAGCTGGGTGTCGCCCGGCTGGTCCCGGTCGCGACCCGCCGCACCGTCGTCGACCGGCTGAACGCCGACCGGCTGCGCGCGCATATGGTCGAGGCGGCGGAACAGTGCGAACGTACCGCCCTGCCGGAACTGGCGCCGCTGACCCCGCTTGCCGCGCTGCTCGCCGCCTGGCCGGGCGGCCGGGCGCTCTATTTCGCCGACGAGGAAGGTGGCGCCCCGCTGGCCGGGGTGGCGCGCCCCGGCGCGGCGGCGATCCTGATCGGCCCGGAAGGCGGCTTCACCGCGGAGGAACGGACGGCGATCCGTGCCGTCCCCGATGCCGTCGCGGTGTCGCTTGGCCCACGCATCCTGCGCGCAGACACTGCCGCCGTTGCAGCGGTCGCGCTGTGGATGGCGGCGGCGGGGGACTGGATAAAATGATTTTCACGCCGCTCGCGACCGCCTAGAGCCGCGCCATGAGCACGCGTGAAGAATCGAGTGGCGACGATCCGCTGATCACCGGCAGGGACCAGCTGGTCGCCTATTTCGCCGGCGGCGAAAAGGCGCCGGACCGCTGGCGGATCGGCACCGAGCACGAGAAATTCGTCTACCGCAAGGCGGACCACCGCGCCCCGTCCTATGCAGAGCCGGGCGGAATCCACGACCTGCTGATGGGCCTGACCCGTTTCGGCTGGCGGCCGATCGAGGAAAATGGCGTCGTCATCGCCCTTGCCGGGCCGGACGGAACCGTCAGCCTTGAACCGGCGGGGCAGCTCGAACTGTCCGGCGCGCCGCTCGACAACCTGCACCAGACCTGCGCCGAGACCGGCCGCCACCTGCAACAGGTCAAGGCGGTCGGCGACGAGCTTGGCCTTGGCTTCCTCGGCCTTGGCATGTGGCCGGACAAGCGGCGCGACGAACTGCCGGTCATGCCCAAGGGCCGCTACGCGATCATGCTGAACCACATGCCGCGGGTCGGCACGATGGGCCTCGACATGATGCTGCGCACCTGCACGATCCAGGTCAATCTCGACTATCAGTCCGAAGCGGACATGGTGAAGAAGTTCCGCGTCGGCCTGGCGCTGCAGCCGCTGGCGACGGCGCTGTTCGCCAATTCGCCGTTCACCGAAGGCAAGCCGAACGGCCTGCTCAGCTACCGCAGCCATATCTGGTCGGATACCGACCCGGCGCGCACCGGCATGCTGCCTTTCGTGTTCGAGGACGGGTTCGGCTACGAACGCTACGCCGACTATGCGCTCGACGTGCCGATGTATTTCGTGTTCCGCGACGGCAAATATATCGACGCCGCCGGCCAGAGTTTCCGCGATTTCCTCGACGGACGCCTGTCGGCATTGCCCGGTGAGCTGCCGCGCCTGTCCGACTGGGCCGACCATCTGTCGACCGCTTTCCCGGAAGTGCGGCTGAAGACCTTCCTCGAAATGCGTGGCGCCGACGGCGGGCCGTGGAACAAGATCTGCGCGCTGCCGGCGCTCTGGGTCGGCCTGCTCTACGACCAGACCGCGCTCGACGCCGCCTGGGACCTCGTCCGGCACTGGACGCTGGCCGAACGGCAGGCGCTGCGCGACGCGGTGCCGAAGCTGGCGCTCGACGCACCGGTGCCCGGTGGCGGTACGCTGCGCGCGCTTGCCGGATCGGTGCTCGACATTGCCGGCGCCGGCCTCAACGCCCGCGCCCGGCTCGACGGCGGCGGCGACAGCGAGGCCGGTTTCCTGGAGCCGCTGCGCCGCAACGTCGCCAGTGGCAAGGTTCCGGCCCAGCGCCTGCTCGACCTCTATAATGGCGAATGGGCCGGTGCCCTCGGCAAGGTCTACGACAGCTACAGTTTCTGATTGTTGCCGCCGCTGTCCCGGCATCGGGCCGGATGGCGGGGCGTGGGAGTGCGGTGGTGAGCGTGATGCCGGTCGAGATCGACCCGTTCCATGCCATTGCGATCAGCCGTCTGGCGCATCGCATGGCGGCAGAGGGTGCGTCGGTGATCCATATGGAGTTCGGCCAGCCGTCGACCGGGGCGCCGGCCGGGGCGCTCGCGGTCGCGCACCGCATCCTCGACAGCGACGGCATGGGCTATTGGGAAAGCCCGGATCTGAAAGCGCGGATCGCTGGTCTGTACCGTGAACGCCACGGCGTCGCCGTCGACCCGGAACAGATCATCCTGACCTGCGGCGCGTCGCCGGCGCTGGTGCTGGCGCTCAGCTGCATGTTCGCGCCGGGCGCGCGGGTGGCGCTCGCCCGGCCGGGCTATGTCGCCTATCGCAACACGCTGAAGGCGCTGCACATCACGCCGGTGGAGATCGCCTGCGGCGCGACGGAACGGTTTCAGCTGTCGGCGGCGGCGCTCGCCGCGCTCGACCCGGCGCCGGACGGTGTGATCGTCGCCAGCCCGGCCAACCCGACCGGCACGATCATCCCAGACGATGAGGTGCGCGCGATCGTCGCCGTCTGCCGGGCGCGCGGCATCCGCGTGCTGTCGGACGAGATCTACCACGGCCTCAGCTATGTCGGCCCGGCGCGGTCGATGCTGGAAGACATGCCGGACGCGCTGGTCATCAACAGCTTCTCCAAATATTTCAGCATGGCCGGCTGGCGGCTCGGCTGGCTGGTCGTGCCGCCGGCGCTGGTCGCGGCGGCGCGGGCGCGGATGGGCAATCTGTTCCTGACCCCGCCGTCGCTCAGCCAGCATGCCGGGCTGGCGGCGTTCGATTGCCGCGACGAGCTGGAAGGGCATGTCGCCACCTATCGCCGCAACCGCGACCTGCTGCTCGAACGGCTGCCGGCGCTCAGCCTGACCCGCATCGCGCCGCCCGACGGCGCGTTCTACATCTATGCCGACATCGGCCATCTGACCGACGACAGCCTTGCCTTCTGCACCCGGCTGCTGGAGGCGACCGGCGTGGCGACGGCGCCGGGCATCGATTTCGATCCGGTCGACGGCCACCGCTTCATGCGGTTCAGCTTCGCGGTGTCGACGGCACAGGTGGAGGACGCGCTGGCGCGGATGGCGCCGTGGTTCGCGCAGCAGAACCGCCGCTGACCCGGCGGGCGCGGCGGCCACAGATCGCGCTTGCCGTCGCGCGTCGGCGGGCCTATATGCAGCCTGCTTCTCGACATCGGTATCTATGTTGAGGTCGGGCCCGCCGGGTCCGGCGCCGAAGCCGCTTATGGAGACCCGATGGCTGATATCGCCGCGCTGACCCGCCTGATCGAACCGGAGGCCAAGGCCCTCGGCTTCGCTCTCGTGCGCGTCAAGATGATCGGCGGTACGTCGGACCCGACGTTGCAGGTGATGGCGGAGCGGCCGGAAACCCGGCAGCTCACCATCGACGACTGCGCGGCGCTGTCGCGCCGCCTGTCCGACGTGCTCGACGCGGCCGACCCGATCGAGGAGGCCTACCGGCTGGAAGTGAGTTCGCCGGGGATCGACCGGCCGCTGACCCGGCTCGCCGACTTCGCCGACTGGGCGGGGCACGAGGCGCGGATCGGGCTGGTCGAACCGGTCGACGGTCGCAAGCAGGTGACCGGCATATTGCAGGGGATCGACGGCACGACGATCGCCGTCGACATGGGCCGGCACGGCCGGGCGGAAGTGGATTTCGCCAATGTGAAGAGCGCGAAGCTGCTGTTCACCGAGGCATTGGTCGCGGCCACCGCGCCGCTTTCGGCGGACGGCGCCGACAAGATTCAGCTGGAAGGGTAAGACAGGATGGTCACCGCGATTTCCGCCAACAAGGCAGAACTGATCGCCATCGCCGATGCGGTCGCCAAGGAGAAGCTGATCGATCGCGCCATCGTGATCGAGGCGATGGAGGACGCGATCCAGCGCGCCGCCCGTGCCCGTTACGGCGCGGAGAACGACATCCGCGCGAAGCTTGATCCGCAGTCCGGCGACCTGCGCCTGTGGCGCGTCGTCGAGGTGGTCGAGGCGGTCGACGACTATTTCAAGCAGGTCGGTCCCAAGGACGCCGAGAAGCTTCAGCCCGGCGCCAAGATCGGCGACTTCATCGTCGATCCGCTGCCGGCGATCGAGTTCGGCCGCATCGCCGCCCAGGCCGCCAAGCAGGTGATCTTCCAGAAGGTCCGCGATGCCGAGCGCGAGCGCCAGTATGAGGAATTCAAGGATCGCGCCGGAGAGATCATCACCGGCGTCGTCAAGCGGGTTGAGTTCGGCCATGTCGTCGTCGACCTCGGCCGGGCGGAAGGCGTCATTCGCCGCGACGCGCAGATCCCGCGCGAGGTGGTCCGCGTCGGCGATCGCATCCGTTCGCTGATCCTGCGCGTGGTGCGCGAGAATCGTGGGCCGCAGATCTTCCTGTCGCGCGCCCACCCCGATTTCATGAAGAAGCTGTTCGCGCAGGAAGTGCCGGAAATCTACGACGGCATCATCGAGATCAAGGCCGCCGCGCGCGATCCGGGCAGCCGCGCCAAGATCGGCGTCATCAGCCGCGATTCGAGCATCGACCCGGTCGGCGCCTGCGTCGGCATGAAGGGCAGCCGGGTGCAGGCCGTCGTCCAGGAAATGCAGGGCGAGAAGATCGACATCATCCCCTGGTCGGAAGACACGGCGACCTTCGTCGTCAACGCGCTGCAGCCGGCCAGCGTCAGTCGCGTCGTCATCGACGAGGAAGAGGATCGGATCGAGGTCGTCGTCCCCGACGACCAGTTGTCGCTTGCCATCGGCCGCCGCGGCCAGAACGTCCGCCTCGCCAGCCAGCTGACTGGCAAGGCGATTGACATCCTGACCGAGGCCGACGCCAGCGAGAAGCGCCAGCGCGAGTTCACCGAGCGGTCGGAAATGTTCCAGAACGAGCTGGACGTCGACGAGACGCTGGCCCAGCTGCTCGTCGCGGAAGGGTTCGGCAGTCTAGAGGAAGTCGCCTATGTCGAGGCCGACGAGATCGCGACGATCGAGGGCTTTGACGAGGAACTGGCCGGCGAGCTGCAGAGCCGCGCGCAAGAGGCGCTGGAGCGGCGCGAGGAAGCCAACCGCGAGGAGCGCCGCGGGCTTGGCGTCGTGGATGAACTGGCCGGCATGCCCTATCTGACCGAGGCGATGCTGGTCACGCTGGGCAAGGCGGGCATCCTGACCCTCGACGATCTGGCGGACCTCGCCACCGACGAACTGGTGCAGAAGCGCCGGGTCGAGCCGCGCCGCCGCGCCGAAAACGCCAGCCGGCCGGAAGACAAAGGCGGTGTCCTTGCCGAATACGGCCTGAGCGAAGAGCAGGGTAACGAGATCATCATGGCGGCCCGCGCCCATTGGTTCACCGACGAGGATTCGGCGGCCGACGGGCAGGACGACAATGGGGAGGACGCAGTTGCGGGAACTCCCCAATGATCCGCTAGACGCCGACATTCAGGGCAATAGCCGGCGCTGCATCCTGTCGGGTGCGCGCGCCGATCCGGTCCGTCTGGTGCGGCTTGCGCTCGCCCCGGACGGTCAGGTGCTGCCCGACATCCGCGGCAAGGCGCCGGGGCGTGGCGCGTGGATCGCCGTCGACCGCGCGACGCTGGACGCGGCGCAGGCGAAAGGGCGGCTGAAGGCCGCGCTGGCCCGCGCGTTCAAGAGCGGGGCCGTCACCGCGCCGGCCGACCTTGGCCAGCGCATCGCCGATGCGCTCGAACGCGCCGCGCTCGACCGGCTCGGGCTGGAAGCGCGCGGCGGTACGCTGGTGACCGGCGCCGAACGGATCGAGACCGCGGCGCGGTCGGGCAAGGTTGGGTTGCTGCTCCACGCCGCCGATGCGGGCGCCGACGGTTGCCGCCGGCTCGACCAGGCGCTGCGCGTCGGCAACGGCACGGAAGGATCGGGCGCGCGCGGGTTGGTAATCGCCGCCGGGCGCCCCACATTGTCCTTGGCGCTTGGACGTGAAAATGTGGTACATGTCGCGGTAACAGGCCGTGACGCAGCGGCAAGGGTGGGCGATGCTATCGCCCGCTGGCACGCATTCATTGGATTTGAAGCGGGCGACCGGCCTTGCGAAACCGCCTCGCAAGGTCCATCCGCCCCTGTGGCGGGCGGTAATACGGCGGTACGGACGACGAACGAAGGGTCTCGGGCAAGTTCATGAGTGATAGCGACAACAAGGAAAAGCCGAAGCTCGGCGCGCGGGTCCCCCTGGGCCTGAAACGCACGGTGGAGACCGGCAAGGTGAAGCAGAGCTTCAGCCATGGCCGCTCGAACACCGTCGTCGTCGAAGTCAAGCGGCGCCGGATTCTCGGCAAGCCGGGCGAAGCGGAAACCCCGGTGGTGGAAGACAGCGCGCCGGAGCCCGCGCGTGCGCCCGCCCCGACTGCGCCGCCCCCGCCGCCGCCGCCCACTCCGTCGCGGCCCACCGCCGATTCGCTGATGTCGCGCCAGGAATTGCAGGCGAAACTGCTGCGCGAGGCGGAAGAAGCGCGGATGAGCGCGCTGGAGGAAGCGCGCCACCGCGAGGAGCGCGAACGCCAGCGCGCGTCCGAGGAAGAGCGCCAGCGCGCCGAGGACAATCGCCGGGCTGAGGAGGAGGCCCGCGTCGCCGCCGAACAGGCCGCCAAGAACCCGCCGCCGGCGGTGGAGGCCCCGGCCGCTGCTGCCGCGCCGGCCCCGGCTGCGCCCGCCGACCCGGCGCCGGCCCCGGCCGCCCCCGCTGCTCCGGCCGCCGATGCGCGCCCGGCGCCGCGCCGCTTCACCCCGGTCAGCCCGCCGCCAAAGCGGCCCGATGCGCCGCGCCCGTCGCGTGGCGCGCCGCGTGGCGACGACCGCCGTCAGGGCAAGCTGACCGTGACCCGCGCGCTGAATGACGGTGACGGCGGCGCCCGCGCCCGTTCGCTCGCCGCGCTGAAGCGCGCCCGCGAAAAGGAACGTCGCGCCCAGGGCGGCGGCGGTTCGCAGGTGCAGGTCCGTCAGGTCCGCGACGTCAACGTGCCGGAAGCGATCACCGTCCAGGAACTCGCCAACCGCATGGCGGAAAAGGGCGCCGATCTGGTCAAGGCGCTGTTCAAGATGGGCATGCCCGTCACCGTGAACCAGACGATCGATCAGGACACGGCCGAACTGCTGGTCACCGAATTCGGCCATAACATCAACCGCGTGTCGGATTCGGACGTCGATCTGGTGATTGACGACGATGTCGATTCGCCCGAAACGCTGCGCCCGCGTCCGCCGGTCGTGACGATCATGGGCCATGTCGACCACGGCAAGACGTCGCTGCTCGACGCGCTGCGCGGCACCGATGTCGCAACCGGCGAGGCCGGTGGCATCACCCAGCATATCGGCGCCTATCAGGTGACGGTGAAGTCGGGCGACAAGGTCACCTTCCTCGACACGCCGGGCCACGAGGCGTTCACCGAGATGCGCCAGCGCGGCGCCAACGTCACCGACATCGTCGTGCTGGTCGTTGCCGCCGATGACGGGTTGAAGCCGCAGACGATCGAAGCGATCAGCCATACCAAGGCGGCCGGCGTGCCGATGATCGTCGCGATCAACAAGATCGACAAGCACGAAGCGAACCCGCAGCGGGTGCGCGAGGCGCTGCTGCAGTACGACGTGCAGGTCGAGGCCATGGGCGGCGACACGCAGGACGTCGAGGTTTCGGCGCTGAAGAAGACCGGGCTGGACGTTCTGGTCGAGAAGATTCTGCTGCAGGCGGAACTGCTGGAGCTGAAGGCCAATCCCGACCGTCACGCCGAAGGCACGGTGATCGAGGCGCAGCTCGACAAGGGCCGTGGCCCGGTCGCGACGGTCCTCGTCCGGCGCGGCACGCTGAAGGTCGGCGACGTGTTCGTCGTCGGCGCCGAAAGCGGCAAGGTGCGCGCGCTGATCGACGACAAGGGCCGCAACCTGAAGGAAGCTGGGCCGTCGACGCCGGTTGCGGTGCTCGGCCTGTCCGGCGTTCCGCAGGCGGCGGACCCGCTGTCGGTGGTCGAAAACGAGGCTCGCGCCCGCGAGGTTGCCGCCTATCGCCAGAGCGTCATCACCCGCAAGCGGACGACGCAGGCGCCGGCCGATCTGGAGAGCATGTTCTCCGCCCTGCGCCAGAAGCAGGCGATCGAATACCCGCTGGTCGTCAAGGCCGACACCCAGGGTTCGGTCGAGGCGATCGTCAACGCGCTCAACAAGATCTCGACCGACGACATCCGCGTGCGCATCCTCCACGCCGGCGTCGGCGGGATCACCGAGAGCGACGTGACGCTGGCATCCGCCAGCCGGGCGCCGATCATCGGCTTCAACGTCCGCGCCAATGCCAAGGCGCGGGAAATCGCCACGCGGGATCAGGTCGCGCTCAAATATTACGACGTGATCTACCAGCTGACCGACGAGATCCGGGCCGGCATGGCCGGCGAGCTTGGGCCGGAGGCGATCGAGCATGTCGTCGGCCGCGCCGAGGTGCGCGAGGTGTTCTCCGCCGGCAAGCATGGCAAGGCGGCGGGCCTGCTCGTCACCGAAGGGCTGATCCGCAAGGCGCTGAAGGCGCGGATCACCCGCGACGACGTCATCATCTACAACGGTGCGATCGCCTCGCTGCGCCGGTTCAAGGACGACGTGCCGGAAGTGCGCGCCGGCCTGGAATGCGGTGTGACCTTCGAGAACACGACCGATATCAAGCCCGGCGACTTCCTCGAAACCTTCGAGGTCGAAATGCGCGAGCGTACCCTCTAACCGCCATTCCCGCCCCCGCCACCGCGGCGGGGGCGGGGCACGGAACCGCCAATGCCAGCCAACAGCACGCCTGAAACCCGCTCCGTCCGCCTGCTGCGCGTCGGGGAACAGGTGCGCCATGCGCTGAGCGACATATTGATGCGCGGCGACGTCCATGACGAAACGCTGGCCGCCGCGATGGTGACGGTCACCGAAGTCCGCATGTCGCCCGACCTGCGCCACGCCACCGCCTTCGTGAAACCGCTGCTCGGCACGGATGAGGCGAAGGTTCTGAAGGCGCTGCGCACCAACACCGCCTATCTGCAGGGAGAAGTGGCGCGGCGGGTGAACACCAAATATGCCGCGAAGCTGAAATTCCTCGCCGACGGCAGTTTCGACGAAGGCAGCCATATCGATGCGGTTCTGCGCCGCCCGCACATCGCGCAGGATTTGAACGAAGCGGACGGCTGAGTTTGGCCAAGCTCTATTTCTACTATGCGTCGATGAACGCGGGGAAATCGACGACGCTGTTGCAGGCCGACTTTAATTATCGCGAACGCGGCATGGAAACGATGCTGTTCACCGCCGCTGTCGACGATCGCGCCGCGCCGGGGACCATCGCCTCGCGGATCGGGCTGACGGCGTCGGCGGTGCCGTTCGACGCGGTGCTCGACATCGGCGCGGCCGTCGCCGCGGAGCATGCGCGCCGCCCGCTGTCCTGCGTGCTGGTCGACGAAGCGCAGTTCCTGTCGCGCGCGCAGGTGCTGCAACTGGCGGATATCTGCGACACGCTCGGCATACCGGTGCTCGCCTATGGGCTGCGTACCGATTTCCAGGGCACTCTGTTCGAGGGCAGCGCCCATCTGCTGGCGCTTGCCGACGCGCTGATCGAACTGAAGGCGGTGTGCGCCTGCGGGCGCAAGGCGACGATGAACCTGCGGGTCGATGCCGCGGGCCGCCCGGTCAACGAGGGTGCGCAGACGGAGATCGGCGGCAACGACCGCTATGTCGCGCTGTGCCGTCGTCATTTCATGGAGGCCCGCCGCCAGTGACGGACGCGCTGCGGCGCCCGCCGACCGACGGCACGTTGCGGCTGGAGCCGCTGGTCGAGGCGCATCGCGCCGCGCTTGGCGCCGCCTGTGCGGAAGACCCGGATATCTGGGCGATCTACAGCCTGTCCTATGGCCCGGCGCATTTCGACGCGAGCTTCACCGCGCTGATCGCCAACCCGCGCTACGCCGCCTTCGCCATCCTGTCGGACGCCCGGCTGGTCGGCATGACCGCCTATATCGCGCCCGATCCGGCGCGCGGCGTTATCGAGATCGGGATGAGCTACATCGTCCCGGCGGTGCGCGGCACCGGCCTCAACCGCCGGCTGAAACGGCTGATGATCGGCCATGCCTTCGCCTGCGGCTATCGCCGGGTCGAATTCCGCGTCGACGTCCGCAACGCCCGCAGCCAGGCCGCCGTCGCCAGGGTCGGCGGCGTCCGCGAAGGGGTGATGCGGCAGGATCGGGTGACCTGGACCGGCCATGTC
The DNA here is from genome assembly GCF_047553045.1 of Sphingomonas flavalba. Taxonomy (GTDB): domain Bacteria; phylum Pseudomonadota; class Alphaproteobacteria; order Sphingomonadales; family Sphingomonadaceae; genus Sphingomonas_L; species Sphingomonas_L flavalba_A. The sequence goes on along the minus strand of NZ_CP180208.1, from coordinate 2,768,977 downwards.
CGCGACACCGCGCTGTTCGCGATCCTGAAGGACGAATGGCGCCCCGCCTGAACAAATGAATTCGGCGTCATTCAGGAACGCGCCAGCCATGTCGTGCGATGATGCGCCGTCATCGTGATGGAGTGCGTATCATGAAAAGCAACCGCCTTGGTCTGGCGCTGGCCGCGCTGGCCGGTGCCGCGCTGTTCGCCGCGCCGGGCGCCGCCAAAGACCAGAAGCCGCGCGTGCTTGGCGTCGAGGCGAGCATCCCTTTCGCCTCGTCGAGCATCAACAGCTGGCAGGCGGACGGCAACGATGCCGTCTATATCCAGGACCTGCGCCGCCAATGGTATCGCGCGACGCTGATCGGGCCGTGTACGGAGCTGCCCTTTGCCAATGCCGTCGGCTTCGACGCCGGGCGGGCGCTCAACACCCTCGACCGCTTCTCGACGATCGTCGTGCGCGGGCAGCGTTGCCCGCTGACCAGCCTGGTCACATCGGCGCCGCCGCCGGCCAAGGCGAAGAAGAAAGGCTGACAGCGCCGCGCGATCCGGGCATGGGCCGGCGATGCATGGCTGGCTGATCATCGACAAGCCGGTGGGCCCCGGCTCCACCCAGGTCGTCTCCGCGGTCAAGCGCGCGCTGCGCGCCGGCGGCTATCCGAAGGTGAAGGTCGGCCACGGCGGCACGCTTGACCCGCTGGCGTCGGGCGTACTGCCGGTGGCGCTGGGCGAGGCGACCAAGCTTGCCGGGCGGATGCTCGACAGCGACAAGGTCTACGCCTTCACCATCGCCTTCGGCACGCAGACCGACACGCTCGACGCGGAAGGGCAGGTGGTCGCCACCTCCGCCGTCATGCCGACCCTGGCGGATGTTCAGGCGGTGCTCCCCCGCTTCACCGGCGCGATCGCGCAGGTACCGCCGGCTTTCTCGGCGCTGAAGGTCGATGGCGCGCGCGCCTATGCGCTGGCCCGCGCCGGCGGGGATGTGACGCTGGCGCCGCGCGCCGTCACCATCCACGCGCTCAGCATCGACGAGGGCCAGCCGTTCCTGACCCTCGTCGCCCATGTCTCGAAGGGCACCTACATCCGCAGCCTGGCGCGCGACATCGCCCATGCCCTCGGCAGCGTCGGCCATGTCGTCATGCTGCGCCGTTTGAAGGCCGGGCCGTTCACCCTCGACTCCGCGATTTCGCTGGACAAACTGGCGGAACTGGGGCAAGCGCGCCGCCTTGAAGACATATGCCTGCCGCTGAGGGCGGGGCTGGACGACATCCCGGCTCTATCCCTCACCCCCGATCAGGCAGGGCTGCTCCGTCAGGGGCGGGTCTTGGTCGGGATCGCCGCAAACCAGGGCCTCAACTTCGCGATGCTGGGCGAAACCCCCGTCGCTCTCGTTGAGGTTTCCGACCGGGAAGTCCGGGTGGTGCGCGGGTTCAACCTCTGACGGAAAGGATGACGATGTCGATTACCGCTGAGCGCAAGGAAGCGCTGATCAAGGACAATGCCCGCGTCGATGGCGACACCGGTTCGCCCGAAGTGCAGGTCGCGATCCTCACCGAACGGATCGTCAACCTGACCGCGCATTTCAAGACGCACGCCAAGGACAATCACTCGCGCCGCGGTCTGCTGATGCTGGTCAACAAGCGGCGCAGCCTTCTGGATTATCTCCGCAAGAAGGACGGCGAACGCTACACCGCACTGATCGCGAAGCTGGGTCTTCGCAAATAATCCGAACGGCCCCGCTACGGGGCCGTTCTCGTAAATGCCCCCGCACGGTGCGGGGGTGCAGCCGCCGCGCGCCGCGTGGCGGATCAAGGGCAAGCGGCAATCCGGCCGTACGTCCGCCGGGACCAGACGAGTTCCGAACCGCGCGGGCCGGCTAGCCCGCATCGGCCTCGCTCCAAGAGGCCGGACAGGCCCCGGCGGCATAGGGTCGCCGGATGAAGGAAATCAGATGTTCGATACCAAGAAAGTGGAAATCGAGTGGGGCGGTCAGACGCTGACTCTCGAAACGGGCCGCGTTGCCCGCCAGGCCGACGGCGCGGTGCTCGCGACGCTCGGCGAAACCGTGGTTCTCTGCGCCGTCACCGCGGCGCGCAAGGTGAAGGAAGGGCAGGACTTCTTCCCGCTCACCGTTCACTATCAGGAAAAATACGCATCGGCCGGCCGCATTCCCGGCGGCTTCTTCAAGCGGGAACGCGGCGCGACCGAGAAGGAAACGCTGACGTCGCGCCTGATCGACCGGCCGATCCGCCCGCTGTTCCCGGATGGTTTCTACAACGAAATCAACGTTATCGCTCAGGTTATGAGCTATGACGGCGAGAATGAGCCGGATATTCTGGCGATGGTCGCCGCATCGGCGGCGCTGACCCTGTCGGGCGTGCCGTTCATGGGGCCGATCGGCGCCGCGCGTGTCGGTTATGTCGACGGCGAATATGTGCTGAACCCGACCGACGAACAGGTTGCCGCCGGCGATCTGGATCTGGTCGCCGCCGCCACCCACGACGCGGTGATGATGGTCGAATCCGAAGCGAAGGAGCTGTCGGAAGAGGTCATGCTCGGCGCCGTGATGTTCGCCCATCGCGAAAGCCGCAAGGTGATCGACGCGATCATCAAGCTGGCCGAGCAGGCGGCGAAGGAGCCGTGGGATCTGCCCGCGCAGTCCGATACCGCCGCGATGAAGGACAAGCTGAAGAAGCTGGTCGGCAAGGATATCACCGCTGCCTACAAGCTGACCGACAAGTCGGAGCGGTCGAACGCGCTGAACGAAGCGCGCGCCAAGGCGAAGGACGCCTTCGCCGACGCCAGCCCGCAGGACCAGATGGTCGCCGGCAAGCTGGTCAAGAAGCTGGAAGCGGAAATCGTCCGCGGCGCGATCCTGAAGGACGGGCGCCGCATCGACGGCCGCTCGACCACCCAGATCCGCCCGATCGAGGCGGTCGCCGGTTTCCTGCCGCGCACCCACGGTTCGGCGCTGTTCACCCGCGGCGAAACGCAGAGCATCTGCACCACCACCCTTGGCACCAAGGATTCGGAGCAGATGATCGACGGGCTGACCGGCCTGCATTACCAGCATTTCATGCTGCACTATAACTTCCCGCCCTATTCGGTCGGCGAAGTGGGCCGCTTCGGCGCGCCGGGCCGGCGTGAGATCGGCCACGGCAAGCTGGCCTGGCGGGCGCTGCACCCGGTGCTGCCGACCAAGGACGAGTTCCCCTACACGATCCGCGTCACCTCCGACATCACCGAGTCCAACGGCTCGTCGTCGATGGCGACGGTGTGCGGCGGCTCGCTGTCGCTGATGGATGCCGGCGTGCCGCTGAAGCGGCCGGTGTCGGGCATCGCGATGGGCCTGATCCTGGAAGGCAAGAAGTTCGCGGTATTGTCCGATATTCTCGGCGACGAGGATCATCTGGGCGACATGGACTTCAAGGTCGCCGGCACCAGCGAAGGCGTCACCAGCCTGCAGATGGACATCAAGATCGCCGGTATCACCGAAGAGATCATGAAGCAGGCGCTGGCCCAGGCGCATGACGGCCGTGCTCATATCCTGGGTGAGATGGCCAAGGCGCTCGACCACAGCCGGACCGAGCTGTCGGCCCACGCGCCGCGCATCGAATCGCTGCAGATCGACAAGAGCAAGATCCGCGAAGTGATCGGCACCGGCGGCAAGGTGATCCGCGAGATCGTCGCGGAAACCGGCGCCAAGGTCGACATCGATGACGAAGGGCTGATCAAGATCAGCTCGTCCGACCCGGCGCAGATCGAAGCCGCGAAGAACTGGATCCTCGGCATCGTCGAGGAACCGGAAGTCGGCAAGATCTACACCGGCAAGGTGGTCAACCTCGTCGATTTCGGCGCGTTCGTGAACTTCATGGGCGGCAAGGACGGCCTCGTCCACGTCTCCGAGATCCGCAACGAGCGGGTCGAGAAGGTCTCCGACGCCCTGTCCGAAGGGCAGGAGGTCAAGGTCAAGGTGCTCGAGGTCGACCAGCGCGGCAAGGTTCGCCTGTCGATGCGCGTCGTCGACCAGGAAACCGGCGCTGAGCTGGAAGACACCCGCCCGCCGCGTGAGGACCGTGGTCCGCGTGGCGATCGCGGCCCCCGGCGTGACGGCGGCGACCGTGATCGCGGCCCGCGCCGCGACGGTGGCGATCGTGGCCCGCGTCGCGGTGGCGGCGGTGGGCGTGATCGCGGCCCGCGTCGCGAATCGAACGACCGGGACGACGGCCCGGCGCCCGAATTCGCGCCGGCCTTCCTGTCGCGCGACGACGACTGAGCATCGGCATTCGCCGGATGCGGGAAAGGGAGGCTTCGGCCTCCCTTTTTCGTTTCGCGGGCGTTTTTCCGGCGTTGCGGGCATCCGGGGCGCGGGGCGCACCGCCGCCGGCAAGGCGTTGGCCCAAAACGGAAAAAGCCGACGTTTCCAGGGGTGGGGGAAACGCCGGCTCGTTGCAACCCGAAAGCTCAACCGACCGGGTGGAGCGGTTTCTTCCGGACGCATATATATTGCCCCGAATGTCACCGGTAGCGCAAGCCACCAAACGCTTCCGCGCAGCAACCGCGCAGCAAAATGCGACGGGACGTTGCGTTAGCCGCGCGGTGTGACGCGGGCCTCCGTCGGGCGCGGGTATTTAACCGGACATTTTCTTGTCATTCGGCGGGTTTTCTGGCGCATTCCGGGTATGCCCGGCGAATATGTCCGGCGTAACCCGTGCAGGCCGGCCTGCGCGCTTCGGGCGGAAATCGGGCGGGGCGTTCACACTTTCCCCACAATTCCCGGCCATGGTCCAGCCGCTCGCAGCCAGCCCTCTCGCGTCGCTGAGGACAGCACCCCCGATCGATAGTCTGGCTGCGGGCAACCTGGCGCCGCCGGTTCCCCGGTGGCGTCGCTGCCCACGGCCTGCCCCTATGATCCATCCGGTCGTCTCAATATGGCACGATCGGGACGGGTTTCCTGTGGACAGAAACCGGCGGCCCACGGCAGCTTCCCGCAAAAGGGGAGACTGCCATGCGATTCTCTTGGCTCGGACTGGCAACTGCGCTGGCATGCGCGACCAGCGTCAACGCGGCAACGGTGACCCGGCACGTCGTCGAAGGCGATTTTTCCCTGTCGGGGCCGGACCAGATCCGCTTTGTTGCCCAGCCGATGACAACCTATGTCGTGCTGGTCGAATTCGAGCGCCCGCTCGTTTCCTATGTGTCCGGCTATTACGACATCACCTACAACATGTATGATGGCGACGGGGCGTGGATCGGCGGGAACAACCTGTTCTTCGACGATTACCGTTCGCACAGCGGCGAAGCCCGGTATTACGAGACCTTCCACTTCGGCCCGGACAGCTACACCCGCACCGGTCCGGGCACGGGCGAGGTGACCCGTTTCAGCGATACCAATCACGCGATCACGCTGTCGGCGTGGGACGACAGCCGTTACCGGATGACGATCGACGCCTATGCCGGCGTGCCGGAACCGGCGGCATGGGCGTTGCTGATCGCCGGATTCGGCCTCGCCGGTGCCGCGATACGCGGCCGCAGGGAAGGGTGTGCCGCCGACGCATAGGCGCGGGGCAGGGTGGCGACCCCGGCGTGACTCGAACACGCAACATCCTGCTTAGAAGGCAGGTGCTCTATCCAGTTGAGCTACGGGGCCGTGCGTCGTGCGCTAGCAAGCCGCGACGCGATTGCACAGAGGCGAAACCGGTCTAAGACTGGCGCGATGGACAGCAATTCCGGGCCGGCGGCGACAACCGCCAACGCGCTGGCGGGCACGCATTTCCGCTATTTCGATTTCGTGATGGCGGCGTTCGTCGCCATCCTGCTGCTGTCGAACGTGATCGGCGCCGGCAAGGTCGCCAGTGTCGGCGGTTTCATGTTCGGCGCCGGCATCCTGTTTTTCCCGCTATCCTACGTGATCGGCGACGTGCTGACGGAGGTTTACGGCTATGCCCGCGCCCGCCGCTGCATCTGGGCCGGCTTTGGCGCGTTGTCGTTCATGGCGCTGATGAGCTGGGTGGTGGTCAGCCTGCCCCCGGCCAAGGGCTGGGACGGGCAGAGCGCCTATGAAGCGGTGTTCGGACAGGTGCCGCGCATCGTTTTCGCCTCGATCGTCGCTTTCTGGGCCGGCGAGTTCGTCAACAGCTTCGTGCTGGCGCGGATGAAGGTGATGACCGCCGGCAGGATGTTGTGGGCGCGCACCATCGGTTCGACGATCTTCGGTCAGGGGGTCGACAGCCTGATCTTCTATCCGCTCGCCTTCCTCGGCGTGTGGGAAACCCATCAGGTGTTCGTCGTCCTCGCCACCAACTGGGCGCTGAAGGTCGGCTGGGAAGCGGCGCTGACCCCGGTCACCTACGTTGCCGTCGGCTGGCTGAAGCGCCGCGAGGGCGTCGACGTGTTCGACGAAGGCACCGAATTCACCCCGTTCAGGACGCGGGTGTAGCCGGCCGCTCTACGCCGACACCGCGGCGAGCAGTCCCTCGAACAGCCGGCGGCCGTCGCTGCCGCCGTGCGCCGGCCCCATCATCCGTTCCGGGTGCGGCATCATGCCGAGCACGTTGCCCGCCGGGTTCAGGATGCCGGCAATCGCGCGGGCGGCGCCGTTGACCGGTTCGGCATAGCGGAAGGCGACACGGCCCTCGCCTTCCAGCCGGTCGAGCGTCTCGGCGTCGGCGGCGTAATTGCCGTCCTGGTGGGCGACAGGAATGCGGATGGTCTCGCCGGCGTCATAGCGCTGGGTGAAGACCGACTGGCTGGTGCCGACGGTCAGCGCGACGTCGCGGCAGACGAAGTCCAGCCCGGCATTGCGCATCAGCGCGCCGGGCAGCAACCCGACCTCGGTCAGCACCTGAAAGCCGTTGCAGATGCCGAGCACCGGCACCCCGCGCTCCGCCGCCGCGACCACCGCCGCCATGATCGGGCTGCGCGCCGAAATCGCGCCGCAGCGCAGATAGTCGCCGTAGGAGAAGCCACCGGGCAGGCCGATCAGGCCGACGCCGTCGGGCAGGCTGGTTTCGCCGTGCCACACCATGGCCGGCGCGGTGCCGGTCACGTCGTGCAGCGCGGTCGCCAGGTCGCGGTCGCAGTTCGATCCGGGAAAGACGATGACCGCGCTTTTCATCACATGTCCTCGATGCGGAAATTCTCGATCACCGTGTTGGCGAGCAGGCGGTTGCACATCGCCTCTATCTCTTCGCGGCTGGTGCCGTCGGCCAGGTCCAGCTCGATCAGCTTGCCGGCGCGCACGTCGTTGACACCGGCAAAGCCGAGGGCGTGGAGCGCGTGGTGGATGGCCTTGCCCTGCGGGTCGAGAACGCCGTTCTTCAGGGTAACGAAAATGCGGGTTTTCATGGATTCTGCTGGTCCCGGGGGCTGGTCGCCGTCCCTATGCCGCCAGTCGGGCGTGGGGGCAAGGATCAGCGCTCAGAAATAGCGGGCCAGTTCGAACTGCATCCGGTGGCGGGCGGTGTCGTACAGCGCGATGTGCGACGCGTTGCGGCTGTAGGTATAGGTGACGGACGGTGAGAAGCCGAGCACCCGGATCGACCGCAGGCCGACATAGGCGCGGCCGTAAAGCCGCCAGTCCTTGCGCGCGTCGAAGCTGAGCAGCGGGATCGGCGCGTCGTACCAGGCGCGCGAAACGCTGCCGGAAAGACCGGCGTTGATGCCGTGGCGCAGCTCGCCGCCAATGCCGGCGCTGACGCCCAGCTCGGTGTTGGCATAGGCATCGCCGCGCAAATCCTCGCGGCGGACAAAGCCGGTCAGCGACGCGATCATCGTGCGGCGCACGACCCGCTCGTAGCTGGCCGATCCGCCATAGCTCCAGCCGCCATACTGGCTGCCATAGTCCGAATCGTAACGGCGGATCTCGATCCGGCCGCTGACCCGCTGGCCAGCGGACAGGTCGCGCTGGTAGCTGATCCGCGCGCCGCCGCCCTTCTGCACCGCGGTGCCGCCGTACCAGCGGACAAGGCCAAGCGCCTGGATGCTGGCGCGGGTGCGCGGGCTCAGCGTCGCCTCCGGCCCGGCGGCGAGCAGCAGCGATATGTCGTCGTTGCTGGTCCCGCGCTGGTTGGTCGCCTGGCCGCTGGCGTCGATCGCCAGCGCGACCTTCTCGCTCAGCCCCAGCCGCATGCCGCCCTGTACGCCGAATGTCTGGCCGACGCCGGACCGCCGCCGCGCGTCGCGGCCCAGTTCGAAGGCGATCGGCTGGCCGTCGATCTGCAGGGTGCTGTTCTGGGTTTCGGCGTTGGTCGCGCTGTTGACGTTGCTGTCCGGCACCAGGCCGAAATCGAAGTTGAAATACCAGTTGCGCCGGTTGCGGATGATCGCGCGGGAACTGCGGATCGTCCGTTCGATTTCCGGCGGCAGGCTCGATGCCTCCTCGGCCAGCCGGAAATGGTGGTCGGCGGCGGCGTCCTTGCCCTGCAGCATCAGCGCGCGGGCCAGTTCCAGCCGGGCGCGGGTCATGTCCGGCCGGTCGCGCAGCACCGCGCGGAATGCGGCGACGGCGCCGTCCAGGTCGCCGGTTTCGACTGCGACATAGCCGATCAGGAACTGCCGCTCCATCTTGTATTGCGGCGCGTGCTCCAGCGCGGCGAGCAGCGGCTTCGCCTCGTCGAACTTGCGGTCGAGGACCATTCGCTCGGCGACGCGCAGCACCTCGGCCGCGGTCATCCGGGCGCTGCATCCCTCTGCGGTGCAGGTCGGCGTTTCGGCGGCGAGCGCCGGGGTTGCGGGGAGCAGGCCCACCGCAACCGTCGCCAGCAAAATGCGCATGGTTATTTCTTGCCGGTGAAGGCGCCCAGTATGTCGATCCGCTGGTCCGGCGTGCCGCCGACGATACGGAAGCCGCCACCGACTTCCTCGGCCGCCGGGCCATAGAAGGCACCGTCCAGACTCGATCCGGCGATATCGACCGGGTGGTCGCCGCCGCCCGGAGCGGTGAAGCCGGCGCTGTTGAACACGCCGATGAAACCGCCGGCATTGACCAGGTCGATGCGCCCGGTGCCGCTGGCGGTAAAGGTGGTCCCGGCCGGCAGGATGCTGGCGGAGGAATCGGTGAAATAGTCGACCTGCGGCGCGAAAACCGTGCCGTTCAGCGTCGCGGTCAGCGTTGATGCGCCGAAATCGACGTCCAGCTTCGACGTGCCGCTGATCCACTGGAAGAAGGTCGGCAGTTCGGCGACGGCACTGCCCTGATAGACGCCGTCGAAGGTCGGGTTGTAGACCATCGTCGCCAGCATCGAGCCGGTATAGCTGCCGCTGCCAGTTTTCGGCACCGCGCTGGCGTTGGTCATTTCACCATAGGCGAAGGCGCCGCGCTCCAGCTTCCATGTCGCCTGGAACGCGTCTTGCGTGCCGATCTGGATGTTGTGCCAGCTCATCGAATTGCGGACATAACCGGCATAGGTGACGTATTTGGTCGTCGACCCCGGCACTTCGTAGAAGAAACTGGTCGCCTGATAGGTCGAACCGTCGGTGCCGATCGCGGCGTTGTGGTTGTCGCCGGGATTGATCGCGCCGGTCCCGCTGGCGCGGTAGGGCGACAACGGGTCGCCGTCGCCGGCCTGCAGATAGCGGATATTCGGGTTGTTCAGGTTGGGCGTGCCCCATTGCGGCTCAAGCGTGCCCGAAAAATCGGTCCGCGACGCCGGGTCCTGAAAACGGGTCTGGGTGTCCGCGCCCGATTTCGGGTCGGTGACGGTCAGGGTGAAGATCGCGTCGCGCGGGTCATAGGCGATCGAGATGCTCGAATTGCGCACGCTCGTCGCGTTGCCGGCGAAGGTCTGCGCCTGCTGGCCGCAGCAATTGCGGTCGTCGGTGGAATACTGGAACACCTGGCTGCCGCCGACGCCGACATAGGTCTTGGCGGCCAGCGGGGTGACGAAACTGTGGACCTGATTGGGGGTAGCGGGCGGTGGCGTACTGCTCGCGGTCTGCGGGCCGCCGCCCGAACAGGCGGCCAGCGCGGTGGTCGCGACCAAAATTGCCCAAATACGCATGCTAGATCCCCATTGCCCGCACGGCGAACGCCCGCGCTCTCCCGCCGGGTCGTAACGAACGATGGTTAAAAGGAGCTAAATGACGCGCGCCGCCGCGCGCGAATGCGACGAAGCGCGGTCCATCGTTTTTCGGTACGCCGCCGCGCCGCCAGCACCGGGCTGGTCATCCGCGCAAAGGCCGCAATCCGCCGGCGGCACGAAACGCCGTGCCGGGGAATGCCGGGGCAGGGTGGCCTTGGTCCGGGGCTATTTGCCGCGGCGCTTGCGGTGGGTTTCCATGTCGAGGACGGCGCTGTCCACCCCTTCGGGCAGCAGGCCCAGCCGGCGGGCGACTTCCTGATAGGCCTCGACCTCGCCGCCCATGTCGCGGCGGAAACGGTCCTTGTCGAGCTTTTCGTTGGTCGTCGCGTCCCACAGCCGGGCGCCATCGGGGCTGATTTCGTCGGCCAGGATCAGCCGGCTGTAGTCATTGTCCCAGATTCGCCCGAATTCGAGCTTGAAGTCGACCAGACGGATACCGATGCCGGCGAACAGGCCGGACATGAAGTCGTTGATGCGGATCGCCATGTCGGCGATGTCGTGCATCTCGTCCTGATTGGCCCAGCCGAAACAGGCGATATGCTCCTCGGAAATCAGCGGATCGCCGAGCGCGTCGTCCTTATAGTAATATTCGATGATCGTGCGGGGCAGCGGCGTGCCTTCCTCGATCCCCAGCCGCTTCGACAGGCTGCCGGCGGCGACGTTGCGCACCACCACCTCGATCGGCACGATTTCGACCTGGCGGATCAGCTGCTCGCGCATGTTCAGCCGGCGGATGAAGTGAGTCGGTACGCCGATATGGCCGAGCAGGGTGAAGATGTGCTCGGAAATCCGGTTGTTCAGCACGCCCTTGCCGCTGATCGTGCCCTTCTTCTGGGCGTTGAACGCCGTCGCGTCGTCCTTGAAATACTGGATCAGCGTGCCGGGTTCCGGGCCTTCATAGAGAATCTTGGCCTTGCCTTCGTAGACCTGGCGACGACGAGCCATGTGGCGGACCTCCTGCGGGCGCGGCGCGCATGCGTCGGCGCTTGAAACGAACGACGCCCCGGACGCGCGGCGAACCGTGCGCGCGTACCGAGGCGGACGCAGCGGCCTATAGCGGAAGCAGGGGGGACAGGCAATTGACGACGGGTCGCCGCGCGCCGGGCTCCATTCATCGCCGGTTAGGCGAATCGGTGGCATGGGAGAATCATCGTAAACGACATGGCAAGAACGGCTTCGGTCTGTTAAATGGCCATTTGTCGGTGCCGGTCGTATCGATGCGTAAGGAGGGTCGCAGTCCATGTTGAAGGAAGCTTTGACGTCCAGCACGGCGAAGCTGATCGCCGCCTGTGTGTGTCCGGTCGCGGGCACCACGGCGCTGACCGTTTCCGTGCCGCAGGTGCGCCAGGCTGTTCACAAGGCGACAGCGCCGGCGCCGAAGGCGCGCGCCAAGCCAAAAGTGCGCCCCGCCGCGCAGCCGGCGGCGCCGCAGGTGGAATGCCCCGCCGATACGCCGATCCTGCTCTCCGGCTATTCGATCGCGCCGCTGACCGATTTGCCGCCGGAACGCTTTGCCGGCGGTCCGGGGGGTGGCGATCCGGGGCGTGGCCCTGGTCCGGGGCCAGGGCCGTGGGGGCCGCCGGGGCCGTGGGTCCCACCGGGCATCCCGTTCGTGCCGCCGCCGGTTAAACCGCCCGTCGTTCCTCCGGTCAATCCGCCGGTCACGCCGGGCGTGCCGGAACCGGCGACCTGGGCGCAGCTTATCCTCGGCTTCGGCATTATCGGCGCCAGCGCGCGGGTGACCTACAAGCGGCGCGGCGAATCGGCCTGATCGGGGATCGGGCCGGGCTTGCCGGCCAGCTTGTCAGGGGGTCATGAAAAAAATCCGCGCGGATCAGTTGCTTGTCGATCGCGCGCTCGCCGAAAGCCGGGCCCGCGCGCAGGCGCTGATCCTCGCCGGGCTGGTATATTCAGGTGATAAGCTGGTCGGAAAGGCCGGCCAGCCGCTCGCGCCCGACGCCCCCCTGTCGGTGCGCGGCCGCGATCATCCCTGGGTGTCGCGCGGCGGCATCAAGCTCGACCATGGCCTCAGCCATTTCGGCTGGGACGTCGCCGGCGCGGTGGCGATCGACGTCGGCTCGTCGACCGGCGGCTTCACCGACGTGTTGCTCAGCCGTGGCGCGGCGCGGGTCTATGCCGTCGACTCGGGCACCAACCAGCTCGCCTGGAAGCTGCGTCAGGACCCGCGCGTCATCGTCCACGAACGCACCAGCGCCCGGCTGCTGACCGCCGACCATATCCCGGAGCCGGTCGACCTGATCGTCTGCGACGCCAGCTTCATCGGCCTCGCCAAGGTGCTGGAACGGCCGCTGACCTTCGCGGCCCAGCCCGCGCGGCTGATGGCGCTGATCAAGCCGCAGTTCGAGGCCGGCCGCGCCGATGTCGGCAAGGGCGGCGTCGTCCGCGACCCGGCGGTGCGCGCCGCCGCCTGCAGCGCGGTTGCCGACTGGGTGGCGGCACAGGGCTGGCAGGTCGACGGCATCGTCGAAAGCCCGATCACCGGCCCGCAGGGTAATGTCGAATTCCTGATCGCCGCGCATCGCGGTCTGCCGCCTGTGGAGCAACGCCCGGCGCTGTGCTAGCGGCGCGCGATGCTTACCCTTACCGGCATCACTGTGCGGCTTGGCGGCCGCACCATCATCGACCGCGCGACCGCGGCGTTGCCGCCGCGCAGCCGGATCGGCCTGATCGGCCGCAATGGCGCCGGCAAATCGACGCTGATGAAGGTGATGATCGGCCAGATCGACCCGGACGACGGCACGGTCGACATGCCGCGCGACACCCGCATCGGCTATATCGCGCAGGATGCGCCCGCCGGCACCGCCACGCCGTTCGAGACGGTGTTGGCCGCCGATACCGAGCGCGCGGCGCTGCTCGCCGAAAGCGAGACCTGCGTCGACCCGGACCGGCTTGGCGACATTCACGAGCGGCTGAACGCGATCGACGCCTATGGTGCGCCGGCGCGGGCGGCGCGCATCCTGGTCGGCCTTGGTTTCGACGAAGGGATGCAGGCGCAGCCGCTCGACAGCTTTTCCGGCGGCTGGCGGATGCGCGTCGCGCTTGCCGCGTTGCTGTTTTCCGGGCCGGACCTGCTGCTGCTCGACGAACCGTCGAACCACCTCGACCTTGAGGCGACGCTGTGGCTGGAAAATTTCCTGAAAGACTATCCGACGACCGTTATCGTCATCAGCCACGAACGCGATCTGTTGAACAAGGTCGTCGACCACATCCTGCATCTGGAACAGGGCAAGGTGACGCTCTATCCCGGCGGCTATGACGCGTTCGAGCGGCAGCGTGCCGAGCGGCTGGCTCAACTGTCCGCCGCCCGCGCCCGCCAGCAGGCGGAGCGCGAGAAGCTGCAGGCTTTCGTCGACCGCTGGCGCGCCAAGGCGAGCAAGGCCAAGCAGGCGCAGAGCCGGATGAAGGCGCTGGAGAAGATGCGCCCGATCGCCGCCGCGCTGGAGGACCCGACGCTGTCCTTCGCCTTTCCCAGCCCGCCGGAAATGCGCCCGCCGCTGATCACTCTCGACATGGCGGCGGTCGGCTATGGCGCCACCCCGGTGTTGCGGAGGTTGAACTTGCGCATCGACCCGGATGACCGGGTCGCGCTGCTCGGCCGCAACGGCAACGGCAAGACGACGCTTGCCCGGCTGCTCGCGGCGCAACTGCCGGCGATGGGAGGCGCGATGAATGCGTCGGCCAAGATGAAGGTCGGCTATTTCACCCAGTATCAGGTCGAGGAACTGGACGCCGACGCCACCCCGCTGGAACATATGACCCGCCAGATGCCGGGGGCGACGCCAGCGGCGGTGCGGGCGCAGCTTGGCCGATTCGGTTTTTCGGGCGACCGGGCGACTCAGCGCGTCGCCAGCCTGTCCGGCGGCGAGCGGGCGCGGCTGGCATTGGCGCTGATCACGCGCGACGCGCCGAATCTGCTGATCCTCGATGAGCCGACCAACCACCTGGATGTCGATTCGCGTGAGGCACTGGTCCAGGCGCTGAACAGCTATGCCGGCGCCGTCGTCATCGTCAGCCATGACCGGCACATGATCGAACTGGTCGCCGACCGGCTGGTGCTGGTCGACAGCGGTGAGGCCAATGAATTTTCCGGTACGCTCGAAGACTATACCGATCTCGTGCTGGGCCGGGGCGGCGGCGGCGCCACTGATGAGGACGGGAAAGCGAAGGGCGGCCGCAAGGCCGATCGCCGCGCGGCGGCGGAAGCGCGCGAGCGGAACCGGACTTTGCGCGCCGCCGCTGGCCGGGCGGAGCGCGCCGTCGCCGAATTGAGCGAGGAGCGCAGCCGCATCGACCGCGCGCTATTCGACCCGACCGCCGCCGGGCCGGGCGAGCGCGACTGCACGGTAACCGAGCTGATGAAGCGCCGCGCCGATGTCGAGAAACGGCTGGGGGCCGAGGAGCGGCGCTGGGTCGAGGCGATGGAAGCGATCGAGGCGCCGGCCGACGCCTGAGCCGGTTTCGCCGTCTCGCTGTTTTCTTGACAAGCCGCCGGCTTGTGCCATGCTTACCGTCATGACCGGTCCGCGGCACATCCAGCGAATGTTCGCCAGAAAGAATCTGATCGCCGGATTCTAGTCCCGGCTCGGGTTCCGCGGTTCCGAGCCACGCCTTTCCGGCGCACCGCCCCAACGGGCTATTTTTCCGGTTTTCACCCTTTATTCCGTTATTTCCCGCCCGTCGGGCCAGAAGGCAGATTGCAATGAAGACTCCGTCACGCAGCCCAACAAAGCCCCGGATCGTCCTGTGCGAGGAGGATCACGACCGGCTGAGCGCCCTGGCCGATGCCGTCGCCGACAACGCGCCGGACCTTGCCGACGTGCTGATGGCGGAAATGCAGCGCGCCCGCGTGGTCAAGCGTTCGGCATTGCCCGAAACCGTCGCGCGGATGGGGTCACGCGTCACTTTCCGCACCGAGAATGGGCGTGAGCGCACCGTGACGCTGGTGTTCCCGAAGGAAGCGGACATCGCGCTCGGCCGCCTGTCGATCCTGACGCCGGTCGGTGTCGCGTTGATCGGCCTTAGCGAAGGGCAGAACATGCGCTGGACCGGCCGTGACAGCACCGACCATGAACTGACGGTGCTCAGCGTCGCGCAGGATGTGGACGTCGCCTGACCGGACTCGCGCTGCGGCTCAAATGGCACCCGAATCGACCGCGGCGATGAACGCTTCGATCCGGTCGTCGAGCAGATAGGGCACGGCGCGACGCACCCGGTCTTCCGGCCAGTGCCACCAGGCGATGTCGAGCAGCCGGGCGATCACCGCTTCGGAAAAGCGTAGCCGGACAAGCTGCGCGGGATTGCCGGACACGATGCCGTAAGCGGGCACGTCGCGGGTGACGACGGCGCGGGCGCCGATAACCGCGCCGTCGCCGATCGTCACTCCCGACAGGAGCAATGCGTCGCGCCCGATCCACACGTCATTGCCGATGACGACATCGCCGCGGGTGCGCGGATGGCCCGTGATGTGCCGATAGTCCGGCAGGATGGCGGGAAATGGGTAGGTGGAGACCCAGTCGGTCCGGTGCTCGCCGCCGAGCAGCACGGTGACATTGGCAGCGATCGAGCAATAGGCGCCCATCACCAGATCGGCGTCGCCGGGATAGGCGGCGATCGACAGGCCGCCATAGCTGCCGCGCCCGATTCGATATTGCGGATAGGCTTCAGCCAGCATGCGGGGGCGCGGCGCCCGGCCGAGCAGGCGGTTGAGCAGCGCGGTCAGCCGCCGCCCGACTGAAGACGATCTCATACGGCACTCCCCGGCACGAAACGGCGCAGCGCGGCGATCCGGGCGTGCAGCTCCGCCGGCATCGTCCTCCATCCGAGCAGGCTGATCGCCGCGGTCAGCACCACCGCTGCCACCCACCAGGCCGGCTGGTGATAGGACAGCAACGCTGTGGCGAAGACGCCAACGGTCAGCAGCGCGGCATTGGCGACGATCAGTCGCTGATTTTCCAGCCGCCCGGCGGCGGCGATCGACATCAGGATGAAATCGGCGGCGCAGCGGATCGTGAAGACGACCGCGCAGCCGATCAGCCCGAACTGTTTCATGCCGAAATAGAGCGCGACCAGATAGACCGGAATCTGGGCAAGCAGCAGCTTGGTCACCAGGTCGGGCCGGCCGGTGCCCTGCAGGCGGCTATAGGGGATGACGGCAAAGGCGTTGATCCAGAACCCCAGGATGATGATACCGCCGACCGCCGCCGCCGGGGCGCCGAGTTTCGGCCCGATCCACAGGTCGAGGAACGGATGGAGCAGGAACAGCGCGACCATGATCGGCGGGCCGAGCACGCTGAGCAATGAGAGCAACGCGGTCGACGAGATGCGGGCCTGTTCCTCCGGCGCGGCGGTCGGCAGGCGCGGGAAGATCGCGCTGACCAGCGCGTTGGGCAGGATCGCGATGCGCTGGGCGAGCTGGAACGGCACGGTGTAGACGGTGACCGCCGTCGCGCCGAGAATCGCGCCGATCGCGAAGCGGTCGACGATGACCAGCGCCGGGCCGAAGATGGCGGTCAGCGTCACCCACCCGCCATAGGCGAGAAGTTCGCGCGCGCGGCGTGTGTCGAATCGCATGCGCTCGCCGCGCAGCACCAGTTGGTGGCAGCGGACCCACATGAACAGGATCGCCACCGCGCGCGCCGCCAGCGCCGCTGCCAGCAGCCCCCATATGTCCGGTCCGATCAGCCAGGCGACGGTGAGCGGAAAGATCTGGAATAGCGCGGTCGAGGTGACTGAGAGGATATTGACCTCAAGAAAGCGGTCGCGGCCCATCAGCGTGCCGGTCAAAACCCCGGTCATCGTCGCGATCGGCACCGAGGCGGCGAGCAGCGGCACGCTGGCCATGATCTCCGGTCGCAGCGCCTCGTCGACCTTGAAGACATGGGCGAAGAAATAGCCGGCGGACGGCCACAGGATCGCCGCGCCGACCAGGCCCATGACGATGTTGACCATGATCGCCGACCAGAACACGTCGGCGCGCTCCGCCGACGATCCGTCTCGCAGGGCGGAGATGTGGTAGGTGGTCGCCCGGCCAAGCCCCAGGTCGAACAGGCCGAAATAGCCGAGAAACAGCCAGGCGATCGACAGCACGCCGTAGCGGTCGTCGCCGATCAGCCGCAGGTAGAGCGGCACCGTGACCAACGCCAACACGATCGGGATGGCGGCGCCAACCAGATTGTAGTTGGTGTTGCGGCCGATACTCACCCGCGCGCATCCTCCGCCAGATCAAGCAGCGCGCGGCCATAGGCGGTCTTTTCGAACAGCTTGCCGCGCGCGACGAGCTGGTCGTGGCCGATGAAGCCGTTCTTGAACGCGATTTCCTCAAGGCTGGCGATCTGGACCCCCTGCCGTTTCTGCAGGGTGCGGACGAATTCACTCGCCTCGATCAGGCTGTCGTGGGTGCCGGTATCCAGCCAGGCATAGCCGCGGTTCATCTGCTCGACGTACAGCTCGCCCGCGTCCATATAGAGGCGGTTGAGGTCGGTGATCTCCAGCTCGCCGCGCGCCGAGGGGCGAACCTGCGCCGCCAGGTCGCAGACCCGTTCGTCGTAGAAATAAAGGCCGGTCACCGCATAGTTGGATTTGGGTTCAGCCGGCTTTTCCTCGATCGACAGCGCCCGGCCGCCTGCGTCCAGTTCGACCACGCCATAGGCGTGCGGGTCCTCGACCCGATAGGCGAAGATGGTGGCGCCGCTTGTGCGATCGCGCGCCCGCTTCAGGATCGCACTCAAACCCGCGCCGAAGAAGATGTTATCGCCCAGCACCAGCGCGCCTGGGCCGCCGGCGAGAAAATCGCGGCCGATCAGGAACGCCTGAGCCAGCCCCTCCGGCCGCGGCTGCACGGCGTAGGTTATGCTGAGGCCGAACTGGTCGCCATCGCCGAACAACCGCTGATAGTTGTTGAGATATTCGGGCGACGAGATGATCAGTATCTCGCGGATACCGGCCATCATCAGCACCGACATCGGGTAATAGATCATCGGCTTGTCGTAGATCGGCAGGAGCTGCTTGTTGATCGCCAGCGTCGCCGGGTGGAGCCGGGTGCCGCTGCCCCCGGCAAGGATGATGCCTTTCATGCGCTTTCCGATTCCAGCAGTTCGTCGAGGATGGTGTCGATCGCCTCGCGCCAGGGCCGTGGCGCTATAGCATAGTCGCGGGTGATCTTCGCGGTGGCGAGGCGGGAATTGGCCGGCCGTCGTGCCGGCGTTGGGTAATCGGCGGTGGTGATCGGGCGGACGACCGGGGTGAAGGCGGTGCGTTCGAACACCGCCGTCGCCAGGTCGTACCAGCTTGCCGCGCCGGCGTTGACGAAATGATAGGTGCCGGCCGGCCCGCCCTTCGTGGCGATCCGTAGCAGCGCGGCGGCGATGTCCTCGGCCGAGGTCGGGCAGCCGATCTGGTCGGATACGACGCCCAGCTCCGGCCGCTCGGCGCCGAGGCGCAGCATCGTCTTGACGAAGTTCTGGCCCCATGGGCTGACCACCCATGCCGTGCGGAGGATGACATGATCGGCCGTGGCGGCGCGCACCGCTTGTTCGCCCGCGGCCTTCGACGCGCCGTAGACGCCGAGCGGTGCGACCGGATCGTCCTCTTCGTAAGGCGTCGGCTTGCTGCCGTCGAAAACATAGTCGGTGGAAACGTGGATCAGGCGGATGCCACGCGCCGCCGCCGCTTTTGCCAGCAATGCGGGTGCGGTGGCGTTCACCGCATGGGCTGTCTCCGGCTCGCTTTCGGCACGGTCGACGGCGGTATAGGCGGCGCAGTTGACGATCGCCGCCCAGTCGCCGCTGGCGACCGCCGCCGCGATCGATGCCGGCGCGGTCAGGTCGAGCGTGTCGCGGCCGGGCGTGACGACAGTCACGCCGAACCGGTCGGCCAGCCGGCGCAGGCCGGTGCCGACCTGCCCGCTGCCGCCGGTGACCAAAATCGCCGGGCGCGCCACGGCTCAGGCGCTCTTCAGGCCGAGCCGCTCACCGGCATAGGCACCGGACTGGATCGGGCGCCACCATGCCTCGTTGTCGAGATACCAGCGGATCGTCCGGTCGATGCCGCTCTCGAAATTTTCGCGCGGGCGCCAGCCCAGCTCGCGTTCCAGCTTCGACGCGTCGATCGCGTAGCGGAAGTCATGGCCCGGCCGGTCGGCGACGAAGCTGATCTGCCGCCGATAGCTTTCGCCGTCGCCGCGCGGGCGGATGCGGTCCAGCGTGTCGCAGATCGTCTCGACCACCGCCAGGTTGGTGCGTTCCGAATGGCCGCCGACCATGTAGCTTTCGCCCGGCGTGCCGCGTTCGAACACCGTCGCCAGCGCGCGGACATGGTCGTCGACATACAGCCAGTCGCGGACGTTCTGGCCGGTGCCGTAAACCGGCAGCGATTCCCCGGCCAGGCATTTCAGGATGACCAGTGGGATCAGCTTTTCCGGGAAATGATACGGACCGTAATTGTTCGAGCAGTTGGTGATCAGTGTCGGCAGACCGTAGGTGTGGTGCCAGGCGCTGACCAGATGGTCCGACCCCGCCTTGGATGCCGAATAGGGCGAGCGCGGGTCGTAGGCGGTATCCTCGGTGAAATAGCCGTCGTCACCGAGCGCGCCGAACACCTCGTCGGTGGAGATGTGGTGGAAACGGAATGCCGCCTTGCCGGCTTCGTCCAGCCCGCGCCAGTGGTCGAGCGCCGCCGCCAGCATGGTGAAGGTGCCGACGAGATTGGTCTGGATGAACTGCGCCGGGCCGTCGATCGACCGGTCGACATGGCTCTCGGCGGCGAGGTGGGTGATAATCTGCGGCTGGAATTCGGCGATCAGCGCCGCGATCCTGTCGCGATCGCACACGTCGGCGCGAACGAAGCGATAGCGGTTGCTGTCGGCGACCGGTGCCAGCGAGGCAAGATTGCCCGCATAGGTCAGCGCGTCGACGTTCAGCACGCTGTGCTCCGTCTCGGCAATCAGGTGGCGGACCAGCGCCGAGCCGATGAAGCCGGCGCCGCCGGTAACCAGGATACGCAACGCACTCATGACAACTCCGTCAGGGTCAGCGGAACGCCGTCATAGGCGAAACCGGTTTCGATCCCGTTTAGCCGGGGCAGCGCCCGGTCCTTGTCCGAAAGCTGCGGCGCCGCGCCGTCCAGCGGCCAGGCGATGGCTACGGCCGGGTCGTCCCAGGCGATGCCGGCATCGCTTTCCGGCGCGTAGAGCGCCGACGTCTTGTAGGCGACCTCGCAATCTGGCTCCAGCGTCAGGAAGCCATGGGCGAAGCCGGTCGGGATGTAGAGCTGTTCTCCGCCGTCGGCGGTCAGCGTCGCCGCCACCCACTGGCCTAGCGTCGGCGAACCGGCGCGGATGTCGACGGCGACGTCCCAGATCCGGCCGCGCAGGCAGCGGACGAGCTTGGCCTGCGCGTGCGGCGGCCGCTGGAAATGCAGGCCGCGCAGCGTCGCTGCCGGCCGCGACAGCGACTGGTTATCCTGCACGAAGGCGTCGGCGATGCCGAAACTCTCGTAGCGCGCCTGGTTGTAGGTCTCGCTGAACCAGCCGCGCGGGTCCTCGAAGCGCCGTGGGACGATCTTGAGGACGGCCACGTCTCAGCCTTTCGCCTGTTCGAGCGAGCTGTCGCCGGACGCGCCGCGGCCGATGCCGACATAGGAAAGGCCGGCACGCTCGGCATCGTCGGGTGCATAGATGTTGCGCAGGTCGACAAGCAGCGGGTTGCGCATTGTCGCGGCGATCCGACGCAGGTCGAGGGCGCGGAACGCATCCCATTCGGTGATGATCACCAATGCATCGGCGCCCTCGGCGGCGGCGAGCGCATTGTCCTTGAAGCCGATGCCGTCGAGCACCGCCTTCGCGGTTTCATGCCCTTCGGGGTCGTAGGCGACGATTTCCGCCCCGGCGTCGCGCAGCACCGGCACGATCGACAACGACGGCGCGTCGCGCATGTCGTCGGTGTTGGGCTTGAAGGTCAGGCCGAGCAGGCCGATCCGCTTGCCCTTCACGTCGCCGCCCAGCGCCGTGATGATCTTGTGCCCCATCGCCACCTTGCGCAGGTCGTTGGCGGCAACCGTCGCGTCGACGATGCGCAGCGGCACGTCATATTCCTCGGCCGTGCGCAGCAGTGCCAGCGTGTCCTTCGGAAAGCAGGAGCCGCCATAGCCCGGCCCGGCGTGCAGGAATTTGGCGCCGATGCGGTTGTCGAGGCCGATGCCGCGCGACACGTCCTTGATGTCGGCGCCGGCCTTTTCGGCCAGGTCGGCTAGTTCGTTGATGAAGGTGATCTTGGTCGCGAGGAAGGCGTTGGCGGCGTATTTGATCAGTTCCGCCGTGCGCCGGCCGGTGAACAGGATCGGCGAGCGGTTGAGGTAGAGCGGCCGATACAGTTCGCGCATCACATTCTGCGCGCCGATGTCGTCGGTGCCGACGACGATCCGGTCGGGGCGCTTGAAATCCTCGATCGCGGCGCCTTCGCGCAGGAATTCCGGGTTGGAGACGACGGCGATCGCGATATCGGGCCGTGCCTCGCCGACGATCGCTTCGACCTTGTCGCCGGTGCCGACCGGCACGGTCGACTTGTTGACCAGCACGGTCGGTCCGGTCACCGCCTCGGCGACCTCGCGCGCGGCGGCGAAGACGTAGCTGAGGTCGGCATGGCCGTCGCCGCGCCGCGACGGGGTGCCGACCGCGATGAACACGGCGTCGGCGCCCGCCACCCCGGCCTTGATGTCGGTGGTGAAGCTCAGCCGCCCGGCGCGGACGTTGCTGGCAACCAGCGCGTCCAGCCCCGGCTCGTAAATCGGAATGCGGCCGTCCTTCAGCGCGGCGATCTTCGCTTCGTCCTTGTCGACGCACACCACTTCGTGGCCGAAGTCGGAAAAGCAGGTGCCGGAAACCAGCCCGACATAGCCCGAACCGATCATGGTGATTTTCATGGAAACCTCATCGCTGTGCGCGGCTTCGTTAGCGATGCGCGTGGACAGGCGCCACCCGCAAACAAGGTTATTGCCGCCGTTGTGGAACGGTCTGACCGCGAATCCGCGCGGCGGCGGTCATTCGCCGCCGGACAGGAACTGTGCGGTCGATGCAGCGATAGCGCCGCCTTCCGATTCGGCGCGGCCGCCCAGGCAGCGGGCGAGAAACGTCTCGGCGATCGCGTTGAAGGCGATGTTGTTTTCCGGCCGGTGGAACCCATGCCCCTCGTCGGGGAACAGGACATAGGTGACGGGGATCGCCTTCGCCTGCATCGCAGCGACAATCTGGTCCGATTCCGCCTTGTTGACGCGTGGGTCGTTGGCGCCCTGGCCGATCAGCAGCGGACGGGCGATTCGCTCGGCGCTGTAGAGGGGGGATGCACGTTTCAGCGCTTCCAGCCCTTCTGCCGTGTTCGGGTTGCCCATCCGCTGGTGGAACTGCTCGATCCCCGCCGTCCAGTAGGGCGGAATCGTCTTCAGCAGGGTTCCCAGGTTGGATGGGCCGACAATGTCGACGCCGCAGGCAAATGCCGTCGGGGTGAAGGCCAGCCCGGCGAGCGTCGCATAGCCGCCATAGGAGCCGCCCATGATCGCCACCTTGTCGCGCGCCGCGATGCCCTCAGCGACTGCCCAGTCGACCGCGTCGATCAGGTCGTCGTGCATCTTCAGGCCCCATTGCCGGTCGCCGGCGCTGATGAACGCCTTGCCGAAGCCGGTCGAGCCGCGGAAATTGACCGACAGCACCGCATAGCCACGATTGGCCAGCCATTGATGGTAAGGGTTGTAGCCATAGCCGTCGCGCGCCCACGGCCCGCCATGGACCAGCAGCACCATCGGCACCGGCGCGTCGGGCACGCCGTCGCCATCCGCATCGCTTCCCGGCGGCAGGCTGAGATAGGCGGTCAGGGTCAGCCCGTCGCGGGCGGCGATTTCCAGCGCGTGCATCGCGACCAGCGGCGCGTCGGCCAGTTCCGGCCGGCTGACGTAGAACAGGCTGAGCGTGTTCCGGGCGCGATCATAGAGATAGACAGCGGGCGGCCCGGTCACCGGATCGACGGCGACGGTCCATTTGTCGTCGGCGTCGGTGCGGGCGGTGACGGTGATGTCGCCGTCCAGCCGGTCGCGCAGGAAGGCAAGCGAGTCACCGACCGCCGGTGCCGTCGCCGTCCATTCGGTGCGCAGATAGGTGGCGGCCCAGGCATCGACAACGCCGGTCACCGGGTCCGCCATTACCGCGCCGATGTCGGCGCGCGGGTCTTCCGCGACGATCCGCGTCGCGCCGCTCGCCACGTCCTGCGCGATCAGTGCGGCGGTATTGCGGCCCCGGCTGTCGAGCCAGTAGAGCGTCGTGCCGTCGGCGGTGAACCCGGCCGGCTGGGTGGTCAGCGCGTCTTCCAGCGTCGTCGTGCCAAACGGGGCCTCGGCAACGGCGCCGTCCGCGATGTGAAAGAAATCGAAACCGCCGTCTGCGTTCGGGCGCAGCGCCATCCGCAAATCCAGATTGTCGTCGGCGAGGAAGCCGGCATAGCCGTCGCCACGGATCACCTCGGTCAGCGTACCGGTGGTCAGGTCGAGGCTGTGGACGTCGTGCCAGCGCGCGTCGCGGTTGTTGAGGCCGACGAGAATGCGGTCGCGAATGCGGTGCGACGTGCCGACCACCATCGCGCGGGTATTGTCGAACGGGGTCAGGCAGGTTTCGGCGCCGGTGGCGACATCGACGCCGTAGAGCAGGAAATTCTCGTCACCGCCCTTGTCCTGCACGAACAGGATGCGGCTGCTGTCGGGCGACCAGAAATATTCGCCGATCGGCCGTTCCGTCTCGGCGGTCATCGGCCGGGCGGCGGTGCTGTCGCCGACGGGCGCGATCCACACGTTCATCACCCCGTCGCGCGGCGCCAACCAACTCAGCCAGGCGCCGTCCGGGCTGATCCTGCCCATTGCCCGGCTCGGATTGCCGAACAGCTTGGCGCGGGCGATCAACGGGGCGGCGGGGGTGGGGGGCGTGGTGGGGCTGCTCATAGCCAGAGCAGATAATGGCATCGCGGGCGCGGGCAACCCCGGCTGTGCCGAATCAGCCGCCCGGCTTGCGGCGCAGCGGCACCGGGACGTTGCAGATGTCGGCGCCGCCGGCGGGCAGGTTGAAGAAGGCATCTTGGCGGTTGGCGCGGGCGGTCGCATAGGCGGCGAAGGTAGGGCTGTCGGTCGCAAGATATTGCCAGGCCGGGGCGGTCGTGCCCGAATCGCCGCGCCGGATGCTGGCGATCGGTACATGCTGTGCGGCATCGGCATAGATGCCGAGCGCGTCGGTGCCGCGCGGCAGCGCGCTCAGCCGCTCGATGCCATCGATGACACGGCCGACCAGCGCGATGTTGCGGTCGAGGTGGCGCGGCGCGTGGCCGATTACCGCATACAACTCCGCCCCGGTGCCGGTATCCGGGCTCATGTCCCGCCCGACGCCGACCATGCCGTAGCAATGGACCAGCCAGCCATTGCCCTTGCCATCGGTCGCGACCGGCCAGCCGCCGGCATGGCCGGTCTGGCGGGCATAGGCGTCGGGAAAGCCGAGGGGACGGAAACCGGTGCCGGCCAGTGGCCGCTGATATTCGGCGGGCGGTGTCGGCTGGACGGCGGCGGGCGCGGCTCGCGTCGCGTCCCCCCACTGGACGACATAATTGTCCTGCACCCGGTTGATGCCGGCGCCGTCCCAGAAGCGCGCGGTGGCGAAGGTAGCGATGTTGGCGACGTGCACCGGCGCCCAGCCGGGGGCGAGCTGGATCGTCACCGTGCCGCCGTCGGCCAGGGTCATGACCAGCAGGTCGGCGGGCGCGATGTCCCGCCACGCCTCCGCCGGCGCCTGAGCGACGATGTCTGTGGGGGACAGTCCGGCAGCAGCCGTGGCGGCGAGGAGGGAGAGCAGCATCGGCGGAGGATGGCACGGGCAGCGGTTCCCGAAAAGGGGTCTCACGGCGTCGATCAGGCGATTCCGCCTGTAACAAAAATGGTTTAGGGCAACGCGGTGGGCATGCAGGACATTATTCGCGCTAAGCGTGACGGGCGGGCGCTGGAACGCCCGCAGATCGACGCGGTTGTCGCCGCTCTCGCCGACCGGTCGATCGCGCTCGAGCATGCCGCGGCGCTGGCGATGGCGATCTACCTGAACGGCATGGATGCCGGGGAGACGGCGGCGCTGACCGGTGCGATGGCGCGATCCGGCACCGTCATCGACTGGCGGGCGGAAGGGCTGCCCGGCCCGGCGCTCGACAAGCATTCGACCGGCGGCGTCGGCGACAAGGTCAGCTTCCTGCTTGCGCCGATCGTCGCCGCGTGCGGCGGCTATGTGCCGATGGTCGCCGGGCGCGGGCTTGGCCACACCGGCGGGACGATCGACAAGCTGGCGGCGATCCCCGGCTATGACGCCTTCTGCGGGCCGGACCGTTTTCGCGCGGTGGTGTGCGGGGCGGGCTGTGCGATTGTCGGTCAGACGCCGGACATCGCGCCGGCCGACGGGCTGCTCTACGCCGTCCGCGACGCGACCGCGACGATCGAGTCGACGCCGCTGATCGTCGCCTCGATCCTGTCGAAGAAGGCAACGGCGGGGGTCCAGCATCTGGTCATGGACATCAAGACCGGGTCGGGCGCGTTCATGCGCGACGGGGCGGAGGCCTGGGCGCTGGGCGACGCGATCGTCGCGGCGGCGGCGGCGATGGGCATGCCGGCAGTCGCGCTGGTCACCGACATGGGATCGGTGCTGGGAGCGAGCGCCGGCAATGCGCTGGAGGTGGCGGAGGCGATCGCTCATCTGACCGGCGCCGCGCGTGATCCGCGGCTGCATGCGGTGACGATCGCGCTGTGTTCTGAACTTCTGGTGATGGGCGGCCTCGCTGCCGACCCGGCCGATGCCGCGGCGCGCTGCGAAGCGGCGCTGGCGAGCGGACGGGCGGCAGAGGCGTTCCAGCGCATGGTGGCGTTGCACGGCGGGCCGGCCGACCTGGTCGAGCGGCCGCGGCGGCACCTGGCGCAGGCGCCGGTGGTCCGCCCGGTGCCGGCGCCTGACGGTGTCGTCCAGCGTGTCGATGCGCGGGCGATCGGCGAGGCGATCATCGGCCTTGGCGGTGGCCGGCGGCGGATCGCCGATGCGATCGACCTGTCGGTCGGGTTCAGCGCGGTCGCGCCGGTGGGCGCAGCCGTGGGCGCCGGGCGACCGCTGGCGCTGGTTCATGCCGCCGACACAGCTGCGGCCGAGCGCGCGATTGCCGAATTCCAAAACGCCGTTATCGTCGGTGGCGAAGCGCCCCGTCCGGCGGCGCTGATCCGCAGCCGATAGGGGAAGCCGGCGCGCATGACCAAATGGCTGATCGGCATTGCCGGCATCCTGGTGATCCTCGGCATCGCCTGCCTGTTGTCGTCCAACCGCCGGGCGATCCGCCCGCGTGTCGTCTGCGCCGCCTTCGCGCTGCAGGCCGGTGTCGCCGTCCTCGTGCTGTATGTGCCGTGGGGACGGGCGGTGCTGGAATTCCTGTCGGGCGGCGTCGCCAACCTGCTCGGCTATGCCAAGGCGGGGACCGATTTCATCTTCGGGCCGCTGGCGGCGCCCGGAGTCGGTGGCGCCAGCTTCGCCATCGCGGCGCTGCCGGTCATCGTCTTCTTCGCCTCGCTGGTCGCCATCCTCTACCATTTGGGGGTGATGCAGTTCGTCATCCGCTGGCTGGGCGGGGCGATCGAGAAGGTGATCGGCGTGTCCAAGGTCGAATCGCTGTGCGCGGCCGCCAACATCTTCGTCGGCCAGAGCGAATCGCCGCTGGTCATCCGTCCCTATCTGGCCGGGCTGACCCAGGCGCAGCTGTTCACGGTGATGACGTCGGGCATGGCCGGGGTCGCCGGCACCATTCTTGCCGCCTATGCGTCGATGGGCATCCGCATCGACTATCTGCTCGCCGCGTCGTTCATGTCGGCGCCGGGCGGGATATTGATGGCGAAGATCATCATGCCTGACGTGCCGCCGTCACCGCTGAGCGACCCCAAGGCGGATGCCGAGGCGGAAGCGCTGGTCATGTCCGAGGCGCATTATGAGGAAGAGAAGCCGGCCAACATCATCATGGCAGCGGCGCAGGGCGCGCAGACCGGCGTCCGGCTGGCGGTGGCGGTCGGCGCGATGGTCCTCGCCTTCGTCGCCCTCGTCGCGCTGGCCAACGGCATACTGACCGGCGTCGGCCACTGGTTCACGCCGCACGACATCACCTTCCAGGGCCTGCTCGGCTATGTGTTCGCGCCGGTCATGTACCTGCTCAACGTGCCGTGGGACGAGGCGCTGAAGGCCGGCGGCCTGTTCGGCGAGAAGATCGTGCTCAACGAATTCGTCGCCTATAT
Source organism: Sphingomonas flavalba (assembly GCF_047553045.1). Lineage (GTDB taxonomy): Bacteria > Pseudomonadota > Alphaproteobacteria > Sphingomonadales > Sphingomonadaceae > Sphingomonas_L > Sphingomonas_L flavalba_A. Next base: position 2,741,568 of record NZ_CP180208.1, on the reverse strand, counting down.
CGACCTGGGCGCGATCCAGTCCGGCCTCGCGCCGCACACGGTGGCGGTCGTCACCTTCGCACTATGCGGCTTCGCCAATTTCAGCTCGATCGCGATCCAGATGGCGGTGACCGGCAGCCTGGCGCCCAACCAGCGCCCGGTGATCGCCCGGCTGGGGCTGAAGGCGCTGGCGGCGGGGTCGCTCGCCAACCTGATGAGCGCGGCCTTCGCCGGGCTGTTGCTGGCGCCGTAGCGGAACCAATCCGTCATTCCGGCGAAAGCCGGAATCCGCCCGTCTTGCGAAGGGAGACTGGGAAGGGAGATCTCAGCATACGCTGGGCGACGCAGCGATAGCCGGCGGACATTGTATCGTTGACCACAGTTGGCGATCCCGCTCGGGTTCGCTCGCCAGTCGCTCGGCCCGACACGGGGAGAGCGAGGCTTGTCCCGCCGCGCCAAAGCATATGGCGGTATTCGCCCCCATAACGGACGTGGCCAGTCGGCGCGCTATTTCGTAAACTCTAGAACTGAGATCTCGCCGCTGTCAGCGTCAACGGCCACTTTGTAGCAGGACCATGTATGGGCCGTGAGGTTGATTCCGTCCCAGCGTATTGCCGTGAAGCAATCTTGTCGGGTGGCATCACCGTGAAAGACCGGCTTAGCTCGCCAGAGTTCTACGCCATTTCGATCTGTGGCAACTAGATTACGACCATCTCGAACATCATCCGCCATCCAATCATATAGCGTTACGGTGGCGTCGTTCAGCAGTCTTGCTCGTTCCAAGATTTCAGCGTTGATCACAGCCGATCCCTAAGCGCCATGTCGTTCAATACATCGGCTTAGAGCCGAGATCGCGTATGTCTGCAATCCACCATTCACGGACATCTATCTTCGCCACCGTGCCGGTGTGGTCAGAAATGCAATTTCTAGCCGATATCACCCCAGCGCACGCCGGGGGGTATAGTGATAGCGGATGGAAATTGTATTTGTGACCACACGGCGGCGGCGAAGGGGGCAAAAAAATTGGTGGGAAGCCGCCCAGCGATTTCGAAGGAACGGCGGGTTAATAGCGGTCGTAACAAAGCGACGGAAAACCCTGCATTTGGGGTTGTCGCTTATTCGTCCAACCCGACAGCGTTTTTCGGGCATCGAAATCGGGATAAAACGGGCCGGCAATTCGGCCTTGAAAACATGTGCGACAATCATGTGATTGTCGACAGGCCCGGCGTGACCGCTTCAACATTTACATGAATGTGCCGCCCCGTGCCTACCTGCGCCCGTCAGCCCGGATTGCGAAGGGCGCTTGCCCTCTACGCTTTCCCTTTCGAGAAATGGGTAGTGGCGAGATAGCGGCTAGGATATGTGCCCCGTCATGACGGACGACCTTTTTGCTGATACTATGATCCGGCATCAGACCATCACGCGGGACAGCGTTGGTAGCCTGCAGGGCTCTTCCCGGCATCTTGCCGACTGCGATATTGAGGAATCCGATCTGTCTGGTTTCGACATGTCGGGCTGGACGTTCGAGCGTTGTAATTTGCGCCGCACCAATTTGAGTACAGCGGTGCTTGAAAGCACACGCTGGCTGAATTGCAGGGCCGCTTTCGCCAACTTCACCGGTGCCAAGCTGAATGAGGCAGTGTTCGTTGCAAGCGATCTGAACAATGCCTCGCTGAGGCGATGTGCGCTTGAAGGCGCAAGGTTCGAGCGCTGCAAGCTCACCGGTGCCGATCTCTCGGAGATAAAGGCGCTCAGTGTCCATTTCGAAGAGACGCTGTTGATCAATGCCAAGCTGCCGGGCATCTCGTTCCGCAAGCGGACGTTGCGCCGTCTGGATTTCTCACAGGCAGACCTGCGCAAGTGCGACTTTCGGCAGTCCGTATTCGAGGAGTGCAGCCTGCGCGAAGCGGCGCTGGACGGATCACGCTTCGACGGGGCAGATCTGCGCGGAGCGGATTTGGGTGGCCTTCGCCTTCAAGATGCCAATCGGTTCCGGGGCGCCACTATCTCTCGCGGGCAGGCCGGACAGCTTCTCGGAGAGCTGGGACTCAATGTCGTTTGAACTGTCGCTGTACACGGGCCTACCTATCTTCGATCCCAATCGAGACAGTGCTGCAGCCTGATCGAAAAACAGGTCAGTCCGTCCGAAAACACTGGTTTGGATTGTACATCGGTCGAGCGGGACGAGGCGGTTCGGGGGCATCGCAGAATCTGGTCGTAAACGTACGCTAGGTGTTTGGTCCCATCATTTGATGGCTTATTATCCATGAAGGAATGGAAGGAAGCCATATGGGACAAGTTCGTCATGGGAGCGCCACGACCACGCACGCTGTCCGAGCAGCGATACAGCGATCGCAAGCTTCGCTCGCGGCGTTGAGCCGGGAGTTCCGCATCAATCCCAAAACGGTTGCGAAATGGCGGCAGCGTGCAACGGTCGAGGATCTAAAGACTGGGCCGAAAGCCCCTCACTCCACGGTGATGACCGAGGCTGAGGAGGCGATGATCGTGGCATTCAGGCGGCACACACTGCTACCCTTGGATGACTGTCTATATGCGTTACAGCCATCCATTCCGCATCTCACGCGGTCTGCTTTGCATCGCTGCCTGCAACGTCACGGCATTTCTCGCTTGCCCGACATTGCGGGAGACAAGCCTAAACGACAACGCTTCAAGCGATATCCTATCGGCTTCTTCCACATGGATATTGCTGAGGTTCAGACGGCTGAAGGCAAGCTTTACCTGTTCGTCGGCATCGACCGCACAAGCAAGTTTGCGGTCACCCAGTTGGTAGACAAAGCCGACCGAAAGACGGCTTGGGAGTTTCTCGAGCATCTACTGAAGACAGTGCCTTACCGGATCCACACGATTCTGACGGACAATGGCATCCAATTCGCCGAGCAGTCGCGTAACCGAAACACCGCATACTCCCGTCAGATGCGGTTCGATATGATCTGTGAGGCGAACGATATCGAGCATCGCCTTACAAAGCCGAACCATCCGTGGACCAATGGTCAGGTGGAGCGCATGAACCGTACCATCAAAGAAGCTACAGTTAAGCGCTTCCACTACGAGAGCCATCAGCAACTCAGGACGCATCTGGCGGACTTCATTGACGCCTATAACTTCGCTCGCAGGTTGAAGACCCTCAGCGGCCTCACCCCCTATGAATATATCGTCAAAATCTGGACTTCAGACCCTGACAGGTTCATCGTAAATCCCATCCATCAAATGATGGGACCAAACACCTAAAGCGAACCGCTATTTGCCCGTATTGCCGTGGATCACGGGTATCCCGCCCTCTGCCCATCGCCCGCTTCCACAAAGGCCGGGCGCCAATTCCGGCGGCCACCTCATCCGAAACCGGCCATTCGAAATCGTCCTCTTGAACGGCGGGTTTGTCCCACCTCAGGTCATAAGCAGAATGTCTGCTCATTGGTTTGCCATGATCTCGGTTGAGCGACTTGAATGGGCGCGTTGCTGCCTCGGCGGCGTGCTCCACGGACCGCAGCTATTGCGCGGCGACATTTACGATGGCCAGGCCACCGTAATTTGCCGCGCTACAAGCTATAGCCGCGCCTTGGACCAGAATGGGAACGGCAGCTTCCACCAGAATCCACCGTTCAAAGGGAACGGATGACGCGTCGCAAATTGCCGTTCGCTTATCCTTTTGGGCTTAGCGTACGTTTACGACTAGATTCTGCGATGCCCCCTTATGGGGGCGGTCGGGCGCTATCGTCTCACGCCTGCTTCTTCGGACGCCCGCCCTTCGCGCCGTTCGCGCGGGACGCGGCGGTTTTGGCAGGTGATTTTGACCGCCCTGCCTGCCGTGCCAGCGCCTTGCTCATCCAGTCCTTGGTTCCGAACACACCGGCCACCAGTGCTGGCACGTAAACGTCAGCGTCTAGCTTCGGCCAGTGCAGATTGAAGCCCACGCCATCGACCTCGACGTCCGCCAGATCGTCAGGGCTGGCATCGCTCAATTCCTGCACGAGATATGACGGGAACACGTAGGTGCAGCCGTTCACCAGATCGACGGTGACGCGCCCTGTCTTGCGGTTGTAGCGGGCGGCGGTGGCGCGGGGTTCGGTTTCCATCGCGACCCGTCCACGGGCTTCCGCCGCTTCAAATTGTGCATCAGTCAGGTTGTCCATGAATACGCTCCCATTCCTGCAAGAACTCGTCACGGCGCTCGATCACGTCTGCCATCAGTCGCCGTTGGTCCGACCGTTTGATGCCGATGAAATAGACCGCTTCGGGTTTGCCATCGGGACCAGACAGGTTGACCTTCGCCTGCCCCGCCCCGGTGATGTGAATATGCGCCGGTTCATGATCTGCCGTGTAGATAACGAACCGGAAGCCGTGGGCGCGGTGAATGACAACCATACCGCAAATATAACCTAACTGTTGGGTTTTTCAAGTGGGCAGTTCAGTGAATGCCCATTCTTGCGAAAGCGCGGGAATGCACCTAGGTAAAAGCCATTACAGAATAGGAGATAAAATCGACATGGACATGACTATCGCCGCCTTCACCCCTCTGGTTTCGCTGCGAGAAGTTTTGTCCCATGCCTGTAACTGTTTCCCTTTCCGAGCTGTCTTGGTCCACGCCTGACGGCACACCGCTTTTCTCCGACCTTAACCTGACCTTCGGCTCCGAGCGCACCGGCGTCGTGGGACGCAACGGCACCGGCAAAAGCACACTTCTGCGTCTGATAGCGGGCCATCTTAACCCGGCATCAGGGCAAGTCAGAGTGACCGGGTCCCTTGCCATGATGCGTCAGGAGGCCATGGAGTATCCTGACGAGACCATCGCCGATCTTTTTGGTGTGCGGGCGGCGCTCGACCTGCTCGACCGTGCCGAGGCAGGCGAGGCCACAGCCGATGACTTGGCCGAAGCCGACTGGACGCTGCCTGCCCGGATCGACGCCGCGCTTGCCAGTTGCGATTTGTCGGCGGAGCCGCAGACCCCGCTTGCCACGCTTTCCGGCGGGCAGCGCAGCAGGGCGGCGCTCGCTTCGCTGATCTTGGCAGAGCCTGATTTCCTGTTGCTGGATGAGCCGACGAACAACCTCGACCGGGACGGACGCAAGGCCGTGATTGATCTTATCCGTACCTGGAAAGGTGGCGCGATCATCGCGAGTCATGATCGAGAGCTTCTGGAAGAAATGGATGCCATCATTGAACTCACGTCGTTCGGCGCGACCAGATATGGCGGCAACTACGCCGTTTTTCGGCAGCAAAAGGATACCGAGTTGGAGGCAGCGACACGCGCCCTGGCCCATGCCGAAAAGACCCGCACCGAGGCCGCGCGTCGTGCGCAACAAGCGGCCGAGCGCAAGGCCCGTAAGGACAGTGCCGGACGCAAGGCACGGGCGAAGGGCGATCAACCGAAAATTCTCATGGATGCTGCCAAGGATCGGGCCGAAGCTTCGGGCGGTGCGGGTGCCCAACTGCGCGAAGCCCGGCGCAATTCGGCCGAAGAGACACTTGCCGCCGCTCGCGAAAAAATCGAGGTGTTGGAACCTTTTCGCATGGAGATCGCACCGACTGGTCTACCTTCTGGCAAGACCGTGCTGCGGTTGGATCATGTGACTGGCGGGCACGATTCAAACCGCCCGGTGATCCGCGATCTGTCGCTGGCCGTCACCGGCCCCGAGCGGATCGTCATCGCCGGGCCGAACGGCAGTGGAAAGACCACGCTTCTCAAGCTGATCACCGGCCAGCTCACCCCGCAGTGCGGGCAGGTGGACCTCTCCGTCGCATTCGCAATGTTGGATCAGCATGTTGGCTTGCTCGATATCGAACTGACCTTGCGCGAGAATTTCCTGAGGGTGAACCCTGCTACGACGACGCATACGGCCCATGCGGCTTTGGCGCGGTTCGGGTTCCGCGCGGATGACGCCCTGCGCCGCGCAGGTGATCTGAGCGGAGGCGAGCGGCTGCGGGGTGGCTTGGCCTGCGCCCTTGGCGGCACTCCGCCGCCCGCGCTGCTGATCCTGGACGAGCCGACCAATCACCTTGATCTTGATGGCATTGAAGCCTTGGAAGCGGCGCTAACGGCTTATGATGGAGCGGTCCTAGTAGTGAGTCACGATCAAGCATTCCTTAAATCGCTCAGACCGGACAGGGTTATTCAGCTAAAGAAATGACGTCCGCTTCGTCCGCCTAGCTGCCCTTCGGCACTAGTTGCCGAACAGATTTTTCCAGAATCTACGTGGGCGCTTGTCTTCTAGGAGCGCTGTAGCCTGCTGCCGCCACCGGTCCCGATCTTCGCGAAGGTCAGTTATGGTTTCCTGCAACTGCTGGCGTTCGCGCTCACGTTCCTTTTCAATGGTTTCCAGTTGTATGCGGAGCGTTCCTTGATCGTTACGCAGGTGTTCCACATCGTTATGGTTGGAACGTTCCTCGTTCCGTTCCGCTGGAACAGCCGGGAACACTCGGTGCAGTTCTGCCGGTTCAATGGAATAGGCTCCATTATCTCGTTTAACTGCTGAAATCTTTCCAGATTTCAGCGCACGGTGAATGGTTGTTTTGCTCTTTCCTGTAGCCTTTGCGGCTTCATTGAGAGTGTAGCTCATAGCGTTCCGCCACGTTCCATGTGGGACGATAAGGAATGTTCCGATGTGTTACGCATCGTCCTTGCCAATCTTTGTGGCGGGCAAGTCAGGTTCCATGCCGGGAAAGGTCGGTTCGGAAGGTGGTGGCAGGCCATCCCCTGACGGAAGCTGTTGTTCGTCTTGCAGCAGGCTGGGGACACGGCGCAGCGGCTCCTGGTGGCCGAGCTGATCGCGATCCGGCTGTTCCGCGTCCGACAGAACGACCGCTGCGCTGAACAGGCTGTAGCGGATACCATCACGCTTTCCGGTCCAAGCCACCCGATCATTGATGATGTAGGCATTCACGGTTCCACGCTCGCCGACCTGCCGTATCTCGATCCAGTTTCGATCCCGAAGCGTCTTGAAGGCGGTTTTCACCGTGTTGACGTGGCGGCCCATGATTTTCGCCATCGTTTTCTGGGAAACAACGACGGCATTGTGTTCGCCCACCCGCGCGACCAGCAAGTGCATCAGCATCGCCGCGTTCGGGCTGTCGCGCATGAGAGCAGCCCAAGCTTCATGCGCCGCTCGTTCGGTCTGAACCCAAGTCCCTGGGCGTTTCTTGTCCGGCAAATGGCTCTGTTGCAAACTAGAGCGGTGTGTCCAAGACTGCGGGTTTTGATTGGCTGGAGCGCGGTTGTGATGAACGATTTCAAAGGTCGGCACTTTAGCGGCGCAGTGATTTTATGGGCAGTACGGTGGTACTGTCGTTATGGGATCAGCTATCGAGACCTTGAAACGATGCTCGCAGAACGCGGCGTTGATGTTGATCATTCGACGATTTATCGCTGGGTCCAGCGCTATGCACCTGAGATGGAGAAGCGGCTGCGCTGGTATTGGAAGCGGCCAACGATCTGGCGCAGTTGGCGGGTTGATGAAACCTATATCAAGGTCAAAGGGTGCTGGGCCTATTTGTACCGCGCCGTCGACAAGGACGGCGACACGATCGATTTCTACCTTTCTTCCACGCGCAATGCCAAGGCAGCAAAGCGTTTCCTAGGCAAAGCTCTGAACGGGCTTAAGAATTGGCAGAAGCCCTTGACGATCAATACGGACAAGGCGCCGACTTACAGCATCGCCATTTCGGCGCTGAAGAAAGAAGGTAAGCTGCCAGACGAAACGCTGCATCGGCAAGTGAAATACCTTAACAATGTGATCGAAGCCGATCATGGCAAGCTCAAGCAATTGATCAGACCCGTCCGTGGGTTCAAATCGTTGAAAACGGCCTATGCCACCATCAAAGGTTTCGAAGTCATGCGGGCTCTGAAGAAAGGTCAAGCCCAGCTCTGGCAATATGATGGCGGGATCATGGGAGAAGTGCGCCTGATCGAAAGGCAATTTGGTATCTACTCCTCCTGAAACCGGGCAGTACGGCTAGCCCTGCTCTACATTCCAAAGTTTGCAACAGTGCCGCTGTGGCTGGCCCTGCGCTATGGGGGCGAGAAGCTAGATTTAAGCTCAGACGACAATGAACGCCTTAATCGCGGCATAACGGCGGCAATCGCAGGAATGCTCACGGTCGTGGCTTATCAAGCAGCTACAGCCAAGTATCACGGCGAGTGTACCCAGGCAGTAAGAGACGGTCAGGGGGGATATGAATGCGTGGGCGATATCGTGACGGTCATGGGACCAGACTACGTTATGGCTTTTATGTGGATCGCGCTCGCGGCGGTGGCGTTCTGGGCGGGGACAACACGCAAGTCGGACTGACAAAGGTAGGGACGATGGCAGAAGAGAGCTGCCTGAAATGGTCGAAACCGACCCGCTGCTATCGTGCCTGCCGTTCGACGTTGCGCATGATAGCTGATGGGTAGCTATCTGCCTCTACTATCCGACGTGTGGGCACTCTGCAATCGGCCAATGCGCGACAAACAGGTATTTCCGGTTAGTGAACGCTTTCAAGCATTGAGCAGGGTCGGATTAATGACCGGCAAGTGGGCGGCAGCCGCATGTGGGGAGGCCGAGTCTAGCGATTCTCGTTCAGCCTCGGGTGATCAGCGCGAGGTTGTCTGCTCTATGCGCCACAGGATCGCATAACCGGGATCGAGCGTTTGTCGTCGCCATTCAGAACGGTCATCGCCATGGGCTTGCTCACGCCTTCTTCAAAATAAATGGTTTGGCCGGGCCGATCCTCGAAAATCACCGAAATCGTATGATCCAGCGAATAAAGCGCATTGCCGCCAGTGCGCCCACTCATTTCGAAAAGTTGAACCCTGACCCCGCCGATACGAACGACCGCCGTCCCATCCGAGGCAAACACGGTCTTATTTTTGCTATCGGTTGCCCAGCAAGTGGCTCCAGCCATGCTTTCGGTGTCGGCTTCCTGTAGCTCTTCCACCACCAAACCCGCTGGCTTGACTACTCCCCATTGGTATCGCTCAGACGCGGCAGTTTGGACATTCTCGGTCGCCGAGGGATCGGAGGACTGCGAGACGCCCGGGTTTGCGGACGCGCTGCTGTGGCCCCGAACTATAGGCACCGCGATGATGCAGATGATAGCGACGATGCCCAACGCTCTTCGCAGCCGCGAAGGCGGGGTCAGATTGTCCGATACGCTCGACACTTTGGCGCTCAGAAATGCTGACGCGCCGAGGGCGATGCAGGTAATCCAGAGGCCGGACATGTTTTCGACCTTGATCGATCCCGTGATCTGCCCCCCGCTGAGTGGCCCAGAGACTATGATAGTCTGGACCATGAAAGGGACATTGAATGCCGAGCAAGAAGCACAAGCCGGAAGAGATCATCGGCAAGCTGCGTGAAGTTGAGATTGTGCTGGCGCAGGGAGCGAGCACGGCTGAAGCCTGCCGCCGGATCGCGGTCAGCGAGCAGACCTATTATCGGTGGCGCAAGGAGTATGGCGGCCTGAAGACCGACCAGGCGCGGCGGATGAAGGATCTGGAGAAGGAGAACCAGCGGCTGCGCCGGGCGATCTCGGACCTGACCCTGGACAAGCTGATCTTGCAGGAGGCTGCACGGGGAAACTTCTGAGCCCCGCGCGGCGGCGGCGCTGCATCGATCAGGTACGACGGGATCTGCCAGTGCGGGTATCCGAGCGACGGATATGCCGGGTGCTGGGTCAGCATCGATCGACGCAGCGCAAGATGCCGCGCGGGGCGGATGACGAACAGGCACTGACCGAGGACATCATTGCATTGGCGAAGCAATATGGTCGTTACGGCTACTGGTCTGCCCCCACCGAGTGGACCGATTGGTTTGTTAGTGCATTAAGCTCATCGCCGCCATATCCGGACGGAGGTGGAGCGAAGCGGAACCGGAGGCCGGATATGGCGGTGTCGCCGTTTCCGGTGCCGGTGGCCGGTAGCCCAGGCTGCTATGCGGGCGGACGGTGTTGTAATGCCGCCGCCATGCCTCGATCAGCACCCTGGCCTCGGCGAGGCTGTAGAAGATCTCGCCATTGAGCAGTTCGTCGCGAAGCGACCCGTTGAAGCTTTCGTTATAGCCATTTTCCCATGGTGATCCCGGCGCGATGTAGAGGGTCTTTACGCCGATCTGCCCCAGCCATTTCTGGACGGCGGTCGCGATAAACTCGCTACCATTATCGGATCGTATATGCGCTGGCGGCCCACGCGAGATGAACAGGTCGGCCAGGGCCGCCAGAACATCCTCATGCTTGAGCTGCCGTGCAACGATGAGCGCCAGGCATTCCCTGCTGGCCTCGTCGATGATCGTGAGGATGCGGAACTTGCGACCGTCATGCGTCCGCCCCTCGACGAAATCGTAGGCCCAGACATGCCCCGGATATTCGGGGCGTAGCCGGATGCACGATCCGTCATTGAGCCATAGACGCCCGCGCTTTGGCTGGCGCTGCGGGACTTTCAGTCCTTCACGCCGCCATATCCGCTCGACACGTTTATGGTTCACCGTCCATCCCGCATGGCACAGCAACGCCGTGACCCGGCGGTAGCCGTAACGACCATATTGCTTCGCCAATGCAATGATGTCCTCGGTCAGTGCCTGTTCGTCATCCGCCCCGCGCGGCATCTTGCGCTGCGTCGATCGATGCTGACCCAGCACCCGGCATATCCGTCGCTCGGATACCCGCACTGGCAGATCCCGTCGTACCTGATCGATGCAGCGCCGCCGCCGCGCGGGGCTCAGAAGTTTCCCCGTGCAGCCTCCTGCAAGATCAGCTTGTCCAGGGTCAGGTCCGAGATCGCCCGGCGCAGCCGCTGGTTCTCCTTCTCCAGATCCTTCATCCGCCGCGCCTGGTCGGTCTTCAGGCCGCCATACTCCTTGCGCCACCGATAATAGGTCTGCTCGCTGACCGCGATCCGGCGGCAGGCTTCAGCCGTGCTCGCTCCCTGCGCCAGCACAATCTCAACTTCACGCAGCTTGCCGATGATCTCTTCCGGCTTGTGCTTCTTGCTCGGCATTCAATGTCCCTTTCATGGTCCAGACTATCATAGTCTCTGGGCCACTCAGCGGGGGGCAGATCAGACGGTGAACCATAAACGTGTCGAGCGGATATGGCGGCGTGAAGGACTGAAAGTCCCGCAGCGCCAGCCAAAGCGCGGGCGTCTATGGCTCAATGACGGATCGTGCATCCGGCTACGCCCCGAATATCCGGGGCATGTCTGGGCCTACGATTTCGTCGAGGGGCGGACGCATGACGGTCGCAAGTTCCGCATCCTCACGATCATCGACGAGGCCAGCAGGGAATGCCTGGCGCTCATCGTTGCACGGCAGCTCAAGCATGAGGATGTTCTGGCGGCCCTGGCCGACCTGTTCATCTCGCGTGGGCCGCCAGCGCATATACGATCCGATAATGGTAGCGAGTTTATCGCGACCGCCGTCCAGAAATGGCTGGGGCAGATCGGCGTAAAGACCCTCTACATCGCGCCGGGATCACCATGGGAAAATGGCTATAACGAAAGCTTCAACGGGTCGCTTCGCGACGAACTGCTCAATGGCGAGATCTTCTACAGCCTCGCCGAGGCCAGGGTGCTGATCGAGGCATGGCGGCGGCATTACAACACCGTCCGCCCGCATAGCAGCCTGGGCTACCGGCCACCGGCACCGGAAACGGCGACACCGCCATATCCGGCCTCCGGTTCCGCTTCGCTCCACCTCCGTCCGGATATGGCGGCGATGAGCTTAATGCACTAACAAACCAATCGGTCCACTCGGTGGGGGCAGACCACGCTGCGCCACCACTGTGCATAGTTCGACCGGCGATCCGTTCAGTTTTGCGACTGATAAGGTCGAAGAACCGGGACCATATTTTCATCCATTGCTGGCAACGCTGATCACCGGCGCGGCCCGGTTGATGCTCGCCATCACCGAAAGGCAGGTCGCGGATAGCGGCTTGGAATGGGCGTTTTGCGACACTGACAGCATGGCCATCGCCAAACCGGATGCGATGGCGATCAGCGATTTCTATCAGCGCGTTCACGGCATTGTCGATTGGTTCGCCGCGCTCAATCCCTATGATTTTGATGGATCGATCCTGAAAATCGAGGATGAGAATAATTCGCTTGAGACCGGACTGCCTGAACCGCTTTATTGCTGGGCGATATCGGCCAAACGTTATGCGCTGTTCAACCTTGCCGCCGACGGGACGCCGATCATGCGCAAGGCATCAGCGCATGGCCTTGGCCATCTCCTGCCGCCGTATGGCGACGACCATCCGGCTACCACCATCCCAACGCACCACCCATCGGTTCTGGGCAAGGGCATCATGCGCTGGCACGCCGACCTCTGGTGGAAAATCGTCAGCGCGGCGTTTGCTAAGCATCCCGACCAGGTATCGCGAGATTATCATCCCGCTCTCGCGAGGCCGGCGGTCAGCCGCTATGGCGCAACCTCCCCGGATTTGTTGCTATGGTTCAAGCCCTATAATCAGGCGGGCCGCCCTTATCGCGATCAGGTCAAGCCGTTCGGGTTCCTGCTCGCCATGCAGGTGCGGCTTGATTTTGGCGGAGAACGGATCGTCCAGGCCGGAAGCCGGGGCCGCCCCAAGAAGCGTAAACCTGTCAAACCTGTCGCGACGTTCGACAAGGATTTGGCGGCGGCGGCAGCATCGGCCTTTGATCGCGATACCGGGGAGCCTGTTCCAGAGTCACAGCTCAAATCCTATGCCGAGGCGCTGGCGCAATATCACCTCTCGCCCGAGTCCAAATTTCTGAACGCCGATTATATGGATCGGGGCACAACACGTCGCCGTCACGTCCGCATGACTTCGACCCGTCATATCGGCAAGGAATCGCACGATTGGGAACGCCAAGCGATCCTCGGGCCGAACCTTGATAGCGAGGTAGAATACGGTGTTTCGACGGGCGATCTTGCCGAAAAGCTTCGTGCTTTCATCGCGGAGTTCGGGGAGCGACCAGCGGCAAAGGCACTCAACATATCGGTGAAGCGATTGACCGCGCTTGCATCGGATAAACCGATTTCGGGCAACGAAAGATGGGCTAGCGTAGTGGCAGCGCGACTAACAGGGGCGAGGCAGCAATGCACAAAACTCGACCGGGAACGATATGTCGCATTACAGCGGTTACGAGAGATGACGAACCGTGATGGCCTCCGCGAAACCGCCCGGCGGTCGGGAATCGATCCCTCGAACCTACGGCGTAAAATCCGCTCAGGATGATTGATCGCTTCGCGCTTCATTCCAGCCGTTCAGCTTAGCCGGGCTCGATCCTCAGAGCAGCCACTACTCCAGGCAACTCAAACGTCAACTGCATCGATACGGCTCAGACCCGTTTCTATCCGTTATCGGTTTCAAGCGCAACGCGAACAATCATCGGAAATATTCTGATTTGTAGGCTATCTGCGGAGCATGTCCGATTGTTACAAACCACCCTTGGTTGCCGATCGGAGTAAAGTTGAGCGCAAACAGTACCTCGGCTGTACTACCGCAGTGCGCCACAGATGCGACCAAAATAGACTGGAGCCTGTCCGAAGTGTAGGTGAATTCGTCGTGATAAATATCACGTAAACCCTCGTAAACGGGGTTCGTAACTAGATATTTGGTACCATGGTTTCCAGATGGATTCAATCGTACGGTGGGTCTGGCGCATACTCTGGATTACAGATTTGCCACCATTCCTCATCGTACAGTTTGTTCCAGTCGTCATCGGTTGGCTGCTTTATACGGAACTCGGTTTCGAAGGCCTTGCATACGATTTGCGTACGCTTCCAATCCTCGCGTCGATCATACATAGAATAGGCGAGCCATCCGGTTGACCAGCATAGAGCCAGCATTATGCTGCCTACCTCGATCCGTTTATGGTCTGGAGTTTTCGTGTCCTCATTGTTCCATCGGAAGAAAAAATATACTCCAGGGCCAAGAAAAATAGATATTAATATAATGTATATGGCCAGATTTATAATATCCATTGCTGCCGCTTCTACCCTTCCTTCCTAAAGAAGAGTTTAGGGCGGCATAGCGCATCAGTTCATAATTAATTGTTACGGATTGTCGCCCGATTGATGGCATTCTGGGCTTTGGCAAGGTGGGCACAGGTTGACGGAGAGTTGGCCGAGCGGCTAGCATCCCGAGAAATTACCATTGAATTGGGTTTTGAAGAGCGGGGAGCGGGGCCCGTCAAAGGCCCACGAGCCGCAGGTGCGCTACCTCGCAACGGTTAGCTCAAGCGATTTCGATAGTCCGAGATCAATTGGACGGCGACGTTAGCGCACTTTATCCACCAATTTAGAGGGACATGTAATTGACCAAAATTTCGGCTCCGGCGGCGCCAGTTCGTCAAGGTGCGCTCACCCTGTATGCTACATCGCTCAAAGTTCGTGACCTTGTCAGCGCGAACTTTTACAATGTCGAGACACTCGACCCGATCGATGGCAACGACAAGGGTTATCAGCGGCTGCTGAACACAGCGCGGGCAAAAAAGTTCGCGGACTATGTCGTGAAAGGGCAGGACAGCAAGGATGCGTTTCTCCCCACGTCGGTCTTTTTGGCGACCGACAAATCTCTGAATTTCAACGAGGCGACCAACACGCTTGAAATAGATAGCTTGCTAATTGGGCCGTTTAGTGTGGTTGATGGGCAGCATCGTCTCGAAGGCCTTAAAATGGCAGCAGGGAAAGACGAGCGCGTTCTAGAATTTGAAATTCCGGTAAATATCGCGGTTAATTTACCTAAAATAGCACAAATGTGTCACTTCTTAATAGTGAATACCACGCAAAAGAGCGTAGACAAATCTGTTGAGCAAAGAATTATAGCTCGACTAAGCGATGCTTTGGATGTGGAGGATATGCCGAGCCTTCCCAAATGGATACTTAACACTGTTGAAAAAGGAGAAGTTGATAAGGCAATCAAGTACCCGTCTATCCCCTTGACCCACGCTTGTGGGTGGCTGGGTGACTCGCCAAACGCCGAGGTCGGCGATACGTAAAGGCGATGCCGAACCCATACCTTACCTTGGTGGGGTCGTGGAAAGACCTGCCGCCGGGAACTAAATGGACAGAGCCAGACGCCTCGGGGAAGATTGAAATCTTCGCGCCGCTAGAGGTCGCCGGGGTCACGGTTGGCTCATTTGCTTTGCGCGCTACCTGCAACACCAATCGCGTGGACGCGGACGTTCTTTTCCAACTTGAAATCGGCATCCCCGGCAGTCGCACTCGACTGCCGCTGGCTCGGATCGAATGGCGACCTTTGTCCCCGATCCACAAGAACCCGGCGGTGGACGGAAAGCCTTCGCCACTCATCGTCGGGTCTCATCATCACACGCATGAGGGCAACTGGCTTGAGGACCAAGGGCGGATGCGAGAGGGCAATCTTCCATTCGCAATAGCGCTCGATCCAGACCCCGTCTCCTTCGACGAGCTTCTTGACTTGGTAAGGATTCAGTTTAGAATCAATGGTATAAACCGCATCGAGTTGCCGCAATGGCAGCTTAAGCTGGTGTAATTGAATGACAAATATCGTGCCCTTCACCTCCGATCTTGATCGGGCCGTGGCAGAAGCCATCGGTCAACTGGTTCATGTGAACCGGTGGGGAGAAGCTGTTAATGTCACGCTCCCGCTTTTTTATCCTGGCGGCAGCGCGGTCTGCCTCGCAATAACTCAGACGCGGTTTGGATACGCAATCTCAGACAACGCACTGGCCTACCGCGAAACCGATCTAATCGGCGCGAGCACGTATTTTTCAAAGAATGTCGCCAGCGTCACGGAAGGAATGGCGGTTTGGAGTGATACCCGCTCGCTCCAGTCTGAAGCCGCGCCAGAGGCGCTAGCAGCGGCCATGGCGGACGTTGCCGCTGCATCCTCACGACTGGCGTGGAAGGTCTTCCACAAGGCCAGCAAAAAGGGTCAGGCGGAAATCGCAGACTATTTGTTTCAACGATTGCGCGCCGTGTTCGGGGAGGCGCGAGTAGAGCGTGAGCAGACGCTTACAGGTCCCTCCACTAAGCAATGGGAAGTGGACGCTGTTGTCCACCTCGATGGCCAGCAGGCGATTTTTCAGGCTGTCGCCAACCACCACATGTCGGTTTATCCGGCAGCAGCGATGTTCCATGATTTTTCTCTAGCCGATGCGCCCCCGGCCCGCGTGGCGGTGGTCAAGGACAAGGTAGCGATGGGGCCCTTTTTCAACATCCTCTCGCAATCGGGCCATGTGATTGAAGGGCGCCAAGAGGATGGCGTTTACGAAAGGGCAGCATCGTGGTTGGGCGCTTGAGCCTATCTCAGGCGCTCGCAGAGGGCCGATTGTCGGACTTCATCAACCAAGCCGAAGCGGAGGGCACAGGCCCTGCCGATCGTGCTCAGTTCGAAGCCATGGTGGGGCGCATCACAGCGCCCCTACCAGAAGATCAAACATCCCATTCACGCGCCCACGGTTCGAAGCGCGGAAAGTGAACTCGTCGAGATAGCGCTGCATATGCTTGCCGCTGATCTGGACATGGGTCGAGCGAACCGAAGCCTTGAACAGCCGCCAGAAGCCTTCAACGGTGTTGACGTGGAAGGTGTTGCCCGAACGGTAATCGTAGTGGGCGTATTCCTTCTTGCCGTGCTTCACCACGCCATGCTCGAAGCCGTCGCCCGCCAGTAAGTTGTAGCTCACCAGCTCGTCGGTCGAGACGACCGAGCCGGGCTCCACATTGTCCAGAACCACGTCGCGCAGCGTGTCCTTCTTCACGTCCGGGATGACAACCGCCTTCATGCGACCATCGCGCTCGGCAAGGCCCATGACGATCGTCTTGCCCGGTGCGCCACGACCACGCTTACCGCCCGAACGGCGACCGCCAACATAGGCTTCGTCCAGTTCGACGTGACCGGCCAGCAGAGCGTCGAAGCCCTGCGCCTTGGTCGTGAGATCGCGGATTTGCTGCCCCATGCGCCATGCGGTCTTGTAGGTCACGCCAAGCTGGCGCTGAAGTTCCTTGCCACTCACGCCGTGGCGCGTCGTGCAGAACAGATACATGGCATAGAACCACGAAACGAGCGGGGTGCGCGTGTCGTGCAGGATCGTGTTGGCAGTCGGCGCGATCTGGTGAAGGCAGTTCGGGCAGGCATAGACCCGGCGCTCGCGCAGCTTGTGGAACTGGCCTTCCGCGCCGCAAGCCGGGCAATCCATCATGGTGCCGCCGAAGCGAACCGACATGATGTGCTCAAGGCAAGCCTGCTCGTCGGGGAAGCGGGCAAAGAACTCCCGAACCGAGAACTCAGGGCTGGCAGAGGGGCTTTTCTTCGTCATGCCCCATTATATCGCAGATTAGCGAACGTGGGTCAAGGGGATAAATGGGTTCCATTTTTTATGAAGCTTCAAGATAAAGGTAGCTTTACCGTTTCCACCATGCAGCATTTGCTCCAAGCTTGTTTTGACAGCGCCGAGGGAGAGTATGCAGGGGTTGGCCACTCCGACTGGTGGGCAAAGGGAGGGAAAGCGAGCTTCTTGAATGCCGGAGCAATTAACGTTGTCAGTCAAGAGATGACCCGAGCGCTTCATAAGGCATCCATGGCCACGGCGATCGAATTTTGAATGTGAGTGAGCTCTTTCCCAAACCTGTAAAGAGGGACAGTTTTCGGCGCAGCCGGGAGCGTTTTTTGCCCGATAGTTCGGGCTGTTACGTTCTCACCACGTTTGATGGGACCATCTTGTATATCGGGCTAACAGCAGGCATTCGTCGCCGCATGATTCAGCATTTAGACACCCCAAAAAAAGTGGCATCGACGCCTCTAGGAAGAGCGACTTGGATATACTGGTTCGAAACTCCAGAAACAAACAAGGTCGAACGGACGTGGTTGAATATACATCTTTCGGCCGAGGGTTCCCTGCCGATTTTGAATAGCCGCTACTCCCCTACCTCGACATAGGGCTCACCCGAGTGAGCTGTGGTCACAAATACAATTTCCACCAGCTATCACTATACCCCCCAGCGCACGCCGGGATGACGGTTCGGGCCTAGACCGTGAAGCTTTCGCCGCAGCCGCAGCTGCCCTTGGCGTTGGGGTTCTGGAACACGAAGCCGGCGGTGAAGTCGTCCTCCACCCAGTCCATCCGGCTGCCGATCAGGTAGAGGATCGACCCGCCGTCGACGAAGAAGCTGCCGCCGGGCGTTTCGATCCGTTCGTCGAAGGAATCCGCCTTGGTCACATAGTCGACCGAATAAGCGAGGCCGGAACAGCCGCGCCGCGGGGTCGACAGCTTGACGCCGATCGCGCCGTCCGGGGCGCCGGCCATCAGCGCCGCGATGCGGGCTTCCGCCGCCGGGGTCAGGGTCAGCGCCGCCGGCCTTGTCCGGGTGGTGGTCGTCATCGGTGCTTCGTTCCTTCCTTAACCCCCCTTATAACATGCCAAGTTCCAGTTTGGCTTCATCCGACATTTTCTGCGGGTCCCACGGTGGGTCCCAAACCAGTTCGACCTCGGCGCTGCCGACGCCGGGGACGGCGCCGACCCGCATCTCCACCTCGCCCGGCATCGATTCGGCCACCGGGCAATGCGGCGTGGTCAGCGTCATCGTCACTGCGACATGGCCCTCGGCGGCAACCTCGACGCCGTAGATCAGCCCGAGATCGTAGATATTGACCGGGATTTCGGGGTCGTAGATCTCGCGCAGCGCGTCGATGACCGCTTCGTAGAGCGCGCCGCCCGGCTCGCCTTCCGCCACCGTCGCCGGTTTCTGGCTCAGAAAGCCTTCGAGATAGTCGCGCTTGCGCTCGAACGTCTCGCGCGGGGCGTCGTCCACTCGCGCGCGGGGCGGCTTGTCCACCGCGTCCACTTCTTCGACCTTGATGCTCTGTTCGTCGCTCATCCGAAAATTCTCGTTACCCGTTCGACGCCGCGCGCCAGTGCCTCGACATCGGCGGCGTCGTTGTAGATGCCGAAGCTTGCCCGCGCCGTCGCCGTGACGCCCATTTCGGCCATCAGCGGCTGGGCGCAGTGATGGCCGGCGCGGATCGCCACGCCCTCCTCATCAAGGATGGTGGCGACGTCGTGCGGGTGGACGCCGTCGACCGCGAAGCTGAGGATGCCGGCGCTGTCCGCCGGCCCGAACAGGCGGACGCTGTTGATCCGCGCCAGCCGCTCGCGCGCCTCGGCGACCAGCGCCGCTTCATGCGCGTGGATCGCGGCGAGGCCGATGCCCTCGACATAATCGACCGCCGCGGCCAGCCCGACGCCGCCGACGATGTGCGGCGTCCCCGCTTCGAACCGGGCGGGGGCGGGGGCGTAGGTGGTGCGTTCGAAGCTGACCTTGTCGATCATCGAGCCGCCGCCCTGCCAGGGCGGCATCGCGTCGAGGATCTCGGCCCGCGCCCACAGCGCGCCGATGCCGGTCGGGCCGTAGAGCTTGTGCCCCGAAAAGGCGTAGAAATCGCAGTCGAGCGCGGCGACGTCGACCGGCAGGCGCGGCACCGCCTGGCACCCGTCGAGCAGCAGCTTCGCGCCGACGCCATGCGCCAGTTCCGCCGCGCGCCGGGCGTCGAGCACCGAGCCGAGGACGTTCGAGACATGGGCGAGGGCGACCAGCTTATGCGCCGGGGTCAGCAGCGCCTCCGCCGCGTCGAGGTCGATGCGGCCATCGGCGGTCAGCGGGCAGACGTCGATTGCGATGCCGATGCGGTCGCGCAGCAACTGCCAGGGCACGATGTTGCTGTGATGCTCCAGAACCGACAGCAGGATGCGGTCGCCGGCCTTCAACTGGGTCTGGCCCCACGTCTGGGCGACAAGGTTGATCGCCTCGGTCGCGCCGCGGACGAACACCAGCTCGTCGGCGGATGCGGCGCCGATGAAGCGGGCGATCCGCCGCCGCGCCGCTTCATAGGCCAGCGTCATGTCGGCCGACCGCTTGTAGACGCCGCGATGGACGGTCGCATAATCGCGATCGTAGGCGCGGGCGATCGCGTCGGTCACAAGCTGCGGTTTCTGTGCGGTCGCGGCGCTGTCGAGATAATGCCAGTCGGCCGGCAACGCCGGAAAATCGGCGCGGTGGTCGAATGCGTTGGTCGGGGAAAGCAGGGTTGCCATCAGCGCGCCGCCAGCCATGCGTCGGCGTCGGCGATGAATGCGTCCCGCAGAGCCTCGTCATCGATGCGGCCGAGCGCGTCGACCACAAAAGCGTGCGTCAGGAGCGCGCGCGCTTCGGCCGGGGGGACGCCCCGGCTGGCGAGGTAGAACAAGGCCTGGGCGTCCAGTTCGCCGACGGTGGCGCCGTGGGCGCATTTCACGTCGTCGGCGAAGATTTCCAGCTCTGGCTT
Source organism: Sphingomonas flavalba (assembly GCF_047553045.1). Lineage (GTDB taxonomy): Bacteria > Pseudomonadota > Alphaproteobacteria > Sphingomonadales > Sphingomonadaceae > Sphingomonas_L > Sphingomonas_L flavalba_A. The sequence goes on along the minus strand of NZ_CP180208.1, from coordinate 2,721,318 downwards.
CAGATTGATTGTCGCCGCGCGCTTGAGCAGCAGGCCGCGCAACGACTGTTCGCCGTCGGTCTTCTGCGCGCCCTTGGCCACCTCGACGCGGGCGGCAAGGCTGGCGCTGGCGCTGTCGTCGGCGACGGCGCGCCAGATCTGGCGGCTGACCCCCTGTTCGGCGGCGTGGCGGACGACGACCGCCGCTTCCTGTCGCTGGTCGCCGCGGGCGAGCAGCGCGCCGCCCATTTCGGCATAGGCGGCGGTGCCGGTCAGGGTCAGCGCCGCGTCGATCCGGCTGCCCGCGCCGCCGGCGCCAAGCGCGACGGTGACAAGGCTGGCGCCTTCGCCGATTTCCGCTTCGTCACGCAGCGAGGTGAAACCGCTTGTCTGGGTCAGGCGCAGCGCCCGCATCAGCCGCGCGCCCTTTCCAAGCGCGATCGCGGTCAGCCGGTTGGCCCAGCCGTCGCCGACGAAGGTCTCGACGACGCTCGCCTGCGCCCCGGCGGCAAGGGCGATGCGGGCCGGGACATGGTTGGCGCCACCGGTCGACAGGTGGATGATCTCGACCGGGCCGGCGGCGTGATTGTCGCCCAACGCCAGCGTCCAGCCCGGGCCGGCGGCGAGGCGGGCGAGCGGATGGTCGCTTGCCGCGTCGACCGCGCCGACCGCGACCGGGCCGGGGTTGCTGCGTTCCGGCCGATAGACGCCATCAACGAAGGTCAGGTGCGGGCCGCCGAACGCGGGGGCGACCGGCGGCGCGTCGGCGCGCGGTGACGCCTCGGCCAGCGCCGGCAGCGTGGCCAGCGCCGACCAGCGCCACGCTTCATCGCGCGGGGACGGCAGGGCGAGCGCGCTCATGCGGCCAGCGCCCCATAGCCTTCGCGCTCCAGCTCCAGAGCCAGTTCGGCGCCGCCGGAACGGACGATCCGCCCGTCCGCCAGGACGTGGACGAAATCCGGTTTCACATAGTCGAGCAGCCGCTGGTAATGGGTGATCAGCAGCACCGCCTTGTCCGGCTTGCGCATGATCCGGTTGATGCCGTCGCCGACGACGCGCAGCGCGTCGATGTCGAGGCCGCTGTCGGTTTCGTCGAGGATCGCCAGCTTCGGGTCGATGATCCCCATCTGGACCATCTCGTTGCGCTTCTTCTCGCCGCCGGAAAAGCCGACATTGACCGGCCGCTTCAGCATGTCGAGGTCAAGGCCGAGCGCGGTCGCCTGCGCGCGGGCGACACGCAGGAAATCGCCGGCCGACAGCGGGTCTTCGCCGCGCGCCTTGCGCTGCGCGTTCAGCGCCTCGCGCAGGAACTGGACGTTGGAGACGCCCGGAATCTCGACCGGGTACTGGAAGCCGAGAAACAGCCCGGCGGCCGCGCGATCATGCGGGGCGAGGGCGAGCAGGTCCTGCCCGTCGAGCGTCGCGGTGCCGCCCGTCACCTCGTAACCGGGGCGGCCGCCCAGCACATAGGACAGCGTCGACTTGCCGGCGCCGTTCGGCCCCATGATCGCGTGAATCTCGCCGGGGTTGATGGCGAGCGTCAGCCCTTTCAGGATCGGCTTGTCGGCGACCGTGGCGTGGAGGTTGTTAATTTCGAGCATTTAATCCTCAGAGTCGCACGTAAGCAAGATGTCCGCGCCGCTAACGAAAGGAGGTTTCGCTTCGGCGAAATGGTCCACATCCTGAACTCGCAACAGCAGTTCGTCACCATTATCGGTTAGCAAGTGGATGAACTCACCAATGCGGGGTACTATTCTAAACTCGAACTCGCCGACCGCCTCGGGAAAAGTCTTCCCCGGAATGCGGCGTTGAACACGAATCTCGATTAGTTGGTTTGCACTCATTATCCCACGCTCCCCTCGAGGCTGACGCCGAGCAGCTTTTGCGCTTCCACCGCGAATTCCATCGGCAGTTGCTGGAGCACATCCTTGGCGAAGCCGTTGACGATCAGCGCGACGGCCTGTTCCTGATCCAGCCCGCGCTGCATGGCGTAGAACAGCTGGTCGTCGCTGATCTTGCTGGTCGTCGCCTCATGCTCGATCTGGGCGCTGGGGTTCTTCGCCTCGATATAGGGGACGGTGTGGGCGCCGCACTGGTCGCCGAGCAGCAGGCTGTCGCACTGGGTGAAGTTGCGGACATTGTCCGCCGTCGGGCCGACGCGGACCAGGCCGCGATAGGTGTTGTTCGACTTCCCCGCGCTGATCCCCTTCGATACGATGGTCGAGCGGCTGTTCTTGCCGAGATGGATCATCTTGGTGCCGGTGTCGGCCTGCTGGAAATTGTTGGTGACGGCGACCGAATAGAATTCGCCGACGCTGTTCTCCCCGGCCAGCACGCAGGACGGGTATTTCCAGGTGACGGCGCTGCCGGTTTCGACCTGGGTCCAGCTGACCTTGCTGTTGCGGCCCTGGCACAGCGCCCGCTTGGTGACGAAGTTATAGATGCCGCCCTTGCCCTCGGCGTCGCCGGGGTACCAGTTCTGCACCGTCGAATATTTGATCTCGGCATCGTCCAATGCGACCAGCTCGACGACGGCGGCGTGGAGCTGGTTCTCGTCGCGCATCGGCGCGGTGCAGCCTTCGAGGTAGCTGACATAGGCGCCGGCGTCGGCGACGATCAGCGTGCGTTCGAACTGGCCGGTATTTTCCGCGTTGATGCGGAAATAGGTGCTCAGCTCCATCGGGCAGCGGACGCCCTTGGGCACATAGACGAAGGTGCCGTCGGAAAAGACCGCGCAGTTGAGCGTCGCGAAATAATTGTCGCGCATCGGCACGACCTTGCCCAGCCAGGGGCGGACGAGGTCGGGAAATTCGCGGATCGCCTCGCTGATCGAGCGGAAGATCACGCCCGCCGCTTCCAGCTCCTTGCGAAAGGTGGTGGCGACGCTGACCGAATCGAACACCGCGTCGACGGCGACCCTGGGCGCGCCTTCCACCCCGGCCAGCACTTTCTGCTCGGCGAGCGGGATACCGAGCTTGTCGTAGACCTTCAGGATTTCGGGATCGACCTCATCAAGGCTACCGACCGTCGGCTTGGCCTTGGGCGCGGCGTAGTAATAGGCGTCCTGATAGTCGATCGGCGGGATGTTGAGCTTCGCCCAGTCCGGCTGTTCCATGGTCAGCCAGTGGCGATAGGCCTTCAGCCGCCATTCCAGCATCCATTCCGGCTCGTTCTTCTTGGCCGAGATGAAGCGGACGGTGTCCTCGCTCAGCCCCTTGGGGGCGAAGTCCTGCTCGATGTCGGTGGTGAAGCCCCATTCGTAGGTCGACGCCTTCTCGGCGGCGGCCAGTGCTTCCTGGTTGCGCGTCGCCATCAGGCCGCTCCCGCCAGCGTCGCCAGCGTCACGACGGACAACGCACCCTTCACCGCGCCGTTGACCGAACCGATCACCGGCCGCACCCGACACCCCTGTTCCAGCGCGCAGTCATGGCCTTCGCTGTCGAGGCAGGTGGTCAGCGCGATCGGCCCTTCGACCGCCTCGATGATATCGGCAAGGCTGATCGCCTGTGCCGGTCGCGCCAGCGCGAAGCCGCCCCCGGCGCCCCGTGCCGAGGTGAACAGCCCGGCGGCGGCCAGGCGTCCCATCAGCTTCTGCGTTGTCGGCAGCGGGATGCCGGTATCGGCGGCCAGCATCGTCGCCGACAGGCGGGTGCCGAGCGGCGCCCGCGCCGCTGCCGCCATGATGACGACGGAATAGTCGGTAAAACTCGACAGGCGCATGACATATCCGAATTAGGATTGATTCGATCCGATTGCCATGTGGGCGTGCACGCGGCCCGCGTCAAGCGCTGCCGCCGCCGCCCACAGGATTCTCCGCCGGGGGATCAGGTGTCGGTGATCAGCGGTCGCAGCGTCTTCACCGCGCCGCGTTTCAGGGTCAGGCGGGCCAGCGTCGGCAGGTCGTCGGTGAAGCGGCTGGGGGTTATGCCGGTGAAGCGCTTGATCTCTCGGATGAAATGCGACTGGTCATAAAATCCGCGGGCGATGACGGAAGCCATGTCGGTGTCGCCGCGCGCCAATGCCACCGCCGCCCGCAGCGCGCGATATTTTCGCGCCAGCATCTTGGGCGGGGCGCCATAGAAGCGCTTGCACAGCCGCTCGACCTGGCGGCGGGACAGGCCGACTTCGGCGACCAGCGCCTCGACATCGGGCGAATCGGCGCGTTCGAGCCAGTGGTCGACGATCCGGGTGAAGCTGACCGGCATGTCCTTCGCTTCCGCGACCAGCGCACGGATCAGCGCATTGCCGATCGCGACGCGGGCGTCGAGCGTCGGTTCTGCCCGCAGTCGCGCCGCCGTCTCGCCCATGCGCCGCCCGAACAGCGCTTGCGCGTCGACCACCCGGTTGATCATCGTCGATGCGTCGATGCCCATCAGCGCGGCCCAGCCGGCCGGGAGCAGACCGACACCGAACACCTCGACCGGGCCGGTGGCGCGTACCACGGTCATCCCGGTTGTCGGGCCAACGACCTGGGTTTCCGGCGCGGCCTGCTCGGTACCGTCGGCGAAGCGATAGGTGCCGGGGCCGTGGCTCAACTTGAAACGGAGCTGCGCCAGATCGGCCCGCTCGGAATCTTCCAGCAAAGGAACGTCAGCGCGGAAATCATAGAAGACGGAAACGAAGTCACGCAGGTCGCGCTCAGGCGCTGCATACTCAAGCGACAACGCAGACATACATGCTTATCCGACCCGTTCTGGCGAACAAGTCTAGCGAGCTGGTGCTATTATGAAAAGCGGCCTGGCCGGAAAACCGGCCAGGCCAAGTAAAAGAACCCCCAATACGTCAGGAGCCCTTCGGGTCGCGGGGCCGTCCTAGAATGATTCGAGTTAGATGTATTGGATAGATTCGACATTTCCGTTCGCCGCCCCCCATCAAAAAGATGGTGCAGGCGCTGGTTTTTGGTAAGCAGCGGCATGCTTTTTCCTCTTGTTCGTCCCCTCATCCATTCGATTGATGCGGAGCGGTCGCATCGACTTACCGTCGCCACGCTGAAGCGCCTGCCGGCGCTGCCGCCGCCCCGGCCCGATCCGGCGCTGGCGATTCGCGTCGCCGGGCTCACCTTTCCCAACCCGGTCGGGCTGGCTGCGGGGTTCGACAAGGATGCGGAGGTGCCCGCGGCGATGCTCGGCTTCGGCTTCGGCTTCGTCGAGGTCGGCACGCTGACCCCGCGCCCGCAGCCGGGCAACCCGCGCCCGCGCCTGTTCCGGCTGGGGGAGGACCAGGCGGTGATCAACCGGATGGGGTTCAACAATGGCGGCCAGCCGGCGGCGCTCGCCCGGCTGCGCGGGCGGCGTAGCGGCATCGTCGGCGTCAATATCGGCGCCAACAAGGATTCGGCTGACCGCGTCGCCGACTACGCGCTGGGCGTGACGACGATGCTGGCGGTCGCCGACTATCTGACCGTCAACATCAGTTCGCCCAACACGCCGGGGCTGCGCGCGTTGCAGGACCCGGCGGCGCTGACCGCGCTGCTCGACGTGGTGATGGAAGCGCGCGGTGCCGGGCCGCCGCTGTTTCTGAAGGTGGCGCCGGATCTGGAGCCGGCGGATATCGACGCGATCGCCCGGCTGGCGATCGACCGGCATGTCGATGCGCTGATCGTGTCGAACACGACGATCGGCCGGCCGGGCCTCGCTTCGCGCCATGCCGGCGAGGCGGGCGGCCTGTCCGGCGCGCCGTTGCGCCCGCTGGCATTGCAGCGCCTCGCCGATTTTCGCGCCGCGACCGGCGGTGCGCTACCGCTGATCGCCGCCGGCGGCATTGCGTCGGCCGAACACGCCTATGCCAGCATCCGCACCGGGGCCAGCCTGGTCCAGCTCTATACCGCGCTGGTCTATGAAGGGCCGGGGCTGGCGAAGCGCATCGTTGCCGGGCTGAAGGATCTGATCGCCCGCGACGGCTTTACCAGCATCGAGCAGGCGGTCGGCGCGTGAGTGGCGGCAGGCATCTTTCCCCCGGCGGTTCAGGCCTCTATTGTCGGGGCATGCGCCGCTGCCTGTCCCTGCTCCTCGCCCTGTTCCTGGTTCTGCCCGCCCCCGCCGTTGCGGCGGAGGCGGTCGTTTCCGCCGCCGACCCACGCGCCGCGGCGGCCGGGCAGCAGATTTTGCGCGCGGGCGGCAATGCCGCCGACGCGGCGATGGCGATGATGCTGGCGCTGACCGTGGTAGAACCGCAGTCGAGCGGCATCGGCGGCGGCGGCTTCTTCGTCTATCACGATGCCGCGACCGGCGCGGTGGCGACGGTGGACGGGCGGGAAAAAGCGCCCGCCGCCGCGACGCCCGAACGCTTCCTCACCCCCGATGGCGCGCCGATGGGCTTTCGGGACGCGGTGGCGGGGGGGCTTTCGGTCGGCGTGCCCGGCAACATCCGGCTGATGGAGGCGGTTCACGCCAAATGGGGCAAGCTGCCCTGGGCGAAACTGTTCGACCCGGCGATCCGCCTGGCGGAGGACGGGTTCGTGGTCAACCGGACGCTGAACGGCCGCATCGCCGCGATGGCCGGGTTGTGGAAGGATTTCCCGGAGATCGCCGCGCTCTACATGCCCGGCGGCACTGCGCCGGCGGTCGGCGCCACCCTGCGCAACCCGGCGCTCGGCACGCTGCTGCGCGCGGTTGCGACCGGCGGGGCCGACGCATTCTATACCGGTGCCAATGCCCGGGCGCTGGCTGACGCGGTCGCCAACGCCCCGCGCCACCCGTCGGCGCTGACGCTCGACGACCTTGCCGCCTACCGCGCGGTTGAGCGGCCGCCGGTGTGCACGACCTATCGGCTCTACCGGATCTGCGGCATGGGGCCGCCTTCTTCCGGGGCGACAACCGTGTTCCAGATCCTCGGCATGATCGAGCGTTTCGACATGGCGGCGCTGGGCAAGGACAACCCGGACGCCTGGCACCTGATCGGCGAGGCGATGCTGCTCGCCTATGCCGACCGCGATGCCTATCTTGGGGACAGCGACTTCGTCGCCGTGCCGGTCGCCGGGCTGCTCGACCCGGCTTATGTGAAGACGCGCTCGGCACTGATCGCGACGGACCGCAGCCTTGGCCGCTACGAAGCGGGGACGCCGCCCGGCGCCCAGCCACGGACCCCGGCGACGCCCGGCGAGGACGGCGGCACCACCCATTTCGTCGCGGTCGACGCGGCCGGGAATGTCGCGACGATGACGTCGACGGTCGAAGGCGCGTTCGGCAGCCAGCTCGTCGCGAACGGCATGGTGCTGAACAACGAACTGACCGATTTCACCTTCGCGCCGGAAAAGGACGGCGCGCCGGTCGCCAACCGGGTGGAAGCGGGCAAGCGGCCATTGTCGTCGATGGCGCCGACGATCGTCTACGATCCGGCGGGCAGGCCGGTGTTCGCGATCGGCGCAGCCGGGGGCAAGACGATCATCATGCAGGTGCTGAAAGGGCTGGTCGCGCGGATCGACTGGGGCCTCGACGCGCAACAGGCGGTGGCGCTGCCCAACCTCTATTTCAGCGGTACCGCGCTGGTGGTGGAAGCCGGTTCTCCGGTCGAGGCGATGACCCCGGCGCTGAAGGCGCTCGGCCATGCCGTCATCACCCGCCCGGCGTGGGGCAAGGCGAACGCCGCCGGCTGGACGGCGGCGGGCTGGGCCGGCGGCGCCGATCCGCGCAGCGAGGGTGTCGCGCTGAATCCATAGGCGGATTGGCCTTCGTGACGGCGGTCAACGGGTTGCGGTGCCCCTGCGGCGATCCTATGGCGCGGCATGGACACGATCAGGATAAACCGCGCGCTGCTCTCCGTCTCTGACAAGAGCGGCCTCATTCCCCTTGGCCAGGCGCTGGCGCGCCATGGCGTGGAACTGGTTTCGACCGGCGGCACCGCGACCGCGCTGCGCGATGCTGGCCTTGCGGTACGCGACATTTCCGACCTGACCGGCTTTCCCGAGATGATGGATGGCCGGGTCAAGACGTTGCACCCCAAGGTGCATGGGGGCCTGCTCGCGGTGCGCGACGATGCCGAGCATGTCGCGGCGATGGCGGCGCACGACATCGGCGCGATCGATCTGGTCGTCGTCAACCTTTACCCGTTCGCGCAGACCGTGGCGCGCGGCGCCGCGCGCGATGAAATCATCGAGAATATCGACATTGGCGGCCCGTCGATGGTGCGTTCGGCCGCGAAGAACCATGCCTTTGTCGGTATCGTCACCGACCCGGCCGACTATGCCGAACTGATCGGGGAATTGGACGCGCATGGCGGCGCGACGACGCTCGCCTTCCGCAAGCGGCTGGCAGCCAAGGCCTTCGCCGCCACCGCCGCCTATGACGCGATGATCTCGCAATGGTTCGCCTTCGCCGACCAGCAGCAGACCTTCCCCGATACGCTGGCGCTGACGGCGACGCGGGCGGATGAGCTGCGTTATGGCGAAAACCCGCATCAGCACGCGGCGCTGTACCTGCCGGTCGGCCCGCATGCCAACGGCATTGCCCAAGCCGAACAGTTGCAGGGCAAGGCGCTCAGCTACAACAACTACAACGATGCCGACGCGGCGCTGGAACTGGTCGGCGAGTTTCGCGATGGGCCGCCGACGGTCGTCATCGTCAAGCATGCCAACCCGTGCGGCGTCGCCAGCGCCGATACGCTGCTCGACGCCTATCGCGCCGCGCTGGCCTGCGACAGCGTGTCGGCATTTGGCGGTATCGTCGCGGTCAACCGGCCGCTCGACGGGGCGACGGCGCGGGCGATGGTAGAGATTTTCACCGAAGTCGTCGCGGCGCCCGATGCGGACGAGGAAGCGCGCGCCGTGTTCGCCGCCAAGAAGAATCTGCGCCTGCTGCTGACCGGACCGCTGGCCGATCCGGCCCGGCCGGGGTTGAAGGTCAAGACGATCGCCGGCGGCTATCTGGTCCAGTCGCGCGACAATGGTCGGGTCACCGAGGCGGAACTGACCGTCGCGACGAAACGCACGCCGACCGCGGCGGAACTGACCGACTGCCTGTTCGCCTGGACGGTGGCGAAACACGTCAAGTCGAACGCGATCGTCTATGCCAAGGGCGGATCAACCGCCGGCATCGGCGCCGGGCAGATGAACCGGTTGGAATCGGCGCGGATCGCGGCCTGGAAGGCCAAGGACGCAGCCGACAAGGCCGGCTGGGACCAGCCACGCACGATCGGATCTGCGGTGGCGTCGGACGCTTTCTTCCCGTTCGCCGACGGCCTGCTTGTCGCGGTCGAGGCGGGCGCGACGGCGGTGATCCAGCCCGGCGGATCGATCCGCGATGCGGAGGTGATCGCCGCCGCCGACGCGGCCGGTCTGGCGATGGTGTTTACCGGGATGCGCCACTTCCGCCACTGACCGGCGTGGTGCCGGCGGCGGCCGGCGCGCGGCGGAATAGCACGCGGTCTTCATGGGTGAAGCCCTTGTACCAGATGACGGCGCCGTAGGTGACGAGGATCAGCGGCAGGCCGAGGATCAGTTCCAGCCATTCGAGCGACCGTGGCAATGCGGTCACGCCATAGCCGACGGCGACTGCCGCCGCTGTCGCCCAGACCAGTGCCCAGCGCCACGGCGACACCGGCGCGTCGAGCAGCCGCGACAGCAGCCGCGCCTTGGCGACGGATGCGAAACCGAGGGCGATCGGCAGCGCCGCCGCCGGGCCGATCGCCTGCACCGCCATCGGCAGGCCCAGCGCCCGCGCGCCGAGGATGAAGGCGAAACTGAGCAGGATCTGGATGGTGATCGTCGCCACCGACAGCATCAGGTTGCGGTGGCGGGCGATGTAGATCAGCGCCGATTCGGACACGACCGCCGTCGCCGCCACCACCTCCGCGGCGAGCAGGAAGGCGAGGGCGCCGGTGCCGCTGACGAATTCGCGTCCGGCAAGGCCCATCACCGCTTCGCCCGGAATCGCCAGCGCCAGCGCGATGCCGGCCTGCGCCGCGATGATCCAGAAACCAACCTGGCGTACCTGCCGGGCGACAGCCGCCTTGTTCCCCGCTTCCAGATTCTGGGTGATGACCGGGCCGAGGATCGGGTCGAAACTGGTCTTCAGCTTCTGCGGCAGGGTGACGATCTGCTGCGCGACCCAATAGATGCCGACCACCGCCGGGCTGAAGAACAGGCCGAGGATGAAGCGGTCGACATTGCGGGTGCCCCACTCGATCGCATCGGCGGCGGCGAGCGGGATGTTGCGCCGGGTCAGCCGGAACAGCTCTGCCGGCGCGGGGCGCCAGCCACGCGGCAGGCCATATTCGCGGATGAACGGGATCATCGACGCCAGCAGCGCCGCGATCATCGACAGCGCATAGGCGATGATCAGCCCGTCGCGCTGCGAGTAGAAATAGAGCGCGCCGGCGGCGATGCTGATCGTCCACGGCTCCACCACCGCCCGCGCCCTGACCGTCGCCGCCACGTTCAGCCGGTAGGCGAGCGCCGCCAGCGACACGTCCGACCAGGCGAAGGCGAAGATGGTCAGCGGCAACAGCTGCTCCAGCCCGTTGATGCCGCTGTTCGGAAACATGATCTCCGGCACGGCGGCCAGCACCGCCGCGCCGACGGCGGAGGCGATTCCGGCGACGAGCAGGGCGTTCCAGACGATGTGGACATGCGGCTGGCGGTTCTCGGACAGCTGCTGCGCCAGCCCGCGCTTCAGCCCCAGCGTGGCGATCTGCGCGGTGAATTCGATGACCAGAATGGCCAGCGCGAACCGGCCGAGCGCGTCCGGCCCGTACAGGCGGCCAGCGATGAACAGGAACGGGATCCGCGCGATCAGGCGCAGCACGAACCCGAAGAAGTTGGTCCGCCCGCCCTTGGCCAGGGCGGCGATGTCGCCCCCGTCGGCGGATGTGGCCTCTGCCCCCATCCCCCCCTCTTAGCGGCGGCGGCCCGAAAGCTCCATATCCGGCGCGACGGACGATGGCGGCGGACTGGCGGGCAGGTTGTGTGGATCAATATAGTGATTCATATACAATATGTTGCGATTCATCTCTCTCCCGGAATCCGTCAATGTTGATCAACCTCGTTGCGATGGCCACTGCCTCCACCACTTTCGCTACCACCGATGCGTGGGTTCGGGTGGAGCGGCCGACCCAGTGCAGCGTGCGGCGCAGTTTCGAGGCGGACGGCCGGGCGCTAACGGTGCGCCTCAGCCGAATGCCGGAAAGCGGCGACGGTGTCGTTGAGCTGTTCGTGCCGGCATCCGAACATCCGCGGCCGAACGGCAAGGCCAGACTTGGGTTTGGCGGTGGCGAGGCAGACGTCGCGGTCCCCTTTCAGGCCAGAGTCGACGCGGACAGCGGCCAGCCGGTCATCGGTCTGCCGCTGACGTCGGCCGAGCTGGGCCGAGCGGTTGCCGCCACCAGTTGGACGGTCTCCGGCGTCACACGCAAGCCGATGGAGCTGTCCAATGACGGCGGTGCCGGGGTAGCGGCGCTGTTCGATGCGTGCGGCGCGGACATGCTGTCGGCGTGGGCGATCGATCCGGCGGCGGTCGCGGCGGTCGCGACCCGCGCTGTTGGCGCGCCGGGCTATTTCATCACCAATGCCGACTATCCGAAAGAGGCTGTGGCGGCGGGCGAGCAGGGCACCGGCATTATGCTATGGCAGATCGGCATCGACGGGCGGGCGCATGACTGCCGGATGATCCAGACCACTGGTTCGCCGTCGCTCGACGCGACATCCTGTGTGACGATGGTCGAGCGTGGTCGATGGGCGACGCCGGCGCTCGATCGCGACGGCAAGCCGGTCCCGTCCTGGGCGCGGCGGGTCATGCGCTGGATGCTGCCCGGGCGTTGACGCCGGTTCGCACGACGGAAATACGGTGCGCCTGCGCTGGCAGGCGCGGCCCGGTCAGTGCGCCGCGCCCCAGCTTGGGCCGGTGCCGATCTCCACGCCCAGCGGCACGCTCAACTTGACCGCCGGTTCGGCGGCGGCGGCCATCACCGCGCGGATCACCGGGCTTGCCGCGTCGACGTCGGTTTCGGGCAGCTCGAACACCAGTTCGTCGTGGACCTGGAGCAGCATCCGCACGTTCGGCAGCCCGGCGGCGGCAAGGGCCGGTTCCATCTGCGCCATCGCCCGCTTGATGATGTCGGCGCTGGTTCCCTGGATCGGCGCGTTGATCGCCGCCCGCTCGGCGCCCTGGCGCTCGTGCTGGACGCGGGCGTTAATCCGCGGAAAATGGGTTTTGCGGCCGAACAGGGTGGTGGTGTAGCCGACTTCGCGGGCGTGGGTCAGGGTTTCGGCGATATAGCGGTTGATGCCGGGGAAACGCTCGAAATAGCGGTCGATCATCGCCTGCGCCTCGTCCGGCGTCACCTCCAGCCGCCCGGCCAGCCCCCAGCGCGAAATGCCGTAGAGGATGGCGAAGTTGATCGTCTTGGCGCGGGCGCGGGTGTCGCGGTTGACCTCTCCGAACAGTTCGAGCGCGGTCAGGTTGTGGATGTCCTCGCCGCGCGCGAATGCCTCTTTCAGCGCCGGTACGTCGGCCATGTGGGCGGCAAGGCGCAGCTCGATCTGGCTGTAGTCGGCGGAGAGGATGACGTTGCCCGGCTCGGCGATGAACGCGTCGCGGATCTGGCGGCCGGTTTCGGTACGGACCGGGATGTTCTGCAGGTTCGGGTCGTTCGACGACAGCCGGCCGGTCTGCGCGCCGGTCAGGCCGTAGCTGGTGTGGACGCGCCCGGTTTCCGGATTGATCTGCTGCTGCAGCGCGTCGGTATAGGTCGACTTCAGCTTGGCCAGCTGGCGCCAGTCGAGCACCTTGCGCGCCACGTCCACCCCGTCGGCGGCCAGCCGTTCAAGCTCGTTGACGTCGGTTGAATAGACGCCGCTCTTGCCCTTGCGCCCGCCCTTCAGTCCCATCTGCTCGAACAATATGTCGCCAAGCTGCTTGGGGCTGCCGATGGTGAACGGGGTGCCGGCAAGCGCGTGGATCTCCGCCTCCAGCCCGGCGATCTGCTGGGCGAAATCGGCGGACAGGCGGGCAAGCTGGGCGCGGTCGACCTTGATGCCGCGCCGCTCCATCCGCGCCAGCACCGGCACCAGCGGCCGGTCGACCCGTTCATAGATACGCGTCACCTGCTCGGCGGACAGGCGCGGGCGGAAGCGGCGGTGGAAGCGCCAGGTGACGTCGGCGTCCTCGGCGGCGTAGTGGGTCGCCCGTTTCAGGTCGACTTGATGGAAGCCGAGCTGGTTGCGCCCGCTGCCGACGACATCCTTGTAGGCGATGCAGCTGTGCGACAGGTGGATGGTCGCCAGTTCGTCCATGCCGTGCCCGTGCAGCCCGGCGTCGAGCGCGAAGCTCATCAGGATCGTGTCGTCGAACGGCGTCACCTCCGCCCCGGCGCGGGCGAGGACGATGATGTCGTATTTGATGTTGTGGCCGATCTTCAGCACCGCCGGGTCGGCGAGCAGCGGCTTCAGCCGGGCGATCGCGGCGGCGCGGTCGATCTGCACCGGCGCGTCGGACAGCAGGTCGCCGCCGACATGGCCGATCGGGATGTAGCAGGCCTTGTTCGGCGCCAGCGCCAGGCTGACCCCGACCAGATTGGCGCGCATCGGGTCGAGCGAATCGGTCTCGGTGTCGACCGCGACGATCCCCTGCGCCGTCGCTTCCGCCACCCAGCGGTCGAGCGCGTCGAGGGTTGTGACGGCTTCATAGGCGTCGTGGTCGCACGGCGCCTCCGGGCCGACGGTCGGCGGGGCGGGGGCGGCGGTGGCCGCCGTCACCGGCGCCTCGGCGACCGCGCCGAGCTTGGCAACCAGCGAGCGGAAGCCGTGATGTTCGAGAAACGCGCGCAGGGGCGGTTCCGGTATGTCGCCCAGCGCCAGCGCGTCGAGCGGGTCGGGCAGCGGTACGTCGTCCTTCAATGTGACGAGGATGCGCGACAGCCGCGCCATGTCGGCATGCTCGATCAAATTCTCGCGTAGCTTGCCGGGCTTCATCGCCGGGGCGGCGGCCAGCACCGCCTCGACATCGCCATGCTCCAGGATCAGCTTGGCCGCCGTCTTCGGGCCGACGCCGGGGACGCCGGGAATATTGTCAACCGAATCCCCCATCAGGCCGAGCACGTCGCCCAGCCGATCCGGTCCGACACCGAATTTCTCGACGACATAGTCGGCGTCGATCCGGCGGTTGTTCATCGTGTCGAGCAGGTCGAGGCCCGGCTCGATCAGCTGCATCAGGTCCTTGTCGGATGAAACGATGGTCACGCTCCACCCCGCACGCAGCGCCGCCTTGGCATAGCTGGCGATGATGTCGTCGGCCTCGAACCCCTCCTCCTCGATGCACGGCAGCGAAAAGGCGCGGGTCGCGTCGCGGATCATCGGGAATTGCGGGACAAGGTCTTCGGGCGGCGGCGGTCGGTGCGCCTTGTACTGGTCGAACAGGTCGTTGCGGAAACTCTTCGCCGAATGATCGAGGATCACGGCCATATGGGTCGGCCCGTCCGCCTTGCGCAGCCCGTCGGCCAGCTTCCACAGCATCGTCGTATAGCCATAGACCGCGCCGACCGGCTGGCCGTGGATGTTGGTCAGCGGCGGCAGCCGGTGATAGGCGCGGAAGATGTAGCTCGACCCGTCGACGAGATAGAGGTGGTTGGATGCCATGGCAGCGGGGATAGCGGATGCCGGCGCCCGGTGCCACCGCGCAAGCGCCGGTTAAGGCGGGCGCTGGCAGGGACCGGGCGATGAGGGACGCAAGGATAGACCGCCGCCGGCTGCTCGCCGGGTTCGCCGCCATGCCGTTGCTGGCGGCGGCGCCGGCGCGCGCGACCTTCACGTCGGCGCGGCTGACCGTCACCGTGCGGGGCGCCGGGCCGGACGTGGTGCTGGTCCACGGGCTCAATTCGTCGCGGGCGGTGTGGAACGGGCTGGTCGCGGCGCTGCCCGGCGTCCGCTGGCATCTGGTCCAGATCGCCGGTTTTGGCGGGCTCGCCGCCGGCGCGAATGCAAATGGCGCGGTGCTCGGTCCGGTGACGGCGGAGATCGCCCGCTACTGCGCCGAGGCCGGGCTGCGCCGCCCGGCGGTGATCGGTCATTCGATGGGCGGGATTATCGCGCTGATGCTCGGCCTGCGCTTTCCGGCGGTGTCGGGGCGGCTGATGGTCGTCGACATTCTGCCGGCGCCGGCGCGCGGCTTCGGGCTGGACCCGTCGATGCGCGAGCTGTTCGACGGGTTGCAGGCGGCATTCGGCGGTCAGCGCGGCATGGCGGCGTTGATGGGCCTGTTCGGCGGCGATACCGCCAGTGACAGCCGGGTCTCGGCAACGGCGCTGCGCGAACTGGCGGAGACCGATCTTGGCCCGGCAATCACTCGGCTCGCCGCGCCGTTGACCGTCGTCTATGCCGAGCCGCCGCCCGACATCGCCGATCCGCGCCGGGTGGTGTCCGGCTACCGCGCCGCCTACCCGCGCGCTACCCTGGTCGGCGTCGCCGGTGCTGGCCATATGATCATGCTTGATGAACCGGTCCGGTTCGCAAATATTACAAAAACATTCCTGTCCGGTTGATATCGATTACGGC
This sequence comes from Sphingomonas flavalba, assembly GCF_047553045.1. Lineage (GTDB taxonomy): Bacteria > Pseudomonadota > Alphaproteobacteria > Sphingomonadales > Sphingomonadaceae > Sphingomonas_L > Sphingomonas_L flavalba_A. The sequence continues at coordinate 2,705,858 of NZ_CP180208.1, read as the reverse complement.
ACCAATATGGTGTCGACGGCTTCCGGCAACGTGTCGGGATAGTCGAGAATATAGTGCAGTCCGCGGCTTTCCTTGCGGCTCAGCGCCGATCGGACGATCAGGTCGGCGGTCTGCAGCAGGTTGCGCAACTCGATCAGGTCCGGCGTCACCCGGAAATGGCCGTAATAATCGTCGATCTCTTCGGAGAGCAGCTTGATCCGGTGGGCGGCGCGCTCCAGCCGCTTCGTGGTGCGGACGATGCCGACATAGTTCCACATGAACCGGCGGATTTCCGTCCAGTTCTGCTTGATGACGACTTCCTCGTCGGAATCGGTGACCCGGCTTTCGTCCCACGGGCGGATCGGCGGTGGCGGCGGCAGTTCATCCCAATGGGCGCCGATGTCGCGCGCCGCCGCTTCGCCGAACACCAGACATTCGAGCAGCGAGTTGGACGCCAGCCGGTTGGCGCCGTGCAGGCCGGACTGGCTGACCTCTCCGGCAGCGTAGAGGCCGGGCAGGTCGGTGCGCCCGTCCAGGTCGGTGACGACGCCGCCGCAGGTGTAATGCTGGGCCGGGACGACCGGGATCGGCTGCCTGGTCATGTCGATGCCAAGGCCAAGAAGCTTGTCGTAGATGTTCGGGAAATGCTCCCGCACGAATTCGGGCGGGCGGTGGCTGATGTCCAGGTCGACATGGTCGAGGCCGAGGCGCTTGATCTCATGATCGATCGCACGGGCGACAATATCGCGCGGCGCCAGTTCGGCGCGCGGGTCGAATTCCGGCATGAAGCGGTGGCCGCTGCCGGGTAGCAGTAGATGGCCGCCCTCGCCGCGCACGGCCTCGGTGATCAGGAAGTTCTTGACCTCGACATTGTAGAGGCAGGTCGGGTGGAACTGCATGAATTCCATGTTCGACACCCGGGCGCCGGCGCGCCATGCCATCGCGATGCCGTCGCCGGTCGCACCGCGCGGCGCGGTGGAGAACAGATAGGCGCGGCCCGCCCCGCCGGTCGCGAGCACGGTGGCGCGCCCGGTGAACAGCTCGACATGGCCGGTCGCGCGGTTGACCGCATAGACGCCCCAAACCCGCCCGGCGCCGGAATAGCGCATCTCGTGGCGGCCGGTCGCCAGGTCGATGGCGACACGGTCGGGAATCAGGGTAATGTTCGGGTGTTTGGCGGCGGCACTTTCCAGCGCGCGCTGGACGGCGGCGCCGGTCGCGTCATCGACATGGACGATGCGGCGGTGGCTGTGCCCGCCCTCCCGCGTCAGGTGGAATTCGCCCGATTCGGCGTTGAACGGCACGCCCAGTTCGGCCAGCCGCGCAATCGCGTGCGGTGCATTCTCGACGACGAATTCCACCGCCTTGCGGTCGTTCAGCCCGGCACCGGCGATCATCGTATCTTCGATATGGCTTTCGAAGGTGTCGCCGGCCTCCAGTACCGCGGCAATGCCGCCCTGTGCCCAGGCGGTCGATCCTTCGGACAGTCCGCCTTTGGCGATGACGGCGACGCGAAACCGTTCCGCCAGGCTGATCGCGGTCGTCAGCCCGGCTGCGCCGGACCCGATGACGACGACATCGAAATTATGGGTATCGGCCAACGCCCCACTCCTTTCATAGGGTTTCAGGCGGCGTCGGCCGTCCGGGTCAGGTTCAGGAACACATCCTCCAGGTCGCCGTCGCGGGTCGACAGGTCGACGATGCCGTATCCTGCCCCGGTCACGGCGGCGAGCACGTCGGCGGCACTGGCCTTGTTCTTGATATAGGTCACGCGCAGTACCCGCTCGCCGGTGACGCTGGCCCGGTCGAACAGCGGCGAGGCCGGCGGCGCCGCGATCGGGCGGTCCAGCGTCAGCTCGATCACCTTCTCGCGCGCCATGTCGACCAGCGTGCGCGTCGCTTCATTGGCAATCACCCGCCCGTGGTTGATGATCGCGATGCGGTCGCACAGTTCCTCCGCCTCCTCCAGATAATGGGTGGTGAGGACGATGGTGACGCCTTCGGCATTCAACTGGCGGACATAGGCCCAGAGCTGCTGGCGCAGCTCGATGTCGACGCCCGCCGTCGGCTCGTCGAGGACCAGGATCGGCGGCGCGTGGACCATCGCCTTGGCGACGAGCAGCCGCCGCTTCATCCCGCCGGACAGGGTGCGCGCATAGGCGTCGGCCTTGTCGGCAAGATGGACGGCGCGCAGCAACTCCATCGACCGGCGCTTCGTCTTCGGCACGCCGTAGAGGCCGGCGAACAGCTCCAGCGTCTCGAACGGGGTGAAGAACGGGTCGAACACGATCTCCTGCGGGACGATGCCGATAGACGCCTTGGCGTTGCGCGGATGCGCGTCGATGTCGAATCCCCAAATGGAGACGCTGCCCGCCGTCTTGGTGACCAGCCCGGCGAGGATGTTTATGAGCGTCGACTTGCCGGCGCCGTTCGGGCCGAGCAGACCGAATATCTGCCCGCGCGGCACATCGAGGTCGACCGCCTTCAGCGCCTGCTTGCCGTCGGCGTAGGTCTTTGAAAGCGATTGGATGCGGATCGCGGCATCGGTCATCCCGCGCAGATAGCGCGCCCGGCGGGGAGCGCCAACAGCGAAGGCGGCGGATGATTGCGCGACCGGTCCCGCCTTGCTAATCGCGCCCCATGATTCCGCCGCCCGAAACCTTTCGCGTCGAACATCCGCGTGTCGCCTGCGACGGCGCGGGCGACATCGCCCCCGCGCTCGGCCATCCGCGCGTCTGGCTGCAGATCGACGAGCGCGGCTATGCCGACTGCGGCTATTGTGACCGCCGCTATGTGCTGATCGGCGGCGCGGCCGATGAACAGGGTGTCCAGACCGCCTGAACCTCCTATATCGGCAGGATGACGACCGCCGCCGATCCGCGCGCCTGGCTTTACCGCGATGCGCTAGACCCCGACACCGCCCTGCGCCTGACCGCCGATGCCCTCGGCGGCTGCGACGATGGCGAGCTGTACCTGCAATATCGCGCCAGCGAGAGCTTCGGCTTCGACGATGGCCGGCTGAAGACCGCCGATTATTCGACCGATGCCGGTTTCGGCCTGCGCGGGGTTTCCGGCGAAACCACCGCCTTCGCCCACGCCAACGAACTGAGCGCCGCCGCCATCCGCCGCGCGGCGGAGACAATGCGGCTGCTCGACCCGGCAAAGGGTGCCCCGGCGCCGCCGCCGGCGCGGACCAACCGCCACCTCTACACCGCCGAAGACCCGCTGGCGCTGGTGCCGTTCGCCAAAAAGGTGGCGCTGTGCGAGGCGGTCGACGCTGCCGCCCGTGCCCGCGATCCGCGCGTGTCGCAGGTGTCCGTCGGCCTGTCGGCCAGCTGGAGCGTAATCGAGATCGTCCGCGCCGACGGTCATGTCGCACAGGACATCCGGCCGCTTGTCCGCCTCAACGTCTCGATCGTCGCCGAACAGAATGGCCGGCGCGAAACCGGCTTTTTCGGCATCGGCGGCCGCTACCTCTACGACCGGCTGTTCGCCGAGGCGACGTGGAACCGGGCGATCGACTCGGCGCTGGAACAGGCGCTGATCAACCTCGATTCGGTTGCCGCCCCGGCCGGCGAGCAGACGGTGTTGCTCGGTCCCGGCTGGCCCGGCGTGCTGCTGCACGAGGCGATCGGCCACGGGCTGGAAGGCGACTTCAATCGCAAGGGCACCAGCGCCTTTTCCGGCCGGATCGGCGAACGCATCGCCGCGCCCGGCGTCACCGTGGTCGACGACGGGTCGATCCCCGACCGGCGCGGCTCGCTGACCATCGACGACGAAGGCACGCCGACGCGCGAGAATGTGCTGATCGAGGACGGCATATTGAAAGGCTATATCCACGACCGGCTGAACGCCCGGCTGATGGGGGTGGAGCCGACCGGCAACGGCCGCCGCGAATCCTATGCCCACGCGCCGATGCCGCGGATGACCAATACCTTCATGCGCGGCGGCACGGACGACCCGGCCGAACTGCTCGCCGGGATGAGGAACGGCATCTACGCCAAGAGCTTCGGCGGCGGGCAGGTCGACATCGTGTCCGGCAAGTTCGTCTTTTCCTGCACCGAGGCCTACAAGGTCGAGAACGGCCGGCTCGGCGCGCCGATCAAGGGCGCGACGCTGATCGGCGACGGCCCGTCGGTGCTGACCCGGGTGATCGGCATCGGCAACGACATGGCGCTGGACGAAGGCGTCGGCGTCTGCGGCAAAGCCGGCCAGTCGGTCCCCGCCGGCGTTGGCCAGCCGACCCTGCTGATCGGCGGATTGACGGTCGGCGGCACCGGCTGAACCGGGCCGTGGTCTTACCCTATCGTCATTGCGAGCGCAGCGAAGCAATCCACGGCTGCTGCGGCCGATCGATCCTCAGCCGGCCCGGCGCAGGATCCAGCTGACGCTAGTGCCGCCGGCCGGCGATTCGCCGGACATCACCAGCTGCACGGTCTCTACCGGCCGGCCGCGCGGATCGACCCACAGGCTTTCCTCGCTCGCCAGTTGCGCGCCTTTGGCCCGGAACTGCCACAACGCCCCGTCGGGGATGCGCAGCAGCGCGCCCAGGCCGTCGGCGGTCGGCGTCACCTCTATTCCCGGCGCCAGGTGGAAGCGGACGGCGAAGCGCGCCGCGCGGGATGAACGCCGCCGCCCGCCGGGCAGCAATATGTCCTCGCCGCGCACCTCGCGGCCATCGGCGGACAGCATGATCAGCCGGCGGTGGAGCAGGCCGAATTTGCGCAGATAGCCGTCGTGGCTTGCCTCCAGACGGCTGCCCGCTTCGGTTTCCTGCCGGTCGATCTCGACCTCGGCGACGCCGCGACCAAGACTGCCGTCGGTATGGACGGCAGTGGAATTGGTGTCGCCCAGGACCAGCGTCGAATGCGCCGCGCTGGTCCGCAGGCCGTCGGCGAGCGCCGGTGGAATGGTCAGGCCGGGGTGGCGCGCGCCGCCGCAGTTGACGATCACCCGGTGCGGCCCGTCCGATAGTTCGAACGCCAGGGTGGAGGCGCAGCCGCCCTCGGCCAGCCGGCTGACCGGCGGCGGCGCCGCGTCGACGCTGATTACAGTCGCCCCGCCGGCCAGCCGCTGATAGCCCCAGTCGCGCGCCTGGCGCAGCGGTCGGGCGCGGACCCCGCTCGCCTCGATGATCGCCGCGACGCGCTGCGCGTCGACCGGCAGGCCGCCCTGCCAACTGGCGAGGCCGCCGTCGCCGTGGGTGACGCCGAGCAGCGCCGGCACCGCCCGCGACAGCACGGTGTGGATCGCCAGCGGCGCCTGCTCGCGCCGCGCCTCGTAGACCGCGCGCAGCAGCGCGAGCAGCGCGATGCCGTCGAGCAGCGCCGACGGCGACCGGTCGATGGTGCCGCCGTCGTCGTAGAAGGCGGCGCCGAGTGCGCGGGTCAGCCCTTCCTCGCCGAACTGGCGGCGCAGCGATCCGCCGGGGATCAGCAGGCCGGCGGCGACGACGCCGGCCCAGGCGGCGACTCGGGCCAGGCCGGGCGGCGCCCGGTCGGCCCCGCGTTCGACATGGCGGGCGAAACGGGCGAGCGCGTTCAGCACGGTCGATCGGTAGACGATGTCGTTCGACGACAGGATCAGCGGCGCGTGGGCCGCCCAGAACAGGATGCGCCGGCCGACGATGTCGTATCGCCAGGCGATGCCGCCGACATTGTCGGCGTGGGCTGCCAGCCATTTGCGCATGATCGCCTCGGCGATCGGCGCGCCCTGCTGGCGCGTCGCGACGGTCGACAGGTCGCGCAGCCAGGCGAAGCTGTGCAGGTGGGTGACAAGGCCGGGGGCGGCGGCCAGCGTCGCGAAATTCAGCGCCGGCACCGGAATCGCCTCGCCGCCGAACAGGATGCGCCGGTCGAGCAGCGCCTGCCCGGCGCGCTGGTCGCCGATGATCGGGTCGCTCGGCACCGCCAGCAGTTTCAGCGGGAATCGGCCGCGCAGGCGGAAACTGTGCAGCGGCGTACGCCAGGTCAGGCGGTTGAAACTGTTGGCGATGCGCTCGGCCAGCGACAGGCCCTTCTCGCCGTCGAGCCGGATGAGCCGCTTGCCCTCTTCGATCCCGTCGGCGGCCGGGTCGATCGGGACCGCCTTGCTCACACCGCTCTCAACGCCTGGATGTTGGCGGCATAGGCGTCCGGCCCGCCCCGGAAGGTGGCGGTGCCGGCGACCAGAACGTCGGCGCCGGCGGCGATCACCCGCGGCGCGGTGGTGCGGTCGATGCCGCCGTCCACCTCCAGCCTGATGTCCTTGCCCAGCCGGTCGATCTGCTTGCGCAACGCCTCGATCTTGCGCAGCTGGCTCTCGATGAAGCTCTGCCCGCCGAAACCGGGGTTGACGCTCATCACCAGCACCAGGTCGATCTCCTCCAGCAGATAGTCGAGCATCTTAGCCGGTGTCGCCGGATTGAGCGAGATGCCCGCCTGCTTGCCGAGCGCCTTGATCCGCTGGACGGTGCGGTGGGTGTGCGGCCCGGCCTCGGCATGGACGGTGATGATGTCGGCGCCGGCCTCGGCGAAGGCGTCGAGGAACGGGTCGACCGGGGCGATCATCAGATGGACGTCGAACGGCTTGGCGCTGTGCGGGCGCAGCGCCTTCACCACCGCCGGACCAATCGTCAGGTTGGGCACGAAATGCCCGTCCATCACGTCGACATGGATCCAGTCGGCCCCCGCGGCGTCGACGGCACGCACCTCCTCGCCCAGTCGCGCGAAATCGGCGGAGAGGATGGATGGCGCGATGCGAACTGCTGACGTCATGAGTGCCATGCCTTACGCGGGCCGGCGCGGCCCTGCAAGCAAGGTGGACGCTGAATTCAGTCCTGACGAATCATCCGCGCGACGAAGAAGCCGTCAAGCCCGCCGGCATCGGCCAGCATCCCCGGCAGGGTGCGAACGAAACCGTCCGCCGGAATGATGCCGGCTGGCAGTTCCGTCGCCGCAACCGGCGCCGGTCGATAGTCGCCGCGCGCAGCAAGAAAGGCGGAAATTTGCGCCTCGCCTTCCGCCGGTTCCAGCGAACAGGTCGCGTAGACCAGCGTGCCGCCGGGCCGGACCCAGTCGGCGGCGCGGGCCAGCATCGCCGCCTGCACCTCGGCTAGCGCGGCGATGTCCTTCGCCCGCACCCGGTGGAGCACGTCCGGGTGGCGGCGGAAAATGCCGGTTGCGCTGCACGGCGCGTCGAGCAGCACCGCGTCGGCCGGGGCGGCGGGCGCCCATTGCATCACGTCGGCGGCGACCAGCTCGGCGGAAAGCTGCGTGCGCTCAAGATTGTCGCGCAGCCGCTCCAGCCGCGCCGGCACCTGCTCCAGTGCCGTCACCTGCCAGCCGGTGGCGCAGAGCTGCATCGTCTTGCCGCCCGGCGCCGCGCACAGGTCGATCACCTGCCGCCCATCGCCGGGGCCGAGCAGCCGCGCCGGAAGGGACGCCGCCAGATCCTGCACCCACCAGCCGCCCTCGGCGAAGCCGGGCAGAGCGGTGACGTCGGCGGCGGCGACGCGGACATGGCCGGGGGCGAGCACGGCGCCCTCCGGCGCTATCGCGCCGGGCTTGACGGTCAGGTCGAGCGGCGGCGGCGCCGCGATCGCCGCGCCTGCCCCGTCGACCATCGCCCGGCCCCACGCCTCGGCCCAGCGCAGCGCGACGTTGCGCGGCAGCGACGGCGGCGCCGGCAGCACCGCGCCCCGGCGCATCAGCGTGCCGAACACGCCGTGGACCAGCTTGCGCGGGCCGCCGTCGACCAGCGGCAATACGGTGGCGATCGCGGCATGGCCCGGCGTGTGCAGCGCCAGCGCCTGAACCAGCGCGATGCGCAGGGCAAAGCGCGCCTTGGCGTCGTCGGGCAGGCGCTTGCGGGTGGCGCTGTCGATCAGCGCGTCGAGGTCAGGCAGGCGGCGCAGCGCCTCCGCCGCAATCGCGTGGGCCAGCGCCCGGTCATCGGCGCGGGCAATGCCCTTGGTCGCGGCCGGCAGCGCATGGTCGAGCGCGCGGCCCTGACGCAGCACGGCGTCGAGCAGGCGCAACGCGGCGCGCCGGGCGGGAACGCCGGCGCCGTCTGGGACAGGCTGGGTCAATCGCGGCGCAGCGGGTCAAGTGCGCTGCCCCGCCGGCGGGCGGGCAGCGGGCCAAGCGCGGAGGCGCGGGGCGCGGCGGCGGCACGCGGCAAAGGCTGGCCGAATTCGCCGGCCATCTCCTCAAGCGCGGCGATGCGATTGCCGGTGTCCGGGTGGGTGGAGAACCAGCTGTCGCCGCCCCCGCCGCGCAGCGCCGGGACGATATAGAGCGAGGCCGCCGCCGGATTGCGCTGTGCCACCGCATTGGGGATGCGGGCGGCGCCACCGGCGATCTTGGCGAGGGCGGAGGCGAGTGCGCGGGGGTTGCCGGAAATCTCCGCCCCGCCACGGTCGGCGCCGTATTCGCGCTGGCGGCTGATCGCCATCTGGACGATCATCGCCGCGAAGGGGGCGACGAACACCGCCAGCAGCGTCGCCAGCATATTGGCGCGATTGCCGTCGTTACCGCGCATGAACAGCCCGAAATTGGCAAGCATCGAGATCGCACCGGCAATCGTCGCGACCATGGTCATGATCAGCGTGTCGCGGTTGCGGACATGCGCCAGCTCATGGGCCATCACCCCGGCAACCTCGTCGCGTGATAGCATGCCCAGCAGGCCGGTGGTCGCCGCCACCGCCGCGTTTTCCGGGTTGCGGCCGGTGGCGAACGCGTTGGGGTGGGGATCGTCGATCACATAGACCTTCGGCATCGGCAGGCCGCCGCGTGCCGCCAGATCGCGGACGATCGCGTAATAATCCGGCGCGCTCGTCGCATCGACCTCACGCGCGTTGTGCATCCTGAGGACGATCTTGTCGGCGTTCCAGAATGTGAAAAGGTTCATGCCGGCGGCAATCAGCAGCGCGATCATCGCGCCGCCGCCGCCGCCCAGCGTATAGCCGAGCGCCATGAACAGCGCGGTCAGCGCGGCCAGCAGCATCGTCGTCTTGAACCCGTTCATCTTGCGTCCCGGTCTCCCGCCTTGCGTCCGTCTCTTCTGCCGCCCAATGTAGGGGCGCCACACCCACCCGCAACCGGGAAAGATCAGTCGAATGAGCCGCCGTCCAGCGCATGTGAAGCCACCCGCCTATCTGTCGAAAAGCCCGCCGATCCCGCAGCCGGCGCCGGCCAGGGCGACCACCGACCCGCTGGAACGCGACCCGACCCGTTACGGCGACTGGGAACTGAAGGGCATCGCCGTGGATTTCTGATGCTCTGACAGGGGGGTTATGACCGGACGGACGATCGCCTTGATAGCAGCCGGCTTGACGGCGATCGTGGCAGGCGCGGTGCTGGCCGCCGCGCTGGCGCCGATCGGCTGGCTGCGGCCGACCGTGGAGCAGCGTCTGGCCGCTGCGATCGGCGCGCCGGTTCACATCGGAAGCCTGCGCCGCCTCGACCATTTTTCGTTGTCGCCGCGAATCGCGCTGCGCGGGCTGGTGATCGCCCAGCCGGACTGGGCGGGCAAAGGCGATCTGGCGCGAATTGATTCGCTGGTCGTTCGCCTGCCGTTGTGGCCGCTGCTATCCGGCCGGGTCGCCCCGCGCGAGATCGCGGTCGACGGTGCCGCGCTGGCGCTGGTCCGCGATGCATCGGGGCGGGAAAACTGGCGGCGGGAGAAAAAGCCGGATCGCGCCGCGCCGCCGATCGCGTTGAGCGCGATCACCATCCGCAACGCCCGCATTTCCTATGCTGATGCGAAGCGCGACCGCCGGTTTGACGCCACGGCCACTTTCGATCCCGCCGGCTTCCGCCTCGCGGGTACCGGCACGGTGCTTGGCCAGCCGGTGACTCTGTCGGCGACCGGGGCGGCGATCGCAGCGGGGGCGAAGCCCGGCCGCTGGCCGTTCGTCGCGGTGATCGACGGCAAGGCGCTGGCGATGCGGGCGGAAGGGGCGATGGATCGCCCGTTCGCCGTCGACCATTTCACCGCCCGCGTCACCGCGCGCGGCGACGACCTGAAACTGCTCGACGCGATCATCGAGGCCGGCCTGCCCGGCACCCAGCCGGTCACGCTGGTCGCCGATGTCCGCCACGACGCGCCCGACTGGACCGTCCGCAAGCTGAGCGGGACGATGGGGCGGTCCGCCTTCACCGGTGCCGTCACCGTTGCCAAGCGCGACGGGCGCAGCATCATCACCGGCGCGCTCGATGCCGCGCGCCTGGACTTCGACGATTTATCGAACGCGCAGGGTCGCGCGATCGCCCGCGCTAAATTGCGCACGAGCGGCCCGCGCCTGATCCCCGACACCGCGATCGACCTGAAACGGATGCATAAGACCGATGGTGAAATCCGCTTCACCGCGCGCCGGCTGTTGTGGCGGACGCCGACGCCGTTCACCGCGATGCGCGGCACCCTCCGCCTCGACCACGGCCTGCTGACCGTCGATCCGCTCGAACTGGCGTTGCCGCGCGGCACCTTGCGCGGCCGGGCGACCGTCGATCAGCGTAACGGCGCCGCCGTGCCGCTGCTCACCCTCGACCTGACCCTCAGTGGCGCGGCGCTGGCCAGCTTTTCCGGCGACAGCGACCTGTCCGGTCGGTTCGACGCACGAGCGAAGCTGGCCGGGCGCGGCGTGACAGTGCGCGAGGCGCTCGGCCGCGCGACCGGGACGGTCGGCCTCGCCGCGCGTGACGGGGTGCTGCCGGCCCGGCTGGCGGCGTTCATCGGCTTCGATGTCGGCCATGGCCTGCTCGCCAAAAAAGACAAAACCGCCGGTCTGCGCTGCCTGGCGATGCGGCTGGCGGTGCGCGACGGCGTCGGCCGCATCGATCCGCTGATCGTCGACACCACCCGGTCGCAGGCGCGGGCGACCGGCACGATCAACCTGGCCAGCGAGCGGCTGAACGCCCGGTTGACCGGTGCGCCCAAGGGCAAGACATTGCTGCGCTACGACGCGCCGTTGCCGGTCGGCGGCACGATCAAGGCGCCCGAACTTACCCTGCCGTCCAAGGCGGAACGCCCGCGTCAGTTGCTCAAGATGCTGGGCCGGGCGATCTCCGGCAAAAACCATGCGCCGCGTGCCGAAGACGCGGACTGCAATGCTCTGATCGCGCGCGCCCTGGCCGGGTAGCGCCGATCAGTCCTCGCTGCGCAGGGGCCGGGTCATAAGTGATTCGACCACCACCTCGATCGTCGCCGATCCGTCGAGCAGCGCGCAGACCGCGTCGACCACCGGCATGTCGACGCCGACGGCGCGGGCGGCGGCGCGCAGCACCGGCGCGGTGAATGCCCCTTCCGCGACGGTGTGGCGATCGGCCATCAGTTCGGCGGCGCTTTTCCCTTCGCCCAGCCCCTTGCCGAGCGAGAAATTCCGCGAACTGGTCGACGAACAGGTCAGCACCAGGTCGCCAAGGCCGGCCAGCCCGCCCAGCGTTTCCGCCCGTGCTCCGCGTGCCAGCCCGAATCGGGTCATTTCGGCGAAGCCACGGCTGATCAGCGCGGCGCGCGCGTTCTGGCCAAGGCCGCGTCCCTCGACGACGCCGCAGGCGATTGCCAGCACATTCTTGACCGCGCCGCCGATCTCGGCGCCGACGACGTCGGTCGACAGATAGGGGCGGAAGGCGGGGCGGGCGAAGCGCGCGGCCAGTGCGCCGCCCAGCGCCGCATCGGCGCAGGCCAGCGTCACCGCCGCCGGCAGCCCGGCCGCCACCTCATGGGCGAAGGTCGGGCCGGACAGTACCGCGATCGGCGCCGCCGGATACTCCTCTTCCGCCACTTCCGACAGCAGCTTCATCGTGCCGGCCTCAAGCCCCTTCGAACACAGCACCAGCGGCGTCGTGCCGACCGGAATGCGCGACAGCATCGCGCGCAGGTGCTGGGCGGGTGAGACGATCAGCAGCGCCTCGTGCCCGGCCATCGCGTCGAGCGCGCCGGTCGCGGTGATCGTCGGCGCCAGCGGCAGGCCGGGCAGGAACAGCGTGTTGACATGGTCGCGGTTGACCGTCTCGACTACCTCCGCTTCGCGTGCCCACAGGGTGACGGCGCTGCCGTCTCCCGCAATCGCCTGCGCCAGGGCGGTACCCCACGCGCCCGCTCCCACCACGCCGATCGTCATGCTTTCACTCCCGCGCCTCGCGCCGCTTCCGCGTCCGGGTCGAGCGGCCAGCGTGCCCGCGCCGCCACGTCGAGCGGATCGGTCAGCCCCGCCATGAATCGTTCCGCCCCGGCCCAGCCGATCATCGCCGCATTGTCGGTGCACAGCCACAGCGGCGGCGCGACAAACGGCAGGTCGCGGGCATGGGCAAGCGTTTGCAGCGCGCCGCGAATTGCGCCGTTCGCCGCGACGCCGCCGGCGACCACCAGCGCGGTCGCGCCCGGCGCGCCGGCAATCGCCCGTTTCGTCCGGTCGATCAGGCAATCGATCACCGCCGCCTGGAACGACGCGGCGATGTCTTGCGCCGAATAGGTGCCGGCATCGCGGGCGCGCAGCACCGCGCTCTTCAGCCCGGCGAACGAGAAATGTGGTTCCGCCCGGCCGACCAGCGGGCGGGGCAGCGGCACCGCCTTCGGGTCGCCCAGCGCCGCCGCCTTCTCGACGGCCGGGCCGCCGGGAAAGCCGAGGCCGAGCAGCTTGGCGGTCTTGTCGAACGCCTCGCCCGCCGCGTCGTCGATCGTCGTCGCCAGCCGGCGGTAGCGGCCGACCCCGCCGACCAGCAGCAACTGGCAATGGCCGCCGGAAACCAGCAGCAACAGATAGGGATAGGCAAGCGCCGGATCGGCGAGCCGGGGCGACAGCGCATGGCCTTCCAGATGGTTGACCGCGACCAGCGGCTTGCCCGCCGCCAGCGCCAGCGCCTTGGCGGTAACCAGCCCGACCATCACCCCGCCGATCAGCCCCGGCCCGGCGGTCGCGGCGATCGCGTCGACATCGCCAAGGCCGATGCCGGCGTCGGCCAGCGCCGCCTCGACCAGCGGCGTCACCGCCTCGACATGGGCGCGGGCGGCGATTTCCGGCACTACCCCGCCATAGGGTCGGTGTTCCGCCTCCTGCCCCGCCAGCCGGTGGGCGAGCACCCGCCGGTCGGTCGCGATCAGCGCCGCCGCCGTCTCGTCGCAGCTCGATTCGATTCCCAGGATCACCGCCATCATTTCGCAGATAGGCGCGTTATCGCCATTTCACAAAGCGCGCGCGCGCCGGTATGGGCTGGCCGCGATGCAGACCCCTCTTCGCCTAGGAACCCGCGGCTCCCCCCTCGCCCTTGCCCAGGCGGGCATGGTGGCGCGCGTGCTCGAACAGACGCATGGCCTTGCGCCCGATGCGATCACCATCGTTCCGATCAGGACCGGTGGCGACAAGGTGCAGGACCGGCCGCTCGCCGAACTGGGCGGCAAGGGAGTGTGGACCAAGGAACTGGATCGTGCGCTCCTCGCCGGCGACATCGATTTCGCCGTCCATTCGATGAAGGATGTCGAAAGCGTCCGGCCGGCCAGCATCGTCATCGCGGCGATCCTGCCGCGCGCCGACGTGCGCGACCGGCTGATCGGCGCGGCGGCGATCGACGATCTGCCGCGTGGCGCGCGGGTGGGAACAAGCTCGCCGCGCCGGGCCGCGCAACTACGCCGGCTGCGCCCGGATCTGGAGATCGTGCCGTTCCGCGGCAATGTCGACACCCGCCTCGCCCGGCTGGAACGGGGGGAGGCGGACGCGACGCTGCTCGCCGCCGCCGGGCTTGACCGGCTCGGGCGCGACAGCGTCGGCAGCGCGGTTCCGATCGGCACGATGCTGCCGGCGGCAGCGCAGGCAGCGATCGGCATAGAAGCGCGCGCGCGCGACGCCGATCTGCTCGCCTGGCTCGCCGCCGTTGGCGACAGGGAGACGGAACGCTGTATTCAGGCCGAACGGACGCTGCTCGCCAAGCTTGGCGGCGATTGTCGCTCGCCGGTTGCGGCACTCGCGACGCAGGGCAAGACCGGCATCCACCTGCGCGCCGAAATCTTCAGTCCGGATGGGGCGTTGCACGCGCAGGGTGAGGCGCTGCTCAACGAGCCGAACGAGGCGGCGCGCCTGGCCCAGCGCCTGTTCGAAGCGGCGCCGGCGGCGTTGCGCGCCCAGTTTTCGGGATGACCCGGCCGCTGCTGATCCTGCGGCCGGAACCGGGCGCCGCCGCCTCGGCCCGCGCCGCCGCCGCGCGCGGTCTTGCTGTCACCGTCCGCCCGCTGTTCGAAATCGTGCCGCTCGCCTGGCAGCCGCCGCCCGCCGCCGGGTTCGACGCGCTGATGCTGACCAGCGCCAATGCGGTGCGTGCCGCCGGACCGGCGCTGGCCGGCTATACGGCGCTGCCGGTCTACGCGGTCGGCCCGGCAACCGCGGCGGCCGCCCGCGCCGCCGGCTTCACCGCGATCACCGCCGGCGACGACGATCTTGTCGCACTGTTCGCGCTGGTCCGGGCCGGCGGTGCGTGCCGCCTTCTGCACCTGTGCGGCGTCGACCGGCGGCGGGCCGATCCGGGCGCGCTGTCGGTCACCGCCGTGCCGGTTTATGACGCGCGGGCGGTCGATCCGCCGCCCGGCCTTGCAGATGCGGCGGACCATGTCGTGCTGCTGCATTCGCCGCGCGCCGCCCGGCATTTCGCCGCGCTGGTGCCGGACCGCGCCGCGACGCGGATCGCGGCGATCAGTGCGGCGGCGCTGGCCGCGGCCGGGCCGGGCTGGGCGGCGACGGCGGTCGCGGCGCGGCCCGACGATGCTTCTCTGCTGGCGGTTGCCGTCGGCCTGACGGCGTGACACTAGTTGCGCGGGCGCGCCGGGGCGTGCGATGACGGGGCGAAACGATGACCGGCCTTGATGAACCGATGGCGACCCCAGCAACGTCGCACCGCACCCGCGTGCTGGTGATATCGGTGCTGTTGGCGTTTGTCGTCGGGGTGACGCTGACCGCTTATGTGCTGACCCGGCCGGGCCGGCTCGTCACCGCGCCCGCCCCGGTCAAAACGCCGGCGGTAAAGCTGGCGGCCCCGGTTGCCGCGCCGACGCCCGCCCCGCCGGCAATGCCGCCGCGCCCGGTTGCCGACCCGGCCGCGCTGGCCGCGCTCGATGTCCGCATTGCCGATCTGGAAGGGCGGATCGACCGGGTCAGCGAGCGCGCCCGCGCCGCATCCGGCAACGCTGCCCGTGCCGAAGGGCTGCTCGTCGCTTTCGCTGCCCGTCGCGCGCTCGATCGCGGCATGGGCCTCGGTTATATCGAGGCGCAGCTGCGCGATCGGTTCGGCGCCAGCCAGCCGGCCGCGGTGGCAACGGTGATCGCCGCGTCGCGCGACCCGGTGACGCTGGAAGAACTGCGCCTCGGCCTCGACGATCTGGCGCCGGCGCTGGTGTCGGGCAGTGACGGTGGCTGGTGGCAGGCGGTGCAGCGCGAACTCGGCAGTCTCGCCGTCGTCCGCAAGGCCGGCACACCCTCGCCGGAACCGACCGAGCGCGCCCGCCGGGCGCGGCGGATGCTGGAAGGCGGCCGTGTCGACGCCGCTCTGGCCGAAGTGGCGCGCATGCCCGGCCGCGACAAGGCCGGCAACTGGATCGCGCTTGCCCGCCGCTACATCGCCGCGCGCCAGGCGCTCGACATGATCGAAACCAGCGCGATTCTCCAGCCCGAACCCACTGCCGCCCCACCGGCACAATAAGGGCATCGGTCCCCGAGGGGATCGGGGCGAACGAATCGCCACTGGCGCCTTGCGAGGGCGAATTCACAGATTGCTCAGTCTTCTAAGCGTCACGAGCGGGAGGCGTTTCCGCCTTCGGCCGTGTCGGCCAGGTGCCGATAACTCGGATTTTCTGAAAACTGGAGCGGGCGAAGGGATTCGAACCCTCGACCCCGACCTTGGCAAGGTCGTGCTCTACCCCTGAGCTACGCCCGCTCGGCGTTTGGCCCCCGGCGCATTGGCCATTGGGGCGGGTGAGGCGCGGCAGATAGCGCGGGGCCGGGAACCGCGCAAGCCCCTTGTCGCCGTTTGTGGTCAACACTCTGGGGGGTTGGCAGCGCGGGGCTTCCCCCCACATAAGGGCGGCAATTCAACCGGGAGGATGGTGTGGCCACGCTGGGGATGACCGCCGCGGAGCGCGCGGAAATAGAAAGTTTCAAGCGCGACGTGATCGAGCCGTCGATGAACGCGCTCGTCATCCTCGATTTCTGGGCCGAATGGTGCGGGCCGTGCAAGGCGCTGGCGCCGGTGCTGGACAAGGTCGCCGCTGCCTATGCCGACAAGGGCGTGCTGCTGCGCAAGGTCGATGTCGACGCCAGCCGGACGATCGCGGCGCAATTCCGCGTCCAGTCGATCCCGACGGTCTA
Organism: Sphingomonas flavalba; assembly: GCF_047553045.1. GTDB lineage: Bacteria > Pseudomonadota > Alphaproteobacteria > Sphingomonadales > Sphingomonadaceae > Sphingomonas_L > Sphingomonas_L flavalba_A. Next base: position 2,689,549 of record NZ_CP180208.1, on the reverse strand, counting down.
TGCTGTCTTTCAGGGCCAGCTGGTCGCCGATCTGACCCAGGCGCGGACCGAATCGCAATTAACCCAGATGCTCGACCAGATCCTGCGTCAGTTGCCGCCGATCACCCCGCCGGGGGAGGAACAGGCGCCCGACATTGCGCCGCTGATCGCGATGGCGGAGGAGGTGCTCGCCGGGGGTGATGCGGAACGTGCCGCGGGCATCTTCGCCCAGGTCGCCGAAATGGCGCCGGAAGACCCGGCCGTGGTTTCCGGCCTCGCCCGCTCGCTGGTCGGGACCGGGCGGCTGGACGACGCGCAGGCGGCACTCGACGCGCTGCCGGAGGATAAGGCGAAGGACCCGGCGGTCGCCCGCGCGCGCAGCGCCGTTGCATTGGCGCGGGAAGCGCCGCCGGCGGACGATCTCGACGACCTGCGCCGCCGCGCCGCCGCGGCGCCCGGCGATCTGGCGTTGCAATACGAACTGGCCGGCGCGCTGATGGGGGCCAGCGATCATGACGGTGCCGCCGATGCGCTGCTGGCGATCATCGCCGCCGATCGCGACTGGAACGAAGGCGCCGCCCGCCAGCGGCTGCTGCAGCTGATGGAAGTCGTCGGGCTGGAGGACCCGTGGGTGTCCGCCACCCGCCGCCGCCTGTCGGCGATTCTGTTCACCTGATGGGCGCCCGCCCGTCGCGTTTGTCGATCTTTCCGCTCGGCGGGGCGCTGCTGTTCCCGCGCATGCAGCTGCCGCTGCACATCTTCGAGCCGCGCTACCGCGCGCTCGTCAGCGATTCGATGGCGCGCGACCGGCGGATCGGGATGATCCAGCCCAAGGGGCCGGGCGAGCCACCGGACCTGTTCGCGATCGGCTGTGTCGGCCGCATCGCCCATGTCGAGGCGCTTGACGACGGGCGCTACAATATCGTGCTGGAAGGGCTCGCCCGCTTCCGCATGGTGGCGGAAATCGCCGCAACCACCCCGTTCCGCCAGGTCGAAGCTGAGATAGAGGACGCGCCGGAGGAACCGCCGCTCGCCCCCGTCCGCCGCGCCGCGCTGGAAAGCGAATCGCGCCGCTTCGCCGACGCGCAGGGCTATGCGGTGGACTGGGGCGCCGTTGCCCGGCTCGATGATGAGGCACTGGTCAACGGCATTGCCCAGATCGCCCCGTTCGACGTCGCCGCCAAGCAGGCGCTGCTCGAGGCGGACGGGCTGGATGACCGCTGCGACCTGATTATTCAGCTTATGCAATTTTTCGGCCGCCATCAGGGCGATGCCGGCGAACCGGTGACCCTGCAATGACCCTGACCCCCGATCTTCTCGAAATGCTGGTCTGCCCGCTGACCCGCACGCCGCTCCGTTACGATCCGGTCGCGCAGGAACTGGTCTCTGACGCCGCCGGCATCGCCTATCCGGTGCGGGACGGCGTGCCGGTCATGCTGGTCGAGGAAGCGCGGGTGCTGGATGGCGGGGACGCCTCGGATTCCCCCTCCAACTGACATCCGCTTAGCTCCAACCTCAAACCCGTCCATCCCGAGCGCAGTCGAGGGACGCACGGTGACCGGGTGCGCTCGGGATGGACGGGACGGGTGAAGGTGAAGGGGGTGGCAGTGGGGGAAGCGGACAGGGCCTACCCCAATTCGCCCCGCAGCAGCCGGGGCAGTTCGCCGCTTTCGCCGCGCGCCTCGGTCATGAACATCCGCTTGAGCGGCGGGGTGCGCTGGACGATGCCGAGGCCGAAGCGCCGCGCCGCCGATGCGGTCCGCCCCGGCACGCCGAACAGCCGGGTCAGCCCGTCGGTCGCCGCCGCGACCAACAGCGTGTCCATGCTGCGCCAGCGTTCGTAGCGGGCAAGCAGTTGCGCGTCGCCCAGGTCCAGTCCCAACCGGCTGCCGTCGACCAGCACCTCGGCCAGCGCCGCCACGTCGCGGAACCCTAGATTCAGACCCTGCCCGGCGATCGGGTGGATGCCGTGGGCGGCATCGCCGGCCAGCGCCAGCCGCTCGCCGGTGATCCGCGCGCTGTGGTGGAAACCAAGAGGAAACGCGCTGCGCGGCGCCGCCAGCTTCAGCGAGCCGAGCATGTCGCCCATCCGCTTGCTCGCTTCGGCGAGGAAGGCGCGGTCGCTGAGCTTCAGCATCCCCGGCCCGTCGGCGCTGCGCACCGACCAGACGATGGCGGAACGATGGCCGCCCGGCATCGGCAGCAGCGCGAACGGCCCGGACGGGTAGAATATTTCATAGGCGATGTTGCCATGGTCGCGCTCATGCTCCAGCGCGCCGACGATCGCGGTGTGGTCATAGGACCAGCGGGCGACGTTGATGCCGGCGGCGGCACGGGTCGGCGAATTGCGCCCCTCCGCCGCGATTAGCAACGGCGCCCGCGCTACCCGGCCGTCATCCAGCGTTGCCGTCACGCCGTGGGCGCCGCGCTCCGTCGTCACCGCCCGCGCTGGCATGCACAGGGTGATGTTGGCCGCCTCCGCCGCCGCGGCGTGCAGCGCCTGGCGCAATTGCCGGTTCTCGAACATCAGGCCCAGCGGCCCGTCGTCCGGCGCGGATTCGAAGGCAAGCAACCCCGGGGACAGGCCGTCGCTGACGTGGATGGTGCGGATTTCGCAGCCTTTGCCGGCCAGCCGCGCGCCGATGCCGATCGCCTGCAGCATCTTCCAGCTCGCACTGGCGACGGCGGAGGCGCGGCCGTCGAAACCGGGGGCGAGCACCGCATCCGGCCGGGCCGGGTCGACGACGGTGCTGGTCAGGCCGTGCGCGTCCAGCGCCAGCGCCAGCGTCAGCCCGACAAGGCCGCCGCCAAGGATGATCACGTCGCTGTCCATGCCCGCTCTCTAGCCCGGCGACTGTCGACGCGGAAGCCCGCTTGACGCGGAGTCGGCGCCACAGGCATTGTGGGCAGCGGAACATTCCGCGCACGAACGAGGGTTTTACATGGGGAGCCGTGCGATGGCATCGCAGGATCCGGGCTGGCGGGCGGCAATCCGGCGCGGCGTGGCGCGCAGCGGGGCGCTGTTCGGCGGCATTGCGGTGCTGCTCGCCGCGCTGCTCGCCGCGCTGGCGCTGGTAAGCTACCACCCGAGCGATCCGTCGATGAACACCGCCGCCGGCGGCCCGGCGCAGAACTGGGTCGGCGCGCCGGGGGCGTGGTTGGCTGATCTGATGCTGTGGACGCTGGGGCCGGCGACGGCGCTGCTGTTGCCGCTGCTCGCCTTCATCGGCCTGCGTCTGTGGCACGATCGCGACCCCGGCCGGTGGAAACGCACGATCCCGCAGGCGCTGATCGGCATCGCGCTGATCGGCATCGCGCTGGCGATGGTCAACGCCGGGTCGATCGCCGGCTTGCCCGGCGGGCTGGGCGGGGCGGTCGGCATTATCGGCCAGGCGGCGATCGACCGGCTGATCGCCCTGCTGCCGCCGGTGGCGGTGGTGTGGACCCATTATGGCGTCGCCGCGCTGCTCGCGATCGGCGGCATCGTCCTGTGGGCGAAGAGCCTGGAACTGGACGAGGTCGAACGCGGTTGGCTGTTCCGCCGCCGCGAGGCCGCTGACGATGGCGACGATGACGACGCCGTTGTCGAGGACGCCGTTGCCGTCGTGCGTCCGCAACGCAGCGCCGCTGCGGAACCGCGGCCGGTCGCGGAACCGGACCGCCGCCCGCCGCCGGTGATTTCCGTGCCGGGCGAAAAGCCGGTGGCCAGCGGCCGCAAGCAGCCTGCTCCGGTCCAGACCTCGTTCGACCTGAAGGACCGCTATGCCCTGCCGAAGCTGGCGCTGCTGTCCCCGGCGCCGCCGGCATCCGGCAACCCCATCGACAAGGCCGGGCTGGAACGCAACGCCCGCCTGCTCGAATCGGTGCTGGAAGATTTCCATGTGAAGGGCCAGATCGTCGAGGTTCGCCCCGGCCCGGTGGTCACCATGTACGAACTGGAACCGGCGGCCGGGATCAAGGCGAGCCGGGTGATTCAGCTGGCCGACGACATCGCCCGCAACATGTCGGCGCTGTCCGCGCGTGTCGCCACCATCCCCGGCCGCAGCGTGATCGGCATCGAACTGCCGAACCAGAAGCGCGAATCGGTCGTCCTCCACGAACTGATCTCCAGCCCGGTGTTCGAGGATCAGTCGGGTGCGCTGCCGCTGGTGCTGGGCAAGAACATCGCCGGCGATCCGGTCATCGCCGATCTGGCGCCGATGCCGCACCTGCTCGTCGCCGGCACCACCGGTTCCGGCAAGTCGGTCGGCCTGAACGCGATGATCCTGTCGCTGCTCTACCGGCTCAGCCCCGACCAGTGCCGGATGATCATGATCGACCCGAAGATGCTGGAACTGAGCATCTACGACGACATCCCGCACCTGCTCGCCCCCGTGGTCACCGATCCGCCCAAGGCGGTGCGCGCGCTGAAATGGGCGGTGGAGCAGATGGAGGAACGCTACCGGATGATGGCGTCGGTCAGCGTGCGCAGCCTCGCCTCGTTCAACGACAAGGTCCGCGCCGCCAAGGCGAAGGGCCAGCCGCTCGGCCGCCGCGTCCAGACCGGCTACGACGCGGAAACCGGCCAGCCGATCTACGAGGAGGAACAGCTTTCCTTCGATCCGCTGCCGCAGATCGTCGTCATCGTCGACGAACTGGCCGACCTGATGATGACCGCCGGCAAGGAAGTGGAATTTCTGATCCAGCGGCTGGCGCAGAAGGCGCGGGCCGCCGGCATCCACCTGATCATGGCGACGCAGCGGCCGTCGGTCGACGTCATTACCGGCGTCATCAAGGCCAACCTGCCGACGCGGATCAGTTTTCAGGTCACCTCCAAGATCGATTCGCGCACCATCCTGGGCGAACAGGGCGCCGAACAGCTGCTTGGCAAGGGTGACATGCTCTACATGCCGGGCGGCAAACAGATCGTCCGCGTCCACGGCCCGTTCGTGTCGGACGAGGAGGTGCGCGCCGTCGCCGACCATTGGCGCACCCAGGGCCGCCCCGACTATATCCAGGCCGTGACGGAGGAGCCGGAGGATGGCGGCTTCGAGCTGGAAGGCGCGCCGCACGGCGACGACAGCCCGGAGGAGCAGCTCTACCGCCGCGCGGTCCAGATCGTCGCGACCAGCCAGAAGGCATCGACCAGCTATGTCCAGCGTCAGTTGCGCGTCGGCTACAACAGCGCGGCGCGGCTGATCGAGCGGATGGAGCAGGAAGGCAAGGTCGGCCCGCCGGATCATGTCGGGCGGCGCGATGTGCTGATCGACCGCGACGGCCAGCCGGTCTGATCGTCCGCCGATCCGGGTTCAGTCGGCATTCAAACCGAATCACCGAAAAGCCGCACCGTTCGCATGGAGTGCCCCGAATGTCGTTTCGCCCTTTGATCCCCGCCGCCCTGGCCCTCGCGCCGCTCGCGCTGGCATCCGCCCCCGCCGTTCAGGCGCAGGCGCCGGCCGCCGAAGCGGATCTGGCGGCGGTGCAGCGCCACATGGCGGCGATCCAGACGATGACCGCCGATTTCACTCAGACCGACCGTGCCGGCAAGGTGCTGACCGGCACGCTGACGCTGAAGCGGCCGGGGCACGTCCGCTTCCAGTATGAAAAGGGCGTGCCGCTGTTGATCGTCGGCGACGGCAAGGCGCTGACCTTCATCGACTATCAGGTGAAGCAGGTGTCGCGCTGGCCGATCGGCAAATCGCCGCTGACCTTCATCCTCGACCCCGCGAAGGACCTGTCGAAGGTGGCGCGGGTGGTCGAATCGGCCGATCCGCGCCTGCTGCTCGTGCAGGCGCGCGATCCCGGTCGCCCGGAATTCGGCACGATCACCCTGGCCTTCGTGCGCGACACCACTGGCCCGGCCGGCCTGACGCTGAACGGCTGGACCGCGCTCGATGCGCAGAACAACCGCACCCAGATCCGCCTGTCCAACCAGCGGTTTAACGGCCCGATCGACGACCAGGCGTTCAAATGGCGCGACCCGCGTCAGGGCGTGCGCGGGCGCTGAACCCGGCCGTTCATATTGGCGACAGGATGGATCGCGTATCCATGCTCAGCGGACGTTGGAGCACTGGAGCCGGGTTTCCCCCCTGTTACCCGCCTCGTCATTCCGATGTCCCGCCAGCGTGACGAACGCAGGTTGGCCCCCGTTCCAAGCCCCCGGAGCGGGGGCCTTTGCGTGTCTGGATGAGGGCGTGTAGGCGGCACCGGCCCTCTCCCCCACCCGGCCGCCCATTTCAGGATACTGTCGTTGGGTGGCCGGGTGGGGGAGAGGGCCGGCGCCGCTTCCCCATAAGACAATCAGACTCTAAAGCGCGCGGATGGCCGATACCCTCAGCATCGCATCGTGGAACATCAACTCGGTGCGCGCCCGCCTCGACATCGTCGAACGTTTCCTGACCGAACAGGCGCCGGACATCCTGTGCCTCCAGGAAACCAAGGCGGCGAACGACGTGTTTCCCGCCGTTGCCTTCGCCCGCCTCGGCTACACCCATCAGGTGCTGCACGGCCAGCGCATGTACCACGGCGTCGCCATCCTCAGCCGGGTGCCGCTGGTCGAGGACGACCGGCTGGACTGGCAGGCGAATGGCGAGGCGCGGCATGTCGGTGTCCGGCTGGCCAACGGCATGCGGCTGGAAAACGTCTACATCCCGGCCGGCGGCGACATTCCGGATCGCGCGCTCAACCCCAAATTCGGGCAAAAGCTCGACTTTCTGGAACGCATGACCGACTGGTCCGCCGGGCTGGCGGTGCCGACCCTGCTGGTCGGCGATTTCAACATCGCGCCACTCGAATCGGACGTGTGGAGCCACCGGCAACTGCTCGACGTGGTCAGCCATACCCCGGTGGAGGTCGCCGCGCTTGCCCGTCTGCAGGCAGCGCATGGCTGGGTCGACCTCGGCCGCCATTTCGTGCCGCCGCCGGAGCGGCTCTATACATGGTGGAGCTATCGGGCGAAGGACTGGGCGGCGTCCGACCGCGGCCGCCGGCTCGACCATATGTGGGCCAGTCCGGCGCTCGCCGGTCAGGCGATCGGCCACCGCGTGCACGAGGAATGCCGCGATTGGGGCCGCCCGTCCGACCATATTCCGCTGATCACGGAATTCCGCTTGTGAACACCGGGCCGCGCGCCGCCGCCCGCGCCGTCGACGCTTTGCGACGGGGGTGGGAGGTGGCGATCGCGGACACTGGAACTGACACTGACGCGGGGCTGGTGCTGCTTGCGATCGAGACCGCCGATACCGGCCGCCTCGCTGCCTTCGATCCGGACGGGCGGGCCGATATCCTGCTGTCCGCCGCGCGGGCGGAAACGCTGAAATTGGTCAACCAGCGCGCGGCGGCCGGTGGCGGGGCGATCCGCATCGCGCGCGCGCCGTGGATCGACCTGCCGGCGGCGGTGGCGCTGGCCGATCCGGCGCTCGACCTGGCGGCGCCGTTGAAGGGGCCGTTTCGGGCCGTCGCCACCGGCGCGGCGGCGGCGGCCGCCGCCGCGCTCGATCTCGCCCGCCTCGCCGGGCTGCTCCCCGCTTTCTTCGTCCGCACGATCGACCGGCACGCCGCCGCGCTGAGCCCGGCCGACATCGCCGCCTATGAATCCCCCGATCGATTGGTCGTCGCGGCGCGTGCCCGCCTGCCGGTCGCCGCCGCCGAAGCGGCGGAGATCGTCGCCTTCCGCACCGCCGAGACCGCCGATGAGCATGTCGCGCTGGTTGTCGGCACGCCGGACGGCAGCCCACCGCTGGTCCGCCTCCACAGCGAATGCCTGACCGGCGACGTGCTCGGCTCGCTCAAATGCGACTGCGGGCCGCAACTCCACGCCGCGCTCAACGCCATCGCCGACGCGCGCTGGGGGGTGCTGCTTTACCTGCGGCAGGAAGGGCGCGGCATCGGCCTGATCAACAAGCTGCGCGCCTACAGCCTGCAGGATCAGGGCTTTGACACGGTCGACGCCAATATCCGTCTCGGCTTCGCGGTCGATGCGCGCGACTTCTCGCTCGCCGCGCGGATGCTCGCCCTGCTCGGCGTCACCGCCGTCCGGCTGCTGACCAACAACCCGGCTAAGGTCGTGGGGCTGGAAGCGCACGGCATCGCGGTGGTTGAGCGGGTGCCCCACGCGCTGCCGGCCAATCCGCACAACGAACGCTACCTCGCCACCAAGCGTGACCGCACCGGCCACCAGCTTTAACGCCCGCCCATTCCACCATGTTGGGCGTTGACCGCCCGCGCCGGGCGGCTACGAAGGCTAAATCGTATACTATCAGGGGTTGGTCGTGGACGGTCCTGTCATTCTGTCGGTCGATGCGGTGTTCGCCCTGGCGTGCCGGGTGTTGGAGACCGCCGGGCTGGCCGCGCCGCAGGCGGAGGCGGTGGCGCGGGTGATCGCCGCCGCCGAGCGCGACGGCTGCTCCAACCACGGCCTGCACCGCCTGCCCGGCTGCGTAGAGACGGTGCGGTCGGGCCGGCTGGCGGTGGCGGCGGTGCCGGACGTGCGCGACGAGACGCCGGCGCTGGTCCGGGTCGATGCCGGCTACGGCTATGCGCCGCTCGCCTTCGAACGCGGCCTGCCACTGCTGGCCGACAAGGCGCGGCACGGCGGCGTCGCGGCGCTGGTCGTCACCAACTGCTTCCACTTCTCGGCGCTGTGGCCGGAGGTGGAGGCGCTGGCGGCGGAGGGCCTCGCCGGGCTGGCGCTGACCCCCAGCCATGCCTGGGTCGCGCCGGCCGGCGGCAACCGCGGACTGCTCGGCACCAACCCGATCGCCTTCGGCTGGCCGCGCCCGGACGGGCACCCTTATGTCTTTGACTTCGCGACCAGCGCCGTCGCCCGCAGCGACCTTGCCCACTACCGCAACGAAGGGCGGGCGATCCCGGAAGGCTGGGGCGTCGACCGGAACGGCGCGCCGACCACCGACGCGCAGGCCGCGCTCGATGGCGCGATGCTCACCTTCGGCGGCCACAAGGGTTCCGCATTGGCGACGATGGTGGAGCTGCTTGCCGGCGCGTTGATCGGTGAGCGCACCAGCGTCGAATCGATGGCGTGGGACGAAGGGCTGAAACTCGCCCCCTGTCATGGCGAGCTGATCCTCGCCTTCGACCCGGCGGTCATGGCCGGCGGTGACGCCGCGCCGGGCGTTGCGCGGGCGGAGGCGCTGTTTGCCGGCTTCGCCGCGCAGGGTGCCCGCCTGCCGTCCCAGCGCCGCTATGCCGCGCGGGCGCGGAGCCTGGCCGATGGCGTCGCCGTGCCGCGCGCGCTCCACGACCGCATCGCGGCGCTGGCCGGCTGACCCGGCCGCCGCGTCAGTCGCAGGGGCAGTCTTCGGCCGACCGGCCCCAGAATTCGCGGATGATCGCCCACGCCTCGTCGGCGGTCTCGACCCAGTTCATCAGCGCCAGGTCCTTGTGGGCAATGACCCCTTCGTCGGCCAGCGCCTCGAAATCGACGACCTTGTTCCAGAATGCGCGCCCGAACATCAAAATCGGCAGGCGAGAAATCTTGCCGGTCTGGATCAGGGTCAGCGCCTCGAACATCTCGTCGAACGTGCCGAACCCGCCGGGGAACACCGCGATCGCCCGCGCGCGCAGCAGGAAATGCATCTTGCGCAGCGCGAAATAGTGGAACTGGAAGCTGAGCGACGGGGTGACATACTGGTTCGGCGCCTGCTCGTGCGGCAGGACGATGTTGAGGCCGATCGTCTCGGCGCCGGCGTCGACCGCGCCGCGGTTCGCCGCTTCCATGATCGACGGGCCGCCGCCGGAACAGACGACGAAGTGGCGCCGCCCCTCGGCATCGCGCGGGCAGCGGCTGGCCAGCCGCGCCAGCTCGCGCGCGACATCGTAATATTTGGCCTTGGCGACCAGCCGCTCGGCAATCGCGCGGCCGCGTGTGTCGGTCGCGGCGGCGAGCAGCGCATCGGCCTTGGCCGGTTCCGGGATGCGGGCGGAACCGTAGATCACCAGGGTGGAGGCGATCCGCGCCTCGTCGAGCAGCAGGTCGGGCTTCAGCAGTTCCAGCTGGAACCGCACCGGTCGCAAATCCTCGCGCAGCAGGAATTCGGTGTCCTGAAACGCCAGCCGATAGGCGGGATGTTCGGTCTGCGGGGTATGGACGACGGTCTTGGCGGTACTGTCCGCCGACTGGCGCGCGCGCGGGAACAGCCGCGACGGGACGATGGTTTCGCTATTATCGGTCATTGCTAGGCTGATAGCGCGTTTGGGTGCCGGTTCAAGCACGGCGCCCCGCCGGCGCTCAGCGGCAAAACGGCCCGCGCCCCATGTCGAGGTGGAAATGGTCGTTATGGGCGGCGTTGTAATCGGGGCTGAGCACGGTCGCGAAACGCTTGCACGCCGACTGGTGCACCGCCTTGATGAAGCCGCGCACCCCCGGATCGGCGGAACGGTAGTCGGTTTTGACGCTGATCCGCCGCCCGTCGGCCAGAATGAAGGCGGCGACGTCGACGGCGTTCGACCGCGCATGTTCGGACAGGCGGCCGGTCGCGCCGATGCCGTTGATCGTCCGGCAGTTATAGGTGCCGAACGTTTCCACCTTGACCACCTCGCTGCCCAGCCAGGCGCGGGACGCCGGCACGACGCCGAACCGTACCCAGCCGGAAAACGCGCTGGCGAGCGGGCAGGTCATCGCGCCCAGATTGGTGGTCGGCGTGCCGACGTCGAGCAGCTTGACTGATCCATAGGCCAGGCAGCCGCCGCCGAAATCGCGGTCGGGCAGCGGCTGGAAATCGACGCCCTGCTCCGCCAGCCTGCCGAGGCACTGGCGGATCGGGGCGGATGTGATGCCCGGCATCAACTGCGCGGCGGGTGTCGGCTTGCGCGCTGACGATCGGCGGCCCCGGTCGCCGGAACAGGCGGCAAGCGTCAGCGCAGCGACAACCGCCACGCCAATCCCGATCCGTCCGCTTTGCCCGATGCTCACCCGCCGATGATCGCCGCTTCCGCACGCGGAACGAAGGCCGGGTGCGCCGCCTTGCGACGAACCGTGCCGAAACGGAGTCGGGCGCGTCGATTCCCTTTCACCGGCGGACCGCCTAAGGGACTGGACGCGGCCCCGGCCCGCTCCCTTCCCCAGGAAACGCCATGACGATCACCCGAACCGATCTGCGCGCCTACGCCATGCTGGCGCTGGTCATGCTGTTCTGGGCGGGCAATGCCATCGTCGGCCGCGCGGTCAGGGACGATATTCCGCCGTTCACGCTGGCGCTGGTCCGCTGGGGCGGGGCACTGCTCGTCGTCGCGCCATTCGCCCTGCGCCATGTCGTTGCCGATCGCGCGGTGCTGCGCCGGGCATGGCGGCGGGTGCTTCTGCTCGGCCTGCTCGGCATCGCCACGTTCAACGCGCTGCTCTATTACGGCCTGCGTTTCACCACCGCGACCAACGCCATGCTGATCCAGGCGGCGATTCCGGGGCTGGTTCTGCTGTTCGACTATCTGCTGTTCCGCACCCGCTCCGGCTGGCAGGCGATTGCCGGGGTGGCGCTGTCGACCGCCGGGGTGGTGCTGATCGTCTGCCGCGCCGACCTGCAGGTGCTGATGCGTCTCGACTTCGGCACCGGCGACTTGCTGATCCTGGCGGCGGTGGTCGTCTGGGGCCTGTACACCAGCTTGCTGCGCACCCGCCCGGCGGTGCACCCGTCCAGCTTCATCGCCGTCACCTTCGCGATCGGCGCGCTGGCCATGCTGCCGCCGGCGATCGGGGAATGGCGCGTCGGCGGCTTCCCGCCGCTGCGCGCGGATACGCTCGCCGCCTTCACCTATGTCGCGATCCTGCCGTCGCTGGTCGCCTATTTTCTCTACAATGCGACGGTCGCGGCGATCGGCGCGGGCCGGGCCGGGCAGGCGATCAGTCTGATGCCGTTGTTCGGTGCCTTCATCGCGGCTTCGCTGCTGGATGAAGCGCTGCGCCCTTTCCACGCCGCCGGCATGGTGCTGATCCTCGTCGGCATCGTCACCGGCGCGGTGGCACGCTCAGAGAACAAACAGGCCGATTAGCAATCCGGCCTGGACCACCGCGATCAGGTGCAGCCGATCCGAAAATGGCTGTTTGCGGGTCTTGTGGCGGAACATGCGCCGGGCGAGGTAGGCGCCCGGCGTGCCGCCCAGCGCGGCCAGTGTCAGCAGGGCCGACTCCGGGATGCGACGGTTGCCGGCTTCGGCGCGGCGCTTGTCCTGCCAGAAGCGCAGCATCGTCCAGGCGTTGATCGCGGCGACAAGGCCGATGAGCGTCGGTAGCGGCATCAAACGCGCATATCTTCAAATGCTTGCGTGGTCGTTATCGCGCCGCGTCGTCGTCGCCCGGCGCGAACGTCCCTTGACAGCGCCGCCGTCGCCGCTAGGGCCGGCGGCGGGCCACGCCGTCCCAACGCGGCGCGTGCTCTCTGCAAGGAGAGACTACATGACGAAGACCCCCGCCGCGGGCATCCCCGCGCGTATCGAACGCCCCACCACAAAACCCGTCCGCCCCCATTTCTCGTCCGGGCCGTGCGCGAAGCCGCCGGGCTGGGCGCCGGAACGGCTGGCGACAGGATCGCTCGGCCGCTCCCACCGCTCGAAGCTGGGCAAAAGCCGCCTCGCCTATGCGATCGACCTGACGCGGGAAATCCTGCGCGTACCCGCCGGCCACCGCATCGCGATCGTGCCGGCGTCGGATACCGGTGCTGTCGAAATGGCGATGTGGTCGCTGCTCGGCGCGCGGCCGGTGACGGTCGCGGCGTGGGAAAGCTTCGGTGAAGGCTGGGTCACCGACGCAGTCAAGCAGCTGAAGATCGACCCGACGGTGCTGCGCGCGCCCTATGGCGAACTGCCGGATCTCGCGGCGATCGATCAGGATCACGATGTGCTGTTCACCTGGAACGGCACCACCTCCGGCGTGCGCGTCCCCGACGGCTGGATCAACGACGATCGCGGCGGCCTGACCTTCGCCGATTCGACCAGCGCGGTGTTCGCGATGGACCTGCCGTGGGACAAGCTGGATGTCGTCACCTACAGCTGGCAGAAGGTGCTGGGCGGGGAGGGCGGCCACGGCGTGCTCATCCTCGGCCCGCGCGCGGTCGAACGGCTGGAAAGCTACACCCCGGCCTGGCCGCTGCCCAAGATCTTCCGCATGACCAAGGGCGGCAAGCTGATCGAGGGGCTGTTCGCCGGCGAAACGATCAACACCCCGTCGATGCTGGCGGTGGAGGATTACATCTTCGCGCTCGAATGGGCGAAGCAGCTTGGCGGGCTGGGGGCGCTGGTCGCGCGCAGCAACGCCAACGCCGCCGCGCTCGACGCGATCGTCGCCGAACGCGACTGGCTTGATCATCTCGCCGCCGATCCGGCGACCCGCTCGACGACCAGCGTCTGCCTGAAGTTCGCCGACGCGGCGGTCGCCGGGCTGGACGACGCCGGCAAGCTGGCGCTGGTCAAGAAGATCGCCGCGCTGCTGGAGGCGGAAGACGCCGCCTACGACATCGCCGGCTATCGCGACGCGCCGCCGGGCCTGCGCATCTGGTGCGGCGCCACCGTCGATACGGCCGACATCGCGGCGCTCGGCCCCTGGCTCGACTGGGCCTGGGGCGAGGCCCACGCCGCCTGACCACGCGCGCTTCGGCGTCATTCCCGTTTTCCGGCTCCCCCCGCGTGCGCGGGAGCATGCAAGGACCAAGACATGCCCAAGGTACTGATTTCCGACAAGATGGACCCGAAAGCCGCCGCGATCTTCCGCGAACGCGGCGTCGAGGTCGACGAGAAGCCCGGCCTGACCAAGGAAGAGCTGATCGCGATCATCGGCGATTATGACGGCCTCGCTATCCGCTCCGCGACCAAGGTGACGAAGGAGGTGCTTGCCGCCGCCACTAACCTGAAGGTCGTCGGCCGCGCCGGCATCGGCGTCGACAATATCGACATTCCGGCGGCGTCGGCGAAGGGCGTCGTCGTCATGAACACACCGTTCGGCAATTCGATCACCACCGCCGAACACGCGATCGCGCTGATCTTCGCGCTCGCCCGCCAACTGCCGGAGGCGGACGCCTCGACCCAGGCCGGCAAGTGGGAAAAGAACCGGTTCATGGGGGTGGAGGTCACCAACAAGGTGCTCGGCCTGATCGGCGCCGGCAATATCGGCTCGATCGTCGCCGACCGCGCGCTCGGCCTGAAGATGAAGGTCGTCGCCTACGACCCGTTTCTGTCCGCCGAACGGGCGGTGGAACTGGGCATCGAGAAGGTGACGCTCGACGAACTGCTGGCGCGCGCCGATTTCATCACCCTGCACACCCCGCTGACCGACCAGACCCGCAACATCCTGTCGGCGGAGAACATCGCCAGGACCAAGCCGGGCGTTCGCATCGTCAACTGCGCGCGCGGCGGGCTGATCGACGAGGCGGCGCTGAAGGCGGCGCTCGATTCCGGCCATGTCGCCGGTGCCGCGCTCGACGTGTTCGTCGAGGAACCGGCCAAGGCCAGCCCGCTGTTCGGCACCGCCAATTTCATCTCCACCCCGCATCTCGGCGCGTCGACCGACGAGGCGCAGGTCAATGTCGCGATTCAGGTGGCCGAACAGATTTCCGACTATCTGCTGTCCGGTGGCATCACCAACGCGCTGAACGTGCCGTCGCTGTCGGCGGAAGAAGCGCCGAAGCTGCGGCCCTACATGGCGCTGGCCGAACAGCTTGGCTCGCTGGTTGGTCAGCTCGCGCACGACGCGCTGTCCGGCATCGGCATCGAAGTGGAAGGCGCCGCCGCCGAACTGAACCAGAAACCGATCACCGGCGCCGTCCTCGCCGGGCTGATGGGCGTCTATTCGGACACGGTGAACATGGTCAACGCGCCGTTCCTGGCGCGTGAGCGCGGGCTGGACGTGCGCGAGGTGCGGCACGATCGTGTCGGCGACTACCACACGCTGGTCCGCGTCTCGGTCAAGACCAGCGAGGGCGAGAAATCGGTCGCCGGCACGCTGTTCGGCGATTCCAGCCCCCGCCTGGTCGAGATTTTCGGCGTCAAGGTCGAGGCCGATCTTGCCGGTGACATGCTCTACATCGTCAATCTCGACGCGCCCGGCTTCATCGGTCGGCTCGGCACCACGCTCGGCGCGGCGGGGGTCAACATCGGCACCTTCCACCTCGGCCGGCGCAGCGCCGGCGGCGAAGCGGTGCTGCTGCTGTCGATTGACTCATCGGTCGACGAATCGCTGCTGGCGACGATCCGCGGCCTGCCGGGGGTCAAGGTCGCCATGGCGCTGCGGTTCTGATGATCGCGCCCGGCCTGCTGCCAGAGGGGCTGCGCGACCGGTTGCCGCCGGTGGCGGAGGCGGCCGTTGCGCTCACCCGCGCGGTTGCCGACGCGATTGCCGGCTATGGCTACGAACGCGTCGCTCCGCCGCTCGCCGAGTTTGAGGAGGCGCTGGTCGGCCGGCTGAAGGCGGCGAAGGCGCAGGACCTGCTGCGCTTCGTCGACCCGGTGTCGCAGCGGACCCTCGCGCTCCGGCCGGACATCACCACCCAGGTTGGCCGCATCGCCGCGACGCGGATGGCGCACCGCGCCCGGCCGCTGCGCCTTTCCTACGGCGGCAGCGTCATCAAGCTGCGCGCGACCCAGCTCAACCCGGAACGGGAACTGACCCAGCTTGGCGCGGAACTGATCGGCCGCGACACGGTGGCGGCTGCGGCGGAAATCGTTGCGGTGGCGATCGCCGCGCTCGACGCGGCGGGGGCCGGGCCGATCACCGTCGACCTGACCCTGCCGGACCTTGTCGATACCCTCGCCGCCGGGCCGTTCCCGCTGCCGGCGGAGGCGATCGACCGGGTCAAGGCACTACTTGACGCCAAGGATGCCGGCGGCCTCGCGGCGGCGGGGGCGGACGCCTATCTGCCGCTGATCCACGCCGCCGGCCCGCTCGACAGCGCGCTCGCCCGGCTGGAGGCGATCGATGCTGGCGGCGTGCTTGCCAGCCGGATCGCCGCGCTCCGCGCCGTCGCCGCGCCGCTCGCCGGCCGCGCGACGCTCACTCTGGACCCGACCGAACGCCACGGCTTCGAATATCAGAGCTGGTTCGGCTTCTCGCTGTTCGTCGACGGCCTGGCGGGGGAGATCGGCCGGGGCGGCAGCTACACCATCCTCGACGGGCGGGGCGGGGAGGAGCCGGCGATCGGCTTCTCGCTCTACCCCGATCCGCTGATCGAGCGGTTGGCCGCCGCCAACGCCCGCCCGCGCCTGTTCCTGCCGCTCGGCACCGATCCGGCGCTGGCCGCCCGCCTGCGCGGCGATGGCTGGGTGACGGTGGCCGCACTCGACGAACGCTGCGATGCGGCGGCGCTCGCCTGCACCCACGCGCTGGTCGACGGTGCGCCGACGCCGGTCTAGGGCGCCCGCCACCACCCATCGTCATTGCGAGCGCAGCGAAGAAATCCACTACGCTCGCAATGACGGTATCGAACGCGCCTACCGCTTGCCCAGCATGGTGACGGCCGCCGTCGTCATCGCCTCGGCCGCCGTCGCGATCACCTTCTCGGCATCCGGTGCCCAGCCGGAATTGTGCAGCGACGGCAGCTTGGCCGCGTCGCCGCCGGCCGCGTCCCATTTCGCCTGCGGCACGCCGCCGACCCAGAAGATCAGGCTCTGGATATGGGCGGGGTCGGCCAGCCGGTACTGGGCGAAATCCTCGCTGACCATCACCGGCTTCGCCTGTACCACCCGCTCCGGGCCGAAGCGTTTGGTGAATGCCTCGTGGATCGTCGCGGTCAGCGGCGCGTCGTTGATCGTCGGGTCGGCATAGGTACCGAACGGCGTGACCACCGGCATTTTGTCTTCGGGCATGCCGGCGGCGATCGCCTCGCCGCGCGCGATGCGGCGGATGCCGTCGAGCAGCTTGTCGCGCGTTTCCGCCGAGTAACTGCGCACCGTCAGTTGCAGTTTCACCTCGTCGGGGATGATGTTGTGCTTGGTGCCGCCGTGGATCGACCCGACGGTGACGACCACCGGGTCCTGCGGGTCGATCTCGCGCGACGCCAGCGTCTGCAGGCTGGTGACGATCCGCGCGGCAAGCACGATCGGGTCCTTCGTCGTCGCCGGTGCGGCGCCGTGGCCGCCGATGCCCCTGACCAGAATGTCGACTGAATCGACCGCGGCCAGCGCCGGCCCGGCGGTCGTGCCGATCACCCCGGCGGGTAGCGCGGCGGAATCGTGGAAGGCGATCACATAATCGGGCTTGGGAAAGCGGGTGAAAAGCCCGTCCTTCAGCATCGCGGTCGCGCCGGCGTTGGTCTCCTCCGCCGGCTGGGCGATCATCACCAGCGTGCCGGACCACTGGTCCTTCATCGCCGCCAGCCGCCGCGCCGTGCCGACCCAGCTTGCCATGTGGGTGTCGTGGCCGCAGGCGTGCATCACCCCGGTCTGCTGCCCGTCCGCCCCGGTCGCGACGACCTTGCTGGCAAAGGGCAGGCCGGTCTGTTCCGCCACCGGCAGCGCGTCCATGTCGGTGCGCAGCAGCACCGTCGGCCCGGCGCCGTTCTTCAGCACCGCGACGACGCCATGACCGCCGACGCCGGTGGTGACGGCAAAGCCGGCCTTCTTCGCTTCCTCGGCCATCACCGCCGCCGTCTTGACCTCGGCGCCGCTCAGTTCCGGCGCGGCGTGGAGGGCGCGGTACAGCGTCATCAGTGACGGCATGTCGCCGGCAACCGCGGCGCGCAGCGCGTCGGGCTGGGCGGCGGCGGGGGTGGCGGCCAGCGCCAGCAGCGCGGCGCCCCACAGCGGCAGCCGGCTCATCGCGGCGCCATCCGGATCGCGCCGTCAAGGCGGATCACTTCGCCGTTCAGCATCGGGTTGGCGATGATCGCCTCGACCAGCTGGGCATATTCCTCCGGCTTGCCGAGCCGGCTCGGGTGCGGCACCTGCGTACCCAGGCTGTCCTGCGCCGCCTGCGGCAGGCCCATCAGCATCGGCGTCAGGAAGATGCCGGGCGCAATCGTCATCACCCGGATCTTGAGCTGCGCCAGATCGCGCGCGACCGGCAGGGTCATGCCGACGACGCCGCCCTTGGACGACGCATAGGCCGCCTGGCCGATCTGCCCGTCATAGGCGGCGACCGACGCGGTGTTGACGATAACGCCGCGCTCCTCGCCGCCCGGCTCGGCGGCGGCAAGCAATGCTGCAAAGCGCGAGATGACGGTGAAGGTGCCGATCAGGTTGACCTCGATCGTCTTGCGATAGGCGTCGAGCGGGTGGGGCACATTGTCGCGGCCGACGGTTTTGATCGCCGGGGCGATGCCGGCGCAGTTGACCAGAATGCGCGCGGTGCCGTGCGCGGCGGCGGCCGCCGCCAGCCCGGCGTCGACGCTCGCCTCGTCGGCGACGTTCACCCGCGCGAACAGCCCGCCGATCGCGGCGGCATGGGCGGCGCCGGCTTCCTCGTTCAGGTCGAACAGCGTCACCTTCGCGCCGGCCTTCGCCAGCCGCGCGGCGGTGGCCCCGCCCAGGCCGGACGCGCCGCCGGTGACGATCGCGGCAATACCATCGAGATTCATTGGCATATCTCCCTCGCCACACCTATCGGCGGCGCGGGGCGAAATGCAATATCGTCGTCGAAACCGGGGTTATCGACCCTGCGAACGCCAGCGGCGGATAACGCGGTTCAGTATCTCCTCCTCGCCGCCGGCCTGCGTCCACAATTCGGAGAAGAGCGGGTCGTTCGACGCCGGCCGCTTGCGCTCCTCCAGCGCGTCGAACGACACGCGGATCGGAATGGCGACGCCTTCGCCGCAGATGATCGCCTCGCGGTTACGCAGCGCCGGGATGGTGTCGAGGAAGCCGCGCGCGCCTTCCGGCATCGCCGCCTTGACGAAGCTCTGGTCGCGCTCGTTGTTCAGGCGCATCGCGATGATCGTGCCGCACTGCGACAGCACGCCTTCGGCCAGGTCGGACGGCCGCTGCGTCACCAGGCCCAGCGACACGCCGTATTTGCGCCCTTCCTTGGCGATCCGCTCCAATATCTTGCGGACCGCCTGGCCGTTGCCGACATTGTCGGACGGAATGTAGCGGTGCGCCTCCTCGCAGACGAGCAGGATCGGGCGCTGCGGCTCGTCGCGCGACCAGATCGCATAGTCGAACACCATCCGGCTCAGCACCGCGACGACGACGGAGGTGATGTCGGACGGCACGCCGGATACGTCGATGATCGAAATCGGCTTGCCGCCGCCCGGCAGGCGGAAGATGCGGCCGAGGAAATCGGCCATCGTGTCGGCGACCAGCATGCCGGAAAACATGAAGCTGTAGCGCGGGTCGTTGCGCAGTTCGTCGATCTTGGTCTTCAGCCGCATGTAGGGCGCGCTGTCGGTCGCCTTGTCCAGCTTGCCCATCTCGGCGCTGATGATGCCGGTCAGATCGGACAGCAGGTAGGGGATCGGCGAATCGACGGTCAGTTTCGATATGCCGTCGGCGGCACGGCTCTTGGCGCGCGCGGCGAGCAGGCATTTGGCGAGGATGTCGGCGTCGGTCTGCCGGTTGTCGCCATAGGAGGTGAGCAGGACCTCGCAATGCTCCTCGAAATTCATCAGCCAGTAGGGCATCGCCAGGTTGCCGACGTCGAAGATCGCGCCGTTGGTGCGGAACGCGGCGGCATATTCGCCATGCGGGTCGATCATCACGATATGGCCTTCGGGCGCCATGTCGCAGATACGGTGCAGGATCAGTGCCGCCGACGTCGACTTGCCGGTGCCGGTCGAACCGAGCAGCGCGAAATGCTTGCCCAGCATCGCGTCGATGAACAGCGCGCCGCGCACGTCGCGGGTCGGGTAGACGGTGCCGACCTCGATGTTCGGCCGCGCCTCGGCCGCGTACATTTCCTTCATGTCGGCGCTCGACACCGGGTAGACCTTGCAGCCCGGCATCGGAAAACGGGTGACGCCGCGGCGGAAGCCATAGATGCGGCCGGTCAGCCGTTCCTCGTCGCCCTCGCCGAGGAAGTCGACGGTGGCGCTGATCGCGCCGTCCTCCAGCCGCGATAGCGCGCGGATGCTCGCCATCACCCAGATCGCGCCGATCTTCATCTTGATCTGGCTGCCGACCTGGCCGGAAATCGCCATGCTCGGGTCGGCATGGTCGGCCAGCACGGCCAGCACGTCCGGGTCCATCCGCACCCGCGCCCAGCCGGCGACCTCGATGACCTCGCCGATGATGATGCGGTTGGCCTCGGCGCTGCGCACGGTGACGGATTCGCCCGCCTCCTCGCGGGGGAGGTGCAGTCCGGTGGAGACCCCGGCCATGTCGGTCATCATGCTTGTCCTGTCGTCGCTGTTTCGGCCCGGCCTTAGCGCGGCGCAGGTAAAGATTTCGCTTTTCTCCGCAACATGCGCGATTTGCCGCCCCAGCCGCCGGGCGGCGGCGCTCAGACCCGCCTGAACAGCGATCCCGCCGCCCAGCCGAGCAGCAGCGCCAGCGCGATCGACACCACGCCGTACAGGAAGGACCAGCGCTCCGCCGCCATCGCTACGAACCGTTCGAAACCGGATTTGCGGATCGCGATCTCGCGCACCGCGCCGGCCAGCACCCGCCCGTCCTGCACCAGAAATGTTTCGGCGGTGTAATCGCCCACCGGCACCCGCGCCGGTATGTCGATATGGACGCGGTACAACGCGCCGTCGGTGATCTCGACCGCGCCGGGCTGTTCGACATACAGGCCGTTGCGCTGGCGCAGGTCGACCAGCCCGTTCTCGAACCGTTTGGTCTGCGCCAGGCTGCCGGCGTCGGCGGCGGACAGTTGCAGGTTGCCGACACCCAGTTCGTAGATCGCGGCGGTCCGCTCATCGATGATCTCGCGGATCGGGCGGGACGAAGCGACGGCGTAGAAGCCGGGCGCGGAACGGAAGCGCGCGCTGTCGGCATTCATCCAGATCCCGGCGATCTTGCGCTTTTCGCGCACGACGATCGATTCGGTTGGCCCCTTCAGCACGACGATGATGTCGGCCGGCTTGTCCGGTATCCGTCCGCCGGGGTAGAGGATCGCGCCGAACAGCAGCAACTCCGCGCCGGTGAAGCTGTAGATGATCCGGATGTCGCGCTGCGACACGTCGGGGACCAGAACCGGCTGGTTCTGCGGCTGGTTCTGGGCCAGCAGCAGCGGGGCGAGCAGCAGCAGGGCGAGCGCGCGCATCACGATCCCTGGATCGAATAGATTTCGTCGGGCCGCCAGCCGAGGCCAAGCGCCATGCGGATGGTGATCGCCAGCACCAGCACCGCCAGGAACAGGCGCAGATGGTCGGGTTTCAGCTTCTGGGCGATGCGGGTGCCGATCTGGGCGCCGACGACGCTGCCGATCAGCAGCAGCCCGGCGAGGACGATGTCGACCGCATGGGTGGTCAGCGCATGGGTCATCGTCGCGATCGCGGTGACGAACAGCCCCTGGTAAAGCGAGGTGCCGACGACGACGCGGGTCGACACGCCCAATATGTAGAGCATCGCCGGCACCATGATGAAGCCGCCGCCGACGCCGAGCAGCACGGTCAGCACGCCGACCGCCGCGCCCAGGATCAGCGGCGCCAGCGGCGAGATGTAGAGGCCGGAACCGTAGAAGCGCCAGCGCAGCGGCAGCGCGGCGACCAGCGGATGGTGGCGCCGGGCGCGCGGCGGCGGCGGCGCCCCCCGCTTTTCGGCGATCAGCGCGCGGATGCCGTCGCGCGCCATCAGGCTGCCGATCGAACCGAGCATGATGACGTAGAGCAGCGCGATCAGGATATCGATCTGGCCCAGCTTCTGGAGCAGGCGGAACAGCACCGCGCCGGCCATCACGCCGACGATCCCGCCGCACACCAGCACGCCGCCCATCCGCATGTCGACGCCGCCGCGCCGGAAATGGGCGATGACGCCGGACACGCTGGCGCCGGTCACCTGCATCACGCCGGACGCGGCGGCGACGGTCGGCGGCACACCGTACAGCATCAGCAGCGGCGTGGTCAGGAAACCGCCGCCGACGCCGAATATCCCGGCCAGTATCCCGGCCGCGCCGCCCAGCGCGATGATGACCAGCGCGTTGACCGACAGGTTGGCGATGGGCAGGTACAGGTCCACGCGGCGTTCCGGCTAATGGCCCTGGAATCGGGCCGGCCTCCCGCTCTAGCCGGGTTCGCGGACAAGGTGAACCGCCTCAGAAGTCGGCGCCCAGCGATAGCGTCGCGCCGGAACCGGGCCGGGCGTTGCCGGCAACGCGCTGGCGCCAGTCGACGGCCAGGCGCAGGGTCGTTCCTGCCCCCGGTATCCGCGCGACCAGTTGCGGGCCGATGTCGATCCGCCGGGCGCCGGGCTGGATGCCGCCCCATGCCCCGGCGCCCGCCGCGATCCGCACCGGTCCGGCCGCCGCCACCGGCCGTTCGACCCGCACCGCCCCGTCGGCATAACCGGCGCGCCGCTTCCGCCCGACGATCCCGGCCTGGCCATAGCCGTCGAGGACGAAGCCGCTGCCCAGCGCCAGCGGGGTGATGCCGCCGGCCGCGCCCAGCGCATAGGCGCCACGCCCGCCGTCCAGCGCCAGCCGGCGCTCGGCGGACAGGCGGATCGGCAGGTTGGCCAGCGGCTGCCAATCCAGCCCGACCGCCGCCTCACGCCCGCCGCGGCTGGCCAGCGGTGCCGCCAGCCGCCCGTATAGCGATACCCGCTCGGCCGGGGCGATCAGGTAGCTCGCGCGCAGCCCGGCCTGCGATCCGCCAAGCTGCCCGCCCCCGGCCAGGCTGGCGGTGCCCCGGCCGCGCAGCAGCGCCCAGATGCTGATCGACAGCCGCCGCTCGCCTGCGGGGGCAACGCCGATCGGGTCGCCGCGCGCCAGCACCGCCCCCGCCGCCGGCGTCCCCGGCGATGGCGGGTCGGGCGCGGCCGCCACACCCTCCGCTGCCACACTTCCCACCGTCACCGCCGCCCACACCGGCGCCGCCGGTGGTGCGGGATCCAGGCGCAGGGTCAGCACCGGGCCGGTCCGCACCGGCGCGGTATTCCACGCGATCAGCGGCGCGAACCGTATCGGGGTGGCGTCCGCCATCGGCGGAGCCACCGGTCCCGGCACTGGCCACATCATCACCGCGCGCGCCGCCACCCAGCCGACGGCGACTGCGGCGAGGAAGCGCAGCGGGTGGCCGGTGCCGGTCACACCGCCGGCATCCGGTCGGGAAAAACATGGTCGGTCTTGTCCCACTCCAGCGCGCCGCCGCGCAACCGGCGCAGGTAGCGTGCCACCGCGCGCCGCGCCGCCAGCATCGTCACGATGTTGGCGACGATCGCGCGCGGCAGCGCGTACAGCCCTTCGCGCACGCCGTAGGCATGGGCGACAAAGGCGAAACGAAACGCCATCCGCCAGCCGAGCAGCGCCGCCGTCGCCGCCAGCAACAGCGTCTCGTGCCGGCTGAACGGCACCGCCGCATGGCCGGCCGGCGCGACGGCGCCGCACAGCAGCCAGGCGGCCATGCCCGCATAGGCCGCGAACAGCACCGCCGCCGCCAGCACCGCCCGCCGGTCGCGCATCCGCATCCAGCGTTCGGCCAGCCCGCCGCGCCAGCCCATCCGGTCCCAGCCGTGCAGCGCAATCCCCGCCATCCAGCGCGATCGCTGGCGGATCGCCGCGTCCCAGCTGTTCGGGAAATGGGCGCGCACCGCCACCGCCGCGCCGCCGCGCCTGCCCGGCAAGCGCACGAAGATGCCGCGCCCGCCCTGCTCGGCGATGCGCAGGCCCAACTCGTAATCCTCGGTCATGCTGCCGCCGTCGAACGGCCGCCCCCCGGCGGCGTCGGCGATCCGCGCCAGCGCTCCCCGTGCCACCGCGCAGCCAACCCCGGCTGCAGGCACGGCGGCGCCCAGCGCCTCGCGCACGACCAGCATCTTGGTGTGGGCTTCGGCGAATTCGTCGGCATAGCCGCCGGACACGAATCGCCGCCAGAACGGCCGGTCGGCGTCGATCAGCGGCAGTACCGGCAACTGGATCAGGTCGAACCGGCCGGCAAGCGCATCGAACAGCGCGATCTCCGCCGGGTGGACGACATCCTCGGCGTCGTGAAGGGCGACCGCCTTCACCCGCCGCCCGTCCTTCACCTCGTCGCGCAGCAGTGCCGCCCACAAATGGTTCAGGTTGTCGGCCTTGGTCGTCGGTCCGGCACGGGGGCCGATGACGACGCGAATGCGCGGGTCGCGGGTGGCCGCCGCCGCCGCGACCTCGGTCGTCGCGGCGTCGTTCGGGTAGCAGCCGACATAAATGCGCCAGTCGCCGGCGCCGAACCGTGCGGCGGCGGTGGACAGCATTTGCCCGACCACCGCCGCTTCGCGCCAGGCGGGGACGAACACCGCGATCCGGCCCGGCGCGGCGGGCGGCGGCAGGGATGCCGCGTCGGCGCGGCGGTGGATGGTATAGACGGCAACCCGCCGCCACAGGCTGCGGCCAGCCCAGATCAGGTCGACGATCAGGTCGTCCAGACCGCCGATCAGGATAAACGCCGCCGCGAACAGCATCAGTTCGCGCGCGCCGCATCCCAGCAGCCACAGCAGCCCCTCGGTCCCCATGCGCCGGCGGAAGCCCCCTTCCTTCAGACTCGGACGCGAAACGCTGTGCTTAATTTTCAGTTTACGCAAGGATTTAGCGGATAAGGGTGCTTTTCGGTCTGGACTTCACCCGCCCGCTCCGGCCAGTTTGCGCGCCATGTGAAGGGGATCGTGATGCGTCGTGTTCTGGTCCAGCTTGGCGCCGTCGTGTTGATGGCGCTGCCGCTGGTCGCCTCTGGTGATGCTGCACCGCAAGTGGTGCTGGCGACGCCCGGCATGGGTGCCGGCGCGATCGAACGCTTCACGATGCGTTTTTCCGATCCGGTGGTTGCACTCGGTGATCCGCGCAGCCCGGCGCCGTTCAAGGCGGAATGTCCGGTCGGCGGCGCGGGGCGCTGGGTCGATCCACGCACCTATGTCTGGGATTTTGCCCGCCCGCTACCCGGCGGCGCCCGCTGCACGTTTCAACTGAACAACGGGCTGACCAGCATGGCCGGGGTGGCGATCGGCGGTCAGCGCCGGTTCGTCGTCGACGCAGGCGGTCCGCGCGTCCGGGCGGTGCTGCCCAGCCGCTACGGCGCCGACATCGACGAAGATCAGGTCTTCCTCGTTGCCGCCAACATGGTGCCGGACGCGGCCTCTGTCGCCGCCAACGCCTATTGCGCGGTCGACGGCATCGGGGAAAAGATTCCGGTCGACGTGCTGAAACCCGGCGTCGCTTCGGCGGTCATCGAAGGACTCGGCACCGAACGCTATCATGTCGCGGATTTCCTCGACACCGCCGGCCTGCCCGCCAGCCTGCCGAAAGAGGCGGACGACAAGGCTCGCGCGCTTGCCTCCGTGGTCGCGCTCAAATGCCGGCGGCCCTTGCCTCCCGGCCGAGACATGGCGCTGGTCTGGGGCGCCGGGGTCAGCTCCGCCGGCCGCCGCGCCGGCGCTGATCAGCGTTTCGATTTTACCGTCAGAAAGGCGTTCACCGCCCGGTTCGAATGCTCGCGGGTCAACCCGCAGGCCGGGTGCAGCCCGGTCGAGCAGGTATGGGTCCGTTTCAGCGCGCGGGTGCCGCGCGCCAGCGCCGAGGCGATCCGCCTGACCTTGCCCGGCGGCAAGGCGCTGACGCCGGTGTTCGATGAACGGGGGGCGCAGCAGGTCAGTGACGTCGCCTTCGCTGCCCCGCTTCCCGCCGCGACCACGGCGACGCTGACCCTGCCCGCCGGGTTGAAGGACATCAGCGGCCGGCCCCTCGCCAACGGTCAGCGTTTCCCGCTGACCGTGCGCTTCGACGAGGCGCCGCCGCTGGTCAAATTCGCCGCGCCGTTCGGCATATTGGAGGCGAAGGAGGGCGGCGTGCTGCCGGTCACCGTCCGCAATGTCGAACCGGCATTGCGCGGCCAGCGTGTCGGTATCTCCGGCGCTGCGCTCAGGGTCGGCGGGTCGGACGGCGATATCGCCCGCTGGCTGCGTGCGGTCGAAAAGGCGGGTGACAGCGACATCCGTCACGAAAAGCGCGGCGACGAAACGGTCGCGATCAACCACACCGGGGCGACGCCGCTGCTGTCCGGGGCCGACAAGGGTGAACCATTCTCGGTTGCCCTTCCCGGCAAGGGCAAGGCGTTCGAAGTCGTCGGCATTCCGCTCGCCAAACCTGGCTTCTACGTGGTCGAACTCGCCAGCCCGGCGCTCGGCCGTGCGCTGCTTGGCCGCAACGCGCCGCGCTACGTCGCCACCGGCGCTCTTGTCACCAACATGGCGGTGCATTTCAAATGGGGCCGTGGCGGCTCGCTGGTCTGGGTGACCGCGCTCGACAGCGGCAAGCCGGTGGCCGGGGCGGATGTGCGGATCACCAACAGCTGCACCGGCCGCACCCTCGCCTCCGGGCGTAGCGACGCCGGCGGGCGCGTGCTGGTGAAGGAAGGCCTGCCGGAACCGGATAGCTGGGGCAGTTGCGCGGACAGCAGCACCGTTCATCCGCTGATGGTATCGGCGCGGCTCGGCGACGATTTCAGCTTCACGCTCAGCGATTGGGGCAAGGGCATCCACCCCTATGACTTCGACCTGCCTTATGGCTGGCAGGCGCCCCGCAACATCCTGCACACCATTTTCGACCGCGCGCTGGTTCGCGCCGGTGAGACGATCGGCATGAAGCATGTGCTGCGCCGGCCAATCGCGACCGGTTTCGCGCATGCCCGGCCGCTTTCCGGCACGCTGCGGCTGATCCATCGCGGCTCCGGCACCGAATTCAGCCTGCCGCTGGCGATCGGCGCCGACGGCATCGGCGAAAGCAGCTGGTCGGTGCCGAAAGGGGCGCCGCAGGGCGATTACGATCTGTCGATCGTCACCGGCGCCGGTGGCACGCGCGAGGTGCTCTATACCTCGCAGTCGTTCCGCGTCGACGAATTCCGCCTGCCGACGATGCGCGCCAGCGTCAGCGGGCCGAAGACGGCGGCGGTCCGGCCGAAATCGCTGCCGGTCGACCTCTATGTCGGCTATCTGTCCGGCGGCGGCGCCGCCGGACTGCCGGTCAGGCTGCGCACCGCCTTCACCGAATCCGCCGCGTCGCCGTCGGGGTGGGAAGACTGGAGCTTCGGCGGCAAGGCGATCGTCGAAGGCACCCGCCCGCTCGACGGCGACGGCAATGAAACCGCGCCGTCGCTGCCGCCGGCGGCGACGTTGCCGCTGACCCTGAACGCGCAGGGGGCGGCGCGCAGTTCGGTCGACATCCCGGTCGCGATCGACACCGCGACGATGATGACCGTCGAAATGGATTATCAGGACGCGAACGGCGAAACGCTGACCGCTTCGTCGCGCATTCCGCTCTACCCCGCGGCCGTCCGGCTCGGCATCCGCACCGACGGCTGGCTGATGAAGGCGGACGATCTGCGCCTGCGCTTCGTCGTGCTCGATACCGAAGGTCGACCGGTCAAGGGCCGGCGGGTGACCGTCGCGCTGTACAGCCGCGAGATATTGACGGCGCGACGCCGGTTGATCGGCGGCTTCTACGCCTATGACAATCAGGCGCGGACAACCCGGCTCCCCGCCGCCTGCACCGCGACCACCGACGCGCAGGGCCTTGCCCGCTGCACGGTGGAACCCGGCACGTCGGGAGAGGTCTATGCGGTTGCCACCACCACCGACGCCGACGGCAATGTCGTGCGCGCCGTCCGTTCGGTATGGCTCGCCGGCGATGACGACTGGTGGTTCGGCGGCGACAATGGCGACCGGATGGACCTGATCCCGGAAGCGAAGGAATACAAGGCCGGCGCCACCGCCCGCTTCCAGGTCCGCATGCCGTTCCGTTCCGCCACCGCGCTGGTCACGGTCGAACGGGAAGGCGTGCTGTCCAGCTTCGTCACGGAACTGTCCGGCCGCAACCCGGTGGTGTCGGTGCCGATGCCCGCCGCCTACGCACCCGACGTCTATGTCTCGGTCATGGCGGTGCGCGGCCGGATTTCCGGCTGGCGGCTGTGGCTGGCCGATCTTGCCCGGCGCTGGAACCTGCCGTGGCTCAGCCGCGAAGGCGCGCGCCCGACCGCGCTGGTCGATCTCGCCAAGCCCGGCTACCGCCTCGGCATCGCCAAGGTGAAGGTCGGCTGGGAAGGGCATCGTCTTGCCGTCTCGGTCAAGACCGACAAGCCCGCCTATGGCGTCCGCCAGACCGCGATGGCGGACGTCAGCGTTCGCGATCCGGCCGGTCGCCCGGCGGCTGGCGCTGAAATCGCCTTCGCCGCCGTCGACGAGGCCCTGCTTCAGCTTGCGCCCAACCCCAGCTGGGACCTGCTCGACGTGATGATGGAGGAACGGCCGCTCTCGGTGCTGACCTCGACCGCGCAGACCCAGGTCGTCGGCAAGCGCCATTACGGCCGCAAGACGGCGGAACCGGGCGGCGGCGGCGGTGGTGACCTGTCGGCGCTGACGCGGGAAGATTTCCGCCCGATGCTGCTGTGGAAGGCGCGGGTGAAGCTCGACGCGAACGGCCGCGCCCGCATTCCGGTACCGCTGTCCGATTCGCTGTCGTCCTTCCGCTTCGTCGCGATCGCGACCGACGGCGCGCAGCTGTTCGGCACCGGTTCGGCCAGTGTCCGCACCACGCAGGATCTGTCCGTCTATTCCGGGGTGCCGCCGCTGGTCCGGGCCGGCGACCGCTTCGGCGCCACCTTCACCCTCAGGAACGGAACCGACAAGCCGATGACGGTGACGGCGAAGGTGGCGCTGGCGCCGCACATCGCCACCGGCCGGCCGCTGACCGTGACGATC
Source organism: Sphingomonas flavalba (assembly GCF_047553045.1). Lineage (GTDB taxonomy): Bacteria > Pseudomonadota > Alphaproteobacteria > Sphingomonadales > Sphingomonadaceae > Sphingomonas_L > Sphingomonas_L flavalba_A. The sequence continues at coordinate 2,660,839 of NZ_CP180208.1, read as the reverse complement.
CCGGCCGGCGGCGCCCAGGCGGTGACCTGGATGCTGACCGCCCCGGCCGGCGTCGATACCCTCGCCTGGACGGTGGATGCGAAGGCGCAGGACGGCAAGGCCGCCGACAGCGTGTCGGTCACCCAGGACGTCGTGCCGCTGCACCCGGTCGAGACATGGGCGGCGACGATCGTCCGCGTCGGCGAAGGCGGGACGATCCCGATCGCCGCACCGGCCGGCGCCATCGCCGGGCGGGGTGGGGTCGACATCCGTCTGTCCGCCTCGCTGGCGCCGCCGCTCGCCGGCGTCCGCGCCTATATGGAGGGCTATCCCTACACCTGCTTCGAACAGCAGATGGCGCGCGCTGTCGTGCTCGACGATGCCGGCCGCTGGAACCGGCTGGCCGGTGACCTGCCCAGCTATCAGGACAGCGACGGGCTGCTGCGCTATTTCCCGGTCGACGGGCTGCGCGGTTCGGAAGCGCTGACCGCCCACGTCCTGTCGCTCGCGGCGGAAGCGAACTTCACGATACCGGAGGGGCCGCGCGGGCGGATGGTGGAGGCGTTGCGCGCGGTCATCGACGGGCGCCTGCGGCATGAGGGGGATGGCGCGGGCGACCAGCGGCTGCTGCGCGTCTCGGCGCTCGCCGCGCTGGCGCGGCAGGGGGCGGCAACCCCGGCGATGCTCGGCCAGATCGGAATCGCGCCGCGTGAAATGCCGACCGCGCTGCTCGCCGAGTGGATCGCCGCGATCGATGCGATCCCCGGCCTCGTCAACCGGCAGGCGCTGCGCGCGCAGGCGGAAACGGTGCTGCGCACCCGCCTCGTCTACGAAGGCTCGCGGCTCGACCTCGTCGATCAGGCGCAGGCGCCGTGGTGGATGATGGTCGGCGGCGATGAAAGCGCGATCAAGGCGCTGATCGCCGTGCTCGGCCGCCCCGGCTGGCAGGATGACGGGCCGAAGATGATGATCGGCGTCGCCCAGCGCCAGCAGCGCGGCCATTGGGATACGACGCCGGCCAACGCCTGGGGGGCGGTGGCGGTGCGTAAATTCGCCCGCCTCTACCCGGCAACGGCGGTCGCCGGTACGACGACGCTGCGGCTCGGTGACAGCCAGTTGACCCGCGGCTGGCCGCAGTCGGCCGACGCCGGGGCGCTCAGCTTCCCGCTGCCTGCCCGGCCGACCGGGCTGACCATGGCGCAAAGCGGTGGCGCCGGGCCGTGGGCGCTGGTTCAGCTCCGCGCCGCCGTGCCGCTGAAGGCGCCGCTGTTCGCCGGTTACCGGATCGAACGCAGCGTCACCGCGATCGAACGCCGCAACCCCGGCCGGCTGACCCGTGGCGACGTGCTGCGCGTGCGCTTGACGGTGGAGGCTACCGCCGAACGCAACTGGGTGGTGGTCAACGATCCGGTGCCGCCCGGCGCGACAATCATCGGCGGGCTGGGCGGTCAGTCGGCGCTGCTCGCCGATGCCGCCGCCACGGCGGGGGAGGGGGTGCAGCCCACCTATGTCGAGCGGAGCCGTGACGCCTGGCGCGGCTATTTCGCCTGGGTGCCGCGTGGGCGCTTCACCGTCGAATATGCGGTCCGGCTGAACGGCGTCGGCGATTTCGCGCTGCCGCCGACGCGGGTGGAGGCGCTTTACGCCCCCGACATTCGCGGTCAGCTGCCGAATAGTGGGATGACGGTGACCGGAAAATGATGCCGCCGGCCGGCCCGCGCCGGCTTTCGACCCGCATCGCCCTCATCCTGATCGCGCTGGCGGCGGCCGGGCTGTTCGCGCTCCACGCGCTGACCTTCCCGCCGCCGCTCCCCGGCTATGCCGCCGTCCGCGCCGGCTGGCACCCGTCGGAGGCGTGGCTCTACGACCGCGACGGCCGGCTGCTCGACAGCATCCGCGTCGACTATCGCGCCCGCCGCCTCGCCTGGACGCCGCTCGCCGCGGTGGCGCCGGTCGTCCGCGAGACGATCGTCGCGGCGGAGGACCGGCGCTTCGCCCGCCATGGCGGCGTCGACTGGCTCGCTGCCCTGTCGGCGGTCCGCGCCCGGCTGGACGGGCGGCGCTCGCGTGGCGCCTCTACCCTGTCGATGCAGGTCGCTGGTTATCTGGCGCCCGCCCTTGCCGCGCCCGGCGCGCGCGGCTGGCTGGACAAGCTGCGCCAGATGCGCGCCGCCTGGGCGCTGGAAAGCGCGTGGAGCAAGGATCAGATCCTCGAAGCCTATCTGAACCTCGCCGGCTTCCGGGGGGAAAGCCAGGGCATCGCCGCCGCCGCGCTCGCCCTGTTCGGTAAGGCGCCGGACGCGCTCGGTCGCGCCGACGCGCTGGTGCTGGCGGCGCTGCTGCCCGATCCGCGCGGCTCGGCGGGCGTGGTGGCGCAGCGCGCCTGTGCGCTGGCGCCGGATGTCGATTGCGCCACGCTGCACGTCGCCGCCGTCGATGCGCTCGGCCCGGCGCGAGCGCTGGCGCTCGACCCCGGCCTCGCCCCGCATCTCGCCGTCCGGCTGCTGACCAGCGCGGGGATGAAGGTGACGACGACGCTCGACAGCCATGCCCAGCGCATCGCCATCGCCGCGCTCCGCCGTCAGTTGCAGGGCCTTGGCCCCACCCGGGTCCGCGACGGCGCGGTGATCGTCGTCGACAACGCGACCGGCGACGTACTCGCCTATGTCGGCGGGGTCGGCGGCGCTTCCACCGCCGCGCAGGTCGACGGCGCCGCCGCCTATCGCCAGGCCGGGTCGACGCTGAAACCGTTCCTTTACGCTCAGGTGTTCGAAAAAGGCTATCTGACCCCGGCGTCGATCCTCGACGACAGCCCGGTCCAGCTCGACACCGCCTCCGGTCTTTATGTTCCGCAGAATTACGATCGTGCGTTCAAGGGGCCGGTATCGGCCCGCACCGCGCTCGCCGGCTCGCTGAATGTCCCCGCCGTGCGCACGCTGCTGCTCGCGGGGGTGGAGGATTTTCGCGACCGGCTGTGGGACAGCGGCTATCGCGGGCTGACGGAGGACGGCGCCTATTACGGCTATTCGCTGGCGCTCGGCTCGGCGGAGGTGACGCTGCTTGAACAGGCGGCGGCGTTTCGCGCGCTGGCGCGGGGCGGGCAATGGGCGCCGCTGCGCCTGCGCGACGGCGATCCGCGCGGCACGCCCCGCGCCGTCTATTCCCCCGCCGCCGCGTGGATGGTCGGCGACATCCTGGCCGATTCCGACGCCCGCGCCCAAAGCTTCGGGCTCGATTCGGCCCTGCGTCTGCCGTTCTGGGCGGCGGCCAAGACCGGCACGTCGAAGGGCATGCGCGACAACTGGTGCATCGGCTATTCGGATCGCTTCACCGTCGCGGTCTGGGTCGGCAATCTTGAAGGCGATTCGATGCGCGCGGTCTCCGGCACCAGCGGCGCGGCGCCGGTCTGGCGGCAGGTGATGATGGCGCTTCACGCCGACCGGCCGGGCCGGGCGCCGCCGATGCCGCCGGGGGTGGAGGCGCGTCGTATCACCTTCGCCGCCAACCTCGAACCGGCGCGCACCGATTATTTCCTGAAAGGGACAGGGCAGGCCGCGCTCGCCGCCGCCCCCGCCGCTGCCCGCCGCCCGCGCATCGTCAGTCCGGTCGGCGGCAGCGTCTACGCGCTCGATCCGGACATCCCGCCGGATCGTCAGCGCCTGGCCGTCGCCGTGGCGGGCGAGGTCGCCGGCCACCGCCTGCTGCTCGACCGACGCGACCTCGGCCCCGCCGATTCCGGCATCCAGCTTCTCCCCGCCCCCGGCGCTCACCGCCTGCGTCTGGTCGACCCCGGCGGCCGCGCCGTCGACACCATCCTGTTCACCGTCCGCTGATGCTTCCCAGCCCCGCCGTGAACGCGCGCGCCCGCAGGCGGCGCGGCAATCTACCACCCCGGCGCCGGGGCGCGTCAGTCCGCGCGCCATGATGTTCGGGCTGGCGGTTATTCACGCGCCGCCGTTCCCGTTCTAAAGCTGTCCGATGGCTTCCGTTCTCCCCCGTCCGCTTTCCGCCCTGCGTTCTTTTCTGGAGATGGAGGCGGCCGGCGGCATCCTGCTGATCGGCGCGGCGGCGGCGGCGCTGGTCGTCGCCAATGGCCCCGCCGCAGCCGGCTATTTCGCCTGGCTGCACCACGAAACCGGGCCGGTCCTCGCCGCCGCGCTAGGGCCGATGACCGTCCATCTGTGGATCAACGACGCGCTGATGGCGCTGTTCTTCCTGCTCGTCGGGCTGGAGATAAAGCGCGAGTTCGTCGACGGTCAGCTCGCGCGCTGGGGCGACCGGATATTGCCGATGTTCGCCGCCGCGGCCGGCATGGCGGTGCCGGCGCTGGTCTACCTGCTGGTCACCGGCGGGGATGCGGCGCTGCATTCCGGCTGGGCGGTGCCCGCCGCCACCGACATCGCGTTTGCGATCGGCGTGCTTGCCCTGCTCGGCACGCGCGCGCCGGCATCGCTGAAACTGTTCCTGACCACCGTCGCCATCGTCGACGATCTCGGCGCGGTGGCGATCATCGCTATCGCCTATACCGCCGGGTTGAACCTGACGGCGCTTGGCGCGGCGCTGCTCGTCCTCGTCGGCATGGCGGCAATGAACCGGCTCGGTGTGCGCGCGCTCGCGCCCTATATGATCGGCTTTGCGCTGCTGTGGTTCGCCGTCCTCTCCTCCGGCGTCCACGCCACTGTTGCCGGGGTGCTTGCCGCCTTCACCATTCCGGTCGATCGCACCCCCGCCGCGCCGGACGCGGTCGATTCGCCGCTCCACCGCCTCGAACACGCGCTGCATCCGTGGGTCGCCTGGCTGATCGTGCCGCTGTTCGGCTTCGCCAATGCCGGCGTGTCGCTCGCCGGGGTCGGGCTGGAAACGCTGGCCCAGCCGCTGCCGCTCGGCATCGCGCTCGGCCTGTTCCTTGGCAAACAGGTTGGCATCTTCGCCGCCGTCCGCCTCGCCGTCGCCACCGGCATCGTCGCCATGCCGGCCGGGGCCAATTGGCGTCAGGTCCACGGTGTCGCGGTACTCTGCGGCATCGGCTTCACGATGAGCCTGTTCATCGGCGGCCTCGCCTTCGCCGACCCGGCCCATGCCGACGCGGTCAAGATCGGCGTGCTCGGCGGCTCGCTGCTCTCGGCGACCGTCGGCTTCCTGCTGCTCCGCTTTGCCCCTGTCGAAAGGACCGCCGCCTGATGCGCCGCTTCATGGACAGCCACCAGCTCGCCCACGCTCCGGCGCAGGAACTGCACAACGGCGCCTTCACCGCCCATGCCGAAACGCCGGCGCGCGCCCGCGACATCCTCGCGGCGATCGGCACGGCGGAACCGGCGACGGACCACGGCCTCGCCCCGATCGCCGCCGTCCATAGCGATGCCTATCTTTCTTTCCTCCAGACCGCCCATGCCCGTTGGCGCGCCGCCGGCCGGCCCGGCGACGTCGGCGGCTATGTCTGGCCGGTGACGCGCCGCCGCCCGCTTGCCCTCGACCGGATCGACGCGCTGGTCGGCCAGTTCAGCTTCGATGCGTCGACGCCGATCGCGGCGGGCACGTGGGACGGCGTTTATTGGAGCGCGCAGACCGCGCTCACCGCGCTCGACGCCGTGCTCGCTGGCGACCGCGCCGCCTTCGCGCTCTGCCGCCCCCCCGGCCACCACGCCGGGGCCGACTATCTCGGCGGCTACTGCTACCTGAACAACGCCGCCATCGCGGCGGAAGCGGCGACCGCCGCCGGCCGCCGCACCGCGATCCTCGACGTCGACTATCACCATGGCAACGGCACGCAGGACATCTTCTACGAACGCGGCGACGTGTTCTTCGCCTCGCTCCACGCCGATCCGCGTACCGACTACCCGTTCTACTGGGGGCATGCCGATGAACGCGGCGCCGGCGCGGGGGAGGGCGCGACGCTGAACATCCCGCTCCCCCACGGCACCGGCATCGCCGCCTATCTGGCCGCGCTCGACAGCGCGCTCGCCGCGCTTGCCGCCTTCGCGCCGGACCTGCTCGTCGTCAGCTTCGGCGCCGACACCTATGTCGGCGACCCGATTGCGCATCTGGCGCTGGAAACCGCGGATTTCACCCCGCTCGCCGCCCGCATCGCCGGTCTTGGCATCCCGACGCTGGTCGTCATGGAAGGCGGCTACGCGGTCGACGCCCTCGGCCTGAACGTCGCCGCCTTCCTCGCCGGATTCTGAGCACGAAAAAAGGGCGGCCCGTGCCCGGACCGCCCTCATTCTCGCGCATGTCGCGCCGGTTCAGATCTTGCCGGTCAGCTCCGGTACCGCCTTGAACAGGTCGGCGACCAGGCCGATGTCGGCGATCTGGAAGATCGGCGCGTCCTCGTCCTTGTTGATCGCGATGATCGTTTTGGAATCCTTCATCCCCGCGAGGTGCTGGATCGCGCCGGAAATGCCGATCGCTATGTAGACTTCCGGGGCGACGATCTTGCCGGTCTGGCCGACCTGATAGTCGTTGGGGACATAGCCGGCGTCGACGGCGGCGCGGCTGGCACCGACGGCGGCGCCCAGCTTGTCGGCCAGCGGCTCGATGATCGTCTTGAAATTCTCGCCGTTCTGGAGGGCGCGCCCGCCGGACACGATCACCTTGGCGCTGGTCAGCTCCGGCCGCTCCGACTTGGAGATTTCGGCGCCGACGAAGCGCGACAGCCCGGTGTCGCCGGTCGACGCCACCGCTTCGACGGTGCCGGATCCGCCGTCCTTCGCCGCCTTCTCAAAGGCGGTGGTGCGCACGGTGATCACCTTCTTCGCGTCGCTCGACTGGACGGTAGCGATCGCGTTGCCGGCATAAGTCGGCCGGGTGAAGGTGTCGGCGCCCTCGACCGACAGGATGTCGGAAATCTGCATCACGTCGAGCAGAGCGGCGACACGCGGCGCGACGTTCTTGGCGTTGGAGGTGGCCGGCGCGACGAACGCGTCATGGCTGCCCATCAATTCGACGATCAGCGGCGCGACATTTTCGGCCAGCGCATGCTCGAACGCCGCATCGTCGGCGACGTGAACCTTGCCGACGCCGGCGATCTTCGCCGCCGCATCCGCAACCCCGCCGACGCCCTTGCCGGCGACCAGCAGGTGAACTTCGCCCAGCTTCGCCGCCGCCGTCACCGCGCTCAGCGTCGCGTCCTTGACGGCGCCGCCTTCATGCTCAACCCAAACCAGCGTCTTCATGCGACCACTCCCAGCGCCTTCAGCTTCGCGACCAGCTCATCGACATCGGCAACCTTGGCGCCGGCCACCCGCTTCGGCGGCTCGCCGACGCTCAGCGTCTTCAGGCGCGGCGTAATGTCGACTCCGTAATCGGCCGGCGTCTTGGTCGCCAGCGGCTTGGACTTCGCCTTCATGATGTTGGGCAGCGACGCATAGCGCGGCTCGTTCAGGCGCAGGTCGGTGGTGACGATCGCCGGCGTCTTGAGCGCCACCGTCTCCAGCCCGCCGTCAACCTCGCGGGTGACGTTGACCGTATCGCCGTCAACCTCGACCTTCGACGCGAAAGTGCCCTGGCCCCAACCGAGCAGCGCCGCCAGCATCTGGCCGGTCTGGTTCGAATCGTCGTCGATCGCCTGCTTGCCGAGGATAACCAGCCCCGGCGCTTCCTCGCCCACGACCTTGGCGAGCAGCTTGGCCACGCCCAGTGGCTCGACCTCGTCGTCGGTCTGGATCAAAATCGCCCGGTCCGCACCCATGGCGAGGGCGGTGCGCAGCGTTTCCTGCGCCTTGGCCGGGCCGATCGAAACCGCGACGATCTCGCTCGCCACGCCCTTTTCCTTCAGGCGGATCGCTTCCTCGACCGCGATCTCGTCGAACGGATTCATGCTCATCTTGACGTTCGACAGGTCGACGCCGCTGCCGTCGGCCTTGACCCGCGGCTTGACGTTGTAATCGATCACCCGCTTCACGGGCACGAGAATCTTCATCTACGCTCTCCTACGATCCCCACCGGGGCGGGGGTGCCTTGCGCTCAGGCCGCCTTCACCTCGGCGACGATCTTCTTCGCCGCGTCGCCTAGGTCGTTGGCGGCGACGATCGGCAGGCCGGAGCCGGCCAGGATCTGCTTGCCCTGCTCGACATTGGTGCCTTCCAGCCGGACGACCAGCGGCACCGACAGATTCACTTCCTTGGCGGCGGCGATGATGCCTTCGGCGATGATGTCGCAGCGCATGATTCCGCCGAAGATGTTGACGAGAATGCCCTTCACCGCCGGGTCGGACAGGATGATCTTGAACGCCGCCGTCACCTTCTCGGTGGTGGCGCCGCCGCCAACGTCAAGGAAGTTGGCCGGGAACATCCCGTTCAGCTTGATGATGTCCATCGTCGCCATCGCCAGCCCGGCGCCGTTGACCATGCAGCCGATGTCGCCGTCCAGCTTGATGTAGGCCAGGTCGTACTTGCTGGCCTCCAGCTCCATCGGGTCTTCCTCGGTCTCGTCGCGCAGCGGCGCCAGGTCCTTGTGGCGGAAGGCGGCGTTGGAATCGAAACCAACCTTGGCGTCCAGCACCATCAGCTTGCCGTCGTCGGTCACCGCCAGCGGGTTGATCTCGATCTGCGCGGCGTCGGTGCCGAGGAACGCGTCATACACCTTGCCGGCCAGGCTCTGCGCCTGCTTGGCCAGGTCGCCGGTCAGGCCCAGCGCCTTGGCCACGGCGCGGCCGTGGTGCGGCATGAAACCGGTCGCCGGGTCGACGCTGAACGTGTGGATCTTTTCCGGCGTGTCATGGGCGACGGTCTCGATGTCCATGCCGCCCTCGGTCGACACGACGAAGGCGACGCGCCCGGTCGCCCGGTCGACGAGCAGCGCCAGGTAGAATTCCTTGGCGATGTCGACGCCGTCGGTCACGTACAGGCGATTGACCTGCTTGCCCTGCTCGCCGGTCTGGACGGTGACCAGCGTGTTGCCCAGCATTTCGCTCGCCGCGGTGCGGACCTCGTCGGCGGTGCGTGCCAGCCGCACGCCGCCCTTGGCCTCGGCCGGCAGTTCCTTGAACTTGCCCTTGCCGCGCCCGCCGGCGTGGATCTGCGCCTTCACGACATACAGCGGCCCGGGCAGCTTGCCGGCAGCGGCCACCGCCTCATCCACGCTCAGCGCCGCATAACCGGCCGGAACCGGTACGCCGAACTTCGCCAGCAATTCTTTCGCCTGATATTCGTGGATATTCATCTCGGCCGCACTTCCGCTCTGGTTGTTGGGGAGTCGCGAGCGGCTAAAGCATAGCTTGGCCGTCAAGGAAACCCCGTCGGCCCGGCCCGTGCCCTTCCGGCGCTTGCCGTTAGCCCCCGACCGCGCAGTGCAGCGCGGCGCGCCCGGTGACGGACAGGATGTGCGGGTCGTCCAGCGCGCGCAGCGCGTCCAGAAAGGCGGGCACCGAACGCGCCTGCCCGGCCTGCTTCAGCCCGCCGAGTCGGCGCAGCTGCGCCGTCGATAGCCGGTCGACCATCCGCCCGGCCATGCAGGTCGCGACGCGCGGCGACAGGCCGGCGTCGATCAGCGCGGACCGCACCCGCGATTCGGGCGACGCGCACGACGCGAGGAGAAGCAATGCCGCCAGCGAAAGCGCGCGCATCGTCACAAATCCTTGCGGTCGATCCACTTGCCGACCTGCGGCGGAATATAATCGCCGATCCGGTCGATCAGGTCGGCGACCGCCTCGACCTCGATCAGCATCGCGCGGTGTTCGGCACTCAGGAAGCCATGCGCGACGGAACTATCGAGAAAGGCGATCAGGTCATCGTAGAAACCGGCGGTGTTGATCAGCGCGCACGGCTTGGTGTGCCAGCCCAGCTGGCCCCAGGTCCACGCCTCGAACAGCTCCTCCAGCGTGCCGATGCCGCCCGGCAGGGCAACGAAGGCGTCGGCCTTCTCCGCCATCAGCGCTTTGCGTGCGTGCATGTTGGTGGTGATGTGCAGCTCGGTGCAGCCGGGGTGGGCCAGTTCGCGGTCGACCAGCGCCTGCGGGATCACGCCGATCACCTCGCCGCCGGCGGCGATCGCCGCGTCGGCCAGCACCGCCATCAACCCGATATTGCCGCCGCCATAGACCAGGCCGATGCCGGCCTCGGCCAGCTGGCGGCCCACCGCTTCGGCCGCGCCCGCGAAGGCGGGGTCGAACCCGCTGCTCGATCCGCAATAAACAGCGATTCGCATTATCTCGCCTTTCCTCCAAAGGGCGTCCGCCCGGCCAGGATGCGCAGCCGGTCGATCGGTGTCGACCGTCCGGCGTGAAAACGCTCGATAAGGCCGGTCGGCTGCCGATAGAAATGTTCAATGATCCGGTAGCGCTCCGCATCGGCGGCGCCGCGGAACAGCAGTGCCGCGATCTGGCGATAGGGACGGCGCGCCTCCCATGTCCGCAGCGCATGGGCGTGGAGCGCGTCGTGCAGCGCCGGGCCGGGCAGGGGGGGCGAATCCGCCACCCACGCCGCCAGCCGCACCGCATCGGGCAGCATCCGCCCGGTCGCCGGGTGGAACAGCCCGGCGCCGACCCCGGCCTTGGCGGTGCCGGCGCCGCCGGACTGCCAATAGGCGTCGAAATCGCCGTCGAGCGGCACCGGCGTCGCGCCGTGGCTTTCCCATTCGGTCGCCGCCCCGGACCAGCCATTTGCGGCCAGATAGGCATCCAGCCCCTCGGCATGGGCACCGCGGTCGGCGATGCGGTCGATCTGGTAACGGCTGTCGGCGATGTGCAGCCGGTCGGCGCTGATCGGCAGCACCGTAACCAGATGGCATCCGTCGCGCTGGTCGACTGCGGCGTCGACGATCACCGGTGCCGCCACCCCGTGCGGGCCGGGGGTGCGGACGGCGCGGGTCAGGCCGGTGCGCCAGCCGATGCCGAGCAGGCTCAGGTCGCCGGCGCCGCGCGCGTCGATCACCCCGCCCGCCTCGATCAGGCTGCCTTCGGCCAGCGCGACCTGCGTCGCCGACACCCGCACCGCCCAGCTGTCGATCCGCGCTTCGGCGGGCAGCATCCGGTCGAGCGCGACGGCGAAGTCGCCGCCGGCGACGGCAAGCAGCCGCACGCCCAGCGCCCGCCGGTGGGCGGGAAACACGACGCGGTAACCGTTCCAGCTTCGGGTGACGAACGGCTCGATGATCCACCGGTCGGCGGCGGCGATGTCGTTGGCGAAGCAACTATGGACGACCTCGCTGTCGTCCGCGCCGCCGGGGATCAGCGCCACCGCCAGTTCCGGCCGCCGCACGTGCAGCGCATAGGCGATCAGCCCGGCCGCCGGGCCGCAGCCGACGATCGCCAGGTCGAACCGACGGGTCAGGGCAGCGGCGCCACCCGCAGGGTTGCGGCGGGGGCATCCTTGACCAGGGGTGTCGCCTGCCAGCGGATCGTCCGGCGCCCGCCGGCTTCGCTCGCGCCGTCCTCGTTGTTCTGGCTGACGATGGCGGCGTCGGTGTCGAGGGTGAAGGTTCCGTTCAGCTTGTCGGCGCTGTCGCGCATACCCGGCATCCCGCCGGTCTTGTCGGCGGCATTGGCAAATCCCGGCGCTTTCACCCGCACCATGTCCTTGCCGCGCAGCTCGACGACCAGGAACGGGAACACCACCTCCGCGTCGCTGTTGAACGGGTAGACGAAGCCGTGGTTCAGCGTGCCGGAAATCGCGTAATCTATCAGGAACTTACCGTTACCCGCGTAGGACACGGACCGGTAACCTGCCTCCTTCGCCAGCGCGGCCGCCATCGCCCTGCGCTTGGCCTCGGTCTCCGCCTTCGCCGCCGGATCGGGCTTCCCCTCCTTGCCCAGCTTGCCGGCGTCCGGCCCGTCGCTGGCATAGACTTCACCCTGATAAGCAAAGGCGAAACTGCGGTCGGCGTTGATCGTCAGCCGCGCCGTGAATGTCCCCGGCGACAGCAGGCAACCCATCAGCAACAGCGGCGCGGCCAGCGCCAGCGCAATGCGGAACAGCGGCGCGGTCATCGGCTTCGCCCCCCTCAGCGTGTCGTCACCGCGTAGAGCGCGACGGCCGCCGCGTTCGACACGTTCAGGCTTTCTATCTTCGGGCTGATCGGAAGTCTCGCCCGCTCGTCGCAATGGACGGCGCTGTTGTGGCGCAGCCCCTCGCCCTCGGCGCCCAGCACCAGCGCGATCCGGGCCGTGCCCATCACCTCCGCCAGCGTCGCCTCCGCCTCGCCGGTTAGCGCGATCCGCCAGAACCCGGCCTCGGCGATCTCGTCCAGCGCCCGCGCCAGGTTGACCACCCGCGCCCACGGCACAATCTCCAGCGCGCCGGACGCGGACCGGGCGATCGTGCCCGATTCGGGCGGGGCATGGCGGTCCTGGGTGACGATGCCGAGCGCGTCGAACGCCGCGGCAGAGCGCAGGATGGCGCCGACATTGTGCGGATCGGTTACCTGGTCGAGGACGAGCAGCGGCCGCCGGTCGTCCCGCCCCTGGTCGAGCAGCTCCGACAGCCAGATGTCCTCCAGCGGCTCGACTTCCAGCACCAGCCCCTGGTGCGGCGCCTCGCGCGGCACCAGCCGGCCAAGGTCGGCGCCGTCGGCATAGGTGACGGGCAGGGCGGGCGGCAGCGCGACGCGTGCCAGCGCTTCGCGCGTGCCCCACAGGTGGATCGCCCGCCGCGCCGGATTGGCCAGCGCGGCAAGCACGGCGTGGCGCCCCCAGAAACGGGGACGGCCGCCCTGCGGCTTCGATGGTCTTTGGCCCTTGCGCATCGCGCGCTTCTGGCGCGGAGCACCCCGCCGATGCAAGCGCCATAACGCCGTGCCCGCATTGACAGGCGCGTTGCTCTTCGCCATTGAGCCGCCTCCCGGACAGGTGGCCGAGTGGTTAAAGGCAGCAGACTGTAAATCTGCCCGCGTGAGCGTACGCTGGTTCGAATCCAGCCCTGTCCACCACGCGCCGTTTCACAAACGGCCGGTGGCTCCCGAAAGACCCCGAATCGCAGCCGCTGCGGCGGCGTCGTCCACTTGTGACCGGGCGCGGCGGCCCCTGTCTCACATCGGGACAGGGGCGGTAAATTCACCCTGACCCGTCCGCATGGTTTCTCACGCCTTAATGATTGGCGGGGGCGCTCGGGCCTTCATGCCAGGTCATGGAGTGTAGGGGATTCTCATGCGTAATCTTGGCAAAACCATCGTCATGTCGGGTGTCGCCGCCGCTTTCGGGGTCGGTCTGGCGCCAGTCGAAAGCGCGCGGGCGGAATATTTCGTCCGGCCGGTGCTGCAATATTACGGAGGGATGGAAGACGGCCTGTCCATCAACGATCTCACCAGCAACTCGGCGACGTTCAACGACGGATTCACCCGGCTGGAGGCGTATGTCGACCTGGGGCAGGGGACGATAAAGACCTATCTGGAAATGAACGGCCCGACCGACGTGTTCGGCGGCGCCACCGGCGTGATGCGCGACCGGATCGTCTATACCGGTGACAGCGCCACGCCAGTCAGCTTCCGCTACGAATATGACAGCGAGATTTTCGCCGACCAGCTATTTACCGGAACGCCGCCGGACTTCGAAACCCGCTATATCGGCATCGAGGCGCATTTCGCGATCTACGAAGCCGGATCGAACGCGACGTGGAAGGACTGGACGCTGTTCGGTACCCATTCCGCCGAAGCACTCTTCGTCGACTACGAAATCGCAACCTTCCAGAACGAGCCGGACAATTTCTACACCTTCTTCAACGGCGCACTTGGCGGTGACCTCTATCTCACTTCCGGTAAGGCCTATGACGTGTTCGCCGCGTTCAACCTGATCGCCACGCCGGGGACGCTTGTCGGCTCGATCACGATGAACTCGCTCAATACGAGCACGATCAGCATCGACGCGCCGGGTGGCAGCTTCACCTCCGAATCGGGCCAGTTCCTCGGCTTCGCCCAGACGCCGCAAACCGGCGCCGTGCCGGAACCGGCGACGTGGGCCTTGCTGATCGCCGGATTCGGGCTGGTCGGCGGCGCGCTCCGCAGCCGGCGGCGGATGAGCGTCTGCTACGCCTGATAGATGTGGAACGGTACTTGGGGCGCCGCCGGCCTTTGGGCTGGCGGCGTTCCTGTGTTAGCGCGCGGCCGCCATCGCGTTTCGTGCGGCCCGGTCTTCCGCGCGGCGCGGCAATTGGCACGGAAGTGCAACTATTCCTGTTGCCGATCATTACCGAAGATCGACTGCGTGGGAGAATATGACATGAATGCCAAATTCGCATGGGCCGCCCTGCTGGGATCGGCGACTTTGCTGGGCGGCTGCGTCGGCGACGGCGGTTACGACCGTCCGGGCAACGCCTATCGCAGCTATGACTGGAACCGGCCGGACCCGAGCTACAACGGCTATAATGCCGATCGCTATTATCGCGAAGGGCCACGCTATCGCGAACGGCGGCTCAACCGCAGCGAGCGCGTCTACCGCGGGCAGGATGGTCGCTATTACTGCCGCCGCAACGACGGCACCACCGGCCTGATCGTCGGCGGCATCGCCGGCGGCGTGCTCGGCAACATCATCGCGCCGGGCGGGTCGGAAACGCTTGGAACCATCCTCGGCGCCGCTGGCGGCGCGCTGGCCGGACGGGAGATCGACAAGAGCGGCGTCCGCTGCAAGTAACCGCCAGTGCCGGAAACGGAAAAAGGGCGCTTCCCCTTTACCGGGGGGAAGCGCCCTTTCCTGTTTAATAGAAGAAGTCGTTGATCACATCGACGACATAGCCGGTGCGTTCGTCGATCAGCAGCGCGTCGTTATAGTAACGGATCCACCGATAGCCGTAGCCGGCCGGCGGCAGCCGGTAATACCACGGGTCGTTGATCCAGTAATTGGACGCAAAGAACATCGCGTCCAGATAGATGCCGATCGACGGGCGCCGGTAACCGTAACCCCAGCCGCGCGGCGCATAGTAGCGCGGCATGCGGTAGATATTCCGGTTGCGCGCGCGATAGCGCTGCCAGTCGTAGCGCCGGTCGTTGCGCCAGCCGCGATCCCAGTTGTGCTGGCGCCGGTCCTGCCAGTTTCGGCCGTTATGCAAGTTACCGCGATCCTGCCAGTTGGACCGGTCACGGTAATCGCGCCGATTGTCGTCGCGGCGGTTGGTGTCGCGGATATCCGGCCGACCCTGTCGCCAGTTGTCGGGGCGTTGGTTCCGCGCGTCGGGCCGGCGCGGCTGGTCGACCCGCTGGCCGTCGCGCAGATCAGGCCGGTCCTGGCGCCAGTTGCCGCGATTCGGGTTTGTCACCGGCCGGTTGATCCGGGTGTCGCGTTGCTCGGCGCGCGGATCGGGCCGCGCATTGTCACGCAGGTCGCCGCGGAACCCGCGCCGTTCGCCCGGCGTCTGCACCCGCATCTGCGCCGGTGGCTGCCGCTGTGCGTCCGGGCGCGGCTGCGTGCGCACCGCCCGATCGCGGAATTCGGCACGATTTGGTGTCTGGGTCTGGCGCGGGGCAGCCGGGGTTGCACGCTGTGGTGCCTGCCGGTGGCTCTGGCTCGCCTGCCCGCCGCCGCGCCACCCGCGATTGCCGTCCTGCTGGCCGCGCTGGGCCAGCGCCGGGGTCACGGCGGTGGCGGCAAGCAGCAGCCCGATAATGAGTCTCTTCATGACCTTTCTCCTCCACCGCGCCGTCAGCCGTCGCGGACGATGCCCGGTGAATAGGCCGGAGTCGATGAGCCGGTGCTGAATTCAGGTGACAGCCAATTGAAAGCTTCAGCGTTTGGTCGGCGTCACCGGGGTCAGCGCCGGCACCGCGCGTGCCGCGTCGGCCGGGTCGATGCCGGGCGGCGGCGCCGCGGCCAGCGGCTCCTGCCCGCGCAGCACCCGCCCGGCGTGGCGGATCGCCTCGCGCAGGCGCGGATAGCTGCCGCAACGGCACAGATTGGTCATTGCCGCGTCGATCTGGGCGTCGCTCGGTTCCGGCAGTTTCTTCAGCAGCACCGCCGCCGCCATGATCATGCCCGGCGTGCAGAAACCGCATTGCGGCACGTTCTCCGCGGCAAAGGCCTGTTGCACCGGGTCGCTGCGGTCGCGCGACAGACCTTCGATCGTGGTGACGAACCGGCCCTCCAGCGCGCCGATCGGTACCCGGCAGCTTTTCACCGCCTCGCCGTCGACATCGACGGTACACGCGCCGCAATCGCCGGTGCCGCAGCCATATTTGGTGCCGATCAGGTTCGACGCGTCGCGCAGTGCCCAGAGCAGCGGCGTGTCCGGGTCCATCTTGTAGAACACCGGCTGGTTATTGACGGTGAAACGGGTCATGCCTGCCGCCTTCGCGCGCCCGCCCGGGCGATCGCCAGCAGTTCGGCCGCGGCGGCGACCGGCCCGGCGGACTGCGAGGATTTCAGCTGCCGTTCGACACCGAGCAGCCGGCCGTGCACCTGAATCAGGTCGGTGGCCGTCCACAAGCGGAGCTGGCGGGCGACAACCGGCTTCTCTTTCCAGAAAATCGTCTTGCCCGCCGCTTCGACCACATCCTCCGGCGCCCGCCCGCGTTCGACATCGGCGCGCAACTGGGCGAGCAACGCGACGCGGCGCAGCAGGCCACGCGCGGCCTGCGGGGTCAGCGCATTGGCCGTGCCCAGCCGGTCGATCTCCGCGCCGGCCGCCGCCGGCGCGCCCGAAAGCACCGTGTCGACGAGCCGCGACAGATCGGTGTCGCCATTGTCGACACCCACCGCGTCGAGCGCGTCATGCCCTGCTTCGCCTGGCCGGTCCGGCGCGGCGTCGACATACAGCGCCAGCTTCTCGATCTCGCGGGTCAGCAGCGCGCGGTCGCCGCCGGTCGAATCGACCAGTCGCCGTGCGACGTCCGGCGCGATGCGCAGGCCGAGGTCGCGGCCGATACCGATCGCCAGCCGTCCCGCATCGGCGCCTTCCGGCGCATAGCTGGCGAAAGCCATCGCCAGTGGCGCCGCCAGCGCCAGCTTCAGCAGTCGCGACGATGGTTTCAGCGTGCCCGCCAGCACGATCACCGGGTTGCCCGCTGCCGGTGCGTCGAGCAGCGCGGCGGCCGCATCCGCGCATTCGTCGCCGGCCGACCGCAGGCGAATGTAGCGCGCGCCGCCGAACAGCGAGAAGGCGGCCGCCTCGTCGGCGAGCAGCGCCGGGTCGCGGCCGACCGCGCTTCCTTCCAGGTCGATGCGCTCCGCCTCCGGGCCCATCGCCCGCGCCAGCCGTTCGGCCAGCGCCGCCGAGCCGGATTCGTCCGGGCCGTAGAGCAGGAACAGGCGGATGTCGGTGCCCGGCTGGTCGAGCGCGCGCTCGATCTGGCCGCGATTGACCTTCATCGCCCGCCGGGGCTGCGGCTGGCGTAGAGGGCGAGGCGGGCGACGATCTGGTCGGCAATCGCCTGCGACAGGTTCTCCAGCGCGGTATTTTCCGCCGCGATCGTCGCATAGTCGGAATTGACCACGTCGATGCCGGCGTCCGAACTGGCGGTGGTGTCGAGCAGGACGGTGCCCGCCCCGGCGTCACGCAGGCGGTAGCGCGCGCGCAAAGTCCGCCGCTCCCGCGTCACCGCATCGTCGCGGCGCACGCCGAACCCGCTGATCCGGTCGTCCAGCTCGACTTCCAGCCGGTAACGGGGCGTGCCGGTCGGCGGCCCGATCCGGTCGGTGATTGCGTTACGGACCAGCCAGCCGGCCTTGCCATCGATCGCCGCGACCTCGATGCCGCCCAGTGCCTGCGCCACCGCGCCGCTGCCGCCGCCCTGGTACAGCGGCCGCAATCCGCAGCCGGCAAGGATCAGGCACGCCGCCAGCAGGGGCGCCAGCCGCTTCATGCGACCAGGTTGACCAGCCGGTCGGGCACAACGATCACCTTGCGCGGCGGCTTGCCG
The DNA here is from genome assembly GCF_047553045.1 of Sphingomonas flavalba. Lineage (GTDB taxonomy): Bacteria > Pseudomonadota > Alphaproteobacteria > Sphingomonadales > Sphingomonadaceae > Sphingomonas_L > Sphingomonas_L flavalba_A. The sequence continues at coordinate 2,643,085 of NZ_CP180208.1, read as the reverse complement.
TCCAGGATGCGCACGACATTTTCCGACGCCAGCGCCAGCGCCTCCACCGTCTCGCGCGGGGTGCCTTTCGCCACCGTCAGCTTGTCGCGAAGCTTGCCGTTGACCTGAATCGCGATCGTCACTTCGTCGTCGACCAGCATCGCGGGGTCGACGGCGGGCCAGTCGGCGGCGGCGATCAGGCCCTGCTCGCCCAGCTGCGCCCACGCTTCTTCCGCCAGATGCGGCGCCATCGGCGCGACGAGGCGGATCAGGATACGGGTCGCGGCATCGCGCGCCGGGCCAGCCGGCGCCTTTTCGATCGCGGTGGTCAACTCATACAGCTTGGCGACCGCCTTGTTGAACGACAGCGCCTCGATATCCTCGGCGACGGCGGCGATGATCCGGTGGGTCTTGCGTTTCAGCGTCGCGTCGGCGTCGGTTCCGGGCGCGCCGACGCCGTCGACCAGCCGCCAGACCCGCTGGATGAACCGCCAGGCGCCCTCGATCCCGGCTTCGGACCAGGGCAGGTCGCGCTCGGGCGGGCTGTCGGACAGCATGAACCAGCGCACCGCGTCGGCGCCGTAACGGTCGAGGATCGGTGCCGGATCGATGACGTTCTTCTTCGATTTCGACATCTTCTCGACGCGGCCGATCGTTACCGCCTCGCCGGTGTCGTGCAGCGTCGCGCCCTTGTCGGTGCGCTCGACATCGTCGGGGCCAACCCACTGGCCGGCGGCGGTGCGATAGGTCTCGTGCGTCACCATGCCCTGGGTGAACAGGCTGGCGAACGGCTCTTCTATCGCCAGCCGGCCGATCCGGTTCAGCGCCCGCGTCCAGAAACGGGCGTAGAGCAGGTGCAGGATCGCATGCTCGACCCCGCCGATATACTGGCCGACCGGCAACCATTGCTCGGCGACGGCGCGGTCGAACGGCTTGTCGTCCGGCTGGCTGGCGAAGCGGATGAAATACCAGGACGAATCGACGAAGGTGTCGAGCGTGTCGGTCTCTCGCCGCGCGGTGCCGCCGCAGGTGGGGCAGGGGACGTGCTTCCACGTCGGGTGGCGGTCCAGCGGGTTGCCCGGTATGTCGAAGGTCACGTCTTCCGGCAGCTTCACCGGCAAATCGGCCTTCGGCACCGGCACGACGCCGCACGCCTCGCAATGGATGAACGGGATCGGCGTGCCCCAGTAACGCTGGCGCGACACGCCCCAGTCGCGCAGCCGCCACACCGTCGTGCCCTTGCCCCAGCCTTCGGCCTCGGCCCGGCCGATCACCGCCTGCTTCGCCGCCTCGACCGCCATGCCGTCCAGGAAGCGGGAATTCACCAGCGTGCCGGGGCCGGTATAGGCGGTGTCGCCGGCGAAATCGGCCGCCGTCTCGTCGCCCTCGCTGACCACCCGGCGCACCGGCAGGCCGTATTTGCGCGCGAAATCCAGGTCGCGCTGGTCGTGCGCGGGCACGCCGAACACCGCGCCGGTGCCGTAGTCCATCAGCACGAAATTCGCGACATGCACCGGCAATGCCCAATCCGGGTCGAACGGGTGGGTCGCGGTCAGGCCGGTGTCATAGCCTTTCTTCTCCGCCGTCTCGATCTCGGCGGCGGTGGTGCCGCCGGCGCGACATTCGGCGATGAACGCGGCCAGCGCCGGGTCGTCCTGCGCCAGTCGCACCGCGAGCGGGTGGTCGGTGGCGACGGCGACGAAACTGGCGCCGAAAATCGTGTCCGGCCGGGTGGTGAACACCTCGACCGCCTCGCCGTCGGACAGGGCAAAGCGGAACTGCATGCCCTGGCTCTTACCGATCCAGTTCTCCTGCATCAGCCGCACCTTGTCCGGCCACTGGTCGAGCGTGCCCAGACCGGCGAGCAGTTCGTCGGCGAAGGCGGTGATCTTCAGGAACCACTGGCTGAGCTTGCGCCGCTCGACCAGCGCGCCGGATCGCCAGCCGCGCCCGTCGATCACCTGCTCGTTGGCGAGCACGGTCATGTCGACCGGGTCCCAGTTGACCGCCGATTCCTTGCGATAGACCAGCCCGGCCTCGTACAGGTCGAGGAACAGCGCCTGTTCCTGCCCGTAATAGTCCGGTTCGCAGGTCGCCAGTTCGCGGCTCCAGTCGAGCGCGAAACCAAGCGCCTTCAGTTGGGTTCGCATCGTGTCGATATTGGCGCGGGTCCAGTTGCCGGGGTGGACCTTCTTTTCCATCGCCGCATTCTCGGCCGGCATGCCGAAAGCGTCCCAGCCCATCGGGTGCAGCACTTCGTGGCCGGTCATCCGGCGGTAGCGCGCCAGAACGTCCCCCATCGTATAGTTGCGGACATGGCCCATGTGGATGCGCCCCGACGGGTAGGGGAACATCTCCAGCACATAGCTTTTCGGCTTTGGCGACAGGTCGTCGGCGCGGAATGCCTGGGCGTCGTCCCACGCCTTCTGCCAGCGCGCGTCGGCGATGCGCGGATTGAAGCGCGAAGCCATCGGCTGCCCTATCCCTTAACCCTTGGTGATCGAATTGCGGCGCAGGTCGCGGGCGCGGGTCAGGATGATGTTCTCCAGCTTCTGTACCGTCGCCGCCTGCACCGGCGCGTCGAGCCACTGGCCGTTCTGGCTGACCTGGCGCAGCGCCGCCACCTTCAGTGCGTCGGCGCGCAGATCCTGATCAAGAATGGTCACCGTCACCTTCATCCGCTCGGTCGGCGTCTGCGGGTTGGCGTACCAGTCGGTGACGATAACGCCGCCGTTGGAATCGGTCTGGACCAGCGGCATGAACGACAGCGTGTCGAGCGACGCGCGCCACAGATAGGAATTGACGCCGATCTGGGTGATCTTCGCGGCGGCCAGGTCGGTCCTGGGGCGGTCTTTCTGGCCGCAGGCGGCAAGGCCGAGCGCGAGAATCAGGATCAGGGGACGAATGGGAACGGCCATCTCACTTCCTCGAAATACGCCGGAATGCGGTCGAAGGCCGCTTATAAGCCCTCGCGCCGTCCCCGCAAGGCGCGCAAAGCGGGGCGATCGACCACGATTGTGGATGTTGTGCAACAATCGGCTGAAAAGCGATTCCGCACGTGGCGACGTGTTCTCGAATCGTGCTAGACGGCAGGCCGAACTACGAGTTGGGGATTCGCGATGCGCGGATTGCGGGGGATTGCAGGGATGACGGGGGTGGCGATTGCCGTCCTCGGCTTCGCCCTGTCTCCCGTATTTGGTGCCCGCGCGGACGATCTGGCCGGCCAGCTTGGGGTCAGCAATGCGCTGACCAATGGCGGGCTGGGCACATTCACCCCGGCCGGCGCCGATCCGCGCATGGCGGCCAGCCTGGCCCGCGCCGGGCTGCCCGGCGGTTCCGGTTTCCGCTTCACGCCATCGGCGGCGGCGCTCAACGGCAAACGGTCGGTCACGGTCGCGGTTCGCGCGCTCTCCACCGGCAGCCGTGCCCAGGCGGAACGGATGGCCGGGCAGGCGCCCGCCACCTCCGGCCTGTCGCCGATCGCCTACAACCTCGGCGTTTCGGTCGGCTGGAAGCGTTTCGCCCTGTCCGGCGACGTCGCCAAGGTCGATCTCGGCATGATGCCGGGCAGCCGGCAGAAGGTCGACGTCGGCGTCAGCTACAACGCGCCGCGGTTCAGCACCCGGCTCCAGGTCGGCAAGGACAGCCCGATCGGCAACCAGCCCCGGCTGGTCGCGGATGACGAGCGCGTCTCGGTCGATCTCGCCAGCTCCTATTCGCTGACCCGCAACATCGATGTCACCGCCGGCCTGCGTTACCAGAGCCAGCGTGACCGGCTGCAACCGAGCAGCGACGCCCGGCGCGACAGCCAGGCCGTCTACATCGGCACCGCCTTCAAGTTCTGACAGCATTGTATCGCGGGTGTCGCGCGGGGCGTCCGGCCCTGTGCTTCGTCGCGCTGGCCCGCGTTTAACCTGACACCGGAAGAAATAGGGGGGAGCGACGCAGCTGCCGCTCCCCCGTTACGGTCAGACCAGCGCCGCCCGCGCCGCCTTTGCCGCGTCGACCATGTTGACCAGCGCCGGCTTCACGTCCTCCCACTTGCGGGTTTTCAGGCCGCAATCGGGGTTGACCCACAACTGCCCGGCGGACAGCCGCTCGCCGGCCTTCAGCAGCAGCTCTTCCATCTCGCGCGTTGCCGGGATGCGCGGGCTGTGGATGTCGTAGACGCCCGGCCCGATCTCGTTCGGATATTTGTAGGTCACGAACGCGTCGAGCAGTTCCATCTTCGAACGCGATGTCTCGATGGAGATCACGTCGGCGTCCATGGCGCCGATCGATTCGATGATGTCGTTGAACTCGGAATAGCACATGTGGGTGTGGATCTGGGTTTCCGGCCGCACGCCGGATGCGGTGATGCGGAAGCTTTCGACCGCCCAGTCCAGATAATGCTGCCAGTCGGCGCGGCGCAGCGGCAGCCCTTCGCGCAAGGCCGCCTCGTCGATCTGGATGATCTTGGCGCCGGCCGCCTCCAGGTCGACCACCTCGTCGCGGATCGCCAGCGCGATCTGGCGGCAGGTGTCCGAACGCGGCTGGTCGTCGCGGACGAACGACCATTGCAGGATCGTCACCGGCCCGGTCAGCATGCCCTTGACCGGCCGGTCGGTCAGCGACTGGGCATAGCGCCACCACGCCACCGTCATCGGTTGCGGCCGCGACACGTCGCCGTAGATGATCGGCGGCCGCACGCAGCGCGAGCCATAGCTTTGCACCCACGCCGCGCGGGTGAAGGCAAAACCGGCAAGCTGCTCGCCGAAATACTGGACCATGTCGTTGCGCTCGAACTCGCCGTGGACCAGCACGTCGATGTCGATCTCCTCCTGCCAGCGGATCGCGCGCTCGGTCTCCTCGCGCAGGAAGGCGTCATACCCCGCCTGGTCCAGCACGCCCTTGCCGTGGGCGGCGCGGGCCTTGCGGACCTCGGCCGTCTGCGGGAACGACCCGATCGTCGTCGTCGGCAGCGGCGGCAGGTTCAGCACCGCCTGCTGCGCCTTGATCCGCTCGGCGAACGGCGTCTCGCGCCGTGCCCAGCCGGCGTCTATCCCGGCCAGCCGGGTCCGCACCGCCGGGTTGTTGACCAGCGGCGACGCGCGCCGGTCGGCGATCGCATAGGCGTTGGCGACCAGCGCGTCGGCCACCGCCGCCCGCCCGCCGTTCAGCGCCTTGCCGAGCAGCGCCAGTTCCTCCAGCTTCTGCGCGCCGAACGCCAGCCAGCTCGCCACCTGCGCGTCGAGTTTGGTCTCCAGCGCCAGGTCGATCGGCGTGTGTAGCAGCGAGCAGGACGGCGCGATCTGCAGCTTCTGGAACTGCCCGGCCACCGGCTCCAGCCGGTTGAGCAGCGCGCCCAGATCCGCCTTCCACACGTTGCGCCCGTCGACGACGCCCAGCGACAGCAGCAGGTCCGGCCGCGCCCTGGCGACGACGGCGTCAAGCTGCTCCGGCGCGCGGACCAGGTCGACATGCAGCCCGGCGACCGGCAGCGCCAGCGCGGTGTCCAGATTGTCGCCCAGCGCGCCGAAATAGGTGGCGAGCATCAGCTTCAGCCCGCCGACAGTATCGGCGAAATGGCGATAGGCGGTGGCGAAGGCTTCGCGCGCCCGCGCGTCGAGGTCGAGGACCAGCGCCGGCTCGTCGATCTGCACCCAGTCGGCGCCGGCGTCGCGTAGCCGGCTGAGCAGCTCGCTATAGACCGGCAGCAGCGCCGGCAGCAGGGTCAGCGGGTCGAACGCCGCGTCCTTGGCCTTGGCAAGCAGCAGCCAGGTCACCGGACCAAGGATCACCGGCCGGGTGTGGTAACCAAGCGCCTTGGCTTCCTTGAATTGGTCGATCGCCTTGGTGGACGTCAGCGCAAAATTCTGGTTCGCGGTCACTTCCGGGACCATGTAATGGTAATTGGTGTCGAACCACTTGGTCATTTCCTGCGCCGGTACGTCGGTATGGGCGCCGTGGCCATGGCTGCACCCTTCCTCGGCGACGCCGGTCTGGGTGCCGCGCGCCATCGCGAAATAGACGGCCAGCGAATCGGCGGCGCCGAGCGGGCGGTAGATGGCCGGGATCGCGCCGACCGTCACGCTGGTGTCCAGAACCTGATCGTACAGCGAGAAATCGTTGCTTGGGATCACCTCGACGCCCAGCGCCTTCTGCCGTGCCCAGGTGGCGGCGCGCAGCGCGGCGGCGGTTTCCAGCAGATCGGCCTCGCTGGTCTTGCCGGACCAGAAGGCCTCGAGCGCGGTCTTCAGCTCGCGGCGCGGGCCGATGCGGGGAAAGCCGAGATTGGCGACGATGACAGACATAGAGAATCTCCTCCGGCCGGGCAGGGTGCCCGCCGGTTAGCTGGGGGATGAAGTGCGGTATTCGGCGGCGCGCGACGCGCGGCGGGTCAGCCGGGCGCGATCGCGCGGTGCGGGCCGGGCGGCGGCCGGATCGATCGGGTGATGGACGACGAAAACCGCATGACACACACCTGCATTGCGGGCGGGCTGCGGAATGGACGCGCGGGTGCTCTCGCGCGATCCATCGGGGCACCCCGCCCGAGGACGTTATCGTGACGAGGCAGGTCTCCTGGCTCGCGGGTCGTCGCTCAGGTCCCGGCCTTCCCGGTGCCGGTCGGCACCAGTGACCCCGATCGGACCTGCGCTCACCGCTTACAGTTGCGGGGGCAGCGCCGGACTCCGCCCTCGCGGGCGCCACCGGCTTCCCGTCTTAGCTCCGCGCCGCGAACGACGCGGAGAACCTCGACCACGCCCTTAAAGCCGAACGCGGCGAGCATGTCAATCGACATATAAAGAAATCTTTATATGTTCCTGCCAAGCGCCGCTTTCGCTCGGCGCAGGCACGCGTTTCCGCTAGCCGGGCAAAAGGGCGCGCGCATCATCGAGGTTGCCTGAAATCTGGTGCGGACGGCGGGAATCGAACCCGCACTCCCATGGGGAAGCGGATTTTAAGTCCGCTGCGTCTACCGGTTCCGCCACGTCCGCACGCAACCGCAAAAGCCGCGTTTATGGTAGCGGGTCAAGTCGGGATGCGTTGCCGGGGTGTGGGCCGTCCGGCGGTCAGGCGTATCGTCGCGGGCGCGGGACGATAATCGATGACATAGCCGACATGGTCGGACAACGGTTTGCCGTCGCGCTCCGGCCGGAACGGCGCATGCGCGCCGGCGATCGCCATCGGCGCGCCGCCGGCCGCCCGCGCGAACAGCCAGTCCTTGCCGTGGCGGTCGGCGTAGACGAGGGCATCGCGGGCATCGGGGTCGGTCCACGACCTGATAGCCAGCGCACGGCGCAACCCGCCATGTCCGGGGGCGACGAAGCTGAAGCCCATGCGCGCGAATTGCTCGAAGAAGGTGCGTGCCCGGTCCGGGTCTTTGCCGATATTCATGTCGCCGCCCAGGAACAGCGGCGCATCGGCTGCGACATGGTGGCCGATGAATTCGGCCATCAGCGTTACCTGCCGCTGATAGGCTGCATGCGCGCGCGCCACCGGTACGCCGGACGCCCGGCGCGCATTCAAATGCGCGTTGGCGACCGCGACAGGCGTGGCGAAGCCGGGCACCCGGAGGTGGGCGATCAACACGCCTTTATTGGCCAGACAGTCGAATCCGGCGCAGGCGAAATCGGGAAAGGCCATGCGGTGCACCGCGACGATCGGGTAGTCGGACAGGATGATCAGGCCGCTGCCCAGCGGCTTGCCCCATCCTTCGCCCCGGTCCGGGCGCGCGTCAGCCAGAAAGCGGATGTCGGCGGCGGTCGGCGGCACCGCGTTGCGCAGGGCGGTGTCTGCCCCGGTGGCGACATGGCGATAGCCGGCATGCCGGGCGATCCGCGCCGCTTCCGGCGTGAACGCTTCCTGCAACAGCACGATCCGGGGCTGGCGGTTGGCGTGCCGCATCGCGGCCAGGCGGGCGGCGATCCGGCCTGTCGCCGCGCCACGGCCAGTGGCGAGCGGCCAGGGCAGGGCGGCGATGTTATAGGTCAGGACCGACAGCGGCTGGTCGCGGATCGGCGTCGCCGCCGGCGCCGACGGCGCCGGTATGTCGCGAACGGTCCCGCTGCTCGACCCGGTCGCCGCCAGCGCGACGGCGCCGGCGCAGAGCAGCATGCGGCGATATGGTGACATGGCGGCCCCCTTGCCGCCGCGCTAGGCCGGCAATGGGTCGTGGCGATGTCAGCCGGGTTGCAGCGCCGTGAAACGACGCAGCGTGCGCTTGGCGATACTCAGGGCGCGGCGCGGGGCGGGCGGCGCAGCGAGAACGGGAGCTTTAACGAAGGGGCCGGGCGTCAGTCCGCGTTGAGGCGGGCGCGCATTTCCTTGCCGGGCTTGAAATAGGGGACGCGCTTGGCATCGACGGCAACCGTCTCGCCGGTGCGCGGATTGCGACCGACGCGGGAATCCCGCGCGCGGGTCGAAAAGGCGCCGAAGCCGCGCAGCTCGACCCGACCGCCTTCGGCCAGCCGTTCGCTGATCTGATCGAAGAACACCGCGACGATCTTCTCGACCTCGCGCAGCGACAGGTCCGGATGGTCGCTGGACAGGCGTTGGACGAGCTCGGAACGGATCATGCTATTTCCTGCCAGGATCTTCACGCAAACGCCCGCATCTCTGCGGCGGCGCCATCATATCAGGAATGAAACGCGGGAAATATCATTCATTGTTTGGATGCCGGGCACGAAAAACGGGGCGCGGCGGGTGCCGCACCCCGTTTGCCGGTGCCTTCAGCGCGGGGCTCGCCCGTGCTGCGGCTTACTCCTGGTTCTCGCGGGCCTTCAGCGCCTCGCCAAGGATGTCGCCCAGCGACGCACCCGAATCCGAAGAGCCATACTGGGCCACCGCCTGCTTCTCTTCGGAGATCTGCATCGCCTTGATCGAGAAGGTCGGCTTCTTCGACCGGTCGAAGCCGGTGACCATCGCGTCCAGCTTCTGGCCGATCTGGAAACGCTCCGGCCGCTGCTCGTCACGGTCGCGGCCAAGGTCGGACCGCTTGATGAAGCCGGTGGCGCCGTCATCGCCCGCCTGCACTTCAAGGCCGCCGTCGCGGACCTCCAGCACGGTGACGGTGATGATCGCGTTCTTGGCCAGCCGCTCGCCCTCGGCGGCGCGGCCAACGGCCGGCGCACCGCGCTCAAGCTGCTTCATGCCAAGCGAGATGCGCTCCTTCTCGACGTCGATGTCGAGCACGACGGCGGTCACCGTCTCGCCCTTGCGGTGCAGGGCCAGCGCGTCCTCGCCGGAAATGCCCCACGCGATGTCGGACATGTGGACCATGCCGTCGACGTCGCCGTCCAGGCCGATGAACAGGCCGAACTCGGTCGCGTTCTTGACTTCGCCCTCGACGGTCGATCCGACCGGGTGGTTCTCGGCGAAGCTTTCCCACGGGTTGCTGATCGCCTGCTTCAGGCCCAGCGAGATGCGGCGCTTGTCCTCGTCGACCTCGAGGATGACGATTTCCACTTCCTGGCTGGTCGACACGATCTTGCCGGGGTGGACGTTCTTCTTGGTCCAGCTCATCTCCGACACGTGGACCAGACCCTCGATGCCGGCTTCCAGCTCGACGAACGCACCGTATTCGGTGATGTTGGTGACGCGGCCGGACAGCTTGGCGCCAACCGGGTATTTGGCCGACGCGCCTTCCCACGGATCGCTCTCAAGCTGCTTCATGCCCAGGCTGATGCGCTGGGTCTCGCGGTTGATGCGGATGATCTGGACACGGACCGTGTCGCCGATGTTGATCATTTCGCTCGGATGGCCGACCCGCTTGTAGCTGAGGTCGGTGACGTGGAGCAGGCCGTCGATGCCGCCCAGGTCGACGAAGGCGCCGTAATCGGTGATGTTCTTGACGACGCCGTCGATCACCTGGCCCTCGGTCAGCGACTGGATCAGGCCGGTGCGCTGCTCGGCGCGGGTCTCTTCCAGCACCGCGCGGCGCGACACGACGATGTTGCCGCGGCGACGGTCCATCTTCAGAATTTGGAACGGCTGCGGAATGTCCATTAGCGGGGTGACGTCGCGTACCGGGCGGATATCGACCTGAGAACCTGGCAGGAAAGCCACGGCGCCGCCCAGGTCGACGGTGAAGCCGCCCTTGACCCGGCCGAAGATCACACCCTCGACCCGCTTCTCTTCGCCGAACTCGGATTCCAGCTTGTCCCACGCGGCTTCGCGGCGCGCGCGGTCGCGCGACAGCATCGCTTCGCCGTGGACGTTCTCGACCCGGTCGACATAGACCTCGACTTCGTCGCCGACCTTCAGATCGGCCTTCTGGCCCGGCGCGGCGAATTCGCGCAGCGGCACCCGGCCTTCCGACTTCAGGCCTACATCGATAACCGCCAGGTCGTTCTCGATCCCGGTGACGGTGCCCTTGACGACGCGGCCTTCAAAGCCCTCGTCCTCTCCACCAAGCGATTCATTGAGGAGCGCGGCAAAGTCATCGCGCGTCGGAAATGCCGAACTGGCCATAAATCTGGGGTTCCCTTGACGTCATTGCTGGCCGACCGGTTGTCTCCGGTGGTCTTGGCCATATGCCGCCGCGCCGGCCTCATGCCGGAACGGCACCCGGCACGCGGAGCAATCGTGAAGGTCTGAACGCGATACGCGAAAAGGGCGCGTGAGAACTGGCGGCCGCTACCGGCCGACCCCTCCGCGCCATCCTTCACGAGCGAATCCGCCCGCCGAATGTGCGCGCTATAACCGCGGGCGGCCTATCCGGCAAGCGAATGCGCGGCTTACCCGCTCGTGCGGGCGGCCAGCCGCTGCTCGACGATGTCGATCGCGTGGTGAATGGCGGATTCGATCGACAGATAGCTGGTGTCCAGCAGCACCGCGTCTTCCGCCTGCCGCAACGGCGCGGCGGCGCGGGTCGAATCACGCTTGTCGCGCGCCTTGATGTCGGCAAGGACGTGGTCGAAGGTAACGGCCATGCCGCGCGCCGTCAGCTCGTTGTGCCGCCGTCTGGCGCGGATTTGCGATGTGGCGCGGACGAACAGTTTTGCGTCCGCGTCCGGGGCGATCACCGTGCCGATGTCGCGCCCGTCAAGCACGGCCCCGCCCGGCTGCCGGGCAAAGCTGCGCTGTCGGTCGATCAGCGCGGCGCGCACCGCCGGGTGGGTTGATACGATCGACGCCGCGATGCCAGCGGCATCGTCACGCAGCCTTGGGTCGACAAGCAGCTTGTCCTTGAACCGGCATGCGGCGAGCGCCGCTTTCGCGTCCGCCGGGTCGCCGCCATGGTCGATCAGCGTCTGCCCGACCGCGCGATACAGCAGCCCGGTGTCGAGATGCGGCAGCGCGTAATGGGCGGCAAGCGCGCGGGCGATGGTGCCCTTGCCGCTTGCCGCGGGGCCGTCGACCGCGATGATCATCGGCGATCAAATCTCCGCGCCCAGGCGCCGACGACCCGCCGCGTTTCTTCCGGCCGGTCATTGAACAGGCCGTGGGCGGCGCCGGCGATCTCGCTGAAGCCGGCATGCTTCACCCGCGCGGCAAAACCGGCCACGGTCACCGGCCGCGCCTCGTCATACTGGCCGGCCATGAACAACGTCGGCGCCGTCAGCCGCGCCAGCAGCGGTTCCCCGTCATAATCCTTGAGCGTGCCGGTGCTGACGAATTCAGAGGCGCCCCACATCGTCTCGTACAGGCGCCGGTTGAACATCGGCGGCAGTTGGGCGGTATAGGCGCGGACCTCGTCGAACGCCGGTTCGCGGCGGTTATACGCCTTGTAGAATGCGTCGGTCGCGATCGTGCAAACCTCTGCCGCCGGGCGGGCGGGCTGCTCGCAGGCGGTGAGCGTGTCGCGTGTTTCCGGCGGCAGTTCGCCGCGCAGTATCGCGGCGTCGGCCAGCCAGCTGCGCGTCGAGATCAGCGGCGAGGACAGGATCAGGCTGCTCAACCCGGCTGGCTGGCGCGCACCATATTCCAGCGCGACCGTTCCGCCCCAGCTTGCGCCCAGCACATGCAGCCGCGTGATACCGAAATGGCGACGGATCGCGTCGATCTCGTCGACAAAGCGGTCGACCGTCCAGTTCGCCGGGTCGTCCGGCCGGTCGGACCGGCCACTGTCGAGCTGATCGTACAGGATAATCGCGCGCTCCTGCGCCAGCGCCAGTGCTGGCAGGAAGCCGGTGTGCGAGCCGCCGGGGCCGCCATGGATCATCAGCAATGGTGCCGCCGGTCCGTCGAGCGCACCGTTGACCCGAACATAGATACGGCCGCCGGCGACCGGGACCATTGCCTCCTGGTCGGGCGCCGGGATCGGCCCCATGCTGCGGGCAAAGGCTGCGGGTGCGCACAACGTCGCGCCCAGCAGGCCGATCAAAGCGCGTCGGTCGATCGTCAAGCCGCTCATGCCATTCCCCTCAGCGCAGCAGGTCCTGCTATCCGTCGAACCGGCTCAGCGATTCGTCAAGCCGGAGAGCAGCGCGGCAAAACCGGGAAAGCTGGTGTCGACCGGTGAGAAATCGTCGATGGTTACCGCCTTGCGCGCCGCTAGGCCGGCGACGGCCAGGCTCATCGCAATACGGTGGTCGAGGTGGGAGGCAACGGTGCCTCCGCCCGCCAGCGGTTCGCCGCCGGAGCCCTCGACGATCAGCCCGTCCTCCAGCTCCTCGACCCGGGCGCCGATCGTCCGCAGTCCTTCCGCCATCACCGCGATCCGGTCGGATTCCTTGACGCGCAGTTCGGCAAGGCCGCGCATCACCGTGCGGCCCTCGGCCAGCGCGGCGGCGACGAACAGGATCGGATATTCGTCGATCATGCTCGGCGCGATCTCCGGCGGCACCTCCACCCCGCGCAGCGGCGTATGGCGGACGGTGATGTCGGCCACCGGCTCACCGCCCACGTCGCGCTGGTTGGTGAAGGTGATGTCGGCGCCCATCATCCTGAGTGCGTCGAACAGCCCGGCACGGGTCGGGTTGATTCCGACATTTTCGATGACGATCGCGGAGCCGGGGACGATCAGCGCGGCCACCGCCGGGAAGGCGGCCGAAGACGGATCGGCGGGTACGACGATCTGCTGCGGCCGCAACGCCGCTTCGCCGGTGATGGCGATATGGCGGACGCCTTCGATAGTTTCCACCGTCAGTTTCGCGCCGAACCCGGCCAGCATCCGTTCGCTATGGTCGCGGGTCGGCACTGGTTCGATCACGCGGGTGATGCCCGGCGCGTTCAGGCCGGCGAGCAGGATAGCCGATTTGACCTGCGCGGATGCCACCGGCAGCCGGTATGTCGTGGGGATCGCCGGCGCCAGGCCGCGGACCGTCATCGGCAGCCGGCCGCCTGGGCTGGTGGTGAAATCCGCGCCCATCGCTGACAGCGGCTCGATGATTCGGCCCATCGGCCGGTGCGACAGCGATGCATCGCCGGTGAAGGTCGCGGTGATTGGGTGGCTGGCGACAAGGCCGGCGAGCAGCCGGGTCGACGTGCCGGAATTGCCCATCTCCAGCGCCTGTTCCGGCTGCATCAGGCCGCCGACGCCGACGCCGTCAACCGTCCATACACCGTCGGCGCCGCGCACCACCTCAGCGCCCATCGCTCGCATCGCGGCGGCGGTAGCCAACACGTCCTCGCCTTCCAGTAACCCCTCGATCCGGCTGGTGCCGACCGCCAGCGCCGCCAGCATTAGCGCGCGGTGGCTGATCGATTTGTCGCCGGGAACCCGCACAATGCCGCCAAGCGGCCCGCTGGGGCCGAAGAGCTGCGGGCACGGGGCGGTGCGCATCATACTGTTCTCCGAAAAAGGGGGTGCCGGCGGGGACCGGCGGTCTTTGACAGCGGCGCGTCGCTATGGCAAGGCGCGCGCCGAATTGCGGCCCGGCGGATTTCCGACGCGCCGCTCCTTTCATTTTTCGGAGGCACGAGGCGGCACATGGTGAAGCCGGAATGGGGCACCAAGCGGACTTGCCCGAAATGCGCGACCCGCTTCTACGATCTTGGCAAGGAGGACCCGGTCACCTGCATAGAATGCGGGAATGTCTGGGAACCGGAGCCGATTCTGAAATCGAAGCAGCCGCTGCCATATGACGCGCCCAAGAAGCCGGCCGAGTCGGACAAAGAGGGCGATCATCTGGAAACCGACGAGGATCTGGACATCGACGAAGATGCCGAGGAATCGCCGGATGACGAGGTCGATCTCGGCGGTGACGACGATCTTGGCGTGAAGACCACCGAGAATGACGACGAAAGCTGATTGATTTCCGCGTGGCGCCTGCCTAAAGGCGGCGCCACTCGAACGCCCGCCGGACATGGCGGTGCGCGATGGGGCCGTAGCTCAGCTGGGAGAGCGCTACACTGGCAGTGTAGAGGTCAGGGGTTCGATCCCCCTCGGCTCCACCATTTCTTATATTCGTCCTGCACATCCGGCGTATGGCAAGTCCCTGCCGTAGCCGGGGCAGTATCGTGCGGACCCGACTCCCCCAGCGCGGGGTGACACGCCCGCGCCGCTTGTGTGTCCTATACTCTGAGGTGCAAAGGGACGGGAGCGCATGGCGAGTCAATTCGGGGAGGCGACGGACCTCGACCAGCTGATTCGTCGGTTTGGGCCGGTAGTGATGGCGTTCCTGCTGCGGCGCCTGCGCGGCCATGCAGATGCGGAAGGCATGGCACAGGGGAGGTGCTCGCGTGCCTGGCCTCACAGGGGCGGGGCCAAAGCCTTTTGCACGCAGACAATAATGTGCCGGCGGCCGATGCCGCGCGGCGCGGGTGTGGCGCCGCCCGGCGATTGAACCGCCGCACGGCGCCGATGAAGCGATTCAGCCGGCTTTCTGTTGCCCGGCGCGCTCAATTGCCTCGATGACGATCCGGCGTGCTTCCTCCGCGTCGCCCCAGTTGCCGATGCGGACCCACTTCTTTTCTTCCAGATCCTTGTAGTGTTTGAAGAAATGTTCGATCTGCTGAAGCACGATCGACGGCAGGTCACCGCGTTCGCCGACGTCGGAATAATAGGGGAAGGTGGTGTCGACCGGTACCGCGATCAGCTTTTCGTCACCGCCGGCCTCGTCCTCCAGTTTCAGTACGCCGATCGGCCGGGCGCGGACGACGCAGCCGGGGACGAACGGCGAGCGGGCGATGACCAGCGCGTCGAGCGGGTCGCCGTCGGGCGACAGGGTGTGCGGCACGAAGCCGTAATTCGCCGGGTAGCGCATCGGCGTGTGGAGGATGCGGTCGACGAACAGCGCGCCCGACTTCTTGTCGAATTCGTATTTGACCGGCTCGCCGCCCACCGGCACTTCGATGATGACGTTCAGGCTGTGCGGCGGATTGTCGCCGACCGGTATCAGATCGATGTTCATGAATATCCCTGCGGTGGATCGGCGCCTGCTAGGGTTTCGGCGCCAGCAGCCGGTCGAGGCCACCCTCTCCCTTGTCGATTTTCTCGAAGCGCGGGTAGCGCAGCCCGTCGCGATAGTCGATGGCAAGCTCACGATAGCGGTCGCCATTCTTGACAAGGAGCCGGATCGGGGTGGCGCTGTCTCTGGCCGCGGTCACCGCTGCCTTGATCCCGTCGTCGGAATAGGCGCGACCGTTGACCGCGACGATCTCGGTGCCGACGTCTATGCCGGCATTGAATGCCGGACCGTCCCACATCACGGTCTTGGCGATCCGGTCTCTGCTGCCGATCGTCAGGCCGAGCGAATAGCTCAGGTCGACCAGCTTGCGCGATTTTTCCCGAGCGGTGAACGCCGCCGTCGGCGCGTCGGTGTAGGTCAGCCGATAGCCCGATGCGATGAAGCCGGCGAGCGGCGCCCCCTTGGCGTGCTCGGTCAGCCGCCGGTTGAGGAAATCCGCCCAGTCATAGGGCACGATCCCGTTCAGCGTCGTCGCGACATCGGAGAGGGTGTAGGTGACGACGCCCCAGTCACCGTCCTTGATACCAAAGAAGGTACGGGCGAAGTCGTCCATCGACTTCTTGCCGCCGGATCGCGCGCGCAGGATCGAATCGATCTCCATCCACACCAGCAGCCCTTCGTTGTAATAATCCTCCGACCGCTGCCAGCTCATCCAGCCTTTCGGGCGCCGCTGGGCGATGACGGGGTCGTTGGTGGTGTCGACCAGGTCGCGCCAGCTCCGCGCCGGCAAATTGTCATAAGCGGCGGCGATGATCGCCAGCTGATCGAGCGTGTCCTGCTTGCCGACCAGGCCGGAGCGTGCCTGCAGCACATAGCCCCAGAACTGGGTCTGTCCCTCATAGACCCAGAGCAGGCTGCCCTGCATCGGCGTCCGGTAATCGGGGGTCCACAGGTCGGCCGGGCGGCGGAACTTGCCGTTCCAGCTATGGGTATATTCGTGCGGCAGCAGATTGCGCTCGGCCGGATTACTGTCCCACTTGATGAAATAGCCGGGGTCGACGCCGTTTTCCGAACTGCGGTGATGCTCCAGGCCGATGCCGCCCAGTTCGTCCGATATGGTCAGCAGGAACTGGTATGTGTCGTATTGCTGGGTACCGAATAGCTTCAGCGCCTGGGTGACGAGGTTCTTGTGCGCCGCGATCTGCTCCGGCGTCGCGTCAAGCTCCTTGGCGGTGTCGGCGATCACGTTCAGGGTGACGCGCGGACTCAGCTCGAACGCGCGGTAGTGGCGGCCGGCGATCGTCGGCGAATCGACCAGCGTCTCATAGTCGGTCGCTTCGTAGCTGTAGGTCGCGCCGCTGGCGGTCGACGGCAGGCCGGACGCGGCGGTCCATCCATCGGGGTAGGTTGCCGTCGCCTTGATCGGGATGCGGCGGGTGAAATAGCCGGCCGGGTAGAGCGACACCTTCTCCCACTGCAGGCTCAGCATCTCCGGCGTCATCTGGATGCGGCCCTGCGGCCCGTCGGTCGCCGACAGATACTGGAACTGCAGGTCGATCTGGCCGGCGCCGGCCGGCACGTCGATGTGGAAGGCATAGACGTCGACCGGGTCGCGCCGCCAGGGCACCGGCTGGCCGCCGGCGGTGATGACCAGCCCGGCCAGCTTCGGGATCGGTCCGGTCGTGCTGTGGTTGCCCGGCAGCCATTTCGGATAGAGCAGCACCATCGGCCCCGCCTGTGCCACCGGGATCGTCTGCTTCACCCGAAAGATGCCGCGCGTCACGTCCGTCGCGTCGACCGCCAGGGCGATCGTGCCGGGATAGGGCTCGTCCTTCGCCGTCGGGATCGTGTCGACGATCGGCGTCGGCTGCGGCGCGCTGTTGACGGCAAGGACGGGGACGGCGGCAAGCATGGCGACAAGCGGAAACAGGCTGGCATTCATCGGGCGGCGCTCTTTTGCTGGTGGCACTAGGGCACAGGCTTAGGCGGCGCCGGCGCCCCCGGTCCAGCCCGATCAGCTGCCCAACACGTTGATCGTGAACGCCAGCACGCCGATGTTGAACACGAACGCCGCCAGGCACTGGAATATCGCCACCCGCCGCATGTGCCGCCCCGGCATATCGACGTCGGAGGTCTGGAAAGTCATGCCGAGGGTGAACGAGAAATAGATGAAGTCCCAGTAATCCGGTTCGTCCGTGCCCGGCACGCGGAGGCCACCTCGGTCACCCGCCGCGCCGTCGCCCAGATAATAAAGGTGCGCGTAATGCAGCGCGTAGACCATGTTGGAGAAAAGCCATGCCAGCGCCAGCGTACCGATGATCAATGCCGCTTCCGCCGCGTCCGCTTGCCGGGCGGAACGCAGCTCGACACCGACCGCGACCAGAATAGCGACGATCACCACGCCGGTGATGACAAGCAACAGCGCGCGGTTGGCATCGTTCAGCCGTGCCGCTTCCCGCATCTGGTCGGCACTATGGTCGCCGAGCAGTGGGGCGAGCGATAGCAGGAACAGCGCGGCTGCGATATCGAAGCCGATCAGCAGCGCATGGCCGGGTGCCATCCATCCGGCCGACCCGCCGACGGCGGCTGTCAGAACAAGCAGAAAAACAATGAATCGCGGGGGCGCGATCGTCGCGCCGATACCGGCGGATTGGCGCTGCCTTTCCATGCACATCGGTCTAGCGATTCGCCGGCATCTCGCATAGAGAGCGCGTCTTCCATGACCCAGATCCAGACCCCGCAGGCCGTTCGCGGCACCCAGGACATGCTCGGCGATGCCGAGCGCCGCTTCGCGCATGTCGTCGACACGTTTGACCGGGTTCGCCGGCTCTATGCGTTCCAGCGGGTCGAAGTGCCGGTGTTCGAGGCGACGGCGGTGTTTGCCCGTTCGCTGGGCGAGGCGACCGACGTCGTGTCGAAGGAGATGTACAGCTTCGCCGACCGCGGCGGTGATTCCCTGACGCTGCGGCCGGAATTTACCGCCGGCATCGCCCGCGCCTACCTGACCAACGGCTGGCAGCAGTTTGCGCCGCTGAAGCTGGCTGCCCACGGCCCGCTGTTTCGCTACGAGCGCCCGCAAAAGGGCCGCTTCCGCCAGTTTCACCAGCTTGACGCCGAAGTGGTCGGCGCCGCCGAACCGGCCGCCGATGTCGAGCTGCTGGTCATGGCCGATCAGCTGCTGCGCGAACTGGGCGTCGCCGACGGCGTGACGTTGCAGCTCAATACGCTCGGCGATGCGGAGACGCGGACGGCATGGCGCGCCGCGCTTGTCGCCCATTTCGAGGCGCATCGCGACGCGCTGTCGGAAGACAGCGTCGACCGGCTGGCGCGGAACCCGCTGCGTATCCTCGATTCCAAGGACCCGCGCGACCGCCCGGTCGCCGACGCGGCGCCGGTGATCGATGCCTATCTGACGGCGGAGGCTGGCGCGTTCTTCGACGCGGTGCAGGCCGGGCTGCAGGCGGCGGGCGTCGCCTATGTCCGCAACGGCGCACTGGTGCGCGGTCTCGACTATTATCGCCACACCGCGTTCGAATTCGTCACCGACCGACTGGGCGCGCAGGGCACCGTGCTCGGCGGCGGCCGTTATGACGGGTTGATCGAGGGGCTTGGCGGCCCGCACACCCCGGCGGTCGGCTGGGCGGCGGGGATCGAGCGGCTGGCGATGCTGATCGATGCGCCGGCGGAGCCGGTGCTCGACGTCGCCGTCGTCCCGCTCGGCGCGGCGGCGGAGGCGGCGGCGACCGGCATCATCGCCGATCTGCGCCGGGCCGGCATCGCCAGCGACATGGCGTGGCGCGGCAATATGAAGCGGCGGATGGCGAGAGCGGCCGCCGCCGGTGCCCGCTTCGCCGTTATCCTGGGCGAGGACGAACTGGCGCGCGGCGAGGTCGCGGTCAAGACGCTCGCCACCGGCGTGCAGCGCGCGGTGCCGATCGCCGGGCTGGTCGAGGCGGTGCGCGGGGCATGACCGGCATTTCCGACGAGCGCATCGCCGCCATCGAGGCGCGGCGCAACGAGTTGCAGGCGCAGATGGCCGCCGGCGACCTGTCGCCCGACCGCTTTGTCGCGCTGTCGAAGGAATATGCGGAGCTTGGCCCGGTCGCCGAAGTGGCGGGCGAGGTCAGGCGCCTGCGCGCCGAGCTGGACGTGCTGGCCGGTATGGCGGGCGACGACGATCCCGCGATCCGCGAGATGGCGGCCGAGGAAGTCGACGTCATCAAGGCGCGCCTGCCGGAGGCGGAACGCGCGCTGGCGCTGAAGCTGCTGCCGCGCGACGCCGCCGACGAGCGCGCCGCGATGTTGGAAATCCGCGCTGGCACCGGCGGCGACGAGGCGGCGCTGTTCGCCGGCGACCTGTTCCGCATGTACACGCGCTACGCCGAAGAGCGCGGTTGGCGGGTCGAGATGATCTCCGCCAGCCCGGCCGACATCGGCGGCTATAAGGAAGTGGTCGCCAGCGTTTCTGGCAGCGGCGTGTTCGCGCGGTTGAAGTTCGAAAGCGGCGTCCACCGTGTCCAGCGCGTTCCGGCGACGGAGAGCGGCGGGCGCATCCACACCTCCGCCGCGACGGTGGCGGTGCTGCCGGAAGCGGAGGATGTCGACGTCCAGATCGACGACAAGGATCTGCGCATCGACGTCTATCGCTCGTCCGGACCGGGCGGCCAGTCGGTCAACACCACAGACAGCGCGGTGCGGATCACCCACCTGCCGACCGGCCTTGTCGTCATCCAGCAGGACGAGAAGAGCCAGCACAAGAACAAGGCGAAGGCGCTGAAGGTGCTGCGCACCCGGCTTTACGAGGCGGAACGCGAACGGCTGGCGGCGGAGCGTTCCGGCACCCGCAAGGCGATGGTCGGCTCCGGCGACCGGTCGGAACGCATCCGCACCTATAATTTCCCGCAGGGGCGGGTGACCGACCACCGGATCAACCTGACCCTCCACCGCCTGCCGGAGATATTGGAAGGGCAGCTGGACGAGCTGATCGGCGCGCTGATCGCCGAGGACGAGGCGGCGCGGCTCGCCAATCTGGATGGCTGACACGGCGCTGCGCGACGCCGCCCGGCGGCTCGCCGCCGTGTCCGACACACCGCGCCTCGACGCCGAACTGCTGCTTGCCCACGCCCTTGGCATCAGCCGGGAACGGCTGCTGCTTGCCGGGGCCGATGCGCCGCCGCCGGGCTTCGCCGGCCTTGTCGCGCGCCGGCTTGCCCATGAACCGGTCGCCTATATCACCGGCACCCGCGCTTTCTGGACGATCGAGCTGGCGGTCGGCCCCGGCGTGCTGGTGCCGCGCCCGGACAGCGAGACGTTGCTTGCCGCCGCGCTCGCCCATTTCGGTGAATCCGGTCCGGCGTCTGTGCTGGATCTAGGCACCGGTTCCGGAGCGCTGCTGCTCGCCGCGCTCGACCAGTGGCCAGCCGCGCGCGGGCTGGGCGTCGACCGTTCCGACGCCGCGCTTGCCGTCGCCCGCGGCAACGCCGCGCGGCTGGGCCTGGCCGATCGCGCCGAATTCGTCGCGGGGGACTGGGCGGCGGCAATCGACCGGCGTTTCGATCTGGTGCTGTGCAACCCGCCTTATGTCGAAGCGGATGCGGCGCTGTCGCCCGACGTTAGCCTGTACGAACCGGCGACGGCGCTGTTTGCCGGTCCCGACGGGCTGGATGCATACCGTGTGCTGATGCCGCAACTGGTGCGGCTGATCGCTGCCGGCGGTATCGCTGCGGTAGAGATCGGCGCGACGCAGGCTGGCGCGGTTGCGGCGCTCGCGGCCGCCGCCGGCCTGCCCGCGACCTGCCACCGCGATCTTGCCGGGCGGGACCGTTGCCTGGTCCTTTACCCGGCATGACACAGACTTGTCGTATATTTCCGCTTGGAAATGACGCACCGACTCACTAAGTGCGGTCGAGGGGAACGTAGCGGATTGCGGCGCCTGTGCGCCGGACCCACGCGATCCCACTCCGTTGAACATGATGCGGCCGGTGCCGGCCGCAGTTGCGGATGGCGGCGGTCGCGCATGCGGCGTGTACCGCTTCGCTCGAACGAGGCTTATCCGGGAATGATCGGATCGCACTGACACGACTGGGCACAGAACGAGGAAACGGACAAGTTGATCAACAATCGACAGGCCGGCCGCCGTCGCGGTCGTGGTGGACAGCGTACGCCGAACAACCCCGGGCGTCCCGAACAGGGCAATCGCATCGATAATCGTGCGCGCGGCAATGCCGCCCAGTTGCTTGAGAAATACAAGATGCTGGCGCGCGACGCGCAGATGCAGGGCGATCGGGTCAACACAGAATATTATCACCAGTTCGCCGACCATTATTTCCGCGTGCTGAGCGAAAGCCGGGCGCGGTTCGAGGAACAGAATCAACAGCGCCGCAGCCGCGATGATATCGATCTTGGCGATGATGACGGCGACGAGCGCGAAACCGATCGCGTCGCGCAGGAACCGCGCCGCCAGCCGGCCGAGGATCGCGCGCCCCGTGACGGGCAGGGTGCCGACGCGGCGGAGGAGCGCGATCAGCCGCAGGCACGTGATGAGCCGCGCGCGCGCGAGGCGCGTCGCGAGAAGGATCGGGAAACGCCTGCGCAGGCGCTGAACGGCCACCCGGCCGAAGAGGAAGCCGCCGCGCCGCGCCGCGGCCGCCCGCGCCGGACCCGCCCGGCGGAAGCGGAGCCGGCCGAGGCGTTCGATGCAACGATTCTGCCGCCGTCCGTGCTGAAGGCGGCGGAGCCGGTGGCCGATGCCGGGGCGGAAGTCGAAGTGGAAGCGGAAACGCCACCGCCGCCGCGTCGTCGCGGTCGCCCGCGCAAGGTGGAAACCGACGCGGCCAGCGCCTGATTGCCGTAAAAATGAAAGATGCGGGGCTGCCCGCCGCGGAGAACGCGGTGGGCGGCCCCGTTCTGTATCGTGCGTTATACCGGCGGCAGCGGGCGTGGGCGGTGCTCTGTATCAAGCGCGACGAAGGTGAACACCCCTTCCGTCACCTTCACCTGCTCACCGCCGTTGCGATCGGCGATCACCTCGATGCGGATGGCGACCGACGTGCGGCCACGGCGCTCCACCCACGCATAAACCGAAATCACATCACGCAGCAGGATCGGCGCAATGAACTTCATCGCTTCGACCGCAACCGTGGCGGTCGCGCCCTGGGCTACCCTGCCGGCGACGATCCCGGCGGCCATGTCCATCTGCGACAATACCCAGCCGCCGAAAATATGGCCGTTGGCGTTGATGTCGCCGGGCCGGGGGACGACCCGCAATACCGGCTCGCGGCGCTCGCTCATTCGTCGTGGTGCAGCTGTTCGTTGATGTATTCATCATGGCCGGAGCCGGAACTGAGGAACACCAGCCCCATCAACGCCGCCGCCAGAACCACGGACCCGAACACGCCGAGCAGTGTGCCGATCACCATATGGATCGGTAGAGGACCCTTTGCCCAGTTCAGACCAAGGAGAGACGCGACCGACGCGATCAGCGCGACCAGTACCATCCAGACCATCAGCCGGCGATAGCGTCGCCACGGATCGGTGGCGTAGCCGGAATCGGGCGGCACACCCTGCTGGTTTTTCATCGGCTTTCCTTTGCGCGT
Organism: Sphingomonas flavalba; assembly: GCF_047553045.1. Lineage (GTDB taxonomy): Bacteria > Pseudomonadota > Alphaproteobacteria > Sphingomonadales > Sphingomonadaceae > Sphingomonas_L > Sphingomonas_L flavalba_A. The sequence goes on along the minus strand of NZ_CP180208.1, from coordinate 2,620,236 downwards.
CGAACGTGGGAACATCGCGTCAGTCGTCCATAAGGCCGAAAAGGAGAACCCGCCATGACCATTTCGGTAATTCTCGCCGGGCGTGACGGCGCGGTGGTCAGTGCAGAACCTGATACCACCGTCGGCGCCGCCATCGCCCTGCTGGCGGAGCGCCGCATCGGCGCGCTGCCGGTGATCGACGGCGACACAGTGGTCGGTATCTTCTCGGAACGCGATGTGATCCACGCTGTCGCGAA
>NZ_CP180208.1:0-2612500 GCF_047553045.1 Sphingomonas flavalba | reverse complement strand
CATCGCCAGGCATTCCCTGCTATACTCATCGATGATGTTGAGCATCCGGAACTTGCGCCCATTGCGCGTCTGATCCTCGACGAAGTCGTATGACCAGACATGTCCGCGATGCTGCGGGCGCAATCGGATGCACGATCCGTCGCCCAGCCAGAGCCGACGTCGCTTCGGTTGCCGCTTCGGCACTTTAAGACCCTCCCGCCGCCAGATGCGCTCGACAACCGATAGGCTGACCTGCCAGCCGGCATGGCCGAGCAGAGCATGGATGCGGCGATAGCCGTACCGGCCATAATCCTTGGCCAGTGCGGCAATATCAGCTGTCAGACGCTGCTCGTCGCTGTCATCCTTTGGACGATGTCGCTGCGTCGAGCGATGCTGAACCAGAACACGGCAGGTCCGACGCTCCGATACTGGAAGAATGCGTCGGACCTGCTCGATCGCCTCGCGGCGACGGGAGGGGCTCAAAAAGTCAGCTTTGACGCCTCTTGCAGGATCGCCTTGTCGAGGGCGAGATCGGCAACCAGCTTCTTCAACTGCGCATTCTCCCGCTCCAGATCCTTCATCCGACGCACCTGGTCGACCTTCAGGCCACCATATTCCTTGCGCCACCTATAGAGCGTCTGTTCGGCAATCCCGATCTGCCGACAAGCCTCGACCGCGGTCCCGCCCCGCCCAACAATCACATCCACCTCACGCAGCTTCGCGATGATCTGCTCCGGCGTAAATCGCTGACGTCCCATATATTTCTCCAATCCTTTCGCCCAATCGGGCTCTCTTCAGAATTGGACCAACTTTCTCAAGGCACACCAGTGCGCGAAATGTGTCGCATGATATGCGACCCCGCGAACGAAATCAGCCTTTAGCGAGTTTTAAACGGCCTGCCCATCCGCGCTAGCAGCTGTCGTTCTGGCGCGAAATACAGCCGTGGGACAGCACTAGCCGCCCCCCGACTTCCGATGTTATCGGCAGCGTAGTTCGCCCTTATCGATCGATCGGCCAAGCAATGCGCCACCACCGGCACCGAGGACGGTGCCAAGCGTCTTGTCGCGCCCGCCGTCGAGTGATCGGCCAAGCAACGCGCCCACCGCGCCGCCAATAATCAGGCCGGTCGTGCCGTTATCCCGCTTGCAATAATAGCGTCCGTCGCGGCCGCGCCAGACCTTGTCGTTGTTGTTCAGGCGGCGCGGGTTCACATAGCGGCCGTGGCGGTCGTAGTCGCCGCGATGGTAGCCGTTGTGGCGCTGGGCGGCGGCAGGCGCAATCGGCAGCAGCATCGCGGCGATGGTGGCGGCCAATGTCATCTTGAGCATGATATTCCCTTCCTTCGTGCCGTTCAGAACCCGCAGACCCTACGCGCGGTTGCATGAACGGCCGGAGACCTTCTCGTTCATCGAACCGTTCATCTTGGCCGATGGGACGGTCCGCCCCGGATCAGCGGCATTCGGTGGCGTTCTGGTCGACCGACTTGCCGAGCAGCGCCCCGGCGCCAAGGCCGAGGATGGTGCCGACCGCCCGGTGTCGCCCGCCATCGATCGCCCGGCCGATCAGCGCGCCGCCGGCGCCACCGATGATAAGCCCGGTCGTCCCGTCCGAACGGCGGCAATAGGTCCGCCCGTCGTCGCCGCGCCAGGTCTGCCCGGCATAAGCGGGCGGCGGCGGGGCGGGCGGCGGCGGGGGCGCCGACGCCTGGTCATAGTCGCGGTAATAGCTGTCGCGGCTGCGGTAATAGGCGTCGCGCGAACGCTCGTAATTCTCGCGGTCTCGGTAATATTGGTCGCGGGCGCGCTCGTAGGAATCGCGGGAATCGACCGCCCGGTCCTGGGAATAATTGCGATAATCCTGCGCGCTGTTGAAATGGTCGCGCTCATAGGCGTCGCGGTCGGCGTCATAGTCCGGCGGCGGCGGCGCGTCGTAGGAGAGCGGCGGCGGCGCCCCGGCCTGGGCTGCAGCGACGGTCGCCGGTGCGGCGATCGCCAGCAACGGGGCGAAGAGAAAAACGGCCTTGCGCATCGGAAACCTCGCTTTCGGCGCACTGGAAACGCGCCACTTTCGTCCGGCTTGCCTGAACGGCGGCTGATCGGCCCGCCGCCTTATGGCGCGGCCAGTATCGCGCCGCCGAGCAGCAACAGCAACTTGACGTCCATCACCACCCCCGCCGCCCGCCGCGCGGCGACGAACTCCGGCACGTCGGAAAGCGGAACGCGGTGGACGACAATCTGTTCATCCTCGACGCCGCCGCCGTCGCCGACCCTGACCAGCCCGTCGGCGCGGACCAGGGTGAAGGTTTCGGAGACCATGCCCGGCGACGAGGCGAAGCGGCCGAGCAGCGACAGCCGTGCGGCGCGGTAGCCGGTCTCCTCCTCCAGCTCGCGCCCGGCGGCGGCGAGCACCGCTTCCCCGGCCCGATCGTCGCCGACCAGCCCGGCGGGCAGCTCCAGGCACCAGCCGCCGAGCGGCACGCGATATTGCTCGACGAGCAGGACATGGCCGTCGTCGACCGCCAGGATCACCGCCGCCTCTATGCTGCGCGCGCGCGACACATATTCCCACTTGCCGTCGCGCTTGGCGGTGATGAAGCGGCCCTGCCAGACAATCTCTTCCATGACCGGCGGCGCTACAGGATGATCAGGCGGTCCGGCAACTCGTTGGTGTCGTCGGCGCTCTTCGGGAAATGCGCGGCGAGGATCGCGCCGACATGGCCGACCGCCGCGGCGATGCCATCGGCGATCCGGCCGGCGCGGACCTCGTCGATCATCGCCGCCATCGCCGCGCCCCACGCTTCGGGCGGGACGCGGGCGTGGATCGCCTCGTCGGCGACGATCTCGGCGACATGCTCTTCCATCGACAGGTAGATGAGGATGCCGGTGCGCCCGACGGTGCGCCGTTCCGCCCCCACCTTGAAGCAGGCGATCGCACGGGCGCGCACCCGCGCCGCCTTCACCGCCTTCGGCGTCAGCCACAGCCGCAGCGGGCGCCAGGTCAGGATCAGCCATGCGGCCAGGAATTTCAGCGCCATCATCGCCAGCAGCGCGGCGCAGATCAGCGCCGGTTCGTGGCTGACCGACCAGCCGCCGGACAGCCAGTCGAGCGCGCCGGTCAGCATCGCCGGGACCAGCGCGAAAAAGGCGGGGACCATCAGCGCGATGCCGATCGCCCACAGCAGCGCGACGTCATGATAACTGTCGGACCGGTCGGCGGCGATCGTCACGATCTCTCCGTTCGACAGCCTCTCCGCGGCGCTGACCGCTTCCGAAACGCGCCGTGCGCTGGCTTCGTCCATCACCATCCCCCCGATGCGCCGCCGCCGCCGAACGACCCGCCGCCGCCGGAAAAGCCGCCGCCGCCACCGCCGCCGCCCCATCCAGCGCCGCTGCCGCCGCCCCATCCGCCGCCCCAATGGTCGTCGCCGCCCCAGATGACGACCGGGCCGGCCCCGCCGCGGAAGCGCCGGCCGCGCCGTCCGAACAGCGCCGGCAGCACGAACACGACCATGACGATGATCCAGAAGATCAGCGCCACCGGAATGCCGTCGTCCTGCCGGTCCTTCGCCTGGGCGAGCAGTTGCTGCTGGCGCGCCTGCGCCTGGTCTTCCGGCAGTTGCAACTGGGCGATGATCGCGTCGGCACCGGCGGCGATGCCGCCCGCCATGTCGCCGCCGCGGAAGCGCGGGGTGATCTGGGTGTTGATGATGACCGACGACAGCGCGTCGGTCAGATAGGGTTCCAGGCCATAGCCGACCTCGATCTTCACCTTGCGCTCGTTCGGCGCGACGAGGAGGAGGACGCCGTCATTCTGCTCCTTGGACCCGATCCCCCACGCGCGGCCGAGCCGGTAGCCATAGTCGGCTATGTCGTAGCCCTGCAGGTCCGTCACCGTCGCGACGACGAACTGGCGGCCGGTCTGCTGCTCGACGGTGGCGAGCTTGGCGGTAAGGGCGGCGGCCTGCGCGGCGTCGAGCAGATGCGCCTCGTCGACGACCTGCCCGCTCAGCTTCGGAAAGGTCTGCGCCTGCGCGGCGGAGGCGAGCAGCATTGCCAGCAGGACGAGCAGCCATGCCCACCCCCGGCCCAGTGGCGGCGCCGGGGGGCGCGCGGGCGGAAGCAAGGGCATGGCGCCGGTCCTCGTGCCCCGTTCAGCTCTTGGCGCCGAAATCGACCTTGGGCGCGCGGTCGGCGTTGGGTGCGGTCGCCTCGAACGGGGTCAGCGGCTTGGCGCCGTGGACCAGCTTGGCGCCGATCATGTCGGGGAAGGTGCGGATGCGGGTGTTATAGGCGCGCACCGCCTCGTTATAGTCGCGCAGCGCGATCGCGATCCGGTTCTCCGTCCCTTCCAGCTGCGACTGGAGGGCGAGGAAATTCTGGTTGGACTTCAGGTCGGGATAGGCCTCAAACGTCGTCAGCAGGCGGCCGAGCGACTGGCCGAGCGTGCCCTGCGCGTCCTGGAACGCCTTGACCTTCGCCGGGTCGTTCAGGTCGTCGGCGCTGAGCTGGGTCGAGGAAGCGCGGGCGCGGGCCTCCGTCACCTCTGTCAGCACGCTCTTCTCCTGCGCGGCATAACCCTGCACCGTCGCGACCAGATTGGGGATCAGGTCGGCGCGGCGCTGGTACTGGGTCTGCACGTCGGCCCAGCGCGCCTTGGCCGTTTCCTCCGCGGTGGGGACGCTGTTTATGCCGCAGGCCGACAGCGGCATCACCAGTGCGGGCACGGCAAACATAGCGAGAAAGCGGCGGTCCATCGGCGTCATCCTTTCAGGCCAACTGTATTGCGCGGGGAATACAGCAGCGCCACGCCCGCCGCAATCGCTCTTGCCTTCGCGCCGAGATCGGGGAAAGTTCCGCCCGACCGACTGACAGGGAGATGTTATCATGCTCGGGGAATTCAAGGCCTTCATCATGCGCGGCAACGTGCTCGATCTGGCGGTCGCCGTCATCATTGGTGCCGCGTTTGGCAAGATCACCACGTCGCTGACCGAAGACATCATCATGCCGGTGGTCGGCTGGCTATTCGGCGGCCTCGATTTTTCCAGCCACTTCATCACCCTCGGCGCCGTTCCCGCGACCTATACCGGTTCGCTGACCGACTATGCGGCGCTGAAGGCGGCGGGCGTGGCTCTGCTCGGCTGGGGTGAGTTCCTGACCGTGGTCATTAACTTCGTCATCCTCGCCTTCATCATTTTCCTGCTGATCCGGTCAGCGACGAAGCTGGCGCTGCGCAAGGACGGGGACGAGGTGCCGGCCGACGTCGCGCTGCTGACCGAGATCCGCGACCTGCTGAAGAACAAGTAGCATCGCGGCCCCGCCCGGCGGCGCGCAACCGGCGCCGGGCGGCTTCACTTCACATTCATCGCCGAACCCTTATATCGGGCGTGCCGGATTCGTCCGGAGATGGCGATGAATGATGCCGTGGAATAGATGCAGCGGACCCGGGGGCAGTACCCGGCGGCTCCACCATAAACCCCCGAAAGGGGGCTTCTGACGGGGCCGAACCAGGATCGACGTGTATTCAAAGACGGTGTTTTTGCCCGGGCTGAGTAACCCGTTAAAGGCTCAAAACCACAAGTGCCAACGATAACGAGGCGCTCGCGATTGCTGCGTAATCACGGCCTAACGGCTTAGATTACAAGGCTTGAACGCGGTTCGGGCCGCACCGGGCAACAGAAGCGGATTCCAGCGGTACGGGGGGCACCGGGCAACAGAAGCCCCCCACTTCCTTTCCTGCGGGACGGCTCTTCGCGCCGCTACCGGCGGCGATCGAGCAGCCAGAATACCACCGCGATCAGCGTACCGGCACCGACGCCGATGACCAGACCGAGCGAGGGCTGGCGGTAGAGGCCGCCAATGAAAGTTCCAACCAGCGGCAGGATGGCCAGCGCGATGCCGGCGGCGCGGGGATTCGGTTTGGGCGCGTTGGGTGAAGTCATCGTTCGCCGCCAATGCCATGTCCCGCGCCGATACGCCAGCGGTGCCGCACCGATACGCTTCGTCCCGGCAGGAGACGCGGCAAGAATAGCTTCACCAACGAAGCGGGCCGTGATGGCGGGGCCCCGCATGCTGGCACGCCACTTGAGTGGGGCGATGCTGAATCCCGTCGGAGCAGCCATGAACCCGTCCTCATCTGCACACTTGTCACCGTTCGTCGTCGATCGCGCTTCTATAGCGGACGCCACTGCACTGATCGCCAAGCATGGCGACGACGCCGGTTTCGAGGCGGCAGCGCGCGCCGATCGTTTGCGCGCGATCGGCAATGTTCTTGGCTTCTGCCGCTGGCGCCAGATCGAACGGCTGGTTGTCCTGCTCAGCGCGGGAACCGCAGCAGGGACCATTCACTGACTTGCCGCCGGGCGAACCGCTCGCCCGGCGGTTTTCATAGCCTGTCAGTGCGACAGCAGCACCCGCGCCTGGCCGGCGACCTGCGCCAGCATCGCGGCGTTCGGCACGCTGGCGCCGCGCGCACGCTTGATGACGTCGCGGAACGCCGTGACGCGCGCTGCATTGCCGTCCAGCCACGCGGCGACCTTCGCCTCCGGCGCCTTGCCGCCGGCACGCGCCAGGAAGTCGAGCCGCATCTGCTGGAAATCGCGCGCCAGACCGGCGGTCAGCAGCCGTTCCCACGGGTCGGTCGGGTGCAGGCGGATCGCGGTGGTCTGCGCCCAGTCGAGGCCGAGCGCCGCGCCGAGCGCGGTGAACGCGCTGGCCAGCACGGTTTCGTCGACCTTGCTGCGCGCGCCGAGCGCGGCCAGGCCGACGGCGCCGTCCAGCTCGAACAGGCGGGTGACGCGCTGGACCAGCGGGGCCGGCGCGCCGGCGGCGGCCAGCCGATCGGCAATCGCGCGGGCGGCGCCGCGCCCTTCGTCGCGCAGGATATCGTCCACCTTGGCGTCGAGTCGCTTGATCCCCGGCGCCAGCAGGGCAACCAGGTCGCTCGGCTGCTGGCCGGGCTGGATCGTGCGGATCAGGTCGGCCATCTGCGCACGCATGGCCGCCGCCACCTGGTCAAGCAGCATCAGCCGGGCGTCTTCGCCGATCGTTGCTGCATCGATATCCGCCCAGATCTGGCGGATGCCGAACAGCCGCTCGGCGGTGATGAACACCGTCGCGATATCGGCGAGCGAGGCGCCTTCCTCCTCCGCCAGCTCGAACGGGACGATCAGCCCCATGCGGTTGACGATGCGGTTGGCGACCTTGGTGGCGATGATCTCGCCGCGTAGCTGGTGAGCGTCGATCGCGGCGGCGAACCGCTTCTGCATCGGCACCGGGAAGGCGGCGTGCAGTTCCGACGCCAGCGACGGATCGGCGGCCATCGTGCCCCGCTCGATGCCGTCCTGCAGCGCCAGCTTGGCGGTGGCGAGCAGCACCGCCAGTTCCGGCCGGGTCAGGCCGCGCTTGTCCTGGGCGCGGCGCAGCAGCTCCTCGTTCGGCGCCAGCCCCTCGACGACGCGGTCGAGCCGGCCCTCGCTCTCGAATATCTCGATCAGCCGGACATAGGACGGCAATGCCTCCGCGCCGCCGCTTTCGGCGATCGACAGGGCGAGCGTCTGCATCCGGTTGTCGTCCAGCACCAGCGCGGCGACATCGTCCGTCATGCTTTCGAGGAAGGTATTGCGGTCCTCGAAGCCAAGCCGGCCTTCTTTGACCTCGCGGTTGAGCGCGATCTTGATGTTGACCTCGTTGTCGGAACAGTCGACGCCGGCCGAATTGTCGATGAAGTCGGCGTTGTTGCGGCCGCCCTTCAACGCATAGGCGATGCGGCCGGCCTGGGTGACGCCCAGGTTGGCGCCTTCGCCGATCGCGGTGGCGCGGACGTCCTCGCCATTGACGCGCAGCCGGTCGTTGGCCGGATCGCCGACCTCGCTATTGGCCTGCGCCTTGGCCTTCACATAGGTGCCGATGCCGCCGAACCACAGCAGGTCGACCGGGCTTTTCAGGATCGCGGAAATCAGCGCCGTCGGCTCCATCTCCGTGTCGGTGACGTCGAGCAGGGCGCGGACCTCCGGGGTCAGCGGCACCGTCTTGGCGCTGCGCGGGTAGACGCCGCCGCCGGCCGAGATCAGCTTCGCATCGTAATCCGCCCAGCTTGACCGCGGCAAATCGAACAGCCGCTGGCGTTCCGTCCAGCTCTTCGCCGCATCGGGGTTGGGGTCTAGGAAGATATGGCGGTGGTCGAAGGCGGCGACCAGCCTGATCGCCTTGGACAGCAGCATGCCGTTGCCGAACACGTCGCCGGACATGTCGCCGCAGCCGACGACGCGGACCGGATCGGTCTGCACGTCGACACCGCGTTCAGCGAAATGGCGCTGGACGGAAATCCACGCGCCGCGCGCGGTGATGCCCATGCCCTTGTGGTCGTAGCCGTGGCTGCCGCCGCTGGCGAAGGCGTCGCCCAGCCAGAAATTGCGTTCCTCGGCGATCGCGTTGGCGACGTCGGAGAAGCTGGCGGTGCCCTTGTCGGCGGCGACGACGAAATAGGGATCGTCACCGTCGAGCGCGACGACCTTTTCGGGGTGAACCACCTTGCCGCCGACGATGTTGTCGGTGACCGACAGCAATGCGCGGATGAAGATGCGGTAGCTTTCCTTACCTTCTTCCAGCCAGGCGTCGCGGTTGGACGGGTCCGGCAGCTGCTTGGCGTAGAAGCCGCCCTTGGCGCCGGTCGGCACGATCACAGCGTTCTTGACGCGCTGCGCCTTCATCAGGCCGAGCACTTCGGTGCGGAAATCGTCGCGCCGGTCGGACCAGCGCAACCCGCCGCGCGCGATCGGCCCGGTGCGCAGGTGGATCGCCTCGATCCGCGCGCTGTAGACGAAGATCTCACGCCACGGCACCGGCGCCGGCAGGCCGGGGACCAGCGCGCTGTCGAACTTGAACGCCAGCGCCTCTCGCCCGCCGGGGGCGAAGGCGTTGGTGCGCAGGATCGCCGCGACGACGCCTTTCAGCAGGCGCAGGATGCGGTCGTCGTCGGCGCCGGCGACATCGCGCAGCCCGGCTTCAAGCGCGGCCTGCGCGGCATCGACCGCGTCGCCGCCCTTGCGGCCGGCCGCCGGATCGTGGCGCGCGTCGAACAGCGCAATCAGCGCGTCGGCAACCTTCGGCGCCCGCGCCAGCGCGTCGACGACCGTGGTCAGGCCATAGGACAGGCCGGTCTGGCGCAGGTAGCGGAACCAGGCGCGGAACAGCACGATCGCCCGCGGATCAAGCGCGGCGCAGACGATCAGGCGGTTGAATGCGTCGTTCTCTGCCCGGCCGGACAGCACTGCCGCGATCGCCTGCTCGACCACGTCGGCGCGGTCGAACAGCGCCGCCTGGCTGGCGCCGCCGCCAAGGTCGAGCACGAAGTCATGGACATAGCCGAGCGCGCCATGGTCGAGGGCGGTCGGCATTTCCTCGATGACGCGGAAGCCGAAATTCTCCAGCACCGGCACCGCGTCGGACAGCGGCACCGACCCGCTGCCGTTGTAGATCTTCAGCCGCAGCCGGCTTTCGGCGCTGGTGTCGTCCAGCAGCCGTGCGTCGCGATCGGCCGAATCGCCCAGCCCCTGCAGGCGGGTGATGTCCTGCGCCGCCTCGGCCGGGCCGGATGCGGCGCGGTAGTGCGACGGGAAGGCCGGGGCGTAGCGCAACGCCAGCCGCGCGGCGCGGCCCTGGTCGCCGCCCTCGGCAAGCACCGCCTCCACCGCCGGCACCCAGCCGCGCATCATCTGTTCCAGCCGCGCGTCGAGCACCGCCATGTCGGGCAGCGTGCCGCCGTCGCGCAGGTCGAGCGTGTAGCGGACCAGCGCCAGGCTGCCTTCCTCCATCGCCATCGACCAGTTGAGCAGCGTCGCGTTGGCCGCATGGGTCAGCATCTCGCCGATCTCGGTGCGGCGCTGGGTGGTCGATTCGTCGCGCGGCAGCCAGACGAAGGCGAACAGGTGGCGGCCGAGCGGGCTTGGCACCCCGACCAGCCGGGCGCGCGGGCGATCGGCCAGCGACATGGAGGTCAGCGCGACGGTTTCGAGCGCGGCCGGGTCGAACGCGATCAGCAGGTCATGGGGCAGCGCGGCGAGCGCGTGGCTGAGTGCCTTGCCGGCATGGCCCGACGGGTCGAACCGGTATTTCTCCTGCAGCGCGGCCAGCCGGGCGCGCAGCACCGGCACCTTTTCCGGCGCGGCGTTCAATGCGCTGCTCGTCCACAGGCCGGCGTGGAGCGACAGGGCGGTGATCCGCCCGCCTTCGCGCACCGGCACGACCAGCACGTCGAGCGGGACGTGGCGATGGACGGTCGCGATCTGGTTGGACTTGACCGCCAGCGGCGCGTCGCCGCCCTCCTCGAACCAGCGGAACGCATCGTTGATCGTCGACGGCGCGAGCAGCGGCGTATCGTCGACCCGCGACACGCCGAGCGGGGCGCTGACGGCGCCCTTGCGGTCGCGCACTTCGTGGGCGAGCTGGGTGAAATGGCGGTCAAGGAACCAGCGCAGTAGCGCCGCGCCCTCGCCGTCCGGCAGCCGGTCCGCATCGGCGCGCATCGCCACCTGCATCGCCGGCCAGTCGGCAACGGCGGCGCGGACATGGTTCAGGTTGCGCTCCAGCGTCGCGACCAGCGCCCGCCGCTCCTTTGCGTCCGCGCGCTCCACTTCGACATAGATCATCGACTCGCGGCGTTCGCCTTCGGCGCCGTCGTCGAGAATGGAGGTCAACTGCCCGGCGTTGTCGCGCCGCACGCTCAATACGGGGTGGAGCAGCCGGTCGATCGCCAGGCCCTGCGCACCAATCGTTGCTGCGACCGAATCGACGAGGAAAGGCATGTCGTCGTTGACGATCGCCAGCCGCATGTGGCGTTGGCGTTCCCCCGCCGCGACGGATTCGATCGCGACCACCGCCTTGCTCGTGGGGCGGGTTGCGGCTGCCTCGGCCACGAAACTGGCGGCATCGGCGCGCGCCTCTTCGTCGAAACCGTCAAGCTCACCCGGAAGCGCGCCGTTGACCAGTGCCTGTCCGATCTTGACCGCAAAGGCCTGTGCCGATGCGTGCCGATCCCGCGATACCGTCGCCATATGTCTCCACCTGCAAATTGCGCCCCGTTTTCAGGGGATTTCGCTTCTATGGGGAGCCTATGCGCCGGGCTGTGGCTTTCCTCAAGCCTCGGCGGCGGCAATCCTGATGGCGCGGTCGATAAGTGCGACATCGCTCGCGATCGGCGCAACAATTCCGAGGGTTCCGTCGCTCACCCGACGGGCGACGAGGACCACGAATTCTGCTTCGCCTGTGTCGAGCGCAACGGTTGCGCACGGCGTAATGCTGCGCAACGTCGTCCGCGCTTCTTCGTCGCGATTGGGCTTGCCCGCAGGGGCGCGTAAGCGGCGTTCGGCCTGAACGATGCCCTTCAACCCGCCGGCGTGATTGTCGAGCAGCGCCGGCAGCCCGCCGCTGGCGATGCCGAGGCGCCGGCCGTGGGACAGCGCCGCCGCATATTCGGTCAGCCGTGTCTTGTCGTGGTTGATGCCGAATACCAGTTTGACGATCGGGGTCATCGGCGCGCGGGCCTGAGCGGCGATGCCGCTGTCCTTTAGCAGTTCGCCATATTCTTCCGGCCGCGCGTCGGCGATCAGCGAGAAATCGAAGGCAAGGCCAAGCGCGGTGTAGAGTGCGCCGCGGCTGCGGCGTTCGCTATGCTGCGCCGATTCGGCGGATTCGCGGGCCGCCGCCAGCCAGTCGTAGATGCTGGAGCTGTCGTCGAGTTCCGAAGGCTCGGCGGCTTCGGCATCATAGGCGATCGGCTCGCCAAGCAGCGGGCTGGCATGCGGCCCGTCAGCCCATACCGGAATGTCACTGCCCAGCGGCGCGCGCGGTACGTGGCGAAGCGCCTGTCCGATTTCGGCGGCCAGTGCTTCGCTGGCTTTTTCAGCGACGACTTCCTTCCAGTTGATCACGCCGTAGATGAAGTCGATCGAATCCTCGTCGGAGGAGAACGGCATCAGGATGCCGCGGTACATGGTGTTGCGGCCGCGGCTGTTGACGAATTCCGCTTCGAACCCGATCGGCGCGCGGTTGGCGATGATCTGGAGGTAATGATCGGTCAGGCGCGACAGCAGAGAACGGCTCGGTACGTCCGCGATGCTTGCGATCTGCTGACCCAGGCCGCACTCCTCGCGCAACACGGCGCCAAGCCAGGCGACTTTCGGGTTCTCGATGCCACCGGTGAAGTCGAGCAACACGCTGTTCGGGCCGAAGTCGGCGATTTGCGACGGGTCGAGATCTTCGATCGCCGGGTATGCCCGGCCGCCAAGCAGTGACACCCAGTAGTTATAGGCGCGGACATGCATGCGCCGTTCGTCGGTGCCGATTGCCGGCGGAGCCTCGACGGCGGCGTCGTCGATCGTCGCCGTGTCGCCCGCATCCCGGTCAAATCCGCGCATCGAATCCATTCCGATCCCTACTCGTCGTAAGCGGCCATTGTGCACTTCCATGGTAAATGAATGGTGAAGCTTTGTGGCGCGGCTTGCGCTTGCCAGCACACTTGCCCGCTGGTAAGCGCTGCCACCCGTCCGGCGCCGCTTTAGCTCAGCTGGTAGAGCATCGCATTCGTAATGCGAGGGTCAGAGGTTCGAGTCCTCTAAGCGGCACCACGGGTTTTCGACAGCGATAGTGGCTGGATGACAGCTAGGTTATCGGGCGATCATCATCGATGATTCCTGGAATGCTGCGGTGCAGCATTTCGCCGTGCGGCGGCGCTGTTGGACGGAGCTACGGGGTGTGGCCGCGATCACGGTCTGGCGGGAGCGAGGAAGGCGGTGAGGTCGGGGGCCGTCGTATCGAGGGTGCCCGCTTCCGCGCTGGCGACCGGATAGGCGCAATAGTCCGCCGCGTACCAGGCGCTGGGACGATGGTTGCCCGACGCGCCGGTGCCACCGAACGGCAGGTTGGATGCCGCGCCATTGGTCGGCCGGTTGCGGTTGACCACCCCGGCGCGCGACCGGGCGAGGAAGCGCCCCCAGAGTGTGTCGTCGGCGGTGAGCAGCGCCGCCGACAGGCCGTAGGCGGTGTTATTGGCCGCCGCGATCGCGTCGTCGAAGCCCGCAACCCGGACCAGTTGCAGGACCGGCCCGAAAATTTCCGTGTCATCGCGGGTCGCGTCGGTCATGTCGACGACCGCCGGGGCGCGGAAGGCGTGGCCGGGCAGGGCGCCGGGCGCCGGGCTCAGCAGCCGACCGCCCTGCGCGACCAGCCGGTCGACGGCGCGGTCGATCCCCGCCGCTGCATCGGCCGAGATCAGCGAGCCCATGAACGGCTGCGGTTCGGCGTTCCAGCGGCCGATGCGGAGCCGGCCGGCGAGGGCGACCGCCGCGTCGACAATGGCCCGGCCGCCGGCATCGTCCCGCACGATCAGCCGCCGCGCGCAGGAGCAGCGCTGCCCGGCGGTGAGGAACGCCGACTGGGCGATGGTCGCGGCGGCGAAGTCTGCGCCGCCGTCCCATGCGATCAGCGGATTGTTGCCGCCCAGCTCCAGCGCCAGCATGAAGCCGGCGCGTGTGGCGAAATGTTGCTGGAAATGCAGCCCGGCCCGCGCCGAGCCGGTGAACAGCAGGCCGTCGATCGGGCAGTCGACCAGCGCGGCGCCGGTTTCCCGTCCGCCCTGCACCAGTTCCAGCACCCCATGCGGCAGGCCGGATTCCCGCCACAGCGCGACGAGCATTTCACCGACCGCGGGGGTGTGTTCCGATGGTTTGAACACCACGCAATTGCCGGCGAGCAGCGCCGGAATGATGTGGCCGCTGGGCAGATGGGCGGGGAAGTTGAACGGGCCGAGCACGGCGAGCACGCCATGCGGCCGGTGGCGCAGCACGCTTTCGCCGAAGGCGGTGGCGGCGCGGCGTTCGCCGGCGCGTTCCGCCTGCGCGGCGATCGAGACGGCGACCTTGGCGGCGACGCCGTTCGCCTCCGTTCGGGTTTCCCACAGCGGCTTGCCGGTTTCGCGCGCGATCAGCGTGGCGAGCGCCTCCGCCCTGGCGGTGACGCATTCGGCGAAGCGGCGGACCAGCGCGATACGCGTGTCGAGCGGGGTTTCGGCCCAGCCGGGCTGGGCGGCGCGGGCGCGGGCAACGGCGGCGGCGCAGGCCGCGGCATCGTCCACCGCGCCTTCCCATACCAGACTGTCATCCGACGGGCAGGTCGATCTGAGACGGTCCCCCACGATTGCGCTCCATGGTCAATGATGTCACATTTCTAACCGTCACGATCCCAGGATATCCAACGAGATTGCGGCAACTCCTTATGAGGTTATGGAATGAGTGACCTGCGCCGTCGCCTGTTGCCCCCCATCGGCGTGCTGCAAAGCTTCGTCATTGCCGCGCGCCACGAGAGCGTGTCGGTGGCGGCGCGCGAAACCGGGCTGACCCAGAGCGCGGTCAGCCGCCAGATCGCGCAGCTGGAAGAGATTGTCGGCCAGCCGTTGTTCCGCCGGTCCGGCCGGCGGATCGTGCTGACCGATGCGGGCGCGACCTATGCCGCCGCCGTTGGCCCGGCGATCGACGCGATCCGCCGCGCGACCGGCGAAGCGATGGCCAAGCGCCGCGAAGGAGAATTCACGATCGCGACGCTGCCGAGTTTCGGCATGCGCTGGCTGGCGCCGCGCCTGCCGCAACTGACCAGCGCCCACCCGGAAATGGTGGTCAACATCGCCGCGCGTATCGAGCAGTTCGAACTGGCGGCGAGCGGGTTCGACGCGGCGATCCATTACGGCCGGCCCGACTGGCAGAACGCCGCGCACGACCTGCTGTTTCCCGAAGAGTCCGTGCCGGTCTGCGCGCCCGCATTCCTGGCGACGCACCCGATACGGCAGGCGGGCGACCTGATCGGCTGCCCGTTGCTTGGCCAGTCGCAGCGGCAATCGGCCTGGACGGAGTGGTTCGCGCTGAACGGGGTAACCGAATCGGTCAAGCTGTCCGGCCGGTACGACCATTTCATGATGCTGGCGCAGGCGGCGGTGTCCGGCGGCGGGGTGGCGATGATGCCGCGTTTCCTGATCGAGCAGGAACTGACCAGCGGCGCGCTGGTCATTCCGGTGGACCGGCCGCTGCAAAGCCGACTGGCCTATTATCTGGTCTACCCGCACGACCGGCTGGGCTATCCGCTGTTTCGCCTGCTGCGCGACTGGATCGTCGGGGAGGCAACGCGGATGCGGCCCGACGCCGGTTGAGCCGACGGGCACCGGCCGGGAACGAGGCGCCGCGTGGCGGCCAACCAGACAAACGGCCATGACGGCATCGGATGACGCGCACAGGCTGGCCGGTGCAGGGATGTGCTGCGCCCGTATTTGATCCGCGCAGGTCGACGGGGTGCCCCGCCGGCTGTTTGGCGCGCCGAGCGGTTCGATCACGATCTGGCCGGCGATGGCGGCGGCGTTGCAGAGCCGGTCGGAGGCCGTGGTTCGCCGCCCCGCGCGGCGGCGGGCGGCGGATGCGATCCCTGCTTGCATCGTTGAAATGGCGCAGTTAGAAATCTAACATTAAAAAGGCAGAGTTGATTCTCGATCATGCAGGAGGGGTGATGCGCAAGGTGATCGGCTGGTGTGCCCTGCCGTTCCTGCTGGCGGCGCCGCCGGCGCTGGCCCGCGAGACAGGCGGGCTGTTCATCGCCAACGCCGCGATCGTCGACGGCAGCGGTGCCGCCGCCCGTGCCGGCGCGGTGCGGGCGGCCGACGGGCGGATCGCCTGTGTCGGCCGATGCCGGGCGGCACCCGGCGACGCGCGTGTCGACGCCGGTGGACTGGTGCTCGCGCCCGGTTTCATCGACACCCACAGTCACCACGACGCCGGGCTGGACGCGCAGCGCGACGCGGCGCCGGTGACGGCGCAGGGGGTGACGACGATCGTCGCCGGGCAGGACGGGTTCAGCGCCGTGCCGATCGTGACCCTGTTCGACCGGTTCGCGGCGGCGCCGGCGGCGGTCAACATCGCCGCCTATGTCGGCCATGGCAGCGTGCGCGCGGCGGTGATGGGCGGCGATGCGAAGCGGGCGGCGCGGCCGGATGAGATCGCGCGGATGGTGGCGCTGGTTGCCGAGGCGATGGACAGCGGCGCGATCGGCCTGTCGACCGGGCTGGAATATGACCCCGCGATCTATTCGACCCGCGCCGAGGTGCTGGCGCTGGCGCGGGCGGCGGCGGCGCGGGGTGGCCGCTATATCAGCCATATGCGCAGCGAGGATGTCGGGCTGGACGAGGCGATCGACGAGCTGCTCGCGATTGGCCGGGCGACGGGGATGCCGGTCCAGATATCCCACCTGAAGATCGCGATGGTCGACCGGTGGGGCGAGGCGGCTGCGATCCTGCTCAAGCTCGACGCCGCGCGCGCCGCCGGTATCGATGTAACCGCCGATGTCTATCCCTATACCTGGTGGCATTCGGGCCTGGACGTGCTGTTGCCGACGCGGGATTTCACCGACCTGAAGGCGGCGCAGTTCGCGCTCGACCATCTGGCGAAGCCGGAGGACATGATCCTGTCGCGCTTCCCGCCCGATCCTTCGCTGGTCGGCCGGACCATCGCCGATGTCGCCAGCGCGCGGGGCGTATCGGCGGCGGAGGCATTCCTTGCCCTCAACCGCGAAGCCGCCGCCAAGGGCGAGGGCAGCGGGGTGATGGCGCGATCGATGGCGGAGGAGGATGTCGCGACGCTGATCGGCTGGCGCCACGCCAATATCTGTTCCGACGGGGCGATGAACAGCATGCACCCGCGCGGGGCGGGAGCGTTCCCGCGCATATTCGCCTGGCTGGTGCGCGGGCGGGGCCAGCTTTCGCTTGAGCAGGCGGTGCACAAGATGACCGGCCTTGCCGCCCAGCATATGGGCTTTGCCGACCGTGGGCGGATCGCGCCGGGCATGGCGGCGGATCTGGTGCTGTTCGATCCCGCGACCATTGCCGACACCGCGAGCTTTGCCGAGCCGGGCGCCGCGCCGGTCGGCATCCGCACCGTCTGGGTCAACGGTGTCGCGGTGATGCGCGATGGTGTCGCGACGGGGGCGATGCCGGGGCAGGTCATTCGCCGGGCGCCGGCGCTGGCGCGGAACTGAAAGGGCGACGCAATGCAGCCACCCTTTCTCCTGTTCCTGGGCGATGCGCCCGATATCGGCTGGGCGAAGACCGCGTCCGGGCTGGCGCAGTGGCGGCCGGAGGACTGCGCCGGGCAGTTTCGGCTCAGCGGGTGTCGCGTCGACCTTGGCCTGCCCGACATGGATTTCGCGGCGGCGAAGGCGGCCGGGGTGCAGACGCTGGTCGTCGGCATCGCCAATGACGGCGGCTTCATTGCCGATGCGTGGGTGCCGCATCTGGTCGCGGCGTTGGAGACCGGGCTGGATCTGGCCGCCGGCCTGCACGAGCGGCTGGCCGACCGGCCGGACATTGCCGCCGCCGCGCGTGCGGCGGGGCGGACGTTGCACGATCTGCGCCACCCCGACCGCCGCTTTGCGCCGGGCACCGGCAAGAAGCGGCCGGGCAAGCGGCTGCTGACCGTCGGCACCGATTGCGCGGTCGGCAAGAAATACACCGCGCTCAGCCTGACGCGGGTGATGGCCGATCGCGGCATGGCCGCCACCTTCTGCCCGACCGGCCAGACCGGCATCATGATCACCGGGCGCGGCGTCGCGATCGATTCGGTCGTCGCCGACTTTATCTCCGGGGCGGCGGAATGGCTGTCGCCGGCCGCCGACCCGCGCCATTGGCATGTGATTGAGGGGCAGGGCGCGCTGCTTCACCCCGCCTATGCCGGGGTGACGCTGGGCCTTGTCCACGGTAGCCAGCCGGACGCGATCGTCGTCTGCCACGAAGCGGGGCGGGCGGAATTGCAGGGGTATGAGGGGGGTTTCGCCTGCCCGTCGTTGCGCGACGCGCTCGACGTGCATGTCGCGGCGGCGCGGCTGACCAACCCGGCGGCGCGCGGCGTCGGCATCGGCCTCAACACGTCGCTGCTCAGCGCGGCGGCGGCGCGCGATGCGCTGAAGCGCGCGGAGGACGAGCTGGGCCTGCCCGCCTGCGACCCGCTGCGCTGGGGCGCGGATGCGATTGTCGACCGTATCGTCGCTGAGTTCGGGGGGTGAGGCGGGCGACCCCGGCCCGCCTGAGCGCGGTGCCGGGGCCGTGCCGGATCAGGCGGCTTGCTTGGCCCAGCGTTCGCCGGCGAGATCGAGCGTCGCCGCGAAGCGGGCGAGCGCCTCGTCCGCTTCCGCTTCGCTGAGGTTCAGCGGCGGCAGCAGGCGGACGCAATTGTCGCCGCCGCCGGCGACCAGCAGCAGCTTCTCGCGCGCCATCGCCATGAATTCGCGGTTGTTGCCGGTCAGCTTGACGCCGATCAGCATGCCCTTGCCGCGCACGTCGACGATAAGCTGCGGGTAGCGGCGGGCGAGATCTTCCAGCCCGGCGCGCAGCAGGGCAGCGACCGCCAGCGTGTTGTCGAGGAAGCCGGGCGCGGCGATCAGGTCGAACGCCTCGTTCGCCACCGCCATGGCCAGCGGATTGCCGCCGAAGGTGGAGCCGTGGGCGCTGACCCCCATGCCGCTCGCCGCTTGCTCACTGGCGGCGCAGGCGCCGACCGGGAAGCCGCCGCCCAGCGCCTTGGCGATCGCCATGATGTCCGGCGCGGCATCGTCGAACCACTGGTGCGCGAACAGCTTGCCGGTGCGGCCCATGCCCGACTGGACCTCGTCATAGATCAGCAGCGCGCCGGCTTCCGTGCAGGCGCGGCGGACGGTCTGCAGCCATTCGCCGGACAGCGCCCGCGCGCCGCCTTCGCCCTGCACCGGCTCTACGATGACGGCGGCGGTGGTCGGCGCCGCGATCGCCGCGAGCAGGGCGGGCATGGCATCGACGTTCAGCTGGACGTAACCGGGCAGGCGCGGGCCGAAGCCGTCCAGATAGGTGGCGTTGCCCGAAGCGTTGACCGCGGCATAGCTGCGCCCGTGGAACGAGCCGGCGAAGCCGATGATGTCGATCCGTTCCGGGTGCCCCTTCGCCGCGTGATATTTGCGCGCCATCTTCAGTGCGCACTCGATCGCCTCCGCCCCGCTGTTGGCGAAGAACACGGTGTCGGCGAAGGTGGCGGCAGTGATTTTTTCCGCCAGCCTTTCCTGCCCGGGAATGCGGAAGATGTTGGAGATGTGCCAAAGCTTGCCGGCCTGCTCGGTCAGCGCGGCAACCAGCCGGGGGTGGGCGTGGCCGAGCCCGTTGGTGGCAATGCCGGCAACGCAATCGAGGAAGCGGCGACCGTCGTCGGCGAAGATCCATGCCCCCTCGCCATGGGTGAAAACGGGTTCGGCGCGGTTATAGACGGGCAGCAGCGGCGAAATGGTCATCGGCGATCATCCTTGGTTTTCAGGGTGGCAATACACAGCGACGCAGCGCGCGCGAGGCGGCGGGGCGCCCGGCGGGCGCGCGGTGCCGGCCAATGCCGCCCGCCCGACCCCGCTTCTCCGTCTGCCGTCATCGCCGCCCCTTTCGTTCATCAGGCCGAGGATGGGCCGGGCATGGCGGCAAAGCCATCAACGGTTCGGCAGCTATTCTTTCCGTTTTGGAATATGGGGAGGATGCGTGCCGGTCCGCCCCGACAGCGGCTGGGGGGCGAGAAAGCGGCACGTGCTGCCCCATCGCGGGCGGGCCCGGCCCGGCGCGATATGTCTTTTGCGCTTGCCTCTCTTCCCCTAGGCATCGTCAGGTGGCGGGGTTGTCGACTGTTACATTCATAACGCTGCGGATAGAATGTAGTGAGGCAGGGATCGGATGCTGGACCTTTTCGCACGGCTTGAGGCGGAGAATGCGCGCTACACGGCGGCGGAGCGGCAGATCGCGCTTTTCCTGCTCAACAATCGCGAACTGATTCCGTTCGAGACCGCCGCGTCGATTGCCGCGCGGCTGGGGATCAGCGCGGTGACGGTTGGCCGCTTCTGCCGCATGCTGGGGTTCAAGCATTTTCGCGCGTTGAAGGAGCAGTTGCGCGCATCCGCCAACCTGCCCTGGCTGCAGGGTGCCGATTTCCAGGAATTCCTGTCGGCATTCAGCGACAGCGACACGCGGCGCAAGACGCTGGAGCGTGAAATCGAACTGATGATCGCCGTCTATGAGCGTTCGCAGAATACGATGTGGGCGCAGGCGGTGGCGACGATCGCCGAAGCTCGCCAGATCGATGTCGTCGGTTTCCAGACCGAGCGCGGCGTCGCCGCCATCCTTGCCCACAACCTGCAATATGTGCGGCCGGGCGTCACGCTGGTCGACGGGGCATCCGGCCATTTCGCCGACGTGCTGCTCGACGATCCGGCGGATCGCTGCCTGATCATCGTCGACATCCGCCGCTATTCCAGCCAGTCGCGCCTGCTGGCGGAAAAGGCGCGCGACATCGGGTTGCCGCTGGTGATCATCACCGACACGCTGTGCGACTGGGCGCCGCGCCTGACCTCTGCCGTGCTCACCGCCGACAGCGACGGCGCGCTGTTCTGGCAGTCGTCGGTGCCGATGGTCGCGCTGGTCAACCTGCTGGTCAACGACGTGGTCGGCCATGGCGGCGGTCGCGATGTCGAGCAGCGGCTGGAGCGGGTCAGCAAACTGTACGACGAATTCACCGGCTTCGTCCGCACCGGCCGGCATCGCGGCGGCGGCGCGTGACCCGGCCGGAGGAGGCGAACGGCCCGCATTACGACTGGGCTGGGATGATGGAGGCGCGTGCCCGCACCCGCCAGGCAGTCGCCGATATCGCCGCGCGCATCGAAGTCGGCATGGACGAAGCCGATGCCGATCGCGTCGCCCGCTCGGTGTTGAAGGCGGGCGGGCTGCTGCGCGGCTGGCACGGCATCTACGTCCGTTTCGGCAGCAACACGCTGAGATTCTACGGCGAGCCGTCGCAAGCGGGCATCCGGCTGGGGGCCGATGACATCTTCATCGTCGACATCGGGCCGGTCTGGCGGAAATGGGAAGGCGATGCCGGCGACACCTTCGTCACCGGGCGGGACCCCGACATGGCCCGCGCCCGCGACGACGTGCGCGTCTTGTTCGATGCCACCGCCGCGCATTGGCGCGAGCACCGCGCGACCGGCCAGGCGCTTTATGCCTTTGCCGAAGCGCGGGCCGCCGCGATGGGCTGGCGGCTGAACCTTGAACTGGGCGGGCACCGCCTGTCCGATTTCCCCCATGCGCTGATCCACCGCGGCGGGTTGAAGGACGCCGGCTTCTATCCTGTGGCCCGCGCCTGGGTGCTGGAAATGCACATCCGCCATCCCGAAC
Source organism: Sphingomonas flavalba (assembly GCF_047553045.1). Lineage (GTDB taxonomy): Bacteria > Pseudomonadota > Alphaproteobacteria > Sphingomonadales > Sphingomonadaceae > Sphingomonas_L > Sphingomonas_L flavalba_A. The sequence goes on along the minus strand of NZ_CP180208.1, from coordinate 2,591,266 downwards.
GCCGGTTCGGCGCGTTTTACGAGGACCTGTTGCTGGATTGAGCGTCGGCGGGCGGGACGGAACGACTGACGGCAATCGTGCGCCGACCGTCTGATGTGGCGGGATCAACCGACATTCCTTGCGCGGAAGCGATAAGGCCGTAAGAGTGTTAGAAAAATTGCTTTAAAGAATAGAAGTCTTTTTTATTCCATGGGCGATCCGCCAGCAGACGGAAGTGCGATGTTCAATCGATCGGCCCCCGCAGACACCCCGGCGTTGCATGTGTTCGCGGAAAATCTGCCGCTGCGTGAGCCGTTCCGAATTGCGCGGATGGCGTTCCATCACAGCCAGGTCGTCGTCGCCGAGATCGCGGCCGGCGGTCATGTCGGCCGGGGCGAATGCGAGCCGCACGAAAGCGACCCCGCCGAACGCGACCGGGCGATGGCGCAGCTATGGGCACTGTCCGGCCGGATCGCCGAGGGCATGGACCGCGCCGCGCTGGCTACGCTGCTGGACGCCGGACCGATACGCAACGCGCTGGACTGCGCGCTGTGGGACCTGGAGGCGAAGCGGCGGGGCCGCCCGGTCCATGCGCTTGCCGGCCGGCCGGCCAGCGCGGCGCTGCCCACCGTGTTCACCCTGGGCATCGACGCGCCCGGCGCGATGGCGGAGAAGGCGCGGCGGATGGCGGCGTGGTCCCGGCTGAAGATCAAGCTGGGCGGCGATGACAGCGCCCGCGACCTGGAGCGCGTTGCCGCGGTGCGCCGGGCGCGGCCGGAGGCGGAACTGATCGTCGACGCCAATGGCGGCTGGACGATGGCGGTGCTGCGGCACATGGCGCCGGCGTTGGCGGGGCTGGGCGTGGCGCTGATCGAGCAGCCGCTGGCGCCGGGCCGCGACGCGGCGCTGGCCGATTACGCCAGCCCGGTGCCGCTGTGCGCCGATGAAAGCTGCCTTGACCGTGGTTCGTTGCCGGCGGTGATCGGGCGTTACGCCTATATCAACATCAAGCTGGACAAAACCGGCGGACTGACCGAGGCGCTGGCGCTTGCCGATGCGGCGGAGGCGGCGGGGCTGGGCGTCATGGTCGGCTGCATGACCGGCACGTCGCTGGCGATGGCACCGGCGCATCTGGTGGCCCAGCGCGCCCGGTTCGTCGACCTCGACGGCCCGTTGCTCGTCGGCTGGGACCGGTCGCCGCCGATGCGCTACGCCGACGGACTGGTCTACCCCCCGGAACCGGCGCTGTGGGGCTGAGCATTGCCGAATATGCCTGCGACGCGGCGCCGGCGATGAGGCCGGCGGGACGCCTATGGCGTCTGCTGGTCCGTTTCTGTGCCGTTTGTGGAATTTGCCAGTGTGTCCGGCGCGCCGCCCGCCTGTTCGGCGGCGGCGAGGGCGTGGAGGCCGGCGGGAGTCAGATAGGGGCGGACGAGGTTGATCAGCACCGCATAGCCCCGCGCGACCGCCGCGTCGTCGACCGCCCCGCCGAAGGTTTCGACGTAGTTGATCCAGTGTTCCGACAGCACCCAGGTGCTGGTCAGGAAGCAGTCGAGCGCCTCTTCTTCGGCGGGAAGGGCGATCAGGCCCTGACTGGCGAGCGCCTGCATGAAGCGGCGCAGCGCCGCCATCCGCCGGTCGCGCAGTTCGTTGTAGCGCGCCTGGAGCAGCGGATCGTCGTTCAGGATGCCGACAAGATCATGGTAGAAGAAGCGATAGCGGCGGACCATGCCCATCTGGCGCAGGAACATGAAGCGCATATGAGCCATCGTCGGCGTCCGGTCGTCATGCGCCCAGTGGCCGTGAATCTCGTCCCGCATCAGCGAAAAGATGTCGAGAATGATCTCTCGCCGGGTGCGGTAGTGATAATTCAGATTGCCCTTGCTGATCCCGCACTCCGCCGCGATCCGGTTGGTCGAAACGCCGGCCGTGCCGAGCCGGTTGAACAGCGCGATCGCGGTTTCGAGGATAAGGCTTCTGGTGTCGCGGGGGGGCATGCGCGATCAGCCCCGCCAGCCCGCGTTCCCGCAACCGCCGGCCTGCGCCCGGGATGCTGTTAGGCCCATCGCCCTAATCCTCCGCTTTCGGTCGGGCATAGCGGCGGCCATGCTGCGTGGGAACCAGCAAGGAGTTGATACCCGATGACGGCAAGGTCCGGCCCGTTTCCGGTTGCGGCGGCGCGTGTGCAGTTTCCGGCGCTGTTTCGCCCCGACCCGTTCGTCTATTTCGACAATGCCGCCGGGTCGCAGGCGCCGCGCGGCGTGATCGATGCGGTGACCGCCCATCTGACCGAGCGCAACGTCCAGCGTGGCGGCCGCTATCCGGCGAGCATCGCCGTTGACGAGACGATCGCCCTTGGCCGGGAGAAGGTGGCGTTGCTGGTCAATGCCACCGACCCGGACGAGATCGCGTTCGGCATGAACGCCACGTCGTTCATCCGCATTGTCAGCCTGGCGATCGGCCAGACTTTGCGGCCGGAGCGCAGCGAGATCATCGTCACCGACATGGACCATGACGCCAATGTCGCGACCTGGAGCGCGCTGGCGCCGATGGGCGCGACTATCACCGTCTGGCCGATGCGCGCCGACGGGCGGTTGCATGTCGAGGACCTGCTGCCGCTGTTGTCGGAACGGACGCGGCTGGTTGCCTGCACCGCAGTGTCGCACGCGCTCGGCTCGATCGTCGACATCGCGGCGGTGGCGCGCGCCGCCCATGCGGTGGGGGCGGAGATGTTCCTCGACTGCGTCCACCTGACCCCGCACCTGCCGATTGACGTGCAGGCGTGGGATTGCGACTATCTGGTCTGTTCCGGCTACAAGGCCTTTTCCCCGCATATGGGCTTTCTGTGGGGCAAGCGCGACAAGCTGGTCGCCCTGCCGACCTTTCGCGAGGATTTCATCCCCGACGCGCCGCCCTACAAGATCGAGGCGGGGACGTTCATTTATGAGAATGTCGCCGGCATGGCCGCCGCCGTCGCCTATCTGGAAGCGCTGGCCGACATGCTGCCGGGGCCGGCGGCGCCGGCAGCTCCGCGTGCCCGGTTGGTCCGCGCGATGGAGGCGGTGCGTGGGTACGAACAGCAGCTTTCACGCGCGATGCTGGGCGTGCTCCAGCGCCACGGCGCCACCGTCTACGGCATTGCCGACCCGGAGATGATCGCCTTGCGGGTGCCGACGCTGAGCTTCAACCTGCCCGGTATCGCCCCCGCCGCCGTCACCCGCCACATGGCGGCGGCCGGCATCGGCATTCGCGACGGGCATATGTACGCGCCGCGGCTGATGGCGCGACTTGGCCTGGCGATGGACAGCGGCATGGTCCGCGCGTCGCTGCTCCATTACAACAGCATGGCGGAGGTCGAGCGGTTCGACGCGGCGCTGGCGGCGCTGGTCGGGAGGTAGGGGCGGAGGGGCCCTTGCGGCCCCCGGCTTCAGGTGAACAGCAGCACGCCGTGGGCGCCGAGGACGGCACCGGCGATGGTGACCAGCGCGGCGGCGAGCAGCAGTTGGTGGGCGCGGATCGCGAAGGCGAAGGCACGGTCGGAATCGGCCGCCGCCCGCTTGTGGAACCAGCGGTGGAGGAACAGCGGTTCCCCCACGAACAGCAGCAGCACGAACAGCAGCCATACGCAGACCATCGCATGCATCCACCAGTAGCCCGGTTCCGAGAAGCGGTACCACGCGTCCATCCGCCAGGTCATGTAGAAGCCGGTCAGGCCGACGATGACGATCGACAGCCGCGCCTGCGGGGCGAAGCGGGATTCGACCGCCTCGAACCGCGCCATCCGTTCCGCCGGGTCGGGCAGCCGGGCGACGCCGGGCAGGACGACCAGCGTCGCCATCGCCACCCCGCCGATCCAGTGGATGATGGCGAGCAGGTGAAGCATGCGGGCGATGGCGAGTTCAAGCATCGGAAAACAGCCTTTCCGGGCGGTCAGTCGCGGCCTTCTTCGACGCCGCGAGTGCGGGCGCCGGCGCGTTCGTCATGGCCGCTGTTGGAACTGAGGAAGCCGATCGCCATCAGCCCGCCGCCGAGCACGACCGAGAAGAACACGCCGAGGGTGGTGGCGACGACGATCGTGCCGTTGAGCGGGGCGACCAGCCACAGGTAGAACAGCGCCATCGCCACCATCGCGACGGCGGCGACGACGGTGTAGCGCATCAGCTTGACGAAGCTGAGCCGCGCCGCGGTTTCCCTCGCGCCTGCGGGTTTGCTGATCATCATTGGGTCTCCTCATCATGAGCGGGAAGCTCCGGCGGGCGGTCGTAGAAATCCACCTGCATCCGCATCGGCCCGTCGAGGGTCACCCAGTGCGGATCGTCGGGGTACAGCAGGCCGGGGCGGCCGGGCGACAGGCGCTCCGTCGGCCGGCCATTGGCGAAGGACAGGGTGATCGCCCCGTCGAGCATGCGGACGACGCCCCAAACACCGGGCTTGGTACGATGCTGGCGCCGCAAGGCGTCGGGCAGGGTGTTTTCGTCGAAAACCGGCGTCGAGCGGTAGGGAACAGGTGCGCTCATCATCAGGCCTTTTGCAGAGGACAGGGTGTGTGGGCGGGGGCGGAGCGCGGGAGCGGCACGGGCCGGGCGATGCCGGTCGAGCGGTGCTGTCCTTCGTCGATTGCGACCCGGTCGGTCATCGTCGCGTCCAAAACATGTATCAAGGATGCATCTATCCCAGTCGCCGGAAACATGCAATGGACATGCATGTTAAAATTGCGGGCCGGGCGGCCGGAGGCGTGATGGAGGAACGATGCGACTGACGCGCTATACCGACTATGCGGTGCGCGTGCTGATGCACCTGGGCACCGACCCCGACCGGCTGGCGTCGATCGCGGAGATAGCGCACGCCTACGACATTTCGCAGAACCACCTGATGAAGGTCGTCCACGACCTGGGCAAGGCCGGGTATGTCGCCAGCGTGCGCGGGCGCGGCGGCGGCATCCGGCTGGCGCGCCCGCCGGAGGCGATCCGCATCGGCGAGGTCATCCGCCACACCGAGGAAGGCTTTACCCTGACCGATTGCGAGAATTGCGTGATCGCCCCCGCCTGCGGGCTGACCCCGGTGGTGGGCGAGGCGCTGGCCGCATTCCTTGCGGTGTTCGACCGGTATACGCTGGCCGACCTGTTGGGCCAGCGTGATGCGCTGCGCGGCCTGTTCCACCCGGCCGGCGAGGCGGGCGCGGCGCTGGGCGGCGGACTGCACTGAGTCGGGCCGCCGCGCAAATCCGGGCTGGCGGGGGCGGGCGGTTGCCGCTATCGGGCGGGGATGACCGATACCCCGCCCGACCGCCTGAGCAACGATCCGTCCAGCCCGTTCTACGACGCCGAAGCGCTGACCCGCGGCATCGGCATCCGTTTCAAGGGCAATGAACGCCGCGACGTCGAGGAGTATTGCGTCAGCGAAGGCTGGGTTCGCGTTGCCCTTGGCAAGAAGATGGACCGTTACGGCCGGCCGCTGACCATCAAGCTGTCCGGCCCGGTCGAGCCGCGATTCGAGACTCCGGCGGGCGACGACGCGTAAGGCGGGCGGAAACCGGGCGCCTCCTTTGTCCGTCGACTATCGGTTGATCGCGGCGGCCGCGCGGCGATATGCCCGACTGGACGGCAGGAGCGCGGACGGATGAAGACGGTTGACCCGGCACGACAAGGCTTCGACGCGGAGCGGCTGGACCGGATCGATCGGTTCATCGCCGACCGCTACGTCGAGACCGGCCGGTTCAGGGGCACCCAGTTCCTTGTCAGCCGCGACGGCGCGCCGGTCCATTTCTCGACCCGCGGGGTGATGGGCGAAGACGGCCGCCCGATGACCGACGACGCGCTGTTCCGCATCGCGTCGATGACCAAGCCGATTACCTCCGTCGCGTTCATGCAGCTGATCGAGGAGGGGCGCGTCGCGCTTGACGACCCGGTGGCGACGGTGATCCCGGAATGGAAGGACCTGGCCGTCCGCGCCGGCGGTGGTGGCGGCGCGCCGTTCGTCACCCGGCCGCCGGCCCGGCCGATGCTGATGGTCGACCTGCTGCGCCACACATCCGGCCTGACCTATAGTTTCCAGTATCGCGGCAATATCGACGCCGCCTATCGCGCGACCAAACTGGAGGAGTGGTACGGGCCGCACGACCTGGATGCCGTCGTTCGGCTGCTCGCCGATATCCCGCTCGAATTCTCGCCGGGCGACGAGTGGAATTATTCGGTGTCGACCGACATCCTTGGCGTCGTCATCCAGCGGCTGACCGATACGCCGCTCGACACGGTGTTCCGCGACCGCATCTTCGCCCCGCTCGGCATGGAGGACACCGGTTTCGTCGTGCCGGACGCGAAGATTGGCCGGCTGACCGATTGCTATGCGATGGCACCGGGCAAGGGCATGGTGCTGTATGATGCGGCGCAGACCAGCGCCTGGCGCCGGCCGCCGACCCAGCTTTCGGGCGGCGGCGGGCTGGTGTCGAGCGCCGCCGACTATCACCGCTTCTGCCGGATGCTGCTCGACAAGGGAACGCTGGACGGCGTGCGCATCCTGGCGCCGAAGACGATCGAGCTGATGACGATCAACCACCTGCCCGGCGGCAGCGACATTGCGTCGATGTCGAAATCGCTGTTTAGCGAGGCGACCAACGCCGGCATCGGCTTCGGCCTCGGCTTTGCGGTAACAACTGATCTGGCGGCGGTGATGCTGCCCGGATCGATCGGCGATTTTTATTGGGGCGGCATGTTTTCGACCGCCTTCTTCGTCGATCCTGTGGAGCGTATCATCATGATCTTCATGGCCCAGCTCAGCCCGTCCAGCACCTGGCCGATCCGCCGCCAGATCAAGACAATGCTCTATGCCGCGCTGACCGAGACGCGCCGTGGCTGACACGGAAACCCCTGCCGATCCGGCGAGCCTGATCGCGGCGCTGACCGCGTTGCTCGACGTCGAACGGATCGACACCGACCTGTATCGCGGGCCGCAGAAGCCGGACGGCGTCGGCCGGGTTTTCGGGGGGCAGGTGATCGCGCAGGCGCTGGTCGCCGCGACCCATGCCACGCCGCCGGAACGGGTGGCTCATTCGCTCCATGCCTATTTCATGCGGCCGGGGGACGAGGAGCAGCCGATCATCTACCGTGTCAGGCGTGACCATGACGGCGGCAGCTTTTCCACCCGCCGGGTCATCGCCTTCCAGCACGGCCAGCCGATCCTGTCGCTGGCCGCGTCGTTCCAGAAGCGCGAGCCGGGGCTGGCCCACCAGGCGGAGATGCCCGCTGTCCCGCCGCCGGAGGAACTGCCCGATGAAATGGAATTGCGCCGCGCCTTCGCGCCGCGCCTGTCGGAGAAATGGCGGCTGATCTTTCCGCGCGCGCGCCCGTTCGAGATGCGTTCGGTCGGCGGCCATGGCTGGATGACCGGCGAGAAGGAGCCGCCTGCCCAGCAGATCTGGCTGCGCGCCGTTGCCCCGGTCGGCGACGATCCGGCACTGCACCGCGCGATGCTGGCCTATATGTCGGATATGTTCCTGCTCGGCACGTCGATGCGGCCGCACGGCGTCAGCTGGCTCGACGCCAGCATGCAGACCGCAAGCCTGGACCACGCGTTGTGGCTGCACGACGATTTCCGTGTCGACGACTGGCTGCTCTACACGACGGACAGCCCGTGGGCCGGCGGCGGACGCGGGTTCAACCGCGGTGCGCTGTTCACTCGTGACGGGCGGCTGATCGCCAGCGTCGCGCAGGAAGGACTGATCCGCCAGCGCAGTTAGGCGGAGGCGGGCCTGGCGGGCGGGAGCGGGTGGCGGCGAAACCGTTGAGGCGGTGCGCCGGCGATCAGCGCCATTGCCAGTCGGCGTCGTCCTGGCCGAGCGCGGGCGGTGGCCGATCGGCGACCATCGCTTCTCCGTCGAGCAGGATCGGGCCGCGCAACTGCGGCAGGCGCCCGCCGGCGACATGGGGGGCGGCCAGTTCCACCCGCATGCCCCGCGCGACTACCTGCGGATCGGCGAACGCCTCGGCGACGCTGTTGATCGGCCCGGCGGGCACGCCCTGCGCCTCCAGCGCCGCGAGCAGAGTGTCGCGCGCCATCGTCGCGGTCCGTGCGGCGAGCAGGGCGACCAGCACATCGCGGTTGGCGACGCGCCCGGCATTGGTCAGGAAACGTGGGTCGTCGGCCAGTTCGGGTAGGCCGAGCACGCCGCAGAGGCGCTGATATTGCCGGTCGTTGCCGGTGGCGACGATGACCAGCCCGTCGGCGGTGGCGAACGGCTGGTAGGGGACCACATTCGGGTGGCTGTTGCCGGTCAGCCCCGGCGACTGGCCGCTGACGAACAGGTTCATCGCCTGGTTGGCGAGCACCCCGGTCATCACATCGAGCAGCGCCATGTCGACATGGCCGCCCTCGCCGGTTTCGGCGCGGCGGTGGAGCGCGGCCAGCGCCGCGCCGGCGGTGTAGACGCCGGTGAACAGATCGGCGACGGCGACGCCGACGCGCTGCGGTTCGCGCCCCGGCTCGCCGGTAATCGCCATCAGCCCGCCCATCGCCTGCACCAGATAATCATAGCCGGCGCGCGCCGCGTAGGGGCCGGTCTGGCCAAAGCCGGTGATCGAGCAATAGATCAGGCGCGGATTGAGCGCGCGCAGCGCCGGCCAGTCCAGCCCGTAGCGGGCGAGGCCGCCGACCTTGAAATTTTCGATCAGGATGTCGGCGTCGGCGGCGAGCGCCTTGATCCGGGCGATGTCCTCCGCCGACTCGAAATCGGCGAGGATCGATCGCTTGCCGCGGTTGCAGCTATGGTAATAGGCGGCCGCCAGCGGCGCGCCGTCCGCCCCTTCGACGAAGGGCGGCCCCCAGGCGCGGGTGTCGTCGCCCGCCCCGCGCCGTTCGACCTTGATGACGTCGGCGCCGAGGTCGGCGAGCATCTGCCCGGCCCACGGCCCGGCGAGGATGCGGGCCAGTTCGAGGACGCGGACGCCGGCGAGCGGCTTCACGCGAACGCCGACAGGCCGGTGATCGCCCGGCCAAGAATCAGCGCATGCACGTCGTGCGCGCCTTCGTAGGTGTTGACCGTTTCCAGGTTCATCGCGTGGCGCATGACGTGATATTCCTCGGCGATGCCGTTGCCCCCGTGCATATCGCGGGCGGCGCGGGCGATGTCGAGCGCCTTGCCGCAATTGTTGCGCTTGACGATGCTGACCATTTCCGGCGCCATCCGGCCTTCGTCGAACAGCCGGCCGACGCGCAGCGCCGCCTGCAGGCCGAGGGTGATTTCCGTCTGCATGTCGGCCAGCTTCTTCTGGACCAGCTGGGTGGCGGCGAGGGGGCGGCCAAACTGCTTGCGGTCGAGGGTGTAGGCGCGGGCGCGGTGCCAGCAATCCTCGGCCGCGCCCATCGCGCCCCAGGCGATGCCGTAGCGTGCGCGGTTGAGGCAGCCGAACGGCCCCTTCAGCCCCGACACGTTGGGCAGCAGCGCGTCTTCGCCGACCTCGACCCCGTCGAGCATGATCATGCCCGTGGTCGAGGTGCGCAGCGACAGCTTGCCTTCGATCTTCGGCGCGGACAGGCCCTTCGCGCCCTTTTCCAGGACGAAGCCGCGGATCGCGCCGTCATGCGCGTCCGATTTCGCCCAGATGACGAACACGTCGGCGAAGGGGGCGTTGGAAATCCACGTCTTGGAGCCGGACAGCCGGTAACCGCCGTCAATCTTTTCCGCCCGCGTCCGCATGCCGCCGGGGTCGGAGCCGGCATCCGGCTCGGTCAGGCCGAAGCAGCCGATCCATTCGCCGGTTGCCAGCCGGGGCAGGTATTTCGCCCGCTGCGCCGCGTCGCCATAGGCGAAGATCGGGTGCATGACGAGCGACGACTGTACGCTCATCATCGAGCGATAGCCGGAGTCGACGCGCTCCACCTCGCGCGCGACGAGGCCGTAGGCGACATAGGAGGCGCCGGCGCCGCCATATTCTTCCGGCAGGGTCAACCCGAGCAGGCCGAGTTCGCCCATCTCGCGGAAGAGCGACGGGTCCTGCGTCTCGTCGCGGAAGGCGGCGATGACGCGCGGCGCCAGCTTGTCCTGGGCATAGGCGTGGGCGGTGTCGCGGATCGCCCGTTCCTCGTCGCTCAGCTGTTCGTCGAGCAACAGTGGATCATCCCAGCGCAGACGCGCGATCGTTTCAGCCATATTTGCCTCCCTCTGCGGCCCGGCGCGCGGGCCAGATGATTGTCCGGGCGGACCGCTACAGGCGGGTCGCCGAGCTGACCGCCTCCGCCGCGCGCAGCGCCGCGAGGATGCGGGTCAGGTGATGCAGGTCGCGCACTTCCAGATCGAGCACAAAACTGTGGAAACCGCCGTCGCGATTGTCGAGGCGCAGATTGAGAATGTTCGCCTTGTGCGCGCCGATGACGCTGGCCATCACCCCGAGTGCGCCGGGTTCGTTCTTCAGCACCACCGCGAGCCGGGCGACGGCGCCGTCGGACCCGTCGCGCCAGGACAGGTCGATCCAGTCGGCATCGACGCCGTCGGCCAGCTTCGGGCAGCCGATGGCGTGGACCTCGATCGGCTCGTCGGGGTGGCGCAGGCCGACGATGCGGTCGCCGGGCACCGGGTGGCAGCACGAAGCGAGGACGAAGGCGACGCCGGGGGTCAGCCCCTTGATCGAGATCGCTTCACGCTGGCGCGGCGCGGTTTCAGCGTCGCCGCCGGAGGAGCCGGGCATCAAAGCCTCCATCAGCCCGGCATCGCTGATCTGACCGCGCGCAATGGCAATCATCAACGCCGGTTCGTCATCCATCTTCAGCCGTTGCAGCGCCTCTTTCAGCGCGTCCGGCGCGAGCTGCGCGGGCAGGCGGGCGACGATTTCGTCATACAGCTTGCGGCCGAGCGCCATGCCCTCGTCGCGTTCCTTGTGGCGGACGAAGCGGCGGATGGCGGCGCGCGCCTTGCCGGTGACGACGAAGTTCAGCCAGGCCGGCTGCGGCTCCTGCGCCTTGGAGCGCAATATCTGCACCTGATCGCCGTTGACGATCGGGGTGCGCAGCGGGACAACGCGGCCGTTGATCTTGGCGCCGACCGCGGTGTCGCCAAGGTCGGTGTGCACGGCATAGGCGAAATCCACCGGGGTGGCGCCCTTGGGAAGCTGATACAGTTCCCCCTTCGGCGTGAAGGCGAAGATGCGGTCCTGATACATCGCCATCCGGGTGTGTTCGAGCAGCTCTTCCGGGCTGCCCGCCGTTTCCAGGATTTCGATCAGGTCCCTGATCCAGCCGACCTGCCCGTCCGGCCCCTTCTTGCTGTCCTGCTTGTAGGCCCAGTGGGCGGCGAGGCCGAATTCGGCCTGAGCGTGCATCGCCTCGCTGCGGATCTGGATTTCCACCCGCATGTTTTCCGCATGGATGACGGCGGTGTGCAGCGACTTGTAGCCGTTGCGCTTCGGCGTCGAGATATAGTCCTTGAACCGCCCCGGCACCATCGGCCAGCGGCGGTGGATGATGCCGAGCGCCTTATAGCAATCCTCCACCGTCGGCACGATCGCGCGGAACGCCATCACGTCCGAAAGCTGTTCGAAGCTGATGTGGCGTTCCTGCATCTTGCGCCAGATCGAATAGGGGTGCTTGCGCCGGCCGTTGATCTCCGCGTCCAGCCCGCCGCGCCCGAGCAGCAGCTTCAACCCGGACGAAATCCGCGCGATCCGGTCGCCGCCGTCGGCTTCGAGCAGTTCCAGCCGCCGGGTGATCGAGGCATAGGCTTCCGGTTCCAGCTGCTGGAAGGCCAGTGTCTGCATTTCATTCATGAATTCGTACATGCCGATCCGTTCGGCGAGCGGGGCATAGATATCCATCGTCTCGCGGGCGATGCGGCGGCGCCGGTCTTCGTTCTTGATGAAGTGGAGGGTGCGCATGTTGTGCAGCCGGTCGGCCAGCTTGACCAGCAGCACGCGGATGTCGTCCGACATGGCGAGCAGAAATTTGCGCAGGTTTTCGGCGGCGCGTTCGTTCTCGGTCTGCGCTTCGATCTTCGACAGTTTGGTGACGCCGTCGACCAGCCGGGCGACGTTGGCGCCGAACAGCTTTTCGATTTCCTCCGGCGTCGCGACCGTGTCCTCGATCGTGTCATGGAGAATGGCGGTGGCGATCGTCTCGCCGTCCAGCCGCAGGTCGGTCAATATGCCGGCGACTTCGATCGGATGGCTGAAATAGGGATCGCCGGAGGCGCGCTTCTGACTGCCATGCGCCTGCATCGAAAACACATAGGCACGGTTGATCAGCGCCTCGTCGGCGTCGGGATCGTAGCTCTTGACCCGTTCTACAAGCTCATATTGCCGCAGCATCCGGCCTAGATGGGGCCGCCCCCTGCCGCAATGCAACAGATTTCATGCCGGGTGGCCCGAAGGACGCAAAGGGAGGGGATGCGCCCTTCGGGCCGGCGCCCGCGCGCGTTCATTTCGCGCGGGCGTTGCACTTGTCCAGCGCGGCGGCGTCGAACGCCTCGCCATTGACGGTGAAGGCGGTCAGCCGGCCCAGTTGGCGCGCGGCGACGGCGCAGACCACCGCCGGGCGGCTGTCGCCCCGGGCGGACACGCAACTGTTATCGTCGCACGACCAGATCTGGTCGCGGATCACGGTGCGCCCGGCGGCGGGGGCGGTCGCCGGAATGGCGTTGTAGAAGGCGCCCGGCTGGGCAGCGGCGGGGGCCGAGACGAACAGGGACGACGCGGCAAGCGCGCCGGCCAGGCTGAGAGAACGAAGCATCGGGGTCTTTCCCATTTCGCTGAGGGGCGATCCGATATTTACAGCGTCAAGTTTACGCCGTCAAGTTTTCAGATGAAACCGGGAGGCATTTTTTCGTTTCGCCTGGCGCACGGGCTGGTCTAGCCTTGGCGATCATGGAAAAACCCGCCCCCCTGCCGCATCTTGCCTTGCAGTGCAGCCTGCCGGCCGCGCTGGAGGCGATGGGCGAGCGCTGGTCTTTTCTGATCCTGCGCGCGGCATTCAACGGCTTGCAGCATTTCCAGGAAATGCAGGCGAGCCTTGGCATTGCCCGCAATATTCTCGCCAACCGGCTGGCGCGGCTGGTCGCGGCGGGGATTCTGGAGCGGCAGGCCTGCCCCGGCGACCGCCGCAAGGTGGAGTACCGGTTGACCGACAAGGGCGCCGCGCTGCTGCCGACGATGATCGCCCTGCGCCAGTGGGGGGAACGGTGGGAGACCGGCTGCCCGTCCAATCCGGTGCTGGTCGACACACGCGACGGCGCACCGGTGCGGCCGATCCGCGTCTACGCCCATGACGGGCGGCCGCTGGAATGGGAGGATCTGTGTTTCCGCGACCGCGCGGAACTGGCCGGCGCGGTGGGGGCGAAGTAGCCCCGGCGGCGGATGCGGGGGCCGGTGGCGCCCGCTGTTGCGAGACTTTCAGGTCGTTGGCCGGACAGGTGGCCGGCCGGAGGGCGCCCTTCGCCGTGGCGAAGGGGCCTCAGTTATTCGTAATCGGCGCCGAGATTCTGGTTGCGCGGCGGCGCTGCGGCGGTCAGGCGCAGCGCCTCCGCCGACTGGCTGAGCGAACCGATCGCGTCGGGCGCGTCCTCATCATCGACCTGGACGCGCTGGAGCAGCTGGACCACCGACTCGCGCAGGTCGTCCGGGTGGATCGTCTCTTCGGCGATCTCGCGCAGGGCGACGACCGGATTTTTGTCCCGGTCACGGTCGAGGGTCAGATCGGCGCCGCCGGAAATCTGGCGCGCGCGCTGCGCCGCGACCAGCACCAGGTCGAACCGGTTGGGCACCTTGTCGACACAATCCTCGACGGTAACGCGCGCCATAGTCGCTCCAGCTTCATCGCGATGGAAGGAAGGGCACGCAGGTAGCGACGCGGGCCGCCGATGTCAATGAAAAGGGCGGGGCGGCGGTGCCGGCTTGCCTCCCTCCGTCGGGCACGGCATCCCTGCGCCATGGGTGACGCGGCGATCGACGGGGACAATGCGCTGATCGACGGCAACCGGTTGCGATTGATGACCGAGGGGCCGGAGCGCCTGGCCGCGCTGATCGACCTGATCGACGGCGCGGAGCATAGCCTGCGCCTGCTTTACTACAGCTTCGCGCCCGACCATGCCGGGTTGCGGGTGCGCGACGCGCTGATGGCGGCGGCGGTGCGCGGGGTGGACGTGTCGCTGCTTGTCGACGGGTTCGGCAGCGCGGAGGCGTGCGACCGGCGGTTCTTCGCGCCGCTGACCGAGCTGGGCGGCCGTTTTTGCTGCTTCATCCCGCGTTTCGGCCGCCGTTACCTGCTGCGCAACCACCAGAAGATGGCGCTGGCCGACGACAGGCGGGTGCTGATCGGCGGGTTCAACATCGCCGACGATTATTTCCTGTCGCCCGGCGAAGGCGGCTGGCGCGACCTGGGGCTGCTGCTCGACGGGGCGGCGGCGACACCGCTGGCCGTTTATTTCGACCGATTGCTCGAATGGAGTCAGCACCCGCACCCGCGCCTGCGCGCGCTGCGCCGCGCGCTGAAAGGCTGGCAGCCGCGCCATGGCCGGGTGCACTGGCTGCTCGGTGGGCCGACCCGGCGGCTGAACCCGTGGGCGCGGGCGGTGAAGCGCGAGTTGCAGCACGCCCACCGGCTGGACCTTGGCACCGCCTATTTCGCGCCGAACCCGGCGGTGCTGCGGCGGGTGGAGCGGATTGGCCGGCGCGGTGCGGCGCGGGTGATGACCGCCGCCCAGTCCGATAACACGACGACGATCGGCGCGGCGCGTTTCTGCTATGCCGGGCTGCTCCGCCGGGGAGTCCGGGTGTTCGAGTACCAGCCGGGCAAGCTGCACACCAAGCTGATGATCGTCGAGGATCGCGCCCATATCGGCAGCGCCAATTTCGATATCCGCAGCCTGTATCTGAACATGGAGATCATGCTGGCGGTGAAAGACGCCGGCTTCGCCGACCGGATGCGCGCTTATTTTGACGGCGAACTGGCGCAGTGCCGGGAATGGACGCTGGCGGACGTAACCGGATGGCGCACGCTGCTCCTGCGGATGCGGTGGGCGCTGTGCTATTTCATCGTGGCGGTGCTCGACTACAACATCACCAGCCGGCTGAATTTCGACGTCGACGGAAGCTAAGGTCAGCCCTGACGCGTCAGTCCTTCCACGCCCAATAGAGCTGCGCGGGCGGGACGTTCCAGAATTCGAAGCCGTGGTCGATCCGTTTGAAATGCGGGGCGATGAAGTCGCGGACCTTGGGGCTGAACTGATAGACCAGGAACGCCCCGCCGGGGCGCAGGATCGCGGCCGTTTCCGACGCGATGCGCGGGCCGATGCCGGCGGGGAGGGTGGAGAAGGGCAGGCCGGACAGGACGTAATCCGCGTGGGCGAAACCATGGTCGCGGACGATGCGGCCGACATCGGCGGCCGAACCGTTGACCACCTTGAAGCGCGGATCGGGGATCTCGTCGCGCAGATAGGAGACGAAATCAGCGTTGGTATCGATGGCGATCAACGTCGCATCCGGCGCCATTTTTTCCAGAACCGGGCGGCAGAAGGTGCCGACGCCGGGGCCGTATTCCACGAACAGTTTCGTCGACGCCCAGTCGACCGGCTTCAGCATCTTGTCGATCAGCATCGGTGAAGACGGGATGATCGAGCCGACCATGACCGGATGCTTCAGGAAGCCCGAGAAGAACATCGCCAGCGGCCGGCTGCGGTGCGCGAAGCTGTTGCGGGACTTGCTGCGATGCTGGGCGGAAGAAACGGACATCATGACTCCGTGAACGGTCCTGAAATCGTGCCGTCGCAAATCCGTGGCCTTTATTCAAGCGCGCGGCGCCCCTATGGCCTCGATATGGCGCAAATTCTTACCGGTATGACCGCCGTCATCTTCGTTTCGACGCGCAGCGCCGACGACGACGCCGGCTATGCCGCCGCGGCCGACGCGATGGTCCGGCTGGCCGCCCGCCAGCCGGGTTATGTCGCCATGACCAGCGTTCGCGCCGAGGACCGGCGCGGGATCACCGTCAGCTACTGGGCGGATGAGGCGGCGGCGCTCGCCTGGCGCGACCAGCCGGAGCACGCGGCGATCCGCGAGCGCGGCCGGGGCGTGTGGTATGACGACTATCAGGTCGTCGTCGCCACCGTCGACCGCGCCTATGCCTGGGGGCGGGCGTAATGCAGCGGCGGGCCGGGGGCGGGCGCGTCGATCGCGATTTCGGCCTGCTGTTCCTGGTGATGCTGACCATCGCCGCCGGCAATACCGCGCTGCAATCCGTGCTGCCGGCGCTGGGCCGTTCGCTTGGCGTGCGCGACAGCGCGGTTGCGCTGGCCTTTTCGGTGTCGGCGCTCGTCTGGGTGGCGGTTGCCCCGGCCTGGGCGCGGCGGTCCGACCGGTCGGGGCGCAAGCGGATGGTCGCGCTCGGCATCGCCGGTTTCACCCTGTCGGTCATCCTGTGCGGCGTGTTCCTTGCCGCCGGCGTGCTGGGCTGGATCGGCGGCACGGCGGCGATGGTCGCGTTTATTTTCGCGCGGATCATCTATGGCGGTTTCGGCGCCGCCGCGCCGCCGGCGGCGCAGGCGATGGTTGCCGCGCGCACCGGGCGTGAGGAACGGACGCGGGCGCTGACCCTGCTCGCCTCAGCCTTCGGCCTCGGCACGATATTGGGGCCGGCCTTTGCGCCGTTCTTCGTGCTGCCGCTGGTCGGGCTGGCCGGGCCGGCCTTCGTCTTCGCCGGCTTCGGCGCGGTCGTGCTGTGGCTGGTCCTGCGCTATCTGTCCGACGACGCGCCGGAGGCGACGGCGAAGGGCGCGGTGACCAGCTATCCCTCGATCGGCGGCGAGGGCACCGGCGCCAGCATCGTTGCCGCCACCGCCGAGGGGCCGCCGCGCGAGATCAAGCTGACCGACCGGCGGATCTGGCCGTGGATGGTCGTCGGCCTCGTCACCGGCCACGCGCAGGCGATGACCAGCCAGGCGATCGGCTTCCTCGTCATCGATCGGCTCGGCCTGCCGCCGATCGAGGCGCAGCAGGCGATCGGTATCGTATTGATGACCGGGGCGGGGGCGACGCTGCTCGCGCAATGGGGGGTGATCCCGCTGCTCGACCTCAGCCCGCGCAGCCTGGCGATCTGGGGCGGGATCAGCGCCGCCGCCGGTTGCGCGCTGATCGGCGTCGCCGGATCGCTCTATGCGATCGCGGTGGCGACCGGCATCGCCTCGCTCGGCTTCGGCTTTCTGCGCCCGGCCTTTACCGCCGGCGCGTCGCTGGCGGTCGGCGCCGAGGAACAGGGCGCCGTCGCCGGGCGGACGACGGCGGTCAACGGCGCCGCCTATGTCCTTGGTCCGTCGATCGGCGTCGGCCTGTACGAGCTGTGGGGGCCGCTGCCCTATCTTGCCGCCGGCGCGGCGCTGTTCGTGCTTGCCGGCTATGCGATCGTCAGTCTCCGCCCTTCTGCCCGCGCGGGGTGAGCATGCCCGGCGCGATGAAGCCGATCGTGTCCATGCCGCTGGCGTCCTGTTTCAGCTTGGCGGCGATCTGTTCGTAATCGCGCTCCATTTCCTGCGTGACCGAGGCGCGGGTGGTTTTCAGCCCGTCCTCGAAATCGGCCATCGACACTTCGACCGAGTCGAGCGAGCGGCGTAGCGCACTGAGGCCGGCACGGCGGACCAGGTCCTCGAGATCGGCGCCGGTGAACCGTTCCGTCCGCGCCGCCAGCGCGTCGAGGTCGACATCGCCGGCGATCGGCATGCGGGCGGTGTGGATACCGAGGATGCGCCGCCGCCCGGCTTCGTCGGGCACACCGACATAGACCAGCTCGTCGAAGCGGCCGGGGCGGAGCAGCGCCGGGTCGATCAGGTTGGGCCGGTTGGTCGCGCCGATGACGACGACCGATTGCAGTTCTTCCAGCCCGTCCATCTCGGCGAGGATGGTGTTGACCACCCGTTCCGTCACCTGCGGTTCGCCCAGCCCGCCGCCGCGCGCCGGGACCAGCGAATCGAGTTCGTCGAGGAAGATCACCGTCGGCGCCACCTGCCGCGCCCGGCTGAACAGACGGGCGATCTGCTGTTCGCTCTCGCCGTACCATTTGCTCAGCAGGTCGGACGACTTGGTGGCAATGAAATTGGCCTGCGCCTCGTGCGCGACCGCCTTGGCCAGCAATGTCTTGCCGGTGCCGGGCGGGCCGTAGAGCAGGAAGCCCTTGGCCGGGCGGATGCCGAGCCGCCGGAACGCCGCCGGGTCCTTCAGCGGCAGTTCGACGCCCTCGCGCAGCCGTTCGCGCGCCTCGTCGACGCCGCCGATGTCGTCCCAGCGCGTCGTCGGCGCCTGGACCATCACCTCGCGCATTGCCGACGGCTGCACCCGCTTCAGCGCCTCGACGAAATCGGCGCGGGTGACGGACAGCGATTCCAGCACATCCGGCGGGATCGTCCGTTCCTCCAGGTTGATGCGCGGCATGATCCGCCGCACCGCCTCGATCGCCGCCTCGCGGGTCAGCGCGGCGAGGTCGGCGCCGACGAAGCCGAAGGTGGTGCGCGCCAGTTCATCAAGGTTGACGCCTTCGCCGAGCGGCATGCCGCGGGTGTGGATCGCCAGAATCTCGCGCCGGCCAAGCTCGTCCGGCACGCCGATGATGATTTCCCGGTCGAAACGGCCGGGGCGGCGCAGCGCCTCGTCGATCGCCTCGGGCCGGTTGGTCGCGGCGATCACCACCAGATTGGCGCGCGCCTCCAGCCCGTCCATCAGCGTCAGCAGCTGGGCGACCAGCCGCTTTTCGGCCTCGCCCTGCACCTGGCCGCGCTTCGGCGCGATCGAATCGATCTCGTCGATGAAGATGATCGACGGCGCCCGCTGGGTTGCCTGCTCGAACACCTCGCGCAGCGCCTTCTCGCTCTCGCCATAGGCGGAGCCCATGATCTCCGGGCCATTGATCAGGAAGAATTCGGCATCGCTCTCGTTGGCGACGGCGCGGGCCAGCCGGGTCTTGCCGGTGCCGGGCGGCCCGTGGAGCAGCACCCCGCGCGGCGGGTCGACGCCGAGGCGCTGAAACAGTTCGGGATAGCGCAGCGGCAGTTCGACCATCTCGCGCAACTGGTGGATGGTCGCGCCGAGGCCGCCGATGTCGTCGTAGGTGACGTCGGCGCGGCGGGCGTCGCGCGGTTCCTCATATTCGGGCCGCAGCTCGACCTCGGTATTCTCGTCGATATGGACGATGCCCTTGGGGGTCGCGGCGACGACGACCAGCCGGATTTCCTGCAGCGCGTAGGCCGGCGCCGCGATCATCTGGCGCACCTGCGGCGGCACATTGGATTGCTGATGGCCAGCGGTGGCGACGACGTCGCCGGCGCTGAGCGGGCGGCCGTAGAAGGTGCGTTTCAGCGCCATCGACGAGCCTTGCAGCCGCAGATTCTGCTGGGCCGGGGCGAAGACGACGCGCTGCGCCGGTTTCGATTCCGCCTTGCGCAGAGTGACGATGTCGCCGGAGCCGGCGCCGGCATTGGCGCGCTGCAGCCCGTCGAGGCGCAGGATGTCCAGCCCTTCGTCCTCGCTATAGGGGAGGAGCGCGCGGGCGGCGGTGGTGCGTTTGCCGGCGATTTCGACGACGTCGCCTTCCTGCAGGCCCAGCGCCGTCATCACCGCGCGCGGAATGCGGGCGAGGCCGCGGCCGCTGTCTTCGGGCCGGGCGTTGGCAACCTGGATCTTCCGCCCTTCGTCACTATCGGCCATTGCCGCCTTGCCCTCTCTTCGCGTTGTCGGATGCCAGACATAGGTACGCCGCCGGCAGGTTGCGACCCCCTTGTGCTTCGGGCAGGAAGGGAAAGCGCGGGCAAAAAAAGAGCCGGCCCCGAAGGACCGGCTTTGAAGTTTTAGGAGAGGATGCCTGAAAGGCCCGTCCTGTTTGCGTTCGAATCGGTTTTTGTGCAAGTGCGAAATACCAAATGTGAGTTGCAAATTATGCAATCGTGATAGACAGAGGATCGGGAGATTCCGGCGCTCACGGAATTTCGACTGCTGAACTAGACTTTTATTTGCATCGCACAAGGAACGGCATATGCGGCGTCTGCCCCCGCTCACCGCGATCGAGGCGTTCATCCAGGTTGCGCGGCTTGGCTCGATCAAGGCCGCGGCTGAGGAACTGGCGTTGTCGTCTCCCGCGCTCAGCCGCCGGGTGCAGGCGCTGGAGCGGTTCGTCGGCAAGCCGCTGTTCGATCGTGGTCATCAGGCGATCCGCCTGAACGACGTCGGTTTGCGCTTTTTGGAAGCCGCTTCGCCGCCGCTCGATGCGCTGGGCGAGGCGATCGAGCAGTTGATGAGCGGTACCGCGCTGCTCCGTTTCCGGCTGGGCGTGCCGCCGCTATTCGCGTCACAGCGGCTGTTCCCCCGCCTTGGCGACCTGCGCGCCCGGCACCCCGACCTGCATATCGACATCGATACCGCGGCGCACAGCGTCACCCGGCTGGGTGACGGGCTTGACGCCGCGATCGCGCTGGCGCGCGATATCGACCCGGCTCTCTACGCCTACCGGCTGGACCGCAACCGGATCCTTGCCATTGCCGCGCGGTCGTTGACCGAGGGAGCGGACGGCATCCGCGAGCCGGCGGACCTGGCGCGGACAACCGTGCTGCTCCACCGTGACATGCCGGAAAATTTCAATGTGTTTCGCGAGGCGGTCGGCCTGCCGGAGCTGGAACCGATGGCGATCGACCAGCTGGATTCGGGGCAGTTGATGCTCGACGCGGTCGCGCAGGGGCTTGGCGTCGCGTTCATGCACGAAAGCCACCTGATCGAGGCGCATGACGACAGGTTGACCAGCCTGTTCGGTTTCGACCTTGCCAGCCCGTACAGCTACTGGTTCGTCTGCCGACCGCGGGCGCTGGAATCGCGTGCCGTGCGCCTGTTTCGCGACTGGCTGATCAAGACGATCAAGGTGTGATGGCGGCCGGGCGGGCGCCCGGCCGCCACCTGGACGGCATCAGGCGACGGTCGCCTTGACGATCTTGCCGGGGCTACGCGGCGGCTCGCCCTTCGGCAGCGCGTCGACATGCTCCATGCCCGACACCACTTCACCCCAGACCGTGTACTGACGGTCGAGGAAGCGGGCGTCGTCGAAGCAGATGAAGAACTGGCTGTTGGCGCTGTCCGGGTTTGAGGTGCGCGCCATCGAGCAGACGCCGCGAACATGCGGTTCGGCGGAGAATTCCTGCTTCAGGTCCGGCTTGGACGAGCCGCTGGTGCCGGTGCCGGTCGGGTCGCCGCCCTGCGCCATGAATCCGTCGATGACGCGGTGGAACACGACGCCGTCGTAAAAGCCCTCGCGCGCCAGCTCGCTGATGCGGGCGACGTGGTTCGGGGCGAGGTCCGGGCGCAGGCGGATGACGACATCGCCGGTGTCCAGGGTGAAGGTCAGGGTTTCGGCGTCGGCCATCGGCGGTCTCCTGCGCGTGTGGGAAGGTGGCCCATATAGGGCCGGGCGCGCCGGATGGAAGGAGATTGCCATTCCGCGCCCGACGCGCCTAAGGCGGTGCGCCACCGGGATCGAGAGTGAGGAGCGCAGCGATGAGCGAAAGCGAGCTTGCCGCCACCGATGCCGCCGTCGAGCCCAGCCATGACGACGAGGACCGGCTGACCCCGGCATTTGTCGCCGCCGTCCTCGACCGGGTCGAGGCGGGCGATGACGAGGGCGCGCGGGCGCTGGTCGCGCCGCTGCACCCGGCCGACATCGCCGACCTGTTCGAGGTGGCGCCGGAAGAGCGGCGCCCGGCGCTGGCCACCGCGCTGGCCGAGATGCTCGACGCCGACGTGTTCGCCGAGATGAACGACTGGGTGCGCGAGGCGCTGCTCGACGAGCTCGACGCGCACCAGGTCGCCGACATCGCCGGC
Organism: Sphingomonas flavalba; assembly: GCF_047553045.1. Taxonomy (GTDB): domain Bacteria; phylum Pseudomonadota; class Alphaproteobacteria; order Sphingomonadales; family Sphingomonadaceae; genus Sphingomonas_L; species Sphingomonas_L flavalba_A. Next base: position 2,569,469 of record NZ_CP180208.1, on the reverse strand, counting down.
CAGCTCGACACCGACGACGCTGTCGCGATCATCGAGGATCTGGAAGAGGACGAGCAGCGGGCGGTGCTGCGCGCGCTTGACCCGGACGACCGCGCCGCGATCGAGGAGGCGCTCAGCTACCCGGAGGAATCGGCCGGCCGGCTGATGCAGCGCGAGCTGATCGCGGTGCGTGAGAATATGACGGTCGGCGATCTGCTCGACTATCTGCGGTCCAACGAGGACCTCACGACCGATTTCTGGGAAATCTTTGTTGTCGACCCGGCACACCGGCCGATCGGCACGCTGCGGCTGAGCTGGGTGCTGCGCACGCCGCGCACTATCCAGCTCGCCGACGTGATGCAGCGCGAGCAGACCCTGATCCCGGTCGACATGGATCAGGAGGAAGTGGCGTTGCGCTTCCAGAAATACGGGCTGATCTCTGCCGCCGTCGTCGATCAGGCCGGGCGGCTGGTCGGCATGATCACCGTCGACGACATCCTCCACATCGTTCAGGAGGAAGCCGGCGAGGACGTGCTGAAGCTGTCCGGCGCCGGCGACGGCGACATCAACGAGCCGGTGCTCGACAGCTACCGTGCGCGGGTGCGCTGGCTGGTCGTCAACCTGGCCACCGCCCTTGTCGCGTCGTCGATCATCAGCCTGTTCGAAGGGACGATCCAGCGGATGGTCGCGCTGGCGACACTGATGCCGATCGTCGCCGGGGTTGGCGGCAATGCGGGGACGCAGACGCTGGCCGTCACCGTGCGGGCGCTTGCCACCAACCAGTTGACCCGGACCAACCGCTGGCGCGCGGTGATGCGCGAGATCCGCGTCGCGCTGCTGAATGGCGCGACGATTGCGGTGGTGATCGGCCTGTGCGTGTCGCTGGTGTTCCAGAACCCGTTGCTGGGCGTGGTGATCGCGACGGCGATGCTGGCCAATATCGTCATTGCCGGGCTGGCCGGGGTGCTGGTGCCGCTGACCCTGGAGCGGCTGAAGGCCGACCCGGCGGTCGCGTCGTCGATCTTCGTGACGATGACCACCGATTCGATGGGGTTCTTCGTGTTTCTCGGGCTGGCCGCGGCGTCCGGCCTGGTCGGCTGACGCGGGCGGGCATGGCGGCGCTGCACATGACCAAGGTCGCGGTCGGCTGCACCGGGTTCGAGGCGCTGGCCGGGCGGATCGCGGCGCGCGCTACCGGCGGCACCGTTGACGTGACCACACGGTACCGGCCGACGCGCCATGCCGAGTTGGTCGGTGGATCGCTGTACTGGATCATCAAGCACCATCTGGTCGCTCGGCAGACGATCGTCGCTTTCGAGCCGGTCGCCGACGCGCCGCGCTGGATCATCCGGCTCGATGCGGCACTGCTGCCGGTGCAGGCCTGGCCGCGCCGCGCCCATCAGGGCTGGCGGTACCTGACCGGGGCGGATGCGCCGCCCGACCTGGCCGCGGCTACCGGCGGGGAGGCCCTGCCGCCGGCGATCCGCGATGCGCTGGCCGCGCTCGCGCTGCTCTGAGCCTTTGCGAAGCGCGCGGCAGCGCCTAACTGACGATCATGTCCCGCGCCCGCGTCCTGCTGCTCAACCCCGCGCTCGGCCCGCTCGACTACCGGGTGCCGCGCGGCATGGACGTTGCGCCCGGCAGCATCGTCGTCGCCCCGCTCGGTCCGCGCCAGTTGACCGGCGTGGTGTGGGAAGCGGAATCACTGCCTTCTGCCGGCGAGGTTGGCGACAACCGGCTGCGCAACCTTGTCGGCGTGCACGACGCGCCGCCGCTGCCGGCGCCGCTGCGCCGGCTGATCGAGTGGACCGCCGCCTATTATCTCGCGCCCCCGGCGGCGGTGCTACGCATGGCGCTGGCCAGCGCATCCGCGCTGGAAGGCGGGCGCAGCATCACCGAATACCGGGCGACGGGGCGAACGCCCGAGCGGACGACGCCGCAGCGGGCGCAGGCGCTGGAGCGGATCGGCGAGCGGCAGGGACTGGTCCGCGAACTGGCGGCGATCGGCGGCGTGTCCGACGCGGTGATTCGCGGACTGGTCAAGGCCGGGGCGATCGAGCCGGTCGAGGTTGCGCTCGACAGCCCCTATCCGGTCCCCGACCCCAACCATGCGCCGCCGGTGCTGGCCGAGGCGCAGGCGGCGGTGGCCGCCGATCTGGCCGCGGCGGTCGATGCCGCGGCGTTCCAGCCGATCCTGCTCGATGGCGTTACCGGCTCCGGCAAGACGGAGGTCTATTTCGAGGCGATCGCCGCCGCACTACGCGCCGGGCGGCAGACGCTGGTGCTGTTGCCGGAGATCGCGCTGACCGAGCCGTTCCTGCGCCGGTTCGAGGCGCGGTTCGGCGTTGCCCCGGTCGCCTGGCATTCCGACCTGCGCCAGTCGCAGCGCCGCCGCGCCTGGCGGGCGATCGCCAGCGGCGAGGCGAAGGTGGTGGTTGGCGCGCGATCGGCGCTGTTCCTGCCCTATCCGGCGCTCGGCCTGATCGTTGTCGACGAAGCGCACGAGACCAGCTTCAAGCAGGAAGAGGGCGTTCCCTACCACGCCCGCGACGTCGCGGTGATGCGGGCGATGCTGGAGGGGATTCCGGTCGTGCTCGCTTCCGCCACGCCGGCGATCGAGACGCTGCATCAGGTTGAGATCGGCCGCTATCGCGTGCTGCATTTGCCGGCGCGCTATGGCGGGGCGGATATGCCGGACATCGCCGCGCTCGACCTGGTCGCCGACCCGCCGGAGCGCGGGCGCTGGCTGGCCCCGGCGCTGGTCGCGGCGCTGGCGGAAACGCTGGAGCGCGGCGAGCAGGCGCTGCTGTTCCTCAACCGGCGCGGCTATGCGCCGCTGACCCTGTGCCGTGCCTGCGGCCACCGCTTCCAATGCCCGAACTGCACCGCCTGGATGGTGGAGCATCGGCTGGTCCGCCGGTTGCAATGCCACCATTGCGGTCACCTGATGACGCCGCCGACCGCCTGTCCGGAATGCAAGGCGGAGGATAGTCTGGTCGCCTGCGGCCCCGGTGTCGAGCGGATCGCCGACGAGGTCACTGCCCTGTTTCCGGAGGCGCGGACCGCTATCGTCACATCTGACACCATCTGGTCCCCGGCCCGCGCCGCCGAGTTCGTCGCGCGGATGGAGGCGGGAGCGATCGACATCGTCGTCGGCACCCAGTTGATCACCAAGGGCTATCATTTCCCCGAACTGACGCTGGTCGGCGTCGTCGATGCCGATCTGGGCTTGCAGGGCGGCGACCTGCGCGCCGCCGAGCGGAGTTTCCAGCAGATCGCCCAGGTCGCCGGCCGCGCCGGGCGGGGGGAGAAGCCGGGGCGGGTGCTCGTCCAGACCTTCGATCCCGAAGCGCCGGTGATCCGCGCGCTTGTCACCGGCGACGCCGACGGCTTCTACGCGGCGGAAACCGCCGCGCGGCGCGATGCCGGGGCGCCGCCGTTCGGCCGCTTCGCCGCGATCGTCGTGTCATCGGAAAAGGCGGAGGCGGCGGTGGAGACGGCGCGGCTGATCGGCCGCGCCGCGCCGCGTGTCGACGGCATGCAGGTCTATGGCCCGGCGCCGGCGCCACTTGCCATGTTGCGTGGACGGCACCGCCAGCGCCTGCTGGTTCACGCCCGCCGCGCCCTGCCGGTGCAGGAGGTGATCCGCGACTGGCTGGGCGCGCTTGATTGGCCGGCGAGCGTGCGCGTCGCCGTCGATGTCGATCCGTACAGCTTTCTTTAGCTCCCGCCCGATTTCCTTTCATTTCGCTGACGAAGTCATTCCGCGCGAATTCAGCACGAATCGACGAGAAGACGGGAACCAGGCCGGCACCGAAATGCGAATGGCGCGTTCGGAGCAGGCCTGGGAGATTGGAGACAGACCATGCGCAAACTGATTTTCACCGCCCTGATGGCGGCCGTCGCGCTTCCCGCCACTTCTGCCATTGCGCAGTCGCGTGGCGAATTGCAGCGGGACCGGATGGAGATCCAGCGCCAGCAGCAGCAGCTTGATCACGCGCGGCGGTACGGTACCCAGCAGGACGTGCGCAAGCAGCAGCGCGACGTGCGTGAGGCCCGCCGCGAATATCGCGAGGACTGGCAGGATTACCGCCGGACCAACCGCAACGCCTTTCGCCGCCCGGCCTATGCCGCGCCGGTTCGCGGATGGCGCTATCGGCCGGTGACTGTCGGTTACAGTCTGCCGCGCGCCTTTTACGGCCAGCGTTACCTGATCGGCAATCCCGCCGCTTACCGGCTGGGCGCGCCGCGCGCCGGAACCCGCTGGGTCCGGTACGGCAACGATGTGCTGCTGGTGAACATGCGGACCGGCCGGGTGCTGACCGTCCATCGCGGTTTCTTCTGGTAAAGGAGTCGGTCAGGACCGGATTTCGGGGGCGGCGGTTTACCGCCGGCCCCATTTTCATGCCCGCTTCGCCACGCGGGCATGCTGTTCGTCGAAAAATTCCTCCCGTTTATCAGGGCTTCGGCCTAAAGCTGGGGCCATGCTGAAAGCGGAGTCTTTTCCGATGCCATCGATCCGTTCTGTTTGCGCCGCGCTGCTTGCCGGTGCCGCCTTTGCCTTGCCCATGGCGCCTGTCGGCGCGCAGGCCCCGACGCCCTCTCCCGCCGCCAGCCAGGGGGCGGAGGATGCCCGGCTGCTGGCGTTGTTCCACGACAGCGACGAGGCCGGGCTGAAGCGCAACCCGATCCAGGCGCTGTTCCGTGGCGACCTGCGCTATGCCGACCGGCTCGGCGATTATCTGAGCGACGCGTATTTCGCGGGTGAACGCAAGGCGGCGGAGGATGACCTTGCCGCGCTGCGCGCTATCGACCGGGCCAGGCTGAACCCCACCAACCAGGTCGCCTACGACGTGTTCAAATGGCAGACCGAGCTTGGCCTGCGTGGCCTGCAACCGGACCTGCTGGCGCTGACCGCGGTGCGGCCGATCGACCATTTCTATGGTTTCCACACCTTCTACCCGGACATTGCCTCCGGCCAGGGGGCGGCGCCGTTCAAGACGCTGGCCGATTACGAGAACAACCTGAAGCGGCACCGCGAATATGTGCACCTGCTCGACGAGGCGATCACCCGCTTCCGGCAGGGGATGAAGGCCGGCGTCGTCCAGCCGAAGCTGGTGGTCAACAACGTCATCGACCAGCTTGACCTGCAGATTGCGCAAGGGGTGGAAGGATCGACCTTTTACGGGCCGGTCAAGGCGTTTCCCGACGGCATGGCCGCCGCCGACCGGGCGCGGCTGACCAAGGCTTATGCCGACATTATCCGAGACCAGATCATCCCGGCCGACATCCGGCTGCGCGATTTCCTGAAAAACGAGTATCTGCCGGTAGCGCGTGACAGTGTCGGCCTGTCCGCGATGCCGGGCGGCGACCGGCTCTATGCTTATCTGATCGAGCAGAACACGACGCTGCCGCTGACCGCGGACTATGTTCACGACCTCGGCCTGTCGGAAGTGAAGCGGATCACCGCCGAGATGGAGGCGGTGAAGCAGCAGGTCGGTTTCAAGGGCACGCTCGCCGAATTCTTCACCTTCCTGCGCGGGGACGCGCGGTTCAAGCCGACCAGCAAGGACCAGTTGCGCGAAGGCTATGAGGCGATCGGCAAGCGGGTGTGGACCCGCATTCCCGAGCAGTTTTCCACCCTGCCCAAGTCGCCGCTGGAGATTCGCCCGGTCCCGGATTACCGGGAAAAGACCGATGCCGGCGGGTCGTACCAGCAGGGCACGCCGGACGGATCGCGCCCGGGCGTGTTCTACTACAACGCCTATGATCTGCCGAGCCGCTACCTGTGGGGGATGGAGACGCTCTACCTGCACGAAGCGGTGCCGGGCCATCATTTCCAGATCAGCCTGGCGCAGGAGAATCCGGCGCTGCCCGCCTTCATGCGTTTTGGCGGCAACACCGCCTTCGTCGAGGGCTGGGCGCTCTATGCCGAGACGCTGTACAAGGACTTGGGCGTCGAGACCGACCCCTATCAGCGGATGGGCGGCCTGAGCGACGAGATGCTGCGCGCGATGCGGCTGGTCGTCGACACCGGCATCCACGCCAAGGGTTGGACCCGCGACCGGGCGATCGCCTACATGCTGGCCAACTCGCCGATGAGCGAGACCGATGCCGTTGCCGAGGTTGAGCGTTACATTGCCATTCCGGGGCAGGCGCTGGCCTACAAGATCGGCGCGCTGACCATTCTGAAGCTGAAAGCCAAGGCGCAGCAGGAACTGGGCGCGCAATATGACCCGCGCGAATTCCATGCCCAGGTGCTGATGACCGGGGCGCTGCCGATGAGCGTGCTGGAGAAGAAGATCGACGCCTGGATCGCGACGAAAAAGCGGGGGTGACGGCGCTTAGAGTTTGTCCTGTTTAAGCGGCACCTGCCCGCTCCCCCACCCGGCCTCCCAACGGCAGTATGATATGGGAGGCCGGGTGGGGGAGCGGGCAGGTGCCGTTTCCGCCTGAAGCGGACAAACTCTAGCGCTTGACCTGCCCGAGCGGCAGCAGGCGGACGGCAAGGGCGCTGGCGCGCTTGCCGTCGCCGGCGCGGAGCGGTTCGAGCAAAGCGGCGGCGCGCTGGCGGAGCAGCCGGTCGAGCGGGGTTGTCGCTTCCGCCGCCACCGCCGCCTCGGCCAGCGAACGGGCGCGGGCGATGTCGCGCGGGTCGAGCCTGATCCGCATCAGCGCGGCGAGCGCCGGATACATCGCATGGTCGGGGCGCAGCGCCACCGCCCGGTCGAGCGCGGCCAGCCCGGCGTCGCGGCTGGCGCCGAGCACCAGCCGGGCGGGCAGGGCGCCGGCGCTGGCGATCGCGTCGAGATGCCAGCCGGCGACGGCGATCTGCGCGTCCGGGTTGTGCGGTTCGGCGGCGACGACCGCCTCGATCTCCGTCCGCGCCGCCATCGCGCCCTGCCGGCTGCGTTCCAGCGTCGCGCGGTAGCCGACCGCCATCGCCTTCACCAGCCGCGCCTCGCTGTCGCGCGGGGCGTGGGCGAGGGTTGTCGTTGCGGCGCGGCCGGCGGCGTCGATGCCGGCGAGCACCGCCGTCTTGTCCGCATCGTCGAAGATCGCCGCGGTCAGCAGGGCGCGCGGGCTGGCCGCCTGCGCCGCCGTTGCCACGCCGAGCAGCAACAGCAGCGCGAGCAGCAGGCGTTTAAGCACCGAGCGCTTCGGCGATCAGGCGGCGGCTATTGGCGACGCCGTAGAGCGCGATGAAGCTGCCCATGCGCGGGCCTTGCGGCGAGCCGAGCAGGGTTTCGTAGAGCGCCTTGAACCAGTCGCGCAGAGCCTCCTTGCCGTAGAAGCGTTTGCCGATCTCGTAGATTTCGTTCTGCAGCGCGTCGGCGCCGGTCGCCGGGTCGGCGGCGGCGAGGAAGGTGTCGAGCGCGGCGAGCGCCTCCGCCTCGACCCCGGTCGCCTTGCGGCGATTGAGGGTCGGGGCGACGACGTCGCGGTTATAGGCGAGGGCGTGGCCGATCAGCCGGTCGAGTTCCGGGTAGGTTATCGGGGTTGCATCAGCCACGTAATTGGAAAGGTACCCCCATACCTGCGCGGCGGTGGCGTCGGCACCGAGCACGCCGGCGAGGTTGAGCAGCAGGCTGAAGGTGACCGGCAGCGGCTCCGCCGGCACGGCACCGTCGTGGATGTGATGGACCGGGTTGCCGAGCCGCTGTTCGACCGGCTGACCGGGATAGGCGGCGCGGAACTGCCAGTAATCGTCGATCGCGCGCGGGATGACGCCCATGTGCAACTGCTTCGCCTTTTTCGGCTCGCGATAGGCGAAGAAGGCCAGGCTCTCTTCCGTGCCGTAGGTCAGCCACTGTTCGAGCGACAGGCCGTTGCCCTTCGACTTGGAGATCTTCTCGCCCTTTTCGTCGAGGAACATCTCGTAGTTGAAGCCTTCCGGCGGGCGGGCGCCGAGGATGCGGGCGATCTTGCCCGACTGGACGACCGAATCGATCAGGTCCTTGCCGGCCATCTCGTAATCGACGGCGAGCGCGACCCAGCGCATCGCCCAGTCGACCTTCCATTGCAGCTTGGCGAGGCCGGACAGCGCCGACTGGACGATCGTCTCACCCTCATCCTCGAAGCGGATCAGCCCGGCTTCGGCGTCGACCACCTCGACCGGTACCTGCAGCACCACCCCGCTCTTCGGGCTGATCGGCAGCACCGGGGAATAGGTGGCGCGGCGTTCGGCGCGCAGCGTCGGCAGCATCACCGCCATGATCGCGTCGTAATGGACGAGCACCTGCTTCAGCGCCGCGTCGAAGCGGCCGGACAGGTAATAGTCGGTCGACGAGGCGAATTCGTAATCGAAGCCGAACCGGTCGAGAAAGGCGCGCAGCATCGCATTGTTGTGATGCGCGAAGGATTCGTATTTTTCGAACGGGTCGGGAATGCGGGTCAGCGGCTTGCCGAGATGTTCGGTGAGCATCGCCTTGTTCGGCACATTGTCCGGCACCTTGCGCAGCCCGTCCATGTCGTCGCTGAACGCGATCAGCCGGGTCGGCACGTCCGACAGGGCGTGGAACGCATTCCTGACCATCGTCGTGCGCAGCACTTCGTTGAACGTGCCGATATGCGGCAGGCCCGACGGGCCGTAGCCGGTCTCGAACAGCACATGGCCCTTGGCCGGCGCGCCGTCCGGGTAGCGTTTCAGCAGCTTGCGCGCCTCCTCGTACGGCCAGGCCTTGGACTGCAGCGCGGCGGCGCGGAGCGCGATGGGATCGTTCATGGTCACCCCCGCCCTGTGCCGCCTGTTGCCGCGAAGCGCAACCGGGGGCGGGCAAATCGGCCCGGGGGTGTGGATTGCTTCGCTGCGCTCGCCATGACGGGGTGGGGGTGTGGGGTTGGGGTGGCGAAGGGTGTTGCCAACCTGTTCCGGGTGGGCAAGGGTCGTGCGATGTCGCTTGCCTATCCTGCCCTGCACGCGAGCCATGCCGGTATCTGGATCGCGGCGCCGGATGGCGAGACGCGGGCGGTGGGGCGTGGCGAGGCGATCGCGCGGGCGGCGGATACGCCAATGATCCTGCTTGGCGCGCCGCTGGTCGGCCAGCGGCTGGGTTATGCCGAATTGTCCGGGCTGGACCTGCTGGAGCTGTTCGCCTTCGTCCACCCGGCGCGTTTCGCGGTGCCGACGCCGAAAGGGCTGGCGACGGCGCTGGGCCTGCCGCCGCCGGCCGGTGACGTCGAGACCGCCGCGCTGCTGCTGCGTGCGGCCGGGGTTTTGCTTGACCGTCTGGAGGACGAAAGCTGGCCGGAGCGGGAAGGGGCGTGGACGGCGGCGCAGGCGCTGCACCGGCTGCGCTGGCCGTGGGCGGCGGCGGTCGGCGACCGGCTGCGGCGGCCGGCGCAGGCCGAACGCTGGCTGTTCGCCAAGCTGCCGGAATGGGAGGAGAGCGGGCAGCGCCCGGCGCCGCGCCCGATCAGCGTCGCCCCGGCGGCGGCGCTTGACCGGCTCGACCAGTTGACCGGGGCGGGGGCGGAGACGCGGCCGGGCCAGCGCGCCTATGCCGAGGCGGCGAGCGCGGTGTTCCGCCCGCGCGTTGCCCGCGATACGCCGACGGTGATGCTGGCGGAGGCGGGCACCGGCATCGGCAAGACGCTGGGCTATCTGGCGCCCGCCTCGCTGTGGGCGGAGGCGGCGGGCGGCGCCGTCTGGGTATCGACCTATACCAAGGCGTTGCAGCGGCAATTGGACCGCGAGGGGGCGAAGCTGTTCCCCGAGCCGGCGGCGCGGCGGCGGCGGATGGTCGTCCGCAAGGGGCGGGAGAATTACCTGTGCCTGCTGAACCTGGAGGATGCGCTGCAGGGCGGCTTTGCCGGGCGGGCGGCGATTCTGGCGCAGCTTGTCGCGCGCTGGGCCGCCTATAGCCGCGACGGGGACATGATCGGCGGCGACCTGCCCGGCTGGCTGCCGACGCTGTTCCGCCGCAACGGATCGACCGCGCTGACCGACCGGCGCGGCGAGTGCGTCTATGCCGGCTGCCCGCATTACCGCAAATGCTTCATCGAGCGCGCGGTCCGTGCCAGCGCCAATGCCGACATCGTCGTCGCCAACCACGCGCTGGTCATGGTCAACGCCGCTCGCGGGCGGGAGGAGGCGCAGCGCCCGACCCGCATCGTCTTCGACGAGGGGCATCATCTGTTCGAGGCGGCCGATTCGATGTTCTCGACCGCGCTGTCCGGGCAGGAGGCGATCGAGCTGCGCCGGTGGATCACCGGGCCGGAGCGCAAGGGGCGCGGCCGCCGGCGCGGGCTGGCCGCCCGCCTGTCCGACGTCGCCAGCTATGACGAGGAAGGCGGCCGGGCGATCGCCGCCGCGACGACGGCGGCGCAGGCGCTGCCCGGCGACGGCTGGTTGCAGCGGGTGGCGGAAGGGGGGGCGCTTGGCCCGGTCGAGGCGCTGCTCGCGGCGGTGCGCGGCGCCGTCTACGCCCGCGACGGTGGCGAGGATGCCGGATACGGGCTGGAAACCGAGATGGCGGCGCTCGATGGTGCGCTGGTCGAGGCGGCGGGGGTGGCGGCGGAGGCGTTGGATGCGATCCTGCGCCCGCTGGTCCGGCTCGGCCGCCGGCTGGAGGCGGTGCTGCAGGACGGGCCGGACTGGCTGGACGGGCAGGCGCGGGCGCGGGTGGAAGGGGCGATCGCCTCGCTCGGCTGGCGGACCGAGACGCTGTCCGGCTGGCTGGCGCTGCTCGCCCGTGCCGGCGGGCCGGTCGACCCCGATTTCGTCGACTGGCTGGCGGTCGACCGGGCGGAGGGGCGCGAATATGACATCGGCCTGCACCGCCACTGGCTCGACCCGACGCGGCCGCTGGCCGACGCGGTGCTGAAGTCGGCGCATGGCGTGCTCGTCACCTCCGCGACGCTGACCGGCGGCGGTGACTGGGCGGCGGCGGAGGCGCGCACCGGCGCCGTCCACCTGACCCAGCCGCCGATACATTTCGCCGCGGCCAGCCCGTTCGACTACGGCGCGCAGGCGCAGGTGCTGATCGTCACCGACGTCAAGCGCGGCGACATCGCTCAGCTCGCCGGCGCCTATGCCGCGCTGATCGCGGCAGCGGGCGGCGGCACGCTTGGCCTGTTCACCGCGATCCGGCGGCTGCGCGCCGTCCACGCGCGGATCGCCGACCGGCTGGCGCGCGACGGGTTGCCGCTGTTCGCCCAGCATGTCGACCCGATCGACACCGGCACGCTGGTCGACATCTTCCGCGACGATCCGCGCGCCTCGCTGCTCGGCACCGACGGGCTGCGCGACGGCGTCGACGTGCCCGGCCATTCGCTGCGGCTGGTGGTGATGGAGGGGGTGCCGTGGCCGAAGCCGAGCGTCCTCCACGTCGCGCGCAAGATGGCGGGTGGCGGCGGCGCCTATGACGACCGGATGATCCGCGCCCGGCTGGCGCAGGCGTTCGGCCGGCTGATCCGCCGCGCCGACGACCACGGCACCTTCGTGCTGCTGTCCGCCGCGATGCCGTCACGCCTGCTCACCGCTTTTCCGCCCGGCACGCCGGTGACGCGCGTCACCCTGGCCGAAGCGGTCGCGCGGGTCGGCGGACGCCTTTCATCGGTAACGGAAGTGGGGCAAGAGACAGGCGGAGAGCGGATGCCGGAGACACGATGAAGACGTTGACGTTGCTGCGCCATGCCAAGTCGCAATGGGACGACACCGTGCCCAGGGATTTCGACCGGCCGTTGAACGCCAAGGGCGCGCGCGCGGCGCGGACCGTCGGCCGCCACATGCGCGAGGCGGGCATGGCGTTCGACCGGGTGATCGCGTCGCCGGCGGTGCGGGTGGTGCAGACGCTGGACGGGGTGTGGGACGGGCTGGGCCGGCCGATGACGCCGGTGTGGGACAAGCGCATCTACCTCGCCTCCGCCGCGACGCTGTGCGACCTGGTGCGCGAGACGGCGGACGATGTTGGCAGCCTGCTGCTCGCCGGGCACAATCCGGGGCTGGAGGATCTGGTGCTGCTGCTGGTGCCGGACCGGCCGGAGGACCGGCTGCGCGACGATGTCGAGGAGAAATTTCCGACCGCCAGCCTGGCTGAGCTGCAATTCGCCGTCGACCGCTGGGCCGACATCGACGCCGGGGGCGGGGTGCTGGCTCGTTTCGTGCGGCCGCGCGATCTGGACCCGGCGCTCGGCCCCGGGCGCGAGTGACGGAACGCCTGACGGGCGGGGCCGGCGCGGTCGCCGGCCCCCGCCGCCCGTGGCTTACCAGACCTTGATGCGCTGATCCGGCGCCAGGTAGAATGTCTGGCCCGGTTTGACGTCGAACGCCTTGTACCAGGCGTCGAGGTTGCGCACGACATAGGGGCGCCAGTTGCCCGGCGTGTGCGGGTCGGTGGTCAGTTGCTGCTGCACCGCAGCGTCGCGCGCCTTGTACCGCCAGACCTGCGCATAGCCGAGGAAGAAGCGCTGATCGGCGGTGTAGCCGTCGATCACCGGCGCCGGCTTGCCGTGGAGCGACAACTGGTAGGCGTCGTAGGCGATGTTGAGGCCGGCGAGGTCGGCCATGTTCTCGCCCAGCGTCAGTTCGCCGTTCACATGGCTGCCGGGGATCGGTTCATAGGCGCCGTACTGGGCGACGACCTTGTCGGTATAGGTCTTGAAGCGGGTGACATCCTCCGCCGTCCACCAGTCGGCCAGGTTGCCCTGCGGGTCGAATTTGCGGCCCTGATCGTCGAAATGGTGGCTGAGTTCGTGGCCGATGACCGCGCCGATCGCGCCGTAGTTGATCGCGTCGTCGGCATTGGGGTCGAAGAACGGCGCCTGCAGGATCGCCGCCGGGAACACGATTTCGTTCATCAGCGGGTTGGCATAGGCGTTGACCGTCTGCGGGGTCATCCCCCACTCGCTTTTGTCGACCGGCTTGCCGATCTTGTCGAGGTTGCGCTGATATTCGAAGCGGCGGGCGCGCTGGGCGTTGCCGAAGGCATCGTCGCGGCGGATCTCCAGCTTTCCATAATCGCGCCATGTGTCGGGATAGCCGATTTTCGAGGTGAAGGCGGCGAGCTTGGCGCGCGCTTTGGCCTTGGTTTCAGGCGCCATCCACGCCAGCCGCGACAGTCGGCCGTCGAGCGCGGTGCGCAGATTGGCGACGAGCGCCTCCATTTTTGCCTTGGATTCGGGCGGGAAATATTTGGCGACGTAGAGTTCGCCGACCGCTTCGCCCATGCCGCCGTTGACCAGATCGACGCCGCGCTTCCAGCGTTCCTTCAACTGCGGCGTGCCGGCGAGGGTGTTGCCGTAGAGCGCGAAATTGGCGTCGACGAACGGCTTGGACAGCAGCGGGGCGGCGTTGCTGATCGCGCGGAAGGCGAGATAGTCCTTCCACGTGTCCAGCGGTTCCGACGCGACGAGGGCGGCGATGCCGGTGACGGCGCTCGGTTGGGTGACGACGATCTGCGGCTGGTCGGCGACGCCGGCGGCGGTCAGGAAGGCATGCCAGTCGAAGCCGGGGTATGTGGCGGCGATGTCGGCGGTGGCGACCGGGTTGTAGAGCTTGTCGATCTGGCGCGATTCGGCGCGGGTCCAGTGGGTCTGGGCGATCTTGGTCTCCAGGTCGAAGATGCGCTGCGCCTTCGCCGCCGCGTCGCCGATGCCGGCAAGGGTCAGCAGCTGGGCGATATAGGCCTGATATTTGGTCCGCGCCTCGGCGAATTTCGGATTGTCCTTGACCAGATAATAGTCGCGGTCGGGCAGGCCGAGCCCGCCCTGGCCGATGTAGACGGCGTAGACGGTGTTGTCCTTCAGGTCCTGTTCGACCCCGCCGCCGATCGGCGTGTCGATGCCGAGCCACTGGTCCTCGCCGAACAGCCGGGCGATATCGCTGGCCGACTTGGCCGCCGCGATCTCTGCAAGTTGCGGTTGCAGCGGCGTGGCGCCCTTCGCCTCGATCGCCGCTTCGTCCATGAAGCTGGCGAAATAGTCGCCGACCTTCTGCGTCGCGGAACCGGGCGCGGCATGGGCGCCGGCCGATTCCTCGATCACCGCGCGGGTGCGCTGGTCCGACAGGTCGCGCAGCACGACCATAGAGCCCCAGGAGGCACGGTCTTCGGGAATGGCGGTCGCCTTGTCCCAGCCGCCATTGGCGAATTTGTAGAAATCGTCGCCGGGCGCGACGCCCCTGTCCATGCCGGCGATGTCGAAGCCGAAGCTGCCGAAGGTCGGCTTCGCCGGCGTCGCGGCGGCCGGTGCCGCCTGGGCGACGGCAGGTTGGGCGAGGGTGGTCGCCAGAGCGAGCATTGCCGCCCCGATCAGATTGCGCTTGGTCATCGAAGTCCCCGGGATGCTGATATGGATGGGCCTGTTGTAAACGCACGGTTTTCGCAGGCAAGGCGTGGCGATGTCGTTCGTCGGCGCCGGGCGGGGGTTCGCCGAAGCGGGCGGGATCCAGGGGATCGTGGCGGGTGGGGGAGCGGGCCGGTGCAGCTTAAACAGGGCAAACTCTAACCCGCTGCGGGGAGACGGAGGCGGACGAGGAGGCCGCCGAGGTCCTCGCTTTCCTCCAGCGCGACCGAGCCTTCGTAGATTTCGGCGACGTCGCGGACGATGGCAAGGCCGAGGCCGGTGCCGGGCTTGGTGGTGTCGAGCCGTTCGCCGCGCTGGAACAGCCGCTCGCGCTTTTCCTCCGGGATGCCGAGGCCGTCGTCCTCGATCGCGATATCGACGAAGCCGTTGTCGGCGCCGACGGTGACGAACACGCTGCCGCCGCCGTATTTCGCCGCGTTCTCGATCAGGTTGCCGAGCATTTCGTCGAGGTCCTGCCGCTCGACGCGGACGGCCAGGTCCTTGCGCCCGTCCATGTCGAGGCGGACATTTTCGTAGAGGCGGGAGACGGCGCGTTCGACCGCCTGCAGGCTGGGCCACACCTCCGCCCGGCTATGGGCGTGGCCGCGCCGGCCGACGGCGCGGGCGCGGGCGAGATGGTGGTCGACCTGCCGGCGCATCGTCGTCGCTTCGCGCATCACCGATTCGGCCAGATCCGGCGCGGCGGCGGTCGCCGCGTTCATGATCACGGTCAGCGGCGTTTTCAGTGCGTGGGCGAGGTTGCCGGCATGGCGCCGCGCCTCTTCCGCCTGCCGTTCGTTATGTTCGAGCAGGGCGTTCAGTTCCTCGACCATCGGCGTGACCTCGTTCGGCATCGCTTCCGTCACCCGGCTGGCCTTGCCGGTGCGCATCGCGCTGATCGCTTCCCGCACCTTCCTGAGCGGCCACAGGCCATAGAAGGTCTGCAGCGCGGCGAGCGCGATCAGCCCGATACCGAGCAGCGCGAAGCTCTTGATCAGCGTTTCGCGCAACGTCGCGATCTGGGCGTTCAGCCCTTCGCGCGACTGGGCGACCTGGAACCGCCAGACGACCGACGACCCCGGCAGTTTCAGATCGCGTTCGAGCACGCGCAGCGGCGCGTCCGCAAATTCCTTGCTGTCATAGACATGGACATTCTCGTCGGCATGGCCGGGGGCGACGGCGAGCGCGCGATCCCACAGCGAGCGCGAACGGAAATGGTCGAAGCCGTCGCCGCTGATCTGGTAATAGAGGCCGGAATAGGGTTCGAGAAAGCGCTGGTCGCCGAGCGGGCGGTTGAGCAGCACCTCTCCATTCGGGCCGATTTCCGCCGAGGCGATCATCGCGGTCAGCACATATTCGAGCGATTCGTCGAAATTGCGGGTGATCGCCGTGCTGAGCACCCGATCGAGCGCCATGCCGCCGCCGAGCAGCAGCAGGCTGATCCACAGCGCGGCGACGACGATCATCCGCCGGCTGAGCGAGCCGGTCGAACGCCGCCGCGCGGGAGTTTCCGGCAGGTCGTCTGGTTCGGCGGTCATTCAAAGCGCGGGCGCGGTCAGGCGTCCGGGTCCTCCAGACTGTAGCCGAGGCCGCGGATGGTGGTGATGACGTCGGCGCCCAGCTTTTTGCGGATACGGGTCACGAACACTTCGATCGTGTTCGAGTCGCGGTCGAAATCCTGATCGTAGATATGCTCGATCAGCTCGGTGCGGCTGACCACCTTGCCCTTGTGGTGGAGCAGGTAGCTGAGCAGCTTGTATTCCTGCGCGGTCAGCTTCACCGGGTCCCCGGCGAGGGTGACCTTGCCGCTGCGCGTATCGAGGCGGACATCGCCGGCGGTCAGTTCCGAACTGGCATTGCCGGAGGCGCGGCGGATCAGCGCGCGCAGCCGGGCGATCAGTTCTTCCGACTGGAACGGCTTGGCCAGATAATCGTCGGCGCCGGCGTCCAGCCCGGCGACCTTGTCCGACCAGCTGTCGCGCGCGGTCAGCACCAGCACCGGCATTGTCCGCCCGTCCTTGCGCCAGCGGTCGAGCACGGTCAGCCCGTCGATTTCCGGCAGGCCGAGGTCGAGGATGACCGCGTCGTAGCTTTCGGTCGCCCCCAGAAAATGGCCGTCCTCGCCGTCGGTGGCGAGATCCACCGCATAGCCCGCGGCTTCGAGGGTATTGCGGAGCTGCTGGCCCAGGCTCGGTTCGTCCTCGACGATCAGAACGCGCATCGGATTCCTTTCGGGAAACGGGTGTTCGCTTGTCTAGAGCAAGCGGGGTGATAGGTGAACCACGCCGCTTGCTCTATAATTTTGTCGCAGCGACGCTTTTGCTGGAAACCGGCATCCATTCCGCCGCGCGCCGCCTTAATAGCCCGAACGGCCGCGCACCTGTCCAGTCCGGCCGTCGACGTCGACCCAGATGACCTGGCCGCCGCGCAGAAATTTCAGCCGGTAGTTGCCGCTGGCCGAATCGAATTCCGGCCCGATGTAGGTGGAGCCGGGCATGCGCGGGACGACACGCCCTTCGATTTCCCGCAGCGAGCGGACCTGCCCGTGGACACGGGCGCGATACGCTTCGTACTGGTCGCCGCGCCGGGCGCGCATCGCTTCGTAGGGGTTGCGTTTTTCCGGCATCGGATAGGCGGCGTTCGGATCGCCGCGTCCGTTGGGGCGCCGGGCATTGTCCGGGTTGCCGCGCCGGGCGCGATAGACTTCGTACAGACTGCCGCGCGGCCGGACATCGCCGCGCCGAGCTTCGTCTTCCTGCGCGCCGCGCTGCTGTGCCGCCGCCGGCGCGACCGTTCCGGTCAGGCCGGACGCCGCCAGCGCCGCCAGGGCAAGATGCGTCGAAATCCTCATTTCGCCGACCGCCATAAGCGGCAAGGCTTGAATAGGCCATGAATGTGACGGATCAGCCGAAAGTGCGAGCCGACGGGGTGACGGACGCCGCCCGACCGACTATCGGGCAGCGGCGATGGCGGCACCGATCCTCTCTTACGAAGGCCTTGGCCTGATCCAGGGCAGCGGCTGGCTGTTCAGTGCGCTGGACATCCACATCAACCCACGCGACCGGCTGGCGCTGATCGGCCGCAACGGCGCCGGCAAGACGACGCTGCTGCGCCTGCTCGCCGGGCAGATCGACGCCGATGCCGGGCGGCGGACCATCGTGCCGGGCGCCCGCGTCATCCTGCTCGAACAGGACCCGCCGGTCGCCGCCCACCCGACGCTGCGCGATTTCGCCCTGTCCGGGCCGGATGCGCCGGAGCGCCACGCGGTCGAGGCGATCGCCGACCAGATCGGCCTCGACCTCGGCCGGCCGGCGGCGACGGCGAGCGGCGGCGAGCGGCGCCGCGCCGCGATTGCCCGCGCGCTGGCGCAGGAGCCGGACGTGCTGTTGCTCGACGAGCCGACCAACCATTTGGACCTGATGGCGATCGACTGGCTGGAGGGCTGGCTGAACCGATTCGCCGGCGCCTTTCTGGTCATCAGCCACGACCGCACCTTCCTGACCCGGCTGACCCGGTCGACGCTGTGGCTCGACCGCGGCAGCCTGCGCCGCGCCGAGATCGGCTTTGGCGGGTTCGAGGGGTGGATGGAGAAGGTCTACGCCGAGGAAGCGCGCGCGGCGGAGAAGCTGGACGCCAAGCTGAAGCTGGAGCTGCACTGGCTGGAACGCGGCGTCACCGCGCGCCGCCGCCGCAACCAGGGGCGGCTGGAAAAGCTGAACCAGATGCGGGCGCAGCGCGCGGCGATGCTTGGCCCGGCCGGTACCGCCAAGCTGGCGGCGGCGAGCGACGACGTGAAGACCAAGTCGGTGATCGTCGCCGACAAGGTGAGCAAGCATTTCGGCGAGGGGGCGGAGCGCCGCGCCGTCATCCGCGACTTCACCCTGCGCATCCAGCGCGGCGACCGAATCGGCATTGTCGGCGCCAACGGCGCGGGCAAGACGACGCTGCTGCGCCTGCTGACCGGCGAGCTGGCGCCGGACGAGGGCAGCGTGACGCTGGCGCGGACGCTGGACGGCATTGTCATCGACCAGCAACGCAGCCTGCTGGAACCGCAGAAGCGGGTGCGCGACATACTCGCCGACGGTGGCGACTGGATCGACGTGCGCGGGACACGCAAGCATATCCAGGGCTATCTGAAGGACTTTCTGTTCGCGCCGGGGCTGGCGGACGCGCCGGTCGGCACGCTGTCCGGCGGCGAACAGTCGCGGTTGCTGCTGGCCCGCGAGTTCGCCCGCGCATCCAACCTGCTGGTGCTGGACGAGCCGACCAACGACCTGGACCTGGAGACGCTTGACCTGCTGCAGGAAGTGATCGCCGATTATGACGGGACGGTGCTGATCGTCAGCCATGACCGCGATTTCCTCGACCGGACGGTGACGCTGACGCTGGGCCTCGACGGGTCCGGCAAGGTCGACGTCGTTGCCGGCGGCTATGCCGACTGGGAACGGCGGCGGGCGCCAGTGGCGGAACCGCGCAAGCCGGCGGCGGCGAAGGCGCAGGCCGCGCCGCCGCGCACCCCGGCGACCAAGCTCAGCTACAAGGACCAGCGCGATTATGATCTGCTGCCGGCGCGGATCGAGGCGATCGAGGCGGCGATTGCCCGCGACGAGGCGGCGCTGGCCGATGCCGACCTGTATACGCGCGATCCGGCGCGCTTCGCCGCGCTGACCGAGGCAATTGCCGCCGCCCGCGCCGAGAAGGATGCGGCCGAGGAACGCTGGCTGTTGCTGGCCGAACAGGTCGAGGCGCTGGGCTAGGGGCTTCAGCCCTTTGCGGCGCGGCGGCGGCGCGCCGGTTTCGGCGGCGCGTCCGGGTTGCCGGTTTCGGCGCTGCGTTCCAGCGCGGTCTTGATCATCGCCAGCAGCGGATCGGCGAGCATCAGGCCGAGCAGGCCAAGGACGCTGCCGACCAGCACCTGCCAGCCGAGCGTCAGCGCCGGCGGCATGTCCACCGTCTTGCGCGCGACCAGCGGGATGACGACGTAGCCGTCGAAAGTCTGGACGATGAAATAGGTGGCGATCGCCCACAGCCCGGTATCCATCCCGGCGCTGAAGCCCACGGCGACCATCAGCACCCCGCTGACGAAGGCGCCGATATTGGGAATGAAAGCGAGGATGCCGGTGATGATGCCGAGCAGCAGCGCCATCGGCACCCCCCCGATCGACAGCACGATCCAGATCAGCACCCCTTCGAACAGCATGCCGAACAGCCGGCCGGCGAGCAGCCGGCGCAGCACCAGCGCCATGTGGTCGAGGGTGTGGCTGAACTCGACGCGTGATTCGCGCGGGACCAGCCATTCGAGTCCCTGACCATAGGCGCGCGGTTCCATCGCCACGAACAGGCCGATGGCGAGGATCATCACCGCGCTGCCGATCGCGCCGGCGGCAGTGCCGACCCAGCTGGTCAGCCGGCCGATCGACCCCATCGCCTGCTGCGCCAGGCCGGACAGATCGGTCTTGCCGGCGGGCAACAGGCCGGTGCCCGACAACCAGTTGAAGAAGCGCACCGCCTGTTCCTGGACGACGGCGCTCAACTCGCTTGCCTGCGCCGCGATCTCCACCCCGGCGAGGATCGTCGTTCCGGTGATGAATATGGTGACGGCGAGGGTGACGAGCAGCAGCCGCCAGCCGCGGCCGATCGGCAGCACCCGGCCGAGCAGCCGGACGCCGCCGTCGAGCATCGACGCGAGCACCAGCCCGGCGAGGATCAGCATGATCGGCTGGATCAGCAGCACGACCAGCGCGAAGCCGACGATCAGCGACAGCCAGACCAGCGCGCGCTTCACTTCGAAGCGCAGCGCCGGATCGGCCATTTCAACGGGGCCCGGCCCCTGTGGCGGAAGGGCCGGTTTGTCGCTCATCGGGCGTCTTCATCCGGGTGGAGGCTGGTCCCCGCCCGGCCGGAGCGCAGCGCGGTGATCCAGCTGATCGGGTTGTACAGAACCGTGTCGCCATCGAGCGAGAAGGTGATGAATTCCGCGCGGCCGCCGAGATTTTCCCACGGCACCGGCCCGCCCAGCCCCATGTCGGCGATCGACACCCGGCTGTCGGCGCTGCGGTCGCGGTTATCGCCCATCACGAACACATTGTCGGCCGGGATGGTCAGCGCGGCGAAATTGTCGGTCGGCCCGTCGCCCAGGTCGATCGTGTCGTAGCTGCGGCCGTTGGGCAGGGTTTCCCGCACGATCGGCAGGCGGCAATATTGCTTGCCGTCGGGCTGGGTGACCAGCCGGCCGGGGAACTGAATATCGCTGCACGGCGCGTTGGTGTCGACCGGGATCATCGCGTCGGCGCGGCGCGCCCGCTTCACCGGCACGCCGTTGATGATGAGGGTGCCGCCGCGCATTTCCAGCCGGTCGCCGGGCAGGCCGACGACGCGCTTGATATAGTCGACCCGCTCGCCGGGCGGCGAGATGATCACGACGTCGCCGCGTTCCGGCAGCCGGCCGAACAGCCGGCCGGGGAAATAGGGTAGCAGGTGGAAGGTCGGCGAGACGAACGACCAGCCATAGGGATATTTCGACACGACCAGCCGGTCGCCGACCAGCAGCCCCGGCATCATCGATTCCGACGGGATGTAGAACGGTTTGGCGATGAAGCTGTGGAAGGTGAACACCGCCAGCACCAGCCAGAATATGCCCTTGATCTCACCCCACCAGTCGGTGCCCTTCTTCCCCTTCTTGTCGATGGGGGCGGGCGTCGTGGTGTTGCTGTTCGAATCGCTCAAGCGATTCCCTCCTTCGGCACGGCCTCGATGATGACGAAAGCCTGTGCCCAGGGGTGATCGTCGGTCAAGGTCAAATGAATCCGGGCGTCATAGCCCGGCGGGATCAGGGATTGGAGCCGTTCTTTCGCGCCCCCGGTCAACGCCAGCGTCGGCGCCCCGGACGGGGCGTTGACGACGCCGATGTCGCGCATGAACACGCCGCGCCTGAAGCCGGTTCCAACCGCTTTCGAAAAGGCCTCCTTGGCGGCGAATCGCTTGGCATAGGTGCCGGCGCGGGTCAGCGGCCGGCGTGCCGCCCTGGCGCGTTCGGCATCGGTGAACACCCGCTGCTCGAACCGCGCGCCGAACCGGGCGAGCGAGGATTCGATCCGCGCAATGCTGCACAGATCCGAGCCGACGCCGACGATCACCGCGCTTCGGCCATCAGCGCCTTCATCCGCGCGACGCTGGCGGCGAGGCCGGTGAAGATCGCTTCGCCGATCAGAAAATGGCCGATGTTCAGCTCGGCGACCTGCGGAATCGCGGCGACGGGGATCACCGTATCGAAGGTCAGCCCATGGCCGGCGTGGACCTCTATGCCGTTCTTGGCGGCGAGGGCGGCGGCATCGGCGAGGCGGCGCAGTTCGGCGACCCGGCCGGCACCGTCGAGATTCGCATAGCGACCGGTGTGCAGTTCCACCACCGGCGCGCCGAGCGCCACCGCCGCCGCGATCTGGCGCGGGTCCGGTTCGATGAACAGGCTGACCCGGATGCCGGCGTCGCGCAGCGCGGCGACGAACGGGGTCAACGCCGCCTGCTGGCCAGCGACGTCCAGCCCGCCTTCCGTCGTCCGCTCCGCCCGCTTTTCGGGGACGATGCAGGCGGCATGGGGGCGGTGGGCCAGCGCGATCGCCAGCATTTCCTCCGTCGCCGCCATTTCCAGATTCAGCGGCAGCGCGATGTCGGCCATCAGCCGGGCGATGTCCGAATCGGTAATGTGGCGCCGGTCCTCGCGCAGATGCGCGGTGATGCCGTCCGCGCCGGCGCCGGCGGCGACCACCGCCGCGGCGACCGGATCGGGATGCGCGCCGCCGCGCGCGTTGCGGATCGTCGCGACGTGATCGATGTTGACGCCCAGTCGAAGGGTCATGCCGCGCGGCTCCCCGGTTTCACCGCGGGGATCGCCGCAAGGTCCGGCGGCAGCGAATCGGCGGCGTAACTGGGTACCGACAGGCGGATCAGCGGATAGAAGGGGACACCAAGGTCGGCGGCGCCGTCCGACCGGTCGACCAGTGCGCCGGCGGCGATCACTTCACCCCCGGCGCGGTGGATCGCGGCAATCGCTTCGCGCGACGACAGGCCAGTGGTGACGACGTCCTCCATCATCAGCACGCGCTGGCCTGGGGTGAGGCGGAAGCCGCGGCGCAGCGCGAAAACGCCGTCCGGCCGTTCGACGAACAGCGCGTCGACACCGAGCGCCCGGCCCATTTCATGGCCGATGATGATGCCGCCCATCGCCGGGGAAACGACGACGTCGATCGCCGATCGCACCGCCGCCGGCAGCTTTTCGACCAGCGCCGAGGCCAGCCGCGCGCCGCGCGCCGGGTTCATCAGCACCCGCGCGCATTGCAGATAACGCGGGCTGCGCAGCCCCGACGACAGGATGAAATGGCCCTCCAGCAGCGCCTCTGCGGCGCGGAATTCCGCCAATATCTCGTCGTCTGTCATGCCCTTTGCCTTGTCCTTCAGCGCGGCCGCCCTGATAGGGTCGGCGGCGCTGTGGCGCAATGGCCGGAAAAAAGGCGCCAAGATGCTTGAGACAGCGGGACGGCGAGCATATAAGCCCGGCATCTTGCTCGAGGATCAGGGTCCAAGGGCCGCCGCGCGCGTGCGGCCAAGCCGGGGTAAAAGACAGAATATCATGATCAAGTTCACGCCGTTCCTGCTCGCTTTCGGCCTTATCGCGGCGTCTGCCGCGACGGCCCAGCCGGCCCCAGCGCCGGCGCCGGTCGCGCCCGCCACGGTTGCCGCGCCGGCGCCGATCACGCCGGTCGCGACCCCGGCCGCTGACGCACCGGCCGCCGCCGAATCGCAGGCGGTGGAAGCGCCGGCCCCGTTGCTGCCCGACCCCAATGTGGGCATGCCGCAGGCCGGATCGATGCAGGTCGAGCATCAGGTGACCCCGAACGGCCAGGAAGCGCTGTGGATCCATGACGCCGTGCTGATGCCGGTCATCGTCGCGATTACGCTGCTGGTGCTGGTGCTGCTGGTGTGGGTGATGTTCCGTTACCGCGCGAGCGCCAACCCGGTGCCGTCGCGCACCTCGCACCACACCGTCATCGAGGTGATCTGGACGCTGGTGCCGGTGTTTATCCTGCTGGCGATCGCGGTGCCGTCGATCGGCCTGCTTGCCGCGCAGTTCAAGCCGGCGTCGAAGGACGCGCTGACCATCAAGGTGGTCGGCAACCAGTGGTACTGGACCTACGAATACCCGGACAATGGCGGCTTCGAGATCATCTCGAACATGCTGAAGGACGACGTCGCGCCGGGTGAGCGCCAGCGCGCCGACGCCGACGGTCCGCCGCTGCTGGCCGTCGATAACCGCATTGTCATGCCGGTTGGCCGGCAGATCAAGCTGATCGTCACGTCCAACGACGTGATCCATAGCTGGGCGATTCCCGCCTTCTGGACCAAGATGGACGCGGTCCCCGGCCGGCTGAACGAAGTGCAGTTCACTGTCGAGAAGGAAGGTCTGTATTTCGGCCAGTGTTCCGAGCTGTGCGGTGCCCGCCACGGTTTCATGCCGATCGCGGTCGAGGTGGTCAGCCCCGAGCGTTTCGCGCAGTGGGTCCGTTCCAAGGGCGGCACGATGCCGGAGGACGCGCCGGCCGCCGCCGAGACGCCGGCCGCCGAAGCGCCAGCCGCCGTCGCCGCCGCTCCGGCCGAAGCGCCCGCCGCTGCTCCTTCTCAGGCCGCAACGGCCAATTCGGGTAACTGACAATGACAGACATCGCCGCAACCCCCAGCGCCTTTCACGCCCATGAGGACGACCACGCGCACGACGCCGACCACAAGCCCGGCTTCTTCGCGCGTTGGTTCATGTCGACCAACCACAAGGATATCGGCACCCTCTATCTGATCTTCGCGATCGTCGCCGGTATCATCGGCGGTGCCGTATCGGGCCTGATGCGCGCGGAGCTGATGCATCCGGGCATCCAATATCTGCAGACCTGGGCGAGCTATCACAACGCCATCGTCGGCGGCGGGCCGGCGACGATGGACGAGGCGTACCACCTGTGGAACGTGCTGATCACCTGTCACGGGCTGATCATGGTGTTCTTCATGGTCATGCCGGCGATGATGGGCGGGTTCGGCAACTGGTTCGTGCCGCTAATGATCGGCGCGCCGGACATGGCCTTCCCGCGGATGAACAACATCAGCTTCTGGCTGCTGATCCCGTCGTTCGTTCTGCTGCTCGGTTCGACCTTCTTCCCCGGCGGCACCGGCCTTGGGCCGGGCACGGGCTGGACGATCTATGCGCCTCTCTCGACCAGCGGGGCGGCGGGGCCGTCGGTCGACCTGGTGATTCTGTCGATCCATATCGCCGGCGTCAGTTCGATCCTCGGCGCGATCAACATCATCACCACCATTTTCAACATGCGCGCGCCGGGCATGACCATCCACAAGATGCCGTTGTTCGCCTGGGCGACGCTGGTCACCGCGTTCATGCTGCTGCTGGCGCTGCCGGTGCTGGCCGCCGCGCTGACCATGCTGCTGACCGACCGCAATTTCGGCACGGCGTTCTTCGACCCGGCCGGCGGTGGCGATCCGGTGCTGTACCAGCATCTGTTCTGGTTCTTCGGCCACCCCGAAGTGTACATCATGATCCTGCCGGGCTTCGGCATCGTCAGCCACATCGTCTCGACCTTCTCCAAGAAGCCGATCTTCGGCTATCTCGGCATGGCCTATGCGATGGTGGCGATCGCGACCGTCGGCTTCATCGTGTGGGCGCACCACATGTTCACCACCGGTATGAGCGTGAACGTCAAGATGTACTTCACCGCGGCGACGATGGTGATCGCGGTGCCGACCGGCATCAAGATCTTCTCGTGGATCGCGACGATGTGGGGTGGATCGCTGACCTTCAAGACGCCGATGGTCTGGGCGCTCGGCTTCATCTTCATGTTCACCGTCGGCGGCGTCACCGGCGTCGTCCTCGCCAATGGCGGCATCGACGATTATATGCACGACACCTATTACGTGGTCGCGCACTTCCACTACGTGTTGTCGCTGGGCGCGGTGTTCTCGCTGTTCGCCGGCTTCTACTACTGGTTCCCGAAGATGTCGGGCCGGATGTACAGCGAGGTCCTGGGCCAGCTGCACTTCTGGACCTTCTTCATCGGCGTGAACGTGCTGTTCTTCCCGATGCACTTCCTGGGCATCGAAGGCATGCCGCGCCGTATTCCGGACTATACCCCGGCCTATGCCGGCTGGAACGAGATGGCGAGCACCGGCTACATGATCATGGCCGGCAGCATGATCTTCTTCTTCGTCAACCTGTTCTGGTCGCTGGCCGCCGGCCGCAAGGCGGAAGGCAACCCGTGGGGTGACGGCGCGACCACGCTGGAGTGGACGCTGCCCAGCCCGCCGCCGTACCACCAGTTCACGACCCTGCCGCGGATCGACTGAGCCAAGACAGGTAACGCCGCCCGGCATATGTGTCGGGCGGCACAGGATTTGAGATGAACACGTCAGCGTTGAACACGGCCGATCTGTCGCCCGTTGCCGATTGGCGCGATTTCCTTGCGCTGACCAAGCCGCGGGTGATGACGCTTGTCGTCTTTACCGGGCTGTGCGGGCTGCTCGCCGCGCCGGGGCATTTGCCCTTCGCGATCGCGTTTACCGCGATATTGTGCATCGCGGTCGGCGCCGGCGCGGCCGGCGCGCTGAACCAGTGGTACGAGGCCGACGTCGACGCGCGGATGAAGCGCACCCGCGACCGGCCGCTGCCCGCCGGGCGGATGGATCGCCAGTCGGCGCTGCATTTCGGCATCGGCCTGTCGTTCTTCTCCGTGCTGTTGCTCGGCCTGGCGACCAACTGGTTCGCCGCCGCGATCCTGGCGGTGTCGATCCTGTTCTACGTCGTCGTCTATACGATGTGGCTGAAGCCGCGGACGTCCCAGAACATCGTCATCGGCGGGGCGGCCGGTGCGTTTCCGCCGCTGCTCGGCTGGGCGGCGGTGACCGGCGACGTGACGCTGTTGCCGGTGCTGCTGTTCGCCCTGATCTTTCTGTGGACGCCGCCGCATTTCTGGGCGCTGGCGCTGTTCGTCCGTTCCGACTACGCCGCCGCCGGTTTCCCGATGTTGCCGGTCGTCGCCGGCGAGCAGGTCACCCGCCGCCAGATCCTGCTGTACAGCGTGGTGATGAGCGCGGTCGCGGTGCTGCCGTGGGCGCTGGGGCTGACCGGCGCGGTGTACGGGGTGACGGCGGTGGTGCTGAGCGCGGCGTTCACGCTGCTGGCGGTGCGCGTCGGCCTGTCGCGGGTGGTCGACCCGGCGGCGATGCGGGCCGAGCGGGCGCTGTTCAAATTCTCGATCGCCTATCTGTTCCTGCTGTTCGGGGCGCTGGTCGTGGACCGGCTGGTGCTGGCATGAGCGAGCCGGACGACACCGACCGCATCCGGTCGCGGCAGCGGTCGCGGGCGCTGGTTACCGCGCTGCTGCTCGGCGCGCTGGTCGTGCTGTTCTATTTCATCGCCATAGCCAAGATGAGCGGGTCATGACCGAGCTTGCCGTCCGCAACCGCCGCAGCGCCATTGCCGCCGCCGTGCTTGTGCTTGGCATGCTCGGCCTCGGCTATGCCAGCGTGCCGCTGTATCGCCTGTTCTGCCAGGTTACCGGTTTTCAGGGGACGACGCAGCGCGCCGTCGCGGCGCCGACGACCGGCGCCGTGTCGACCCGAATGGTCCGCATCCGTTTCGATTCCAACACCGCGCCGAACCTGCCGTGGGAATTCAAGCCGGAGCGCGAGACCGACGACATCGCCGTCGGCGCGCGCGACATGGCGTTCTTTGTCGCGCGCAACACAGCCAGCCACGAAGTGACCGGGACCGCGACGTTCAATGTGTCGCCGAGCACGGCCGGCAAATATTTCACCAAGATCGAGTGTTTCTGCTTTACCCAGCAGACGCTGAAGCCCGGCGAGACCGTGCGGATGCCGGTGATCTTCTTCGTCGATCCCAAGATTCTCGATGATCGGGACGCCGACGATATTCAGGAAATCACGCTTAGCTACACGTTCTTCCCGGTGGACCCGGCGAAGGCCGGAAGCTAGAGCGGAGCGGAATCAACAAAGGGGTCTTCAGACAGATGGCCGGCGCCAAGAACCACGACTACCATATCCTGCCTCCCAGCCCGTGGCCGCTGATGGGCTCATTCTCGGCGCTGGTCATGGCGGTTGGCGCGGTCATGTGGATGCATACCGCCGCCTATGGCGGCAGCATTTTCATGCTGGGCGTCGCCGGCGTGATCGCCACCATGTACCTGTGGTGGGCGGACGTGGTGCGCGAGGCCAATGCCGGGGACCATACTCCGGTGGTCGGGCTGCACCTGCGGTACGGCATGATCCTGTTCATTGCGTCCGAAGTGATGTTCTTCGTCGGCTGGTTCTGGGCCTGGTTCGATTTCGCGCTGTTCCCGGCGGCGGTCGAGTCGGTCGGCGGGGTGTGGCCGCCCAAGGGCATCGAGGTGATCGACCCGTTCTCCTTCCCGCTGCTCAATACGCTGATCCTGCTGTGTTCGGGCACCACCATCACCTGGGCGCACCATTCGCTGATCCACGGTGACCGCGAAGGGCTGAAGAAGGGCCTGTGGCTGACCATTTTGCTTGGCGCGCTGTTCAGCAGCATCCAGGTGTTCGAGTACATCCACGCGCCGTTCCCGTTCAAGGGTCTGAACTACAGCGCCGCCTTCTACATGGCGACCGGGTTCCACGGCTTCCACGTGCTGGTCGGCACGATCTTCCTGATCGTCTGCCTGATCCGCACCTACAAGGGTGACTTTACCCCGCGGCAGCACTTCGGTTTTGAAGCGGCCGCCTGGTACTGGCACTTCGTCGACGTCGTCTGGCTGTTCCTGTTCATCACCATCTACGTATGGGGCAGCGCCGGCGCACCGATCCACGGCGGCTGATACGCTTCCCGGTCTCGCCCGAGCATCGTTGCGGGGGCTGTGCCCCCGCTGCGGCGCCAAGACGTTGTTCGCCAGCGTTGTCGGTTTCGCGCCGCGATGCCGCGCGTGCGGGCTGGATTATTCGGCGTTCAATGTCGGCGACGGGCCGGCGGCGTTGCTGACCCTGTTCCTTGGCGGGTTGATCGTCGGCCTGGCGATTGCGCTTGAACTGACCGTCGGCCCGCCATTCTGGGTGCATGTCCTGCTGTGGGTGCCGATAACCGCCGGATTGGTTATCGGCGCGCTGCGGGTGTCGAAGGCGGCGTTGCTCTATTCCGAATATCACAACGATGCCGGCGAGGGGCGACAGGGCGAGGCATGAAGCGGTTGCCGCTTATCCCCACCGTCATCGTCGCGCTGGCGGTGGCGCTGATGATCGGCCTTGGCATCTGGCAGTTGCAGCGGGCGCAGTGGAAGGCGGCGCTGCTCGCCACCTACGCCGCCGCGCACGACCAGCCGCCGGTTGCCTATCCCACCGTACCCGACCCGCGCAACGCGCCGCTGTTCCGCCGGAGCAGCGCGCTGTGCGTCGAGGTGGTCGGCTGGCGATCGACCAGCGGGCGTAATCTGGCCGGGGTGCCCGGATGGTCCCATATCGCCCAGTGCCGGCGTGGGGCGGAAGGGCCGGGGTTTCAGGCGGTGATGGGCTGGTCCGACCGGCCGGACGACCCGGCGTGGACCGGTGGGCCGGTGACCGGCGTCATCGCCCCGGACAGCCAGCACGTCATCCGGCTGGTCGCGAGCGAACCGGCGCCGGGGTTGCAGGCGGCGGCGGCGCCGTCGCCCGAAGACATTCCCAACAACCACCTGTCCTATGCCGTGCAGTGGTTCCTTTTCGCCGGCGTGGCGATGATCATCTACGGCCTGGCGCTGCGCCGGCGCGGGTGACATGACGGGCGATGTGGCGCGCAGCGGCGTTGCGATGTGCGGCCAGCCCGGCTAAGCGCCCGCCATGCGCTATATCAGCACCAGAGGGGCAGCGCCGCCGCTCGACTTCGAACAGGTGACGCTGGCGGGCCTCGCGCCCGACGGCGGCCTGTATCTGCCGGAACGCTGGCCAAGCTTTTCGGCCGACGCGATCGCCGCGCTGGCCGGCCTGTCCTATGTCGATACCGCCGTCGCGGTGATGAAGCCGTTTGTCGGCGACGCGCTGGACGAGGACGCGCTGCGCGCGCTGTGCACGCAGGCCTATGGCCGGTTTTCCCACGCCGCCGTGACGCCGCTGGTCCAGCTTGACGAGCGGCAGTGGCTGCTGGAGCTGTTTCACGGCCCGACGCTGGCGTTCAAGGACGTGGCGCTGCAACTGTTAGGCCTGTTGTTCGAGCGTTTTCTGTCGAACCGCGACACCCATCTGACCATCGTCGGCGCGACCAGCGGCGATACCGGATCGGCGGCGATCGACGCGATTGCCGGCCGGGCCAAGGTCGACATCTTCATGCTCCACCCGGAAGGCCGGGTGTCCGACGTGCAGCGTCGCCAGATGACGACGGTGTTCGCCCCCAACGTCCACAATATCGCGATCGACGGCAGTTTCGACGACGCGCAGGCGCTGGTGAAGGCGATGTTCGCTGACCGCGATTTCGCCGGGCGTTTCGCCCTGTCGGCGGTCAATTCGATCAACTGGGCGCGGTTGATGGCCCAGGTCGTCTATTATTTCTACGCCGCCGTCCGGCTGGGCGCGCCGGGGCGGCCGGTGGCGTTTTCGGTGCCGACCGGCAATTTCGGTGACGTGTTCGCCGGCTATGTCGCGGCAAAGATGGGCCTGCCGATCGCCCGGCTGATCGTCGCGACCAACGTCAACGACATCCTCTATCGCGCGCTGTCCAGCGGCGACTATTCGACCGGTGAGGTGACCGCGACCGCGACGCCGTCGATGGACATTCAGGTCAGTTCCAATTTCGAGCGGTTGCTGTTCGACCTGGGCGGGCGCGATGGGCAGGCGATGGCGGCGCAGATGCACGGGTTCGAGGCGACGAAGGCGATGCGGCTGACGGACGGGCAATTGGGCGGTGCCGCCGGCCTGTTCGCCAGCGCGCGGATCGACGCCGACGACATGGCGCTGGCGATGCGCTGGGCCAGCGAGGCGGCGGGGCAGGTGATCGACCCGCACAGCGCCGTCGGCCTGGCCGCCGCGCGCGCCGCCGATCTCGACCCGGCGGTGCCGCTGGTCACGCTGGCCACCGCCCATTCCGCCAAGTTTCGCGACGCGGTGGAGCGCGCGACCGGCAACCGGCCGGCGTTGCCGGCGCGGGTCGGCGATCTGTTCGCCCGCGCCGAACGCTGTGTGTCGCTGCCGGCGGATTTTGGCGCGGTGACCGCCCATATCGCGGCGCACGCCACGCCGCGGTGACCCTTTCCACCCTCATCGGCGAGCCGTGGGCCGATTACGGCCTGATCGACAGCGGCCACGGGCGCAAGCTGGAACGCTATGGCCGGTTCCGGTTTATCCGGCCGGAGCCGCAGGCGCTGTGGGCGCCCGCCGCGCCCGACTGGCGGGCGGACGGCGCGTTCATTCCCGGATCGGACGAGGATGGCGGCGGGCGCTGGCAACTGACCGGACCGGTGCCGGACGAAGGCTGGCCGCTCGACTGGAACGAGGTGCGTTTCCAGGCCAATTGCACGCCGTTCCGCCATCTCGGCTTCTTTCCCGACATGGCGCCGGTGTGGAGCTGGATGCGCGAACGCATTGCCGGGCGGGACGCGCCGTCGGTGATGAACCTGTTCGGCTATACCGGCGTCGGCACGCTGGCGCTGGCGGCGGCGGGGGCGCAGATGGTCCATGTCGATGCGTCGCGCAAATCGGTGGACGCGGCGCGGGCCAACGCCATCCTGTCCGGCCAGGCGGCGGCGCCGATCCGCTGGCTGGTTGACGATGCGGCCAAGTTCGTCGCGCGCGAGGTGCGGCGCGGCCACCGTTATGACGGCATCATCCTCGACCCGCCGAAATACGGCCGTGGCCCGGCCGGCGAGGTGTGGCGGCTGGAGGAAGGGCTGCCCGCCCTGATCACCGACTGCCGCCGTCTGCTCGACGCCGAATCGCGCTTTCTGTTCCTGACCGTCTATGCGGTCCGGATGTCGGCACTGGCGATTGGCGAACTGCTTGCCCAGGCCTTTGCCGACCTGCCGGGACGGGTGGAAGCCGGGGAACTGGCGGTGCGCGAGGAGGCGCGCGGGCTGTTGCTGCCGACCGCGATCTTCGCCCGCTGGACCGCGGACTGAGTCAAAGGCGCCCGCCGGCCCAGCGGGAATTTGCGCGTGATGCCATTCCTATTGCCCGCTAAAATGATACCCGGCCGGTATGATAGCCGTGGACAGCATCATCCTTTCGTCGCATAGTCAGGCCAGTTCGCTGCGTTCCCTTCGCGGCGATTTCTGGCGGGTTCCGTTCAAAGGGGGGAACTGGGGACGGAACCCGCTTTTTTCGACGATCGACAGGATGACGCCGGATCAGCTGGCGGCCTTGCGCCGGCCGGCGGGCTTCTTAGCCGCAGACGCGCGGGGGGGCTTGGTCGGCGCGGGAGCCGCCTTGGCAGCGGCGGCCGGGCGCTTGCGACCGAGGCCGAGCTTCTGCGCGACGAGGCGACGCTGTTCCGAATAGGCCGGCGCGACCATCGGGTAGTTGCTCGGCAGGTTGTACCGTTGACGGTATTCGTCCGGGGTCAGACCGTGGCGGGAAAGGTGCCTTTTCAGGGTCTTGTAAGCTTTTCCGTCGATCAGGCTAAGAATATATTCGCGTGATCCGAGACTTTTGCGGACCGTGACCGCCGGCTGGACTTCCGGCGCATCGGATTCGGCGGAGGCGGGGGCGTTGATGTCGGTCAGTGCCGCATGCGTCGCCTTGATCAGTGCGGCGAGATCGGCGCTGGGCACAGAATTGTTGGTGACATAGGCACTCAACAAGTCGACGGTCAGCATGGTGAGATCGGTCTGTTCGGCATCGGCCATTATTTTCTACTCCATATTCCGGGGCGGCGCGGTATCCGGATATTCCATGGATCAGTCGAAGGGGGAATGACCGACCCAATATCGCGCGCGGATGCTTGCACGAAATGTACAATTTGTCGACCCGATACCCCGATGATACGCCGAAAGACGGGCTGTCCGGTGACGATGACTGGAGAAGCGGCGCCAAACAAATAGGGTGAGGCGGCTGTTCGCGGCGGACGTGCGCCGGGACCGCGGCGTTGTCATTATGTCGATAAGGGGCGGATCCCCCGCCGCCGCGATGGCGCGGCGGCGGGGAAGCACCGGGTTGGGCAGGCGGACGCTTAGAAGCGGAAGCCGGCGGCGACCCCGTAGCGGCGCGGTTCCAGCGTGAAGATGTTGGTGAACAGCCCGGTCGACTGGTCGGTCACATACTGGCCGGTGATCGCGTTGTTGTTGGTGAGATTCTGGATGAAGCCGCGCACGAACCAGCGGTCGTCGGGGCCGTTGAGCTGCGCCTGTGCGTTGATGATCGCATAGCCCTGCATCCGGTCGATATGGCCGTTGAAGATGCTGGCATAGGATTCGCCGGTGTAGGTGATGTCGAAGCGGGGCACGAACGACATGCCGTTGGCGAAATCGGCGGTGTACTGGATGCCCGCCGAGAATTTGTAGCGCGGCGCCTGCGGCAACTGGTTGCCGCGAATGTTGACCTCTACTCCGCTGCCGGCGACGTGAAACGGCAGGTTGCCGTTGGCGTCGACGCCGAACAGGCCGTTCAGCACCGGTTGCAGCGCGAGCAGCGGCGAGCCGGCTGGCAGGGTGTTGGTGGAAAGCTGTTGGAGCGTGCTGCACAGCGAGAAGGCGCCGGTCGCGCCCATGCCCGGTATCGCGCGCGGCGCCTGCAGGCCAAGTGCCTGGGTGTTGACCAGCCCGACGAAGCTGTTGGCCCCGGCGGCGTTGCCGGCGGTGGTCGGCACCACCGCGCAGTTGGCGGCGTTCGACAGGTCCTTGACGATGACGACATCGGACCGGCCGCCGGACGGGTCGCGGGTGTTGACCAGATATTTGTCGTCCGACACCTTGGTGCGCAGATAGCTGAAGTTCAGGTTGACCAGCAGGCGGCGCACCGGACTGATCAGCGCTTCCGCCTCCAGCCCGTAGATATTGGCGCTGACATTGTCGTTGACCGCGGTGCGTGACACGATCCGGCTGAGCTGCAGATCGTTATACTTATAGTAGAAGCCGGTCAGGTTCAGGCGCAGCGTGCCGTTGAGGAAGGTATTCTTCGAGCCGATTTCGAACGCATCGACCGTTTCCGGCGTGAATTGCGACGGCACCGCGAAGATCGCCGACAGCGGCGGATTGACGCCGCCCGACTTGTAGCCGCGCGAATAGGACAGATAGAGCAGGTTGTCGGGTGTGACCTTGAAATCGAGGACGGCGCGCCCGGTCATCTTGCTGAAGCCGACACGGGTGACGGCAAATTCCTGCGCGCCGGGGGTGCTGGCGTCGTAATCAAGCTGGCCGTAATTCACCGCGTCGGTGAAATCCGTGGAGCCGAACGGGACCAGCGCGAAATTGCCGACCGCGTCCTGCAGCAAGGTGGTGCGGGCGCGGTAGAATTTCTTGTCGTTGTTGTAGCGCGCGCCGAGGGTCAGTTTCACCCGGTCGCTGAATTCCAGATAGGCTTCGCCGAAGATGCCGTAGGATTTCAGCCGGAACAGGTCCGAATGGTTGCGGTAGGTCGGCGTACCGAAATAGCTGAGCGGTACCCCGAGCGGCGCCATCTGTGCCGAGGTCGCCGCGCCGAGCAGGCCCGCAGCGTAATCGATGCCGAACGAGCTGATATAGTAGCTGTTGTCGCGGGTCTTGCTGTCCAGATAGAGGCCGCCGATCAGGAAGTTGAACATGCCGTCCAGCTTGCTGTCGATATGGCCCTCAACCGAATATTGCCGGGTCGTCTGTTTCGACCGGTCGAAATCGAGGCTGCTGGTGAAGCAGCCGACGCTGTGGCCACCGTAGACGCCGGTACCGGTCGGTTCGAGATCCGATTGGCAGACGCCGCCGGCCGGCCCGTTGGGGATCAACGTCTGGCGAACCGGGTCGAGGAACGGCGCCAGGCTGCCCGCCCGGCCATAGGCATGGAGCGCAAGCAGGCCCGGGTTGGTGGCCAGCGAATCCTGCACCGCGAGATTATAGTCGGATCGGGAGTCGACCTCGTTCTTTGCATAGCCGCCGGTGATGGTCAGACTGAACGCATCGCCCAGCTGCTGATGCAGCTTGCCCATGAACTGGACCTCGCGGGCATAGTAGGTCGGCTTGAAATCGGTGTTGACGGTACGCACGCCGGCCGGGTTGACCGAGCTGGAGAACACGTCCGCGCCGTAGACGCTACCAAGGCCGAACGGGGTCAGCGCGCCACCCGACTGGATGGCGAGGAACTCGTTCGAAACCAGCGTTGCCGGGAAGGTGGCGTTGCCGTTCAGCGTTTCGTTCGCCAGCCTGTCCGGCAAACAGCCGAGCACGCCGGTCGGATCGCGATGGCATAGCTGCTTCTGGATGCGCGACCGGTCGTCCTTCTCGCGGAAGTAATAGCCCATCAGGTCGAGCGTGGTGTCGGGGCTGGGTTCCCAGCGGATGGTGCCGCGCAGCGCGTAGAGGTCGCGGCCGTCGATCCGGCTGTTGTCGTAGAGGTTCCTGGTATAGCCGTCGCGGTTCAGATAATAGCCGGCGACGCGGGCGCCGAGCGTCTCCCCCACCGGCAGGTTGACCATGCCGTTGACCTTGACCGAGTCGTAATTGCCGTATTCCACCGATCCGCTGGCGCCGAATGCGGATAGGCTGGGGCGCGCGGTGATGAAATTGACCACGCCCGATGTCGCGTTGCGGCCGAACAGCGTGCCTTGCGGGCCGCGCAGCACCTCCACCCGTTCCAGATCGAAATATTCGGTTTCGAACAGCCTGGTCGACAGCAGCGGCATGTCGTTGACATGGATCGCGGTGGCGGAATCGCAGGTGATGCCGACGCACAGGTCGCCGATGCCGCGAATGTTGAAGCTGGACGAGGTGAAGTTGGTCTTGGTGAAGGTGACGTTGGGCAGCGACAGTTGCAGGTCGGTGGCGTTGCGGATCTGCTGCCGCTCAAGCGTTTCCGCCGAAAATGCGGAGACGGCGATCGGCACGTCCTGAAGCCGTTCGGACTGGCGCTGGGCGGTGACGACGATATCGGCAAGGCCGGACTCCGCCGTATCGGCCGGGACAGATTGCGCCGTGGCGGGCGCCGAGACGATCAGCGCGAGCATGCTTGCGCCCAGAAGATCGAACTTCCCCATCAAACCATCCTCCCCCAATGGTGCCGGCTGTCCGGCCATCGCGCCGAGCGCGATTTTGCTGCGGCATGTTGCGTTCAGATTGGAGCGCGGTCAATGCCCGCCTGCGGCACGGATGCCGGAATCCCGCGGGGTTGCCGCCGCGCGCGGCCGGGCTGTGCCGCCGCCGGGCGGTTGCCGTAACGGCATGCGGTAGCTGCGCAAAAAATGCCCGGGCCGGGCACCCCGGCGGGCCGATACCGTCCAATCGGTTGCGGTACGGCTGGATCGCGGCGGTTTCGGTTTGGACGGATGGGATGCTAGGGGGCGGGCGGAATGCGTGGGCGCCGGGCTGACGCCCGGTCTTCAGGCGCGCGACGAGGCAGGCAAGGAGCAATCGTGAAGGATCGACCCAAGGATGAAGCGACGCGGCCGCCGGTGCCGGCCGACGTGCTGGCGGCGGTGCGGACGCTGATCGAATGGACGGGTGACGACCCCACCCGCGAAGGGCTGGCCGACACGCCGGCGCGGGTGGCACGGGCGTGGAAGGAATATTGCAGCGGCTATGGCGAGGACCCCGGCCTGCACCTGAGCCGGACCTTCGAGGAGGTCGGCGGCTATGACGAGATCGTGCTGCTGAAGGACATCCCGTTCCATTCGCATTGCGAGCACCATATGGCGCCGATCATCGGCAAGGCGCACATCGCCTATCTGCCGCGCGACCGGGTTGTCGGCATTTCGAAGCTGGCGCGGGTGCTCCACGGCTATGCGCGGCGATTGCAGGTGCAGGAGCGGCTGACGGCGGAAGTCGCCAACTGCATCTGGGACAATCTGAATCCCCACGGCGTGGCGGTGGTGATCGAGGCGAGCCATGCCTGCATGACAGCGCGCGGCGTGCGGACGCCCGGCGTCGGCATGGTGACCAGCCGGATGATGGGCGTGTTCCGCGACGACGAGCGCAGCCGCAAGGAGGTGCTGGCGCTGATCGGGCGCTGCTGAGGGCGGCGCCGCCTGCCAATTAAAGCAGCGGCACGTGCGGGGCCGAGTCGATCGGCAGGTAACCGGCGCGGCGCGGGTCTTCGAAGGTTTCGACCGCCCGCGCGACCGGCGCGAAGCCCTGGGCGCGGTAGAAGCCGAGCGCCGACGGGTGGTCGAGCGAGCAGGTCCGCACCCACAACCGCTCCACCCCCGGCACCCAGGCGCGGGCCATCGCCTCCGCCATCAGCCAGCGGCCAAGGCCGCGCCCGGCCAGTTCCGGCACAAGCCCGAAATAGACGATCTCGCAGGCGGCGGGCTGGCGGAAATCCAGTTCGAGCATGCCGACTTCGATGCCGCGCCGGTCGATCGCCGCGCAGACATGCACATCGGCATCGGCGAGGAGCGTGTCGAGCGCCGCGTCGGCGAGGACGAGGCGGGAAAACCACAGCCATGGCGCCCCGACCCGGCGGAACAGCGCGCGATAGCGTTCGCGCTCCGGCGCCGGCCAGCGGACCAGCCGCAGCGGCGAATCCGGCATCGGCCGGGGGCGCGGCCGCTCGCGCATTTCAAGCGTCGTGACGACCGCGGCGACCTGCCCGGCGGGAAGCGGCGTCAGTCCCACGTCGCCATCGGCGGCAGGCTCATCAGGATCGCGTCGACATTGCCGCCGGTCTTCAGCCCGAACAGCGTGCCGCGATCGTAGAGCAGGTTGAATTCGGCATAGCGACCGCGCCAGGCGCGCTGGCGGGCAAGGTCGGCGTCGTCCCATGCCGCACCCATCCGCCGCCGGACTATGGGCGGGAACGCGGCGAGGAACGCCTCGCCGACCGCGCGGGTGAAGGCGAAGTTGGCGGCGAAATCGCCTTCGAGATGATCGTAGAATATGCCGCCGACGCCGCGATGGACCTTGCGGTGCGGCAAGTAGAAATACTCGTCCGCCCACGCCTTGAAGCGGGGATAATGATCCGGGTCGTGCGCGTCGCACGCCGCCTGCAGCGCGGCGTGGAAACCGGCGGTGTCCTCCGCATAGGGGATCGGCGGGTTGAGATCGGCGCCGCCGCCGAACCAGCGTTTCGTCGTGGTCAGGAAGCGGGTGTTCATATGGACCGCCGGAACATGCGGATTCGCCATATGGGCGACCAGGCTGATGCCGGTGGCGAAAAAGCGGGGGTCTTCCGCCGCGCCGTGGATCGAGCGGGCGAATTCGCCGTCGAACGCGCCGGCGACGGTGGAGACGTTGACCCCGACCTTTTCGAACACCCGGCCTTTCATCAGCCCCTGCACGCCGCTGCCGCCCGGCGCGCCGGTTGAGTCGGTGCGGTCCCACGGGCGATAGGTGAAGGCGGCGTCGCTGCCCGCTTCGCGCTCGATCGCCTCGAATTCGGCGCAGATCCGGTCGCGGAGCTGCTCGAACCAGGCGCGGGCGGCCTGCTGCTCGTCGTCGAGGGCGATCATTCCGGGAATCCTTCCGTCTGCCTTAGTGCCTCGGCGAGCGCGATGCCCGCGGACACGGCGAGATTCAAGGAGCGAAGGCCGGCGCGCATCGGAATCCGCACGCGGAGCGCCGCCGCCTCGTGGACAAGGTCCGGCGCGCCGCCGCTTTCCGACCCCATCAGCACGATATCGTCGGATGCGAAGCGGGCGGTGTGCAGCGGAGTCGCACCATGCGCGGTCAGCAGGACCAGCCGCCCCGGCTGCGCCCGCCGGAACGCCGCCCAGTCGGCATGGCGGACCATGGCGACATGGGCGAGATAATCCATGCCCGCCCGCCGCATGCGCGCGTCGGAGAACACGAATCCGCACGGTTCGATAATGTCGACCGGCACGCCGAAACAGGCGCCGACGCGCAGAACCGCGCCGACGTTGCCGGCGATGTCGGGCTGATAAAGAGCGATGCGCATCGGTTGCCTTCACGGGATTGGGACGGGGTTGCGGGCTGCAACCGGTTAGCCGGTCAGAAATCTTGTTGGCAAATGCCTTGCGGCTTGGCTATCAGGCCGGCGACTGCCGGGGGTACAGGCGGCGGCGTAACAAGATGCGGCAACGCAGTTGCCGTGTCTTCGGCCGTCTTCCTGCCATGGTAGCACGCGTGATAAGGGGTCATGGCGCAAGGGCTGGTGAATGGCGACGCTTGAACAGATTGAACCGGGCGACATCGCCCAAGAAGACGGCGTCCGCCGACGCGACTTCCTGAACGTTGCGGCGGTCAGCTTCGCCGGGGTCGGCGCGGCCGCGGCCGTCGTGCCGCTGGTTACCCAGATGAGCCCGTCCGCCGACGTGCTGGCGCAGGCGTCGACCGAGGTCGACATCTCCGCCATCCAGCCGGGGCAGGCGATCAAGACGGTGTTCCGCAAGCAGCCGCTGTTCGTGCGGCACCTGACGCCGAAGGAGATCGCCGAAGCGGACGCGGTGCCGGTCAACTCGCTGCGCGACCCGCAGTCGCTGGAGGACCGGACCAAACCCGGCAAGACCCAGTGGCTGATCACGATGGGCGTCTGCACCCACCTCGGCTGTGTGCCGCTTGGCGCGGGCGAGGGCGAGAATCGCGGTGAGTTCGGCGGATATTTCTGCCCGTGCCACGGCTCGCACTACGACACTGCCGCCCGCATCCGCAAAGGCCCCGCGCCGACGAATCTCGTCGTGCCCGATTACGTGTTCCGGTCGGACACCGTCGTCGAAGTTGGAGCAAAGGCATGAGCTTTCCCTGGGCCAAGCAATACGCCCCCACCAACCCGGTGATGAAGTGGGTGGATGAGCGGTTGCCGCTTCCCCGCCTCGTCTACAACGCGGTCGGCGCCGGTTACCCGGTGCCGCGCAACCTGAATTATTTCTGGAATTTCGGCGTTCTCGCCGGGGTCGCGCTGACCATCCAGATCGTCACCGGCATCGTGCTGGCGATGCATTATGCCGCCAATGCCGGCGTTGCGTTCGATTCCGTCGAGCACATCATGCGCGACGTCAATTCCGGCTGGCTGCTGCGCTACGCGCACGCCAACGGCGCGTCGTTCTTCTTCATCGTCGTCTACATCCACATCTTCCGCGGCCTGTACTTCGGTTCGTACAAAGCGCCGCGTGAGATGGTCTGGCTGCTTGGCCTGGTCATCTTCCTGTTGATGATGGCGACGGCGTTCATGGGCTATGTGCTGCCGTGGGGCCAGATGAGCTTCTGGGGCGCGCAGGTCATCACCGGGCTGTTCTCGGCGATCCCGCTGGTCGGCGACACGATCCATACTTGGCTGCTCGGCGGATTCGCGCCGGACAACGCCGCGCTCAACCGTTTCTTCTCGCTGCACTATCTGCTGCCGTTCGTGATCGCCGGCGTCATCGTCCTCCACATCTGGGCGCTGCACATTCCGGGGTCGAGCAACCCGACCGGCGTCGAGGTGAAGGACGAGCAGGACACGGTGCCGTTCCACCCGTATTACACCGCCAAGGACGGCTTCGGCGTCGCGATCTTCATGACGCTGTTCGCGATCATGGTGTTCTTCGCGCCGAACGCGCTCGGCCACCCGGACAACTACATCCCGGCCAACCCGCTTTCGACGCCGGCGCACATCGTTCCCGAATGGTATTTCTGGCCGTTCTACGCGATTCTGCGCGCCTTCACGATCGACTTCATCCTGCCGGCCAAGCTGTGGGGCGTGCTGGCGATGTTCGCCGCCATCCTGCTGCTGTTCTTCCTGCCGTGGATCGACAAGTCGCCCGTTCGTTCGGCGACATACCGGCCGCTGTACAAGAAGTTCTTCTGGGTGCTGATCATCGACGTGCTGATCCTTGGCTATTGTGGCGGCGCGCCGGCTGAAGAGCCGTTCGTGATGCTGAGCCAGATCGCGGCGATCTACTATTTCGCCCATTTCCTGATCGTGCTGCCGATCGTCGCCAGCATCGAGCGGACGCTGCCGTTGCCCGCTTCGATCACCGAGGCGGTACTCGCCAAGCACGGGAACACGGTATCTGACGCCGACGGCACCGCCGCCGCAGCGCCGGCTGAATAAGGGGGCATCAGCACCTATGCTTCGTATCATTCTTGGAGCCATCGGCGCCGCGTTCTGCGGGGTCTTGCTGATCGCGTTTGGCACCGGCGCCTATAACCACCTGACCGAGCCGGCCGCGGTGACGGTCGAGCAGGAATTCCACCTGCAGCCGAAGGCGCTGCATCTGGCGAGCGACGGGCCGTTCGGCAAGTTCGACCGTCGTCAGCTCCAGCGCGGTTTCCAGGTGTTCAAGGAAGTCTGCTCCGCCTGCCACTCGCTGCGCCTTGTGGCGTTCCGCGACCTGCAGGCGCTCGGCTACACCGAGGCCGAGGTCAAGGCGATCGCCGACCAGTGGGCGATCCAGCAACCGGCGGTCGACCCGGAGACCGGCGAAGCGACGACCCGCAAGTCGATTGCCGCCGACCGTTTCCCGCTGCCGTTCCCGAACGAAGTCGCGGCGCGGGCGGCCAACGGCAACGCGTTGCCGCCCGACCAGTCGCTGATGACCAAGACGCACCATGGCGGTGCCGCCTATGTCTATTCGATCCTGACCGGTTATCAGGACCAGCCGCCGGAACTGCTGAAGAAGTTCCCGGACGCCAAGACCGGAACCGGGCTGCATTACAACCCGTATTTCGCCAACCTCAACCTGGCGATGGCGCCGCCGCTGAACGACGGGCAGGTCACCTATTCCGACGGGACCGCGGCGACGGTTGACCAGATGGCGCAGGACGTGTCGGCTTTCCTGGTATGGACGGCGGAACCGAAGCTGGAGAACCGGCACAGCGCCGGCATCGCGACGGTAGCGTTCCTGATCGTCTTTTCGGTGCTGACCTTCCTGTCGTACCGGAACATCTGGGCGGGCAGGCCGCATTGATCGGATGACCCGCGCCGAATTACAGGCGCTGGTCCGGACGATCCCCGACTTTCCGAAGCCGGGGATTCTGTTCCGCGACATTACGACGTTGCTGATCGACGGCCGT
The DNA here is from genome assembly GCF_047553045.1 of Sphingomonas flavalba. Lineage (GTDB taxonomy): Bacteria > Pseudomonadota > Alphaproteobacteria > Sphingomonadales > Sphingomonadaceae > Sphingomonas_L > Sphingomonas_L flavalba_A. Next base: position 2,528,097 of record NZ_CP180208.1, on the reverse strand, counting down.
GGCTTTGCTGCGGCCGTCGACGCGCTGGTCATGCGCGCCCGGCCGCATGAGGTGACGCTGGTTGCCGCGATCGAGGCGCGCGGTTTCCTGTTTGGCGCGGCGGTGGCGCGCGCCCTTGGCGTCGGCGTGCTGCCGGTACGCAAGGCCGGCAAGCTGCCGGGGCCGCGCGTCGGCATCGACTATGCGCTGGAATATGGCACCGATCGGCTGGAGATCCATGAAGGGGCGGTGCGGCCGGGTGATCGCGCGCTGCTGCTCGACGATCTGATCGCCACCGGCGGCACCGCGCTTGCCACCACCCGATTGCTGCGCGAGGCGGGCGCCGAGGTGCCCGCGGCCCTGTTTGCCATCGACCTGCCGGATCTGGGCGGCGCCGATCTGCTGCGCGCCGAAGGCGTGGCCGTCGACTCGCTGATGGTTTTTCCAGGCCATTGAGCACCAACGCTTAATCGATCTTTAGCCCTGAGCGTCTATCGCGGCGGCAATATGGTCGCCGATTACCCGATGATGCTTGCGCGATGGCTTGCCGCGATGATGGCGGCGCTGCTGTTGATGCTGGCCGCGCCGGCGCTGGCGGCGGTCAAGGGCGGCGGCGCGGTGGCGACCGATGTCGTATCCGCATGCCAGATCCCGACAGCCGCCGATACCGGCGCTGCCGAAATGCTGGCGCGTCCGGCGGGGCCGTGCACACCGCCGGGCCGGGCCACGCGCGGTGTCGTCTGGCTGGATTTCGGCGCGCCGGCGCAACTGGGCGACGGGAAAGGCCTGCACCGGTTGCTGATCGACACCCACCGGGTGCACCGGGTTGACCTGTATCTTGCCCGCGCCGACGGCAGTGTCAGCCATGAGCGATACGACCCGGCGGCACCGGGGCGCGGTTGGCGGACCGGCGGCTATCTGAGCATGATCGTACCGGCCGGCGCGCCGGTGACACGGATGCTGGTGCGGCTGGGCGACACCGAACTGATCACTTTCAGCCGCCCGACCCGGCTGGTCCCGCTCTATGCCGATTTCCGCATGGAACGCCGTGACGCGGCGTTGTACGGGCTGGCGCTTGGCGTGCTGGCGCTGACCATATTCGCGCATCTGGCGCTGTTTTTCGCGATCCGGCAGCGGTTCCAGCTATTCTATGTCGCCCATGCGACGGTGCTGTTTCTGTACGCGGCCGCCTATTCCGGACTGGTGCTGCTGGTCGTGCCGGGCGTGTCGGCGGGCGGGATATCGCGGCTGATCTCGGCGACGCTGTCCGTGGCGACGGCGACGGGGCTGCTGTTTTCGACCGATTTTATCGCGCGCCGCTATGTCCCGCGCGGGCTGCGATTCTACAGCCTGATCAGCGCGGCGGCGTCGGTGGCCTGCGCGGTGCTGCTGTTATTCGGCCCGGACGGGCTGACCGCACCGGTTTACGGTGCCGCCAATCTCGTCGGGATGAACGGGCTGGTGCTGGTCGTCGTGGTGCTGGCGGTCGGCGCGATCAGGGGCAGCCACACCGCGCGGATTCTGGGCCTTGGCTGGGCGGTGCCGATCGCGATCGGCGTGACCTATCCGCTGCGTATTCTGGGGCTGGTGCCCGACGCGCTGGTCGGCGACGGCGCGATGGTTGCCGCGGTGACGGTTGAATGCCTGATCCTGTCCTTGCCGGTGGTGACGCGGATCAAGGCAATGCGGCTTGACCATGAACGGGTGCGCGAGCGCCAGCTTGTGCTGGAGCGTCAGGCGGCGACCGACGCGCTGACCGGCCTTGCCAACCGGCGCGGCTTCGTCGCCGCGATCGAACGGGCGTTGCAGATCGGCGGCCCGTCCAGCCCGGTGGCGTTGCTGATGATCGACATCGACCATTTCAAGGCGGTCAACGACCGTTATGGCCATGTGCGCGCCGACGCGGTGCTGGCCGGGCTGGGCGCGCTGATCGCCCGCGCGGCGGGGCCGGGCGCGATCGTCGCCCGCTATGGCGGCGAGGAATTCGTCGTGCTGCTGATGGGGCTGGACCTGAACCGGGCGCATACCATTGCCGAACGGATCCGGGCCGGGGTCTGCGCCGGCGGGGCTGATCTGCTTGACGTGACGGTCAGCATCGGGCTGGCCGGCGGGCGCTGCGACGGGGTCGACCGGTTGATGGTCGATGCCGATCTGGCGCTGTACGACGCCAAGCGCGGCGGGCGGAACCGGGTGGAGGTGGCGGCGGCGGCCAAAGCCGCGATGGCCGCGTAAAAGGCGGCGGCCGGCGCTGTGCGTCAGGGCCGGCGGCGGACGAGGGCGATCGAGGTGAAGCGCATCACCGGTTCGTCATGCTGGTTGAACATGGTGACGCGCGAGCGGAACGAACCCATGTCGGGGCGGCTGCGCGAGGGTGTCACCTCGACCAGTTCGTTTTCAAGCCGGAGCGTGTCGCCGGGGTAGACCGGTTTCAGCCAGCGCAACTCATCCACCCCCGGCGAACCTAGCCCGGCATGTTCGTGCGCCTTCAGGTCTTCGACGATCATCGCCATCGCCATCGCGCAACTGTGCCAGCCGCTGGCGGACAACCGGCCGAAATGGGTTTTGGCGGCGGCTTCGTCCGACAGGTGGAACGGTTGCGGGTCGTATTTGGCGGCGAAGGCGATCACCTCTTCGCGGGTGACGTGATACTGCCCGAAACCGCGCTTCGTGCCGACGACCAAATCCTCCAGATATTCCATTACGCCTGCCCTTTCACCCGCCCGCCGCCTGCGCCATGACCCGGTTTGCTTCCGCTTCGGCGACGATGTCTTTCAGGATGCGCAGGCAGGCGGCGACGTCGCCCTGCGCGGAGGGCACCGCCTTGCGCAGGTTGATGAAGCCGTGGATGCTGCCCGCCGCTTCGCGGAACACCGTCGGCACCCCCGCGGCGATAAGGGCGGCGGCATAGGCGCGGCCCTGATCGCGCAGCGGGTCCAGCCCGGCGGTGACGACCAGGGTCGGCGGCGTGCCCGCGTGGTCGGCATGCAGCACGCCGTTGCGCCGGTCGCCCGGCACCGGGGCGTAATGACTGCCGAACCAGCGCATCGCGTCGCCGGTCAGCAGATAGCCGTCGGCGAAATCGGTGAGTGAGGGATAATCCTCCGCTTCGTCGACCACCGGGTAGATTGGCCATTGGGCGATGACCGGCGCCGCCGCCGGCCGGTCGCGCAGCGCCTGCGTGGTGCCGATGGCGAGGTTGCCGCCGGCGCTGTCCCCGGCAAGGACCAGCGCGGTCACGCCGACGCCAAGCGCCGCCGGGCTGCCCGCCACCCAGCGCGCCGCCGCCTCGCAATCGTCGGGCGCGGCCGGGAACGGGTGTTCCGGCGCCAGCCGGTAGGCGACGGCAATGACCGGAAGGTCGAGCAGCCGCGCGGTTTCCGCGCAGAAGCTGTCATGCGACTCGATGTCGCCGATCACGAAGCCGCCGCCGTGGAAGAAAACCAGCACCGGCCCCGGTGTCCGGCTTTCGCGCGCGTCGTAGAGGCGCAGGTCGATGCCGTCCGGCGTTGTCAGGTCGCGGCGGACGGCGAGCGGTTCCGCCGGTGCTTCCGCGATCGCGACCATCGTGTTGAACGCCAGCCTGGCCGCCGGCGGGTCCAACTCATGCATCTTCGGGCCGGGCACCGAGTCGAGCAGGGTCAGGAACGCCCGGACATCGGGTCGGACGAAAGGCTGGGACATCGGCTTGCCGCTCCGTCGTTATCGGGCGGCCAGCCTAGGCGGGTGGCGGCGGCCCGTCCATCCGCCGCGAAAGCGTGCTCTTTTCAGGCAAAATCGGCGCCGGTACCGAAACAAGGCCGATTGCGACTCTCCCCAGTTTTTCTAAATAGGCTATAGCCGTACCGGGGCCTAAGAGGCCCGGGCTTGAATTGCAGGACGTATAGCCAATGGCTTCAGCCGTACATGAGGTGACCCGCGCAGAGGCCGCCAACACTCCTCCCCCCGAAGCGGTGGTGGTGCGCTTTGCCGGGGACAGCGGCGATGGCATGCAGCTGACCGGTGGTCAGTTCACCCTGTCGACCGCGCTGGCCGGCAACGACCTGTCGACCTTCCCCGACTTCCCTGCGGAAATCCGCGCGCCGCAGGGCACGACCTTCGGCGTTTCCGCTTTCCAGATCAATTTCGGCTCGCGCGCGATCGACACCGCCGGCGACCAGCCGGATGTGCTGGTAGCGATGAACCCGGCGGCGCTCAAAACCAATGTCGGCGCGCTGAAGGACGGCGGGCTGGTCATCGTCGACACCGGCGAGTTCGGCCAGCGCAACCTGGCCAAGGCCGGGTATGAGGCAAGCCCGCTCGACGACGGGTCGCTGGCGCGCTGGCAGGTGCTGGCGTTCGACATTTCGGCGCTGACGCTTGAGTCGGTGAAGCCGTTCGGCCTTGGCAACAAGGAAGCGCTGCGCTGCAAGAACATGTGGACGCTGGGCCTGGCGCTGTGGATGTTCGATCGCGACCGCCAGCCGATCGTCGACTGGCTGAAATCGAAATTCGCCAAGGCGCCGGAGCTGGCGGAGGCGAACATCGCCGCGCTGAACGCCGGCCATGCCTATGGCGAGACGGCGGAACTGGCCGGGCCGATGAAGCAGCACCGGATCGCCGCCGCCCCCGCCGCGCCGGGCCTGTACCGGACGATCACCGGCGGCGAGGCGATCTCGCTCGGCCTGGTCGCCGGCGCGCAGCTTGCCGGGCTGCCGATGTTCTTCGGCGGCTATCCGATCACCCCGGCCTCGGCGATCCTCCACCACTTGTCGCGCCTGAAGGAATATGGCGTCACCACTTTCCAGGCGGAGGATGAGATCGCCGCGGTCTGTTCGGCGATCGGCGCTTCCTATGCCGGCAAGCTGGGCGTCACCTCGTCGTCCGGCCCCGGCATCGCGCTGAAGGGCGAGGCGATCGGGCTGGCGATCATGACCGAGCTTCCGCTGGTCATCGTCAACTCGCAGCGCGGTGGCCCGTCGACCGGCCTGCCGACCAAGACTGAGCAGTCCGACCTCTATCAGGCGGTCTACGGCCGCAACGGCGACGCGCCGATGCCGGTCATCGCCGCGCGCTCGCCGGCCGATGCGTTCGACTGCGCGATCGAGGCCTGCCGCCTCGCCACCCAGTTCATGACCCCGGTGATGCTGCTGACCGACGGCTATATCGCCAACGCGGCGGAGCCGTGGAAGGTGCCGGACATGGACGGCTACGCGCCGTTCCCGGTCAGCTTCCTCGATCATGTGCCGGAGGGCGGGTTCAAGCCCTATGCCCGCGACGAGAAGCTGGCGCGGCCATGGGCGCGGCCGGGGACGCCGGGCCTGCTCCACCGCATCGGCGGGATCGAGAAGCAGGACGGCACCGGCAACATCGACTATGCGCCGGCCAACCACCAGGCGATGACCGACCTGCGCAAGGCGAAGATCGACGGCATCGCCGCGCATACCCCCGAACAGACGGTGACGCTGGGTGACGGCGAAGGCCGGCTGGCGGTTGTCGGCTGGGGCTCGACCTTCGGGCCGATCCACCAGGCGGTGCGTCGGGCGCGGGAACGCGGCCTGTCGGTCGACCATATCCATGTCCGCCACATCTGGCCGCTGCCGGCCAATCTGGGCGAGCTGCTGCGCCGCTACGAGCGGATCATCGTGCCGGAAATGAACGCGGGTCAGTTCAAGACCGTTCTGCGCGACCAGTATCTGGTCGACGCCCGCTCGCTGGCCAAGGTGTCGGGTCAACCCTTCCGTATCGCGGAAATCGCGGCGGCTATCGAAAGTGCGCTCTCATGAACGAGATGACTTCCGTCAAGACGACGGCGAAGGATTGGGAAACCGACCAGGAAGTGCGCTGGTGCCCCGGTTGCGGCGACTATGCGATCCTGAAGGCGGTGCAGCGCACCCTGCCGGACATCGGCGCACGACCGGAAAACACCGTGTTCGTCAGCGGCATCGGCTGCTCGTCGCGCTTTCCGTATTACATGGAGACTTACGGTTTCCACACCATCCACGGCCGTGCGCCGGCGATCGCCACCGGCGTGAAGCTGGCCAACCCCGATCTGGACGTGTGGGTCATCACCGGCGACGGCGATGCGTTGTCGATTGGCGGCAACCACACCATGCACCTGCTGCGCCGTAACCTCGACTGCCAGATCCTGCTGTTCAACAACGAGATCTACGGTCTGACCAAGGGGCAGTATTCGCCGACGTCGCGGGTCGGCACGCGCAGCCCGTCGACCCCCTTTGGTTCCGTCGACCGGCCGGCCAGCCCGTGCAGCTTCGCGCTTGGTTCCGGCGCCCGTTTCGTCGCGCGGGGCATCGATGTGCACAAGAACCTGCCGGCGGTGCTGAAGGCGGCTTATTACCACAAGGGCGCCAGCTTCATCGAAATCTTCCAGAACTGCATCGTCTACAATGACGACGTGTTCGCGCCATTTACCGCCAAGCCGAACGCCGCAGCCGGGCAGGTCTGGCTGGAGGACGGCCAGCCGATGCTGTTCGCCGGCGGCACCCGTGGCCTGACTCTCGACCCGAAGGCACTGCGGCTGGAGATGGTCGACGTCGTCGACGGTGACTGGCAGGCGGCGGGCGTCATCGTCCACGACCAGACCAACAAGGGCATCGCGCAGATGCTGATCGACATGGACAACAGCGCCGGCTTTCCGGTGGCGCTGGGCGTCATCTTCGACCACCCGCGCCCGAGTTACGAGCGCGAGGTCGTCGCCCAGAACGAGGCGGCGGCGAAGGGCAAGGCACCGGACCTGCAGAAGCTGGTCGCGCAGGGCCAGACCTGGATGGTCGACAAGGAGCCGCGCGCCGAATAGCCGGCCGGTTTCGCGCTTGTTCTGTTCAAGCTGCACCGGCCCTCTCCCCCACCCGACCTCCCATTTCAGGATACTGTCGTTGGGAGGCCGGGTGGGGGAGAGGGCTGGTGCCGGTTTCCCCTAAAGCCCACAAACCTAAACGCTGGACCGCCTGACCCGGTCGCGTAAGATGCCGCCATGAATGCACGGCAGCCCGATCGGGACGGTCAGTTCCTGCCCAGGCGGCGCGGCGGCGCGGCCGGCGGGCGGCTGTGGTCGGCGCTGGTCGCGGCGCCGTTCCACCGTATGCTCGATCGCATCGACATCGGGCTGGAAGCGGGCGCGATCGAGGCCTGGCTGCCGGACGGTTCCTACCGCATCCTCGGCGGCCGCGCGCCCGGCCCGGTGGCGGAGGTGCGGCTGAACAGTTGGCGGGCGCTGCTGCGGCTGGCCGGTGACGGGTCGTTCGGCTGGTACCGCGCGTGGGACAGTGGAGAATGGGCCAGCCCCGATCCGGTGCCGCTGTTCGCGCTGTTCATGCGCAACGCCCGGTCGCTTGACCGGGTGGCGCGGGCGCGGGGCCTCGGCCGGGCGTTCGGCCGGCTGCGCCACTGGCTGCGCCGCAACAGCCGGAGCGGATCGCGCCGCAACATCGCCTTCCACTACGACCTCGGCAACGCCTTCTACGCCGCCTGGCTCGACGAGACGATGACCTATTCGGCGGCGCTGTTCCAGGAACCGATCCGCCCGGACGAAGAACTGGCTTATGCCCAGTTGAACAAGGTCCGCGCGCTGCTCGACCGTTTGGAGCTGAAACCGGACCAGCATTTGCTGGAGATCGGCTGCGGCTGGGGCACTCTGGCCGAGATCGCAGCCGATGAATATGGCGTCGGCGTCACCGGCATCACCCTGTCGGCGGAGCAGCGGGCGCATGCGCTGGCGCTCAACCGCGCCAACGTCAACGCCGGGCGGGTGCGGATCGAGCTGACCGACTACCGCGACGTCGCCGGCACGTTCGACGCGATCGCCAGCGTCGAAATGGTCGAGGCGGTCGGCCAGGCCTATTGGGGCGCCTATGCCGAGGCGCTGGCCCGCTGCCTGAAGCCGGGCGGGCGCGCCGCGATCCAGTTCATCGCGATCGACGACGCGATCTTCGACCGTTACGCCGCCGGCACCGATTTCATCCAGACCTGCATCTTTCCCGGCGGCATGCTGCTGTCGGAAAGCGCGTTCCGGGCGCTGTGCGAGCAGGCCGGCCTTGCCTGGCGCGACCGGCGCGGTTTCGGCCTGCACTATGCGGAAACGCTGCGCCGCTGGCGCGAGCGGTTCGACGCGGCGATCGACGCGGGGCGGCTGCCGCCCGGGTTCGACGAACGCTTCGTGCGGCTGTGGCGCTATTATCTGATGTATTGCGAAGGCGGCTTTCGCGGCGGCGGCATCGACGTCGCGCAGGTCACGCTGGTCAAGGAGGGGGGATGATGCGGACATTGCTGGGGGCGGCGCTGGCCGCCGGGCTGCTGGTGCTGCCCGCGGCAGCGGTGGCGAAGGACGGCGTCCGGCTGACACCCGACAAGGCGGCGAAGCTGCGCAACGCCGGCGCGGAGGTGCTGTTCTGGAACCAGGCGGAGCGCGACGCCAATTTCCCGACCATGGAACGGCTGTTCCCCGGCGACACGGTGGCGGCGTCGGCCCACCCGCGCCCGTTGCCGGACGGGACACCGCTCGCCCTCGGGCCGGGCGACCCGGCCGGGGCCTATATGGCGGCGAACAACGTCGCCGGACTGCTGGTCCTCCAGCACGGCAAGGTCCGCCTGGAACGCTATGCGCGCGGCTTTTCCCGCACCGGCCGCTGGACCAGCTTCTCGGTCGCCAAGTCGCTGACCTCGACGCTGGTCGGCGCGGCGATCGCCGACGGTTTCATCGCCTCGGTCGACGATCCGGTCAGCCGCTATATTCCGGAACTGACCGGCGCCGGCTATGACGGCGTGACCATCCGCCAGGTGCTGACGATGACGTCGGGGGTGCGCTGGAACGAGGATTATACCGATCCGAAGTCGGATGTGGCGCGGATGCTGACCGAACCGCCGCCCGCCGGGATCGACCAGACCGTCGCCTATATGCGCACCCTGCCGCGCGAGGCGGAACCGGGAACGAAATGGGTCTACAAGACCGGCGAGACCAACCTGATCGGCGTGCTGGTCGCCCGCGCGACCGGCAAGTCGCTCGCCGCCTATGCGGCCGAGAAGATCTGGCAACCCTACGGCATGGAACAGCCGCTGTTCTGGATGGTCGACAGCGGCGGCGGCAATATCGGCGGCTGCTGCCTGTCGGCATCGCTGCGCGACTATGCCCGGATCGGCCAGTTCGTGCTCGACGGCGGCGTCGCCGGTGGGCGGAAAGTGGTGCCGAACGGCTGGTTCGCCGCCGCCACCCACGGCGAGGCCGATACCGGGGCGCCCGGCTATGGCTATGGCTATCAGTGGTGGACCAACCCCGACGCCAGCTTCGACGCGCGCGGCATATTTGGCCAGATGATCCATATCGACCCGGCGCGCGGGCTGGTGGTGGCGATGGTCAGCGCCTGGCCCAGGGCGACCGACCCGGCGTTGAGCGAAGCGCGCCGACTATTCCTCGCCCGGATCAGCGCGGCGCTGGACGCTGGCCGCTGAGCCCGCCGGGGCGGGCCTTGCTGATCGAGATCACGCGTGGATCGTGCACCAGTTCGCGCAGGGCCGAGGTGTCGCCCTGATCGACCACGCCGTAGATCGGCAGGGCGGCGTTGCGCGGATCGGTGACGACGACGGTGTCGTGGGTGTAGCGATTGATCGTCGCCACCACCTGCGCCAGCGGTTCGCCCCGGAACACCAGCACACCGCGGGTCCACGCGGTCGCCTGATCGACATTGGCTTCCTTCGTCTGCGAGATAAAGCCGACGCTTTCGCCGCCGTCGTTCAGCATGCCGAAGCGGACCTGTTCACCCTTGCGTGCGCTCTTGACCACCGTGTCGCCGCGGGCGCCGTCGACCGACGGGCCACGCAGTGCGATGCGGACGACGCCGCTGACCACCGTAACCGCCGCCTGATTGGGCGCGACGCGGACGTCGAATGCGGTGCCGACCGCGCGAATCTCGCCATGCGCGACCTCGACGATGAACGGGCGTTGGCTGTCGTGGGCGACGTTGAACAGCGCCTCGCCCTCGGTCAGGCGGATGCGGCGTTCGGCGGGCGTATAAGCGAGGGCGACGCGACTGGCGCCACCGAGCGTCACCACTGACCCGTCGGTCAGCCGAAGGACACGCCGTTCGGCGCGCTCGGCGGCATATTCGGCGCCGCGCGGCGGGGAAGAGACGGTCTTGTCACGGGCCGACAGCCAGGTGCCGACGCCGATCGAGGCGATCAGGGTTGCCGCCAGCGCCGCGCCGAGCGGCCAGCGGCGGCGGTGGGCAGGCGGCGCCACCGGCACGCCGTCTCCGGGATGGTCGAACCGGCCGAGCCAGGTCCAGAACGCTTCCGCCTCTGCGCGGTCGTCCGGATGGATGGCGTCGGTCCGGCCGGCGAGGATGCCGTCGAAAACCGCGCTCGCGCGCGTGCCCAGCCGGTTGGATGGCGGTTCTTCGCGCATTATCCGTCCGTTCGCAGGGCGGCGAGCCGCTCGTAGAGATGGGCGACGGCGTGGACCAGATGCTTCTGGACCATGCGCGGGGTGATCCGCAGCTGCCGGGCAATATCGGCGGTCGACAGTTCCTCGAAACGACGCATCACGAAGACCCGTCGGCATGACGGCGACAATTCCGCCAGCGCCGCGTCCAGCAGATGCTGAAGATCATCAAGGGTGCGGCCATCCTCCTGTGCGGCGCGGACCGGCGGCGCGAGGGCTTCGTCGAATGGCTCGGTCGGGGCGGGGCGGCGGCCGCGATCGGCGATAAGGTTGGCAGCGATGCGGAACAGATAGGCCTGCGGCCGTTCGACGGGATGAGTCCGCCCGGCCTGGATCAGCCGCACGCAGGCTTCCTGCACCAGATCCTCCGCTTCCGTTGGGTCGTTGACCCGCCGTGCGACGAAGGCGCGCAGGGCCGCACGGCTCGATTCCAGCAGCTCGGCCTCGATGCCGGTTGCGCCGAGAGAGTCGATCCGTTGCTGCGGCCTGCTCGCCATGCCGTCAAATCCCCTGTCGTCAATGATGACGCTCGAGCAGGCGTGAAGCGAACTGTTTTTCGGGAACAGCGAAAATAAATCGCGCCGCCGGGCGGCGCGGCGGTTCGTAAACGGGTCCGTCGAACGTCTTACCTAGACCAGGCCAAGGGGAAAGGGCCGGACAAACGAAGGGGGAATCGTGTGAAATCAGGATATTTTCTGTCGGCCGCCCTGTGCGCCATCGCGTCTCCGGCCCTGTCGGCCGAGGCGCGCTATGCCATCGACCTGCCGGCGCAGACGCTCGACGCGTCGCTGTATCAGGTCGCGCGGACAACCGGCGTCCAGCTGATTTTCACCGATGAACAGATCACCCATCTGCGCGCGCCGCGTGTCGCCGGGCGATATACGCTGGCGCAGGCGCTGAGCGCGGTGCTGGCCAGCAGTGGTTACACCTATCGCGTCACCGGCGAGAACAGCGTCCGCATCATCCGCACCGATGCGCCGCGGGTGACGCCGATCGCCTATCGTCAGGACGGCGAGGCGGCTACGGCGACGGCGGCCCCCGCCGCCGACGCGCCGGCGCGCAGTGCGACGCAGGAAGCGATCGCCGCGACCACCGGTGATGCCGATGCCGCTGCCGACATCGTTGTCGTCGGTTCGCGGATCGCCGGCAGCAAGGTGACGGCGGCGCTGCCGGTCACCATCGTCGACGCGCAGTCGATCTCCGCGACCGGCTCGCTGTCCGGCGACGAACTGTTCCGGTCCATCCCGCAGATGGGCGATGTCAGTTTCAACAGCGCCTATCTGCCGAACAGTTCCAATTCGGCGCGCGGCGACGTCGGGTCGGTCAACCTGCGCAACCTCGGCGTCGGCAACACGCTGGTGCTGTTGAACGGCCGGCGGGTGGTGAACCACCCGACCAGCCGCGCCGATGACAATCTGGTGCCGACGCTGACCTACAACACCAACGCTATCCCGGTATTCGGGCTGGAGCGGTTGGAGGTGCTGCGCGACGGGGCGGCAGCGATCTATGGGTCCGACGCGGTCGCCGGCGTGGTCAACACCGTGCTGCGCACCGATTACAACGGTGTGATGGCCGAGAGCCAGATCGGCTATGCCGAAGACACCAGCATGATCGAGTTCAACGCCAATCTGCTGGCGGGCGCCGATCTGGGCGGGCGCGGCAACGTCACCTTGTTCGCCAGTTACGACCACCGCACATCGCTCGACGCATGGGACCAGAATTATACCGCGTCGGCGGACAAGCGGCCGCTGTTCGACGGCACGCCGTTCGAGGGGCTGAACGGGCTGGATGGGCGCAGCACGATCACGCCCTGGGGGTCGTTCCAGACCTATGGCAACGTCCGGGTGCGGCAGGGCGCGACCAACCTGACCAACGCATCCGGCCAGTTTCACATCCAGCCGGACAGCAACGCCGGCTGCCAGACCGCGCTGGCCGGCGGGTTGTGCATCGACGATGGCACGATCAGCGGCGCCGCCGACCGCAACCTGCGCTTCGACGCGGCCCATGCGTTCAACACCAGCGTGATCCCGGCGGTCAAGCGGCTGAACCTGTTTCTGAACGGCCATTACGACCTGACCGACAATCTCGAATTCTTCGGCGAGGCCGGGTATTATCGCGCCAAGACCCGCAGCGTTCAGGCGTCGACCGGCACGCTGAGTTCCGGGCCGCTCGTCATTCCGGCGAGCAACTATTACAACCCGTTTGGTCCGACGACATTGCCGGACGGATCGGCCAACCCCAACCGCCTGCCGGGCATCGATGCCCCGGCGAGCGGACAGGCGATTACCCTCAGCAGCTATAACTTCGCCGATGTCGGCCCCAATATCGTCAACGTGAAGAACGAACAGTTCCGCCTGCTCGGCGGGCTGAAGTTCGAAGCGCTCGGCTTCAAATGGGAAACCGCGGTGGTCTATTCCGAGGCGACGGTGCGCGACCAGTCAGACGGGCTGAGCCAGACGCTGCTCCAGAAGCAGTTGGCGCTGACTACGCCGGACGCCTACAACCCGTTCAGCGGCGGCACGATTGTCGATCCGTCCGGCGCCGATGTGACGCCGAGCCGCCAGGCGGCGATCGACGCGATCAGGATTACCACCACCCGATTCAACAAGGCGACGCTGGCGATGGCCGACCTGCGCGGCAGCCGCGCCGACCTGTTGACCCTGCCGGGCGGCGATGTCGGCTTCGCCTTCGGCGGCGAGATCCGGCGCGAGACCCAGATCGACAATCGCGATCCGCATGTCGACGGCACTATCCAGTTCGTCGACGCGGTCAGCGGCTTCGTCAATCCCAGCGATCTGATCGGCAGCAGCCCGTCGCCCGACACCCGCGGCCGGCGCACCGTTGCCGCCGCCTATGCCGAACTGGCGATCCCGCTGGTTTCTCCAGACATGGAGATACCGCTCGTCTACCGCGCCGAATTGCAGCTCGCCGGGCGTTACGAGCATTACAGCGACGTCGGGTCGGTGGCGAAGCCGAAGGTCGCCGGGGCGTGGGACATCATCCCCGGCCTGCGCCTGCGCGGGTCCTACGCCCAGGGCTTCAAGGCGCCGAACCTGGAGCAGATCAACGCGACGGTGGTAACCCGGTCGAACACCCGCACCGACTATATCCGCTGCGAGGCGGACCTGCGCGCCGGCCGGATCACCAGCTTCGCCGATTGCAGCCAGGGCTTCGCCACCTCCGCCCAGCGGTCCGGCAACCCGGACCTGAAGCCGGAAACGTCGACGACATGGGGTGCCGGCGTCGTGCTGGAGCCGCGCTTTCTGGAGGACCGGTTGGGCCGGATGACCTTCACCGCCGATTACTGGAATATTCGCCAGAAGGGCATCGTCGGGCTGTTCGGCGAGGGCAATGCGCTGATCAACGATTATCTGGAGCGGGTCGGCGGCGGTGAGGACGCCAATGTCATTCGCGCCGCGCCGACCGCCGACGACATCGCGCTGTTCGCCGGCACCGGCCTTACGCCGGCCGGGCGGGTGCTGTTCGTCCGCGACAAATATGTGAATCTGCTGCCGCAGTCTGTGTCCGGCGTCGATTTCGGCTTCTTCTGGAAGCTGCCCGATTTCGGCATCGGCACGTTCCAGTTGAGCGCCAATGCCGCCTATCTGCGCAAATTCTTCCTGCAGCCGTCGCCGCCGATCCAGGCGCTGATCGATGCGCGCGCCGCCGGTACGATCAACGCCGGGACGATCATTGCCGAGGCCGGCAACCGCATCCGCCAGAGCGGCAAGCCGCGTTGGAAGGGGTCTGGCTCGCTGACATGGAGCTATGACCGGTTCCAGATCGGCGCCTACACCCAGTATACCGGGTCGGTGGAGGATACCGGGCTGCTCGACCCCGTCGGCGTGCCGTGGGTCATCGACGACCAGATGACCTTCAACCTCTATGCGCAGGTCGAGGTTGGTGGCGACACCACCGGCCGTTACCGGTTGCGGATCGGCGTGCGGAACCTGACCGATGCGAAGCCGCCGCTGTCGTCGGACGGCTATCTCGCCAGCCTCTACAACCCCTATGCGCGTTACTGGTACGCCAATTTCCGTGCGTCTTTCTAACAGGAGGGCCGGGATGCGGCGCGGATTTCGCTGTCTGGCCGGGCTGCTGGCGATCACGCTGGCGGTGCCGGCCGGGCTTGTCGCCCAGACCGGGCCGTCCGGCGGCGACATCGTCGGCTATGGCGAAATTCACCATCCGACGATCGGCCGCGACGGCATGGTGGTCAGTCAGAACGCCATCGCCACCCGCGTCGGCGTCGAAATATTGCGCAAGGGCGGCAACGCCGTCGATGCGGCGGTGGCCACCGCCTTCGCGCTGGCGGTGACGCTGCCCCGCGCCGGCAATGTCGGCGGCGGCGGTTATATGCTGATCCATATGGCGCCGACCGCCGACCGCCCGGCCCAGACGATCGCGATCGATTATTACGGGCAGGCGCCGCGCGCGACGACGCCGGACCTGCTGCTTGACGCCACCGGCCGGTTTGACCGGGACAAGGGCTATTCGATGAAGGGCGTCGCCATACCCGGCACCGTCGCCGGGTTGTGGGAGGCGCACCAGCGGTTCGGCAAGCTGCGCTGGGGCACGCTGATCGCCCCGGCGATCGCGCTCGCCCGCAACGGCGTGGTGCTGAGCGATGACGAGGCGAAGGCGACCGCCGAGCAGGCCAAGGCGATGGCCGACGACCCCGGCGCGATGGCCGCCTTCTTCAAACCCGGCGGCGTGGCATACCGGGCGGGCGAACTGTTCCGCCAGCCGGACCTTGCCTGGTCGTTGAAGCAGATCGCGGCGCGCGGCCGCGACGGATTCTACAAGGGGCCGGTGGCCGAACGACTGGTCGCCGGGGTCAAGGCCGGCGGTGGCATCATCGACGCGGCCGACCTTGCCGGTTACCGTGCGATCGTCAGCCAGCCGATCTGGTCCGACTATCGCGGCCAGCGCATCGCCTACATGCCGCCAACCGCGTCCGGCGTTACCGTCGCCGAGGCGATGAACATTCTGGAGCATTTTCCGCTCGCCGAAACCGGCTGGGGGAGCGCGGCGACGCTGCACACCGTGGCGGAGGCGGTGAAGATCGCCTGGTCCGACCGGCGGCTGGTCGGCGGGGCGCCGGACTGGAACACGCCGACCAAAGGGCTGGCCAGCAAGGGCTTTGCCGCCGAACGCGCGAAACTGATCCAGCGGGATAAAACACTCGGCACGGCAACGCTGCCGGACGGCAACCCCTATCCCTACGAGAGCCGCGACACGACGCATTTCTCGGTCGCGGACGCGGCGGGCAACGCCGTGACCAATACCTATACCCTGTCCGCGTCCTATGGCGCGCATGTGGTGGCGCCGGGCACCGGCTTCCTGCTCAACAATTCGTTCGGCAACCTTGCCTGGGGACTGCGCGGGGCCGGGCGCGAGGCGACGCAGCCCGTGCCGGGCAAGCGGGTTGGGTCGACGATCACCCCTATCATCGTATTCCGCGACGACAAGCCGTGGTTGCTGACCGGTACGCCCGGCGGCGGCTACATCATCGCGACGATGGTGCAACTGCTGTCGAACGTCATCGACCACCGGCTAAACATTGCCGAAGCGGCGCAGCGCCCGCGCATCAACCAGAGCGGCCCTGGCGCGCCGATCGAACTGGAACCGGGCTTTTCCCCCGACATCGTGCCACTGCTCGAAGCGCGGGGGCATGACGTGAAGCCATCGGCGACGATGGGCAGCACCCAGTCGATCATGGTGACGAACGGGCTGTTCCTGGGTGCCGCCGATACGCGCCGCCCGGATGCGCTGGCGCTTGGCGTGCGCTAGGAAAAACCGGCGGCGCCCTGCCCTGCGCCGCAGCAATGAAGGAGCCGTGATGACCCGCCTTGCCCTGTCCGCCTGCCTGCTGATCGGCGCCGCCCCGCTGGCCGCCGCGCCGCTTACCCCGGCCGAGAACGCCGCGATCACCGCCGATGTCGACGGGCGGGCCGGTGCGCTGGCCGACACCGCGAAGGCGATCTGGAGCTATGCCGAGGTCGGCTATCAGGAGGTGAAGAGTTCCGCGCTGCTCCAACAGGACCTGCGCAAGGCGGGCTTCACCGTCGACGCCGGAGTGGCGGGGATGCCGACCGCCTTCGTCGCCAGTTTCAAGAATGGCGCCGGGCCGGTCATCGCCATCCTTGCCGAGTTCGATGCGCTGCCCGGCCTAGCCCAGACCGCTGATCCGGTGGCGACCCCGATCGCCGGGCAGGCGGCGGGGCATGGGTGCGGCCACAATGTGTTTGGCGCCGCGTCGATCACTGCGGCGATGGCGGTCAAGGACTGGATGATTCGCAACAAGGTCGCGGGCGAACTGCGCGTCTACGGTACGCCGGCGGAAGAAGGCGGATCGGGCAAGGTCTACATGGTCCGTTCCGGCCTGTTCGACGATGTTGCGGCAACGCTGCACTGGCATCCCGGCGACGGCAACGCGGTCAGCGTCGGCAAGAGCCAGGCGAATATCAGCGGCAAGTTCCGTTTTCGCGGGGTTTCCGCCCACGCCTCCGCCGCGCCGGACAAGGGGCGGTCGGCGCTCGACGGCGTCGAGATCATGGATGTTGCGACCAATTTCCTGCGCGAGCATGTGCCGCAGGGCACGCGCATCCACTATGTCATTACCGAGGGCGGCAAAGCGCCTAACGTCGTCCCCGATTTCGCCGAGGTCTATTATTACGTCCGGCACACCGACCCGGCGATCGTCAAGGCGGTATGGCAGCGGGTGAACGACGCGGCACAGGGTGCTGCGCTTGCGTCTGGCACCAAGGTGGAAGTGGAGATTACCGGCGGCGTCTATTCGATGCTGGGCAACGACACGCTGGCGGCGGTGATGCAGCGCAATCTGGAGGCGGTCGGCGGCCCGGCGTGGACGGCGGCGGAGCGCAGCTGGGCCGAGCGCATCCAGCCGACATTGCCGACGAAGAAGGATCTGGCGTCCGCCACGCAGGTCCAGCCGCTCCAGCGGCACGATTCTGGCGGATCGACCGACGTGTCGGACATCAGCTGGGTGACGCCGACCGTCGGTCTGTCGACAGCGACCTGGGTGCCCGGCACCGCCGCGCATAGCTGGCAGGCGGTGGCGGCCAGCGGCGGGGCGATCGGCGCGAAGGGCGGGGTCGTCGCCGCCAAGGCGCTGGCGCTGAGCGCTGCCGAGCTGTTTCGCAGCCCGGACACGCTTTCTGCTGCCCGTGCCGAGATGGACAAGGCACGCGGCGCGGATTTCAAATACCAGGCGATGGTCGGCGACCGCACCCCGCCGCTGGATTACCGCAAGCCGACGGGGAATTAAGCGGGCCGGCTCAGGCTCGACCCGCCGCGTGGACGCTATTGCGCGGCCGGTTGCGCCTCTGCCGCGCTGACCCGCCAGATGCGATTGCCGACATCATCGGCGACGAGCAGCGCGCCGGTCTTGTCGGTGATGACGCCGACCGGCCGGCCCTGCGCGCGGCCGCTGGCGTCGAGGAAACCGGTCAGCAGGTCGACGGGCTTGGCGCCCTTCACCGGGAAACCGTCTTCACCGAACGGAATATAGACGACCTTGTAGCCGGACGGCGGTTTGCGGTTCCACGAGCCGTGTTCACCGACGAAGGCACCGTTGGCGAAGCGCGGGCCAAGCTTTGCATCGCCGGCGAAGGCAAGGCCGAGGGCGGCGACATGGGCGCCAAGCGCATAGTCCGGACGCTTGGCATATTCCTGCAGGTCCGGCCTTTCCGGCTGGACCCGCCGGTCGAGATAGCCACCCCAGTAGGTATAGGGCCAGCCGTAGAAGGCAGCGAATTCGACGCGGGTCAGATAGTCGGGCGACAGATCGCCGCCCATCATGTCGCGTTCGTTGACCACCGTCCACAGCGCCCCGGTCTTCGGTTCGTAGGCGAGGCCGACCGGGTTGCGCAGGCCGGAGGCGAAGATGTTGTAGCGGCCGCTGGCGATGTCGACCTGCAGGATGTTGGCGCGGTGGGTTTCCAGCTCCATCCCCTTTTCGCCGATATTGCTGGCCGACCCGACCGCGACGAATAGCGACTTGCCGTCCGGCGCCGGGATCAGGTTGCGGGTCCAGTGGTTGCCGCCGCCGGGCAGGCTGGCGATCTTTTGTGGTTTGGCGGTAATCTTCGTCTGGCCGACCTTGAACGGGTAGGCGACGATCGCGTCGGTGTTGGCGACGAACAGCCGGTCGCCGATCACCGCCATGCCGAACGGCGAGTTGAGGCCGGTCAGCAGCACCGAGCGCGCTTCCGGCCGCCCGTCGCCGTCGGCGTCGCGCAGCAGGGTGATGCGGTTGGCGGAGGTGCTGGCCGCGCCGGCGCGGCCGAGCAACAGGTTCATGACGAAGCCGGTCACGCCGCCGCCGGTGCGGGGCGGGGAATTGGTTTCGGCAACCAGAACGTCGCCATTGGGCAGCAGCGTCATCCAGCGCGGGTGATCGAGGTCGCCGGCATATTCGCTGACCGTCAGCCCCGCCGCCGCGACCGGCCGGGCACCCCCTTGCCAGCCGATCGGCTTGGCGATGTTGACCGTCGGGATCATCTCGTTGCGCGGCGGGGATATGGTCGGGCGCTGGCCAACCACCGCGTCGAACGCCAGTTGGGCGTTGTCGCGTCGGCTGAGCAGGGCGACCGCCGCGGCCGCCACCACGATTACGATCAGGATGAAGATCAGCAGTCTGCGGCTCATCGCGTTCGCTCCTTCCGGCCCAGAAGGGCGCGGTGATGATAATGCGGTCGTTCGGTTCGGGGCCGCGTCGGCGGGACTTTAGAGTCCGATCTGCGTGTGGGGAAGCGGCACCCGCGCCGATTCAGCGCAATCGACGCCGCTATTCCGCCACCGTGCCGCCGGTTACTCCTCCGGCAGGCGCTCCGCCCCCGGTGGGTGAAGGCGAAGCCGTGTCACCCGCCGCGCGTCGCCGTCAACCACCTCGATGCGCCAGCCGCTCGGATGGGTGACGATTTCGCCACACTGGGGGATTCGCCCGGCGAGAACGAAGGCCAGTCCGCCCAGCGTGTCGACATCCTCCTCGACCTCGGCCAGCCGGGCGTCGACGGTTGCGCCGACCTCTTCCAGCGTGGCGCGGGCGTCGGCTTCCCACTGGCCGTTTTCGCCGTGGACCAACGCTTCCGGCGCATGTTCGTCATATTCGTCCTCGATCTCGCCGACGATTTCCTCGACCAGATCCTCGATGGTGACGAGGCCGTCGGTGCCGGAATATTCGTCGAGCACGATCGCCAGATGGGTGCGCGTTGCCCGCATTTCCGCCAGCAGGTCGAGCACCCGCATCGATTGCGGCACGTAGCGCGGCTGGCGCATCAGGGCAGAGATCGCCGCCGGACGTGGCGCTCCGGTCGCCAGGATCGAGAACACGTCCTTGACGTGGATCATGCCGATCACCGTGTCCAGGCTGCCACGATAGACGGGCAGGCGGCTGTGGCTTGCCTCTGCGAACAGGGCGACCAGCGCGTCGAAGCTGGCGGTTTCCGACACGGCGACGATGTCGCCGCGCGGCACCGCGACATGGCCGACGGTGCGTTCGCCGAAATGCAGCAGGTTGCGGACCATCTGCCGTTCGATCGGCGACAGGTCACCGGCCGCGTCCGGTTCCGGGTCTCCTTCATGCTCCTCGATCGCTTCTTCGATCTGGTCGCGAAGGGTGGGCTCGCCCTCATTGCCGAAAAGGCGCCCGAAAAGCCCATTGAACAGGCCACCCGTCTGCGACGGCTGGCCGCTGCTACTGGAATCGTCTGGCATCAAGCGAGCCGGTCAGCCCCCCTCATCTGTGTCGTCATAGGGATCGTGTAAGCCGAGTATCGCCATGGTTTCGCGTTCCATCGCCTCCATCGCCTCGGCCTCCCCGGCTCCCTGGTGGTCGTAACCTAGCAAATGATAGGTGCCGTGGACAATCAGATGTGTGGCATGGGCGCCAACATCGATGCCGCGCGCCGCCGCTTCCGCCGCGCAGACCCCGTGCGCCAGCACGATGTCGCCGAGCAGCACCTCGCCGTCGTCGGTGTTGGCAAGAGTAGCGAGCATGTCGGGTTCGACCATCGGGAAGGACAGGACGTTGGTTGGCTTGTCCTTGCCACGATACTGCGCGTTCAGGGTGCGGACTTCATCGTCGTCGGTCAGGCGGACGGCGACCTCGACCGAGAAATCAGCATCGGCGAGCGTGGCGAACGGGCTGTTGCGGATCGCCGCCGTAATGGCGCGGGCGGCGGCGCCGTCCCAGTCGGCGGCGGGCCATTCGGGTTCGGCCTGAACGGCTATGTCAAGCATCGGGTGCCTTTGCTGTGTCCTTTACCGGCGGTTGGGCGGGGCAGTCCCTCGACTGCGCTCGGGATGGACGGGGTTGAGAGTGCGCGCCGATGGCCAGAAGCCGTCGCCTAATTGCACCTGAAGCGCCTGACCGGCTTTCAGGGTTGTGAATGAAGCCGTCCATCCCGAGCGCAGTCGAGGGGCGCATCAAGGCACCGCCCCGCATCATTCATCCGGCCCCTCATAGGCCTGGACGATTCGGCCGACGATCGGGTGGCGCACTACGTCGGCGGCGCCGAAGCGGACGACGGCGATGCCGTCTATCCCCTCCAGCCGTCCGACCGCGTCGGCAAGGCCGGACTTGCCGATGTCCGGCAGGTCGACCTGGCGCGGGTCGCCGCACACCACCATCCGGCTGTTCTGGCCGAAGCGGGTGAGGAACATTTTCATCTGCGCCGGCGTCGTGTTCTGGGCTTCGTCCAGGATGATGAACGCGTCGGACAGGGTGCGCCCGCGCATGAAGGCGATCGGCGCGATCTCGATCTCGCCGCTGGTGATCCGCCGCTCGACCTGCTCGTTGGGCAGCATGTCGTAGAGCGCGTCGTAGAGTGGGCGGAGATAGGGGTCGACCTTCTCCTTCATGTCACCGGGCAGGAAGCCAAGCCGCTCCCCGGCCTCGACCGCCGGGCGCGACAGGATCAGTCGGCTGACGGTGCCCTGAATCAATTGCTGCACCGCCTGCGCCACCGCCAGATAGGTCTTGCCGGTGCCCGCCGGGCCGAGCGCGAAGATTACGTCGTCGCGGCCCAGCGCCTCCATATAGCGGATCTGGGTGGCCGAGCGCGGGACGATCGTTTTCTTGCGGGTGCGGATCATCACGCTTGGCGGCTGCGACGCATCGGCACGGATGATCCCGTCCAGTGTCGGTTCGGTCGACATCTGGATCACCGCGTCGACCGTGCCGGTATCGACGGGTTCGCCCTGGACGATGCGGTTGTAGAGGCCGGTCAGCACGTCGCGCGCCCGCGCCGCCGCTTCCGCTTCTCCCTCGATCTGCAGCTTGTTGCCGCGCGCGGCGATGTAGACGCCGAGCCTGTTCTCGATGGCCACCAGATTCTGGTCGTAATGGCCGAACAGCTGGCCAAGAAGCTGGGGACGGTCGAACACCACCTCCAGCCGGGCACGCTCCCCCGCCTGGGCGGGCACTGGCTTACGGCTCATCCGGACCTTTCACTGGCACGAGTCACGCGGTCAAAATGGGGCGGCGCGACGCGAAAATCCAGCACCATCGCGCAGGCTGAGGCGAACACCCGCCCGTCCGATGCAGCCGGGCCACAGTCACCCCGGCGGACACGCCGGTTCAGGCGCGCGCTTCGCCGCTCAGGCTGTTCGGGCCGGCGGCGACGATATCGACATCGACCAGATCGCCGATCGCGCCGCCGATCAGGTGCACCGATTGCAGCCAGGGCGATTTGCCGATCCACTGGCCGGGCAATTTGCCCTTGCGTTCCAGCAGCACACTGGTCCGCCGGCCGACGGTGGCCTGGTTGAACGCCATTTGCCGGGCGTTGATCGCCGCCTGCAGCCGACGGAGCCGATCGTCCATAACCTCTGGCGCGATCTGGTCGGTCATCGTTGCCGCCGGAGTGCCGGGGCGCGGCGAATATTTGAAGCTGTAGGCCTGCGCGTAGTCGGCGCGATCGACGATATCCAGAGTCGCCGCGAACTCCGCCTCGGTCTCGCCGGGGAAACCGACGATGAAGTCGCCGGACAGGGCGATGTCCGGCCGCGCCGCGCGGACCCGGTCGATCACCCGCAGATAGCTGGCGGTGTCGTGGCTGCGGTTCATCGCCTTCAGCACCCTGTCGCTGCCCGATTGTACCGGCAGATGCAGGAACGGCATCAGTTTGGCGATGTCGCGATGGGCGGCGATCAGCCCGTCGCTCATGTCGTTGGGGTGGCTGGTGGTGTAGCGGATGCGGGCGATGGCCGGGATCAGCGCGATCGCCTCGATCAGGTCGTGCAGCCCGCGCCCGCTGTCGTCCGTCCAGGCGTTGACGTTCTGGCCGAGCAGGGTGATTTCCTTCGCGCCGGCGTCGGCCAGTGCCTTCGCTTCGTCGACGATTGCCGCCCATGGCCGGCTGATTTCCGCGCCGCGTGTATAGGGAACGACGCAATAGGTGCAGAATTTGTCGCACCCTTCCTGCACGGTCAGGAACGCGCCGGGGCCGCTGCGCCGCCGGGCGGGCAGGGCGCCGAATTTCGAATCCGCCGGCATGTCGGTGTCGACCGCGTTTTCGCCGCGCGCCGCCCGCGCGACGAGATCGGGCAGGTGGTGATAGGCCTGCGGGCCGACGACGATGTCGACGTCGCGGGTCCGGCGCACCACTTCGTCCCCTTCCGCCTGGGCGACGCAGCCGGCGAGCGCGACCATCGGCCGGCTGCCGTCATCGCGGCGCAGGCGGCCGATGTCGGAATAGACCTTGTCGACCGCCTTTTCGCGGATGTGGCAGGTGTTGAGCACGACGAGATCGGCGTCGTCGGCGCTCGCCGCCGTGGTCATCCCTTCCGCGGCGAGCAGTTCGGTCATCCGTTCGCCGTCATAGACGTTCATCTGACAACCAAAGGATTTGACGTGGAAGCGGCGGGGCAGTGGGCGGTTCATTGGCGGCGCTATAGGCTTGCCGGCCCGCGCTGGGAAGCCGACAGCGCCGCGCGGATGCGTTCCCGCGCTTCGTGGGCGATCGCCTTGCGGTCGCCGATCGCCGCCGGATCGAACGGTTCGAGCCAGCGGACCGTCACCACGAAGCCGCCGGGCCGGGCAAGCAGCCGCCGGGCATTGTCCAGTCCCGGTTCGTCCCCGACCCAGGCGACGGCGGCGCTGTCTGGCCCGAAATCGAGCAGCACCGGCTGGATGCGCATTGGCCGCGGCGGCGGCGCCATCACCGCGAACAGCGCCGGCTTGAACGGCAGCAGGCCGTTGCCGTCGGTGGTCGTCCCTTCCGGAAAGATCGCGATCGGCTGGCGCGCATCGAGCGCGGCGCGGATCGCCGCCACCTGCGCGCCGACGTTCAGCCGGTCGGCGCGGGCGACGAACACGGTGTTGTTCAGCCTGGCCAACCAGCCGACGATCGGCGCCCGTGCCACCCCGTCATGGGCGACGAACGCCGCGCCGCTCGCCCCGCCGAGAATGCAGATGTCGATCCAGCTCAGGTGGTTGGCGACATAGAATACGTCCGTTTCGACCCGCGCGCCGTTCGCCTCCACCCGCGCGCCGCAGATGCGGGCGACGGCGCCGAGGAACCGGCGCGGCCAGGGCGACGGCCGCCGCACCAGCCGCCAGACGAGGTGCAGAAGCAGGCAGGGGAAGAGAAGGAGGAGCAGCGTGACGAGGCGCGCCAGCGCCCGCACGCCGCCCAGCGGGTCAGCCCTTGCGATCGAGGCTGACGCCATACAGCTCCATGCGATGGTCGACGAGGCGATAGCCGAGCCGTTCGGCGATCAGCCGTTGCAACTGCTCCACCTCCGGGTCGACGAATTCGATGACCTTGCCGGTCTCGACGTCGATCAGATGGTCGTGATGCGCCTCCGGCGCCGCTTCGTAGCGGGCGCGGCCGTCGCCGAAATCATGGCGTTCTAGAATGCCCGCTTCCTCGAACAGCCGGACCGTGCGGTAGACGGTGGCGATCGAAATGCCCGAATCGATGGCGGCCGCGCGGGCGTGCAACTTCTCTACATCGGGATGGTCCTGGGACTCCGACAGCACGCGGGCGATGACGCGCCGCTGCTCGGTAATGCGGAGGCCCTTTTCGGCGCAAAGCGCTTCTACGTCGATGGTCCGGCTCATGGCGTCTGTTTAGCCGCTTTCCCGCAATTGGCAAAGCCGCCGGATCGCGCCCGGCGGCTTCGCGGATCATGCTAACGCTTGCGGCGCTGTGTGCCGAGGCCGATCTTTTTGGCCAGCGAACGACGCTGTTCCGCGTAATTCGGCGCAACCATCGGGTAATCGGACGGCAGGCCCCATTTTGCACGATACTGATCAGGGGTCATCTGATAGTGGGTCATCAGATGCCGTTTCAGCATCTTCAGCTTCTTGCCGTCTTCCAGGCAGATGATGAAGTCCGGCTTAACCGACGCGCGCACCGACACCTTCGGTTCCTGCTTCACTTCGGGTTCTTCGGCCGCCTGCCCCAGACCAGCGAGTGCGCCATGCACATTCTGGATGAGTGCAGGAATGTCAGACACCGCGACGCTATTGTTGCTGACATGCGCGGCGACGATGTCGGCGGTCAATGTGATCAGCGTTTCGCTCAGTTCGGATGCTTCGGACATGTCTGCGACTTTCTTTTGAAGGGGCAGCCATTTCGACTGCGTTCGGCCTCATGTCCTTGCGTCCAGACAAATACAAGTGCTGTCAGGTTAAATTTCAGGCGTTTTTCTATGAATCACTATTAAATGACTGATAGGTCACGCTTATAGGTCAGTGCATCGCGCGCGGTGCCGTCGCGGCCCCGGTAATAGTTCGGGCGGCGCCCGATCCGATGGAAGCCGTTGCGTTCGTAAAGCGCGATCGCCGGATTGCCTTCGCGTACTTCCAGATGAAAGGCGGTGACGCCGAGCGCGCGGGCATCCGCCGTTACCCGGTCGAGCAGGGCGGTGCCGATGCCGCGCTGGCGGTGCTGTGGCCGGACCCCGATCAGCAGCAATTCGCCTTCGCCGGCGATCGCCCGGCTCAGCGCGAAGCCGGCCGGGACGCCGGCGACCCGCGCAACAAGCAGCCAGCTTCCGATCATGCCGAGAATGCCGACGCATTGCGGGTCGGTCCATGCCTCACCAAAAGTCGGGTCGAAGCTGTCGGCCATCACCAGCATCACCGCGTCGAGATCGGCCATGCCGCCGACGGTGATCGTGACCGGGGCCGCCATCGCTGGTCAGTGCCCCGGTGCGGCGCCGGGCAGCCGCGCGTCCGGTCCGCGCCCGTAGATCGGGCTGGGCGCCAGTGCGGTGAAGCCGGCGGGGAGCAGGGACACTGCGCGGGCGTCCGGCGCCGCATCGCCCAGCGGCTGGTCACCTCGCAGCGCCGCGAGCCGCGCCGCGGCGGAGCCGACCAGCGGCAGCGCCCCGACCGCGACAAGCGCGGCGTCGGGCGGCAGTGAGGCGAGCGGGGCGGTTTCGTGCATCGGATCGGCGGCGAACGGGTGGACGAAATATTCTCCATGCCCCCCGATCAGCGCGACGGCAAGCGCGAGGGGCGCGTCCGGCGCGGCGAAGGCGGTAGCGGCGGCGAGCGCGGTCGACGAAAATCCGCCGACGGTCGCGCCCCAGCCGAGTGCCAGCGCCCGTGCCGCCGCCAGGCCGACGCGCACGCCGGTGAAGCTGCCCGGCCCGCAATCGACAAGGATATGGTCGGCCCGGCCGCCGCCCGGCAGCGCCGCGATCATCGGCACCAGCCGCTCGGCATGGCCGCGCCCGACGACATCATGGCCGTGGGCGACCAGCCGGCCGCCGTCATACAGGGCGACCGAACAGGCCGTCGTCGCGGTCTCGATCGCCAGCGTGCGCAACGGATCAGGCGATCCGGTTGAACCGTTCGAACGGCGGGCGCGGCAGCCGTTCGAAAATCGTCGACGGGTCGCCGTAGCCGAGCGTCGCGATGAAGTTGGATTTGACCGACGGCGTGTCGGCGAAGAACGCCGCGTCGACGGCGGCATTGTCGAAACCCGACATCGGCCCGGTGTCGAGGCCGAGCGCGCGCGCGGCGATAATCAGATAGGCGCCCTGCAGCGAACTGTTGCGCATTGCATGTTCACGGCGCAACTCGTCCTTGCCGTCGAACCAGCTCTTTGCGTCGGTGTGGGGGAATAGTTCCGGCAGATATTCGTGGAAATTCTGGTCCATGCCGATGATGACCGTGACCGGCGCCTTACGAATCTTGGCGTCGTTGCTGCCGGATGCCAGCGCCGCCAGCCTGTCCTTCGCGTCCTGGCTGACGCACCACACCAGCCGCGCCGGCAACTGGTTGGCCGATGTCGGCCCCATCTTCATCAGATCCCAGATCGCGCGAAGCTGGTCCTCGCCGACCGGCTCGTCGGTGTAGCCGTTATAGGTCCGCGCGGTGCGGAATATCTGGTCGAGTGCCTCGGGCGGCAGCGGTGCGGCCATGGTCTGTCCTTCTCGAGTCTGGGGGCCGGCCGCTCAGATCGCGCGGACTTCGGTCACTTCCGGCACATAATGCTTGAGCAGCGTCTCGATCCCGCGCTTCAGCGTCGCGGTCGATGACGGGCAGCCGGCGCAGGCGCCCTGCATGTGCAGGCTGACGACGCCGTCGCTGAACCCGCGGTAGAGGATGTCGCCGCCGTCATTGGCCACCGCCGGGCGGACCCGCGTTTCGATCAGTTCGCGGATCTGGGCGACGATGTCGGCGTCCTCCGGCGCGTCGCCATAGTCGGTGTCGTCGTCCTCGATCGCGATCGCGGCGGCGGAGCCGGTGCGGAACAGCGGCATGTCGCCGGCGAAATGGTCGAGCAGCACGCCCAGTATCTGCGGCTTGGCCTCGCGCCATTCGGCGCCCGACCCGATCGTCACCGATATGAAGTCGCGCCCGAAGAACACGCCCTCGACATCGCCCAGCGAGAATAGCGCCTCCGCCAGCGGCGATGCTTCCGCGTCCTCCGGCGTCGCGAAATCCCGGGTGCCGACCTCCATGACCGTGCGGCCGGGGAGGAATTTGACGGTTGCCGGGTTGGGGGTTGTTTCGGTCTCGATCAGCATGGCCGTCATGTGGGCCTGCCGGCGCGCGCGATCAACCCTCAAAGCCGGTCGGCAAAAGCCAAATTTCCGCGCCCGTTCAGCGCGGCGTCGCGGCCAGCCGGCTCATCAGTACCGCGGCGCGCGTCGCCTGCCGCTCGAAACTATCGAGGTCGACGGTCTCGCCCGGCGCATGGTCGCCCTCACTCGACGGGCCGAGGCCGACCAGCCCGGCGACGTCGGCGGCGACGAAGGCGATGTCGCCGGCGCCGCGCTTCAGCGGGTCGAGCGGCGCCTGCTCGGGCAGGCCAAGGTCGCGGTTGACGCCGTTCAGCATGGCGAGCAGCGCGCGGTTGCCGTCGGTCGGCGCCATTGCCGGGTAGCCTTCCTCGAACCGGATCGCCGCTTTCGCGCCGGCCAGCGGCTGGTCGACGATCGCCTGCATCCGGGCGCGGACGCGCGCGGTCTGCTCGTTGCTCAGCGTCCGCATGTCGCCGCGCGCGATCGCCTGTTCGGCGATGATGTTGCTCTTGCCGGCGGCGGTGCCGCGAATGCCTTGCGCGTCGAGCGCCGCCTGCGCGCCGCCCAGCACCAGCCCGACGTTGAAGGTCAGGTTCTGTTCCGGCAGCTCGCGCCGGAACGTGTCGATGATCCGCGCCAGCTCGTAGACGGCCCCGTTCCCGGCGGACGCGCCGAAGATGCCGCTGGAATGGCCGCCGCGGGCGGTGACGGTCAGCGTCCAGCTGGTCGAGCTGCGCCGGGCGATGCTGCCCATGTCCTTGCCGTCGACCACCGAAAGCCCTTCGAAGTCGAGGGCGGCGTCGGCGCGCTTGCCGGCGGCGATCAGGTCGCGGCGCGCCAGCGGTATCGGCGTGCCGACGTCTTCCTCGTCGCCGGTCAGCACCACTTCGATGTCGGCGTTCTTCAGCGTGCCGGCCGCCTGCATCGCGCGCAGCGCGGCGAGCATGACCACGACGCCGCCCTTGTTGTCCGACGCGCCGGGGCCTTCGCCCTTGTCGCCCCTGCGAATGAAGGCCTGGAACGGCGAATCCTTCTCGAACACCGTGTCGAGATGGCCGATCAGCAGCAGGCGCTTGCCGCGACCATTGCCCTTGTGGACGGCGACGAGGTGACCGGCGCGCTGCGCGTCCGCCATCGGTATCCAGCGCGTTTCGAAGCCGAGCGCGTCCAGTTCCGGCCGGACCAGCGCGCCGACCTCCGTCACGCCGGCCAGATTGAGCGTGCCCGAATTGACGTTAACGAGCTTTTCCAGCAGCGCGACATTGCGTTGCTGTTCGGCGGCGACGGTTGCGGCCATCTGCTTTTCGGCGGCGCTCGGCGCGGCGTGGAGCGGGCCGGCGATCAGCGCGGCGGCGGCGGCAAAAGGCAGCAATTTCATTGGTCGTCCTCTCTGCCCGCGTTTCTTTGCAGAAGCAGGGGAGAAAGAGAAGCGCCGCTATTAGCCGCGGGTCTGGTCGCGCGGACGCTTGCCGGCATTCCAGGCGGTGAGGTTGGCGACGCCGTCACGCACGAACGGGCTGCGGCGAATGCCCCAGAGCAGGGCGTCGGCGACGACGGTGCCGGGAAAGCGCAGCTGGCGCCGGGTCTGGACGAGCAGCACGACGCGGGTTTCCGGCGTTTCGTTCCACACTTCATGTTCGAAAGTGTCGTCGAAGGTCAGCGTCTCGCCATGGCCCCAGCGCAGAGTCTCGCCGCCGATCCGCATCCGGCAACCGGGGCCGGCGGGGACGATCAGGCCCAGATGCGTTGTCACCAGCCCCTTGGTCACGCCGCGATGGGGGGGGATGTGCGCGCCCGGCCGCAATACGGAGAAGAAGGCGGAGTTCAGATCGGGTATGGCGCCGATCAGCCGCGCCGTTTTTGGGCAGCGGGCGAGGTTTTCGGCAATCGGGTTGCCATAGGCGTAAAGAAAGAAGCTCTGCCACTGGTCCATCGCCGCGATCCGCCGGTGATCGGGCGAGATGGCGGCGAGCGGCGGAATGGCCGCCGGGTTGGACAGCACTGCTTCCGCTTCACCCCGGATCACTAGCCAGCGTTCGCGCAGCAAGGGGGTGAACGGAAAATCGGCAGGGTCCAGCACCGGCGTGTCGGGGATTTCCGAGTAGCGCGCGATCAGCCGGTCCAGCGACGGGCGGGCCTTCTTGACGGCCCGGTACAGCCACGGACGGCGCGGATTGGTATTCATAGCCATATCGGTCACAGCACTGCCGCAACGAACCCGTGACGAAGCGGTTGGTTGCCCGGCCTTGCTTTCGCCACTGTTTGCCGCGATAGGGCGTGCCGCGCACGGGGCAAAACCCGCGGCGGTGGCAGCGTGAACAGCCTGGAAACGGGCCCGGCCGTCCCCCTTATGCGCCGACGCACAAGGCTTCCCTATCACGCGGGTCGTCAAGGACCCCTGGCATTCGTGGCCGCGCCATGCGCGCCGCGCGTTGCCGTACTGAAGAGTTATCCATGACCAGTTTTTCACAGCTCGGCCTTGCCGAGCCGATCCTCAAGGCGTTGACCGCCAAGGGCTATGATACGCCGACGCCGATTCAGGCGCAGGCGATCCCGCCCGTGCTCGCCGGCCGCGACCTGTGCGGCATCGCCCAGACCGGCACCGGCAAGACGGCGGCGTTCGCCCTGCCGGCACTCGACCATTTCGTCCGCCACCCGAAGCCGACGCCGATCCAGGGCTGCCGCATGCTGGTGCTGTCGCCGACGCGCGAACTGGCGGCGCAGATCGCCGCTTCCTTCCGCGAGTATAGCCGCTTCGTGCGCCTGTCGGTCGAAACGGTGTTCGGTGGCGTGCCGATCGGGCGGCAGATTAACAAGCTGCGCGCCGGCGTCGACATCCTCGTCGCCACGCCCGGCCGGCTGCTCGACCTGATCGACCAGCGCGCCGTAACCCTCCGCGATGTCGAGATCTTCGTCCTCGACGAGGCTGACCAGATGCTCGATCTGGGCTTCATCCACGCGCTGAAGCGGATCGACAAGCTGCTGCCGCGCCAGCGCCATACTATGTTCTTTTCCGCGACGATGCCGAAGGCGATCGCCGAGCTGGGCGACCGTTTCCTGACCGATCCGGTCAAGGTGTCGGTCACTCCGGCCGCGACCACCGCCGAGCGCGTCGACCAGTTCGTCACCTTCGTCGGCAAGACGGAGAAGCAGGCGCTGCTGACGCTGACGCTGGCCGAGACGGAGATCGACCGCGCGCTCGTCTTCACCCGCACCAAGCACGGTGCCGACCGGGTGGTGAAGCATCTGCTTGCCGCCGGCATCGGCTGCGCCGCGATTCACGGCAACAAGAGCCAGCCGCAGCGCACCGCCGCATTGCAGGCGTTCCGCGACGGGCGCATCCGCATCCTGGTCGCGACCGACATCGCCGCGCGCGGCATCGACGTGTCCGGCGTCAGCCATGTGTTCAATTTCGAGCTGCCGAACGTCGCGGAGCAGTATGTCCATCGCATCGGCCGCACCGCGCGCGCCGGCGCGACCGGCGTCGCGATCAGCTTTGTCGACGAAGAGGAGCGCGGTTATCTGCGCGGGATCGAGCGGCTGACCCGCATCCGCCTGGAGCCGATGCCGCTGCCGGAGGACTTCAACCGCCGCAAGGAGGCGCTGCCGAAGCCGACGCAGGCGCCGGCGACCGCCCAGCGCCGGTTCAAGGACAGCCGCGCCGCGCCCGCCGCCGCCGACCGCCCGAAGCGGCCGTTCCGCCCCAACCGGTCGCGCCACGGCGTCGGCGCGCACAAGGGGGCCGTCACCCGCACCCGCTGAGGTGCGGGGTCGGCGTCAATTTTCCCGGCGGACCTTGATCGCCGGTTGTTTATTGACGTTCGCCATATAGCTGCCGAGCACGCCGGAGCGGATGCGGATCGTCTGCCCCGGCTTCGGGCTCATGATCGTCTTGTTGTCGATCTGGTGCCATTTCGCGCCGTCCTCCAGCACGATGAACCATTCGCCATAGCCGCCGCGATAGGCGGTGCTGATCGTCGCCTCGATTTCCTTCGGCGCGTCCGAATCGTCCTTGTCGCCACCGCCGAACAGCCGGATGCTGGGCAGGGTGAGGCCGAACAGGCCGCGCCGCGCTTCCCGGATCTGTTCGCGGTCGACGATCGCGACCTGCTTGCTGGTCACGGCCGCTTCCAGTGCCGCGACCTGGGTGTCGTAGCAGGTGTAGCGTTGCGCCTGGTCGGTCAGGGCGCGGCAGGCGATCAGTTGATCGTAGATTTCGGGCGTGCCCTTGGGCAGCCCGGTCTGCGCCTGAACGCCGCCGGCCGCCGCCAGCATCGCCGCCGCGCCCGCCAGCCTGAACCCGCGCATCACATGCTTGTCGGTCATCCTACGTCCCCTATCCCCCCAAACGGAAGCGGCCTTCGATCACGGTGACGCAGCGGCCGCCGAGGACCACTCTATCGCCGTCGAGCGTACAGTCGAGACGGCCGCCGCGCCGACTGGCCTGAAATGCGGTGAAGCGGGTCCGGCCAAGGCGTTCCGCCCACCACGGCACGATCACCGCGTGGGCCGACCCGGTCACCGGATCCTCGTCG
Organism: Sphingomonas flavalba; assembly: GCF_047553045.1. GTDB lineage: Bacteria > Pseudomonadota > Alphaproteobacteria > Sphingomonadales > Sphingomonadaceae > Sphingomonas_L > Sphingomonas_L flavalba_A. Next base: position 2,496,141 of record NZ_CP180208.1, on the reverse strand, counting down.
ATCCCGGCGCCGGGGGCGAAGGCGCGGCTGACGATGGCGGTGTCGTCGCCCGGCGCGGTGCAGATGGTCAGCAGGTCGCCTTCCCTGGCCAGTGCGGCGAAATCCGGGGCGACCGCCCTGACCGCTGCCGCCGTCTCGAGCACGACCACCGCATAGCCGCCGGGGTGCCATAGGGTTTCGCCAGTCACGCCAAGCGCGGCGAGTACGCGGGGCAGCGGTTTCGGCGCCGGCGCCCAGGCGGGGAGGGCCATCGCATAGCCGGCGTCGGTGCGGCTGACCGTGAGCAGACCAGCCTTGCGGGTATCAAAGCGGACTTGCTCACACTCGCCGATCAGCACATGGCCGGCGGCCAGCGTCGCGTGGCCGCACAGCGCGACCTCCGTCGTCGGCGTGAACCAGCGCAGGGCATAATCCGCTTCCGCATCGCCGTCGGCGGGTACGGTAAAGGCGGTTTCCGACAGGTTGTTTTCGGCCGCGATCGCCTGCAGCGTCGCGTCGGGCAGCCACGCGTCGAGCGGCATCACCGCCGCCGGGTTGCCGGTGAACGGCTGGTCGGCAAAGGCATCGATCTGGGTGAAGGGCAGGTCCAGGGTCATTCCGGTGTCTCCCGCAGCGCTTCCATCGCGCTATCCTCGGTATCGATCCGGCCTTCCGGGTCGATATGGATCAGCACTTCGGCGCCGGGGAATTCGGCCGCCAGCGCTGTCTCCGCTGCCTCGACCGTGCGGTGGGCGGCGGCAACCGTCATCGCCGGATCGACCCAGATGTGGAACTGGATGAAGTCGTGGCTGCCGGACCGCCGGGTGCGCAGGTCGTGCATCCCCTTCAGGCCGGGCAGGGCGTTGACGACCGCCGCAAGGCGGCGGCGCTTCTCCTCCGGCCATTCCTTGTCCATCAGCTGGTCGATCGCCGCCGTCGCCGAGCGCCAGGCGCCGTAGGCAAGCCAAAGCGCGATGGCGATGCCGAACAGAGGGTCTATTCCGGACAGTCCCGCATATTGGTCGAGGGCGAGCGCGGCGATCACCGCCAGGTTCAGCATCAGGTCGGACTGATAATGCAGCCGGTCGGCGCCGATCGCCATCGATCCGGTCCGGGCGATCACCCGCCGCTGATAGGCGGTCAGCAGCAGGGTCGCGCCGATTGCGGCCAGCGACACGGCAATGCCTTCTCCCGCGGCTGTCGTCTTCGCGCCGCTGGCAAGGCGGCCTGCCGCCCCGGCGAGGATCGCGATCGCCGAGGCGGTGATCAGCATCACCTGGAACAGCGCGGCCAGTGCTTCCGCCTTGCCGTGGCCGAAACGGTGCTCGGCATCGGCGGGCTGCGCGGCTTGCCGGACGGCGTAGAGAGTGACGAGCGACGCGACGAGGTCCAGCCCGCTGTCGGCCAGCGAACCGAGCATCGCCATCGACCCGGTCGTCCAGGTCGCATAGCCTTTCAGCACCAGCAGGAACAACGCGGTGGCGACGCTGGCCAGCGCCGCGCGGGTGGTCAGGCCGGGCAGGGGCCGATGACCGCTCACGGGTAGAGCAGGCCCTCCTTCCAGCCGTCGCCCTCGCGGGTGAACAGGCGGCGGTGATGCAGGCGGTAGGGCCGGTCTTCCCAGAACTCGATCCGGCTGGGCGTGACCCGATAGCCGGACCAGTGCGGCGGGCGCGGAACCTCCTGCCCTTCATACCGGGTGCGGACCGCTTCGTAGCGCAGTTCAAATTCGGCGCGCGACGGTAACGGGCGCGATTGATCGGATGCCCAGGCGCCCAGCCGCGAATCGCGATGGCGGGTGGCGAAATAGGCGTCGGCCAGCGCCGCGTCGACCGCCGTCACCGGCCCTTCGATGCGGATCTGCCGCCGCAGCGATTTCCAGTGAAACAGCAGCGCCGCATGGGGATTGTCGGCCAGATCGCCGGCCTTGCGGCTGTGCTGGTTGGTATAGAAGACGAAGCCTTCCGGCCCGTGGCCCTTCAACAACACCATCCGCACCGACGGACGACCGTCGGCGTCGGCGGTGGCGAGCGCCATCGCATTGGGGTCATTCGGCTCGTTCGCCTGGGCGGCGGTCAGCCAGTCGTCGAACAGGGCGAAGGGATTGTCGGACATGGACGGGGTTTAGGCGCGCCCCGCGGGCCTGTCACCCCTGGTCGGGCGTTGGAATTATGCGCCGCTGCCCCCAATTAGTGGACGAGCAACAGAAACCACGTACATAGCGAGAGCCATGGCAGATCCTTACGCAACACTGGGCGTCGCGCGCACCGCCAGCGAAGCCGACATCAAGAAGGCGTATCGCAAGCTCGCCAAGGAGCTGCACCCGGACCGGAACAAAGATAACCCGAAGGCGTCGGAGCGCTTTTCGCTGGTAACGGCTGCCTATGATCTGCTGAACGACAAGGACAAGCGCGCCCGTTTCGATCGCGGCGAGATCGACGGCGACGGCAACCCGACCTACGCAGGGTTCGGTGCGCGCGGCCCCGGCGCCGGCGGTTTTCGCCCCGGCCAGGATCAGGGTTTCGCCGCCAGCGATTTCGGCGACATATTCGAAGGGATTTTCGGCGGGCGCGGCGGCGGCGGCGGCTTCACCGGCGGTTTCGGGCGCCGGCAGGCGCCGCCGCAAAGGGGCGCCAACGTCGCCTATCGGTTGCGCGTGCCGTTCGAGGACGCGGCGGCGCGGCGCGACCAGCGCATCACCCTTGGTGACGGCAAGACGATCGACCTGAAACTGCCCGCCGGGGTGGAAAACGGCACCCAGATGCGGCTGGCCGGCAAGGGCGAGCCGGGGTCGGGCGGCGCCGGTGATGCGATCGTGACGATCGAGGTCGTGCCGCACCGCTTCTTCACCCGCGACGGCGACGATGTCCGCCTCGACCTGCCGATCACCGTGCCGGAAGCGATGCTTGGCGGCCGGGTCCGCGTGCCCACGGTCGACGGGCCGGTGACCGTGACCATTCCCGCCGGGTCGACGTCCGGCAGGGTGCTGCGGCTGAAGGACAAGGGCTTTCACGGACGGAACGGGCGGGGGAGCCAGTTGGTTACACTGTTGGTCGATGTGCCGAAGGATGACCCGGATATGCTGGCGGTGGCGGAAAAGCTGAAGGACCGGGATCTCGGCAACCCTCGCGCCGCGCTCGGCGTCTAGGCGATTGACCGGCGACACGTCCCCGCTCTCGCCGGAGGCGCGCCGTCGCGCCGGCGGCCGGCAGGTCTGGGCGGTGGTGAAGCGGGTTGCCGTCGGCACGTTTAACGAAGGCTTTCCGCACGCCGGCAACCTTGCCTATCTGTCGCTGCTCACCCTGTTTCCGTTCTTCATCCTGCTCGCCGCGCTGGCCCAGCTTTTCGGGCAGACGGCGGATGGGCAGGCGGCGATCGCGCTGTTTCTGAGCACGGTGCCGCCCAGTGTCGCCGATGTGCTGCGCCAGCCGATCGCCGACGTGCTCGCCGCGCGATCCGGCATGTTGCTGTGGCTGGGGGCGCTGGTCGGGCTGTGGAGCACCGCCAGCTTCATCGAGACGATCCGCGACATTCTGCGTCGCGCCTATGGCGTCAAATACAACCGGCCGTTCTACGAATACCGGCTGATCTCGATGGGGATCATCATCGGGTCGGTGTTGCTGGCGCTGATCGCCTTTGCCGCGCAGGTGCTGTTGATCGGCGTCGAACAGTTCGTCTACCGGCTGGTGCCGATCGCCAGCGGAACCGCGCAGTTGATCAGTCTGTCGCGGCTGGTGCCGCCGGCGGTGCTGTTCGTTGCGCTCTACATCATCTTCTACAGCCTGACGCCGTCGCGCTACCGCCGCGCCCGCGGTTGCCCGAAATGGCCGGGCGCGTTGCTGGTGACGCTGTGGTGGCAGGCGACGACGGAGCTGTTGCCGGTCGTCCTTGGTATGCTGGGGTCGTACAACCGCACCTATGGCAGTCTGGCCGGGGTGATTGTGTCGCTGCTGTTCTTTTTCGTCATCGGCCTGGGGGTGGTTGTCGGTGCCGAACTGAACGCGGCGCTGGCGGAGGGCGATGAACCAAGGCTAAAGAGCCGGGAAAGCGAAACGCACGCTGAAAGGGAATGAGTGTGAACGGCCTGATGAAGGGAAAACGCGGTCTGATCATGGGTTTGGCCAATGATCGCTCGCTGGCCTGGGGGATCGCCAAGAAATTGAGCGAGGCGGGCGCCGAACTTGCCTTCGCCTACCAGGGGGAAGCGACCGAAAAGCGTGTGCGCCCGCTGGCGGAATCGCTGGGTTCCGACTTCCTGATCGAATGCGACGTGGCGGAAATGGCGGCGCTCGACGTCGCCTTCGCGACGCTCGCCGCGCGCTGGCCGACGATCGACTTCGTCGTCCACGCAATCGGCTTTTCGGACAAGAACCAGTTGCGCGGGCGCTATTACGACACGACGCTCGACAATTTCCTGATGACGATGAACATCTCCGCCTACAGCCTGGTCGCGGTGACGCAGCGGGCGCGGTCGATGATGCCGAACGGCGGCGCGATCCTGACGCTTAGCTATTACGGCGCGGAAAAGGTTGTACCGCACTATAACGTCATGGGTGTCGCCAAGGCGGCGCTGGAAACCAGTGTCAAATATCTCGCGGTCGATCTGGGCGGCGACAATATCCGGATCAACGCGATTTCCGCCGGGCCGATCCAGACGCTTGCCGCGCGGGGTATCGGCGATTTCAACTATATCCTGAAATGGAACCTGCTGAACGCGCCATTGCGCCGCAACGTGACGATCGAGGATGTCGGCGGCGCCGGCCTTTATATGCTGAGCGATCTGTCGGCCGGGGTGACCGGCGAGATCCATCATGTCGACGCCGGCTACAACGTCATCGGCATGAAGGCGGAGGACGCGCCGGATATCGCGCTGGCTTAGGGTGTGTCCTGTTCAAGCGGAAACGGTACCGCCCTTTAGCACCATTCAAACAATGCTGGAGGGCGGTGCCGCCTGAGCAGCACAAACCCTACGCCTTCAGCCGGTATCCGGTGCGGAAGATCCAGACGATCGCCGCCATGCAGCCGATCATGAATATCAGGGTCAGCGCCAGGCTGATCCCGACCGCCACGTCGCCCTGGCCGTAGAAGCTCCAGCGAAAGCCGCTGACCAGATAGACCACCGGGTTGAACAGGCTGACGCTGCGCCAGAACGGCGGCAGCATGTCGATCGAATAGAAGGCGCCGCCTAGGAAGGTCAGTGGCGTTACCACCAGGATTGGCACGAAGCTCAATTTCTCGAACCCGTCGGCCCAGATGCCGAGAATGAAGCCGAACATGCTGAAGGTGATCGCGGTCAGCAACAGGAAGGCGATCATCGCGCCGGGATGGGCGATGTGGATCGGCATGAAACAGGCGGCGGTCGCCAGAATAATCAGGCCGAGCACGACCGACTTGGTCGCCGCCGCGCCGACATAGCCGACGACGATTTCCCACGCCGACACCGGCGCCGACAGCAATTCGTAGATCGTGCCGGTGAATTTCGGAAAGTAGATGCCGATCGACGCGTTGGAAATGCTCTGGGTCAGCAGGGTCAGCATGATCAGGCCGGGGACGATGAACGCGCCATAGTCGACACCGCCGACCTGCTGCATCCGCGAGCCGATCGCGCCGCCGAACACGATGAAATAGAGCGAGGTGGTCAGCACCGGCGCGACCAGGCTTTGCCACAAAGTTCGCAGCGCCCGCGCCATTTCGAAGCGGTAGATCGCCAATATGCCGTGACCGTTCATGCCGCCGCTCCCTGGCTGACCAGCCCGACGAAAATGTCTTCCAGCGTGCTGCGCGTCATGTCCATGTCGATGATCGGTATGTTGAGGTCGCCCATTCGCCGCAGCAGCGACGGAATGCCGGTATGATCGGCCTTGGTGTCGAAGGTCAGGACAAGCTGGCGTCCGCCATCCTCCAGCGTCAGGTCCCATTCGCCAAGCGCCGCAGGCACCGCTGTTATCGGCGCCGGTAGGGTCAGCACCATCCGGCGCTTGCCGAGCTTGGCCATCAGCACCGCCTTGTCCTCGACCAGGATCAGCCGGCCCTTGTCGATCACCCCGACACGGTCGGCCATTTCCTCCGCTTCTTCGATATAGTGGGTGGTGAGGATGATGGTGACGCCCTTGGCGCGAAGGCCGTTGACCAGGTCCCACATGTCGCGGCGCAGGGTGACGTCGACGCCGGCGGTCGGCTCGTCGAGGAACAATATGTCCGGCTCGTGGGCCAGCGCCTTGGCGATCAGCACCCGCCGCTTCATTCCGCCCGACAGCGTCATGATTTTGCTGTCGCGCTTGTCCCACAGCGACAGGTCGCGCAGCACCTTTTCGATATGCGCCGGGTTGGGCGGCCGGCCGAACAGGCCCCGGCTGAACCGGACGGTGGCGTAAACCGTCTCGAACGAGTCGGTCGACAGTTCCTGCGGCACCAGCCCGATCTTGCGCCGCGCCGCCTTCGCGTCGCGGACGACGTCATGCCCATCGGCGAGGACGGTGCCGGTCGTCGGGTTGACGATGCCGCAGATGATGCTGATCAGCGTCGTCTTGCCCGCGCCGTTCGGCCCGAGCAGCGCGAAGATTTCGCCACGCGCGATCTCCAGATCGACGCTGTGCAGCGCGGTATGCCCGGATTTGTAGGTCTTGGAGACCCCGGAAACGGTGATGGCGGGGGACAAGCTGGGCTCCATGCGACGCGGCCGGGACACCGCTTTAGACGCTTCGGGCGCGGTGCCCAAGCCCGAACGCCGGTGGCGGTATCTGGCCGCTGGCGCCGGGCAGGGAATGGCCGTAAACGGCGGGCATGTCTGGTGTTTCCCTGTCATCCGTCCCGCCGCTTTCTCTTGCCGACGAGGCGCGCGATCCCGCCGGTTTCGCCCATGCGCTCGGTGCCAGCTTCGAACGTTTCGGCTTCGCCGTCATCGCCGATCATGGCATCGACCCGGCGCTGATCGCGCGGGGCTGGGCGGAAACCCGCGCGTTCTTCGCGCTGCCGGTGGAACGGAAGGCCGCCTATCATTTGCCGGGCAAGGCCGGCGCGCGCGGTTACACCCCGTTCGGAATCGAGATCGCCAAGGACGCGGCGCAGCACGACCTGAAGGAATTCTGGCATGTCGGGCGCGAGCTGCCCGCCGGCCACCGTTACCGCGATCGTATGGCCGACAACCTGTGGCCGGCTGAGCTGCCGGATTTCAAGCCGACCTTCCTTGCCCTGTTCGACGCGCTCGACCGGGTCGGCCTGCGCCTGCTTGCCGCCATCGCCCGCCACCTCGGCCTTGCGCCGGACTGGTTTGCCGGCCCGACCGAAAACGGCAACAGCGTGCTGCGCCTGCTCCACTACCCGCCGGTCCCGGCCGACGCGCCCGGCGTCCGCGCTGGTGCGCATGAGGACATCAACCTGATCACCCTGCTGCTCGGCGCGGAGGAAGCGGGGTTGCAACTGCTCGACCGCGACGGCCGCTGGCTGCCGGTCGCCCCGCCGGACGGGGCGCTGGTCGTCAATGTCGGCGACATGTTGCAGCGGCTGACCAACCATGTCCTGCCGTCGACCACCCACCGGGTGGTCAACCCGCCGCCGGAACGGCGCGGCGTCTCGCGCTACTCGATGCCGTATTTCCTCCACCTGGCGTCTGACTTCGAAATCCGCACGTTGCGCCAGTGCATCACCCCGCAAAATCCGGATCGCTACCCCGATCCGATCACTGCGGACCAGTATCTGACCCAGCGCCTGCGCGAGATCGGGCTGCTGAAATAAGCCCCGTTCGGGTGAAAGCCGTTCCTTTTCCGGCCCAGCCGGGGCAGGGAGGGGCGGCGTTTGGCTGTAATGACGAGGATGAAGATGGCGGAACCGCTTAGGATCGCGCTGGCCGGGCTTGGCACCGTCGGGGGCGGGGTGATTCGCGTGCTCGACGAGAATCGCGAACTGATCGCGCGGCGGGCGGGCCGGCCGATCGAGATCGTCGCGGTGTCCGCGCGCGACCGGTCGAAGGACCGGGGCGTCGACCTGTCGCGCTTCGCCTGGGTCGACGATACCGCCGCGCTCGCCGATCAGGACGGCATCGATACGGTGGTCGAACTGGTCGGCGGCGCTGACGGCCCGGCGCTGACCCTGGCCCGCCGCAGCATCGCCGCCGGCCGCTCCTTCGTCACCGCCAACAAGGCGATGATCGCCCATCACGGCCTGGAACTGGCCGGCGCGGCGGAGGCGGGCGGCGTCGCGTTCAAATATGAAGCGGCGGTCGCCGGCGGTATCCCGGTCATCAAGGGGCTGCGCGAGGGCGCGGCGGCGAACCAGCTCAGCCGCATCTACGGTATCCTGAACGGCACCTGCAATTACATCCTGACGACGATGGAACGCGAAGGCCGCGACTTCGCGGAGGTTCTCGCCGAGGCGCAGGCGCTCGGCTATGCGGAGGCGGACCCCAGCTTCGACATCGACGGGGTCGACGCGGCGCACAAGCTGTCGATCCTTTCCAGCCTGGCGTTCGGGTCCCGGCTGGCGTTCGACGGGGTGGTGATCACCGGCATCCGCCACGTCATCGCTGCCGACATCGCGGAGGCGGCGGCGCTTGGTTACCGCATCCGGCTGGTCGGCATCGCCGAGGCGACGGAACAGGGGCTGTTCCAGCGCATCCACCCTTATCTGGTGCCGGTCGACCATCCGCTCGCTCATGTCTCCGGCTCGCTGAACGCGGTGGTGGCGGAAGGCAATTTCGTCGGCCGCCTGCTGTTCCAGGGTCGCGGCGCCGGAGACGGGCCGACCGCCAGCGCCGTCGTCGCCGACCTGATCGACATCGCGCGCGGTGAATATGGCCCCGCTTTCGCGATGCCGGTCGCGGCGCTGTCGGAACAGCCGGCGGCCGATGCCGGTGGCCGGGTCGGCAAGGCCTATCTGCGCTTCATCGTTCAGGATCGCCCCGGCGTGCTGGCGGAAATCGCGGCGGCAACCCGCGACGCCAACGTTTCGATCGAAAGCCTGATCCAGCGCGGCAAGCGGCCGGACGGCAGCGCGATCGTCGCCATCGTCACCCATGCCGGCCCGGAACGCGCGGTGGCGGAGGCGCTCGCCCGGCTGAGCGATTCGCCCAGCCTGACCGGCGCGCCGATGCTGATGCATATTCTGGAAGAATAGGTGGGGGAGCGGGCTGGCGCCGCGCGAGCCTACTGCCCGATAACCCCGGCGAGCGCGCGCAGGCGCAGCGCCTCCTCCAGATGCAGGCGCTCGACCATCCGGCCGTCGACCCTGACAGCGCCCTTGTCGGCGTTTTCGGGTTGATTGAAGGCGGCGATCACCGCGTCAGCCCAGGCCAGTTCCGCCGCCGACGGACCGAACACCGCGTTGCACGGCGCGATCTGCGCCGGATGTATCACCGTCTTGCCGTCGAAGCCGAAATCGCGGCCCTGTTCACATTCGGCGCGAAAGCGGTCGAGGTCGGTGAAATCGTTGCAGACTCCGTCAAGGACCGCCGCGCCATGGGCGCGGGCGGCGGCGACCGCCATTGCCAGCATCGGCAGGAACGGCGCCCGGCCGGGCAGCAGCCGCGCCCGCATCTCCAGCGCCAGATCGTTGGTGCCCATCACCAGCCCGCCGAGACCGGTGACGCCGGCAATCGCGTGGAGCACCGGCAGGCAGGCGCAGGTTTCGACCATCGCCCAGAGCGGGGTTGCCGTGCCCATCAGCGAGCGGACATCGGCCAGCGCGTGCGGCGAATCGACCTTGGGGATCAGAATGCCGTCCGGTTCCGCCGCGGCGATCGCGCGCAGGTCGGCGATGCCCCATTCGGTGGTCAGCGCGTTGATACGCACGATCAGTTCGCGCCGGCCGAAGCCACCTTCGCGTACCGCCACAACCGCCGCTTCGCGGGCGTCGGCCTTGGCTTCGGGCGCCACCGCGTCTTCCAGGTCGAGGATGACGACATCGGCATCGAGAGTGCGCGCCTTGGCGAGTGCCCTCGAATTGGAGGCGGGGAGGTAAAGGGCGCTGCGACGGGGGCGGGGGGGCATGTACCCCCGTCGCAGCTTTCTGGTCAGCAGGTCAAGCCAGCGTCGCGCGCAGGGGCGTGCGCGTACGTTGCGGCATGTTGATCAACCAGTCGGCTTGCCGATGGCTGAAGCCCGCTGCCAGAAATTCCTTTGTCTCGTCGCAGGTCACGCCGCGCGGGCTGTGGCTGATCAGCGAGGCGAAGCGACGCAGCGCTTCCAGCCGCATGTCGGCCAGCGGCTGGGCGAGGCGGATGCCGAACAGCCGGTTGAGCCAGCGGCCGAGGCGCGAATCGGAGTTGCGTTCCCGGCGCACGTCGGCACGGGCGCCAAGCCCGATCACCCGGTATTCGAGCAGGCTGAACAGCGTCGTGTTGTCGGCATGGGCGGCGCCGTACAGTGCCAGAGCCTCTATTTCGGGCCATGCCTTGAATGTGCGATAGGCCATGCTGCGTGTCCTGGACGAGATGTAACTGAACGGTACGTTCTTGATTGCTACGTACCGGTCAGTTACATATGCGTCAATGGGGGTGAGGAGATTTTTCGCGCATGACCAGTGATACAGCGGCCGCTGCGGAGCAGGCGCCCCACAAGAAGGCGGCGGAGCGGGTCTTCGAGGCGGCGCAGAGCCTGTTCTATGAAAAAGGCATTCGCGCGGTCGGCGTCGACGAGATCGTGTCCCGTGCCGGGGTCACCAAGCCCAGCCTTTACCGCGCTTTCGCGTCGAAGGATGCCTTGGTCGCGGCCTGCCTGCAGGCGGCGGGCGACCGCAATCGTGCCGCGATCGAGCAGGCGATCCGTGCCGCCGGCACCGATCCGCGCGCGCAACTGCTCGCGGTTGTCCGCCACAAGGCTGCGTTAATGGCCGACAGCGATTTTCGCGGCTGCCCGATGGCGAACATCGCCGCCGAATTCGCCGAGGCCGACCACCCCGGGCGAGTTGTCGCCGCCGCGTGCAAGGCAGAAATACGGGGTCGCCTGGCAGAGGTCGCGGCCACCATCCCGGTTGCCCGACCGGAATCGCTGGCCGATGGCCTGCTGATGCTGATCGAGGGTGCATTCTCCCTCTACTGCGGTTGCGGATGCGGCGAATTGCCGGCGATCCTTGAACGCAACGCCGAACTGCTGATCGATGCGCACCGCATTGCGGGCTGAGCGGTGCGCCGCGCCGTTGAGCAATACAGCGGGATCGGTATAGCTAGGCGATGAGCCGCCTTGCTGAAGCCTTCGATGGCTGGATTCGATCGACTTTCGTCGCGCTCAACACCGAGCTTGAGGAGCTGTACTTCGCGCAGCCCGACCGGGCCGGGGTCATTGGCGTCGGCGACGCCCTGAAGGCGCGGCTGCGCGACGAGGGCCATGCCCATGTCGTCGCCCTGCTGGCGGAGGGCAATACCGGAGAAGGGTTCGACAGCGCGTTCAATCTGCTCGGCAATGTCGGCCTCTATATGGGGGCGCTGCGCCGGCACGAGTTGACCAACCCCGACCGCGAGGAGAAATCGCCGTTCGGCGAGGCGTCGTCGCTGGCCTTGCATGTCGGTGCGTCGGTCGGCATGGCGCCCCGTTTTGCCACCGCCCATCTCGCCACCCATAACCTGGCTGTTGACGGCATCCGCAAAAGTTTCACCTCGCTTGCCGACGAATTCCTGTTCATCGACGAGAATACCCGCGGCATCCTGTGCATCCAGCGCGCCGCCGACGCGCTCAGCCGCATTGTCCCGCTCGGCGTGTCCAGCCCCCTGGCCGAATCGCTGCTGCGCGACGCGACCGCCGCGCTGGAGGATCTGGCCGCAGTCAATGAAAAGCTGTTCACCCGGCTCGACGTCGACCGGTTCTTCTATTGCGTGCGGCCCTATTACAAACCCTACCGGGTCGGTCGGCAGGTCTGGCGCGGCGCCAATGCCGGCGATTTCTCCGGGATCAACGAAGTCGATCTGCTGCTTGGTCTGTGCCGTGCGAACGACCCTTATTACGCCCAGTTGCTGATGGAAAAGATGCTGTTCATGCTACCGGGCGATCAGGCGCGGCTACGCGACTGTATGATGCGGCGCAGCCTGCTCGACGAATTGCTGGCGGCGCTGCCGACGGATCGCGATAGCGGCTGGTTTCAGACCAACGGCGCCGTCTTTCTCGATTTGTGCGCGGTTTTTGCACGTAGTGCGGCGCAGCATCATGACCAGCTTGTCGCCCGGTTCATCGATCGTCCCGCCGCCGCGTTGCCGCCGGATCGGTTGACCGGCATAACCGCCAGCGGGCCGCCGATTGCCGTGCTAATGCGCTCTCTGGAAGTGCTGCGCGACTATCGCTGCGCGGCGCCGCGGCCGGACCTGCCCACCCGCCATGCCGATTTTGCTGCACTGCGCTCTGCGCTCGGGCGAGGCTGACACTCAGTCATAACGCCGATTGAGTTATCCGAAGAAGCCTGCCACTGGCCGCAAAAGCCGGCCATCTGGAGGAGACCGACGTGCATCTTCGTGGAATGTTGCGGACGACCGCTGCCCTTTCTCTGCTGTTCGCGGCCGCCGCCCCGGCCGTGGCAACCCAGGCCGAGCCGGCCAATGACATCCCCGCCCGTTTCATTCCGCCGTCCGAACGCAACGACTATATCAAGCGCGTCGAGATGGTGCCGATGCGCGACGGCGTGAAGCTCTACACCGTCATCGTCGTGCCGAAGGGCGCGAAGAACGCGCCGATCCTTTTGACCCGCACCCCCTACAACGCCGCCGGGCGCACCACCCGAATGGACAGCCCGAACATGCTGTCGATTCTGCCCGAAGGCGACGAGGTGTTCGTCAAGGACGGCTATATCCGCGTGTTCCAGGACGTGCGCGGCAAATACGGGTCGGAAGGCGACTACAAGCTGACCCGCCCGGTGCGTGGCCCGCTGAACGAAACCGGGACCGACCATGTCACCGATGCGTGGGACACCGTCGACTGGCTGGTCAAGAACGTCACCGAATCGAACGGCCGGGTCGGCATGGTCGGGTCGTCCTACGAGGGGCTGACCGTGGTCATGGCGCTGCTCGATCCGCACCCCGCGCTGAAGGTCGCGGCGCCGGAAAGCCCGATGGTCGACGGCTGGATGGGCGACGACTGGTTCCACCACGGCGCGTTCCGCCAGGTCAACATCGGCTGGATGCAATCGCAGACCGGGTTCAAGGGCGCGGGCAAAGGCCCGGCGCTTGGCATTTACGATCAGTATGAGACCTTCCTGCGCTTCGGCTCCGCCGGCGACTGGGCAAAGGTGTCGGGTTTCGACCAGTTGCCCGCCTGGCGACGGATGGTCGAGCACCCGGCCTATGATGGCTACTGGCAGGGGCAGGCTCTGGACAAGCTGCTGGCCGCCAACCCGTCCAAGGTCCCGACGATGTGGGAGCAGGGCCTGTGGGACCAGGAGGACATGTACGGCGCGATCGCCAGCTGGGAAGCGCTGACCAAGGCCGGGCACGGCGACAACAACTTCCTGGTGATGGGCCCGTGGCGCCACAGCCAGGCCAATTACGACGGTTCTACCCTTGGGCCGTTCAAGTGGAACGGCGACACCGCGCTGCAATGGCGCCGGGATGTGCTGCTGCCGTTCTTCAACCATTATCTGAAGGACGGCCCGGCCTTCACCCCGCCGCGCGCTTTCCTCTACAACACCGGCGAGAATCGCTGGGATCGCTACAGCACCTGGCCGCTCGCCTGTGAATCGGGCTGCCCGTCGCCGTTGAAGCCGATCTACCTGCAGCCCGGTTTCGGCCTCGGCTTTACCAAGTCGACCGATACCGGCGCCGACAGCTATGTTTCCGATCCCGCCAAGCCGGTGCCGTATCTGACCCGGCCGATCAGTTTCGGCCAGCGCGACCGCTGGCAGACCTGGCTGGTATCCGACCAGCGCGCGGTTGACGGGCGGCCGGACGTACTGACCTATACCAGCGAGGTACTGTCCAGCCCGGTGCGCCTGTCCGGCGTGCCCTATGCCGACATCTATGCCCGCACCACCGGCACCGATGCCGACTGGGTAGTCAAGCTGATCGACGTCTACCCGGACGAGGTGGCGTCAAACCCGGCGATGGGCGGGTACCAGCTTGCGATCAGCCAGGACATCTTCCGTGGCCGCTATCGCGACAGCTTCGAAAAGCCGACGCCGATCCCCGCCGGCAAGGTGCAGCGTTATCGCTTCCGCCTGCCGGTCACCAACCATGTGTTCAAGCCGGGCCACCGGATCATGGTTCAGATCCAGTCGACCCAGTTCCCGCTCTACGATCGCAACCCGCAAACCTATGTGAAGAATATCTTCCTGGCCAAGCCGGAGGACTACAAGAAGGCGACGCACACGATCGAACGGTCCGGTGCTGCTGCCAGCGCGGTGTGGTTGCCGGTGGTCGAGGAATAGGCGCCGGCATTTCCCAACTGCGTCAACAGACGTAGAAGGATATTATGCCGCACAGCGTTTTCGACCTGTTCAAGATCGGCATTGGCCCCTCGAGTTCGCACACGATGGGGCCGATGACCGCCGCCGCCGATTTCGTCGAGGGGCTGGGCGATCGCCTGTCCGCGGTCGCGCGGGTCACCGCCGACCTGTACGGATCGCTGGCGTTGACCGGTAAGGGCCATGCCACCGACCGGGCCGTTCTGCTCGGCCTGTCCGGTTGCCATCCCGGCAATATCGACCCGGACGAGGCGGAACGGATCGTCGCCGCGATCCGCCAGGCCGGGCGGCTGGACGTCGCCGGGCGGCATCCGGTGGCGTTCGACGAGGCCGCGGATCTGCGTTTCAACCAGCGCGAGCGGCTGTCTTTCCATTCCAATGGCATGCGCTTCACCGCGCTTGACGCGAGTGGCGCGACCCTGGCCGAGGCCGTTTCCTATTCGGTCGGCGGCGGCGCGGTGATCGACGAGGCGGAGATTAAGACCAACGCGGCGCCGACGCTGTTATGGGATGTGCCCCACCCCTATCGTTCGGGCGAAGAACTGCTCGCCCGCGCCGAGGCCGCCGGGCTGACCATTGCCGAAATGGCGCTGGCCAACGAAACCGCCGCGCTGCCGGAGGCGGAGGTGCGCGCACGGCTGGCCGCGATCGCCGCGACGATGTCCGCCTGCATCGACCGCGGCATCGGCAGCGGCGGCATCCTGCCCGGCGGGCTGAAGGTGCGGCGCCGCGCGCCGGAAATCCACGCCAAGCTGCTCGCCCGGCAGGAACGCGCCCTGTCCGATCCGCTGGCCGTCGTCGACTGGGTCAACCTGTGGGCGCTCGCGGTCAATGAGGAGAATGCCGCCGGCGGTCGGGTGGTCACCGCGCCGACCAACGGCGCCGCCGGTATCGTCCCTGCGGTGCTGCGCTATTACGAACGCTTCGTCCCCGGTGCGAATGCCGACGGGACAGTCCGTTTCCTGCTGACCGCCGCGGCGATCGGCGCGCTGTTCAAGGAAAACGCATCGATTTCCGGTGCCGAAGTTGGTTGCCAGGGCGAAGTTGGCGTCGCCTGCTCGATGGCGGCGGCGGGGTTGGCGGCGGTACTTGGCGGCAACAACGCCCAGATCGAAAATGCCGCCGAAATCGGCATGGAGCATAATTTGGGCCTGACCTGCGATCCGGTCGGCGGGCTGGTGCAGGTGCCGTGCATCGAACGCAACGCCGTCGGCGCGATCAAGGCGATAGAGGCGGCGCGGCTGGCGCTGCTCGGCGATGGCACCCACCGCGTCAGCCTCGATCAGGTGATCGAAACGATGCGTCGCACCGGCGCCGACATGAACGAACGCTACAAGGAAACCTCGCTCGGCGGCCTCGCGGTCAACGTCGTCGAATGCTGATCGCGGCGGGGCCGGCGCCGCCGCTGCGACCCGGCCCCCTCGCTCAGAACCGCTTCGTCACCGATAGGCCATAGCTGCGCGGCGGGGCGATGCTGATGTTGGCGTGGCCGTAGGTGGTCGTCCCGTACATCTGCGCCTGCGCGTCGAACAGGTTGGTCACCTGCAGCGCGATCTCGTAACCGCCCTGCTCGATGCCGGCGCGCAGGTCGACCAGCGTCGCCGCCTTCATCATGAACTGCGGGCTGGTCGTGCTCGCGTCGAACGACACCGGCCGCCGGCCTATATAGCGCAGGGCGGCCCGCCCGAACGCTTCGATGCCGTCGCCGGCCGCCCAGCGGTAATCGGCGTTGACCGATCCGGCGAAGCGTGGCGTCGCCGGCAGCCGCTCGCCCTTGCGCGCTTCCAGCTCCGGCACCGCCGCGTTCAGTGATGCGTCGGTGTAGGCGGCGTTCACCGCCAGCGACAGGCCGGGGGTGGGGGTGAAGTTTGCCGACGCCTCGACGCCCTTGCTGGTCGCGCTCTTGCCGTTGGTGAAATACAGTAGCCCGCCCAGTGAGCCGGTCAGCTGGATATCGCGGTAGTCGATGTAGAAGGCGGCAATGTCGATGCTGCCAAGCCCGTCGGCGAAGCGGGCCTTGTAGCCGACTTCGTAATTGTCGAGCCGGTCCGCCTTGAAGCGTTCCGCGATGCCCGGGAGCACCAGGTTGGGGCCGCCCGGCCGATAACCGCTCGCCGCCCGCGCGTAGATATTGGCATCGTCGCCAACGCGGTACTGGATCGACGCGGAATAGGTCAGCACGTCCTCGGACGACCGAACGGCGGGGAACGCGCCCTCGATGCCGAGCACCGACGCCATCGGCCCGGATACCGTCTCGGCGAAGCGCTGGCGGCTGTCGCTGTAGCGCAGGCCGCCGCCGATCGTCAGACGGTCGCTCAGCGCGTAGGACAGGTTGGCGAACACGGCGTTCTCGCGCAGGTTGGTCGGCACCGCGAACACCAGCGCATCGAGCGCCGGTTTCAGATCGGCGCCGTAACCGACGACCCGCTGATCGAGGAAGCTGTCCTCATCGGTATGGAACGCGCCGATCATCCAGTGCAGCGGCCCACCATCCGCAGAGGACAGACGGACCTCCTGGACGAATTTGTGGGTGGTTGCGGAAAAGGGCAGCCGTGCACCGGCAATCGCGCCGCCGCCAAGCAAGATCACGCCCATGCCGAGCGGGGTCAGCGAGTAATCGTAGTTGTTCGCTGAACGGATCCGCTGCCAGCTGCTCTGGGAGGTCAGTGTCACCCCGCCCAGATCCCAGTCGACCAATGCGGACAGCAGGCGGAACCGCTGGTGGTACGGCTCGAAATTGGGCAGCGCCTGATCGCGCTCGCCGGCAATCGGGCGCCTGGTGGCGAAGTCGTAGGGGACCGCGTCGTTGGACCGGCGATTGAGCACCTGCGCCTGCGCCGCCAGCGTCACTGACAGCGTTTCCGCCGGCTTCAGGCGCAATGCGGCGCGGCCGCCATAGCTGTTGTTGCGGTTGACGTTCTTCGCGCCCAGCACCGAATTGTCGAGGTAGCCGGGCAGCCGGTCGTAGAAGCCGGACAGGCGGATGCCGGCGACGTCGGTCGCGATCGGCGTCGAAATCGCCGCCCGCGCCGCAAAGCCCCAGCCGCCGCCTTCGGCAACCTGCGTCGACAGGCCGACGGCGCCGTCGGTCGCGGTCAGGCTGGGCGCCTTCGTCACGTAGGACAGCAGGCCGCCGAGCGTGCTCGCGCCGTAAAGCGTGCCCTGCGGGCCACGCAGCACCTCGACCCGTTCCAGATCGAACGGATTGATGTCGAGGGGCACTGCGCCGCCCAGCGCGAAGGTGGAGCTGGACCCGGCCGGAATGCCGTCGACGACGACGCCGACGCTGGCGCTCGCCGCCATCGACGATGTGGTGATGCCGCGCAGGATCAGCGAGGATGCCGCGCGGTTGGTGCCGGCCAGGGTCAGCCCCGGGGCAAGCGCCGCCAGGTCCTGGGTGCCGGCCACGCCCAGTGCGGCCAGCCTGTCACCGTCGATCGCGGTCAGCGCGCCGGGCACGTCGATTGCGCGTTCGGCCCGCTTCTGGGCGGTAACGACAATCTCGCCATCATCTTGCGCCAGTGCCGGCATCGGCAACAGCGCGAGCAAACAAATCCCAGTCTTCCAATAACTTGAAACGCAAACCATTGAAATTTCCCGTCGACCATGGCGGGAGCCCGCCTTACCGTCCGGTTTCCTGGGCTGGGCATGGTGGATTTTTGGTTAATGTCCGGCGTTTATGCGGCGAGTGGAAAGCGCAGAATCCGGTCGTCGAGCGCGACGAGTGCCTCCGCTGGTGCCCCGACCGCGCGGGCGATCGCCGGGTGCGCGGCGTCCAGCCCGCCGGTCAATGCGCCGAAGGCGGGCAGGATGAGCTTGCGCTCGGTGGCGACGAAGCAGCGCCGCGCGATTGCTCGTCCCCGCCGACTGACCCGCAGCCGGGGATGGAAATGGCCGGACAATTCCGGGCGGCGTTCCGCCGGGTCCGCTTCGTGACGGAGAACGAGGCCGTCGACCACCGCCTCGGCCAGCACCGTTCCGCCATGCCCGTCGGTGAGCGCCGGGTCATGGTTGCCGGTGATCCAGTGGAAATGGGTGCGCGCGGCCAGCCGGCCGAGCAGTGTCTGCGCGGCGGGCGGCAGTCGTTCGGCGCCGCCACTGTCGTGAAAATTGTCGCCAAGGCACCAGATTTCCTCAGCACCGGTTGCGCGGGTGAGCGTGTCCAGCCCGGTCAGTGTGGCAAGCGAATCATAGGGCGGCAGCATCTGGCCGAAACGGGCGAACCAGCTTGCCTTTTCCAGATGCAGGTCGGCGACGAGCAGCGCCCGTCGCGCCGGCCAGAACAGCGCGCCCTGCGGCAGCGCGGCCAGCGCATAGCCAGCAAATGAGAATGGAACCATGCCGCTGCCCAGGGTCGGTTTCGGGTGGACGGAACCGGGCCAGGCGCCCGCCCGTGTGTCGACATTAGTGCGGATCGCTGCGGCGCCGCAAGCGGTCAGCGAGCGGCTGCGTCCTGCGCGGCCTGTACGACGCGCAGCAGATTGCCCGACCAGATCTTGGCGATATCCGCGTCGGAATAGCCGGCTGCTTTCAGCCGCTCGGTGATTCGGGGCAGGGCAGCGACATCCTCCATGCCTCGCACACCGCCGCCGCCGTCCCAGTCAGCCCCGATTCCGACATGGTCCGGGCCGACAAGCTTCAGCGTATGTAGCAGGCTGGCCATGAACAGTTCGAATGTTGCGGTGATGTAAGGATCGCGGCTTTCCTCGGCGGCGGTGCGGCGCGCCAGCGCCTTTTGCTCCGCTGGCGTCATTGCGTTCAGGTTGCGCTGTTCGTCGAGCAGCGCCTGCCAGGCCGCAGACTGGTTGGTCGGCGCCAGAAAGACGCTGTTGATCTGGATGACGCCGCCTTTTGCGGCCAACGCGGTAAGGCGGGCATCGTCGATGTTGCGCGGATGGTCGAAGACCGCTTTCGGCCCGGAATGCGACAGGATGATCGGGGCGCGGGACAGAGCCAGCATCTGGTCGAACGCCGCGTCGGACGCATGGCTGGCATCGATGACCATGCCGAGCCGGTTCATCTCCGCCACCCATTCGCGCCCGAGCGGGCTGAGGCCGTGCCACTGCGGCGTGTCGGTCGTCGAATCGGCGAACTGGTTGTTGCGCGAATGGACCGGGCTGGCCATGCGGACGCCGCGGTCGTAGAAATCCTCCAGCGCGGCGGTGCTGGTGCCGAGCGGATAGCTGTTCTCTATGCTCTGGAACACCACGCGGCGCCCGTCTGCGGCCGCCTGCCGCGCCTCCGCCGGGGTGGTGACGAGGGCGAGCGCGCCGGGGTGGCGCTGAACCACCTGGCGGATTTCGCTTGCCCGTTTCAGCGCGAATATATGGGCCTTGGTATAGGCATCCGACGTCAGCGGACCTTGCGGGGTGAAGATGACGAAGAAGCCGCCGTCGAGGCCGCCGTCGACCATCCGCGGCAGATCGACCTGGCTCAGATCGTCGGTGAAGCTGTGGCGGTCGGCGATGTTCCAGCCGGGCCGTCCGAAATGAACCGGCGTGTCGAGATGGCTGTCGAGCACCAGCAACTGGTTATGGAAGCTGTCCGCAGAGCCTTGCGAGGGGCGCAGAGGGCCTGAGCAGGCGCCGAGCGCGACCAGCATCGCCGCAGCCGCGCCATGTTGCGCAAAACGGAATAGACGACGAGCCATGATCCTCCCCCCTTGCGGGAAGGTTAAAGCCTATTTCGATCCGCCCGCAAGACCGGTTGGCGGACTGTCCCGTCCGTGGACAGTGTTGGTGGCAAGGGCTGCGGGGCCGCCGCGTTCCGCGCCGCTCGGCATCAGGAAACGCACTTCGCGGTTGGTGAAGTCCACCGCCACCCGGTCGAACAGGCGCAGCGCATCCATGCCGAGGAGCAGCGCCGGGGTGTCCGCCAGCCCGAATTTGCGGAATGGATGCGCGTCGACGAACGCGATCGGCAGGTTGCGGAAGGTCACGTCGCCGACTTGCATCTGCCTGATCATCATCGTGCCCGCGTCCAGCCGGCCTCCGGTGACGCTCAGCAGTTCCACCGGGGTCATGCCGGTGTCGCGCCGGGTGCCGGCCAGCTTGCGACGCAGCGCCATGTTGGCGACGCTGATCTGGGCGCCGGTGTCGACGATGACCCGAACCCGCGTCGACCCGACCCGCGCATCGGCGAGGATCAGCTGGCCGTAACGGCTCTTGCCGCTGACGACGATGACATCCGGCTCGTTCGCGGGCGAGCGGCGGCGCTCGGCGGGGGAGACGGTCATCTGCCCGCGCTTGAAGTCGATGACCACGCGCTGCGCCTTCAGGCTGTCCAGCCCAAGCAGGCCGACCGCGCCGAGATGGATGCCGTCGAGCGCGGGGGCCTGGATATCGGTCACCCGCGTCCGGGTCATTTCCAGACTGGGGATGATGACCGTGCGGACGGACCCGACCTCAGTCATGCTGTGCAGGCGAGCGGTTTCGCCTTCACGCAGGCCCAGCTTGCGGGCGAGCTGGGAGGAGATGACCGTTCGTTCCGCGCCGGTGTCGACGATGAAGTCATAGGGGCCGGCACCGCCGATCGTCACCGGCACCGTCATGCGTTGCGTGGCGTCGGTACCGAAATCGAGAGCCTGGGTGGCTGGATCGTCGGGCAGGGGGCCGACCAGCGGAACGCCGGGCAGCATCGCGGGCGGGGTGTTGGCGGCAAGGGGCGTGGCGCCCAGCAGCGCGGCAGCGGCACACAGGGACCGGGAAGCGTTAAACATCGGCCTCTCCCTTGCGGCCGAAAATACGCCAGGTGGGCCAGCGCGGCAAGCCGCCTCAGCCGGCGGTCATCGCTTCCGCCGCCAGGCTTTCCGCCTCGATCAGCAGCGCGTCGTCGGCGCTGCGGCCGACCACGGATTCCCGACCGATCAGCACCAGCACCGGAACCGCGAGCGGCGATACGCGGGGCAGGGCGACGTGCAGCATCGTTTCCGCCGCGCGATCGATCAGCGCGCCGAGCCGGCCGACGTCGGTCATCCGCGCGCGGGCGTCATCCCAGGCGGCGCGCAGGAGCAGGTGATCCGGCTCATAGCGGCGCAGCACGTCGTAGATCAGGTCGGTGGAGAAGGTCACCTGCCGGCCGGTCTTGCGCTTGCCGGGAAACTGGCGTTCGACCAGCCCACCGATCACCGCCACCTCGCGGAACGCGCGCTTGAGCAACGCCGATTGCTGTACCCATTCGACGAACTCATGATCCAGTATCTCGGGCGAGAACAGTGCCGCCGGGTCAGAGATCGGTTCAAGTCCGTAAACCGCCAGCGCATAATCGTTGGCGACGAAACCGGCCGGTTTCAGCCCGGCCGCCTCCATTCGCCGGGTAAGCAGGAAGCCCAGCGACTGGTGGGCATTCCACCCTTCGAAGCTGTAGACGACCATGAACTGCCGTTCCTGATGCGGGAATGTTTCAACGAGCAACTCGCCGGGGCGGGGCAGGCGGGACCGGCGTTCCTGCACCTCCAGCCATTCGCGCACGTCGTCGGGGAAGCGCGGCCACTGGCTGCGGTCGAACAGCAGGCCGCGCACCCGCCGCGCCAGGTTGGTCGACAGCGGCATCCGCGCGCCGCCATAGGTCGGGATGCGCGCCGGCCGGCGGGTGGCGCGCACCACTAGATCGGTCGTGTCCATCCGCACCACTTCCAGGCTCAGCCCGGCGAAGAAGAACGTGTCGCCGGGCGTCAGCGTCGCGGCGAAGCCTTCTTCCACCGTGCCCAGCGCCCGCCCGTTGCCGAACCGGACGGTCAGGATCGGCGAATCGACGATCACTCCGGCGTTCAGCCGGTGCTGCTTGACGAAGTTCGGATGGCTGACCCGCCATAGGCCATCGGCGCCGCGGGTCAGCCGCCGGAACCGGTCATAGGCCTTCAGCGCGTAACCGCCGGTCGCGATGAAACCGAGCACCTGTTCGAAACTGTCGGCGTCCAGCGCCGAATAGGGCGTCGCGCTGCGGATTTCGTCGAGCAGCTCCGCTTCGGCGAACGGCGCCGCACAGGCGCACGCCATGATGTGCTGCGCCAGCACGTCGTGGCCGCCGGGGCGGAACGGATCCTGATCCAGCTCCCCCGCCTCAACCGCGTCGAGCGCGGCGCGCGCCTCCAGATATTCGAAGCGGTTGCCGGGGACGACCACCGCCTGCGACGGCTCGTCGAGCCGGTGGTTGGCCCGGCCGATCCGCTGGAGCAGCCGCGACGATCCCTTGGGCGCGCCCATCTGGACGACGCAGTCGACATCGCCCCAGTCGACGCCGAGGTCGAGGCTGGCGGTGGCGACCAGCCCGCGCAACTGCCCCGCCGCCATTGCCGCCTCGACCTTGCGCCGCGCCTCGCGCGACAGGCTGCCGTGGTGGATGCCGATCGGCAGCTTCTGCGCGTTCGCCGCCCACAGGTCCTGGAAGATCAGTTCGGCCAGACTGCGGGTGTTGCAGAAGACCAGCGTCGTCCGATGGGTCTCGATCTCCGCCATCACCTGCGCGACGGCATAGCGACCGGAATGACCGGCCCAGGGCACCCGCCCTTCGGGCAGCAGGATCGCGATGTCTGGATCCGCGCCCTTGTCGCCTTCGACCAGCGCCACCGAATCGATGTCGCCCCACGGCGCCAGCCAGGCGCGGTAGCCGTCCGGGTCGGCGACGGTGGCTGACAGCGCGACGCGGCGCAGGCCGGGCGCGATCCGCTGGAGGCGGGCGAGCGCGAGCGACAGCAGGTCGCCGCGCTTCTGGGTGGCGAAGGCGTGGACCTCGTCGATCACCACCGCGCGCAGCCCGGCGAACAGCATCGCCGCGTCGGGATAGGAGAGCAGCAGGCTGAGCGATTCGGGGGTGGTCAGCAACATGTGTGGCGGCCGGGCGCGCTGGCGTGCCTTGCGGTCGGACGGGGTGTCGCCGCTGCGGGTTTCGACCTGGATTGTCAGGCCCATCTCACCGATCGGGATGAGAAGGTTACGCTGGACGTCGACGGCGAGGGCCTTCAGCGGCGAGACGTAGAGGGTGTGGAGGCCGTCTGTAGGATTTTCGACCAGATCGACGAGGCTGGGCAGGAAGCCGGCGAGGGTCTTGCCCGCCCCGGTCGGCGCGACGAGCAGGGCGTGGCGGCCGGCGCGCGCCGCGTCCAACAGGGCAAGCTGATGCCGGCGTGGCTGCCAGCCGCGCGCGGCGAACCAGGCCGCGATCGGCGGCGGCAGGGCGGTCAACGACGGGGTTCCGGCATCTTCAGAGTCATCATCGCTGTTCAAACGCCGATCAAGCGGGTTAGATCAGTCCGCTATGGAAAGTCCCAACCCCTATCCGCGCGCGCTGGCGCATGGCGTGCTGGCTTTTGCCGCGCTTCTTTTCGCCACCCTTGTCTGGGGGGTGGTCGAGATGGTCCTGCTCCAGCCGGGACGGACGATGGTCTATTACGGCGATTCGGTCAGCCGTTTCTACGTGTGGGCCGGCGTCGTTCTGATCGGCCTGTTCGCCCGCCGCGCCGCCCGGCACATGCCGATGCGCCCGGCGCTGATCGCCGGCCTCGTTGTCGCCGGCGTCAGCATCGTGGCGGAACTGGCCGCCTTTCTCGTCATGCCGGACGCGGGCAACGACTGGCGCGCCGCGTCGCTCTCGATCGGCACCAAGCTGCTCGCCGGGCTGGTCGGCGGCTGGCTGTCCGGGCGCGCCCGGCCGGCGGCGCAGGCTGAGGAGATGGTGGCGGACGGCGGGCCGACGCCGGACTGATGGCGCGGCCCGGTCGCTGGATCGAGGCGCATCGCGACGGCCTCTACATCCCGGCGGCGGACCTGTGGATCGACCCGGCCACCCCGCGCCCGCGCGCGCTTGTCACCCACGGCCATGCCGACCATGCGCGCGGCGGCCACGGCGCCGTCTGGGCGACGCCGGAAACGCTGGCGATCATGGACGCGCGCTACGGGCCGCAGCCCGGCCACCCGCTGCCCTATGGCGAGACGGCGGCGTTCGGCCCGGTGACGGCGCGGCTGGCGCCGGCCGGCCATGTTCTCGGTTCCGCGCAGGCGGTGCTCGACCATGGCGGCGAGCGGGTTGTCGTTTCCGGCGACTATAAGCGGCGGCCGGACCCGACCTGCCCGCCGTTCGAGCCGGTTGCCTGCGACGTGTTCGTGACCGAGGCGACCTTTGCCCTGCCGGTGTTCCGCCATCCGCCGACCGGCGACGAGATCGACAAGCTGCTCGCCGCGCTCCACGCCAACCCGGACCGGTCGGTGCTGGTCGGCGCCTATGCGCTGGGCAAGGCGCAGCGGGTGATCGCCGAGTTGCGGGCGGTCGGCCATGAGGCGCCGATCTATATCCACGGCGCGCTGCAGCGGCTGTGCGACCTCTACCGCGACCACGGCGTCGCGCTCGGCACCCTGTTGCCGGCGAGCGAGACGCCGCGCGACGCGATGCGCGGCCATGTCGTGCTGTGCCCGCCATCGGCGTTGAATGACCGCTGGAGCCGCCGGCTGCCCGACCCGATCACCGCGATGGCCTCCGGCTGGATGCGGGTGCGCCAGCGGGCCCGCCAGCGCAATGTCGAGCTGCCGCTGATCATCAGCGACCATGCCGATTGGGACGAGCTGACCGCGACGCTGACCGAGATCGCGCCAAGAGAGGTGTGGATCACCCACGGCCGCGAGGACGCGCTGCTCCACTGGTGCGAGACCCGCCAGATCAAGGCGCGGGCGCTGGAGCTGATCGGCTATGAAGACGAGGCGGATTAGGCGGCGGCAGGCCGCGCTAAACGAAATATCAACCACGTCCGGCGCAGGTGGGCGTACCCGCAACGCGGCAGAGGGATGCCAGGCGTGGCGACATCGTTTCCAGACAGGATGAGGGACGGTCGATGGGCGCGGGCGCGCCTGTCGTCCTGGCCGATGCTGCTTGCGCTGACCGTAATCGCCATCGCCATCCAGTTGTCCGGCGTGCCCAACCACGACGTCGCGTGGATACTGACCAGCGCCGGGCGCCTGCTGGACGGCGGGCGGTTCGGGCGCGACATCGTCGACGTCAATCCGCCGCTGGCATGGTGGCTGCTGACGGTGCCCGTCGCGTTGGCCGATGGCGGCGGCTGGCCCCGATACCCGGTCTTCGTCGCGTGCGTTGCCGCACTGACGCTGGCGAGCGTGCGTCTGACCGAAGTGACGTTGCGCCATGGCGGCGACGGGGCGGGCGGACGCGGGGTGGTGCTGGCCGCCGCCGCGGTGATGCTATTCGCCCCCGGCTACGATTACGGCCAGCGCGAGCATCTGCTGCTGATCACCGCCGTGCCGTATTGCATGGCGGCGGCGGCCGCCAGCCGCGCGCGGCCGATCCCGCCGGGCCTGAGCCTTGCCGTCGGCCTGTTCGCGGCGATAGGGTTTTGTCTGAAGCCGTATTTTCTGATCATCCCCGCCGCGCTGGCGGTGTGGGTCTCGCTGCGCAACCGGAAGCTGTTGGCATGCCTGCGGGTTGAAACGCTGGTTCTGGGCGGCGTCGGCTGCCTGTATGGCGCGGCCGTTATGCTCTGGGCGCCGGCCTATCTGGGCAGTGTCGTGCCCGAAGCCGTTGCCGGTTACTGGGCGTATGACGAATCCGCGGCGCGGCTGTGGCGCGGCGCGCTGTCGACGCTGCTGCCGATGGGCTGCGCGCTGGCGGTGCTGATCCGGGCGCATCGGGGGCGGCCGATGCCGTTGGCGGCGCAGGCGATGATTGTCGCATTTATGGCCGCCGGTGCGGCGGCGCTGCTGCAGCACAAGGGCTGGTATTATCACTTCCTGCCGGCGCTGGGGTTTGGCGTGGTCGGCTGTGTCGCGCTGTTCCGGCCACGCGGCGGACCGGTGCCGATGGCCGCGCTCGGCCTGGCGTTGATCGCCGGCTTTGGGGCGGCGACAGCCTATCCGACCCTGGCGCGGACCGCCAACGGCATGGTGACCCATGTTGATGCCCTGGCGGCGCTGTTCGCGGAAAAGGCGCGCGGCGGCACTGTCTTCGCTTTCACGACGTCACCCCGTGATATCCACCCGGCGTTGCTGCTGGCTGGCGTGGGCTGGGACGCGGATGCCTGTTGCATGCAGCAATTGCCGGCGCTGGTGCGCGCCGGGGAACAGGCGGCCGGGCGCCGCGCCGATCAGGCGCGCGCGGCAGGGCTGCGCCAGTTGGCGACGGTGCTTCACCGGCTGAACGACCGCCCGCCGGTGCTGATTCTGGTCGACGAGCGGCCGAATAAGCCGGGGTTCGGCGAAACAGCGTTCGACTATCTGCGCTTCCTTGCCGCGCAGCCCGGTTACCCGGCGCTGTTCGCCCGCTACCGCCCGGCCGGGGTGGTGGCCGGATTTCGCGTGTTCGAGCGGGCGGAATAGCGCCCGGTCCGCGCGGTTAGTGGCCCGCTTGCTCGCCGCGCTTCAGGCCCGATTTGGCGAGCTGGTCGTCGATCTGGGCGAGCAGGCGGTCGAGGCCGGCCTGGTCCTTCGCCTCGGCGCGGGCGACGAGGACGTCCTGGGTGTTGGAGGCGCGGAGCAGCCACCAGCCGTCCGGTGTGTTGACGCGGGCGCCGTCGGTGCGGTTGACGGCGACGCCGTCCGCCTCCAGCCGGTCGAGCACTTCGTCGACGACCGCGAACTTGCGGCTTTCGTCGACCTGGAAGCGCATTTCCGGCGTGTTGACCAGCGGCGGGATCGCGTCCTTCAACTCGGTCAGCGACTTGCCGGACTGGCGGACCGCGCCGATCAGCCGCACCGCCGCGTAGAGCGCGTCGTCGAAGCCGTAATAGTCCTGCGCGAAGAAGATGTGGCCGCTCATCTCGCCGGCGATCGGCGCGTTTTCTTCCTTCATCTTCGACTTGATCAGGCTGTGGCCGGTCTTCCACATCAGCGGCGTGCCGCCGAGTTCGGCGATGCGGTCGTAGAGCGCCTGGCTGGCCTTGACGTCGCCGATGACCGTCGCACCCGGTTCCGCGCGCAGCACCGGCTCGGCGAGGATGGCGAGAAGCTGGTCGCCCCACACCACCCGGCCCTTGCCGTCGACCGCGCCGATGCGGTCGCCGTCGCCGTCGAAGGCGATGCCGAAATCCAGCCCGTTGTCGGCGACCAGCTTCTTCAGGTCGGCGAGGTTCTTTTCCTCGGTCGGGTCGGGGTGGTGGTTGGGGAAGGCGGCGTCGACATCGGTGTAGAGCGTGTGGTGTTCGCCGGGAAGCAGCTTGACCAGCTTCTCCAGCGCCGGGCCGGCGGCGCCATTGCCCGCGTCCCAGCCGATGCGGTAGGCGCCGCCGGCATAGCCGGCGGTCAGCCGTTCGACATACTGGTCGAGGATCGCGAATTCGCCGACCGTGCCGCGCGTCTCGGCATCGTCCCAATCGCCCTCCGCCGCCATGCGGCCGAGGATCTGGATGTCTTCCCCGAAGAAGGGCCGGTGCTGGAACACCATCTTGAAGCCGTTATAGTCGGCCGGGTTGTGGCTGCCGGTGATCATGATGCCGCCGTCGACCTCCAGCACCGCTTCGGCGTAAT
Source organism: Sphingomonas flavalba (assembly GCF_047553045.1). Classification (GTDB taxonomy): domain Bacteria; phylum Pseudomonadota; class Alphaproteobacteria; order Sphingomonadales; family Sphingomonadaceae; genus Sphingomonas_L; species Sphingomonas_L flavalba_A. The sequence continues at coordinate 2,468,326 of NZ_CP180208.1, read as the reverse complement.
AGAGCATCGGTGTCGGCCCCAGCCCGACGCGGACGACGTCGACGCCGCTTTGCGTCAGCCCGTCGACCAGCGCCTTTTCGAGCACCGGCGATGAGGCGCGGCCGTCATAGCCGACGGCGACGCGGGTGCCGCCGGCGCGGCGCAGCAGGGTGGCGAAGCCGCGCCCGATCGCCAGCGCGTCCGCCGTGCCGAGCGTCTGGCCGACGATTCCGCGGATGTCATATTCGCGCAGCGAGGTCGGGTGGAAAATATGCGACATGGAAACTCCCTCGGGCGTTCAGGACAGGGGCTGGCGGCGGCGTGCCGCCTCCGCCAATAACAGATCGCGGGCGATATTGGTCCGCCGCGCCAGTTCGGCGCTGCCGCCGGCATCGGGGTGGACGCGGGCGATGATCCGGCGGTGGGCGGCGCGGATCGCGTCCGCATCGGCGCCTTCATCGAGGCCGAGCAGCGAGCGCGCCTCGGCCAGCGGCATCGGCGCGCGGCGCGCCGGGGTGCGCAGCCACGCCCACAGCAGCGCCGCGAAGATCGCGATCGCGATCAGTTTCAGCATCAGGCCGCGGCCGCCCTCGCCGTTTCGGGGAGCTGCAGGCCGGCGACCAGTTCGCGCAGTTCCTGCCGGGCGGCGACGTGGCTCATCCCGACATCCTTCAATGCGGCGATGTCGAGCAGGGTCAGCCCGCTGGGGAACAGTTCGCGGTAGATGACGCGTTCGCCAAGGCCGGGGATCAGGCGGAAGCCGACCCGTTTCGACAACTGGCCGAGCGCATCGCCGACCCGGCGCATGTTGCGCGCCTCGATATGCTGGAGGCGGTTGCGCAGCACCACCCAGTCGATTGTCGCGCCGTCCGCCTTGGCGCGGGCCTTGCGCGCGTCCCAGATCAGTTCGGAATAGAAGCTGGGCCGGCTGACCTTGAAGCTTTCCGGATCGACCTGACCGATCAGGTCGAAATCGACGAAGCTGTCGTTCATCGGCGTGACCAGCGTGTTGGCGCGGGTGGCGGCGTGGCGGGCGACCGGATCGTCGCGGCCGGGCGTGTCGATCACCACGAAATCGGCGCCGTCCGCCACCGCCGCCAGTGCCGCCTCGAACCCGTCGGGATCGGTCGCGTCGCAGGTGGCATAGACCGGCTGGGGCAGGGCGATGCCCCGCCGCTTCATCGTTTCCGCCCGGTTGTCGAGATAGCGGCCGAGGGTGCGTTGCCGGTGGTCGAGGTCGAGCGCGGCGACCCGCGCGCCACGCGCGGCGAGGCCGACCGCGACGTGCACCGCCGTCGTCGATTTGCCGGTCCCGCCCTTCTCGTTGGCGAAGACGATGATGTGCCTGCCCGCCGAAGCCATGTCCGTTGCCAGCGCCTTTTGCTTGATACTGTGCCCCGCGCCCCGTTAAAGGGCGCTTCCCCCGCCTTATCGGAGCCCTCGTCGCCGTGCAAACGATCCGTCAGCTTGCGCCCCTTCGCAAGGCGATCGCCGCCTTGCGTGCCGAGGGGACGGTGGCGTTGGTGCCGACGATGGGCGCGCTGCATGCCGGGCATATGGCGCTGATCGCCGAGGCGAAGGTGCATGCCCGCCACGTCGTCGTCTCGATCTTCGTCAACCCGACGCAGTTCGGGCCGGGCGAGGACCTGGCGACCTATCCGCGCCGTCCGACCGCCGATTCCAACATGTTGCGCGAGGCCGGCGTGTCGCTGCTGTGGATGCCGGAAGCGGCGACGGTGTACCCGGCCGGATTTGCGACCACCGTGTCGGTTTCTGGCGTGACCGAGGCGATGGACGGCGCCGCCCGGCCCGGCCATTTCGACGGCGTCGCCACCGTCGTCACCAAGCTGTTCAACCAGGTGCGGCCCGACATCGCGCTGTTCGGCGAGAAGGATTACCAGCAGCTGGCGGTGATCCGCCGGATGGCGGCCGACCTCGACACCGGGATCAAGGTGATCGGCGTGGTGACCCAGCGCGATGCCGACGGCGTCGCCCTGTCATCGCGCAACGCCTATCTGACCGAGGAAAACCGCGTGAAGGCCCGCGCCCTGCCGCGCGCGCTGGGCGAGGCGGCGATGACCATCGAGAAGGGCGGCGACCCGGCCGAGGCGATCGCCCATGCCCGCGCCGCGATAGAGCGGGCCGGGTTCGAGGCGATCGATTATCTCGACCTGCGCGATGCCGAGACGCTGACCGCCGACCCGGCGCCGGACCGGCCGGCGCGGCTGCTGGTCGCGGCGCGGATCGACGGAACGAGGCTGATCGACAACCTGCCGGTCGCGCCGCGCGGCTGATTGCCCGCCCCGGTGAAGGGGCGGGCGGATCAGCGACGGATCAGCGTTCGACGCAGAGGGCGATGCCCATGCCGCCGCCGATGCACAATGTCGCCAGCCCCTTCTTCGCATCGCGCTTCTGCATCTCGTAGAGCAGGGTGATGAGGACGCGGGCGCCGCTGGCGCCGATCGGGTGGCCGATGGCGATCGCGCCGCCATTGACGTTCACCTTGTCCGGGTCCCAGCCCATGTCCTTGCCGACCGACAGCGCCTGCGCGGCGAACGCCTCGTTCGCCTCGATCAGGTCGAGGTCGCCGACGCTCCAGCCGGCCTTTTCCAGCGCGCGGCGAGACGCCGGCACCGGGCCGATGCCCATGATCGCCGGGTCGACGCCGGCCGAGGCCCAGCTGGCGATGCGGGCGAGCACGGGCGTGCCGCGCCGCGCCGCTTCCCCGGCGGTGGTGACGACCAGCGCCGCCGCGCCGTCGTTCAGGCCGCTGGCGTTGGCGGCGGTGACGGTCCCGTCCTTCTTGAACGCCGGGCGCAGGCCGGCAATGCCGTCCACCGTCACGCCGTCGCGGATATATTCGTCGTCGGCGACCACTGTCTCGCCCTTGCGGGTCTTGAGCGTCACCGGCGCGATTTCGTCCCGGAACCGGCCGCTGGCGCGGGCGGCGGAGGCGAGGTTCTGCGAGCGGACGGCGAACACGTCCTGCATCTCGCGGCTGATCTGGTACTTCTCCGCCAGATTTTCGGCGGTGATGCCCATGTGATAGCCGTTGAACACGTCGGTCAGGCCGTCCTTGATCATCGTGTCGACCAGTTCGACCGAGCCCATCTTGGTGCCGCCGCGCAACTGCTGGGCGTGGGTCGACAGCGACATGCTTTCCTGCCCGCCGGCGACGACGATCAGCGAATCGCCGGTCGCCACCGCCTGTGCCGCCAGCGCGATGGCGCGCAGGCCGGAGCCGCAGACCTGATTGACGCCCCAGGCCGGCACTTCCTTTGGCACGCCGGCGGCCATCGCCGCCTGCCGCGCCGGGTTCTGGCCCTGCGCCGCGGTCAGCACCTGGCCGAGGATCACTTCCGACACGTCCTCGCCGCCGATTCCGGCCTGGGCGAGCGCCGCTTCGATCGCGACACGGCCGAGTTCGTGCGCCGGGGTCGCGGCGAACGCGCCGAGGAAGCTGCCGACCGGCGTGCGCTTGGCGGCGGTGATGACGATATCGGACATGGGTGACGACTCCTCAGGAATTTCTTCGCACTTGCAATATCAGGCGGAGGCGGCACGCGAAAGCCATGCGGCCAGCGGCTGCCATAGCTGCTGGCGCGCACGGCCGCCGACGACCATGCCGACATGGCCGGCACCGAGGCTGATCCGTTCGGGCAGGCCCACCGCCGACGCCGCCGGCACGATCCTGTCGCTGGTCGAGATAACCTCGATCGCCGGGCAGGCGAGCGCCGCCGGATCGACGACGCGGCCGCCGACCGCCCAGCCGCCGCTGCCCGGCCGGTCGGCGGCGACGAAATCCGTCATAAGTTCGTGCCCGGCAGCGTAGGTCAGCGGCGCGCCGGCATTGGCCCAATCCTCGACCGCGATGAAATTCCGCGCTGCGGCACTGGCCGGGTCGAGCCGGCCGAACGCCTCATACTTGCCGATCGTCCGGCCGGGATCGAGCCGCCAGAAGCCGGTTTGCAGCACCTCCATCGGCACCAGCCCCATCGCCTTTGCCGGCGGTTCCGCCCGCGCCCACAGCGCGGCGATGTCAGCGCGCGCAGCGTCGCCGAAGCCGGTGAAGCGGAACGGTGCGGCGATCAGCGCCAGCGCACGCAGCGGCCGCAGCATTGCCGCGGCCAGCGCCATCGTCCCGCCGAGGCAGTAGCCGGCGACGAGCGGCGGTTCGCCGAGCGCATCGATCAGCGGCAGCAGCAGGGTTTCGACGTGACCGGCGACCGACAGTGCCGCCTCGCCCGGCGCTGGACTGCCCCAGTCGAGCAGCAACGGGCGGAAGCCCTGCGTTGCCAGCCAGCCGGCGAAGCCATGCTGTTCGCCCAGCGCGAGAATGGCCGGCGGGTTGATCAGCGACGGGACGAGCAGCAGCGGCGGCCCATTGCCGCCAAAGCCGAGCAGGCGCGCGCGCCCGGCCGAGGCGACGACCGGCGGCGGCGTAGGCGGGGTGGGGCGGGGCGCCTGCTGATAGGCGGCAAGCCCGGCCAGCGCCGCCGCCCGCCGTTCCGGCGATGCTGCGGTTTCGGCGCGCAGCAAGGCAAGGAACAGCGGCAACGGGCGTGGGCCATGTTGCGACGCGGTATCGATTGATGCTAGGCGGGTCGCTTCACCATTACGGGGCAGCGTCATGGCCAAAACTCGTTCGGGCGATTCGGGCGTCGTCATTGTCAAGAAATACGCCAACCGCCGGCTCTACAACACCGAGACGTCGAGCTATATCACGCTGGAGCATCTGGCGGCGATGACCCGCGAGGGCCGCGAGTTCAAGGTCGTCGACGCGAAGACCGACGAGGACATCACCCATAGCGTCCTGACCCAGATCATCATGGACGAGGAAGCGCGTGGCGAGACGATGCTGCCGGTCAATTTCCTGCGCCAGCTGATCGCGATGTACGGCGATTCGATGCAGGCGATGGTGCCGCAATATCTGGAAGCGTCGATGGAGGCGTTTCGCCGCAACCAGGCGCAGTTCCAGGATGCGATGAAGGGCGCCTTCGCCGGCGGCCCGTTCGCCGAGATCGCGCGGCGCAACATGGAAATGTTCGAGGCGGCCGCCGACGCGTTCAAGACCGGCGCCAAGCCCGGCCGCGCCGCCCCGGCCGAGCAGCCGGGCGCGCAGGACGACGAGATCGCCGCGCTGAAGGCGCAGCTTGCCGCGTTGCAGGCGAAGGTCGAAAAACTCTGACAGTCCGCCACCCTCTCGCCAACGGCGAGGGGCGTTAACCGCTGGCGGGTTTTCTCACCGGGCTATCCGGGACCTTGCGCGGTCTCATGGATTGCTTGCAGGGACGGTGGGGGCGTGCCCGCAACGCGAAACGGCCGGCGGGTCGCCCCGCCGGCCGTTTGCGCCCGCAACAGCGGGTGGGATCAGGCAACCGCCTTTTCGGCGAGAATCTCTTCGTCCGGATCGCGCAGGACATAGCCGCGGCCCCAGACCGTTTCGATGTAGTTGTCGCCGCTGCACGCGAGGCTGAGCTTCTTGCGCAGCTTGCAGATGAACACGTCGATGATCTTCAGTTCCGGCTCGTCCATGCCGCCGTAGAGATGATTGAGGAACATCTCCTTGGTCAGCGTCGTGCCCTTACGGAGCGACAGCAGCTCCAGCATCGCATATTCCTTGCCGGTCAGGTGGACGCGGCTGCCGTCGACCTCGACGGTCTTGGCGTCGAGATTGACCGCCAGCTTGCCGGTGCGGATGACCGACTGGCTATGGCCCTTGGAACGGCGGACGACGGCGTGGATGCGCGCAACCAGTTCGTCGCGGTGGAACGGCTTGGTGACGTAATCGTCGGCACCGAAGCCGAAGGAGCGAACCTTAGAATCCATCTCGCTGACGCCGGACAGGATCAGCACCGGTGTCTGCACCTTGGCGGTCCGCAGCTTTTTCAGCACGTCATAGCCGTGCATGTCCGGCAGGTTCAGGTCCAGCAGGATGATGTCGTAGTCATACAGTTTGCCGAGGTCGAGGCCCTCCTCGCCCAGGTCGGTCGTATAGACGTTGAGGCCCTCGGTCGTCAGCATGAGCTCGATCGCCTTGGCGGTCGTCGGCTCGTCTTCGATCAGCAACACTCGCATCAGGTCGTCCCCCGTTACGGCGCGACGGCGATCCCGCCCCACTGCCCGCGGATAAAACATTAACCATTCGGGATGTGAACGACAAACCTTAATATGGCGTTAAGAACAACGGCCGGAATTTCTGGCCAGACCCGCATTTCACCTATTTATGGTGTGAACCGCGCCGGCTTGCCTTTCCAGAAATTAGCAATGATAAATTGTGCGTTAGGGAGATGCGGATGCAGATAATCGCGGCGGATGGCGCGACTTGATGGGGAGGGAATTCATGTCACTCGACGAATATAATCGGCACGCCACCTTGGGCCCGCTGGCCGGACCCGCCACTTCGGCGGCGGCGTCCGCCGGGCAAAGCGCTTATGAGGCCAGTCACGCCCGCCCGCAGTCCTGGGCGCCGGCCGGCTCTGTTTCGCATGGACCGCGCCCAGAGCGGCCGCGCTGGATGCGACGGAATCCATTGTCACGGGGCATCGCGATTGTGCTGGTGGCGCAGGCCGCCTTTATCGCGATATCGATGATGACGCGCCCCGGCTCGCCCGTGGCGGACCTTCTGTCGCTGGGCTGCATTGTCATGTCCGTGATCGGCGTCATCGGGATTGTGGTTGGCGTCAAGGATCGGGTGCGCGGGCGCAAATCCGGCGGCGGCGAACAAGCCGCCGCGTCATCGGGCGACCCGTCCGGGGAAGCAGCCGCAGTTCCTGACCCGGAATAGCCGCGGACGCTGCACCGGCTGAGCGTGGGCGACGGCAGATAAGCAGTCGATCAGCGCGGGCAGTCGGCAAGCGCCGTCATCAGATGGTCGATCAGCACGGTAACCCGCGCCGGGCGCAATATGCCGGGCGGGGTTATCAGGTGCAGCGCGACCGGCGGAAAACGCCAGTCGGTCAGGATCGGTTCCAGCGCGCCGCTGGCGATGTCGGCGCCGACGATGAATTCGGGCAGCACCGCGATGCCCAGCCCGGCGCGCAACGCGGGGAGCAGGGCGTCGCCGCTGTTGGCGACCAGCGGGCCGGTGGGCCTGACCGCCACTTCCGCCCCGCCCGGCCCGGTGAACCGCCACAGGCCCGGCGTCGGCAACAGAGAATAGCCGAGGCAGGCATGTTCGCCCAGTTCGGCCGGGTGGCGCGGGTGGCCGCGCCGGGCGAGATAGGCGGGGGCGGCGACGATATGGGCGGCGACGCTGCCGACCCGGCGGGCGCGCAGCGAACTGTCCGGCAGGCTGGCGATGCGCAGGGCGATGTCGATCCCTTCCGCGACCAGATCGACCTTTGCGTCGCTGAGCTTCAGGTCGACGGTGATCGCCGGGTAGCGGCAGAGGAAGGTCGCCAGCGCCGGCGCCACCCGTTGCAGGCCGAAGGTCATCGGCGCGGCGAGGGTGACGCGGCCGCCGGGCGCCGATGCATCGTCGCGCGCCGCTTCCTCCGCCGCCTGCGCTTCGCCCAGCATCGCCTGCGCGCGCGGGGCGAGGGTGCGTCCCGCCTCCGTCAGCGTCAGCATGCGCGAGGTTCGGTGGAACAGCTGGGCGCCGAGCGCGGTTTCGAGCCGGGTGACCGCTTTCGACACTGTGGCTTTGGACAGGCCGAGCGTCTGGGCGGCGGCGGTGAAGCTGCGCTGTTCGACGACGGTGGCGAAGATCGCCCAGGCTTCGAGATCGGGAAGGCGCATAATCAGAAACGATCCGTTTCCAATGTTTCTATTTTCGTTGCGATAATGCGGCCTATCTTGATCGCAAGCAAGCGGGGATCGCAGCCCCGCCAAGGAGACCGACGATGATCGAGAAACGCAGCTTCGACAGCCTCGGCCATGCCGACCATGGCTGGCTGAACGCCCGGCATCATTTTTCCTTCGCGGATTATTACGACCCGGCCCGGATGGGCTGGGGCAAGATCCGCGTGTGGAACGACGACGAGATCGCCCCGAACAGCGGCTTTCCCGCCCACCCGCACCGCGACATGGAGATCATCACCTATGTCCGGTCCGGCGCGATCACCCACAAGGACAGCATGGGCAATGAAGGCCGCACCGCCGCCGGCGACGTGCAGGTGATGAGCGCCGGCACCGGCGTGCGCCATGCCGAGTATAATCTGGAGGCGGAGACGACGACGATCTTCCAGATCTGGATCGAGCCGAAGCGGCTGGGCGGCGCGCCGAGCTGGGGCGCCAAGCCGTTCCCCAGGGGCGACCGTGCCGGGCAGTTCGTGACGCTGGCCAGCGGCTTTGCCGATGACATCGCCGATGACATCGCCGATGGCGGTGCGCTGCCGATCCGCGCCGATGCGCGGGTAATGGGCGCGACGCTGAAGGCGGGCGAGACGCTGGACTATGCGGTGGGCGAGGGACGGCATGCCTATCTCGTCCCGGCGACCGGCGGCGTCAGCGTCAACGGCGAAAGGCTGGCGGCGCGCGACGGCGCCGCGATCGGCGGCGGCCAGACGGTGACGATCACCGCCGACGCCGACAGCGAACTGGTGCTGGTCGACGCCGAATAAATGTTGCCCCCGGCCCCGCGCGCCTCCCCCCTTTTCCCGGCGCGCGGGGCCACCCCTTTTCTATTCTTTCAAGCAGGAGTTCAGGTGATGGCGAAGGTGTTGGTGCTCTATTATTCCGCCTACGGGCATATCGAGGCGATGGCGGAGGCGGTTGCCGAAGGCGCGCGGGCGGCAGGCGCCACCGTCGACATCAGGCGGGTGCCGGAAACCGTGCCGGAGGAGATCGCGCGCGGCGCCCATTTCAAGCTGGATCAGGCGGCGCCGGTCGCCAAGATCGCCGACCTTGCCGATTACGACGCGATCGTCGTCGGCACCGGCACCCGTTTCGGCCGCATTTCGTCGCAGATGGCGGCGTTTCTCGATCAGGCCGGCGGACTGTGGCAGTCGGGCGTGCTGCACGGCAAGGTCGGCGCCGCCTTCACCGCCAGCGCCACCCAGCATGGCGGGCAGGAAACGACGCTGTTCTCGATCATCACCAACCTGCTGCATTTCGGCATGACCATCGTCGGCCTCGACTACGGCTTCCCGCAGCAGATGGGCCATGACCATGTGATCGGCGGCGCCCCGTATGGCGCGACGACGATCGCCGGTGGCGACGGCAGCCGCCAGCCGCACCCGGATGAACTGGCCGGTGCCCGTTATCTGGGCAAGCGGGTGGCGAATACGGCGGCCAAGCTGACCGCCTGACCCACGGTCATTCCCGCCCGGCCGGACAATCCGGCCGGGCGGGGCTTTCGCTTTGTCGCCGGCGGGGCCATATGCCGGCAATGCTAAGCGACCATGTCCTGTTCATCGACGGCGAGGCGATCGTCATCGACAAGCCTGCCGGCCTGCCGGTCGACCGACCGCGCGACGGATCGCTCAGCCTGGAGAATCACCTGGCCGGGCTGACCTTTGGCTTTCACCGGTGGCCGGTTGCCGTCCACCGGCTCGACCGCGACACCAGCGGTTGTTTGCTGCTTGCCCGCAACGCCAAGGCGCACAAACGCTTTGCCCAGACGTTCGAGGCCGGGCTGGTCGAGAAACATTATCTGGCCGTGGTCGAAGGCGTGCCGGAGGCGGAGAGCGGCGTCATCGATCTGGCGCTGTCGAAGATCAGCAGCCGCGAGGCCGGCTGGCGGATGATCCCTGCCAAGAAGGGCAAGGCCGCCGTCACCCGTTGGACCCGGCTGGCGGAACGGGGCGGACGGGCGCTGATCCGCTTCGTTCCGGAAACCGGGCGGACCCACCAGCTGCGCGTTCATGCGGCATCGGGCCTTGGCATGCCGATCGTCGGCGACCCGGTTTACGGCAAGGGCGGTAGCGCGATGCTGCTCCATGCCAGTCATATCCGCCTGCCGCGCGACCCGAAGCCACCGGTCGAGGCAAGTGCGCCATTGCCCGAACGGTTCCGTCTGGCCGGGTTCGATGCCTGAAGCATTTGTCCTGCCGGAAGACGCGATCGAGGAGCGGTTCATCACCGCGTCCGGCCCCGGCGGGCAGAATGTCAACAAGGTGGCGACGGCGGCGCAACTGCGCCTCGACGTCTATGCGTTGCGCCTGCACCCGGCGGTGTTCGCGCGACTGAAGGTGCTGGCCGGTAGCCGCTGGACCCAGGACGGCGCGATCGTCGTCACCGCCCGCGTCCACCGTACCCAGGAAGCGAATCGGGCCGAGGCGCGGGCGCGGCTGGCGGCACTGGTCGAAAAGGCGCATGTCGCCCCGGTGCGGCGGGTCAAGACCCGGCCGGGCAAGTCGGCGCGGGAAAAGCGGCTGGAAGGCAAGGCGATCCGTGCCGCGGTGAAAAAGGGGCGCGGGCGGATCACCCTCGACTGACAGGACGGGTTATGCATCATTTCGACATCGACAGCGCGGCGCCCAAAGCGGCGCTGTATCGCGAGATCGCCGGGGCGCTTGACGCGCTGACCGCCGACGAGCCGGACGCGGTCGCCAACATGGCCAACGCCGCCGCGCTGCTGTGGGAATATCTGCCCGGCATCAACTGGGCCGGGTTCTACCGCCTTGTTGGTGACGCGCTGGTGCTCGGGCCGTTTCAGGGCAAGGTCGCCTGCATCCGCATCCCGATGGGTCAGGGCGTGTGCGGCACCGCCGCCGCCGCCCGCGCGACCCAGCTTGTCGCGGACGTCAACGCCTTTCCCGGCCATATCGCCTGTGATTCGGCATCGGCGAGCGAACTGGTCGTGCCGATCGTCCATGCCGGGCGGCTGATCGGCGTGCTCGACATCGACGCACCGACGCCCGGCCGGTTCGACGCGGAAGACGCCGCCGGTTGCGAGGCGCTGGTCGCGCTGCTCGCGCCGCGGCTGGCCCGGAACGGGACGGCCTGAGCCGCGCAAGCGCGTGGAGCGGGCGGTAGGGGCTAGCTGAGGCGGTCGATCGCGTCGCTGTCGAGCGAGCCGGGGATGATCATCACCGGGCAGGGCAGGCTACCCGCCGCGACGCCGGTGAAGTGGGTGACCAGCGGCCCCGGCCCGCCGGTTGCCGCCGCGCCGAGGACGAGCGCGGCGATGTCGGGGTTGGCGGCCAGCATCTCACGCGCCAGCTTGATCGGGTCGCCCTGCCGCACGGTGATGGACGGGCGGATGCCGGATTCGGCGAGCAGGGTGCCGGCGGCGCCGGTGACCAGCGCCTCGGCGCGCAGCCGCGCCTCTTCCTCTATCGTCGCCTGCACGTCACCCCACTGGACGAATTCAGGCTTGGGCAGCAGCGCCAGTATCTGCACGCCGCCGCCGGTTTTGGCCGCGCGGCGGGCGGCGAAACGCAGCGCGCTTTCCGACTCGGTCGTTTCGTCGATCACCACCAGATAGGTGCGCATGCGTTTTCGTCGTCCCCCTTCCGGTGGAAACCGCCCGGCGGCGCGAAGGTGAAGCATGACGGCGGCGCGCGCAAGCCATGGTCTTGACCGTTTTCCGGGCTTGGTCGAGAGAGGGCGCCAGTTCCGCTGCCCATGACGATAATGAGGATGTGCCTGCCCATGCCGATCGAACTGAAGATGCCGGCCCTGTCACCGACGATGGAGGAAGGCACGCTCGCCAAATGGCTGGTCAAGGAAGGCGACACCGTTCAGGCGGGCGACCTGATCGCCGAGATCGAGACCGACAAGGCGACGATGGAGTTCGAGGCGGTTGACGAAGGGACCATCGCGAAGCTGCTGGTTGCCGAGGGCACCGACAATGTGAAGGTCGGCACCGTGATCGCGGTCATTGCCGGCGAGGGCGAGGACGCGGCGGCGGCCCCGGCGGCGAAGCCGGTCCCGGAAGCCAAGGCCGAAGCGCCCGCGCCGGAAACGAAGGTTGAAGCACCGAAGCCGGCCCCGGCCGCTGCGCCTGCTGCTCAGGCCGCGCCCGGCGACCGGGTCAAGGCCAGCCCGCTTGCCCGGCGGCTGGCCGAGGCCGGCGGCGTCGACATTGCCGCCCTGACCGGCACCGGCCCCGGCGGGCGCATCGTCAAGGCCGACGTTGTCGCGGCGAGCGGCGGCGGTGCCGCGCCGGCGGCCGTGCCCGCCGCTGCGCCCGCCCCCGCCGCTGCCGCGCCCACACCGGCGGCCGCGCCGGCGCCGGTCGACACCGATATTCCGCACGAGGCGATCAAGCTGTCCAACATGCGCAAGACGATCGCGCGGCGGCTGACCGAATCGAAGCAGCAGGTGCCGCATTATTACCTGACGATGGACTGCAACCTGGACGCGTTGCTCGCGCTGCGCGGCGAGCTGAACGCCAGCCTGCGCAGCCGGGAGATCAAGCTGTCGGTCAACGACCTGCTGATCAAGGCGCTGGCGGTGGCGCTGGAGCGGGTGCCCGACGCCAATGTCAGCTTCGCCGGCGACACGCTGCTGCGCTATAGCCGTGCCGACATATCGATGGCGGTGGCGATCGACGGCGGGCTGATCACCCCGGTGATCCGCGACGCCGGTGCCAAGGCGCTGTCGAAGATCGCGGCGGAGGCGAAGGACCTGGCGGCGCGCGCCCGCGACGGCAAGCTGAAGCCGGAGGAATATCAGGGCGGCACCGCGTCGATCTCCAACCTCGGCATGTTCGGGATCAAGCAGTTCGACGCGGTGATCAACCCGCCGCAGGGGATGATTCTGGCGGTCGGCGCCGGCGAGAAGCGGCCCTATGTCGTCGACGACGCGCTGGCGGTGGCGACGGTGATGACCGCGACCGGCAGTTTCGACCATCGCGCGATCGACGGCGCGGTCGGCGCCCGGCTGATGCAGGCGTTCAAGGAACTGGTCGAACAGCCGCTGGGTCTGGTGGCGTAGGCGCCGCCGGCGGGGGCGGACGGGCATTTTGAAGGAAGCGTATCTTGGCTGACACTTACGACCTTATCGTCCTCGGTTCCGGCCCCGGCGGCTATGTCGCGGCGATCCGCGCCAGCCAGCTCGGCCTGAAATGCGCCATCGTCGAGCGCGAGCGGCTGGGCGGCATCTGCCTCAACTGGGGCTGCATTCCGACCAAGGCGCTGCTACGCTCGTCCGAAATCTATCACTACATGGCCCATGCCGCCGATTACGGGCTGACCGCGACGGCGGGATTCGACCTCGGCAGGATCGTCCAGCGCAGCCGCAAGGTCGCCGATCAGCTGAACATGGGCGTCAAGGGCCTGATGAAGAAGCACAAGGTCACCGTCTACGAAGCCGTCGGCGCGCTGGCCGGCAAGGGCGCGCTGACCGTGACGCAGGGCGACAAGACGGTGGAGCTGCGGGCAAAGAACATCATCGTCGCCACCGGCGCCCGCGCGCGGGAGCTGCCGTTTGCTAAGGCGGACGGCAAGCGGATCTGGACCTATCGCCACGCGATGGTGCCGGACGAGATGCCGACGAAGCTGCTGGTCATCGGTTCCGGCGCGATCGGCGTCGAATTCGCGTCCTTCTACAACGACCTTGGCGCTGAGGTGACGATTGTCGAGATGCTCGACCGCGTCCTGCCGGTCGAGGATGCGGAGGTGTCCGACTTTGTCGCCAAGGCGCTCAAGAAGCAGGGGATGACGATCCACACCGGCACCGGCGTCCAGTCGCTGGCCGCGACCGCCAAGGGCGTGACCGCCGAGATAAAGGGCAAGGACGGCAAGGTCGAAAAGGCCGAGTTCAGCCACGCGATCGTCGCGATCGGTATCGTCCCCAATGTCGAGGGCATCGGGCTGGACACAGCCGGGGTGCGGCAGGCGAAGAACGGCCATATCGAGATCGACGGCTATTGCCGCACGTCGGCCGAGGGCATCTACGCGATCGGCGACGTCTGCGGCGCGCCGTGGCTGGCGCACAAGGCGATGCACGAGGCGGTGATCGCCGCCGAGACGATTGCCGGTAAGGCGGGCGTTCACCCGATCGCGCCGGGCAGCGTGCCCGGCTGCACCTATGCGCGGCCGCAGGTCGCTTCCGTCGGGCTGACCGAGGCGAAGGCCAGGGAAAGCGGACGGGCGATCAAGGTCGGCAAATTCCCGTTCATCGGTAACGGCAAGGCGATCGCGCTGGGCGAGGCGGACGGTTTTACCAAGACGGTCTTCGACGCCGAGACCGGCGAACTGCTCGGTGCGCACATGGTCGGGCCGGAAGTGACCGAGTTGATCCAGGGCTTCACCATCGCCCGCCAGCTGGAGACGACCGAGGCGGAGCTGATGGCGACGATCTTCCCGCACCCGACGCTGAGCGAGACGATGCACGAGAGCGTGCTCAGCGCCTATGGTGGCGCGCTGCATATCTGAACGCGAGCCGGGGAGAGGCGCGCCGGCAATCGCGCCCTGAAACGCCTTTCCCGTGCGGAGCATCCGTCATCGCGAGGCGCACAGCGCCGTGGCGATCCGGCCCCGGCCCATGGATTGCCGCGCCCCTGCGCGACTCGCAATGCCCGTCATTCCGGCGAAAGCCGGACTCTCCTTTGCCGTGGGGGGGCGGGGGAGATCCCGGCTTGCGCCGGGATGACGGGGCGATCGGTCAGCCGGAATAATACATGTCGTATTCGACCGGGCTGGGCGTGGTTTCCCAGCGGACGACTTCCTCGCGCTTCAGGGCGATGTAGGAATCGATCTGTTCCCTGGCGAACACGTCGCCTTTCAGCAGGAAGTCGTAATCCGCCTCAAGGCTGTCGAGCGCCTCGCGCAGGCTGCCGCACACCGTCGGCACGTCGGCCAGTTCCTCCGGCGGCAGGTCGTAGAGATTCTTGTCCATCGCCTCGCCGGGATGGATGCGGTTCTGGATGCCGTCGAGCCCGGCCATCAGCAGCGCCGCATAGGCGAGATAGGGGTTAGCGAGCGGATCGGGGAAGCGGAACTCGACGCGCTTCGCCTTGGCGCCGGCGCCGTAGGGGATGCGGCACGACGCGGAACGGTTGCGGCTGGAATAAGCGAGCAGCACCGGTGCTTCATACCCCGGCACCAGCCGCTTGTAGCTGTTGGTCGACGGGTTGGTGAAGGCGTTCAGCGCCTTGGCGTGCTTGACCACGCCGCCGATGAAATAGAGGCAGGTTTCCGACAGGCCGCCATAGCCGTTGCCGGCGAACAGCGGCTTGCCCTTTTCCCAGATCGACATGTGGGTGTGCATGCCCGACCCGTTGTCGTCGCGGATCGGCTTGGGCATGAACGTCGCCGTCTTGCCATAGGCATGGGCGACCATGTGGACGACGTATTTGTAGACCTGCATCCGGTCGGCGGTTTCGACCAGCGTGCCGAAGGTCAGGCCCAGCTCATGCTGCGCGGCGGCGACTTCGTGGTGGTGCTTGTCGCAGGGCAGGCCCATTTCGAGCATGGTCGAAACCATCTCGCCGCGGATGTCGACGGCGCTGTCGACCGGTGCGACCGGGAAATAGCCGCCCTTGACGCGGGGCCGGTGGGCGAGGTTGCCGCCGTCATATTCGCGGCCACTGTTGCCGGGCAGCTCTACGTCGTCGATCTTGTAATAGCTGGTTGCGTAGCCGGTTTCGAAGCGGACGTCGTCGAACATGAAGAATTCGGCTTCCGGGCCGACATAGATGGTGTCGCCGATGCCGGTCGCGCCGAGATAGGCCTCCGCCCGCTTGGCGGTGGAACGCGGATCACGGGCATAGAGTTCGCCGGTCGACGGCTCGACCACGTCGCAGATCAGGATCAGCGTCGGCGTCGCGGTGAATGGATCGGTATAAACCGCGTCCAGATCCGGCTTCAGAATCATGTCGGATTCGTTGATCGCCTTCCAGCCGCCGATCGACGAGCCGTCGAACATCAGCCCGTCGGTCAGTTCATCCTCGCCGATCACGCCCGACACCATGGTCAGGTGGTGCCATTTGCCGCGCGGGTCGGTGAACCGCAGATCGATCCACTCGATCTCCTCGTCCTTGATCCGCTTCAACAGGTGTGCGGCCGTATTCGCCATGCGTTTCAGTCCTTGCAGCAGGGTGTTGGGGTCAAAGGGCTTCGGAATCGCGCTCGCCGGTGCGGATGCGCAGCGCGGTTTCGACGGGGAGGACGAAGATCTTGCCGTCGCCGATCCGCCCGGTCTGGGCGGCGGCGGCGATTGCTTCCACCACCCGCGGTGCCAGCGCGTCATCGACGACGACCTCCAGCTTCACCTTTGGCAGGAAGTCGACGACATATTCGGCGCCGCGATACAGTTCGGTATGGCCCTTCTGGCGGCCGAAGCCCTTGGCCTCGGTCACGGTGATGCCGGATACGCCGACATCGTGCAGCGCCTCCTTCACCTCGTCGAGCTTGAACGGCTTGATGATCGCTTCGATCTTCTTCACGTCTGATCCCCGGCTCACGCGCGCATGCTGCAACTGCTTCCAGTCAGCCTGTTTCAATAAGCGTGCCAGCGTGGGGACCGCAACGGCATAAGGGTTCGTGCCGCCCGCGCCGCGCCACTTTGCCTGTTATTCAGGCAGGAATCGCCGGTCTGCCCGAAAATCAGGCAGGGTTAGTGTGCGGGTGCGAGCAAATCGGCATTGGCCCGCATCCACTGCGCGCGGTCGATGACATAGTGGCGCAGCGATTCCGCCCCGGCCGAATCGAGCACGCGGGCAAAGCCGACCATGCCGCGTTCGGCGAGCGCCCCGTCGACGACGATAGCGCGCCAGGCGTCGGCATTAGCGAGCACGGCCGACCGGCGCAGATCGGGCGTCACCCCTCCACCGGCGGCCTCGGCCCCGTGGCAGACCATGCAGTAGCGCCCGAACAGCGCCTTGCCCGCCGCCAGTTGCCCGGCGTTGCCGGTCGCGGCGGGCGGGGCGAACGGCGCGGCCGCGACGGCGGGTGGCGCGGGCAGGCGGGCCTTGCCGTCCAGTTTCAGCACGATCAGGCGTGGCAGGTCCGGCAATTGCGCGGTCGGCAGGCCGGCCAGTCCCGCGCTGAGCGGCCAGACGCCGCCGCGACCGGTGGTGAAGGCGACATATTGTACGCCGTCGACGGTGAAGGTCGACGGCGCCGCCATCACCCCGGACTGGACGGGGAGCGTCCACATCCGTGTGCCGCTGTCCGCCGCCCAGGCGCTGAATTCGCCGGTCGCGGTGCCGCCGAACAGCAAATTGCCCGCCGTCGCCATCAGCCCGCCGTTCCACGGCGTCGGGAAATCGAGCGTCCAGCGCGCGGTCCGGGCCACCGGGTCCCAGGCGACCAGCTTGCCGCGCGTCGCCGCGATCGCCGCCTTGATGACGTTGACGTCGCCCGGCAGGCCCCCTTCCGCCAGGTTGGCGCCGACATTGAAGCCAATTGGCCCGCGCGCCTCATCCTCCGGCGTCAGCGGCGGCAAATAGGCGAAGCCGATTTCGTTCGCCGGGATGTAGACGAGGCCGGTTTTGGGGCTGAACGCCATCGGCTGCCAGCTATGCGCGCCGATCGGCGCGATGCCGGACAGGAACGGCTGGCCGGTCTGGTAATAGCGCGCCGCCGGGTTCTCGATCGGCCGTCCGCTTGCCGGATCATATCCGCTCGCCCAGTTGACGTTGGCGACGAACGGGTCGGCGCTTATCAGTTTGCCGCTGGTCCGGTCGATTGCGAAGAAGAAGCCGTTCTTCGGCGCGTGGAACAGCAGCCTGCGCTCCGCCCCGCCGATGGTCATCGTCGCCAGCACGATCGGCTGGGTTGCGGTATAGTCCCAGCTTTCGGCCGGCGTTTCCTGATAGTGCCACAGATATTCGCCGGTTTCCGGCTTCAGCGCGACGATCGACGACAGGAACAGATTGTCGCCCTTGCCCTCCGACCGCAGACCGTGGTTCCACGGCGACCCGTTGCCGACGCCGATATAGAGCTGGTCCAGTTCCGCGTCGTAGACGATCGCGTCCCACACCGTGCCGCCGCCGCCCGATTCCTTCCACTGGCCGTTCGCCGACCAGCTTGTCGCGGCGGTTTTCAGGATGGCGTCGGATGCCTCGCCGTCGGCGGCGCCGGTCGGGTTGGGGACGGTGTAGAAGCGCCATTTCTTCGCGCCGGTCGCCGCGTCATAGGCGGTGACATAGCCGCGCACGCCGAATTCCGCGCCGCCATTGCCGATGATCACCATGTCCTTCACGACGCGCGGCGCGCCGGTGATCGTGTAGGGTTTGGCCGGATCGGTGGTCTGGACGCTCCACAGCTTTTTGCCGGTCGCGGCGTCGAGGGCGATCAGCCGCCCGTCGAGCGCGCCGACATAGAGCCGGCCCTTCCACAGCGCGACGCCGCGGTTGACGACGTCGCAGCACGCCTGCGCCGCCTTGTCGCGGGCGATGCCGGGGTCGAACGCCCACAGCGCCTCTCCGGTCGCGGCGCGGTAGGCGAATACCTTCGACCAGGGGCCGGTGACGTAGAGGATGCCGTCGACGACGACCGGCGTCGCTTCCTGTCCGCGCGGATCGGGCAGGTCGGCGTACCAGGCGATGCCGAGCCGGCCGACGGTGTTCGCGTTGATCTGGTCGAGCGGGCTGAACCGCTGTTCGGCATAGCTGTAGCCGACCGCCGGCCAGTCCGCCCCGTCGCCGCCGCTGGCGAGATAGGCGCCGTCGACCTTGTCCGCCCCCTGCGGCTGGGCGCAGCCGGCGAGCGCCAGCATTGTCGCCAGACCCAGGCACAATAGCCCCGCGCGCATCGGTCCCCCTCCTCGGTCGCCGTCGATAGGCGGGGAGTGTGCGCCAGTGGCCGGGGCTTGTCACGCCCCGCTTGCATGGGTGTCAGTAAGGCGGGCGGTCCAGCCCGGCCGGGCTTTTGGTGAAGATCTCGCAGCCGTCTTCGGTGATGCCGATCGAATGTTCGAACTGGGCGGACAGCGAACGGTCGCGGGTAACGGCGGTCCAGCCGTCATCGAGCACTTTCACGTCCGCCCGGCCAATGTTGATCATCGGTTCGATCGTGAAGAACATGCCCGGCCGCAGTTCCGGCCCGGTGCCGGGGCGGCCGACATGGACGACCTCCGGCGCGTCGTGGAACACCCGGCCGAGGCCATGCCCGCAGAAATCGCGGACGACGCCGTAGCGGTGCTTTTCCGCGAAGCTCTGGATCGCATGGCCGATGTCGCCGAGATGGTTGCCGGGCCGCGCCTGTTCGATGCCGAGCATCATCGCTTCGTAGGTGACGTCGACCAGCCGCCGGGCCTTTACCCCGACATCGCCGACCAGGAACATCCGGCTGCTGTCGCCGTGCCAGCCGTCGACGATCACCGTCACGTCGATATTGGCGATGTCCCCGTCCTTCAGTGTCTTGGCGCCGGGGATGCCGTGGCAGACGACATGGTTGATCGAGATGCAGCAGCTATGCGTGTAGCCGCGGTAGCCGAGCGTCGCCGGGGTGCCGCCGCCGGCGATGTTGATGTCGCGCACGATCGCGTCGAGCGCCTCGGTCGACACGCCGGGCACGACATGGGGGACGAGGGCATCCAGCGTTTCCGCCGCCAGCCGACCGGCGCGGCGCATGCCTTCGAACGCCTCCGGCCCGTGCAGCTTGATCGCGCTGGAGCGGGCGGGGACGGTGTCGTCGGTGGCGGTGATATAAGTTGTCATGCCCGCGATATAGCGACGGCGCGCGCCCTCGCAAAGGGCGGCGAGGATCGCTATGGCAGCGTTATGACCACGGATCGTATCTGGACCGCAGCACTGGTCGTCATCGGCGACGAGATTCTGTCCGGCCGCACCCAGGACCGCAATGTTTCCCAGATCGCCCTGTGGCTGAACCTGCAGGGCATCCGCCTGGCGGAAGTGCGGGTGGTGCCGGACCGGACCGACGCGATCGTCGAGGCGGTCAACATGCTGCGCGCCCGCAACGATTACCTGTTCACCACCGGCGGCATCGGGCCGACGCACGACGACATCACCGTCGACGCGATCGCCGTCGCGCTGGGCGTCGCGGTTGTCGTCCACCCGCGCGCCCGCGCGATGCTGGACGCGTATTACAAGACGCGCGGCGGGCTGACCGAGGCGCGGCTGCGGATGGCGCGGGTGCCGGAGGGGGCCGAACTGATCGAGAACCGGATGTCGGGCGCGCCGGGTATCCGCCACGGCAATATTTTCATCATGGCCGGGGTGCCGCACATCACCGCGATGATGCTCGATTCGCTGTCCGGCAAGCTGGAGGGTGGCAAGCCGCTGCTGTCGACCACGATCGGCTGCTGGGTGGCGGAAAGCGAGATCGCCGACCTGCTGGCAGACACCGAGCGCGCCCATCCCGGCTGCCAGATCGGCAGCTATCCGTTTTTCCGCGAAGGCCGGGTCGGCGCCAATTTCGTCGTCCGGTCGACCCGGCCGGAAGCGCTGCGCGCCTGCGGCGACGCGCTGCTCTCCGCCCTGCTTGCCGAGGGGCGCGAGGCGGTTGCCGGCGAGGTGTGAGCCGGCCGTTTCACGTCAAGAGTTACCCCCGCACCGGCCCACAATGACGGTAGCGCCGCTCAGGCGTCTGCCAGCACCGGCTTGCCGCGTTCGACGTGAAAGCTGCGGCGGGTGGAGATGGTGCCGCCCGGCTGCGTCACCTGGTCGACGACCCGCCACTGGCTTTGCCACAGATCGGGGGTGACGGTGGCGAGCAGGTAGCCGCGCTGGTCGTTGGTCGCCTTCAGGAACGGGTTGCGGGCGATGATCCGGTCGGTGTTCACCCGTTTGTCCGATCCGGTGCCGCCGGAACTGATCGAGGTGGAGACGAATTCCACCGCCGCCGGCGCGCCGCGTCCGGTCTGCAGCTCTCCGGCGAAATTCTGGTGCTCGTCGCCGGTGACGACCACGACATTGCCGAGGCTGGCGAAGCGCGACAGCACCCGTTCGCGCGGCACGGTGTAGCTGGCCCAGCTGTCCATGTTGCGGATCGGCTGCGGCTCGTCGCCGGTGCGGCGGTCGAGGCGCATCATCATCACCTGCTGAGCGACAAGGTTCCAGCGCGTCTCGCGCCGGGCGAGGTTGCCGAACAGCCATTCCTCCTGCGCGGCGCCGAGGACGCTGGCCTTCGGATCGTCTTCGCCGGGGCAGTCGACCTTGAAGCCGTCGCCGCACGGCTGGTCCGACCGGAACTGGCGGGTGTCGAGGAAATGCGCGTCGAGCAGGGTGCCGAAGCGGGCGCGGCGATAGATCTGGATACCGGCGGGGCCGGGAAAGGAGGCGCGGCGCAGCGGCATATGCTCGTAATAGGCCTGAAAGGCGGCGGCGCGGCGCAGCGCGAAGATTTCCGGCGGCGTATTCTTCTGATCGATCAGGCCGACCCAGTTATTCTGTATCTCGTGGTCGTCGAAGGTGGTGAACCAGGCGGCGGCGGCGTGGGCGGCCTGCAGGTCCGGGTCACCCTTGGTCTGCGCATAGCGGCGGCGATAATCGTCGAGGCTGAACAGTTCGCCGCCGACCCAGTCGCGGACATGGGCGCGGGCGCGACCGTCATAGCCGATCGGGAAGGGCTGGCTGCGGTTTTCGTAGATATAGTCGCCATAGTGGAAGACGAAATCCAGATCCTCCGCCGCCATGTGGCGATAGGCGGTGTAGAGCCCGTCTTCCCATTGCTGGCAGCCGGCGACGGCGAAGCGTGCCCGGTCGATCGCGGCGCCGGCGACGGGCAGGGTGCGCGCCGTGCCGATTGTCGTCCGTTCGCGGCCGATCGCGAAGCGGTACCAATAGGGGCGGCCGGGCGACAGCCCGGCGACCTCGACATGGACGCTGTGCGCCAGTTCCGGGCGGGCGAGGGCGGTGCCTTTCTGCACCACGTCGCGCATCGCCGCGTCGCTGGCCACCTGCCATTCAACCTCGACCGGGGCGAGCGGCATGCCGCCATGCGGTTCCAGCGGGTCGGGGGCGAGGCGGGTCCACAGCACGAAACCGTCGGCCGACGGATCGCCGGCGGCGATGCCGAGGGTGAACGGATAGGCGGTGAACAGCTGCTGGGCGCGCAGGATGGCGGGGGCGCCGAGCGCGCCAATGGCGAGGCCGCCGATCAGCGCGCGGCGGGAGATGGGATTGGTCATGGCACCCCCTTCGGTCCATCCTGTTGCAGCCGCATGACAATGCCTCTCACAACGCGAGGTCAAGCTGGCCGTCGCCTGCCGCCCGCCCGTCGACCAGATTGGACAGGGTGAGGCCGAGCAGGCGGACGCCCTGTGCCGCCGGCAGCAGGCCGGCGAGCAGCGCGTGGCCGGTTTCCGCGACCGGTGCGCGTTCGGTCAGCGCGGCGGCGGTGCTGTGCGAGCGGGTGACGGTGCGGAAATCGGCGTAGCGCAGCTTCAGCGTTACCGTCCGCCCGCCGACCCCGATCCGCTCTACCCGCGCCCACATGGCGGCGATCACCGCGTCGAGCGCCTCGTGCATTGCCGCATCGGCGGTCAGGTCAGGGAAATAGGTGCGCTCGGCACTGACCGAGCGGTGGGCGCGGTGGGGGCTGACCGGCCGGTCGTCGATCGCGCGCGCGGCGCGGTGGAAATAGTTGGCCGAGTGGCCGAACTCGGCCTGGAGGAAAGCCAGGCTTTTGGCGCGCAGATCGGCACCGGTGGCGATGCCGAGCCGCGCCATCTTCGCCGCCGTCACCGGCCCGACGCCGTGGAACCGCCGGATCGGCAGCGCGGCGACGAAGGCCGGTCCCTGTGCCGGGGTGATGACGCACAGCCCGTCCGGCTTGTTCTGGTCCGACGCCAGCTTGGCGAGGAACTTGTTGTAGGAGACGCCGGCCGATGCGGTCAGCCCGGTTTCGGCGTGGATCGCGGCGCGGATCGCCCGGGCGATCGCGGTTGCCGACGGCGCGCCGGTCACGTCCAGATAGGCTTCGTCCAGCGCCAGCGGTTCGATCAGCGCGGTGTGGCGGGCGAAGATCGCGCGGATCTGGCGCGATATCGACGAATAGACGTCGAAGCGCGGCGCCACGAAGACAAGGTCGGGACAGCGCCGCAGCGCCTGCGCCGACGGCATTGCCGAGCGCACGCCGAACGCCCGCGATTCGTAGCTGGCCGCGGCGACGACGCCACGCGCGCCGGCATAGCCGACGGCGACCGGGCGGCCGCGCAGCGCCGGGTCGTCGCGCTGCTCCACCGACGCGAAGAAGGCATCCATGTCGACATGGATGATCTTGCGCAGCGGCGGGGCGTCGGCGGGCTGGTCCACCCGCGCTGGATAGCGCCGCCGCCCTTAGCGTGCCAGCAGGCCGAGCCGCTCGCGCCGCATCCACCGCCAGGTCATCAGCACCGCGACGACGGCGAGGCCGCTGGCCAGCCCGATCCAGATGCCGATGCCGCCCATGCCGGCCCCGAAGCCCAGCCCGGCGCCGACCCCCATGCCGATCGCCCAATAGCCGAACAGCGCGAACAGCATCGGTACGCGGGTGTCGTGGATGCCGCGCAACATGCCGGCGGTGACCGTCTGGGCGCCGTCGACGATCTGGAAGATCGCGGCGATCAGCAGGAAATGCACCGCCAGCGTCGCCACCCGCGCATTGGTGGGATCGGTCAGGTCGATGAACAGGCCGACGATCGGCCGGGGCGCGACCAGCAGGATCAGCGCCATCACGCACATGAAACCGGTACCAAGACCATAGGCGGTCCAGCCGGCGCGGGCGATGCCGGCCGGGTCGCGCCGGCCGAAGGCGAGGCCGACGCGTACCGTCGCCGCCTGCCCGATGCCGAGCGGGACCATGAACGACAGCGCCGCGATCTGGATGGCGATGGCGTGGGCGGCGATTTCGGCCGTGCCGATCAACCCCATCAGGAAGATGGCGGCGTTGAACACCGTCACCTCGAAACCCAGCGTCATCGCGATCGGCAGGCCGAGCCGCCACAGTTCCAGCAGGCGCGGCCAGTCCGCGTTCCAGAACCGCCCGAACAGCCGGTAGCGACGGAAGCGCGGGTGGACCGAGACGACGATGACGGCGGCGAGGAAACCGAGCAGATTGGTAATCGCGCTGCCCAGCCCGGCGCCGGCCACGCCCATCGCCGGCAGACCGAGCCGGCCGAAGATCAGCCCGTAGTTCAGCACCGCGTTGACGACGACGGTACCGGCGCCGATGACCAGCGCCCAGTTCGGCATTTCCAGCGCCGCCATGAACCAGCGCAGTACCAGGAACAGGAAGAAGGGCAGCATGCCCCACATCATCATGTGGGTGAAGGCCGCCGCTTCCCGCGCCAGCGCCGGGTCCTGATCGAGCAGGCCGAAGATCGGGCGGGCGAAGGCGAGGATCACCCAGAACAACAGGGCGAGCAGCGCCGCGCTCCACATCGCCTGGCGCACGGTGCGGCGGACGTCGCGCACCGAATGCGGTTTGCGCCCGATCTCGCGTGCGATCATCGGCGACACGGCGGTGATCAGGCCGATGCCGAAGATGAGGAAGGCGTTGACCAGATTGACGCCGAGCGCGCCGGCGGCGAGCGCGTCCGGCCCCAGCCGGCCGAGCAGCAGCACGTCCGTCGTCGCGATCATCGCCTGCGCCAGATTGCTGAGCACCAGCGGGGTGGCGAGCGCCAGCGTCGCCCGCGCCTCGCCCCGCCAGCCGGTTGGGCGCCGTATCGACTCGCCGCTGTTCATCCGGCCCGCTTGCGGACAAATCGCGCCGCCGTCCATCCCGCCCATCCCGGCCCGGCACGCTGTCATCGAACCGTCACCTTGCTGTCACGCAACCATAACCCAGGCGCCATCAAAGCATCATCGGCCGTCCCTAGAGCCCCCTCAGCCCGGCCGTGCCGGCAGGGCACAGCTTTTCAACATTCGATGGGGGTTTCCCGATGTCGCGGATTCGACTGCTTCTCTTGCTCGGCGCCGTCATGCCACTCGCCGCCTGTGGCGCCGACGATGTCGCGTCCCCCGGCGAAGGCGTGATCGTCACCCCGGCACCGACCCCGGCACCCACCCCGGCCCCGTCGCCGACGCCGTCCGGCCCCGGCCTGGTCACGCCGGCGGACGCCTGCCCGGCCGGCCCGTTCACCGATCTCGGCCCGATTTCCGGCCCGACCGGTACCTATCGCAACTGCGCCTTCCCGGCGCGTTTCACCGCCGACACCCAGGTGCCCTACGTGCCCGGCGTCGTCTATTCGTTGCCCGGCCGCGTCGATGTCGGCACCGATCAGGGCGCGGCGAGCACCAACACCGCGGTGACGCTGACCATCGACCCCGGCGTCGTCATTTTCGGTTCGACCGGTGTGTCCTACCTGGTCGTCAACCGCGGCAACCGGATCGACGCGGTCGGTTCGCCGACCCGACCGATCATCTTCACCGGGCGCGGCAACGTCACCGGATCGGCGACCGACCAGACCTCGCAGCTGTGGGGCGGCGTCGTGTTGCTCGGCCGTGCGCCGATCACCGACTGCCTGGCGCCCGGCGCGGCGGAAGGCACGGTGGCATGCGAGCGCGATACCGAGGGCACGTCGAACGCGCTCTACGGCGGCGCCCAGCCGAACGACAACAGCGGCCGGATGCGCTACGTCCAGATCCGCTATTCCGGCTATGTCCTGTCGGCCGACAAGGAATTGCAGGGCCTGACGCCGAGCGGCGTCGGTTCCGCGACCCAGCTCGACCATATCCAGGTCCACAACAGTTCCGATGACGGCATCGAAGTGTTCGGCGGCCGGCCGAACATGAAGTATCTGGTGCTGACCGGCAACGAGGACGACACCCTTGATACCGACGTCGGTTACAAGGGCTTCATCCAGTTCGTCATCGCGGTGCAGCGCGCCGGCGGCGCGGTCGGCGACTCGCTGATCGAGGCCGACTCGAACGGCAACGAGGATGCGAAGCCGCGCCAGAACGTCCGGCTGGCCAACTTCACCTTCATCTCGCGCGTCGCGACCAATTCCAACAACGCGGCGGTGCTGATCCGCGGCGGCGCCGACTACACGATGGTCAACGGCATTCTGTCGACCCCGGCCGGTCTGCCGTGCCTGCGGGTCAACGCCGCCGCCGCGATGCAGGCGGCGGACGCCGCCAAGGACGAGGCCGGCCCGCCGAAGTTCCATTCGGTGGTGCTGAGCGGCTGCACGACGCCGTTCAACGGCACCGGCGGGGTGACCAGCGACGCGATCGCCGCGCTGTTCACCGCCGGGACCAACAACAATTCGGCTTTCACCTCGACGCTGACCGACCTGTTCGTCAACGGCGCCAACGAACGCGGGGTCACCGCCTTCGACGCGTCGACGCTGAACGACTCGACCGGCTTCCTGGTGCGGACCGACTATATCGGCGCGGTCCGCGACGCGGCCGACACCTGGTACCAGAACTGGACCTGCAACTCCGCCACCGCCGAATTCGGCGGCACCGGCGGCCTGTGCAGCAGCCTGCCGGTTTATTGAGGCCGATCGTGCGCGGCGGCGGCACCTGTCGCCGCCGCCGCGCCCCTTGTTTCTTGCTGACCCCCGGGGGGACCATCCATGTCTAAGCCGCTTTCGCTGGCGCGCTTGCTCTTCGCCTCGACGGCCATCGTCGCGCCGCCGGCCTTCGCCCAGGTCGGGCAGCCGACCACGCTCGCGCTGGCCGCCGCGCCGGAGCCGGCCGCCGCGCCCGCCGCCCCGGCCGAAGGCCCGCCGGGATCGGTCGATATTTCGGTGCCGGGGGGCGCCGACAACGACATCGTCGTCACCGGCCGCGCCAATGTCGATGTGCTACAGGCGTCGCCGCAGGTCATTTCCGTCCTCTCCAACCTCGACATCGCCCGCACCGGCGAAGGCGACATCGCCGGTGCGCTGCAACGCGTGACCGGACTGAGCGTCGTCGGTTCCGGCTTCGTCTATGTCCGCGGGCTTGGCGACCGCTATTCGCTGGCGCTGCTCAACGGTTCGCCGCTGCCCAGCCCCGAACCGCTGAAGCGCGTCGTGCCGCTCGACATCTTCCCGACCGAGGTGATCGCATCCTCGCTGGTCCAGAAAAGCTATTCGGCAAATTTCCCCGGCGAATTCGGCGGCGGCGTCATCAACCTGACAACGATCGCGACGCCGGACGAACCGTTCTTCAAGGTCAGCGGGTCGCTGAGCGGCAACAGCGAGACCACCGGCCAGCTCGGTTACACCTATTACGGTAGCGCGACCGACTGGACCGGTTTCGACGACGGCGCCCGCGCGATGCCGCGCCGCTTCGCCGCCGCCCTCGCCAGCGGCAACCCGATCATGGAGGGCGCCGATTTCTCGAAGGCCGACCTTGGCCTGATCGCGTCGAGCCTGGCCAACGCCAACACCACCCTGCTCCAGAAAAACGACAGCATCCCGGTCAATTTCTCCGTCGACCTGAGCGGTGGCGGGTCGTTTGCCATCGGCGACGCGACGCTGGGCGTGATCGCCGCCGCCGGGATCAGCAACAAATGGCAGACCCGCCAGACGCTGCAGCAGCTTTCGCTCGACGCCGACCTGTCCGGCACCCAGACCAGCTATAATCACGTCATCACCGACAACCGCGTTGTCGTGAACGGGCTGGTCGGTTTCGGCCTCGATTTCGGCGACAACCGCATCCGCTGGACCAACCTCTACATTCGCGACACGCTGAAGCAGGCCGATCTGTCCACCGGGACCGACGCCAACCAGCAGGGCCGCGACATCCTGAAACAGGGCACCGCCTGGTACGAGCGCCAGTTGATCAATACCCAGCTGGTCGGCGCGTTCACCCTTGGCGACGTCAACCTCGACCTGCGCGGCGGTTATGCCAATTCGCAGCGCGAGGCGCCGTACGAGCGCAGCTTTACCTACGTCCGCACCAATCAGGCCGCCGACCCGACCGGCGCCAAGTTCGTCAACGATCTGGGCGGCAACAAGGGCGACGCCAGCGTCGCGTTCAGCGATCTGGACGAGAATCTCTATTCCGGCGGCATTGATCTTGGCTACCGGATCAGCCCGGCGCTGAAGCTGGGTGCCGGCTATGCCTATTCCGACACCGCCCGCACATCCGTGCGCCGGGCGTTCCAGTACCGCGCCGCCGGGTTGCCGGTTTCGGTGCAGCAGCTGCGGCCGGACTATCTGCTGTCCGACTACACGATCCAGACCTACGGCATCACCCTGCTGGAAACGACGGCGAGCGACGGCACCGCCGCGTTCGATGCCGGGCTGACCGTTCACGCCGGTTACGGCCAGGTCATCGCGCAGGTGTTGCCGACGGTGAATATCACCGCCGGCGTCCGCTACGAGCGGGGTTTGCAGACGGTGGAGGCGGTCGACCTGTTCGGCACCGGGCTGGGCACCGCGTTCAACACCCGGTTGAAGAAGGATTACTGGCTGCCGGCGCTGACCGCGACGATCGACGTCGCGCCGCAGATGCAGTTGCGTTTCAACGGTTCGCGCACGCTGGCGCGGCCGCAGTTCCGCGAGCTGATCCGCCAGGTCTATATCGACACCGATTCGAACCGCACCTTTCAGGGCAACCCGTCGCTGGTCGACAGCACGTTGTGGAATGCCGAGGCGCGCTACGAATGGTTCTTCGCGCCGGAACAGCGGGTGACGTTCGCCGGCTTCTACAAGAAGCTGGACAACCCGATCGAAGCCTATTCGTCGATCTTCAGTTCCGACATCACAACCAGCTTCGCCAACGCGCCGAAGGCCGACCTGTATGGCATCGAGATCGAGGCGCAGAAGCATATCGATCTGTCGCGCTGGTCCGACAGCGATTTCTTCGCCAGCCGGCGGCTCATCCTGATCGGCAACTATACCTATACCCAGTCGAAGCTGAAGGTCGGCGCCGGCGATGTGACGGTGATCAACGGCGTCGTCCAGCCGGCGCTGAATTTCTTCCACGACGGCGCGCCGATGACCGGACAGTCCGACCATCTGGTCAACCTGCAGATCGGCCTGGAGGATACCGACCGGCTGTCGCAGCAGACGCTGCTGCTCAGCTACGCCAGCGACCGGGTGACGACGCGCGGCCCGTCCGGCCAGCCCGACGTGCGCGAGCGGCCGGGCCTGCGGCTGGACTTCGTTGCCCGTCAGGGTGTGTCGCTGTTCGGCGTCGAGGCGGAGATGAAGTTCGAAGCGCGCAACATCACCAACCAGAAATATCGCGAGTTTCAGCAGGCCGGCGCCAACCGGATCTACTATAACCGCTATATCCCCGGCATGTCCTTCTCGGTCGGGATCGGGGTGAAGCTGTAAGTCCCGCTTCGGGGCAGCCCGGCCCAGCGGGCGGCCCCGGCGCAGGCCGCGCTTGCGCGCCGCGCCCGCGAACGGCCCGTTACCAGCCCCAGGGCCGTTCGCGGAACCATTTGGTGATGACGTATTTGGTCCCGGCGCGGACCTTCATGCCGTGGTGGATGGTCGACGGGTTCGGCGTCAGGTCCGGCCGCCGGTTGTTCCAGGCGAGCAGCTTGCCGGTTTCCGGCTGGACGATCTTGTCGATCGCCTTGAACCGGGTGGCGCCGCCCGCTTCGGTTTCGTTCAGATAGACCATCACCGTCCAGCTGCGGTTGCCGGCGACGCTGCAGAAGCGCGCGAAATCCGGGCCGTCCGGTTCGAAATAGTCGGTATGCGCCTTGAATTCCTGCCCGATGGCATAACGCTGGCCCTGCAGCGGTTCGCCATGCTTTGGATCGAGGCCGGTGAAGGCGGCGATTCGCGCCTCGACCGCGGCGACCGCCGGGTTGGCGCCGTCCAGATCGCAGGTCTCGCTGGTCCGGAAGGCGTTGTCGCCGTTATAGTCGGCAACCGTCGACGGCCGCCGCCCGGCGTCGATCAGGGCGACCAGTTCGGTACATTCCGCCGGGGTCAGGAAGGCGCGGGCGATAAACAGCGTCAGTTTCGGTGACGGTACGCGCTGCACGCCGGGCCGGCCGGCGATGGTTGCGGCGATGTCGGTATCGGTGCTTTGCATCGGCCTGCGTTGCGAAGGATCGGTCACCGGGTCAAGCGGCTTTGCTTGACGCTTGGGGGGTGGCGCCCTTATGTGCCGCCGCGGCCCGGCGGGCCGTTTTGCGGCGACTGTAGTTCAATTGGTTAGAGCGCCGGCTTGTGATGCCGGAAGTTGCGGGTTCAAGTCCCGTCAGTCGCCCCATTTTCTTCCTACCGCACAGGGACTTCGGCGTGGCCTGGGATTATCCCGATTTCGACGATCACGAAGGCGTTCATCTCTATCACGACCCGGCGAGCGGTCTGAACGCGGTCATCGCGATTCACTCGACCGCTCTTGGCCCGGCGGCGGGCGGCATCCGTTTCTGGCATTATGCCGAACCGCGCGCCGCGATCATCGACGCGCTGCGGCTGTCGCGGGGGATGAGCTACAAGAACGCGATGGCCGGGCTGCCGTTCGGGGGCGGCAAATCGGTGATCCTCGCCGATGCGGCCGGGACCAAGACGCCGGCGATGCTCGCCGCCTTCGGCCGGGCGATCGATTCGTTCGACGGCCGCTATGTCGCGGCGGAAGATGTCGGCATTTCGACCGGCGACGTCGTCGCGATCGCCGAACAGACCAAATTTGTTTCCGGCCTGCCGGCGGCGGCGGGCGCGGTCGGCGGCGATCCGGGGCCATACACCGCGCGCGGAGTCCATCTCGGCATCCGCGCGGCGGCGGCGCGGGCGTTGGGCCGGACCGACATGCGTGGCGTCCACGTCGCCATTCAGGGCGTCGGCAGCGTCGGCGGCGCGCTCGCCCGGCTGCTGGCGGCGGATGGCGCGCGGCTGACGTTGGCCGATTTCGACGGCGCCAAGGCGAAGGCGCTGGCCGCGGAACTGGGCGCGACCGCCGTCGACAAGGATGCGATCCTGACGGTGGAGGCCGACATCCTCAGCCCCTGCGCGCTGGGCGCGGTGCTGGATGCCGAATCGATCGCCGCGCTGCGCGTCGCCATTGTCGCCGGATCGGCCAACAACCAGCTGGCGACCGACGCGGACGGCGCCCGCATCCACGCGCGCGGCATCCTGTTCGCGCCGGACTATGTGATCAACGCCGGCGGTATCATTAACGTCGCCCTCGAATATGCCGGTCAGGCGTCACCGGCCGAAGTCGACACGCTGATCGCCCGGATTCCCGAGCGGCTGGAACAGGTGTGGGCGGAAAGCGCGGAGAGCGGCGATCCGGCCGCCGCGGTCGCCGATCGCATCGCCCGCCGGCTGATCGGCAGGGGTTGAGCGTGAAGGCGGTTCCAACCGCCGACCCAAGCCGCTAAGGCGGCGGCGATGCATGGTTTCGCCAACCCGACCCGCTTCCTTGCGATCGCCCGGCCGGTGACGCCGTGGCTGGCCGCCGCCGGGGTGCTGATGGCCGGATATGGCCTCTACGCCGGGCTGTTCCTGTCGCCGCCCGACTATCTGCAGGGCGAGACGGTCCGCATCCTTTACGTTCACGTCCCCGCCGCCTGGCTGGGGATGGGCGGCTGGACCGGCATCGCCATTGCCAGCCTTGCCCAGATCGTCTGGCGGCACCCGCTCGCCGGGGTTGCGGCGCGGGCGGTCGCGGTGCCGGGTGCGCTGTTCACCGCGCTCTGCCTGCTGACCGGGTCGCTGTGGGGCCGCCCGGCCTGGGGCACATGGTGGCAGTGGGACGGGCGGATGACGTCGATGCTGGTGCTGCTGTTCCTCTATTTCGGCTATATCGCGCTGGCCAACGCCGGCGACGAGCGCAGCGGGGTCAGCCGCGCGACGGCGATCTTCGGGCTGGTCGGCGCGGTCAACATCCCGATCATCAACCGGTCCGTCGTCTGGTGGAACAGCCTGCACCAGCCGGCGAGCATCACGCTTGGCGGATCGAAAATCGACGCGGCGATCCTTTATCCGCTGATCTTTTCCGCGCTTGGCTTCACCCTGATCTTCGCAGCGATCGTGCTGATGCGGATGCGCACGCTGCTCGCCCGCGCCAAGGTCGAGGCGCGGCTGCGGCGGATGGCGGCGGTATGAACCCCTGGCCGTTCGTGATCGCCGCCTATGCGGTGACGATCGGCGGCACCCTTGCCGCCGGTGTCTGGGCCTGGCTGGCGATGCGGGCCGCCGAAAAAGCTTCCGCCGACCTGCGGCGCGACCGATGAAGGCGAAACATCAGCGGCTGGTGCTGGTGCTGCTGGCCGTGGCGGCGATGATCGGCGCGACCCTGCTCGCCATGTCGGCATTGCGCGATCAGGCCGCCTATTTCTATTCCCCCGCCGACATCGCCCGGCTGGGCGGGGTGCCGCCGGGGCAGGCGATGCGGCTGGGCGGCATGGTCGCCGACAAGTCGATCGTCCGCGAGCCGGACGGCGTCACTATCCGCTTCACCGTCGCCGACGGGGGCGCGACCGTGCCGGTCCGGTACACCGGCATCGTGCCGGATCTGTTCAAGGAAAATAGCGGCGTTGTCGCCGACGGCCGGTTCGGCACCGACGGCGTGTTTGACGCCGACACCATTCTTGCCAAGCATGACGAACGCTACATGCCGCCGCAACTGGCCGGCGCCGAGCACAAGACCGAGACGCTGGAGCAATGATCGCCGAGGCGGGCCTTGCCGCCCTGTGGCTGGCGGCGGCGCTGGCGGCGCTGCAACTGGTGCTCGGCCTGTCCGCGCTCCGGGCGGCGGGGGTTGCCCCCGGCGCGGGTGATGGGGCGGGCAAAGCCACATCCCAGCCATTCTCTACCTCGTCCATCCCGAGCGTAGTCGAGGGACGCACCGGGCCAGCCATCGGAGGTCCCTCGACTACGCTCGGGATGGACGGAGGGGGGGAAGCCCGTGCGGGTCCCTCGACTTCGCTCGGGATGGGCGGCGTGGGGGGAGGGCCCGGTGCCGCCGCGCTGGGCGCCGCGATCCGGCCGCTGGCGATCGTGCAGGGGGTGCTGGCGCTGTTTGCCTTTGCCTGTCTGATCGTTCTGTTCGTGCGGTCCGACATGTCGGTGAAGCTGGTCGTCGAGAACAGCCATTCGATGAAGCCTATGCTCTACAAATGGGCCGGCGCGTGGGGCAACCACGAAGGGTCGATGCTGATGTGGGTGACGATCCTCGCCGTCGCCGGCGCGCTGGTCGGCGTCGCGGAGCGGCGGCTGCGCGAGCCGACGCTGATCGCGACGCTGGCGGCGCAGGCGGCGATCGGGATTGGGTTCTACGCCTTCCTGCTGTTCGCATCGAACCCGTTCGCGCGGCTCAACCCGGCACCGGCGGACGGCATGGGGTTGAACCCGCTGTTGCAGGACCCCGGCCTCGCCTTCCACCCGCCGACACTCTACCTCGGCTATGTCGGCCTGTCGGTCGCCTTTTCCTTCGCGGTCGGCGCGCTTGTGACCCGCGACGTCGGCGCCGATTTCGCCCGGGCGATGCGGCCGTGGGTGCTGGCGGCGTGGATCATGCTGACCATCGGCATCACCGCCGGCAGCTATTGGGCGTATTACGAGCTGGGCTGGGGCGGCTGGTGGTTCTGGGACCCGGTGGAGAATGCGTCGCTGATGCCCTGGCTGGCGGCGACGGCGCTGCTCCATTCGGTGACGGTGCTGGCGACGCGGCAGGGGCTGCGGACGTGGACGGTGATGCTGGCGGTCGTCGCCTTCTCGATGTCGATGATCGGCACTTTCCTCGTCCGGTCCGGTATATTGACCAGCGTCCACGCCTTTGCCGTCGATCCGCGCCGGGGCAGCTTCATCCTGGCGCTGCTGATCCTTTACATCGGCGGGGCGCTGGCGCTGTTCGCGCTGCGCGCGCCGACGATCCGCGAGGGCACGCCGTTCGACCCGGTCAGCCGCGAGGGCGCGCTGGTCGGCAACAATCTGCTGCTGAGCGCGATCCTCGGCGTCGTGCTGGTCGGCACGCTCTATCCGCTGGGGGTGGAGGCGGTGAACGGCGAGAAGCTGTCGGTCGGCCCCCCTTATTTCAACGCCGCCGCCGGGCCGCTGGCGCTGATCCTCGTCGCGCTGATGGCCGCCGGGCCGCTGCTGCGCTGGCGGCGGGACGAACTGGGCGCGCTGGCGCGGCGGATCGCGCTGCCGGTGCTGCTGAGCGTCGTGACGCTGGGCGTGGTGCTGCTCGTCAGCCCGATCGGCGTCTTGCCGCTGCTTGGCCTGACGTTGGCGACCGGGGTCGGCGCCGCCAGCCTGGCGCCGCTGTGGAAGCGCAACCTGCGCCGCACGCCGCTGTTCACCTGGGGCATGGTCATCGCCCATCTCGGTATCGCGGTCAGCCTGTTTGGCATGGCGAGCGAGAGCTCCTTCACCAAGGAGAAGCTGGTCGCGGCGCGGCCGGGCGACACAGTGGCGGTCGGCCCGTACAGCGTCCGCTTCGTCGGCGTCGACCCGATCGCCGGGCCGAACTGGACCGCGCTGGAAGGGACGATTGTCGCGCGGCGGGGCGATGGCGCGCCGGTGACGCTGAAACCGCAGGCGCGCTTCTTCCCCAACCCGCCGACCGAGACCAACGAATCGGCGATTGCCACCCGCCTCGACGGCCAGCTCTACGTGGTGCTCGGCAAGGGCGACGATGACGGCCGCTGGCAGTTGCGGCTGTGGTGGAAGCCATTCGTGACGCTGATCTGGGGTGGCGGCGGGTTGATCGCGCTCGGCGGCGCGCTGTCGCTGATCGGCCGGCTGCGGCGGGAGCGCACGGCACATGACCGGCGGGCCTATCTATGAGGAAGGTCGTGCTCTGGGCGCCGCTGGGGCTGTTCGCGCTGCTCGTCGGCTTTATCGTCTTCGGGCTGGTGCGCCCGGCCGACCATGTCGTCGTGTCGAAGATGATCGGCCAGCCGGCGCCTGTCTTTGCCCTGCCGGCGGCGGTGCCGGGCAAGCCGGGGCTGGACAGCGCCGCGTTCGCCGACGGCAGGCCGCGTCTGCTCAACATCTTTGCCAGCTGGTGCCTGCCCTGCGCCGCCGAGGCGCCCGTGCTGATGGCGTTGAAGGACAAGGGCGTCGTCATCGACGCGATCGCGATCCGCGACCGGCCGGACGATCTGGCCGCCTTCCTCGCCCGCTGGGGCGATCCGTTCGCGCGGATCGGCGCCGACCATGATTCGCGGGTGCAGATGGCGTTTGGATCGTCCGGCGTGCCGGAAAGCTTCGTCATCGACGGGCGCGGCATCATCCGCCACCAGCATGTCGGCCCGATTCGCGAAGAGGATGTGCCGGCGATCCTCGCGGCGCTGGAGGGTGCGCGATGAGGGCGCGGGCGCTGGTTCTGGCCCTGTTGCTGGCCCCGGCGGCGCCGGCGCTGGCCGATTCGCGGATGGCCGCCGCCGCCTATGCCGACACCCAGCTTGCCGACCCGGCGCAGGAGGCGAAGGCGGCGGCGTTGATGCGGACGATCCGCTGCCTCGTCTGCCAGGGCCAGTCGATCGCCGACAGCGATGCCGATATGGCGGGTGACATGCGCGCGCTGATCCGTCGCCGCGTCGCCGCCGGGGAGGAGCCGGAGGCGATCCGCCGCTGGCTGATCGAACGCTATGGCGACTGGGTCAGCTATGCGCCGTCGACGAAGCCGGTCAACTGGCCGCTATGGGCGGCGCCGCTGCTGCTTGTCGCCGCCGGCGCGTTTGTCGCCCGGCGGCGGTTCCGGAGGCGGCGGTGACCGGCTGGCTGATCGCGTTCATACTGGCGATGGCCGTCGGCCTGGCGCTGTGGCGGTTCGGCCATATGCCGCGCATCACGCGTGAACCGGTGCTGGCGGCGCTGTTGCTTGGCCTGGGCGGTTATGCGTTGCAGGGCAGCCCCGGCCTGATCGGCAAGCCGGCCAAGCCGCGCGCCACCCAGCCCAGGGTGGATGAGGCGACGATCGCCAAGCGGCAGGAGCTTGGCAACCGGTTCGGCAGCGATGTCGCCTGGTTGATCGCGTCGGAAGGAATGATGCGCGCCGGACTGACCGAGGCCGGTGTCGGCTATGTGAAGCGCGGCCTGCGCGACTACCCGGACAGCCCGGATCTGTGGACCGGCCTGGGCAACGCGCTGGTTGTCCATGCCGGCGGGCAGGCGTCGCCAGCATCGGTCTACGCCTATCACCGGGCGATGGCGATCGCGCCCGCTGCGCCCGCCGCGCCGTTCTTCCTCGGCCTTTCGCTTGCCCAGTCTGGGCGGCTGGAGGAAGCGCGCGAGACATGGGCCGGGATGCTGGCGCGGGCGCCGGCCGACGCGCCCTGGCGGGAAGACATCGCCCTGCGCCTGCGCGCGGTCGACATGATGCTGAAGGCGCGCTGAGGCCGATAAACGCCGCTGTTGCAGTGCGGTGAACGCGGTGCTAGGGCGCCGCGCCGGCCAAGGGGGGCTTCGGGGCTTAGTATCCGTTATGCCAGTCATGCGTCTGAACAGCGAAGGACGACGCGGGTGAACATCCCCGTCGATGCGGCGGTGCCCGCCGGCCCCGATGCCGGCGCGCGCGGCCATGAGCCGGGGCAGGGCCGGTGGAAGCTGGCGGTCGGCGCGGTCGGCATCGTCTTCGGCGATATCGGCACCAGCCCGCTCTACGCCTTTCGCGAAACCTTTGCCGGCCACCACAAGCTGACGCTGGACCCGGCGCATATCCTGGGCGTCATCAGCCTGATGTTCTGGTCGATGATTCTGGTCGTCACGATCAAATATGTCGCGATCATCATGCGCGCCGACAACAAGGGCGAAGGTGGCAGCCTGGCGCTGCTGGCGCTGATCAACGCCAGCATGGGGACCAAGAAATGGACCGGCGGCATCGTTCTGCTCGGCGTGTTCGCGACGGCGCTGTTCTATGGCGACAGCATGATCACCCCGGCGGTGTCGGTGCTGTCGGCGGTCGAGGGGCTGGCGATCGCTATGCCGGCGTTCGGCGGGCTGGTCGTGCCGATTGCGGTGATGATCCTGGTCTTTCTGTTTTCGATCCAGAGCAGCGGCACGGCGCGGGTCGGCGCGCTGTTCGGGCCGATCATGCTGACCTATTTCACCGTGATCGCGACGTTAGGCGCGATCAGCATCTTTCGCTATCCGGCGGTGTTGAGCGCGTTTAACCCCTATTGGGCGGTGCATTTCTTCCTGGCCAACAGCCAGGCCGCTTTCCTTGCGCTTGGCTCGGTGGTGCTGGCTGTGACCGGGGCGGAGGCGCTTTACGCCGATATGGGCCATTTCGGGCGCGGACCGATCCGCGTGTCATGGCTGGCCTTCGTGCTGCCGGCGCTGATGCTCAACTATATGGGGCAGGGGGCGTTGCTGTTCGTCGAAGGGCAGGCGGCGCTGGTCAGCCCGTTTTACCTGCTGGCGCCGCAATGGTTCCAGCTGCCGCTGGTCGGCATCGCCACCCTTGCCGCGATCATCGCCAGCCAGGCGGTGATCTCCGGCGCTTTTTCCGTCACCCATCAGGCGATCCAGCTTGGTTTCATGCCGCGCCTGAAGATTCTCCATACCAGCGCATCGACGGTCGGGCAGATCTATATCCCGATGATCAACTGGATGCTGATGGTGATGGTGATCCTGCTGGTGCTGTTTTTCCAGACATCGTCCAACCTGACATCGGCCTATGGCATCGCCGTCACCGGCGCGATGTTCATCGACACCTGCCTGCTGGCGGTGCTGCTGTTCACGCTGTGGCGGTGGAACCCGCTGTACGCCGTGCCGCTGGTCGCGGTGTTCGCGCTGGTCGACGGCGCCTATTTCGCCGCCAACCTGACCAAGGTGCCGGACGGCGGCTGGTTCCCGCTGCTGATTGGGCTGATCGCCTTCACCCTGCTCACCACCTGGGCGAAGGGCCGCAAGCTGATGATCGAGCGGATGCGCGAAGCGGCGATGCCGATCATGATCTTCATCGAATCCGCCGCCAGTTCCGCTACCCGGGTGCCGGGCACGGCGGTGTTCATGACGTCGACGCCGGACGGCGTGCCGCACGCGCTGCTCCACAATCTGAAGCACAACAAGGTGCTGCACGAACGGGTGATCCTGCTGACGGTCAAGATCGCCGATTCACCCTATGTCGAGCCGGAGGGGCGGTGCCGGCTGGAGGACCTTGGCCGCGGCTTCCACCGGCTCGTCGTCGTCTACGGCTTCATGCAGGAGCCGGACGTGCCGGCGGCGCTGAAGCAGCTGACCGGCTGCGGCCCGGCGATCAAGATGATGGACACCAGCTTTTTCCTTGCCCGGCAGACGCTGCTGCCATCGGCGCGCCCCGGCATGGCGATCTGGCGCGAAAAGGTGTTCGCCTGGATGCTGCGCAACGCCGAAAGCGCGATGGAATTCTTTCGCCTGCCAACCAACCGCGTCGTCGAACTGGGCAGTCAGGTGGAAATCTAGGCGCCGGGTGCGGGCGGCGCCGGCCCGCGCCCCTTCAGGCCGCCTTGTCGGCGGGGGCGGCGGGGCGGAACATCGCCTGGCCGACGATCCGCAGGCCCTGTTCATGGTCGCCGCGGTAAAGTTGGCCGAGCATGTCCAGCCCGGTGCCGAACGCGCCGCCGAACCGCCAGCCGCCGATATTCTTGAAGCTGCAGCCGACGATGTGGATCGGCCCGCCGTCGTAACACAGCACCGCGCCGTCGAAGACGCAGTCGATGAAGCGGTTGCCGTCCAGCCGGACCAGGCCGCCGTTGAAGGTCGTTCCCTGATAGTCCATCGCGGTTTCCCCCTGCTGCCAAGGTGGCGGCAAGCATAGGTCGACATGGTTAACCAATCATTCTCCATCAACGGGGTTTGTTGCGTTTGAGCGGCACCGGCCCGCGCCCCCGCCCGGCCTCCCAACGGCAGTATCATGTGGGAGGCCGGGCGGGGGCGCGGGCTGGTGCCGGTTCCGCCCAACGCGAACAAGCCCCGACGCCTTCCCCGAATCGAAACGAACGCCCATAGTCGGCCGATGCCGCATGCCGCCTTCGTTCCGCTCCGGATCTTTTCCGCCTACACCATGCTCGACGGGGCGATCGATCCGAAGGCGATCGCCACGCGGGCGCGTGAGCTGGGCTTTCCGGCGGCGGCGATCACCGACCGCAACGGCCTCTATGGCGCGATGGCCTTTTCCGACGCGGCGAAGAAGGCGGGGGTGCAGCCGGTTATCGGTACGATGCTGTGCATCGCCCGGCCGGACTTGCCGGCGGGCGCACCGCGCCTGTTCGACTGGCTGGCGCTCTACGCGCAGGACGAAACCGGCTACGACAATCTGTGCGCGCTGGCGTCTATGGCCCATCTCGACCGGCCGATCGAAGAGCAGGCGCATGTCGATTTCGCCGCGCTGGAGGGGCGGACCGCCGGGCTGATCGCGCTGACCGCCGGCGGCGAGGGGGCGCTCGCCCGCCTCTATGCCGAAGAACAGATGCGCGATGCCGAGGATTATGCCGACCGGTTGGAAGCGCTGTTTCCCGACCGGCTGTATATCGAGATCGTCCGCCGGCTGGACGAGGTCGAGGGCAAGGCCGAGCCGCATCTGCTGAACCTCGCCTACGGCCGCAAACTGCCGCTGGTCGCGACCAACCCGTGCTGCTTCGCCGACGAGCAGTTCCACGCCGCCCATGACGCGATGCTGTGCATCGCCTCGTCCAGCTATGTCGAAAGCGAGGACCGCAAGCACAGCTCGCCGGATGCGTGGATGAAGCCGGCCAAGGCGATGAAGGCGCTGTTCGAGGATCTGCCGGAAGCGATCGCCAACACGCTGGTGGTGGCGCAGCGTTGCGCCGTCGCCGCGCCGAAGCGCAAGCCGATCCTGCCCAGCCTCGCCGGCGACAGGGAGGGAGAGGCGACGCGGCTGGCCGAGGACGCGCGCCACGGACTGGAGGCGCGGCTGGACCGTTTGCCGGACACTATCGACCGTCAGGTCTATCGCGACCGGCTTGAGTTCGAGATCGGCATCATCACCCAGATGGGCTTTCCCGGCTATTTCCTGATCGTCGCCGACTTCATCAAATGGGCGAAGCAGCACGACATTCCGGTCGGGCCGGGGCGCGGTTCCGGCGCCGGATCGGTCGTCGCCTGGGCGCTGACCATCACCGATCTCGACCCGATCCGCCTCGGCCTGCTGTTCGAACGCTTCCTCAACCCGGAACGCGTGTCGATGCCGGACTTCGACATCGACTTCTGCGAAACCCGGCGCGAGGAGGTGATCCGCTACGTCCAGGGGAAGTACGGCCGCGAGCATGTCGCCCAGATCATCACCTTCGGGCGGCTGAAGGCGCGCGCGGTGCTGAAGGACACCGGCCGCGTCCTGCAGATGAGCTACGGTCAGGTCGACCGGCTGGCCAAGCTGGTGCCCAACCACCCGACCGACCCATGGACGCTGGAACGCGCGCTGAATGGCGTGACGGAGCTGGCCGCCGAATACAAAGCCGACGCGCAGGTGAAGCAGCTGTTCGACCTGGCGCAGAAGCTGGAGGGGCTGCCGCGCCACAGTTCGACCCATGCCGCCGGCGTCGTCATCGGCGACCGGCCGCTGTCGCAACTGGTGCCGCTGTACCGCGATCCCCGCTCCGACATGCCGGTGACCCAGTTCGACATGAAATATGTCGAGGGCGCCGGGCTGGTGAAGTTCGACTTTCTCGGCCTGAAAACCCTGTCGGTGCTGAAAAAGGCGGTGACGATCCTTGCCGAACGCGGCGTCGCGGTCGATCTGGACGGCCTGCCGTGGGACGACGCGCAGGTCTACGAACTGCTCCAGCGCGGCGACACGGTCGGCGTGTTCCAGCTGGAATCGGAAGGGATGCGGCGCACTCTCGCCGCCGTCCGCCCGACCAATTTCGGTGACATCATCGCGCTGGTCTCGCTCTACCGGCCGGGGCCGATGGACAATATTCCGATGTTCGGCGCCCGCAAGAACGGGCGGGAGGCGATTGCCTATCCCCACCCGCTGCTTGAGGGGATACTGGCCGAGACCTACGGCATCTTCGTCTATCAGGAACAGGTGATGCAGGCGGCGCAGGTGCTCGCCGGCTACAGCCTGGGCGAGGCGGATCTCCTGCGCCGCGCGATGGGCAAGAAGATCAAGGCGGAAATGGATGCCCAGCGCCAGCGCTTCGTCGACGGCTGCGCCGCCAACGCGATCGACGCGGAAAAGGCCAACGAGCTGTTCGACCTGATCGACAAGTTCGCCGGCTACGGCTTCAACAAGAGCCACGCCGCCGCCTATGCCCTGCTCGCCTATCAGACGGCCTGGCTGAAGGCGCATCACCCGCACGCCTTCTACGCCGCGTCGATGTGCTACGACATGGCGTTGACCGACAAGCTCGGCATTTTCGTCGACGATATGCGGCGCATGGAGCTGCCGTGCCTGCCGCCCGACATCAACGCCAGCGAGGCGGAATTCACCGTCGAGGAGCGGGGTGACGGGCTGGCCGTCCGCTATGCGCTCGCCGCGCTGAAGGGGGTCGGCGAAAAGGCGATGGACCAGCTGGTCGCGGAACGGGCGAAAGGCGGGCCGTTCACCTCGCTCGACGATTTCGCCGGCCGGGTCGACCCGAAGATGTTGAACAAGCGCCAGCTGGAAAGCCTGATCGCCGGTGGCGCGTTCGACGCGCTCGTCCCGGCCCGCGCCGGTGCCTATGCGGCGGCGGAGACGATCCTGGCGGTCGCCGCCCGCGCCGCCGATGCGCGGATCAGCGGGCAGGGCGGCCTGTTCGGCGCCGGTTCCGCCAGCCCGGCCGCCGGCATCCGCCTGCCCGCCGACGCGGTGTGGACGCTGGCGGAACGGATGGCGCAGGAGAAGGAGGCGTTCGGCTTCTATTTCTCCGCCCACCCGGTCGACCGCTATCGCCATCTGGCGGTGGCGCACAGCGCCCGCAGTTACGGCGCGCTGTGCGGCCAGCCGGCCGGCGAGGAGGCGAGCCGCACCGGGGCAGTGATGGCGGCGCTGGTCGAGGATGCGCGTTGGCGCACCTCGGCGCGGGGACGGCGCTATCTGATGTGCACCCTGTCCGACGCGACCGGCCAGTTTGTCGCCAGCTGCTTTGACGACGGTGTTGCGGCGGAGCTGGAGGCGGCGGCCAGGGACGGCGGCTGCGGCCTGCTGCATGTCGAGCTTGACCGCAAACCGGGGGAAGACAGCCCGCGCGTCACCGTCAAGCGCATTCAGCCGTTCGAGCAGTTGAGCGGGTCGGCCCGACTTGAACTGCATGTGACGGTTGACGACGCTGTGGTGCTGCCGGGGCTGGCGGCGCTGGTCTCGTCGCTGCGCGGCGGGCGCGGCGCGCTGATTCTCCACGCGGTGCTGGACGACGGCACCGCCGTTGACCTGCGCCTGGGCCGCGACTTCCT
Source organism: Sphingomonas flavalba (assembly GCF_047553045.1). Lineage (GTDB taxonomy): Bacteria > Pseudomonadota > Alphaproteobacteria > Sphingomonadales > Sphingomonadaceae > Sphingomonas_L > Sphingomonas_L flavalba_A. The sequence goes on along the minus strand of NZ_CP180208.1, from coordinate 2,426,392 downwards.
GCTCGACGCCGAAGTGCAGGCGCGGGTCGAGAAGCTGGCTGGTGTCACCGACGCGACACTGCGCGCGGCGGAAGCACCCCGCCTTGCCCTGGTATCCTGATTGCGCTTGATTCCCTCGCGTTCAGGCCTGACCATGCCTGAATAAGATGGAGGAGAGTATGCTGGGCGGGATGCAGGAATTCGAACTGCGTGTGCCGCGGATCATCGACCATGCGGCGCGCGAGCATGGCGAGCGGGAAGTCGTCACTTACTGGGCGGACGGGCAGGAAAGCCGCAGCGACTGGGCCGGCGTCCACCGCGACGCGCGGCGGCTGGCGCAGGCGCTGGAACGGCTGGGTATGACGCCGGGCGATCGGATTGCGACGTTGGCGATGAACCACGGCCGTCACATCGTCGCCTGGTACGGGGCGATCGGCATGGGCGGGGTGATCCACACGATCAACCCGCGGCTGTTCGACGAGCAGATCGTCTACATCGCTAATCACGCCGGCGACCGGGTGCTGTTCTATGACCGCGCATTCCAGCCGCTGGTCGACCGGCTGAAACCGCAATTCACCACGATCGAGCACTTCATCTGCTTTGACCCGCCGGCCGGCGCCGACGGCTTCGAAAGCCTGATCGCGGCCGAAGACGGCGATTACCGCTGGGTCGAGGGGCCGGAACGCGCCCCCTGCATGCTCTGCTACACATCGGGCACCACCGGCAACCCGAAGGGCGTGCTCTACACCCACCGTTCGACGTTGCTCCACGCGATGACGGAGGTGTCGCCGGCGGTGTTCGACCTGTCGCCGCGCGCGGTGACGCTGCCGATCGTGCCGATGTTCCACGCCGCCGCCTGGGGCCTGCCGTTCGCGGCGCCGATGGCGGGGGTGAAGATGGTCTGTTCGGCGGTCAACGATCCCAAGGTCCTGTGCCTGCTGATGAACCGGGAAAAGGTCACCCATTCCGCCGGGGTGCCGACGGTGTGGCTGGCGATGTTCAAGCATATCGACGAAACCGGCGAGGCGCCGCAGCACCTGCAACTGGTGACGATCGGCGGTTCGGCAGCGCCACGGATGATGATCGAGCGGCTGATGACAATGGGCATCCGCGTCGGCCATGCGTGGGGGATGACCGAAACCTCGCCGATCGGTACCTGCGGCGCGCCAAGCCATGACTGGGACGATCTGGATTTCGAGGCGCAAGTCGATCAGGTGGTGCGCCAGGGGCGGGTGCCGTTCGGCGTCGAACTGCGCGTCGTCGACGATGACGGTGTCGTCCAGCCGCGTGACGGCGCCAGTTCCGGCCGGTTGCAGGTGCGCGGGCCGTGGGTGCTGGACCGCTATTTCCGCGACGAAACCGGCCCGGCGATCGACGCGGACGGCTGGTTCGACACCGGCGACGTCGCCGTGCTTCACCCGAACGGGACGATGCAGATCACCGACCGGTCGAAGGATGTCATCAAATCCGGCGGCGAATGGATCAGTTCGGTCGATCTGGAGAATGCGGCCGTCGACTGCCCCGGGGTGGCGGAGGCGGCGGCGATCGGCGTCTATCATCCGAAATGGGACGAACGACCGCTGCTGCTGGTTGTCCGCAAGCCGGGCGCGACGGTGACCGAGGCGGAGATTATCGCCTTTCTTGCCGGCCGGGTCGCGAAATGGTGGCTTCCCGACGAAATCGCTTTTGTCGACGAACTGCCGCACACCGCGACCGGCAAGCTGTTGAAAACCGCATTGCGCGCCGAGTACAAGGATTACCGGCTGAAGGTCGCCTGATCTCCCGACGGACGAAGCCGGCATCGCGGCTCCGGCGGCACCTTACAGCAGCCGCAGCTGCGCCCCTGCCGGCGGCTGGAACAGGTCGCTGCGCAGCACGCCGCGTTCGCGGTTAAGCCCGTGCCGGCGCGCGGCGATGTGGAAGCGGGTGCGCAGCAGATCGGCATAGGGGCCGTGGCCGCGCATCCGGTCGAAGAAGCGCGGATCATTGTCGCGGCCGCCGCGCATCGCCTGGATCGTCGCCATCACCTTCGCCGCGCGATCTGGGAAATGCGTGTCGAGCCAGGCGCGAAACAGCGGCGCCACTTCGAACGGCAGCCGCACCGGAATGAACGACACGCCGCGCGCGCCCGCCTCCGCCGCCCGCGCCACCAGATGTTCAAGCTCATGGTCGGTGATACCGGGGATGACGGGGGCGATCGAGACATAGGCGGGCACCCCGGCGGCGGCGAGCGCCTTGACCGCCGCCAGCCGCTTTTCCGGGTGCGGCGCGCGCGGCTCCAGCGTCATCGCGATGCGCGGGTCGAGCGAGGTGATCGACAGGGCGACGCCGACCAGTTGGTACTCCGCCATCCGCGCCAGCAGGTCGATGTCACGCACCACCCGGTCCGACTTGGTGGTGATGCTGAGCGGGTGGCGCGTTTCGGCGAGCAGGGCGACGATGGCGCGGGTGATCTTCCACGTCGCCTCGATCGGCTGATAGGGGTCGGTGTTGGTCCCCATCGCGATCGGCGCCGGCGTGTAGCCCGGCTTCGCCAGCTCCGCGCGCAGCAGCCGCGCCGCATCCGGCTTGGCGAACAGCCGCGTCTCGAAATCGATGCCGGGCGACAGGTCGTGCCAGGCATGGCTCGGTCGCGCGAAGCAGTAGATGCAGCCGTGCTCGCAGCCGCGATAAGGGTTGATCGAGCGGTCGAACGGGATGTCGGGCGACTGGTTGCGGTTGATGATCGTCCTGGGCGCCTCGACGGTGACGGTGGTGCGGACCGGTGCGACGGCGCCGTCGATCGACTCCTGCGCATCCAGCCAGTCGCCATCCGCCGCCCGTTCCGGCAGGTTGAAGCGGCTGCTCTCGCGGTTGAGCGTCGCGCCGCGAACCGGGCGTTTGCGCGAATCCATTGACGGAGGATGGCAGTACTTATAGAACATATCAAGAACAATGGAGATCAGGATGGCACGCCTCAACTATCTGGAACTGCCGAGCGCGGACGTGGCGGCGGCAAAGGCGTTCTATGCGGCGGCGTTCGGGTGGACGTTCGCCGATTTCGGGCCAGGCTATGCGGCGACGACCAGCGGCGATACCGATGTCGGTTTTCAGGGTGACGTGGCGGAACAGACGGCGGCGGCGCTGCCGGTCGTCGAGGTCGACGATCTTGATGCGACTCTGGCGGCGGTGACGGCGGCGGGCGGTGCCATCACCCGCGCCATCTTTGCCTTCCCCGGCGGCAGGCGGTTTCATTTTCGCGATCCGGACGGGCACGAACTGGCGGTTATGCAGCCTTCGGCGGCTTAGGGGCGTTGTCCCTGCGGAGCATGGGGTTATGCTGGCCCCGGATGTAGACGGGGAGGGTTATGCGGGCAGCGTTGATCGCAATCATGGCCATGGCGGCGCTATCGGATGGCGCGGCGGCGCAGCCGCGCGCGGACCGGGACCGGCCGATCGACGTGTCGCGGGCCGAGGTGGTGGCGGGCGCGGTGCGCGATGCCGGCTACAAGGCGGAACTGAAGCATAACGAAAAGGGCGCGCCTTATATCGTCAGCGCCGCCAACGGCGCGCCGTTCATCATCGAATTCTACGGCTGCCGCCCGGACAGCGGCTGTTCCTCGCTGCAATTCTATAGCTGGTATCGCAAGGAAGCGGGCTTCACCCTCGACATGGTCAACGAATGGAACGCCGGAAAGCGCTTTCTCAAGACCTATATCGACAAGGAAGGCGACCTTGGCGCGACGATGGACGTCACCACCATCGGCCGGATGACCCCGGCCAATTTCGCCGACGCGCTGGACTGGTGGGCGGTAATGAGCGCCGACCTCGCCACCTTCATCGACAAGCGCGACGACGCGCCGCCGGTTTCGCCGCCGGCTACTGCGCGCTGAGCAGCGCGGTTTCGGTCGGTCCGGCGGTGATCCGCACCGCCGATGCGCCGGGCAGGCCGGGGAAGCGCGGCCATAGCCCCTCGGCCAGCGCCTTGCGGCTGGGCGACGGGTCGCCCGCGTTCTGCTGGTACATCCAGTAATTGCGCATGACGACCGCGACATAGCCGCGCGTTTCCCAATAGGGGATGCTTTCGATGTAGAGTAGCGGGTCGCCCTTGTCGAAGCCGCGCCCGTTCCATTCGCCGACCGGCAGCGGCCCGCAGTTATAGGCGGCGATCACCTTGGGCAGCAGCCCGCCGGTCGCGCTGCCGTCGCGCAGTTGCTCCAGATAGGCCTGGCCGAATTCGATGTTGGTCGCCGGGTTGGTGAGGGCGGCGCGGTCGACGGTCTCGCCCTTGCGCCGGGCGATCAGTTGCGCGGTCGTCGGCATCAGCTGCATCAGGCCATAGGCGCCGGCCGGGCTGACCGCATCGGTGCGAAAGCGCGATTCCTGCAGAGTATGGGCAAAGATCAGCGCCCGGTCGACGCGCCAGCCACCGGCCGGTGTCCAGTCCGGCGCCGGGTAGCGCGCGCTGGCCGCCAGCCGGGTGCCGGCCGGGCCGTTATGCGCCAGCCAGATCTGCAGCGCCGGCATGTTCATCCGCCCGGCGAGCCGGGTCAGCATCTCATGCTCGCGCCCGTCGCCAATCTTTGCCTGATGGCGCAGCGCGTCCGCGGCGAGATCCGTCTGGCCGATTTCGACCAGTGCCGCGGCGATGCGGATGTTGGTATGGGCCGACAGCCGGTCCCAGTCGGCGGCGAGCAATTCCGGCTGCTGGCCCGGCTTGGCGGTAATGCCCAGCGCCTGCTGGGCGAGCAGGCCGTAGAAGGTCTCCGGGCTGCGGGCGGCGGCGCGCAGCCGGCCTTGCACCAGTTCTGGTCGCCCTTCCGCCATGTCGGCGCGGGCCGCCCAGTACTGGCCGGCGGCCTTCATCTCTTCATCCTCGCCGCGCCGCGCGACCGAATCGAAGGCGCGGGCGGCGGCGGCGTAGTCCTGCTGGCGCCATGCGGCCAGCCCGGCGATCCAGTCGGCGTGGACCGCCCATTCGCCGACCCCGGTCTGCGCCCTCGCGGCGACGCGGCGGGCGTCGGCGTCGTTGCCGGTCAGGTAATAGGACCAGGCGACCCGCTGACGCCATTCGGTCTGCGCTTCGCTGGTCAGCCCGGCGGCGGCTTCGACCAGCGCCTCGGCGGCGGCCGGGTCGTCGGCCTTGATCAGCGGCAGCACCTGCGCCGACAGGGCGACGCCGACCGGGTCGACCTTGATCGTCGCCGCCCGGCCGCGCAGCGGGGCGCTGCCCAGCCATTGCAGGCGCTGTTCGGTCGGGATCGCCGGCAGGTCGGTCGCTCCGCGCTTGGCGGCGAGGGCGGCGATCTGCCCGGCTTTCGGCAGGTCCGGCGACCGGGCGAGCCAGGCGCGCAGCGGTTCCAGCGCGACGCGCGGCGTTCCGGCGCGGGTGTAGAGTTCGGCGAGCGCGGTCTGGTGCAGCAGCCCGTCCGGCATCGCCGTCAGTTGCGCCTGCGCGTCGGCCCAGCGGCGGGCATCGAGCGCGGCGAAGATCGCGCGATAGGCGGTTTTTTCCGCCGCGTTCAGCACCGCCGGCGCCTGTTTGTGGGCGGGGATGGGCGGGGTCGGCGCCGGGGCGGCAAGCGCTGGCGCCGCGCCGGCGCAACCGAGCAGCGCCATGACCGCAAAAAACCGCATCACGCCCCTTTCCCCGTCAGCAACAGCAGGTCCTTCCATGCCTCGGCCTTTGCCGCCGGATGCTCCAACAGCATAGGCGGCGAGAAGCTGGCAACCGCCTCGACCGTGCCCGCGCCATGCTTAAGCGCGCGTATCGAACCGCGCGCGGCGCGCAACTCCATCCCAAGCAACGCACGGCTGGCCGCATTGCCCAGCACCAATACCCGTGCCGGCCCGGCGAGCGCGATGCGATGGCGCATGATCGCGATCAGCCGTTCGGCCACTTCCGGCGCGACCGTGCCCGCCGGCACCCGCGTCGGCGCGATGGCCGCCAGATAGACCGAATCGCGGCTCTGGCCGATCGCGGCCAGCATCCGGTCGAACAACTGCCCGACCACGCCGCCGAACAGCCGCCCCTCGCCGGCATCGCCCGGTTCCGGCTGGCCGGTGACGATCATCAGCGTGGCTGCGGGGTTGCCGGTGGCGGCGATCCGCGTGCCGCCCCAGGCGGCGCCCGGCACGTCGTCGCCGCCGGCAAGCCAGGCGTCGAGCGCGGCGATGCTGTCGGGCAATGGCGCGGGCGCCCGTGCCGTTACGACATCCGCCTTGTTTTCCGTCGGCTGCGTCGGCGATGCCAGCCAGGGAAAGGGCGTTTCGCCGACCAGCGTGTCGACCCCCGCATCGCGCCACCACGCCAGCAGGCTCGACCTTTCCTCGGCTGTGAATGCGGGCATCAGCATGCCGCGCATAGGGGGGAAGGTTGACGCCAGGGTCAATCTCTTGGCACGGGAGCGGGGACGGGACGGTTGTCCGCTGCGACGAACGCGGGATGAGGGGTAGAAACGATGAGCGAACGGGAGTCGATGCCCTATGACGTGGTGATCGTCGGCGGCGGACCGGCGGGTCTGGCGGCGGCGATCCGGCTGAAACAGCTTGCGGCCGAAAACAGCGCGGAGCTGTCGGTCTGCGTCCTGGAAAAGGGGTCGGAAATCGGCGCCCATATCCTGTCCGGCGCGGTCGTCGACCCGCGCGCGCTGGACGAACTGCTGCCCGACTGGCGCGACGATTGCCCGCTGGCCCGCACGCCGGTGACCGAGAATCACCATTGGGTGCTGACGGCGGGGCGGAAATACGAATTCCCGCATATCGTCATGCCGCCGTTCATGAACAACAAGGGCACCTACACCGGTTCGCTCGGCAACCTGTGCCGCTGGCTGGCGGAAAAGGCGGAAGGGCTGGGGGTGGAGATTTTCCCCGGTTTCGCCGCCGCCGAAATCCTGTTTCACGACGACGGATCGGTGAAGGGCGTCGCGACCGGCGACATGGGCGTCGCGCGCGACGGCACCCACAAGCCGGATTACCAGCCGGGGCTGGAACTCCACGCCAAATACACCTTCTTCGCCGAAGGCGCGCGCGGTCACCTGACCAAGCAGCTGAAGCAGCTTTTCGCGCTGGACGCCGACTCGCAGCCGCAGGTCTACGGCATCGGCCTCAAGGAATTGTGGGATATCGACCCGGCGAAGCACAAGCCGGGCCGGGTCATCCACACCCAGGGCTGGCCGCTTGACGACGCCTGGGGCGGTGGCTTCCTCTACCATCAGGAAAATGGTCAGGTTGCGCTCGGCTTCGTCGTCGCGCTCAACTACAAGAACCCGCATCTGTCGCCGTTCCACGAATTCCAGCGGTGGAAGACGCATCCGGCGATCCGCGCGATCCTGGAGGGCGGGCGCCGCGTCTCCTACGGCGCGCGCGCGATCAACGAAGGCGGCTGGCAGTCGGTGCCGAAGCTGGTGTTCCCCGGCGGCGCGCTCGTCGGCTGTTCGGCCGGCTTCGTCAACGTGCCCCGGATCAAGGGCAGCCACACCGCGATGAAGAGCGGCATGCTCGCCGCCGAGGCCGCCTTCGCGGCGATCGCCGCCGATCGCGCCGGTGATGAACTGACCACCTATCCGGATGCGTTGAACGCCAGCTGGATCGCGACCGAGCTGAAGAAGGTCCGCAACGTCGAGCCGGCGGTCGCCAAGCTGGGCGGGACGATCGGCACGCTGGTGGCCGGCGCCGACATGTGGATGCGCCAGCTCGGCATCGGCCTGCCCTTCACCCTGGGGCACAAGCCCGATCACACCAAGCTGTGGCGCGCCGACCAGTGCCAGCCGATCGCCTACCCCAAGCCGGACGGCGTGATCAGCTTCGACCGGCTGTCCTCGGTCTTCCTGTCCAATACCAATCACGAGGAAGACCAGCCTTGTCACCTGACGCTGAAGGACCCGGATATCCCGATCAGCTACAATCTGCCGCTGTATGACGAACCGGCGCAACGCTACTGCCCGGCCGGCGTTTACGAGGTGGTGGGACAGGAAGAAGGCAACCCCCGCTTCCAGATCAACGCGCAGAACTGCGTCCACTGCAAGACATGCGACATCAAGGACCCCACCCAGAACATCAACTGGGTGGTGCCCGAAGGCGGCGGAGGGCCGAATTATCCCAACATGTAAGCGCGCGCTGCTCCTTCTGACGGCGGTGGCGTTCACCGCGCCGGCGGTGGCGACGGTGGGGAACGACCGCGCGGCTATCGGCGCCTATGTCCACGCCCGGCTGGCCGATGCGACCGGTGAGACGGAGATCGCCAACCGCAGCTATGCCGAGCTGATCGATCAGCGGCCGGACGATGTCGTCCTCGCCAGCCGCGCCTATCGGCAGGCGATGACGACCGGCGACATCACGCTGGCGCTGCGCGCGGCCGCGCCGCTCGACCGCGCCGGGGTGCTGCCGGCGGACGGGCGGCTGCTGCTGTTTGTCTCGGCGCTCAGGGTGAAGGACTGGCCGGCGGCGGAACGGATCACCGACCGTATCGCCAGCGACGGCAATTTCGATTTCCTGGTGCCGATGCTGCGCGCCTGGGTCGCGTTCGGCGCCAAACGGGGCGACCCGGTCGCCATGCTCGACGCGGCGCCGGCCAGCGCGCTTGGCGGTGCCTATCGCCCGGCCCAGCGTATCCTGCTGCAACTGGCGCTCGGCCGCTATGATGACGCGCAACTGGAAGCGCGGGCGCTGGCGGCGACCGGCACCGCCCATGCCGGCGAATTGCGCCTGTCCGCCGCCGCGACGCTGGCGGCACAAGGGCGCAAGGACACTGCGCTGTCGCTGCTCGACGGCGATGCGCCGGCGCTGGTCAGGGCGCGGACGATGGTGGCCGCCGGCAAGGCACCGGTGCCGCCGGTGATCGATGCGCGCGGTGGCACCGCCTGGCTGTTCGCCCGGCTTGCCGCCGACATCGGCGCGCGCGCGCCGTCGCCGGGGGCGATCGCGATCGGCTGGCTGGCGCTGGCGCTGGCCCCGGACGACGACGCGACGCTGTTGCTTGTCGGGCGGATGCTCGCCGCCGGCGATGACGATGAATGGCCGGGCGTCGACGATGCGGCGGCGCTGATGCTGGTCGAACGCGCCAACCCGGACGGGCCGTTCGCGGCGGCGCGCGAGCAGATCCGCGTCGGGCTGCTGATGCAGGCCGACGACAAGGCGGCGGCGCTGAACGAGGCGCTGACGCTCGCCGGGCGGCCGGAGGCGACATTGGCCGATTTCGCCCGCCTTGGCGACATTTACACCCGGCTCGGCCGGCATGGCGAAGCGGCGGATGCCTATGGCCGGGCGGTCGCTCTGGCCGGGGCAGACAGCCGGGCGAGCGCGCTGATGTGGAGCCTCTATCTGCTCTATGGCGGCGCGCTCGACCGGGCCGGCGACTGGAAACGGGCGCTGCCGATGCTTGAAAAGGCGGTGGCGCTCGCCCCGCAGGAAGCGCATGCGCTCAACTATCTCGGCTATTCGAAGCTGGAGAAGAAGCAGGACATCGCCAACGCCACCGCGCTGGTCAAGCGGGCCGCCGCGCTGAAGCCGGACGACCCGGCGATCGCCGATTCGCTCGGCTATGCCTATTATCTCGGCGGGGACTTTCCGCGCGCCATTCAGGCGCTGGAACGCGCTGTTGCCGGCCAGCCGACCGACCCGACGATCAACGAGCATCTGGGCGATGCGTACTGGAAGGCCGGCCGCCGGTTCGAGGCGCGCTACGCCTGGCGGGCGGCGATGGCGACCGCCGACGGGGACGACCATGCCCGGCTGGCCGACAAGCTGGAGCGCGGGCTGGACCTCGTCCAAGCGCGGCGGTGATGGAAACCGCCTTCGCGAAGATCAACCTGGCGCTGCATGTCCGCGCGCGCCAGCCCGACGGCTATCACGATATCGAGACGCTGTTCGCCTTCGCCGAGGATGGCGACCGGCTGACCGCCAGCGCCGGCGACGGCATCCGCCTCACCCTGTCCGGCCCGTTCGCGGCCGGGCTGGATGCCGGGCCGGCCAACCTCGTCCACCGCGCGGCGAGCGAATTGCGCGCCGCCTTCGCGGTTACCGACGGCGTTGTCCTGCACCTCGACAAGCACCTGCCAGTCGCCGCCGGGCTGGGCGGCGGCTCGGCCGATGCGGCGGCGGCGCTGCGGCTGCTCGCCCGGCGCTGGCGGATCGCGCCGGACGCGCCGGAAATCGCCGTTATCGCCCGGCGGCTCGGCGCCGACGTGCCCGCCTGCCTCGCCAGCATCCCGGCCTATGGCAGCGGGCGCGGTGACCGGCTGACGCCGCTCGCATTGCCGGGGCTGGCCGGGCAGCCGCTGCTGCTGGTCAACCCCGGCGTGCCGCTTGCCACCGCGCCGGTGTTCGCCGGCTGGGACGGCGTCGATCGCGGGCCGCTCGCCGCCACCGCAACGCTTGCCGCGCTCAGCGCCGCGCGCAACGACCTGACCGCGCCGGCGACCGCGCTCGCCCCGGCTATCGCGCCGCTGCTCGCCTGGCTGGACGCGCAGCCGGGCGTGGTTCTGGCGCGAATGTCCGGTTCCGGCGCGAGCTGCTTCGCGCTGTTCGCCGACGCCGCCGGGCGCGACGCGGCGGCATCGGCGGTCGCCGGGCGCTTTCCCGGTTGCTGGTGTCTCGCTACCAGACTGAGATGACCCGACCGTCCCGATTCGATACGCGCCCGGCGCCGCCCGAAGGCCGCTTTTCGCGCCAGACCGCGCCTGGTCCGTATCTTGCGTGGCGCACCCTAGCGGATCAGCCCGCCGGCGGGCGGTGCTCATCCGCAAATGGTCCGCGCCTTTGCGTGAGGCGTGCGTCATTTGGGCGGCGGGGGGCGGCGGCCCCCCGCCCGCCTTTCCGTGTTGCCGGGGGATATCGGCATGGTCGGTGAGCCGGCGGCGCTCGACAACCTGGTGACGACGGCGCGCGGATCGGCTGCCGACGATACCCTGTTCCACCTGTCTTTCGACGGCCATGTCGCGCGACTGACCATGGCGCGCGCGCGCTACCGCAACGCGGTGCGTAGCGATGACTGGCGGGCGCTGCCGGCGCTGGTCGAACAGGCGGCGCGCGGCGGGGCGCGGGTGATTCTGCTCGCCTCGGCGGTCGCGGGCAGCTTTTCCGCCGGCGTGGACCTGAACGAACTGGTGGCGCTGCGCGAGGACGCCGCCGCGCGGCTGCCCCTTCGCAATGCGATGCGCGCCGGCCTGAACGCGCTGCGCGCCAGCCCGGTGCCGGTGATCGCGCTGGTCGACGGTGACTGTTTCGGCGCCGGCGTCGCGCTCGCCATCGCCTGCGACATCCGCGTCGCCGGCCCCGCCGCGCGTTTCGCCGTGACGCCGGCGCGGCTGGGCATCAGCTATCAGTTCGCCGATATCACCCGCCTGCGCGCGCTGGTTGGGGAGGGGCAGGCGGCGCGGCTGCTGCTGGCGGCGGAGGCGATCGACACGGCGGAGGCGCTGCGTATCGGCCTTGCGGAGCTTGCCGGTGGCGCCGCACAGGCCGAAAAGCTCGCCGCCGCAATCGCCGCCAACGCCCCGTCCAGCGTTGCCGCGCTGAAAAGCGGGCTTGCCGCCACAGGGGATGATGCCGGCGAGAATCACGACCGCGCCTTCGATGCCGCGTTCGGCGGGCCGGACTTTGCTGTCGGGCTTGCCGCCTTCCGCGCCCGCCGGACGCCGGAGTTCGACTAGGTGCTGGCACCGCCCTGGTTCGATCATCTGCCCGGCACGGCGGACGGCGGCGGCGACGTCCTGCTGCTGGTCGACCATGCCGGCGCGGCGGTGCCGCCGGACGTGGCGCTTGGCATTCCCGACGCGCTGCTTGCTGCCCATATCGCCGTCGACATCGGCGCCGGGCCGCTTGCCCGGGCGCTGGCCGGGCGGCTGGGGGCGGCGGCGTTTCTCGCCACGCTGTCCCGCCTCGTTGTCGACCTGAACCGCGATCCCGACGATCCGCGCGCCATTCCGGCGGCGAGCGACGGCCATGCGATCCCCGGCAATGCCGACCTGTCGGCGGCGGAGCGTCAGGCGCGGCTCGCCCGGTTCTGGGCGCCGTATCACGACGCCGTTGCCGCCCATGTCGCCGCTGCGCGCCCGGCGCTGATCGTCGCGGTGCACAGTTTCACTCCGGCGCTGGCGGAAGGCGGCGATCCGCGACCATGGCCGGTCGGCCTGCTCTATAACGACGATGACCGCGCCGCCCGCATTGCCCTCACCCTGCTGGCGGAGGCCGGTTTCGACGCCGGTGACAACCAGCCCTATTCCGGCAAGCTGCTCAACGCGACGATGAACCGCCATGCGGAAGCGCGCGGCATTCCGTATCTGGCGCTCGAAATCCGCAATGACGGGCTGACGGATGCCGCCGGTATTGGCCGCTGGGCCGAAATTCTCGCGCCGGTCATCACCGTGGTACGCAACAGACTTGCGTAATTCCCCCCGGTGGGGACATAGGCGTGCGCGATGACACAGACATTCGATAAGGCGCGGCTTCCCAGCCGCCACGTCTCGGTTGGCCCGGAACGGGCGCCGCACCGCAGCTATTATTATGCGATGGGGCTGGACGCGGACGCCATCGCGCGGCCGTTCGTCGGCATCGCGTCGGCGGGCAATGACAGCGCGCCGTGCAACACCACGCTCGACATGCAGGCCGACGCGTCGCGCGACGGCGTGATCGAGGGCGGCGGCACCCCGCGCCGGTTCAACACGATCACCGTCACCGACGGCATCGCGATGGGCCATCAGGGGATGAAGGCGTCGCTGGTCAGCCGCGAGGTGATCGCCGATTCGGTTGAACTCAGCATGCGTGGCCATTGCTACGACGCGCTGCTGGCTTTTGCGGGCTGCGACAAGTCGCTGCCGGGCATGATGATGGCGATGCTGCGGCTGAACGTCCCGGCGATCTTCGTCTATGGCGGGTCGATCCTGCCCGGCACCTGGCAGGGCCGCGACGTGACCGTCATCGACGTGTTCGAGGCGGTCGGCCGCCACGCCGCCGGCGGTTGCCCGCTCAGCGAACTGAGCGCGCTCGAAAAGGTCGCCTGCCCCGGCCACGGTGCCTGCGGCGGGCAATACACCGCTAACACCATGGCCTGCGTGGCGGAAGCGATCGGCCTGTCGCTGCCCAACAGCAACATGATGCCGGCACCCTACCGCGCGCGTGACGAATACGCCCGCGCCGCCGGCCGGCAGGTGATGAACCTGCTTGCCGACAATCTGCGCCCGCGCACCATCTGCACGCGCGAAGCGTTCGAGAACGCGGCGCGCGTCGTCGCGGCCACCGGCGGGTCGACCAACGCCGGCCTGCACCTGCCGGCGATGGCGAGCGAAGTCGGCATCGATTTCGACCTGTTCGACGTGGCGGAGATCTTCAAGACCACGCCCTACATCGCCGACCTGAAGCCCGGCGGTAAGTATGTCGCCAAGGACATGTACGAGGCCGGCGGCGTCTACATGTTGATGAAGACGCTGCTTGCCGAAGGGCTGCTCCACGGCGACTGCATCACCGTCACCGGCAAGACGCTAGGTGAGAATATCGATCAGGTGACGTGGAACCCGGACCAGAAGGTGATCTACGACGCGCGCGCGCCGTTGTCGCCGACCGGCGGTGTCGTCGGCCTGCGCGGCACGCTGGCGCCCGACGGCGCGATCGTGAAGGTCGCGGGCATGCACCGGCTGGCGTTCGAAGGCCCGGCGCGGGTCTTCGATTGCGAAGAGGATGCGTTCGAGGCGGTCGAGGCGCGCACCGTCGCCGAAGGTTCGGTCATCGTCATCCGCTACGAAGGGCCAAAGGGCGGGCCAGGGATGCGCGAGATGCTGTCGACCACCGCCGCGCTGTACGGGCAGGGCCTGGGCGAGAAGATGGCGCTGGTCACCGACGGCCGTTTCTCCGGGGGTACGCGTGGCTTCTGCATCGGCCATGTCGGGCCGGAAGCGGCGGTCGGCGGCCCGATCGCGCTGGTCGAGGACGGCGACCTCATCCGCATCGACGCGGTCGCCGGCACCATCGACCTTGTGGTGGAGGAGGATGTGCTGGCGGAACGTCGCGCCCGTTGGGTGCCGCGCACCAACGACTATCAGTCCGGCGCGCTCTGGCGCTATGCGCAGAATGTCGGCCCGGCCTATAAGGGTGCGTTGACGCATCCGGGGGCGCGGTCCGAAACCCATGTCTACGCCGACATCTGATTGCGCGCCGTTCCTCGTTGCGGCGGCGGCGCCCGTCGCGCGCGACGGTGCGCTGGCCTGCGCCCCCAGCGGCACGGAGAGCTTCGCCGCCGCCTGTGCACTTGAACGCCGGGTCGGCGCGGGCGGGCTGGAACTGACCGTCCGCAACCCCGGCGGCGGCTTCCACCGGCTGCTGGTCACCGCCGCCGGACGCGGCGTCGTCGCGGCGGACGGCGCCGAGGCGGCCGAAGTCAGCATCGCCGGCGCGGGTGAGATCGCGGTGGCGATCGGCGGTGACCGCTACCGGTTGCCGGCAACGACCAGGGCGCGCTGAGCATGGCCGGACTCCCCGTGCTGACCGCTGCGGAGACCCGCGCGGCGGAAGCGGCGGCGATCGCCGCCGGCACCAGCGTGACGGCGCTGATGGACCGCGCCGGGCGCGCCGTCGCCGACCTCGCCTGGCGGATCGCCGGCGCGCACTACCCGATCCTGATCCTTTGCGGCCCCGGCAACAATGGCGGCGACGGCTATGTCGCGGCGCGCATCCTGGGCGAACGCGGCGCCCCGGTCACTGTTGCCGCGCTGGCCGACCCCACGACCGACGCTGCCCGCGCGGCGCGCGGCGGCTGGAGCGGGCCGGTGGTGCCGCTGGCGGCGGCTGACCCCGCTTTTCTGGTCATCGACGCGCTGTTTGGCACCGGCCTTACCCGCCCGCTGTCGGCCGAGGTGGAGGCGGCGCTCGCCATTCCGGCCCGCCACCGCATCGCCGTCGACGTGCCAAGCGGCGTCGCCACCGACGACGGCGCGCTGCTGGGCGCGGTGCCGCGCTACACCGCGACGCTGGCGCTCGGCGCGTTGAAGCCGGCGCATCTGCTCCAGCCCGCCGCCGGCCTTTGCGGCCGGCTGTTCGTCGCCGACATCGGCCTGTCGGCATCGGCCAGCGTCGAAACCGTCGTCCGCCCGGTGCTCGCCCCGCCGTCACCCGCCGACCATAAATATACCCGCGGCCTCGTCGCGGTCGTCGGCGGCGCGATGCCCGGCGCCGCCCGGCTTGCCGCCAGCGCCGCCGCCCATGCCGGCGCCGGCTATGTGCTGCTGCTCGGCGCCGGTGGTGGCGGCCTGCCCGACGCCGTCGTCACTCGCCCGGCCGATGTGCTGCCGGAGGTGGTGGCCGACCGCCGCCTCGGCGCGCTGCTCGTCGGCCCCGGTCTTGGCGCGGACGGCGCCGCGCCGCTGGCCGCCGCGCTCCGCGCCGCGGCGCCGCTGGTTGTCGACGGCGATGCGCTGCGCCAGGTGACGCCAGAGGCGCTGGCCGACCGCACCGCGCCCACCGTCCTGACCCCGCATGACGGCGAGTTCGCCGCGCTGTTCGGCGCGCTTCCCGGCTCGAAGATCGACCGCGCCCGCGCCGCCGCCGCCCGCGCCGACGCGGTGGTCATCGCCAAGGGCGCCGACACCGTCATCGCCGCGCCGGACGGCAGGGTGCGGGTCGCCGACGGCGCCTCGCCCTGGCTGTCAACCGCCGGTACCGGCGACGTGCTCGCCGGCATCGTCGCCGCCCAGCTCGCGCGCGGCCTCGCACCGCTGGCGGCGGCGGAAACGGCGGTCTGGCTGCATGGCGAGGCGGCCCGCCGCGCCGGCCCGGCCTTCGTCGCCGACGCGCTCGTCGCTCGCCTGCCCGCCGCGCTCGGCGCCGCGCTATGAGCGATGCCGACCTGATCGTCCGCGTCGCGGCGCGGGGCGACGGTGTCACCGCCGACGGCCGCCACGCACCGCTCGCCGCGCCCGGCGATCGCTTGCAGGGCGGCATCGTCGTTGCCGGCCCGCATCACGTCGAACCCGTCTGCCGCCATTTCCCGACCTGCGGCGGCTGCCTGCTCCAGCATCTCGACACGCCCAGCCAGACCAGCTTCGTCGCCGACCGCGTCGCCGGGGCGCTGGCGGCGCAGGGTGTGGCACCGCCGCCGTTCGCGCCGACCCACCTGTCGCCGCCGCACAGCCGCCGCCGTGCCGCCCTCCGCGCCGAACGGCGGGGAAAGCGGGTGCTGATCGGCTTCAGCGAGGGCGGCAGTCACCGCATCGTCGACATGACGGAATGCGCGATCCTGGCGCCGGAACTGTTCGCGCTGGTCGCGCCGCTGCGCGCGTTGCTCGGCGGCCTGATCGCCGACCGGCGCGGCGCGGAGATACGGATGACGCTGGCCGATCAGGGCGTCGACCTGCTGCTCGCCAAGGTGACGGCGGACGGGCTGGCGGCGGCGGAGGCGCTGACAGATTTCGCCGCCCGCCATTCGCTTGCCCGGCTGGCGATCGACGACGGCTATGGCCCGCAGACCCGGTGGGAACCGCAACCGGTGACAATCACGCTCGGCGGCGTCGCCGTGCCGCTGCCGCACAATGCCTTCCTACAGGCGACGGCGGATGGCGAGGCGGCGCTGGTCGCGGCGGTGCGGGCGGCGATTGGCGGCGCGACGACGGTCGCCGACCTGTTTGCCGGCCTCGGCACCTTCGCGCTGGCGCTGCCCGGCCGCGTCTACGCGGCGGAGGCGGGGCGCGACGCGGTGCTGGCGCTGAAGGCGGCGGCCAACGCGGCCGGGCGCCCGCTGGCGGTCGAGCATCGCGACCTGTACCGCCGGCCGCTGATGACCGCCGACCTCGACCGGTTCGCCGCTGTCGTCCTCGATCCACCGCGCGCCGGCGCGGCCGAGCAGATCGCCCAGCT
Source organism: Sphingomonas flavalba (assembly GCF_047553045.1). Classification (GTDB taxonomy): domain Bacteria; phylum Pseudomonadota; class Alphaproteobacteria; order Sphingomonadales; family Sphingomonadaceae; genus Sphingomonas_L; species Sphingomonas_L flavalba_A. The sequence goes on along the minus strand of NZ_CP180208.1, from coordinate 2,409,592 downwards.
CGCGGCGTCACGGGTGCCGGCGATCGCTTATGTCTCGTGCAACCCGTCCAGCTTCGCCCGCGACGCGGCGGTGCTCGTCGCCGGCGGCTACCGGCTGACCGGCATCACCCCGGTCGGCCAGTTCCGCTGGTCGACCCACGTGGAACTCTGCGCCGCCTTCGCGCGGGATAACTAGATGTGTCCGCTTCAGGCGGAATCGGCACCAGCCCACGCCCCCACCCGGCCTCCCATATGATACTGCCGTTGGGAGGCCGGGTGGGGGCGCGGGCTGGTGCCGCTCAAATCACGACAAACTCACGCGCCTAGAACACCACCACCAGCGCGCGGATCGCCAGCACAATCAGGCACAGCGTCGACACGGTGAAGATCGCGAAGCGGACCATGATCCGGTTCCATACCGCCTGGACGATGCTGTGGGCGATGCGCAGCACGACATAGGCCCAGGCGATATGCGCGACATGGCCGTCGCCGGCGCCCGCCACCGCCAGCAGCAGCGCGACGGCGTAGAAGATCGTCGGCTGTTCCATCAGGTGATTGTAATTGTCCGCCTTCCAGCGGACCTCGGGCGGCAATGTGCTGGTCAGCGTGCCCGGCGGCAGCGTCGGGTCCAGCCTGACTCGCGCCTTCTTCATCGCCGGGATGCGGGTGGCGTACATCCACCCCCACATCACCAGCGACCAGGCGATCAGAACCGCGACGGGCTTCAGTATCTCGGCAGGCATCGGCACCCTCCCCCCTCAGGAAGCGGGGAGGGTGCGCGCATCGCCTATTTGATGCAAGGCCGTAACGGTCAGTCGAAAATCTTGCCCCAGGCGCGCTTCGGCCGGTCCTTCCACGCGCCGCGGTGCCATGCGTCGGAGGCAAGCAGCGGCATGACGCTGCCCGCTTCGGCGTAGACCATCTGCTCCAGCGCGGTGTCGACCTTGCCCCAGCTTGCCGCTTCCTGCAGCGTTGAGGACGAACAGGCGCCGTCGCGCACGTCGGCGACGGTGATCTGCACCGCGTATTTGTGCATCTCGACATCCTCGTGGCCGAGGATCTCGGCGCAGACGACGGTGTCCTGGATGAAGTTCTTCGGCACGCCACCGCCGATCATCAGCAGGCCGGTGGTCCCCGCCTTGATCTTGATGTCGGTCAGCTCGCGGAAATCGGCGATCGCATCGAGCACCATGTATGGCTTGCCCGCTTTGGCGCGTTCCACCTGGTGCTTGACCAGCCCGAACCCGGCCGAGCTGTCGACGAAGGCGGGGCAGAAAATAGGCACGTCATGCTCGAACGCCAGCTTGACCAGGCTGTTGTCCTTCTTGCCGTGCCTGGACAGGTGACGGCCCATCTCGCGGATGAAGGCGCGGCTGGAATAGGGCTTCGGCTCCAGCCCCTCGGCAATCGCGAAGATCGTGTTGTCGCAGTCCTGAAGCTGCTCTTCGTCGATATAGGTGTCGTAGATGCGGTCGATGTAGAGCGAGCGCAGCGTGTTGTCGTCCGGCACCTCAAGCGCCTGATAATGCTTGTGGCCAAGCCCTTCGAAGAAATCCATGTCGACGATCGACGCGCCGGTCGCGACGACGCCGTCGATCATGTTCGAGCGCAGCAGTTCGGCATACAGGTCCATGCAGCCGCCGGCGGAGGTCGACCCGGCGATGACCAGGAAGATCGAGCAGTCCTTGTCTTCCAGCATCTGGTTGTAGATGCGGGTGGCGCGGGCCAGGTCGCGGCTGGTGAAGCTCATCTTGCCCATCGAATCGATGATCGGCCGCGCGTCGAAGCTGCGGATGTCGACATGCTCGACGGTGGTCGACAGCAATTCCGCCTTGCGGGTGTCGTTGACGGACTCGGTCATCTACAAATCTCCAGCAAACATTGTGCCGCCGCCGGCCGGCACCGCGCCCATTCCGGGTCGGTGCCGGCCCGCGCCGGCGTGACAGTCATCGGGGTCTGTTACAGCGTGACGACGTTGGACGGAACCTCGACCGCCGCATCGTCCAGGTAGAGCGATGCCATCGGCTCGTCCTCCGCCTCGTGGGTCTCGTCCGATCCGAAGCCGTTGAAGCCGGTGCGCATCGCCGCGCCATAGGCGCCGAGCATGCCGATCTCCAGATAGTCGCCGGCGCGGGTGTCGGCGGGCAGCATGAACGGCCCGACCATATGGTCGAGGTCGTCGCAGGTCGGCCCGTAGAAGCTGAACGGCATCGGCCGCGCCTCCGAATCCGGCTCGCGCAGCAGTGTGACCGGGAAGCGCCAGCCGACATGCGCTGCATCGAACAACGCGCCATAAGCGCCGTCGTTGATGTACAGTTCATCGCCGCGCCGCTTCTCGACGCGGACGACCAGCGACGAATATTCGGCGCACAGCGCGCGGCCGGGTTCGGCCCACAGCTCGGCGGAATAGCTGACCGGCAGGCTTTCGAACGCGCGGTGGATCGTCTCGAAATACCGCTCCAGCGGCGGCGGCTCCATGCCGGGGTAAACCGACGGGAACCCACCGCCGACGTCGATCACGTCGACGGTCACCGCTGCCTCGACGATCGCCGCGCGCACCCGCTCCATCGCCTCGGCATAGGCTTCCGGCGTCATCGCCTGCGATCCGACATGGAAGCAAATGCCGAGCGCATCCGCCGCCTGCCGCGCGGCGAACAGCAGCGCCTTCGCCTCGTCCGGCGCGGCGCCGAACTTGGCGGCCAGGCTCAGCTTGCTGTGTTCCGACGACACGCGCAGCCGGACGCACAGCGTCAGGTCGGTCGCGTCGTTGGTCGCGCGCATGATTTTCTCAAGCTCGTCCAGGCTGTCGAGCGAGAAGGTGCGGATGCCGTGAGTGAAATACGCCTCGGCGATCGCCTCTTCCGCCTTGACCGGGTGCATGAAGCACAGGGTCGCCTGCGGCAGCGTCGCTGCCACCAGCCGCACCTCGGCGATCGAGGCGACGTCATAGTGGGTGACGCCGGCATCCCACAGGATGCGCAGCAGGTCGGGGGACGGGTTCGCCTTGACCGCGTACAGCGTCCGGCCCGGAAACTTCTCGACGAAGAAGCGGGCCGCGCGCCGGGCGGCGTGCGGGCGGACGAGCGTGACCGGCTGAACCGGCCGCAGGGCGGCAGCTAGCCCCAGCGCGCTATGATGCTTGTGCAACTCAAGGGACCTCCGGGGGACAGTGTCTCGACAAAGCTGCCTTGCGGTGGAAGTCCCTTGGGGCAGCGGACGGGCGATATAGAAATAGCGTACCCCCCTGTAAAGGGATTGAATCGCCGAATGGATTGAGACAGGGACGGAACGTGATTAACCAACGGCTACCCACCCGAGACGGCGTTTCCAACGCCTTGAAAAAGATCGGCGAAATCGTGCCGCCAACCCCGCTGCTGCCGCTGGTCCACGCCGGCGTCACGCTGTGGTGCAAGGCCGAATCGCTGCAGCCGATGGGCGCGTTCAAGCTGCGCGGCGCCTGGCACCGACTCACCGCCCTCGATGCGGAGGCCCGCGCGCGCGGAGTCGTCGCCTTTTCGTCGGGCAACCATGCGCAGGGCGTCGCCTGGGCGGCGCGGCGGCTGTGCATCGCCGCCGCCATCGTCATGCCGCGCGACGCCCCGGCGGCGAAGCTGGCGGCGACCCGGGCGCTCGGCGCCGAAATCATCCTCTACGACCGGCTGAGCGAAAGCCGCGAGGCGATCGCGGCCGCGCTTGCCGCCGAACGCGGCGCGACGCTGGTGCCCAGCTTCGCCGATCCGTGGGTGGTGGAGGGGCAGGGCAGCGCCGGGCTGGAGGCATTGGCCCAGATGCCGGAACCGCCGGCCCGGGTCGTCGTGCCCTGCGGCGGCGGCGGCCTGTCGTCCGGCATCGCGCTCGCCCTGCCGGACGCGGAGATCGTCGTCGTCGAGCCGGAGGGGTGGGACGATATGGGCCGCTCGCTGGCGGCGGGCACCATTTTGCCGGTTGAAACCCCGGCGCCGCCGACGGCGTGCGACGCCCTGCAGACCTTCCGCACCGATCCGATCACCTTCGACATATTGAAGGCGCGCGGCGCGCGTGGCGTTTCGGTCAGCGAAGCGCAGGTCGGTGCGGCGATGGCGGAGGCTTTCGCCCGGTTGCGGCTGGTGGTCGAACCGGGCGGGGCGGTGGCGCTGGCCGCCGTTCTCGCCGGGGTGGTGCCGCCGGTCGATCGCACGCTCGTCATCCTGTCGGGCGGCAATGTCGATCCCGCCACCTTTTGCCGGATGATCGGGCAATGATCGGCGGCGGGTTCGCGGCGGTGTTGAGCGTGGTGATGCTGGTCGCCGCCGCGCTGATCATCGGCGGCGTCTATCTTCTGCGTACCGGTCAGGATCGCAAGCGCGGCTGGCTGATGCTGGTCGCCGCGCTTGTGCTGTTCGGCAACGTGCTGGTCTGGTCGGTTTAGCCGCGCCGGTTTCTCGCCGGTTCCGGCTGCCGTGGCTGCGTAATTCCGTTCCATAGCGGGGCAGGCGCATTTCGTCCCGCCGGGGCTGACCCGCAATCATACTTTATCCCGCTTTAACGATTGTGGGCATGCGCCGGCACGCCGTCAACGAAGGGGTGAAGTATGAAAATGTCTCGTTTGCTGTCCTACGGCGTCGCCGCCGGCATGGGCATGTTGGTCGCCGGCGCTGCCACCGCCGAGCCGGTCTATCTCAACAAGGACAACATCACCGTGGCGCTGGGCGCCAGCCACGCCGCGCAGGTCGCCGCCAACCCGACCTACGGGCCGTTCGTCGACATCTCGATCACCAGGGCGCTGGCCAACATCATCGATGCGCCGAGCGCCACCTACGAGGAAGTGCACACGTCCGGCGGCAGCGGCACCCACATCTGGGTCAGCGGCGGCCCGCTTGAGCTCGATTTCGACTTTCAGGCCGAATATGACCTGACGACGCTGCATTTCTGGAACTACCTGACCAACCAGTACAGCGTCGATACGATCGTGTTCACCTTCTACGATGCCGCCCGCAACCAGGTCGGCACGCTGACGGAATCGCCGCGCCTCGGTCGTAACGGCGCGAGCGGGCCGATCATCCCGGAAGATTATGCGCTGAACTTCCCGTCGCGCGTCCGCTACGTCAACGCGGTGTTGAGCGGCAGCAACGGCGAGGTCGATTTCAACAATATCGGCTTCACCGCCCAGCTTTCGCCGCCGGTCAACGGCGTGCCGGAACCGGCAACCTGGGCGATGTTGATCGCCGGCTTCGGCATGGTCGGTGCCGGGATGCGGAAACGGACACGCACTCCCGTCACCTGCGCCTGACGGCCGACGACAGGGCGCCGCCGGTTCGTGGGGAACCGGCGGCGCCCTTTTTTATGGGCGCGTCACTTGATCGGCGAATCCGGCGCCAGCCGCATGTCCAGGTAATTGTCGACGCTGCGCATCAGGTCGGGCATTTCATGCTCGAAGAAATGGTTCGCGCGCGGGATCACGTCGTGATGGATGGTGATGTGGCGCTGGGTCCGCAGCTTGTCGACCAGCTTCTGCGTCGCCGACGGCGTCACCACCTCGTCCGCCTCACCCTGGATGATGATGCCCGATGACGGGCAGGGGGCGAGGAAGGTGAAGTCGTACATGTTGGCGGGCGGCGCGATCGAGATGAAGCCGCGCACCTCCGGCCGCCGCATCAGCAACTGCATGCCGATCCACGCGCCGAAGCTGAACCCGCCGATCCACGTCGTCTGCGCTTCCGGGTGAAAGCTCTGCACCCAGTCGAGCGCGGCGGCGGCGTCGGACAGTTCGCCGATGCCGTTGTCGAAGCTGCCCTGGCTCTTGCCGACGCCGCGGAAGTTGAAGCGCAGCGTCGCGAAGCCGCGCCGGACGAACGTCTGGTACAGCGCCTGGACGATGTGATTGTTCATCGTCCCGCTCGACGGGTGGGGATGGAGGATCATCGCCACCGGCGCGCGCGGGCGCGGCGGCGGGCTGAAACGACCTTCGAGGCGGCCTTCGGGGCCGGGGATGATGACTTCGGGCATCGCACCTGCTGAACGAAAAATGACAGAATGGCGCCGCGCGGGTGGCGCGGGGGAGAAAGCCTATATAATTGTGAGGGCGGAATTCGCAATCTTTGGGAACCGCCTTGGCCAGCCGCCTCTACCTTGACCATGCCGCGACGACGCCGGTGACCGCGCCGGCCGCCGCCGCCTACGCGGCGGGGATCGCGCACTGGGCCAACCCGTCGTCGCCGCACGCAGAGGGGCGGGCGGCCCGCGCCGCGCTGGAGGATGCCCGCGCGCGGATCAAGGCGGCGCTCGGCTGGGATGGCGAACTGATCTTCACCAGCGGCGCCAGCGAGGCGATCCACATCGCGCTGACCCGCGCCGATGCCGATGCGCGGCTGGTGTCCGGGGTGGAGCATGACGCGGTGCACCGGGTTGCGCCCAAGGCGTTCTTTCTGCCGGTGCAGGCCGACGGCACCGTCGCCCGCGACGCGCTGGCCGGCCGGCTTGGCGCGCTCGGCGCGAAACGGCCGCTGGTCGCGATCCAGGCGGTCAACAGCGAGACCGGCGTGGTCCAGCCGCTCGCCGATCTTGCGGCGGTGGTGCGCGGCGCCGGTGGCCTGCTGTTCGCCGACTGCGCCCAGTCGGCGGGCAAGCTGGCGCTGCCGCCGGCCGATCTGATCGCGCTGTCCGGGCATAAATTCGGCGCGCCGCCGGGGATCGGCGCGCTGCTGGTCAGCGATTTCGCGCTGCTCAGCCCGAGCGGCGGGCAGGAACAGGGCTATCGCCCCGGCACGGAGAATCTGCCCGGCGCTCTGGCGATGGCGGCCGCGCTGGAGGCGCCGCGCGGCTGGATAGACCGCGCCCGCGACCTGCGCGCCCATCTCGACGGCGCGGTCGAGGCGGCCGGGGGCCAGGCGGTGGCGCGGCGCAGCGAACGCTCGCCGGCGATTGCTTCCTACCGGATGCCCGGCGTCGCCGCTTCCGCCCAGCTGATCCAGTTCGACCTTGCCGGCATCGCGGTGTCGGCGGGCAGCGCCTGCTCGTCCGGCACGCTGAAGCCAAGCCATGTCCTGGCCGCGATGGGCTGGGACGAAGCGGCGTCGCGCGAGGTGATCCGGGTCAGCTTCGGCCCCGATACCAGCCGTGCCGACGTCTACCGCTTCCTCGAACAATGGAAGCGGATCGCCGCCGACGCTCGCAGCCGCGCGGCATGAGCGCCCCCGTCTACCTCGATTATCAGGCGACGACGCCGCTGGCGCCGGAGGCACGGGCGGCAATGCTGCCCTGGCTGGGCGAGGCGTTCGGCAATCCGCATTCCGCGCACCGCATGGGCCGGGCGGCGCGCGCGGCGGTGGAGGTGGCGCGCGACGCCGTCCGCGCTGCGCTGGCGCTGCCGGGCGGGCGGCTGCTGTTCACCGGCGGCGCGACCGAGGCGATCAACACCGCATTGAAGGGCGCCGCCGCCACCGCCGCGCCCGGCCGCCGCCGCATCGTCACCGTCGCGACCGAGCACGCCGCCGTGCTCGACAGCGCCGGCTGGCTGGGCAGCCAGGGGTTTGAAGCGGTATTGCTTGGCGTCGACGCCGCCGGGCTGGTCTCGCTCGACGAAGCGCGGCGGGTGATCGACGAACGCACCTCCATCGTCGCGGTGATGCTGGTCAATAACGAGATCGGCGTGGTTCAGCCGGTCGCGGAACTGGCGGCGATCGCCCGTGCCGCCGGGGCGCTGTTCCTGTGCGACGCGGTGCAGGGTTTCGGCCGGGTGCCGGTGCCGGCGGCCGACATGGTCGCCATTTCCGCCCACAAGGTCCACGGGCCGAAGGGCATCGGCGCGCTGTGGATCGCCGACGGGGTGGAGATCGCGCCGCTGATCCACGGCGGCGGGCAGGAGGAAGGGCTGCGTTCGGGGACGCTGGCCCCGGCGCTGTGCGCCGGCTTCGGTGCCGCCGCCGGGCTGCTGCGCGACCATGCGGCGCGGGACCATGCCCATGTCGCCGAACTCTGGGCGCTGGCCCGGACCGCGCTGCCCGGCTGGACGCTGAACGGCGATGCGGAGCGCCGCTACCACGGCAATCTTAACATCCGCCGCGACGGGGTGGATTCGGCGCGGCTGATCTCGGCGGTCCGCGATGTCGCCTTTTCCGCCGGCTCGGCCTGCGCCAGCGGTTCGGGCCGGCCCAGCCATGTGCTGCGCGCCCTTGGACTGGACGACCGGCTGGCGCGCGCCAGCATCCGGCTCGGCTTCGGCCGCTATACGACGCGCGAGGAACTGGCCCGCGCGCTGGCGTTGATCGATGCGGCCGCGGCGGCGCAGCGGGGGACGGCATGACCCGCGTCCGCTTCGTCAGCGCCGACGGCCGTTCGGCGCGGGAGGTGGAGGCGGCGCCCGGCGCCAAGCTGCTCGACATCGCCCAGGCCGACGGCCAGCCGCTGGAGGGGACCTGCGAGGGCCAGATGGCCTGTTCGACCTGCCATGTCATCGTCGATGCCGCCGATTTCGCGAAGCTGCCGCCGGCGACGGAGATGGAGGAGGATATGCTCGATCTTGCCGCCGGGGCGACGCGGACCAGCCGGCTGGCCTGCCAGATCCACCTGGACGGCGGCCTGACCGAACTGACCGTGCGCATCCCGGCGGAAAGCCGCAACATGCAGGGGCGCTGAGCAGGCAAAAAAAAGCGGCCGTGCCACCCGCCGGAGCGAGGGCACGGCCGCCGTCATCTGCGGATCAGGCGAAGGAGACCGAGCTGGTCACCCGGCGCCGGCGCATCGCGCCGCCGATCAGGCCGAAACCGGCGATCAGCATCGCCCAGGTCGTCGGCTCCGGCACGGTGCCGGTCACTTCGCGGACGATCTTCTTGCGCAGCGCCGCTTCGAAGTCGTCGAAAGTGGAGGCATGCAGCGAGAAGGCGCCGTTGCCGGCAATTACGTTGCCGCAATTCGCGCCGTTGCCGATGCCGATGCAGTTGATCTGATCGATGCCGGCGGCAAGCGCGTCAGCGCGCGAGGTGGCCAGGTTGGGCCCAACGTTGTGCGCGCCGTCGGTCGACACGTCGATCAGCTGGCGGTCAGAGGTGATGGCGTTGCTGAAGATGTCAGCGGTCGCGGCATTGATCGCGCGCGAGATGCTGGTGCTGCCACCCGGCTGAACCATGCCGTTCAGCGCGGCGATCAGCGCACCGTGGTTGGCGGCGGTGATCTCGGCGAAGCTGAACACGGTGGTGACGTTGGTGCCGAACAGATAGACGCCGATCGCGACCGATCCGTCCTGCGGCAGCACGCTCAGGTCGCTCAGCACGCTGACATAGGCTTCGCGCTGCAGCTTGAACTGGTTGCCGCTAATGCTGCCGGAGCCGTCGATGGCAAGCGCCAGTTCCAGCGTGGCGGCGCCGGCCGGAACGGCGGAGATGCCGACGGCAAGCGCGGCGGCCATCGCCGTGCGGCGAAGGAATTTACTCGAAGACATACGTATTCCCCTAAATCGGTGTGCGTGGACGATTGGATGGGGCGACCTTGGCTCTCGTTAACTTTTCGTTAGCATTTGTTCATGTTTTTGTATTGTATAAGCGCGACATTCTGCGGTGCACGGGTCCCATCCTGGGACATCTTGCGCCGGCGCGCGGGAGCCTCCATATGGCGGTTGGGAGTCGGGCGGACGGCGCCGTCGCCAACCCGGTCAGGTCCGGAAGGAAGCAGCCGCAACGATTTCGTGTCGGGTCGTTCCGGCTCCCACCTGCCCCCCTCTTATACATCCATCCCGTCGCGGCCGTGCCGTGCCGCGTCCACACAAGCCGCCGCTTCCACACAGGGGAATCAGACTCTAAGGGTTCCCGGATGGCCGAATCCCAACCCTATCGCGTCCTCGCGCGCAAATATCGCCCGCAGACCTTCGCCGAGCTGATCGGCCAGGACGCGATGGTGCAGACGTTGGGCAACGCCATCCGCAACGGCCGGCTGGCCCATGCCTTCCTGCTCACCGGTGTGCGCGGCGTTGGAAAGACGTCGACGGCGCGGCTGATCGCCAAGGCGCTGAACTGCGTCGGGCCGGACGGGCAGGGCGGGCCGACGATAGACCCGTGCGGCCAGTGCGAACCGTGCCGGGCGATCGCCGAGGGCCGGCATATCGACGTGATCGAAATGGACGCCGCCAGCCACACCGGCATCGACGACATCCGCGAGATCATCGAGGCGGCGCGCTATGCGGCGGTCTCCGCCCGCTACAAGATCTACATCATCGACGAAGTGCATATGCTGTCGAAGGCGGCGTTCAACGGCCTGCTCAAGACGCTTGAGGAACCGCCGGCCCACGTCAAGTTCCTGTTCGCGACGACGGAGGTCAACAAGGTGCCGGTGACGGTGCTGTCGCGCTGCCAGCGCTTCGACCTGCGCCGGATCAGCGCCGACCAGCTCGCCGCCCATTTCGGCCGGGTGGCAGAGGCGGAAGGCGTGTCGGCGGAGCCGGAGGCGCTGGCGCTGGTCGCGCGGGCGGCGGAAGGGTCGGCGCGCGACGGCCTGTCGATCCTCGACCAGGCGATCGCCCATGCCGGAACGGAAGGCAGCGGCATGGTTACCGCCGCGCAGGTGCGCGACATGCTAGGCCTGTCCGATCGCGGCGCGATCCGCCGGCTGTTCGCGGTGCTGCTCGCCGGCCAGGCGACGGAGGCGCTCGCCGCGCTGCGCGCCCAGCACGACATGGGGGTGGAACCGGCGGCGGTGCTGCGCGCGCTGCTCGAAATCGTCCATGGCGTGACCCTGCGCCGGGTCGGTACGCCGGGCGACCCGGCGCAGTCGGATGAGGAGCGCCAGGCCTATGCCGACTGGGCGGCGGGCCTGTCCTTCGCCGCGCTCCACCGGCTGTGGCAATTGCTGCTCAAGGGGCACGATGAAACCACGCGCGCCGCGTTGCCGCTGGAAACGGCGGAAATGGCGCTGCTCCGGGTCATCCACGCTTCCGGCCTGCCTGATCCCGGCGCGCTGGCGGAACGGCTCGCTGGTGCGGCTGCCGGGGCGCCGGCCGCGTCATCCGCGCCGCCGTCGTCGGGCGCTGCGCCCGCCGCGCAATTTCCTGCCGATTTTCGGGCGATGATCGACCTTGTCGAACGGAGCGGCCGTCGTCAGATTGCGCTGCAGCTGCATGACTGCGTCGGCCTGCAGCGTTATGCGCCGCCGCTACTGGCGATCCGTCCGGCGCGGCCGCTGCCCAGCGACTTCAACCGCGACCTCGCCGCCGCGCTGAAGGCCGCGACCGGGGCGGACTGGACGATCACCACCGATGACGGCGCGGCAGAGCCGAGCCTGATCGAGCAGCAGCGCGCCGCCGAAACCGCCGCGCGCGACGCGATTCTTGCGGCGCCTCTGGTCCGCGCGGCGCTGGATGCCTTTCCAGACGCCGAGCTGATCGACTACAGGCCGCGCGACGCCAGGAGTGCATGACATGGATATCGAAAAGATGATGCGAGCCGCGCAGGAAGCGGCCGAAACCATCCAGAAGCAGATGACGGAGGCGCAGGCGGCGCTCGACACGATAGAGGTGGAGGGCGCGTCGGGCGGCGGACTGGTCAAGGTCCGCGCCAGCGCCAAGGGCCGGATCATCGGCGTGGCCATCGACGAAACGTTGCTCGCGCCGTCGGAAAAGCAGATATTGGAGGATCTGGTCGTCGCCGCGTTCAACGACGCCCGCACCAAGGCCGACGCCATCTCGAACGAGGAAATGAGCAAGCTGAAGGGTGGCCTCCCGCTGCCGCCGGGTTTCAAGCTGCCGTTCTGATCGCGGCTATATCGGCCCACCCCGGCGCGCGCCGGGGAGGCCGCCAGCCCATGTGTACGCTCCGCGCGCCGGCTCAGCGCAGGCAGGCGTCCAGCCCGTCGCGCCGGACGATGCCGACGCGGCGGGAAATCGCGTTGCCGTAGCGGCGGGTATAGCCGGTCGGGGCGGCGCCGGGCCGCTTCTTGGGCAGCGGCAGCACCGCGGCGATCCGGCTCGCCTCGGTCGCGCTCAGCCGGGTCGCGTCATGGCCGAAATAGCGCTGCGCCCCGGCGTTGACGCCGTAGGTGGCGATGCCGGTCTCGGCGATGTTCAGATAGACTTCCATGATCCGCTTCTTGCCCCAGATCGTTTCGATCAGCAGGGTGAACCACGCCTCCAGCCCCTTGCGGAACAAGCCGCCGCCCTGCCACAGAAACGCGTTCTTCGCCGTCTGCTGGCTGATCGTCGATCCGCCGCGCAGCACGCGGCCGCCCTGGGCGTTGCGCTTCATTGCCGCGGCGATCGCGTCGACGTCGAAGCCGTGGTGGCTGCAGAATTTCGAATCCTCGGCGGCGATCGCCGCGCGCGCCATGTTCGGGTCGGTCCGCGCCAGGCTCAGCCAGTCCTTGGTGACGCTGCGCCCGCCCAGCACGTCGCCGATCATCGTGACGGTGAGCGGCGGCGGCACGAAACGGTACGCCGTGACCCAGAGCAGGCTCAGCCCGACGAACCACAGCACCGCCTTCAGCAGCAGGCGCAGGATGCGCGCGGGAACGGATTTTCGGGTGCGGGAACGCGCGGCCATCGCCCGGCCTTACCGGATCGCGCCGCGAATATGAACAGTCCGCCGCTGGGGCCGTTGACGTCCGGCGCGGCCGCCGTCCAGCGCAAACGAAAACGGGGCGTCGGATCGCTCCGACGCCCCGTCCTACCGATTGGCGCGGGTTCTTGCGAACCCGGCGAAATCAGTTGGTCTTCGCCATTTCGGTCTGGGCCTTGTTGAACGTCTTGGTCAACTGGCTGCCGAGGCTGGTCATCGCGGTGATCGCGGCGATCGCGATCAGGGCGGCGATCAGGCCGTATTCGATGGCGGTCGCGCCCTTCTTGTTGGCGAGAATGTTACGGATAAGCTTCATAACCGATCTCCTTGGTCGAAAGTGACTGTCACCCGGCGGCTTTGAATTCGATTCCAAGCCGCAATGAAGCCTCTAGGAGGGAGCTGGTTGAGAAAAACTTAAGCGCCGCAAGTAAATGCTATTAACAAATACTTACCCGGTGGCGAATTTTGCGGCGACCCGCGCCCATATGTCGATGGACGTACCGGCGAATGCCGTAAGCGACCCAAGAATACCGAGAGAAATCAACGCGGCGACTAGGCCGTATTCAATCGCGGTCGCACCGCGCAGGTCGCGGGCGAGGCGTCCGACACATCCACGCATGGTGGTATCCGATCATATGCTGTTCCAAAGCGCCACGACGCTATGGTCCGGGGCGTTAAAAAAGCCTTATGAGCGCCGGCATGGAAAGCAGAACGGATCAACTTCTGGTGGTCGCGGCGGCGCTGGTCGATGCCGACGGCCGTGTCCTCGTCCAGCAGCGGCCGGAGGGCAAGGCGATGGCCGGGCTGTGGGAATTTCCCGGCGGCAAGGTCGAGCCGGGCGAAACCCCGGAAGCGGCGCTGATCCGCGAACTGGCGGAGGAACTGGGCATCGCCACCGATCAGGCCTGCCTCGCCCCGGCCGCCTTCGCCAGCGCCCCGCTCGGCGAGCGCCACCTGATCCTGCTGCTCTATGTCTGCCGCAAATGGCGCGGTATCCCGGAACCGCGTGAGGCGCCGGCGCTTAAATGGGTGCGCCCGCTCGCGCTTCACTCCCTGGCGATGCCGCCGGCCGACAAGCCGCTGATCGGCCTGCTCGACGCGCTGCTGTGAGCGGTTTTCCCTTGCCCGAACCGATGCGGATCGCCCTCGCGCTGGCGGCGGAGGCGGGCGCGGCGGGGGAAGTGCCGGTCGGCGCGGTCGTGGTGCGCGAAGGGGTGATCGTCGGCCGCGCCGCCAACGCCACCCGCCGGCTGAACGACCCGACCGCCCATGCCGAAATCCTCGCCATCCGCGCCGCCGCCGCCCATCTGAACGCGGAGCGGCTGACCGATTGCGCGCTCTATGTCACGCTGGAGCCGTGCGCGATGTGCGCCGGCGCGATCGCCCATGCGCGGATCGCCCGGCTCTATTATGCCGCCGCCGATCCGAAGGGTGGCGCGGTCGAGCATGGCGGCCGCATCTTCGCCCAGCCGACCTGCCACCACCGGCCGGAGGTCTACCCCGGCATCGGCGAGGCGGAGGCGGCCGCCCTGCTCAGGACCTTCTTCGCCAGCCGGCGCTGAACCGGCACGGCCGGCGCTGAACCGGCACCGCCCCAAAGCCAGCCGGCGTCAGTACCGCCGACCGTCCTCGGCGCGCAGCGGCTCGATGCGGATCTCGACCCGGCGGTTGGCGGCGCGGCCCTCGGCGGTGTCGTTGCTGGCGATCGGCTGGCTCTCGCCGAAACCGCGGGTGCCGATCCGCGCCGGGTTGACCCCGCGCATGCCGAGATAATCGGCAACCGCGCGCGCCCGCCGTTCCGACAGCGCCTGATTATAATCGTCGCTGCCCTGCGAATCGGTGTGGCCGTACACGTCGACCAGCGTCGAATCATAGCGGGCCAGCGTGTCCGCCACCTGGTCGAGCGTCGTGCGGAAGCGCGGCTCGATCGCCGACTGGTCGGTGGCGAAGGTGACGTTGGACGGCATGTCGAGCACCAGGCTGTCGCCATCGCGGCGGACGTCGACGTCGGTGCCGGCGGTGCGGGCGCGCAGCTCGCGTTCCTGCCGGTCCATATAAGTGCCGACCCCGGCGCCGGCGAGCGCGCCGATGCCGGCACCCAGCACCTTTTCGGTCCGGTCGTGCCGACCGCCGACGATGTCGCCGAGCAGATAGCCGCCGAGCGCACCGCCGATCGCGCCGATCCCGGCCTTGGACATGCGGCGCTGCCCGGTATCCGGGTCGGTGGTGCAGGCGGCGGTGGTCGCGACGAGCGCGGTCGCGGCGATGATGCGGGTAAAGGATGATGCGAGCATATGGCGTCCCCGTAACGATATGGTTTGAACCTCAACCGCCCGCGTCCTGATCGGTTCCCGCTGAACCGGTGATGATCGCATGGTTGTGAAACGGACAGTTTCGCGGCAAAGGGGATTTGACCGCATCATGCCGCCGCTCTCTCCCTTCCCCTGGCTCGACGTCGCGATCATCCTCGCGCTGATCGCTCTCAACGGCCTGTTCGCCATGTCGGAACTGGCGATCGTCTCCGCCCGCCGCCCCCGGCTGCAGGCGATGGAAAAGGCCGGCCGCCCCGGCGCCCGTGCCGCGCTGGCCCTCGCCGCCGATCCGGGCAAGTTTCTGTCGACGGTGCAGATCGGCATCACCCTGATCGGCATCGTCGCCGGCGCTTATTCCGGGGCCAGCCTCGGCGGGCCGGTGGCGGAACGGATTGCCCGGCTCGGCGTCGATCCGGCGCATGCCCGCACCATCGGTTTCGCGCTGGTCATCGGCCTGACCACCTATGCGTCGCTGATCGTCGGCGAACTGGTGCCGAAACAGATCGCGCTGCGCACGCCGGAGCCGATCGCGGTGTTCATGGCGAAACCGATGCTGTGGCTGGCCCGGCTGACCGCGCCGATCGTCTGGCTGCTCGACCGCAGCAGCAGCCTGATCTTCCGGCTGATCGGCCTGAAGCGGGAACGCGACGCGCGGGTGACGGCGGAGGAACTGCAACTGATCGTCGCCGAAGCCAGCCGCTCCGGCGTGATCGAGGAAAGCGAACGGGCGATCATCTCCGGCGTCGTCCGCCTCGCCGACCGGCCGGTGCGCGAAGTGATGACGCCGCGCAACCAGATCGACTGGATCGATGTCAACGCCGATGCCGCGACCGTCGCGGCGCGGCTGGCGGAAACGCCGCATACCCGCCTGCCGGTTGCCGACGGCTCGGTCGACGACGTCGTCGGCGTGCTGCAAAGCCGGGACGTGATGGCGGCGCTGGTCGCCGGTCGCCCGCTCCACCTGCGCGCGCTGATGCGCCCGGTGCAGGCGGTGCCGGACCAGCTCGACGCGATGGACGCGCTGGAAGCGCTGCGCGCGGCGGAAGTGCCGATGGTCGTTGTCCACGACGAATATGGCCATCTCGACGGCATCCTGACCCCGGCCGATCTGCTGATCGCGATTGCCGGCGAATTCGTGTCGGATCGCGACGAGGGCACCGACCCCGATCTGGTCGAGCGTGAGGACGGCAGCCTGCTCGTCTCCGGCGCGATGTATGCCGATACGCTCGCCGAACGGCTGGGCATCACCCTGCCGGACGATCGCGACTATGCGACGGTGGCCGGTTTCGCCCTGTCGGTGCTGCGTCGCCTGCCGACGGTCGGCGAACATTTCGTCGAACAGCGCTGGCGCTTCGAGATCGTCGACATGGACGGCCGCAAGATCGACAAGCTGCTGGTCACCGCCCAGCCCTGACCGGTCGTCCGGCTGGCTATTCGACACGGCGGGCCACCCGTATTCCGGCACATTCCGGTCAGGCGTGTCCAGTAAAGCGCCGGGCCTTCGCTGCAATACCCTTCAGCGGGGGTGAAGCGGGGGGGGCGAATGCCGCCGCCCGTCAAAGCTTGCCGAACTTCGCCTCGAAACCGGCGGTGTCGCCCTTCGCCAGATAACCGGCCTGCTCGACCCACTTGTCGCGGGCGGCGCGGCCCTTGAACGCGCCCAGCTGCGCGTCGATGCGCGCCAGCTCGGCATCGCTCCAGCCGGCGATCTGCTCGAAACGGCTGACGCCCAGCTCGTTCAGCAGCACCGCCAGCTTGGGGCCGACGCCTTTCAGCAGCAGCAGGTCGTCCGGCGTGGCCGGCGTGGCGGCGGGCGCCGCTTTCGGCTTGACGGCGGCTTTCGGCTTCGCGGTGGGCTTCGGCGCGGCGGGCGCTTTCGCCGCCGGTGCCTTGGCCACGGTCTTGGGCTTCGCCGGGGCGGCCGGCTTGGCCGGGACCGGCTTTGCTGCCGGCGCTGTCTTCGCGACCGGCGGGGCAGGCGGGGCAACCGGTGCCGGCGCGGCCTCTGCCGGGGCGGGCGCGCTGGTCAGCGGCTGCGGCGCGACCGGCGGCGGGGTGGTGGCGCGCTCCAGCGGCGCGGGGGCCGGGGCTTCCGGCACCTTCGGCGCATCGGGCGTGGCGCCGGTGCGGGTGTCGATGCTCTTGCTCCGGCCGAGCAGCCACCACAGGCCGACGGCGATCACCAGCAGGACAAGCAGTATCAAAGGCCAATTGGCGGGCATGGCATTCCCCCTTGCGATTCCGCGCCGAATCCTAAGCCGAAACCGCCTCTTTGCAACCCTTGCGGGCCTGTGTCATTTTCTCTCCAACCCCCGAAGAAAGGCGAATGCGAAGGGAAACAGAGGATGCAAGCATCGGACCGGGGCCTTCCGCCCGCGCAGGATTTGATCTGTCTGATCGCCCGCAATCGCCTGGGCACCTACTGCGTACCCGCCGCTTCTCCCCTGCGCCAATGCGCGCGTGTCGTCGCTGGAGGCGGCGTCTACGAACCGCGGACAATCGAATTTCTTCGCCGGCATGCCGGTGCCGACGACGTCGTCCACGCCGGGACTTTCTTCGGCGATTTCCTGCCCGGCGTGTCGCGGGCGCTCGCCCCCGGCGCCCGGCTGTGGGCGTTCGAGCCGGTTCACGTCAACTATGTCTGCGCGGCGATCACCGGCCAGTTGAACGGGCTGGACAATGTCGTGCTGACCCATGCCGGGCTGGGCGATGCGGCCAGCGAAGCGGAAATCGCCACCCACGACGCGATCGGCCAGCTGCTTGGCGAACTGAGCTATATCCAGACCGGGGCGCCGTCGCACGCCGTCGGCGCGGGGGAAGCGATCCGCATCGTGCGGATCGACGATATCGTCCCCGCCGACCGGGCGGTCAGCATCATCCAGCTCGACGTCGAGGGGTTCGAGGAACCGGCACTGACCGGCGCGCTCGCCATCATCCACCGGTGCAAGCCGATCATCCTGCTTGAAAACCTGCCGTCGGAAGACTGGATCGCCACGCATCTCACCCCGCTCGGCTACCGCCTGCGGCGGGGCGTCCATGCCAATGCGGTCTATTCGGTCACGCCGATATCGTCGCTGTGGCAAAGCCTGCGCTGGCAGCTGCGCGGCCTTGCCCGCACCGTGATCCCCAATACGGTGCGGCGGCGCTTGCGGCGGATACAGGCGGCGCTGAAGGCGCGGGGCGGCAGCATGCCGGTCGCCGCCGCGCCAACCACCGCCACGGTCGACGGCATCGTCTACCGGCTGGTGCCCCCCGCCGGCTAGGCGCCGGCCTCGCGGGCCACTTCGCGCCAGCCGATGTCGCTGCGGCAGAAGCCGGTCGGGAAGCGGATCGCGGCGACGGCGCGATAGGCGGCGTCGCGCGCCGCGCTGACGCTGGCGCCGGTCGCGGTCACCGCCAGCACCCGGCCGCCATTGGCAATCAGCCCGCCGTCGGCGTCCCGGCCGGTGCCGGCGTGGAACAGCGTCGCGCCGGTCGCCTCGGCGGCGTCCAGCCCGGCGATGCTGCCGCCCTTTTCCGGCGTGCCGGGATAGCCGTTCGCCGCCATCACCACGGTCAGCGCGGCGTCCGGGCTGAACACCGGCGCCGGCGCTTCGGCCAGCCGCCCCTCGGCGGTGGCCAGCATCAGTTCGAGCAGGTCGCCGGTAAAGCGCGGCATCAGTACCTGCGCTTCCGGGTCGCCAAAGCGGACATTGTATTCGATCAGCTTCGGTCCGTCGGCGGTCAGCATCAACCCGGCATAGAGCACGCCCGAATAGGGGGTCCCCGCCGCCGCCATCGCCCGGACCGTCGGTTCGACGATCTCGGCCATCGCCCGCGCCTCCAGCGCCGGGGTCAGCACCGGCGCCGGGCTGTAGGCGCCCATGCCGCCGGTATTGGGGCCGGTGTCGCCGTCGCCGACGCGCTTGTGGTCCTGCGCCGCACCGAACGGCACGACGCTTTGCCCGTCGCTGATCGCGAACAGGCTGGCTTCCTCGCCCTCCAGGAATTCCTCCAGCACCAGCGGGCCGCCGGCCAGCGCGCGCACCGCCGCTTCCGCCTCGGCGCGGGTGGTGGCGATGACCACGCCCTTGCCCGCCGCCAGACCGTCCGCCTTGATCACCACGGGCAGGCCGAACCGGGCGAGCGCGTCCAGCGCCGCGTCGGTCGAATCGGTGCTCAGATAGGCGGCGGTCGGTATGCCGGCGCTGGCGCACAGCGCCTTGGTGAAGGCTTTCGATCCTTCGAGTTGCGCCGCCGCCCGGTCGGGGCCGAAGACCGCTATGCCGGCGGCGCGCAGGCTGTCGGCCAGCCCGTCGACCAGCGGCGCTTCCGGTCCGACGACGACCAGGGCGATCGCCTGCGTGCGGGCAAAGGCGATCACCGCCGCATGGTCGGTCGCGTCCAGCGCGACGCATTCGGCGTGCCGCGCGATTCCCGGGTTGCCCGGCGCGGCGTAAAGCTTGCTCAGCAGGCGCGATTGCGCCAGTTTCCACGCCAGCGCATCTTCGCGCCCGCCCGATCCCAGCAGCAGGACTTTCATGACCGATACCCCTTCCTTCGACGCCGCCGGCCGGCTCGTAGCCGAGGAAGGCTTTGGCGACAACGCGCCGGCGCTGACCGTCAGCGAATTGTCCGGCGCGCTGAAACGGATGGTGGAGGACCGGTTCGGCCATGTCCGGCTGCGCGGTGAGATTTCCGGGTGGAAGCGCGCCGCGTCCGGCCACGCCTATCTGGCGCTGAAGGACGACAAGGCGCTGATCGACGCGGTGTTGTGGAAAGGCACCGTCGCCCGCCTGCCGTTCGGCCCGGAAGACGGCATAGAGGTGATCGCGACCGGCAAGCTGACCACCTATCCCGGCCGCTCCAAATACCAGATCGTCGTCGAATCGCTGGAACTGGCCGGTGAAGGCGCGCTGATGCTGCTGTTGGAAAAGCTGAAGGCCAAGCTGGCCGGGGAGGGGCTTTTCCAACAGGAGCGCAAACGCAACTTGCCATTCCTCCCCGGTGTGATTGGGGTGATAACCTCGCCGACAGGCTCGGTCATTCGCGACATCCTCCACCGCCTCGCCGACCGCTGCCCCAGCCGCGTCGTCCTCTGGCCGGTCGCCGTCCAGGGCGCCGGTGCCGCCGAGCAGGTCGCCGCCGCGCTGCGCGGGTTCGATGCCCTCTCTCCCGGCGGCCCGGTGCCCCGGCCGGATCTGGTCATCGTCGCCCGCGGCGGCGGCTCGATCGAGGATCTGTGGGCGTTTAACGAGGAAGTCGTCGTCCGCGCCATCGCTGCCTGCTCGATCCCGACGATCTCCGCCGTCGGCCATGAAACCGACACCACGCTTGCCGACTACGCCGCCGACATGCGCGCGCCGACCCCGACCGCCGCCGCCGAGATCGCTGTCCCCGTCCGCGCCGAGCTGCTCGCCGGCTTGCGCGAGCGTGGCGCCCGCATGGAACGCTGCGCCCGCCGCTATCATGAGCGCGGTGCCGAGCGGCTGGCCGGGCTTGCGCGCCTGCTGCCCACCCCGGCGCTGCTGCTCGACCCGCAACGCCAGCGCGCCGCTGATCTCGGCGAACGGCTGCGGCGCGGCCTTGGTCGCCGGCTGTCCGATGCGCGCGGCGATCTCGCCCGCGCCGGCGGCGCGCTCCGCCCCGGCCTGCTTCGCGCCGGGCTGGATCGCGCGGCGCACAGGCTGGCCGCCGTCTGGCGCGTCGCCGTCACCCTGAACCCGGACAATGTGCTGTCGCGCGGCTATGCCTGGGTCGCGGCGCGCCCGTCAGGCGCGGTTGTTGCCGACGCGGCCGCCGCCCGCTCCGCCGCGGCGCTCAGCCTTCACTTCGCCGACGGCAGCGTCGATGTCCGGGTTGAGCGCACCGGCGGGCGTGCCTATGTCGCGGACAAGCCCGACCAGCCGACCCTGTTATAGGAGTGATGAAGCGATGTTGATGTCCCAGGGCCGCCCGGCGCGACTGCAGTATATGCCCAACGGTTTCCGCATGATCGCCAACGGCGACCATGTCGTCTGCGCGGTCAGCGGCGAGCGCATCCCGCTCGACATGCTGCGCTACTGGTCGGTCGAGCGGCAGGAGCCTTACGCTTCACCGGAGATTTCGACGCAGGCGATGCTCGCGCGATGAACGATGTCCGGCGGCGCATGGCCGCTCTGCTGACGCCGTTCATCGTTGCCGGCTGCGCGGCCATTCCCCAACCGGTGCCGGAACCACCGTCGCCCGTACCGGTGGTCGAGGCCGTGCGCGATACTCCCCCGCCGCCACCGGTTGCCTTCTCTTTCGAAGGTGGCTTTGTGCAGGGCGGGCTGGTCGTCGGTACCGCGCCCGCCGGCACGGTCCGGCTCGCGCTCGATGGCCGGTCGGTCGGGCTCTCCTCCGACGGGCGTTTCGTCATCGGCTTTGACCGTGACGCCGCGCCGGGGGCGACGCTGGTAGCGACACTGGCCGACGGGCGCACCCACAGCCAGCGCCTGGCCGTGGCGCCGGGCGCCTGGGCGATCGAGCGGGTCGATATCGCCCGCAGCGCCGGCACACCGAGCGAGGCATTTCGGAAATTGCGCGCGCCGGAACTGGCGCGGATCGCCGCGGCCCGTCGTGTCGACGCCGCCAGTGACGGCTGGCGGCAACGTTTCCTGTGGCCGGTGCGCGGCCGGATTAGTGGTGTGTTCGGTTCGCAACGCATTTATCGCGGCGAGCCCGGCGCCTATCATTCCGGCGTCGATATCGCGCCGGGAGGATCGGGCGCTCTGATCGTCGCGCCGGCGGACGGGGTCGTCGTTCTGGCGACGGAAAAGCCGTTTACCCTCGAAGGTAATCTGGTGATTATCGACCACGGCATGGGATTGAACAGCGCCTTTCTCCACCTGGCGCGGATCGACGTGAAGGAAGGGCTGGCGGTTCGCCGCGGTGACCCGATCGGCACTGTCGGCATGAGCGGCCGCGCCACGGGGCCCCACCTCCACTGGTCGATGAAATGGCGCGACGCCCGCATCGATCCAAGGCCGCTTGCCGGCCCGATGCCGTAGCGTCAGCGACGGAGCAAGGTGTCGTTTCAGGCGCAAAACAACCCTGAGTATTTGGCAGCCTAATCCGTTCGGATAGGGCGGCTGTTGCGCCACATGCACCGTTGCACTTTAGTGACACGTTGCGGAGAAGTTGGCCTATTCCGCGCCCTGCAGCTTTACACTCCTTCTGGACCGGGACACATCGGGCTCAGTGCTTCGTCCGACATGTTGCGGGCTGAAGTGGGGACGCGCGGCCCGTGCCGCGAACAGGGAAGGAACGCATTGTGACAAAGAAAGCCAAGCTCGCGGGCTTGCGCATCGGCGTTGCGCCGGTCGTGCTGGGACTCGCGCTGATTGCGACGCCGGCGTCGGCGCAGGTCGCGCCGGGTGCCGAAACCGCTGATCAGGGTGTTGCCGACATCGTCGTCACCGGCTCGCGCATTCCGCAGCCGAACCTGGAATCGGTCAGCCCGGTTACCGTCGTCAACAGCCAGGACTTCAAACTTCAGGGCACGACCCGTCCGGAAGACCTGATGAACTCGCTACCGCAGGTGTTCGCGGGGCAGGGTGGCAATATCGCCAACGGTGCAACCGGTACGGCGACCGTCAACCTGCGCGGCCTCGGTTCGGAGCGGACCCTGGTTCTCATCAACGGGCGCCGGCTGGTTCCGGGTGACCCGACCACTTCCGCGGCCGACCTCAACGCCATTCCGGCGGCGCTGGTGAAGCGTGTCGACGTGCTGACCGGTGGTGCATCGTCGGTGTATGGCGCGGACGCCGTTTCGGGCGTCGTCAACTTTGTCATGGATACCGACTTCGAAGGCTTCCGCCTCGACAGCCAGTACAGCTTCTATCAGCACACCAACAACGGCAAGATCCTCGACGCGGCGATGGAGCGCCGTGGTTTCGGCAACCCGAAGGGCAATGTCGCCGACGGCGGGACGTTCGACATCAACGCTGTCTTCGGCGGTTCGTTCGGTGACGACAACCGCGGCCATGTCGTGGCCTATGCCGGCTATCGCAAGGTCCGCGCGGTCACCCAGGATCGTCGCGATTATTCGGCTTGCGCCAGCCAGGCGCGCAGCCTGTCGCAGTTGCAGGCCGATCCGGCCCGTGTCGTCGACTGCGGCGGTTCGGCGACTTCGGCCAACGGCACATTCTTCGACTGGGCTTCGAACACCTGGCAGGTCGGTGCCAACCGGACGTTCGAGCCGGGCTTCACGCCGTATAACTTCGCGCCGACCAACTATTACCAGCGGCCGGACGAGCGCTACACCGCAGGCTTGTTTGCGGAATATGAGGTTAGCAGCGCGGTCAAGCCGTACCTGGAAGCGATGTTCATGGACGACCGCACGGTCGCTCAGATCGCGCCGTCGGGCAACTTCGGCAACACGCTGAGCATCAACTGCGACAACGCGCTGCTGTCCGCTCAGCAGCTCGCCATCGTTTGTGCTCCGGGCAACCTTGTTAATCAGGTGCTGCCGACGGGCTTTCCGCTGGTCGATGCCGAGGATGATAACGGCGTGATCTACCCGGTCATCGACTTCATCGATCCGGTGACTGGTGGTACCTACAACCGCGGCTTCCTCCAGGCGTTGCGGCGCAACGTCGAAGGCGGCCCGCGTCAGGATGACCTGCAGCACACCAGCTTCCGTGTCGTGGGTGGCCTGAAGGGCGATCTTAGCCCGGCCTTCTCCTATGACATGTACTATCTGTTCGGGCGGACCAACTTCTCGGAGACCTATCTGAACGACTTCTCGGTCGAGCGGCTGACGAAGGCGCTGGACGTGGTCGCCGGTCCGGGTGGCGTGCCGACCTGCCGGTCGACTCTCGCCGGGACCGACCTGAATTGCGTCCCTTACGACATTTTCGCCTTGAACAATGTCGATCCGGCAGCGCTGAACTATCTTCAGACCCCGGGCTTCCAGCGCGGTAACACGCAGGAGCGCGTGTTCAGTGCGTCGATCACCGGTCTGCTTGGCGAGTATGGCCTGCAGACGCCGTGGGCGACCAGCGGTCTGGGCGTCAACCTGGGCGTTGAGTATCGCAAGGAATCGCTGGAACTGCGGACCGACTCCGCGTTCACCAACGGCGACCTTGCCGGCCAGGGCGCGGCGACGCTGTCGATCACCGGCTCTTACGACGTCAAGGAAGTGTTCGGCGAAATGCGCTTGCCGATCGTCGAGAACGATTTCATCGACAGTCTGACACTGGAAGCGGGCTATCGCTATTCGGACTATAGCGTTGGCGCCAACTCCTTCTCGACCGACACGTACAAGTTCGGCATCGATTTTGCGCCGGTTCGCGACATTCGGTTCCGTGCGAGCTACAACCGGGCGGTGCGCGCGCCGAACATTCAGGAGCTGTTCGCTCCGGTTCGCGTCGCGCTGAACGGCAACTCGGACGACTGCACCGGTAGCACGCCGAAATTCACGGCGGCGCAGTGTGCGCTTACCGGCGTTACCGCGTCCCAGTACGGCCACATCGCCGGCAACCCCGCGGGCCAGTATAACGGCCTGATCGGTGGCGTGTCGTCGCTGAAGCCGGAAGTCGCGACGACCAAGTCGTTGGGTGTGGTGTTGCAGCCGCGCTTCCTTCCCGGATTCGTCGCGACGGTCGACTATTTCGACATCAAGATTGCCGACACGATCCAGGCGTATGGTCAGGACGTCATCATTACGCAGTGCGCCACCACGGGTGATCCGGCCCTCTGCGGCCTGATCCATCGTGACCCGACCGGTTCGCTGTGGCGGTCGCCGGACGGCTATGTGGAGGATTTCCCGACCAACATCGGTGGCCTGCGCACCAAGGGTGTCGACGTCAACGCAAGCTACACCCACGAGATCGGCGATATCGGTTCGCTGAGCGCGAGTGTGGTCGGCACCTGGCTCGACAAGAAGACCACCGACAACGGTGTGTCGGAGCCCTATGATTGCGCCGGCTATTATGGCCTGACCTGCGGCATTCCGAACCCGACCTGGCGGCACAAGGCGCGCCTCACCTATACCTCTCCGTCTGGTATCGGTGTGTCGCTTCAGTGGCGCTACTTCTCGAGCGTGAAGATCGACCTGGCCAGCAGCAACTCGACGCTGAACGGGCCGTATGTGCCGTTCAACGCGAAGATCCCGTCCCAGAGCTACTTCGACCTGGCGACGACTTTCGCGCTGGCGGATCACTATACCTTCCGCATCGGTGTGCAGAACCTGCTCGACAAGGACCCGCCGATTGTCGGCGCGAACGGGTCGAGCTCGGCGGTCAATGCGTGCCCGAGCGTGTTCTGCTCCGGCAATACCTTCCCGAACGTGTATGACGCGCTCGGTCGGTACATCTACGCGGGTATCACGCTCGACTTCTAAGGCGTTACCTATCGTGAAGAGGGAGCGGCGGGCCTATGGTCCGCCGTTTCTCTTTGTGGTGCCCTCGGTTAGAACGAAAACATGACTCAAGCTTCTTCCGGTGCCGCAGGCCAGAGCGCGGCTGAGCTCATTCTCGCGGCCGACCGGTCGGCGGAACGCGGGGACATTCGCGGCGCGCGTGCCCTGCTGGAGCGGGCGACCGCCGAAAACGGGGCGCCGCCGGACAGCTGGCTGAAGCTTGCGGCGATGTGCAAGGCCGGTGGTGATGACGCGGCAGCCGAGCGGGCGGTCGATGGCGCTCTACGAAGCGATCCGCTGCATTTCGTTGCCCTGCTGTTCAAGGCGAGTCTGATGGAGCGGGCCGGAAATCCACGCGCGGGCGAGGCCTATGGCAACGCGCTGGCGCAGCGGCCGGCCGGAGCGCTGCCCGCGCAGATGAGCGCCACTGTTGCCCACGCAGAAGCGGTGCATCGCGCCCATATTGCCGAGGCCGATAAGCGGTTCGGTGTGGCGATGGCGCCGTTCGAAAAACGAGCGAGCGCGGACGAAGCGAGGCGGATGGCGCGCTTTCGAAGCAATGCGCTGCGTCTGACGCGACCCTATCATTCGGAACCGACGCATTTCCATTATCCCGGCCTGGTGGAGCGCGAGTTTCATGACCGGGCCGGCTTTCCCTGGCTGTTGGCCCTTGAACATGCCTGCGATGCCATTCTGGCGGAATTCCACGCGGTCATGGCGGCCGAACATGCGCTTCTGGAACCCTATATCCAGTATCCGGCCGAGGTGCCGCTTCGCCAGT
Organism: Sphingomonas flavalba; assembly: GCF_047553045.1. Taxonomy (GTDB): domain Bacteria; phylum Pseudomonadota; class Alphaproteobacteria; order Sphingomonadales; family Sphingomonadaceae; genus Sphingomonas_L; species Sphingomonas_L flavalba_A. The sequence continues at coordinate 2,383,642 of NZ_CP180208.1, read as the reverse complement.
GGAAGGCGCTGAACCGCTCAAGGAATTGGACAGCGATTCATTTGTGGAAGGATGGGCGGCGCGTGGAGGAGAATGCGCGGCACTGCCCGCGCACGATGGCAGTCCTCGAACAAATTCCCCAGCCGCGCGCGGCGGGGTGCTCACCGAACGCGATGTTTTCGCTCTTGGCGCCCCGCACGACCATTCCGCCGCATGTCGGCGTCAACAACACCCGTCTGGTGTGCCATTTGCCGCTGATCGTACCGGACCATTGCTGGTTCAGGGTTGGAGCGGAGACGCGCTCGTGGACCCCGGGGGAAGCATTCGTCTTCGACGATACGATCGAACATGAGGCCGCCAATGGCAGCGAAGCGTTACGGGTCGTGTTCATAATCGACGTCTGGCATCCCGATTTGAGTCCGGTTGAGCGGGACGCCGTATCGGCCATGCTGGCGGCGGGACAGGGCGGGCCGAATGCCGGACTTTGACCATGTCCCGCTCGATGAACTCGCAGCCCGGCTGGGTGGAAACCTGGCCGATCCGGAGGCGGCGTTCGCCTATGGCCGCGCCGCGCTGGACCGGTTTGAGGAGGAAGCGGCGCTGCCATTGCTGGCGGAGGTCGCGCGTGCCCAGCCGGATAACGCCGTCGTCTGGCAGCTTATTGGCCTGCTGAACCGGGCGCTCGATCGCCATGGCGAGGCGGCGGCGGCGCTGGCGACGGCGGCCCATCTGGCGCCGGACGATGCTTCCATCGCGCATGGGCGGGCGCGCGTCGCGCTGGAGGCGGGGCGACCGGCCAGCGCGCTGTTCGAATGGGCGGGGCGGCTTGCCCCGAACGATGGAGAGGTGTTGCTGGGCCGAGCGGCCGCGCGCTTTGCCGAAGGCAGGACCGACCTTGCGATCGACGGACTCGACGCGCTGCTCGTGCAACATCCCGGCTGGTTGCCGGGACACGAACAGATTGCCCGGCTGCGATGGATGACCGGGGAGCGCGGCGGGTTCGCGCGTTCGCTGGAGCGCGCCATAGCCACCGCGCCCGGCGATCTGTCGCTCTGGCGGGCGCTGATCATCCTTCTCATCCACGCCGAGCAGATGACGGAGGCGCTGGAGGTTATAGAACGTGGGCGTCGCTTTGCCGGGCCGGACGCGGCATTCGACGCCAACGAGGCGACTGCCGCGTCAGAACTGGGTGACCATGCGCGGGCGGACCGTCTCTTTGACCGCATGCTGGAAATAAACGACATGACGCTTGTCGTCCGCCATGTCCGCCATTTGTTGCGAACCGGCCGGTTCGACCAGGCCGCGTCGCGCGCACAGCCGTTTCTTACCCACCCGGAGGCGAATCTTCTGTGGCCATATATGGCGACGATCTGGCGCCTGCTTGGCGATCCGCGCGCTGATTGGCTGATGGGTGACCCGCGCCTGGTCGGAACGATCGATCTTGCTGCGGAAATACCGGATTTGCCTGCGCTGGCAGAGCATCTGCGCGGGCTCCATCTGGCAACCCATCAGCATCTTGACCAGTCTGTGCGCAGTGGTACCCAGACCGACGGGCCGCTGTTTTCGCGCGATGAGCCGGAAATTCGCGCGTTACGCGCCGTGATTGTCGAGGCGGTTCGTGCTCATGCCGCGCAATTGCCGCCAGAGGACCGGACCCACCCGGTACTGGGCGCAGCACGGCCGGCGGATGTCCGGTTCAGTGGTTCATGGTCGGTCCGGCTGACCGATCGCGGTCATCACGCCAGCCATACCCATCCGATGGGCTGGTACAGTTCCGCGCTCTATGTCGCCCTGCCCGCAAGTATTGGCAAAGGGGACCCGCATGCCGGCTGGCTTAGCGTCGGCGCGCCGCCGCCCGAACTAAACCTTGCGCTGCCGCCGATCCGCCGTATCGAGCCGGCGCCGGGGCGGTTGGCGCTGTTCCCGTCGATCATGTGGCACGGTACGGTTCCGTTCGAGGCCGGTGAGCGGTTGACGGTCGCATTCGACGTTGCGCCGAGGCTGGTCAGTTGATTCCTCTGTTCGCGCAGCAGCCCGCACCATTGGTTGCGGGCGCGGGCGCGTCTACTATATACCGATCGGTATGGAAGGTCTGACAGCTCTGGCACCCGCGAAGGGGCGGCCGCGCGAGTTCGACGTCGATGTGGCGCTGGCGGCTGCGCTGCGCGTGTTCTGGCAGCGCGGTTATGAAGGGGCCTCGCTCAGCGATCTGACCAGCGAAATGGGCATCACCCGGCCGAGCCTTTACGCTGCGTTCGGCAATAAGGAGATGCTGTTCCGCAAGGCGTTCGACCTCTACGAGCGCGAGAAGATGGCGTATATGAAGACCGCGCTCGACGCGCCTACCGCGCGCGAGGTGGCGGAACGGCTGTTGCGGGGCGCGGTCGACATTCACTGCGGTGTCGAGGACCCGCGCGGTTGCCTGAGCGTTATCAGTTCGCTCGCCTGCGGGCTCGAAGCGGAATCGATCCGGGCGGAGGTGATCGCGCGGCGCGCGTCGGGTGAGGCGGCGTTGATTGCCAGGTTTGAGCGCGCGTCGGCCGATGGCGATTTTCCTCCCGGAGTAAAGCCGCGGGCGCTTGCCCACTATCTCATCGCCATTCTCCAAGGTATGGCGGTACAGGCGGGGACCGGTGCAAGCCGCGGTCAGTTGGAACAGCTCGTCGATACGAGCCTGATTATCTGGCCGGGGCGGTAGTGCGCCGTCGCGCTCCAAGAAAATAAATGTGATGGAATGAGGCTGGAGCGGTTGACGCGGTGCAATATCAATATATGTACCGATCGGTATTGAATTGATCAAAAGCGGAGGCTTCATCCGCGACTGCCGGAGGGGGCCGGTCGTGCAAGCGGCCAATTAAACTATTGGCGGACATAACCGTTCCGTTGAGCGGAATGGGCCGCTTTCGCGTCGCCGGGTATCCATGGGCATCCCGGCCAGAGGGGGCGCGTCGGTTTTTTTAAGGGGCAGGTGGGTGATCATGGTGCCAACGGTGCCGTGCCGGATCGAAAGGAATGACATGGTCCGCATCAGTTTCTGTCAGGGTCATCGGCCCGACTCTGTCGCCGCGCCGTTGAGCGTGCCGGCATGAATATGCAGGGGTCTGTCGTTCGCGCCGATGCCGCGCCGTCTTCAGTTGGGCTGCGCGAGCGGGTTGCCGGCTTGGCGCCGTGGCAGCGCGGCGGCCTTGCGCTGATCATCATCGCTCTGGTGGTGGCAGCGGCGATGATGCTGTTCGACCGGCCGGAAGCGACGGCCGCGCAGGCGCCGCCGAATGTGACGGTTGCGCAGCCGTTGGTTCGCGAGGTTAGCGAGTGGGACGACTATGTCGGTCGTTTCGCGCCGAGTCGGACGGTGGAAATTCGCCCGCGCGTGTCCGGTGCGGTCACTGCGGTACATTTCCGCGACGGCGAGATCGTCCGCAAGGGGCAGTTGTTGTTCACTATCGATCCCCGGCCGTTCGCCGCCGCACTAGCGGAGGCACGGGCAAATGTCGCCAGTGCGCGTAGCGCCGTGGCGCTGGCCCAGGCCGATCTGGGGCGGGCGACCCGGCTGATCGCGGACGAGGCGGTGTCCGCCGGTGAGGTCGATGCTCTGCGCGCCCGCGTGCGCGCGTCCGAGGCGGCGCTGGCCGCAGCGGAGGCGCGCAACCGCTCGCGTGCGCTTGATATGGAATTTACGCAGGTGCGCGCGCCGATCGCCGGACGCATTTCCGACCGGCGTGTCGATGCAGGCAACCTTGTGGCTGGCGGCGAAGGGACCGGGGGCACGCTGCTGACCACGATCAACGCGCTCAATCCGATCTATTTCACCTTCGACGCGTCCGAGGCGCTGTTCCTGAAGGCGCGGCGCAACCGCGATGCCGGTGCGGCGCCCGCCGTTGTGGAGATTCGGCTGCAGGATGAGACGGATTATCGCTGGAAAGGCACGCTCGATTTCACCGACAACGGCCTTGATCCGCGTTCCGGCACCATTCGCGGGCGGGCGGTGCTGAACAACCCCGATTATTTCCTGACGCCGGGTATGTTCGGCAACATGCGGCTGGGCAGCAGCGGTACGGTGCGCGCATTGCTGGTGCCGGACGCCGCCGTCCAGACCGATCTGGCGCGCAAGACGGTGCTGGTTGTGGGCGCTGACAACGGCGTTGTGACCCGAACTGTTCAGGTTGGCGCGGTGGTCGATGGCCTGCGCATTATCCGCAGTGGCCTCAAACAGGGCGATCGGGTTGTCATTGCCGGTATGCAATCGGCGATCCCCGGCCAGAAGGTGACGCCGAAGGCCGGGCGAATAACGCCGCAGGCTGAAACGGTCGCGCCAGTTGTCGCGCCGGTTGCCGCGCAGGCAACCCTCGCCGCCAACTAGTTTTGCTCTTGTTGGGAGGAAGGCATGCGCCTTTCCCGATTCTTCATCGACCGGCCGATCTTCGCGGCGGTCATCGCGATTATCATCGCGCTGGTTGGCGGTCTGGCCTATCTGACGCTGCCGGTCGCGCAATATCCGGACATCGTTCCGCCGACGGTGACGGTCAGCGCGACCTATCCTGGCGCCTCTGCCGAGACGCTGGCGGAAACCGTCGCTGCGCCGATCGAGCAGCAAATCAACGGCGTCGACAACATGCTGTATCAGTCGTCGCAGTCGACCGGCGACGGGCGGGTGACGATTACTGTCACCTTCAAACAGGGGACCGACCTCGACACCGCTCAGGTGCTGGTCCAGAATCGGGTCGCTGTGGCGCTGCCGTTGCTGCCGGAAGAGGTGCGGCGTCAGGGCGTGGTGACGTTGAAAGCGTCGCCGAACTTCCTGATGATCGTCAATATCGTCTCGCCGGACGGGTCGTTAGACCAGCAATATTTGTCGAACTATGCGTTGACTCAGATTCGCGACGTGCTGGCGCGGGTCGATGGCGTTGGTGACGTCCAGCTATTTGGTGCGCGCGATTATGCGATGCGGGTGTGGATCGACCCTGGTCGCGCTTCCGCCCTTAACCTGACCGCCGGCGATATTGTCGCGGCGTTGCGGGCGCAGAACGTCCAGGTCGCTGCCGGTACACTTGGTCAGCCGCCTTACTCCACCGGAAGCGCTTTCCAGCTAAACGTCGAGACTCAGGGCCGCTTGTCCGATCCCCAGCAATTCGCGGACATTGTCATCCGCACCGATGCAGACGGGCGACAGGTGCGCGTGTCCGATGTCGCGCGCGTGGAGTTGGGTGCGGCTGATTACAGCAATAACGGCTATCTGGACGGCAAGCCGTCGGTGGTGCTGGCGCTGCTCCAGCGGCCGGGCACCAACGCGCTGACCACGTCCGACGCCGTCAAGGCGACGATGAACGATCTGGCGACCCAGTTTCCGCAAGGGCTGGAATATCGGATCATCTACAACCCGACCGATTTCATCGCCGAATCGATCAGCGCGGTGAAGAAAACGCTTTTTGAAGCGTTGGTGCTGGTTGTCGTCGTCATTCTCGTCTTCCTGCAAAGCTGGCGCGCGTCGTTCATCCCGGTCATCGCGATACCGGTATCGCTGGTCGGTACGTTCGCGGTGCTGGCCTCGCTGGGCTATTCGTTGAACACTCTGTCGTTGTTCGGGCTGGTGCTGGCGATCGGCACGGTCGTCGACGACGCGATCGTCGTCGTCGAGAATGTTGAACGCAATCTTGAGCAGGGCTTGCGCCCGCTGGAAGCCGCGCGCGCATCGATGGACGAGGTGGCGGCGGCGTTGGTCGCGATCGTGTTGGTGCTGTGTGCCGTCTTCGTGCCGACGCTGTTCCTGACCGGCATTTCTGGCGAGTTCTATCGCCAGTTCGCGATTACCATTTCGACGGCCACCGTCATATCGCTCATCATGTCGCTGACGCTGACGCCGGCGCTCGCCGCGCTGATGCTGAAGCCGCACGTGGAGCAGGAGGAGGAAGGTGCCGAACGAACGGCGCGCTGGCGGCGGGTGTTCGTCCGCGCCGGCGAGCGTTTCAACGACTGGCTCAACCGACTGAGCGTCTGGTACGCCGATACGACCCGGCGGCTGGTGCAGATGCCGAAGCGGGTGATGATCGTCTACGGCGCGCTGATCGCCGTGACTGGCGGGGTGTTCTGGGTCACGCCGTCCGGTTTCATTCCGGCGCAGGATCAGGGCTATCTGATGGCCGTGATGCAGTTGCCGCCGGGCGCGTCGCTGGAACGGACCGATGCAGTGGTCCGCAAGGTGGCGGAACGGCTGCAGGCGCAGCCGGGCATTCGTGGATCGGTGGCGTTCGCCGGCTTCGACGGCGCGTCGCAGACGATGGCGCCCAACACCGCGACGGCCTTCTTCCCGTTCAAGACGTTCGGTGAGCGCAGCGGGCTGGGCGTCAGTTACGAACAGATATTGAATAATGCCCGCGGTGCCGTGGCGGACATAGACGAGGCGACGGTGCTGATCATCCCGCCACCGCTGATCCAGGGCATCGGCTCCGCCGGCGGTTACCGGATGATCGTTCAGGACCGGAACGGTCGCGGCTATCAGGAGTTGGCGAATGCGAGCAACGCGCTGATCGACCGCGCACGCGAGACGCCGGGCCTGACCCAGATCTTCACCTTTTTCGAAACCAACACGCCGCGGGTCTACGCGGATATCGATCGCCGTAAGGCGGAGATGCTGGGCGTGCCGCCGGATCGGGTGTTCGAGGCGCTGCAGGTCTACCTGGGTTCGGCTTATGTCAACGACTTCAATCTTCTCGGCCGCACCTGGCGGGTGACGGCGCAGGCCGACGCGCCGTTCCGGTCCTCGATCGCAGACATCGCCAGCCTGCAGACCCGCTCGGATTCCGGTGCGATGGTGCCGATCGGCGCGGTTGCCACTTTCGCCGACAAGGCGGGGCCGTACCGTGTCGTCCGCTACAATCTGTTCCCGGCGGTCGAGGTCGATGGCGACACTGCGCCGGGCTATTCGTCCGGCCAGTCGCTGACGACGATGGAGAAGCTGGCCGACAGCGTATTGCCGAGCGGCTATGGCCATGAATGGACCGGGATGGCCTATCAGCAGAAGGCGGCGGGCAACACCGCCGGCATCGTCTTCGCCATGGCGGTGCTGTTCGTGTTCCTGGTGCTGGCGGCACAGTATGAAAGCCTGACGCTGCCGCTCGCCATCATCATGATCGTGCCGATGTGTCTGCTGGCCGCGATGGTTGGCGTCAACATACGCGGGATGGACAACAACATCCTGACCCAGATCGGCCTTGTCGTGCTGATCGCGCTCGCCGCCAAGAACGCGATCCTGATCGTCGAGTTCGCCAAGCAGGCGGAGGAACGCGACGGCCTGTCGGTGACGGAGGCGGCGGTGCGCGCGGCGCAGACCCGGTTGCGGCCGATCCTGATGACCAGCTTCGCCTTCATCCTCGGCACCGTGCCGCTGGTCATCGCCAGCGGCGCCGGGGCGGAGCTGCGTCAGGCGCTGGGGACCGCCGTGTTCTTCGGGATGATCGGCGTCACCGGCTTCGGCCTTGCCTTCACCCCGACCTTCTACGTCGTGTGCCGGGCGATCGGCGACCGGCTGGCGCGTCGACGGCCGCCGGCGGAGGGCCGGCTGCAGCCGGCGGAATAGGAAGGCGCGTAGCGATGAAACCGACCCAGCTCTTCCCCTTCGTCTCCGCGCTGGCGCTGGCGGCCTGTGCCGCCGGCCCGGATTATGTCGCACCGACGCCCCCCCCGGCGGCGGCCGGTCCCTTCACCGCCGCCGGCCCCGGCGTGACGGCGGAGGTGGGCACCGACCAGTGGTGGAAACTCTATGACGATCCGGTGCTCGACGGCCTGGTCGGCGACGCGCTTGCCGCCAATACCGACATCCGCGTCGCCGTCGCCCGCCTCGATCGCGCCCGCGCGGCGTTGCGCGAGGCGGGGGCGGACCGGCTGCCCGGTACCGGCATCGCCGCTGGCGCCAATTATGGCCGCCTGCCGGCAGGCCAGCGCGCGCCTGGCGCTTCGCGTGAGGACTGGCAGGTCGATGGCGGGTTGAGCGTCGCCTATGAGGTCGACCTGTTCGGCCGCGTCACCCGCAACATAGAAGCCGGCCGCGGTGATGTCGGCGCGGCGGCGGCGGATGCCGATGCGATGCGGGTGACTGTCGTTTCCGACACGATCGCTGCCTATGTCGACGCGGCGGCGGCGGCGGAACAGTTGAACGTCGCGACCGAGGTCGTCGAATTGCTCGATCGTTCGGTCGCACTGACGACCAAACGGTTCGAAGCGGGACGCGCGAACAAGCTGGATGTCGCGCGCCTCGCCGCGCTGCGCGACCAGCGCAAGGCGGATATTCCGCCGCTCGTCGCGCGGCGCCAGGCGGCACTGTTCGCATTGGCGACGCTGACCGGGCGGACCCCGGCCGATCTGCCGGCAACGGCGTCGGCGCGGGCCACCACGCCGCGCGTCGTTCAGCCGATCCCGGTCGGCGACGGCGCCGCGCTGCTGGCGCGGCGGCCGGACGTGCGGGCGGCGGAACGCCGCCTTGCCGCGTCGACCGCCCGGATCGGCGTTGCCACCGCCGCGCTCTACCCGCAGATCAGTCTCGGCGGATCGGTTGGGTCGACCGGCGCCGGCTTTGGTGACATTTTCGGCGCCGGGCCGCTGCGCTGGCTACTTGGCCCGTTGATCAACTGGACCTTCCCGAACCAGACAGCGGAACGGGCCCGTATCGCCGCCGCAAGAGCCGACGAGCAAGCGGCCCTCGCCACGTTCGACGGCACGGTGCTGCGCGCGCTGCAGGAGACCGAGACGGCGCTGTCGGCCTATGCGCAGGCGATAGAGCGGCGGCAGGCGCTGGTGTCGGCGCGCGATGCGGCGGCGACGGCGGTGCGCATCGTTCGCGCCCGCCAGCGCGAAGGCACGGTCGATTTTCTGGAAGTGCTGGATGCGGAGCGCACCTTCGCTGCGACCGAGGCCGATGTTGCGGCGTCCGACGCCGGCATCGCCGCCGCGCAAATCGCGCTGTTCCGTGCGCTCGGCGGCGGCTGGCAGGTGGCTGCGGCACAGTAGCGGCGGCGGGCGGTGGTTGCCTTACGCCGCCGCCGCCGCCAGTTTGCCGCGATGATTCGCACCTTCGCCTCGTTCGCCCTGCTGCTGCTCACGCCTATCCCGGCTGCCGCCGCACCGCCCGCGTCGCCCCGCGTTGTGCTGGAAACCACCGCCGGGCCGATCACGATCGAATTGGCAACACAGCAGGCGCCGATCACAACGCGCAACTTCCTGGCCTATGTCGACCAGAAGAAGTTCGACGGGACCAGCTTCTACCGCGCGGCCCGCACGCCGCGCACAAAGGGGCGGGGATTCATCCAGGGAGGTATCCGCCACACTATCAGCCGTGCCTTGCCGCCGATCGCGCACGAGCCGACGAGCAAGACCGGCCTCACGCATGGCGATGGTACGATTTCGATGGCGCGGACCCGGCCGGGCAGCGCGATGGGTGATTTCTTCATCACCGTCGGCCCGATGCCGTCAATGGACGCCAAGCCGGGCGGGCCGGGCGATAATCTGGGCTATGCGGCGTTCGGGCGAGTGGTTGCGGGCATGCCGGTCGTCCGCAAGATTCTGGCCGCGCCGACGGTGGCCCAGAAGGGCAAGAGCGCGATGGTCGGCCAGATGATCGCGGAACCGATCCGCATCACCTCCGCGCGGCGGGTGCGCTAGAGCTGGCGCGCCGCGATACGATCACAATGGCTGGTCATGCCTGCAACGATGCAGGCGCGGCCACGTCGATAATCGCGCGCGCGACCTTTGCCGTCACGGGGGTACGTGCCAGCACTTCGCCGTCGATCGAGATCGGCAGGGGGGGATCGGTCGCGATGCGAAAAGTAGGGCCGCGGAATTCGCGTACCGTCCAATGGCGCGCGCGCAGGCGCAGCAGGCTGGCTGCCCAACTTGCCAGTAGCGTGCGGCTGGCATGGCCAACGACAACCTGAATGACGATCTCGCCGTTGTCCGGCTCCGCGCTTTCGACCAGTTCGGTGCCGCCGTGGTATCCGCCGTTGGCGATGCGGACTTCCACCGCACTCAGTCGCTCCGCTGCCGGGCCTTCGCCGACGGTGACGCTGAACGGACGGAAACCCAGATATTTCCACCCGGCCCACGCCAGATAGCCGGCGCGCCCCAGCCAGCGTTTTAACCCGTTCGGTACGGATTCGGCGATCATCGGGGCCAGGCCGATTGCGGCGCAGTTGGCGAAGTAATCTCCGTCGATCATCCCCAGATCAATGCGCCGCCGTTCGCCACCGGCAATCACCGCGATCGCCCCGTCCAGGTCGAGCGGAATGCCGAGGGTGCGGGCAAAGCTGTTGGCGGTGCCGAGCGGCAGCAGCGCGAATACCGTATCGCCGCCGACGAAATCGTCGACGCTCATCGACAACGATCCGTCGCCGCCGCCGACGATCAGCATCGGCGGCTTACTCGCCAGCGCCTCGCGGATCGTCTGGCCCAGCCGCTTCGGGTCGCGGACGGCGTGGGCGGCGATAAGCGTAATGCCGGCGGCGGTCAGCTTGTCCCGGGCTTCGCCAAACAGTGCGCGGCCGCGCCGGGACTGCGCGTTGACAACAAGAATGGCCTGTCGGGGAAGGGGACGTGTCATCGCGCCTGAACGCGTGACGGTCATAACGGATGCATAACGCATTTCGCGTATGAGCTATCTTGGGCGCGGGGGTGGTTTCGGTTAGGGGAAGACATGACTTTCGCGTCCTATCCGGCCCTCCGCCTGCGGCGAACCCGCTACACCGCCTGGAGCCGCGCGCTCCACGCTGAGACCCGCATCGCGCCCAGCGATTTCATCTGGCCGCTGTTCGTGATGGAGGGGCGGGGGATCGAGGAGCCTGTTGCGACCTTGCCCGGCGTGTCGCGCTGGTCAGTCGACGGCATCGTCGCGCGCGGGCGTGAGGCGGCGGCGCTCGGCATCCCCTGTATCGCGCTGTTCCCCTACACCCCCGCCGGTTTGCGGACCGAGGACGGGCGCGAGGCGCTGAACCCCGACAATCTGATGTGCCGCGCCACCCGGGCGCTGAAGGACGCGGTGCCAGACATCGGCGTGCTGACCGATGTCGCCCTCGACCCCTATACCAGCCACGGGCAGGACGGGCTGATCGACGCAGCCGGCAATGTTCTGAATGACGAGACGATGGCGGTGCTGGCCGATCAGGCGCTCGTCCTGGCGGCGGCGGGCGCAGACATTATCGCCCCGTCGGACATGATGGACGGCCGGGTCGGTGCGATCCGTCAGGTGCTGGAAGGGGCAGGGCACGCCAACGTCCAGATCATGGCCTACTCGGCCAAATATGCGAGCGCCTTCTACGGCCCGTTCCGCGACGCGGTCGGCTCACGCGGGCTGCTGAAAGGCAATAAGCGGGGGTACCAGATGGATCATGCCAACAGTGATGAGGCATTGCGCGAGGTCGCGCTGGACCTGGCCGAAGGGGCGGACAGCGTGATGGTCAAGCCGGGCCTGCCCTATCTCGACATTATCCGCCGGGTGAAGGACGAGTTCCGCGTGCCGGTGTTCGCCTATCAGGTGTCAGGCGAATACGCGATGATCGAGGCGGCCGCCGCAGTTGGTGCCGGGGATCGCGACGCACTGGTGCTGGAAACGCTGACCGCGCTGAAGCGGGCCGGTTGCGCCGGCGTCCTGACCTATCACGCCGCCCACGCGGCGCGGCTGGTCGGCGGCTGATGGCCAGCGCGGCCGCCCCGATCGACGGCCGTTCGATCGAAACCGACGACGCTCGCTGGCGCGGGCCACTGTTCGTTCTCACCATTTTCGTCGGCAGCTTCCTGCTGTTTCTCGTCCAGCCGATGATCGCCCGCATGGCGTTGCCGCGCCTGGGCGGAGCGCCGGCGGTGTGGAACAGTGCGATGCTGATCTATCAGGCGCTGCTGCTCGGCGGATACAGCTACGCCCATCTGCTCGGTCGGCTGAATGTTATGCGTCAGGCGCTGGTCCACGCCGTGCTGTTGTGCGCGGCGGCGCTGTGGTTGCCGATCGGCCTTGCCGCGATCTATCCGTCGGCCACCGCCAATCCGGCGCTCTGGGTGCCGTGGCTGCTGCTGGTGTCGATCGGGCCGCTGTTCTTCGCGGTTTCCGCGCAGGCGCCGCTGATCCAGCGCTGGTACAGCGCGGCGAGCGGCGGGCGGGACCCCTATGCGCTGTATGCCGCGTCTAACCTTGGCAGCTTTGCCGGGTTGCTCGCCTATCCGCTGTTCGTCGAGCCGGGATTCGCGCTGGCCGCGCAAAGCCGGCTGTGGAGCATTGGCTACGGCGTTCTGATCCTGCTGGTCATCGCTTGCGCGACGCTGTTGCCTCGCCACGACCCGACCCGTCCCGGCATCGCCCGGCCATCGGAACCGCCGCCACTGCGCCGCCAGCTATATTGGGTGCTGCTCGCCTTTGTGCCGTCGGGGCTGATGCTGTCGACGACGACCTATATCACCACCGACATCGTCGCGATGCCGCTGCTGTGGGTGCTGCCGCTTGGCTTGTATCTGCTCAGCTTCTCGGTCGCGTTCTCGACGCGGGGCGGCATTGCCCGGACGATTACGTTTATCGCGCCTTTTGCCTTGCTAATCTGCGGCGCAGTCGCGATCCGGAACAATCCGGCCCAGCCGTTTTTCTCGATGGCGGTCGGTCTGTTGCTGTTGTTCATCGTCGCGGTCGCCCTGCATGGGGAGATGTATCGCACCCGACCGGCGCCTGAACGGTTGACCGGCTTCTATCTGGCGATGTCGCTTGGCGGGGCACTGGGCGGGTTGTTCGCCGGGCTGTTCGCGCCGTTGCTGTTCGATTGGACATACGAACACCCGCTGCTCCTGCTTCTTGCCGGTTGCGTGGTGCCGATGCGCGCATTGGCGCCGGCGTTGCAGCGTGTTTGGAACGACGACCGGCGCGCGACGCTGCTGACGGCCGTTGCCGTCGGCCTGGTGTTTCTGTTCGCCGCCGTCGGCCTTGCCGGCCCAGCCTGGTTGGGCGGGAACGCGGCAATGATCACGGCGGTTGGCATCGGGCTGATCGGCATGCTGGCGGTGGGGCGCCGGATTCCGTTCGTTGCCTGCCTGCTGGCGATCGGTCTGGTGCTTGGTGTCTGGCATTCCTTTGAGCTGAGTGCCCAGCCGGGCGCGCGGACGCGCAGCTATTTCGGCATCTACACCGTCCGCGATATGCCGGCGGATGGTGTACGTTCGCTGGCGCATGGGACGACCCAGCATGGTGTTGAAATCACCGTGCCGGGGCGGGAGACCGAGCCGACCGCCTATTACGGCCGCCGGTCCGGCATCGGGCAGGCGATGCTGGCGCTGCCCGCCCTTGCCGGCGCCGATGCCAGCGTCGGTGTTGTCGGGCTGGGGACCGGGACGCTCGCTTGCTATGCGCGCGGCGGCCAAAGCTGGCGGTTCTTCGAGATCGACCCGGCGGTGCTGCGGATAGCCCGCGACGACGGTGCTTTCCATTTCCTCGGCCGCTGCCTGCCGCATGTGCCGGTCATTATCGGCGATGCCCGGCTGACCCTCGCCGCACGGCCGGAAGGGCAGTTCGACCTGCTCGCTCTCGACGCATTCTCGTCCGACGTGGTGCCGATGCACTTGCTGACCGTCGAGGCCTTCGCGAATTATGCGCGTGTCGTCAGCCGTGACGGTTTGCTGCTGGTTCATATCTCCAACCGCTTTCTGGACCTGCGTCCGGTCATTGCCGGTGCGGCGGCCTCTGGAGGCTGGACCGCCGCTGTCTATCATGACGAGATCGATCGCGACGCACGCGACCAGCGGCATCTGGCGAGTTCGGTATGGGTGGCGATGTCGCGCAATCCCGCGTCGCTTGCCCGACTGACGGCGCTCGCGCCTGCCGGCGAAACCCGCTGGCAGCCGCTTTCCGCGACACCGGGCTTCACGCCGTGGACGGATGATTTCGCCAGTATTCTGCCGCTGCTGACAGCCGGGGTCCCGAAAGCCGACGCGGCGCCATGAGCGTGGCGATCGAAACGCAGAGGATGCGCCTGCGCGGGTGGCGGGACGAGGATGGCGACGCGTTTGTCGCCGCGACCAATACGGCGGAGGTGATGGAGCACCTTGGCGGTGTGGAGGATCCCGCGGTGCTGAAAGCGGCGGTCGCGCGCCAGCAAGCGTTGCTCGCGGCAAACGGCTATTGTTTCTGGATCATCGAGCGGGTCGACGATGGCGCCGTTCTGGGCTTTTGCGGGCTGAAGCCGGGCGAAGTCGGCCCGATCGCCGACGAGGTCGAGATTGGCTGGCGGCTACGGGCCGACGCCTGGGGCCAGGGCTATGCGCGCGAGGCGGCGGAGGCGACGCTGGACTGGGCCTGGGCCAATCTCGACGCGCCGCGTGTGGTCGCGATCACCGTGCTCGGCAATGTCCGTAGCTGGGGCCTGATGAAGCGGCTCGGCATGCGGCGGCGCAAGGATCTGGACTTCGCCCACCCGCGCTTTCCGCCCGATCACCCGCTTAGCTGGCACATCTGTTATGCGATGGACCGGCCTTGAACAGATAAGGGAGCGCGCAAGGTGGAAGGGGTCAGCATCATTCCGTTCGGCGGCAAAACGCCGGTCGTCCACCCGAGCGCCTTTGTTGCGCCGGGTTGCCGACTGATCGGCGACGTAGAGATCGGGCCGGAATCCAGCATCTGGTATAACTGCGTTCTGCGCGGCGATGTGAACCGGATCAGGATCGGCGCGCGGACCAATATTCAGGACGGCACCGTCGTCCATGTCGATTCGCCGCTGGCACCGGGGGAGGCGGGCCAGCCGACGCTGATCGGCGACGACGTGCTGATCGGCCATATGGCGATGGTTCATGGCTGCGTTCTGGATGATGGCGCGTTTGTCGGGCTTGGTGCGACGATCATGAACGACTGCCACGTCGCCACCGGTGGCATGCTTGCTGCCGGCGCCTTGCTGACGCCGGGCAAGCGGATCGGCGCCGGAGAGCTATGGACCGGCCGCCCGGCCAAGCTGGCGCGGATGTTGACCGAGGCCGAAATGGCCTTCAACCGGCTTGGCGTTGTGCATTATGTCGAAAATGCTCGTGCCCATCGTGCCGCGATTGGCGCAATGACCGGGGATTGACCGGCGGGTGCCGATCAGAGCGGAATGCCCTTGGTATTGTTGTAGTGAAACCAGCTCATCAGGGCGGCGGCGCCGCGGTGCGGACGCCAGGCATCCGCCGCCGCGCGCACCAGTTTCTCGCTGGGGCGTTCTGGGTGGCCGAGCATGCGGCCCACCTCGATTTGGATAACCAGATCGCCGGCCGGCCAGATGTCTGGCCGCCCTTCGGCGAACAGCAGATAGATTTCGGCCGACCAGCGGCCGATACCCCTGATTTCGACCAGCCGCGCGATCGCCGCCTCGTCGTCTTCCGGGAGATCGAACAGGTCGAGCGCGCCGCTGGTCACCAACCCGGCAAGGCTGCGGGCATAGCTGACTTTCTGGCGGGACAGGCCGCTGGCGCGCAGTGCCTCGTCCGGGGCGGCGAGCAGGCGGGCCGGGTCGGTGGCGTCGCCGATCCGGGCATCGAGTTTGTTCCAGACGGCGGCGGCGGCGGCAACGCTGACCTGCTGACCGACGATGGTGCGCAGCAGTGTCTCGTAGCCCCGGGCGCGGTCGCGCGGTGGTGGATAACCGACCCGGGCAAGCGAGTCGGCAAAACGGGGATCGAGCCTGGCCAGGGAGTCGATCGACGCATGCAGATAGTCGACGGACTTGAGCATGCGGCTTGATCATCCCCCCGGCGCACGACATAGGGCCAGCAAGCGCTGTTTAATGCGACTGAAAGGGAAGGCAAATGCCGAAGTTGATCGTTGTCACCCGGGACGGGACCGAGCATGTCGTCGAGGGCGATGATGGCCTGACGGTCATGGAAGTGATCCGCGACAACGGTTTTGATGAGTTGCTGGCGCTGTGCGGCGGTTGCTGTTCGTGCGCCACGTGTCATGTCCATGTCGACCCCGACTTCGCCGACCGGCTGCCGGGCATGAGCGAGGACGAGAGCGATCTGCTCGACAGTTCCGATTTCCGCAACGAACAGTCCCGGCTGGGGTGCCAGATTCCGTTCAGTGCGGCGCTCGACGGCCTGAAAGTCACGATCGCGCAGGAGGACTGAGCGCGCAGCCGCCGGTTCAGGTGAAGCGGGCGCGGACAACCTGTTCCAGTATGGTGAGCGGCATAGCGCCGAGGCGAAGCACTTCGTGGAACTGGCGCAGGTCGAAACTTTCGCCCTGCGCGGCTTTTGCCTCGTCGCGCAGGCGTTCCCAGACGGTGTGGCCGATCTTGTAGCTGCACGCCTGGCCGGGCCAGACGGTGTAGCGATCGATTTCGTTCTGGCTGCGGCCACGGGCGATGCCGGTCGTCGCGATGAAATACTCGGTCGCCTGTTCGCGGCTCCAGCGTTTGCGATGCATGCCGGAATCGACGACCAGCCGCGTCGCCCGGAACAGGAAGGACTGGAGGTAGCCCGCGACGCCGATCGGGTAGTCCTTGTACATGTCGAGTTCGTCAGCAAGCTGTTCCGAATAGAGCGCCCAGCCTTCCGAATAGCCGGAAAAGCCGCCGAAGCGGCGAATCAGCGGGATGTCGCCGGATTCCTGGGCGATGCTGACCTGCAGGTGATGACCGGGTACTGCTTCGTGATAGGTCAGGGTCGGCAGGCCGAATTTCGGCCGGTCGAACGTGTCGCGCAGATTGATGTAGTAGATCGCCGGGCGAGACCCATCGAGCGGCGCGCTGTTGTAATAACCGCCCGGCGCGCCGGCCTGAATGAATTCCGGCACCCGGCGTGCTTCGACCGGTGCCCTGGGCAGGGTAAGGAAGGCCTGTGGCAGCCGCTTGTAGCTGGCGGCGATCTGCAGGTTGAGCGCGTCGATCAGCGCGGCGCGGCCGGCGTCGGTGTTGGCGAAGAGCTGCGCCGGTTGCGTGTTGAGCGCAACGAGCCGTTCGCCGACGCTGCCCTGCGTCATGCCCTGATCGCGCAACACCCGGTCGAGCCGGTCGCTGATCCGGGCGACCTGATCGAGGCCAAGCTGGTGAATCGCCTCGCCGGTCAGTTCGGCGGTCGTCGCCGCCCGTGCGGCGGCGTCGTAATAGGCGTCGCCGTCCGGCAGGCGCCACACCCCGGCGTCGTGGCTGGCCTTTGCGCGGAACGCCGCGACGGCGGCGATCTGGCGGTCGAGCGCCGGCGCGATCCTGTCGGCGACGATCCGCTCGGCGCGTTCGGCGGCAGTGCCGGACAACCCCGCCTTGGCCAGCTTGGCGGCAAAACCGGACACCAGAATACCGTCGGCGGGTGACTGGTCGCGTAACTGGCGGAGTAACCGGCCGGTCGTGTCGAGAATATAGTCGGGCGGAATGACGCCGCGTGCCGCGTCCTGCCGGGCGTGTTCGAGATTCTGGTCGAGCGCGGCGGGGAAGGCGTCGAGCCGGGCGAGATAGGCGTCGGCATCGGCCGCATTGGCGACCGGATGCTTCGAGGCGAGGAAATCGGGAATGTCGCGATAGGCGCCGGTCAACTGGCTGATCACATAGGGCGCGAAACGGCCGCCCGCCGAACCATAGGCGAAGCGCTCCGCACCGGCGATGGCGGTGTCGAGTTGCCAGGCGACGACATCGTAGTCGATCGCCGCCGCGTCACCGAGCGCGGCGCGGTCGACCGCCGTAAGCTGCGCGCGTTCCGCTTGCAGCCGGGCGAGGGTGTGGCCCCGATCGGCGGGGCTATAGTCGTCGAGCCGGCCGCGCAGCGCGGCCCGGGCGCCGGTATCCAGCCCCATGCTTGTCGCGCGCGTGGGCGCTCCGTCGAGGCGGGCGTAGAACATCCGGTCGAGCAGCGCGTGGAAATCGGCATCGGCCGGGGCCTTGGCGGCCGCCGACGGTTGCGCGGGCAGGCGGGTGGCGATGGCGAGGGCGCCCGCGCTGGTGAGAAAGGATCGGCGGTTCATCTGCGGCCCCATCATGCGTTCGGATGAGACAGGGGTATCGTGGCGCGTCGGTGCTGTCCATTGTCGCAACCGGCTGGATCGGGGCGGGGATTCGCGGCTATGGTTGTGGCCATGGAGTTCGCCGCGATGGATGCGGCGCCCGCCGAGGCGCTGCGGATCGAGATCGACGGGTGGGAGGGGCCGCTCGACCTGCTGCTGGCGCTGGCGCGGACGCAGAAGGTGGACCTGCGCGAATTGTCGATCCTGGAACTGGTCGAGCAATATCTGGCCTATCTGGCCGACGCGCGGGCGCTACGGCTTGAGATCGCCGCCGATTATCTGGTGATGGCGGCGTGGCTCGCCTATCTGAAATCCTGCCTGCTGCTGCCGCGTGACGAGGCGGTCGATCCCAGCCCGGAGGAATTGGCGCTGCGCCTGCATCTGCGGCTGCAGCGGCTGCACGCGATGCGCGAAGCCGGCGCCCGCCTGCTCGGCCGCGATCGGGTCGGTCGTGACGTGTTCGTGCGTGGGGCGCCGGAAGGGTTGCGGACGGTCAAGGCGACGGCCTGGTCGGCCGATCTTTACGACCTGATCGCCGCCTATGGACAGATCGCCGCGCGCCGGCAACCGGCGGTCCACCGGGTCGAGCGCCGCCCGGTCATGTCGCTGGACGCGGCATTGAGCCGGGTTATGGCGATGATCGGCGAACGGATCGACTGGACGCGGATCGAGGCTTTCCTGCCGGTCGCCGAGGACGCTGCCTATCGGCGGTCGGCGCTGGCATCCAGCTTTGTCGCGGCGCTGGAGCTGGCGCGGCAGGGGCGGGTGGAGTTGCGGCAGGATGAGGCCTTCGCCCCGCTCTGGTTGAAGGCAGGGGGATGACCGGCGGTTTTTCGGCCGAGGACGATCTGTCGCGCGCGGTGGAGGCGGTTTTGTTCGCCGCCGCCGAGCCGCTGAGCATTGCCGACATCAGGATGCACGCGGGCGATTTCGATGTTGGCGCCGTGCTCGGGCGGTTGCGGGATGTCTATCGCGGGCGTGGGATCGAACTGGTCGAGCGTGGCGGGCGCTGGCAGTTCCAGACGGCGCCGGACCTCGCCCACCTGTTGCGCCGGACCCGCGAGGAACCGCGCAAGCTGAGCCGCGCCGCCGTCGAGACGCTGGCGATCATCGCCTATCACGAGCCGGTTAGCCGGGCGGAGGTGGAGGCGATCCGCGGCGTTCAGATATCAAAGGGTACGCTGGACGTGCTGATGGAGGCGGGATGGGTGCGACCGGCGGGCCGGCGAGAGGCGCCGGGGCGGCCGATCACTTATGCCACGACGCCCGGCTTCCTGGTGCATTTCGGCTTGCAGTCCCGCCGCGACCTGCCTGGAATCGACGAGTTGAAAGCCGCGGGCTTGCTTGATCCGGTCGATCTGGCGATGAGCGCGGTTCAACTGGAAAGCGATGACGATAGCGCCTAAGATAAGGCGAATTCCCGGGAGAAGACGGAATGGGTGGTTTCAGCCTCTGGCATTGGCTGGTAGTCGGGATTGTGGTCCTGCTGCTTTTCGGAAAGGGCCGATTTTCCGATATGATGGGCGACGTCGCCAAGGGCCTCAAGAGCTTCAAGAAGGGGCTGGCCGAGGATGACGAAGCGCCGAAGCGAATCGATGCCCCGGCCCGCCCGATCGACGGGCAGCGCGCGCCGGAGACGGAGCGGCAGCCGGAAGATACGCGGCCGAGCTGAGCGCGCCGGGCCGCTGGTGAGCGAAGGCGATGTTTGACGTTGCGCCGACCGAACTGATCGTGGTCGCGCTGGTCGCCCTGCTGGTGATCGGCCCGAAGGATTTGCCGCGCGCGTTGCACCACCTCGGCAAATGGATGGGCAAGATGCGGGGCATGGCCCGGCATTTCCGCACCGGGCTGGATACGATGGTCCGCGAGGCCGAATTGGCCGAGATGGAAAAGAAATGGGCGGAGGACAACGCGCGGATCATGCGCGATTATCCCGACGCCACGCCGACGGCGGAGCCCGCATTGCCGCCACCGCCAGCCGCCGAGCCGACGACGGAGCCGGTGGCGCCGCCCCCTGCCGCTGAAGAGGGTGGGCGGTGAAAGACATCGACGAGACGACGGCGCCGCTGCTCGACCACCTGATCGAACTGCGGCGGCGGTTGCTGTGGTCGGTGGCGGCGCTGTTCGGGGCGTTTGTCGGCTGCCTGTATTTCGCCAAGCCGATCTTTGCCTTCCTTGTCCAGCCGCTGCTGAAGGCGGGGCAGGGCAAGCTGATCTACACCAACATTTTCGAGGCGTTCTTCGTCGAGGTGAAGGTGGCGTTCTTCGCGGCGCTGATGCTCGCGTTTCCGGTGATTTCCAGCCAGCTGTGGAAATTCGTCGCGCCGGGGCTGTATGCCAAGGAGAAGCAGGCGTTCCTGCCGTTCCTGATTCTGACGCCGGTGCTGTTTCTGCTGGGGGCGGCGCTGGCCTATTATTTCGCCATGCCGGTCGCGCTGCATTTTCTGCTGAGTTATCAGGGCAATGTCGGCGGGGTAACCCAGGAAGCCTTGCCGGGTGTCGGTAACTATCTGGATTTCGTGACGAAATTCGTTTTCGGTTTTGGCGTCGCGTTCCTGCTGCCGGTGCTGCTGATGCTGTTGGAGCGCGCCGGGATCGTTACGCTGGCGCAACTGCGCGCCGGGCGGCGCTATGCGATCGTCGCGGTGGTCGCGGTGGCAGCGGTGCTGACCCCGCCGGACGTGTTCTCGCAATTGCTGCTCGCCGTGCCGCTGGTCGCGCTTTACGAATTCACGCTGATCGCGATCTGGTTGACCGAGCGCCGGCGGCAGCGCGAACGGGCGAAGGCCGATGCCGAGGCGGCGGCCGAATAATCAAAGAGGGGAATGCGATGATTCTGTATGGCGCCAGCCTGTCTCCGTTCGTGCGCAAGGTGCTGATCTTCGGTGCCGAGAAGGGCATTGCGATCGAGCGCAAGTCGATCGGACCGGGCGACGCCGACCCCGATTTTCGCCGCGCCAGCCCGTTCGGCAAGATTCCGGCGCTGGTCGACGGCGATTTCGCGCTGGCCGATTCGACGGCGATCGTCGCCTATCTGGAAGCGAAATACCCGGAACCGTCGATGACCCCGGTCGACCCGCGTGACCGGGCGCGGGTGGTGTGGCTGGAGGAGTTCGCCGACACGATCCTGTCCCCGGCGGGGCTGGCGGTGTTTTTCAACATGTTTGTCGCGAAGATGGTCGGGGTGAAGCCGGACATGGCGGCCGCCGACAAGGCGCGGAGCGAAACGCTGCCGCCGATCCTCGACTATGTCGAAACCGTGCTGCCGGACGACGGCGGCCCGCTGGTTGGCGGCATGGTGACCGTCGCCGACATCGCCATCGCCTGCCAGATCGCCAATATCGCCTATTGCGGCATCGCTCTGGACGACGGCGGGCGACGGCCGAAGCTGGCCCGGTTCCATGCCGAGTGGAGCGAGCGGCCGAGCGCGCGCGAACTGGTCGCGGGCAACCTTGCCGTGGTGGCGCGGGGGTAAGGCGCGGGCTTTACGCTGGCGGTGGTTCGCGATGACGGGAGGCGTGGCGCGGGGATTGCCGTCCCGCGCCTTTGGCGGCGCGCAATGACGGATGGTTGGCAGGCGGCGCGCGCGGCTGGTCAGGCGTGGGCGATCCAGCCGCGCCAGGTGAAGGCGGCGTAGAACAGGCTGGGGTCGGCGAAGCCGCCGGCGCGCAGGATCGCTTCGTCCTGTTCCGGGCTGAAGGTGTTGAGGCTGGCGGCGACGGCGTCGCGGGCGCCGAGCGCCTGTTCCGGCTCGACGCCGAGCGCGATCGGGAAGGCGGCGTAGCGATCGAGCCACTGGCCGCGTTCGGCCGGGGTTTGCGGGAAGCTGGAATGGGCGGCGACAAACGGCGCGCCGGGGCGGAGGCGCCGGTGGATTTCGCGCACCGTGCGTTCGCGTTCGGCGGCGGGGAGGAAATGCAGGGTCAGCAGGCAGGTTGCCGCGTCGAACGGGCCGGCTGGCGCGTCGTCGATATAGCCTTCGACCAGTTCCATGCGGGCGCGGTGCGGGCCGGCGACACGTTCGGCGAGACGGAGCATTTCCGCCGCCGGATCGACGCCGACGAAGGTCCAGCCGGGATGAGCGTCGGCGATCGCGCGCAATTCGCTGCCGCCGCCGGCGCCGAGCACCAGCACGCGGGCGTCTGCCGGCGCGCGTTCCGCCAACAGGATGCCGGTCATGCGGAGCATGCCGTCGAGGCCGGGGACGAAGCGGCGCGGCCCTTCCGCGTAGCGGGCGACGGCTTCCGGGTCGGAGAAGGATTTTAGGAACGGCTGATCCTGCGCGGCGGCGTCAGCGGGCATCGGCATGGTCCTTGTGGTCTGGGGCGGGGCAGGCGGCGAGCCGTTGGTGGAAATCGGCGGAAAGAGCGGCGAGCGTCACCTCGGCCAGCGAGGCGAGCAGCAGCGCCTCCGCATCGCGAAAGGCGGTGCCGAGCGCGGCGTTGACCGCCTGTTCGACCAGGCAATCGGGCGCTTCGCTGCGGTTGCCGATCGACAGCAGCGGCGGGTGGCCGAGCGCGTCGTAGACGTCGCGCAGGCTGATCGTTTCGAGATCGCGCGCGATGACCCAGCCGCCGCCATGCCCCTTTTCCGAGCGGACATAGCCCTGATCGCGCAGGCCGGCCATCAGCCGGCGGATGACGACCGGGTTGGTTCGCATCATCCGCGCCAGCGTTTCGGATGTGACCGGGCCGTCCTGTTCCGCCATGTGGAGCAGGACGTGGAGAACCCCGGAAAGGCGGCTGTCGCGTTTCATGTACTTTTACATGTTACATGATGAGCGGCATGTCAAGGTTGGTGCGCCGGGCGGATAAATAACCAAATAGGTAAAATTATATTGACATCGTAACGCTGTTATGGCACATGGGGTCACGGTGAGAGGATGTGAATCGGGGCGGGGCTTCGCGGCCGGATTTTATCTGGCTTTGGCGGTTTGGCCTGCGGCCCGGCGAGGGATTGCCGCGCCCGCTGCGGGGGCTGGCAATGACGAGGGCGCGGACGTGTCGCTGGCGCCGGATTTCTGTCGGATTTGGTGAATTGGCTTGGATCTGGGCGTGGATTGCGGCGTCGCCGGTGGCGGCTCGCAATGACGGCGGCGTGTGCGTTGGAGCCGCGGGGTGTGCCGGGCTGATATTTTCGGGGGGAGCGTGGATGGCGGGGCCGGGGGGCAGACGCGGGACGGCGGCGGCGACTGTGGCGCCGCCCGGCGGGCGGGCGGCGCAGCGTGCGCAGGCCCGGCCGGCCCGCGCCCATGAATGGACGGCGGCCAAGCGGGGGCAGTTCCTCGAGACGCTGGCGCGGACGCTGAACATATCCGCTTCGGCGCGGGCGGCGGGGATGTCGACGGTGTCGGCGCGGGCGCTGAAGCGGCGCGACCCCGGCTTTGCCGAGGCGTGGGCGGAGGCGATGCTGACCGCTTATGACGAATTGGAGATGGCGCTGGTCAAGCGCGCGATCAAAGGCACGCTGAAGCCGGTCTGGCATGGCGGCAAGCGGGTGGGCAGTGAGCGGGTGTTCAACGACGGGCAGGCTCACCAGCTTTTGACCCAGCACCGCGCCACGGTGATGCGGCTGCGCGGCGAGCGGCCCGACGCGGCGCCGGTGCTGGAGCCGGAGGAGGTGATCCGCGCCCGGCTGATTGCCAGGTTCGAGAGCATGGAAGTGCGGCTGAGCGGCGGCGCGGGGGACGATGCGGGCCGGGGTAACGGCGGTGATGGCGGCGACAGCGGCGGTGAGAGTCGCGGGGGCGGCCATGGTGACGGCAGCGGTGAGGGCAAAGGCGAGAGCGGTAGCGGCGGCGATGACCGATGAGCAGGCACGGGTCGAGCGATGGGCGGCGGCGGGCGGCGGGCGGTGGCGCCGCTACCTCGACGCGCTCGATCGGCGGTCGCTGGCGCGGCTGGAGAGCGACTGGGATTTCTGGGGGCGGCCGACGCAGATGGCGCCGCATGGCGACTGGCGCGTCTGGCTGCTGATGGCCGGGCGCGGTTTCGGCAAGACGCGGGCCGGGGCGGAATGGGTGCGGCGACGGGCGGAAAAGGGGCCGCGCGAGCGCATCGCCCTGATCGGCGCGACGATGGGCGAGGCGCGCTCGGTGATGGTCGAGGGCGAGAGCGGGCTGATCGCGATCGCGCCGATCGACAACCGGCCGGACTGGCAGCCGTCGCTGCGCCGGCTGACCTGGCCGAACGGCGCGCAGGCGTTCCTCTATTCGGCCGCCGAGCCGGAATCGCTGCGGGGGCCGCAGCACAGCGCCGCCTGGGCCGACGAGATCGCCAAATGGCCGGAAGGCGAGGCGGCGTGGGACAATCTGATGCTCGGCCTGCGCGCCGGGCGCTGGCCGCGCGCGGTGGCGACGACGACGCCGCGGCCGGTGGCGCTGATCCGCCGGCTGGTGGCGGAAAAGGGGGTGGTGGTGAGCGGCGGGCGGACGGCGGAGAACCGCGCCCACCTGCCCGCCGCCTTCCTGAACGCGATG
Source organism: Sphingomonas flavalba (assembly GCF_047553045.1). GTDB lineage: Bacteria > Pseudomonadota > Alphaproteobacteria > Sphingomonadales > Sphingomonadaceae > Sphingomonas_L > Sphingomonas_L flavalba_A. The sequence continues at coordinate 2,359,214 of NZ_CP180208.1, read as the reverse complement.
GAGGAGACATATGGCGGCACCCGGCTGGGCCGGCAGGAGCTGAACGGCGAGTTGATCGACGAGATCGCCGGGGCGCTGTGGACCCGCGCGCTGATTGAGCAATGCCGGGCGCGGCGGTTGCCGGCGGTGGCGCGGGTGGTGGTGGGCGTCGACCCGCCGGCCGGGATCGGCGGCGACGCCTGCGGCATCGTCGCGGTCGCGCTGGGCGAGGACGGGCTGGGCTATGTCGTCGAGGATGCAAGCGTATCCGGCCTTGGCCCCGAAGGCTGGGCGCGGGCGGTGGCGATGGCGGCGGCGCGCAACCGCGCCGACCGGGTGATCGCCGAGGCGAACAACGGCGGGGCGATGGTGGAAAGCGTGCTGCGCGCGGCGGCGGCGCACCTGCCGGTCAGGCTGGTCCACGCCGCGCACGGCAAGGCGGCGCGGGCGGAGCCGGTGTCGGCGCTCTACGCCGCCGGGCGGGTGTTCCATGTCGGCGCGTTCGCCGCGCTGGAGGACGAGATGTGCGGGCTGGTGGCGGGCGGCGGTTATCAGGGGCCGGGGCGATCGCCCGACCGCGCCGACGCGCTGGTCTGGGCGCTGGCCGAGTTGATGCTGGCCGGCCGGAGCGGGACGGTCGGGGTGCGGTTGCTGGGATAGGCGCGGGCGGCGCCGGACGGCGGATTCTGGGGAGACGGGGATGAGGTGGTTCGGACGCAAGGCCGGGCGGGATGCCGCGCGGCCGGCGCTGGCGCGCGGGTTTTCGGGCGCGGTGCTGGGCGAGTGGCCGCGCGCTTACGAGGCGCAGGCGCGCGATGCCTATGCCGGGAACGCGGTGGCGCAGCGGGCGGTGCGGCTGATTGTCGAAGGGCTGGGGCAGGCGCCGGTCTTTGCGTCGGAAGCGGCGGCGGGGCCGCTGGTGACGGGCGCGCTGCTGGAGATGATTGCCTGCCACATGCTGCTCCACGGCAATGCGTTCGTCGAGCTGCTCGGCGACGGCGACGGGCGGGTGGCGGAGCTGTTTCCGCTCAGGCCGGAGCGGGTGACGGTGGAGGTCGACGCGCGCGGCTGGCCGGCCGCTTACCTCTACCGCGCCGGGACGACGGCGACGCGGCTGATGGCGGAGGATGCGGCCGGGCGGCCGGCGCTGGTCCATATCCGCGCGCTGAACCCGCTCGACGACCATTACGGGATGGGCTGCCTGGGCGCCGCGTCGGGCGCGGTGGCGATCCACAACGCGGCGACGCGGTGGAACAAGGCGCTGCTCGACAATGCCGCGCGGCCGTCCGGCGCGCTGGTCTACGACCCGGGCGAGAAGGGGGCGGCGCTGTCCGCCGAGCAGTTCGACCGGCTGAAGGCGGAGATGGACGCCTGCTTTGCCGGGGCGGGCAATGCCGGGCGGCCGATGCTGCTGGAGGGCGGGCTGAAATGGCAGGCGCTGAGCCTGTCGCCTGCCGACATGGATTTCGTCGGGCTGAAGGCGACGGCGGCGCGCGAGATCGCGCTGGCGTTCGGCGTGCCGCCGTTGCTGCTCGGCCTGCCGGGCGACGCGACCTTCGCCAATTACCGCGAGGCCAACCGGGCATTGTGGCGCGAGACCATCCTGCCGCTGCTCGGCAAGATCCTCGACGCGCTGGGCGGGGCGCTCAGCGCATGGTGGCCGGGGGTGACGTTCAGCGTCGACCTCGACCTGGTCCCGGCGCTGTCGGAGGACCGGGAACGGCTGTGGAAGGCGCTGACGGCGGCCGATTTCCTGAGCGACGCCGAGAAGCGCGAGATGCTGGGGTTCGACAATGGCTGAGGATGCGGTGCTGGCGCAGCTGCTGCGCCAGGCGGAGGCGCGCGGCGCCGATATCGGCACGCTGCGCGCGCTGGTCGAGGAGGCGAGCGAGCGCGGGGCGCGGCGGGCGCTGGCGTCGATCGGTCTGGCCGATGCCGGGGCGGGAGGGGACATCATGCAATTGCGGGAATTGTTGCGGGCGTGGCGCGACGCGAAAACGTCGGCGTTGCGCGCCGCCGTCGGCTGGGTGGTGCGGCTGCTGCTGGCGCTGCTGCTGCTCGGCATTGCGGTCAAGCTGGGGTTCTGGGGCGCGGCGCGGTGAGGTTCGCCGGCTATGCCGCGGTGTTCGACGCGGTCGACAGGGGCGGCGACGTGGTGCGGCGCGGCGCATTCGCCGGGGCGGGCGCGGCGGTGCCGCTGCTGTGGCAGCACCGGCGGGCGCTGGGCACCGTCGAGATGCTGGCCGAGGACGGGCGCGGGCTGCGGGTGATCGCTCGTGTGCCCGACGGCGACCCGGCGGCGGCGCTGGTCCGGGGCGGACAGGTGACCGGCCTGTCGTTCGGATACCGGGTGAAGGCGGCACGGGGGTGCGCCCCGCGCGAGCTGATCGCGCTGGAATTGCTGGAAGTCAGTCTGGTGACGGCACCGATGCAGCCGCTGGCGCGGGTGCATGCGGTCGAGGGGTGAGGTTCGATGGGCGAGGAGACGAGCATGATTGAGGTGAAGGCGGAAACGCTGGAGGCGTCGTTCGACGCGGTTGCGGGCGCGGGGGCCGGGGTGGCGATGATGCGGCCGGCGCTGGCCGGGGCGGTCGACGGCGGCGGGCGGCAGGCGTTCGTCGACGGGTACTTGCGGCGCGGCGCGACGGCGGAGCTGAAAAGCTTCAGCGGGGCGAGCGGCGGCGACGGCGGCTATGCGGTGCCGCGCGAGATCGACGCGGCGATCGACGCGACGCTGAAAGACATCTCGCCGATCCGGGCGATCGCCAATGTCGTGCGGGTCGGGTCGAGCGGCTATCGCAAGCTGGTGACGTCCGGCGGCGCCCGGTCCGGCTGGGCGACGGAGACCGGGGCGCGGGCGGAGACCGACACCCCGGATTTCCACGAGATCGCGCCGCCGATGGGCGACCTGTACGCCAACCCGGCGGCGAGCCAGGCGATGCTGGACGACGCGGCGTTCGACGTCGAGGAATGGCTGGCCGGGGAGATCGCCCGCGAATTCGCCGCCGCCGAGGGCGCCGCCTTCGTCAGCGGCAACGGCGCCGGCAAGCCCAAGGGATTCCTGTCCGGCCCGATCAGCGACGCGGCGGACGGCGCGCGCGCGTTCGGCACGCTGCAATATATCGCGTCGGGTGCCGTCGGTGGCTTTGCCGCCAGCAACCCGCAGGATCGGCTGATCGACCTGATCCAGACGCTGCGCGCGCCGTACCGGCAGGGTGCCGCCTTCGTGATGAACGCGGCGACCTGCGCGCGCATCCGCAAGTTCAAGACGTCGGACGGCGCCTTCCTGTGGCAGCCGGGGTTGGCGGCGGGACAGCCGGACACGCTGCTCGGCTATCCGGTGGTCGAGGCGGAGGACATGCCCGACATCGCCGCCGACGCCTTTGCAATCGCGTTCGGCAACTTCAAGGCCGGATACCTGATCGCCGAGCGCGGCGAGACCGGCATCCTGCGCGACCCGTTCACCAACAAGCCGTTCGTCCACTTCTACGCGACCAAGCGGATCGGCGGCGCGGTGTCGAACAGCGAGGCGATCAAGTTGATGAAGTTCGCCGCGGCCTGAGCGCCATCCGGGGGCGCCGGTGGCGGCGCCCCCGCCCGATACGACGAAATTGCAGGGGACATGAGATGACGGACGTCTTTGCCGGGGCGGTCGACAGCGCGACCGCGCCCGCGACCGATGCGCGCGCGGTGGTGCCGAGCGACAGCGAGGCGCTGGGGGCGGTGCCGAAGGCGCTGTATGTCGGCGGGGCCGGCGACATCGTGATGCGCGGCGTCCATGGCGGTGCCGACGCGACGTGGAAGGCGGTGCCGGCGGGCACGATAGTGCCGTTCCGCGCCAGCCATGTGCGGGCGACCGGGACCACCGCCACCGCCATACTGGCGCTGTATTGATGAGCGTCCTGGGATTCGCGATCGAGCTGGCGCAGCGGCGGACCGGGGCGGCCGCTCCGCCGCCGCCGGAGGCGGCGATCGTTAGCCTTGTCGTCGGCGATGCGACGCCGATCGACCCGGATGGTGGCGGGATCGGCATTGCCGGTGACGGCTGGACGGCGCAGATCCGCCTGCCGCTGATCGCCGGTGCGGCGTTCGACCCGGAAAAGCTGACCCTGACGGTGGCCGACCCCGGATACGACACGGCCGGGGCGGCGACTGTGCGGACGCGGCAGATACACGGCACCCGCATCCTGCGCCGGCAATATCCGAACGCGGCGGAACGGCTGGCGGGCGACGACGGGGCGACGGCTACGGTGACGATTGCGCTGTCCGACCTGATCTATGCCGGGTCGACGGTGGTATCGGTCGACTGCGCGGCCGGATACTACGGCGCGGCGGCGGCCGGTGCGGTGGCGGGCGGTGCGATCGTCAACGCATCGACCCGCGCCTATTACAAGCCGCTGTTCGCCTGGCTGAACCTGCAGCAGGAGCGGGCGACCGGCGCCGGTTTCGCGGTCGAGGGCGTCGCCTATCACCGCCACGCGATGAACGGCCAGCAGGTCGCCTGCGTCGCCTATACCGGATCGGACGGGACGCACACCGCTGCGCCGCAGGTCTGCGGCGCCCCGGCGCTGTCCGACATCCAGACCAGCGGCAATATCGTCGAGGCGTGGAAGGCGAGCGTGCCGCTGGCGGCGCTGGACCAGGGCACGTTGTCCACGGTCAATGCCCGTGTCTATCCGTGGATCGGCGATGCGTCGGCGGTGCTCGACCTGGCGGCGGATGGCGTCGCCTGGCCGACCGCCAACCCGCAAACGCCGCTGCGCTTCCTGTGCGATAAGACCGGCGGCTATGGCGGGCTGGAGGCGTGGGTGAAGGCGGGGGTGTCCGGCGGGGCGGTCGGGTCGCGATCCACCCCCTATCCGACGCTGATCGCGGCGCTGGCCGGGCTGGCGGCGGCGAACAATGCCACCAAGGGCCATAACGACCATAGCGGATCGACGGTGTGGCTGATGGATGACGGCGCCGGCGGCGCGGTCGACCACGGCATTGCCGGCGATATCGCCACTGCCGCCGGCCTGTGCTGGACGACGATTGCGGTTGATCCGTTGGCGACCGGTGCGGTCAGGCTGAGTGTCGGCAACGGTGCGTCGCGGACATTCGCCGGGCTTGGCCTGTACCGTTTCGCCTGCCCGGTGGTGCAACTGACCAGCCACAATCTGAACGGCGGCAGCGACGTGAATTCCGCGATGCTGGCGTTTGACGGGCCGTTCGACGGCAATGGCGGCACGGTGACGCCGCTCAACTACCGGGTCGGGCTGATCTGGATGCGGAACGGCACGCTGACCGGCATGACCAATGGCAACGCCAACCCGCTGGCGTCGATCGGCGTGGCGCGGCGCGAGCAGGTGGTGCTGGCGCTGGGCCTGAGCTGGGCGCCGGGTGTGAACATGGCGATCGCGGCGTTCACGACGATCGGCTGCCGGTTCAGCCGGGTGACGCCGGGCGAGCACCAGACGAGCTTTGCCCAATGGGACAGCGACGACGGGCGGATATTCGCCAACAACCGCTGTCTCGACATGCGATCGCCGGCGCTGTTCGGCGACAAGCGGGCGTATCAACGCGGGCTGGCGCTGGTCCAGAACGTGTTCGAGCGGGCGAATGTGGCCAATGCGCCGGCGTTGCAGATTGGCGCGGACGGCAGTGTCGCCGCGCTCGACAACCTGCTGATCGCCTATGGCACCGTGCCGGGCGACGCGACCGAGAACCGGACGAACTGGTGCTATGCCGACGCCGCCGGTGCCGCCGGGGTGATCAGGCGCGGCGTCGCGCTGTACAGCATCTTTGCCGAATATAACTGCAAGTCGGACAGCTTCACCACCGTGTCGACGGCGACCGGGCGGGTCGGCAACCACGAGCTGCTCTACACCGTCGGCGGGCGCGGAAATGTCTGCGTCAACGGATCGACCGGCGGTAGCCGGGTGCCCGGCGTGCCTGAGGCGAGCGACAACTGGCTGGGCGAATATTGGGAAACGGGATCGCTGCCGGCGGGCGCCGTCATCGGCTTTGTCCAGATGCGGGCCGGGGGCGCGGCGGCCGGGGGCGGCGGCGACTATCGCCTGACCGGCGAGACGAACGCCGCCTATGCGCGGGTGCCGGCCGGGCTGGCCGGCCTGCGCTTTGCACTGGACGGTGCGGCGCGGCGCAACGACGGAACCGGCGCCGCCGGGGCCTATGAACGTAGCTGAGCGGGGGAGAGCGAGATGACAGCCGAGGCACAGGCCGCCGCGCCGGGCGCGGTGGCGATGACGGCGCGCGGCCGATGATCGGCGCCGCACCGATTCCGCCGGGGGCGATCGCCGCGGCGATCGATCCGATCAGGGCCTATCTGCGGATCGACCATGATGGCGACGACGCGGCGCTGCTGGCGCTGGCGGCGACGGCGATCCGGCTGGGCGAGGGGTTTTGCGGGCAGGTGCTGATCGCCCGGACGCTGGACGAGGTGGTGCCGGTGGCGCGCGAATGGCGGCGGCTGGCGACGACGCCGGTGCGCGCGATTGTGGGCGTCGCCGGGCTGCCCGCCGAGGGGGCCGCCTTTCCTCTGCCGGTCGGCGCCTATGCGATCGACATCGACGCCAATGGCGACGGCTGGCTGCGCGTCACCGCCCCCGGCACCGCAGGGCGGGCGCGGGTGACGATGGACGCCGGGATGGCGGCGGACTGGGCGACGCTGGCCGAACCGATCCGCCAGGGAGTGGTGCGGCTGGTCGCCCACCTTCACCTCCACGGCGACGATGGCGACAGCGCGCCGCCGGCGGCGGTGGCGGCGCTGTGGCGGCCGTTCCGGCGGATGCGGCTGCGATGAGCGCGGCGGACTGGGGCGCGTGGGCGCGGGCGCTGGGCGAGCGGCGGCGGCGGGCGGCGATCGCGCGGGTGGCCGCCGCGCTCACCGATGACGGGATTGAGGCGGTGGCGACCGACGACGGCGTGGCGGCGGCGCGGCCGCTGGACGAGGCCAGCCGGCGGGCGGTGGCGCTGATGGCGCGGGAGATGCTGGGATGAGCGGCGCGGTCGAGGCGGTGCAGGCGGGGCTGGCGCGGGCGATCGGCACGGTCGCGGGCGTCCACCTGTTCGAAGGGCCGCCGGCGCGGGTCGGCTTTCCCCATGCGGTGATCGGTGAGGCGGTGGCCGGCGACTGGGGCGCCAAGGGCGTGCGCGGGCGCGAGGTGCGCACGGCGGTGACGCTGGTCGACGATGGCGCCGGGCCGGCGCGGCTCAACGCGCTGATCGGCACGGTCGAGGATGCGATCGAGGCGATGGACCCGGCGCTGGGCGGATGGCGGATGGCGAGCCTGGTGCTGCTGCGCGCGCGGATGGCGCGGGACCGGGGCGGGTGGCGCGCGACGATCGAATATCGGGTGCGGGTGCTGGAGCAATAGGAGGCGGTATGGCTGCGGAAAAGGGAAGCGCGTTTCTGTTGAAGGTGGGCGACGGGGCGGAGGTGCCGGCGTTCGCGACGGTGGCCGGGCTGCGCACGACGCAGCTTTCAGTCAACGGGCAGGCGGTGGAGATCACCAGCAAGGATTCGGGCGGCTGGCGCGAATTGCTGTCGGGGGCGGGGGTGCGCTCCGTCTCCGTATCCGGCGCCGGCATCTTCACCGGATCGGCGGCGGAGGGGCGGATCAAGGCGAGCGCGCTGGCCGGGACGCTCGACGATTACGAGCTGAGCTTCGAGGGCGGCGAACGGATGCGCGGGCGGTTTCTGGTGACGCGGCTCGACTATGCCGGGGATTATAACGGCGAGCGCAATTACACGCTGAGCCTGGAAAGTTCCGGCGCGGTCGCGTCGCTGTGAACCCGGCGCGGGGGGAGGCGGCGATTGCCGTCGGCGGCGACATGCTGGTGCTGCGGCCGAGCTTTGCCGCGCTGGTCGCCGCCGAGCAGGAACTGGGACCGCTGTTCGCGCTGGTCGAGCGGGCGGCGGCGGGCGGGATGGCGCTGGGCGAGATGGTGGCGTTGTTCTGGCATTGCCTGACGGCGCGGCCGGCCGGGCTGACTCGCGCGGCGTTCGGCGAGGCGGTGGCGGCGGGCGGGCTGGCGCGGGCGACGCCGGTGCTGCGCGTGCTGCTGATGCAGATCCTGCAAGGACGATGATGTTTGCCGAGAGCGCGGCGCGGCTGGCCGGGGTTGCCGGGGCGCTGCTCGGCTGGCGGCCCGATGAATTCTGGGATGCGACGCCCGCCGAACTGGCGGCGGTGATCGGCGCGCTGGCCGGCGAGACGCCGGCGGCGGACGGCGGCGATGTCGCGCGGTTGATGGAGATGTTTCCCGATGGATGAGGAAATCGAGCGGCTGGTGGTGGCGGTGCGCGCCGACACCGCCGGCTTTGCCCGCGACGTGCAGGCGATGCGCGGCGAACTGGACGGTGGGTTGGGCAAGGGCGCGGAGCGGGCGGGGCGGACGATCGAGACCGCGCTGCTGCGCGCGGTCAGGACCGGCAAGCTGGGGTTCGAGGACCTGAAGAAGGTGGCCATGGCGGCGATGGCGCAGATTGCCAGTGGCGCGATCCGCGCCGGGCTGGGCACATTGTTCGGCGGCGGGGTGCAGGGCGTGGCGGCGGCGGTGCTGGGCGGCCTGCCGGGGCGGGCGACCGGCGGGCCGGTGGCGCCGGGCGCCGCCTATCGCGTCGGCGAGCGCGGGCCGGAATTGTTCGTGCCGACGAGCAGCGGGCGGATCGAGGCGCAGGCGCCGGGCGGCGGCGCGCGCGAGGTGCGGGTGGCGATTACGATCAACGCGGCGGGCGGCGGCGACGCGCCGCAGATGCTGGCGCGGTCGAGCCGGCAGGTGGCGCGGGCGGTGCGCCAGGCGCTGCTGGCGGGGGAGTGAGCATGGGCTGGTGGCTGGCGCAGGGGCGCGAGGGGCAGGAGAGCGGGTTCATCAAGCGGTTCGACCCGGCCTATTGGACGCTGAATTTTCCGCGGCCGATGATGGCGTCGGCGGTGACGCGCGGGGCGGACGGGCTGCGGATCGACGCGACCTTTTACCGCGCCGACGATCTGGCCGGGTTGATCTGGGAAGCGGAGGACCGGTTCGACCACCCGCTGCTTGCCTATGAGACAGCGCGGGATTTTCGCGGGTGCCGGCTGGCGTTCCGCTGGAAATCGGGCGGGGTGATGCCGTTAGACGCGGTCAACGGCCCGACGCTGACCATCGAGGGGCGCGACGCGGCGGGCGCGGCGCGGACCTGGCTGGTCCGGCTGTGGAATTATGCCGAGGGCACGCCGGAGGACGCGGCGGTGGTGCTGGATTTCGACGCGCTCGCCGGCGGATTCGCGTTGCCCGGCGAGGCCGATCCGGTGTGGGCGGGGGATATCGACCGGCTGTTCGTGTCGCTGGTCGCGCCGGGCTTTACCGGTGCGGACGCGGCGCTGGCGGCGCCGGCGGAAGGGTGGGTGGAGCTGAGCGGCATCGCCTGCGACGGGGCGGGATCGGTGCTGGAGATCGGCGACGTGCTGATCCCGGCCAACGGGCTGGCGATCGCCACCGGCTATGACGACGCCTATCACCTGACGCCGGAGCGGGTGCTGCGGCAGGCGCTGCAATTGGGCTATCGCGGCGCGATCAACCATTATGTCGGGATGAGCCATTATTTCCGGCTGGGCGTGGACGGCACCGTCGATCCGGCCGGGCCGGCGCTGAACGGCGCGGCGGCGGCGTGGCACCGCGATTTCGCCGCGCGGGCGCGGGGGCTGGGGTTCGGGCTGATCCTGTCGCTGTCCTACGAGCTGCTCGCCATGCATTGCCCGGAAGGCTGGAAGCAGCGGGCGGCGGACGGCGCCCCGGCGCTGACCGGGTGGGAGCCGCCGTCGGCGCTGCTGTCACCGGCGCATGACGGGGCGATGGATTATCTGCAAAAGGTGGCGCGGGCGTTTGCCGCGATCGCGCGCGACGCCGGGCTGGCGGTGCGCTTTCAGGTCGGCGAGCCGTGGTGGTGGGTGATGCCGGACGGGCGGATCTGCCTGTACGACGCGGCGGCGGTCGTCGCGATCGCGCCGGCGGCGATCGGCGACGTGCGCGGCGCGTTGGATGCGGCGCAGACGGCGACGCTGGACCGGGCGGGGGCGGCGCTGGCGGCGTCGACGGCGGCGCTGGTCGCGGCGGTGCGCGGCGAGGCGCCGGGGGCGGAGGCGCTGTTGCTGGCCTATCTGCCCGGCGTGCTCGACCCGGCGGCGCCGGAGGTGCGGCGCGCGAACATGCCGGTCGGCTGGGCGCGGCCGGCGTTCGATGTACTGCAACTGGAAGATTACGACCATGTCACCGTCGGCAACCGCGGGGCGACCGCGCGGGCGGTGGCCGAGGCGGAGGCGCGGCTCGGCTATCCGGTCGCGGAGCAGCATTATTTTTCCGGTTTCGTGTTGCGGCCGGAAGATGCCGGACAGTGGCGGCACATAGCGGGGGCGGCGGAGGCGGCGCGGGCGCGCGGGGTGGCGGCGGCGTTCGTCTGGGCATTGCTGCAGGTGGCGCGTGACGGGTTCGTGGCGTTCGACGAGGGGGAGGCGGCGGTGCAGGCGTTCGATGATGTGGATTTTCCGCTGGCGATCGGCCGGGAGGCGGCGGTGACGCCGGAATTTTCGACCGCGATCGTCACCACCGGCGGTGGCTGGGAACAGCGCAGTGCCGACTGGGCCGATGCGCGGCTGCGCTTCGACGCCGGGCCGGGGGTGCGATCTGAAGCGGACGTGCAGGCGCTGATCGGGTTTTTCCGGGCGCGGCACGGCGCGGCGCGGGGGTTCCGCTTCCGCGATCCGTTCGACGACAGTTCGAACGGCATGACCGGGGCGCCGGATGCGGGGGACCAGCGGATCGGTACGGGCGACGGGGTGACGACCGAATTCGCGCTGACCAAGAGCTATGGCGATGGCGGGGAAGCGCAGATGCGGCGGATCAGCCGGCCGGTGACGGAGAGCGTGCGCGTTGCCGTCGATGGTGTCGTGGCGGGCGGCTGGACGTTGGGCGAAGGCGGGGTGGTGCGGTTCGACGCGGCACCGGCGGCAGGCGCGGTTGTCAGCGCCGGCTTCCGCTTCGCCGTGCCGGTGCGCTTTGCCGAGGATCGGCTGGAGGTCAGCCGGGCGACGTTCCTCGCCGGGGCGGTGGCGTCCGTTCCGCTGGTCGAGGTACGCGAGGGATGAGCGGGCTGCTCGACGCGCCGCTGGGCGCGATCGCCTTTTGCTGGCGGATCGCCCGGCGCGACGGCGTGACTTTGGGCTTCACCAGCCACGACCGCGACCTGGAGATGGACGGGCTGCGCTATCGCGCGGCGCCGGGAATGCTGCCGTCGGCGATCGAGAAGAGTGACGGAATCGACCCGGATTCGGTCGAGGTGAGCGGGGCGCTGACCGCCGCGGCGATCAGCGCCGACGACCTGGCGGCCGGGCGCTGGGACGGGGCGGCGGTGCGGCTGTTCGCCACCGACTGGACGGCGCCGGGCGAGGCGCTGGTGCTGCTGCGCGGGACGTTCGGTGCAGTCGAGCAGGCGCGGGGGACATTCAGCGTCGCGCTGAACGGGCCGACCGCGCTGCTCGACGCGCCGGCAAGCGAGGCGACGTCGCCGACCTGCCGCGCCGAACTGGGCGACCGGCGCTGTCGTGTCGCGTTGCGCGGGCGGCGGCGGATGGCGCGGGTGGTGGCGGCGGACGGCGCGACGGTGACGCTGGATGCCGCCGAGCCGGGCGCGAACGCGTGGGGCAACGGGCTGCTGCGCTGGATCGACGGGCCGAATGGCGGGACGAGCGCGGCTGTGCTGGCATCGAGCGGGGCGGTGGTGACGCTGGCCGAGCCGCCGGCCTTTGCGGTGAGCGCGGGCGCGCGGGTGCTGCTGACCGAGGGATGCGACAAAAGGCTGGCGACTTGCGCCGGGCGCTTTGCCAACGCGGTCAATTTTCGAGGCGAGCCGTTCCTGCCCGGCAACGACCTGCTGACCCGCTATCCGGGGGAATGAGATGACGGGGGCGGCGGTGGCGGCGGCGGCGCAGACGCTGGTCGGCGCGCGTTTCCGGCTGCACGGGCGCGATCCGCGCTTTGGGCTGGATTGCGTTGGCGTGGCCGCCTGTGCGCTGCGCGGGGCCGGGCATGCGGGGGCGGTGCCGGAAGGTTACGCGCTGCGCGGCGGCAACGCCGATGGCTGGGCCGCGCGGCTGGATGCAGCCGGGCTGGTGCGCGCGGACGAGGACGCGCCGGGCGACGTGATGCTGCTGGCGACCGGGCCGGGACAGTTTCACCTCGCGGTGCTGACGGCACGCGGGTTCGTCCATGCCGACGCCGGGCTGCGCCGGGTGGTCGAGGTGCCGGGGCGGCCGGGCTGGCCGGTGATCGGGGTGTGGCGAGTGGAGGACTGAATGGCGACGCTGTTGCTGACCGGGCTGGGGAGGATGCTGGGCGGGCCGCTGGGCGGCGCGGTCGGCGCGATCGTCGGCCAGACCTTCGACCAGGCGGTGCTGTTCAAGCCGAAGGGGCGGCAGGGGCCGCGGCTGGGTGACCTGTCCGTCCAGACATCGTCCTACGGATCGCCGATCCCCAGGCTGTTCGGGACGATGCGGGTGGCAGGGACGGTGATCTGGGCGACCGACCTGATCGAGGACCGACACAAGAGCGGCGGTGGCAAGGGGCGGCCGTCCGTCACCAGCTACAGCTATTCGGCGTCGTTCGCGGTGCTGCTGTCGGCGCGGCCGATCCGGCGGGTCGGGCGGATCTGGGCCGACGGCAAGCTGCTGCGCGGGGCGGCGGGGGATTTCAAGACCGAGACCGGCTATCGCCTCCATTTGGGCGGCGAGGACCAGCCGGTCGACCCGCTGATTGCCGCCGCCGAGGGCATGGCGATGACGCCGGCGCAGCGCGGCGGCGCCTATGCGGTGTTCGAGGGGTTCCAGCTTGGCGCCTATGGCAACCGCATCCCGTCGCTGACCTTTGAGGTGGAGGCGGATGCAGGGCCAGTCGGTGTCGGCGCGGTCATTGGCGCGCTGACCGGCGGGGCGGTGGGCGGAGAGGTGCCAGCGGCGTTCGGCGGCTTCGCCGCGTCCGGCGACAGCGTGCGCGCGGTGATCGACAGCATCGCCGATGCGGTGCCGTTGTCGATCAGCGATGATGGGACGGCGCTGACACTGGCGGGGGCGGCGCCGGGGGCGGTGATCGGCGCTGGCGAGCGGCGGGCGGCGGCCGGTGGCGCCGATGACGAGCAGGACAGCCGGGCGGCGGCGGGCAGCCTGCCGGCGGAGGTGACGGTGAGCTATTACGAGCCGGCGCGGGATTATCAGGCCGGGTTGCAACGCGCGCGGCGGCCGGGGCCGGGGCGGGGGGCGCTGGCCATTGCATTGCCGGCCGCGCTGGACGCCGGGGCGGCGAAGGCGCTGGCCGAGGCGCGGATCGCCCGCGACGCCGCCGGGCGGCTGCGGCGGCGGGTGGCGCTGGGCTGGCGGCGGATGGCGATCCGGCCCGGCGACCGCATCGGCTTTGCCGGCGAGGGCGGGCGCTGGCGGGTGGCGGGATGGACGCTGGAGCGGATGGCGCTGGCGCTCGATCTGGTGCGGGAGACGAGTGCGCCGATGCTGGCGCCACCCGCCGCAGAGCCGGGGCGGGGCAATGCCGCGCCCGATTTGGTGCATGGGCCGACCGTCGTCCACCTGCTCGACCTGCCGCCGATCGAGGATGTGGCGCCCAGCGAACCGCGGTTGTTTGTCGCGGCAGCCGGGCCGGAGCCGGGCTGGCGCCGCGCCGCGCTGCTGCTGTCGACTGATGACGGCGGGCGGTGGCAGCCAATTGGGGCGACGGCGGCGCCGGCGGTGATCGGCGTGGCCGAGACCGTGTTGCCGGCGGGCAGCACGACGCTGTTCGACGCGCAAAATGCGGTGACGGTGGTGCTGCTGAACGACGCGGTGGCGTTGGCCGGCGCCGACGACCCCGCGCTGATTGGTGGCGCCAATCTGGCGCTGATTGGCGAGGAATTGATCCAGTTCGGCGCGGCCGAGCCGCTGGGCGGCGGGCGCTGGCGGATAACGCGGCTGCTGCGCGGGCGGCGGGGGACGGAGTGGGCGATAGGCGGCCACGCGGCGGACGAGCGGTTCGTACTGATCGAGGCGGAGGCGCTGGCGCGCTTCACCCCGCCGGCGAGCGCGGTCGGCGGCACCATCCGGGTCATGGCGAGCGGGGTCGGCGACGGTGCCGGCGCGGCCGAGGCGTGGGTTGAGGCGGCCGGCTGCGGGATGCGGCCGCCGGCGCCGATAGCGCTGGCCGCCATGCCGCTGGGCGATGGCGGATTCGCCTTGCGCTGGACGCGGCGGAGCCGGGACGGCTGGCTGTGGCGCGACGGCGGCGACGTGCCGGTCGGCGAGCCGGAGGAGGCGTATCGTGTCAGCTTCACCCGCGCCGACGGCAGCGTACGGGCGGCGGCGGCGGCGGTGCCGACGCTGGTTTATCCGCCAGCCGACGTTGCCGGGGACGCGGCGCATGGCGCGCAGGTGACGATAACCGTGGTCCAGCAGGGCGGGCTCGCCGCGTCGCGCCCGGCCACCCTTGTTCTGTCGATAGGCTGAGGAGCCGGTGCTATGACTGAGATGACGAGTGCGCGGCTGGGCCTGCCCTATCTGGCCGCCGGGCAGGCGCAGAAGGAGGTGGCGCATAACGAGGCGCTGGCGCTGATCGACGCCGCCTGCATGGCCGCCGCCGAATCGATGGACCTTGCCGTGCCGCCGGGTGATGCCGCGCCGGGCCAATGCTGGATCGTGGCGGCGGGAGGCAGTGGCGCCTGGGCCGGGCGCGACGGCGCGCTCGCCTGCATGACCGACGGGGGCTGGCGGTTCCTGCCGCCGGTCATGGGCATGCGGCTGTGGATCGGTGACCGCGGCCTGTGGGCGAACTGGGCCGGTGGCTGGACCGTGGGGATCGCGCCTGTGGCGGAAATCCACGTCGACGGGACGCGGGTGATCGCGGCGCGGCAGGCGGCGGTCGCGGTTCCGAGCGGGGGCGCGACGATTGACGGCGAGGCGCGGGCCGCGATTGCCGCGCTGATCGGCCGCTTGCAGGCCCATGGGCTGATCGGGTGATCGGATCGCCGTCGAAATGGACCGAATGTCGACTTAAAAGACACGAAACTGCGACATTTCGGCAACAATTGCGCGAATTGGGCGCTTGCGTGGAAACCAAGCTGACGGTAACGAGTTACGGCTGTCCTTGGTGACACACGAGAAAGGGGATTGTTATGCGGAACCTTGCCGTTGCGATGGCGCTCGCCACCACGGTACTTGCCTCGCCCGCCGTGGCGAAGGACAAGGCCTGGTATGTGGGCGTCGAAGGCGGCGCGATGATCGTGGAAGATGTCAATCTTGACATCGCCGGGATCAACAACGCGGTCAAAGTCGATCATCATTACGGCTATGATGTCGACGGAATCATCGGCTACGATTTCGGCCCTGCTCGCCTCGAGGCTGAGGTCGGCTATCGTAGCGCCAACATCACCGGCCTGAGCAGCACCGTTCCGGTCCCGGTCGGCAACGTGACCGTTCCGGGCACGCGTTACAACGACGCGGGCGGCACCGCTTCGGCGCTGAGCTTCATGGTCAACGGCATGTTCGATTTCGGCGACGATGACAGCCTGAACGGCTTCATCGGTGGCGGCGTCGGCGTCGCGCGGGCGAAGTTCAACTACGCGGTCGCGCGTAGCGGCGGCTTCCTCGACGATTCCGATACCAAGTTCGCCTGGCAGGTCATCGCGGGCATTCGTGCGCCGCTGACCGACCGGATCGATGTCGGCCTGAAGTATCGCTATTTCACGGTCAACGACGTCAAGCTGGTCGATTCGATCAACCGCGACGTTCGCACCTCGCTGCGGACCCACAGCGTGCTGGGCAGCCTGATCTTCAACTTCGGCGATGTGGCACCGCCGCCGCCGCCGCCGCCTCCCCCGCCGCCGCCGCCTCCCCCGCCGCCTCCGCCTCCGCCGCCTCCGCCGCCGGAAGTGGTGTGCACGCCGGGGCCGTACATTGTCTTCTTCGAGTGGGACAAGGCGGACATCACGCCCGAGGCTGCGTCGATCCTCGACAACGCCGTCACGGCGTATGGCAGCTGCGGCCAGGCCCAGGTCATGGTGGCGGGTTACACCGACACCTCTGGTACGCCGCGCTACAACCTCGGCCTTTCCGAGCGCCGCGCTGCTGCGGTCAGCAACTACCTGCAGCAGAAGGGCGTGCCGGACGGGGTGATCTCCGCCAAGGGCTATGGCGAGACCAACCTGCGCGTCGAGACCGCCGATGGCGTGCGCGAACTGCAGAACCGTCGGGTGGAAATCACCTACGGTCCGGGTTCGGGCAACTAAGCGCTCGAAAAGCCAAAATCGGGAGCCGGCGTTCGCGCCGGCTCCCTTTTTTGTGTCTGTCGTTCAGGAGGGATTGTGGATAGGCGCCGGCCCGCCGATGATTCTGCCAAGGCCGCGGATGGTGCCGGTGTACGGGGCGCGCGTGGCTGACGCCCATTGCGGGCGGGGCGCTTCAATAATGGCTGTTGGGGAGCCGTGACCGCGCGTTTCGCGGCAGTCCGGCGCGATCGGCGGGTGTGCCTTACGCGCTGTGTTCCGGCTTTTGTGGGCGCAGGACGGAAAGCCGGGCGGGCAGCAAGCGCATTGTCGCGCCGTACCCTTCGGGTGGAAGCTATGTCTTGGCGGCGTTGCGGCGGCGGGTAACCCAGCCCTTGCGCGCCGCCGCCGAGCGTTGCTCTGCCGAGCCGGATTTATGCGCCCGCCCGCCGCGCGCGGCAGACTGGTGGGTATCGGGCACGCCGCGTCCTGACCCGGACTTATTGCCGCCGCCGGACTCCTTGTTGACGGTGGCCCATGCGCGGCGTTGCGCCTCGTCTTCCGGCACGCCGCGTTCCTCATAGCCTTGCGCGATATGCCGCGCCTTGCGTTTCTGCTTGTCGGTATAGGCGTCCTTGTCGCCGCGGGGCATGGCCATTCTCCTGATCGACCCGCTCGGTTGCGTGAACGCATGACCGCGCGCCGCGTATCCGTGACGGGCGGATAGCAGGGGGACGGCGATGTCCGGGGGGTGGTGCGGTGGCGATGCGGGGTGGTGCCGGGTGAGGGGATCGAACCCCCGACCTTCGGTTTACAAAACCGCTGCACTACCGCTGTGCTAACCCGGCCCGCGCGCCCCCATGCGTCAGACGACGCCGAAGGTCCAGCCCTCCGTTGCGGCGATCGCGGCGGTGAGTGGCGGCGGTTGCCACAGCGATGGTCGCTCAGCGTTGCGGCGCAGCCAGGCGGCCGCGAGCAACGCGTCGGTACGGTGATCGTCATAGCGGGCAAGGGGGGCGTGAGGGCGGCTGCCGAGCGCGGCAAGCGCCATATCGAGCGCCCCGGCATCACGCAGCTTGCTTCGCCCCTTGCGCAACCCGGCGGCACGCGCGGCGATAGCGGTGTAGATCTCGACAACCAGCGGGCCGGTATCGGGCAGCGGATCGAACGGCCAGACCGGTCGGTGCGGCGTGAGGTGATGGAGCAGGCGCATGCCGGCGAAGCTGGCCTTGGCCACCTGCGCCGCGCCGATCGCGTCGTAAACGGTTGACGGCTTGCCGCCGCCGCCGGCGTTGTAATGCGCTTCGCAGCGCCGCAGGTACATATAGTCCGCCTTGCGGCCGTCGGCGGCGCCGAAATAGAAGTGGTGGCGGTGGAGGGTTTCAAGCAGGCTGGCGGCGCCGAGATCGACATCGTCGCACTGGCGGTCGACATAGGCCCAGAACGGCTTCGCCCGATCCGGCACCGCGTCGCCGGGCAGATAGCCGCCGCGTTCGATCAGCGGCGGCGCGAAGCTGAAGTCGAAGCCGACCAGCACCGCATCGCGCTGCGCCAGCACCCAGTCGCGGATCGCGGTGCGCGACCAGGCGCCGCCGTGCGGCGGGACGAGAACCGGTGCCGTGTCGCCCGGTTCGCATATTGCCAGCGCAATGCCGGGGTGGCGCGCACCCTTCGCGCCGGACCAGTCGATCGCGGCGAAACGGGTGAAGCGCGGGATCATATCTTTCCGCGTGACCGGACCTTCGGTCGCGCCGCGTTCCAGTCACGGGCCTGGCCGATCATCGCCAGCACCCGTTCCGGGTCGGCGGTGGCGTAGCGAATCAGCACCGCGGGCCAGCCCGCATAGTGTTCGGTCTGCCAATAGGTGTCGGGATCGGTCTCCTTCAGCATCTCCACCGTATCGCGGTCGATGTGCAGGCAGAAGGCGCCGTCCGCCCGGCCCGGCGACAGGAAGACCCGGCCGTTGCCGGCGACCTTGACCGCCGGCGCGCCGTAGCTGGTGCCGCGCTCCGTGTCGGGAAGGGCGAGCGCATGGGCGACGACCCGATCCCAGTCGAGCGTCATTCCCCGGTGTCCGGCGCCGTCAGCGTTGCCAGTATGTCGGCGGTGAAGCGATCAATGGCGAAGCGCGCCTTGGTGTTTTCAAGGCCGAGGCGGACAACGACGGTATTCCTGTCAGGCACGATCATCACATACTGGCCGCGATTGCCCTGCGCGGCGTAGCTGCCGGCGGGCAAACCCTGCGCTTCGCCGAACAGCCAGAATGTCGCGCCATAGCCCGCCCCTTCCGCCGGCTGTGGGCCGGCGGGATTGCGGACATAGGCAGTCCAGCCTGCCGGCAGGACCCGTTCGCCCTGCCACATGCCGTCCTGGGCGTAGAGCAGGCCGAAGCGGGCGAGGTCGCGCGCCGTCGTCCACACCTGGCTCGACAGGATGAAATTGCCCTGCCAGTCCGTTTCCGCGACGGTACGGGTCATGCCGAGCCGGCGGAACAGCATATAGGGATAGGACAGCATCCGCGCGTCGCCGAGGGTGGCGCGCAGCCCGCGCACCGCCAGTACGATATCGTTGTTGGCATAGCGGAAACGCCGCATCGGCGTGGCTTCCAGCGGCCAGCCGGGGGCCTGTTCAGTCACCGTCGTGCCGCCGAAATACAGGGCATCGGTGCGGTTGCCGGCACTGTCGCTGTGCAGGCCGGACGCCATGCGCAGCAGCATGTCGGTGGTGATCGCGGCGCGGGGATCGCCCGGCGCCTGCCATTCCGGGATTGGCGCGGGGGCGGTGGGGTCGAGCAACCCTTCCTGCGCTGCGTGGCCGATCAGCGTGCCGGCCATGCTCTTCGCGACCGACCATGTGCGCTGGGCGATATTCTTGCCGAAGCCGTCGCGATAATGCTCCGCGACGATCCGCCCGTCCTGCAGGACAATGACGGCGGTGGTGTCGGTATCGGCGCCGTAGCTCTGCCGGTCGAAGGCGGCGGCCACCGCCTTGTCGAGCGCCGCCTGGTCGCCGCGCGCCGGCGCGGTGGCGCCGATGTCGCCCATCGGCCAGGGCAGGTTGTCCTGCGGGCCACCGCCCAGCGTGGTCAGCCGCGGGACCCGGCGCGCGGCCGCCGCATCGGCGCCGATCGGCAGCGTCGCGCAGCCGAGCAGCGGGCGCCAGACGGCGATGCGCGGCGGCAGCGCGTCGTCGAACGCGACCGAGACCGTCCTGGCGGCGCTGTCGACCTTTGCCGGGAGCGACGGGATGAGCGGTTCCAGTTCTGGGTAGATGCCGATCAGTTCTTCCGCTTCGACCTGCGCCTGGGTGCGGCCGGCGACGAACAGGCCGCTGCACAGGAAGGCGGCCTTGTACCCGGCGGCGAGAGCGCGGGTGTACGGCGTCTCTCCCGGCGCGGGCAGTTGCTGGGCGGCGCCCGCCGTCGGCAGCAGCAGGGCGGCGGCGGCGAGCGCCTTGGCAAGGCGGCGGTCAATCGCGTTTGCGCGCACGCAAATCCTCCCAATAGGCGATCCGTTCGGCGATCCGTTTCTCGAAACCGCGTTCGACCGGGCGGTAGAAGGTCTGCGCCTGCATCCCTTCCGGCCAATAATCCGCGCCGGAGAATCCGTTCGCCTGATCATGATCATAGGCGTAATCCTTGCCGTAGCCGATGTCTTTCATCAGTCGGGTCGGTGCGTTCAGGATATGGGCCGGGGGCATCAGAGATCCGCTGTCCTTCGCGCTGCGCCACGCCGCCTTCTGCGCCCGGTAGGCGGCGTTGGATTTGGGCGCGGTCGCCAGATAGAGGCAGGCCTGGACGATCGCCAGTTCGCCCTCCGGCGAGCCGAGGAAGTCGTAGGCGTCCTTGGCGGCAAGGCACTGGACCAGCGCCTGCGGGTCGGCGAGGCCGACATCCTCCGACGCGAAGCGGACGAGGCGACGCAGCACGTAGAGCGGCTCTTCCCCGGCGACGAGCATCCGCGCGAGATAGTAGAGCGCGGCCTGCGGGTCGGACCCGCGCAGCGATTTGTGCAGGGCCGAGATCAGGTTGTAATGCCCCTCCCGGTCCTTGTCGTAGGCGGCGAGGCGACGGTGGAGCAGCGCCGACAGCGCGGCCGGATCGAGCGGCTCCGCCAGCGCGACGGAGAACAGCGTCTCCGCCTGGTTGAGCAGGAAGCGGCCGTCGCCGTCGGCGCTGGCGACCAGCGCCTCGCGCGCCGCCGGGGTCAGCGGCAGCGGCCGCCCCTCCACTTCCTCCGCCCGGTCGAGCAGGGTGGTCAGCGCCGCCGCGTCCAGCCGGTGGAGGATCAGTACCTGCGCCCGCGACAACAATGCCGCGTTCAGTTCGAAAGACGGATTCTCGGTCGTCGCGCCGACCAGGGTGACGGTGCCGTCTTCGACATAGGGCAGGAAACCGTCCTGCTGGGCGCGATTGAAGCGGTGGATCTCGTCGACGAACAGCAGGGTGCGGTGGCCGGTGCGGGCGTGGTCGCGGGCCTGGGCGAAGACCTTTTTCAGATCGGCGACGCCGGAGAATACCGCCGAAATCGCTTCGAAGCGCAGGCCGACCGCGTCGGCAAGCAGCCGCGCGATTGTCGTCTTGCCGGTGCCGGGCGGTCCCCACAGGATCATCGACGACAGCCGCCCGGCGGCGACCATCCGGCCAATCGCGCCTTCCGGCCCGGTCAGATGGTCCTGGCCGACGACCTCCGCCAGTGCGCGCGGGCGCAGGCGGTCGGCAAGCGGGGCGGCGGCGGGTTCGGATTCGGAAGCAAATAGGTCGGCCATGCCGGGCCAAGATAGCGTCCCGCCGGCAAATTGCACCGGTGGTCGCGCGGCGGGACGGGGCCGGGGCGTCAGGCGGCGGCGTTGTCGGCGGCGATTCCGCCCATCAGTTGCTCGCGGGTGGTGCCGAGGCGGGCGAATGCCTTTTCCAGCAGGGCGATGAAGCGCGGCTCCTCGCGCAGCGGGTCGATATCGGGATCGACCAGCATATGGCGGATATGGTGGGCGCTGGTCTGCTCGAAATACCCCTCGAGCACCTCGATCGCCGCCTGATTGTCACGAAGCTGCATGGTCAGTGCGCAGGCGAGGTTGTAGCGCATCAGCACATTGTCCGGTTCCAGCAGCAGGGCGCGGGCGATCCACTCGCGCGCGCGGGTCTCGTCGCCCAACGTGGCGAGCGCGCCGGCCCCCATCCCCATGGCGCCGCCGTTGGTCGGGTCCTGCGCGATCTCGCGCTCCACCCGGGCGATGGTGATCTGGGCGGAACGGATCAGCCCGTCCTTGTCGCCGACCGCCTCGTAGCAGGTGGTGAGCATACAGGCGTCGTGATAGTCGGTGTCCATCAACGCGCACGCCTTCTCGAAATACGGGATCGATTCGCGGACGAGGCCCTGCCGGAAGGTCAGGTGCGCGGTCTCCTTGTTCACCTCCCAGCTTTCCGGGTCGAGTTTCAGCGCTGTCGCCAGTTCCCGGTTGGCGGCGGCATTGTCGCCGGCGCTCTGGTAGAAGCGCGCGCGGACGCAGTGCGCCTCGGCAATGCCGGCATCCAGCTCCAGCGCCCGTTCGGCGGCGGTCATGCCGTCCTCTTCCAGCCGGTGCCAGAAGCGAATTTCCGCCTGCGCCAGCGCGAGCAGCGCCCAGGCGCGGGCATAGTTGGGGTCGAGCGCGATCGCCTGCCGGCAGATGCGGACGATCAACTGGTCGCGCCTGAGGCTGCCGACATTGCCGCTGATCCAGTGGCGCCGGGCGAGCAGGTAGAGGGTGTAGGCATCCGGGTTGGCGGTGCCGCGATGCTCGATCGCCTTCTTTTCCTTCGGCAGCAGCTTCAGCCGCAGCGCGGCGACGATCGCCTTGGAGATTTCGTCCTGGATCGCGAAGATGTCGGTCAGGTCCCGGTCGTAGCGTTCGGCCCAGAGCTGGCCGCCGGTCGCGCAATCGATCAGTTCCGCGGTGATGCGGACCCGGCTTCCCGCCTTGCGCACGCTGCCTTCCAGCACATGCGTCGCGCCCAGGTCGCGCGCCACGCTCGGCAGGTCGACCGGCGCACCCTTCAACGCGAAGGCGGCGTTGCGCGCGACGACGCTCAGCGCCGACACCTTCGACAGATCGATGATGATGTCCTCGCTGATCCCGTCGCTGAAATACTCCTGCTCGCCGTCGCCGCTCATGTTGTGGAAGGGGAGGACGCAGATCATCACCGGTTGCGCGGCGGCGTCGCCGCGCCCGCCGGGTGCCGGTTCGCCGTCAGCCAGGCCGACGCCGGACAGCGACAGGATGCTGCTCACCACCTTCTGCCAGCCCGGCGCGCCGGTGTCGCCGCGCCAGCCCATCAGGTCAGCGCACTGGATCTGGTTGAACGGCATCGGCGGCAGCACACCGTCCAGGCTGACCTGTACCAGCGTGCCCAGTTCGCGCGCCGCATCCGCTTCCGCCCGCACCCACTGCGATCGGACCGCATCGTTGGACCACAGCACCAGCACCGCCTTGGCGGTCCTGATCCGTTCCTCGATCACCTCGCCATAGGATCGGTGGGCGGGCAGTTCGTCGTCGCGCCAGACACTGTAACCCGCCGTGCGCAAAGTCTGCGCGATCTGTTGCGCCTGGCCTTCGGCCGGGCGCGCATAGGATATGAAAATATCCGCCATAACCCCTTGTCCCCCGTGGCTATTCTACAGGGTGGTCCCCACCGGGCAAGGAAAAGCTGGAACGCGGCCGATCCGGTTTCGCGCCGCCCGTGCCGCATCGGGACCCGGCAGTCGGGCGATGGGCTTGATTCGATCGATTCAAGATATATCTTAGACGTACTAAATTGTACGGAGATAGCCTATCATGCGAATTGGAAATGGATTTGGCGGGCGGGGCGGCGGGCCGCGCCGGCACGGGCGCGGCGGCCATGGTCATGGGCCGATGCGCGGCCATGGCAGCCGGCGGCGGCTGTTCGACGGCGGCGAATTGCGGCTGGTGCTGCTGGCACTGATCGTGGACCAGCCGCGCCACGGCTACGACCTGATCCGCGAGATCGAGACGCGGACCGGCGGCGCCTATGCGCCCAGCCCCGGCGTCGTCTACCCGACGCTGACCCTGCTCGCCGACATGGGATTGATCGTCGAGGACAGCGCCGACGGCGCGCGCAAGCGCTTTACTGCCACCGAGGCCGGCCGCGCGCAGTTCGCCGCCGACGGGCCGGCGGTGGAGGCTTTGTTCGCCCGGCTGTCGGCACTGGCGACGGTCACCGAACGCACCGACGGCGGCCCGGTCCGCCGCGCGATGGGCAATCTGAAGGCTGTGTTGCAGGACAGGTTGGCCGCGGACGATGTCGATCAGGACATGCTGCTCGCCACCGCCGCGCTGATCGACGAAGCCGCCGGCAAGATCGAGCGTCTGAAATAGACCGCGTCAGACGGGGAGCAGAGCCGCCAAAGCGCGCGGCCATGCCTGTCCAGCCCCGCGACGGTTGCCTTCGGACCGGCCATGTCCCCTGGAACATCGGCGGGAACGCGAAATTTTGATTTATAAGCTGGCCCTTCACGACAGGACATACTGAAAGGATGCGGGCGCGAACCCGATGCGGGGAGAGTGGTGCAATCCGTGCGGGAATGGCGGGAATGCCCGCTCCGGCAAGGCATCTGTGCGGGATGGGCATAGGTATCAACGGGGTCGGCGTAGCCGCGTTTCTCAAATCCGCGAATGACAATTGCCGCGCTGTCCAAGCTGAGGCCGGAGGATGCAGGTGCCCGTTATTTCGACCGAGCGGCAAGGCGACATCCTCGTCATCATCGTGAACAATCCGCCGGTGAATGCGCTTGGTGTCGCGGTGCGTCAGCAGCTGGATGCGGCGATCGCGGACCTTGCCAATGACCCCGGGCTCAAGGCGGCGGTTATCCGGTGCGACGGGCGCACCTTCTTTGCCGGCGCGGATCTCACCGAGCCTGGCAAACCCGCCGAACCGCGCGTGCCGACGCTGGCCAACAAGATCGAGGCAAGCAGGAAACCGGTGGTTGCCGCGATCCACGGGACCGCGCTTGGTGGTGGTTGCGAACTGGCGATGGCGTGCCATTACCGGATCGCGGTGCCGTCGGCGCAGCTTGGCCTGCCGGAGGTGAAGCTGGGCATTCTCCCCGGTGCGGGCGGGACCCAGCGCTTGCCGCGCATCGTTGGGATGGAACTGGCGTTGGAGATGGCGACCAGGGGCGATCCGATTTCAGCCGAAGCCGCGCTGGCGGCGGGCCTGTTGGATCGTATGGCGGGTGAGGGCCGCTTGGTCGCGGACGCCATCGCCTATGCCAAAGACGTGGCCGATGACCGGCCGTTGCCGCGTGCTTCGGAAAAGCGGGTGACGGTTGAGGATGGCGTGTTCGGCGCGTTCCGCACGGAGAATGCCGAACGTTTCCGTGGCTTCGAAGCTCCGGCCGAAATCATTGCCGTGCTGGAAGAGACTGCGACGCTGCCCTACGCCGATGGCGCCAGGCGTGAGCACGCCGGCTTTTTGAAACTTGCCAAAGGCCCCCAGTCGGCCGCGATGCGCCACATCTTTTTCGCCGAACGCAAGGCGGCGAAGATAGACGGCGCGCCCGACGATGCGCAGCGGCGCACGATCAACCGCGTCGGCGTGATCGGCGCGGGCACGATGGGCTGCGCGATCAGCGCGCACTTTCTGTCAGCCGGCATCCCGGTGACGATTGTCGAACTGGCCAGAGAAATGCTCGACCGTGGCGCGGAGGCGATCCGCAAGAATTGCGAGGCGAGCGCGGCCAGTCGCCGCAGCACCGCCGGCCCGGCTGAAGCAGCGATGGGACTGCTCAATCCCACGCTCCACTTCAATGCGCTGGCCCAGTGCGACCTCGTCATCGAGGCGGCCAATGAGAATATGGCTGTCAAGGAGAGGATTTTCGGCAGGCTGGACAAGATTGCCAGGCCCGGCGCGATCCTGGCGTCCAGCACCAGCTATCTCAATATCGACACGATCGCCGCCGCAACCTCTCGGCCGCAGGATGTGCTGGGCATGCACTTTTTCTCGCCGGCCAACGTCATGAAGCTGCTTGAGATCGTGCGCGGCGCCAAGACCGCGCCCGACGCGCTGGCGACGACCATGGCGCTGGCCAAGAGGATCGGCAAGGTCGCGGTGGTTACGGGTGCGTGCTTCGGATTCATCGGCAACCGCATGCTGATTTCGCGCCAGAGCGAGGCCCGAAAGCTGCTGATGGACGGCGCGACGCCGCAGCAGATCGACAAAGTGCATGTGGATTTCGGCATGCCGATGGGGCCGTTCCAGATGAGCGACCTCGCCGTTGAAGGGCGAGCGGGGCGGATGAGGGAGGCGAGCTTGCGCGGTCATGGCGGAAGGCGCGACCCGTCGGTGTCGTCGCGCGTCGCCGAATGGACGGAAGCGTGGCGCGCCAAGGAAGGCCCCGCGCGACATGAGGTGACCGACGCGGAAATTGTCGAGCGCACGCTCTATCCGGTGGTCAACGAGGGCGCGAGGATTTTGCAGGAAGGCGTGGCGCAGCGCGCGTCCGATATCGATGTCGTGTGGGTCCACGGCCATGGCTGGCCGGTGTACCGCGGCGGCCCGATGTTCTGGGCCGACACGGTCGGGTTGAAGGCGATCGTCGCCGGGCTGGAGAGGCATGGCTTCGCGGTCGCCGAACTGCTGCGCGACAAAGCCGAGAGCGGCGGGCGCTTCCGTAGTTGAGGTCTTGCCGACGGGGCATCGTGTCGCGTCCATGCGGGGCGGTTATCGGGCGAGGATATGCGTAGCTTGTGCCGACGCGACGAACCGCTCCATCCGGCCGCCGGATTTGCCGGTGGCGGGGGCGCCCGTGCGACGCAGCCTCATCTTTGGCTGGACGCGGGCTTGCGAGGCGCCGCAATGCGCTGGGTCACAAGTGGGGGTCGCGCCGGAATTTTAATTCTTTTGGCTCGCCCGGCTCAAAATCCGCACATTTCCCCTACGTCGCCCGAATGCAAAGAGGTATATGATTGGGCAAAGCGTTGAGCGAAGCGCGATCAGGGAGGGGTTTGAATGAAAAAATACGTCAGCAAAGGGTGCGGAATCGCGGCGTTGGCGGTTTGCCTTGCCTATGCCGCTTCAGCGTCCGCGCAGACCGGTGGCAGTGCCGGCGCCCAGGCTGAGGCAGCCGTGCCGGATATCGTCGTCACGGCGCAGAGGCGCGCAGAAAATCTGCAGGACGTGCCAATTGCCGTGACGGCGCTGGATGCGGGCACGCTGGAAACCAATCGTATCGTCGATGTCAGGGATCTCGACGGATCGGCGCCGAACCTGACGGTGCGGGCGATTGTGGGCGGGTCATCTCTGCCAAGCTATTCGATGCGCGGTTCGGTGAGTTTCGGCGCTGCGCTCGGCGCAGACCGGAGCGTGGCGCTGTATGTCGACGGCGTCTATATCGGGAACGGTCAGGGTTCGATCTTCGATATCGGCGACATTGAGCGGATCGAGGTGCTGCGTGGCCCTCAGGGCACGCTGTTCGGCAGGAACGCCACCGGGGGGGCGATCAGCGTCACCACGCCGCAACCGACCGGAACCTTCGGAATCAAGCACACCACGACCGTCGGCAATTACGATCAATTCCGTTCGGTGACGCGCCTTGATTCGCCGGCCTACGGGCCGTTCTCGTTCGCGGTGAACTACATGCACAGCGAGCGGCGGGGCGATATTCGTAACATTGGCGGCGGTACAACCTGGGACTTTACCTCCGTTGGCGCCGGGATTCGGACTTCTCCCGACTATCTGGGTGGTTTCAATACGGATGCAGCGACGTTTACCGGGAAGCTGGATTTCGACAAATTGAACATCGTTTACCGGTTCGAGTGGTCGAATACGCACGCCACCTCCAATGGCCAGGGCATCGTCTACCTCAGCCCGACGTATCAGACCATTTTCAACGCGCAGCCCGACCAGTCCATTCTGACGCCGGTCACGAATAAACGCCCCGATGCGGTGAATAACTGGGGTGCGTTGCCAAGGCGCCTGGAATCGTTCGCGAACACGCTGACCGCGACATATGACGTATCCAGCAACCTGACATTCAAGAATATCGCAACATATCGGATCACCGATCTCTTTGCGCCGTACGAGCAGATCGACGGCGCGGGCGGCCTGTTGAACACGCCGAGCACCGGCGGTGTAGGCGCGCCGGGCACGGCCGACGTTCTGTTCGGCCTTGCCTGCCGGCCCGCTGGCATCTCGGCCGCGGGTTGTGTCTATTATCAGCCGGGTTCGCGGAATGCGCCGCTTTCCCTGCAGACGTCGACCTCGATCGGCAAGTTCAGGCAATTCTCCAACGAATTCCAGACCCACTATAATTCGGATTTCATCGACCTGACCGGCGGCCTGTATTATTTCCAGTTGAAGCAGATCACGGATTTTCTGGGTGTCGAAGGGGTTGGGCTAGCAAAGTTGAAATCCAGCAGTTTTTTGCTGGCTCCCAACTTCACGCCGCCAAACCCCCTGCAGCCGCGCAATATCGGTGCGACCGATTCAATGGTCCGGTCCTATTCCAAGGCGGCTTATGCGCAGGCTGAGGTACACATTACCGATCAGTTCGATATTATTGCGGGCGGACGCTACACGCACGATCTCAAGAAAGGCGTCGATCGTACAGTCTATTCATCGCTTAATCGCCAGTCAGGTACGGGTGGGGTGTTCCCGGTATATTATAAGCATGGTGAATTTACCTACAATCTTGGTGTAAATTACAAGATTGATCATAATGTTCTGCTGTATGCAAAATATGTCACCGGCTTCATATCGGGCGGGCAATTTGCGAGCCTGACCTATAATCCGGAGAAGGCGCGATCACTCGAAGCCGGTGTGAAGGCAGACTTGTTCGATCGACGGCTCCGCCTCAACACGGCCGTCTTCACGGTCGATTACGATGACCTGCAATTCACGACGATCGGCAGCAATATCGGCCGCCCCGATCTCAGCCAGGTGCTGTTGAACGCTGGCGATGCGCGCGCGCGCGGATTTGAAGCGGAAGCAACGGTCGTGCCGACCTACGGCCTCACGCTGCGCGGTTCCGTTGGCTATACGGACTTCAAATACAAATCGCTGAATCCGGCCGTCACAGCCGGCACGTATACGTTTCTTGTTCATGAGCGACCGAAATGGACTGGCAACGTATCGGCAGCATATGAAGTACCGATCCAGGGTGACCTCAGTCTGTCGGCGCGTGTCGACGGCAGCTACCGTTCCGCGTCGAACGGGACGCAAAGCGTTCCGGGGACGCCACGTGGCTTTTCGGCCGCCGAGTCCGAACGCTATATCGCGGCGCAGCGGATTCCGGGCTATTGGCTGTGGAACGGGCGCCTTGCATTGCAGGGGCTTGAGGTGGGCGGCGTAGAGTCGACGCTGGCAGTCTGGGGCCGCAACATCTTCAACAACAGGTCGGTGAGCCAGTCGCCTTCGCTGACATTCCTGATTTCCGCGGATTACCAGCGCGCCGCCACTTATGGCTTGGACTGGACGATCAAATTCTGATCGCGAAACATGTCGAATGCGATGGGCGCCGTCACATGTGGACGGCGCCCATTCGTATTGGGCGCCTGATTTCGGCGATCGCGCCGGTCCGGCGGACGGGGCGGCCGACATCCTGCCGGGGCGTGCGAAGGCATTCGGCGAAATGAACCAGTCGCGATCAGATGACGATATGGCGCCCATCGGCCCCCTGCCTGCTGCGGTCTGGCGCTCGCTGCTGTTTGTGCCGGGCGACGATAGCCGCCGGATGACCAAGGCGGCGGCGTCGTCCGCCGATGCGGTGATCATCGATCTCGAAGACGGCGTGCCGCCTCAGCGCAAGCTGTTTGCCCGCGATGCGATTGGAACGGCGATCGAAACCCTTCGCGCCGGCGGGAAGGCGGTGCTGGTTCGCGTCCGGCCCGGGTGGCGGGACTTGCTGCAGGACATTGATGCGGCCGCTGTGCCCGGCGTGTCCGCACTGATGATACCCAAGGCCGCCTGTCCCCACGCATTGAAGGTCGTTGCAGAAATCATCGAAGAGTTCACGCGGGAACGGGGGCTGGCGGCGCCGGGTCTCGTGCCGTTGATCGAGAGCGCGAAAGGCGTGGAAAATGCGCCGGCAATCGCGTCTGTGCCGCAGGTCATAGGCATCGCATTGGGGACCGAGGATTTTTCGTTCGATGTGGGTGTGGCGCCGACGCCTGAACTGCTGGACTGGCCATGCCGGAGAATGGCGATGGCCGCCGCCGCCGCCGGGATCTCTGCCTATGCGATTCCGTATTCGATCGCTGCTTTTCGCGATCATGCGGCAACGGTGGCGGCGGCGGCACGGGCGCGCAGCTACGGGGCACATGGCGCGCTGTGCATTCACCCCGCGCAGGTCGATCTCGTGAATGAAGCCTTCGGTTTCAGTGCCGCCGAGATTGCCGACGCGCGCAGCGTGATGGCGGCATGGTCCGAAGCGGTGCGTGCCGGGCATGGGGTGACGACGGTGAATGGTCGCATGATCGATGCACCTGTCGCGGCGCGGGCGGCCCGTATCATGGCCCTGCATACAAGGACGGACATGTGACGAAATTGATTGTTGTTACGGGTGCCAGGGGCGCGTTGGGAAGCGCGGTGCTGGCGCGCCTGAGAGCCGATGGCCACAGCACATTCGGAATCGACCTGGCCGCCGCGCGGGAAGGCGAAGCGGACTTTGTCGGTGGTGTGGATCTGAGCCGGCGGCGTGCCGCGATCGACGCGATGCACCGCATCGCCGCGACGCAACCGATCGGCGGACTGGTCAATGTCGCCGGCGGCTTCGTTTGGGAGGAAGTGGCCGGCGGGGCGGATGCCACCTGGGAGCGGATGTACCAGCGCAACGTCGCGACGGCGCTTAACGCGACCTACGCCGCCATCGATCGGCTGGCGCCGGGTGCCGCGATCGTGAATGTCGGCGCCGCCGCAGCGGCCAAAGCCGCCGCCGGCATGGGGGCGTATGCCGCAGCGAAATCAGCGGTGGCACGGCTGACCGAAGCGCTGGCGGATGAGCTCAAGCCACGCGATATCCGCGTCAACGCGGTGCTGCCCTCGATCATCGATACGCCGGACAATCGCCGGGCCATGGGGGAAGAGGATGCACCCAACTGGGTCCGGCCAGCGGAGCTTGCGGCGGTGATCGCGTTCCTTCTGTCCGACGAGGCGCGCGCGATCACGGGAGCCAGCATCCCGGTCGTAGGCAAAATGATCTGAAGCCGGGGCGGGCGGCTAGTCTCGACGGGGCCGGGCCGGGTCCAGCGCACGGTCACGCTTCGCGGCTTTCAGCAGTTCGATAAAGCCGTCGCTCTCGACGCGCATGATCCGGTCAGCATCATGGTTGCCCGCATTTTCGTGGAGCATGCGCTTGGTTATGCGCAGCTGGAGCGCGGGCAGCGCGGCTATTCGTTCCGCCAGCGCCAGCGCCTCGGGCAGCAGGCGATCGGCGGGAAAGGTTGCGCTGACCAGCCCGATTTGCCGCGCTTCTTCCGCTGAAACAGTGGCGCCGCGCAGCAGAATGTCCGTCGCGCGCGACAGGCCGATCAGCCGGGGCAGCAGGGCCGTGCTGCCGCATTCCGGCATCGCCCCCAAACTGAGGAATGGGAAGGAAAACGACGCGGTATCGGCCGCCAGCCGAATATCCGCCGCCAGTGTCTGCGTTGCGCCGATGCCCACGGCGGGGCCATTGATCGCGACGACGAGCGGTTTCGACCGGGTCAGCAGGCCGATCCAGTTTCTGTCGCCGCTACCCATCGTGAAGTCCGCCGGTGTGATCCGGCGGCCGGTTTGCGGGTCGCGGACCGGTGGCTCCTTTAGGTCGGTGCCCGCGCAGAACACAGCGCCCAGCCCGGTGAGAACAATGGCGCCAATCCGGTCATCCGTGTTGGCGCGCTCGATCGCCGCGATCGTGGCGCGCACCGCCGCGATGCTCCACGCGTTTCGCCGCTCCGGGCGCCTGTAAGTCACAAGCGCGACGCCGCCCCGCCTTTCGTACGACACGGGCGCGTCATCGTCCGCCGCTTGGGCGGTATCCCGCTTCGTATCCGGTGGCCCGCTCACGTGATCTGACGCGGCATTTTCGGGCCGCGCGCGCCGCTTTCATCCATCATGCCGCCACGCGATGGAGTTCGCTCTCAAGAATTTTCCGCAGCGCCGGCTGGCTGACCTTGAGAGAGGGTGTTCGCGGCAGCTCAGTCAGATGAACCAGGTGGGCCGGGATTTGATAGGATAGCAATTGGCCGCGCAGATGGGCGCGCAACTCTCCGTCGCTGGGCGCGGCGGCGCCGCCGACCGTCAGATAGGCTGCGACCGGTATCTGGCCCAGGCGCTCATCCGGCCACGCGACAACCGCGGCTTCGAGGATGGCGGGATGGGTCTCGATCGCGCGAATGATGTCATCGGGGAACACCTTGAACCCCCCGCGGATGATCGCATTGTCGGCGCGTCCCTTGATCCAGAGAAACCCGTCGTCGTCGATCGCCGCAAGGTCGGTGGTGCGCACCCAGGAGCCGTCGCCCAGATGAGCCGCGCGCAGTTCCAGTAGCCCGACCGCGCCGGCCGGCAAGGGGGCCCCCGAGTCCTGATCGACGATCCGGCCCTCGGTCGGAGGGTTTATGCGCCCGACGCTGCCGCGCTTGGCTTTGCCGTA
This sequence comes from Sphingomonas flavalba, assembly GCF_047553045.1. Taxonomy (GTDB): domain Bacteria; phylum Pseudomonadota; class Alphaproteobacteria; order Sphingomonadales; family Sphingomonadaceae; genus Sphingomonas_L; species Sphingomonas_L flavalba_A. The sequence continues at coordinate 2,327,330 of NZ_CP180208.1, read as the reverse complement.
TTCGTTGAAATCGGCGAGCGACCATCCCGCCCCGGAACCGGCGAATTCAGTCGCGCTGTAATTTTGCAGCACCGGGATACCGTAACGTTCGAAGAACTGATCCGCGAGATCGGGGTCAAGCGGGGCGGTTCCCGTGCGGTAGGCTGAAAGGCTGGCGAGTTTCTCGCGCGGGATGTTCGCATCGAGGATCATCCGCAACGCCGCGGGCGGCGCGCCTGCGACTTTGGGTTTGTGCCGGAACACGGCGTCGGCCCAGCTCTCCACGGTAAACTTGGGCAACAGCGCGACGCGACGGCCCGCCAGCAGCGCGTTCATGAACCCGAAGACGCCGGCGATGTGCGCGAAGGGCGCGTTGACGATGGCTACCGCGCGCCGCAATGTCCGCCCGCGCTCGCCGCCCTTTTCGAATGCGGCCGCGCTCAGCAGCGAACTTTCCAGTGCACGCTGGGAAAGCGGAACCCGCTTCGGCTTGCCGGTCGTTCCGCTGGTGAGCATCTCGATCGCCGTTCCCGGCGCGGAAACCATGTGCAGTGCGCCGTTGCCCAGCCCGGCGCCACCGCTGACTTCCACCCGATGGCCGCGCTCCGACGGCAGGGTCAGGACGAGGCATCCTATGTCGGCGATCGCCTTCGCCACGCTGCCCCGCGCCAGATCTGCGGCGGTACCGAAGATAACCGGCGGCGCAAGCTGTACGATATCACCCGCAAGCTGTTCGTCGGGCAGTGACGGATTGAGTGTGACCAGGCAGCGGTCGGCCCCGATCACATAGGCGAAACCGCCGGCTATTTCGGGGCGGTTGCGCATGATGCCGGCTATGCGCGTTCCTTCGCCAAGGCCGCGCTCGACCAGTGCCGCGTCGATCTCGGCCCCGACACGCGCCAAATCGCCCCACGTCCACCACGCGCCGTCGAACTCGATCGCCTCGGCGGCCGGATCGATCGTCAGAATGGCGTCTTTCAATTCCTTGATGCGGGACACGTATTTCCACTCCGGTTCTTTTGAAAAGATATACCTGTTTAGCGTGCCCTATCAAGCTGGTGAATCGTGTACGGCCATCGCCAGGCAATGCGTGACGGTGGCGGTTCGGATGTGCTTTCGCGATCCGGTCAGGCAGCGGCCGGTGTCGGTGCCGCCCGTTTCGAAAGCGGCAGGGCGGCAAGTATGGCGATCGCGCACATGCCGGCGATGACGACGAACGTCATCAAGAAGGCTTCCTGAGTGGGGAATGAGGTGCCCCCCGGCCCGGTTGCAGTAGAACTCGCAAGCAGGACGGAGATGATCTGCACGCCGATTCCCATGGCCATGCCGCGGATCACGGCCGACACGCCGATGGCCTCGCTGGTTCGATCAAGCGGCACGACCTTGGCTACGATCATCGGCAACACCGCGAACATCATCGTCGAACCGAACGAAATAAGGATGAGCACCGCGCCGACCTGAAGCACCCCATCGTGGAAGAAAATCGCGAGTATCCAGCCGACCATTGAAATGGCGGCGCCGGTCATCATCGCGGCTCTCGCGCCGAACCTGTCGATCAGCCACGCGCCGAACGGCCCGGATGTGAGCGAGGTAACATTCGAAGGCAGCTTCACCAATCCGGCCACGGTGGCCGAGACGCCAAGCCCGATACCGGTCCAGGTCGGTGCCTGCAGCAGGAGGGAAAAGACCAGGATCAATTGCAGCGCACCCATCGTGATCATGGCGAACGACAGGTTGGCGAACAGAAATTCCCGGATGCCCAACAGCCGTACGCTGATCAGCGGATTGGGTGATCGCAGGCTGCTGAGGGTCCACCAGGTTACCAGAACGACACCACTGACGGCGCTGGCGATAGTCTTCCAATCGGCAATGCCCCAGCGGGGAATGTTGCTGATCGCCAACAGCACCAGAATGATGCCCGGTGCGAATAGCAGGCCGGAGAACCAGTCGATCCTGGTTTCCATACGCTTGACTGGCGACGGTTTCGGGAATGTCGCCAGAACCGCTGCGGACGCGACGACGCCGAAGATCGCGCTGGCCGCGAAAATTGCGCGCCAGGAGAAGGTGTCGACAAGCAGGCCGCCCAAGACCAGCCCGGCAGCCGAGCCGGCGGTCGCGCTGGAAGCGATGAGGCCGATGCTCATCGAGACGCGATTTTTGGGAAATTGTTCGCGGACCAGGCCGACCGCGAGCGGCAGCACCCCGTGCGTGAAACCTTGTAACGTGCGGCCCGCCAGCAACATCGCGTAATTTTCCGAGACAAAGGCCGCGACCGAGCCGACACTTCCGATCAGCATCACGGCGATGAGCAGGTTGCGCCGGCCGTAAAGGTCGCCCAGCCGCCCGATCACCGCTGAAAGGGCGGCGCCGATGATCATGGGGCAGGTGACGAGCCAGCCGAACAGCACCGGATCGCGCAATTCTTCGATGAGTGCTCTTTGCGCCGCATAGATCGTGGCGATCTCGAACGCGAAGGTCATTTCCGCCAGCAGCAGCGCGGCGAGGGCGATACGGTAATTGCGGGTGTCGTCCATCAGCGGGCGCACCCGAGCGGGCGGCGCGGAAATAAGCGGTTCTGAAGCTCATGGGCGGCGACAGCACGTTTCATCCCTTATCTCCGCTCGATGTGCCACTATTGATCTAACTGATTAACTGGCGGAAGCATGCGTGGGAAGGGTTAATCGCCAAGGTTCAAACCTTTGAATGCAAGGTCGGCTTGGGCATGGTTCTGCCCGGGCCGGTGTCGTCCATCGGCCGGTTCGGACAATGCGGCTGGCCCGGAATTTTCTCCGGGATTTTCATATCGTTGTAGCGCGGTTGGATGCGGCCGCCAGTCCGCTCGCGCCGCTTGCGGTGTGCGTGGCCGGCGTGCCGGCGGCAAATCCGAAGGGAGGCCGTATGCGGTTTATCCCCAATGCGACGTGGTGCGGCGACTAATAAGGTTTGGCGCCGGGCGGCATGACGGTCGATTGTGCATACACGCCGTTGATCGACGTTCCGCCATTGTGCATGCCGGGAAGAAGCGGCAGCATCCTGTGCGGAAAGCCCAGGGTGGGGCGAGTCAGCTGGTCGAGGCGCTCCAGCGCCGCTTCAGGCAGGGATAGGTCCAGCGACCTGAGGTTCTCGTCGAGCTGTTCGATCCGCCGGGCGCCGATGATCGTCGATGTCACGCCGGGCCGGGATTGCACCCATGCGAGTGCAACCGTGGCAATGCTCGTGTCCAGTGCTTGGGCGATCGCATCCAGCTCGTCGATGACCGCGTAAGTGTGTTCGTTCAGCGCGCGTTCGGTCAACGCCCCGCGATCCGGCTTGACCTGATCCGCGTTGTCGCGGCGGTATTTGCCGCTGAGCGCGCCGCCTCTGAGCGGGCTCCACGGGGTGATTCCAAGACCGAATTCCTCGGCCATGGGCAGGAAATCCGCTTCCACCGAACGTTCGAGCAGCGAGTATTCGATCTGCAGGCCGATAAAGGGTGCCCAGCCGCGAAAATGCGCGATGAGATTTGCCTGCGCGACTTTCCAGGCCGGCGTGTCGGAAACGCCGATATACCGGACTTTCCCAGCGCGCACGAGAGTGTCCAGCGCGGACATCGTCTCTTCGATCGGCGTGTGCACGTCCCAGTTATGCAGCCAATAGAGATCGATATAGTCGGTACGAAGCCGCCGAAGCGACTGCTCGCATGCGGCAATGATCGATTTTCGGCCGGAACCCCCACCGTTCGGGTCGCCGGAATACAGATTGCAACTGAACTTGGTGGCGATGACCATGCGATCGCGTTTTGACGGATCACGGCCCAGATGGTCGCCGATGATCTTTTCCGAATGACTGCGGGTGTAGACGTTGGCGGTATCGATGAAGTTGCCGCCGCGTTCGACGAACCGGTCCATGATCCGTTCGGATTCGTCGACGCTTGACCCCCAGCCATTGTCTTCACCGAAGGTCATGGCGCCGAGGCAGATGGGGCTTACACGAAGGCCCGATCGGCCGAGCGTCACATATCGAGCGATCCCCATGCGAATCTCCTGGTCGGCCGCTCAATTCCGCCGCTTTCTACCCTGGCTTCTCTGGACACGATCCCGCCACCGGCTAATCTTGCGCAAACAGGGGCGGTCCCCGATGGAGTCAGAAAAGCATTTGGCAGGCTTGCCGAAAGACGAAGGTGGCGTCGTCCTCAACCGCGGTCACCGGCGCCTTGGCATTGCGCGCTCTCTGCGGAAGAGGGGATACATGGCGCTGCGCCGCGTATCGATTGACGATAACGCTGTTGCGCGTGCCTTTCGCATCATCCTTCATCAGATGCTCTCCAACCGAGATGCCGATCGCTGCCGGCATCGTTCTGGGTTTCAAGCTCAAGCACGGCGAGCCGATTGTCAAACATTTAAATGAATGACCTGTTGCCTGCCTTGGCGGCCCAGCGGCCATTGCCAAGGCATTGCACGACGGGTAACACAATTCAGGTATCTCATTTGCGGGTTTGCGCATCGATGATTGAAGCGAGCGTTCCTCCCTGGTTTGATGCCCGCCTGCCGGCCGGCGACGAATGTTCCCACGCGGCGCAACTGATCGCGCGGGCGCGGGATGATCCCGAAGGGGTCTTCGTCGTCTGGGAGGACGGCTCCGTCTGGCGCAACGCGAACGCAGCGGCGGAGGTTCGCGCGCTGGCCTCGCGCATGCGCACGCTGGGCGTGGATGCCGGCAGTGTCGTCGCATTGTGGTACCCGAATGGCTTCATGATGGTGCGGGCGCTGCTCGCCTGTTCCATGCTTGGCGCAACGGCGGCGCTATTCAACATCGCGTTGCGCGGCAACTTTCTGAGCCACGCGCTTCGCAAGAGCGGCGCGACGCTGCTGTGCGCGCACCCGGACCTGGTCGCGCGGCTGGACGGGATCGACACCGGTGGCGTGACCCAAATTCTCACCAGCGGCGCCTGTTCGCTGGAGAAGCGTGGAATCCGCGTCCTTGATGATGCCGACATCGATGGGGGTGGGGTCGTCGCGCCCGCGGTGGTTCATCCATGGCATATTGCGGTCATCGTGTTCACGTCGGGTACGACCGGTGCGTCGAAAGGCGTGCGGGTCACGGCGGCGCAGTTGTGGACGCTTGGGCGCACGCATTACGGTTTTCTGCGGCCGGACGACCGCATGTTCCTGATGCTGCCGCTGTTTCACATCGCCGCGCTGGGGGCGTTGACCGGCGCGCTGTCCGCCGGTGCGTCGATCAGCCTCGCTGAGAGTTTCAAGCCGGCCGAATTTCTGGATGTGGTCGCCCGAACCGGGGCCACCACCGCTGCGGGTTTGAACAGCGCGTGGATGAACATGATCCTGCAGGCAAGCGATGGCGCTGCCGCGTTGCCGGCGCACCGGTTCCGTATCTGCCTGGTCACGTCGCTCGACGCGGTCGCGCGCCGCTTCTCGAAGCGGCTTGGCTGCGATCTGTTCGCGGCCTATGGCATGAGCGAGGCGTCCGGTATTGCCGTGTCCGAACTCAATCCCGCCAAGGACCGTAGCGTTGGCCGGCTGCGCAGCGGACTGGAAGGGCGGCTGGTCGATGCATTCGATTGCGAGGTCGCGCCAGGGCTTCCCGGCGAACTGATTATCCGCGCGGCGTTGCCCTGGGTTTTGAACGACGGTTATGCCGATGATGCGGAGGCGACGACCAGGGCGTGGCGGAACGGCTGGTTTCATACCGGCGACATTTTCCGCAGGGATGCGGATGGCGACTTGTTCTTCGTGGATCGTAACAAGGACGTGATCCGGCGTCGCGGCGAAAATATATCCTCGCTGGAACTTGAGGCGGAGATCAGAAGCAGCGGGTTCGTCCGCGATGTGGCTGTCGTCGGCGTTGCGGACGAGAGCGGCGGGGGCGAAGAGGTGATGGCGGTGGTTGAACCGGATGAACGCGCGCCGTTCGATCCGGCCGCCTTGATCGCGTTCCTTGTGCCGCGCATCCCGCATTACATGGTGCCGCGTTATGTTCGCGTCGTCGATGCGCTACCGCGCAACGCGACCAACAAGGTGACCAAGGTTGCGTTGCGCGACACCGGGCTGGTGGCCGGGACATGGGACCGGGAGGCGGCGGGTATCAAGATAAGGCGCGAGCGACTGACCGGCTGAATGCCACGCGAGGGAGATGCCGTTTGACCCTGCATTCGCTCTGCCGCGCGTTTATCGGCCGGATGCCGGCGGACGGTGACCCCGCGATCTGCTTCGAGGGGCGTTGGCGGCCGTGGCGGGATTATCGCGGGCTTGTCGATGACCTGAACGCCTGGCTCGACGCGGGCGGTATCGCTGCGGGCGCGCGCGTCGGTTTCGCGCCGCGCAATCGCCCGTCCTCGCTGATCGCCCTGATCGCGCTGCTGTCGCGTGAGGTCACGGTCGTGATGATCCACAGCTACCAGTCGCAGAGCGGAATGGCGCAGGACATGGCGCGGCACCGCCTTACCGGCTTCGTTTGTGATCGCAGCGATTTCGGCGCGCCGATCGAGGCTGCGGCGCGCGGCGCGGGGCTGGCTGCCTTTGCTCTGCATAAACTGGACGAGGAGCGGATCGCGCTGTGCGGCGGCAACGCTGTGGCAGAAGGGGATTCGGGGCAGGCACCGGGAATCTGGCTGCTGACAAGCGGCACCACTGGCGCGCCCAAACATCACCCGTTCGGCTACGATCAGGTCGGACGGATGGTGAGCGACAATATCGGCGGCGCAGCGCCGTCGCCCGATCCGATACCGGCGCTGCTTTATTTTCCGTTGAGCAACATTTCCGGTCTGCGGGCGGGGCTGGCGGCATTGCTTGGGGGGCGCCCGGTCGTTCTGCTTCCCCGTTTCACGATCGCGGACTGGCATGCGCATGTCATGCGCTATCGTCTGGCATCGGCTTCCATACCGACGGCCGGGATCAGCATGGCTCTGTCCGCGAACATTGCGCCCAGGGACCTTTCCAGCCTCAACTTCGTCATGACGGGCGCCGCGCCGCTGGCGGTAGAGACCCAGCGTGCGTTTGAGCGCCGGTTCGGCGTGCCCGTCCTGCTGGCTTATGGTGCGACCGAATTCGGAGGGCCGGTAACCCAGGTGACGCTGGCGGATCGCGAACGGTATGGCGAGGCGAAACTCGGCAGTGTCGGTCGGCCCTATGCCGGCAATGCGGTGCGGATCCGCCATCCGCAATCGGATCATCAGGTCCCGCCCGCCGAGATTGGGCTGGTGGAGGTCAGATCGGCGAGAATGGGTCCAGACTGGATTCCGACGACCGATCTGGGGGCGATCGACGGCGACGGGTTCCTTTATCTTCATGGACGCGCCGATGGCGCGATCAACCGGGGCGGGTTCAAGATAGTGCCGGAAACGATCGAGGCGGTGTTGATGCGCCATGCCGATATCGACGAGGTGGCGGTGGTTGGCGTGCCTGACGCGCGGCTCGGCGAGGTTCCGGCTGCGGCGGTCGTGATGCGGGGTGGCGTCCTTTCGCCCGATATCGGCGCCCTGGTACGCCATGTTCGGCAGACGCTCTATGCGACCCAGGTGCCGGCGCGCTGGCGGATCGTAACCGCCTTGCCGCGAAATGCGTCGCTGAAGATCGACCGTGTCGCGGTCAGGATGCTGTTCGAAGCTGACGCGAAAGGCGAAGATGGATGATGCCCGGTCATGCGCGCGGCGAAGAGAAACAGGCGCCGCGGGGTTCGGGCAAGCGCGCGTCCGGATGCTGATCCTCAGGACGGGGCAAAGACGACCGGGAGCGCGGTAGGTGCGCGGAAGCGTTCGCCATGGATATGCATGTCCATCGCGCTTTGGTGGCCCTTCCTCCCGCAGAGCAAAAAAGTCATTTCTTTGGTGGGCGTGTCAACGGAGCGGGAATTATAGCCGGCCGCTTTGCAGGATAACGATGCTTTCGAGGAAGGCGATGACGGCGCGAACCGCGGGAAGCCGCCTGAGATCGGCGTGCACGACAAGCCAGTAGCTTCGCTGCACAGCAAGTTCGGGCAGCACCCGGACCAGCCCGGGATCGTCATCGGCGGCCAGCCGGTGCAAAGCCCCGATCCCCACGCCCGCCTTGACCGCCGCCTGCTGGGCGAGGCTGCTGCTCGACCGGAAAGCAATCCGGGCAAAGGGAACCAGCTGATCGAGCGCGACCAGTTCCGGAAAAGGAGCGAGTTCTTCGACGAACGACACGAAAGCGTGATCGCGCAAATCCTCGGCCTTCTGAATCGGCGGATGCGCGGCGAGGTAGGATTCCGCTGCATAAAGCGCCACCGTGTAGTCGGCGAGGCGGCGGGTCACCAGGCGTCCGCGCGGCGGCTTGCGCACCATTATCGCGATGTCGGCTTCGCGCCGGGACAGGCTGAACGATCTGCTTTCCGGCACGAGTTCGAGCAGAATGCCGGGGTGATCCCGGGTCAGGCGGGCGACATGGGGGGCGACCAGAGCGGTGCCGAATATTTCCGGTGTCGCCAGACGCACTGTGCCCGACACGTCGGCCGAGCGATCGGCGACGATGCTTGCGGCGTTGAGCAGGGCGCGTTCGACGCGTTCGGCTTCGATCAGCAGCAAACCCGCCGCGTCGGTCGGCGCGAAGCCGCGCGGCGAACGATCGAACAATCTGACGTTTAGTGATTTTTCAAGCGCATCGAGCCGCCGTGTGACGGTGGAATGATCGACGCCGAGCCTGCGTGCCGCGCCGATGGCGTTGCCGTTGCGCATGACGGCCAGAAAAGCGGCCAGGTGTTCAGTCGAGAGCATCGGTGTTTCTGCACAATCGATTGGATTCGGTGTCGATACCCTTGCACAATGTTCGATGCTACCCGGCACTACCTTATGGGAGAGGACGGTATGCGCAACATCGGTCATTTCATCGACGGCGGCCCGGCCGTTTTGAGCGGCACCCGTACGAGCGATGTTTTCGATCCTTCGACGGGGCAGGTGCAGGCGCGCGTGTCGCTGGCGGCGCGCACGGACCTCGATACGGTGGTAGCGAACGCCAAGGCGGCGCAGCCCGGCTGGGCGGCGCTCAACCCGCAGCGCCGTGCACGGGTCATGTTCCGCTTCAAGGAACTGATCGAGGCGGAGATCGGCGAACTCGCGCGGTTGCTGGCGTCAGAACATGGAAAGGTCGTCGACGACGCGCGTGGAGATATTCAGCGCGGGCTGGAGGTTGTCGAATTCTGCTGCGGTATCCCGCATCTGCTGAAGGGGGAATATACCGAGGGGGCGGGGCCTGGGATCGACGTCTATTCCACGCGTCAGCCGTTAGGGGTCGTCGCCGGAATCACGCCGTTCAACTTCCCCGCCATGATCCCGCTGTGGATGGCTGCACCGGCGATAGCCTGCGGCAATGCGTTTATTCTGAAGCCTTCGGAGCGGGATCCTTCCGTGCCGGTCCGGCTGGCTGAACTAGCGATCGAGGCAGGCTTGCCCGCGGGGATCTTCAACGTCCTTCATGGCGATAAAGAGATCGTCGACGCGATCCTCGAGCACCCGGCCGTCAAGGCGGTGAGCTTTGTCGGGTCGTCGGATATCGCGCAGCATGTCTACGAGCGGGGCGCGGCCAACGGCAAGCGGATGCAATGCATGGGCGGCGCGAAGAACCATGGTATCGTGCTGCCCGATGCCGATCTGGATCAGGCCGTGGCCGATATCGTGGGCGCGGCTTTCGGTTCGGCGGGTGAGCGCTGCATGGCGCTGCCGGTCGTCGTTCCGGTCGGTGCCGCGACCGCGGACGCCTTGCGCGAACGCCTCGTCGCCGCGATCCATGGCCTGCGCGTCGGTATTCCGACGGACCCCGATGCCGATTATGGCCCCGTGGTCAGCAGCCAGCACAAGGCGCGGATCGAAGCCTATATTCAGATGGCGCAGGATGAGGGCGCGGAGCTGGTCGTGGATGGGCGCGGCTTTTCGCTTCAGGGTCATGAAGCCGGCTATTTCCTTGCGCCGACGTTGATCGACCGTGTCACGCCGGACATGAAGAGCTATCGGGACGAAATCTTCGGCCCGGTGCTGCAGATGGTGCGTGCCGAGAGTTTCGAAGAGGCGCTGAGCTACCCCACGGATCATCAATATGGCAACGGCGTCGCGATCTTCACGCGCGACGGCGATCATGCGCGCCGCTTCGCGGCGGCGGTGGAGGTGGGCATGGTGGGGATCAACATACCGATCCCGGTGCCCGTCGCGTACCACAGTTTCGGCGGCTGGAAGCGGTCCGGGTTCGGCGATCTCAACCAGTACGGCATGGACGGTGTTCGCTTTTACACGCGGACCAAGACTGTCACGCAGCGCTGGCCTTCGGCTGGTTCCGCGCCTGAGCGCAACTTCTCGATCCCGACGATGGATTGAGCCTTACATCAAGCACGGGAAACACTGTCATGCCGAAATTGTCGGTGACCGCCCGCGACGGATCACAATACGAGATCGAGGGCGCGGAAGGCTTGAGCGTGATGGAAGCGATCCGCGATTCCGGGCTCGACGACCTGCTTGCGCTGTGCGGCGGCTGTGTGAGCTGCGCGACATGTCATGTTTATGTCGACCCGGCTTTTGCCGGCCGCCTGCCCGCCATGCAAGATGACGAGAGTGACATGCTGGACACCTCGCCGCATCGCAACGAGATGTCGCGGCTTTCCTGCCAGCTCCCGCTGAGCGCCTCGCTGGAGGGGCTTGCGTTGCGGATCGCGCCGGAAGACTGACCCTCTCTCCAGGATGTCCGCTAACGAAGACTGGATATAGGAGCATGGCGAAGAGCAGCGCGGCGATGGTTCGCCTCAACGGGGCTTGCTAACGCTCCAGAATCTTGAGAGTTCGCGTCCATGGTGCGAACGAACAAGCAGGGGCAATCGCTCGGGCGCAAGGGCAGCGAGAGCCGTCATCGACTGATCGCTGCGGCGCGTGAGCTGGTCGGTACGTTGCAGAGCGACCGGCTGACCGTCCGCTCGATCAGCCAGGCCGCCGGCCTAGCCTCGCAGACATTCTACCTCTATTTCAAGGATGTCGACGAGTTGCTGCTCGTCCTCAGTCGCGAGGCTTCGAACCAGATCGGAGAGGTCGCGGCGGTTCTGGCCATGCCATGGGAACGGGAGGCGCTGGAAGCCTGGACGTCGCAGTTCATCGCCGCCTTCTATCGCTATTGGGACAGCAATCGCGCCGTGCTGACGCTGCGCAATTTCCGCGCAGACACCGGGCATGCCGACTATCTGGCCGTTCGTAACGAAACGATGCAGCCGATCGTTCGTGGCCTGGCGAAGCGGATCATCGCGGCGCAGGGCAGTGCGGAGGTGTCGGAGCGCGACGCAGCCGCGCGTGCCATCGTGATCGTCGCGGCGATCGAACGCATGGCGTCACGATACTCGGCGACGATGGGAGCCGACGGTGGCGCGTTGGACAGCCTCGATTTCAAACGGGCGGAGGCGCACATTCTCCTGTTGATGCTGTCGCCATTGCCGCAATAAACGGGGCGGCCTTCCGACCGCCCCGTTATACGGATCAGGCGTCGGCCAGTGCCTCTTCCGCCGCCGGGTCGCGGAAATCCCCGTCCTGGCTCGCGACATCGCGGAACATGCGCGTGATATCCCCCGATGTCACACGGCGCGGCGTCTCTCCGGGCTGCAGCGGTGTCGGCCCGCCGAAGGACTTTGGCGTCGTGTCGACATGCGTTGCATTCGCGCGAAGCGCGGCGACGGTGCAGTTCTCGCGCCCGCCCATCTTGCCGAACGCGTCGAAGTTAAACCGCTTCAGCGCGTTGGCATGGCTGATCTTGTCGATCACGCGTTGGTCGAGATGCTTCAGGCTGTCGAAGAGGATTTCCGGCACTTCCGGCCAAAGCGAGTCGGAGTGCGGATAATCGCATTCATAGGCGATGTTATCCTCGCCGATCGCTTCGACATTCTCGAGGCCGAAACGGTCATCGATAAAGCAGGTCAGAAAGTGCTCGCGGAACACGTCGCTTGGTTTGCGTCCCGGACCGAAGTCGGCGTGAGTCCAGCGATGATGCTGTTCGAAAGAGAAGTCGGCGCGCTCAAGGAAGTAAGGAATCCAGCCGATGCCGCCTTCCGACAGCGATATCTGTAGCGGATATTCCTGCAACGCCTTGAGGTGGAGCCAGTCGGCCGCTGAATTGACGATCGAGATGGGCATCGTGGTGATCCACGCATCGATCGGGGATTCCATCGAGGCGTGCGGCGCCTGCGCGCCGGAGCCGATGTGGATGTTGATCACCATATCATGGTCGGCGCATGCCTTCCACAGTGGCGCCCAGTGCTCGTTATGGATGCTGGGATAGCCCTTAAGCGAGGGATTGTCGCTGAACGAAAGGTTGTGACAGCCCTTTCTGGCGACACGCTCGATCTCGGCCACCGTGGCGGCGATATCCCAGAAGGGCAGGATTGCGTTGGGGATGTTCCGGCCGGGATAGAGGCCGCACCATTCGTCGATATGCCAGTCGTTATACGCCTGCAGAAGAATGCGGGCGTTATCCTTGTCCTTGAAGCGGTGGAACAGCTGGCCGTCAAATCCGACCACGGACGGGAAATTGAGCGATGCGAGAATGCCGTTCGCGTTCATGTCTTCAATGCGCGAATGAATATCCCACGCCCCCTTTCGCATCTGCTTCAGGGAGACCGGCTCGCATCCATATTCTTCTTTGACCCGGCCGACCACGGCATTGAGACCGACCGCACCCGATCGATTGCCCTCATAGAGCCAGAAATCGGCGCCGTTCTTGTCCTTGCGCAGTTGTGGCGCGATCGCCTTGTGCTGTGCGCTCAGGTGGTTTTCGTACATCGTGGGCGGTTCGACGATGTGATCGTCGACGCTCACGATGACCATGTCCTCGACCTTCATGGCACTCTCCTGAAATAACCGACACTGTAACGGTTTTCTTGCTAGCGCGTTTCTTGCCGCCCGTAAAGGCGTTCGGGAAGCGACAGGCGGCGGAGGCGGATCACCGGGGCGCCGGCGGGCGGTGCCGGTGCCATTCGGTTCGAGACTGGAAAGCATGCGCGGCACGCAGCAGCAACGATTCGGCCAAATGCGGCCCGATGAGCTGGCCCGCGATCGGCAGGCCGCCGTCGAAGCCGCATGGAAAGGTGATGGTCGGGCTGCCGCTGACGTTGAACGGCAGAGTATATGTCATGCTGTGTGGCACGGAATCCGCCCCTTCGATTCCGCTGCCCAGGATTGAAGGCGCGGGGCCGGTCATTGCCGGTACCAGCAACAAGTCCACATGAGCGAAGCTTGCGCGCAACTGGCCCTTGAAGCGTTCGGCGGCCGACATTGCGGCTGCGACATCGCGTGCGGGCAGCTTCATTCCGGCTTCCAGCATCGCACGGATGGCGGGGCTGTATTGATCGGCGAAAGCGGGGAAAGTCTCGCGATGCGCATCGGAGATACCCGCCGCCGCCAGGGCGACGATGCGTTGCGGGTCGGGCAAATCCAGTCGAACCGGCGCAATGATCGCGCCGAGGGTCTTTAGGGTGGCGGCGATGGCGCGCAGCCCCTGCATAACCGATGGCGTACAATCCGTTGCGATCCGTTCCCAATCGACCCCGATGACCACCCCGTCGATTGGCAACCGAAGACCCGCGGCATAGTCGGGCGGTTGAGACAAATCCGTCGTCGGGTCGTCCGGGTCAGCGCCCGCGATGACGGACAGGGCGATTGCGGCGTCGGCTGCCGAACGGGCCATCGGGCCGACCACATCAAGGCATTCGGCGAGCGGGAACACGCCCGCGCGGCTTACCCGGCCCCAGCTGGGCTTGAGCCCGGTCAGCCCGTTGAAGGCGGATGGAATGCGGATCGACCCGCCGGTGTCGGACGCAAGGGCGAGCGTGCACAGCCCCGCCGCGACCGCGACGCCGGCGCCGCTGGACGAAAAGCCCGAATTGCGCGTGGCCCCCCACGGATTCACAGGCACAGGAGTATCGGGATGATGGAGGAGCGTGGCGCCTTCGGTAAGCGTCAGCTTGCCGAGTATCACCGCCCCGCCTTCACGCAGGCGGCGCACCACGGTCGCGTCGCGGTCGGGGACATGGCCTGCACGCACCGCTAGGCCAGCGGCGGTTACAATGCCCGCGGTGTCGATCAGATCCTTTATACCGACCGGAATGCCGTGCATCGGCCCCCGGTCGATGCCGGCCCGCAGTTCGCGGTCGGCACGATCGGCGTCCGCCATCGCGCTCTCGGCCGACAGGCTGATGAAGCTGTGGTAATATGGATCGAGACGTTCGATCCGGTCCAGAAAGGCGCCGGTCAGATCAACCGCGCTGAGCTTTCTGGCGCGAAGGTCGCCGGCAAGATCCGCTGCGCCACGGAAAGGCAGTGGATCGGTCATGCGTCCTCACCCTTGCCGACGCGCGGGAATGGCGGTCCGTCGTTCGTTCCCGCGCGTCGGCGAGACGAGATATGGCGTGGTTTCAAGCGGGCAGCGCGATCGATTTGGTCTCAAGATACTCTTCGAAGCCCTCGATTCCCCATTCCTTGCCGATACCGCTTTGCTTGTAGCCGCCGAACGGCAAATCGACCGCGATCGGCATGCCGCCGTTGATGCCGACCGATCCGGTGCGCAGACGGCGCGCGACGCGCATCGCGCGTTCGGGATCGCCGGTGCGGACCGATCCGGAAAGCCCGAACTGGCTGTCGTTGGCGATCCGCACCGCGTCGTCTTCGTCATCGAAGGGCATGACCACCAGGACCGGACCAAAAATTTCCTCGCGCGCGATCGTCATGGCGTTGCTGACATCCACGAAGCAGGTCGGTTCGACGAAAAAGCCGCTGCCGGGCCGGACCTTCCCGCCAGCTATGAGCCGGGCGCCTTCGGCAATACCCTGTTCGATATACCCCATCACCCGGTCGCGCTGCCGCGAGGAGATGACCGGCCCCATGACATTCGCCAAATCATCCGGATCGCCCCAGCGCGTGGCGTAGCCGGCATAGGCGGCGCTCAGCACGGTCACCGCCTCGTCATAGCGGGAGCGTTCCACCAGCAGGCGGGTAATCATCGCGCAACCTTGCCCCGCATGGAAGCAGACGATGGACCGCGCCACCGCCTGCGCAAAATCGGGTGCATCGGCGAACACGATTCCCGCCGACTTGCCCCCCAGTTCCAGGAACAGGCGCTTGAGCGTCGGCGCGGCCTTTTCCATGATTCTGCGCCCGACGGAGGTCGATCCGGTAAACGAGATAAGATCCACTCTGGGATCGGTGACGAGCATCTCGCCCAGCAGCGCCGGCTCGCTTCCCGTAACCACATTCAGCACACCCGGCGGAAAGCCGACCTCGGCGGCCAGCTCGCCCAGGATCGCGGCCATCAGCGGCGTGTCGGGCGCTGGCTTGAGCACCACCGTACACCCCGCGAGCAATGCGGGGACGACCTTGCCGACCGTGATGTAGAGCGGGACATTCCATGGCGTGATCGCGCCGACGACCCCGGCGGGCTCCTTCACCAGCAGGCGGCGGCTGGTCATGCCGAATCCGCTGGCGTCGCCCATGGGTGTTTCCCATTCGATCTTGTCGAACAGGGCAAAGAGCGGATCGAGAAAGCCGAGTGGGCCATCGACCTGAATGCTGCTTATGGCGCCCGGCGCGGCGCCAACTTCGTGGCGTGCGATCTCAGCCAGCCGGTGGCGGTTCGCCTTCAGCGCCAGGCCGAATGTGTGGACCAGATCACGCCGAATGGCGCGATTGGTCGACCAGTCGGTTTCGTCGAAAGCGCGCCGGGCCGCAGCGATCGCCGCGTCCATGTCCTCGGCTGTCGCATCGGCGGCGCGCCCGACGGTCTCGCCTGTCCAGGGGCTTATGTTATCGAACGATATGTCCCCGGTGGCGGGGCGGAGCACGCCGTCGATATAGAGTTTGGAATCGGGGAAGATCATTGTTGTATCCAGTTCAAGGGATGGCGGCTGCGACCGAAGCCGCGACAGGTGCCGGTTGTCACGATCGTCTTGCCAGCCATCCGTCCCGTTCTCCTGCGCGCCGCCCTTGCAGTTGCTATAGAGGTACATCTAATGCATCTTGCGTCAAGCGCCATGGATTGCGCGATGGTCAGTTTGCGCCGGACGGCCGGCGACGGAGCAGGGAAGGCAGCCAGAATGGCGCAGGAAGATTTCGACGACGGGTTCAACCTTCTGCTGGAAACGGTCGAACGATTCGTCGCCGAACGGCTCGTTCCGGCGGAAGAGCGTGTCGAGCAGGAGGATGCCGTTCCGGCGGAGATCATTGCCGAGATGCGCGAACTGGGCCTGTTTGGTCTGTCGATCCCGGAAAGCTATGGTGGCCTCGGTCTTTCGATGCGCCAGGAAGCACAGGTCATCCGCCGCCTCGGGCGGACATCCTTCGCCTTCCGATCGGTGATCGGCACGACAGTGGGCATCGGTTCGCAGGGAATCGTGATCGACGGCACCGAGGCGCAGAAACACGAATGGCTGCCGCGGCTTGCCGCGGGTGACGCGATTGCGTCGTTCGCGTTGACCGAACCGGACGCCGGGTCGGATGCGGCGTCGATCAAGACCTCCGCCCGGCGGGAGGGCGATGATTATGTCATCAACGGTACCAAGCGCTACATCACGAATGCGCCGCGCGCGGGCATGTTCACGGTCATGGCGCGCACCGATCCGTCGGTTCCCGGCGCCGGCGGGATTAGCGCGTTCATCGTTCCGGCAGGGATCGCCGGGATCAGCTTCGGCAAGCCCGACAAAAAGATGGGGCAGCGCGGGACGGTGACCTGTGACGTCATCTTCGAAGAATGCCGCGTGCCGGCCGACGCCATCATCGGAGGGGTGCCGGGGCAAGGCTTTCGTACCGCGATGAAGGTGCTCGACCGCGGGCGCATTCATATGGCGGCACTGGCCACGGGGATGTGCGAGCGCCTGCTGCAAGAATCGGTAAGCTATGCGGTCGAACGGAAGCAGTTCGGTCAGGAAATCGCCCGTTTTCAGCTGGTCCAGGGGATGCTGGCCGACAGTCGCACCGAGGCTTATGCGGCGCAGGTGATGGTGGAGGATGTCGCGCGGCGCTTTGACGCGGGCGAGCGGGTGACGGCGGAGGCTTCCTGCGCCAAATATTTCACCACCGAGGCGCTGGGGCGGATTGCCGATCGCGCGGTCCAGATTCACGGCGGCGCGGGCTACATGACCGAATATGCCGTCGAGCGTTTCTACCGCGATGTCAGGCTGCTGCGCATCTACGAGGGGACCAGCCAAGTGCAGCAGGTGATCATCGCCAAGTCGATGCTTCGCGAGGCCGGTTTGAAGGCCTGACCACGTCACGTCGGCGGAACCCGCCGAGCGATGCGTATCATGCCCCTGCCAGCGCCCATTGCGCAAAGGAATCATCATGTCGGTCGATTTCGATCTGAGTGAAGATCAACGTCATTTCCAATCGGCCGTTGAGGCCCTCCTTGCGGATTTGTGCACGCCGCAGCAATTGCTGACCACCTTCGACACGCCGGCGATGGACGCGGCGACCTGGCAGGGGCTGCAAGCGCTGGGCGTGCCCGGAATGATGATTCCGGAGGCGCATGGCGGCCTGGGGCTGCAGGCGCTCGATGCGGCCGTGGTGGCGGAAGTGATGGGCCGATTTGCTGCGCCTGCCGCCTTCGCCGAACATGTCGTCGGGGGCGCGGCCATCGTCGAAGGGGGAGGGGAAGCGCTGCGCGAACGCTGGTTGCCACCGCTGGCGGCGGGCAAGGCGCGGATCACGGCGTCCTTCCTCGAAGGTGGAGAAGCCTGGGCGCCAGACAGTTGGACCGTTGCGGCCGGACCACGCATTTCCGCCGTCCGGCCCCACGTGCCGTGGAGCGATGGCATGGATTTGCTGCTGGTCGGCCTGGCCGGAGGGCGGCTTGGCGTGGTCGAGGTCGATACGCCGGGCGTGACCGTCGAACCGGCCGCGGCGTTCGACCCTACGCACCGACTGGCGACCGTGCGGCTCGATAATGTGCCATGCACCGTGCTTGGCGGCGACCTGGCATTGGCCTGGCGATTGTTCGACCTGTGGTCGCTCCTGCTGGCCGCGGACGCCGTCGGTGGCGCGCAACGATGCCTGCGCGAAACCGTGGCGTTCGTCCAGGAACGGGTACAATTCGGCGTCCCGGTCGGGCGTTTTCAGGCGGTGAAGCATCAGCTTGCCGAGCTTGCTCTCCAGATCGAACCCCTGGCCGGCCTCTATTGGTATGCGGCCCATGGCTGGGACAATCATCTAACTGATTCTGCTATTGCTGCCGCACGTGCCAAGGCGCATAGTAGCGAGGTGTATGCGAACTCGGTCCGTCGATCGATCGAATTGCACGGCGGCGTCGGATATACGTGGGAATTCGGCACCCACATCTGGCTGCGCCGCAGCATTTTCGACCGGCAGTTTCTGGGAACGCCTGCGCGGCATCGCGCCCGGCTTGCGGAACTCTCCGGCTGGTGAAGGTGCACCAAAATAGAAAATGCCACTTGGAAAGGATGATCGCCATGGAAGTCAGCAGGAGTCCCTCTGCGCTTGATGCACGTCCTGCGAAGCGCGCACGACCGAACGCCGGCGGCCGTAGTAAGGGGCGCCCGCCTTCCATGATGGCAGCCGCGCAGGAACATGTTCTCTCGTCCCTGCTGAACGCGGCGAACACCTGCCTCGAAAAGGCCGACTCGTCCCGCATCACCGGCCGGCAGATCGCGGAGGTGGCGGGGGTCACCCAGGCGATGATCAACTATTACTTCAAGAGCAAGGAGGGGCTGCTCTCATCCTTGTTCGAACGCGATTATCAGGACCTGACCCGCAAGGTGAAGCAGTTCGAGCGCGATGTCGAAAACGGTGTGGTCGAGGGGCGTTCGATCGAAGACCTCATCGAATTGATGGAAGTTCATTTTCGGGAGCGCGCTGGCCTGCTCGTGCTGCTGCACAATGACGCGTTGCGCGACGGGTCGGTTGTCGGCGGCACCTATGTCGGCCGTCTCGCGAGCCGCTGCTATTCGATCGTGACCCGCACGATGGCGGCGATGATCCGCGACGGACGCTGCCGATCGGACGTTTCGGCCGAGCACGCGGCGTATATGGTCTGTTCGCTATGCACGATACCGGCCTTTCTGCAGCCGATCTTCGAGATGGCATTCACCAGCTCGGCCGACAGCGATGCGCACCGAGAACGCCGCCGGGCAATCGCGCGGATGCTTCAGCCTTGCAAGGTTTGACTGGACGGAAGGGGCATCGTGCCGCGTGCTCCTTCCGGCCTATTCGGGAATGCTGACGTCCTTCACCCATTTCAGCATGCGGCGTTCGGGCTCCATCCCGTCCTGTGGCCCCGATATGCCCAGCAGGGTTACGGCACCCAGCGAGATCAGATGCTGCGCCCCCTGAAGACCAAGCCGATCGCGGATGCGTTCCTTCAAAGACTGTGGATATACGCCGATCGTCTGGGTCGCGGCGTTTACGCGTTTCAGAATGTCTTCCAGCCGTTCGACCGGGACGATGTTCGCGGTCCGGCAAGCGAGCAGGTTGGAGAAGGATACGGCCTCGTCGGTCTGTGAGACGATGATCGCGCCACTGCGGTCATCCTTGCGGAAGACGCGGTACCAGTCGTCCTGTAGCTCCAGGCCCGCGATCTCTTCTTGCAATTCCGGCACGACGTATTTGGACGGGGTGCTCAACTGAGCATCGAGCTCCTGTAGCGCGTCGAAAACATGGCCGCCGAAACGGTTCAACCGTTCGCGTGCCTCATCGTCGTCGGGATCGCATTCGACATAGATGACGCGCGCGTTCGCACACGCCTCCTGATTATATGCGCCGATGTCGATCGCGGCGCGCGCCGCGACCTTGCGCATCGTGGCATCATCGGTCAGCGCCTCCTGGCCGATGATCGATGCGCTGTGCTTGGGGTCCAGCGTGATCAGGTCGATTCCGGGCCGCAGATAGCGGGTAATATGCTGGATCGAGGCATAGCCGCCCCAGGCAACGATCTTCTCGATGTTCCGCGGCGTGTAGATCCGGGATTCGACCTTTTCGTCGCCGCCTTTCCAGTACCCGACGGCAAGATGGCGGGTGACAGGGTGATCGGGATCGATATCGATCATCGTCTGAGCAATCGCGGTCGCCGTCAGGGGGTCGTTCGACGGCAACTTGATGATCGCGTCGCTGCGCGTGATCGCGTTGCGAAGGATCGTCGCGAACGCAACGCCTGGCGAATTGCCGGCGATAATGTGAACCGCGCGCGCGCCGAAAGCGCGGATCGCCGTTACGGCAGTGGGCGTTCGACCGATCTCGACCCATCCGTCGAGATAGGCGGAGCCGACCTGCGTTTCGATGAAACGGGTGATCGCGGCCTCGTCGAACATCACCGGCATGCGCCGGTACATGCCTTCAAGGATCGGCGCGGAAATGCCGGATGTAAGCCGGCTGACCTCATAGGCCCGCTGCATGTAGGCGTTGGTTTCCAGATCGAGTGCCCGCCCGACCTTCGCCATGAACGCGACGATCTCGCGTGACGTCAGTTTCTGGATATCGTCGAGGTCCGCTGCCTGCGCGACGAGCTTGTCGATATAACGGGTGATATCCGGCGCGCGGAAAGCCACGCCGCCCTGGCGCGCGCCGAATTGCTCGGTCGCGGCTTCTACAATCTTTCCGCGCAGGATGAGCGGGACGTCGAACGTATCGGTAATCTGCGTCGCGTCGTCGCTCATGCCGACGCCTCCTCGGCATTGGCACGCTCGATGAGATACTCGATAGCGCGTTCCTGGGCATCCGCGGCGCCGGCGCAGCTGATCTTGTCGTCGCCGCCTTCAAGCTCGGAAAAACGGCGGATGCTGTCTAGCGCATAGGCGCCGGTTCGGCCGCAAGCGCACGGCTGATCGTGCACCAGCGTGACCCGATCGCCGGTGACGAAGCCGCCCCAATAGCTTTCAGGCATCAGATCGAAGAATGCGAAGCGCCCGGTCTGCGTGCCGGTCCGCGGCAAGGGGGTGCCGGTGTCGACGTCCAGCAGGATCGAGACGAGCAGCGGGGAAGGGTGATAATGCCCTTCCGAGCACATGCGCATCCCGCTCATCGATTCCGTCATGCCATAGCCGATGTTGAGCGGGGCGCCCAGAAAGCGCTCGATCCGTTCGCGCCAGTCCGCCGGCGCGTCCATACCCTTTAGCCCCCCGCCGGACGTGAAGATGCTATTGGCGGCGAACATGCGCTCCAGCCCCTGCGCTTCGGCCACCTGGGTCCAGGCCCATAGATAGGGCACCACTGCCACCGACATGACGCGCTGGCCCCGGCAATTTTCGAGCATGAAGTCGAAAAATGCCTTTTGCTGCACTGCCACGCTGGACTGGCGATCGACCGACTCGCGGTATTTGCGGAGCAGATCGGGCGGGATGTCGAGGATGTCCAGTTCACCCCTTTCCTCGGCCGCGCGAACCCGGCCGGCGAGCGAGGAAACGTCGGCGCTCAGCATCTCCTCGTACATCGCGCGGCATGTGCCAGGCTCTCCAAACAGGCGGATATAGATGTCGAGCATGCGCTGGCCGATGTGGCGGCCGTACCGATAACTGGGATAGAGGATCGGGATTTTGGCCTCGCCGCGCAGCAGGTCGCCGACCAGATCCGGCTCGTCGCCATAACCCTCGAATACCTTGAGAGAGGCGCGCACAAACCGTTCCATTTCTCGCTTGTCGCGGGGAATGATCGAGAGCTTGCCCGTCGTGCCGGTGGAGTGCAGCACCGAGAGCGGCGTCTCGTTGTCCAGCAGTTCGAACCAGTCGTCGATCGAATGACAGTTGCTGGCGTCGATGTGCGAGAGGTCGTGCGCGGTCAGCGATTGAAGCCAGCGCGTCATCGCCTGGAACTTGCGTTTTTCCAGCAGCGAGAAGGGGTAGGATTTGTACGCGGTGTGCTGAAACAGCAGCGGCGCCGCGTCATCGACCGCCGCGATCTCATTGACGCCCTGGAGATCGGCCAGCTTGCCCAACGCCGCGATGCGTCCGCGCAGGTCCGCGAACCGCTGGCGCAGCAGTTCGAGTTGGAACGTCGCGACATCATGGGGTGAGAGCCGATAAAACGCATCGTTCGGCAGCGCCAGGACGCCATCGACGCCGAGTTCGATCAAGGGGCGTGTGCTCATTCAAAATCCTCCGCTGGGACTGCTCCCAGGCGCGACCCACAGGCGGATCCACTACATTCGAGCCAGGGCGTGCCGTCGCGGCGTATGCCGGATGCGCGTCACCGTCATCTTGCCGCGCAGCTATCGACGCCCCGTTTCGGGGCGCAATCGGCAAAATTAAATCGACCTGGGGGTGCCGCGGCCGGCGTGCGGCGCGCGGCCCTTTTAATATTGCGAATGGCCATGCCCGTCCGGAGCTAGGCATGGACTGGAGCAAGAACCGCCACCCTGATGCCGGGCGGCGATAGAGCGAACGTTCCAGAGGGCTCATGCGCGAGGGCGGATATGATTACATCATCATCGGTGCCGGTGCGGCCGGATGCGTTCTGGCGAACCGGCTGACTGCGGACGATCGCACGACCGTGCTCCTCATCGAAGCGGGCGGAGACGATCGCGTTTTCGGTCGTGGCCGCCCGAAATGGTTGAACACCCTTATCCACCTGCCCGCCGGTTTTTCCACGACGATGCATCATCCAGAGTTGACCTGGGGGTACAGGAGCGAAGCCGAGCCGGCGGCGGACGGGCGAATATTCGACGTGACGCGCGGCCGGGTGGTCGGGGGGTGTAGCTCGATCAACGGCATGCTCCATGTGCGCGGCACACGCGGCGACTATGACCGCTGGCGCGATGCCGGCTGCTCCGGCTGGGGGTGGGACGATGTGCTGCCATATTTCCGGAAGTCGGAACAGCAGCTGACAGGCGAAGACGAATGGGCCGGGCGCGACGGGCCGGTGCGGGTCTCGCAGGCAGAGCTGTTCCCGGTCATGCACCAGCTGCTTGACGCTGCCGAAGCCATCGGGCTTCCGCGTGCGGCGACCTTCAACGACGGTACGCAGTTCGGGGGCGGCCCCGCGCAGCTTTCTGTATATCGGGGGCGCCGTCAGTCGGCGTCGGTCGCTTACCTCGCATCTGCCCGCCGCCGCCGCAATCTGACGCTGCTGACCGGCGCTCAGGTGCGGCGGATCCGGTTCGAGAACGGACGCGCTACCGGTGTTGAGTTTGTGCGCGAACACTGTTCGGGCACCGCGCTCGCGCGCGCGGAAATTCTGTTGTGCGCCGGGGCGATCGGGTCGCCCCATCTGCTCAACCTTTCGGGGATCGGGGATGCCAGGCGGCTGCGGTCGCTAGGGATCAGGCCTTTGGTGAACCGGCCAGAGGTCGGTGAAAATCTGCAGGATCATTATTTCACCCGGATCGCCTGGCAGTTGGCGCCTCGGGTGCGCTCGCTCAACGGCCAGGCGCACGTCCCGCGCCTTCTTCTTGAGCCGCTGCGCTATCTTGCCACGCGCCGGGGCTTGCTCGCCACCGCCGCGGCGCAGGTGTTCCTCTATGCCAAGTCGCGCCCCGAAGAGGCGGAAGCCGATCTGCAATTCTCGGTCGCCCCGGCGAGCGTGGCGGACATGATGCCCGGCGTGCGGCGGATGCGGCCCGATCGGGCGCCGGGCATGACGATAGGGTCGTGCCATCTGCGCCCCCTGTCTCGCGGCCATGTACGCATCGTTTCGGCCGATCCGTCGTGCCAGCCGGCAATCCGGTTCAACTACCTATCCGCGGCGGCGGATCAGGAAGCCCATATCAAGGGGGTGCGGCTTGCGCGCCGACTGGCACGCCAGGCCGCGCTTGCGCCGGCAATCGTCCGCGAAAAGTCGCCGGGTCGAGAGGTGGTCAGTGACGAACAGATCCTCGCCTATGCGCGCGCCAGGGGCGGCACGGTCTATCATCCCGTGGGCACGGTGCGGATGGGCCGGGACGCGGCCAGTCCACTCGATCCTCAGCTTCGGGTGCGCGGTGTCGAAGGGCTGCGGGTTGTCGACGCCTCGATCATGCCGAACCTGGTGTCGGGCAACACGCACGCGCCGACTGTCATGATCGCCGAACGTGCGGCCAGCCTCATTCTGGCGCAGCGGTAATGGATTTCCCTCGTCGTGGTCATGGCATCGCCCTGACGGGTCGGCGGCTTTGGAGCTGAAATGTGATGACGAAGACCAATCTGGGGATCGACCCTGAAACGCTGAAGCGCATTTACGGCCAGATGGTGCGCATCCGAGCGGTCGATAAAGGCGTGCAAGCCGGGCTTTCGGCTGGCAGGTTCATGTTTTCCTATTGGCCGATGACCGGCCAGGAATGCATCCCCGCAACCATCGCCCAGCTAACCGATCGCCAAGATTACATGGTGACCACCTATCGCGGATTGCACGACCAGGTCGCCAAGGGCGTCGCGCTGGACGGGCTGTTCGCTGAAATGCTGGGTCGCGAGAGCGGTCTCAACAAGGGAAAGGGAGGGTCGCCGCATATTTCCGACCCGTCGTCGGGATCGATGGTGACAACCGCGATCGTGGGGGCGGGCGCGCCGATCGCCAACGGCCTTGCCTATGCGGCCCAGTTTCGCGGGGAACGGCGCGTCACCATCGTGAATTTCGGAGATGGGGCGACGAGCATCGGCGCTGTCCACGAGGCGATGAACCTGGCCGGGGCATGGAAGCTTCCGATCATCTTTATGTGTCAGAACAACAGTATAGCGGAATACACGGCGATCCCAGATTATACCGCGAGCAAGAATTTCGCGGCGCGGGCGGAGGCGCTGGGCTTTCGCGGCATCGTGCTGGACGGTAACGATCCGGTCGCGTTCCACACAGGCATGAAGCAGGTAATCGACGAGGTTCGCGAAGGTGGCGGGCCGGTGTTCGTTGAGGCGCTGACCTTCCGCATAGGGCCGCACGCCGGCGTTGGCGACAGCCCCAATCATACCAAGGAAGCCGTCGCCGCGGCCAAGGAACGGTGGCCGTTGCCGCGGACCCGCCAGTTGCTGATCGATACGGGCATCTGCGACGAGGCGGAACTGACGGCGCTTGAACAGACCGCCGAGACCGAAGTGGCCGAGGCGCTTGCCGCAGCGATGGCGGCGCCTGTTACGCCGGTGACCGACACCCTTATCGACGTGTTTGCGGACGTCGACGCCGTGCCGCAGCGCGGCCGCTACCCGGCGCGGGCCGATGAAGCGGTGCCATCCGGTCCCACGAAGCCAATGGCCCTGTTCGAAGCCGTTGCGGATGCGCAGCGGGTCGCGCTTGAAACCGATCCAGCGGTATGGCTGCTGGGCGAGGATGTCGGCGACCCGCATGGCGGCGTGTTCGCGACCAACCGCGGTCTGCAAACCAGGTTCGGAAACAGGATCCGCCCGACCCCGATTTCGGAGCAGGCAATCGTCGGCGCCGCGCTCGGCTCGTCGATCGTCGGCATGCGCCCGATCGCGGAGATCATGTTCTCCGATTTCATGGGGGTCTGCCTCGACCAGATCGCGAATCATGCGGCTAAGCAGCGCTACATGTCCGGGGCAGCGACTCATGCGCCGATGACCATCCGCATGGTCGTCGGCGGCGGACTGGGCGGGCTGGGTGCGCAGCATTCGCAGTCGCTGGAGGCGTGGCTGCTGCATACGCCCGGCATCAAGGTTGCTTTCCCCAGCAATGCGTTCGACGCGAAAGGGCTGCTGCTCAGCTGCATTTTCGATGAGGACCCCTGCGCCCATCTGGAGCCGCTTGGGGTGCTGCGCGGGCTGAAGGTCGACGTGCCGTTGGAAGACTATCGCATTCCACTCGGTGTTGCGAAGGTGAAGCGCCTGGGACGCGATATAACGCTGATCTCCTATGGCTGGGAGGTCAATCAGTGCCTCGCGGCAGCCGAGGAGCTCGCCAAGGAAGGCATCGATGCCGAGGTCATCGACCTCAGGACGCTGATGCCGCTGGACTATCACCGCGTCCTCGACTCCGTAAGGAAGACGCGCCGCGCGCTCGTTGTGCATGCCGCGGTCGAATTCTGCGGTTTCGGGGCGGAAATCGCGAGCACGGTGAACACCGAACTCTTCTCCGTACTGAAGGGGCCGGCGGGGCGCCTGGGCGGTGATTATGCGCCGATCGCCTATTCGTCCGACATCGAGAAACATCAGGTTCCGCGTGCCGCGTCGATCGCCGACTGCGTGCGCGCGATGATCAAAGCCCATCCATAGGAGTAAAGCCATGTCCACGATCCTGACCATCCCCAAGCTCGAAATGTCGATGACCGAGGCCGTGCTGGCCGAGTGGTCGGTGCCGGACGGCGCGACGGTAAGCCAGGGGGACGTCATCTATATTCTGGAGACCGATAAGACCGCGCGCGAGATCGAGGCGCCCGCAGCCGGCAAGCTGGTCCAAATGGCGGCAGCCGACGAAACTTATGAAGTCGGTACCAAGATCGGCGAGATCGTGTGACGGCGCACCGCCTGTCCGGGCGCCTCCATGGTCATGATCAGGCGCAAGATGATACGCTTGCGCCAATAGAGATACCTGTTTATACGGTCGGTCCGAATTCGAGCAAAGGCTGATCATGAGCGAAGCACCGGGGGACGCGCCGAAGGAGGATCTTTCGCAGTGCGTGCTGTATGAGATCGTCGAAGAGAATATTTGCAAGATCACGCTCAATCGACCGCACCGCCGCAATGCGATCATGACGCCCGTCATGAACGAAATGCTATACGATTATCTGGGAAAGGCGCAGGACGACGACGATGTGAAGGTCGTCGTCCTGGCCGGCAACGGACCTGATTTTTGCGCGGGGGAGGATACCACCCACGTGCCGGCCGAGGCACTCGGCCTGAAAAAGGGCGAGCGCCTGGGCCAGTCGCGCCGCATGCGCGGAATGCGCAAAACCTACGAGACGCTTCAGGACGGTTTCCTGTGGAGCGACAAGGTGGTCATCGGCGCCTGCCATGGCGCGGTGATGGGCGTCGGCTTCTCGTTCGCACTGGGGTGCGATCTGCTGATCGCCTCGACCGACGCCAGGTTCGCGCGGCGTCAGGCGCGGATGGGGTTCGCGGCATTCGACGCACAGATGCCGATCGCCATGCTGAAGCTGGGCATGAACCGGGCGATGGAAGTGCTGATGACCGGCCGTACCGTGACACCCGAAGAGTTAAAGGATTGGGGAGTCGCAAATTCGGTGGTCCCGCCCGATGAGCTTGAGGCGGAGGCGATGCGGTATGCCCGCGCGATTGCCGCGCTTTCGACGGACGGGCTGATGCTGGGCAAACGCGCGGTGCATCAGTTCCTGCATGGGGTCGGCATGGCCGGATTCCAGAATTTCGCCAGCATCGGCCATCCGCTGTTTACGAATCTGGTGTGGCGGGAAAACGAGTTCAATTTTCTGCGCGAGCGCAACGTCGACGGGAACAAGGCCGCCTGGAAGCGGCTGAACAAGATCTTCAGCGACCTCGGCTTCGACTGACAAAACCTAACGGCAAGGAGAGCGGCCATGGGAACTTCGGCGTCGATCGATCTACCCACCCTGATAGCGATGGAGGAAATCCGTCAGCTCAAGCATCGCTACGGTGCCTATGTCGATCAGGCGATCATGAACCCGACGCCGGAGCATGCCGCGCTGCTGGCGAGCGTGTTCGTCGAGGATACGGTCCTGAACTTTCCCGGCATGATGGGGCGGATTGAAGGTCGTGAAGCGATCATCCGCCTGTTCACCGAGGCGGTGCCGAAGGGGACGCGGCTATCGTGGCACAGCTTTCACAGCCCGGTGATCGACATTTCCGGCGATACGGCGCGGGGCAGCTGGACCATGCTCGCGCTGGTCGTCCGGCACGCGCAGACCACACCGGAACCGGTCAAAATCTATGGCCGCTACGCTGATGAATTTGTGCGGACGGATGACGGCTGGAAGATATCGCTGCTTCATTTCAACAAGGAAAGCGAAGGCTGAGCCGGGCGAAGCGTTCGGTCGACGAATGGGGACCGGCGGGCAGTGGGGGAAGGGCGGTGCGTTTGAAGGCGCTTGACGACATTCCCGGCGAACATGGCATTGCGCTGGCACAGGATGGCGGGGTGCTGGTGGTCGCGCTTGATAACCAGCCGCGGCTCAACGCCTTGTCGTCGGTAATGCTGCATCGGCTGGCGGCGATCTTCGAGCGCGTCCGCGACGACACGGCCGTCCGGGCGATCGTGATCACCGGCAAGGGCAAGGCGTTCTGCGCCGGCGCCGATGTCGGAGATCTGCCGCACGGCACCGGTTTCGACCGCCACGACGCCATTCGGCCGATGACGAAGTTCACGCCGCGCCACGCCAAGGTTTTCAAGCCCGTCATCTGCGCCGTCAACGGCATCTGCGCGAGCGCGGGTCTTCATTTCGTCGCTGACAGTGACATCGTGATCGCGTCCGAACAGGCGCAGTTCCTCGATACGCATATGGATGTGGGGCAGGTCTGTGCGATCGAGCCGATCGGCCTTTCGCGCCGGGCGCCGCTCGGGCCGACCCTGCGAATGGTCATCCTGGGCCGTGCCGAACGGCTGGATGCGCGGGGCGCGCTTGCCGCGCATCTTATCTCGGAGATCGTGCCGCAGGATCAACTGTTCGAGCGTGCGATGGCGCTCGCCCACCAGGCCAGTCAAGCCTCGCCCGCGGCGCTCCAGGCATCGCTTGAAGCGATATGGGAATCATTTGAGCTGTCGTTGGAGGATGCCTATGCCCAGGGCTGGGCGCGGCTCGTGCGGCATCGTGCGCATCCGGACGCGACGGAAGGGCCGCGCGCATTCATGGAAAAGCGCCCGCCCGTCTGGTCTTGATCGCCGAGGGCGGGCCAGGGCCTGACCGGCCAGGACCCACTCGCCGTGCCTCAGGCAATCAGGCCGCGCGCGATCACCTGTGCCTGGATTTCGGCCGCGCCTTCGAAGATGCTGAGGATCCGGGCGTCGCACAGCAGGCGGCTCGCCTCATATTCCAGCGCATAGCCATTGCCGCCGTGGATCTGCAGGCACTGGTCGGCATTGCTCCAGGCGACACGCGCGCCGAGCAGCTTGGCCATGCCCGCCTCGATATCGCAGCGTTCGCCCTTGTCCTTCTGGCGGGCCGAGGCATAGGATAATTCGCGCGCGATCACCGTCTCTACGATCATCAGCGCCAGCTTGTCCGAAATGCGCGGGAAGTCCGCCAGCTTCTTGCCGAACTGGCGGCGGTCGAGCGCATAGCGCAGCGCGCAGTCGACGGTGTTCCAGGCTACCCCCACGGCGCGAGCCGCGGTCTGGATTCGCGCGCTTTCGAATGTCCGCATCAGCTGCCGGAACCCAAGGCCGCGGGTTCCGCCCAGCAAGGCTTCGGGCGCTACGGGAAAATCGTCGAAACTCAGCGCATATTCGCGCATGCCGCGATAGCCCAGAACCTTGATTTCGCTGCCTTCAAGGCCGTCGTCCGGAAAATCCGCCCCGTCCTGCCGCCGCGCTTTCGCCGCCAGAAACATCGACAGGCCGTTATGGCCGGGCTGATCGGGTTCGGTCCGCGCAAGGACAGTCATAAGGTCGCTTCTCGCGGCGTGCGTGATCCAGTTCTTGGCGCCGGTGATCCGCCAGTGGCCGCCCTCGGTTTCGATGGCGCGAGTCTTGAGCGCGGCCAGATCAGACCCGATGTCGGGTTCGGTGAACACTGCGGTCGGCAGGATGCGGCCGCTCGCGATGCCGGGCAGCCACTGCCGCTTCTGCGCCTCGGTGCCGGAATGTGCGATCAGTTCGCCGGCGATTTCCGATCGTGTGCCGAGCGAACCGGCCGCAATCCAGCCGCGGCTCAGCTCCTCGGATACGACGCACAGCGCAAGCTTGCCCAGCCCCAAGCCGCCATATTCGGGGTCGATACAGACGCCGAACACGCCGAGATCGCCCATCTCCGCCACGATCGCGTCAGGGATCAGATCGTCGGCAAGGTGCCATTCGTGCGCGTTGGGCGCGATCCTCGCGCGGACAAAGCCGCGGAACTGATCCCGGATCATGTCGAGCGTTTCGTCGAGCGTCTCGCTGGGCATCTCGCCGCCGACCGCGCGGTCCACCAGCGCCTTGCGCCGCTGCGGCTGATTGCCGATCGCGATCAGCGTCGTGACGGCATCGTCGCCCGCCAGCACGGCCGCCGCCTGGGCGATGCCCAGATCCAGTGGCCGCACGAATTCGGTCTGGCTCATCGGAATGGCGGTGCCGAGCTGAGCGAGATATTCGCCGAAGCCGATCTGCAACACCGCCAGGTCAATGTCGCGCAGCGCGCCGGATCGGGTGATGCGATCGGCCCACCCGTGCAGCGCGTGAAGCGCCGCCACCACCGTGGCGATCCACGCATAGCCGTGCACGGCGCGCTGGCGCTCTATCAGCAGGACGGGGTCGATCCGTCCTTCGCGCATGATCAACGCGCGTGCGGCGCCTTGGGCTTCACCGGCATAACGATCCGCCGCCTTCAGCGCCGCGCGCGTCGCCGCCAGCATGTGCTCCTGGTCCATCAGTCTATCCATTCGGCTTGCGCATCCATGGCGACGACGCCGTCGCAGCGCACGGCGCGGCAGCGGCCATCCTTGTCGATTTCAAGGCGCACCGGCTGCCCCGCGAATAGCGGCGCCTGTGCGCGGAAGCTGAATCCGGCCAACGGCGCCCGCTTCGCGGCAAGCATCGCCAGGCGTGCGGCCGTCAGCGGCCCATGCACCACCCGTTCCGGATATCCCTCGACCGTGCGCGCATATTCCAGATCATAATGGATGCGGTGCGCGTTGAACGTCGCCGCTGAAAAACGGAACAGATCGACTGCATCGGGGCACCAGTCGTACTTATCTGCGATCACTTCCGGCAGCGGCAGGGGCGGACCGTGATCGAGGAACGCGAAGGTCCGGTTTTCGATTACGCAGGTTTCACCGTTCTGGCGGATAGTCCGTTCGACATCCATCAAGGTAAACGCACCCTGCTTGCCGGGCCTGACTCGCTGATCGGCGATGCGCTCGCTCATCTCTGCCTCCCGGTCGACGATGAGCGGCGCCAGAAAGCGGATCCGGGCCGATGCGAACATGCGCCGCGCCCGGCCAGTCGCGGGCAGCACACGGCCCGGCGCGGGGTGCCCGTCCGGTCCCAGATCGGCCCCCTCCACCATGTCGGGAAACCACGCCCAATGGGCGAGCGCCGGCGGATTCGTGTCGATATCCAATGTTCCGCCACTGGCGATGGCAAACCGGCGCAAGCTTTCGCGGTCAAGCAATTGGCGGCGCAGCGTCATGCGACGACCCCGCGGTCATGCAGCCCGGCGATTTCGCCTGAACTCAGGCCCAGCAGCGACACCAGCACCTCATCGGTATTCGCTCCCAAACGCGGCGCCGGTTGGCCTGGCGCGCGCCATCC
The DNA here is from genome assembly GCF_047553045.1 of Sphingomonas flavalba. Lineage (GTDB taxonomy): Bacteria > Pseudomonadota > Alphaproteobacteria > Sphingomonadales > Sphingomonadaceae > Sphingomonas_L > Sphingomonas_L flavalba_A. Next base: position 2,296,087 of record NZ_CP180208.1, on the reverse strand, counting down.
GCCGAACGCGCCGGCGAATCCGGCGGTCGGATATCTGCCGGCAGGGTGCGAAACGTCGGTAAAGAGAGGATTGTCGGCGACGAGGCCGGCGGGGTCGGTGACAGCCTCGGCCATCGTTTGATATGGCGCCCAGCACATGCCCGCCTGATCGAGCGCCGGTCCGAGCGTTTCGAGCGTGCGTTCGCCTATTGCGCGCGCGAACAGCGGGATCAATCGATCGCGAAGCCGATAGCGCGCGCCCTCGTCCCGTTCGAAACTGACATTATGTTCGGCTTCGATCGCGCCGACCGCTTCGTTCAGGCCGAGCTGGCCGACCAGGCCCGTCCACTGCCGCGGCGTGATTGCGACGATCATTATCGTTTGGCCGTCCGCGGTCGCGAAGTCGCGCCCGAACAAGCCGTACAGATCGTTGCCGGCGCGGGGACGGGCCGGCGCGCCGCCTGTCACCTCGCCGACCATGCCGAGCATGCCGAGCGTCGCCGCCGCAACGTCGGAAAGCGCAAGCCGTATCTCATGTCCGCCGTGTCCGGAGTCGCGCGCGCGCAGTGCGGCAAGCAAGGCGAACGCCGCCTGCGCGCCGGTCAGCAGATCCCAGGCCGGCAGCACGTGATTGACCGGGCCCGTTGCATCGAGCGGGCCGGTCAGCAGCGGAAAGCCGGTTGCGGCATTGACGGTGTAATCGACGGCCTGGCGGCCGTCCGGCCACCCCATCACGCGAACCGAGATGAGGTCGGCCCGAAGGGCAATCAGCGCCTGATGCGCCAGAAAACCATCCGCCGGATAATTGGTGACGAACAGTCCGTCACCCGCCGTGGCCAAACGCTGCGCCAGCGCACGGCCCTCCGGGTTGCGCAGGTCAACCGCGATCGACTTCTTGCCCTTGTTCAGGCCTTCCCAATATAGGCTGCCCCCGTCCGGCGCGAGTGGCCATCGCCCATAATCCGGCCCGCCGCCGATCGCATCGAACCGGATCACTTCTGCGCCGAGCTGGGCGAACATCAACGCGCAGCTTGGGCCGGCGACAAAAGCGGCCCCCTCGACGACCCGCAGCCCATGCAGGGGTGGTTGCATCAATCGGCCTCCCGGATCGACCGGTTCAGCAACGCGCGGCGACGCAGCCACAGGCTGGGACGGTAACGATCTGAACCGGACACTGCCTGCAGGTTCTGCAGGATCTCGAGGACGGTCGCGGCGCCCAGCTTCTCGACGATTTCGAACGGGCCGAGCGGATAGTTCTGGGCAAGCTTCATTGCGGTATCGATATCATCGGGCGTGCCGATGCCGATCTGCGCCATCTCGCAACCCAGATTGGCGATCATCGCCAGCACCCGCTGCAGCACGAAGCCAGGCGAGTCGCCGATAACTGCAACCCGGTAGCCTTGCTGACGCAGCCATGCCGCGCATGATGCGATCGCCTGCGCTCCACCCAGCGGCGCGGTCAGCGTAACATGATCGCGGTCGATCCCGGTCAGGTCGATTGCCACCACGCGCGCCGGATCAAGCCCCAGTCTGGCGGTAATCGAGGCGGCATCCTCGCCCAGTGGCGTGACGAGCACGGTTTCGGCATCGTCGTGATGCGCGTCGGCGAAGCCGCGCAGACTTGCGAGCGCGGCGCCACCGGCCGGCGCGCGGAAACGGAATGCGGCGGGCTGCCCGGCCGGCTCCTCAACCGCCGCCGGGCCGGGCGCCGCCGGCGCGGCGGAATAGTCGTGAAATCCCAGCCCGGTCTTTCGCCCGAAACGGCCGGCATTGAACATTGCTGCGTGCAACGGGGTGGTTCTGATCCGTGGATCGTGCTGATAGCCCTCGTAAATGAACGACGTGGCGGGAAAATTCACGTCGATCCCGGTGAGGTCCATCAGTTCGAACGGCCCCATGCGGAAGCCCGCCCCATCGCGCAGGATCGAGTCGATCGTGGCGGGGTCGGCAATGCGTTCCTCGGCCGCGTGCAGTGCTTCGGTGGTATAGGCGCGGCCGCCCAGATTAACCAGAAAGCCTGGGCCATCGCGCACGGTGACAGGAACTTTGCCAAGCTGCCGAGCCAGGCTCACCGCCGCTTCCTGAACCGCCGGATCGATCCCGGGATGCACGATCACCTCGACGAGCTTCATGATGGGAACGGGGTTGAAGAAGTGCAGACCGCAGACCCGGTCTTTGCGGCGGCAATCGCGCGCAATGGCCGCAACCGACAGCGATGACGTGTTGGTCGCCAGTATCGTATCGTCGCGCACGATCCGTTCGAGATCGGCGAAGAGGGTTTGCTTGACGGCGAGCTGCTCGATCACCGCCTCGATGACGACGTCGGCGGGCGCCACGTCGACAAGCTGTGGTGCAAGCGTCAGCCGCTGGTCCGCATCCTCGACGAACCCGGCCGGATGAACGCCCTTTTCGACCAGTCGCTTCAGGCGGGCGAGGATCGAGTCTCGCGCTGCCTCGCGCGCGGCGTCGGCGAGGTCGTGCAGAATGACCGTTACGCCCGCCGACAAAGCCACCTGGGCGATCCCGGAACCCATGGCGCCGGCCCCGATGACGGCGATCGTCCGTATCGTCATGGCAGCAAACCCTGGGCCGGCGCCGGCGACTCGGGGGCGTGTCGCACGATCACCAATGCAGGGACGGGCGCCAATGCAGGAACGGGACCCCGGCCGCCCGGCTGCGATCGGAGTGGATTGGAAAGAATGTGCATCTGGCCTCCTGCCGGGGCGAATAATAGATATACCTCTTTCCGGCAAGGGGACGAAAGATTAGGTGGCCGTCGCCGCTTTCGCCTTGGACCGCCTGCGCTGGGGCACCGGCTTCGGTGCCGCGGCCGACGCGAAGCTGCGTCCGACCAAATCCTCGCCGATCCATTCCGCCACGGTGTCGGAGCAGCGGCGGGCCGCCACCAGCGCGATTTCTTCGTCGCCTTCGAGGATCGCCTGCGCCATTTTGTCGCGCCATTCGCGATACAGCGCCACGCGGTCCGGCCGGCCCTTCAATACGTCGTCGCCCCGCTGCATGCGCGCGGCGAAATCGTAGAGGATGCTGAGGAACAGCGTGATGACCTTGTTGCCGCTAAGGTCGCCGAGCAAGCGTCCGAAATCGCGCTCGCTACGCAGGAAGTCGCGATAGCTCTCACCCTCTCGCGCCGCTTCCCGTGCGAGAAACTCACGCAATTTGTCGAGCAGGGACGGATCTTTGCATTGCGTGGCCAGCGAAACGATCTCCATGCGCAGCGGGCGCATTGTGGCGATGATTTCGGCCAGCCCCGCCTGATGCGCGCGCAGGTAAAGCGCGGCAATGCGGCTTACTGTCATCGTATCCGGCTTGCAGGCGAAGAAGCCGCCGCCGACGCCCCGGCGGATCGTGATAAGGTTTTCCTGCTGCACCAGGGCCGAGGCCTGGCGCATCGTCGGCCGGCTGACGCCGAGATGCGCGATCAGTTCTTCCTCGGAGCCGATGAAGTCGCCATTGTCCCGCGCCAGTGCCAGGGTGCGCAGCTTCTCGGCGGCGCGATCGACGACGGAAACGGTGTCGCTCGGCCTTGAGGATCGGGTGCTGGACATCGGGAACTCCGGCAAGAGATATTAAAATTGATGTAGCTGATCCCGGTGACGGGGGCGTGCGGATCTTGTCATAGCGCGCCCCTGATTTATGGGAAAGTATTCTGAATCTGAAAAAAGAGATATCTCAATAATGAGCGATGCGTCGCTGCAGGGCAGAACCATCTTCGTCTCTGGCGCAAGCCGCGGAATCGGTCTGGCGATCGCCCTGCGCGCTGCCCGCGACGGCGCCAATTGCGTCATCGCGGCGAAGACCGCGGAGCCGCACAGGCATCTGCCCGGCACGATCTTCACCGCGGCGGAGGCGGTCGAGCGGGCGGGGGGCCAGGCGCTGCCGGTCCTGCTTGACGTGCGCGACGATCTGGCGATCGAGCGCGCGTTCATGCAGGCCGCCGACCGGTTCGGGGGCATCGACATCCTCGTCAACAGCGCCTCGGCCATCTCGCGCGCGCCGGTGACCGAGACCGAGCCCAAACGCTACGACCTGATGCATGACATCAACGCGCGCGGAACATTCATGATGTCGCGCGCGGCGGTTCCCTATCTGCGCAGATCGACCAATCCGCATGTGCTCACGCTGTCGCCGCCGATCAATCTCCAGCCGCGCTGGTTCGGCGGGAGCGTCGCCTACACCATGTCGAAATACGCGATGTCGATGACCGTGCTGGGCATGGCCGAGGAGTTCGGCGCGGAGGGTATCGCCTTTAACGCGCTGTGGCCGCGTTATGGCATCGCCACGGCCGCAATCGAATTCGCCGCGGCCGATGCCGGCCAGCTCCGGCTGTGCCGCACGCCGGCGATCATGGCCGACGCGGCGCACAGCATTCTGGTTCGCCCGGCCCGCGAGTGCAGTGGCAACTTCTTCATCGACGACACGGTTCTGCATGCGGCGGGCGTCCGCGATCTCGCACGTTATAAAGTCGATCCGGAGGCGCGGACGCTCCGGCCCGGCCTGTATTTGCCGGACGACGATGTGGCGCCGCCTGGCGCGGTCTAGCCGCGGCCTTGTTCGTCCCGGATGAAAGAGATAGATGATTTGCGCGAAAAGGGGCCATGGTATGAGTTCGCCAACAACGGAAATTCTGGTCGAGGATGACGGTCCCGTCAGGATTGTGACGCTCAATCGCCCCGACCGGAAGAACGCCTTGTCGCGCGCGATGCTCGATGGGCTTGCGCCGGTGCTTACCGCCGCGCGCGACGACGCGGTGGTGCGGGCGATCGTTATCACCGGTGCCGGCGACGCCTTTTGCGCGGGCGCCGATGTCGGCGCGGTCAGGAAGCTGGCGGATACGGCGGACGGCGCCACGCACGACATGCCGTTGCTGACGCCGCGCCATTGCCGCGTTTTCAAGCCGACGATCTGTGCCGTAAATGGCCTGTGCGCGTCCGCCGGACTGCATTTCGTTGCCGATTGCGACATCGTCATCGCCAGCGACCGCGCGCAATTTCTCGATACCCACGTCGATGTCGGGCAGGTTTGTGCGATCGAGCCGATCGGTCTTTCGCGCCGGATGCCGCTCGGGCCGATCCTGCGCATGGTCATCCTGGGGCGTGCCGAACGCCTGGACGCGCAACGGGCCCTTGAACTTCACATGGTATCGGAAGTGGTGCCGCACGATCAGCTTCTCGAACGGGCGCTGCAACTCGCGCATATCGCCGCCCGCGGGTCGCCGGCGGCGATGGAAGCGTCGCTCAGGGCGATCTGGGATTCGCTCGAGCATCCACTCGAAGAGGCCTATCGGCGCGCCTGGATAGACCTGGTCAAGCACCGCCAGCACCCCGACGCCGTGGAAGGGCCGACCGCTTTCTTCGAGAAGCGTCAGCCGGTCTGGTCCGTCGACAAGGCGGATTGACCGATGGATCTGTTGCTCGATTCCGAACAGGAAATGATCCGAGATACGGCGGCGGGGCTGCTGGCGGAGATGCAGCCGGTTGCGCGGCTTCACGACGGCGAGGAAGCGTTTTCGGATGCGCTTCGAGGCCGGATGGCGGAAAACGGATGGCTCGGCATCGCGCTGGATGAGGCGGTGGGCGGTGTCGGTTATTCCGTTGTCGAGGAGATGCTCATCTTCCGAGAAGCCGGGCGTGTACTCGGCGTGGCCGGTATGCTGCCGGTCGTGCTGGCCGCGCATGTGGCGGCGGAAGCCGGTGCCGCGCCACTCGTGCGGGAACTGGTGGCGGGCCGGCATGAGGTGGCGCTGGCGGTTGCTACAGGCCCTGTGTCGACCGAGGGGGCGCAACTGAGCGGCGCCTTTCGGCTGTTCGCCGCGCGTGACGCGCGGATGGCGGTGTGGGTTGGCGAGCAAGGGGCGGCGCTGTTCGATCTGAACGGCGTGGAGGCGGCGCCGCGCCTGTCGCTGGACAGGTCGGTGGCGACTCTGGACATTGCGCCGGCGGGGGCAACGGTGCTCGCCGCCACCGCGACGTCAGCGGCGATGCTGCGCGGCCGCGTGCTTGCCGCCGCATTCCTGCAAGGCGCGTCGGAGGCGATGCGCGACATGATCGTCGAATATGCGAAGGTGCGCCATACCTTCGGCCGGCCAATCGGCGCCTATCAGGCGGTGCGGCACCCATGCGCGGAGATGGCGCTGCGATCCGAAGCGGCGCGGTGCCAGTTGTTCGTCGCTGCGCTTGTCCTTCGCGACGGGCGCCACGATGCCGCCTTGCAGGTCGATGCGGCAAAGCTGCTCGCGAATGGTGCCGCGGTGAAGAACGCGGACAGCAACATCCAGCTGCACGGCGGCATCGGCGTGACCGATGAGCATGACGCGCAGCTTTATCTCAAACGCGTGCATCTGGTCGCGCGCTGGCTGGGTGGTGACAAACATCTGCTTCGGCGGCTCGTCGACCATCCGATTCACGGCTGAGGAAGGGCAGGGACATGGATATCGCTCTCGCGCCCGAAGACATCGCGTTTCAGGAAGAGGCGCGGGCATGGCTGATGGCGAACAAGCCAACCGAGCCGCGCCCGATCGACGGCAAGGATGCCGCCGCGTTTGACAGGGCCTGGCAGCGGACGCTGTTTGACGGGGGATGGGCCGGGGTTCACTGGCCCAGGCAATTCGGCGGACGTGGCCTGTCGGGCTTTCACCAGGCGATCTGGTATGAGGAACTGGCGAGGACCGGCGCGCCGCCATACAATAACGCCACGTTCATCGCGCTCATGCATGCCGGACCCACGCTGATCCAATGCGGCAGCGACGCGCAGAAGGCCGATCATCTTCCCCGCATCCTGAAGGGCGATTCGCTCTGGAGTCAGGGTTTCTCCGAACCGGGGGCCGGATCGGATCTGGCGAACATCTCGACCACCGGCGAGATCGACGGCGATCATCTGGTCGTCAACGGGCAGAAGATGTGGACCTCGATCGGGCTGTATTCCGATTACCAGGAACTGCTCGTTCGGGTCGAACCAGGGTCGAAGCGCCATCACGGGCTGGCCTGGCTGATTTGCGACATGAGAACGCCGGGGATCGAGGTGCGCCCGATCAAGATCATGACGAACGAAAATGCGGTCAACATGGTCTATTACGACAATGTGCGCATCCCGCTGTCCAATATGGTCGGCAAGATCGGCGAAGGGTGGAAGGTCGCGATGTCGACCCTCTCTTTCGAACGCGGCACGGGCTTCATCGGCGATCAGCTCGCATTGCTGGAGCGCGTTGAAGCGGTGATCGCGATGGCGCGCAAGACCAGGCTCGAAACCGGCAGGCTGGCGATCGAAGACGATGACATCGCCTACCGCCTCGGGCGCATCAAGGCGGAGACCGTCGCGATCCGCGCCATGACCCTGTCGACGATCAGCGAGATTGAGCGGCGTGGCGCGCCCGGCGCCGAAGCGTCGATCATGAAGCTGCTCATGACAACCACCTACAAGGCATTGAGCGAGGTGGCGGCGGAAGTGATGGGCTGGAGCTTCTTCGAATATGGCGACCATCGCAGCACCAATCCGTGGACCTATCACTTTCTGTACAGCTGGGTGCTGACCATTGCCGGCGGCAGTTCGGAGATCCAGCGTGAGATCATCGCCGACCGCATCCTCAACCTCCCGCGGGCGCGCTAGGCGCGCCGCGACGGCAAGCACACAAGGATCATGCAATGACCCAGGTCATGAAGGGCATCAGAGTGTTGGAGGTGGCGCAATTCACCTTCGTGCCGGCGGCGGGCGCGGTGCTCGCCGATTGGGGCGCCGATGTCATCAAGGTCGAACACCCGGTACGCGGCGACACGCAGCGGGGCTTTTTGAACCTGAGCGGCGTGCCGCTTAATCCGCTGCGCAATCCGATGATGGAGCATCCCAATCGCGGCAAGCGCAGTGTCGGTATCGATGTATCGACGCCGGAGGGGCAGGCGCTGCTGTACGAGATCGCCGCGACCGCCGATGTATTCCTGACCAACTATCTTCCTGCGGTGCGGCAAAAGAACAAGTTCGACGTCGAGCATATCCGCGCGGCGAACCCCAATATCATCTATGCGCGTGGTTCGGCGTTCGGCGACAAGGGGGATGAGCGTGAGGCGGGCGGCTTCGACAGCACGGCCTTTTGGACCAGAGGCGGGATTTCCACCGCGGTTTCGCCCCCGGAACTCGATGGCGTAATCAGTCAGCCGATCGGCGCGTTCGGCGATTCGATCGGCGGAATGTTCATTGCCGGCGGCATTTCCGCGGCGCTGTTTCATCGTGAGCGGACCGGCGAAGCGGTTGAGCTCGACGTCTCACTGCTCAGCACCTCCTGGTGGGCGTGCGGCCTCGGCATCAGCCAGGCGATCGAGACCGGGGTCTCGCCGCGCGCGCGGATGCCCAGCTCCGGCGCGGTGCCGGGCAACCCGTTTGTCGGCAATTTCAAAACATCCGACGGCGGGACCATCAACCTGTGCACGCTCACGCCCGACCCGTATATTCGCGACCTGTTCACGCATCTCGACCTTGCCCACCTTGCTGACGATCCGCGGTTTGCGAACGGCCGCGCGCTGATCGAAAACTGGCAGGCGGCGAGCGACCGGATTGCCGCGGCATTTGCGACGCGCGACTTTGCTTACTGGCGCGAGCATCTGAAAACCTATCGTGGACAATGGGCGCCGGCGCAGAGCTTCCTGGATTTCGCGCGCGATCAGCAGGCACTGGCGAACGATATGCTGGTCGAGGTCGATTCGATCGACGATGGCCCACCGATGAAGCTGGTCCGCAACCCCGTTCAGTTCAACCATGTGCCGGTTGCGACCGCCCGCGCGCCCCAGGCATCCGAACATACCGAGCTGTTTCTGATGGAACTGGGGCTTGAATGGGATCGCATCGAAAGCCTGAAGGCCGCCGGGGCGATCGCCTGAATCACGGTCCGCTAAGGGCTTGATTGTCAGGCCCGGGTGCGCGGCAGGCCCAATTGTCGTTCAGCGATCATGCTGCGATGGACCTCGCTGGTGCCGCCATAGATGGTCGTCGCCTGCGCATGCCGGTAGCATTGATTGATGAAGGCTGCCGCCCCGTCCGAAGCGGCCAGCGATTCGGGCGCGGCAAGATCGAGCAAGTCGCCGGAGTCCGCGACGAACTTTTCCGACGAGAACATCTTGGCGGCCGGGCCATAGGCGAGGTTCGGCCGCTTTTCGACGGCGGTCCACATCGCGCGGCAGGAGATGACATGGCCGATCGCGATATGGGCCGCGACCCGGGCCAGCCGGCGCGCGACCGCGGGGTCGGCGATCATCGACTGTCCGTTGCGCTCGGTTTCGCGGCAGAAGCGCTCTGCTTCGCGCAACAGATGCGCCTGCGTCTTCACGAAGCTGAACCCATGTTCCAGTTCGAGGCTCGCCGCCATGACCCGCAGACCGCCGCCGACTTCGCCCAAGCGATAGCTGTCGGGGATATGGACAGCGTCATAATAGGTGATGTTGGTCTGTTCGTCCTGAAAGGTGTGGACGGGCTGAATCTCGACGCCTTTTGCATTCAGCGGCACGATGAACATCGTCAGCCCCTTGTGCTTGGGGGCATCGAAATCGGTGCGCGCGAGCAGCAGAACATAGTCCGCGATCTCGGCGCCGCTGGTGAACATCTTCTGCCCGTCGATCCGCCAGCCATTGCCGTCGGGCGTGGCGCGCGTGACCGCGGCGAACACGTCGGAGCCGGATCCGGGCTCGCTGAACCCCAGGCTGCACACCGCTTCACCGGCCGCCACGCGCGCAAGCGCCTCGGCCTTTAGCTCGTCGCTGCCGAACCGCTGCATGATGAAGCCGACCATATTGGAGGTGCTGGCGGCGTGCGCCGACCATTCATGCTCTTCCCACACCGCCGCGATGGCGGCGACGGCATAGGGATCGGCGGAACGCCCGCCATGCTCCGGCGGCCAGGCCGGGAACAGCAGTCTCGCTTCGGCCAGCTTGCGATGGATGCCGGCGTCGTGCCCGGCATAGGAATAATGCGCCCTGGCCTTGAGTTCCGGCGTCAAATTCGCCCGGAAGAAAGCATCAACCTCTCCCGCCAGTGCGCGTGCCTTCTCGCCAAGGTCGAAATCGACGCAGGGCGTGCCAACCTCCGGCAAGGCCGGATGCTCGTCGCCATAGAGCCGGCGCCCGGCTTCCCAAAGCAGTTGATCGGAATCGCCCAGCATCAGCGGGATGCCGCGGGCGCGCACCACATACAGGTGGATGTCATATTCCAGCGTCAGCCCATAGCCGCCATAGGTGTGCAGCGCGCGCTCGGCCGCCTTGCTCGCGGTACGTGCGAGCCACCACAGCGCCAGAGAGACGTGCGCGTCCGCGCCCGGCTTGCCTTCGGCGATGTCGCAGATGGTCTTCCAGACCATGTATTTGCCGCCATCGGCATCGACGATCAGGTCGGCGAGGGGATGCGAGATCGCCTGATAGGTGCCGATGAGCTGCCCGAACGCCTTGCGTTCCGACGCATAGCCTGCGGCCATCTGGATCGCTTCGCGCGCTAGCCCGGCAAGCGCCGCCGCCGTCAGCAGCTTCCACTCCTCGACGGCCGCTTCGAACAGGGCGACGGCATCCGGCCCACTGCCGATCAGGGTGCGTTCGTTACCGTCCAGCGCTATCCTGGCAAGCGGCGCGGAAGCAAGGTTGGGGCCGGTGCTGCGGCCCTCCGGGCTTGGCCGGACGAGAAGAACCCGGTCGCCCTCGCGCGCGATGACCGCGTCCGCTACCGCGCCGCCAGCAACCCATTGGGCAGGCTGCGTGCCCGCATCGTGCAGCGCGATCGTCGCGATCCGGCTGCCCGCCGCGATCTGCTGCGCCAACGCGTTCGCCTCCCCTCCGCCCAGGAGGGCAAGCAGCCTGGCCGCGACAATCGCTTCGGCGATCGGACCGGACGCCAGCCGCCGGCCGGCTTCCTCCATCAGCAGCGTGACATCGATCAGGCCGAGGCCCAGGCCGCCGTTGTCGGCGGGGATGCGCATGGCGAAGGCGCCCAATTCGGCAAGACCGGCCCATAGTTCCGGGTCGAAGCCGGACGGAAGCGCCGCACGCACGCGCAGGGTGCTGCTGTGCTCTTGCAGAAATTTCGCGAACGTCTCCGCGATCATGGTCTGGTCTTCGCCGGGTTGCAGGTTCATCGTCGTCCATCCGTTGCGGTCGGCGCCGCGTTGATAGGGTGATTGTCTGATGGCGCGGAAGCTTCTTCCCGGCCATTGCAGGCTATACATCTACCTCATTGCATCTCTCGTGCCGTTCAAGCTATGCTGGTGTCAAGGCGGTTAAGCGGCGCGGCGGTGGGGGCGCCCGTTGCGCCGGCCGTCGTCGGGAGTGCAATATATGAGCAAGGCCTGTGTCGTCGGCTTCCTCGCCGATATCTCGATGGGCGACCGCATGACGCAGTACCGGCGGATCGCGGAAATGGCATTCGCGCATGCCCGCCAGGCCGGTGTTCTGGACGGGGAAGTCGCGATCGTCATGCGCGAGGTCGAAGGCCTGCCCAAGGGCAGCGGCGATGCGGTGGTGGCAGCCTATCGGCAACTGGTGAACGAAGGTGCCGTGGCGGTAATCGGCCCCTTCGTGACCGACAATTGCACATATCTCAAGCCGACGGTTGACGCGTGCCGGGTGCCGACCATCGCATGGTGCGGGGCGTCGTCCTGGCTGGGCGAATGGACGTTTTCGCTGCCCAACGGCTCGCTGCTCGACGAGGGGCCGCTGCTGGCATTGTACGCGCTGCGAAAGGGATGGACCCGGATCGCGGTGCTTCGCGACGCATCGGAGATCGGCGAAACCTATTATCGCCATTTCGCGCAGGCGGCGAAACGCTATGGGCTTGAGATCGTGTCGGAACAGGCTGTGGCGCCGCTGGCCACCGACCTGCGGGCGGAAGTCGCCCTAGCCCGGGCTGGCGCGCCCGATGTGCTGATCTATCTTGGCTATGGCATGGCGATCCAGTGCGTGAACGCGGCGCTCGACGGCTGGCAGGTGCCGAAATTGTGCAGTACCGCGTTCGTATTCGCCTATCGGCCGGAATATCTGGCGGGGTTCGAGGGGTGGTCGGGCCTCGACCAGATGGATCCCGCCAATCCGTATCGCCAGCGGTTCCTCGACCGCTGTGAAGCTGACCTGGGCTGGCGGCCGCCGTTCATGACGGCGACGCTGATGTACGATTCGGCAAGCGTTCTGGCGGAGGCGATCGGCATGGCGCCGGCGTTGACCCCGGTCGGGGTACTGGCTGGCCTGGAGTCGGTCCGGCTGCTGCCCGCGGCAAGCGGCGGCGCGAATACCACGATCAGCTTCGGGCCTTATTCGAGAAAGGGCTGGGAAGGTTCGCGCTACCTTGTGCTCAACAAGGTGGAGGGCGGGCGCATCATGTTCGAAAGCTATCTGGACCCCTGATCGGAAAACTTGACCAGCGTGCGCGCCGCGCTAAAGAGGTATATCTTTTAAATCATGCGGGCCACGTGAGCATGGCATGGATCTGAGCTTCACCGCCGAGTATGAGGGGTTCCGGCAGGACGTGCGGGCGTTCCTGCAGGCGCGCTGGATTGACCGGGCTGATCGCGACGTGCGCGCGTTTCGGGCCGAGGCGATCGGGCGCGGTTATCTTTATCGGGCATTTCCCAAGCGGTACGGCGGCGGGGAGCGCCCCGCGGATGTCATCGAGAACACCGTGATCGTCGAAGAGTTCGCGCGCGCGCGCGCGCCGGGCGAGGTCAAGGGCATGGGCACGCAAATGCTGGCCCCGACGTTGCTGGACCGTGGCGAGGAATGGCAGAAGGAGCGGTTCATCGCGCCGACGCTGGCGGGGGAGATAAGCTGGTGCCAGGGGTATAGCGAACCCGGCGCGGGAAGCGACCTCGCCTCGCTGCGGACGCGCGGCGACCTGATCGATGGCGAATGGGTGATTGAGGGGCAGAAGGTCTGGACATCGTTCGCCAAGACCGCCGATTACATGTTCGCGCTGGTGCGCACGGAACCGGATGCGCCAAAGCACGAGGGGCTGTCCTATCTGCTCATCGATATGAAGCAGCCGGGGATCGACATTCGCCCGCTCAAGCAGATTACCGGCGAGCAAGAGTTCAACGAGGTCTTTCTCTCGGGCGTGCGGACCCCGGCCGACTGGATCGTCGGTCAGCGGGGGCAGGGCTGGGAGGTGTCGCGGACATTGCTCAGGCACGAACGCAACATGCTGGGCGGATCGGAACGGCTGGCGAAGCTGCTGGACAGTCTGGTGAAGCTGGCGCGACGCCGGACCCGAAACGGCGCCCCCGCGATCCGTGACCCGATGGTGCGCGACCGGCTTGCCGCGCTGTCCGCGAAGGCGGAAGTGCAGAAACTTTCAGCCTATACCCAGCTGACCCGTGAGTTGAAGGGCGTGCGCGATCCGATGCTGCCGTTGCTCAATAAGCTTGCCGTGTCCGAATTCGCGGGGGAAGTCGCCGCGCTGGCGATGGAGATCATCGAGTCGGACGCGCTGATGATGCCGGGCGAGGACCGTCGCGGAGACGAGAAGTGGACGATGCAGTATATGAACTCGCTGGCCGCCGGAATCGCTGGCGGCACGTCGAACATTCAGCGCAATATTATCGCCGAGCGCGGCCTGGGCCTGCCGCGCTGACTGCCTCCGTGTCGCCCCGGCGGGGCATGGCAAGGCCGGGGCGGCGGCTTTCATCCGTCTGATGGCTGAAATGGCCCCTGCACGGATTTGAAGATGTGCACCGTGCGCGCGATCGAGGCGGCGGTGGATCGGGGGCCCCAGGCCACGCCGGAAGGGCTGCGTCCGAACGCGCGGCCTCTGAACTCCTCGAGTGAGGCGTCCATGTCATCGGTCTGAATGCCGGCCAGAATGAGCTGATCGCCAGGGCAGTAATTATAGGGCGGCACTTGCGTCGGGCTCAGCCGGCCGCGCTTCATCGCGACATAACCCGGCGAACTCGTGACCTCGACGCTGTGCTGTTCATCGTACCAGCGGTGATACTCCGCCTCGCGGCCCGGCGTGAAATTGGCCAGCAGCATCATCATGTGCGTGAACGGTGCCGCCTTGAAGGCCGGCCCCGTCTTCCAGTCGCTGTACATGTCGTAGCTGAAGATCCGCTCCGTGCCGTCCTGTTCGATCAGCCCGGCGTCGCGCAAATCGGCCAGCGGCGGCGCGAGCGCCGGCACATCGATGGCCGGGCGCGGCGACTGAAACTCATAGATGGTGACATAGCGCCAGGGCTGCGCGATTTCCCGCAGGAGCTGGTCGGCGCTGCAGGCGAAGCGCTGCACCTGCCGCAGGCCCGGCACGCCAGCGAGGGCGCGGAGATGGTCGCCGATAAAGGCGTCGGCAAGTGCCTCGTCTTTGCCGGCGGCGGCGTTGTGGAGGTGAATCGTGACTTGCCCGGCCATCCTGTCTGCTCCCGTGGTGCTTCACTAAATTCATATACCTTTTTGACGTGCGGCCAATTCGTTTCGTGCCGATTGCAGGCGGGGCCGACGAAATTTTGAATAATCGGCCTGTTCCCCCCCGCGCTTCGCGTCCACCCTTCGTGCCGAGCACGGATGATTGATGTGATAGAACAAGCGCACACCCTATCCCCACCCAAAGCGGCGAGCCGGATCGCCCATTCGATCCGCAGCGATATCGCCAACGGCCGGCTGAAGACCGGAGACCGGCTGCCGCCTGAACGCGCTCTGATGGAACAGTTCAAGGTGTCGAGGCCGACGCTGCGCGAAGCCATGCGACTGCTCGAGACCGAATCGCTGATCGAGATCGCCCGCGGGCAGGCGGGGGGCGCGCGGGTTCGCGCGCTCGACATCGCGGTGACCGCCCGGCAAGTCGGCATCTTCCTGCAAATCGAAGGAACGACGCTGGCCGACGTGTGGCAGGCGCGAACGATGCTGGAGCCGCCGGCCGCGGGTCTGGTCGCGACCCGGCGGCCGAAAGCCGTTCTCGCCACATTGCGGGCCAGCGTCGCCGCCAGCGAGGAGGCGCTGCTGCGGCGCGATGCGGCGGCCTATGCCCTGTCCGTTTCGCAGTTTTCGGAAGGCTTGCTCAGCGGCATCGAGAACAAGACGCTGACCCTGCTGTGCCGTTTGCTGCGCGACATCGTGCGGCGACAGCTCCGCGACGTGGTCGCGCGCAGCTTCGAAGTGCCGGGCATCGAAAAGATGCTGCGTTTGAACGGGCGCGGAAGGGAACGCGCGATCGACCTGATCGCCGCCGGCGATGTCGAGGCGACCGAACGCTTCTGGCGCCTGCATCTGGCCGGCTCTGCCAGCGCGTTTGTCAGCGTCGGCCGGGCCGACATGCCGATCGATATGACCGGAGAAGACGGCACGTAGCGCGAACGATGCCAGTAGCCGCTATCACCCCGGGGACGACGTATCCCCGTTGAAATAACGGCTCAGCATCTTGTGGAAGTGGGCGATCTGGACTTCCTGTACGGGGTTGAGCTGAGGGCCGAGGAAACCGCGCGATTTGCGGCCGAGGTTGACCGCTTGCATATTGTCGAAATCTTCTTCGAGAAACGGATTGCGGCCACGGAATGCGTCGAACCCGTCTGAAACATGGCGGGTGACGGCCGGCTCGGTTCCCGGCGCGTACCGGGCAAAGCTCCAGATGTCGAAGATGCAGCTTTCCGGATCGTGGCCATTGGGCCGAACCCGGTACCACAAGGCGCTGTCCGCGGTCGGCAGCATGATCGTGTTGGGGAAGATGTGCCAGTCGGTGCCGGCGCGGTCGATCGCGGCCTGGTCGAGCCGTTCGGGCCATTTGATCCCGCGCTTGGCAAATTCCTCTTTGTGCAGTTCCATCAGCCGCGGCAACAGGCGCTCGGGAGGAAAGTCGGCGCCGGCTTCTTCCTTCAAACGTTCGGCTGCCTTCATGAGCGGCTCGGCGGTCAGCGCCGCAAGATTGTCGAAAACGTGACGATTGTAGCACCAGATCGCCTCGGCCGGCGTCGACGGCGTCATCCACTCGCCGGTATGCCGGTCCTGAAACCGAAGCGGCTTGCTGGTGGATGCCACACGATTGCGCTGGTTGAAGAACATCGCGTGCCGGCCATGGACGACGCCGCGCGAATGGCCGGGCGGAATACGCCAGCCGCCAACATGTGTGGCGCTGACATGGTAATTCTCGTTGAACGCCTCGATCACGACCTTCCAGTTGACCGGCGCGATGATCGTTTCGTGCCAGGCCATGCGGCCGTCTTCCCATTCGAACGGGTCCAGCACGGGCTTCACCGCGTCGAGATACGCGTGAAGCGGCTCGCAGTCGGGGTCCTGGTTGATCCAGACCCATCCGCCCCATAGCTCGGCGCGAACCTCCTTGAGAGACAGCGCTTCGTGCTTGAGCGGGCAGCCCTCCCAGTCATGTTCGTCGTGAACATATTCGATCGCGCCATCGAGCTGGTAACGCCAGCCGTGAAACGGGCAGTACCAGCGGCTGACATGCCCCGATTCCGCCATCTGCAGCCGACGGCCGCGGTGCTGGCATGCATTGTAGAAAGCCTGAATCCGATCCGGCGCAGTGCGCGTCACCAGGATCGATTCGTCGAATATCTGATAATTTACGAAATCGCCGACTTTCGGGATTTGTTCGACCCGACACGCCATCTGCCAAACTTTGGGCCAGAGGCGCGTCTTCTCGAGGTCGAGCACGTCGCGTGAGCCATAGTCAAAATTCGGCGACAGTTCGAGGGCGGTGCCCGCTTGCTCAACCGAATCGCCATTTTGCAATTTCATGCTCCACTCTCCCGTCGGACGTCACGGCTGGGACGTGACGCATCCCGCCGGACTGCAATCGTTCCGCGCCGCGTGAAGGATGACAGGCGACGTGCCGCCACTGGACATCCCACGCCGTCGCGCGTAATTCAGATACCTCATTTATGGCCAATGTGCGACGGCAACAAGTGCGGAAGTGTTCCGTTCGGCGACAGGAATGCATGCCGCGCTCAGGGAACGGAGATTCTGCGTTGATTATGGGTTCGGAATCGCGCCGATCGATTATGGTGCCTGCGGGGGCAGGCGCGGCCCGCCCGGCAGCGGGGGGTGGAGACGTCATATGAGCGAGCCAGCAGTGATCCGGACCGAGAGCGAGGGGATTCTCGAACTCGTGCTCAACCGGCCCGACAAGCTGAATGCGCTCAATGGCGAGACTCTTTCCGCGATCGGAGCGGCGATCGAGGATTTGCGACAGAACGATATGCTGCGCGTGATGCTCATCCGCGCCAACGGGCGTTATTTCTCGGCGGGCGCCGACCTTTCGGAATTTGGCGGCAGCACGCCGCAGGCGGGCGGAAGCAAGGCGCGCGACTGGTTTCGCCGCGGGATGGGCGGCATGCAGGCGATGTGGCAGGAACTCGAACTGGTCGAGAAGCCGGTGGTTGTCGCTCATCATGCGACCTGTGTGGGCGGGGGGCTGGAATTGTCGCTGTCGTGCGACTTCCGCCTCGCGGCGCGAAGCGCGCGCTATCATTTTCCTGAGATGAAGATGGCGATGCTGCCGGCTTCCGGCGGGATCAGCCGGCTCACGCGGCTATGCGGGCCGCACTGGGCGAAGTGGATGCTGATGGCGAACGAAAAGGTGGACGCGGAACGGGCGCTGGCGATGGGCCTGGTTCATCACATCTATCCCGACGAAAGTTTCGAGTCCGATGTGCGCGATTTCTGCCGCAGGCTTGCCGCGCAACCGCCAGAGGCGATGGCGATGGCCAAGCTGTCGATCGAACTGGCGGCTGATCTGGAATCCGCCAGCGCGCGCCAGTTGGAACGGCTGGTGCTTTCGAATCTGGTCGAGGGGCAGGAATCGAAAGACATGATGGCGCGACACAAGGCACGACTGTTCGGTGGCGGGCCTGGCTGATGGCCGAAACCCTGTCTGGCCCCGCGGTCGACAATGGCGTTGGGCACGTCGGCATCGCGCCGCGCAAACTGCCCCGGCTTGATCGTGACAATCGCTTTTTCTGGACGAGCGGTGCGGACGGCCGGTTGCGCTTCCTGCGTTGCGACCAGTGCGCGCAGTTCGTTCATCCGCCGCGCCCGATCTGTCCGGCATGCCTCGGCGAGGCGCTGACCCCGGCCGTCGTGGCCGGTACGGGGGTCATCGATACATTCACGATCAACCGCCAGAAATGGCGCCCGGATACGGTCGTGCCGTGCGTGATCGCGCGTATCGCGATCGACGGTGCGCCCGGCGTCGTGCTGACGAGCAATGTCGTCGATGTAGATCCCCAGGCGGTGACGATCGGCGCGGCGGTCGAGGTGGTTTTCATACCCCAGGAAGATGTCTACCTGCCGATGTTCCGGATGCGGGGCGGGCATGGCTGAAAATAGCGGGTTTCTCACCGGCATCGGGCAGTCGCAGACCGGGGTTCGGCTGGGCCGTCACCCCTTGCTGCTGACGCTCGACGCAATCCGCGAGGCGCTCGATGATGCCGGGCTGACCATCGCCGATATCGACGGCATATCGACCTATCCCGGGCGACTGGCGGCGCCGCCCGGCTTTTCGCCGGTCGGATCGGAGGATTTGATTGACGCGCTGCGGATGAAGGTCCGCTGGTATGCCGGTGGAATGGAGACCTCGTCGCAGCTGGGCGCGTTGGTCGCGGCGGGGGCGGCGGTCACCGGAGGGTTGGCGCGGCACGTGCTTTGTTTCCGCACGGTCTACGAATCGACCGGGCTGTCTCAGCCCGACGAATATCCGGCCGGTACGCATGATCGGGTCGACGGCCGTGCGCAATGGACGGCGCCGTTCGACGCGCTGTCGCCGGCCAACTGGGTCGCGCAATATGCGATGCGCCACGTCCATCGTTTCGGGTTGAAGCGCGAGCAGCTGGCGCAAATCGCCATCAACGCGCATGCCAATGCGCTGTGCAACCCGCGCGCCGCGATCGCCGCGCCGTTGACGTTGGACGCCTATCTGGAAAGCCGGATGATTTCCGACCCGTTATGCCTCTACGATTGCGATCGCTACACCGATGCATCGACCGTGCTGATCGTGTCGGCGGGGGATGCTCTTGGCGAGGTCAGGTGTCGTCCGGTTCGTATCGCCGCGTCTTCCTATGTTTCCGACCGCCATAGTTGGGACCAGTCCGATTGGATGGCGGCGTATGCGACCGGCGCCGACCTGTGGAAACGGACCGACTATCGGCCACACGATGTCGATACCGTCCAGCTTTACGACGGTTTCAGCTTCCTCGTGTTGACCTGGCTCGAAGGGCTGGGTTTCTGCGCGCGTGGCGAGGGCGGTCCGTTCGTCGAGGGCGGGACGCGGATCGCGCGCGATGGGGATCTCCCGCTCAATACCTTTGGCGGCCAGCTTGGCGCCGGGCGCCTGCACGGCTTCGGTTTCGCGCACGAAGCGGTGGTCCAGTTGCGCGGTCTCGGAGGCGCGCGGCAGATCGCCGGCGACCCTAAGGTGGCGATCGCCACCTCCGGCGGCGGCCCGCTGGCCACGGCACTGTTGCTGACGAGCGAGCTATGAGCGGCGATCGAGGGGCGGCACCCGGCTTTCGACGGCGCATCCTCGTCCTGCCGGCGCGAGGGCAGGTGACGGCTGAGCTTGAAGACGATTATCACCGCATGACGGTTACGTTGTCGCATGCTGAAGGCATTGTCGTGTCGGTCGCGGCGGAGATGCAGCGCTGGCCGTGGACGACCTGTCCCGGCGCCGTCGCGCAGCTTTCACGGACCTTTGTCGGGCGCGCGTTGTCGGCGGTCGCCGGTGCGGGAAAGAAGAACCGCAACTGCACGCATCTCTACGACCTGACTCTGCTTGCCGCGCGGCATGCCGCGGACGTTGGGCATGCGGCATATGACGTGACGGTGCTTGATCCGGTCGACGGTGTCGCGCAGGCGACGCTTCGTCTCAACGGTCGCGAACTGCTGCGCTGGTCGTTGGCGCGAGACCTGTTCGTCGATGCCGCTATGCAGGGCCGGCGGCTGGGCGAACTGCGCGACTGGATCGCAACGCTGGATTCGGGCACGGCGGAGGCGGCGCGCATCCTGCGCTGGGCGACGATGATGTCGCGCGGCCGCCGGATCGAGATTCCGGAACGTGCGTCCGATTCCAAACTGCGTAGCGGCGTATGTTACACCTTCCAGCCGGATGTCGCGCGCCACGCACTGCATACGATCGGAACGATCGTCGGCTTCGCCGAGCTGGGAACGGAGCCGTTGCCGCATCGCGCGGCGCATTTCGGGCCGCATGACATGCGGGGCGTCTTGGCCGAAGGGGGGCCGCCGGCATGAGCGGCGATGCGCAAGCGGAAGGGGGGCAGACGCCGCGCCCGGTGCTTGACGGTGTCCGCGTGCTCGATTTCGGGAAATATGTCGCCGGGCCTTATTGCGCGGCCATCCTGGCCGATTTCGGCGCCGAAGTGATCCGGATCGAGCGGCCCGGTGGCGGCGACGACCGTACCGTCGTGCCGGTGACCGCCAATGGCGAAGGCGCGTTGTTCGCGCAGATGAACCGCAACAAGGCGTCGATGTGTCTTGACCAGCGCCAGGCGGACGCAACGGAGGTCGTCCGGCGGCTGGTCGGGACGGCCGATGTGGTGATCGCCAATGTTCCTGAACCGATGCTGGTTGAACTGGGGCTGGATTATGCCACGCTGAGCGCGATCAAGCCCGATATCATTCTGGTCAATGCCAGTTCTTTCGGGGCTGAGGGACCGTGGGCCGGGCGTGGCGGCTTCGACAGCGTAGGGCAGGCGATGTGCGGCTCGACCTATTTGAGCGGCGACGAGGCGCGGCATTACCGCACGCCGATTACCTGGGTCGACCACGCCACTGCGCTATATGCGGCAATCGGGGTGATGATGGCGCTGCTCGAACGCCGCGAAAGCGGCCGTGGGCAGCAGGTCGGCGCCAGCCTGCTGGGGTCGGCGCTGTCGTTTTCCGCGACATATCTGATCGAAGAGGCGATGATCGGGATCGGCCGTAAGGCGATCGGCAATCGCAGTTTCGTCAATGGCCCGACCGATTTGTTCGCATGCCGCGACGGTGAAATCGTGACGCAGGTGGTCGGCGACGGCCTGTTCCGGCGATGGACCCGCCTGATCGGTGAACCGCACTGGCTGGATGATCCGCGCTTCGCGACGGATGCGTCGCGCGGAGAACATGGCGCCATCCTCTCTGAACGCATGGCGGCGTGGTGTGCCGAACGCGACTGCGCCGGGGCGCTGGAGGCTCTGGCGCGTGCCGGAATCCCCGCCGGCCCCGTATTGTCGCCATCGGCCGCGCTGACCCACCCGCAGGTCGCGGCCAGCGGACTGATAGAGCCGGTCGCGCTGGAAGGCGGCGCGCCGTCGATGCCGCTCGTCAACCTGCCGGTCAGATTGAGCCGTACGCCAAGCCGGATCGTATCGCCGCCCCCGGCGTCGGGCGCGGACAGCGTTCGCATCCTGACCTCGCTCGGCTTTACAGCTGCGCAAGTCCGCGACCTCGCCGGCCGCGGCGTCATCTGATCCGCTGGCGGCGGTCAGGCGCGCTCGAAAATCGCTGCCAGGCCTTGCCCGCCGCCGATGCACATCGTCTCCAGCCCATAGCGGCCCTGGCGACGCTGCAGTTCGCGCAGCAGGTTCGCGAGGATGCGTCCGCCGGTCGCGCCGATCGGGTGACCAAGGGAAATGCCGGACCCGTTGACGTTCAGCCGGTCGCGGTCATCCCAACCCCACCCCTTGAGCACGGCGAGTACCTGCGGCGCGAAAGCTTCATTGAGCTCGACCAGATCCATATCGTTCCAGTTCAGGCCGGTGCGCGCGAAAAGCCGCTCGACCGCCGGCACGGGGCCGATGCCCATCGTCGCCGGGTGACAGCCCGCCGCAGCCGCGCCGACATACCAGGCCATCGGCTCCAGGCCGAGTTCCGCAAGCTTGTCTTCCGCCACTACCAGGCATGCCGCGGCGGCATCGTTCTGCTGACTGGCGTTGCCAGCTGTCACCACGCCGCCCGGTATCATCGGCCGTAGCTCGGCCAGGCTTTCGGCCGTAACATTGTCCCGCACGCCTTCGTCGCGCTGCACCACCACCGCCGCGCCGCGCCGTTGCGGCACGGTGACCGGGACGAGTTCGTCGTCGAACCTGCCGGCCGCCCAGGCGGCGGCCGCGCGCTGATGACTGGAAGCGGCATAGATATCGCTCGCCTCGCGGGAGATCCCGTATTCGCGCGCCAAATTCTCGGCTGTCTCGATCATGCCCGAAATGACACCGAAGCGACTGATCGGCTGAGACATGACGCGGCCGCGGGTCAGCCGGTCATGCATCTCGACACTGCCGGAACGGGCGCCTGAGCGCATGTCGAGCGAATAATATTCGGCGTTGGACATGCTTTCGACCCCGCCTGCGATGACGATGTCGGCCATGCCCGTCTGGATCTGCAATGCGGCATCGATGATCGCCTGCAATCCGCTGCCGCACCGCCGGTCAAGCTGATAGCCGGGAACCTCGATCGGGAAATCGGCTGCGAGCAGCGACCAGCGCGCGACACAGGGGGCTTCGCCATTGGCATAGCCCTGTGCGAAGATGACGTCATCGACGCGTCCGGGATCGATGCCGGTGCGTTCGACAAGCGCGCGCAGCACGCAGGCGCCGAGGTCGCCCGCGGATACGCCGGAGAGAGCGCCCTGATATTTGCCGACCGCGGTTCGCAGCGGACTCACGATCGCCGCCCTGCGCAACGTCATTCCCAACTCCTCCGTGATCGGCTCAGGCGCATCCCGCGCTCGGAGCACTCAATTGATATTCTGCGCTGCGAGTCTCTGTTATTGAAAGAATTTCTGGTCATTCTCGCCAGCGCAAAACGCCGTTCCCGCCGTGCGATCACCCTGATGAGCATGGCGATCGGGATTGTCGGACAGCGATAACCGCGCGGCGTTCGGTGCGTCAGGCGCGCTTGCCCAGCCGCATCGGCAGTGACGACACGCCACGCACGTTGGAAAGGGCGACGCGGGTGGCACGGTTCGGGTCGACTTGCCAATCGGGAAACCGGCTGGTCAGTTCGGTGAACGCGATGGCCAGCTCGGCCTGGGCAAGGTGAATGCCGAGGCATTTGTGCACACCAAAACCGAAGGAGATTGTGCGCTTGTCGTTGTCGCGTTCGATGTCGAAACGATCGGGGTCGGAAAACGCCCGCGGGTCGCGGGTGGCCGCCGCCGTCGCCAGCATCACGCGCGAGTCCGCGGGAATGGTCACGCCGTGCAGCGTCACCTCGCGCATGGTCAGGCGTCCCTGCAATTGTGAGGGCGGGTCATACCGCAGCATCTCCTGAACCAGTTGCGGCGCGAGCGAAAGGTCGGCCGTGAACTTCGCGCGCTGGTCGGGAAAGCGGGACAGCGCCATCAGGCCGTTCGGGATCGCTTTCGCCACCGTCTCATGGCCCGCAAAGCCCATCTCGAGGAAGCGGAAAGCAATTTCCTGATCGCTCATGCGGTGAACGACGCCCTGATCGTCCGTTTCCTCAAGGGCGATGAGCAGCGAAATCGGGTCGTCCTTCGGCTCCTCGCGCCGCTTCTGGGTCAGCGCGAAATAGATTTTCCAAAGCTTCGTATGCGCGTCGCCCTGCGCGCTGGTCTCGCTGCCCGCCTCGCGCGAGACATAGGCGTTCGACAGCTCATGAATCTCCTGGCGATACTCCTCTGGGATGCCCAGCAGCTCACTGATGACAGTCAAGGGCAGCGGGACCGTGAATTCCTTGACGACGTCGAACTCGCCGTCCGGGCCATACCGCTCGAAACAGCCTTCGAGCAGCTCGATCGTCTTTTCGCGGATGAAGCCGTCCAGCGCGCCCATGCGCGCGCGGCTGAACACGCGGGTCATCATGCCTTTGGCCCAGATATGATCGGGCGCATCCTTGCCGATCAGCAGGGTGGAGGCATAATCCATGCGCTCGATCTTGGGGCCTGCCGAGCTTGAAAAAAGCGCGGCATCCTGATGCGCCTTGCACACGTCCTCGTAGCGCGTGAGCATCCAGAAATCCATCTCCGGCTGGTGATAGACCGGCGCCTCCTCGCGCATCCAGCGATAGGTCGGATACGGATCGATGGCGAAATCGATCGAATAGGGGTCGAAGACGTAGCCGATCTCGCCCGGTGCCGGTGAAGCCATGGTTTTAGTCTCCGTTCGCTCGTCTTAGTGCGGTGCCCGCGCCGTCGCGCCGGCCGGGTCGGTGCTCGCGTCCTCCAGGATGAAATCGGCGGCGCGCAGCCCGATCATCATCGCCGGGCCATTGGTGTTGCCCGACACGATCGTCGGCATGATCGACGTGTCCGCCACGCGCAGCCCCTCGACACCGCGAACGCGCAACCGCGGGTCGACCACGGCGTGCTCGTCGGGCCCCATCCGCGCGGTGCCGCACACGTGAAAACAGGTCGATCCGAGATCCATGGCGTGGTGGAGAATGTCCTCGTCGGTGCTCACCGCGGGACCGGGCACGGTCTCGTGAACGATCCAGTTACGGAGCGCGGGCTGTCCGGCCAGTTTGCGAATCCAGCGCACGATCGCGATCGCCTTGTCACGATCGATCTGAGTGTCGAGGTGGTTGGCGTTGATATAAGGCGGCTCTGCCGGGTCTGGCGAGGCGATCCGCACCTCGCCCTGACTGTCGGGGCGCGTGTAGTAGGCGAGCAGCGTGACTCCCGGCGCCTTTTCCAGGCCGGCATTGCCCTTCGTGCCCGCAGCGGCGGTGGAAACGGAGATCAGATTGAATTGGACGTCGGTGTGCGGCAGGCTTGGGTCGGTCTTCACGAAGCCGCCGATCTCGTGCACTCCGTGGGTCATGGGGCCTTTGGACCCCAGCATGTAGCGCAGCATCGACATGAACAGCCGCCAGCCGCTCAGTTGCTGATTCTGGCTGTGGCTCTTCACGCGGTACTTGATATCGAAGTGGCGGTGTTCGCGCAGGTTGCGTCCGACCTCGGGCGCGTCGTGAACCACGTCGATCCCGAAACTGCCGAGAAGTCCGGCGGGGCCAACGCCCGATAGCTGAAGCAATTTGGGCGTTTCGATCGCGCCGGCGGCCAGAATGATCTCGCGCCGCGCGCGGACGCGGCGCTCGCCGCCGGCATCGCGCAACCTGACGCCGCAAGCCCGGCGGCCATCGAACGTGATGCGCTGCACAGCGGTCTCGGCCATGACAGTGAGGTTGGGCCGGTCGCGGATCGGGTCGAGGAATGCGTGCGCGGCGCTGACCCGCTTGCCCTTCCAGATCGTGGCGGGCTGATAGCCGATGCCGCCATCGATCGTGGCGCTCGGCGCGTTCACGTCCTCGACGCGCGGCACGCCCATCTCGCCCGCCGCTGCGATGATCGCCTCGCACAACGGATCGCCCTTCGGGTGCATCGATATCCGCAGCGGCCCCCCCGCGCCGCGATGGTCCGCTTCGCCCAACTCATGGTCTTCCAGGCGCTTGAACGCCGACCGGACGCTTGACCATTCCCAGCCGACGCATCCCGCGCGCGCCCATCCGTCGTAATCCTCGGGTGATCCGCGCATGTAGACCATGCCGTTGACTGAGCTCGATCCTCCCAGCGCCTTGCCCTTGAACCAGCGTTCGGTCGGCCGATTTCCGCCTGTGCTGACTGCCGGATAGGACCAGTTGAACTTGCTGCCGGGCGCATTCACCTTGCCCACGCCGCGCGGCATGGAAATGAGAAACTCGTGATGGTCGGGGCCGGCCTCGACCAGCAGCACGGAGGTCGACGGATTGGCCGAAAGCTGGTTCGCCACCACGCAGCCCGCCGAACCGGCACCGACCACAATGTAATCAAATTCGTCCTGCATCGCTGCCTTCGTCGAAAAGAGGTGTGTTGGCCCCGGCGCGTTCAGCGGCCTCGCGCCAGCTTCACCCGGGCGACACCTATGTCCAGATAGGCTGGAGAGAGCTTGCCTTCGGGGTATTCGACCCAGCACCAACTGCGCGCCGGCAACTCGCCTGCCGAATCCTGAACGATCTGGCCGAAGAAGTGGATCGGGCTGCCGGCCATGTTCAGGTCAAACCGGTAGTTGTTGCCGCCGATATCGAAATCGAGCGCAGTGAGCTGACCCTTTTCATTGACGGTCGGCCTTGCCACCACATCCTTGTGCGCGGTGGTTACGCCATCCTTGAGCAGATGGCCGGGGCCGAACTCCAGCGCGCCGCGGCCCTGCCAGAAAAACCCGCCGCCAAGCCGGCCGTCGGCATATTCGTGGACCCATGAGACCCACATGCCCTGAAGATCGCGCGCGATCGGCAGCTCGGAATAGATCGTTCCGGGCGGCCCATAGGCGTAATCGAGATGCAAGTGGCCCGACACCTCGATGCCGTCGATATGGCCGGTGACCATGAGCAGTTCGTGGCGGTAGTAGAATTCCATCGCCACGCCTTCCTGCTTGGGGGCGTGGATGCAGACGACGTCGCTGATCGTCTTGCCGTGAAGCTCCCAGCGGCCGCTGGCGTCGTACCAGTGCAGACCGTCGGCATCGTGCTCGATCCTCCCGCTGAGGAATTTGAGCGTCAGCTTGTCGCCATCGTCGGCATATTCGAGCGGTTCGAACCAATCCAACGTGGAATATGCGTCGAACAAATGCGGTGCCTGGGCGTCGAGCGTTCTTTCCAGCTTGCGAAACCCGCAGATCGGCAGGACGGTATGGACCATGCCGGGGACGAAGTCGTCCGCGCCACGCAGGCCGAAATAATATTGGCCGGCCTTGTCGGTGAGCACCGCGCCCATCCACATTCCGGCCACCCCAACATTGGGGGCGGGGCGCCACTCGCGGCGGTAGTGATCCAGCGTTGGCTTTTCGCGAAGAACCTCGAAGTCAATCCGCTCCATCACATCTTTCCATTTTGGGATGAGGAATGGCGTGAAGCTTGGCGGGCAACCCGCGTGTCCGACAACGCCGAATATTAAAAGGCCGACCGCGGATCAGATGGTGTCGGCAAACATCAGGCGAACTTCACGGCGCAGCAGCTTGCCCATCTCGTTGTAGGGCAATGCGTCGACCCTGAGGATGCGTTCGGGGACGCGTGACGATCGCAGCCGTTCGCGGATGATGTCACGGATCGCGTCATCATCCGGTCCCTCGCCATCCGTCGCGATCGCCACCGCGACGGCTTCGCCCCATTCGACGGAAGGAATGCCGACCGCGGCCGCATCGGCAATGCCGTCCTGCGCGGTCAGCACTTCCTCGATTTCGCCGGGCGAGATATTTTCGCCGCCGCGCACGATAACGTCGTCCGCGCGCCCGGCAAGGAACAGATAGCCGTCTTCGTCGAGATAGCCCGCATCGCGCGTGCCGAACCAGCCGTCCGCGTCCAGCGCGCTGCGCTCGCGATACTGGCCCGAAACCTGATCGCCGCGCACATGTATCTCGCCGCGCTCGCCGGCTGGCAGTACACGGCCGGCGTCATCGCGCACTTCGAGCTCGATCGACGGCAGGGGTTTGCCGACGGAGCCGAGGCGGCTGCGCACCGATGGGTCGTTCGATGCGAGGGCGGCGCGGTGCTCGTCCGGGCCGAGCAGCGCGATGGTCGAGCTGGTCTCGGTCAGGCCATAGGCGTTGGTGAAACCGACATGGGGCAGCAGGTTCAGCGCCCGGCCGATGAGCTCGACCGGCATCCGGCCGCCGCCATAGGCAATGGCGCGCAATTGCGGCAGGATGCCGGTGCCGCCGTCGGCGGGCAGCTTTTCGGCAATCCGGCCCAGCATCGTCGGCACGACGAACGCATTGGTGCAGCCTTCGCGGCCGCACAGCGCGATCCACGTTTCGGGGTCGAAGGCGGGCAACAGCACGATGCGTCGCATCGCGTAGATCGACGACAGCAGCGCCGCGATCCCGGCGATATGATATGGCGGAACGCTGACCAGCGCGGCTTCCTCGGTCCCGGCGCCGCCGAATTCAACGGTGCCGAGGATATACGCCATGAGATTTGCGTGATTGAGCACCGCGGCCTTTGGCGCCGCGGTCGTCCCGCTGGTGAACAGCTGAACGGCGATCCCTTCGCCGTTGGCGGCCTCCAGCATGGGTGATCCGGCGGCTTCGGCGTCGGCGATGAAATCGCGCCGTTCGGCAAGCACGCAGCCGGTTTCGGACACAAGAGTCCCGGCGCGGGCCGCCTCGCCGACGATCAACGCCGGGTCAAGGCGCGCGATCAAGGCCGACAGGTCCGCGTCGGGCAAGCGATAGTTGAGCGGGCAATAGGGGGCGCCGGCCAGTGCGGCGCCGAACAGCGCGATCGGCGCCGCTTCGCTACTGGTGCCGAGCAGCGCGACGTGATCGACCGCCGCGCCGTCGATGATCGTGGCGGCGCCCGTCGCCGCGTGCCACAGCTCGCGGTAGCTCCAGTTGCGGTCGTCGCAGGTCAGACCGATCCGGTCCGGCTCCGCGTCCGCCGCCATCTTCAGCAGGAGTGAGATATTCACGGGTGTCAGTCCGATGAAGGAAGGGGCTTTGCGTCCTTCAGCTGCAACGGCGTCTCACCGATCGAGAGGCTGCCCTTGCCAGGCCTGATGCACAGCAGTTCCAGTGTCGCGTCGGCGTTCGCGTAACGCTTGCCCATCATCGTGCCGCCGGCAAATGCCGGGTCGATGTCGCCGTCGATCGTATCGCGGTCCGCCGTCATCGGCTGGCCGCCGCAGGAAATGGTGACGTCGCCCGGCGTCTTGATCACCATGATTTCGGTCTCGCAGACCGTGCTCTTGAGCTTGCTACCCGCTTTCATCTTCCACTTTTCCGTTGGTGTTGCTGAATCGCCGCGTCAGACCTCGATCAGCACCGCGCCTGCCTGACCGCCGCCGGCACACATGGCGGCCACGCCAAGTCCACCGCCGCGCCGGCGCAGGTCGTTGGTCAGCGTCGTGAGCATGCGAACGCCCGACGCGCCGATGGGGTGGCCTATCGAACATCCCGATCCCGAAATGTTGATGCGGTCTTCGTCAAGCGCCAGCATGCGCGCCGCCGCCAGCGGAACGGATGAGAAGGCCTCGTTGATTTCCCACAGGGCGATATCGGCGGTGCGGCGGCCGGCGCGATCGAGCAGCTTGTTGACCACGTCTGCCACCGCAAGGCCGGTATGCGCCGGATCGATGCCGACCGCGGTCCAGCCGCGAATTGTCGCCAGCGCCGTGTGTCCGGCGGCCCGCGCTTCGTCTGCATCGGTAATAACCATCGCTGCCGCGCCATCGTTGAGGCCGCTGGCATTTCCCGCCGTAATCGAAAAACCCTCGATCTCGGGATGCAGGGGCGCGAGGGCGCCCAGCTTCTCAAGCGTAAGCCCGCGCCGGGCATGTTCGTCGGTCGCGAACATACTCTGATCGCCGTCGGCGTTACGGATCGCGACTGGAACGATTTCGTCTTTGAAACGGCCTGCGTCGATCGCGGCGATCGCGCGTTCGTGCGATCGCAGTGCCCAGGCGTCCAGCTCCTGTCGGGTCAGGCCCAGCGCCTTCGCGGTGTTCCAGCCGACGGTGATCGACATGTCGCGATTGGGGGCCTCCGCGCTGTCGGGGTGCGTGGGCGGAAGCCAGCGCTCGATCAGCGCGCCCGAGGTCGGATCGCGCTGCTGCATCGCCGGGAGGAAAGAGCCCGAATTGACGCCGCCCGCGACAACGACGCGCTCCATGCCCGACATGATCGCGCCCGCGGCAATGCCCACTGCCGCCAGCCCGCCCGCGCAATGCCGATTGACCGCCATGCCGGCGACGCGGACCATGCCGAGTTCCACCGCGGCGTGCCGTGCGATCGCGCCGCCGCCCGCCAGCGATTCAGCCAGCACGATGTCGTCGACCGCCCCCGCCGCAAGACCGGCGCGTTCGATCGCGGCGCGAATGGTCGTGGCGGCAAGCGATTCCGGCGGGGTGTTGGCCAGCGATCCCTTGCGGGCGGTGCCGACCGCCGTTCGGACGGCGCTGATGACGACAGCTGGCATGCACGCTCCCACCGGACACATTCCGTCGCGGCATGCCGTCGTTGCGCAGAGCGGCTTCGCGGGTCTCTTGATTCAGAGGACGGGGAAGCGCGCGCTCGCCTGAGCGATGCCACGCCGATACTATGAGGCAGCAGCGAATTTGCCGCCAGTGGATCAAGGGCGGGAACGGGGCATGTTTTAATATTGTGCGGATGTCCGCCGCGCCAATCTCGTTACCTGCGAGAACGAAGCCTGCCACGATTTGGAGACCCGACGTGCTTATCGATCCGTCCATTTCGGCCATCGTGACCGGGGGCGCCTCCGGCCTCGGCCTGGCCAGCGTCAAGGCGTTGCGGGCACTGGGCGCCAGGGTCGCCATACTGGACCTCAATCCTGAAGCGGGCACGGCGGCGGCAGCCGAAACGGGGGCGGTGTTCTGCCAGGCGGATGTCCTGTCGGAAGACAGCCTGGACAGCGGCTTCGCGCGCGCTCGCGCCGCCAATGGGCCTGCGCGCATCCTGATCGCCTGCGCCGGGGGAGGCAACGCGATTACCACGATCCGCAAGGACAAGGCGACGGGGGAGATCATACGCTTTCCGACCGACGCCTTCGCGCGGGTTGTCGCGCTCAATGCGGTTGGGACATTCGCGACGATCACGCGTTTCGCCGCCGACGCGGCGACGCTCGACCCGATCGACGGCGAGCGTGGAGCGATCGTGACCACGGCCTCGGTCGCCGGGCAGGACGGGCAGCAGGGGCAGGCGGCTTATGCTGCCGGCAAAGCCGCCATCATCGGCATGACGTTGCCCATCGCGCGCGACCTGTCGCGGTTCGGTATCCGGATCAACACCATCCTGCCGGGGATTTTCGATACGCCGCTGATGGCAAAGGCGCCGCCAGAGCTGCGCCAGTCGCTGGCCGCGACGGTTCCGTTCCCGCCCCGGTTCGGCGATCCAGCGGAATATGCCAGCGCCGCGCTCGAACTGATCCGCAACGGCTATTTCAACGCCGAGGCGATCCGGCTCGATGGCGCGATCCGCTTCGCGGCGCGGTAGGTTCGATCAGGCTGCGGTGCACGCGAGCCGCGCCGTATCGGCTCCCAGCGGCGGAGATGCGATCGCGGAGGAACGCATGGCGTAAGCCGGGGCATCGTCGGCATTCGCCATCCTCTGCCATGCCCGGATTGGCGCCGCCGCGCCCAGCATCGCGGCGTGCGCCACCACGTCGCTGAGCGCAATCGAGATCAATCGGCCGCCGCCCTGTCGCCAGCCCGCCCAGCCGGCCAGCGCGGCGGTGATGCCAGTCAGGGGGTCGGCAATCGCATCGCCGGCGAACATCGCTTCGCCCCAGGCGTGCCGCATCGCCATTGCCACGCCGCCGGCCACCGCCGCGTCGTCGCCGAACGCGATCCAGTCGCCGGCGCTGCCGTCACGGCCGTATCCCGTGATTGATATCCATGTTGCCCCGCTGGCTATGGCGGCCTCGGCATCGATCCCCAGCCGCGCCAGGGCGCGTGGCCGGCTGGCTTCGAGGACGATGTCGGCGGACGCGACAAGACCGCGCAGCAGCGCGAGGTCGGAACTGTCGTGGAAATCCAGTGCGACGCTGGCTTTCATCCCGTTCAGCAAATCGAAAAAACCGACATTGCCGCGGCGGGCGCCGTCCGGGCGCTGTCGGCTTTCGACCTTGATAACCTCCGCGCCACAGGCTGCCAGCAGGGCGCCCGCCAATGGCCCTGCCCACAAGGCGGTAAGGTCGATGATCCGGGGTCTGCGGCCCGCGACCGGCGGCGCTGCCGGCCGGGCGCATCGGACGGTAAACGGCGCCGATTTGGTCGGGGGCGGCTGTACGGTAGCGATGGCGAGGCCGAGCAGCCGCCCGCGCTCGATCAGCGTCGCCGCGTCACTTTGCGAGGCGATGTCCGTCACCGCCGCCCAGTCATCCGCCGGGCGCTGGAAGAGGGCCGGCAAGAGCGTCCAGTCATCGTCGCGCGGCAGGTTCAACGCGATCCAATCGGTGCGCGTCGTCAGCAGGCGACAACTGCGATTTGCCGAATGCCGGCCCCCGCGGGACAGGTTCGCGAGCCGTGCACGCTCGCCAAGCAACACTGCGCCGTTCGCGGGAAGCGCATGGTCCGAGGCCAGCGCGCGCAATGCGCCGAGCGCGCCATCGGCGGCGGCCGTCAGCGGCAATGACGACACCAGCGGCGGGCCATCGGACCGCCCGGTGATGTGCATCAGCCCGGCGCGGCGCCACGCCAGTGCGGGGTGGTCGCTAACGACTTTGGCGGCGACATCCATGCCCAGCAGGGTTAAAAGCTGCCGGGCATGGCGGGTGGCTGCCTCGCGGTCCGCTATCTCGCCGGGATACGTCGCGGAGTGCTCTGCCATCCGGGCAGTGTAATGGACCAAGATGGACGCTCACAAGCTTCATCCCTGGATGACAAGGGCCGACTGGCGCAGTCTGGCGCCCGACTGGCTGTGGTTCGATCCCGCCGAGTGGAACGCCGCGCCCGTGCGGATGCCGCCGGTGCCGGTGATCGCGGTGGGCGCCGCCGGCGATCCGCGCAGCGATTGGGCCGATGTCACCGTCGAGGGGCCGGCCGCGCTGCCTTCGCTGACGCGCGCCATTGACCGCGCGCCACGCACTGCCGCGATCATCGTTCATTTGCTGCGCATTTCCGGGGCGATGGAACCGATGGCCGCGTTGACCGCTGAATCGCTCGCGTTCGGCACCCTCCAGAATGGTCGGGAGCATCTGGGCTGGTTGGCCGGGCGTGATGCCCCCCTCCGGCCTCCGCCGGCCGGATCGTTGCAGTTGCGGCGCGAGAGGCGGGTTCTGACGGTCACGCTCGACCGCCCGGCCGCCGGCAACGCGATCGACCGGGTGATGCGGGACGCGTTGTACGATGCGTTCGCGCTTGCCGCGTTCGATGCGACGATCGAGGAGATTCACCTACAGGCGGAGGGGCGCTGCTTCAGTCTCGGCGCTGATCTGGCCGAGTTCGGAACGACGCGGGAGTCGGTCGATGCGCATCTGATCCGCATGCGCACACTGCCGGCCTGGCCGCTGTTGGAAGGCGGCCGACGGCTGATCACGCATGTTCGCGGGGCGTGCGTCGGCGCCGGGCTTGAACTCGCGGCCTTTTCGCACCGCCTGACTGCCGCGCCCAATGCGTGGTTTCAACTGCCAGAGCTTCGCATGGGGCTGTTGCCGGGCTTCGGGGGTACCGTGTCGCTGCCCCGGCGTATCGGACGGCAGGCGGCGTGCCGGCTGATCCTGTCAGGACGAAGGATCGGCGCGCGCGAAGCGTTGGCGATCGGGCTGATCGATGTCATCGTGGGCGATCCGCCCTTCGATCAGCGTCAGCGCGACGGTGGCGCCGTCTAGCGCTTCGCGCACGCCGGCCCATGGCTGGGTCAGCAGACACAGATCGGCTGGCGCCCCGGCGACCACCTCCCGCACGCGCGACAGATCGGCCGGGTCGGCCAGGAACAGATCGAGCGCCTGTTCGGGGGTGAGTGCTTCGGCGGCACCGATAACGCCGCCGGACGCGGTTCGGCGCGACACTGCGGCGGCCATCGCCCGCCACGGATCGGCTGCGCCAAACGGCGAATCGGTGCCGCCGGCCAGCGCAACATCCGCGGCCAGCCAGCTCCTCAGACGGTACAGATGATCCCGGTCGTGCGGGGCGAGCGCGTCGAGATAGGCGTCACCGCGCTCGGCGATGAAATTGGGCTGCGTGACGACGGCCAGTTTCAGATCGGCAATCTGCCCGACCAGATCCGGCGGCGCGATCGAGGCATGCTCGATACGATCGCCGGGTAATGCGCCGGCGTCGCGGATCGCGGCCAGGGTGAAGACCAGCTCGGCCTGTGTCACGCAATGCACGGCAACGGGCCGGTCGGCCGCATGCGCTACAGCGATCATCCCCACCATCTCGCCATAGTCTGGCAGCGCCGCATCGTGCAGGTGGATCTTGAACGGACCACGCGTGATCCCGGCGGGCAGATGTTCGCCAAGATTCATCCGTCCCGCGATCATGGCTTTCTGCGGCAAGGCGCCGCGCGCGCGTTCCGCCGCGAAATGGGCGGTGGCGGCGTGATCGTTCGATACCGTCATATCGGTAATGCCGCACACGCCTGCGCGGGCAAGCGCGGTGCCTATCGCGGAAAAGGCCGGCCAGGTCCCTCGCAAGGCGTTGCTCAGCCACGCATCCTGATCGATCAGCCGCCCGGTCATGCCGCCGGCGCCGGCTTCGAGCCGCTGGCCCGCCTCCGCATCGGCCGCCAGCAGCAGTTCGATTCCCCGGCTGTTGAACATCCACATCCGCCCCGATCGATGCTGAATGCGCAGCGGCCGGTCGCGCATGATCGCGTCGAGCTGATGCCGGTCGGGAAAGCCCGCGACCGACTCATGGTAGCCAATGCCGCGAATCCAGCCTTCGCCGGGGCCGGTAAGCGCGTGGATCAGGCCGTCGCGGTCGACCACGTCAGGTGGTCCGCATCGCACCGACGTGGCGGCTGCGGCGGTTGCGGCGAGATGCAGATGGTGATCGTGCAAGCCGGGGATCAGCAGGCCGCCGGCTGCATCCATACTGCGCGCCGAAATGCCCGATCCGCCAGCCAGGATCGCGGCGATCTTCCCGTCCCGAACGACGACATCCGCGTGGCGGCCATCGCGCAGGGTGCAATCCCGGATAACCAGCGGTTCTCCGGAAATGACAGCGGGGCTGGAAGCGGAAGCGCGAGCCATGTCGATCCGCACGGTATGTCACTTGGGATTCCGGCATGTCGAGGCATGTTTTCCGGCGATTGCGGGCGGTTTGATTTTTAATAACGCCGGGCGGCGCGCCCTTGACCCCTGATGGCGCTGCCTCGCAACGTTGCCGGACCTTGATATCCGCGACGGGGCCGACGGCATGCAGAGCGAACAGAAATATGAAGCTGTCCCGGCGCGAGCGGCGGCACTTGCCGCGCCCGAGGCCGAAATCCCCGACATCCCGCATCGCCTCGACCGGCTCAGCGCCGTTCGCCGGACGATCGCGCGGCGGCTCACCCAGGCCAAGCAGCACGTCCCGCATATCTATCTGACGGTCGACGTGCGGCTGGATGCGGCGCTGGCGTTCCGGGCTGAATATAACGCGCGCGCAGCCGCTGACGGCATCTCGGTCAACGACATGCTGGTCAAGGCGCTGGCACTGGCGCTGGCGCGCGTGCCGCAGTGCAACGTCATGTACACGCCCGGCAAGCTGGTCACGTTCGAGCGCGTCGACGTCTCAGTCGCGGTATCGACGCCGTCCGGGTTGATCGCGCCGGTCGTTGCGGGCGCCGATACCAAGCCGCTCGGCGCCCTCGCCGGCGAACTGAGGGCGCTTGTCGCACAAGCACGCGCCGGCACGCTGACACCCGATCAGTATCGGGGCGGAACCGCGTCGCTCAGCAACATGGGGATGCTGGGGATCAAGCAGTTCGAGGCGATCATCAATCCACCCCAGGCCATGATCCTCGCTGTCGGCGCGGGCGAGCAACGATGGATGGTCGAGGATGGCGCGCCCCGGATCGCAACCGTGATGACGGTGACCGGCAGCTTCGATCATCGGGCGATCGACGGTGCCGACGGCGCCCTGCTGTTGCAGGCGTTCAAGGCAATCGTCGAGAACCCAGCGCAGGCCCTACGTTAGGGCGTCGATGCCCCGTGCACCGCGCATCATTCTCTACGGTGTTGGTCGCTACGGCTGCGAATTCGCGCGGCTTGCGGAAGCGCGGGGCTGGCCGATTGTCGCGGCTGTCAATCGGGCGGGTGACAAGGTGGGGCAACCGCTCGCAATGCTGGCTGGTACGCGCGACACGTCGGTGATCGTCCAAGATTGCAGCCTGGCCGATCTCGCGGGTGCGCAGGCGGATGTCGGCGTCGTATTCACCACCGACCTCCTGCGCGACAATCTGCCGGCCTACCGGCGATTGTTCGAGGCCGGGGTGGATGTGCTGTGCCACGGGGTGCAATCCTATTACCCCTGGCGGTACGATCCCGAAAACAGCGCGATCCTTCACGGTCTGGCATTGGCGGCCGGGCGCAGCTTCACGGGCAGCGGCATTTGGGACATGTCGCGTATCTGGGCGGGCATCTTGCTGGCCGGGCCCTGTGTTGCGATCACGTCGCTGCGGCACCGCAGCGTCACGCAGGTCAATTACCCCAGCCCTCGGCTCGTTGCCGATTACGGGCTTGATCTGACGCCCGAGGACTATGCCGGGCGTTTCGGTATCGCGAGCGAGCATGCCGACACGTATCGGCTGATCGGCAAATATCAGTCCATCACGGAACACGTGCTTTCGGCACTTGGATATCACGTCACCGGCGGGGCCGAACGGCGCGAGCCGCTCACGGCGGACATCCCCGTTTATTGCAAGGCGCTGGCGCGCGACATCGCGCCGGGGCGGGTGATCGGGTGGTCATATCGCAGCACGGTCGAGACGGTGGAGGGTGTCAGTGCCCATGCGAGCATGGAGATGCGGCTGCTCGACGATGACGTGCCCGAAACCATGGCGTGGGAGATCGATGGCCGGCCGGGAAATCGGCTGGTCGTCGAGCGCCGCGACTCCATAACCGCATCGGCCGCTTCGATCCTCAACCGGATTCCCGATGTCATTGCCGCGTCGCCGGGAATCCATCTGCTTTCGCAGCTCGGACCGATGCGATCGACGGCGCCTTACAAAGGAGGGCTGACGTAATGAACCCGATCCGAAGCCTGTCCGCCGACGCGTTGATGGACAGCGCGTTCAAACGCACCGGGTCCACCGATTTCGGCGGCACGGACTTTTACGAACCGCTGCGGGAATATCTTGCCGGACTGCGCGAGAATTCGTCGCATTATTCGACACGCGGTCAGGCGCAGGTGGTTGTCGAACTCGATCGCGCGCTGGACGGGCGATTGGCGATGACGGACTATATCCGCCGCCATCCGCAAATCCTGCGGGAACGGATCGTCCGGCCGGTGTTCATCACCGGGCTTTACCGCAGCGCGACCACAAAGCTTCAGAACCTGATGTGTGCCGATCCGTACTGGCAGCACGTGACGACGTGGCAGGCCGGCGATCCGGTGCCGTTGGCCGATGCCCCGGCCGGCGGGGAGGACCCGCGGATCGGCGTCTGCCATCGCCGCCTCGCCTATATGAAACAGGCGGCTGAACAGGCCTTCCTCGCCCATCCGCTCGCCGCCACCGATCCTTCCGAAGAATATGCGCTGATGACGCCGAGCTTCCGGATCGTCGATGCCAAGCAGTTCGGTGCCGGCTTTCTCGAATGGGTCCGCGCACAGAGCATGGTGCCGGTCTATCGCGACCTGCATCGCGCCCTGCAACTGCTGCAGTACCAGTTCAAACGCCAGGACCTGCCCGAACAGCGGTTCTGCCTGAAGGCGCCGATCCACCTCGGCAACCTCG
The DNA here is from genome assembly GCF_047553045.1 of Sphingomonas flavalba. Taxonomy (GTDB): domain Bacteria; phylum Pseudomonadota; class Alphaproteobacteria; order Sphingomonadales; family Sphingomonadaceae; genus Sphingomonas_L; species Sphingomonas_L flavalba_A. Next base: position 2,258,817 of record NZ_CP180208.1, on the reverse strand, counting down.
ATGCATTGCTCGAAGTGTTTCCCGATGCCAAAATCCTGGTCACGCACCGAGACCCTTTTCCGGCGATTCATTCATACACGATGCTTCGCGAAAGCCTGCGCGGCATGGTGGTCGATCAGGTTGATCCGCAGGCGCTCGGCGACGAAATTCTCGAGCGTTCCGCACAGGCGCTGGATGCGTTCGTGCGGGTTCGGCGGCGACATCCGGAACACTTCCTCGATCTCGGTTTCCGGTCGGTTGTACACCATGGCGCCGATCTCATCGATACGATCTATCGCTTCGTCGATGCCCCGGTCAGCAGCGAAGCACGCGCGGCGTTCCGGGCGGAAGACAATCGCAAGGACACCCACAAGAGCGGCGCTTTGCGGCAGGACCCGGCGCGCTACGGCCTCGATCCGGGCCGCGTTAACGCGCGCGTTCGCGGCTATCTGGATTGGGCCGATCGCCACGTCGATGGCTGATGGGGCGCGCGGCGGCGAATTTTAATAATGGGAGTGGGCTGAAACCGACAGTGTGATAGTTTTTTTGGGCGGATCGGTTGCTGGCGGCGATCAGGCCATCGGCCATACGCCGGGGCACCAAACCGGCGTGTTCGCGCGTATTTTCCGTCATCTCGCCGGCGCGGGCTGACCAACACCCTATCGGCTGGAGCGGCTTGGCGGATGCCGATGGGCTTCTCGATCTTCGTCGGCAATCCGGGCAGCGGGCACAGCCGGTCAGGCATCACCGCGGCGCCGGTTTTCGCGGCGCGGCGGATCGGCCAGCCGCACAGGCGCGGCACCGGGCGGTCAGTTTCAGAGGCGTGCCGGCGCGTCCCTGCGCGCGGTGATCTGGAGTAGGCTCGCATGGCTGAATCATCCGCATCCGGGCGGCAGTCGATGCCGGGCCATTACCTGGCATGGCGTCAGGTCGCCTGCTGCTTCCTGCTGATGGGCGCGGTGGCATTCACCTCGTCCTGCTACACGATCCTTTCGGTCCCGCTGGCCAGGGCGTTCGGGCCGGATCGCATGACGCTGATGCTGGCGATGACCGTATTGTCGGGCAGCGCGGCGGTCCTCGCGCCATTCGCCGGGTTTCTGCTCGATCGTCTTTCGGTCCGGTTGTTGATGACGCTGGGGGCGACGGCGATGACCGGCGGCTACGCGGCGATGTCGCTGGCGGGAAACTTCACGCACATCATGCTGATCTACGGTCTGGTCATTGCGCCGGCGAATGTGCTGATCGGATCGATGGCGATGACGGTGCTGCTCTCGCGCTGGTTCGTGCGCAGGCGTGGCGCGGCAATCGGGGTGGCGCTTGCCGGCGTGTCCGTGGCGAGCATCGTCTATCCGCCGATCACGCAATGGATTCTCGACCATCATTACTGGCGCGATGCGTTTCGGCAGGTCAGCGTCATGCTTGCGGCAACCGTCATTCCGGCGGCGTTGCTGGTGGTGAATCGGCCGTCCGACCGCAACCTTCAGCCCGACGGGGCGGTCGACGCGCCGCCGCCGCTGGCAACGGTGGGGAAGGCGTCCGCCTCGGCAATGGCGATTCTTCGGGATCCTTCCTTCTGGCTTGCCGCTGTTACCTTCGCCATCGTCTTGTCCGGCATGAAAGGAGTGGTGACCAGCCTTGCGCCGATCGTGCTTGATCGCGGGCTGAAGACCAGCGATGCGGCGTTGCTGCTGTCGCTATACGGTATCTGCGGCCTCACCGCGAAGCTGGCCTTTGCCGGCCTGGCCGACCGGCTGGGCGCGCGTTCGATGCTGGTGGCGACCCTGCTCGGGTTCGCCGTTGGCATGTCGTGTTTCTGGCTCGCCCCGCTCGGCGGCTTTCTGATCGTCGTCGGCGTCGTCATGATCGGCCTGTTCGGTGGCATGATGATGCCGCTGCAAAGCCTGCTGCTGCCGCGCATATTCGGCGAGCACATGATAGGCCGTGCGATGGGCCTGGTCGGAATTGTGACCTTTTCCGGTTTGCTGGCCTCGCCGCCCGCCTTCGGCCGGGTGTTCGATACGACTGGCAGCTACAGCCTGATGTTCGGCTTTTACAGCGTGGCGGCGCTAGTCGCGCTCTTCGCTTTGCCGTGGCTGCGCCTCGGCACTCAACCCGGCAAATCGCGGGCGGCGCCGCCAGTCTGTTGATGGAGAATGACGTGACCAAGCGCACTTATCGGGTGATCCAGTGGGCTACCGGCAATGTCGGAACGCACGCCCTTCGCACGATCATCGGACGCCCTGATCTCGAACTGGTCGGGTTGCGCGTCTATGATCCGGGCAAGGTCGGCGCCGATGCGGGGGTTCTGGTCGGTGGCGATCCCGTCGGGGTGCTGGGAACCGACGATGTCGACGCATTGCTCGCAATGGATGCCGATTGCGTCTGCTATTGCGCGCTGGCGACCAGCCTTGATCGGGTCGATCAGGCTTTGGATGAGCTATGCGCCATTCTCGCCTCCGGCAAGAATGTGGTCGCGCCGGCAATGGCTTATTACATGTATCCGCCCGTCGTCGTCGGCCCGGCCAGTGAAGCAGGGTTCGAAAAGCTGCGGGCGGCATGCGAGACAGGCGGCACGACAATTCACATCGCCGGCGCATCCCCCGGCTTCTCCCCGGACTATCTGCCGCTGGCGCTGACCAGGGCATCGCGCGCGATCGAGCATATCGAACTTACCGAAGTGGTCAGCTTGCGCGACTATCCTTCCCGACAGATCCTGTGCGACTATATGGGGTTCGGGTTGCCGGAGAGCTATGAGCCGCTGTTCCACAAGCAGCTCGCCGGCGGCAAGGACAACCCCTATTATCTTTCGATGCGCGTTGTGGCCGACGCCATCGGCCTGACCATCGACGATCTGCAATGGAAGCGCGAAGTGGCGCTTGCGCCGCACGCCTTCACCGTCGCGGCCGGCGAGTTCCCGGCGGGCGGCGTGGCGGCGGTGCGCGGCGAATTCATCGGGCTGAGTGGCGGCAAGCCGGCCATCAGCATGATTTTCATCTGGCGGCTGGAAGACAGTGTTCGCCCCGACTGGCCGACGGGCGACGGCATCTGGGGTGTGCGTATCGACGGCGATCCCAGGATCGAGGCCGAGGTCAGGATATCGACACAATTCGATGCCGGGCGGGCGGTGTCCATCGTCACCGGCACGGTTCCCGTCAACGCCATCCCCACGGTCTGCGAAGCACCGCCGGGCATTCGCGGTCATCTCGATCTGCCCTTCACCGCGGGGGGGTATTGGGGTGCGCGGTGACGCGCCTGAAACATGGCGCACGGCCGGCGACACCCTCCACCGGCGTCTGCGGGACATGCAAGCTGATACCAAAACCAGGAGAGAAACATGGCGACGTCAGGACAGGATCTGAAGGTATATGTCTGCGGCACGGGAACCGTCGGCGGGCACGCCGCGCGGGGGGTCCTGTCACGCAAGGGGCTGAAACTGATCGGTGCGAAAGTCTATTCCGAAGAGAAGCGCGGGCGCGATGTCGGGGAATTGCTCGGCGTCGATCCGTTGGGCGTGGCGGCCGTGCTCGACATTGAAGAAGTGATCGCTGCCGCGCCGGATTGCGTGATCTACGCGCCAAGCTCGCCGAACCACGATGATCTGACGAAATTGCTGTCGGCGGGGATCAACGTGATCTCCACGGCCGGAGGCTATCTGTTCTATCCGGTTGCCGATGCCCCCCTGCATAACCTGCTGGAAGGCGCCTGCCAGACGGGGGGCGCGACATTCCATGGTGCCGGCGTCAATCCGGGCTTCGTTTCGGTGCGGTTGCCGCTTGTGTTGTCGTCCTGGTGCCGCCGGATCGACCGTATCCGCGTGTCCGAATGCGCGGTGATGACCGAATATCCATCGTCCGCCCTGCTGTTCGACCTGATGCATTTCGGCCAGCCGCTCGACCCCGGAAATTGTGAAAAGGGCCATATCGGGCAACGCATCCGGCGCGCGTTCGAAGCGATGCTGCTAGAGCTTGCCGCCGGTATCGGAGCCAGGGTGGATGAGATCATACAAACCTATGAGGAAGCGCCGGCTCCGCGCGATCTGCATGTTGCGGCGGGTGTGGTTAAAAAGGGGACGGTCGCCGCGCAGCGCTGGCTGTGGACCGGCATGGTCGACGGCAAGCCCTTGATCGAGCTGGAGACGGTCTGGACGCTAAGCTACGAACTCGAAGGGTGGCCCAACAGCTTCGGCTGGACGTTCACGGTCGATGGCGATCCGGGGCTGAGCGCAACCCTGCACACGCATGGCGGTGAAAATTCGGATGACGAATGCTGCATCGCGACCGCCATGCAGGCGGTCAATGCGGTAGAGGCGGTGGTCGCCGCGGCGCCCGGTATCCGCACCTATCTCGACCTGCCGTCCATTCACGGGCGCTATCATGGATGAGGGACCAAAACCGGCCTTGTTCCGGCGCGCGCGAATGAAGGGGGCGGTCCCGGTCAAGCATGCGCTTGATTTCCAGGCGAAGTCTCGCGCGTAAGGGGGCATCGACCTCGTCGACGTCCTCTTCACGATCATGCCGGAACGGAGCGAAAAGCCGTGAAGCAGGCCGGGTCATGCGCGACCCGCCCGACATCAAGCGCGATGGGGCGGTGCGCTTTCCCGGCACCGCCCCGCTATTTCGCTATCAGGCCCACCGGCCGGTCGCATTGCCGAGGTCGGCGAGGGTCATGATCCCGCTTGGCGCGGCGCAGACCGCCGGAACCGCATTGACGAGATGCGCCGCCGACGCGCGCATCCGGTGCGATGACATGGACTGGGTCGGGTCGTCCAGGCCGACTTCCCAGTGCAGCCTGATCTCTGGGTCCGCGTCGATCGAAATGTCCCACCCCTCGCCCTTGGGCCAGTCCTCGCCGATGCCGAATTCCTCGTGCAAGTGCCACGATGAATCGATCGAGACGCGAGCCTCACCGTCAATGCTGCCGACGTACATCAGGCGCCAGCCCGCGATAGTGCCGGCCGCGACCTGTCCGGTTCGGATGTCGAAGGGCTTCGTCGCGATCGCGGGGCTGACCGACGTGGCGATGTCGGTGATCTCGGTGCCGAGACAGGAACCGATCATCCGCATCGGCGCGAGGAAGGCCTGATCGATCCGGGCGCGGAACGCGTCCGGCAGGACGTAGGACGCCTCGCGCCCCCAGCCCAACAGCGCCGAAACCGCCTCGGATTCATAGTGCGCGAGATTGGCGAACTCCGATACGGTGACCCGGCGGATCGCGCCGCACAGTCCGGACATGACCACCGGCAACAACTCGTTGGCGAAGCCGGGGCTGAGGCCGGCCGCGCGAAGCGTCGAAGCGCCTGCTTTGCAAGCCGCGACCAGCCGGGATCGAAGGCCGGGGTCCATCGAGCCGGGGTGAATCGCCACATTGACCGCCGAAGAGACGACATTGATCCCCGCCGCGAGCAACGTCTCGATTTCGCCGATCGTTTCTTCAAGGTCGAGGCTGAGTGGCGCATGCACCACGCAATCCGGACGCAGCTTCAAAATGGCGTCGACATCGTCGGTGGCGGTGACGCCACACTGGCCCAGCCCGGCGAGGGCGCCGGCATCGCTACCCACCTTCGCCGGATTGTAGACCCTGACCCCGACGACCTCGATAGCTGGGTGGAGGAGCGCCTGTTTCAATGCCCGTGCGCCCACCATGCCCGTGCCCCACTGCACAACCCTGTGTTTCATGCCGTCATCTCCTCACCGCAGCATAGTGTCGCCAATCGGGCGCAAGCGTCGTTTCCGAATGTCCGGGGGCGCCGGCCGCCGATCGGCGATCGCGGCGGTCCTCCCGTCCAGTCAGCTATGGAGAACATCCTCGCCGTCCGCCTTGCGCGGCGGCGAGAATATTGGGTACGCGCCAAGCGTGGACATCAGAAAACTGCACAGCAGCGCGATCGGAATGACGGCGTAAAACAGTGGCTGATAGTGGCCGACCCGGTCGAAGATCAGGCCGGCGCAAAGCGGCCCTACAGCCAGGCAAAGCCCCACCAGACTGCCGAACACGCCATACAGCTTCCCGAAATTGCGTAATCCGACATAGCGGGTGCAGAGATAGGTCAGCGTCTGCAATTCCGCGCCCGAGCCGACCGCGATCAGCGCCACGATCAGAATTGCGATCGGCATGCTGACGGGAGTGAAGATCAGGATCAGGCACGGCAGAGCGGGAATGGCAAGTACGGCCGTCCCCAGCACCCTGCCATGCGCCCGATCGAGCAGCCAGCCCGAACCGAGCTTGCCGAAGGCCGCCGCAAATCCGAAAACACCCAGTGCCACGGCTGCATCGCTTCGGGTCATGCCCTTGCTGACGAGGATCGGGACGAGATGGACGATCAACGCCGTGATCACCGTATTGATCAGGAAGGTGCTGGTCAGGATGGCCAGAAACGATCTGGAGCGGAGGGCCTCGCGCACCGACAGTCCCGGCACGGCCTCACGCGGCGGCGCGGGCCTGTCCGCGCTGGCCTGTTGTCGCAGCGATCGGGCGCGCGCGTCGAAGAACAGGAAAAATACGGCCGGGACAACGACGACACCCCAACCCAATCCCATTCCCAGGAAGGCGGTACGCCAGCCATAGTCGTCGATCAGCCAGCGGGCGATGATCGGCCCGCCGGAGGATGCGATACCGGTTCCGCACAGCGTGAGCGCAATGGCCATTCCCCGCGCCTTGTCGAACATTCCGGCAATAGCGGTCGTCCAGATGGTTGTTTTGATCAGCAGATTGGCCAATCCGAGCCATAGCCAGAGGCTCCACCACAGGTATAACGCCCCGGTGTTCAGCGACATCGCGGCAAAGCTGAGGGAGACCAGCAACACCCCCGGCAAGGCCAGACGGCGGGTTCCCCATCGGTCGATCATGGCGCCGACCACGGGTGCCAGCAGCACGGGGGATATCGCCACCAGGGTCAGCGCCGATGATGCCTGTGCCCGGCTCCATCCGAATTCCTGCTCCAGCGGCGACATGAAAAGCCCCAGCGTATAGGTCGCCAGGCTCGACAGCGAGACGCCCAGCATGCCGACGACAACCAGGGGCCAGCCGGCCTTCCATTCCGAGCGGGAAACCAAACAGCCTCTCCTCTGCCGCCGGTGCGGCGATGACACGGAAGGACGATCGCCAAAGAGATACATGAATTAGGGGCCAGTTGCTGCCCGGCGTGCCGCGGAAAATTAAAATACACGCGGCGCGGTGGAGCGTCCTGAAATGGTGACGCGGCGCGGGTCGATGATGTGCGCGCGCCATCTTCGATGCCGGGGAATTTCCCGTGAAATTGGCAAGAATCAGGCGTGGCGGATGGTTCAACCGCGCTATGCCGCATCCCGATGGAATGACATTCCACAGATGGCGAAAACGCGCATCATCCCAGGCAATATCGTCGTCGACCTGGGGTGGCGGTCTCGCCGATAGCATCCGTCCGGTGCTTTAATTATGCGTGTTGCCGTCACGGGCCGTCGCCGGGCCCTGTCATCGCGGTAATCCTGGTCGTTGCCGGAGGTGTGGATGAAAAGATGGCTGCACCGTCCGGAAGGATCTAACTGGGGCGACTTCGGCGAGAATGATCAGATCGGCCGGATGAACCTGGTCACGCCGGACAAGCGCCGCAGGGCCGTGGCGGAAGCGCGCGAGGGTGAGGTGTTTCTGCTGGGGCTTCCGCTTGATGTGCCGCGAACGCCCCTGTTCGGCATGCGCGCGCCGCCCCGGCTCCAGCCGACGACGATGGGGCCGGGCGGCCGGCCGCTCTATGATTGGCCGCTGTCCGAAATCGCCCCTGGGGCGACCGACATCGTCAATGACGATCAAGTGCAATTGACCCTTCAATATACCAGCCAGTGGGACGGCCTCAGTCACTATGGCGTCTGCTTCGATGCCGATGGCGACGGCGTGGCGGAACATGTGTTCTACAACGGCTATCGCATGGACCGGGACTTCGTGCTGGCGGCGGATGGCGGGGCGTGCCGGGCGACGGCGTTAGGCATCGAGAATATGGCGCAGACCTGCGTTCAGGGGCGCGGCGTGCTGGTCGATGTTCGGCAGGCCGGGGCGCCGCCGCATCGCCGCATCGGTTATGCCGAACTGCGCGGGGCGATGGACGCGCAGAACGCGGTCGTCGAGGAGGGCGACTTTCTTTGCCTTTACACCGGCTTCGCCGACATTCTCCTGCGCGATACTTCGATAATCGATCAGCCTGCGTTGGACGCCACGCCCGGCCTCGATGGCAGCGACGCCGAATTGCTGGACTGGATCGATCGATCGGGGCTGGTCGCGATATGCGCCGACAACGTCATGGTCGAGCGGATCGAGGGCATCGTGCATTGCAGCGGAACGGCGCATTTGCCGCTCCACGAGCATTGTCTGCTCAAGCTTGGCATCCACCTCGGCGAATTTTGGTGGTTCGGCGAGATTGCGCGAGCGCTCGCGGAACGGAAGCGCGCGCATTTCCTGCTGACCGCGCCTCCGCTCAACCTGCCCGGCGCGGTGGGTTCCCCAGCCACGCCGATCGGGACGATTTGAACTGACCGGCCCGGTATAGCCGGAGCCCGGTCTTGCTGGTTCACGCCGTCCGGTTAAGCGGAGACGGCCCGCATGGTCCGAAGCCATGCGAGCCGGTCGCCTATGGGCGGCCAGTGCCGATTATTTTGCCGGCTTGCCGGTCGTGGCCGCTGCCGCCAGCGGTCAGGGCCTTCGGGAATTTGGGTGCGGGCCGGGCAGGGGAGCGACAAGACGCGAATCCGCTTTGCAAGCGATAGCGGCGGAGAAACCGGCTAGAATCGCGCGCCCGCCGCGGGCTTGGCAACTGGTGACCCCTACGGGACTCGAACCCGTGTTTTCGCCGTGAGAGGGCGACGTCCTAGACCGCTAGACGAAGGGGCCGCTTGCGCGAAGCCGGGCATCTATGGGGTGTCCGGGCCGGCGTCAAGCGTTCAGCCGGTGGGGAGCAGGGCGCGGGCCTCCTCCAGTCGCTGGGCATAACGGGTCAGTGCCTCGGCGGTCAGCCGGGCATAGCTGTTGGCGTCGTCGAAGCGGCGATCCTCGATCGCTTCGCGCACGCCGGGCAACGTTTTCGCGCCGTATCCGGTCAGCCGGCCGGGGGCGTAGACCGAATTGCGGAACCACGGCCGGCCGGGCAGGCCCTGGGCGATCAGCAGGGTCTGGTCGATGTCGCGCAGCTTCGCGTTGAGCCGGGCGCGGGCGGCGGCCGGAAGGGCGGCGCCATGACGGGCATAGGCAGAGTCATAGGCGGTCGCCGCCGCCTTCAGCCGGTCGACCGCATTGGCGAGAGCGGCCAGTTCGACATGCGGCGTCGCCGCCTGTGCTTCCGGCGCGGCCAGCGGTTTCAGCGGGTCGCTCGCCAGCCGGTAACCGCCATTGGCGAGCAGCGCGGCGCGCGTGCCGTCCTTGCCGCGCTGTTCGGTGACCAGCGCCTGCACCTCGGCCAGATAGCGGCCGACGGTGGTAGCGAAATCGCCGAAACGCACCGGCGGCGTGTCCGCCTCCGCGGCCCGCAGCACCAGCCGGCCCGCCGTCTTCGAAAGCGCCGCGCCATAGAGCAGGCCGGGGTCGTCGAACCGGGTGAAATGGTCGAAGCTGTCATAGGCGGAATGGTAGATGCCGGCGCTCTCGTCCTCGCCGCCATAGCCGATGTTGATCGACGGAATGCCAAGGTGCTGGATGAAGACGGTATAGTCCGACCCGGAACCGAGCGCCCCGATCGGCAGGTCCTCGCCCTTCTCGGCCGCGGCCAGCGCGACCGGGTCGCTGCGGCCGGTGCCGTCGGCGGCGCTTGCGCGGATATTGGCGCGCAACCGGTCGGCGACGGTGGCGCCGGTTTCCGGATCGATCACCTCTTCCGCCACCCGGTTCACCAGGTGCTGCCAGCTATGCGAGCCCTGCGCGCCCAGAAAGCCGCGACCGTTGCCGTCGGTGTTGATGTAGACGACCGCCTTCTTCTGCAACTCGGCGGCATGGGTTTCCGCCCATTCGGTCGATCCGAGCAGCGCCGGCTCCTCGCCGTCCCAACTGGTGTAGACGATCGTCCGTTTCGGCCGCCAGCCGGCCTTGACCAGTGCGCCCAGCGCCTTGGCCTCCGACAGCATCGCGACATTGCCCGACAGCGGGTCGCCGGCGCCGAACACCCAGCCGTCGTGATGGTTGCCGCGTAAGATCCATTCGTCGGGCAGGGTGCTGCCTTTCAAGGTCGCGACAACGTCGTGGATTTCGCGCTGTTTCCAATCGGACTTGACCGCGAGGCGCAGCTGCACCCCACCGTCGCCGCCGAAATGATAGGTGAAGGGCAGCGCCCCGCGCATCGCGCCGGTCGCGGCCGGGCCGCCCAGGCGCGACAGGATCTGTTCGGCGTCGCCATAGCCCATCGGCAGCACCGGAATCTTCAGAATGGTCGGCGCGGTCTCCCGGCTCAGTCTCTTGGCGCCTTCGGTCGATCCGATGCCGGGGGTCAGCGGGTCGCCGGGGTAGATCGGCATGTCCATCACCGATCCGCGCTGCACCCCCTGCGCCGGGCGGGCGCCGCCCTTGGGATAGGTGTCGCCGATCGCATAACCGTCCTGCGCCGGATCGGAATAGATGATGCAGCCGATCGCGCCGTGCATCTGGGCGAGCAGCGGCTTCAACCCGCGCCAGCCGGCGCCGTAGCGGGCGATGACGATCTTGCCCTTCACGTCGATGCCCAGCCGCTTCAGGTGGTCGTAATCGGCGGGCATGCCGAAATTGACGTAGACGACATCGCCGGTGACGTCGCCGTCGCCCTGATAGGCGACATAGGGCGGCAGCGCGTCAGCCAGCTTCTGCGACGACGCGTCGCCTTCCACCGCCGGTTCCTGCCCGCCCAGGGTGATCCGGTCGGGCGCGATCAGTTCGACGGTGGTGCTGATCGGCGTCGGGTAGAGCACCGAGAAGGTTTCGAGCCGCGCGTCCCAGCCCCAGGATTTGAACAGGGCGACGCTCGCTTCGGCATTGGCCTTGTTGTGCGGCGCGCCGACATGGATCGGCGCCGACGACATCCGCTTCAGCCACTCCATCTGGTCGGCCGAACTGATCCCCGCGTCGAACCGCGCCTCCAGCGCCTTCTGTTCGGGCGAAACCGCCGCCGGGGCGGCGCTGGCGACCAGCGCGATCAGCGGAAGGGCGAGCAGAGAAGGACGAATGGCCATCGGCGAAAACCCCCTGTCACAACAAGACGAAGTGTCCGCTATATGGGCGCGCCGGGGCGGCGTCCATGCCGCTTGCGCGTCGGCGCGGCGGGTGCCACCATTCCCGCCGGGCGACAGATGCGGTGCGTATTGCCGCGGCCGCAGCCATGCGGGGCGTCGCCGCCGGAAAGGCCAGAGTATATATGCGTATTGGCGCTGAACGGGGGGATGCGGCCGGGCCGGTGGCGGACGACACCGCGCTGCGGCTGGCGGCAATCGTCGAATCGTCCGACGACGCGATCGTCGGCAAGACGCTGGATGGCACGATCACCAGCTGGAACAAGGGCGCGGAGCGGCTGTTCGGCTATCGCGAGGACGAGATTCTCGGCCGTTCGGTGCTGACGCTGATCCCGCCGGAGCGGCAGCATGAGGAACATGATATCGTCGCCCGGCTGCGGCGCGGCGAACGGATCCGGCATTTCGAGACCGAACGTTGCCGCAAGGACGGCAGCCGGGTGCCGGTATCGCTGACCGTGTCGCCGATCCTGCGCGCCGACGGCACGCTGATCGGCGCGTCGAAGATCGCCCGCGACATCAGCGAACGCAAGGCGACGGAGGCGCAGCTACGCCGGCAGGGCCAGCGCCTCGCCACCCTCAACCGCGCCGCTCAGCTCATCCTGCGCGAACTGGACCTTGACCGCGTCGTCGCCATCGTCACCGACATCGCGACCGAGTTGAGCGGCGCGCAGTTCGGCGCGTTTTTCTACAACGTCACCGACGACAGCGGCGAATCCCTGCTGCTCTACGCGCTGTCCGGTGCCCCGCGCGAAGCGTTCGAGGCTTTCGGCATGCCGCGCAATTCGGCGGTGTTCGCGCCGACCTTCGCCGGGACGGAGATCGTCCGCTCCGACGACATCCGGCAGGACCCGCGCTATGGCCGCAGCCCGCCGCATTTCGGCATGCCGGCGGGGCATCTGCCGGTGGTCAGCTATCTGGCGGTGCCGGTCGTCTCCGGCACCGGCGATCCGATCGGCGGCCTGTTCTTCGGCCATGAACTGCCCGGCATGTTCGACGAGGATACCGAATTGCTGATCGCCGCCGTCGCCGCGCAGGCGGCGGTGGCGATGGACAATGCCCGCCTGCACAGCGCCGCCCGGCACGAAATTGCCCGACGCCGCGCGGCGGAAGAAGCGAAGGCGCTGATGCTCGACGAGCTGAAGCACCGGGTGAAGAACACGCTGGCGACGATCCAGGCGATCGCGCGCCAGACCTTTCGCGCCACCCCGCCGGCGGAGCGCGACAGCTTCCTCGCCCGGTTGCAGGCCTTGTCGGACGCGCATGATCTGCTGAACGAAACCCGCTGGCAGGGGGCGACGATGGACGACACCGCCCGCCGCGCGCTCCGCCCGTTCCGCGATCGGTGGAGCGAACGCATCGCCGCGCACGGCCCGCCGGTTGACCTGCCGAGCAATGTCGCGCTGCTGCTGGCGATGGCGCTGCACGAACTGGGCACCAACGCCTGCAAATACGGCGCGCTCGCCAATGACAGCGGCCGGGTCGCGCTGACATGGGCGCTGGACGAGGCCGGCCGGCTGCGGGTGACCTGGCGGGAAAGCGGCGGTCCGCCAGTTTCCACCCCGCGCTCGGCCGGCTTCGGTTCGCGGATGATCGAGCGCACGGTGGCGGCGGAACGCGGCACCGTCGCTTTCGATTACGCGCCGGACGGTCTGCACTGCGAAATCACCCTGCCATATCGCTTGCATCGCGAGGCGTCGGCCGTAACAAACCCCCGGTAACGCGGGAGGACGGCATGGCGCGGGTGGCAAGGATCGACAGGATCGGCGGGCCGGAGGTCATCGCCTGGCACGATGTCGCGCTGCCGCCGCCGGCGGCCGGCGAAGTGCTGGTCCGCCAGACCGCCGTTGGGCTGAACTTCATCGACACCTATCACCGCTCCGGCGTCTACCCGGTGCCGTTGCCGAGCGGGCTGGGCACGGAAGCGGCGGGCGTGGTCGAAGCGGTCGGCCCCGGCGTATCCGGCTTCGCGCCCGGTGACCGCGTCGGCCATTTCGGCGCCCGGCGCGGCGCCTATGCCAGCCACCGCGTCCTGCCCGCCGCGGAACTGCTCCGCCTGCCCGACTCGGTGGATGACGAAACGGCGGCGGCGGTGCTGCTGAAAGGCTGCACCGTGGAATTTCTCGTCGAACGCTGCGCCCGGGTCGAAGCGGGCTGGCCGGTGCTGGTCCACGCCGCGGCCGGCGGCGTCGGCCTGCTGCTGGTGCAATGGCTGAAGGCGCTCGGCGCGACGGTGATCGGCACGGTCGGCGACCCGGCGAAGGCGCCGCTGGCAACGGCGGCGGGTGCCGATCATGTGCTGCTGTCGCGGGAAGAGGATATCGCCGCGCGGGTGCGCGCGCTGACCGGCGGCGCCGGGGTGCGCGTCGCTTTCGACGGGGTCGGCATGGCAAGCTGGGACGCGACTTTGGCCAGCGTCGCGAAACGCGGCCTGATCGTCAGCTATGGCAATGCCGGTGGGCCGGTCACCGGCATCGGCCTCGGCGCGCTGGCCGCCCATGGCTCGCTGTTCGTCACCCGGCCGACCCTGTTCGACTATTATGTGACGGCGGAGGAGCGCGCCGCCGGCGTCGCCCGTCTGTGGGCGATGCTCGGCTCCGGCGCGGTCACGGTGACGATCGGCCAGCGTTACCCGCTGGAGGACGCGGCCCGCGCCCATGCCGATCTGGAGGCGCGGCGCACCACCGGTTCCACCGTCCTCATCCCCTGACGCGGGCTACAGCGCGGCGGCAATCCCGGCGCGGGCGCATTCCTCGTCCTGCGCTTCGGTCGCGCCGCTGACGCCGACAGTGCCGGCCAGCCGTCCGTCGACCATCACCGGCAGGCCGCCGGCATAGGTGACGGCGTTGAACGCGCGCTGCGCCGTTTCCGCCATCTTCGCCACTTCGGCGGTGCTGCGGCCGGTGCGGAACACCGTTCCCGCCTTGCCCTGCGCCAGAACGCCGCTGGTCCGGCTGGCGCCGTCCATGCCGACCAGACGAACCAGGTCGCCATGCTCGTTCAGTACCGCGACATGCACTTTCCAGCCGGATCGGGTGGCCAGCGCCAGACAGGCGTCGGTGATCTTCTGCGCGTCGGTGGCGTTGATCGTCCGGGTTTTGGCGATCTGCGCCGGCGCGGCGGTGGTGGTCAGCAACGCGGCCAGTGCGCAGGCACCGGCAAGGCGGCGGGTCATGGCAATCCTCCCTATGGCAAATGGCCGGCCGATCGCCGCGTCACGGCCCCGGCGGTGGCGTTCAGCGGCGAACCGCCGCGTCATACCACTGGTCGAGGTCGCGCTTCAGCGCGGTCAGCGAGCCCGGCTCGATATAGATCATGTGGCCGGATTCGTAATAGCGATAGGTGATGTTGCCGCGCAGCGCCGGGTCGATCTGCATATGCTTCAGGTCATATTCCGCGCCGAAGAACGGCGTCGCCGTGTCGTAATAGCCGTTCAGCGACAGCACCTTCAGATAGGGGTTGATCCGCATCGCCGTGCCCAGGTCGATGGATGTCGCGGCCAGCGCCATCGTCCGCCCGTCCGGTGCCTTGTGCTTCTGGTCCCATGTCCCGGCGATGCCGGAATAGAAATTCGGCCGGTAGCTGAGCTTCGTCTTGTAGCCCAATGTCCCGAAAAGATATTTGTTCAGCGCGCCGATATACGGGCCGCTGATCGCCGCGTCGGCGGCGTCGAATTCCGGCGAATCGCCACCGGCGTCAACGTCGATGCCCAGGAACCGGGTGTCGAGCCGGCCGATCGTCCGCCGCTGGTCGCGCAGCAATTCCTTGCGGAACCGCGCCAGATCGACACGCAGGTCGACGGAAAGCAGGAATTTCTCCGACAGGCCGGTATAGGCGCTCATCTGCCGGGCGATCGCGGCGCGCTCGGCGTCGCTCAGGTCGTCGCCCTTGGCCAGCGCGGCCAGATAGGGGCCGCGCGCCCATTCGCGCACTTCGGTCAGAAACGGTTCCAGCGCCGCCGGCCGGTCGGCCAGCCGCTTGTGGTACCAGGCGGCGGCGGCATAGCTGGGCACATAGGTGACGAAGATCCGGTCGAACCCCGGCTGACGGACGCCATAGTTCAGGATCGACGACAGCAGGATCACGCCACTCATCTGCGCGCCGCGCGATTGCAGCGTGTGGACAAGGCCGGCGGCGCGCAGCGTGCCGTAACTCTCGCCCAGCAGGAATTTCGGCGAATCCCAGCGGTCGTATAGCGCCAGATAGCGCAGAATGCCGCGTGCGAAGGCGTCGATATCCTGGTCGACGCCCCAGAAATCGGCGCCCTTGGCCTTGCCGATCGGCCGCGACAGGCCGGTGCCGATCGCGTCGATGAACACCAGGTCGGTGCGGTCGAGGATCGACTGATGGTTTTCGACGATCGGGTAGGGCGGCGGCGCGTGGGCGGTGTCGTTCGGCGTGTCGACGCGGACCGGGCCGAAAGACCCCATGTGCAGCCACATGCTCGACGATCCGGGGCCGCCGTTGAAGGTAAAGGTCACCGGGCGCGGCGGCGCCCCGGCGGGTCGGTCGGCGACATAGGCGACATAGAACATGCTGGCGACCGCCTCGCCGGCATCGTTGCGGATGGTCAGCGTGCCGGGGGTGACGGTGTAGCCGATCCGCTTGCCGTCGATGGTGACGCTACCGCGCTTCGGCTGGGCGTCCTCCTCGGCGCTGGCGGCGGCGGTGTCGTCCGCGCCGGGCGCCGTCGCACTGGCGGCGTTGGCCGTGGCCGTGTCGCGCGGTTGGGCGGTAAGCGGCGCGGCCGACAGGGCAGCAATGGCGATCGAGAGCAGAAGCTGGCGTTGACGCATGAATCCCCCTTGTAATGTCTGAGTTTTGGCGCCCCTATACGAATGCCGTCAAGGGTGCCGCCCCGCTTGGCAGGGGTTATTATACGGTATACGATACATGTCGCGCATATTTTTTCGGGGCTTTCCAATGACGCGTCGTTTCACCGGTATCGCCGTCGCCCTGCTTCTTGCCGGTATCGCCGTCCCTGTCCCCGCCCACGCCGATCCGGCGACCGACGCGCGCTTCACCGCATTGTCGTCGGCCGAATGGAGCTGGCGCCAGCAGCAGATGGCCGGCGGCGAGGATGACGACGGCGCGATCCAGCCAAAGCTGCCGGACGTGCGGCCGGAAACGCAGGCGGCGCGCCTTGCCCATTGGCGCGACGTCCGCCGCAAGCTGGACGCGATCCCGGTCGCGGCGCTGTCGCCCGCCGTGCAGGTCGACTATGCGGTCTACCGCGACCAGATCGATACGCTGATCGCCCGGCAGCAATTCCGGGAATATGAAAAGCCGTTGAACGCCGACAGCGCTTTCTGGAGCGATTTCGGCTACACCGCGCGGCGGCCGTTCACCACCGAGGCGGACTACCGCGCCTTCATCGGCCAGATGAACGACATCCCGCGCTATTTCAGCGAGCAGACCGCCAATATGCGCGCCGGGCTGGCGCGCGGCTTCACCCCGCCCAAAGTGACGCTGCAGGGGCGCGACGCGACGATCCGCTCGGTCGTCGACGCAAAGACGCCGGAGGATTCGCTCTTCTACCTGCCGTTCAGGACGATGCCGGCATCGATCCCGGCGGCGACTCAGGCGGAACTGCGCGCGGCGGCGGTCAGCGCGATCACCGGTGCGGTCGTCCCCGCCCACCGCACCCTGCTGCGCTTCATGCAGGACGATTATATCCCGAAGGCCCGCACCGCGCTGGCGGCGGAAGACATGCCGAACGGCAAGGCCTATTATCAGGCGCTTATCAGGGAATTCGCCACCCTCGACCTGACGCCGGACCAGGTCCACGCGATCGGCCTCAGCGAGATGGCGAAGCTGCGGACGGAAATGGAGGCGGTGCGCCAGCAGGTCGGCTTCCAGGGCGACATGTCCGCCTTCCTCCACTTCCTGCGCACCGATCCGCAATTCTACGCCAAGACTCCGGCGGAACTGCTGAAGGAGGCGGCGTGGATCGCCAAGCAGGTCGACGACCGGATCGGCAACTGGATCGGCCATCTGCCGCGCCGCCGTTTCGGCATCGTGCCCGTGCCGGATGACGTCGCGCCGTTCTACACCTCCGGCCGGGGCGGGCCGGGCATCTATCTGGTCAACACCTACGATTTGCCGTCGCGCGCGCTCTATTCGCTGCGCGCGCTGACCCTGCACGAATCGGCGCCGGGCCACGCCTTCCAGATGCCGCTCGCCAACGAGAACAAGGCGCAGCCGGCGTTCCGCAAGGTCTATATCTCCGCCTATGGCGAGGGTTGGGCGCTCTATTGCGAGCGGCTCGGCACCGAAATGGGCATCTATGAAACGCCCTACGACCTGTTCGGGATGCTCAGCTATCAGGCGTGGCGCGCGGCGCGGCTGGTCGTCGATACCGGCATCCATGCCAAGGGCTGGAGCCGTGAGCAGGCCCAGCGCTATCTGCGCGACAACACCGCCCTGTCCGCGCACGAGATCGAGACGGAGGTCGATCGCTATATCGCCTGGCCGGGGCAGGCCCTGTCCTATTATCTGGGGCAGATGGAGATCATGAAGGGGCGGGCGAAGGCGGAAGCGGCGCTCGGGCCGAAATTCGACATCCGTGCTTTCCACGATACCGTTCTCGAACTCGGCTCGGTGCCGCTGCCGGTGTTGTCGGCGCGGATCGACCGTTTCATCGCCGATGGCGGCAAAGGCCCTTACCCCGACGAGGAATGACATGACCGATACCGACACCGTCACCCTGACGCTTGACGAGGTGGCGGCGCTTTCGCGCGCCGTGCTGACCCGTCACGGCCTTGCCCCCGACCATGTCGAGGCGGTGACAGAAACGATCGTCGCCGGCGAGCGGGACGAATGCGCCGCTCACGGCGTCTACCGCCTGCTCGTGTGCATCAACACATTGAAAACAGGGAAAGTTTCTCCCGATGCCCAGCCCGTCGTCGACGACGTCGCCCCGGCACTTGTCCGCGTCGACGCCGGTGGAGCTTTCGCCCAGCTCGCTTTCAAGCGGGGTGTTCCACACCTGATAACCAAGGCGAAAGCCAGCGGCATCGCCGCCCTCGCGCTCAACAACTGCGTCCACTTCGCCGCCCTCTGGCCGGAAATCGAAACCGTCGTCGCCGAAGGGCTGGTCGCGCTCGCCGTCACCCCCAGCCACGCCTGGGTCGCCCCGGCCGGTGGCCGCAAACCGCTGTTCGGCACCAACCCGATCGCCTTCGGCTGGCCGCGCCCCGGCCCCTTCCCCTATGTCTTCGACTTCGCGACCAGCGCCGTCGCCCGCGGCGAGATCGAACTGCACCGCCGTGCCGGCAAGCCGATTCCGGAAGGCTGGGGCGTCGACGGCGACGGGCAACCGACCACCGACGCGGCGACCGCGCTCGCCGGTGCGATGCTGACCTTCGGCGGCCACAAGGGCTCGGCGCTGTCGACGATGGTCGAACTGATCGCCGGCCCGCTGATCGGCGACATGACCAGCGCCGAATCCCTCGCCTTCGACGACGGCGCCGGCTCCTCTCCCTATGGTGGCGAACTGATCGTCGCGATCGATCCGGCCGGCTTCCTCGGCGCCGCCGCCGCCGATCACATCGCCCGCGCCGAGGCGGTGTTCGACGGTATCACCGGGCAGGGCGCCCGCCTCCCGTCACAGCGCCGCTACGAAGGCCGGGTCCGCAGCCTGGCGAGCGGCGTCCACATCCCCCGCGCCCTGTACGACGACATCCGGGCGCTGCTGGATTAGGTTTGTTGTAGAGGCGCCACCGGCCCGCTCCCCCACCCGGCCTCCCAACGGCAGTATCATATGGGAGGCCGGGTGGGGGGGGCGGTGCCGGTTCCGCCGAAGGCGGGTAAGCTCAGCCGAACGGGCGGTCGATCGCCGGGGAAGGCTCGGTGAACCAGGTCGCCCCGGTCTCGGTCACGTAGAAATGGTCCTCGAGCCGGACGCCGAACTGGTCCGGCACGACGATCATCGGCTCGTTGGAGAAGCACATGCCCGGCGCCAGCGGCGTCGTGTCGCCCGGCACCAGATAGGCCGGCTCGTGGATCGACAGGCCTATGCCGTGACCGGTACGGTGCGGCAGGCCGGGCAGGCGATAGCCCGGCCCCAGGCCCGCTTTCTCCAGCACCGCCCGCGCCGCCGCGTCGACCGCCTCGCATGCTACGCCGGGCCGCACCGCGTTGAATGCCGCCTGCTGCGCTTCCTGCTCCAGCGCCCAGATCCGCTTCTGCTCTTCTGTCGCCTCGCCGAACACATAGGTTCGGGTGATGTCGGAATGATAGCCGCCGATGACACAGCCGGTATCGATCAGCACGATATCGCCTTCCGCCAGCACGCATTCGCCGGGCAGCCCATGGGGAAAGGCGGTCGAGCGGCCGAACTGGACGATGCAGAAGCCGTTGCCGTCCGGCGCCCCGATCGCCCGGTGGGCCTGGTCGATAAAGTAACGGACCTCCGACGCGGTGATCCCCGGCGCCAGCGCGCGGGCAGCGCGGCGATGCACTTCGAGCGTCATCGCCTTGGCCTGCTGCATCAGCGCCAGTTCCGCTGGTGATTTGATCATGCGGCAGCCGTCGATAACCGCCGACCCGGCGACGACGTTCAGCGAAGGCGCGGCGCGGGCAATCCGGTCGACAAACAGGAAGGCCATCGCCGGATCGATCGCCAGAGTATTGACGCCCAGTTCGCGCAGCGCCGCCGCGACCAGCGTGGCGGGATTCTCATCCTCTTCCCACAGCCGGACGTCCGCCTCTATCGCCAGATCGGCTTGCAAAGTGCCCAGTTCGAAAGCCGGGGCGATGATGATCGGCCGGCCACTATACGGCAGTAGCATCGCGACAAGCCGTTCGCTTGCGCCCCACGGCACTCCGGCGAAATAGCGCAGGCTTGCCCCCGCCCCGACCAGCAGCGCGTCGGCGCCAGTGTCCGCTATCAGACGACGCGCCTTTTCGATCCGCGCGCCGCGCTCATCGAGGGTAATCGCCGGGGCAGGGCTGGCCCATGGCCGGATGGCGGCCAGTTCCGCGGCGGGGGTCGATCCGCCGATGCCGTTGGTCATTGCTCTATGCCTTGCAAATTATGGTGCGGGACGATGCAGGTTGCGATTGTCATACGGGTTTTCCGGCGCGTAGGACACCGGAGATCAGGGTTGCGAATATCGATCATATACCGTATACGATACACTTCTTCAATGAAGGGACTTTGTTGAAATGAACGCGTCGCCGGTTCTGTGGCGGGGAGTGTATCCCGCCGCCACCACCCAGTTTGCCGAAGATCTCTCGGTCGATCTCGACGCGACTCAGCAGGTTCAGGCCGCCCTTGTCGACGATGGCGTCGACGGTCTTGTCCTGCTCGGGACCTGCGGCGAAAACAACTCGCTGGAACCGGAAGAAAAGCGCGCGGTGCTGCGCGCGTCGGTCGAGGCTGTAGGGGGGCGCGTGCCGCTCGTCGCCGGCGTGTCGGAACTGACCACGGCGCGCGCCGTGCAATATGCCCGCGATGCCGAAGCAATCGGCGTTTCGGCGCTGATGGTGCTGCCGGCGATGGTCTATGTGCCGACGGTCGAAGAGCTTCAGGCGCATTTGCGCGCGGTCGCGGCCGCCACCGCGCTGCCGATCATGCTCTACAACAACCCTGCCGCCTACCGTGTCAGCATGAGCTTCGAGCTGCTCGACGGCCTGCGTGACGTGGCGAACATCATTGCGCTGAAGGAATCGGAACCCGACACTCGCCGGTTCACTGATATCGCCAACCGTTACGGTGATCGCTTCACGATGATGGCCGGGCTAGATGATGTCGCGCTCGAAGGCCTGCTGCTTGGCGCCAGCGGCTGGGTGTCGGGCCTGACCAGCGCCTTTCCGGCCGAATCCGTCCGCTTCGTCTCGGCGGTCTATGAAGGGCGGGTTGAGGAAGCACGCGCGATCTACCGCTGGTTCATGCCGCTGCTTCACCTCGATTCGGTGCCCGACCTCGTCCAGTGCATCAAGCTGGCGGAGCAGGTGATGGGGCGCGGCAACGAACGGGTCCGCATGCCGCGCATGCCGTTGTCCGGTGCGCGGCGAGAACAGGTGATCGCCTGGGTCGAACGCTGTGCCGAGACCCGGCCCGGCGCGCCGTTTCCGCTCGCCGCCTGACCGGGATGCGGCACAGCTTCTTCTGCGTCGACGGGCATACGGCCGGCAACCCGGTTCGCCTTGTCGCTGGTGGTGCGCCGTTGCTGCGCGGCCAGTCGATGGCGGAACGCCGGCAGGATTTCCTGGCCCGGTTCGACTGGATTCGGACCGGCCTGTGCTTCGAGCCGCGCGGCCATGACATGATGTCGGGGGGCTTCCTATACCCGCCGACCCGCGACGACAGCGATGCCGGCATCCTGTTCATCGAAACCAGCGGCTGCCTGCCGATGTGCGGGCACGGCACGATCGGCATTTTGACCTTCGCGCTCGAAAACGGGCTGATCACCCCGCGCGAGCCGGGCCGTGTTCGGGTCGAGGTGCCGGCAGGCGTCATCGATGCCGATTACCGGGTTGAAGGTGACCGGGTGGTCGCCGTCCGTATCCGCAACGTCCCCGCCTATCTGGCGCTTGAAGGTATCGAGATCGACGTGCCGGACTTCGGCCCGTTGACCGTCGATATCGCCTACGGCGGTAATTTCTACGCAATCGTCGAGCCGCAGGGGCCGTATACCGGGCTGGATGCGCTCGGCGCGGCGCGGATCATCGACCTGAGCCGGACGATCCGCGCGATGCTCCGCGAACGCTGCGAGCCGGTTCACCCGCTGGAGAGTACCATTCGCGGCGTCAGCCATGTGTTGTGGGCGGACGCGCCGAAGAGTGACGGCGCCGACGGCCGCAACGCGGTGTTCTACGGCGAAAAGGCGATCGACCGCAGCCCGTGTGGCACCGGAACGTCGGCGCGGATGGCGCATCTCGTCGCGCGCGGCAAGCTGAAGGTCGGCGACCGGTTCGTTCACGAAAGCTATATCGGCAGCCGCTTCATCGGCCGGGTCGAAGCGGCGGCGGATATCGCTGGAAAACCGGGGATCATCCCGTCGATCGAAGGCTCGGCGATCGCGACCGGGATCAATACGATATGGATTGATCGCACAGACCCCTTCTGGGCGGGGTTTTCAGTGGTATGAGGCGTAGATGAGCCTCGTCGTCCGCAACCTTTCCGATCAGTTGTTTGATCTCGTTCGCAGCCGGATACTGTCCGGCGCCGTTCCCCCGGACAAGCCGATCCGGCAGGATGCGCTTGCCGCGGAACTGGGCATCAGCAAAATCCCGCTGCGCGAGGCGCTGGCCCGGCTGGAGCAGGAAGGGCTGGTCCATTCCCAGGCCAATCGCGGCTTCTTCGTCCGCCCCCTGTCCGCCGACGAAGCGGAAGAAGTCTACGCGTTGCGGTTGAAGCTGGAACCGGACGTGATGGCATTGGCCGCCCGCCGCGCCAGTGAAGAGGAACGCCGCTTCGCTGCCGACACACTGGCAACGGTCTATCAGGTGACGGACGAACAGGGCGGCGGCATCGGCGCGTTCAACCGCGCCTTCCACATGGCGCTGATCTGGCCGAGCGGCCAGCCGGTGACCAATCATTTCCTCGAACGGCTGCATGTCCTGTCGGAACGCTATGCGCGCAAACACCTGGAGCCGCTGGGCCGGGACGAACGCGCCAACGAGGAGCATCGCGAAATGCTCGACACCTGGCTGGCCCGCGATGGCGATACCATCGCGCGGCTGACCCACGCCCATATCAGCAAGACACTGGACGACCTGCGCCAGCAACTGGCCGGAGAAGATGCGCAGCGCTGAGGCTGCCTTGTACCGCCAAAGGGCAATAAGGGACATTTGAGGGGAGACGCATGACCATCCTAGGGCCAATAAAGCCGATCGAAAGCCAGGCGGCCGACGCTGCCCACCGGCTTCGACCCACACTCAGCTGGTACCATCTCATCGCCCTTGGGGTCGGTGCGATCGTCGGCACCGGCATCTACACCTTGACCGGGGTCGGCGCGGAACGTGCCGGGCCGGCGGTGATCCTCGCCTTTGCGATCGCCGGGGCGGTCTGCGCCTGCGCGGCGCTGGCCTATGCGGAGATGGCGACGCTGATCCCGACATCGGGCAGCGCCTATACCTACACCTATTCGGTGATCGGCGAGGCCGTCGCCTGGGTCGTCGGGTGGAGTTTGATCCTCGAATATTCGCTCGCCTGTTCAACGGTGGCGGTCGGCTGGTCCGGCTATCTGGTCGGCTGGCTGCAATCGGCCGGGGTGTCGTTACCCGAAGCGTTGCTGTCCGGCCCGCACGCCGGCGGGCTGGTCAACCTGCCGGCGGTGCTGGTGTCGCTGACCGTCGCTGGGCTGCTAATGGCCGGGACGCGGGAAAGCGCGACGCTCAACATCGTGCTGGTCATCATCAAGCTGACCGCGCTTGTCGCCTTTGTTGTCATGGCATTGCCAGCGTTCGACATAGCAAACCTCAAGCCGTTCATGCCGTATGGCTTCGTCAGCCATGTCGAGGGTGGCGAGACGCGCGGGGTGATGGCGGCGGCAGCAATCGTGTTCTTCGCCTTCTACGGCTTTGACGCGGTGGCGACGTCGGCGGAGGAAACCCGCAATCCCGGCCGCGACCTGAAGATCGGCATCATCGGCTCGATGGCGGTGTGTACGCTGATCTACATGGCGGTCGCGCTCGCCGCGATCGGCGCGCTGCCCTACACCACGCTCGGCAAGTCGCCGGAGCCGCTGGCGCTGGTGCTGCGCACGCTGGGCCACCCCGGCGCGTCCTACATCGTCGCCGGCGCGGCGCTCGTCGCGCTGCCGTCGGTCATTCTGGTGATGATGTACGGGCAGAGCCGCGTGTTCTTCGTCATGGCCCGTGACGGCCTGCTGCCCTACAGCCTGGCGAAGGTCTCGCCGCGCACCGGGTCGCCGATGCTGATCACCGGCCTGACCGGCGTGTTCGTCGCCGGTGTCGCCGGCTTCTTCCGCCTCGACGAAATCGCCGAGTTGGCCAATGCCGGCACGCTGATCGCGTTCATCGCGGTCGGCGCCTGCCTGATGATCCTGCGCAAGCGCGCGCCGGATCTGGAGCGGGTGTTCCGCTGCCCGGCGCCCTATCTGGTCGGCACCGGCGCGATCGTCGGCTGCCTTTACCTGCTGGCCAGCCTGCCGACCCACACGCTGACCCGGTTCCTGATGTGGAACCTGATCGGCCTGGCGGTCTACTTCATCTACAGCCGCAGCCGCAGCCTGATGAAGAAGAGGCAGGACGCCGCCTGATTGCGCGAAGCCACCCGCCTTCCCTAACCGGGGGGCGGGTGGCTCAGCGGTCGAGTTTGACGCGATAGGTGAGAGTGGCGGTGCCGTTGGCGGCCACCCGCGCCTTCAACAGCCAGCCGCCCTTGCCGCGTTCGACCCCGGCGGGGCGGTCGGCCAGTTCGTAAGGGACGACGAATTCGGCGTCGACCGCGACCGGCCGGGCGTTGGTTACCGAGATCCGCCAGTCCTGCCGGCGCTTGTCCTCGCCGATGCGCTTCAGCGTCCATTGCACGTCCGGGCTGTCGCCGAGACCGATCTCCACCTCTTCGCCGATCGCCCGGTCGGCGAGCTGGTCCTCCCCGGCCAGCAGATTGCGGCCGGCAACCGGTTCGAACACCGCGACGCCGCCGGCGGGCAGCGGCAGGCCAAGGCCGCTGGCCTTGTCATTCTTCGCCCGCAGCACCAGCGCCATCGGCCGCGGCGCTTCGTCACCGTCGGACACGCTGGCGACATAGCGGCGGGCGAACTTCGCTGACGGCTGGTTCAGCATCGCGACCTGCTTCTGGCCTTTTGCGGCCACTGTCACCCTGATCGGGACGCGGTAGAGCTTCAGATCGCCCAGTTCCTCCTGCTCCGCGCTGATCGCGACCGGTGCGGCCATCAGCGCCGTGCGGCGCTGTGCGGTCACGACGATGCTTTCCTCCGCCATCGCCATCATCGGCGCGGGCGGTGGCGGTGGCGGCGCGGGCGGCGGCGGGGTCAGCGACCAGCGCGGATAGGTGCTGGTGATGTCCATCGGCCAGCATTGCAGGTGAAGCGCCGGGGGCGGGCCGGTGGGCGGACCGCGCCTGGCGCGATCGCGGTTGGGCTGGCCGGCGACGACCTGCAGGCTGGCGTCGGCGAAGCCCTGGCCGCCGCCGTTGGCGACGGTCAGCCAGGCGAACAGGCCAAGGGTCGCGCCGCCGTCCGCCATGTCGGCGACATAGCTTGCGGACCAGTCGAACCCTTGCGCCAGATAGCTGAGCTGGACGGTGACTTCGACCGCGCGGTCGTTGGTGGTCAGCACCGACAGGGTCGGGCGCGCCGACAGATCGTCGGGCACGCCGTCATACAGCATGCGTTCGGGCAGGCCGGAGCAGCCGAGCGCCTCGACCCCCTCGTCGGTCTGTACCAGCACGCCGCCGTTCGGCCCGGCCTGGATGATCGCGTCCTGTTCGCGCACCTGGCCGGTCTGGCGATTGGTCCGTTGCAGGGTGACGCGGCGCTTCAGATAGGCGTCGACCAGCCCGGCCGGGGAGATCAGCCGCGCGTCGCGGTTCTTTTCCCGCACGCCGGATGGCAGGCCGGAAACGATCGCGGTTTCCGGCAGCATGCCGTCGGCGACGCCGACGAAACGGATCACCGATTCCCCCGCTGGAATGCGGAGCGTCCGCGTCTCGCTGATCAGCGCATAGCCACCGGGCCAGGCATGGTTCATCGCGCCCTCTCGCCGGCCGGGATCGCGGTAGATGGTGACGGACACGTCCGACACCACGTCCGATACCACCGTCCCGGCGGTGGCCGGGGCGGCGCCGGACAGCAGCGCCAGCAGCAGGGCGGTTGCCCGCATCGTCAGTAGCGCGTGTCGAAGGTCGCGGTCAGTTCGGCCGATCCGTTGGCGGGCACCGGCACTTTCCATTCGACGCGGTCGGCCGACACCCGGTCGCCGGGCAGGCTCTGCGCCTCGATCCGCGCGTCGCCCCACAGGCCGGTTTGCGCCAGATCGACGGTCACCGCGTCCGGCCGGGCGTTGGTCAGCGTATAGCGCATCCGGGTACGCCAGCGGCGGCTGGACAGGCGGGTCCGCTCCTCGACCACCGTCTTGACCTTGACGTCGAACGCCTCGCCGGTGCGTACCGCCATGCTTGACCCCATCGGCGTATGGTCGATGCGGTTTTCGCCGATGAACTGCGGATTGCCGCGCGCGTCGCGCAGGTAGACCCGCACCGTACCCGCCGGCAACTGATCGCCAAGCCCGCCCTGCGCGGAGGTGGAGAATTTGTACGCGGTCACCGCGCTGCGCGGCTGGTCGTTGCTGCCCAGCCAGCCGTTGACGAACTCATAGGCCTTGCGCGCCGGCGCACCCTTCACGTCGAGGAAGCTGACCTGCTTCTGCTGGGCGTTGGCGATCGTCGTGCGTTCTTTCAGCGGGTAGAGGTAGTAATCACCCAGCCGCTCACGCGTGCCGCTTTCGGTGCCGGCCTCCTCCAGGCTGTCGACCGGCATCGGGCGAACCATGCGGCGGGTGTTGCCGCTGTTGACGTTGCCGGCGACCAGCAGCGTATCCGCGCGGGCGAAGGTGGTGCCGGTGTTGTTGGTCAGCGTGACCCAGCCCTGCATGTCGATCGTGCCCCTGCCCTCGTCGAACAGGGCGACATAGTCGCTGGTCCAGCCGAGGCCGGGGGTCAGGTAGGACAGGCGGGCCGGGACGGTTTCGGCACGGGCGGCGTCGATCGTCACCGACAGCGTCGGGCGCGCGCGCAGATTGTCCGGCACCTTGTCGAATACGACGCGGACCGGCAGGCCGTCGTCGCGCAGCACCTCGATCCGCTGGCCGATCTGCAGCACGATGCCGCCGTTGGCGGCCAGCACCTTCGCCTGCTCGCGGGTTTCGGCGCCGGTCGCCGGGTTGGTGCGGACGATGGTGATCGTCTGGCCGACCGCCTTTTCCATCAGCTTGTCGGGCGACAGCAGGTCGAAATCGAAATTCTGTTCGACAATGGCGATGCCGGCGCCGGCGAGGGTGACGGTTTCCGGCCGGATCTGGGCGGAAACGTCCGGAAATTCCTGGCGCGACCGCCCGGCGGCGACGCTCAACTGGCGGGTATCCTGCACCAGCGCCAGATTGTTGTTATAGATGGTGACCGACAGGTCGCCCTGTCCGGACTGGGCGAGAACCGGCGCGGACAGCCCCGCCAGCAACAGCATCAGTCGGTATCGCATCGTCGTCCCCGTATTCCTGCGCCGCGGGCAGAATGACCAAATCGCATCGGCTTGCCTAGCGTAGATTGCACCGCATGCGAACGGATCGGCCGCCCGGCATGGCGCCGGCGGAACGAGGCACTATATGGGAAGCGGTATTGTGGATGACGGGCGGCGCCCCGGCCGGGGCGCACGGAGCGGAGGAGTCGGGCGTGGTTTCAATCGTCGGCGTGTCGGGCAGCCTCAGGCGGCATTCGTTCAACGGCGGCTTGCTGCGGGCGGCGGCGAAGGCCGTGCCCGCCGGTGTCACTTTGACGACCGCATCGATCGCCGGGGTGCCGCTTTACAACGCCGATGACGAGGCGGCGAACGGCATTCCCGCCGCCGTCGCGGCGCTGAAGGATGCGATTGCCGCCGCCGACGGCGTGCTGCTGGTCACGCCGGAATACAACAATGGCATTCCCGGCGTGTTCAAGAACGCGATCGACTGGGCGTCCCGCCCCGCCGACGACACCGGCCGGGTGTTCGGCGGCAAGCCGGTCGCGGTGATCGGCGCCTCGCCCGGCGGGTTCGGTACGCTGCTCGCGCAGGATTCGTGGTTGAGCGTTCTGCGCACCCTGGGCACCCGCCCATGGTTCGAGGGGCGGCTGCTCGTTTCCCGCGCCGGGGCCGCCTTTGACGCCGATGGCAATCTGACCGACGATACGGTGGCGGAACGGCTGCGCGGGTTCCTCGCCGGGTTCGCGGCGTTCGTGGAAAGGAACGGACAATGAGCGACAGGGTCAGCGCCCGCGTTTCCGAGAATGGCGACAGCGTGTTCAGCGTGCGGGTGGATGCCGGCGGCATTGCCTTTGTCGGCGACGAGCCGGTGGCGATGGGCGGTGGCGGCCTTGGCCCCAACCCTTATGAACTGCTGAGCGCCGCGCTGGCCGAATGCACCGCGATGACGATCCGCTGGTACGCCCGGCAGCAGGGCTGGCCGGTCGAGCATGTCGCGGTGGAGGTGACCCATGAAAAAGGCCCGATCGAGGGGCAGGCACGCCCCGGCGACATATTCCACAAGACGGTGGCGATCCGCGGCGATGCGTTGAATGAGGAGCAACGCCGGCGGCTGATCGATGTCGCGGCGAAATGCCCGGTTCACCGCACGCTGGAAGCCACGCCGGTGATCACCACCAGCGCGGCGGAGACGGTCGATGGTTGAGCCGGCCGATCACCCGGTAACCGGCGCGCAGTGCCGGGCGGCGCGCGCGCTGGTCGAATGGCCGCGTGATCATGTCGCCGGGCAGGCGCGCATTCCCGTTGCCGCGCTCGCCGATTTCGAAGCGGGCACCGGCGCACTAGACGATGAGGCGCTTCGCCGGTTGCGCCAGGTGCTGGAATCGGGCGGCGCCGTGTTCATCGCGGAAAACGGCGGCGGCGGCATCGGCGTTCGCCTGCGTTTCAGCAGCGGCGACGTCCGTGTTCTCAACAAGTGGGAAGGCGAAGGCGGACAGGTCGGCGACGACGACGTCTAGGCCCGCCCCCGGATAAGGGTTCAGCGCCCGGCCGTTGCCGTCAGTTGGTCACCGCGCGGCTGAAGCGGCGGCTGACCCGGTCTTCAAGCCGGTCGGCCAGCGAGCGCCGGATCGGCTGGCCGGACAGCAGCTTGCGCCAGGTATTGTAGCTGATCCCGAACTGGGCCTGCAGAGTTTCGTCGGTCTGGCCGGTGCAGTTGTCGACCATGTGGTCCACCACCGCCGGGTCCACCGCGCGAACCGCCCGCCCCCCGGAGCCGCCAGCCTTCATGTTTCTCTCCCTCATGCGCCCTTCGCGCTCTGTCAGTTCACGAAATCGTGCGGAACGGTGCTGCCGTCGCGCAGCGCGTCGGGCAGCAGCGCCTGCGGCATGTCCTGGTAGCAGACCGGGCGCAGGAAACGGCGGATCGCCAGCGTCCCGACCGAGGTTGACCCCCCGTCCGACGTCGCCGGGAACGGGCCGCCATGAACCATCGCGGGGCTGACCTCGACACCGGTGCCGAAGCCGTTGACCAGCACCCGACCGGCCTTTTCCTCCAGCACCGGCAGCAGCGCCCGCGCCGCCGGCAGGTCGGCATCGGCCAGGTGGAGCGCAATGGTCAGTTGCCCCTCCATCGCCGTGATGATCCCCCGGAGCATTGTCATGTCCGGCACCCGGACGAGCACCGAGCACGGCCCGAACGTCTCTTCCTGAAGCCGTGGGTCGGCAAGAAAGCTGTCGGCATCGGTCTCGAACAGCGCGGCCTGCGCCTGATGCGGGCCGGACGGGGCGCCGCCGCGGACCAGCGTCGCCACCGCGGAATGGCCGGCAAACACGCCGACCTGCCGTTCATAGGCGGCGTGGATGCCGGCGGTCAGCATCGTCTGCGCGCCGCTTTCCGCCAGTTTGGCGCGGGCGCCGGCGATGAAAGCATCGACCCCCGGCCCGTCGAGCGCGAGGATGACGCCGGGGTTGGTGCAGAACTGGCCGGCGCCGAGCTGGACGGCGGCGGCGAACGCTTCGCCGATCGCCGCACCGCGCTCGGCGAGGGCGCCGGGGAACAGCAGCACCGGGTTGACGCTGCTCATTTCCGCATAGACCGGGATCGGCTGATGCCGCGCCGCCGCTGTCGCCATCAGCGCGAGGCCGCCGGCGCGCGATCCGGTGAAACCGACCGCCTTGATCCGCGGATCGTTGACCAGCGCCTGGCCGATCGCGTTGCCCGGCCCCTGAAGCAGCGAGAACACGCCTTCGTGCAGGCCGCAGGCCGCGACCGCGTCACGGATCGCGCCGCCGATCAGCGCCGATGTGCCGGGATGCGCCGGGTGAGCACGGACGACCACCGGGCAGCCGGCAGCCAGCGCGGAGGCGGTGTCGCCACCGGCGACGGAAAAGGCGAGCGGGAAGTTCGACGCGCCGAACACCGCCACCGGTCCGATCGCGATGTTACGCAGACGCAGGTCGACGCGGGGCAGCGGCTTGCGGTCCGGCTGCGCCGGGGCGATGCGTGCGTCGAGCCAGGTGCCGGAGCGGACGAGTTCGGCGAACAGACGCAACTGGCCGACGGTTCGGCCGCGTTCGCCCTCGACGCGGGGCCGGGGTAGGCCGCTTTCCGCCATGACCCGTTCGATCAGCGCATCGTCGAGCTTCAGGATGTTGTCGGCGATGGTTTCGAGAAAGGCCGCGCGGTCGGCGAGGCTGGTTTCGCGGTAGGGTATCAGCGCCGCGTCAGCGAGGGCGCAGGCCCGTTCGACATCGGCAGCGGTGGCACCGCCGAACACCGGGTCGAGCGCCTCGCCGGTGGCGGGGTTGACCGCGCGCAGCGATTCTCCGCCGCCGGTGACCGGCGTGGCGCCGATCAGCATTTCGCCAGTGAGCGGGGCATTTCCGGACGCCATAAAAACCCTTTCAATCTGGAAAGGCCTCGCCGGGGTCGGCGCGGCCCAGCCTCCCGCCACCGGGTTTCGCCGGCACAACCGGGCCGTGCCGCGAACACGCGGCGCGCCGGTCTGCGTGACGATCCTGAATCCCGGTTGGACGGGAGATTCGCGATTATCGTATACGATATTGTCCCTAACCGTCCAGTCCGGCCGGATGATTTTGTGCTGAGAGAAATAATATATCATGATTATGGATGTATCAACCGGGTGCGGCAGCGATGCGAAAAGCGCGCCTCCCATCCGGCGTATGATCGCCTAGACTAGCGCGATGACCCGCCGATTCGCCGCATTCGCCCTGATCCTCGTTCTCGCCGCGCCGGCTTTCGCCCAGGATGGTGCGCCGGTGCCGGAACCGGCCCCGCCGCCGCCCGCCGAGACGGTCGCGGTGGTGCTGGAAACCAGCGCGGGCGCGATTACCCTGGCACTGGAGAAGGAGCGGGCGCCAGTCACCACCGCCAATTTCCTGCGCTATGTCGACCAGAAGAAACTGGACGGGACGACATTCTACCGCGCGGTCAACGTCGCGGCGGATTTCGGCCTGATCCAGGGCGGGACGATCGGCGAGGCGAAGCGGACGCTGCCGCCGATCGCGCATGAGCCGACCAGCGCCACCGGCCTGACCCACGCAGACGGCACGATTTCGATGGCGCGAGCCGAACCGGGCACCGCCGCCGGCGATTTCTTCATCACCGTCGGCGACATGCCGTCGATGGATGCGGACCCCAGCCAGCCCGGCGACAATGCCGGCTATGCCGCGTTCGGCCATGTCGTCGCCGGCATGGACGTGGTGCGCGGCATCCTGGCGGCGCCGACATCGCCGACCGAGGGCGAAGGATCGATGATCGGCCAGATGCTGGCGCCGCGCATCACCATCCTGTCGGCGCGGCGGGCGGTGCCGGTGCCGCCGCCGGTGCGCTGACCGTCGACAAGCGCCCGGCGACGGCCTAAGGGCGCGGGCCATGCGGGGATGGTCACAGCGGATGAGCGAAGCGCGCGCCGGGCTGGCGCCGCTGCTCGTCGTCCTCGCCCTGCTGCTGCGCGTGATGATCCCGGCCGGCTGGATGCCGATGGCCGGCGGCGGTTACGCGATCACCCTGTGTACCGGCATGGGTGCGGTATCCGCCTGGGTCGACGCCGACGGGCAGATCCACAAGGACAAGCCGCCGATCGATTCGCGCAGCAACGGCCACTGCATCTTCGCCGGATTCGCCGCCGCGCTGACCCTGCCCGACGCGCTCGCCATGCCGGTGATGCCGATGGCGATCGCCGCCGCGTTGCTGCCCGTCGCCCTGTTCGACGGCGGAGCGATCGGCCGCGGCCTTGCCGCCCCGCCGCCGCCGCCGACCGGCCCGCCCCACCGCCTCTGAACCGTCGCTGTGCCGGCCCGAACCCCGTTCGGGCGGCGCGGCTGTTTGTTGAGAGGCGAACGCCCGGCCGGGCGCTCGCCCGGTTCGAGGTCTTTCCATCATGCAGATCACCACCCGTCTGGCGGGCGGCGCCTTCGCGTCCGTACTCGCCCTGTCCGTCTCCCTGACCCTGTCCACCCCCGCCCGCGCCGAAAGCGAAGCGGATGCGCCGACGATCGTCGTCACCGCGCAGGACGCGATCGACGATGCCCGCGCCACGCTGGCGCTCCGCCCCGGTGGCGCCAATCTGGTCGGTGCCGCCAGCTTCGCCGACACGGTCGCGGTGTCGCTGCGCGACGCACTGGCCTTTTCCCCCGGCGTCTACGCCCAGCCCCGCTTCGGGCAGGAGGTGCGGCTGTCGATCCGCGGGTCCGGGATCAGCCGTGGCTACCATATGCGCGGCCTGACCCTGTTGCAGGACGGAATCCCGATCAACCTGGCCGATGACAACGGCGATTTTCAGGAGCTTGATCCGCAGGTTTTCCAGCATATCGAGGTCTATCGCGGCGCTAATGCGCTGCGGCTGGGCGGATCAACGCTGGGCGGCGCGATCAACGTGGTGACGCCAACCGGCCGCACCGCCCCCGCTGCCGAGTTGCGGATCGACGGCGGCAGTTTCGCCACCGTCCGTGCCAAGGCGGCGGCGGCCTTCGCCACCGCGCGGGGCGACGCCTATCTGGCGCTGACCACCGACCATTCCGACGGCGACCGCGTCCATGCCGGCCGGCACGCGGTGCGTTTCAACGGCAATGCCGGGCTGCGGCTGGGCGAGCGGGTGGAGACGCGCTTCTACGCCACGCTTAGCCATATCCGTCAGAATCTGCCGGGGGCGCTGACCCTCGGCCAGGCGCTGACCACGCCGGCGCTGTCGCTGCCCGACAATATTGTGAAAGACCAGGAGCGCGACATTGATTCGCTGCGGTTGCAGAACCGCACCGTGATTTCGCTCGACAATGGCGCGATTGCATTCGGCGCCTTCTACAACGCCAAGCAGCTGTATCACCCGATCTTCCAGCTGCTTGACCAGAAGGCGCGGGACCGCGGCGTGTTCGCCAGCCTTGATCTGGACGGGCAACTCGGCGGCGTCGATGTCGCGTTGACGCTGGGCAGTCAGGCGCGGTTCGGCACGGTCGCGGCGCGGCAGTATCTGAACGTCGGCGGCAAGCGCGGCGCCCAGACCGGCGATGCCCGTCAGGCGGCGCGGACGATCAACAGCTATGGCGAATTGCGGGTCACGCCAGTCGACGGGCTGACCCTGATCGCCGGGGGCATCCACAGCCACGGCCGGCGGGCGGTCGACAACCGGCTGAACCCGGCGATGAGCGATGCGCGCAGTTATGACCTGTTCGCGCCCAAATTCGGGGTGCTGTGGGCGCCGGGGGACGCGGTGCAGGTGTATGCCAACTACGCCCGATCGGTCGAGCTGCCCGGGTTTCTGGAACTGGTCCAGCAGCCGGTGCAGGGCTTTGTGCCGATCGACGCGCAGCGGGCCTGGACGGCGGAGATCGGCACGCGCGGCCATGCCGGCATCGCCCGCTGGGACATCAGCCTTTATCGCGCCAATGTGCGCGGCGAGATGCTGCAATTCCTCGTCACGCCGGACGTGCCGGCCGCGACCTTCAACGCCGGGCGGACCCGCCATCAGGGCATCGAGGCCGGGCTTGAGCTGGCGCTGGCGCCGTGGGCGCGGTTGCGGCAGGTGTACCAGTACAATGATTTCCGCTTCCGCGCCGACGCGGCATACGGCGACAATCGCCTGCCGGTGGTTCCGCGCCACCAGTACCGTGCCGAATTGCGGCTGGGGACCGACCGGCTGAGCCTGTC
This sequence comes from Sphingomonas flavalba, assembly GCF_047553045.1. Classification (GTDB taxonomy): domain Bacteria; phylum Pseudomonadota; class Alphaproteobacteria; order Sphingomonadales; family Sphingomonadaceae; genus Sphingomonas_L; species Sphingomonas_L flavalba_A. The sequence continues at coordinate 2,224,792 of NZ_CP180208.1, read as the reverse complement.
GCCGAACATCGAGTGGATGCCGCGCGGCGGCTGGGCGGATTATGCGAATAGCGTCCGCGCGCCGGGCTATGCGCTGTTCGGGCTGGGCGCTGAGGCGGTGCTGCGCGACGGCATCACCCTGTTCGTCGACGCGCGCAACCTGACCGGCAAGAAGGCGGTCGGCGACATTTCGGCGGTGATCGCCGCCGATGCCGGCACCGTCGCCTTCTATCCGGTTGAACGGCGGGCGTTTTACGGCGGGCTGCGCGCGTCTTTCTGAACCCGCATCGCTTGAGCCTGTCACACGGGAGGGGTAGAGGCTGGTCATGACGGAACAGACCAGCCAGACCATCCTCGACCAGCTCAGCCGCATCTATGACGAGGCGGTGGCGGCGTTGCGGGAGGCGATCGAGGCGTTTGTCGCGCACGGCGAACGCCCCGATCCCACCCGCCGCGCCGCCGGCATCTTCGCCTACCCGGAATTGCGGATCACCTATCGCGGCGAGGCGCCGGTGCCGCCGCCGCTGCGCGCGTTCGGCCGGCTGACCGCGCCGGGGCGCTACACGACCACCGTCACCCGCCCGGAGTTGTTCCGCGCCTATTTGTCCGAACAGATCGCCCTGCTGATCGACGGTTACGGCGTGTCGGTGGAGGTCGGGCGCAGCAACCAGGAAATTCCGTTCCCCTATGTGCTGGACCCGGGGCACGAACTGGCGCTGGACGGGGTGGAGCCGACCGAGCTGGCGCGCTGGTTCCCGGCGACGGAGCTGGCCTATATCGGCGACGAGGTAGCCGACGGCACGTTCAGCGGCGATGACGGCGCGCCCCGCCCGCTGGCGCTGTTCGACGGGCTGCGCACCGATTTTTCGCTTGCCCGGCTGCGCCATTACACCGGCACGCCGCCGGAGCATGTTCAGCGCTATGTGCTGTTCACCAATTACCACCGCTATGTCGACGAATTCGTCCGTTGGGCCTGCGCCGAGCTGAAAGGCAATGACCGCTATGTCGCGCTGTCCGGTGCCGGTGGCCTGTATGTCACCCGCGAGGATGCCGACCCGGAGCGGGTGATTTCGGACAGCGCCTGGCGGCGGCACCAGATGCCGGCCTATCACCTGATCGCGCCGGACCGGTCCGGGATCAGCCTGGTCAACATCGGCGTCGGCCCGTCCAACGCCAAGACGATTACCGACCATATGGCGGTGGTGCGGCCGGAAGCCTGGTTGATGATCGGCCATTGCGGCGGGCTGCGCCCCAGCCAGCGGATTGGCGATTACGTGCTTGCCCACGCTTATCTGCGCGACGACCATGTGCTGGACGAAATGCTGCCGCCCGAAATCCCGGTGCCGGCGATTGCCGAGGTGCAGCAGGCGCTGGCCCGCGCGGCCGAAACGGTTTCGGGCGAGACGCCGGAGGCGTTGAAGCGGCGGTTGCGCACCGGCACCATCGTCACCACCGACGACCGCAACTGGGAGCTGCGCTACAGCCGCTCGGCGCTGCGCTTCTCGCAGTCGCGCGCGGTTGGCATCGACATGGAATCGGCGACGATCGCGGCGCAGGGCTATCGCTTCCGCGTGCCATACGGCACGCTGCTTTGCGTATCGGACAAGCCGCTGCACGGCGAACTGAAGCTGCCCGGGCAGGCCAACCGCTTCTACGAGCGGGCGATCAGCGAGCATATGCGGATCGGCATCGAGACCTGCGAAGAGCTGCGCCGCGAGGGCGCCCGCCTGCACAGCCGCAAGCTGCGCGCGTTCAACGAGCCGCCGTTCCGCTAGGCGGTTGGGGAAGCGCCTATGCCGCGCTCCCCCGTTTCCGCTTCGGTTCAGGCCGCGGTCTTGGCGCCCGGCTGGCGGGTGGTGCGCAGATAGGGCTTATGGGTGGTCCACCCGTCCGGGAACAGCTTGCGCGCTTCTTCGTCGGTGACCGAGGGGACGATGATCACGTCCTCACCCTGTTTCCAGTCGGAGGGGGTGGCGACCTTGTGGTTGTCGGTCAGTTGCAGGCTGTCGATCACCCGCAGCAATTCGGGGAAGTTGCGGCCGGTCGACGCCGGGTAGGTCAGCGTCATCCGCAGCTTCTTCGCCGAATCGATGACCAGCACGGTGCGGACGGTGTTGGTATCCGACGCGTTCGGGTGGATCAGGTCGAGCGTAGTGGCGACGCTGCGATCATGGTCGGCGATCAGCGGGTAATTGAGCGCGGTGCCCTGCGTTTCCGCAATGTCCTTCGCCCAGCCATGATGGCTGTCGACCGGGTCGACCGACAGGCCGAGCACCTTGACGCCGCGCTTGTCGAATTCCGGCTTCAACCGGGCGACCGCGCCGAGTTCGGTCGTGCAGACCGGCGTATAGTCCTTCGGGTGGGAGAAGAGGATAACCCAGCTGTCCCCGGCCCATTCGTAGAAATCGAGCTTACCCTCGGTCGAATCCTGGACGAAATTCGGCACGGTATCGGATAATTTAAGCGACACGTCGGTCCTCCTCTTCATGAATGCGGGCGCGGCGCGCGTCGCCATGCGGAGGGCGGCGGCGCAATGGCCACTGCAACTTAACGTAGAATAATCAGGGGGATGTTGGAGGAACGAAATCTATTTCGGCGCAAAGTGGAGGTTGTGGGTGGCGCTTCCACGCGCGGCGATCACCCTCTAGAGGTGGGGAATGTCGCCCGCCCTGAACGTCACGCGATCGATCCTTGGCCAGCCATGGCGCTGGCGCGCCGGTGTCGGCGGCGATGCCGACGCGGATGCCGGCTCCACGTCGGACGATCTTGTCACCCGCCTGCTGCTCAGCCGGGGCTGCCCGCGTGAGGCGGTGGACGCCTACCGCGCGCCCAGCATCCGCGCGTTCATGCCGGACCCGTCGATCTTTCGCGACATGGACAGAGCGGCCGAGCGGCTGGCCGACGCGGTGACGGCGGGCGAAGCGGTTACCGTGTTCGGCGACTATGATGTCGACGGCGCGACATCTGCCGCCCTGCTCGTTCGCCTGCTGCGCGCGCTGGGGCTGGCGCCGGCGGTCTACATCCCCGACCGGCTGATGGAAGGCTATGGCCCGTCGGGCGAGGCGCTGGTCAGAATCGCCGAATGTGGTGCCCGGCTCATCGTCACCGTCGATTGTGGCGCGCAGGCGTTCGAGGCGCTGGCGATGGCGCGGGCCGCCGGCGTCGACGTTGTCGTCGTCGATCATCACAAATGCGCGGCGGCGTTGCCGGAAGCCTATGCGCTGGTCAATCCGAACCGGCTGGATGAGGGGGAGGGCGCCGCCCACGGCCATCTGGCGGCGGTCGGCGTCGCCTTTCTGCTCGGCGCCGCCCTGCTCCGCACCCTGCGTGCGCGGGGGTTTTTCGCGACGCGGGCGGAGCCGAAACTGCTCGACCTGCTCGATCTGGTCGCGCTCGGTACCGTTGCCGACGTCGCGGCGCTGCGTGGCCTGAACCGCGCCTTCGTCGCCCAGGGGCTGAAGGTGATGGCCGGGCGGCGCAACACCGGCCTGGCCGCGCTTGCCGACGCCGCGCGGCTGAACCGCGCGCCGCTGTGCCACGATCTCGGCTTCGCGCTTGGCCCGCGGATCAACGCCGGCGGCCGGGTCGGCAAGTCCGACCTCGGCGTGCGCCTGCTGACCAGCGAGGACCCGGAGGAGGCGCGCGCGATCGCCGCCGAACTCGACCGGCTGAACGAGGAACGCCGCGCGATCGAGGCGGCGGTGCAGGCGGAGGCGGAACAGATGGCGGCGGGCCAGGACAACCGCGCCGTCGCACTGGTCGCCGGACCGGGCTGGCACCCCGGCGTGATCGGCATCGTTGCCGGGCGGCTGAAGGAAAAGCTCGGCCGCCCGGCGATCGTCATCGCGCTCGACGCCGACGGAGTCGGCAAGGGATCGGGCCGTTCGGTCGCGGGAGTCGATCTCGGCGCGGCGGTGCTGGCGGCGAAAGACAGCGGGCTGCTGGCCGCCGGCGGCGGCCATGCGATGGCGGCGGGGCTGACGGTTGCCGCCGACCGGGTCGACGCGCTGGCCGAATTCCTCGACACGCGGCTGGCCGGGGATGTCGCCCGCGCCGGTGACGGACGGGTGCTGCTGCTCGACGCTGTCGTCGCGCCCGGCGGTGTCGCCCCGACGCTGGTCGAGGCGCTGGAAGCGGGCGGCCCCTATGGCATGGGCTGGCCGGCGCCGCGCATCGCCGCCGGGCCGGTCCGCGTGGTCAAGGCCAGCGTCGTCGGCACCGGCCATGTCCGGGCGATCGTTTCCGGCGACGACGGCCGCAGTATCAAGACCGTCGCCTTCCGCGCCGCCGACAACCCGCTCGGCCAGGCGCTGCTCGGCGCACCGCCCGACCGCCGCCTGTGGCTGGCCGGCCGGGCGAAAATCGACGATTGGGGCGCGCGGCCGGCGGCGGAATTGCACCTCGACGATGCCGCATGGCTCGATTGAGCCATTGACCCCCGCGCCCGAACCGAATAACCGCAACCGGCCTTCGGCAAGGCCCCTTCGTCTAGCGGTTAGGACGCGGCCCTTTCACGGCTGAAACACGGGTTCGATTCCCGTAGGGGTCACCAATAATATCAAGGGGTTAGCAGGCATGCGGCCCCAATTTATCAAATATCCGTCAAATATCCGCCCTCGTACGCCCGTGGATGCAGGCGGAACAAAATTCCCGATTCCGCTGGCTGATGGGCTGTTGCCGGTTAAGGACACGGGTGATGGCTGCCGCTAGCGGTCGTTCTGCTTCCGACCGGCCAAGCCCATAAGCAGGTCATCGCGAAAACGTGCCGCATCAATGCGCTTGACCCTGTACCTGCTATAGACTGCATGGGGCGTCGATGATCACGTCCTCCAACGCTCACCCAGCCCGCAAAAATATGTCCCATCGCTTCCATGCCGTCGCCATGGCCGCGGCGTGCACATCCTTCTGGTACGCCCCGGATGTTCACGCCGAGGAAGCGGAGGATGAAGAGGCAGAAGAGATCGTCGTGCAGGCGACGCGGACGGGCCGCCGTGTCCAGGACGAGCCGATTCGGGTCGAGGTGATCGGCCGCGAAGAGATCGAAGAAAAGCTGATGATGACCCCCGGCAACATCTCGATGCTGGTCGCCGAGACGGGGGGCGTGCGCGTGCAGGTGACCTCGCCGTCGCTCGGAGCGTCGAGCATCCGTATGCAGGGCATGAAGGGGCGCTATACCTCGCTGCTCGCCGACGGGCTGCCGCTTTATGGCGGTCAGGCGTCGTCGATCGGTCTCCTGCAGATCGCGCCGACCGATCTGAGCCAGGTTGAGATCATCAAGGGAGCGGCCTCCGCGCTCTATGGGCCCTCGGCGCTCGGCGGCGTCATCAACCTGGTCTCACGACGCCCCGGCGACGAACCCGAAGCGGAACTGCTGGCAAATGTCACGAGCCGCGACGGGCAGGACCTGACCGCCTATGCGGCGACGCCGATCGGTAGCGATTGGGGCGCGTCGATCGTCGGTGGTGTCCACCGCCAGAGCCGGCAGGATATCGACGAAGACGGCTGGGCCGACCTGTCGGGTTATGACCGCTGGACCGTTCGACCCCGACTGTTCTGGAGCGGTGCCGGTGGCGCCAAGCTGTATGCAACGCTGGGCACGATGCACGAGGATCGGCGTGGAGGCACTTTGCCGGGGCGCGTCGCCCCCGACGGCCAGCCTTTCCCCGAAACACAGGATACGCGCCGCCTGGACGGCGGCATTGTCGCTGAAGCGCCGCTGGCGGGGCTCGGCACGCTGCACCTGCGCGCGTCGGCCGTGACGCAGAAGCACGAGCATCGCTATGGCGCCGTGCTCGAAGACGACCGCCACGGCACGATTTTCACCGAGGCATCGCTGGCCGGCCGCTCGGCGGGGACGACCTGGCTCGCGGGTGTCGCCTATCAGCGCGATACCTATCGTTCGGAGACTTTTTCCGGCTTCGACTACAGCTATGACGTGCCGGGCGTTCTCGCGCAGATCGAGCATCAGGCGCTTGACGAACTGACGCTTGCGACGAGCGCGCGGCTCGACTTTCACAGTGAATATGGCACGCGGCTCAGCCCGCGCATTTCCGCGCTCTACAAGCCGGGGGCACTCACGATCCGCGCCTCGCTCGGCCGCGGTTTCTACGCGCCCACGCCGTTCGTCGAGGAAATCGAAGCCGCCGGGCTGTCGCGGCTGGCACCGCTGACGGGGCTACGCGCGGAGACCGCCGATACCGCGTCGTTCGACGTCGGTTATGTATTCGGCCCCTTCGAGACCAATGTCGCGCTGTTCGCGTCGCGGCTCCACGATGCGGTGCGGCTCGAGGAGACGGGCGGCGGCACCGGCGTGCGCCTGATCAACGCCGACGGGATTACGCGCACGCAGGGCGCCGAGCTGTTGCTTCGCTACCGTCGCGGGCCGGTTACCGTCACCGGAAGCTATGTTCATGTCGACGCGACCGAGCCGCGTCCGAGCGGCGCCGGACACAGGATCGTGCCGCTGACCCCGCGCCACACGGCGGGGCTGGTCGCGATGTGGGAGAAGCACGGCCGCGGCCGGATCGGCATCGAGGCCTATTACACCGGCCCGCAGTCGCTCGACGACAACCCGTATCGCACGCGGAGCCGGCCCTATGTCGAATTGGGCATGCTGGGCGAGATCAGCTTCGGCAAAGTCAGCCTGTTCCTCAACGCCGAGAATCTGCTGAACGTGCGCCAGACCCGCTATGAGCCGATACTGCGTCCCGAACGTGCCGCCGATGGCCGGTGGACGGTGGACGCCTGGGCGCCGCTGGACGGATTCACGCTGAATGGGGGCATGCGGTTTCGGTTCGGCCAGCGATCTTGAGGAACGCCTGGGTTGGCTACTGTCTCAGTTTGATATTTGAGCACGCTCAGGTCATTGCGAAGTCCCGATTTCGAGAGGCTCGGTTGAGATGGAGCCACTGAAGATCCTCATTTCTGTCGGCGACGAATGTGTCTCGGGCTTGTTGCTGCGCCCGGCCGAGGCAAAGGCGCTTTACCTGTTCGGTCACGGCGCTGGCGCGGGGATGACTCACAAGAGCATGGTGGCCAACGCCGAGGGGCTCGCGGCGCGCGGCATCGCGACGCTACGCTATCAATTCCTCTACATGGAAAAGGGCGCGAAACGGCCTGATCCGCCCAGGCTCGCGCATGCGGTCGTGCGCGCCGCAGCGGCCCAGGCTGCGCTCCTGGCGCCGGATTTGCCGCTCTTCGCCGGAGGCCGCTCCTTCGGCGGACGCATGACCTCGCAGACGCAGGCGGAAGCGCCCCTGTCCGGCGTGCGCGGCTTGGCGTTTCTGGGCTTTCCGTTGCATCCGGCAGGCAAGCCCGGCGTCGAGCGCGCCCAACATCTCGCGCGCGTGCAGGTACCAATGCTCTTTGTCTCCGGCGCCCGCGATGCACTTGCGGAATTAGACTTGCTGAGGTCCGTTATCGCCGCTCTTGGCGAGCGCGCGACCCTGCGGGTGATTGACCACGCCGATCATGGTTTCAGAGTTCCCGCCAAAAGCGGTCGCACGTCTGCTGATGCGGAGGCTGAAGCGCTGGATGCGCTGGTGGACTGGATCGGGGCTCGCGTTTGAAGGCCTAGGCCGGACGGTCGTTCGCTGGGGTCCGCGCACGATTGCGCCGCCCTCACGAGACGGCGATGCGCCTGCGTTGGGCGCACAGGTCTGCACCGGCGGAGATGCTGACAGCCAACGTGTTGTGTTGACGTGTGGGTGAGCAGCTGCTTCTGGCCGGTAGCGGACGGTCCGCGATCAGCTAAAAACCACCGAAGTCGGACGTTCGTACCAGTGGCGCGTTCGCTCGACGATCGCGCCCCCCGAAAGCATCACCGGCACCTCCACCAGCCACGCCGACAACAGTTGCTAAGCCTGCGCCGATTTGAGACCAAACAGGCCGTTGGCGGCGGCGAGCGCAAGCTCGAAGAAGCTGCTGGCGCCGAACGCCAATGACGATCGTGGATCCATTTATGGGCGGGGCGACGTGAAGGCGAAGCTTGTGCGACCCTAAAACCAGCTCCTCAGGCCGATAAGGAAGGACCAGCCGCCCGCGCTATCGCCGGCGCGGCGGGCGAAGTCGGCGGTGTCGCCAAACTTCCGCTCATACTCAACGCCGACATAAGGCGCGAATTCGGGCACGAATTCATAACGCAGACGCAGCCCCGCCTCGGCCGAGGTAAGTCCCGAGCCAAGACCGATGCTCGGCGCGTCCTGGGCGGACAGGTTGAACTCGACAGCCGGCTGAAGGATCAGCTTCTGCGTGATCCGCTGGTCATATTCCGCTTCGAAGCGCGCAGTGACATCGCCCTTGTCCGAGAGAAAAAACGCGCCGTCCACCTCGAACCAATAAGGCGCGAGACCTTCGATGCCGACCACGAGATGGGTGCGGTCCGGGTCGGGCCTGAAGTCGTGGCGGACGCCCACCTGCAGGTTGAACCAGGGATCGAGCGCCCTGCTGTAAAGGGCCTGAACCTCGGCCTGCTCAACCTTGTCGCCGAAGGCACCTTCGCCTTCGGTCTTCAGCCAAAGCTTGTCATAGTCACCGCCGTACCAGGCTTCCGCATCCCATTTGTAGCCGTCTCGGCCGTTTGTCGCGCGATATTCCAACTGGTCGATGAGCACTTTCGCGGTCGTGACCCCGCCATGTGCATCGATCAACTCCGTCTGCCGCTTGCGACTGAATAACTCCGGATTGAACACTGTTTCGGCCGCATTCTCGGGGCCCTTAAAGGCCTCAGGTGGAGGCGGAGCAACAGGCGGCGCGGCCTGTGCGTCCATCCCCGGCATGGCATGACCGGCATGCTGGTCGATCGCCCCGGCCTGGCCAGCCGGCGTGCAGTGTCCCATCGCCGCGTGCTCCGGCGGGCAGCTGGGGTCCGTCGCGACAGGCGCTGCCGGCGTCGCGTGACCAGTATGCGCGTTGGCGGGCTGGCCTTCTGGTTCCGTTTGGGGAGCAGGCCGAGTTGCGTCAGGAGCCGGCGTGCAGTGCCCCATAGCGGCGTGCTCTGGTGTGCAATTGGGATCGCCGGGGGCAGGCACCGCCGACATTGTATGCCCCGCATGCGAGCTCGGCGCGGGAGTTGGCGACGTGCTTGGCGCGGGCTGCCTGGCCGGCTGCGCAGTCTTCGCCGGCGTGCAATGGCCCATTGCAGCGTGCTCAGGTGGGCATAAAGGGCCATTGGCGGGCGCGGGCGGGTCCGCCGGTGGTACGGTGTGATCGGTATGCTGGGCAAGCGCGGTCGACGAGAAGATCAGCGCCGAGACTGTCGCGAGCAGGAGGGTCTGGGTCATTCCCCGTCCCCCCTCGTTCCGTCGTCCAGCGGCCGGATCTTGACCACGTTCATCATGCCGGCGTGCATGTGGAAAAGGAGGTGGCAGTGGAACGCCCAGTCGCCGGGCGCATCCGCCGTCAGGTCGAAGCTTACCTTCCCGCCGGGCATTACGTTCACCGTATGCTTGATCGGGTTCCCGCCCGGCATTCCGGTCACGACCTCGAAGAAATGGCCATGGATATGAATAGGGTGGCTCATCATGCTGTTGTTGATGAGATTGACGCGCGCTCGCTCATTGCGCGCGAAGCGGATCGGCTCGGCGCCTTCGTTGAGCTTCTTGCCGTCGAACGACCACATGAACCGTTCCATGTTGCCGGTCAGGTGTATGTCGACGCTGCGCGTGGGCGCGCGCTTGTCCCAGAACGGCGTGAGCGGCCTCAGGTCGTGATAAGTGAGCACTCGGTGCGGCTCATTCTCCAGCCCCAGCGGACGGTCGCCGGTGCGGTCGACTGGCATCGGCGCGATCGAGTCGACCCCCACCCCCACTTTGACGTTGGGCGGCACGAGCGATTTGTCGCGCATATTATGGCTCATCGACATGCCTTGGTCGGCGGACTGGCCCGTGGCCTGCGTCGATCCGTGATCCATTCCGGTCATCGTCTGGCCCGCCCCGGCACCATGACCCATCGCAGCGTGGTCCATGCCCCCCATGCCCATGTCCTTCATCGACAGCGTCGGGCGTTGGCGAAGCGGCGGTACGGGTGCTGACATGCCCATGCGCGGAGCGAGCGTCGCGCGCACCATGCCGGAGCGGTCGATCGATTCTGCGAGCAGCGTGAACGCCTTGTCTTCCGTCGGCGTGACGATTGCGTCATAGGTCTCGGCGACTGAGATCTGGAACTCGTCCGTCTCGACCGGACGGACATTCTGACCGTCCGCCTGGACGATCGTCATCGGCAATCCGGGAATGCGTACATTGAAGATCGTCATCGCCGAGGCGTTGATGAAGCGCAGCCGCACCCGCTCGCCCGGGCGAAACAGACCCGTCCAATTTTCCTCGGGTCCATGGCCGTTGACGAGGTAGGTGTAGGTGGAGCCCGTGACGTCGGAGATGTCAGTTGGGTCCATTCGCATCTTGCCCCACATCAGCCGCTCTTCCGCGCTCATCGAGCCGCTAAGCAGCGTCTGCTTCTGGCGGTTGAAGTAACCGCCCTGCTGCTTGAGCTTCGCGATAACGGTGTGCGGGTGGAGGAAGGTCCAGTCCGAGAGCACGATCACATGCTCGCGGTCATAGGCGACCGGATCGGCGCCCTTCGGATCGATGATGATCGGGCCATAATGGCCCTGCTGCTCCTGCAGCCCGGAATGGCTGTGGTACCAGTAGGTGCCATTTTGGACGACCGGGAATTCGTAGGTGAAGGTCGTCTTCGGCAGAATGCCGGGGAAGCTGATGCCGGGCACTCCGTCCATCTGGAACGGCAGGATGAAGCCATGCCAGTGGATAGACGTGTCCTCGTCCTCCAAGGCATTCTCGACATGGATGCGGACGTTCTGGCCCTCGCGCAGCCGAATCAGCGGCGCGGGCAGCACGCCATTCATCGTGATCGCGCGTCCCGTTCGGCCCCCAACCTTGAAGGGCATGTGCGCGACCTTCAGGTGGATATCCTCGCCAGACAGAATCGGTAAGGTCGGCGCGATGCCAGGACTTCCCGTCCGAGCCCAGGCAGGAAACATCGGGGCGAGCGCGAGCGCGCCGCCTGCTGCCGCTCCGCCCTTCAGTAGCGCGCGACGGTCGAAGAGAAGCTTGGCAGACATGGCAATCCGAGTTTGAGGGGGGTTCGGTGTGAATACGCGTCGGCTCGGGCGATCCCTCACGACGCGATATGGAGATGGGGTTTGACACTGTGTCAGGGTCAAGATGGGTGAAGGCGATCTCGCTCCAGGATTTCGGCAAGCCTCTTTCGAGCCCGATAGATGCGCACTTCGACACCTTTCTCAGAAATGCCAAGCGCGGCGGCCGCCTCGGCTTGCGACAGTCCTTCGATCGCCGTCAGGATTAATGGTTCCTTCAGGCTCTTTGGCAGGTTGGCGATTGCCGCTGAAACCTTGGCGAGTTCGCGCGCATCAGCTGTTTGCTCCTCGGGATCGGCTGCTGGATCCGGTACAGCATGCGCCTCATCGAGCGGCGCAGCGAAGGTGAAGAAGCGGCGGACGGCGCGCCTCCGCGACCAGTCGCGACATTTGTTGAGGGCAATGCGCAGCAGCCATGGGCGGAACGGTCGCGCAGGGTCGTAGCGGTCGAGCGCTGCAAACGCGGCGATGAACCCTTCCTGGGTGAGGTCCAGCGCGTCGTCCGGATCTCCGGCGTAGCTACGGGCCAGTCGGAACACCGCATCCCGGTGCCGCGCCATCAGCTCCCGATAGGCGGCTTGCCGGCCAGCGCGCGCCAGTCTCGCCAGTTCCGTATCGCTGAGCGCCTTGTCGCCGCCGCTCACGGCTTGGGGTCGGTCAACGCCTTGGTCACCGCTCTGTCGAACCTGGCCTTTTGGTCCGGGCGCAGCACGGCTCGCATCGCGAAGATGTGCTCAAGCGTGACCTTCTGCAAATCGCCCATCAACATGTGGGAGTGATCAATCGCGGCGGAGACTCTAGGCCCATAGCCTTGCTCCGCTGCAATAGCCTCGGCGAGCCTTGCGTTGTCAGAGCGCATGCCACGCTCCAGTGCCTTCCGACGAACGGCGAAATCCTGCTCAATCCTGTCAAGCCTTGCGTGCTGGTCGGCGGTCAAGTCCATCTGTCGATGGAGTAGCGCGTGAAGCTCTGTTTCCGACGGCTGCGGCGCCGGGAGCATGATCCGGCCAGCCGCAACACCGGCCAGAGCGGCGAGAAACGCAATGATGGCGACAAGAGCGATCCGGCTCTTGGTCATCAGCGGCCGCCCAGCAGCGTCGAGGGCGCGTAGGCGAGCGGAGCGAGGGCGGGCGATGTCGAAGCGGGCGCTTCCGAGAAGGTCGTTCCAGCAAGCCCAATGATCAGCGCGCCTCCAGCCGCGAGTGCCATCGAACGCAGCCCGATTGCGTCGCGGGTCCGCGCATCCAAGACACCGGCCATGACGGCATCGTCGATCATGTTTAGTCTGGGGTCGGTCGGCGCCGTGCGCAATCCGGCCAGAGCCTTGTCGATATCCATAGCTTTCATCCTTGCCAGCCCGCTGAATTCAATACGCGCCAAACCGATATTCCCCTCATGTGAGGGGTTTGGCGTCGACGCCCGTAATGTAGGTAACGCTCCCTAGAAGGATCTCATGATGATGCGTAAATTGACAATCCTCTCGGCGCTGATTGCTGCCGGAATCGCTCTGCCCGCGCAGGCGCACACCAAGCTGGTCGCCTCGACGCCGGCGGCGAATGCAACGGTTGGCAACCCTTCGAAGATCGTGCTGACTTTCAACGAGAAGGTGCTGCCCCAGTTCGCCGGCGCTGCAGTCGTCATGATCGGTATGCCGGGCATGGCTAAGCACGCGCCGATGAAGATTTCGGGGGTTACGTCCGCGATCACCAAGGACGGCAAGTCAATGACCCTGACAATGCAGCGTCCGCTCCCGACCGGTACCTATCAGGTCGAATGGCATGCGGCGGGCGCGGACACGCACCGGATGGAAGGCAAGTTCAGCTTCGCTGTAAAATAAGATGTTCGACACGCCGATGGCTGTCCTGAGATTCGCACTCTACGCGGACCTCGCCGTGGTCTTCGGCGTGCCCCTGTTCTGGCTGTACGGCCTCCGAGCGCCGGAACGGAGGCACCTGGCCGTGCCGCTCTGGCCCTGGGCGGCCGGAACGGCGCTGCTTGGCGCGATACTTAGCGCTGTCGGCGTTGCGATGCTCGCCTCATCAATGGCCGGTGTGTCGGTGGCCGATGTTGATCGGGCGAGCATCGACGCCATTCTCTGGCAAACGAGCATCGGCACGGCTGCAATCGTGCGCGTCTGCGCTTTAATCGCGGTCGTCTTGATGACGCCGCTGATAGTTCGATTTCCCGAATTGGGGCTAGGCGCAGTCTCAATCAGCGGAGCGATTGCGCTGGGGTCGCTCGCATGGACCGGCCATGGCGCGATGGACGAAGGTGCGACCGGATTGATCCATCTAGTTGCGGACATTGTGCACCTGCTAGCGGCCGGAGCATGGATCGGGGCCATCCTGGGATTGGCGCTACTTCTGTTCCGGCGACGCAACCTGTTCGACGACGCCCATCTCCTCCTGTCTCATCGCGCGCTCGACGGATTCGCCGTGACCGGTACGACCGTAGTCACGCTTCTTGTGCTGACCGGACTCGTCAACAGCTGGATCCTGGTTGGGCCGGACCGGGTCTGGGCATTGGCGACATCGCTCTATGGCCAGCTGCTGATCGTGAAGCTGGTCGTGTTCGCAGCGATGATTGGGCTCGCGGCGGCAAACCGCTTCCGCCTTGATCTGCCCCCCGCTGAGTGGCCCAGAGACTATGATAGTCTGGACCATGAAAGGGACATTGAATGCCGAGCAAGAAGCACAAGCCGGAAGAGATCATCGGCAAGCTGCGTGAAGTTGAGATTGTGCTGGCGCAGGGAGCGAGCACGGCTGAAGCCTGCCGCCGGATCGCGGTCAGCGAGCAGACCTATTATCGGTGGCGCAAGGAGTATGGCGGCCTGAAGACCGACCAGGCGCGGCGGATGAAGGATCTGGAGAAGGAGAACCAGCGGCTGCGCCGGGCGATCTCGGACCTGACCCTGGACAAGCTGATCTTGCAGGAGGCTGCACGGGGAAACTTCTGAGCCCCGCGCGGCGGCGGCGCTGCATCGATCAGGTACGACGGGATCTGCCAGTGCGGGTATCCGAGCGACGGATATGCCGGGTGCTGGGTCAGCATCGATCGACGCAGCGCAAGATGCCGCGCGGGGCGGATGACGAACAGGCACTGACCGAGGACATCATTGCATTGGCGAAGCAATATGGTCGTTACGGCTACCGCCGGGTCACGGCGTTGCTGTGCCATGCGGGATGGACGGTGAACCATAAACGTGTCGAGCGGATATGGCGGCGTGAAGGACTGAAAGTCCCGCAGCGCCAGCCAAAGCGCGGGCGTCTATGGCTCAATGACGGATCGTGCATCCGGCTACGCCCCGAATATCCGGGGCATGTCTGGGCCTACGATTTCGTCGAGGGGCGGACGCATGACGGTCGCAAGTTCCGCATCCTCACGATCATCGACGAGGCCAGCAGGGAATGCCTGGCGCTCATCGTTGCACGGCAGCTCAAGCATGAGGATGTTCTGGCGGCCCTGGCCGACCTGTTCATCTCGCGTGGGCCGCCAGCGCATATACGATCCGATAATGGTAGCGAGTTTATCGCGACCGCCGTCCAGAAATGGCTGGGGCAGATCGGCGTAAAGACCCTCTACATCGCGCCGGGATCACCATGGGAAAATGGCTATAACGAAAGCTTCAACGGGTCGCTTCGCGACGAACTGCTCAATGGCGAGATCTTCTACAGCCTCGCCGAGGCCAGGGTGCTGATCGAGGCATGGCGGCGGCATTACAACACCGTCCGCCCGCATAGCAGCCTGGGCTACCGGCCACCGGCACCGGAAACGGCGACACCGCCATATCCGGCCTCCGGTTCCGCTTCGCTCCACCTCCGTCCGGATATGGCGGCGATGAGCTTAATGCACTAACAAACCAATCGGTCCACTCGGTGGGGGCAGACCAAATTCGTGCGTAAGCACTGAGGCAGTAAAGACGGTGCCCTCACTGCCCCGGAAGTTGGAGGGATATACCGGTCTTCGCAACACTCACGGTATTTGCGACGTCTGCTGGTATAGGTGTTCGATATCACTTGGCCTGGCGAGATCGTGGCCTGGGCTCATTACGGCGGCAGCACCAGCGGCAATGCCGAAACGAAATGCTTCGCCCATCTCCCAGCCAATCGAGATCGCAAAGAGCATGGCGGACAGAAAGCTGTCGCCGGCACCAACCGCGCTTTTCGCCTCGATGGTGACAGCGGGCAGGAATAGTGGCCCGGCAGCGCTGGCAAGGATCGCGCCTTCATGGCCCATGGTCACGGCGACATGGGCGGCTCGTCCGGATTGAACGATTTCGAGTGCCGCACGGGTGATCTCGTCGGTATTACCGAGCTTGAGTTCGGTCAATTGCCGTAACTCGCCGATGCTGGGCTTCACAAGAAAAACGCCGCCTTCATCGAGCCCGCCCTTGAGTCCGGGCCCTGAACTGTCGAGGATAACGGGAATATTGCGCTGGCGCATCAGCGCTACGATCTGACCGTAGAAATCGTCGGGAATGCCGGGCGGCAGCGACCCGCTCAACACCATGAAATTACACTGCGCGGTTTCAAGTTGGTCAAGGCAAGCCTGCCACTCGGCGGGCTGGATGGTCGGCCCCGGTGGAACGAAGCGATATTCTTTGCCGCTTTCGAGTTCGAGCACGGCGGATGCGACGCGGGTATGGCCCGCGATATAGATGCGATTGTGGACGAGCTGATGGAGGTCGAGCAGACCGTCGAGAGCCTCGCCTGTGGCACCGCCCGCCATATAATAGCTTCGGGCATTGCCGCCGAGACGAACAAAGACCCGGGCGACGTTGATACCACCGCCGCCTGGGTTGTAGAATTCGGATTTGGTTCGCATCTTGCGCGTGTGGAACATGCGATCGATTTCATAGGCGACGTCGATCGTCGGGTTCAGGGTTAGGGTGGCAATTTTCGTCATCCCGCCATTTGAGCGGGCTGGATGTATTCCAGTCTATCCGCAATATTCCCAATTCGTTCCGGCGGTGAGGCATGCCAAGGCAGGCGCCGCCATCGTGCAGATGCTTGGCGTCGTTCAGCCCTCATCACACTGGTCTCTCTATCCGTGATTGCTTGCGTTCTGGAACTGTCTGGGCTTCTCGATCGCGCTAATGCAGCAGACGCGAGGATCCGCGAACGAGGAGATGCCAGGGGGATCTGGCTGCTACCCTCCAATACCACGGTAGCAGTGCTGATGTTTTTCCGTTTTGATGAACGATCCAGCAGGTGCATGTCGGTGTTCGCTAAGGAGAATCTCTCATAGCGGGAGCATAGCGCGTTACTAAGGTGCCACGGATCAGGACCCGGCCAATTTGGAGCATATGCAGTGACGAATAACGAGCCTAGGATCACCTTTCACGGCGCTGATCTGCCCCCCGCTGAGTGGCCCAGAGACTATGATAGTCTGGACCATGAAAGGGACATTGAATGCCGAGCAAGAAGCACAAGCCGGAAGAGATCATCGGCAAGCTGCGTGAAGTTGAGATTGTGCTGGCGCAGGGAGCGAGCACGGCTGAAGCCTGCCGCCGGATCGCGGTCAGCGAGCAGACCTATTATCGGTGGCGCAAGGAGTATGGCGGCCTGAAGACCGACCAGGCGCGGCGGATGAAGGATCTGGAGAAGGAGAACCAGCGGCTGCGCCGGGCGATCTCGGACCTGACCCTGGACAAGCTGATCTTGCAGGAGGCTGCACGGGGAAACTTCTGAGCCCCGCGCGGCGGCGGCGCTGCATCGATCAGGTACGACGGGATCTGCCAGTGCGGGTATCCGAGCGACGGATATGCCGGGTGCTGGGTCAGCATCGATCGACGCAGCGCAAGATGCCGCGCGGGGCGGATGACGAACAGGCACTGACCGAGGACATCATTGCATTGGCGAAGCAATATGGTCGTTACGGCTACCGCCGGGTCACGGCGTTGCTGTGCCATGCGGGATGGACGGTGAACCATAAACGTGTCGAGCGGATATGGCGGCGTGAAGGACTGAAAGTCCCGCAGCGCCAGCCAAAGCGCGGGCGTCTATGGCTCAATGACGGATCGTGCATCCGGCTACGCCCCGAATATCCGGGGCATGTCTGGGCCTACGATTTCGTCGAGGGGCGGACGCATGACGGTCGCAAGTTCCGCATCCTCACGATCATCGACGAGGCCAGCAGGGAATGCCTGGCGCTCATCGTTGCACGGCAGCTCAAGCATGAGGATGTTCTGGCGGCCCTGGCCGACCTGTTCATCTCGCGTGGGCCGCCAGCGCATATACGATCCGATAATGGTAGCGAGTTTATCGCGACCGCCGTCCAGAAATGGCTGGGGCAGATCGGCGTAAAGACCCTCTACATCGCGCCGGGATCACCATGGGAAAATGGCTATAACGAAAGCTTCAACGGGTCGCTTCGCGACGAACTGCTCAATGGCGAGATCTTCTACAGCCTCGCCGAGGCCAGGGTGCTGATCGAGGCATGGCGGCGGCATTACAACACCGTCCGCCCGCATAGCAGCCTGGGCTACCGGCCACCGGCACCGGAAACGGCGACACCGCCATATCCGGCCTCCGGTTCCGCTTCGCTCCACCTCCGTCCGGATATGGCGGCGATGAGCTTAATGCACTAACAAACCAATCGGTCCACTCGGTGGGGGCAGACCACTCGCGTGGGCCGCCAGCGCATATACGATCCGATAATGGTAGCGAGTTTATCGCGACCGCCGTCCAGAAATGGCTGGGGCAGATCGGCGTAAAGACCCTCTACATCGCGCCGGGATCACCATGGGAAAATGGCTATAACGAAAGCTTCAACGGGTCGCTTCGCGACGAACTGCTCAATGGCGAGATCTTCTACAGCCTCGCCGAGGCCAGGGTGCTGATCGAGGCATGGCGGCGGCATTACAACACCGTCCGCCCGCATAGCAGCCTGGGCTACCGGCCACCGGCACCGGAAACGGCGACACCGCCATATCCGGCCTCCGGTTCCGCTTCGCTCCACCTCCGTCCGGATATGGCGGCGATGAGCTTAATGCACTAACAAACCAATCGGTCCACTCGGTGGGGGCAGACCAGGCTATGCGGGCCTTGCCGACAAGGTCGATTTCCATAGCTGGACGCTCCTCAAGGGCGTCGCGATCTCGACATTGCTTGGCGTCGGCGCGGACCTGACTTTCTCGGGCGAGAGCGACCTCGTCCAGGCAATCCGCGAATCCACGCAGCAGAACGTGTCGCGCGCCGGCGACCAGATTACGTCCCGCAACCTCAATATCCAGCCGACCATCACGGTCCGCCCCGGCACTCCGGTTCGCCTGGTTGTCCATCGCGATCTGATCTTGGCACCTTGGAAGGAGTAGGAGACCATGGCGGAACTCAAGCTTGCGCGCCTACCGGACCGGACGCCGGTCAAGCTCAGCATCAGCATCATGCCGGACCTGCATCAGGCTCTGATCGATTACGCTGCGCTCTACGCCGAAACCTATGGCATCCAGGAGCAGGTTTCTGATCTGATTCCGGCGATGCTGGCCGGCTTCATCGAAAGCGATCGAGGATTTTTGCGTACCCGCGGGCGGTCGTCATGACCGCGTCGCGATCGCATCACGGAGACGAGCCGGAAGTCCCTCGACTTGGACGCCCAGGCTCGCACACTGATATCCCTTTCGAGCCGATCAGCGTGAGGATACGCACGGCGGTCCAACTGACCGGCATCAGTCGGTCGAGAATCTACGAACTGATCGAAACTGGCGATATCGCGACCGTGAAGATCGGTCGTTCGACCTTCATCCTCTTCAAGAGCTTGAAGCGACTGCTGGAAGGAGAAGGAAGCGATTAATTGAACGCATCTTCATTCCGCCGATAAAATCGGGACGACGGCTTTCGCAGCAAGCTCCTCGAGCCTGCCCGGCCGCCCGTCATTCGGCAGCCTCAAGCATCCACTCGTCCTCCTCGCCAGCTTGCCCACAAGGGACGATCGGTATGATCGCTTGGGCAGCGAGTTCCTCAAGCCCCTCGGTGATCCACCGTCCGTAATGGCGTTCGATCATCGTCACGCTGGTATCGTGGAGAGCGGCAACCAGTCGAATGGGCAGATTAGTGCGGATAGCCCTGACGATCGAAGAGTGGCGAAGAGCGTACGGGATTTTTCCGGGAACGCCCGCTTTCGCACAGGCGGCACGCCAGGGGCGGAGCATCTCGGACGGCGTGTACCAGGGCCCGCGACTGACTCGCTGCCATTGGGTTGGGCTGATCTGGATATGGCGCCACCGGCATAGCAGGGGCTCGGTTGGGTCGCGGCCGTCGATGACCGGCTTTAGGGCAGCAAGGATGTCCGGGCCGACGCGCACCGCGATGTATCGTGTCGCCTTGGGTTTGCCCTTGCGGCTCGCGGGCATCATGATCCGGGCGAATTCAGGCTGCACGTCCTCGACGCGAAGGCGCCGCACTTGGGCGAAGCGTGCGCCAGTGGATGCCATGACCAGGATTAGGCGTCCGAAATCGCCGTCGACGTCCTGCTCTATCGCCGCCTGCACGACCGCTCTGACCTGCTCGTCCGTCAGCATCTGGGCCTGGGATGATTTTGGTTCGGCCGGAATCTCCTGAGATGGTGTCTTGAGACCAACCCGCACCGTCTCGGCGAAATCGGCTGGGAGTTTCTTTCGGTTCTCGAGATAGTAGGCGTTGAGGGCCGCCTTGAGATCGCTGGAGAGGCGTTGCGTCGTCGTGTGCGCCAACTTGGGGTTCAGGCGTTTGCGCCACGCCCGGAGCGCTGCGTCGGTTAGTTCGTGCAGAGCCAGGTCGGCGATCGGATCATCGAGGATGTAGCGTCCGAGCCGACGCGACGCATCGGACCGGATGGGACGCTGCTCCCTGGCCCGGTCCCTGGCGTCGCGCATCGCGATATACTGCTCGACCGGGATGCGAAGAGTGGGCGCCGCTCCGCCGCTGACGCCCCGAACCGCTCGTCGATAGTTGCTGACATGCTCCCGTGCTCGCTTGGCGGCCGCCTCGAAGCTGAGCGCCCCCTCGCAGATGGCATCATCCGCTGTGCCGAGCGTGGCTTGGCGATATTTTTGCTGGCCACCGTACCATCTGACGAGCCAGCGGCCGCCCCTGACTCCCTTCCGATAGCCAAGATGAACGTCCGGGTCGATGGCGCGCCAGTGAGTGCCACGCGAGAGTTTGTCTCTCGCGTTTCGCGTGGTAAGAGGTGACTCGTTAAGTGTCTTTGCCACCGCCGTCAAAACCGTCAAATATACGTCAAATATGCATACCTGTATCGTCCTGGAATGCGGTGGAAGTATATTAAGCAAATACAGGGATTTCAAGCACGTGCATGGACGATCATGGACGGAAATACTTCAAATAATTTGACTTTCACGGCTGAAACACGGGTTCGATTCCCGTAGGGGTCACCAGTTGCCAAGCCCGTGGTGGGCGCACGATTCTAGCCGGTTTCTCCGCCGCTATCGCTTGCGACACGGATTCGCGTCTTGTCGCCCAATGACATTACGAGCCGCTAAATCCGATAGATTTGGGTTTCGGTCCCCGCTTTTGGGCCTGAGGGATAAGCGCGATGCGCGCTTCCATGTCCTCCAGCCATTGCGGCGAGCCGACAGGGACCGATGCTCTTGGTCGGGCGCAGTGCGGCATAGGTGAGGGCTTCGTCGAACGCCCGGTCCATCGCCACCGAATAGAACCGCCCCGCCACCAATGCCCCTTGGTGCGCATACGGGCATTCGGCTTCGCCCGTGCGCTGGCAGCGCCTTCCAAGGCGGTCGGTGGGACTTGCGCCAGGATAGGCTCGCTGGGCGGGGCGCTGCATTTCGGTTCGAACGCAGGGCGGCCGCCATGCCGCGGAACCGCGCCGTTCGCGGCGGCCCGCAGGGCGGGGTCAGGAAATTCTCGAAGCCTGTATGAAAATGGTGCTGCCGGTGAGGATTGAACTCACGACCTCAGCCTTACCAAGGATGCGCTCTACCACTGAGCTACGGCAGCACGGTCGACCGAATGAGGCGCGCCTATGAGGGGCGGGCGGCGTGCTGTCAAGGCGCGGCGACGCCGGCCGGTTCAGTCGCGCCAGCTACGGTCGATGCGATCGACGAGGCGGACCATCGCGGCGAAATCGGGCACGCCGGGTCCGCCGGGTATCTGCACCTTCGACAGATCGCGCTGGTGGACGGCGACGACGTCCGCCGGCACCTCGATCGGCGTGCCCATCGACGCGGTGGCCAGCTGAATCTCGCAGGCGCGCTGCAACGCCCAGTGTTTCAGGAACGCTTCCGGCAGGGTCTTGCCCATTACGACGATGCCGTGGTTCCGCAGGAACATCACCCGCTTGTCGCCCAGATGGGCCACCAGCCGCTCGCCTTCCTCGGCGCGCACGGTGATCCCCTCGAAATCATGGTAGGCGATCTGGCCGGCGAAGTTGCAGGCGTAGAAATTGGTCGGCCGCAGCCCGCCCTCGACCGCGCTCACCGCCATGCCGGCGGTGGTGTGGGTGTGCATGATGCAATGCGCGTCGGGCAGATGGCGGTGGAACACGCTGTGCTGGGTGAAACCGGCCAGGTTCACCGGATGCGGGTTGTCGTCCAGCTTGTTGCCGTCGATGTCGATCTTGACCAGGTTGGACGCGGTGACTTCGCTGAAATGCAGGCCGTAGGGGTTGATCAGGAACGCGTCCGGCTCGTCGTCCAGCCGCAGAGTGATGTGGTTGTAGATCATCTCGTCCCAACCGAGCATCGCGAACACGCGGTAGCAGGCGGCAAGCTGCTGCCGGGCCTGGCGCTCGCCGTCGCTCACTCGCGAATTGCGCCTGATCGCGGTTGCCATTGCTTCTCTCCTTGCTCGGTCGTCGCGTGGTGCGGCGCCGGTTGCGTTTCGCTACCTGTATCGCATGGCGATGATCGCGGGCGCAATGCGCTTGAAAATCAGCGGCCGCGCTGGTAGGGCGCCAGCCTTCTGGGGCGGAAGCGATTCCGCGCCGACCCTTTTCTTTGCGCCCGCGGTCCGTCCGATCAGCCGGAAGGGCGTTGGAAATTGATTGGAGATCGACAGGTTTATGCAGATCATCGTTCGCGACAATAATGTCGACCAGGCCCTGCGCGCGCTGAAGAAGAAGCTGCAGCGCGAGGGCGTGTATCGCGAGATGAAGCTGCGTCGTCACTACGAGAAGCCGTCGGAGAAGCGCGCCCGCGAACGCGCCGCCGCCATCCGCCGCGCCCGTAAGCTGGAGCGCAAGCGCGCCGAGCGCGACGGCGCCCGCTGAGGCCGCCGCCATGTCGAACACCGCCGTTCCGCTGCAGCCGGTGCAGAAGGGCACGCTGACCCGCCTGTGCATCGGCCTGGCGCTGGTCGCCGCCGCCGGTGCCGCCATCGCCTGGTCCGGGACCGGCGCGGTCGTGGCCCAGGCCGGGACCAACGCCGATTTCCTGAGCTGGAACAAGAAGCAGTCGGGCGTGGTCGAAACCGCGAGCGGCCTGCAGTATCAGGTCGTCAAGGCGGGGGAGGGCGACAGCCCGACCGATGCCGACGTGGCGCTGATCAACTATGTCGGCACGCTGCGCGACGGCAAGCAGTTCGACAAGGGCGAGCGTACCCCCTTCCCGGTGACCGGCGTCGTCCCCGGCTTCACCGAAGCGCTGAAGCTGATGCAGAAGGGCGGCAAGTACCGCATCTGGCTGAAGCCGGAACTGGCCTATGGCGACAAGGTGCCGCCGGGCGGCCCGATCCCCGCCGACGCGCTGCTGACCTTCGACGTCGAACTGATCGACTTCATCCCGATGGCGGTGCTCCAGCAGATGCAGATGCAGCAGCAGATGCAGATGCCCGGTGGTCCGGGCGGGCAGTAGGGTCCTCCGGCGCCGGTGAAGGGCTGAGCGCATGAGCAAGGACGAAGCGCGGGAAAAACGGCTGGCGGAGGCGCTGCGCGCGAACCTGCGCCGCCGCAAGGCCCAGTCCCGCGCCGAACCCGCTGCCCCGCCGCCGCCCGCGCCCGCCGACGACTAAGCCAGAGCTAAGATGCGCCGCTGCCTGGAAGGCGGGAGCGCGCATCCCCCGGCATTGCGAGCCCGGCTATCCCCGCCCCCGCGCGCCGCCGTTACAGCGGCGCGCAGGCGGCCTCCAGCCAGGCGCGGTCGGCGCCGTCAAGCTGCGGCCCGACGATCGCCATCACTTGCGCGTGATAGGCGTCCATCCACGCCCGCTCCTCCGGGCTGAGCATGGCGACGGCGATCAGCGCGCGGTCGATCGGCGCGAAGGTCAGCGTTTCGAAACCCAGCATCGGCTGGTCGCCGCCCGGTGTCGGCTTGTCGATCACCTGCACCAGATTTTCGATGCGGATGCCGTATTCGCCGGCCTTGTAATAACCCGGCTCGTTCGACAGCAGCATGCCGGCGCACAGCGGTTCCGACGGGCCGCCGCCGGGGTAGGTCGGCGCGGCGATTCGCTGCGGCCCCTCATGTACCGACAGATAGGCGCCGACGCCGTGGCCGGTGCCGTGGGCATAATCGAGGCCCGCCGCCCACAGATATTGCCGGGCCAGAATGTCCAGTTGCCCGCCGGTGGTGCCGGGCGGGAAGGTGGCGGTCGCCAGCGCGATATGGCCTTTCAGCACGCGGGTGAAACGGTCGCGCATCTCCTCCGTCGGCGTGCCGACGATGACGGTGCGGGTCACGTCGGTGGTGCCGTCGAGATATTGCCCGCCTGAATCGACCAGGAAGATCCGGTCCATCTCCAGCGGCAGGCTGGACGCCTCGGTCGAATGATAATGCGGGATGGCGGCATGCGGCCCGGCGGCGGAGATAGTGGCGAAGGACTGGTCGACCAGCACACCGGTCGCCTCGCGGAATTCCGCCAGCTTCGCGAGCACGCTCAATTCGGTCAGGCCGCCCTTCGGCGCCTCTACCGACAGCCAGTGGAGGAAGCGGCTGAGCGCGGCGCCGTCGCGCGCCTGCGCCGCCTTGTGCCCGGCGGTTTCGGCCGGGTTCTTCATCGCCTTGGCGAGCACGGTCGGGTCGCGGGTGGCGATCACTTCCGCCCCGCCGGCGTCGAGCCGGTCGAAGATCGCCGCGACCGCGAAGTTCGGGTCGACGACGACGCGCTTGCCGCCGAACCCGCCGAGCGCGGCGGGGAAGGCGGCGCGGTCGTGAACGCGGACCGCGTTGCCCAGATGCTGGGCGACCGCGTCGGTCATTTTTTCCGGCGCGACGAACAGGTCGGCGGTCGCGTCGGCGTTGACCACCGCATAGGCGAGGGCGACCGGCGTGTGGGTGACGTCGCGGCCGCGGACATTCAGCGTCCACGCGATCGAGTCGAGCGCCGACAGCACCACCGCGTCGGCCCGGCGGGCATGCAGCCAGTCGGCGATGTCCTGCCGCTTGGCGGCGGAGGAGCGCCCGGCGCGTTCGTCGGCATAGGGTTCCAGCCGGGCCGCCGACGGCGCCGGCCGGTCGGGCCACACCGCGTCGACCGGGTTGGTGTCGACCGCGACCAGCGTCGCGCCGTTCGCCGCCAGTGCCCTGCTTGCCTGCTCCACCCAGGCGCGGGTGTGGAGCCATGGATCGTAGCCGATCCGCGCGCCTTCGCCGGCATGGGCGCCCAGCCAGTCGGCGACGCTGGTTTCCGGCACCGACACGAACTGCCACAGCCCGCCGTCGACCTGTTCGCGCACCTGCAAGGTATAACGTCCGTCGACGAAGATCGCCGCTGCTTCGGGCAGGACCACCGCCGACCCGGCGGAGCCCTGGAACCCGGTCAGCCAGGCCAGCCGCTGGGCATAGCTGCCGACATATTCGCTCATATGTTCGTCGGTCAGCGGCACGACGAATCCGTCGAGCCGGTCACGTTTCAATTGTTCGCGCAGCGCCCGCAGGCGCGCTTCGTGGGTGGACATCGCCAAAGCCTCATTCCAGATGATGTCCTTGCATAATCCCGTCTTTTCCAGAAAGCCAAGATGACCCTTTCGCTTCCCCCCGTCGCCGATCGCCGGCCGCACCGCACCACCACCCACGGCGTTACCCGTGAAGACCCGTGGCACTGGCTGCGCGACCCCGCCTATCCGGACGTGAACGACCCGGACATCCTCGCCTATCTGGAAGCGGAAAACGCCTATTTCGAAGCGACGATGGCCCCGCACCGGCCGCTGGTCGACACGCTGTTCGCCGAGATGAAGGGCCGGATCAAGGAGGATGACAGCTCGGTTCCGGCCCGCGACGGCGCCTATCTCTACTGGCGCTCGTTCGACATCGGCGCGCAATATCGCAAATGGTGGCGCCGCCCGGTTGCCGGCGGTGCGGACGAGTTGCTGATCGACGAACCGGCGCTGGCCGAAGGCAAGGACTATTTCCGCCTCGGCGCGACCGACATCAGCCCGGACGACCGGCTGCTCGCCTATGCGGTCGACGACGACGGATCGGAACGCTTCACCGTCCGCATCCGCGACCTCGCGACCGGCGCACTGCTGCCCGACGTGATCCCGGAAACGCTGGGCGCGGTCGTTTGGGCCGGGGACGGGCGGCATCTGCTCTACGGCCGGGTCAACGCCCAGTGGCGGGTCGACAGGATCATGCTGCATGCGCTCGGCACGCCGGTCGCCGACGATGTCGAGCTGTACCGCGAACCGGACGACGGCTTTCAGGTCGGCGTCGGCACCACCCAGTCGCGCGCGCTGATCCTGCTCGCCACCGGCGACAATGTGACCAGCGAGGTGCGGTTCCTGCCGTTCGCCGACCCGACGGCTGCGCCGGTGCTGGTCGCGCCGCGCCAGCCGGGGCGGGAATATGACGTGGAGGAACATGCCGGCACGCTGTTCATCCGCACCAACGACACCCACCCCAATTTCCGCCTCGTCACCGCGCCGCTGTCCGCGCCCGGTGCCTGGCAGGAAGTGATCGCGCCGTCGGACGGCTTCTACCTGACCGACATGACCTGCTTCGCCGATTTCTACGTGACCGAGGGCCGCGACGCCGGCCTCGATCAGGTCGAGCTGCGCGACTATGCGACCCACGCGGCGAAGCGCGTCGCCTTCCCGGAGGCAAGCTATGTCGCCGGGCTGGACGAGAACCCCGAATACCGGACGCAGACGCTGCGCCTGTCCTACGAATCGATGGTCACCCCCGACACCATCGTCGACTACGACCCGGCGACGGCGGCGATGACGGTGCTGAAGGTGCAGGACATCCCGTCCGGCTATGACAAGGCGGGCTACCGCACCGAACGGCTGACGATTACGGCGCGGGACGGCACCGGCATCCCGGTGTCGATCGTCTATCCAAAGGATTTCGCGAAAGACGGCACCGGCGCGCTCTATCTTTATTCCTATGGCGCCTATGGCCATGCGATCGCGCCCGGCTTCTCGACCGCGCGGCTGTCGCTGCTCGACAGGGGCATGGCCTATGCGATCGCCCATATCCGCGGCGGTGACGACCTGGGTTATCAGTGGTATCTCGATGGCAAGCTTGAAAAGCGCACCAACAGCTTCAATGATTTCGTTGACGTAACGAAGGGCCTGATCGCCCTCGGCTACGCGGCGCAGGGGCGGGTGGCGGCGGCCGGGCGCTCGGCCGGCGGCGAGCTGATGGGCGCGGTGGTCAATCAGGCGCCGGAGCTGTACGGCCCGGTCATCGCCGACGTGCCGTTCGTCGACGTCGTCAGCACCATGCTCGACGAAACGCTGCCGCTGACGCCGGGCGAATGGCCGGAATGGGGCAACCCGATCACCGACGAGGCCGCGTTCCGGCTGATGCTCAGCTACAGCCCCTACGACAATGTTACGGCGCAGGCCTATCCGCCGATGCTGATCTCCGGCGGCCTCAACGACCCGCGCGTCACCTATTGGGAACCGGCGAAATGGGCGGCGAAGCTGCGCGCGACCAAGACCGACGCCAACATCCTGCTGCTGAAAACCAACATGGGCGCCGGCCACGGCGGAAAGTCTGGTCGTTTCGAGTCGCTGCGCGAGGAGGCGGAGGAACAGGCGTTCATCCTCTGGCAGCTCGGCCTGGCCTGAGGCTCATCCCCCCGTCATTGCTTCGCTACGCGCGCAATGACGGGGCGCCGCGCTGGTCACGCCAGCGCGGCGATGACCGCGCGTTGCGCCTCCGGCGTGTAGACCATCTCGATATGGCCGCAGCCGACCTCGACCGCGCGGTCGCGCTCGCCGGCTTCGCCACGGGCACAGGCGGCGGCGACGACGCCGTCGCGGCGCGACCAGATCGCGGTCGTCGCGACCGGCGGCTTTTCCGCCAGCGAGAGCGGCAGCGGCGGTGCGTCGACCTTGTGGCGGGCGACCAGTTCGTACAGCCGCCAGGCATTGTTGGCGTGAATGTCGCCGGAAAACGGGCTACCCAGCGTCACCACCTGCGCCACCCGGTCGGGCGCCTGCTTCGCGTATTCGCGCGCGATCAGCCCGCCCAGGCTCCAGCCGACCAGGGCCACCGGCCCGCCATGCCGTTCCGCCAGCCGGGTGACCAGTGCGTCGACGCGCGGCAGCGTATCGGGGCGCAGGCCGAAATTGCGGCCCTGACCCCAACCATAGGCGATGAAGCCCGCTTCGCGCAGCGCCTGGCGCAACGACCGTGTCGACGTGTCGCTGGCGAGGAAGCCGGGGAGAACCAGCACGGGGCGTCCGCCGCCGACCGCATCGGGATGCCAGCGTGGCGCTACCGTCCGCCGCCAGTCGACGATACGGCCGATTTCGCGCAACAGCAGGCCGAAGGACGGCGGCGCCGTTTCGGCAGGGGGGTGGGCGGAGGCCATCCGGCTTCCTTATTGCATTTCGATGACAGCGCCAACCGGCCCGCCACACCCCCCGCCGCCGCCCGGCTTAGCGGCGCGGGTGGCCCGGTGTGGCGGCGGTGGCCGCCGGGGCCGGGCCGCGCGGCCGGTGCCGCCCCCAGAACCCGTCGTCGCCCCACAGGGCGCGGGCGGCGCTTTGCAGCGACAGCGAATAGCTGTCGAGCCGGCGGTCGCCCGCCGTCGTCGAAAGATCGGTCATGTTCTGTCTCCGTGAATCGGCGCGCGAGCGCCGTTGAATGCGGGTGCGGCCGGTTAGCGGCCGCACCGACATCGCCGGGCACGGCGGACGGGGACGGGGTAGGGCAAAGCTGTGGTCATCGGGCGTTCCTTTTTCCGGGAACGCGCCCGCCGCTGCCACGACGGGACGCGCGCTTTAGCCGTTGGTGACGCGGGGCAAGCTGGACGATCAAAAGGCCGCGGGTTCGGAAGCAGCCGGCCGAACCAACCGACGTCATTTATCTACTCATCAAGTAGAGTATTGGCTACCGCCAAAATCTTTGCCACCGCCAAGCGGGGGTTTGGTGGCGGCGTGCCGTGCCGCCTACAACCGCAAGCCGCTGGTTTCCGGCAGGCCGGCCATCAGGTTCAGGTTTTGGACGGCGGCGCCGGCCGCCCCCTTGCCGAGATTGTCGATCGCTGCGATCAGCCGCGCCTGCCCGCTCGTCGCGTCGGTGAAGACGTGGAGGGCGATGCGGTCGGTGCCGGCCACTTCCTCAATGCCCAGCGCCGGGCCGTTATTTTCCGGCGCGACGCTGATCAGCGGCGACCCGGCATGGGCGTCGGCCAATGCGGCGCGCAGTTCGGCCGGGGCGGCGCGCATCGCCTGTGCAGGCACCGGCACGTCGACCAGCATGCCGCGATAGGTACGCGCCACCGCCGGCGCGAACAGCGGCGGGTAGGCCAGCCGGGCATGGGTTTGCATTTCCGGCACATGCTTGTGGGTCGCGCCGAGGCTGTAGAGGCGGAAGGCGGTGGCGCTCGCATCCGGCGCGTCGGCATCCTCGAACGCGGCGATCATCGCCTTGCCGCCGCCGGAATAGCCGGACGCGGCGTTGACCGTCCACGGCCAGTCGGCGGCGAGCAAACCACCGTCGACCAGCGGCGCCATCAGCGCCAGGAAGGCGGTGGGGTAGCAGCCGGGGTTGGCGACCCGCGCCGATCCGGCGATCCGTTCGCGCTGGCCCGGCCGCAATTCGGGGAAGCCATAGTCCCAGCCCGGCGCGGTGCGGTGGGCGGTCGATGCGTCGATCACCCGCGTCGCGCCGTCGCCGATCAGCGCCACCGCCTCGCGCGCGGCGGCGTCGGGCAGGCAGAGGATGGCGATGTCGGCGGCGGCCAGTGCGTCGGCGCGCGCCGCCGGGTCCTTGCGCCGTTCGTCGGACAGGGTCGCCACGGCCAGTTCCGGCCGCCCGGCGAGCCGGTCGATAATCTCCAGCCCGGTGGTGCCGGCGCTGCCATCGACGAAAATCCTGACGGTCACGCTATTCTCCTGTGGGCGACGATCGGCGTCGCATGGTCGGCGGCGACGGCGGCGACAAGATCGGCCAGCGGCTCGGCGACCACCGCCATCGCCGCCCGGCTGGCGTGGATGATCCGCGCCGTGTCCGTCATGATCCCGACATGGCCGGGAAAGAAGATCAGGTCGCCGCGCACCGGCGCCGTTCCGGGGGCGAGCAGCGTGCCGGCCGCCTGCTGCTGCATGTCGCTGTCGCGCGGCAGCGGTTGGCCGGCCAGGCCGTGGACCAGCTGGACCAGGCCGGAACAGTCGATGCCGTCGCCGCCGCGCCCGCCCCACAGATAGGGCGTGCCGATCAGGCTTTCGGCCAGCGCCACCGGGTCGGCGACATCCGTCGCCGCCAGATGCGCCGCGACCATGTAGCCGCCGCCGTCCACCGCCAGCCACGGCCCGTCGCCCTCTGCCGCCACCGCCGCGCCCATGCTCAGCCGGGCAACCGCGGGCGCGTGGAAATCGGGCGCGGCGTGGACCAGCGCCGCCGGCCGGATGACGCGGTGGCTGGGCGCCGCGCCTTCATCCAGCGCGGCGAGCGGGACGTGGCCGACATAGTGATCGTGAACGCAATAACCCCAGGCCCAGCCGCCGCTGATGTCGATGACCGCGAACGCCTCTCCGGCGAGCAGTTCGCTGACCGCCTGCGCCGAGTCCCCGGCGGCATCGCGCACCGCTACGGCCGGGCGCAGGCAGCGGCGGATCAGCGCGCGGGCGTAACGCGGGGCGAATAATGTGCCGGCCAGCGCCAGGTCGGCGACGTCGCCGCGCACCGCGTTGATCCGCCGGTCGAGCGCGACCGAACGGCCTCTGAGCGCGAATGTCTCAGCCGGAAGGGCGTTCGCCGGTGCGGCCGCCGGTGCGCCCGCTTGCCCCGATGATGGATCTGAAACCGTCAAGAAAGTCCGCCCCTTCGCGCGTCGGCGCCACGAAGATATTGCGTCTGTCCGCATCGTCGCGCTGGCGTCGCAGATAGCCGAGCGCGCCAAGTCTGTTCAAGGCGCGTGTGATGACCGGTTTCGATACGTTCAGCGTATGGGCCAGCCCGCGTACGGTATGCGGCCCCGGTTGCAGGTAGACAACCATCAGCAGCGTCATCTGGCGGTTGGTCAGGTCCGGCTCGCCCGAACGGACATAGGTCAGCAGCGTCCGCATCCAGGCGGTCAGCGCCTTGTCCTGAACGGTTCCCTGCACTGTCTGTCCTCTCTGCTGCCGCGATCGACCCGATCCGATTGGATCGTTACGCGCCGGAACGCGCCGCAAAGGACTTGGTTTCGCCTCGGTTCCGATTTCGTCGCACAGGGCGGGGCGTCTGCCGCGCCGGAACGGCGGATCAGGCGGCGGCTCCGTAACGGGCGCGCAGCATCGCCCAGGCGGCGCGCAGGCCAAGCGCCTCGCCGCCCTTCGGTCGCCCCGGCCGCGCGGACGGGCGCCAGGCAAAGGTGTCGAAATGCGCCCAGGCGGCGCCTTCCGGCACGAATTTGCGCAGGAACAGCGCGGCGGTGACCGCGCCGGCCATGCCGCCTTCCGGCGCATTGTCGATGTCGGCGATGTCGGATTTCAACATCTCGTCATAACCGTCCCACAGCGGCAGCCGCCAAACGGGATCGCCCACCGCCGCACCCGCCGCGAGCAGGTCGGCGGCCAGTGCGTCGTCATTGGCGAACAGCGCCGGCAGGTCGGGACCAAGCGCGACCCGCGCCGCGCCGGTCAGCGTCGCGAAATCGATGGTCAGCGCCGGCTGCTCCTCGAACGCGCGGGCCAGCGCGTCGCCCAGGATCAGCCGACCCTCCGCGTCGGTGTTGCTGACCTCGACCGACGGGCCCTTGCGGCTTTTCAGCACGTCGCCGGGGCGGAAGGCGTTGCCCGCCACCGCATTCTCGACCGCCGGGATCAGCAGGTGGAGGCGGACGGGCAGATGGCCGGTCGTGACCAGCCGGGCCAGCGCCAGCGCATGCGCCGCGCCGCCCATGTCCTTCTTCATCAGCCGCATGCCCGCCGCCGACTTGATGTCCAGCCCGCCGGAATCGAAGCACACGCCCTTGCCGACGATGGCGACGCGCGGGTGGGCGGGGTTGCCCCATTCCAGCGAGACGAGGCGCGGCTCGCGGCCCTTGCCGGCGGCGCGGCCGACGGCGTGGACCATCGGGTAGTCGCGTTCCAGATCGGCGCCGCTGACCACGCCGACATGCCCGCCCACCATTTCCGCCAGCGCCCGCACCGCCGCCTCGATCGCCGCCGGGCCCATGTCCTCCGGCGCGGTGTTGACCATGTCGCGGACCAGCGCGACGGATTCGGCGATCCGCACCGTCTCGGCGATGTGCGCGGCGTCCGGGGTCAGCAGCACCCGCGGGCCTTCCGTCGCATCGGCGGCGCGATAACGGGTGAAGCGGTGCTGGGCGAGCAGCCAGCCGAGTGCCCCCGCCCCCGGCGCCGTGTCGACCAGCCGATAGCGCCCTTCGGGCAGGCCGCCGGCGGCATCGGCCAGGCACCATGGGGTGAGCGTATCCGCCTTCGCTACGCCGACCGCGACAGACCAGCCGTCCGCCTCGTCGGCGGGCAGGATCGCGCGGTCGCCGGGCTTGGCGGCAAAGCCCTGCGCGGCGGCGGCGGCGCGGGCGCGCGGCGGCTGCGCCTTCAGCCAGGCGTCATGGCCGGCGGCGTCGACGATGTGGACGGCGCGGGCCGCCTCGCCCTTGTCGGGCTGGAGCAGGGCGGCGAATTCGGTCATCCGGCGACCGGCACGCCGAACAGGTCGTGCTCGTCGGCATCCTCGACCAGCACGGACAGGATATCGCCTGGTCTCGCATCCGGCGCGTCGCGCAGGTGGACGGCGCCGTCGATCTCCGGCGCGTCGGCCTTCGACCGGCCGGACGCGCCGCCATCGCCATCCGCCTCGTCGACGATCACGTCGATCGTCCGGCCGACCTTGGCGGCCAGCTTGGCGGTGGATATTGCCGCACAGCGCGCCATCAGCCGCTGGTAGCGCTCCTCCTTCACCTCCTCCGGCACCGGGTCGGGCAGGGCATTGGCCGCCGCGCCTTCCACCGGCTCGAAACGGAAGGCGCCGACCCGGTCGAGCTGCGCCTCGTCCAGCCAGTCGAGCAGATACTGGAAATCTTCCTCGGTCTCGCCGGGGAAGCCGACGACGAAGCTGGAACGGATGGCGATATCCGGCGCGATCGCCCGCCAGCCGCGCAGCCGCTCCAGCACCTTGGCGTCATTGGCCGGGCGCTTCATCGCGCGCAGCACCTTCGGGCTGGCGTGCTGGAACGGAATGTCGAGATAGGGAAGGACCAGCCCCTCCGCCATCAGCGGCACCACCTGCTCGACATGCGGATAGGGGTAGACATAGTGTAGCCGCACCCACGCGCCCAGCTTGCCCATTTCGCGGGCGAGGTCGGTCATGTGGGCGCGGACCGGCGCGCCCTTCCACGCCCATTCGCCGTGGCGCAGGTCGACGCCGTAGGCCGACGTGTCCTGGCTGATGACCAGCAGTTCCTTCGTGCCGGCGGCGACCAGCTTTTCCGCCTCGCGCAGGATCGCGTCGGGCCGGCGGCTGGCCAGGTCGCCGCGCAGCGAGGGGATGATGCAGAAGGCGCAGCGGTGGTTGCACCCCTCCGATATCTTCACATAGCTGTAGTGGCGCGGGGTCAGCTTGATCCCGCCTTCCGGCACCAGGTCGAGGAAGGGGGAGGGGACCGGCGGCGCGGCATCGTGGACGGCGCCGACCACCGCCTCATATTGCTGCGGCCCGGTGACGGCGAGCACGGCGGGGAAGCGGGCGCGGATCGCCTCTGCTTCCTTGCCCATGCAGCCGGTGACGATGACGCGGCCGTTCTCGGCGATCGCCTCGCCGATCGCCTCCAGGCTTTCCTCCTTGGCGCTGTCAAGGAAGCCGCAGGTGTTAACCAGCACCACGTCGGCCCCGGCATAATCGGGCGACATCTGGTAGCCGTCGGCGCGCAGCTTGGTCAGGATGCGTTCGCTGTCGACCAGCGCCTTCGGGCAGCCGAGCGATACCATGCCGACCTTGGGCGGGGTGGGGAGGGTGGTGGTGGCCATTACCGGCGCCAGATAAGCCTTGTTCGGCGGATTTGCCATCATCGATTGCCGCGCCACCGACCGCCGTCACGGCGTCGGTTCCTTTTACACTTTGTTAAGTAAAAACCTATAGTTAATAAATAATTGACGGGAATCTCGTGGTTTGCGGTGACCGTTTCACTTGGCACGCGGATTGCTTTCCTTGCGGCACACGCTTTTGTGTAGGGGTGACTGTAAGGAGTTACGTTATGCGTTTTGGGGTAGCTTTCCTGGGTGCGGCGATGATGGCCGGTAGCGGTATCGCGCACGCGGCACTGCCGGCGGGGTTCACCGTCACGATCGAAGACGCCGGCGTCAAGAGCGCCAGCGGCGCGTATTTCGGTGGCGATATCAACAATTACGGCGTCGAGACCTTCGACTCGCTGTCGACCGGTGTCCACTCGACCTATGCCAGCACGTTCGGC
Organism: Sphingomonas flavalba; assembly: GCF_047553045.1. Classification (GTDB taxonomy): domain Bacteria; phylum Pseudomonadota; class Alphaproteobacteria; order Sphingomonadales; family Sphingomonadaceae; genus Sphingomonas_L; species Sphingomonas_L flavalba_A. The sequence goes on along the minus strand of NZ_CP180208.1, from coordinate 2,190,934 downwards.
GGCAGCCCGATCAGCGGCACCTATAGCAACCTGAACGTCCACAAGGCGGATCAGTATGGCGGCGCCGGCGGCAACAACAACTATGCGGTTGCCGGCATCAGCCAGACCGGCAGCTACGCGATCGATTTCACCACTGAGAACGGTGAGAGCCTGACCTATTTCGGTTACTGGCTGTCGGCGCTCGATCCGGGCAACGTGCTTGAATTCTACAAGAAGGACGGCAGCGGCGGTTTCAATCTGCTTGGCACCTTCAACCCGACCGACGTGATCGCCAAGGTCGGCAACAATGCCAGCGGCACCAACCCGTATTACGGCAACCCGGACGGGACCTTCGTTGGCCAGAACAAGGACGAGCCGTATGCGTTCGTGAACTTCTTCAACGAAACGACCGGTTTCGACCGCATCGTCTTCAAGCAGACGGTGGCCAGCGCCGGCTATGAGTCGGACAACCACACCGTCGGCTGGTGGAAGAGCCAGGGCGGCAACGAGGTTCCCGGCGTGCCGGAACCGGCGACCTGGGCGATGCTGATCGCTGGCTTCGGCATGATCGGCGGCGCGATGCGCTCGCGCAAGCGGATCAGCGTCAGCCTCGCCTGATCGGCAGGGCCTGACCCGAAAAAAGACGCCGCCGGTCGCAAGGCCGGCGGCGTTTTTCATGCGCGCTTGCCTGTCAATTTTCTCTGGTGGCGGGGACCCGGCAGGACGCCAGGTGTTCAGTCCCGCCGCTTGCCGACGGTGCGCGGCCGCCCGTTGCCGTCGACGATCTCGACGATGACGTCGCCGGGCAGCAGTGCCTGTACCTCCGGGTCGCTTGGGCCGTAGGCGGTATCGCCGCGATAGACCCGGACGCCCAGCCCGCTGCCGATCGCGCTCAGCGGCTGGCCGCATTCCGCAGCGTCGACCAGCCGCTCGGCCAGCTGGACCTTGCCGTCGCTCGACGCGAGGTCGGCAAGATAGTCGGCGATATGCGGGCCTTCCGCCGATCCGGCGAGCAGCAGCCCGGCAAAGCTGACGGGGTTGATGACGACATTGGCGCCGGCGGCGCGGGCGGGCAGTTCATTGTCCTCGGCGCGGACGACAAGGCTGATCTGCACGTCCGGCGCGACATGGCGCGCGGTCAGCGCGATCAGGATCGACGTGTCGTCACGCCCGGCGGAAATGATCAGCGCGCGGGCGCTCTGCAACCGCACCGCTTCCAGCGTGCGATCGCGGGTCGCGTCGCCTTCCAGTACGTTGCAACCCATGCCCTCGGCGCGCGCGACGGCGCCGGGGCTGGGGTCGAGCACGACGATGTCGGATGCCGGAATGCCGCGCGCCAGCAGTTCCTCGACCGCTTCCGAGCCGCTGGTCCCGAAACCGGCGATGATGATGTGCCCGCTCAGGCTTTTCTGGATAAGCGCCATACGCCATCTGTCCCAGGTGCGTTTGAAGATGAAGCTATAGGCGGTGCCGATGAACAGCAGCACCACGAATACGCGGATCGGCGTGACGATCAGCGCGTCGAACAGCCGAGCGCGGTCGCTGACCGGCACGATATCGCCATAGCCGGTGGTGGTGATCGATATCATCGTGAAATAGACGACGTCGAGGAAACTGACATGCCCATCGGCGGCATCGGACAGGCCGTCGCTGTCGATCCAGTGGACGCCGATCGCAATGCTGACCAGCGCCAGCACGAACAGCACCCGCCAGCCGATCGACAGCCAGACCGGGGTGTCGGACCGCCGCCGCAGGGTGACATAACGGCGCAGCCGGCTGTTCATGACCGCGCCGGCAGCAGTTTCAGCGGATCGACCGGCGCGCGCTTGTTGCGGATTTCGAAATGGACGCGGGCGTCGCCGGTGCCGGCGCGGCCGATCGTCTGGCCGCGCTTCACCGCCTGGCCACGGGTCACGCTCAGCTCCGCCGCCTGGGCGTAGGCGGTGATCCACCCGTCGCCATGGCGGATCAGGATCAGCCCGCCATAGGACGGGATGCCGGTGCCGACATAGGCGACAACCCCGTCGGCGGCGGCGCGGATCGCGCTGCCCCCGGCAACCGCCAGGTCGATGCCGTTATTCTTCTCGCCCAGCCCCTGGCCGGGGCCGAAACGGCGGACGACGCGGCCGTCGATCGGCCAGGCGAACCGGCCGGAAAATTCGCGCGGTTCCGCCACCGCCGCGGTTGGCGGCAGCGGTTGCCGGGCATTGTCGACCGGGCGGGCCGGCACCTGATTTTCGGCGATCGCCGGCTGGCCGCCGGTCAGGATCGAATCGATGTCGATGCGGAACGCGGCGGCGCGTTCCTCCAGGTTCTGCCCCGGTGTCCCGGCCGGTTCCGGGATCAGCAGCCGCCGCCCGGCGCGCAGGATATAGGGGTCGCTCAGCCCGTTGGCGGCGACGATCCGGTCCCAGGCGATGCCATAGGCGCGGGCGATGGCGATGCCGCTGTCGCCGGCGGCGATCGGGTGATAGCGGCCGCCGGGAATGCGCAGCCGCTGGCCGGGCTGAATGCGGTTCGGCTCGGTAATGCCGTTGGCGGCGGCGATCGCGTCGATCCCGGCGCCGGTCGTCTGGGCGATCCGGCCGAGCGAATCACCCGGCCGCACGACATAGGTCGACGCGGTGACGCGGATGCCGTCGGGCCGCGCCGGTCGTGTATCCCACACCGGCGGGCTGTCGGGCAGGCCGGCGAGCTGCGCCTCGATCCTGGGCGGCAGCGGGGCGGAGGCGGCGGGCGGCGCCGGCGGTGTGGCGCCGCGCGGGGCGACGCAGCCGGCAAGCGGCAGGGCAAGGGCGCTGGCCGCGACCCAGCGGAAGGCGGGAAGGCGGGGCGCCGGCCCGCTCACGCGTAGGCGGCCCCCAGCATCTCCATCGACCGGTAATGGGTCAGGTCGAGGTGGAGGGGCGTTACCGCGACATAGCCTTCCGCCACCGCTTCCAGGTCGGTGGAATGGGCGGGCGTCTCGATCGCCGGGCCAAGCGCGAACCAGTGATAGGGAAAACCGCGCGGGTCGACGCCGCTGACGATATGGGTCCGGCCATAATCGCGCAGGCCCTGCGCGACGACACGGATGCCCTTTACCGCGTCGGCCGCGACCGCCGGAAAGTTGACGTTGACCAGCGTGCGCGGCGCCAGCGGCGCGGCGAGCAGCGGCCGCAACACCCGTTCGCCCCATGCCTGCGCCGCGCCGAACGGCACGCTGTCCGCCATCCCCTCGCGCGCTGACACCTGGCTCAGCGCGATCGAGCGGACACCGGCCAGCGCCCCTTCCATCGCCGCCGACACCGTGCCGGAATAGGTGACGTCCTCACCCAGATTGGCGCCCCGGTTGACCCCGGACAGGATCAGGTCCGGCGGGCTGTCCGCCATGATCTTGGCCAGCGCCATCATCACGGAGTCGGTCGGCGTGCCGGTTACCGCGAACCGCCGGTCGCTATAGGTGCGAACCCGGACCGGCCGGGTCAGGGTCAGCGAATGGCCGGCGCCGGACTGTTCCTCGCTCGGCGCCACCACCCATATGTCGTCGGACAGGGTGGCGGCGATTGCCTCCAGCACCTTCAGGCCGGACGCGTTGATGCCGTCGTCGTTGGTCAGCAGGATTCTCATCGCCGTGGCTCCAGCACCGCCGTGCCACCCATATAGGGGACCAGCGCGTCGGGCACCCGCACCGATCCGTCCGCCTGCTGGTAATTTTCCAGCACGGCAACCAGCGCGCGGCCGACCGCCAGCGCCGATCCGTTCAGCGTATGGACGAAGCGCGTGTTCTTCTCGCCGGCGGGGCGGTAGCGCGCGTTCATCCGCCGCGCCTGGAAATCGCCGCAGTTGGAGCAGGACGATATCTCGCGGTAACGCTTCTGGCCGGGCAGCCACACTTCAAGGTCGTAGGTCTTTGTCGCGGCAAAGCCCATGTCGCCGGTGCACAGCAGCATCCGGCGGTAGGGCAGGCCAAGCCCCTCCAGTATCGCCTCGGCGGCGCGGGTCATCTGCTCATGCTCGGCGGCCGACTGGTCCGGCGTGGTGATCGACACCAGCTCGACCTTGTCGAATTGATGCTGGCGGATCAGCCCGCGCGTGTCGCGCCCGGCCGCCCCGGCTTCGGAACGGAAACAGGGGGTCAGCGCGGTGAAGCGCAGCGGCAATGCCTCCGCGTCGAGGATCGTCTCACGGACGATGTTGGTCAGGCTGACCTCGGCTGTCGGGATCAGCCAGCGCCCGTCGGTGGTGCGGAACAGATCCTCGGCGAATTTGGGCAGCTGGCTGGTGCCGAACAGCGCTTCGTCACGGACCAGCACCGGCGGCGCCACTTCCTCATACCCGGCGTCCAGCGTGTTGCGGTCCAGCATATACTGGCCCAGCGCGCGCGACAGCCGCGCCACCGGCCCGCGCAGCAGCGCGAACCGGGCGCCGGACAGCGCCGCCGCCGTCTCGAAATCCAGCCCCAGCGCGGTGCCGAAGCGGTCATGCTCGTCGGCCGGAAAGGCGAAGTCGGGCGGCGTGCCCCAGCGCGCCTGCTCGACATTGCCGTCCTCGTCGGCGCCGTCGGGCACGTCGGCGGCGGGCAGGTTGGGCAGCGCGGCAAGCGCGGCGGTCAGCGCTTCTCCGGCCGCCTTCTCCTCCGCCTCCAGCGCGGGCAGGCGCTCCTTCAGCGCCGCGACCTCCGCCATCAGCGCCGCGGCCTCGTCCTCCGCCTTGCGCGCCTTGGCGGCGCCGATCGCCTTCGACGCCTCGTTGCGGCGGGCGAGCGCGGTCTGCAATTCGGTCGCCAGCGCGCGGCGGCGCTGGTCGTCGGCAACCAGCGCGGCGGCGGCCGGCGGCGCCCCCCGCCGGGCGAGGGCGGCGTCGAAAGCTTCGGGATCGTCTCGTATCGTGCGGATATCGTGCATGGCCCCCGGCTATGGCCGGGCGCAAAGCCGCGCGCAACCCTGTGGCCGGCGGCTCAGCCCCGGCGCGCGGCGTAGCGTTGGCGGGCGACCAGCGCGGCGGCGGCGGCGGCGAACAGCAGCAGCATCGGCGGCGCCGGCACCTCGGTCGGCGGCTCGCCGGACGACGCCCCCCAGTCGACGTGCTGCTCCGGCCGCTGGTCGACCAGCTGGCGGGCGTCGCGGGAATTGCGGTGGCCTTCGCCCTTCCATGCGGCCGGCGCGCGGTCGTCCACGACAGGGTTAACCTTTGTTTCACCCGGTCGACGCGGAAAAGCGCCGCGCCGTGGGAAAACGGCGTAGTAAACGTCCCATTCAGGCACGATTCCGGCATGTTGCGGCGGTTTGCATGACCAGCGGCCCGTTCCGGGAGGCGAAGGGATGTCAGTGGCTTGTATGGTCACCGGCGCGCCGGTATAGGCGCGCTGGGAAGTGGGCTTCGCGATCCCGCAGCGATGGCGGGCGTGGATTGGGTGTTTGGAGACACGTGTATGGCGACTGCGCCGAGTGACATGAATGCGCCTGCGGATTTCGCGGCGGACGGCCTTGACGACAGCTATCGCCCCTCGCCCGACGAACCGTTCATGAATCCGCGCCAGCTCGCCTATTTCCGCGCGAAGCTGAACGGCTGGAAGAACGACATATTGCGGGAAGCGCAGGGCACGCTGGTCCAGCTGCAATCCGATTCGCTGCGCGAACCCGACGTGACCGATCGCGCGTCGAGCGAGACCGACTGGTCGATCGAACTGCGCACCCGCGACCGCCAGCGCAAGCTGATCGCCAAGATCGACGCCGCGCTGCGCCGCATCGAAGACGGCGAATATGGCTATTGCGAGGTAACGGGCGAGCCGATCTCGCTCGCCAGACTGGAAGCGCGACCGATTGCAACCATGACCGTCGAGGCGCAAGAGAACCACGAGCGCCAGGAAAAGGTGTCGCGGGACGAATAGCGGCCACCGCGGCGCCCGCCGCCTTTGGCCCGGCGGGGGGACAGTGTTCTGGCTGGGGACATGACGGAAACCGACGCGCCATCGCCGGACGGCACCAACTCACCGGAAGAGCCGGGCGCCCTCCCGGAGCAGGCCGAGTGCGAGCAGCGCGGCGACGCGCGCGACAGCCTCTACCTGCTGGCGCGGGTGCGTGGTCTGCCGACAGGCGGTGAGGAACTGGCCCGCGTCCGCAACCTGTCGACAAGGGGCATGATGATCGAACTCGACCGCCCCGTCGCGGTCGACCAGCGGCTGGTCGTCGATGTCCGGGGCATCGGCACCGTCGGCGCCCGCGTCGCCTGGGCGCGGAACGATCGTGTCGGGTTGGAACTGGATCGGCTGATCGATCCGCTGGCGGCCCGCCTGCCCGTGTCGGGCAGGCGCGACCTGCGGCAAAAACCGCTGCGCCGGGACTGACCGGCGCCGCCGTCCGTCCGGCTCAGTGGCCGGCGATGGCTTCCTTGATTCTCAGTTTCTGCTTCTTCAGCCGGGCGATCAGCGACTGATCCGGCGAGGGGCGTTTCATTTCCTTGGAGATTTTGGCATCGAGCCCGGCATGCTTGACGTTGAGGGCGGAAAGATGCGCCTGTTCCATCCGAAAGCACTCCTTGGTCTGACGGTCTTGGCAGGCCAGTAGACCATGAAATTCGTAAACTGTCTCGTACTGCTTTGGGTGAATGCGGCGGCATGGGGCACGCGGCGCGACGAACCCCCGGCGGCTTGAGCGGTGGGCCGCGGCAAACTACCGTGGCATCCGCCAATGCGGGGGATGGAGATGACGGCGGAGGAAGCGGCACAGCGGTTGAATATCCTGCGAATCGAGCATCGCGATCTCGATTCGGCGATCGCCGCGCTGGCGGAACAGCCGCTGCCCGACCAGCTTCGCATCGCCCGGCTGAAGAAGCGCAAGCTGCGCCTGCGCGACGAAATCGCCGTGCTGGAAGACCAGATGATCCCGGATATCATCGCCTGACCGCCCGATGGCGTTAATCGTAAATCGCCGAATTTACGCTGTTTTGCTCTGGCTGGCCCCGGCCGGCTGTGGCAACGCCGACGGTATGGACGGATTGTACGACATGGCGCGGGGCAGGGGGCGGATGACGGCGCGTCTGGTCGAGTCGCTCTATGTCGAGGCGATGCTGCTGGCCGATGAGGCGCGCGGCTATTTCGACGAACCCGGCCGCGCCGACCGTGACCGGCTCGCCCCGCTCGACCGGGTGACCTTCGCCTGCGAATCGCTGAAGGTGACGACGCGGCTGATGCACGTCATCGCCTGGCTGCTCCACCGCAAGGCGGAAGCGGCGGGGGAGATTGATCCGGCTGCCCTGCGCCCGGACAGCGGCCGCCTCGGCCATGCCGCGACGACGGAAACCGGCGTGCTGGCGATGATGCCGGCTACCGCCGCCGCGCTGATCGCTGCCAGCATGGCGCTCTATGACCGCGTTCACCGCCTCGAACGTGACGACCGCCCGCCGCCCAGCCCGGCCCGCACCCTGATCCGTCGCCTCGAAAACGCGTTCTAGGCCGGTTCCCGGAGGCGCCGGGACCCGGCGTGCCGGCTGCCGCCCATGCCCCCGCCGATTCGGATGCCCCGAAAATGGACCAGGCGGTTACCCGGCCGCCGGCCTCGTTGTGTCTGGCGCAATCAATCAATGCGCTGATTTTGCGCTATAAAACCGGGAATTATCCCTAGCGGGCAGCGTTAACAGATTTTTAGCCATGCCCTGCCGATAGTCTGGCTCTGTCCATTCTGGAGGGGAAAAGGCCAGTGGGGAACAGTTCACGAAGTGCGGCTTTCCTGATTGAAAGCCGGTTGGTCGATGCGGCGCGCGGCAATGCCGATGCCTGTTTCGATCTGGGTATCGCCTATTCGTCCGGCGCCGACGGCGTCGATGTCGATCTGGTCGAAGCGCATAAATGGTTCAACCTGTCGGCGCTCGCGGGCAGCCATCGCGGCCAGCAATGCCGGGCTGAAATCGCCGGTGAGATGAGCGCGCGCGAAATCGCCGCCGCTCAGCGAATGGCGCGGGCCTGGCTGTCGACCAGCCCCGAACGCCGCGCCGCCTGATCGTCACCGCCGGGCGGCGGCGGCTACCGAACCGTGCCGGCCCTGCCGCTAATCCGCCTTGCGGAACGGCGTCATCGTGTCGAGCATGGCGATATCGCGGGCGACCGCCTGCCGTTCCCGCGCGAGGAAATCGGCCACCGCCGCGCGGAAATTCGGGTCGGCGATGAAATGGGCGGAAAAGGTCGGCGTCGGCGCATAGCCGCGCGCCAGCTTGTGTCCGCCCTGCGCCCCGGCCTCAACCCGCGCCAGCCCGCGCGCGATCGCCGCGTCGATCGCCTGATAATAGCAGAGCTCGAAATGGAGGAACGGCACCTCCTCCACCGCGCCCCAGTAACGGCCGTAGAGCGTGTCGGCGCCGATCAGGTTCAGCGCCCCGGCGATCGGCCGCCCGTCTCGCCGCGCGAACACCAGCAGCACCTTGTCCGCCATCCGCTCGCCGAGCAGAGAGAAGAAGGCGCGGGTCAAATAGGGGTGCCCCCATTTGCGCGCGCCGGTGTCCTGGTAGAATTGCCAGAACGCGTCCCAGTCCGCTTCGCCGATCTCCGCGCCGCTCAGCTGGACGATCTCCAGTCCGGCGACGGCGGCGGCGCGTTCCTTGCGGATCGCCTTGCGCTTGCGGCTGGCAAGGGCGGTCAGGAAATCGTCGAAATCGCGGTAGCCGCCATTCTGCCAGTGGAACTGGCTGTCGGTGCGGATCAGCCAGCCCGCCGCCTCGAACAGCGGCACCTGCTCCGGCGTGATGAAGGTGGCGTGGGCGGACGACAGGGCGTGGCGGGCGACCACCGCTTCCGCCGCCGCGATCAGCGCCGGTGCCGCCGCCGGGTCGCGCAGCAGCAGCCGCGGGCCGGGCACCGGCGAGAACGGCACCGCGATCTGCAGTTTCGGGTAATAGGCGCCACCGGCGCGGGCATAGGCATCGGCCCAGCCCTGATCGAACACATATTCGCCCTGGCTGTGGCTCTTGCCGTAGGCGGGCAGCACCCCGGCCAGCCGCCCGGCATCGTCGTTCACCGCGATCGGCAACGGTTGCCAGCCAGTGCGCGAACCGACGCTACCCGATTCTTCCAGAATCGACAGGAAGGCGTGGCTGACGAACGGGTTGGCGGTGCCGGCGCAGACATCCCACTCGGCGGCGTCGAACCCGGCGACGCCATCGCCGATCCGCGCGGTGTAGGCGGTCATGGATGGCGTTCGTAGATCGGTCGGTCGGCGTAGCGGGCAGCCGTCTCCTCCGCCGCGGCGGAGCGTACCGTCCAGGTCAGCAGCGGTAATCCGCGCGCGCGGAACCGCCCGGCAAAACGCGACGGCAGGTCGCGCACGTCATAGGCCAGGAAATCGGCCCGCGCCTGCCATAGCGACAGCCATCGTTCGACGGCGCCGCGCGACCCGCGCTTGCCTTCCTCGCTGACCACCAGCCCGCGGGTCAGTCGGGCGGCGTGGCGGGCGAACCAGCGGCCGACCAGCGGGTTGAACGACATCACCGCCACCGGCCCGCGATAGCCCTCCAGCGCGTGGCGGACCGCCAGGCACAGTTGCGCGACCCGCCCGCCGTCCGCCTTGATTTCGATCAGCAACGGCACCCGCCCGGCGACGATCGCCAGCATTTCGGTCAGGCGCGGGATCGTCTCGTCGCTGCCGGTCAGGCGGATCGCGTCCAGCGCCGCCGGGGCCAGCGCCGCCACCCGTTCCGGCCGCCCGGCCAGCCGCGCCAGATCGTCGTCGTGGAACACGAACGGGGTGCCGTCCGCCGCCGCCTGCACGTCGCATTCTATGCCGTGGCCCAGCGCGATCGCTCCGGCCCAGGCGGCGCGGCTGTTCTCGACGACGGCGCCGCCATGCAGCCCGCGATGGGCGAAGGGCTGCGCTCTCAGGAAGGCGGTCCGCCTCGGGTCAGGCTGGGCGAACGGCGACAACCGCATCGATCTCGACCGCCGCGTTCAGCGGCAGGACCGGCACGCCGACCGCGCTGCGCGCGTGCTTGCCGACCTCGCCGAAGATGTCGACCATCAGCGCCGATGCACCGTCCGCGACCTTCGGCTGGTCGGTGAACCGGCCGGCGCTGTTGACGAACACGCCCAGCTTCACCACCCGCGCCACCCGGTCGAGGTCGCCAAGCGCGGCCTTCATCTGCGCGACCAGCATCAGCCCGCAGGCGCGCGCGGCGTCACGCCCGAAATCGATGTCGACATCCTCGCCCAGCCGGCCGGTCATCAGGTTGCCGTCGCGAAACGGCAACTGGCCTGAAATATGGAGCAGTCCGCTCGCCTCGACGGCGGGGACATAGGCGGCAACGGGCGCGGCTGGCTTCGGCAGCTTCAGGCCCAGTTCGGCAAGGCGTTCGTCGATGGTCATGGCGCTAGCTCAAACACCCGGCGCGGCCGCCGGTCAAGCCCCGGCCGGCGCACCGGCGGCGAAACGCGCGGCGATCCAGCTTTCCGCCTCCGGCCAGCCGTCGATCCGCGCATGGGCGTCGGGCGCCGGCGGCACCATCGCCGCCAGCGTCGGTTCGGAAATCATGTGCAGCCGGTGGACGGCGGGGGCGTGGCGCGCGACGGATCGGTGGTGGTGGGCCAGATCGTCGACGAACACCGCAACGCTCGGCTGGTATTCGGCGAGCAGCGTCGCGACCGGCTCGCCCTTGCCGCCCTGGTTGGTGACAACCCGGTGGCGGATGCCGAACCCGTCCAGTTGCTCGCGTCGCCGGGCGTTATGGTGGTCGCCGAGGTTGGTCAGAATGACGATGTCGGCGCTGGCGGCCAGCCGGGCCAGCGCGTCCACCGCGCCGGGAACGACGGTCTGCCGCTGCATTTCGGTGACGAAGAAGCCGTCGAGCAGCGGCCATATCTCGTCGCGGGTGAGGAGCGCGCCGTCCGCCCGCCGCCGCATCGCGCGGGACAGGTCGGCGCCGTCCGGCATGAAATCGATCGCATGCGCCTCGCCCAGCCAGGCGGTGAAATGCGACATCATGTGCAACAGCACCTCGTCGCAATCGGAAATCAGCAGCGGCCGGCTCATCGTTCCAGCGCTTCCCGCGCCGCGACCAGCGTTTCGGGCGGAACCGCCAGCGCCCCGGCGCAGTCGATCAGATCCGGCTCATGCGCTTCCAGAAAGGCAAGGACGGCGGCGAGCACCGCCGGCGCATCGGCCTGCTGCCGCAAGGCGTCCGGGGTCAGGCCGGTCAGCGCCAGCAGCCGGGCGGCACGGTCCGGCTCGGCCAGCGTCCAGGCCAGCGCGGCCAGTCCGGTCGCCGTCGGGTCCTGGGGGTTTGTGCCGCGCGCTCGCATCGCCTAATCTGTCCTCGAACCGTTGCCGTAGGGCCGTTGCTGTGGGGGGTGCGTGACCAAACGTGTGCTCATTGTCGAGGACAATGAACTCAATCTCAAGCTGTTCTGCGACCTGTTACGCGCCCACGCTTATGAATGCGAGCCGGTGCGCGATGGGCGCGAGGCGGTGGAACGTGCCCGCGCCTTTGCGCCGGACCTGGTGATCATGGATATCCAGCTTCCCCATGTCAGCGGGCTGGAGCTGATCGAAACGCTGAAGGCCGACGCCGTGCTGAAGGCGATCCCGATCATGGCGGTCACCGCCTACGCCGCCCGCAGCGATGAAGACCGCATCCGTGGCGCCGGGGCCGAGGCCTATGTCTCGAAACCGATCTCGGTCACCCGCTTTGTCGACTCCGTCGCCGCGCTGGTCTGACCGCGCCGCCGCGCAAAGAAGCCGCGCAAAAGAAAAGGCGGGCCGCTCATCGCCGCCCGCCCGCGCATCTTTCGGCGAAGAATCGCTTACTTGATCTTCGCTTCCTTGAACTCGACATGCTTGCGCACGACCGGGTCATACTTGCGAAAGCTCAGCTTTTCCGTGGTGTTCGGGCTGCGCGGATTCTTCTTGGTGACGTAGTAAAAGCCGGTGTCGGCCGTGCTTACCAGCTTGATCTTGACCGTGGTCGGCTTTGCCATGACCCGTACCCTCGAATGACTATCTGCAAAAAATAAAAGCGGCGCCGCCGCCGCTCCCGTTCAGGGCGGGTCCATTGCGCGGCGCGGGCGCGGTTGTCAAGGGCTGCCGCCGGTTAACGCGGCGTTAGGCATTGTCGGGCGATAGTCGGCGTCGCTGATCCAGCGGGGGGCGATGCCGGTGACAAAGGCGATGGAGTCCGAAGCGATGCGCCATGTGCGGGCGCTGCTCTGTGCGCGGATAGACGGCATTGCCGCCGACATGCGCCGCCGCCGCCCGGCGCAGCTTTGCGAGAATGTCGATCTGGTGCGCGGCATGGCGCAGGCCCACGGGCTGCTGCCGCTCGCCCAGCTTGCCGGCACGCTGGTGACGGCGCTGGCCGCCGGCGAACGCGGCGCGCGGATCGCCGACTGCCTGGAATTAATGCGCGAGGCGGCGGGCCACGCCCCCGGCGACGCGCTGACCGGCGAGGCGTTCGCCGCCGTCATCTCGGTCCGCTATTCCGGCTGAGCCGCGCCACGCTGCCCCGCCGGGCGCAGCGCGGGGCGGCGGGGAACCATCCTGCCGCTTGTCGGGTTGGGGGTGACGCTTGTCGCCCTGCGGCTGATCTAGCCACGCGATCAGCCTGATCGGAATTATCCGTGCCGGGCGCGTAACTTTTGCGTGGCTCGCGCATTGAGAGGGGCGTATCTCAAGGCTCAACCCCCCAAGGAGGCAAACATGGCCAAGGCAGGCAACGTGAAAACCCCGACGGCGAAGCTCAAGACCCCGACGGACCTGACCAGCAACGCGACCAAAACGGTAGCGGAGGCGCTGAACGGCATCCTCGCCAACAGCTATGCGCTGTACCTGAAGACCAAGAATTTCCACTGGCATGTCTCCGGCCCGCACTTCCGCGACTATCACCTGCTGCTCGACGAGCAGGCGGCGCAGATCCTCGCGACGACGGACGAGATCGCCGAGCGGGTGCGCAAGACCGGCAACACCACCCTGCGCTCGATCGGCGACATCGCCCGGCATCAGACGATCAAGGACAACGACGCCGATTTCGTCTCCGCCGCCGACATGCTGGCCGAACTGCGCGAGGATAACCTGCATCTGGTCGAACAGCTTCGCGAGGCGAAGGACATCGTCGACGACGCGAAGGACAACGCGACGTCCGGCGTTCTCGACGACTGGACCGACCAGGCCGAACAGCGTGCCTGGTTCCTGTTCGAAGCCAGCCGCACCTGATTGCGGAACCGGAACGGCCCTCCGGCTGTTTGTCCCTTACAACAGACGGAGGTCCGTTCGATGATACGCTGGGCGATTATCTTCCTGGTTATTGGACTGGTTTTCGCGGTGCTGGGTTTCGGCGGGATCGGCGGAGCCTTCATCGGCGTCGCCAAGTTCCTGTTCTTCCTGGCCATCGCGATTTTCGTGATCCTGCTCATTCTTGGGCTGATCGCGGGCAAGAAGATCGTAGACTGACACCCCGGCCGGCCCTGCCTGTGCGGGGCCGGCCATGAGGGGTTTCGCGCGCCTGCTCGACGGGCTGGTTTACACCCGTTCGCGCAACGCCAAGCTGCGGCTGATCGGCGCCTATCTGCGCGCCACGCCCGATCCGGATCGCGGCTGGGCGCTCGCCGCGCTGACCGGCGCCGTCGACATTCCCGCTATAAAGCCCGCCGTCGTCCGCGCCCTGATCGAGGCGCGCGTCGATCCGGTGCTGTTCCGCATGAGCCGCGACTATGTCGGCGACACGGCGGAAACCGTCGCGTTGCTCTGGCCCGGCCACGCCGCTGCCGACGATCCCGCCGCGCTCGGCCTCGCCGCCGTCGTCGCCCGCCTGTCGACGCTGGGGCGCAGCGAGGCACCGGCGGCGCTCGCCTGGCTGCTCGACCGGATGACGCCGGAGGAACGCTACGCGCTGCTGAAACTGGCGACCGGCGGCCTGCGCGCCGGCGTTTCCGCCCGGCTGGCAAAGACCGCCTTCGCCCAGGCCTTCGCGCTTGACGTCGACGCGGTGGAGGAGGTGTGGCACGCGCTGGCGCCGCCCTATGCCGCGCTGTTCGCCTGGGCGGAGGGGCGGGGCGAACAGCCGCTCGCCGCCGACATGCCGGTGTTCCGCCCGTTCATGCTCGCCCACCCGCTGGGTGAGGATCAGGTGGCGATGGACACCTACGCCGCCGAATGGAAATGGGACGGCATCCGCGTCCAGCTCGTCCGCGTCGGCGGGCAGGTCAGGCTCTACAGCCGCGGCGGCGACGACATCACCGCCGCCTTTCCGGAAGTGGCGGGCGCGTTCGACCGCGACGGCGTCGTCGACGGCGAATTGCTGGTCAAGGGCGATGCGCAGGGCAGCGCCGCGCACGGCGGCGCCACCGCCAGCTTCAATGCCCTCCAGCAGCGGCTCGGCCGCAAGGCGGTCTCCGCCCGGATGCTCGCCGACTATCCCGCCTTCGTCCGTCTCTACGACATATTGTTCGACGGGGCGGAGGATGTCCGCCCGCTCGCCTGGACCGCACGCCGCGCCCGGCTCGAACGCTTCGTCGCCCGGCTCGACCCGGCGCATTTCGACCTGTCGGTGCTGGTCGATGCGGACAGCTTTGCCGCGCTGGAGGCATTGCGAGCCGGCGCCCGCGACGCGGCGATCGAGGGGGTGATGCTGAAACGCCGCGACAGCGCCTATGTCGCCGGCCGCCGCACCGGCCTCTGGTACAAATGGAAACGCGATCCGCTGCGCGCCGACTGCGTCATGCTCTATGCCCAGCGCGGCAACGGCAAGCGGTCCAGCTTCTATTCCGACTACACTTTCGGCTGCTGGAGCGAGGACGGCCGGCTTCTGCCGGTCGGCAAGGCCTATTCCGGCTTCACCGACGAAGAGCTGAAATGGCTCGACCGGTTCGTTCGCACCCACACCGTCAACCGCTTCGGCCCGGTGCGGGAGGTGGAAAAGACGCTGGTGCTCGAAGTGGCGTTCGATTCCGTCCACGCCAGCACCCGCCACAAATCGGGCATCGCCATGCGCTTCCCCCGCATCGCCCGCATCCGCACCGACAAGCCCGCCGCCGAAGCCGACCGCATCGAAACTCTGCGCGCGATGATCGCCTGACTCGCGCGCGGACCGGTTGGCAAACGGTAAAAAGGGGCCGGGCCATGCGGTCCGGCCCCCGGCATAAACGGTTCCGCCGATCAGGCGGCGTCGCGGTGGTCGTCGATCTGCTCGACCGTGGCGCTGCCGCCGATCGTGATCTTCTGCGGCTTCATCGCATCCGGCACTTCGCGCACCAGGTCGATGGTCAGCAGGCCGTCGGCCAGGTCGGCGCCGGACACGCGGACGAAATCGGCCAGCTCGAACCGCCGTTCGAAGCTGCGGTTGGCAATGCCGACATGCAGGTACTGGGACCGGTCCTGCCCCGCCTGTTCCTTGCTGCCCTTGACCAGCAGCAGGTTCTGCTGGGCGGTGATGTCGATCTCGTCGCGCTTGAAACCGGCGAGGGCGATGGTGATCCGATACCGGTCCTCGCTCAACCGCTCCAGGTCGAACGGTGGGTAATTGTCGGCCTGCGAGCGGTTGTTCTCAAGCAGGTCGAACAGCCGGTCGAAACCGACGGTGGAACGGCGATAGGGGGTGAAATCAAAGCTACGCATGGTCAAATCCTCCAATGAGCAAAATGACTTGGTTATGCGGCGCCCCGGTATGGCGGCGCCGCGCGCATCCCGTTGCGGCGATGCGCGACAGCGATCTGGGTATCGGATTTTCCGCTTTCAAGAGGGCGGCGGCGGCAGACGGGCAGGGGGGTGAAACGGCCGTGGAGGCCGGAAAAGCGAATGCCCGGACCGTTTCCGATCCGGGCACCCTGCGTGACGAATGCTCGCCAGCCCCCTTTGCCATCGCTGCGACGATCAACTGCCCCCTCAAGCAGTCAAACGGAGCGACAGCCTCCCAGAACCACGGCTTTGCCTGCGCTTCGGAAGCCAAACGCTACGAAAGCTCCCGAAGGCTGTCATCCCGATTCGCGCCGCCCCGCCACGATTGAAGGCAGGATGTGTTCATTCGGCAACAGCGGTTCAGCCGGTTGCAACCCGCTCCGGCTGGCCCTAGAGCGTGGCGCTTGCGCTACGCCCTTCCCGGACCCGCTTCTTCATGATCCTCTCCCGATACGAGCGGATGATCGCCAAACGCTATCTGCTGCCCGGCCGGGGGGAAGCGTTCATCTTCCTTGTCGCGGGGATCAGCCTGGCGGCGGTCATGCTGGGCGTTGCCGCGCTGGTCATCGTGATGAGCGTGATGAACGGTTTTCGCGCGGAACTTTTCGAAAAGGTCGTCGGGCTGAACGGCCATGCCGTCGTTCAGGGTTATGACGGCCGGCTGCCCGACTGGCAGGCCGTCGTCGCGCAGGCGCGCAAGACGCCGGGGGTGACGGAAGCGACGCCGCTGATCGAACAGCCGCTGATGGCCAGCTATGACGGGCGGGTGGAAGCGGTGCTGGCGCGCGGGATGCGGGTGGAGGACATCCGCGCCAACCAGACGATCCGCAACAAGGTACTCGCCGGCAGCCTGACCGCGCTGAAACCGGGCAGCGACAATGTCGCGATCGGCGCGCGCCTGGCCGAATCGCTGGGCGCCCAGGTCGGCGGCGAAATCAGCCTGATCAGCCCGCAGGGGCAGACGACGCCGTTCGGCACGGTGCCGCGCATCGTCAGTTACCGCGTCGCCGCGATCTTCGAAGTCGGCGTCTATGATTACGACAAGGCGTTCGTCGTCATGCCGATAGAGGACGCGCAGACGCTGCTGATGCTGGGCGACGCGGTCGGGATGATCGAGGTCAAGACCGTCGACCCCGACAATGTCGGCGCCATCCTCGCCCCGCTGGCGCGCGCGGTGCAGGGCAAGGCGGTGATCACCGACTGGCGCAGCATGAACGCGACCCTGTTCGAAGCGCTGGCGGTCGAACGGGTGGCGATGTTCGTCGTGCTGTCGATCATCGTGCTGGTCGCGGTGTTCAACATTCTGTCGTCGCTGATCATGCTGGTCCGCGCCAAGACCCGCGACATCGCGATATTGCGGACGATGGGCGCGTCGCGCGGCGCGATGATGCGGATCTTCATGACCGTCGGCGTGTCGATCGGCGTGCTCGGCATTCTCGCCGGGCTGGTGCTCGGCGCGGTGTTCCTGTTCTACCGGCAGGCGGTGGTCAATTTCGTCCAGCTCGTCACCGGCCAGAATCTGTGGGACCCGTCGATCCGCTTCCTGACCGAACTGCCGGCGCGCACCGACCCGGTGGAAGTGACGGCGATCGTGGTCATGGCGCTGGTGCTGTCGGTGCTGGCGACGCTCTATCCCGCCTACAAGGCGGCGAGCACCGATCCGGTGCAGGTGCTGCGCTATGAATGACGTGCTGGCGGTCAGCGGGCTGAAGCGCAGCTTCACCCAGGGCGAAGAAACCATCCACGTGCTGCGCGGTGTCGAACTGACCGTGGCGGAGGGGGAGATCGTCGCGCTGCTCGGCCCCAGCGGGTCCGGCAAGTCGACGCTGCTGCAGGCGGTCGGCCTGCTCGAAGGCGGTTTCGAAGGGTCGATCCGCATCGCCGGAGAGGAAACCGCCCGGCTCGACGCCGACGGGCGGACGCGGGTGCGGCGGGATTCACTCGGCTTCGTCTATCAGTTTCACCACCTGTTGCCCGATTTCGACGCGCAGGAAAATGTCGTGCTGCCGCAGTTGATTCGCGGCGCCCGCACCGACGTGGCGCAGGAACGGGCGGCGGCGCTGCTCGCCGCGCTCGGCCTGCGCCGCCGGTTGACCCATCGTCCGTCGCAATTGTCGGGCGGGGAACAGCAGCGGGTGGCGGTGGCGCGCGCGCTCGCCAACCGTCCTGCGCTGGTGCTGGCGGACGAACCGACCGGCAATCTGGACGAAGCGACCGCCAACATCGTTCTCGCCCAGTTCCTCGATCTGGTGCGCGGCGAAGGGTCGGCGGCGCTGGTCGCTACCCATAACGAACGTCTGGCCGCGAAGATGGACCGCACAGTCCGTTTGCACGATGGCGTGCTTGAAAGCTAAGACATGCCACGACTTTTTATGGCAGCATCCACACGGTCCGGTCGCGTCGCGCGGGCGGCAAGGGAGATAGAGATGGCCCGTTCCGGTAGTTTCGCGTTCCGCTTCGCTTTCGCGTCGGCCGCAGCACTCGCATTGTCGGCCTGCGGCGGGGGAGACGGCGGGACGCCGACACCGACGCCGACCCCAACGCCGACTCCCGGACCGCCGGTGTTTACCTCGGCGTCGACGGTGGCGGTCGAATCGGGGACGACCGGGACCTTCTACGCCGCGACCGCCGTCGACCCGACCGGCGAAGCGCTGACCTTCTCGATCACCGGCGGCGCCGACGAGGCGCTGTTCTCGATCACCAGCAATGGCGCCCTGTCGTTCAAGACCCCGCCGGTCTATGATCCGGCGACCGGCGCGGACCACAGCTACACGGTGAAGATCACGGTCACCGACGGCACCAACCCGGTGGTGATGGACCTGGTGGTCAACGTCATCGCGGTCAATTCGGACTTCCGCGTCCGCCGCGTCGGCGTCGGCTTCAGCCAGCCGGTCTACGTCTATCCGATTGCCGACGGCACCGGGCGCGTGTTCGTTGTCGAACGCACCGGCCGCGTCCGCATCCTCGATCCGAAGGCCGCCAGCCCGGCGGCGACCACCACATTCCTCGATGTCAGCGCGGAAATCAGCACGGATGGCGAGCGCGGGCTGCTCGGCTTCACCACCGCGCCCGATTTCGCGACCAGCGGCGCCTTCTACGTATTCCTGACCAACGCAACCGGCGCGATCGAAGTGCGGCGTTACAAGACGCTGGCCGACAACAAGAATGCCGCCGATCCGGCCAGCGCCGACGTGATCCTGCAGATCCCGCACCCGCGCAACAACCACAACGGCGGCTGGATCGGCTTCGGGCCGGACAATTTCCTCTACATCACCACCGGCGACGGCGGCGGCGCGGGTGACCCGGACGGCAACGCCCAGAACAAGAACAGCCTGCTCGGCAAGATCCTGCGGATCGACCCGGCAAGCGATGCTTATGCGAGCGACCCGAACAAGGATTACGCGATCCCGACCGCCAATCCGTTCGCGACCAGCGGCGGCGCGCCGGAAGTCCTCGCCTACGGTCTGCGCAACCCCTATCGCGCGTCGATCGACTTCGCGACCGGCAATGTCGTGTTCGGTGATGTCGGCCAGGACGGGTGGGAAGAACTGAACATCCTGCTCGCCAGCGACAAGGGCGCCAATTTCGGCTGGCCGATCCTGGAGGGCACCCATGTGTTCAAGGGCGGCGACACCACCGGCCTGATCGCGCCGGTCGCCGAATACGCGCATGGCAGCGGCGCGACGCAGGGCGGCACCATCGTTGGCGGCTATGTCTATGGTGGCGCGGTCAGCAGCCTGCAGCTCAACTATTTCTTCGGCGATTTCGTCACCGGCCATCTGTGGAGCCTGCCGAGCGCGCTGCTCCAGCGCGGCAGCACCCTTGGCGGCGACAGCTTCCGCATCCGCACCGGCGCCTTCGTGCCGGACGCGGGCACGATCGACGCCGTGGTCAGCTTCGGCCAGGACGAGAACCGTAACCTCTACATCGTCGACTATGACGGCGAGATCTTCGTCGTCGAACAGAAGCCGACGACAAGCTCGTGAGCACGCCGGCGGCGGCGCCGATTTTCGCCTTCCGCCCGGCGCTGCCCGGCGGCGGGGCGGGGGCGCTGGCCGCCTATGCCGGCAAGGTGCTGCTGATCGTCAACGTCGCCAGCCGCTGCGGCTTCACCCCGCAATATGCCGGGCTGGAGGCGCTCTACCGCCGCTACGCCGATCGCGGCTTCGTCGTCCTCGGCTTTCCGTGCAACCAGTTCGGCGAACAGGAACCGGGCAGCGACGCGCAGATCGCCACGTTCTGCGCGTCGACCTATGACGTCACCTTCCCGCTGTTCGCCAAGGTCGCGGTCAACGGTCCCGATGCCGATCCGCTCTGGGCGTGGTTGCAGGCGGAACGCCCCGGTTTCGCCGGCATCCGGTCGATCAAGTGGAACTTCACCAAATTCCTGGTCGGCCGCGACGGCACCGTCGTCGCCCGCTATGCGCCGATGAAGAAGCCGGCGGCGCTCGCTTCGGCGATCGAGAGGCTGCTGTAGCGGCAGGCGCGCGCCATGGCGCCACCGCATTTTTGCGTCCCAATCCGGCATCGGGCTGCTATAGGGCGGTCGAACCGCCCGGATTGCCGGGCGCATGCATGAAACGGGAGAATCGATGTTCAAGGGGGTAAAGCCCATCCTCTATGCCGGCCGCGAAGTCTGGCCGCTGATCGAGGGGGGCAAGGGTGTCGCGGTGTCGAACCACATGAGTTCGGGCGCCTGGGCGGCGGCCGGCGGCATCGGCACCGTGTCGGCGGTCAACGCCGACAGCTATGATCCGACCGGCAAGATCATCCCGCAGGTCTACAAATCCCGCACCCGCCGCGAACGGCACGACGAACTGGTTCAGTATGCGATTGACGGCGCTGTCGATCAGGTCCGCCGCGCGTTCGAAATGGCGAACGGCAAGGGCGCGATCAACATCAACGTGCTGTGGGAAATGGGCGGTGCCCAGCGCGTGCTCCACGGCGTGCTGGAACGGACGCGCGGCATGGTCGCCGGTGTCACCTGCGGCGCCGGCATGCCCTACAAGCTGAGCGAGATCGCGGCCTCCTACAACGTCAACTACCTGCCGATCATCAGCTCGGCCCGCGCCTTCCGCGCGCTGTGGAAACGCGCCTATTCCAAGGCGTCGGAATGGCTGGCGGCGGTGGTCTACGAAGACCCCTGGCTGGCCGGCGGCCATAACGGCCTGTCCAACGCCGAAGACCCGCTGAAGCCGGAAGACCCCTATCCGCGGGTCAAGGCGCTGCGCGAGACGATGCGCGAAGGCGGCATCGCCGACAGCGTGCCGATCGTCATGGCCGGCGGCGTCTGGTATCTGCGCGACTGGGAAAACTGGATCGACAACCCGGAACTGGGCCAGATCGCGTTCCAGTTCGGCACCCGGCCGCTGCTCACCCGCGAAAGCCCGATCCCGGAAGGGTGGAAGAACCGGCTGATGACGCTGGAGGACGGCGACATTCTGCTCCACCGCTTCTCGCCGACCGGCTTTTATTCGTCGGCGGTGCGCAACACCTTCCTGCGCGGGCTGGAAGCGCGTTCGGACCGGCAGATCGCTTTTTCCGGCGAGGCGGCGGGTGACCACCAGTTCCAGCTCGACGTCGGCGTCAAGGGCCGCAATTTCTGGGTGACCCGCAACGATCTGCTGCGCGCCCGCGAATGGGACGCGCAGGGCTTCACCGTCGCGCTGAAGACACCGGACAACACGCTGGTCTTCACCACGCCGGACGAACGCGACATGATCCGCAAGGATCAGGCCGACTGCATGGGCTGCCTCAGCCAGTGCGGCTTCTCCTCCTGGGCGGATACCGAGACCAACTCGACCGGCCGGCTGGCCGATCCGCGCAGCTTCTGCATCCAGAAGACGCTGCAGGACATCGCCCATGGCGGCCCGGTCGACGACAATCTGATGTTCGCCGGCCACGGCGCGTTCAATTTCAAGACCGATCCGTTCTATTCCAACGGTTTCGTGCCGACCGTGAAACAGCTGGTCGACCGGATTTTGACCGGGGATTGAGCGGATGAAACGGGCGCTGGTCGTCCGCCACGTCCCCTATGAGGGCGTGGCCGGTTTCCGCCAGCCGATCGAGGCCGCCGGCTATGCGATCGACCGGGTCGACGTGTCCGACCCGATCTTCGCCCATGTCGATTTCCGCGCGCCGGACCTGCTGGTGATGATGGGCGGGCCGATGGGCGTCTATGAAACCGACGCGCATCCGTGGATACCGCACCAGCTTGAGAAGCTGCGCGCCCGGCTCGATGCCGATCGGCCGACGCTCGGCGTCTGCCTCGGCAGCCAGATGATCGCCGCCGCGCTCGGCGCCCGCGTCTATCCCGGCGCGACCAGCGAGGTCGGCTTCGCGCCGGTCACCCTGTCGGACGCCGGTCGTCGCTCGCCGGTCGCCCATATCGCCGACGTGCCGGTTCTGCACTGGCACGGCGACACGTTCGACCTGCCGGTGGGGGTCGAACTGCTCGCCTCGACCGCCGCCTACCCGCATCAGGCGTTCCGCCGCGGCGGGGCGGTCCTCGCGCTGCAATGCCATGCCGAAATGGGTCAGGACCCGCGCTTCGGCGCGTGGGTGGACAGCAGCGCTGACAGCATCGCCCGCGTCGGCACTGACGCCGGCACCCTGCACGACGACCATGACCGCCTCGGCCCCGGCGCCGTCGCCGCCGGCCGGGCGATGATGGCCGAATGGCTCGCCGCCCTGGATTGAGTGTCTCAATGCCTCCCTGCGAAAGCGGGGACAGACGCCATCACACCCATCCCGCCGTCGCCGCGAGCAGCCACAGGCCAATCGCCAGGAACAGCGCCGCCGCCACCATCCGCACGATGTGGAGCGGCACCCGGCGGATCAGCGCGTTGCCGAGGAAAACCGCCGGCACATTGGCCAGCATCATGCCCAGCGTCGTTCCCGCCGTGACCATCAGCGCGGCTTGGTAGCGTGCGCCGAGCGCGACGGTGGCGATCTGCGTCTTGTCGCCCATCTCGACCAGGAAGAAGGCGATGACGGTGGTGACGAACGCACCGAACCGCGCCGGCTTCGCCTCGGCATCGTCCAGCCGGTCGGGCACCAGCGTCCACGCCGCCATCGCGATGAACGACAGCGCGACCAGCGTGCGGAACAGCGGCCCGTCGAACAGCGCCGCCGCCTGCGCCCCGGCCAGCGCGGCCAGGAAATGGTTGGCCAGCGTCGCGACCAATATGCCGGCGACGATCGGCCAGGGCCGCTTGAAACGCGTGGCGAGGACGATGGCAAGCAACTGCGTCTTGTCGCCGATCTCGGCCAGCGCGACGACGGCGGTGGAGGTGAGCAGGGGTTCCATGACGGACGACTCCGGGGCCGGGCGGCGGATCCAAAAGCACCGTCTCTCCCGCCCGGCGAGGCGAAAGCACGGTGCCATTGGTCTTGCCGGAACGGTGGTCCGTTCCCCGCCGCCACGGCCTCTCGACCGAGCATGTTGACAGCGGGCGCCCGCAATTGCGCGGGTGGCTACTCCCCAGATGACGGGGCGCTGGCTAGCCGTCCGTGCCGCATTTGGCAAGCGTCGGCGCGTGGTTGATTGCCAAAACCGAATATGGGGAACGGAATTACCGGTTGGACAGTGGGGTGGGGCGACCCCATCTATCGGTCATGAGCCACACACTTTACCTGTTCGCCCGTATCACCGGCCTGCCGCTCGCCGCCTATACTGGCGCCATGCGGTTGTGGCTGGGCGCGGCGGTCGTCGCTGTCGGCTTTGCCGCTCTGTTCGCCGGGCGCGGCTGATCGACGGGCATGGGATGGGGGCGCCGCTGCTCCGCCAGACGCCTATGCCCAGCCTTCCAGGACCTGATCGGGCGGGCGATGGCCGTCGGCCCAGGCCTTGATGTTGGCGATCACCTTGGCGCCCGACGCATCGCGGCCCTCGACCGTCGCCGATGCCATGTGCGGCAGCAGAACGACGTTGGTCAGCGCGATCAGCGCGTCCGACACCTGCGGTTCCTCGGCATAGACATCCAGCCCGGCGCCGCCGATCCGGCCGTCGCGCAGCGCGTCGACCAGCGCCGCCTCATCGACGATCTCGCCGCGCGCGACGTTGACCAGGTAGGAATGCGGGCCAAGCAGCGCCAGCCGCTCGGCGTCGATCATGTGGTGGGTTTCGGCGTTGTGCGGGCAGTTGATCGACAGGAAATCGATCTCGGTCAGCATCGCGTCCAGTTCCGGGTGCCAATGGGCGGACACGGCACGCTCGACCACTTCGGGCAGGCGGCGGCGGTTATGGTAATGCACCTCCATGCCGAAACCGCGGGCGCGCATCGCGATCGCCTGGCCGATCCGGCCCATGCCCAAAATGCCCAGCTTCTTGCCGGATACGCGGCGGCCGAGCATCGACGTCGGGCTCCATCCGCGCCACTGTTTCGACCGGACCAGCGCCTCGCCCTCGGCCAGCCGGCGCGGCGCCGCCAGGATCAGCGCCATCACCATGTCGGCGGTGTCGTCGGTGAACACGCCCGGCGTGTTGGTGACGATGATGCCCTTCGCCCGCGCCGCTTTCAGGTCGATATGATCGGTGCCGGCGCCAAAGCTGGCGATCAGCCGCAGCCGCTCGCCGGCCCCGGCGATCAGGTCCGCGTCGATCTCGTCGGTCACGGTCGGCACCAGCACGTCCGCCTCCGCCATCGCGGCGGCCAGCGCGGCGCGGTCCATCGGCGTGTCGGTCGGGTTCAGGGTGACGGCGAACAGGTCGGCCATCCGCTGCTCCACCCCGGCGGGCAGCGCGCGGGTAACGGTGACGGCGGGGCGGCTGGGGCGGGCGGTATCGGCCATTGCGCGGCTATCGGGCGGGCGCCGGGCCACGTCAATGCCCTGCGGCGGCCCCCTTGCTGATCGGCGGCGGCTTTGGCAACAGGGGGTCTGGTGACAGGAAAGGGGCGGGTGGTGCGCGTAGCGGCAGGTGTGGCGCTTATGATCGGGTTGGCGCTGGCCCCGGAACCGGCCGCCGCCCAGCAAAAGGCGACGCCCTACTGGGTGTCGATCGCCGCCGGGGAAGCGCGGATGCGCAGCGGGCCGGGCCGCAACTTCCCGACGCTGTGGCTCTACCACCGCCGCGCCATGCCGCTGAAGGTGGTGGAAACCTACACCGAAAACCACACCAACTGGCGCAAGGTGCAGGATGTCGACGGCGCGACCGGCTGGATGCTGAGCGTGCTGCTCAGCGACACCCGTACCGCGATCGTCGTCGGCGGCACCCGCCCACTGCGGGCCACCCCGACACCAGGCGCGAAAATTGTCTGGCGGGCGGAAGCCGGCGTGATCGGCCGGATCAAGGCCTGCGCCAATGGCTGGTGCGCGTTCGACGCCGGAAAAGGCCGCAAGGGCTATGTCCAAACCGCGCATCTATGGGGCGTCGGTCCGGATGAGGTCGTGCGCTAACGCCGGCGACGGCGCCTTGCATAAACCTGTTTATTCCGTAGGTTACTCTCTCGTCATCTGGTGTCCGGGGGGATAGGACGTGCGCTGGGCTTGTCTGGCCGGCTCGCTGATGCTGCTGTTCTGGCCGGGCGCCGGCCAGGCGAAATGGCTGCGCGCGTCGAGCGCGCATTTCGTCATCTACGCCGACGATGCCGAACGCAACGTGCGCCGCTTTTCCGACCAGCTCGAACGCTACCATGCCGCCGTGCTGCTGATGTCCGGGCGCAAGGAAGCGCCGCCCAGCCCGTCGAACCGCGTCGCCGTCTACGTCCTCCCGACCAGCACCGCGCTGCGCAATCTGTTCGGGCCCGAAAATAAGAATTATGCCGGTCGCTATATGGCGCGCGCCGCCGGCTCGGTCGCCTTCCTGTCCGCTGTCTCCCCCGGCAAGGGTAAGGTCGACTTCTCGATGGCGGTCCTGCTCCACGAATATGCGCACCACCTGATGCATTCGTTGTCCGGCCAGCCGATGCCACGCTGGATGTCGGAAGGCGGGGCGGAATTCTACGCCGCCAGCAGCTTCGGCGGCGACGGCAGCGTCACCTTGGGCGGCACCGCCTGGTACCGCGTCGGCGGCCTGCTTTACGGGCCGGGCCTGCGGGTGGAGGAACTGCTCGATGACCGGCGGGATCAGGAAAAGACGCTGGCGAAGGGCAACGTGTTTTACGGCCGCAGCTGGCTACTCTTCCACTATCTGTCGTTCGATCAGGCGCGGAAAGGCCAGCTCGCCAAATATCTCGCTCTGCTCGCTGGCGGCACGGCGGCCCGCCCGGCGGCGGAACAGGCGTTCGGCGACCTCGCTTCGCTCAACCGCGATCTCGACAGCTATCAGAAGCGCACGCGGATAGACGCGGTCAGGCTGCCGCCGGACCTGCTCAGCCCCGGCGCGATCGACGTGCGGCCGCTCGGTCCCGGCGAAGCGGCGATGATGCCGGTGCGCGTGCGCTCCGCCTATGGTGTCGACGCCGCCGGGGCGAAGGCGCTGGTGGCGGAAGCACGGGCCATCGCCGCCCGCTTCCCCGCCGACCCGGCGGTGCTCTCCGCGCTGGCGGAGGCGGAATATGACGCGGGCAACGACAAGGAGGCGATCGCCGCCGCCGATGCGGCGCTGGCCGTCGATCCGGCGCAGGTCAACGCCTATGTGCAGAAGGGTTATGCACTGTTCCGCCGGGCCGAAAGCGCCGATGACCGCGCTGCCGCCTATGCGCTGGCCCGCGCGCCGTTCATCGCGCTCAATCGGCTTGAGAACGACCATCCCCTGCCGCTGATCTATTTCTACCGCAGCTATGTCGATCAGGGGCTGCCGCCGCCGCCGCTCGCGCTGGCCGGGCTGGTCCGGGCGCTGGAACTGGCGCCGTTCGACGACGGGCTGCGGATGACGCTGGCGTCGGCGCTGCTTGCCGGCAAGCGGCAAGCGGATGCGCGGATCGTGCTCGGTCCTGTCGCCTACGACCCGCATGGTGGCGAACTGGCCGAACAGGCGCGGAAAATGCTGGCGCGGCTGGACAGAGAACCGGGCTGGACCGGCGAAGACCCGCCCGAAACCGCCGAACCGGCGACCGCGCAATAGCCGCGGCCGCCATGCATCCGGCTCAGGCCGCGGCCTTGCGCCGCTCCTTCACTTCCTGATTGAGCATTTCTGCCAGCAGGAAAGCCAGTTCAAGCGACTGGCTGGCGTTCAGCCGCGGGTCGCAGTGGGTGTGGTAGCGGTCGGCCAGGCTCTGCTCGGTCACCGCCACCGCGCCGCCGGTGCATTCGGTGACGTTCTGGCCGGTCATTTCGGCATGGATGCCGCCGGCAAAGCTGCCCTCGGCGCGGTGGACGGCGAAGAAGCCGCGCACCTCGGCCAGAATCCGGTCGAACGGCCGGGTCTTGTAGCCGTTATTCGCCTTGACGACGTTGCCGTGCATCGGGTCGCACGACCACACCACCGGGTGCCCCTCGCGCTGCACGGCGCGGACAAGGCGCGGCAGCCCGCTCTCGATCTTGTCATAACCATAGCGGGTGATCAGCGTCATCCGCCCCGGCTCGCGCGCCGGGTTCAGCGTGTCGAGCAGGCGCAGCAGCGCGTCCGGCTCCAGGCTGGGGCCGCATTTCATGCCGATCGGGTTGCCGATGCCGCGCAGATATTCGACATGCGCCGATCCGTCGAAACGGGTGCGGTCGCCGATCCACAGGAAATGGGCGCTGGTGTCGTACCAGTCGCCGGTCAGGCTGTCCTCGCGGGTCAGCGCCTGCTCGTAGGGGAGCAGCAGCGCCTCGTGGCTGGTGTAGAACTGCGTCGCCTTCAACTGCGGCACCGTGTCCGGGCTGATGCCGCACGCCGCCATGAACTCCAGCGCGTCGCTGATCCGGTCGGCGGTCTCGGCGTATTTCCTGGCCCACGGGCTGCGGCCCATGAAATCATGGGTCCAGCGGTGGACCTGGTGCAGGTTGGCATATCCGCCCTGGGCAAAGGCGCGCAGCAGGTTCTGCGTCGCCGCCGCCTGGCTGTAGGCGCGGATCATCCGCTGCGGGTCTGGCACCCGCCCGTCCGGCGCGAAGGCGATGTCGTTGATAATGTCGCCACGGTAGGACGGCAGGGCGACACCGTCCTGTTCCTCCAGGTCGGCCGAACGCGGCTTGGCGAACTGCCCGGCCATGCGGCCGACCTTCACCGTCGGCAGTTTCGACGCATAGGTCAGCACCACCGCCATCTGAAGGATGACGCGGAACGTGTCGCGGATGTTGTTGGGGTGGAACTCGGCGAAGGATTCGGCGCAGTCGCCGCCCTGCAGCAGAAAGGCCTTGCCCTCGGCCACCGTCGCCAGCTCCGCCTTCAGGTCGCGCGCCTCGCCGGCAAAGACCAGCGGCGGATAGCTACCAAGCTCGGCCGTCGCCGCACGCAGCGCCGCCGCGTCGGGGTAGGTCGGAAGCTGCCGCGCTTCGTGCGTCGTCCAGCTATCGGGCGTCCACTTCGCCGCCATCGTCACACTCCTTCGTCGCCCGCCTTGCGGTAACCGCGCGGGAAAATCAATCGAGGCGCGGTTGCCGGGGCCGGGCTGCGCATGCCCTGTGCCCACGCTGTCCCGCACCTCTCTTCCAACCGAAACCCCGCCGGACCGGGTCCGACGGGGTTTGCGGCTGTTCTTCCGCTGTCGGGGCGGCGCCTATTCCTCGGCGCCGTCCTCGCCATCGGTGGTCGCGACAACCGCCGCCAGCGCGTCGTTGCCGGTGTCGTCCTCGACCGGGCGGCGCAGTTCGGCGGCATGCTCTTCGGCGGCGCTTTGCGGCGCAATCAGCGATTCCTGCCAATTGCGCTGGGCAGCGCGCAGCGCGGCATCGCGGCTGTTCGCGGCGATCCGCATCCGGTTCATGCCCGCGCCGGTTCCCGCCGGGATCAGCCGGCCGACGATGACATTCTCCTTCAGGCCGATCAGCTGGTCCTTCTTGCCCTGCACCGAAGCTTCGGTCAGCACCCGGGTCGTTTCCTGGAAGGACGCGGCCGAGATGAAGCTGCGGGTCTGCAGCGACGCCTTGGTGATGCCGAGCAGCACCGGCTTGCCTTCGGCCGGCTGCTGGTTGGGCGTAAGCTTGGCGTTGATCTCGTCCATTTCCTCGCGGTCGACCTGCTCGCCGGGGAGCAGGGTGGTGTCGCCGGCAACGGTGATCTCGACCTTCTGCAGCATCTGGCGAACGATCGTCTCGATGTGCTTGTCGTTGATCTTCACGCCCTGCAGACGATAGACCTCCTGGATTTCCGAAACGAGATATTCGGCCAGCGGCTCGATGCCCAGCACTTCAAGGATGTCGTGCGGGTCGGGGCTGCCGCCGATCAGGTTGTCGCCGCGCTTGACGTAGTCGCCTTCCTGCACGTCGATGACCTTGGACTTCGGCACCAGATATTCGACCAGATCGCCACCATCTTCGGGACGGATGCCGATCTTGCGTTTCGCCTTGTAATCCTTGCCGAATTCGACCCGGCCGGACACCTTGGCGATGATCGCGTTCTCCTTGGGCTTGCGCGCCTCGAACAGCTCGGCGACGCGCGGCAGACCGCCGGTGATGTCGCGGGTCTTGGCGGCTTCGCGGCTGACACGGGCCAGCACGTCGCCGGCCTTGACCTCCTGTCCGTCCTCAATCGACAGCGTCGCGCCGGCGGCGAGCATGTAGCGCCCCGCCTCGCCCGATTCCGCGTCGAGCAGGGTCAGGCGCGGCCGCAGGTCCTCCTTGCTCTTGGTCGGCGCCCGATACTCGATGACGACGCGCTGGGCGATGCCGGTGGCCTCGTCGGTCTGTTCGACCAGCGTCTTGCCCTCGATCAGGTCCTGATACTTCACGATGCCGGGGTTCTCGGTGATCACCGGCATGGTGAACGGGTCCCATTCCGCCATCCGGTCACCCTTGGCGATCGTCTGGCCGTCATCGACCATCAGATACGCGCCGTAGGGGATGCGGTGGACCGCCCGCTCGCGGCCCTCGGCATCGACGATCACCAGTTCGCCGGACCGCGACAGCACGACGCGGCGGCCGCGCTGGTCGATGATGACGCGCAGGTCGCGGAACTGGGCGGTGCCGTCTGCCGGCGCGTCCAGGTTCGACTGCTCGTTCAGCTGCGCGGCGCCGCCGATGTGGAAGGTCCGCATCGTCAGCTGGGTGCCCGGCTCGCCGATCGACTGGGCGGCGATCACGCCGACCGCCTCGCCGATGTTGACCGGGGTGCCGCGGGCCAGATCGCGGCCATAGCACTTGCCGCACACGCCCTGCTTCGACTCGCAGATCAGCGGCGAACGGATCTTGACCGACTGGATGCCGATCGCCTCGATCCGCGCCACCATCGGCTCGTCGAGCAGCGTGCCGCTGGCGATTTCGACCTCGCCGGTCTTGCTGTCGACGATGTCCTCGGCGGTGGTCCGGCCCAGAATGCGCTCGCCGAGCGACGCGATCGTCGCGCCGCCCTGAACGATCGCCTTCATCTCCAGCGCGCGCTCGGTGCCGCAATCTTCCTCGATCACGACGCAGTCCTGCGACACGTCGACCAGACGGCGGGTCAGGTAGCCTGAGTTCGCCGTCTTGAGCGCGGTGTCGGCCAGGCCCTTGCGGGCGCCGTGGGTCGAGTTGAAATACTCAAGGACGGTCAGGCCTTCCTTGAAGTTGGAGATGATCGGCGTTTCGATGATCTCGCCCGACGGCTTGGCCATCAGGCCGCGCATGCCGGCCAACTGCTTCATCTGCGCCTGCGAACCGCGGGCGCCGGAATGGGCCATCATGTAGATCGAGTTGATCGGCGCCAGCCGGCCGTTGTCCAGCCGGGGCTGCGCCTTCAGTTCCTCCATCATCGCGTTGGCCACCTGGTCGCCGCACCGGCTCCAGGCGTCGATCACCTTGTTGTACTTTTCCTGCTGGGTGATCAGGCCGTCCTGATACTGCTGCTCGTAATCCTTCACCAGCGCGCGGGTCTCGTCGACGGTCGCTTCCTTCGACGCCGGGATGATCATGTCGTCCATGCCGAACGAAATGCCGGCCTGGAAGGCGTGGCGGAAGCCGAGCGACATGATCGCGTCGGCGAACAGCACCGTCTCCTTCTGGCCGGTGTGGCGATAGACCTCGTCGATGACGTCACCGACATCCTTCTTGGTCAGCAGCCGGTTGATCGTCTCGAACGGCACCTTGGCGCTTTTCGGCAGGGTCTCGCCGATCAGCATGCGGCCCGGCGTCGTCTCCACCCGCTTCATGTAGGTGTTGCCGGCCTCGTCGGTCTGCGGCACGCGCGACGTGATCTTGCTGTGCAGGGTCACCGCCCCGGCGTTCAGCGCCTGGTGGACCTCGCTCATGTCGGACAGCAGCATGCCTTCGCCCGGCTCGCCGGTGCGCTCCATCGACAGGTAATAGATGCCCAGCACCATGTCCTGCGACGGCACGATGATCGGCTTGCCGTTGGCGGGGGACAGGATGTTGTTGGTCGACATCATCAGCACGCGCGCTTCCAGCTGCGCCTCAAGGCTCAGCGGCACGTGCACGGCCATCTGGTCGCCGTCGAAGTCGGCGTTGAACGCGGAACAGACCAGCGGGTGAAGCTGGATCGCCTTGCCCTCGATCAGCACCGGCTCGAACGCCTGGATGCCAAGGCGGTGGAGCGTCGGCGCGCGGTTCAGCATCACCGGGTGCTCGCGGATCACCTCGTCCAGGATGTCCCAGACTTCCTTGCGCTCCTTCTCGACCCACTTCTTGGCCTGCTTCAGCGTCATCGACAGGCCCTTGGCGTCAAGCCGGGCGTAGATGAACGGCTTGAACAGCTCCAGCGCCATCTTCTTCGGCAGGCCGCACTGGTGCAGCTTCAGCTCCGGCCCGGTGACGATGACCGAACGGCCCGAATAGTCGACGCGCTTGCCGAGCAGGTTCTGGCGGAACCGGCCCTGCTTGCCCTTCAGCATGTCGGACAGCGACTTCAGCGGCCGCTTGTTGGCGCCGGTAATCGTGCGGCCGCGGCGGCCGTTGTCGAACAGCGCGTCAACCGCTTCCTGCAGCATGCGCTTTTCGTTGCGGACGATGATGTCCGGCGCGCGCAGCTCCATCAGCCGCTTCAGGCGGTTGTTGCGGTTGATGACGCGGCGGTACAGGTCGTTCAGGTCCGACGTCGCGAACCGGCCGCCGTCGAGCGGCACCAGCGGGCGCAGTTCCGGCGGGATGACCGGAATGACTTCCAGGATCATCCATTCCGGGCGGTTGCCGGAATCGATGAAGCTCTCGACGACTTTCAGCCGCTTGATGATCTTCTTGGGCTTCAGTTCCGACTTGGTCGTCGCCAGCTCTTCCAGAAGCTGGGTGCGCTCGCCCTCAAGGTCCAGCTCCTCCAGCATCCGGCGGACGGCCTCGGCACCGATCCCGGCGGAGAAAGCGTCCTCGCCATATTCGTCCTGCGCCTCAAGCAGCTCGTCCTCGGTCAGCAGCTGGTACTTCTCCAGCGGCGTCAGGCCCGGCTCGACGACGATATAGGCTTCGAAATACAGCACCCGCTCCAGCTGCTTCAGCTGCATGTCGAGCAGCAGGCCGATGCGGCTGGGCAGCGATTTCAGGAACCAGATGTGGGCGACCGGCGCGGCCAGCTCGATATGGCCCATCCGCTCGCGGCGCACCTTGGACACGGTGACCTCGACGCCGCACTTCTCGCAGACGATGCCCTTGTACTTCATGCGCTTGTACTTGCCGCACAGGCACTCATAGTCCTTGATCGGCCCGAAGATGCGCGCGCAGAACAGGCCGTCGCGTTCCGGCTTGAACGTGCGGTAGTTGATCGTCTCCGGCTTCTTGATTTCGCCGAAAGACCAGCTGCGGATGCGCTCCGGGCTGGCGATGCCGATCTGGATCTGGTCGAACGTCTCGGGCTTGGCGACCGGATTGGCGAAGTGGGTCAGTTCGTTCATTCGTTTCACTCCTTGGCCCCTCCGGTGCGGGGGGAGGGGCTGGGGCTGTCATCTCGGCGGCGGCGGGCTGGGCCGTCCCCGGCTCCTCCCCAGCGGGGGGAGGAGCCTTGGCGGGTCACTCCGCGGCCAGCGCCGGCGGCTCGTCCTCGCCCTCGTCGTCGTTCTTCAACTCGACGTTCAGGCCAAGCGACCGCATTTCCTTGATCAGCACGTTGAAGCTTTCGGGGATGCCGGCCTCGAACGTGTCGTCGCCCTTGACGATCGCTTCGTAGACCTTGGTCCGGCCGATAACGTCGTCGGACTTGACCGTCAGCATCTCCTGCAGCGTGTAGGCGGCGCCGTAGGCCTGGAGCGCCCAGACCTCCATCTCGCCGAAACGCTGGCCGCCGAACTGCGCCTTGCCGCCCAGCGGCTGCTGGGTGACGAGGCTGTACGGCCCGATCGAACGCGCGTGGATCTTGTCGTCGACCAGGTGGTGCAGCTTCAGCATGTAGATGTAGCCGACAGTCACCTTGCGGTCGAACTGGTTGCCGGTCCGCCCGTCGAACAGCTCGACCTGCCCGGACCGGTCAAGCCCGGCCAGCTCCAGCATCGCCGCCACGTCGTCGCCGCGGGCGCCGTCGAACACCGGCGTCGCCATCGGCACGCCGCCGCGCAGGTTTTCGGCCAGCTCGACCAGCTGGTCGGGGCTGCGCGCGTCGATTTCGGCCTGATAGGCGTCGCCGTAGATTGTCTTCAGCCTGTCCTTCACCGCTTCCGGCATCGCGCCCGGCGTGGCGCCGGGGTTGGCCTCGCGCCACTGGTCGAGCGCCCCGGCGATCTGGCGGCCCAGGCCGCGCGCGGCCCAGCCCAGATGCGTCTCGAAGATCTGGCCGACGTTCATCCGGCTCGGCACGCCGAGCGGGTTGAGCACGATGTCGACCGGGGTGCCGTCTTCCAGGAACGGCATGTCCTCGATCGGCAGGATGCGGCTGATCACGCCCTTGTTGCCGTGGCGGCCGGCCATCTTGTCGCCCGGCTGCAGCTTGCGCTTCACCGCGACGAACACCTTGACCATCTTCAGCACGCCCGGCGGCAGCTCGTCGCCGCGCTCCAGCTTCTCGCGCCGATCCTCGAACTTGTCGTTGATCAGCTTGACCGCGTCGTCATACTGCGTCTTCACCGCTTCCAGGTCGGTCTGGCGCGCGTCGTCGGCAACGGCGAACTTCCACCACTCGTGGCGCTCGGCCTCGGCCAGCAGCTCCTCGGTGATCTCCTGACCCTTCTTGATACCCTTCGGCGCGGCGGTCGCCACCTGGCCGATCAGCATTTCCTTCAGCCGGGCCCAGGTGGCGCGGTTCAGGATGGTGCGTTCGTCCTCGCGGTCCTTGGCGAGCCGGTCGATCTCCTCGCGCTCGATCGCCATCGCGCGCTCGTCCTTGTCGATGCCGTGGCGGTTGAACACGCGGACCTCGACAATGGTCCCGGCCACGCCCGGCGGCAGGCGCAGCGACGTGTCGCGCACGTCGGACGCCTTTTCGCCAAAGATCGCGCGGAGCAGCTTTTCCTCCGGCGTCATCGGCGATTCGCCCTTCGGCGTGATCTTGCCGACCAGAATGTCGCCCGGCTCGACCTCGGCGCCGATGTAGACGATGCCCGCCTCGTCAAGGTTGCGCAGGGCTTCCTCGCCGACGTTCGGGATATCGCGGGTGATGTCTTCCGGCCCCAGCTTGGTGTCGCGGGCCATCACCTCGAATTCCTCGATGTGGATCGAGGTGAAGACGTCATCCTTCACGATCCGCTCGGAGATCAGGATGGAATCCTCGTAGTTGTAGCCGTTCCACGGCATGAACGCGACCAGGCTGTTGCGGCCCAGCGCCAGTTCGCCCAGCTCGGTCGACGGACCGTCGGCGATGATGTCGCCGTCGGCGACCACGTCGCCCACCTTCACCAGCGGACGCTGGTTGATGCAGGTGTTCTGGTTGGACCGCTGGAACTTCATCAGCGTGTAGATGTCGACGCCCGAACGCCCGGCGTCCACTTCGCCGGTCGCGCGGATGACGATGCGGCTGGCGTCGACCTGGTCGACGATCCCGGCGCGCTTGGCGGCGATCGCCGCGCCGGAATCGCGGGCCACCGTCTCTTCCATGCCGGTGCCGACGAACGGCGCCTCGGCGCGGACCAGCGGCACCGCCTGGCGCTGCATGTTCGATCCCATCAGCGCGCGGTTGGCGTCGTCATTTTCCAGAAACGGGATCAGCGACGCGGCCACCGACACCAGCTGCTTGGGGCTGACGTCCATCAGGGTGATGTTCTCGCGCAGCGCCATCAGGAACTCGCCGGCCTGACGGGCGGAAATCAGTTCCTCGGTCAACCGGCCTTCGCCGTCCAGCTCGGCATTCGCCTGGGCAATGGTATGCCGGGCTTCTTCCATCGCCGACAGATAGACGACCTCGTCGGTCACCTTGCCGTCCGCGACCTTGCGGTACGGCGTTTCGATGAACCCGTATTTGTTGACGCGGCTGAAACTGGCGAGCGAGTTGATCAGGCCGATGTTCGGGCCTTCCGGCGTCTCGATCGGGCAGATGCGGCCGTAATGCGTCGGGTGAACGTCGCGCACCTCGAAGCCCGCGCGCTCGCGGGTCAGGCCGCCCGGCCCAAGCGCCGACACGCGGCGCTTGTGGGTCACTTCCGACAGCGGGTTGGTCTGGTCCATGAACTGCGACAGCTGCGAAGAACCGAAGAACTCGCGCACGGCGGCGACCGCCGGCTTGGCGTTGATCAGGTCGTTCGGCATCACCGTCGACACGTCGACGCTCGACATCCGCTCCTTCACCGCGCGCTCCATGCGCAGCAGGCCGACGCGGTACTGGTTTTCCAGCAGCTCGCCGACCGAACGGACACGGCGGTTGCCAAGGTTGTCGATGTCGTCGATCTCGCCCTTGCCGTCCTTCAGGTCGACCAGCGTCTTGATGACGGCAAGAATATCCTCGGTACGCAGCGTGGTGACGGTGTCCTCGGCGTCCAGCTCAAGCCGCATGTTCAGCTTGACGCGGCCGACGGCCGACAGGTCGTAACGCTCGGGGTCGAAGAACAGGCCGGCGAACAGCGCCTCGGCGGTTTCGCGCGTCGGCGGCTCGCCGGGGCGCATGACGCGGTAGATGTCGGACAGGGCGTGGTCACGGTCCTCGGCCTTGTCGACCTTCAGCGTGTTGCGGATCCACGGGCCGGTGTTGACATGGTCGATGTCGAGCAGCTCGATCCGGTCGATGCCGGCCTTGTCCAGCTTCTCCAGATTCTCCGCCGACACTTCGTCGCCGGCCTCGATGTAGATCTCGCCGGTGCTCTCGTTGATCAGGTCGAGCGCGGAATAACGGCCGAAAATCTCCTCGGTCGGGATCAGCAGCGTCTCCAGCCCGTCCTTGCCGGCCTTGTTGGCGGCGCGGGGCGAAATCTTCTGGCCGGCGGCGAACACGACTTCGCCGGTCTTGGCGTCGATCACGTCATAGGTCGGCTTCTGGCCGCGCCAGTTCTCGACGATATAGGGCACCTGCCAGCCGCCTTCGCCGCGGACGAAGGTGACGCGGTTGTAGAACTGCTCAAGGATGCCCTCGCTGGTCAGGCCAAGCGCATAGAGCAGCGCGGTGACCGGCAGCTTGCGCTTGCGGTCGATGCGGACGTTGACGATGTCCTTGGCGTCGAATTCGAAGTCCAGCCACGACCCGCGATAGGGGATGACGCGGGCGGCAAACAGATATTTGCCGCTGGCGTGGGTCTTGCCGCGGTCATGGTCGAACAGCACGCCCGGCGACCGGTGCATCTGCGACACGATCACGCGCTCGGTGCCGTTGATGATGAAGGTGCCGTTCTCGGTCATGAGCGGCATGTCGCCCATGTACACGTCCTGCTCCTTGATATCGAGGACGGACCGGGTTTCGGTGTCGGCGTCCACCTCGAACACGATCAGGCGCAGGGTGACGCGCATCGGCGCGGCATAGGTGATGCCGCGCTGACGGCATTCGTCGGTGTCGTATTTCGGCGGCTCAAGCTCGTAATGCACGAAGTCGAGCTCGGCGGTGCCGGCAAAATCGCGGATCGGGAAAACCGACCGCAGCGTCTTTTCCAGGCCCGACACATAGCCGATCGACGGGTTGGACCGCAGGAACTGCTCGTAGCTCTCGCGCTGCACCTCGATCAGGTTCGGCATCTGCACGACTTCGTGGATGTTGCCGAACATCTTGCGGATGCGCTTCTTCGCGATGCCGCCGGCCTGGGGGGCGGAAACTGCCTTGGTCGCCATGAGTCTGGTTCGCCTCGTCTTTACGTATCGGGCACGCAGAAAGACGCAAAAAGCCGCGATATCCCCAAGGCGGGGATCGCAGCTTCAGCGTCCGGAACCCCGGCCTGCCAATTCGTCCGACACGCTGCGCGAGGGCGCGTCATTTCCCGGCAAACTGTGGTGTGTGGCGCGATATAGGGATGGGGCGGGGCGCTGTCAAACCGCCGCCCGCTCAGCCGGCGCCGCCGCCGGGCAGGGTGGCGCGGATCACCCGCTCGACTTCGGCCGGGTCGTAACCGACCTGTCCGTCCAGGATCAGCATCGCCAGCCCGTGGACCAGCGACCAGGCGTGCAGCGCCGCGTCGCGCCGCGCCGCCGGCGGCAGGTCGCCCGGCATCAGCGCGGCGATCGCCTCGCGCAATCCGCGCATCGCGCTGCCCGCCTCGTCCAGCGGCAGGTCGAGCAGCGCCGTCGCCGGGGCGGAGGCGAAGGCCAGCCGGAACAGCGCCGGGTTGTCGACCGCGAAACGCACATAGGTGCAGCCGCTCGCCGCCAGGCCGGGACCGCCGCCGCCGGCCGCCGCGCTCGCCGCGCGCTGCAACCCGCCCAGCCGTTCCATGCCTTCGCGGGCCAGCGCGGCGAACAGTGCCTGCTTGTCGGGAAAATGGCGGTAGACGGCGGTGGCGCTGACCCCGGCGCGCCGGGCGATCTCGCGCAGGCTGATCGCCTCCGCCGGCATCGCCGCCAGCATGTCCAGCCCGATCGCGATCAGCGCGCCGCGCAGGTCGCCGTGGTGATAGCCGCGCCGCGATTCAATGTTGACGCTGTTACCTTTGCGAGTCATGTTGTCGCTGTAAACATACCGGCGAAAATAGGAAAGGTGATGTTGCCATGACAACCTTGGTGGAAACCGCGATCCGATCCGTCGTCGGCAAGGGCGTCCACCGCGTCGCCGCCTTCAACCGCGCCCGCCTCGCCCCGCCGCCCGGCCCCCATCCATACCTCACCGGCATCCACCAGCCGATGACGACGGAGGAGACGATCCTCGACCTCGCCGTCACCGGCGTCATCCCCCCGGCTCTCGACGGCCGCTACCTGTGGATCGGCCCCAACCCGGTCACCCCGCCCAACCCGGCCGACTATCACTGGTTCACCGGCGACGGCATGGCCCACGGCGTCCGCATCGCCGGCGGCCGCGCGCTCTGGTACCGCAACCGCTGGCTGCGCTCGAACGCGGTCAGCGCCGCGTTCGGCGAACCGCCGGCCCCCGGCCAGCGCGCCGCCCTCTCCGACAACGCCAATACCAACATCATCGGCCATGCCGGCCGCAGCTGGGCGATCGTCGAAGCCGGCGGCCATCCGGTCGAGGTCGACGAAGGGCTTGAAACGCTGGCCCACAACCCGTTCGACGGCACGCTCGCCGGTCCCTTCTCCGCCCATCCGCACCTTGACCCGGAAACCGGCGCGCTCCACGCGATCACCTATGACGCGATGACCCAGGACACCGTCTGGCATGTCGTCGTCGACGCCGCCGGGCGGGTGAGCCGGCGCGAACCGATCGCCGTCACCGACGGCCCCAGCATCCACGACTGCGCGATCACCGCCAGCCGCGTCGTTGTCCTCGACCTGCCGGTCACCTTCTCGATGAAGGCGCTGCTGCGGGGGCAGCGTTTCCCCTATCGCTGGAACCCGACCCACGCCGCCCGCGTCGGCCTGCTCGCCAAGGACGGGGCAGGGGCCGACATCATCTGGTGCGCGGTCGACCCTTGCTACGTCTTCCACACCGGCAATGCCTATGACGCGCCCGACGGCAGCGTCATCGTCGACGTCGTCGTCCACGACACGATGTTCGCTGAAAGCCGGCGCGGCCCGGACTCCCCAGCCTCACGTCTGGAACGCTGGACGGTCGATCCGGCCAGCTGCTCGGTCCGGCGGCAGGTGATCCACGACCATTGCCAGGAATTTCCCCGCTACGACGAACGTCGCACCGGCCAGCCCTATCGCTACCTCTATACCGTCGCCCTGCCGCCGGCAGCGGGGGAGCTGGCGATCGGCGATACCCGGCTGTTCCGGCACGACCTGATCGATGGCGGTACGCTGGCCCACGATTTCGGCCCCGGCCGACACCCAGGTGAATTCGTGTTCGTTCCCGATCCGGCGGGCGAAGGCGAAGGGCAGGGCTGGCTGATCGGCCTGGTCGTCGACATGAACGCCCAGACGACCGAACTTCAGATCTTGGACGCTGCCGACTTCACCGGCCCGCCGCGCGCGACCGTCCACATCCCGCACCGCGTGCCGCCCGGCTTCCACGGTAACTGGGTCGTCGCCTGACCGGCTGGAACGCAAAAAGGGCGGCCCCGGGTGGAGCCGCCCCTTCTGTTTTCGGGAAGACCCGAAGTTACTTGAGTTCGACGGTCGCGCCGGCTTCCTCGAGCTGCTTCTTGATCTTCTCGGCCTCGTCCTTGTTGACGCCTTCCTTGACCGCCTTCGGGGCGCTCTCGACCAGGGTCTTGGCTTCGGTCAGGCCCAGGCCGGTGATCGCGCGGACTTCCTTGATGACGTTGATCTTCTTGCCACCGTCGCCGGTCAGGATCACGTCGAACTCGGTCTTCTCTTCGGCGGCCGGAGCGGCACCACCGGCAGCAGCCGGGCCGGCGACGGCGACGGCGGCAGCGGCGGACACGCCCCACTTCTCTTCGAGGAGCTTCGACAGCTCGGCAGCTTCGATGACGGTCAGCGCCGACAGGTCGTCGACCAGCTTGTTCAGATCAGCCATTTCAATATCTCCAATCGGAATGTTCGGTTGAGTGCTTCGTAAAAATCAGGCCGCGTCCTTGGCCGCATAAGCGCCGAAGACACGCGCAAGCTGGCCGGCCGGTGCCTGGACGACCTGGACCACCTTGGTCGCAGGCGCCTGGACGAGACCGACGATCTTGGCGCGCAGTTCGTCGAGCGACGGCAGTGCCGCCAGCGCCTTCACGCCATCGACATCGAGGAGCGTGTCGCCCATCGCCCCGCCCACGATTTCGAACTTGTCGTTCGCCTTCGCGAAATCGACGGCCACCTTGGCGGCGGCCACCGGGTCGGAGGATGAGGCGATGCCGGTCGGCCCGGTCAGCAGGTCGCTGATTCCGGCGTAGGGCGTTCCCTCGACTGCGATCTTGGCGAGTCGGTTCTTGGCCACTTTGTAGCTGGCGCCGGCTTCGCGCATCTTCCCGCGCAGCACCGTCGATTGCGCGACGGTGAGGCCGAGGTTGCGGGTGACGACCACCACGCCGACCTCGGAGAAGGTGCGGTTCAGTTCGGCGACCAGCTCGGACTTTTGAGCTCGATCCATGCCATTCTCCACATTTCCCCGGCGGGACATCCGCCGGAGGCATTCACTGTCCGTGGGGAAGGCGTCGGCCGATGCGGCCCCGCGCAACGCGAAGGCTTTCCGGCTGGCAGAGGCGCAGGGCACGTGGTGGCCGCCGCCTCAGGAAACTTTCCCCGTCTAGGCGGGGGATTAAGGAGGGCATATTCCCTCCACCCGCTGTCTCGGACGGTCGCCGTACGGACGAGCCCGCACGGCAGAGGGGCTGTTAGCGTCGATGCCCGTAAAGTCAAGCTGTAGCCGCTTCCGGCCGGACCAAACGAAAAGGGCCGGGATCGCTCCCGGCCCTTTCATATTTCAGCCGTGGCTGGCGTCAGGCGCCGGCGACCTCGGCGGTGTCGATCTTGACGCCCGGGCCCATCGACGAGCTCAGCGCGATCTTGCGCAGATACTTGCCCTTGGCACCGGTCGGCTTGGCCTTGATCACCGCATCGACCAGCGCGTCGAAATTGGCGCGCAGGTCATCGGCGGGGAACGACGCCTTGCCGATGCCGCTGTGGATGATGCCGGCCTTTTCGACCCGGTATTCCACCTGGCCGCCCTTGGCCGCCTTCACCGCTTCGCCGACGTTCATTGTCACGGTGCCCAGCTTCGGGTTCGGCATCAGCCCCTTCGGGCCGAGCACCTTGCCGAGGCGGCCGACCAGACCCATCATGTCGGGCGTCGCGATGCAGCGATCGAACTCGATCTTGCCGCCCTGGACGATCTCCAGCAGATCCTCGGCGCCGACGACGTCGGCACCCGCCGCCGTCGCTTCGTCGGCCTTCGCGCCGCGCGCGAACACGCCGACGCGAACCGTCTTGCCGGTGCCCTTGGGCAGGGTGACGACGCCGCGAACCATCTGGTCGGCGTGACGCGGGTCCACGCCCAGGTTCAGCGCGACTTCGATCGTCTCGTCGAACTTGGCGGTGGCGTTGGAGCGGACGATGGCGATCGCCTCGTCGACACCGTGCAGCTTCTCCCGGTCAACGGTCGTGGCGAGCTGCTTTGCCTTCTTGCTCTGAAATGCCATCGGTTCAGCCCTCCACCACGTCGAGGCCCATTGCGCGGGCGCTGCCTTCGATGATGCGGGTCGCCGCCTCGATATCGTTGGCGTTCAGGTCCTTCATCTTGACCTGGGCGATTTCAGCCACCTGCGAACGCTTGATCTTACCGATCGTCGCCTTGCCCGGTTCCTTGGACCCGGACTTCAGATTGGCCGCTTTCTTTAGCAGATAGGTTGCCGGCGGCGTCTTGGTCTCGAACGAAAAGCTGCGGTCGGCGTAGACGGTGATGACGGTCGGGGTCGGCGCGCCCTTTTCCAGGTCGCCGGTCGCCGCGTTGAACGCCTTGCAGAATTCCATGATGTTGACGCCGCGCTGACCAAGCGCCGGGCCGATTGGCGGCGACGGGTTGGCGGCGCCGGCCGGCACCTGCAGCTTGATATAGCCGGTTATCTTTTTTGCCATCTACTCACTCTCTTTCAAGTTTAGCGGTCCATGCGGCAGCGTTGCTGCCTCCCGCCGGGTATCCGGCCGCGGCCGGAATTACTTTGAGCGCTCGACCTGCTCGAACTCCAGTTCGACCGGAGTGGCGCGCCCGAAAATCGACACCGACACCTTCACCCGGCTGCGGTCGAAATCCAATTCCTCGACCACGCCGTTGAAGCTGGCGAACGGGCCGTCGAGCACCTTGACGGA
Organism: Sphingomonas flavalba; assembly: GCF_047553045.1. Taxonomy (GTDB): domain Bacteria; phylum Pseudomonadota; class Alphaproteobacteria; order Sphingomonadales; family Sphingomonadaceae; genus Sphingomonas_L; species Sphingomonas_L flavalba_A. Next base: position 2,149,175 of record NZ_CP180208.1, on the reverse strand, counting down.
ATCGCCGATCTCGTAGTCCACCTTGACCCGGGTCTTGGGGGCGGCGGCGGCCTCTTCCTTGGTGTTCAGAATGCGCGCGGCTTCCGCCTCGCTGATCGGCTGCGGCTTGCCGGAACTGCCGAGGAAGCCGGTCACTTTCGGCGTGTTCTTCACCAGGTGATAGACGTCGTCGTTCATCTCCAGCTTGGCGAGAACATAGCCGGGGAAGAACTTGCGTTCGGACTGCACTTTCTTGCCGCGCCGGACCTCGGTGACGGTTTCGGTCGGCACTTCGACCGATTCGACCAGCGCGTCGAGGCCCATGCGGGTCGCGTCGGCGAGAATCGAATCGCGCACCTTGTTCTCGAAGCCCGAATAGGCGTGAATGATGTACCAGCGAGACATGGAAGCGGAGTTTACCTTTCGAGCGATCAGGCGGCGAGGGACAGCAGGAAACTGACGATCATGCTGAACACCCGGTCGACGCCGAAGAAGAACAGGCCAAGCAGGCTGGTCATGATCAACACCATGACGGTGGTCATCATCGTTTCACGGCCGGTCGGCCACACGACCTTCGAGGTTTCCGTGCGCACCTGCTGCACGAAGCGCGGTATATTCGCGATGAAGTCCGTCGCTTTCGCCACCTGAATCCCGTCCTGGTCGATCCAAATTCTTTAGGAAACCGGGTCAAAGCCCCCCAGCCCGTCCCTTGGGATCGGGTCGACAGCGACCGAATTTCCGAATCCGCGCCCTATACGGCCTTCGGCAGGGCCACGCAAGCACGGGTGGCGGTTTTGCGGGATCGCCTGGCAGGAGTGGAGGGACTCGAACCCCCGGCCCTCGGTTTTGGAGACCGATGCTCTACCAACTGAGCTACACTCCTCCGTGCGGAGGGGCGGATTAGCCGCGACGCCGGGGCCATGCAAGGCCCTGCGTGCCGGATCAGGCGGCAACCACCTTCGCGGGGTCGTTGAACAGCGCGCGCGCGTCCTGCGTCGACATCGGCCGGCCGAACAGATAGCCTTGTACCTTGCGGCAACCGAGCTTGCGGATCATCGCGTATTCTTCCTCGGTTTCGACGCCTTCGGCGGTCGTTGCCATGCCCAGGCTGTCGGCCAGCGCGACGACGGCGCGGATGATCGCCAGATTCTCCTGCACGTTGCGCGACGCGCCCTGAACGAAGCTGCGGTCGATCTTGATCGTCGAGAATTTTGTGCGGCTCAGATAGCCGAGTGACGAATAGCCGGTGCCGAAATCGTCGAGCGACAGGCGGATGCCCAGTTCGATCAATTGCTGGAGGACCTGCACGGCGCAGGTGCCTTCGCGCATGAACACGCTTTCGGTCACTTCGAGTTCCAGCCGGTGGGCAGGCAGGCCGCTCTGGGCGAGGGCGGAGACCACCGTTGACACGAAGCTGGGGTCGCCAAGCTGGTCGGCGGAGACGTTGACCGCGATCCGGACGCTTGCCGGCCAGTTCATCGCCTCGGCGCAGGCCGTGCGCAGCACCCACTCGCCGATCGGCGCGATCAGCCGCGCTTCTTCCGCGACCGGCACGAAGCGGGCGGGGGAGACATTGCCGAGGTCCGGGTTGGTCCAGCGCAGCAACGCTTCGAAACTCTCGATCGTGCCGCTGTCGGCCGAAACGACCGGTTGGTAATTGAGGAACATCTCACCGCGTTCCAGCGCCTTGCGAAGCGCGATTTCCAGAACGCGGCGCTCTTCGGCATGGACGTGCAACTGTGGTTCGTAGGCGTGATAGGTGCTGCCGCCGGCGTCCTTGGAGCGATAGAGCGCGAGGTCGGCGGAGCGGATCAGCATTTCCACCGAGCGCCCGTCGCGCGGGCCGACCGCGGTGCCGACGCTGGCGCCGATATACAATGTGTGACTGTCCACTTCGTAGGGTCGGGACAATTCCTCGATGATCCGGCGTGCCAGCCGTTCAAGCCGGGCACTGTCGGACGCGTCGCGGACGACAACGGCAAACTCGTCGCCGCCAAGACGCCCGCACATCTCGTTTTCGCTCATTAGCGCGCGCAGCCGTTCCGACACGCGGCCGAGCAGCCGGTCGCCGACCGGGTGGCCAAGCGTGTCATTGACCGCTTTGAACCGATCCAGGTCGATCATCATGAACGCGCAGCGCGTCCGCCACTGGTCGGCATGGGCCATCGCCTTGCCCAGCGCCTCGGTGATCTGCAGGCGATTCGGCAGGCCGGTCAGCGTGTCGAACCGGGCCATGCGGTTGATCTTGTCCGCTGACTGCCGTTCGGCGGTGATGTCGGAACCGACACCGCGGAAGCCGAGAAAAGCGCCGCGATCGTCGTAGCGGGGGCTGGCGGACATTTCCCACCAGCGCGTTTCGCCTTTGATCGTGACCGGCATCGGCAGGTTGCTGAACGCCTCCCGCTTTTTCAACTTCTCGGCAAAAATCCGCAGTGGGGCAGAAAAATTGCCGGTTTCCCAGCTGTCTCCGGCCAGCATCTGCAGGAATGGTCGTCCTTCCAGTGCCATCGCTTCCTCGCCCAACGCATAGGCGAGGCGGGGCGAGACATGGGTCAGGCTCTTCGACGCATCGATCTGCCACAGCCAGTCGGCGTCTCCGTCCTCGAACTCGCGCAGCAGCAGGCTGACGACCTCATCCTTCTCGACCAGCGCCCGGGTTGTCGTGCGGTGGGAGATGAACGCGCGGCCGTTTGCCAGGCAGGCGCCGACCAGCATCAGCGTGAAACTGGCGCCGACGGAGCTGGCCATCGGCATGCCCGCCTTCCACATCGCCAACGCGTTGGAACCGCCGACGAGCAGCAAGAAGCTGATCGCGCCGAGCGGTAGCGGCGAAAGCAGCAGCGTCGTTCCGACCATCAGCGCGAAGTAGATCGTCCACAGGCTGATCTGCTGTTCGATGCCGCCGATACCGCTGAACAGCACGGGCGGTACCGCCCAGACCAGCCCGAGCGCGATCGACTGCAGCGTTTCGCGGTGCAGGTCGCCAGGCGTTGCGTTTTCCGCCGCGGCATCCCGCATTTTGAGCCGATTGAACACGGTTGCGACCGACACCAGCGCCGCTACGCCGAACCACAGGCCGAGCGTGACGATCGGCGCGCTGTGGGCGAGAAGCAGGACGAGCAGCAATGCTGCGGTCAGTTCTCCGGTCAGGCGGAGCAGGGTGAACCGGTTGACGGCGGCGATTTGCGCCGCGCGCACCGAACTGAAATCGGCCGTGCCGCTGTCAGCAAAGCCGAACAGCAGGCGCCAGCCGATACCAGCGGCGGTTTGGGTGGCAGAGGGTCGAATCTTCACGCCGCCGGTATAGCGGCGTTAGGTTAGCGATCGGTAAGCGAGGTCCGTTTCGGACGCATCTTTCAGGCGGCGAGGTCGTAGGGCTGGATTTCGCCGGACAGATACAGGTTGCGCGCTTTGGCCCGGCTCAGCTTGCCGGAACTGGTCCTCGGCAGGGTCCGCGGCGGCACCAGCTCGACGACGCAGTTCATGCCGGTGATCGCGCGAACCTTCTCGCGGATCTGGTCGCGCAGCCGCGCACGCTCGCTCTGATCGGAGGTGCGGCACTGGACCAGCACGGCCGGCGTTTCTTCCCCGCCCGGCGTGGTAATAGAGAAAGCCGCGATGTCGCCGGCCTTGAAACCGGGCAATTGCTCCACCGCCCACTCGATATCCTGAGGCCAGTGGTTGCGCCCGTTGACGATGATCATGTCCTTGGCGCGGCCGACGATATAGAGGTAACCGCCCGACATGTAGCCCATGTCGCCGGTGTCCAGCCAGCCGTCGACCAGGCAGGCGGCGGTCGCTTCGGGATCGCGGAAATAGCCGGCCATCACCGACGGCCCCTTGCACCACACCTTGCCAATCGCCTTGTCCGGAAGGGGGGTGCCGTCCTCCTCGCGGATCTCGATTGTCATGTCGCGTGCCGGTACGCCGCAATTGACGATCGCACGATAACGCTGCGGCCGGCCTGCGTCGCCGCTGGCGCCGGACAGCTGGGTTTCCTCGACCAGCTCGACGACGATACCTTCGCCCGGCGGCATGATCGAAACCGCCAGCGTCGCTTCCGCCAGGCCATAGCTGGGCAGGAACGCCTTCGCATCGAAACCGGCGTCGGCAAAGGCGTCGACGAAGGCCTGCATCACATCGGGGCGGATCATGTCGGCGCCGTTGCCCGCCACCCGCCAGCGCGACAGGTCGAACCGTTCCGCCGCCTTGGTCTGGCTCGACATGCGCCGCGCGCAGATGTCGTAGCCGAAGGTCGGCGAATAGCTGAGCGTCGTACCCGGATTGCGGCTGATCAGGTCAAGCCAGGCGAGTGGACGCCGCGCGAAATCCTCGGTCTTCAGGTAATCGGTCGACACCTGGTTGGCGACCGGCGACAGCATGCAGCCGACCAGGCCCATGTCGTGATACCAAGGCAGCCAGGATATGCAGCGGTCGCCGGAGGTGACCGCCATGCCGTGGGCGTGCGCCGCCAAATTGCTGAGCAGACCGGCATGGGTAACGGCAACGCCGTGCGGAAACCGGGTCGATCCGCTGGAATACTGGAGATAGGCGATGTCATCGGGGCGGGCCGGCGGCAAAAGTGCCTCTGGGCTTTCAAGCGCGGCAAAGGCTTCGAAGGTGATACCCATCACCCCGGCTTGCGTCGCGGCGTCGCTCGCCATCTGATCCAACTCGGCCGGATAGAGCAGCAGCGCCGGATCACAACTGCCAAGCTGCGTCCTGAGCTGGTCGACGTAGGCAGCCGCCCCGCCGAACGATGTCGGCAGCGGCAACGGCACGGGCCATGCCCCGGCATAGACGGCGCCGAAGAACAGTGCCGCGAAATCTGCCCCGGTCTCGGCGATCAGCGCGATCCGGTCGCCCGGCCCGATGCCGTGGGCGATCAGGCGGAACGCTGCCGCGCGCGCGTCATGGCGCAGCATCGCGAACGGATAGGGATGGATCAGGGCGCCGCGGGCGTCGTGGAAATTGAAGCCGCGCTCGCCACGCGCCGCATAGTCGAGGGCGTCGCCCAGCGTCGCGAAATCGGCGAAGCGCCGCGGCAGGCCATCGTCCGACGGCGTTGGAAGCATGGTGGTCATGATGTTCTGGTGCGATCCCACTATGGTTCTGGTCTCAAGCGCGTCCAGCACCGCCTGTCCCTTCTCCTTATCGTCGGGCGGCGCCTGAGCAAGTGAGCACCGCGCGTCGACATGTGTTTCCGGACCATACGCTAACGCAAAGGTGACGTTTAAATATGGACGCGACTGTGGCACAATCGTGGCGCATGCGTCCACGTCCCGGCCATTCCACGGCGCCGCCGCTCGACGACGACTCGCTCTCGCGCCTGGCGCTAGGATATGTCGGACGTTACGCGACGACGCGCGCGCGCCTTGCCGCCTATCTGGAGCGCAAGCTGACGCAGCGCGGCTGGGCGGGAGAGGGGGATCCGCCGGTTGCGGCGCTCGTCGCGCGTTTCGCCGATCTCGGCTATGTCGACGACCTCGCTTACGCCAATGCGCGGGCCATGGCCTTGCAAAGGCGGGGTTATGGCGAGCGGCGGATCAGCGTGGCGCTGCGTGTCGCCGGCATCGCGGATGCCGACCGGGTATCGGTGGAAGACTCGGCAAAAGCAGGGGGCTGGGCGGCGGCGTTGGCGTTTGCCCGGCGGCGGCGATTCGGCCCGTTCGCGCCGAGGCCGCCCGATCGTGCCGCGCGGCAGCGTGCGATCGCCGCGATGCTGCGGGCGGGGCATCCGTTTGAATTTGTAATACGAATTGTTGAATGGCCGTTCGGAACTGTCCCTGATGAGGACGGTTGAGTCGCTTCCGAAATCATTATTTCGAATTTACTAACCACCCGTGCTAAGGTCATAACGCTAGGCGTTGGGGGGACCAGCGTGGGTGATAGTCAGACTGCCGTGTCATTGTTTATGGAAAATGACCAGCCCGACGGGGGGGCTTCGGTCGACCGCGATGATGTTGTCGGAGCGGAGGCTGAAGAGCCGCTCGACCATTACAGTGGTGTCGTCAAATGGTTCGACGCCACGCGGGGCTTCGGCTTCATGGTCGCCGACGATGGATCGGGCGACATATTGATCCATTTTTCCGTGTTGCGCGACCATGGTCGTCGCAGCCTGCCGGAAGGGGCGCGGGCGGAATGCCTGGCTGTCCGCCGCGATCGCGGCCTGCAGGCGCGCGAAGTCGTGTCGTTCGACCTTAGTACCGCCACCGGGCCGGATCAGGATCTGGCGCCACCGCGCGACCGGATCGATCCGTCGACGCTGGTCGAACAGGCCGGGCCGCCGGAAGCGGTGCGCGTCAAATGGTTCAATCGCCTGAAGGGCTATGGCTTTCTGATGCGCGACGATGGTTCCGCCGATATCTTCGTGCATATGGAAACCCTGCGCCGCGCCGGCTTTGCCGAGGTCGTGCCGGATCAGCCCCTTATCGCGCGGGTTGCCCCCGGACGGAAGGGGCCGCTCGCCGTCATCGTCGAACAGATACGATGATCCCTGCGACGGCGCGTGCCGTCGCCATGCTGCTGGTGCCGCTGGTGCTGGCGGGGTGCGACCGCCCGCAGGCGACGGACACGACGGTGGCGCCGGCGGCGGATTCGTTGACGGTAACGACCGCCGCCGGCACCGCCCGGCGCTTTTCCGTCGAAATTGCCCGTACTCCTGACGAGCAGGCGCGCGGGCTTATGTTTCGCACCACCTTGCCGGCTGACCATGGCATGCTGTTCCCGATGGCCCCGCCGCGTCCGGCCAGTTTCTGGATGAAGGACACGCCGCTTTCCCTCGACATCATCTTCATCCGCCCGGATCGCACGATCGCGGCGATAGCGGCGGACACGGTGCCCTATTCGCTGGAACCGCTCGAATCGGGCGAGCCGGTCGCGGCGGTGCTGGAGATCGGCGGCGGGCGCGCCGCCGCGCTCGGCATTGCGGCGGGCGATCGGGTCGACTGGAATACGGGCGCCGTCGCGCACTGACCGGATGACAGCGGCGCTGCCGGGCGCTAGAGCCACGGGCAACGAGAAGCGGCGGCGATGGTGCCGCGACATAGTTGAGACGGCGTGAGCATGGCTATCCTCAAATCGATCTTCACCTGGTGGGACGGCGCCACTATCGGCACGGCTTGGTTCACCGCCCGTGCCGGCCGCAAGGTGGGTGAGGATGCGCTCGGCAATGTCTATTACGAGGCGAAGAAGGCGGTCGATGGCCGCTGCCGCCGCTGGGTGATCTACAACGGCGCCAACGACGCCAGCCGCGTGCCGCCGGAATGGCACGGCTGGCTGCACGGTTCGCTCGATGCTTTGCCGGACCAGGCCTTGCCGCCGGTGCGCGCCTGGCAGCGGCCGCCTGAACCGAACTGGACCGGAACGCCACAGGCCTATCGCCCGGCCGGCGCGCTCGAGGCTGGCGGCCGGCGCGCGGCGGCGACCGGCGATTACGAGGCATGGAGCCCCGACCAGGCATGAAGCGGGCGCTCGCCGGCGCGGGCATGGTGCTGCTGGCCGGCATTGCCGCCTGGCACGGCGCCGGCGCGCTCCAGGCGGAAAATGCCGCTGAGCCGGTGTCGACAGCGGCAGCCCCCGAACCAGAGCCGGCCGCCACGCCGTCCGATGTGGTCGAAGACGAAGCTCCGGCGATGCAGGCCGCGCCGCCGCGCGACGTGGCGCCGCGCACCGAAACGCCGATGAACCAGCGCGTCGCGGTTATCGGCCTGCTCAATAAGCGCAACGGTTTGTGGCGCGATCTGACGATGAAGCCGGGGCAGGCGGTGCGGGTCGGCGACGTTATCGTCAGGCTCCGTGCCTGCGAGACGACGGCACCATGGGAAACGCAGAAGCTGACCGGGGCCTTCGTCCAGCTTGACGTGGCTGGCGCCGACGACAAGTGGCGGCGGGTGTTCTCCGGCTGGCTTTACAAGGAATCGCCGTCGCTCAACGTCGTCGAGCATCCGATCTATGATGTCTGGCCCAAAAGCTGCACGATGACACATCCGGCGATGGGGCCGGGGACGACGGTGCCGTCGGCCGGATCTGCAGGCGGCGCGAAAAGCGTGTCGAGTACGCCGAACCCGACCCCTTCGCCCGACGCGACGCCGTCGCCGGCACCTTTGCCCGCGCCGGCCGCCACGCCGACGCCAAGGGCATCCGCCAGCCCGGCAACATAGGCGTCGCGCGGAATCTCAACCGCGCCAAGCGAGGCCAGATGGTCGGTGATGAACTGGCAATCCAGCAGCGTATAACCCCCGACGCGGAGCCGGGCGACGAGATGGGCAATCGCGACCTTCGATGCGTCGCGCGCCCGGCTGAACATGCTTTCGCCGAAAAACGCGCGGCCCAGGCTGATGCCATACAGGCCGCCGACCAGAGTATCGTCCCGCCAGCACTCGATCGAATGGGCATGACCGGCGGCGTGAAGGGCGATGCACGCTTGTTCGATTCGCGCATTGATCCACGTGCCGGGGCGGTCCTCCGTCATTTCCGCGCAGGCGGCTATGACGTCGGGGAAGGCGCGGTCCGCGGTCACGGTGAAACGATCGGACCGGATCGTCTTCGCCAGAGAGCGGGACAGGTGAAAGCCGTCGAGAGGCAACACGCCCCGCATCCGCGGTTCGACCCAGTAGACGTCATCGACATCGCGCGCGTCGGCCATCGGGAACACGCCCATCGCATAGGCGCGCAGTAAAAGGCTCGGGTCGATCGCCGGCACGGGGCCTAGGCCGCCAGTCCTTCGAACTGCAGCCGGGCGAGGCGGGCGTACAGCCCGTTGGCGGCGGACAGGCTGTCGTGATTGCCCTGTTCGGCGATACGGCCGTCGGCCATCACCACGATCCGGTCGGCGGCACGTACCGTCGCCAGCCGATGGGCGACGACCACTGTCGTCCGATTGGCCATCAACCGCTCAAGCGCGGTCTGAACCAACCGCTCGCTTTCCGCATCGAGCGCCGATGTCGCCTCGTCGAGTAGCAGGATTGGCGAATCACGCAGGATAGCGCGGGCGATCGCCAGCCGCTGGCGCTGACCGCCGGACAGGCGGGCGCCACCTTCGCCCATGAACGTGTCCAGCCCCTCCGGCAGGGCGCGCAGGAAGCCGGCGGCGTTGGCCGCCTCCGCCGCTGCCCACAGCGCGTCGTCATCGGCTTCCCACCGGCCATAGCGCAGATTGTCGCGCGCCGATGCGGCGAAGATCACGGTTTCCTGCGGCACCATCGCAATGCGCGCACGGATCGCCGCCGGATCGGCATCCGGGAGGGCGATGCCGTCGAGCCGGACCGTCCCCTGCTGCGGATCGTAGAAGCGTTGGGCAAGCTGGAACAATGTCGACTTGCCGGCGCCGGACGGGCCGACCACCGCCACCGTTTCGCCCGGCGCCACCGCCAGACTGAAATCGTCGAGCGCGGCGACATCGGGCCGGGTTGGGTAATGAAAGGTGACATGATCAAAGGTGAGATGGCCGCGTGGCGGCTCCGGCAACGCCATCGGAGTGGCAGGTGCGCGGATTTCCGGCATTTCAGCCAGTAATTCGCCCAGCCTTCCAGCCGCGCCTGCACCGCGCAGCAGGTCGCCGTATACCTCGGTCAGTGCGCCGAACGCCCCGGCAACCAACCCACCTGTCAGCACGAAAGCGGCAATGTCGCCACTGGAAATACGGCCTAGCGCCACGTCCAGCGCGCCTTGCCACATCACCATCGTGATCGAACCGAAAATCAATGCGATAACGACTGCGGTCATCGCGGCGCGAATCACGATCCGCCGCCGCGCTGTGCCGAACGCCCGATCCACCGCGATCCCAAAACGCGCGCGTTCCCGCTTCTCCTGACCGAATGCCTGGACGATCTTCATCGCACCCAGCGTTTCAGCCACGATCGCGCCGACTTCCGCTACTCGGTCCTGGCTCTGGCGGGAAATCGCGGTCAGCCGTCGCCCGATCAGCACGATCGGCAGCACGACCAGGGGAATGCCGAGCAACAACATCGCCGCCAGCTTTGGCGCCAGCATGAACAGGTAGACGATGCCGCCGATCCCCATCACGATATTGCGCAGTGCAACGGAAATCGTGGTTCCGACCACCTGTTCGATCACGGAGGTGTCGGCGGTCATCCGCGACGCGATCTCGGACGGGCGGTTTTCCTCGAAATAGCGGGGCGCGAGGCGGAGCAGGTTGGTCTGCACCGCCTTGCGGATATCGGCGACGACGCGTTCGCCCAGCCAGGATACGAAATAGAAACGCAATGCGGTCGCGATCGCCAGGACGACGACGATCATCAGCAGGTAGCGGAAATAGGGCGCGATATTGCCGCCATGCACAACGAAGCCGTTGTCGATGATCCGCTTGAATCCACTGGGGATCGCGAGGGTGGCCGCAGCCGCGACCAGCAGCGCGAGCGCCGCGCCGGTTATATGTCCCGGATAGCGGGCGGCATGGGCCCAGATCATTCTGAGATTGCCGAGCTTGCGCTCGCCGGCACCGTTGGGTTCGTCGGCCATGCCGCCCTCTAGCAGGGGGGCGGGCGTCCCTCAATGCGCAGAGTCTCCGTCCACACCGCGTTGTCGCCAGGCGTAGGCAATACCGACTCAAAGCGGGACGGGCCGGTTGCGCTGGCATGTTGCAACGCGGTGATAAATGCGCGTAGGTTTCCTGCTTGCGCCCCAGGGTCGGGGGCGCGGGTGGGGATTGTGAATGCTCTATAGTGCCTATGAAATGCAGCGCTCGCTTCTGGCTGGGGCAAGCGCGATGGCCAATGCCGGTGTTGAGCTACTCGCCAATCCCGCAAACCCGATGGCGTATTTCGGTGGAGGGCCGGTCATCGCGTCGGCGCTGGAAGTGTTTGCCCACGCCGCGGCGCCACGCGGCAAGCCGGAGTTCGGGCTGACCGACACGACAGTCGACGGTAAGCGGGTTGCCGTACAGGAAGAGATCGCGCTGCGCTTGCCGTTCGGCCAGTTAAAGCATTTCCGGCGCGAAGGTGTGGAAGGGCAGCCGCGGCTGCTGATCGTTGCACCGATGTCCGGCCACTACGCGACCTTGCTGCGTGGCACCGTCGAGCGGATGCTGCCCGGGCACGACGTTTACATCACCGACTGGCGGGATGCGCGGCAGGTTCCGCTCACCGAGGGGCGCTTCGATCTTGACGACTATATCGACTATATCGTCGCCTTTCTCGAGCATCTTGGCCCCGGTGCGCACATGTTGGCGGTCTGCCAGCCGTCCGTGCCCTGCTATGCCGCCGCGGCGTTGATGTCGGCGGCGGGCCATCCGTGCCGGCCGAAAACGCTGACCATGATGGGTGGGCCGATCGATACGCGCGAGGCGCCGACAGCGGTCAACACGCTGGCGACGGAGCGGCCGCGTGCCTGGTTCGAACAGAATGTCATCGTGACGGTGCCGTTCAATCACCCCGGCGCCGGGCGGCGGGTTTATCCGGGTTTTCTTCAACTCGCCGGATTCATGTCGATGAACCTGGGCAGCCACCTGATGAGCCATTGGGAGATGTTCAAGCACCTTGTCGCCGGTGATGGCGAAGGGGCGGAGGCGGCCAAGGATTTCTACGACGAGTATCGCTCCGTCTGCGACATGACCGCGGAATTCTACTTGCAAACCGTCGACATGGTGTTTCAGCGCCACGCCCTTCCGCTTGGTACCTTGACCCACCGTGGTACGACGGTCGACCCGTCCGCCATCACAGACATTGCACTGCTTGCGGTCGAGGGCGAGCGCGACGACATATCCGGCGTTGGCCAGACGAAGGCGGCGCTGACGCTGGCGACACGCCTGCCGGCTGCGGCCAAGAAGTATCACCTGGCGAAAGGTGTCGGCCATTACGGCATCTTCAACGGCAGCCGGTGGCGCCAGCAGATCGCGCCGGTGCTGGAAGGGTGGATCGCCGCTCACGCCTGACGCCCCACTTTGGATTCGGCTGCCAAACTGCTATGGACTCGGCTGAAATCCACGATCGGGGTGGTTAATGACGGAGAATAGCATCGCAGCCGAGCGGGCTGCGGCGAAGGCGTTGTCGCCGGACGTGGCGTGGCCCACGATCGTCTATGCCTTCGCCCTTCCGATGGTGCACCTGGCGATCATCGCCGCTGCGCTGAGCGGGCGGATCGGCCTGTGGATGGCGACCCCGATCCTGGGGTTCACCGCCTATATGCATTATACCATCGTGCACGAAGCGCTGCACCGCAACCTGATGCGGCGGTCGCGAGCGTTCGATCCGATCAACAACGCGCTCGGCTGGGTCGGCTCGGTGGCGATCGGCACGACCTGGCCGCTGCTCCAGCGCACCCATCTGGCCCACCATGCCCATACCAACACGGCGCGCGACCCCGATATTTTCCTGAAGGGCAGCTATCTGCGGTTGCTGCTGATCTGGGTGGTTTCGATCATCGCCAATCTGATCCCGATCCCGGTCGTCAAATGGGTGTTCGACCGCATCGGTTTCGACACCGGCTATCTCGACACTCGCGATATCATGACCGAGCGGGAATGGCGGGTGCACATTGCCGCCCATACCGGCCTGTGCCTGTTCGTCTGGGCGATGGTGGCGATCGGCTATGGCGAAGTCGTGTTCGCGCTATTCGTCATTCCCGCCGCGCTCGGCCGGCTGATGCTGGGTACGTTCCAGCAGTGGCTGCCGCATACGCCGTTCGTGGAGGGCAATCGGTATCTTCAGGCGCGGATCATGAAGGTGCCGCTGGTCGGACCGCTGCTTTACATGGGCCACGATGTCCATCTGGTTCACCATCTGTGGCCCAGCGTGCCATTCTATCACTATGGCCGCTTCTTCCGGGAAATCGAGCCGATCCTGCGAGCGAAGGGCACCCGGTTCGAAGGGCTGGTACCGCAACAGTCGGCGGCGCCGGATGTGCCGCCTGTGACCGAGCGCCGGACCTAGCCCGATCCCGGGCCGTGGCGGACACGGCCCGGGATCAGCGCAGTTTCGGCGTTACAGAACCTCGAACAGCCCGGCCGCGCCCATACCGCCGCCGATGCACATCGTCACAACGACATATTTCGCGCCGCGCCGCTTGCCTTCGATCAGCGCGTGGCCGGTCATCCGGGCGCCGGACATGCCGTAGGGGTGGCCGATCGAGATCGCGCCGCCGCTGACGTTCAGCAATTCGTCGGGGATGCCGAGCGTGTCGCGGCAATAGAGCACCTGCACCGCGAACGCTTCGTTCAGTTCCCACAGACCGATATCGTCCATCTTCAGGTTGAAGCGCTTGAGCAGCTTCGGGATTGCGAAGACCGGTCCGATGCCCATTTCGTCCGGCTCGGTGCCGGCGACCGCCATGCCGACATAGCGGCCGAGCGGAGCAAGGCCGCGCTTCTCCGCGACCTTCGCCTCCATCAGCACCGCCGCTGACGAGCCGTCGGAGAGCTGGCTGGCGTTGCCGGCGGTGATGTTCATGCCCGGCCCGAGCACCGGGTTGAGCGCGGCAAGCCCTTCCAGCGTCGTTTCGGGGCGGTTGCCTTCGTCCTTCGCCAGCGTGACTTCCTTATAGGTGATCGCGCCGGTCGCCTTGTCGGTCACCGCCATCGTCGCCGTGGTCGGTACGATCTCCGCATCGAAGCGGCCGGCGGCCTGGGCGGCGGCGGTGCGCTGCTGCGACTGGAGGGCGTAGGCGTCCTGCGCTTCACGGCTGATGTTGTAGCGCTTGGCGACGGTCTCGGCGGTGCCGAGCATCGGCATGTAGATGTCCTTGTGCATCGCGACCAGTTCGGGGTCGGGGGCGACGCGCATCTCCTTGGTCTGGACCAGCGAGATCGATTCCAGACCGCCGCCGACGCAGATGTCCATGTTGTCGACGATGATCTGCTTGGCGGCGGTGGCGATCGCCATCAGGCCGGACGAGCATTGCCGGTCGAGCGACATGCCGGACACTGTCACCGGCAGGCCGGCGCGGAGCAGGGCGGTGCGGGCGACGTTGGTCGCCTGCGATCCCTGCTGGAGGGCGGCACCGAAGCAGACGTCGTCGACCTCGGCACCGTCGATGCCGGCGCGTTCGACCGCGGCGCGGATCGCGTGGGCGCCGAGGGTGGGGGCGGGGGTGTTGTTGAACGCCCCGCGATAGGCGCGGCCGATCGGCGTGCGGGCGGTGGATACGATGACGGCGTCGCGCATGGTCTTTGCTCCTAGGTTATCAGGTGAAGAACAGCATGATCCACTCGGAAACCAAGGCGGGTTTTTCCTCCCCCTCTATTTCCAACACATATTCGATCGTCTGCTGGTAACGGCCGGGCTGCTTTTCGTCGAAAGCGAGCAGGCGGAAATGGGCACGGACACGCTTGTTGGAGCGCACCGGGGTCAGGAACCGCGTCTTGTCGCCGCCGTAATTGACACCGATGCGGATGCCGGCCGGACGCGGCATGTCGGTGGTTTCGTAGAGGGCGGACATCAGCGACAGCGACAGGAAGCCGTGGGCGATGGTCCCGCCGAATGGCGTTGCCGCGGCGCGTTCGGGGTCGACATGGATGAACTGATGGTCGCCGGTCGCGTCGGCGAAGCGATCGATCATGTCCTGACTGACCGTCAGCCAGTCGGAGGTGCCGAGCGGTTGTCCGATCAGGTCCCGGTAGGCGTCGATCGCGACGGTCGGCACGTTTTCCCCCTTCGCTCCATACCGATGCCGCCGGGCACCGGACGGCGCCTGTTTGGCCGTCCGTGCCGCCCGAGACAAGCGAGGCGGCCAAAACCGCCGATTCCGCGACGTCCGTTTTCGATGGCGGCACAAGGCGCTGGCGCTGCCTCCACCGAAAAAGCAGCGAATCGATTCGAAAAGGGGAGGCCCGGTCAGGCGGCCGGCTGCTCGTATTTCTCGATGACCCAGGGTTCGTCCTGCGCGGCGACGATCCATTCCTGCATCCAGGGATGGTTGAGCACCGCCTCCATATAAGCCTGGGCGAAGCGGGGGACCGGGATCGAATAGGTGACGAAGCGGGTGACAACCGGCGCGAACATGATGTCGGCGGCATTGAACGTGCCGAACAGGAACGGCCCGCCGCCGCCGTAGCGCGAGCGTGCCTCCGCCCACAGGCTGACGACGCGGGTGATGTCCGCCGTCGCCTCCGTAGTGAGCTGGGCGGGCGGATAGTGGCGGCGCACGTTCATGCCGTGTTCGCGGCGCAGGGCGGCGAAGCCGGAATGCATTTCCGCCGCCATCGACCGCGCCATTGCGCGGGCGGCGGCGTCTTTCGGCCAGAAACGGTCCTGACCGACGCTGTCGGCCAGCCAGTCGACGATCGCCAGCGAATCCCAGACGACGGTGTCGCCGTCCCACAGAATCGGCACCTTGCCCTGGCTGGGCGCGAATTCGTCGCCGGCGCGACGCCTGTCCCATTCGGCATCGAACAGCGGCACGGTGATTTCCTCGAACGGCAGGCCGGACTGCTTGACCGCGAGCCAGCCGCGCAGCGACCAGCTGCTATATGCCTTGTTGCCGATGATGAGCTTGAGCACCGCCGCCTCCATTCGTGGAGGGCGTTGGGTAAGGGCTGGCACGGTGCCTGTCTAGGCGATCGCCTCCGCGACGGCGGCGCGCAGTTCGGCGATGCCCTGGCCGGTTTCGCTGGAGGTGGCGAGGATGTCGGGATAGGCGGCGGGGTGGGTGCGGGCCTCTGCCGCGACGGCGGCGGCGGTCGCGGCCAGTTCGGTCGGCTTGATCTTGTCCGTCTTGGTCAGCACCAGCCGGTAACCGACGGCGGCGGCGTCGAGCATCGCCATCAGTTCGCGGTCGACGTCCTTCAGGCCGTGGCGGCTGTCCACCAGCACCAGCGTGCG
This sequence comes from Sphingomonas flavalba, assembly GCF_047553045.1. GTDB lineage: Bacteria > Pseudomonadota > Alphaproteobacteria > Sphingomonadales > Sphingomonadaceae > Sphingomonas_L > Sphingomonas_L flavalba_A. The sequence goes on along the minus strand of NZ_CP180208.1, from coordinate 2,133,420 downwards.
TTTCAGTACGGCGCGGCCGCGCAGGAAATCGCCGATCAGCCCGCGCCAGCGGCGGACGACATCCTTCGGCGCCTTCGCGAAGCCGTAGCCCGGCATGTCGACCAGCCGCAGCGCCAGCGGATCGCCGACATCGAAGAAGTTCAGTTCCTGCGTCCGCCCCGGCGTGTTCGAGGTGCGGGCGATCGCCTTGCGCCCGGTCAGCGCGTTGAGCAGCGACGACTTGCCGACGTTGGACCGGCCGGCGAACGCCACTTCCGGCACTGCCGGGTCGGGCAGGAATTTGAGGCCGGGCGCCGATTTCAGGAAAGTGACCGGGCCGGCGAACAGGCGCCGGCCGGCCTCTGCCTGATCGTCGGTCATTTCTTGCCTTCGGCGGCGAGCAGCGCGGGATGCCTGCTGTACAGCCATTTCTGCTGGAGGATGGTCAGCGTGTTGGACATCACCCAGTAGAGCTGAAGCCCGGCGGCGAACGGCGCCATGACGAACATCAGAATCCACGGCATAAAGCCGAACACCTTTTTCTGGACATCGTCCATCGGCGCGGGGTTCAGGCGGAATTGCAGCCACATGGTGATGCCGAGCAGGATCGGCAGCACGCCGATGCCGAGCGACGGCGGCGGGGTGAACGGCAACAGGCCGAACAGGTTGACCGGGGTCAGCGGATCAGGCGCCGACAGGTCCTTGATCCACAGCACGAACGGCTGGTGGCGCATCTCGATGGTCAGCATCAGCACCTTGTAGAGCGCGTAGAACACCGGGATTTGCAGGAAGGTCGGCAGGCAGCCGGCAAGCGGATTGACCTTTTCCGCCTTGTAGAGCGCCATCATTTCCTGTTGCAGCTTCGGCTTGTCGTCCTTGTAGCGTTCCTGCAGCGCCTTCATCTTCGGCTGGACGGCGCGCATTGCCGCCATGGAGGCAAACTGTTTCTGCGCGATCGGGAACATCAGGCCGCGCACGACGACGGTCAGGCCGAGGATGGCGACGCCGAAATTGCCGAACAGTTTGAACAGCCAGTCGAGCAGGTAGAAGATCGGCAGTTCGAACCAGTAGAACCAGCCCCAGTCGATCGACAGGTCGAGCTGGTAGGCACCTTCCTTTTCGTAACGCTGGAGCAGGTGGACGTCCTTTGCCCCGGCGAAGAATTTGCTGCTGGTGGTCAACGCCTTGCCCGGTGCGAGCAGCGTCGGCCGGGCCGGGTTGAACACCGCGTTATATTCGCCGGGCGTGCGGGCGAACAGCGCCGCGTCGACCGTGGCGGCCTGATCCGGGATCAGCGCGGTCAGCCAGTATTTGTCGCCGAAGCCGAGCCAGCCCTTGTCGATCTGGAAGCGTGTGCCCTGGGCGCCGCCTTCGTCGAGCGTCGAATAATCGATGTTGAAATGATCCTTGCCCGCCCAGAAGCCGACCGGGCCGGTGTGGATCGTCCAGCTGCTCTTGTCGTTCGGGTCGGGGGATTCGCCGTAGCGGGCGATCAATGAATAGGGGCGCGCCGCGATTGTCCCCGCGCCGGTGTTCGCCACCGTCTGGCGGACGGAGAACATGTAGTCCGCGTCGACGGTCAGCTGGATGACGAAGGTCTGGCCGGCGCCGTTGTCCCAGCGCAGGGTCAGCGGCTTGCCGGGCACCATCGCGTCGGCATCGGCGGTCCAGACGGTATCCGGCCCCGGCAGTGCGACATTTTCGCCGGTCCAGCCGAAGCTGGCGAAATAGGCGTGGGCGGCGCCGGCCGGCGACAGCAGGCGAACCGGCGGCGAATCCTTGTCCAGCGCCTGACGGTGGCGTTTCAGCACCAGATCGTCGATGCGCGCGCCCTTCAGGTTGATCGAGCCGGCGAGGTTCGGCGTGTCGATACGGATGCGCGGCCCTTCCGCCAGCACAGCCGCGCGGTCGCGCAGCGCACTGGGCGCGGTGGCGGCGGGCGTCGTTGCGTCGACGGCGCCCGGCTGCTGGCCGGCGGGCGCCGTGGTGGTGGCCGTCGGCGCCGGCTTCGGCGCCGGGAAATAGCGTTCCGAAACCATGCTCCAGCCGAACAGCACAAGTGCGGACAGCACGATCGCCAGGATCATGTTGCGCATATTATCCACCGAATACTCCCGCTTTGGTCATGGCACCGGGTCGTAGCCCGATCCGCCCCAGGGGTGACAGCGCGCGATCCGCCGGAACGCGAGCCAGCCGCCCTTCACCGCGCCATAGCGGCGAAGCGCCTCGATTGCATAGGCCGAACAGGACGGCGCGTAGCGACAACTGGGCGGCAGCACCACCGACGGCCCCCATTGCCACAGCCGGACCAGGCCGATGCACAGCCGCGCGATCATCCGCCGGCCTTGCGAAGCGCCTTGCGCAATTCGTCGCGCAGCCGGGCGAAATCGCGTTCGATGCCGCCGGCCCGGCCGATCAGCACGTGATCCGCCCCGGCGACCCCCGCTTCCGGCAGGATGTCGCGCACGAGCGCACGCAGGCGACGCTTCATCCGGTTGCGGACGACGGCGCCGCCGATCTTCCTGGTTACGGTGTAGCCGATTCGCATCGTCGGGTCGCCGTCGTGACGGTCCCTGACGAGCAGGACGAAACCGGGCATCGGCGCCCGGCGCCCGGAATTGGCCGCGAGGAAATCCGCGCGGGCCGTAAGCGTCGTCAGGCCGACAGCACCTTGCGACCGCGGGCGCGGCGCGCCGCCAGCACCTTGCGGCCGCCCGGCGTCGCCTTGCGGGCGCGGAACCCGTGCCGCCGGGCGCGAACCAGCTTGCTCGGCTGAAAAGTGCGCTTCATCGCTCATTCCCTAGAATTCGAACAAAAAGGGCCACCGAGACGGCGGCCGTGTCGAGGCGGGCGGATAGGCAAAAGCGCCGCGCGAGTCAATCGCCGGAAGGCGCCGGAGACGGCGCGGCGGGGGGATTGTGGCGTGTGGCGCGGGCGCGGCGGGGGTGGGCGGTGGCGGGGCGAGGCAGCGGGCCGGGCCGATAGCCGCTTTGCAAACGGGGGGCGTGCCGTGAATTGGCGGCTCGACTTTGGCGCCGGCGGAGGCGTAAGGCATTGCGTAACAGGGGGGATTATGGTCGCGCATGTCGGTACGGTGGCGTTCATCGGGCTGGAGGCGCGCGGCGTCGAGGTGCAGGTCCAGTTAACGCCGGGGGTGCCGGCCTTTGTCGTCGTCGGCCTGCCGGACAAGGCGGTCGCCGAAAGCCGGGAGCGGGTGCGCGGAGCGATCGCCGCGCTCGGCCTTGCCCTTCCGCCCAAGCGGATCACCGTCAACCTCTCCCCCGCCGACCTGCCCAAGGAGGGGTCGCATTACGACCTGCCGATCGCGCTGGCGCTGCTGGGCGCGATGGGGGTCGTCGATGCCGAGACGCTGGCGCGGTATGTGGTGATCGGCGAGCTGGGGCTGGACGCGCGGATCGCGCCGATCACCGGCGTGCTGCTCGCCGCGCTGTTCGCAGCCGAAGGGGAGCGGGGACTGGTCTGCCCGGCGGCGCAGGGGGCGGAGGCGGCCTGGGCCGGCGCGATCGAGGTGGTGGCGGCGCCGGACCTGCTGACGCTGCTCAACCATTTCAAGGGATCGGCGGTGCTGGCGCCGCCCGCGCCGGGCGAAGCGGAACCGCCGGGCGCCGGCCCCGACCTGCGCCAGGTGAAGGGGCAGGAGACGGCGAAGCGGGCGCTGGAGATCGCGGCGGCGGGCGGCCACAATCTGCTGTTCGTCGGGCCGCCGGGGGCGGGAAAGTCGCTGATGGCGGCGTGCCTGCCGGGGATATTGCCGGAGCTGACCGCCGCCGAGGCGCTGGAAGTGTCTATGGTCGCGAGCGTCGCCGGGCTGCTGGAGGGCGGGCGGCTGTCCCGCACCCGGCCGTTCCGCGCGCCGCACCATTCCGCGTCGATGGCGGCGCTGACCGGCGGCGGGCTGAAGGTGCGGCCGGGCGAGGTCAGCCTGGCCCATCTTGGCGTGCTGTTCCTTGACGAATTGCCGGAGTTCCAGCGCGCGGTGCTCGATTCGCTGCGCCAGCCGCTGGAGACCGGCACGGTCAGCATCGCGCGGGCCAATGCCCATGTTACCTTTCCGGCAAGGGTGCAGCTGATCGCCGCGATGAACCCGTGCCGGTGCGGCCATCTGGGCGACGCGGCGCTGGCCTGCGCCCGCGCGCCGCGCTGTGCCGCCGATTATCAGGCGAAGGTGTCCGGCCCGCTGCTCGACCGGATCGACATGCATGTCGAGGTGCAGGCGGTTAGCGCCGCCGATCTGGTGCTGCCGCCGCCGGCGGAAGGATCCGCCGAGGTGGCGGCGCGGGTCGCGGCGGCGCGGGCGGCGCAGACCGCGCGTTACGAAGGGCAGGCGGCGCGGACCAACGCCGAGGCGGACGGTGCGGTGCTGGAAGCGGCGGCGACGCCGGACGCGGCAGGCCGCGCGCTGCTCGCCCAGGCGGCGGAGGCGATGCGGCTGTCGGCGCGCGGCTATGTGCGGGTGCTCAGGGTGGCGCGGACGATCGCCGATCTGGCGGGGGGCGGCGGGGTCGGGCGGATGCACGTGGCGGAGGCGCTTAGTTATCGCCGCCAGCCGCCGCGGAATTGAGGGTGTGCGAGCCGTGGCTGAACACACGTATTGGAAATGATAATCAATCTCGATATGTCGCGCTATTCGTGAAATAGAGGATATGCGTGGCGCCGATGCCCCGAACGAATCCTGCCAGCCTTGCCCCCAAGCGGGGGCGCAAGGCGTTCTGGCTCAAACAGATTCATACCTGGCACTGGATGAGTTCCGCCATCAGCCTGATCGGGCTGGTGCTGTTCACCATCACCGGTTTTACCCTGAACCATGCCGCCGAGATCGAGGCCAGTCCGGTGACGGTCGAGAAGACCGGCCAGCTGCCGCAGGCGCTGTTGCCGCTGATCGCGCCGGACGACCGGGGCGACGAGAAGAAGCCGCTGCCGCCGGCGCTGGCGCAGTGGGTCGGCGACACATTCGCGGTCAGGACCGGCGGCAATGCCGAATGGTCGGCCGACGAAGTGTATCTGGCGCTGCCCCGGCCCGGCGGCGACGGCTGGGTCGCGATCGACCGCGCGACCGGCGAGGCGACCAGCGAAACGACCAGCCGCGGCTGGATTTCCTATCTGAACGACCTGCACAAGGGCCGCAACGCCGGCCCCGCGTGGAAATGGTTCATCGACATTTTCGCCTTCGCCTGCCTGGTGTTCGCGCTGACCGGGCTGTTCCTGCTTCAACTGCATGCCGCCAAGCGGCGCAGCACCTGGCCGCTGGTCGGGTTCGGCCTGATTATACCGGCGGCGGTCGCCATTATTTTCATCCACTGAGGACACTGAGGACATCGCGTGATGCAGCTTTCCCACCGTGTAATCCTGGCCGGATCGGCGATCGGCATGCCGGTCCTGTTCGCGGCGCCGGCAGCGGCGCAGACGATGGACGTCACCGTGACGATCCCGCAGTTGAAGGTCGCCGAATACCACCGGCCCTATGTCGCCTTCTGGCTGGAGAAGGCCGGTTCGCCGGCCAGGACGATCGCCGTCTGGTACGATTTCGACATGAAGGACAATGAGGGCACCAAATGGCTGCGCGACGTGCGGCAATGGTGGCGGGTGTCCGGCCGTGGCATGAAATTTCCCGCCGACGGCGTCACCGGCGCGACGCGGGCGCCCGGCACCCACAAGATCAGCTTCACCGCCGGAAAAGGCGCGCTCGGCGCGCTGGCGGCCGGCGATTATACGTTGGTCGTCGAGGCGTCGCGGGAAGTCGGCGGCCGCGAACTGCTTCGCCTGCCCTTTTCCTGGCCGCCCAAGCCGGGCCAGACCGCGCGTGCCGCCGGGACCACGGAACTGGGCGCGGTCACCATCGCGTTTCGGCGCTAATCGGGGAGTATCGACATGAAGATCCGTATCGCACGCAGCCTCACCACCCTGGCCCTGTCGGCCGTCCTCGCCGCGACGATGGCCAGCCCGGCGGCCGCGCACCGACAGTGGATGCTGCCGTCGGCCACCGTCCTGTCCGGCGATGACGTCTGGGTCAATGTCGACGCGGCCGTGTCCAACGACCTGTTCTATTTCGAGCATCAGCCGATGCGGCTGAACAACGTCAAGGCGCTGGCGCCGGACGGCACCGAGGCGAAGATCGAGAATGCGCTGACCGCGCGCTATCGCAGCACGTTCGACGTTCACCTGACCCGGAAGGGCACCTACAAGATCGCGTCGGTGGCCGAGGGCCTGATGGGCAGTTACGACCTGAACGGCAAGACCGAGCGGCTGCCGCGCGGCACCACGCCCGCCACTTTGGCGCAGGCAGTTCCGGCCGGGGCGACCAACGTCAAGACGACGACGACCAGCAGCCGCAACGAGATTTTCGTGACGGTGGGCGAGCCGACGACGGCGGCGCTGGCGCCGACCAACAACGGCCTGGAACTGGTGCCGGTGACTCATCCGAACGACCTGATCGCCGGCGAACCGGCGACCTTCCAGTTCCTGCTCGACGGCAAGCCGGCGGCGAACCTGCCGGTCACTGTCATTCCCGGCGGCATCCGTTATCGCGACCAGCTGAACCAGATCGACCTGAAGACCGGCACCGATGGCAAGGTGACGATCACCTGGCCGACGGCGGGGATGTACTGGCTGAACGTGACGACCAGCCGGGGCATGGACCCGGCCGCTGCGCCCGGCCGCGTCGCCAGCTATGTCGCGACGCTTGAGGTGCTGGCGCCCTGAACCGGCAGCACCGGCAGCCGCCGCGCATCCTGATCCCGCCGGCGCTGTCCCCCGCCGCCTTCGCCCTGCGCGACGCGGCGGGGACGATTGCCGCGCTGGCCGGGCGGACGATGGGGACAAGCTGGTCGGTGCGGGCGGTTTCGCCACCGCCGGGGCTGGCGGCGGCGGTCCAGCGGATACTGGACGCCGTCGTCGCCGAAATGAGCCCGTGGGAGCCGGGGTCAGACATCAGCCGGTTCAACCGCAGCCCGGTCGGCGCGTGGCAATCCCTGCCGCCCGCATTCGTCACCGTATTGCAGGCGGCGCTGGCGGTGGCGGCGCGCAGCGGCGGCGCGTTCGACCCGGCGATCGGCGCGCTGGTCGACCAATGGGGCTTTGGCCCGAAACCGGGCAGCGGCGCGCCGCCGGATGACGCGGCGATCGCGGCGGCGCTGGCCGATGCGGGGCATGCCCGGATCGAACTGGACGCGCCCTGCCTGCGGGCGCGGCGAACGCGGCCGGCCGAACTGGATTTTTCGGGTATCGCCAAGGGCTATGCCGTCGACCGGGTTGCCGAGCATCTGCTGGCGCAGGGCGTGGTGCATTTTCTGGTCGAGGTCGGCGGCGAATTGCGTGGCGCCGGGGTAAAGCCCGACGGCCAGCCCTGGTGGGTCGACCTGGAAATGCCGCCCGACAATGATTTCGCCCCGACGCGCGTCGCCCTGCACGACATCGCGGTGGCGACTTCGGGCGACTACCGGCGCTGGTTCGCCCATGGCGGCCAGCGTTACGCCCACAGCATCGACCCGCGCACCGGCCGCCCGCTGGCCAACGGCGTGCATTCGGTGACCGTGCTGCACCCGCAGTGCATGCTGGCCGACGCCTGGGCGACGGCGCTGACCGTGCTGGGGCCGGCCGAAGGGCTGGCGCTGGCCGAGGCGGAAGGGCTGGCCGTGCTGATCCAGTCCGACGCGGGCGAGGCGATGTCGGCCGGGTTTTGGGCGATGATGGAATAAGCGGCCGCGCCGGGGGCGCCGCTCGTGCCGTGGATTGCTTCGCCGCGCTCGCAATGACGAGAGGCGCTATTTCGCCGTCGCTTCGCCCTGGCGGGGCAGGCGCAGGGTCACCGACAGGCCGCCCAGCGCGCTTTCACCGAGCAGCAGGGTGCCCGACAGGGTGGAGACCGCCTTGCTGGCGATCGCCAGGCCGAGGCCGGCGCCGCCGCTGTCGTGGCGACGGGCCTGTTCGAGCCGGCGGAACGGCAGCAGCACTTCGTCGCGCCGCGCCGGGGGGATGCCGGGGCCGTCGTCCTCGACCACGAGCAGGATCGCCGTCGCATCGGCGGACAGCCGGACCCGGACAGTGGCGGCGTGTTCGACGGCGTTGTCGACGATGTTGGCGAGCGCGCGTTTCAGCGCCAGCGGGCGCAGGATCGCGGGCAGCGCGTCCGGCCCGTGATAGGTGATCGCCGCGCCGGCGTCCGCCGCGTCGTCGACCGCGGTCATCGCGATCGCGGCAACGTCGACCAGCCGTGCCGCCTCCGCGCCGTCGCCGCGCATGAAGCTGACGATCGACCCGACGAATTTCTCCAGTTCGGCGAGGTCGCGGTCGATCGCGTCGCGCGCTTCGCTGTCCGCCAGCAGCGCCGCGCGCAGCCGCAGCCGCTGGATCGGCGTGCGCAGATCGTGCGACACCGCGACCAGCGCCTGGGTATGTTCCGCCATGATGTTCAGCAGCCGGGCCTGCATGGCGGCAAAGGCGATGGCGACGCGGCGCACCTCCCGCGGGCCTTCGATGACCACCGTCGGCTGGCTACCCTGCCCGGTGGCGTCGGCGAGGGCGGCCAGCGTGCGCAGCGGGCGGACCAGCGCGCGGACGAGGAGCAGGCCCATGCCGAGCACCGCCGCGATCAGCAGCAGGTGGAGCGCGAGGACCAGCGCGAAACTGGGCGGGGCGTTCAGGAAGGGGGTGACGCGGAAGGTGACGAAGCTGCCGTCGGCAAGGCGAAGCGCGCCGATCAGGTCGCGCTTGCCGCTGGTGGCGGACGCGATCAGCACCAGCCGGATGTCGCGGCCGGCCAGCGCCGGGGCCATGCCGACCAGCCGCTGCTTCACCTGGCGCAGCCGGGTATGGGCCGCGCTTGAATCGGCGATGACCGTGGCCGGAACCCAGTTGAGCACCAGCCCGTCGAGCGAGAGGTCTCCCGCGACGCGCGCGCGGCGTTCCGCCCGAACATCCGCCACCACCCGTTCGGCGACGACGATCTGACCAGCGATGCGGCGGGTGCGTTCGGCCGACAGCAGTTCCTTTTCCTGCCACAGGTTGATTAGCGAATTGCCGATGAATTCGGCGGTCACCGCCGCGACCAGGATCAGTACGATCCGGCCGGCCATTCCGGCGGGGAGCGACAGGCGCGGCATCAGCGGGCCTCTACGTCCACCGCCATCATGTAGCCGACGCCGCGAATGGTGCGGATCATCGGCCGCCCACCCCGGCGGCCGTCACCCATTTTCCGGCGCAGGCGACTGATCAGCACGTCGATGCTGCGGTCCGACGCATGGCTGAGCCGGCTGCGCGCCAGTTCGAGCAGCCTTTCCCGGCCGATCATCCGCTGCGGGTGGCGCAGCAGGGTGAGCAGCAGTTCGTGTTCCGCGCCGGTCAGTTCCACTTCCGCGCCCGACGGGGCCAGCAGTTCGCGCTGGCGCGGGCGGTAGTGCCAGCCGCCGAAGGCGAAATGTTCCGGCGCGGGCAGGTCGAGCGGCAGGTGGAGATCGCCGGTCCGCCGCAGCACTGCGCGGATGCGGGCCAGAACTTCCGGGCGGCCGAACGGCTTGGCGATGTAATCGTCGGCGCCGATGTCGAGGCCGGCGACGCGATCCGCCTCGTCGCCGCGCGCGCTGATCATGATGATCGGTACCTTGCTGCGTGCCCGGATCGCGCGGCACAGCGACAGCCCGTCCACGCCGGGCATCATGATGTCGAGCAGGACCAGCGCGATCGTGCGTTCGACCATGATCCGTTCGAGCTCCGCCGCGTTTTCGGCGCCGCTCGCGTCATAACCGGATTCGCGCAGAATCCGCGAAAGAAGGGTGCGGATCGCCGGATCGTCGTCGACGATGACGATGTGGTCGGGATGCTGCCACCCCGGCCGCAATGCCGGAGCGGGGGGAAGCGCCGACGCTGATCCGCCGGCCGGCCCGATCGATTGTGACAAAGTGTTGCTCCCCGCGCGCGATGTGCCGTTCCCGGTCGACTTCCAGCACGACGATGGCTAGGCGCCGCGTCGTTCTGTTGTTGCTAATTAGTCTCAATATCTAGGGGGTTCAATGTCGGATCTTTCCGTAGCGTTTCGTCGGGCTTTGGCGTGTGGTGCAAGCCTTGCCGTGGCAATGATTTATGCGGCGCCGGGCCTTGCCGCCGAGGCCGCCGAGTCCGACGCCGCCGCGCCGGAGATCGTTGTCACCGCCGCCGGTTTCGAGCAGAAGGTGGAGCAGGCGCCGGCGTCGATCAGCGTCATCGCGCGCGAGGAGATCGAGACGATCCGCGCGGTGTCGATCACCGAGATCCTCGCCAATATCGAGGGCGTCGACGTTGGCGAATCCGTCGGCAAGTCCGGCGGTTCCACGATCAACATCCGCGGCATGGGATCGGACCAGACGCTAATCCTGATCGACGGCCGCCGCCAGAACACCGCCGGCAGCGTGACGCCGAACGGATTCGGTGAAACGGCGACGAGCTTCCTGCCCCCGGTTTCGGCGATCGAGCGGGTCGAGGTTGTGCGCGGGCCGGTGGCCACGCTTTACGGTTCCGACGCGATGGGCGGTGTCGTCAACATCATCACCCGCAAGGTCGGCGACCGCTGGGGCGGTTCCGCCACCGGGCATTACACGGTGCAGGGCGACGGCGATTTCGGCGCGATCTATGGCGGCAACCTTTACCTGAACGGACCGGTGGTGACCGATCTGCTGGGAGTTGCGCTGCGCGGCAGCTATTCGAAGCGCGAGCAGTCGAAACTGCAATATCTGAACCTGGCGGGCACGCCGGTGCCGGTCACTGGTTTCGGCCCCAGCCCGACGCGCAACAAGATCTGGTCGGCCGGTGGCCGGTTGAGCCTGACCCCGCATGTCGACCACGACCTGTGGCTGGACGTCGAGCTGGCCGACCAGTGGTACGATAATTCCAGTGCCCAGATGGGCACCAACACCGTCGCCGGCGGCTATGCCGACGCGCTGGAGTTCAAGCGGCAGCAATATGTGCTGGCGCACAACTGGCGTCTGCCGTTCGGCACGCTGGAGACGACGCTGTCGCGCAACGAGACCGAGACGATGGGCCGGCTGATCCCGGCGCTGGTGCCGGTCAAGGGCGGGTTGCCGCGCACGCTGGAAAGCGTCAGCACCATCCTCGACACCAAATTATCGTCGCGGGTCGCCAACCACACCTTCACGATCGGCGGCCAGTACTGGGACGCGAAGATGGTCGACGGGGTGGCCAGCGCGCCGTTCACCTTCGAGCAGTGGGCGGTGTTCGCCGAGGACGAATGGCGGATTGCCGAGACGTTCGCGCTGACCGTCGGCGGGCGGTACGATCACCATTCCACCTTCGGCAGCCATTTCAGCCCGCGCGGCTACCTGGTGTGGAACGCGAGCGACAACTGGACGCTGAAAGGCGGGGTGAGCAGCGGCTATAAGGCGCCGCGGCTGGAGCAGCTTGCCCCCGGCATCAACGGGTTCGGCAGCCAGGGGCGCCTGCCGCTGATCGGCACGCCGACGTTGACGCCGGAAACCAGCGTCGCGACCGAGCTGGCGGTCTATTACGACAACCGCGATAATTTCCGCGCCAACCTGACGTTCTTCCGCAACGATTTCGACGACAAGATCTCGTCGAGCGATGACCCGGTCGACAATTGCGCCTTCGGGGTGAGCCAGGCCGACTATCTTGCCGGAAACTATTCCAAGACCGGTTGCGTCGATGTCGGATTCTACCCGACGACGGCAACGTTCGGGCAGTCGGTCAACATCGACAAGGCGCGGACCGAGGGGGTTGAGTTCAGTTTCCGCTGGCGGCCGGTGCCGGCGGTGACCCTGTCGGGCAATTACACCTATACCGACAGCGAGCAGAAGAGCGGCCCGTCGAAGGGCAGGCCGCTGTCGAACACGCCCAAGCACATGGTAAACGGGCAACTGCGCTGGGCGGTCAGCGAGCCGTTCAGCCTGTGGCTGCGCGGTGAATACCGTACCCGCCGTTACCGGACGCCGGACAGCGGATCGGCCAATGCCAAGGCGCTGTACGGCGACTACCGGGCGTACAGCGTGTTCCACCTGGGCGGGGCGTACCAGATCGGTCAGGCGGTGACGATCAGCGCGACGGTCTACAACCTGTTCAACCGCAATTTCGTCGATTACCAGCCGGCGACGGCGAGCAACGGCAGCGCGACTTTCGTCAACCGGTACATCAACAACCAGGAACCGCGCCGGCTGTGGTTGTCGGCGAAGGTCGACTTCTAGCCTTCGGCCTGTTCGAGCGGGGCGGTGGCCGCCCCGCTTGACGCGAGCAGAGTTTCGGGCGCGGCACGAGACCCGGTGGCGTGCCCGGACGGTCGGTGGCCATCGTCGCGGCGCGGCGATGGCCACCGGTTTTTCCGGCAGGTCAGGGCGTGACCTGCGCGGCCGCGGTCGGCGTCAGACTGCCGCCGCGGACCAACACGACCTGAAGCAGCACGTCGCCGTCGCGGGCGGCGGCCCAGTGCTCGCCGCCGCCGGCGGGCAGGACGACGACGCTGCCGGGGCTTAGGCGGCGCTCCGCCGCCGGATCGACTATGTTGCCGTCGCCCCAGGTCAGCGTGCCCGACACGACGGTCAGCAGGCGGATCGGGCCGCCGCCGCCATGCGGCGGCAGGAACTGGCCGTTGCCGATGCGGAGCAGCAGGCTGAGCGGCTGGCCGTCCTTGTCGAGCGCGAGGATCGTGCGGCGAGCGACGTCGTGGACGATTTCGTAGCCGAGCTTGTCGATATCGAGCGTGGTCGATGCGCCGGTCGCGGCGGCGGGGGCCGCCAGCGCGGCGGCGGCGGCGAGAAGCAGGATAGGCTGGTGCATGACTGGTCCTTTCTTTTGGGGTCAGAAGCTGAGGCGGATGCCGCCGCCGAAGGCGCGGCCGTCTCCGGGCAGGAAGGCGGCCTGATCCGGCCGCGCCTGATCGACGATCAGGGTCGAGGCGGCGTAGCGTTTGTCGAACAGGTTGGTGATTTCGGCGAAGACGGTGGCGCCGCCACCCAGCCGGTATTCGCCGCGCAGATCGGCTACGGTGTAAGCGGGGTTGTAGAGCGTGCCGAGGTTGTCGACCGGCGTCTTCGCCGGCACCCAGCGCAGGCCGGCCTGCGCGGTGAGGCTGTCGACCGGTTGCCAGTCGAGGCTGGCCTGCAGCCAGTGGCGCGGGGCGCCGGCCAGCCGGTTGTCGCCGCGCAGCGGATCATGCCGGAAACGGAAATCCTGCCAGGTATAGGCGATCCGGCCGTTGAGCGTCGGCAGGATTTGGGCGCTCAGCCCCAGCTCGACGCCGAGATGGCGGGTGCGCGGCGCGTTGGCGGCGCCGAGCGAGGTGCCGGATTCGTCGCGCAGGCTGAGCAGTTCGTTGCGGACCCACGCATAATAGGCGACCGCGTCCCACGAAAAGTCGCCGGACCGGCCGCGCCAGCCCGCCTCTGCCGTGGTCGCGCGCTGCGCCTTCAGCGCCGGCGTGACGAAGGCGGCGGCGGGGAGGGCGGGGTTGGCCGGGTTCGGCCGCCCGGCGCTGCTGTTCGGCGTGCCGTTGACGGTCGCCAGCAGGTCATCATGGGTCGGCGGCTCGAAACTGCGGCTGACCGCGACGAACAGCGTCTGGTCGCCCGACGGCTGCCAGGCGAGGCCTAGCGCCGGGCTCCACCCCCGATAGGTGTGCGCGTAACTGGTGCTGACCGTCGGCACCGCGCCGCCGGGCAGCGCCATGCCGGGGTTGGCCGGGCTGTAGGCGGCGGTCGGCCGGGTCGCCGCGCCGAAACGGTCGATATTGTCGCGGGTGGCGCGCGACCAGGACAGCGACGGCGACAGGGTGAGGTCCGTGCCGAGCGGGATGTTCAGCCCGGCGTTCAGCGCCAGCGTATCCGCCTTCAACCGGCTGCGCCCGAACAGCGCGCCGCGCTTGCCGGAAAGGTTCAGGTAATTGTCCCGGTCGGCGGTGCCGGTCACATATTGGGCGGTCGCTTCGAACAGCGGCAGCGCGCGGGTCGCGTCCGGCTTGTAGGCGTAGCGGGCGACCAGCGTCACGTCGTCGCCGTCGGTGTCGCGGACGCCGGCGGACATCGGGAAGCGGAACATGTCGTCGGTCGCGGCATAGCCAAGCGCGAGGTCGACGACATGGGCGCCGAACGCCCCGGTCGCGCGGGCACCGGCCTGGAACTGTGTCGCTTCCCGCCGGGTCCTGTCCCGCACGACATTGGGGCCGGGGTTGATCGCCCCGGCCGGCGTCACCGTCGGGCCGGTGAACACCGCGCGCGGATTGCTTTTGAGCAGCGCCATGGTCAGCGGGCCGGACACGTCGAAGCCAAGATCGGTATAGCTGGCGAACAGCCGCACTGTCACCGCGTCGGTCAGCCGCACGCCGACATTGCCGCCGACGCCGATCCGGCGTGAATCATTGTAGGTCCGGTATCCGTCGCGGCGGGTGAAGTCGCCGCGCAACAGCATGTCGAATCGTTCGCCGGAGAGGCCCGCCCGCGCGTTGGCGCCGAACTGGCCGAAGCTGCCGCCGCTGGCGGACAGGCCGACGCCGGGGCTGGTGCGGCCGTTGGGCGACACCAGGTTCAGCGCCCCGCCAAGCACCGTCGCGCCCAGCCGGTTGGCCATGTAGCCGCGATAGACCTCGATCGCCTGCGCCTCGCCGGGATTGGCGAAGCCGACGATATAGGAGCCGTCGGCGCGGTTGAGCGGCAGGCCGTTGCGCAGCATCAGCACCCCGCGCTCCACCGGGTTCTGCTGCAGGCCGGAACCGCGCATCTGGATGCGCGGCTGGTCGTTGCCGCCGAAGAAATCCTGCACCACCACCCCCGGCACGGTGGCGAGGGCGCGCGCGATGGTCAGGTTGGTGCTGGCCGGCAGCGCGTCGGCCGACAGGATGGCGGTCGCCCCGGCGGCGGCATCGAGCCGGGTGACGACCGGGCTGTGCGGCGCGACGACGACGATTTCGCCCGCCGCGCCCGGCGACGCCGACTGGGCGAGGGCGGCGCCGGGGACCAGCGCCGCCGCCAGCGCCGGAACGCCAAGCGCCGCCGTCAGGCGGGCGGCGGCGGGGGACGACAGGCGGGGCAGGCGGCGGCGGGGAGGGGGCATATCACCATCTTTGCTATTGCGAGTTACTCGCATATAAGATGTATCGGCGATGATGGTTTTGCGCTGGCGCAATATGCCGGCCGATTGTCGCTGCAGGCGGACGAGCGGGGGACGAGCCGATGGACTATCGCGCACGGGAGCAGGCGGCGGCGCTGCGTGAGCGGCTGGCCGGGGTCGAGCTGCTGCGCTCGCTGTCGCCGGAGGCGCTCGACGCGGTGCGCGCCGCGATGCGGATAGAGCGGGTGGCCAAGGGCAAGGTGATCTGCGCGCAGGGCGAGGCGGTCGACCGCGCCTATGCGCTGGGCACCGGCAGCGTGCGGATCGTCCAGACCGGCAGCGACGGCGGCGAGGCGATCGTCCGCTTCATCGGCCCCGGCGAGATGTTCGGCGCCGCGCACTTGTTCACCGACCGGCGCTTTCCCGCCGACGCGATCGCGGTAGAGGCATCGACCGTGTTTAGCTGGAGCGGTGCGGACCTGCTGGCGCTGATGGCGCGGCACGGCGCGATTTCGACCAACATGATCCGCATCCTCGGCAACCGGATCGCCCAGCTTCAGGAACGGGTGCGCGAATTGACGACGCTGCGCGCAGAGCCGCGCCTTGCCCAGGCGATCCTGCGCCTTGCCGCCCAGGCCGGGCGGGACGGGCTGCGCGGCACGACGATCGAAATGCCGCTGCGGCGCAAGGACATCGCGGCGTTCGCCGGCATCACCCTCTACACCGCCAGCCGCTTGCTCTCCGCCTGGCAGAAAGCCGGCTTCCTCGCCAGCCGGCACGGGCGGCTCACCCTGTTCGACCTGGCGGCGATCCGTGACATGGCCGCGGGCCATCAGGGCCCGCCGCGCTGTCGTGCCGCCGCCACGGGATAGTGCCTCCGCCCGGTGCGGACGGTTGCCGGCGGCGGGCGCCGGCAACCTGTTTCGGGCTTACCAGTTCACCCCCACCCGCGCGTAGAGGAAGCGGCCGTTGAAGCCGAACGGCGAGTAGAAGGGGAAAGCGGTCACGCCGGTCGAATTGAGCGACGCGGGCACCTGGCGCGGATAGGTGTCGAACAGATTGTCCGCGCCGATCGCCAGCGTCACCCGCTTGGCGATGGTGTAGCGCGCCTCCAGGTCGGCGATCACCTTCTTGCCGGTGTGCAGGTCGGCGCTGCCGTCGACCAGCGTGCCCGGCTGGTTGACGTCGCCATAATACGTGGCGCGCCCGGTCACGCCCAGGTCGCCGAGCGACCAGTCGACCGAGCCGACCACCTTGGTGCGCGGCGTGCCCTGCTCGATGGTCAGGATGCGCTGGCGGTTGAACAGCGTCGGCGCCGGGTTCAGCGTCGACGTCGTCGTCGGCACCTTCTTGACCGCGATGTCGCTGAAATTGGCGGCAAGGGTGAAGTCGAACGTGCCGGCCCCGGCCGTCGGCTGGCGGTAGCGCGCGACGATGTCGACGCCCTTGGTCTGCGTGGTGACGCCGTTGATGAAGAAACGGGCCGCCTGCACCCCGAACGGCGCGAGGATGTCGGCGACGGCCTGGCTGAAGCTCGCCTGGATATTCTCCGACAGGGCGAGCTGGTCGCGGATGCGGATGTGATAGCCGTCGACGGTCAGCTCGAACCCGCCGGAGCGGACGACGAAGCCGAGCGAATAGTTGGTCGACTTCTCAGGGTCGAGCGCCCGCCCGCCCAGCGCCGCCGCGATCGGGCTGGTCGTCGGATAGGTGCCGGTTTCCAGCAGATTGCCGTTCGAAATGACCGACGCCGTCGAAGTGAAGAAGCTCTGCTGGAGTGATGGCGCGCGGAAGCCGGTGGATACCGCGCCGCGCAGCGCGAACCAGTCGGTCGCGTCGTATCGGCCGGACAGCTTGGCCGTCGCCGTCTCGCCGAAGTCGGAATAGCTCTCGCCACGGATCGCGGCGGCGATGGTCAGCCGGTCGTTGAACTTGGCTTCGACGTCCAGATAGGCGGACAGGTTGTCGCGGCTGACGTCGACCTCGTTCGCCGGCTGGAAGCCGATGAAGCCCTGCGCGCCGCTGGCGAGCGCGGTGTTGCCGCCCAGCGGGCCGCGATCGTAGGATTCGTGCTGGCCGGCGACGATCTCATAGCCCTCGCGGCGATATTCGACGCCGGCGGCAACGGTCAGCGTGCCGTCGCCCAGCCCATATTCGCGGTTGAGATCAAGCCCGGTGATAAACTGGTTGTAGATCAGCGCGCCATCATCGAACGCGGTCGGCGAAGCGGCGCCGTAGGTCGCGTTGATCGAATCGAGCGTGCTGAAATCCAGCCGGTTGCGGCCGTAGCTGACGTTCAGGTCCAGATTCCACCCACCGATGTCGCCACGCACCCCGGCCGCCAGCGTCAGGTCCTTCGACTTTACGCCGATCAGCGGCAGGAAGCCGTCCGGGTAGACGGAGGCGACGTTGTTGGCGTTGCTCGGCACGCGCGGGAAGGCGGCGCTGACGCTGTCGCGATGCTGGTAGCCGCCCCAGCCGTAGAGCTGCCAGTCTTCGCCGAGCGGCACGCCGGCATTGGCGTAAAGCGTGTACTGTTCGACATCGGGGTCGCCGAAACGCGAGCGCAGCTTGGCCGGGGTGGCGCGCGGGTCGAGGTCGCCACGGCTGGTCGGGTTGCGGTTCAGATATTCGGCGGAAAGGGTCAGGAAGCCGTCCTGCCCCAGCGCCAGTCCCTGCCAGCCGGAAATGGTGAAGGTCTCGCCGTCATGCGCGTCGCGCGATCCGCGCGCCGCGTCGATGGTGGTGCGATACTGGCCGATGCTGGCGTTGAGTCCGCCGCCCGACCGCGCCTCGCGCAGGCGCAGGTTGATGACCCCGGCGATCGCGTCGGACCCGTATTGCGCCGACGCGCCGTCGCGCAGCACCTCGATCCGGTCGAGGGCGACGCCGGGGATGGTGTTCAGATCGACGGCGGACGAGCCGCGCCCGACCGATCCGTTGACGTTGACCAGCGCCGAGGAATGGCCGCGCACATTGTTGATCAGCACCAGCGTCTGGTCCGGCGACAGGCCGCGCAGCGTGGCCGGGCGGACGGAATCGGTGCCGTCGACCACGGCGGCGCGCGGAAAGTCGATCGACGGGGTGATGCTGGACAGTGCCTCCGCAACCTCCGTCGTGCCCTGCTGGCGCAGGGTGCTGGCGGTCAGCACGTCGACCGGCGAGACGGAATCGAGCCGGGTGCGGCCGGCCGCGCGGGTGCCGGTGACGACGATCACATCCTCGCCGCTGCTGGCGCCCGGCGGGTCGCCGGCCTGCTCGGCATGGGCAATGCCGGGCGTCGCCACGATCAGCGCGACCGAGGCGGCGAGGCGGATTTTCGGATGAATCGGCATGGTCGTCTTACTCCCTGATGCGAACCGTTTCCGCCTGGCGGGCGCGGGGCCACAGACCGGTCCGGCTTTGACGCTTTATTTCTATTGTTTGGATGGAGAATTGCGACGTGGCTTTCCTAACGCCATGGGAAGATTTACTTTGCTGCACATGCACAATGCCTGTCGCGCGCCGGGTGGCGGGTGGTCAGGCGGTTTCGACGGCAATGGACGGGTGGGTGTTGGGATGGATCTGTTCGACCCTCGGCTGCCCGGCCGCCGCCGGCTTCATCGCGTAGGCGTTGACCGGTTGCGAGCGGTTGACCCACAGCGCGTAATAGAGGTGGTCGGCGCGGGGATCGTCCGTGTTCGGATGCAGCAGGATCGTCAGGCCAAGGCTGTTGAGTTGCAGCCAGGGAATCACCACCGGCACCAGATCGTTGGTGAAGCCGAAATAAAATGACGGCGTGACGTGCGGGCCGCGCGGCTCCAGGTTCCAGTTGCCCAGTTCGACATGGAAGCGCTCGGCCGACCAGCGGCGGAGCAGCGCGGCCTTTTCGTAGCTGTCCTCGTCGAAATAGACGTGGGCGTGATAGCTTTCGATCCGCGTATAGGGCTGTGGCCGCGACGGTAGGGCCTGTTCACCCGGCCGTACCGAGACGGGGCGCGGCGTCGCTTCGCGATAGGTGTCGTATCCCCAGGGGCTTTGGCCCGTGGTGTGCCGTGCAGGCGCTCCCGCCTGCGGCTGCGCGCGTGCCGGGGCGGCGAGGGCGCCCGCCGCGGCGACGGCACCGGTGCCGAGCAGGAACCGGCGACGCTGCGGCGATAACAGGTCGGCCCAGTGCTGGTCGTCCGCCGCATCGCGGGGATAGGGGGCGTGGGACATGGCGTATCCTCCTGTGGGGTGGGAATGGTCGGTCGGGAATGGCGGCGGTCTGCCGATGTCGCCGGCGTCTTCAGGATGTGCCGGGCCGTTCGTCGGGCGGATGGCGTGAGGCGCCGGCGGGGGCGGCGCGCGCATCTGTCGGGGGCTGCGGCCGGTGATGATTGCGTGCGACGATGCGTGCGGCGCGGCGGCCGAGTTCGGCGCGACGGAGCGGCTTGCCGGTCAGCAGGGCGGCCAGTTCCTGACCCTGCGGCCAGCTGCCTAGCCGGGAGCGGGCGTTGATGTGGCCAAGCTCTCCGGCGTCGACCAGCAATGCGCCCCAGCGGGCCGCCATCTCGCGAGAGCGGTCGATCGTCGCGTAAGAGTCGTCGCGGCTGGCGACCAGCAGGGCGGGAAAGGGCAGAGGCGCCTGCGATGTCGGGCCGAAGCGGGCGACGCGGACGTCGGTGCCGGGCAGGTCGACATCCGGTGGCGCGACCAGCAACGCACCGCGCACCCGCGCCGCGCCGGATGGACCGAGCAGCTGCGCCCACCACGCGACCGCATGGCAACCGAGGCTGTGCGCGATCAGGACGACGTCGCCCTGGGCGTCGTGGACCGCCTGATCCACCCGACTGATCCAGACATTGCGGATCGGATCGCTCCAGCAGCCGAGATCGATGCGGTAGCAGTCGTCGCGCTCGCGTTCCCACCGGCTCTGCCAATGGTCGCGGCCGGAATTGTCGATGCCGGGAACGGTGAGCAGCCTGGGCGCCGCGGGAAAGCTGCCGCCCATGTCAGGCCGCCGCGCCGGCTGCGAGAGCGGCGGGGGGGATCGCCGCTTCGGCTGTTTCGACTTCGACCACGCTGTCCGACGGCACGTCGCGGTACAGATGGACGTTGGCGCCGATGCGGCTGCCGGGCCGGGCGGCACGCGCCCGCCAGTCGTACCGGGCCTGCCGCAGGCCCGGTACGACGACAGCCAGTTCGCCGGGAAAGGCGATGGCGCGTGGTGGACGATCCGGCATGGGCGTACTCCGTGACGACCGGGTGTGGCCCCCCAAACAGGCAACGCGCGCAATCTAGCGGCGCCGGTTTTTTCGTCTGCGCAGATTTGGACGGGGGATTGAAAGATTTACTATCTATAAAGTAGAGATTGAGTGTCAGTTGTGCTGACACCCAGAGAACCACCGTCGCATGGCGCGCGCGTCGCCATGCGACGGCCAAGCGCGGCGCTGTGCCGCAACGACGATAGCCGGCTGTGCCGGGGTCAGCGGGGATGGCGGCGGGCGGCCTTTTCGGCGCGGCGGCGTTCCTTCGCCTCGCGCTTTTCCTGCTTGCGGATCTCGCGGCCGCGGTTGCGGTCGGCCTCGTCCTGGCTGGTCGTCATCCAGTCGGCGGTCTGGCCGACGGCGCGGACCGGCAGGGTGACGACATTGGCCGCTGTCCGGGCGACGCAGCCCGGCAGCACCAGCGGCACGGCAAGCAGCAACACCCAACGCATCATCGCACGATCCCGCATTACACCGCCGCCAGCATAGGCGCGGCCGGCAGGGACCGCATTACCGATGCGCCGGGCCGTTCGGCCGATCAGTCGGCGAACAGCAGGACCGGGGTTTCGAGCAGCTTGCGGACCGCCTGGACGAAGCTGGCCGCGTCCCACCCGTCGACGACGCGGTGGTCGCAGGAGATCGACAGGTTCATCAGCTTGGCGGCGACGATTTCTCCGTCGCGGATCACCGGCCGCTCAATCACCCGGTTGGGGCCGACGATCGCGACTTCCGGGCGGTTGATGACCGGGGTGGTGGCGATGCCGCCGAGCGGGCCGAGCGAGGTGACGGTCAGCGTCGAGCCGGACAGTTCCTCCGCCTTTGCCTTGCCGGTGCGGGCGGCGTCGGCGAGGCGGACGATTTCCGCCGCCAGTTGCCAGACGTTGCGACCCTGCGCGTTGCGGATCACCGGCACCATCAGCCCGGCATCGGTCTGCGTCGCCATGCCGAGATGGACGGCGCCATGGCGGGTGACGACGCCGGCTTCGTCGTCATAGCGGGCGTTGATCATCGGGAAGGCGGGCAGCGCCTTGCACAGCGCGACGATCAGCAGCGGCAGCATGGTCAGCTTCGGGCGGGCGCCGCGATTGGCGTTCAGGTCGGCGCGCATGTCTTCCAGCGCGGTGACGTCGATTTCCTCGACATAGGTGAAGTGCGGGATGTGGCGCTTCGACGCGGCCATGTTCTCGGCGATGCGGCGGCGCATGCCGATGACCTTGATCGGCTCGTCGGCGCGGGCGGCGCCGGCCGGGCGGAAGCCCTGCGCGCCGTTATAGGTCAGAAAGGCGTCGAGGTCGGCATGGCGGACGCGGCCGTCCGCCGCCGCCTTCACCTGCGCCAGGTCGATGCCGAGGCTCTGCGCGCGGGCGCGGACGGCGGGGGAGGCGAGGACGCGGGCGGCGTGCGCGGGCGCTGGGGCAGGGGCCGGGGTGGGAGCGGGGGCCGGAGCGGGCGGCTCCGGGGCTTCCGCTTTCGCGGGCGCGGCGGGGGCGGGCGCCGGGGCGGCGTCTTCGGCGCCGGGGGTTTCGGCGGCGATGCGCTTTTCCTCCGGCGTGTCGGCCGGCGGTTCGTCGACCGCGCCTTCGACCTCGATCACCGCCAGCGCCGAGCCGATCGCGACGACATCGCCAACTTCGCCGGCGACTTCGACGACGGTGCCGGCGACCGGCGATTCCATCTCGACCGTCGCCTTGTCGGTCATCATGTCGGCGAGCTTGCCGTCCTCTTCGATCCGGTCGCCCGGCTTGACGTGCCAGGCGACGATCTCTGCCTCGGCAATGCCTTCGCCGATGTCCGGCAGGCGGAAGGTGAAACGGGCCATGGCGATCAGTCCTTCAGGATTTTCTTCAGCGCCTCGCCGATGCGGACCGGGCCGGGGAAATAGGCCCATTCGAGGCTGTGGGGATAGGGCGTGTCGTAGCCGGTGACGCGGGCGATCGGCGCCTCCAGCGCGTGGAAGCAGCGTTCCTGCACCTGCGCCGACAGTTCGGCGCCGAAGCCGCTGGTCCGCGTCGCTTCGTGGACGATCATGCAGCGACCGGTCTTTTCGACCGAGGCGGTGATCGTGTCGATGTCGAGCGGGACCAGGGTGCGCAGGTCGATGATCTCCGCATCGACGCCGCTCGCCGCGACGACGCCGGAAACGACGTGGACCATCGTGCCGTAGGCGAGGATGGTCACTGCTTCGCCGGCGCGGACGACCTTCGCGGTGCCGAGCGGGATGCGGTAATAATCGTCCGGCACCTCGCTGCCGTCATGCTTGGCCCAGGGCTGGACCGGGCGGTCGTAATGGCCGTCGAACGGGCCGTTGTAGATCCGCTTCGGTTCGAAGAAGAGCGTCGGGTCGTTATCCTCGATCGCGGCGATCAGCAGGCCCTTCGCGTCATAGGGGTTGGACGGGATCACCGTCTTGATCCCCGACACGTGGGTGAAGATGCCCTCCGGCGACTGGCTGTGCGTCTGGCCGCCGAAGATGCCGCCGCCGAACGGCGAGCGGATGGTGATCGGCGCGGTGAATTCGCCGGCCGAGCGGTAGCGCAGCCGTGCCGCTTCCGACGCCAGCTGGTCGAGCGCGGGGTAGATATAGTCGGCGAACTGGATTTCCGGCACCGGGCGCAGGCCGTAGGCGCCCATGCCGATCGCGACGCCGATGATGCCGCATTCGGTAATCGGCGTGTCGAACACCCGGGTCTTGCCGAATTTCTTCTGCAGGCCGGCGGTGGCGCGGAACACGCCGCCGAAATAGCCGACGTCCTCGCCGAGGACGACGACGGCGGGGTCGCGCGCCATCATCACGTCCATCGCCGAATTGATCGCCTGGATCATATTCATCCGGGTCATCGGCCGATCTCCAGCCCGGCGGCCTTCGCTTCGTCGAGCATTTCCTGCCGCTGTTCGGCGAGGTGCCAGGGCATGTCCTCGAACACTTCCTCGAACATCGTTTCCAGCGGCTGATGGAGGCCGTGGCCGAGCACGCCGTTCTTCTCGGCCTCCCGCGCCGCCGCCTTGACGGTTTCGGCGAGTTCCAGGTCCATCGCCGCGTGGCGTTCCTCGTCCCATTCGCCGAGCGCGATCAGGTGGTCCTTCAGCCGCTTGATCGGGTCGCCGAGCGGCCATTCCGCCGCCTCATGCGCCGACCGGTACTGCGACGGGTCGTCGGAGGTGGAATGGCCTTCGGCGCGGTAGGTGAAATGTTCGATCAGCGTCGGGCCCTGGTTGGTGCGGGCGCGTTCCGCCGCCCATTCCGTCGCGGCATAGACAGCGAGCGCGTCGTTGCCGTCGACGCGCAGCCCGGCGATGCCGTAGCCGACGGCGCGGGCGGCGAAGGTCGTCGACTCCGCCCCCGCGAAGCCGGAGAAGCTGCTGATCGCCCACTGGTTGTTGACGACGTTCAGGATCACCGGGGCGCGGTAGACGCTGGCGAAGGTGCAGGCGGAGTGGAAATCCCCTTCCGCCGTCGACCCTTCGCCGCACCAGGTGGCGGCGATGCGGGTGTCGCCGCTGGCGGCGCTGGCCATCGCCCAGCCGACCGCCTGCGGATATTGTGTGGTGAGGTTGCCGGAGATCGAGAAGAAACCCTTTTCGCGGACCGAATACATGATCGGCAACTGCTTGCCGTGCAGCCGGTCCGCCCGGTTGGAATAGATCTGGTTCATCATGTCGACCAGCGACCAGTCGCGGGCGATCAGCAGGCCCTGCTGGCGATAGCTGGGGAAACACATGTCGTCCGGCATCAGCGCGAAGGCGGCGGCGACGGCGATCGCCTCCTCGCCCGTCGACTTCATGTAGAAGCTGGTCTTGCCCTGGCGCTGGGCGCGGTACATCCGTTCGTCGAACGCGCGGGTCAGCGCCATCGCGCGCAGCATCGCGCGTAGCCGGTCCGGCGGCAGTTTCGGGTCCCAGGCGCCGATGGCACGGTTGTCTTCGCCGAGCACGCGGACGAGGCCATAGGCAAGGTCGCGGAACGAATCCGGCGCCGCATCGGAGGCGGGGCGGAGCGCGGCACCGGCAGGCGGCACCGCGAGGTCGCTGAAATCAACCGTGTCGCCCGGCCGGAATTTCGGTTCCGGCACGTGCAGGCTGAGCGGCCTGAGGTTGGCGTTGGGGCGATCGACAGGCATCCTTGCTCCCGACACTGGCGGATCCGCTCGGCCGACTCCGAGGGACGCATCATTGTGCGCCCTTGTTATAATATTTCAACGCAGCGCGCGAGAGGGGAGAGGCGCCCTTGCGATCAACGGCTTATCTGGAGCTGCCGCGCCTGAGCAAAAGCGCGTTTGAGCGCGGTTTCGTCGAGTGCGCCCTGCACCAGCAGCGGGCCGATCAGCATTGAGGGCGTGCCGGCAAGGCCAAGGCCGCGGGCATCGGCGGCGTTGCGCGCCAGCCGCTGGTCGATGACCCGGCCGCCCGATTCGAGCACCGAGAGCAGCCACGGCCAGTCGCCGCCCGCCGCTTCGACCGCCTGGCGCAGCACCGGCGGGTCCAATCGGCGCCGTTCGGCCATCAGCCGGGTGTGCAGAGCCGGATAAATGCCCTGCGGCACTGCGGCGAGGGCGGTGCGGGCGGCGGCAACCGCCGGTTCGCCGAACACCGGCCAGTCGCGATAGATCAGGGTGACCCGGCCGTCGTCGGCGACCGCGCGGGCCAGTGCCGGGGCCGATACCTTGCACACCGGGCACAGATAGTCGGTGAAGACGACGGCGATCAGGTCGGCATTCGGCGCGCGCAGGCGCGGCGAATCGCTGTCGTGCAGCACCGACTGAGCGATAGCGTTATCACCGACGTCGACACCGAGGTCGCGGCCCCGGCGCAGGACGAAGGAGACCAGTGCGCCGATGCCGATTGCGCCGCCGAGCAGCAACAGATCGCGGCGATCGAGCTTCGGCCGCGCCATGTCAGTTGCGCCGCCCCGCGTTTGCCCCGGTTTCGGGTGCCGCCATGTCCATCCTCCGTCGGTGTCCTTCCCCTTGTGCCGGCGCGGCGGTTGGGACAAGGAAAAGGCAACGAATTGCCCTTTACGTAAGGAGGAAGGCGATGGCGACGGCCTATATCGTCGATGCGGTGCGGACGGCCGGCGGGCGGCGCGGCGGGCGGCTGGCCGGGTGGCACCCGGCCGATCTGGCGGGGGCGACGCTGGATGCGCTGGTCGATCGCGCCGGCATCGACCCGGCGGCGATCGACGACGTCATCATGGGTTGTGTCGGCCAGGCCGGCGAGCAGGGTTTTCACGTCGGACGCGGTGCGGTGCTGGCGTCGAAGCTACCGGAAAGCGTGCCGGCGGTGACGATCGACAGGCAGTGCGGCAGTTCGCAACAGGCGATCCATTTCGCCGCGCAGGCGGTGATGAGCGGGACGCAGGACATGGTGATCGCTGCCGGCGTCGAATCGATGACCCGCGTGCCGATGGGATCGCCGGTGACGCTGTTCGCCAAGGCAGGGCTGGGCGAACCGAAAAGCCCGCGGCAGGAGGCGCGCTACCCCGGCATCGCGTTCAGCCAGTTCACCGGCGCCGAGATGATCGCCCGCAAGTTCGGCTTCGATCGCGGCACGCTCGACGCCTTTGCGCTGGACAGTCACCGGCGGGCGGCGGCCGCGACCGCCGCCGGCGCCTTTGCCGACGAGATCGTGCCGATCCCGGTCGAGACCGAGGACGGCACCGTGCTGCACCGGACCGACGAGGGCATCCGCGCCGACGCGACGCTGGAGGGAATAGGATCGGTCAAGCTGCTGAGCGAGGGCGGGGTGATATCCGCCGCCAACGCCAGCCAGATGTGCGACGGCGCATCGGCGGCGCTGATCGTGTCCGAGACGGCGTTGAAGGCGCATGGCCTGACTCCGATCGGCCGCATCCACCAGTTGACCGTCACTGCCGGCGACCCGGTGGTGATGCTGGAGGAACCGCTCTACGCCACCGACCGGGCGCTGAAGCGCGCCGGCATGACGATCGCCGACATCGACCTGTACGAGGTCAACGAGGCGTTCGCGCCGGTGCCGCTGGCCTGGCTGCGGCATGTCGGCGGTGATCCGGCGCGGCTGAACGTCAATGGCGGCGCGATCGCGCTTGGCCACCCGCTTGGCGCGACCGGCGTCAAGCTGATGGCGACGTTGCTCAACGCGCTGAAGCAGCGCGGCAAGCGGTGGGGCCTGCAGACGATGTGCGAGGGCGGCGGTATCGCCAACGTGACGATCGTCGAGCGGCTGTAGCGGCGGGGTGTCCGATCAGGCCGGGATCGGTTCGGCCGGTGCGAGGTCCTTGTGCGGGCCTTCGTGGATCAGTTTCAACTGGCCGACGATGATCAGGATCGCAAAGCCGGACAGGATGAAGGAGTTCACATACCAGTTCGGGCCGAGTTCGAAGGTGCCGGCGAACACCTTCTTCCAGCCGTTGAAATGCTGGGTAGCGGCGACGACCAGTCCGAGGACGCCGAACACCGCCGCCCAGTAACGCGCGAGCCAGTGGTGCGGGTTGGGCAGCAGCATCAGGATACCGAGCAGGCCGATGACGCTGCGCTGCATCCGGCAATAGGGGCAATGATAGACGAGGTCGGCGAGGTCGACGCCCCAGGTGATGAGGCTGAGCAGGATCGACAGGATGCCGAGCAGGCGCATGTTGCGGAAGAAAATAGCCGGTATCGTCGTCATCGCTGAGCCTCCCCGAAAGCCAAGCCTGCGTAGCTACGATACCTGATCGCTTTGCGCCAGCCAGCGCGCGCGGATGCTGTCCGACGTGTCGCGGCTGCCGTCCGGGGTCCAGCCGGGCGGGCCGAACAGATAGCCGAGGCGGCTGCGCCAGCCGCGCGCCGAGACGAGATCGCGGGCGATGCCGATCCATTCGTGAAACGCCGCCCACAGGATGTTGAAGCTGCCGAGGTTGCGGACGATGCCGTAGCGCGGGCGATCGTCGGGCCGTTCGGCGACGAAGCTGCCGAACAGCCGGTCCCAGACGATGAACACGCCGGCATAGTTGCGGTCGAGGTAGCGCGGGTTGGTGGCGTGGTGGACGCGGTGGTGGGACGGGGTGTTCATCACCGCTTCGAACCAGCGGGGCAGGCGGTCGATCGTTTCGGTGTGAATCCAGAACTGGTAGATCAGGTTGATGCCGCCGCAGACGAACACCATCGCCGGTGGGAAGCCGAGCAGGAACAGTGGCAGGCGGAAGATGAAGGCGGCGGAGAAGAAGCCGGTCCATGTCTGCCGCAGCGCCGTCGACAGATTATAGTGCTGGCTGGAATGGTGGATGACGTGGCTGGCCCAGAACCAGCGGACCCGGTGGGCCGAGCGGTGGAACACGTAATAGGCGAGGTCGTCGAGGACGAAGCACAGCGCCCAGGCCCACCAGACATAGGGGATGTGAACCGGCGCCAGTTGCCAGACCTGCACCGCCAGCCAGAACACAGCACCGGCGGAGAGGGCGCCGGCAACGGTGCTGCCGAAGCCGAGCATCAACGAGGTCAGCGTGTCGCGGGGGCAGTAGCGGCGGCGGTCGCGGAGGCGGGCGACCAGCATTTCGGCCAGCACCAGCGCGATGAAGAAGGGTACCGCATAGGTTACCGGGTCAAACACAGGCCGCCCCGCCGCTGCTGACAAGAATGTCAACTATATCGCGCGCGGCGGTGGCGTCGGCAAGGGCGAGGGTCACGGCGCCGAAAGGCCGGTCGCCGGTCTCGATGATTATCTTGTTGTTAAGAGTGTTTACGCGAAATTGCTCAGGCAATTTACGAGCGGCGGGTTGGGCGCCGTGGATCTTGAGAACCACCGGCGGGCCGGCGGTGGTGAGGACCAGCGCCGTCTGACCGTCGGTGGCGACGATGCCGCGCAGCGCCACGAAGCCGCTGACATGCGTCTCCGCCAGACGGCAGGCCTCCGCTGCGTCGGCGATCCGGCCGCCGCCGAGACCGAGCAGCCGGGCAAAGGCGGCAAGCCCGAGCACCCCGGCCAGCGAGCCGAGGAGCACCCACGGGTTCACCGTGCGGCCAGCGCCTGAAGCATCGGCGCGATCGGCGCGACGTCATAGCCGGCGCCGGCCGCCTTGCCGGCGATCGTTTCCACCGGATCGCCCGCCTGCGCCCGCGTCAGCGCCCACAGGAAGGTCGAGCGGGTGCCCGACCGGCAATAGGCGAGCACCGGCCCGTCCGCCCCGGCGAGCGCGGCCTGCATCGCGGCGATCTGCGGATGGGAAAAGCCGGCATGGCTGACCGGGATCGCGACATAGCCGATGCCCGCCGCTTCCGCCGCGGCGCGGATCGCGTCGCCGGAGGGCTGGCCCGCCTCTTCCCCGTCGGGGCGGTTGTTGATGATGAGGGTCACGCCCTCCGCCGCCGCCACCGCGACCGCGTCGAGGCTGATCTGCGGCGCGACCAGCAACCCGTCGTCCAACGTCCTGAACATCGCGATACTCCCTGTCTGCGCCGGCTGTAGCGAAAGGATGGCGGCGGGGAAAGCACGCCCGGCCGGCGGCAGGGCGTGGTGCAGAAATGCAACAGGATGGCGCAAATACAATAGCATCCGTTGTCGGAACGGCGCCGCAGTCGTAACGCCAGCCGATCAGTGGGCTGAAAAAGCCCCAGCTATGCATTGATGGAGAGGATGAAATGGGCGGTTCCAACCGATTTAGGGGCGTTCGTCGCGGACTGGTCGCGTCCGCGGCGATGGTGTCGGTCGTTACGCTTGCGTCACCGGCGCTGGCGCAGGGCAGCGGCGCGACTGCGGCAGATTCGCAACAGCCGGACATCATCGTCACCGCGACCAAGCGCGCGTCGTCGATCCAGAACGTGCCGTTTTCAATCAACGCCCAGACCGAGCAGGACATAGAGCGCGCCAATGCGGTGACGCTGGAGGACCTGTCGCGCAACGTCGCCGGGCTTTCGATCCAGAATCTGGGGCCGGGACAGAGCCAGGTGTCGGTGCGCGGCGTGTCCGCCGGGCAGGTTGCCCGCGACCAGCCGGGAGTGAAGGAACAGGTCGGCGTCTACTTGGACGAGTCGGTGATCTCGCTGTCGCTGTTCACCCCCGACCTCGACCTGTTCGACCTGAACCGGATCGAGACGCTGCGCGGACCGCAGGGCACGCTGTTCGGGTCCGGCTCCGTCGGCGGGACGCTGCGCTACATCACCAACCAGCCGAACACCGACCGGGTGGAAGGCAAGGTGGAAGCGAACGTAAACGTCGTCGACGAGAGCGACATCGGCGGATCGCTGAAAGGCGCGGTCAACCTGCCGCTGTCCGAAAAGGCGGCGGTGCGCGCGGTCGGCTATTACACCCGTTACGGCGGCTTCATCGACGCGTTGCAGAATGACGGGTCGGTCAAGAAGAACGTCAACGACGGCTGGCGGGCCGGCGGCCGGCTGGCGGTGCTGCTCCAGCCGAGCGAGGAGGTGTCGATCACCCCGCGCGTCGTTTACCAGAAGATCAGGACCAACGGGTTCAACCGGCAGGAAGTGTTCAACCTCTATGCCAACCCGTACACGACGAGCCGGCCGAAGGTCGATTTCAAGGAGCGGCAGCAGTTCCTGCTGCTCGGCGAGGATTTCGAGGACGAGGTTCTGCTCGCCGACGCGACGATCCAGATCAGCCATGGGCCGGTCGATTTCACGTCGGTCACCAGCTACACCGACCGCAGCATTCTGGTCAGCCGCGACGCCAGCGCGCTGACCGGCAGCGTGTCGGTCGACCTGGGCTTTCCCGACGCCGGCGTGATGCTGCCGTCCAACCTGGTCGACACGACCAAGGTCAAGCAATTCACCCAGGAAATCCGGTTCAGTTCAAACGACGCCGGACCGTTCCAGTGGGTGGCGGGCATGTTCTATTCGAACACCGACCGCCGTTATGCCCAGTTGCTGCCGACGCCGGGGTATGACAGCTACACCGACGCGGTGCTGGGTGCCGGCACCGCCGCCGCTGTTCGCAACGGTTTCGCGCCGGATTCGCCGTACAACGCCGAAATTCCGTACAAGCTGAAGCAGACGGCGGTGTTCGGCGAGGCCAATTACGAGCTGGGCAACCTGACCGCGACCGTCGGTGGCCGTTATTATGCGTTCAACGAGACGCGGCGCTTTACCTCCGGTGGGCTGTTCACCAACCTGGACGACAATCAGGACCGGACGCAGTCCGACGGTTTTTCGCCGCGCTTCCTGCTGAGCTACAAGGCGTCGCCGAACCTGACCTTCAACGCGCAGGCGTCCAAGGGCTTCCGGCTGGGCGGGGTCAACGACCCGCTGAACCTGCCGCTGTGCAGCGGTGGGGCAACCGGGCCGGACGCGCTGACCTTTGGCAACCGCCCGCGTTACGACGACGAGACGCTGTGGAACTACGAGGCGGGGGTGAAGGCGCGGTCCGGCATCTTCACGTTCAACGCCGCCGCCTTCTACACCGACATCAGCAACCTGCAGGTGACGGCGGATGCCGGCAGCTGTTCGTCACGCATCGTGTTCAACGTGCCGAAGGCGCATACCCAGGGCGTCGAGTTCGAGCTGGCGGCGACGCCGGTCACCGGCCTTGACCTGTCGCTGTCGGGCAGCGTCATTCAGGCGGAGTTCGATTCGACGCTGGCGCGGCCGGACGGCAGCGTCATCGAGGGCATTCGCGACGGCAACCGGTTGCCGTCGGTGCCGAAGTTCCAACTGGCGGCGAGCGGCACCTACAGCTTCCCGCTGAACGAGGCGACGGGGACGCGCGGCTATATTTCCGCATCGTTCCAGCATGTCGGCACCCGCTTTACCCAGCCTGGCGACCAGGAGAACAACCCGCGGACCTTCGTCCACGGTCTGCCCTTTGCCGGGATGCCGGCCAATGCGGCGACGACGCTGAACCTGAAGCTGCCCGATTACCAGTTGGTCAACGTCAGCATCGGCGTCGAGTTCGACAACGACCTCGACGTGTCGCTGTACGTCAACAACCTGCTCGACGAGAATGCGCTGCTGTCGTTCGACCGCGAGCGTGGCGGGCGGGCGCGGCTGGGCTTTGCCACCAACCAGCCGAGGACCATCGGCCTGACCGTGCGCAAGGGTTTCTGAGCGCGCGAAGCGAAAAGGACGGGGCCGGCGGTTCTGCCGCCGGCCCCGTTCGTTTGCGTGCGAATCAGGCGTAGCGGACGGTGGTGCGGCGGGTGGCGCGCAACGCCGCGCCGGCAAGGCCGAAGCCGGCGAGCATCAATGCCCAGCTGCCAGGTTCCGGCACGCCGCCGGCGCCGCCGGAGAGCAGCACCGCGCCGGCGCCGTCGATCGTCAGCGTATAGGCGCCGAAAGCGTCGGCGTCGTAACCGGTGGCGACGGCGTAATAGGACGTGCCGGTTGCCAGCGTCGTGACGAACCCGGACAGGCCGAAGCTGGGGTAGTCGTCATTGGTGATGATGACCCCGGCGAGCGGGTCGGCCGGATCGAAACCGCCGGCATAAAGGCCGAGGAAATTGTCCCAGCGGGTGGGGCCGGTGGCATCCATCACGAAATGATAGTCGCCGGCGTCGGACACGGTGAACGCGGTGACCTGATAGCGGACCGCGGTGCCGGCACCGGATAGCACGGTGGGAGGGTTGCCGGCGACCGGCCGGTTGAAGGTCGGCCCGCCGCTGGTATCGCCGGAGACGGTGACCGCATGGGCAGGCGCGGCGACGATGGCCGCGGCCAGGGCGGCGAGAGCAAGGATCTTCATGGACAGCACCCCTTCGTCCTGTACGGCCCGCCTTCGCGACTGAAGCTGCGGGTCCGATCCGCCGGATGTTGTCACTGCGTTAACCATATGAGTCAATCGTTCGCGCGGGCGGTGGACAGGCCGGAACGCGTGTAATTTTATTGCGTTGCAGTATATATTATCGCTGAAAGGGGTGATCATAATCTATTGTATTTAAACATATAATTGTAAAGTTGCGGCCGGAAAGGCGCGGCGACGCCGCATCCCGCGACTTGCGGGAGGGGGGATAAATGGTCCACAGGCGCGACCGAAACGAGCGGTCGGGAGGGATTGTTGGGCAAGATTGATGAAAATCTGCAGCCGGTTCTTGATGAAGTGTTGCGCCGGAATGCGGGCGAGGCCGAGTTCCATCAGGCGGTACACGAAGTGCTGGAAAGCCTGGGCCACGTTATTACCAAACACCCCGACTATGCCAAGCACGCGCTGATCGAGCGGATCTGCGAGCCGGAGCGGCAGATCATCTTTCGCGTGCCGTGGGTCGACGATTCGGGGCAGGTGCAGATCAATCGCGGTTTCCGGGTTCAGTTCAATTCGGCGCTGGGGCCGTACAAGGGCGGCATCCGCTTCCACCCTTCGGTCAACCTGGGCATCATCAAGTTCCTCGGCTTTGAGCAGATATTCAAGAATGCGCTGACCGGCATGCCGATCGGCGGCGGCAAGGGCGGTTCCGATTTCAACCCGCGCGGGCGCTCTGATGGCGAGATCATGCGGTTCTGCCAGACGTTCATGACCGAGCTGCACCGCCATTTGGGCGAATACACCGACGTGCCGGCGGGCGACATTGGCGTCGGCGGGCGCGAGATCGGCTATATGTTCGGCCAGTATAAGCGGTTGAGCAACCGCTATGAGGCGGGCGTGCTGACCGGCAAGGGCCTGGCCTATGGCGGGTCGCGGGCGCGGACCGAGGCGACCGGGTTCGGCCTTGTCTATTTCGTCGAGAAGATGCTGGCGACCAAGGGGTCGGCACTGGCCGGGCGTACCGCGATCGTTTCCGGATCCGGCAACGTCGCGATCTACGCGATCGAAAAGGTCCGCCAGTTCGGCGGCAAGGTGATCGCCTGTTCCGATTCCAACGGCTATGTCCTCGACGAGGACGGCATCGACCTTGCCCTGCTGAAAGAGGTGAAGGAGGTGCGGCGCGGCCGCCTGTCCGACTATGCCGAGCTGCGCAAGGACAAGGCGCGCTATGTCGAGGGCGGCACGATATGGAATGTGCCGTGCGACGTTGCGCTACCCTGCGCCACCCAGAACGAGCTGACCGCCAAGGACGCGCGCAAACTGATCAGCAACGGCGTGATCGTCGTCGCCGAGGGCGCCAACATGCCGTCGACCCCGAAGGCGGTCGAGCTGTTCCAGGAAGCCGCGGTGGCCTTTGCCCCCGGCAAGGCGGCCAATGCCGGCGGCGTCGCCACCTCTGCCCTGGAGATGCAGCAGAACGCGTCGCGCGACAGCTGGAGCTTTGAGCAGACCGAGGCGCGGCTCGCCCAGATCATGCGCGATATCCACGACGATTGCGCGACGACGGCGGAGGAATATGGCGCGCCGGGCAATTACGTATTGGGCGCCAATATCGCCGGTTTCGTCCGCGTCGCCGATGCGATGCTGGCGCTGGGCGTGATCTGAGCCCGGCGACGGGCGGCCGGCGCCGCGGTCAGCCCTGATCGCGGATGACGGCGAGGAACGCGGCGCCGTAGGCGTCGAGTTTGCGTTCGCCGACGCCGGATATGTCCCGCAGCGCATCCAGCGTCGTCGGGCGCGCGGCGGCCATTTCGCGCAGCGTCGCATCGTGGAAGATGACATAGGGCGGCACCTGCGCCTCCGCCGCCAGCGCCCGGCGGCAGGCGCGCAGCGCCTCGAACAGCGGATCGCCGATCGGGTTGGCGTCCGCGCCAGCCGCGCCGCCGCGCCGGCGGCTGCGCTCTCGCTTCGGCGGGACGATGAGCGAAACCGTAGCTTCCCCCTTCAGGATCGCGCGGGCTTCCGGGCCGAATTCCAGTCCGCCATGCGGGTTGGCGCGGAGCGCGTCGCGCAGCAGCAGGGCGCGGGCGACCGGGCGGACCAGTGGTGCTTCGTCGTCGCCGACGATGCCGAACACCGACAGCCCCTCATGCCCGTTCATCAGGCTGCGTTCGTTCGACTTGCCGACCAGCAGGTCGTGGAGATAGCCGGTGCCGAACATCTGGCCGGTGCGGAACACCGCCGACAGGAATTTGCGCGCGACCTGGGTCGCGTCGATCGCGGCGGGCGGGTTGAGGCAGTTGTCGCAATTGCCGCAGCGTTCGCCCGGCTCCTCGCCGAAATGGCGCAGCAGGATGCGGCGGCGGCACCCCGCCGTTTCGACCAGCGCGCCGAGCGCGTCGAGCCGGGCGCGTTCGCTGCCCTGCCGATCCGGCTCTACTTCCGCGATGCGTTGGCGGGCGCGGGCGAAATCCTCCGCCCCCCAGAACAGATGGGCGACGGCCGGATCGCCGTCCCGCCCGGCGCGGCCGGTTTCCTGGTAATATGCCTCGATCGACTTGGGCAGGCCGGCATGGGCGACGAAGCGCACGTCCGGCTTGTCGATGCCCATGCCGAAGGCGACGGTGGCGACCATCACCATGTCTTCCGAGGCGACGAAATCGGCCTGGTTGCGGGCGCGCACCGCCGGGTCCAGCCCGGCATGATAGGGGCGCACCGGGCGGCCGGTGGCGGCGAGCGCGGCGGCCAGCTTCTCCGTGCCGCTGCGCGTCTGGGCGTAGACGATGCCGGGGCCGGGATGATCGCGGAGCAGGCCGGCGATCTGCTGGGTCGTGCCCTGCCGCGGGCTGATCGCGTAGCGGATGTTCGGCCGGTCGAAGCCGGCGACGATCAGCCCGTCGTCCGGCAGGCCGAGCTGGACGAGGATGTCGGCGCGGGTATGCGCGTCCGCCGTCGCGGTCAGCGCAAGGCGGGGGACGGCCGGGAACGCGTCGAGCAGCGGGCGAAGCAGGCGATAGTCGGGCCGGAAATCATGCCCCCATTCGCTGACGCAATGTGCCTCGTCGATCGCGAACAGCGCGACCGGCGCCTGCTGGAGCAGGGCGCGGAACGATTCGCCCGAGGCGCGTTCCGGCGCGGCGTAGAGCAGGTCCAGTTCGCCGGCGCGGAAGCGGGCGATGGTTTCGGCGCGGTTGTCGTCGGCCGAGGTCAGCGCGGCGGCGCGGATGCCGATGGCGGTGGCGGCGCGAAGCTGATCATGCATCAGCGCGATCAGCGGCGAGATGACGATGCAGGTGCCGGGAAGGGCGACGGCGGGAAGCTGATAGCACAGCGACTTGCCGGCGCCGGTCGGCATCACCGCCAAAGTCCGCTGACCGGCGAGGACGCGGTCGATCACCCGCGCCTGCACCCCGCGAAAGTCCGAAAAGCCGAAAGTCTGCTGGAGGATGGCGCGCGGGTCGACAGGCATGGCCGGTCCCATAGCGACGACCGGTGCGCCAAGTCGAGGGCAGGCCGGCGGCGCGCCGTTGCAAGGGTGGTAGCGGACCGGCGCCGGACGTGAGAAGATGGTGGCGGGGCAAAGCGCCCGGCCGGGCCGGGCCAATATGCAACGGAAGATGCGGCCATGGACTGTTCCGACCACGATCCTCCGGCCCGCGAGCTGGCCGAACGGCTGGGCGCGGTCATCGCCCGCTGGGAAACGCGGGCGCGCGCGGCGTTGCCGCCGGCCGACCGGCAATTGCATATCGCCGAGGCGCTGCATTTGCTGACCACCCGTTTTCCGCGCAGCCGCGAGCCGTTGATGCTGTTGCTGGAGGACATGCCCGGCGTGCCGCACCGGGCGCGGCGGTGACCGCGCCGACGGCGACGATCGGCCCGCTGCGGCGCGAGGATGGCGCGGCGCTGATCGCGCTGTACGAAGCGGCGCTGCCGGTTGCCGAGCGCAAGCCGGCGGCGGCGATCCTTGCCTATCCGGGTCGTAACGACCGGCGGGTGATCGGCGCCAGCGCGGCGGACGGGCGGCTGATCGGCTTTGCCATCCTGTACGTTACGCCGCGCGTCGCGCTGCTCGAATATATGGCGACACACCCCGACGCGCGGGGCGGTGGGCTGGGTGGGCGGCTGTTCGCGGCGGCGCTGGCGGCGGCGGACGGGCGGCCGATGCTGATCGAGGTCGATTCGGACCGGGCGGCGGCGGAGGGTGACCCGGCGCGCCGGCGCAAGCGGTTTTACCGCCGTCTGGGCTGCGTCGAGATTGCCGGACTGGCGTATCGCATGCCAGCGCTGAACGCGGCGCGGCCGCCGGCGATGGAGCTGCTGATCCACATGAACGGCCGCGACCGGCCGATCGGCCGCGCCGAACTGGCCGGGTGGCTGACCGCCATCTTCGCCGACGTCTACGCCCAGCCGGCACCGGAGCGGCCGGTGGCGGCGATGCTGGCGGCGCTGGAGGACCCGGTGATGCTGGCCTGAGGCCGGTGCCGGGCGGGCGGTGCGGGGCTTAGGCCGGGACGGTTTCGGCTTCGGCTTGCTGGCGCTGCCACATTTCGGCGTAGAGGCCGGCCTGACGGAGCAGGGAGGCGTGGGTGCCGCGTTCCACGATACGCCCGGTGTCGAGGACGATGATTTCGTCCGCGTCGGCGATGGTCGACAAACGGTGGGCGATGACGACGGTGGTGCGGCCGCGTTCGACCGTCTTGAGCGTCGCCTGAATCTCCGCCTCTGTCCGGCTGTCGAGCGCGCTGGTCGCTTCGTCGAGGATCAGCAGCGGCGGGTTCTTGAGCAAGGTGCGGGCGATGGCGACGCGCTGCTTTTCGCCGCCGGACAGCTTCAGCCCGCGTTCGCCGACGCGGGCGGCGTAGCCGTCGGGCAGGCTGGTGATGAAATCGGCGATCGCGGCGCCGGCGGCGGCCTGTTCCACCGCCGCCTGATCGGCACCCGCACGGCCATAGGCGATGTTGTAGCCGATCGTATCGTTGAACAGCACCGTATCCTGCGGGACGATGCCGATCGCCGCGCGCAAGGACGCCTGGGTGACGGCGCTGATGTCCTGCCCGTCGATCAGGATGCGGCCGGCGGTCGGATCGTAGAAACGGTAGAGCAGGCGGGCGAGGGTGGACTTGCCGGCGCCGGACGGGCCGACGACCGCCAGCGTGCCGCCGGGCGGGATGGCGAAGCTGATCCCCTTCAGGATTTCGCGATCGGCATCGTAGCCGAAATGCACATCGTCGAAGCGGACGGCGCCGGCGGTGACAGCGAGCGGCAGGGCGCCGGGGGCGTCGACCACCTCCGCCGCCGTGTCGATCAGGTCGAACATCGCGGTCATGTCGATCAGGCCCTGGCGGATGGTGCGATAGACCATGCCGAGCAGGTCGAGCGGGCGGAAAAGCTGGGCGAGCAGGGTGTTGACCAGCACGACGTCGCCGACGGTGAAGCGGCCGGTGGACCAACCCCAGACGGTATAGCCCATGGCGCCGGCCATCATCAGGTTGGTGATCGCCGACTGGCCGACGTTCAGCCAGGCGAGCGATGTCTCGTTCTTCACCGCGGCGTCGGCATAGCGTTGGACGGCGCGGGAATAGCGGGCGGCTTCCCGTTCCTCCGCATTGAAATATTTGACCGTTTCGTAATTCAGCAGGGAGTCGACGGCGCGGGCGACGGCGCCGGTGTCGAGATCGTTCATCTCGGCGCGCAGCCGGGTCCGCCAGTCGGTGACGAAGCGGGTGAAGGCGATGTAGGCGACGACCATCACCAGCGTCGCCGCGACCATGCCGGGGCCGAACTTCACCCAGAAGATCGCCGAGACCGCGACCAATTCGATCAGCGTCGGCGCGATGTTGAACAGCAGGAAGTAGAGCATGGTGTCGATGCTCTTGGTGCCGCGTTCGATGACCTTGGTGATCGCGCCGGTGCGGCGTTCCAGATGGAAGCGCAGAGACAGGCCGTGCAGGTGGCGGAAGACATGGGCGGCGAGCCGCGCCGTCGCCTGCTGGCCGACGCGCTCGAAAATCGCGTTGCGCAGATTGTCGAACAGCACCCCGGCGAAGCGGGCGCCGGCATAGGCGACGACCAGCGCGACGGCGATCGCCACCCCCGGTTCCAGCCCCGGCGCCATCCGGTCGATCGCCGCCTTGTAGGCGAAGGGCATCGACAGCGTCACCGCCTTGGCGACCAGCACCAGCAGCAGCGCGGCGACGACGCGGACGCGCAGGCCGGTGTCGTCGGCCGGCCACAGATAGGGCAGGAAGCGGCGGAACGGCACCCAGCCGGGGCGTTCGGCGCTGTCGGTGGGGGGAAGCGGCGGCATGAGCCGCCTATCTAGGGATTGCGGGGCGTGGGTGAAAGGCGGGCGGTGCGCGGTGCATGGCCGGCGCCGCCCGACCGGGTATATATTCTAAGGGAAAATGCGGGGTTAGATGCGGCCGCTGATGCCGAGGGTGAAGACCGGGCCGTAGTAACGGTTGCGGTCTTCGTGGAACGCGACCGGGCCGCCGCGCCGCGCCGCCCAGACGGTGCGGTAGAAGCGTTCGCGCACGTCGCCGACATTGGCGACCGAGGCGCGCATCGTCAGGCCCATCACATTCTTGTTCTCGACGAACAGGCCGAAGATGCCGGGCTGATCGAGCGAGCGCGAATACTGGTCGAGGCGGAAGGTCGGGGCATCGACCCAACTTTCGTAGCTGGCCCCCGCCGCCCAGCGGCTGCCGGGGATGTCCCAGCGCAATTCGGCGGTGACTTCCCGCGAATCGGTGTCGCTGATCCGGCGGGGTAGGCCGGTCAGCGGGTCGTCGACCGAATTGGTCTGGAACAGCGCGTTCACCGTCAGTTTCGCCCCGTTCCAGCCGAGGGGATCGAAGGCGAGGGTGGCGTCGACCTTGATGCCGTATTCGCTGGCGCTGTCGAGATTGCCGGGGGCTTCGCCGGTCGCGCCGATCGGCACCTGATCGACGATGTCGGAGATCAAGGCGCCGAACAGCCGGGCGGTGACCGATCCCCACGGGCCGAGATGGTGGCCGAGCTGGACCTCCCCCTTCCAGCTTTGCGGCGGGCGCAGATCCGGGTTGGCGGCGTTGACGCTGCCGCCGGACAGATCGACCGAGGCGAGGAAGGAGAAGAAGTCGAGCTGGCCGACCTCTCGCGAGACCTTCAGGCTGACGTCGGTGCGCGTGCCCGGCTTCCACGCCAGCGACAGCGAGCCTTTCGGCCGGTAGAAGCTGCGGGTCAGGCCGCCGGCGCCCTGCTGATGAATCCGCGAATATTCGCCGCCGAGCGACGCCTGAAGCCGCAGATTGGCGGCGAGCGGGCGGCCGTGGCTGAGCATGACCTCCCCACGTTTTTCCTCGACCCGGGCGTCTGCGCCGTGGAGCAGCGCGGGGACGAATTCGCCGGATGGGGCCAGGTTTGCCAGTTCCGACGTGTTGTCCAGGGTGTTGAGCGCGCCTTCCGCCGCCACCTGCCAGTCGCCGCCGAGCGCCGCCCAGCCATATTCGCCGCGCAGGATCGATTCTTTCCGATCGGTATCGCGGACATAGCGTTCGCCGCTGTCCGGGCGGCCGTCATGATAGCTGAGCACCACCGGGCTGCGCAGCGGGTTGGCGTGCGACCGGTGCAGGCCGATCAGTTTCAGCCGCCCGCCGGCGAGCGCGAAATCATAGTCGCCGCCGACTTCCCACACGATGTTGCGTTCGCGTTCGAGGAAATGGCGGACGAGGTCGACGCGCGTCGAATCCTCCGTCAGCTTCTTCCAGCCGCGTTCGTAGCTGGCGCTGAGATTGGCGACGGCGCCATCGGGCAGATCGTAGCGCAGCGCGCCGGCCAGTTTCGGTACTTCTTCGTAGACGAACAGCACCTCCGGCCGCCGGTCGGTGACCACGCCGAGCGCGTCGGTTACGGTTTCGATGCCGGCATTGCCCTTGCGGTTGGATTCGTTGCGGAAGCTGAGCGAATAGGCGAGCGGGCCGCTGGCGCCGCCGATCGACACCTCTCCGTCGAGCAGGCGCGGCTTGGTCCGCCGGGCGCGGAATTGCGGGTTCCACGCGAAGCTTCCGGTGACCGCGCCAGCGCTGGTGATGATGTTGGCGACCGGGCCGGCAAGGCCGGGAATGTCCAGCGTCGCGCCGTCGACGATGTCGATCCGGGTAACGCTGGCCGCGGCGATGCGGGCAAGGACGGTTTCGGGATCGTCCGACTTGCTGGCGATGCGGCGGCCGTCGACGACGACGTTTTCGGTCGCCTGGCCGAGACCGCGCCGTTCGCTGTCGCCGGTGCGGATCGTGAAGCCGGGCAGCTGGCGCACCATGTCGAGCGCGGTGCGCGGCGCGAAGCGGGCGAAATCGTCCGGCAGGTAGCTGGTCGCGGCGGCGGGCGGCGGCACGCCCGAATGCGTCTGGGCGAGCGCCGGCGTCGCCGCGCAGGCCAGCAATGCCCCGATGATCCGGTAGTCTCCGCCTGTGCGCATACATACTCCTCCGCCCCGGGCCCTGTGCGCAGCCGAGTCGCGCGAACCGGCGGCTATTCGACGAACGACATGGTGGATCGACGAACGACAGCCGTGCCGGGGCACGAGTGTCGGCCCCTAGGCGTCCTCGCCGGGGGTCTGGATCGGCAGCGCCCAGGCGATCTGGTCGCGCAGCGCCGCTTCCTGATCCGACAGGCCGGCGCGGTGGGCGGCGGCGCGCTTGCGTAGCAGGCGCAGCAGCACCTCTTCGCGCGATTCCGGCTTCCAGCCACCGGCGCGACCGTCGGCCAGCGCCTTGCCGAGATGAAAGGACAGGTCCATGCCGCCTTATTGGCAGCGCGGTGCTGACGAAATGGTAAACGGCCGAAAC
This sequence comes from Sphingomonas flavalba, assembly GCF_047553045.1. Lineage (GTDB taxonomy): Bacteria > Pseudomonadota > Alphaproteobacteria > Sphingomonadales > Sphingomonadaceae > Sphingomonas_L > Sphingomonas_L flavalba_A. The sequence goes on along the minus strand of NZ_CP180208.1, from coordinate 2,092,688 downwards.
GAAATCGACGGCAAGCCCCCTTAAACTGTGGCGGCAGCGCCCTATCTTGCCGGGCATGACCACGCCGTTCCGTCTTTCCGTCCTCGACCAGTCGCCGATCGCCGCCGGGTCGACCGCCACCACCGCGCTCGCCAACAGCATCGACCTTGCGCAGACCGCCGACCGGCTGGGCTATCACCGCTACTGGCTGGCCGAACACCACGCCTCGCCGGCGCTGGCCGGGGTGGCGCCGGAGGCGCTGATCGGGCCGATCGCGCTGGCGACGCAGCGGATCAGGGTCGGATCGGGCGGGATCATGCTGCCGCATTATTCGCCGTTCAAGATCGCCGAGACCTTTGCGATGCTTGCCGCGCTGGCGCCGGGGCGGATCGACCTGGGGCTGGGTCGGGCGCCGGGCAGCGACCAGCGCACCGCCTATGCCCTGCAGCGCGACCGCAGCCGGCAGATCCCGCCGAGCGACTTCCCCGATTCCGTCGCCGAGCTGCTCGCCTATCTGGAAGGGACGATGCCCGACGACCATGTGTTCCGCGCGCTGCAGGAGACGATGCCGGTCGGCGGACGGCCGGTGGTGTGGATGCTCGGCAGCTCGCCCGACAGCGCGCGCTGGGCCGGCGAGATGGGGCTGCCCTATTGCATCGCCGATTTCATCAATTCCGACGGTGTGCCGCTGGCCGACCTCTATCGGCGCAGCTTCCGCCCCTCCGCCCGGTTGGCGCAGCCGGAACTGATGGTCGCGACCTGGACGATCGCCGCCGACAGCGGCGAGGAGGCGGAAGCGTTGGCGCTGCCGGCGCGGATGATGTTCGCCCATCTGATCCGCGGCCGGCTGATCGCGGTGCCGACGGTCGACGAGGCGCGCGTCTGGCTGGCGGCGAACCCGGACGGGCCGGGTAAGCGGCGGCGGACGGTGCTGGGCACGCCGGAGGCGGTGCGCGACGGCATCGCGGCGGTGGCGGCGCTGTACGGCGCGGACGAGATGATGCTGGTCAACATCATGCCCGACCATGCGGCGCGGCGGCGCAGCTACGAACTGGCGGCCGCCGCGTTCGGCCTGGTGCCGTCAGCCGCGCCGGTAGAGTAGGGTGATCGACACGCGGCGGTTGCGCGGGTCGGCGCTGTCCTGCGGCACATAGGGTTCGCGGTCGGCGACGCCCTCGATCCGTTCGAAGCGGCCGTCGCCGAGGCCGCCGGCGTGCAGGCGGCGGCGCGTCGCCTCCGCCCGGCCGCTCGACAGCATCCAGTTGTTCATCGCGTTGGGGTTGCCGTAGGGCACGCTGTCGGTGTGGCCGCGGATCGCCAGCTGGTTGGCCATCGGCTGGACGAGATCGGTGATCTGGTCGATCAGCGTCGCGGCGCGCGGGGCGAGCGCGGTGGTGCCGAGCGCGAACATCGAGAAATCGGCATCGTCGATCAGATCGATGCGCAGCCCTTCGCGGGTCTGGGTGAAGCTGACATTCTTGGCGATCTGGCGCAGCTCGGCGCGGCCGGCCATGCGCGCGGTCAGCGTCTGGCGCAGGCGGTTGAACGCGGCGCGATCTTCCTCGATCCGCTTCAGCGAGCCTTGCGGGCCGCTGCCCGCGTCGACGCCGCCGCGCGCGCCGATCGGCACGGTCAACTGGCGCGAGCCGGTCTGTGCCGCCTTGTGCGGATAATTGTCTGCATCGACCAGCGACGAGCCGTTGAGCAGGCCGTTGGAGCCGGCGCTGTTCTGCTTGAACTCGACCAGCGTCGGGCTGAAATAGTCGGCGAGCGCCTTGCGCTGCTTCTCCGTCGTCGCGCCGAGAATCCATAGCAACAGGAAGAACGCCATCATCGCCGTCACGAAATCGGCATAGGCGACCTTCCACGCGCCGCCGTGATGGCCGCCATGTTCGTCGCTGACGATCTTCTTGACGATGATGATCTTCGGCGGCTCGTTCGAGCCGGCCTTTGCCCGTGACGCCACGGCTCAGCGCCCCCTCAGCCCGTCGAACACCTCGGCGAAGCTGGGCTGGTTGACATGGGCGATGCCCGAGCGTGCCGCTTCGATGACCAGCGGCTGCGGGTGGCCGTGGAGCGAGGCGATGATGATCTGCTTGACCGTGTGGTAGATCGCCGTGTCGGCATCCAGCACCTGTTTCAGCCGGGTGGCGAGCGGGCCGACGACGCCATAGGCGAGCAGCACGCCGAGGAAGGTGCCGACCAGCGCCGAGCCGATCATCGCGCCGAGAATGGCGGGCGGCTTGTCGATCGACCCCATCGTCTTGACCACGCCGAGCACGGCGGCGACGATGCCGAGCGCGGGCAGCCCGTCCGACAGCGTCGACAGCGTCGTCACCGGCGCCATCACCGCGTGGTGGTGGGTCTTGATCGAATTGTCGACGACTTCCTCGACCGCGTGGACGTCGAGCGTGCCGGACGAGACGACAACCAGCCGCAGCGTGTCGCAGATCAGGTCGACCAGCGCCTTGTCCTTCAGCAACCGGGGAAATTCCTGGAAGATCGGACTGTTCGCCGGGTCCTCCACATGCGGTTCGAGCGCGACCGGCCCGTCGTTGCGCAGCACTTTCATCAGCCGCGAGACGAGGAAGATGACGTCGAGGAAATCCTGCTTCTTGTAGGTCGGGCCTTTGAACACCTTGGCAACGCCGGCGCCCAGGGCCTTCAGCTCCTTCATCGAGTTGCCGATGATCAGCGCGCCGGCGGCGGCGCCGCCGATGATCAGCATTTCGTGCGGAATCGCGTGCATGACCGGACCGAGCGCGCCGCCGGTGACCGCGAATCCGCCGAAAACCATCAACAGGAGAACAACAAGGCCGATCGCCGGAAACATCGGTCTGTATAACCCCCCGTTGGTAAGCGTGCGGGGGGACCATGCCGTCCCCCCTCTTTACAAACGGCTATCGGCGGCCGTTCTTGAATGGTTTTTTTGTTTGGGTGCCGCCCCCGGCAAATTAGCGCAGGTAATCGAACAGCGAGAGCTGGGTCAGGCGCGAGAAGCTGGCCTGGCTGGCCTGGAGGGTCAGCATCATCTGCTGGAGCTGGACGACACTGTCCTGCAGGTCGAAGCCGTCGATCGTCGTCCGGTCGACCCTGGCATCGGCGGTGGCGGTGGCCAGCCTTTCGCTTTCCAGATCGAGCCGGGCGCCGCGCGCGCCGAACGAAGCGCGCGCGGTGGCGACGCGGGTGTCGGCGGCGCCGATGCCGGCCAGCCCGTCCTCGATCCGCGCGCGGAGCGTTGCCGCGTCCGGCGTGCCACCCGGCGCGAGGGCCGCGGCGAGATCGGTCAGAATGGCGAACATGTCGGTGGTGGTGCCGTTGACGCTGATTCCGCCGAACAGCTTGTCGCCCGCATCGGTGGCGGCGATGCTGCCGGTGGCGCTGATCGGCACCGCCGGGGGGGTGCCGTTGCCGGCATAGCTGACGATGCCGCCGGCGCCGCGCACGAACGCGTCGCCGGTGCCGGCGCCGCCGAACAGGGGCGTGTCGCGGGCGTCGCGCTGGTTGACGATGGCGAACAGGTCGTCGACGATGCCGCTCAGTTCAGCCGAGATCGCGGCGCGATCGCCGTCGTTCATCGTGTCGTTCGCCGCGCGCATCGCCAGTTCGCGGGCGCGCTGGAGCTGGGTCTGCACCGAATCGAGCGCGCTGTCCGACTGGGCGATCAGCGCCGAGGCCAGCGTGATATTGGTGCTGTATTGCTGCATGTCGCCGAGCTTGCGGTCGATGACGGCGATGCGCGCCGCCGCCACCGGATCGTCCGACGGCGTCTGGATGCGCTGGTTGAGGCTGATCGTCGTCTGCAGGTTGGCGGCGCGGTCGGACAGGCTGCGCAGCAGCGCGCCGCCGCGATCATAGGAATAGCTGGTGCCGATCTGCATCGTCCGGTTCCTCAGCGGATATCGAGAATGGTCTGGAAGGTGTCGCGCGCGACCTGGATGATCCGGCTCGACGCGGCATAGGCTTGCTGGAAGCGCATCAGTTCGACCGCTTCGTTGTCGAGGTTGACGCCGGAGACGGAATCGCGCGCGGCGACCGCGCCGTCGAGGATCGCGCCCTGTGCCGCCGCAACCGCCTTGCGCGAGGCGAGGGCGGAGGCGTTGGCCGAGGTCAAACCGGCGATCGCGGTTTCGAAGCCGGCGCTGGCGCGCAGCGCGGCGAGGTTGGCGAGGTTGGCGTTGTCGCGGCTGTTGGCCGGGTTGCGCGCAACGGCGAAGCTGTCGCCATCCGCCGGCGTGCCGGTGACGGTGACGCTCATCCCGCCCAGAGCGACGGCGGTGCCGGGGGTGTAGGCGGCGGAGGCGATGGCGGTGCCGGTGACCGGATCGGTCAGAGTCAGCGTGCCGCCGGCGACGGTGACGGTATAGGCGCCGCTGGCCGGGCCGCCGGTGATGCTGATCGCCGCGTTGCCGCCATTGCCCGCCGCGCCGCTGGTCGCCCAGCGGGCGGCGGCGGCGATCGCGCGCGGATTGTCGGTGGTCATCGCCAGCCCGGCGGCGCCGCCGGTTGTGACGAACAGCGCGGTGCCATCATTGCCGTCGAGGTCGACGCCGCCAAGCTGGACCTGGCCGGTCCGGTCGGCGAAATCGGTGGCGATCGCGTCGATCGTCTGGCGGGCGTCGGCGACGCGCAGTGCCGCGTCGGCCAGGCCGGCGAGGGTGCCGCCCTTTGGCGCGATCGCCTGCGGCCCGCCGCTCTGGTTCAGGGTGTAGGCAATGGTGCCGTCGCTGTTCGACGCCATCGACACCGTTCGCGCCTGGACATTGTCGACCAGCACCGGGCCGCCGGGCTGGTTGAGACTGACAGTGGCGGCACCGCGCGCGTCGGTTGTGACGTTGATCGACACCAGCGCGCTGATCTGGTCGAGCAGGCGGTCGCGCTGGTCGAACAGCTGCGCCTGGGCGTTGCTGCCCGGCGCGGCGCGGCCGATACCGGCATTGGCGGTGGCGAGGCTGCCGAGCAGGCCGTTCAGCTGATCGACGCTGTTGCGCGCCGTCGCTTCGAGATCGTCGGCGGTGGCGGCGAGGCTGCTCGCGGTGCGGTTGAACGCGCCGACCAGCGCGCTGCCGGCGTCGATCATCGTCTGGCGCGGGGCGATGCCGGTCGGATCGGCGGCGATGCCCTGCGCGGCGTTGAAATAGGCGGTCATCGCCCCGGCGAGGCCGCCGTTGGTCAGGCTGCTCTCGATCTGCTGGAGCCAGACGATGCCGGCCTGGCTGCGCTGCGATTCGGCGGTGGCGGTGCGGACTTCGGCGGCGCGGAACTGATCCCAGCTGCGGGTGACGCCGGTGGCGATCACGCCGTGGCCGATCGGCGCGTTGATCTGCAGCACGCCGCCGCTGGTCCCCGCGACTTCGCGCAGGGTGGCGTCGCGCCGGACATAGCCCGTCGTGCTGGCGTTCGAGATGTTTTCGCCGATGACGTTCAGCGCGCTCTGATAAGCGCGGACACCGCTGGCGCCGATGGAGAGTAGATCGCTCATTCCTTACTCCCCTGTGGCGGCGGCTGGCCGGGATCGGCCAGTACCGGCTGGTTGCGGGCGAGGAATTCGGTCATCGCCTTGCCGATCCCCATGGGCGTATGAACGGCCATCGCTTCGGAAAGCTTAGTGTCCTGCATGTCGCGGAACTGGTTCTGGGCGTCGTTTTCGAACAGGCCGTCGGCGAGTTTCGCCTGCCGCATCGATTTCAGCATCATGCCGATGAACAGCGATTCGAACTTTTCGCCGGCCGCCTTCAGATTGTCGGCGGTGGCGAGGCGGCTGCTGTCGGGCGCGGCGGCGCGGACGCCGGAGACCGGCGCCGTCACAGCACGACCAGCTCGGCACGCAGCGCGCCGGCTTCCTTCAACGCTTCGAGGATGGCGACGAGATCGGCCGGCGAGGCGCCGACGCCGTTGACCGCCTTGACGATGTCGCCGAGCTGCGGGCCGGGGTCGAGCAGGAACATCGGGCGGCGTTCTTCCTCGATCGCGATCCGGCTCGACGGTTCGACCGCGGTTTCGCCGCGGCTGAACGGCATTGGCTGGCTGATCCGCGGCTTTTCGTCGATCTTGACCGTCAGCCGGCCGTGGCTGACCGCCGCCGGGCCGACGCGGACCGCCGAGTTGATGACCACGGTGCCGGTGCGGGCGTTGACGATGACCCTGGCCGGCGGTTCCGCCGCGACGACCTGGATATTCTCGATGTCGCTCATCAGCGCGGTGCGGACGCTGGCGCCGGGCGCGGCGGCGACGGTCACCGAGACCGCATCGATGGCGCGGGCGGTGCCGGCGCCGAGCCGGGCGTTGATCGCCGCGGCGACGCGTTCGGCGGTGGTGAAATCCGCCTTGGCGAGATTGAACACCAGATGGGCGCTGTCGGCGAAGCCGGTCGCGACTTCGCGTTCGACCGAGGCGCCGTCGGGGATGCGGCCGGACGAGGGGACGTTGACCGTCACCTTCGACCCGTCGCTGCCCTCGACGCCGAGGCCGCCGACCGCGAGCGTGCCCTGTCCCATGGCGTAGACCTGGCCGTCGGCGCCGCGCAGCGGGGTCATCAGCAGGCTGCCGCCGCGCAGGCTTTTCGCCTTGCCGATCGCGCCGACCGTGATGTCGATGCGTTGGCCCGGCTTGGCGAAGGGCGGCAGTTCCGCCGTCACCATCACCGCCGCCGCGTTCTTAAGCGTCGGGTTGACGTTGGGCGGCAGCACGAGACCGAAGCGTTCGGCGGCGCCCTTCATCCCCTGGATCGTGTATTCCAGATTGTCGTCGCCGGTGCCGGCGAGGCCGACGACGATGCCGTAGCCGACCAGCTGGTTGGCGCGGACGCCGGCGAAGGCGCCAAGGTCCTTGACCCGCTGGGCCTGAGCCGGGGCGGCAAGCGCGGCAAGCGCGGCGAGGAGAATGAGGATCGGGCGCATGGCGGTTCCTAGAAGGGGCTGACGGCGGAGAAGAAGCGCTGGAGCCAGCCCTGCCGGCTGGCGCGCTGGACATCGCCCTTGCCCGTGTAGGTGATGCGGGCGTCGGCGACGCGGGTCGATAGCACCCGGTTATAGGCGTCGACGTCGGCCGGGCGGATCAGGCCGGAGATCTGAATATATTCGTCGCCGCGGTTGAGGGTGACCTGTTTCTGCCCGCGCACGCGCATGATGCCGTTGGGTAGTACGTCGGCGACGGTGACGCTGACTTCGCCCTGCAGCTTGTTCGACTGTTCGGCGGTGCCCTTGCCGTTGAATTTCTGGTCGCCCGACGCCTGCAGCGAGCCGTCCGGCACGAAGGACAGCGGACCGACCTTCGGCGGAGTGAGGCCGATGCCGCCCTGCCGCGCCGTCGTCGAGCCGGCGACTTTCTGCGCCACTGTCTGTTCGACGAGCAGGATGGTGATCATGTCGCCAACACGGCGCGCGCGCGTCCCTTCATACAGCGCCGAATAGCCGGAGGACGCCTGATAGATCGCGCCGTTGGCGACCGGGGCGGCGGCGGGGGGCGGCGCCAGCGTCGGCGTATAGTCGGCGGCCGGCCGCTTCTTCGCCAGCGCCGGAGCGGTGGCGACCAGTGCGACCAGCACGCCGGCGACGGCGGCGCGGCGAGCGAGCTTAAAGGGTCTGGTTGACATATTGCAGCATCTGGTCGGTGGCGGAGATCATCTTCGAGTTGACCTCGTAGGCGCGCTGGGTCTCGATCATGTCGACGAGTTCCTCGACGACATTGACGTTCGAGCCTTCCAGCATGTTCTGGCGGATGCGGCCGCGGCCGTCCTGCCCGGCGATGCCGATATTGGCGGGGCCGCTGCCGGCGGTTTCGAGCAGGTAGTTGTCGCCGGTCGGCGTGAGGCCAGCCGGGTTGGGGAAGCTGGCGACCTGAATCTGGCCGAGCTGAGCCGGTTCCGCCTGGCCGGGGACGACCGCCGAGACGGTGCCGTCATTGCCGACCGCGATCGCGGTTGCGCCTTCCGGTATCGTGATGCCGGGCATCACCTGATAGCCCTCGGCGGTGACCAGCAGCCCTTCCGGCGACCGGCCGAAATTGCCGGCGCGAGTGTAGCCCAACTGGCTGTTGGGGAGCTGCACCTGAAAATAGCCGTCGCCGTCCAGCGCCATGTCGAGCGCGTTGCCGGTCTGTTGCAGCGAGCCTTGCGTTTCGATCCGCGAGGTGCCGGCGAGCCGGACACCGGTGCCGAGGTTGAGGCCGATCGCGTATTTGGTCTCGGCCGTGGACGGCGCCCCGCTCTGGGTGATCGTCTGGTAGGCGAGGGTCTCGAAATTGGCGCGGTCGCGCTTGAACCCCGTCGTGTTGACGTTGGCGAGGTTGTTCGAGATCACCCGCATCCGCTCGTTCTGGGCATCGAGCCCGGTGCGGGCGATGTGCATCGCGGCAGAGGTCATCGTTCAGTCCTTCCTTAGCCCGGCATGCGCATCAGCGATGCGCCGCTTTCGTCCATGTCCTTGGTGGTGGAGAGCAGCTTCGCGTGGACTTCGTAGCTGCGCTGGTTCTCGATCATCGCAACCAGCGATTCCATCATGTTGACGTTCGATCCTTCCAGCGACTGGGCGGTGACCGACGCATCCAGATCGGCCGGCAGGGCGCCGCCGCCCTTGACGCGCAGCAGGTTGTCCAGGCCCTTCAACGTGTCCGTGCCCTTCGGGCTGGCCAGTTTCAGCCGGTCGAGGATCTGCGGCTTGTCGAGGTCGCCGCCGGGCGGCACGACCAGGATCGAGCCGTCGCCGGCGATCGTCACCTTTGCGGCGGGGGGGATGGTGATCGGGCCGCTCTGGCCGATGACCGGGAAGCCGTCTCCGGTCTGGAGTACGCCCGACGGCGCGATCGCCAGATCGCCGCGCCTGGTATAGGCTTCCGTCCCGTCCGCCGCCTGCACCGCCAGCCATGCGTCGCCGTTGACGGCGACGTCGAGGTCGCGGCCGGTATGGGTGACGGCGCCGGCCTGCCGATCCGCGTCGATCACCTCTTCCGAGGTGGGCGCGCGCGATTCGAAGGTCGGGCCGGTCAGCGTCAGCCGTTCGAAATCGACCTTGTCGGCCTTGAAGCCGGTGGTCGAGCCGTTGGCGATGTTGTTGGCGATCGCGGCCTGCGCGGCCATGTGCCCGCGCAGTCCCGAATAGGCCGTGTAGATCAGCTTATCCATCGTGCCGCTCCATCCGCTCCGTCAGTTACCCGCGGATGTTGATGATCGTCTGGCTGAGCGTGTTGGCGGTATCGATCGCCTTCGCATTCGCCTGGAAGTTGCGCTGGGCGGCGATCAGACCGACCAGTTCTTCGGTGATGTCGACGTTCGACCGCTCGATCGCGCCCGACATCAGGTTGCCGAAGCCGCCGAGGCCGGGTTCGCCGAGCCGGGCTTCGCCGGAGATGCCGGTTGCCGACCAGTAGCTGTTGCCGAGCTGGCGCAGGCCCTGCGGGTTCGAGAACTGGGCGAGGGCGATCTTGCCGAGCGCCTGCGTCTGGCCGTTCGAGAAGCTGGCCCGGACGATGCCGTTCGGATCGACGGTAACGCCTTCCAGCTGACCGACCGGTTCGCCGTCCTGGTTCTGTGCGGTGATCGAGTAGGCGGCGGCGCGCTGGGTCGTCGAGATCGAGAAATCGATCGTCAGATCCTGCGGCGCGGCGCCGGCGGGGGTGATCGTCCCGAACTGGACCGGGCCGCTCTGGTTGGTCAGCACGCCGTTATTGTCGAAGGTGAGGGTGACCGGCACGCCGGCATCCGGATCGGCCGGGTCCGCCGACAGCTGACGGTCGCCGACATAGTTGTAGACCGTCCAGCTGCTCGACGGATCGGTCGAGGTCGGCGTGGTTTCGCGGACATAGTAGCTGGTCAGCGTCATCGGGTTGCCGACCGAATCGTAGATCACCGTCGCCGCCGAATAATTGTAGGTATCCGGGTCGAAGCGGTCGAACTGATAGGGGTTGGTCGCGCTGTAGGCCGGGTCGGCGGACGGCACCTTGCCGTTGGCCGACAGGTTGACCGACAGCTGGACGTCCTGCGTGGCCTGCGGGGTGCCGCTGGTCAACGGCAGGCGCAGGCTTTCGGTCGAGCCGATGCCGGTGGCGACGACCGTGCCGCTGCCGTCGACCGGATAGACCTGAAGCGCGGAACCCTGCGCGTCGACGACGTAGCGGTCGGCCGAAACCGAGAAGGCGCCGTTGCGGGTGAAGGCGACCTGGGCGGTGTTGGCGTTGGGCTTGATTACGAAGAAGCCTTCACCGCTGATCGCGATGTCGAGCGACGACTGCGACTGTTGCAGCCCGCCCTGGCCGAACTGCTGGGTGACCGATTTGACGAAGGTGCCGGAGCCGACGATCTGCGTCGGGCTGCGCGTGACCGACGAGGCGATGACGTCGCCGAATTCGACGCGGCTGCGCTTGAAGCCGTTGGTGCCGACATTCGCCAGGTTGTGCGAGATGGCCGACAATTCGGTCTGGGCGCCCTGCAGGCCCGAAAGCGAGGTGTAGAAGGACATCGGGAATTACTCCTTGAGGAATGGGGTTCAGCCGACTTCGCGGACGGCGGTGAGGGGTTGCTGGCCGAGGCCGACGATGTTGAGCATCGGCGCCTGGCCGTCGCTGCCCATGGTGACCGAGGTGACCGGCGCCCAGACGAGCACCGGCACGGCAAGGCCACCGTCGGCGGTGACCGCGCGGGCGGCGACCTTGAACGGGCCGCCGTCGACCGCGTTGCCGGCCTCGTCCTTGCCGTCCCAGTCGAAATCGACCTGGCCGGCATCCTGTGGGCCGAGCGAAAGGGTTCGCAGCACATTGCCGTCAGCGCCGCTGATCGACACCTCGACCGCGCTCGCATCCGTGCCGAGATCGAGCGACGCGGCGAAGCCGCCGCCGGTCTGGGGATAGGCGGTGTCGCCCTTCACCAGCACAGTCTTGCCGACATAGCCGAGCGCCTGACCGGCGGCCTGCGCCTGCATCTGGGACGCCAGATTTTTCAGCGTGGTGTTCATTTCCGAGATGCCGGCGTTGGTCGAGAAGGTCGCCATCTGTGCGACCATGTCTTCGTTCTTCACCGGATCGAACGGGTCCTGGTTGTTGAGCTGGGCGGTGAGCAGGGCGAGGAAATCCTTCTGCCCCAGCGTTTGCGCCTGCGCCGCCGTCTTGACCTCCGCCTCTCCGGCGACGCCGTAGCGGTTGATGCCGAGGCCGGCGAGCGCCTGATCGAACGCCGCGTTGCTGTCGACCGTGCTCATCGGCCGAGCTTCAGCGTATCGAGGATCAGGCCCTTGGCGGTCTGCATCACCTCGACATTGTTCTGATAGTTGCGGGCGGTTTCGAGCATGTCGATGAATTCCCTTGTCTCGTCGACGGCGGCGTCGAACACGTCGCCGTCGGCATTGGCCATCGGATGGGTCGGATCGTGCCGTCTGGTCGGCGCCGGGCCGGCGGTGACCAGCCCCGCGACATCGACGGTGGACAGGCCGCTCGCCTTGTCGAAGCTGGTGCGGAACACCGGCTTCATCGTGCGGTAGGCTTCCGCCTCGCTGCCCGCTACGCCGCCGGCATTCGCCAGATTGGACGCGGTGGTGTTGAGCCGGGTCAGCTGCGCCGACATGGCGCGGCCGGCGACGTCGAAGATGGAAAGCGGTTGCGCCATGGTTATTCGCCCCTGAGCGCGCGGGTGATCGTGCCGATCCGCCCGGTGAGGAAGGAGAGGGTGGTCTGATAGGCCACCGCGTTTTCGGCGAAGGCGGTCTGTTCCGTGTTCAGTTCGACCGTATTGCCGTCGAGCGAAGGCTGCATCGGGATGCGGAACTTGGTGGCGGAGGCGGTGGCCGTGCCGAGCGATGCGCCCGGCCGTTCCGCCGCGCGCAGCGCTTCCGCGAAGTCGATGTCCTTCGCCTTGAAGCCGGGGGTTGAGGCATTGGCGATGTTGGACGCGAGCAGGCCCAGCCGCTGCGATCTGAGCGCCAGCGCCTTTCCGCTCACTCCAAACAGGTCGTCGTTGAAAGCCATGGCCTTCGGGTCCTCGCAATCGTTCGCCCGCCTCCAAGCAATGCCCGTGCCAATTGCCCGAAAAGCGGCATGAGCCGCCCGCGACGGCAAGCAACCGGCAAAGGGCGGCAAGATTTTGCCGGTGGGCGGCAAGCCGAGGCGGCGGGCGTCGGGCGGCCGCCGCCGGGAATGCGGTTGGCCCGCCCCTTGCATTGCGCGGGGCGATGATGAATCCGATACCCCTAGCCGCCTTTGTCGACCCGACCGCGCTGGCGATCGTGATCGGCGGGACGCTGGCCGCGACCGCGGCGCGCGGGCCGCTGGCTGACACGCTGGCGGCGTTCCGCGCGCTGCCGCGCATGTTCGGCCGGCCGTTCGACACCGACGCCGCGCGCGCACGGGTGGTGAAGGCGGAGCGGGTGTCGCGCGGCAATCTGGTCGCGGTCGATGCCGAATTGCTGGCTGACCCCGATCTGGCCGAGGCGATCGCCGCGATCGGCGACGGGGCCGGGCCGGAGGCGGTGGAGGCGATGCTCGACGCGCAGCGCAGCGCGCGGGCCGCGCGCCATGGCATTGTTCATGAATTCTGGGCGGCGGCGGCGGAGACCGCGCCGGCGATGGGCATGATCGGCACGCTGTTCGGCCTGGTCAGGATGTTCCGGGCGATGGACGACCCGGCGACGATCGGCGGGGCGATGGCGACCGCGCTGCTCGCCACATTGTATGGCGCGCTGATCGCCAATCTGGTCGCGGCGCCGATCGCGGCGCGGTTGCGGCGGCAGTCCGCGCGTGAGCTGGTTGCCCGGTGTCGGCTGGCCGCGCCGCTTGGCGCGCTGGCCCGGCGCCAGACCCCACGCGGGCGCGCGGTCAAAGCGGCGGAGCCGGCGGCATGACCCGTCAGCTGTCCCGCCCGCTATGGCTGATTACGCTGGCTGACCTGGCGCTGCTGCTGCTTGGCTTTTTCGTGCTTGTGCAGGCGACGCAGCGACAGGACGCGCCGACCCGCGCCGCGCTGGCCGCCGGTATTCGCGACGCGTTCGGCGGCGCGGCGGCGGAGGAACAGGATGGCCCCGGTATCGCCGTTGCCCATGCCGGCATGGCGGTGGACGCCAATATCGTCGATGGCTTCGCGTCCGGATCGGCGGAGCCGGGGGCGACCGGCCCACTGCGCCGCTGGGCCGCCGAGGCGGCCGCCGACCCGCGCACGGTGCTGCTGATAACCGGCCATGCCGACGGCAGTACCGCCGACCGGCGGGACGGCAGCGCGCTGGCACTGGCATCCGCCCGGGCGGCGGCGGTGGCGGCGGCGCTGGAAGGGGCGATTGCCCCGGAACGCCTGACCATTGCCGCCGCGCTGGCGCCGGAACCGGCCCGCGGCCGCGCCGCCGGGCGGCGGGTGACCGTCACCATCGCCTTTGCCCCACCTGCTTCGACCCCATCCGCTGGAGGAACCCGATGATCCGTTTTGTCCTGCTTGCCGCGCTTGCCACTCCGGCTGCCGCAGCGACCGACCTTGGTGCGCTGGAGCGCGCGGTGGTGCAGTTTTCCGGTGCGCCGGTCGGTGCCGAAGGCGGGCCGCTGGCACCGATCGACCGGCGCCTGAAACTGGCCGATTGTTCGGTCGAGCCGGTGCTGTCCTGGCGCAGCGAACGGCAGGACGCCGTCGTTGTCCAGTGCCCCGGCGGCTGGCGCCTGTTCGTGCCGATCAAGGCGCAGCCGATGGCGGCGGGCGCCGTCGCGACCATCGCGGCCCGGACGGAGCCGGTGATCCGGCGCGGAGACCCGGTGACGATCGTCGCCGAAAGTGCCGGGTTTTCAGTGAGTAGCGACGGCATAGCGATCGCGGATGCGGCGCCGGGTGCGCGCGTCGGCATCCGCATTGCCGGGGCCAGAACGCCAGTGCAGGCTATCGCCGTCGAGCCCGGAAAGGCGACGTTGCCGGGCTGGTGACGGAATTTATGTAAAGTTTGCGCACGCCCTGCCGTTCACTGTTTCGTAACGTCCATCGAACGGGGAAAGGGCGAGGACTATGATTGATCCGATCGGCTTCAAGCCCGGCACCGTTTCCGGGCAGAGCAAGGTCAATGTCGAGAAGGTCGACGCGGCGCAGGCCGCCCGCCGGCCGGCCGACAGCCGCACCGCGCCGCAGGTTGAATCCGACGTGCGCGCGCTTGCCGCGCAGATGGCGGAGGCGCCGCCGGTGGACCGCGAGCGCGTTCAGCAGATCAAGCGGGCGATCGAGCAGGGGCAGTTCCCGATCGTCCCGGCGCGGATCGCCGATCGGCTGATTGCCGCCAGCTTCAACTGGGTGTCACAGAAATGAGCAGGGTCGAGCAGCTGCGCGCGGTTGTCGACGCGCTCCACGCCGAGATCGCCGCGCTGAAGCGCTTCGACGTTGCCGCGCTGGCCGTCGCAACCGGCGCCAAGGAAGCGGGCATCGGCGCGCTGGCCGGGACATGGCGGCAGGACGAAGTCGATGACGAGGTCCGTGCGCTGGCCGAGGAGGCACAGCGCCTGAACGAGACCAGCCGCATCTACGTCAACCTGATGGCCGCCAATGTTCGCGCCCGGCTGGACGCGCTGACCGGGCTGGGCGCGCAGGTTTATACGCGGAGCAGCGCCGCGGCGTGACGCCGGCGTGATGGCCGGTGCCGCTCAATTGTCAGCCGCATCGGGTTCTAATTCGCCCTTAACCATTCTGGCACGGCTCTTGCTGATCGGACCCTGAAACGGGTTTGATCACGAAGGCTGTTCTGGAATGACCATCGGCAGTTTGGCGGGAATGACGGGGGCAGGGCAGGTCCAGTCGGCCATTGCCCGCGCCAGCGCGAAGACCGGCGTCGATTTTTCCTACCTGCTGGGCCAGGCCCAGGTCGAATCCAGCCTGCGCCCGGACGCCCGCGCCCGGACGAGCAGCGCGACCGGCCTCTATCAATTCATCGACCAGAGCTGGCTGTCCGTGGTCAAGCGCCATGGCGAGGAACATGGGCTGGGCTGGGCCGCCGACGCGATCCAGCGTGGGCCGGGCGGGCGGTATTATGTCGCCGACAGCCGCCAGCGCGCGGCGATCCTCGACCTGCGGACCAATAGCGAGGCCGCGTCGCTGATGGCGGCAGAACATGCCGCCGACAACAAGGCGACGCTGGAGGCGTCGCTGGGCCGCACGGTTGGCGGCACCGACCTGTATATGGCGCATTTCCTGGGCGCGGCCGGCGCCGGAAAATTCCTGTCGACGATGGCGCGTAACCCAGAGCGCAGCGCCGCCGGGCTGTTCCCGGCGGCGGCGGCGGCCAATCGCGGGATATTCTATGCCGCCGACGGCCGGGCGCGTTCGCTGTCCGAGATATACGACCGCTTTGCCGCCAAGATCGACGAAGGCACCCGCATTGCCGCCACCGGCAAAAGCTTGCCGCCCGCGGCAAATGCCGGCCGGCCGATGCTGGCCGTCGACATGGCGGCGCTTGGCGAACGCGACGGCGGCGCCGGGGGCGACCTGTCGACGCTGGATCGGCTGCGTGCCGCCAGCGCCGGCGACCGGGCGACGATGCTGCGGCCGACGCCCGAGACGGCGAAGCTCGCCTATCTGATGCTTGCGGCGCTGGGGGGCTGAGCCGATGACCACCCTTGCCCTGAACAGTCTGCGGATCGGCAACGGCGCCCGGCTGGCGGCGCTGCCGGTCGGCATCCTGATGCTCGTCATGCTGATGGTCGTGCCGATCCCGGCGGCGATGCTCGACATTTTCTTCATCGCCAACATCACCGCGTCGATCGCGATCCTGATGGTCGCGCTGAATGCCGAGAAGCCACTCGACTTTTCCAGCTTTCCGACGGTGCTGCTGCTTGCCACCCTGTTCCGGCTGGCGCTGAACGTCGCATCGACCCGCGTCGTGCTGGTTCATGGCCATGAGGGCGAAGCGGCGGCCGGGCATGTCATCGAGGCGTTCGGCACCTTCATCATCGGCGGCGACTATGTTGTCGGCCTGCTCGTCTTCTCGATCCTGGTCATCATCAACATCGTCGTCGTCACCAAGGGCGCCGGCCGTGTGTCCGAAGTGTCGGCGCGCTTCACCCTCGATGCGTTGCCCGGCAAGCAGATGGCGATCGACGCCGACCTGAACGCCGGGCTGATCACCCCGGACCAGGCGAAGGCGCGTCGGGTCGAGGTGTCGACCGAGGCGGATTTCTACGGATCGATGGACGGTGCGTCGAAATTCGTGAAGGGCGACGCGATCGCCGCGCTGCTGATCCTTGGCATCAACATCATCGGCGGTCTGATCCTGGGCATGGTCAGCCACGGTATGGCCGCGGGCGATGCCGGGCGGACTTATGTGATGCTGGCGGTCGGCGACGCGCTGGTCGCGCAGGTGCCGGCGCTGTTGCTGTCGATCGCGGCGGCGGCGATCGTCACCCGCGTATCGTCCAGCTTCGACCTGGCCGGCCAGATCGGCTCGCAATTTTCGTCGCCGCGCACCTGGGTGCCGGTGGCGGCGATCCTGACGGTGCTGGGCGTGCTGCCGGGGATGCCGCACATGGTGATGTTGCCCGCCGCCGCCGGTGCCGGCTTCGCCGCCTGGCGGCTGGCGAAGCGCGCCGCCGCGCCGGTGCCCGAAGCTGCCAATGACGACGCGCCGCCGGTCGACCCCAGCCGCATCGACTGGAGCGAGGTCAGCGACCATATGCAGGTCAATCTGGAAATCGGCTATGGGCTGGTGCCATTGGTCGACGAGCGGGTCGGTGCGCCGCTGATGCAGCGGATCACCGGTGTTCGTCGCCAGTTGTCCAAGGAACTGGGCTTCGTCGTGCCGCAGGTGCGGGTGCGCGACAATATCGGTATCGCCCCCTATACCTATCGCATCGTCATCGGCGGCGTGATTGCCGGCGAGGATCAGGTGTCGCCCGACGAGATGCTGGCGCTCGACACCGGCCAGGCCGTCGGCACATTTCAGGGCAAGCAGGCGCGCGACCCGACATTCGGGCTGGACGCGGTGTGGATTGCCGCCGGCGACGCCGACGCAGCCACCGCCGCCGGTTACATGGTCGTCGATTCCGGCACCGTTATCGCCACCCACCTGAACCATGTGCTGGGCCAGAACGCCGCCGACCTGCTGGGGCCGGACGAGGTACAGAGCCTGCTCGACGGGTTGAAGGAGAAGGCGGCGGCGCTGGTCGCCGCGCTGACCCCGGCGCCGCTGTCGCTGACCGCGCTGACCCAGGTGCTGCGCGCGCTGCTGGCCGAGAATATTCCGCTGAAGGAGTTCCGCCGTATCGTCGCCGCGATCGCTGTCGTCGCCCAGCGGACCAACGACCCAGACGAGATCGTCGAACTGATCCGGCCGGAGCTGGGCGCGCTGATCATCCAGCGGCTGTGCGGCCCGCGCGAGCCGCTGCGCGTGATGACGCTGGAAGGCGGGCTGGAGGCGCTGCTTGGCCAGACGATCCGGTCGGACCCGTCCAACCGCCATGCGATCGAACCGGATCTTGGCCGGCGGATCGTCGACGCGCTGCAACATGCCGCACAGCCGCTGATCGCCCAGGGCAAGCCGTTCGCGCTGGTCGTCCAGCCGATGATCCGCCCGGCGATACGCAAGCTGGTCAGGACATGCCTGCCCGATACCCCGGTCATGAGTTTCACCGAAGTTCCCGATGACAAGGCGGTCGAGGTCGTCGCCGTCGTCGGCGCCCCCGAACAGATCGCCGCATAAGAGCAAGAGCAGATGAACGCACCCCTGTCCGCCGCCCAGATCTACACCCGTTCCGGCCCGGAACCGGCCGTTGCCCATGCGCAGCTGGTCCGTGACCATATGCCGCTGGTCCGGCGCATCGCCTGGCACATTCATGGCAGCGTATCGAGCGCGGTCGAGATCGAGGACCTGATCCAGATCGGGCTGGTCGCGCTGGTCGAGGCGGCGGCGACCTTCGAGGACCGCGGGCAGGTGACCTTTGCCCAATATCTGGCGATGCGGCTGCGCGGCGCGATGATCGACGAACTACGGCGACAGGCGACGCTGACCCGTGGCGCGATGCGCCGTCGCCGGGCGCTGGCCGAAACGGAAGCGACGCTGCACCAGCGGCTGGGCCGGCCGGCGACAGACGAGGAGCTGGCCGAGGCGCTCGGCGTTTCGACGGAGCGGTTGCGGCTGGATTACAGCAACGCGCAGCCGGTGCGGTTCGAGCCGATCGACGGCGTCTACACCGACGACAACCCCTGGTTCATGAGCGACGAGCCGAACCCGTTCGAGCTACTGGAGAGCGAGGACCTGCGCCGCGCGCTGATCGCCGCGATCGAGGGGCTGGCGCAGCGCGAGGCGCAGGTGATCCAGCTCTATTATGTCGAGGAGCTGAATCTGGAGGAGATCGGCGCGGTGCTGGGCGTCGGCGCGGCGCGGGTCTGCCAGATCAAGAAGGCCGCGCACGACAAGCTGCGCCGGGCGTTGAAGGCGCGGATCGAGTAACGCCGCGCTGGCGACCGGCGCGCAGAGGCTGTTCATTCGGTATCGCGCGTGTTAGCCAAAGCCCTCTGGGGGTTTGCGTATGGTATCACCGGAACCGGGTTCGCCAGCGGCATCACGCAACGAGGCCAGCGTGGCAAGCGGATCGGCCGGTATCCCCACACATTACCAGACGACCTTCACCTTCGCCGGCGTCGGCCTGGCGCGCGTCGGGCTGGACGGTGCGTTTGTCGACGTCAACCAGCGGCTGTGCGACATGATCGGCTATGCGCGGGAGGACCTGCTCGGCAGCCGGTTCCAGGATATTACCCACCCCGAGGACCTTGGCCGTAACGAGGATTACCTGACCAAGGTGCTGAGCGGCGAGTTGGACAGCTATCGCTTCGAGAAGCGCTACATCAAGGCGAATGGCGAGATATTGTGGGCCGACCTGACCGCGACGCTGGAGCGCGACGCGCAGGGGCGGCCGTTCGAGATGATCTCGATCGTCGCCGATATCGGCGCGTTCAAGATTGCCGAGGAACGGATGAATTTCCTGATCGGTGAGCTGGCCCACCGGTCCAAGAACCTGTTCGCCGTGGTGCTGAGCGTGATCAACCAGATCGGCGGCAGCGCGCGCACCGTGTCCGAATTTCAGTGGGAGCTGGAACAGCGCATCCGCGGCCTGGCGGTGTCCCAGGACCTGATGCTGGGCAATGCGGGGCATATCAGTTCGCTGCACGATCTGGCGCGCCAGCAATTGCGCGCCTTCGTCGAGCCGACCGACCCGCGCGTCCGCTATGCCGGCCGATCGCCGGTGCTGGGGCGCAACGCGACCCGCGTGCTGGGCATGGCGCTGCACGAACTGGCGACCAACGCCTGCAAATATGGCGCGCTGACCTCCGCCGGCGGCGGGCTGGTGATCGATTGCGAGCTGGAGGACGGGCCGGACCCGGCGGCGATCATCCGCTGGACGGAGCGCGACGGGCCGCCGGTGGTGGCGCCGAGCCGGTCGGGCTTCGGCCGCAAGGTGATCGAGCGGATGGTTGCCCGGTCGCTGAACGCGCAGATCGACCTGCGGTTCGACATGCGCGGCGTCGAATGGTGTTGCCGGGTGCGGCTGGCCGACCTCAGCCTGTAATGCGCGCATGGGAAGGCCCCCGGACGCGGGTGCGTCCGGGGGCCTGATGTGCGCTTACGCTACGCTACGCTACTGGAAACGAAATTAACGCAGCAGGGTCAGCACGTTCGACTGGCTCTGGTTCGCCTGGGCGAGCATCGCGGTCGACGCCTGCGACAGGATCTGCGCCTTGGCGAGGTTGGTCGTTTCGGCGGAGAAGTCCGTATCCTGAATGCGGCTGCGCGCGTCCGACAGGTTGTTGACGTTGCTGGTCAGGTTGTTGACCACCGACGACAGGCGGCTCTGCCCGGCGCCGAGGCTGGCGCGGGTCGTCGCGACCGACGCGAGCGCCGCATCGACATTGTCCAGGGTCGTACCGGCCTTGGCGACGTCGGTCACGTCGAGCGCGGTGGCGTCGATCTTGGTGCCGTCGATGCCGCTGATCGTCAGCGTGACGGTGTCGGTCTTTTCCGAGCCGGTCTGGATGACCAGCGACGTGTCGGTGCCGGACGTGGTGCTGAACAGGGTGACGCCGTTGAACTTCGCCTTCAGAACGTCGGCGATCTGCGACGTCAGCTCGGTGACTTCAGCCTGCAGGTTGGTGCGGTCGGCGGCGCTGTAGGTGCCCGAAGCCGACTGTACCGCCAGCTCGCGAACGCGCTGGAGCATGTTGGTGACTTCGTCCAGCGAGCCTTCGGCCGTCTGGGCGAGCGAGATGCCGTCGTTGGCGTTGCGGATCGCTTGGCTCATGCCGCGGATCTGGGAGGTCATCGAGGTGGCGATGGCGAGGCCGGCGGCATCGTCCTTCGCGCTGTTGATGCGCTTACCCGTCGACAGCCGCTCCATCGCGGTGGTCAGCTGGTCCTGGGCGACACGCGAACCGTTCTGGGCACGGAGCGCCGCGGTGTTCGTCGAAATGACAGTCATGGTCCTGATCTCCAAAGTTGGTCCCGGCCGCGCTCCTTCCCCCCTATGCCCGGAGCGAAGCGGGAGCCGCCGAAGCACAGAACGGCCGTGCGCGCCGGGGCTTAAGCGGAATTTTCGTGCCGGTGCCGCAACGCCCCGCGGCCAGACAGGGATTCCCGCGTATCGCGCGCGATCTAATTTTCAGGGAGATGAGTTTAGCTTAACTTCGCGTTTACCAATCTGCGCCGATAGCGGGTCCCAAGATCACGGTCCGAATTTCTGGGGGGATCCGCAAATGCGTGCCATCTATCCGAGCGAGACATGTGCTCGGGCCAACCCGCTGTTGATGTCGTGGATGCGCGGGCTGGGTTTCGATGTGCGCGCCCATGACAGCGCCCGGCCCAGGGCCGGCGATGCCCATCTGGTTGTCGAGGGCGAGGGGCTGCCCGCGCCGTGCAATACGCTGGTGCTGGGCGAAGGCGATGAGCGGCTGGTGATCCCGGCCGCCGACGGCGCCCCGGCACGGTTGTCCTACGGCCGCGATGACATGGTGTTCGGCCACGCTTTTGCCGCCGCGCTGCTGCGTGGGCCGGATACGCCGACCGCTGCCGACCCGCACAGCCTGGCGCTGTACGCGCTGGCCGAGCGGGTTGCCGCCAGCGACATCACCGTGCTGATCAACGGCCCGACCGGCACCGGCAAGGAAGTGCTGGCCCGCCATATCCACACGACGTCGGAACGGCGCGACGGTCCGTTCGTGGCGGTCAACTGCGCGGCGCTGCCCGAAACGATGCTGGAAGCGCTGCTGTTCGGCCACACCAAGGGCGCGTTCACCGGCGCGGCGGGTGCGGCGCAAGGCTTCTTCCGCGCCGCGAACGGCGGCACGCTGCTGCTGGACGAGGTGGCGGAGATGCCGCTGACCCTGCAGGCCAAGCTGCTGCGCGCGTTGCAGGAGCGCGAGGTCGTGCCGCTGGGCGCGACGACGCCCGAACCCGTCGACGTGCGCGTCATCGCCTGCGCCAACCGCGATCTGGGTGGGGAAGTGGCCGGCGGCCGGTTTCGTGCCGACCTTTACTACCGGCTGAGCGTGTTTCCGCTGACCACCACCCCGCTTGCCGACCGGCGGCAGGACGTGGCGGCGCTGGCTGCGACGATGATCCTGCGCCATGCCGCCGGGCGGCCGACGATTCCCTGGCCGACGCTGGCCGCGCTCGACGTGCTGCTTGCCCATGACTGGCCCGGCAATGTCCGCGAGCTGGAGAATGTGATCCAGCGCGCGCTGCTGATGGCGCCGGGCGACCGGATAGACGCCGAGCATATCATCTTCGACGCGACGCCGCGCATCGCGATGGTCGCCGCGCCGGCACCGGCGGCGGCCGAGCCGACGCTGGGCAACATCGTCAAGCTGAGCGAATATCAGGCGATCCGCGAGACGCTGGCGCAATGTGGCGGCAGCCGGACCGAGACCGCGAAGCGGCTGGGCATTTCCGAGCGCACGCTGCGCTACCGCCTGGCCAAGATCCGTGATGAAGGCGGCGCGATTGCCGCGCCCAGCCGGAGTGTATGGGCATGAACGTGACCGGACCGATGGGCGCCGACCGGGTGATGGCGCTGCGCGCCCAGATCCTGGAACGCAACGAGGCGCTGAAGAATGCCGGACAGACGGGTTCTGCGGCGCCGGCTGGCGGCAGTGCAGCCCCCGGCAGTTTCGGCGCGACGCTCGATGCGGCGCTGAAGAGCGTCAACCAGCAGCAGTCGGCGGCGCGCGCCGCCACCGACGCCTATGAGCGCGGCGACACCGTCGACGTCGCCAAGGTGATGCTGGCCCGACAGCAGGCGTCGATCAGCTTCGAAGCGACGCTTCAGGTCAGGAACAAGCTTCTGTCCGCCTACAAGGACATCATGAGCATGCCGGTCTAACCCATGGCGACCAACGCACTTTCCCCGGCAGGCGAAATCCTGCCCGCCGCCGAGCCCGCATTGCCGGGCAAGGCGCCCCGCAACCCGATGGCGATGGCGCAGGATTTCCTCGCCCAGCCGGCGGTCCGCAAGAGCATTCCGGCCGTGACCGCGCTGCTGCTTGCCGCCGTTGCCGCGCTCGCTTGGGCGATGCTGTCGACACCGCCGCAGAAGGTGTTGTTTTCCGGCCTGCCCGATGCCGACAAGGGGGCGGTGGCCGAGGCGCTGAGCAAGGGCAATATCGCCAACCGCATCGACGCCGCGACCGGCACGCTGACCGTGGCGGAGGACGATTACTACCGCGCGCGCATGCTGCTGGCGGCGCAGGATCTGCCGAAGGCGGCGCCGGGCGGCTATGCCATACTCGACCAGTTGCCGATGGGGGTCAGCCGCGCCGTTGAGGGCGAAAGGCTGCGTCAGGCCCGTGAGACGGAACTGGCCAGGTCGATCCAGGAGATCGAATCGGTCACAGACGCGCGCGTCCATCTGGCGATGCCGGAATCGAGCGTGTTCGTCCGTGACAACGCCGCGCCTTCGGCTTCGGTGATTGTCCGCCTTGCCGCCGGCCGGTCGCTGGGCGACGCGCAGGTGCGGTCGATCGTCAATCTTGTCGCCTCTTCGGTGCCGGGAATGAAGCCGGAGGCGGTGACCATCGTCGACGGCACCGGCCAGTTGCTGAGCAAGCCCGGCGGCGGCGTTGACGCCGCGACCGCTGGCGACCAGCGCATCGACATGGAGCGCCGGGTCGAGGGCAAGTATCGCACCCAGCTGGTCCAGCTGCTGACCCCGCTGGTCGGCGCCGGCAATTTCAGCGCCGAGGTGCAGGCCGAACTGAACCTGGACGAAACGCAGGCGACGCGTGAGACCTACGACAAGGACGGGGTTTTGCGCGCCGAGCAGGGCAACTGGACCGGCAATCAGGCCGAACCGGCGGTGCCGCAGGGCATTCCCGGCGCGCTGTCCAACACCGCGCCGCCGGCGAGCGAGGTCAAATCGGCCGAGAAGGCGCCGCAGCCGCCAGTCGTCGGCACCCCCGGCGCGCCGGGGGTGGCCGCACCCGCGCAGGCCGGGGCCGTTCGGATGCCCGACAATCTGAAGCAGTCCGACCAGTATGCCCGCTCTTATGAACTGGGCAAGGAAGTGTCCGTCACCCGCGCGACGCCGGGAACGGTCCGGCGCCTGTCGGTTGCCGTCGTGCTGCGTGAGCCGGAAGGCGGCAAGCCGCGGAGCGCCCAGGAGATCCGGCAGATCGACAGTCTGGTCCGCGCCGCCGTCGGCTTCGATGCCGCGCGCAACGACCAGATCACCGTCCTCAGCCGCAAATTCGCGACTGGCGGCGCCGATGCCGACGCGGCGCCCTGGTACGAGGCCGGCTGGGTGCCGGTCGTCGCGCGCAACCTGACCGCGCTGGTCATTGCGTTGCTGGTCCTGCTGTTTGGCGTGCGGCCGCTGGTCAAGGCGGTGCTGAAGAAGAAGGACGCCGGGACGGCGCCGTTTGCCGCCGAGGGCGCGCCGGCGATTGCCGGAATCACCCGCGAGCCGGTCAGCATCGAGATGCTCGACAGTGCGCGCAGCTATGACGACAAGGTCAATCTGGTCCGCGATTTCACCCGCGACAACCCGGCTCGCGCCGCGTTGGCGGTGCGCGACATGATCCAGACCGACGCCAAGGCGGGGGCATGACGATGGACGCTGCTGTCCAGAACGCGACACGGTCGCTGAGCGGTGTCGAGCGCGCCGCCGTGCTGATGATGCTGGTTGGCGAGGAGGAGGCGGCGGCCATCCTCCAGAAGCTGGAGCCGGACGAGGTGCGGATGCTGGGCAAGGCGATGTTCGCCGTCGCCGATGTCGCCGAACCGCAGGTCGCCGCCGTCCTTGACGATTTCGTCGGCAAGGCGCGCGAGCGCACCGCCATTGGTTTTGACCCGCGCCCGCAGATCGAGCGGACGATGACCCGCGCGCTTGGCCCCGACAAGGCCGACAACGTGCTGGCCCGGATCACCCCGCGCGAGGAGGCGCGGGCGATGGACATGCTCGACTGGCTCGATGCGCCCGAAATTGCCCGGCTGATCGAGGGCGAGCACCCGCAGCTCGCGGCGGTGCTGATCGCGAATCTCGATCCGGCGGTTGCCGCCGAGGTGCTGCAGTTGTTGCCGGAGGCGATCCAGCCCGACGTGGTCCACCGCGTCGCGACGCTCGGCCCGGTTTCGCCCGACGCGCTCGACATGCTGCGCGAGATGCTGTCGACGCGGATGGCCCAGGCCAAGGCGCCGGCGACGGTGGCGCTGGGCGGCGCCCGCGAAGCGGCGGCGATCATGAACAACACCCGGCGCGCCACCGAGCAGAAGGTGATGCCGCGTCTTGCCAAGATGGACCGAGAGGTCGCGCGGCGGATCGAGGAAGAGATGTTCGTCTTCGACCATCTGCTGGCGCTGGACGACAAGAATATGGGCGCGCTGCTGCGCAGCATCGAGGCCGATATCCTGACCGTGGCGCTGAAGGGCGTCGACGAGGAGGCGCGGGCGCGCTTCCTGGGGTGCATGTCGGCGCGTGCCGCCGACGGCATCCGCGACGAGATGGAGGCGCGCGGGCCGATGCGCCTGTCCGAAGTGCTGGAGGCGCAGAAGGCGATCCTTGGCATTGCCCGCCGGATGGCGGCGGAAGGAACATTGATGCTTGGCGGGCGGGACGACGACTATGTCTGATCCGCGCGGCGGATTCCTGCCGGGCGAGGGCGCCCGTACCGTCGATTCCGGCGCGCTGGGCGATTATATGGCGCAGATGCGCGCCGGCTTCGCCGCCGCCGGCCCCGGTGCGCCCGGCACCGAAGGCGGCCCGGTGCATTTTTCGCCGGCGCCGGCACCACGGCATTTCAGCCCAGCCGACCCCGGCCACAACCCGACCGCCGGCTGGGACCCGTTCGACCCGATGGGCGAGCGCCAGGCCCAGACGCCGGCAGAGGCGGAGGCGGAGGCAGGGGCGGCGCCGGCGGGGGAGGAAGCGCTGCGCGCCGCCGCCCGCGCGGAGGGCTATGCCGCCGGACTGGTTGCCGCGCAGCAATCGTCCGAGCACCAGGTCGCCGCGATCGAGAAGCTGGCCCGGGCGATCGCCGCGATCGAGACATTCGACCGTGAGGAACTGGCCGCCCGGCTGCGCCAGACCGTGCTGTTCCTTGTCGCCCGGCTGGTCGGCGAGATCGGCGTTGCGCCGGACCTGCTGGCCGAGCGGGTGGCGGCGGCGGCGGACCTGCTGGCCGAAAGCACCGAGCCGGCGCTGCTGCGCCTGCACCCGGACGACCTGCCGCTGGTCGAGGGGCGGTTGCCCGACCGGGTGTTCGCGATTGCCGACAAGGGCGTCGAGCGCGGCGGGTTGCTGATCGAGACCAAGACGACCGCGATCGAGGACGGGCCGGCGACCTGGCTGGCCCAGCTCGCCGCGGCGATCGACCGCGTCGCCCTGCCCGAAACCGAATGATGCTGAAGCGTTTCGCCGAAACCTATCTCGACCGGCTGCAATTGCCGGTCGCGCCGCGCGCGGAGGTGATCGGGCGGCTCGCCTCCTATGACGGATTGCTGATGGAAGCGGTCGGCCTGTCGGTGCCGGTCGGCACGATGTGCCGGGTCGGCGCCGGAGCGGGAGCGATCGAGGCGGAGGTGATCGGCTTTCGCGCCGGCCGCACGCTGATGATGAATCTGGGCGGGCCGGCGGCGCTGCTGCCCGACGCCCCGGTCAGGCCGATCGGCCCGCCGGGCGAGGCACAGGTCGGGACGGCGCTGCTTGGCCGCGTCGTCGACGGCGCGGGGCGTCCGATCGACGGGCTTGGCCCGATCCGTGGCGCGACGAACTGGCCGCTGGCCGGCAAGTTGCAGAATCCGCTCGACCGGGGCCGGGTGACCGAGCCGCTCGATGTCGGGGTGCGGGCGTTGAACGGGCTGCTGACCATCGGCCAGGGCCAGCGGATCGGCATCATGGCCGGGTCCGGTGTCGGCAAGTCGGTGCTGCTCGGCATGATCGTCCGTTCGGTCAAGGCGGATGTCGTCGTCGTCGGGCTGATCGGCGAGCGCAGCCGCGAGGTCACCGATTTTCTGGAAACCAAGATTGCCGGCGAGGCGCGGGGCCGCAGCGTTGTCGTCGCGGTGCCGGCCAATCATTCGCCGGTGCTGCGCATTCGCGGCGCGATGCGGGCGACGGCGATTGCCGAGGCGTTTCGCGCCGAAGGCAAGCGGGTGCTGCTGATCATGGATAGCCTGACCCGCGTCGCCCATGCCGGCCGCGAGATCGGCCTGGCGCTGGGCGAGCCGGCATCGGCACGCGGCTATCCGCCGTCCGCCATCGCGATGCTGCCCAACCTGATCGAGCGGGCGGGCGCCGACGTGAACAGCGGTGGATCGATCACCGCGATCTACACCGTGCTGGCCGATGGCGATGACGGCAGCGACCCGGTGGTCGATTCGGCGCGCGCCATCCTTGACGGGCACATCGTGTTGTCGCGGGCGCTGGCCGAGCGCGGCGTCTACCCCGCCGTCGACCTTGGCCCTTCGGTCAGCCGGGTGATGAGCGACATCGGTGCGCCCGACCACCTGAACGCCGCGCGGGTGCTGCGCCGCCACCTTGCCACATACGAGGAAAACCGCGACCTGATCCTGATGGGCGCGTATCGCCCCGGGTCCGAACCGGCGCTGGACCAGGCGATCGCCTGCTATCCCGCGATTCTGGAGTATATCCGCCAGGGCGCCGACGAAAGCATCGGCCTTGCCGAGGCGGTCGCCGAGCTGACCGGCCTGTTCGGCGACGCGTGATGCAGCGGCGCGACCCCGCCCGGTTGCAACGGCTGCTGCGGGTGCGTGCCTTCCAGCTCGATCAGGCGCGGGCCGAGGAAATGGCCGCCGTCGACCGGCAGAGCAGCGCCCATGCGCTGGCCCGCCGGATCGAATCGCTTTCCGAAGCGGTGGCGCCGCGCGAGGAGGCCGCCGTCGGCATCAATCTGTTCGCGGCGGCGCATTACCGCCACCGCCTTGCCCAGTCGCAGCAGGAAGCGCAGCGCCGGATCGCCGCCGCCACCGCGCAGTTGGATGCCGCCCGCGCCCAGACCGGCGCCGCCAAGCGCAATCACGGCGCGATCGAGAAGCTGATCGCCCGCGAACTGGATGCGCAGACCGTCGACGCGCGGCGTGCGCTGGAGAATACGCCGCACCCGGCGCGCGCGTTGGCACGCTCCTTGCTGAAATCGGGGTGAACCCTTTCCTTACGGAGCGCACGTGTCCCTGCTGACCATCCAGACCGCCGGATCGCCGCCGCACCAACCCGCCGCCATCCCGGCTCTGGCGGGCGGCGGCGGCGATTTCGCTGCGCTGGTCGCCGGCTTGGTTGCGGCCGAGCCGGTTCCAGAGGGGAGGGTGCCCGGCAAGGCATTGCCGCCGGACCGGCAAGATGCTGCCGATCCGGTGGCGGCCGATGCGCCGATGCCCGACGCCGCGGCATTGCTGGTGGAGATGGCCGGCGCGCCCGATGAGGCACCGGTCGATCCGATGCCGGACACGCGCGCGCCGCTGATTGCCGATATGCCCGAGGACCGACCGGGCGCGAAGGCGCCGATGGTGGAGATGCCGCAGCCCGCCGCCTGCGGCTGGGCGCCGAGAAAGCCGTTGATGCCGGTGGCGCCGCCGCCGTCGGTTGCCAACCGGGACACCGCGCCAGTGGCGGTGGCCGGGCCGTCGCCAGTCGCCGCCACGCTGCCGGCGGTGCCCGCCATTGTGGTCGATGCGCCGGCGGAAGCAATGACCAAGACCGAGACCGAGATCGACGCAGGAACGGAGATTTTGATTGATCCGGCCGTGCCGGTGGCGGTGCCGATTGCGGTAATCGTACCGATCGTTCCCTTCCAAAGTGTCCAGCCGGACGCGCCGATTGCCGGCGCGGCGCCGCCGGTTACGGCGATCATCGTGGACGCCGCGGATGGGGCGGAGCCGGACATCGATGTTCCGAATGCGTTGCCGACGATGCCGGATATGCCGGTCAAGGCCGGGGCGACCGGGCAAGTGTCCAATGCGCCGAATGCCGGGTCGGTGCAGAGTCAGGCGGCTGTGGTGCAGTCGAGCGGCCAGTCGGCGGCACCGGTGCCGCCGACCGCGATACCGCCGCGCAGCGATGCCGCCGCCGCGCAGGCGCTGGCCGCGATGGTCATAGGCCACAGCGGCGACCGCGCCGAGACCGAACGGACGACCGAAGCCTTTGCCCAGGCGCTGGGCGGTATCCGCGCCGGGCTGGCCGGTGCCCCGCCGCGCGTCGAGCCGCCGGTTGCTGTGCTGCGCGCGCCGCCGCTCGACACCGGGCGGGCCGAATGGATCGCGGCGCTGGTCGACCGCATCGACGCGCAGCGTGCCGAGGGCAGTCGGATCGCCCATCTGAAGCTGCGGCCCGATGCGCTGGGCGGCGTCGAGGTCCGCATTCGGCAAGATGGCGACCGCATCCACGTCGCCTTCGCCACCGAGACGGCGCAGGCGCGCGCGCTGCTTGCCGATGCCGCGCCGCGACTGGCCGAACTGGCCGACGCGCGCGGGCTGAAGCTGGGCGACACCGGCGTGCAGCAGCAGGACCGGCAGGCCCCGGACCAGCGCAGGCCCGTCGACGAACGCCTGCCCGATGCGCCGGCGCCCGCCGTGGCGCTGACCGATACCGACGCGACGGCACCGAGCGGCCGAATCGCCTGAACCGCAAACGATGATCGAGGACCAGAACCGTGAGTGAAGACGCCAAGACCGAAGTGCCCGCGAAGAAGAAGGGCAAGATGCTGAAGCTGCTGCTCGCCGGTGTCGGCGTGGTCGCGCTGGTCGGTGGCGGCGCCGCCGCCGGGCTCTATTTCGCCAATGGCGGACTGGCCCAAGGCGGGGCGATGGCAAAGCCGGACCAGCCGCAACTGGTGCTGAAAGGCGAGCAGAAGCAGGCGGCGGGCGCGGAAGGCGGCGAAGGCGGCGCCGCCCCGGCCAAGGGCGAGGGCGGTGAAAGCGGGTCGAAATATGCGTCGACCTATTACCAGCTGGAGAAGGAGTTTACCTCCAACCTGCGCAACAGCGCCCATTTCATTCAGGTCGGGCTGGCGGTTTCGACGAATTACGACGGCCGGGTCATCAAGAATGTCGAGTCCAACGAGCTGGCGGTGCGATCCGCCGTGCTGATGACGCTGAGCGATACCGACGAGACACAGGTGTTCACGCCGGAAGGGAAACGCCAGCTGCAGAGCAGGCTGGTCGCGGCAATCAACCAGGTTTTGCGTGAAAAAGAAGGATTCGGCGGAATTGGTAACGTCTATTTTACCAATTTTATCGTTCAGTAACCATAACGAGTGGGGGCGAACGATAGCCAATGCTGAAGGAAGAGATTGCGCCCGGCGATGACGCCAAGACGCCGCGCCACGCCGCGGTGCTTGGCGGCGCCGGGCCGCGTAATGCGCTGGGCGACCTGCATGCGCTGCAGACGCTTGGCGGGCATTTTGCCCGTTCGCTGCGCCACCTGCTGGAGCCGATGCTGCGCCGGCCGGTGCGGATCGCCGCCGAGCCGCTGAGCGTCGTCCGTTTCGATGCCTATCTCGACGCGCGCGGCGATGCGCCGGTCGCCTATGCCCTGATCAGCATGCCGCCGCTCGCCGGCCATGCGGTAGCCGTCATCGACGGGCCGATGGTGTTCGAGCTGCTCGACCTGTTCTACGGCGGCACCGGGCAGGTGCCGGCGCCGCTGCCCGCCGAATTGCCGGCGAGCGCCGAGGCGATCATCCGCCGGATCGGCAAGGGTATCGCCGAACGGCTGGCCGCGACCTGGGGCGAAGTCGCCCAGATCGCCTTCGCTTTCGAGCGGTTCGAGACCAACCCGGCGATGATCCCCGATATCGAGGGCGAGGACCGGGTTGTCGTCACCCGCTTCGCCATCGCGCTGTCCGACAGCCGGTCGGCGGCGATCGACATCCTGTATTCCGCCGCGGCGCTGAAGCCGGTGGCCGGGGCGCTTGGCGCCAGGGTCAAGGGCAAGCGCGGCGGCGACCCGGCGTGGTTTTCCGGCCTGACCCGCGCGGTGATGGAAGTGAAGCTGCCGGTGCGGTCGGTGCTGGCCGAGCCGGTGATCCAGCTGTCGCGGCTGGTTGCGCTGAAGCCCGGCGACATCATCCCGATCAGCTTCGGGCCTGAAATTCCGCTGTTCGTTGCCGAAAACCGCTTTGCGCGCGGTTCCGTCGGCGCCGCCAACGGCCGCGCCGCGCTGCGCATCGCGCGGATCGAAACCTTGCCAGATGAGGACATAGCATGAGTGACATGAGCGGTGCTTTCCCGGTCGATACCGGGGTTGCGGCCAATTTCCGCCTGCTGCAGGACGTCGACGTTCGCCTGTCGGTGGAGGTCGGGGCAACCAACCTGAAGCTGCGCGAATTGCTGGCGATCGGCGAGTCGAGCGTTGTCGAGCTGGACCGCCACGCCAACGAGCTGCTTGACGTGCTAGTCAACGGCACGCTGATCGGCCGGGGCGAGGTGGTGACGGTTGGCGACCGGTTCGGCATTCGCATCACCGAGCTGGCCGATCCGCAGGCGGCGACGATCCAGCCGTGATCTGGACCTATCTGCTGAAACTGGCGCTGCTGCTGCCGCTGGTCTGCGGGCTGCTGTTCGGCTGCCTGTGGGTCTGGCGCAAGCTGGAGACCCGGCTGCCGGGCGCGAGCGGCGACCGGATGATGGCGGTCAGGGAAACGATGATGGTGTCGCCGGGCCTGCGCCTGGCGGTGATCGAGTTCGAGGGGCGCAAGCTGCTGGTCGCCGTCGGGCGCGGTGGCGTGACCCTGATCGACAAGGCCGAGTGAGGCGATGTCACACAGAATAATGGTGCCCGGTGAGGTGCCTGCTTTTGCCAGCCTTCCCGGCTCCGTCCGTTCCGCCCCTGTACGGGGGAGCGGGGTGGGCGCGGTGCGTCCCTCGACTTCGCTCGGGATGGACGGGTTGAGGGCTTCGGGGGGAGCCTGGCTGCGGTGGGGCGTGGTGCTGGTTCTGATGCTGGCGGCGCTGGTGATCGCGGGGCCGGCCTTTGCCCAGGCGGCGCCGGTGGCGCCGGTCGCGCCGGCGGCGCCGGGGGTGGCGGACGCGCTTGATCGGGCGATGGGGCAATTGGGCGGCAAGGAAGCGCCGATGGCGCTGTCGCTGCAGATCCTGATCCTGATGTCGCTGCTGACGGTGTTGCCGTCGCTGCTGCTGATGATGACCAGTTTCACCCGGATCATCATTGTCCTGTCGATCCTGCGTCAGGCGCTTGGCCTGCAGCAGACGCCGCCGAACCAGGTGCTGGCCGGGCTGGCGCTGTTCCTGACCCTGTTCGTGATGGCGCCGACGCTGAGCCAGGTGAACAAGGCAGCGATCGAACCCTACGCCGCCGACCGGATCGGCGCGACCGAGATGATTGAGCGCAGCGGCGACGTGCTGCACGGCTTCATGCTGAAGCAGACGCGGGTCAAGGACGTGACGATGTTTGCCAACATCGCCAAGGTCGGACCGTTCGCCAAGCCGCAGGACGTGCCGTTTTCCGTGCTGCTGCCGGCGTTCGTCACGTCAGAGTTGAAGACGGCGTTTCAGATCGGCTTCCTCATTTTCCTGCCGTTCCTGGTCATCGACCTGGCGGTCGCGTCGATCCTGATGGCGCTGGGCATGATGATGTTGTCGCCGACGATCATATCCTTGCCGTTCAAGCTGCTGCTGTTCGTTCTTGTCGACGGCTGGGCGCTGACGATGGGATCGCTCGCCGGCAGTTTCGTAAGTTAGCCCGGCGATGGACGCGAGCTATTTCCTGACCGTGGCGCGCGAAGCGCTGTGGGTGCTGGCACTGGCGACGGCGCCGGTGCTGATCCCGGCGCTGCTCGCCGGCCTGCTGCTCGGCATGGTGCAGGCGGCGACGTCGATCAACGAGCAGACGCTGAGCTTCGTGCCGAAGCTGGCGGTCGTCGCTTTCTCGCTCGTCATTTTCGGCGGGATGATCATCGGGCTGCTGACCGATTTCACCGTGTCGATCTTCGACCGCATACCGGATCTTGTGCGCTAGCGATGCTTGGCCTCGGCCTGCCTTCGGTCGAACCGGGCCTGTGGGCGCTGCTGTTCGTCATGGTACGGATCGGCGCGGCATTCGTCGCGGCGCCGGTGTTCGGCGCGGTCGCGGTGCCGGTGCAGGTCCGCATCCTGCTCGCTGCCGGGATCGGCGTGCTGGTGGTCAACAATGTTCAACTGACGCCGCCGGGGGAGGTGTTCGCGCTCGCGACCATCCTCGCGGTGGCGCAGGAGGCGCTGATCGGCCTGGCGCTGGGCTTTATCATCCAGATCGCCTTTGCCGGGCCGCTGATCGCCAGCGAGGCGATCGGCACGACGATGGGCATCGGTTTCGCCAGCGCCGTCGACCCCCAGAACGGGCAGGCGACCCCGGCGCTTGGCCAGTTCATGGCGATCGTACTGACCCTGCTGTTCCTCGCCGCCGATGGGCACCTCGTCCTCGTCGACCTGCTGGTGCGCAGCTATGGCGTGTTGCCGCCGGGCGGCGCCTGGCTGGAGGCGGGGCGGTTGCAGGGCATCGCGCTGTTCGGCGGTTACGCCTTTACCGCCGGGCTGCTGCTGGCGCTGCCGGTCGGTTTCATCCTGCTGTGTCTTAACCTGATCGTCGGGATGCTGTCCCGGTCCGCCCCCGCGCTGAACCTCTTCGCGATCGGCCTGCCGGCCAGCCTGGTCATCGGCATCGTCGCGCTGGCGATCGCCTTCCCGGTTATCGGCGATTACATGGGCACCATTGTCCGCGAAGGGTTGCAGGCCGCGCAAACGCTGGTGCTGGGCTGATGGCGGAGGATTTCGGCGAAAAGACGGAAGCACCGACACCGAAGCGGCGCAAGGATGCCCTCGAAAAGGGCGAGGTGCTGCGTTCCAAGGAGTTCGCGACCGCCGCCGTCGTGCTGATCGGCTGTGCCTGGCTGGCGCTGGCCGGGCCGTCGCTGATCGCCGCGCTGAAGGCGGTGATGGTCGAGAGCCTGCGCTTCGGGCGCGGCGACATCGACGATTTCCAGCCCTTGCGCCCGCTGCTGGCGACGGGGTTGAAACTGGCGCCGTCGCTGGCCGCGCTGTTCGGGCTGACGATGGCGGCCGCGGTGCTGAGCCAGGCGGGGCTGGGCGCGGCGCGGTTCAACGCGTCGCTGCTGGCGTTCAAGGGATCGCGGATCAACCCGGGCAACGGGTTGAAACGCATGTTCGGCATGCAGGGGCTGATCGAACTGGGCAAATCGCTGCTGAAGGTGCTGCTGCTTGGCGCGATCGGCGCCTGGCTGCTGTGGTCGGTACGCAACGATGCGCTGGGGCTGGTCGCCGGCAATGTCGACGGTTCGGTCGCGGCATTGGGGAACATGCTGGTCGTCGTGCTGCTGACCATGGCGGGTGGTTTGATGCTGATCGCCGGCGTCGACGTGCCGATCCAGATGATCCGCCTGTTCACCAAGCTGAAGATGAGCAAGAAGGAAATCCGCGACGAGCACAAGGAGGCCGAAGGCTCCCCCGAAATGAAGGCGGCGCTGCGCCGACGGCAGCACGAGCTGTTGAAGGGCGGCGCGCGCAAGGCGGTGGAGGGCGCGCATGTCGTGCTGACCAACCCGACCCATTTTGCGGTCGCTCTGCGCTATGAGCGCGGGCGCGACGAGGTGCCGGTGGTCGTTGCCAAGGGGCGCGGCGCAACCGCCTTCGCCATCCGCGAACTGGCGGCGGAGATGGGCAAGCCGGTGCTGGAATATCCGGCGCTGGCGCGTGCTGTCTATTATACCAGCCGCGAGGGGCAGCAGATCCGCGACGACCTGTATGTCGCGATCGCCACCGTCCTTGCTTTCGTCTTCGGCCTGAACCAGCGGGCCGGAGGGATGCCGCCGAGCGTGCTGGTGCCGGACACCGCCCGCTTCGACGAAAACGGCGTGCTTCAGCAAAATTCCTAAAGATTCGCGCCGCGCGGCCGAATTGCGTGGGAGAACAGGGCGAGAAGCATGACCACCACTTCGATCACCTCCGCGCTGGGCGTTGGCGCCGGCATCGACACCGCCAAGCTGGTGTCGGACCTGATTGCCGCCCAGTTCGACAGCAAGACCAAGGCGCTGGCCGATCAGGACAGTGCGCTGACCGCCCGGATTTCCGCCGTGAGCGCCCTGAAAAGCGGGATCAGCAGCTTCTCGACATCGCTGAACAGCCTGCTCGCCAGCGGTACGCTGATGACCCAGCCGGTCAGTTCCGACACCGGTATCGTCACCAGTTCCGCGCTGACCGGCGCCCATCTCGGCAACTTTGCCGCCGAGGTCGAGGTGCGTCAGCTTGCCGCCGGGCAGTTGCTGACCTCCGCCCCGGTTGCCGCCGGGCGCACCGCGCCGGTTGGCACCGGGTCGCTGACCTTTACCTTTGGCACCGCCAGCTGGGCGGATACCGCGATGACCGGTTTTGCCGCGGACCCGAACCGGGCGCCGGTGACCATCGCGATCGGCGGCGACAACAGCAGCCTGGCCGGCATCGCCCAGGCGATCAACGCCGCCAACATTGGCGTGACCGCGACGATTGTTGCCGGCGAGGGCGGCGCGTCGTTGTCGCTGAAGGGGCCGACGGGAGCGGCGATGGCGTTCACCGTCGATGTCACCGAGACGCCGGGGGACGAGGGGCTGGCGGCGCTGGCGTATAACCCTGGCGCGGCGGGCATGACGCTGGGCCGCAAGGCGGTCGACAGCATCGTCGCGGTCGACGGCATCGTCGCCCAGCGTGCGAGCAACAGCATCGACGATCTCATCCCCGGCGTGCAGCTCAACCTGTTGAAGGCGGCGGTGGGGACGGCGGTGTCGCTGACCGCCAAGCGCCCGACCGACGCGATCGGCCAGGCGGTCAACGATTTCGCCAATGCCTATAACGAGCTGAAGAGCCTGCTGAAGACCGACACCGACCCGAAGACCGGGATGCTGAACGGCGACCCGGCGGTGCGGGCGATGGCGCAGCGGCTGGCGACGCTGACCTCCACCCAGCTGCTTGCCAACGTACCTGCGGGCGCGCCCAAGACGCTGGCCGAGATCGGCGTAAAGACCAACCGCGACGGGACGCTGAGCGTTGACAGCGCGGCGCTGGGCAAGGCGCTGGCGAACTGGCCGGACGTGGTGGAGGCGATGTTCAATCCGTCACAAACCAGCGCCAGCCCGCTGCTGTCCGTCACCTCGGCGCCGGGCAAGACGGCGCTTGGCACCTATGCGGTGACCGACGTGGTCGCGGCGTCGGGCGGCCAGCCGGCGTCCGGCATGATCGCCGGCAAACCGGCGACTGCGATCGGCGACCTGCTCTATGCGGCGGCGGATTCGGCCGCGGCCGGGCTGGTGCTGAAAGTGTCCGGCAACGTGACCGCGACGACGGTGTCGATAGACCTGGGCCTTGGCGCGCTGATGGAGCAACTGGCGGCGCAGATCACCAGCAAGACCGACGGGCTGGGCGCCAGCACCGACCGTTATTCCCGCCAGCGCGCGGCGCTGGCCGACCGGCAGGAAGACTTGCAGACCCGGCAGGACAAGGCCCGCGAACAGATGACACGCCAGTTCGCGTCGATGGACGCGCGCGTTGCCGCCTACAAGGCGACCCAGAGCTTCCTTGAGCAACAGGTGAAGATCTGGACCAACGCGAACGGCAACTGAGATGTACGCGACACGCCTGCTCGCCGACCCCGGCGAAACCTATCGTCAGGTCGATATCAACAGCCGGATCAACGGCGCGTCGCCGCACGGGCTGATCTGCCTGCTGTTCGACGACCTGCTGCGCAGCCTGCGGCTGGGCGCGCTGGCGACCGAGCAGCGCGACCACCCGGCGAAAAGCGCCAACCTGACCAAGGCGCTGGCGTTGTTGTTCGCGCTGGAATCCGGGCTGGATTTCGAGCGCGGTGGCGCGGTTGCGGAAACCCTGTCCCGCTTTTATCGCGGCGCCCGTGAGACGGTGATGGAGGCGAGCCTTGCCCTTGACGCGGAGCAGTTGCGCCGGGTCGCGGCCAATGTTGCCGAGATCGCCGACAGCTGGCGGACAATCGGCGCGCGGTGAGCCGCGCGGACTGTTCCGTAAAAGGATACCGTGGAACAGGGGCTTGACGTATTCGTCGCGCGACGCTTCACATGCGACCCCCGTGTAACGGGAGTGTTCCTGCTGACCGGGAAATGAGACGAGCTTGGCATATAAGGTCCTGATAGTAGACGATCATCCGATGTGCGGCGCGGCGCTGGCCATGGCGACCCGCGCGGTCGACCCTTCGGCCGTTGTCGAGCAGGTCGGGACTTTGGGTGAGGCGGAGGCCAAGGCGAAGGCGCAACCATTTGATCTGGTGCTGCTTGACCTGATGTTGCCCGATGTCGCCGGGATGGGAGGGCTGATGCTGGTCCGCCATGTTCTGCCCAAGGCGACGGTGGCGGTGGTGTCGAGCCGCGAAGACCCGGCGGTGATCCGGCGGGCGGCGCATTACGGTGCGAAAGGCTTCATCCCCAAATCGGCGGCGATGAGCGACATGATCGAATCGCTGCGCCAGCTGGTCGGCGGCGAGGCGGCCTTTCCGGGCGCCGTTCTGGACGACGACACGCCGGACCCGGTACTCGACAAGCTGTCCAGCCTGTCGGCGGCGCAGCTGCGCGTGTTGCGGGCGATTGCCGGCGGGCGGCAGAACAAGCAGATCGCCTATGATCTGGGTATCGCCGAGCCGACGGTGAAGTCGCATCTCGCCGCGATTTTCCGTAAGCTGGAAGTCAGCAATCGCACCCAGGCGGTGCTGCTCTACCGCTCCCTCGACGTCCAGCCGGACTGACCGGCGGCGGGACATGGGCACCGCCCGTCCTCCCGACCCCCAACCGGTGGCCCGCACGCCCGGCGTCGGGCTGGTCGTAGCCGCCGGCATCGGCATGGCGGGCGGCCTGCTGAGCCTGCTGCCGACCACCCAGAGCCATCTGGCGGTATTGTGGCTGCCCAACGCGTTTCTGGTCGCTTTGCTGGTCATCCGCCCCGACCTGAAGCCGGTGCCGATCATTCTGGTCGGCTGCCTGGCGACCGCGCTTGCCAATATGGCGCGGGGCGAAATGCTGGCGCCGGCGCTGCTGATGACGGTGGCCAATATCGCCAGCGTCGGCGTCAACCTGGCGGTGTTGCGGCGGCTGTTTCCCCACGGTCCGTCCTTTGCGCGGCCGAGTTACATTCTGCGCATCGCGCTGGCGGCGTTGCTTGGCGGGGTGGCCTCGGCGCTGATCGGCGCGCCGACGATCGCTTATTATCACGACGAGGTGCTGCTGACCCAATTCGGCCGCTGGCTGGCGTCCGACGGACTGGCGATGATGCTGTTCGTGCCGCTGATCGTGCAGATTGCCGATTATCGGGCCGCGCCGCCGACCGAGCGTCCGCGGCTGTTCACCGTCGTCTGGGTGACCGCGCTGGTGCTGGCGGTGGCGGTTGGCGTGTTCAGCATCGGCGCCGGGCCAACGCTGTATCTGCTGCCGCCGGCGGTGGTGGTGGCGACGCTGGTGCTCGGGCCGCTGGGCGCGGCGCTCGCGGTGGCGGCGTCGGCGGCGGCGGCGCTGCCCCTGACCCACATGGGCTACGGCCCGGCGGCATTCCTTTACGACAGCTGGCCGCGGCAGTTGCAGTTCCTGGAACTCTATTGCGTGGTGCTGATCCTGTCTTCGGCACCGGTGGCCGGTAGCCTGGCGCAGATCCGCCGCATTTCGCGCGACCTGGAGGCGAGCCGCGAACAGTTCAGTTCGCTGGTCGACAATCTGGGCGAGGTCATCTTCCGTACCGACCTGAAAGGGCGGATGACCCTGCTCAATCCGGCCTGGGAGCGGTTGACCGGCTATGGCGTCGAGGCGAGCTATGGCCGGTCCTTCTTGCGTTTCGTCGCGGCGAGTGACCGCGCCGCGGTGCGCGAGGGGCTGTGGCCGCTGTTCGCGGGCCGCGCCGGCCAGTGCCGGTTCGAATTGCGTTGCCGCCGCCGCGACGGCGCGATCCGCTGGTGCGAGGTAACCGCCGAGAACGAGCGCGACCCCGACGGCGCGCTGCTCGGCACCGCCGGCGCGATCCGCGACATCACCGCGCGCAAGGTCAGCGAAATGGCGCTGGCCGACAGCGAGCAGCGGTTTCGTACCATCGCTGAATATGTCACCGACGTGATCCTGAAGACCGACGCCGACACGGTGTGCTATTATGCGTCGCCGTCGATCCGCGAGGCGCTCGGCTATCGGCCCGAGGATATTGTCGGCCGGCCGCTTGCCGGGCTGATCCACCCCGATGACACCGAGGCGCGCCGCCTGATCCGCGAGACGATCCTGCGCAACCCCGGCCATGACGCGACGCACCGGATGCGGGTCCGCCGCAGCGACGGCAGCTGGCTGTGGATGGAGGCGAAATCCCGGCTGATCGACATAGAGCCGGGCGGGCCGCGCGTGCTGTCGGTTCTGCGCGACGTCGAGCGGCATCTGCGGCTGGAGCAGGCGCTGGTCGCCGCGCGCGACGCAGCCGAGGCGACGGCGCGGACGCGCAGTGATTTCCTCGCGATGATCAGCCATGAGATCCGCACGCCGATGACCGGCATTCTCGGCATGATCGGGTTGCTGCGCGACACCCGTTCCGCGGCCGAGCGCGGCCGGTTCATCGAAGCGCTGGAAGGGTCTTCGCGCACGCTGATGCGAATGCTGGACGATGTGCTGGACGTTGCCAAGCTGGAAGCGGGCGCGGTGCGGATCGAGGCGGCAGCGTTCGACCTGCGCGCGATGGTGCAGGAGGTGGTCGCTCTGTTCCAGAGCAGCGCGGCGCTGCGCGGCGTGTCGATCATAACCCGGATCGACGGCCCGGAGCCGGCCGGGGTGATCGGCGATTCGACACGCATCCGACAGGTGCTTGGCAATCTGGTTGGCAATGCGGTGAAATTCACCCCGGAAGGGCAGATCGAGGTCCGGGTCCACCCGGATGGGTGCGGCCGCTGGCATTTTGCCGTGCAGGATCAGGGCATCGGCATATCGAAGGCGGCGATGGAGATGATCTTCGAGCCGTTCGCCCAAGCCAACACCGCGATTTCGGGGCGGTTTGGCGGCACCGGCCTGGGTCTGACTATCGCGCGGCGGCTGGTCGAGGCGATGGGCGGCAGGCTGAGCGCGGAGAGCGGTGTCGGCGTCGGTTCCTGTTTCCGTTTCGCCATCCCGTTGCCGGCGGCGGATAGACTGCCGGCGACGGTGCCGCCGCCTCTGCCCGAGCCGCTGCACGAGCGGCCGCTGTCGTTGCTGGTCGCCGAGGACAACCCGGTCAACCGGCTGCTGATCGCGACCCTGCTGAAGCGGATGGGGCACCGGGCGGTGACCGTCGACGACGGCCATGCCGCGCTGACCGCGGCGCGGCAGGGCGGCTATGACGCGGTGCTGATGGACCTGCAGATGCCGCTGATGGACGGGATCGAGGCGGCGCTGGCCATCCGCCAGATGCCGGGCGCCCATGGCACGGTGCCGATCATCGCGATCACCGCCGACCCGCAGGTCGAGGCGCTGGACGGTTTTGCCGAAGCTGGGTTCCACGCGGTGATCGGCAAACCGATTGACCGGATGCAGCTTGCCGAGACGCTGGCGAAGATCGCCAGTTTCGATACCGAGCCGCCCGATATCGACCGGGTGGCGCTGGCTGACGCGGCGACGCTGGTCGGCGGCGACGGGATGCGGCGGCTGCTCCAGCTTTTCCTGGCGGACGGCGCCGGGCGGGCCGGGGTGCTGAAGGCGGCGATCGCGGCGGGCGACCGGGAGACGATTCGCCGCGAGGCGCATGCGCTGGCCGGGGGAGCGAGCGCCGCCTGCGCCCGGCGGCTGGAGGCGGCGGCGCGACGGGTGATGCGGTCGGATTCGACGCCCGCCGACGCCGAGGCGCTGATCGCCGCGCTGGACGGCGCGGCGACCGCCGTCCGCGCCGTGATGGACGAATAGCACCCGTCCGTCGCCGACGCACGTTAACGGTTTATCGCCATGGCGGGACCGGTTAGAGGGGCGCGACCGAGGCAGGGAGACTGGCATGAAAACGCGCGCGGCGGTGGCATTCGAGGCGAAGAAGCCGCTTGAGATCGTCGAGCTTGACCTGGAAGGCCCGAAAGCGGGCGAGGTTCTGGTCGAGATCATGGCGACCGGGATTTGCCATACCGACGCCTACACGCTGGACGGGCTGGATTCGGAAGGCATCTTTCCCAGCGTTCTTGGCCATGAAGGCGCCGGTATCGTCCGCGAGGTTGGCGCCGGGGTGACCAGCGTGGTGCCGGGCGACCATGTCATCCCGCTCTACACGCCGGAATGCCGCCAGTGTAAGTCGTGCCTGTCCGGCAAGACCAACCTGTGCACCGCGATCCGCGCCACCCAGGGCAAGGGGCTGATGCCTGACGGGACGACGCGGTTCAGCTACAAGGGGCAACCGATTTATCACTATATGGGTTGTTCCACCTTCGCCAATTTCACCGTGCTGCCGGAGATCGCG
Organism: Sphingomonas flavalba; assembly: GCF_047553045.1. GTDB lineage: Bacteria > Pseudomonadota > Alphaproteobacteria > Sphingomonadales > Sphingomonadaceae > Sphingomonas_L > Sphingomonas_L flavalba_A. The sequence continues at coordinate 2,051,841 of NZ_CP180208.1, read as the reverse complement.
GTTGCGAAAATCCGTGAGGACGCGCCGTTCAAGACCAGTTGCTATATCGGCTGCGGCGTGACCACCGGTGTCGGTGCGGTGGTGAACACCGCGAAGGTGCAGGTCGGCGACAATGTCGTCGTGTTCGGCCTGGGCGGCATCGGTCTGAACGTGTTGCAGGGAGCGCGGCTGGCCGGGGCCGGCAAGATCATCGGCGTCGACATCAACGCCGATCGCGAGGAATGGGGCCGCCGCTTCGGCATGACCGATTTCATCAACGGCAAGGGCAAAACGCGCGAGGAGGTGATCGCCGAGGTGCTGGCGCTGACCGATGGCGGTGCCGACTTCACCTTCGACGCGACCGGCAACACCGAGGTGATGCGGACCGCGCTGGAGGCGTGCCACCGCGGCTGGGGCACCAGCATCATCATCGGCGTCGCCGAGGCGGGCAGGGAGATTGCCACCCGCCCGTTCCAGCTGGTTACCGGCCGCAACTGGCGTGGCACCGCGTTCGGCGGCGCCAAGGGGCGCACCGACGTGCCGAAGATCGTCGACTGGTACATGAACGGCCGGATCGAGATCGACCCGATGATCACCCATGTGCTGAGCCTGGACGAGATCAACAAGGGGTTCGAGCTGATGCACGCGGGAGAAAGCATCCGCAGCGTCGTCCTCTACTGACGCGGTGGCGGCCCTGTCCTGGATCTTGACCTTCACCTGCGCCGACCGCGTGGGCATTGTCGCCGCGGTGGCGGGCGCGCTTGCGGAGCGAGACGGATTCATCCTCGACAGCCAGCAATATGCCGATCTGGAGACCGGCCGGTTCTTCATGCGTGTGGCCTTCCGCGCCGGTGGACCGCGCTTTCCGGGGGACGGGGCGGAGCTGCGCGCGGCGCTGGCGCCGGTGGCGGAACGATACGGCTTCGCCTGGACGCTGACCGACAGCGGCGAGCGGCCGCGCATGTTGATCGCGGTGTCGAAGGCGTCGCATTGCCTGAATGACCTGCTCCATCGCTGGCGGACCGGGGCTTTGCCGATCGCCATCGTTGGCGTCGTGTCCAACCATGACACGATGCGCGCCCTGACCGAATGGCATGGCATTCCCTACCACCATCTGCCGGTCGAGCCGGACGGGCTGGCGGCGCAGGAGGCGGCGCTGGAGGCGCTGGTCGGCGAGACCGGGGCGGAATATCTGGTGCTCGCCCGCTACATGCGCATCCTGTCCGCCGGGCTGGCGGAGCGGCTGGCCGGGCGCTGCATCAACATCCACCACAGCTTCCTGCCCGGTTTCAAGGGCGCGCGACCGTATCACCGTGCCCATGAGCGCGGCGTGAAGCTGATTGGCGCGACAGCGCATTTCGTCACCGCCGACCTCGACGAAGGGCCGATCATCGAGCAGGCGGTCGAGCGCGTCGATCATCGGCGTGGGGTCGACGAACTGATCCGTATCGGCCGCGATGTCGAGGCGCAGGTGCTGGCCCGCGCGGTCGGCTGGGTGGCGGAGCGGCGGGTGTTGCTGAACGGGCTACGGACTGTGGTGTTTCGCTGACGGGCGCAAGAGGAGGCGATGATCGAGACGGTTTCGACCAACATGGCGTTCGGCGGGGTGCAGCATGTCTGCCGGCATGCCGCGCGTTCGACCGGCACCGACATGACCCTTTCCGTTTATGTCCCGCCGCATGCGCCGGGCGCGCGGCTGCCGGTCGTCTGGTATCTGTCGGGCCTGACCTGCACCCATGCGAACGTTACCGAGAAGGGCGAGTATCGCCGCGCCTGCGCTGAGCTGGGCCTGATATTCGTCGCGCCGGACACCAGCCCGCGCGGCACAGAAGTGCCCGACGACGATGCCTATGATTTCGGGCAGGGCGCGGGATTCTACGTCGACGCAACGGTTGCGCCGTTCGACCGGCATTTCCGGATGTGGAGCTATGTGACGGAGGAATTGCCGGAACTGGTCGCCGCGCATTTCCCGGCCGATATGGCGCGGCAGGGGATCATGGGCCATTCGATGGGCGGGCACGGGGCGCTGACCATCGGCCTGTGCCATCCTGAACGGTTCCGGGCGATTTCCGCCTTCGCGCCGATCGTTGCCCCGTCGCAGGTGCCGTGGGGAGAGAAGGCGTTGAGCGGCTATCTTGGCCCCGACCGGGCGGCGTGGCGGCGCCATGACGCGGTGGCGCTGATCGAGGATGGCGCGCGGGTCGACGCACTGAAGGTCGACCAGGGCAGCGGCGATGCCTTTCTGGCGGAGCAATTGCGCCCCGAATTGCTGGAGCGCGCCTGCGCCGACGCTGGCATCGCGCTCAGCCTCGGCATCCGGCAGGGCTACGACCACAGCTATTATTTCATTTCGACATTCATGGCGGATCACCTCCGCTGGCATGCGGGGAGATTGAACGGATGAGCGAGCGGGCGGATGTGGTGATCGTTGGCGCCGGGCATGGCGGCGCGCAGGCGGCGATCGCGCTGCGGCAGGCGAAGTTCGAAGGCAGCATCGTCATTGTCGGCGACGAGCCGGAGCTGCCCTATGAACGGCCGCCGCTGTCCAAGGACTATCTGTCCGGCGACAAGCCGTTTGAACGTATCCTGATTCGCCCCGCCGCGTTCTGGGAGGAGCGGCGGGTGACGATGCGGCTCGGCGCGCGCGTCGTTGCCGTCGACCCGGCGGCGAAGGCGGTGACCTTCGCGGACGGGACCACGCTGGGCTATGGCGCGCTGGTCTGGGCGACCGGCGGCAACCCGCGCCGGCTGGGCTGCGCCGGCAAGGACCTGAGCGGCGTCCATGCCGTGCGCAATCGCGCCGATGTCGATCGGATGATGGCCGAAATGCCCGGCGTCACCCGGGTGGTGGTGATTGGTGGCGGCTATATCGGACTGGAAGCGGCGGCGGTGCTGACCAAGCTGGGCAAGCAGGTGACCGTACTGGAGGCGCAGGACCGCGTGCTTGCCCGCGTCGCCGGGGAGTCGCTGTCGCGCTTCTACGAGGCGGAGCACCGCGCGCACGGTGTCGATCTGCGCACCGGTGTCGGCGTCGACTGCATCGAGGGAGCGGACGGCCGCGCGACCGGCGTCAGGCTGGCCGACGGCACGGTGTTGCCGGCGGAGATGGTGATTGTCGGCATCGGCGTGATCCCGGCGGTCGAGCCGCTGATCGCGGCCGGCGCCGAAGGCGGGAACGGTGTGGCCGTCGACGCACAGGGGCGGACCAGCCTGGCCGACGTCTATGCGGTCGGCGATTGCGCCGCCCATGCCAACCGTTTCGCCGACGGCGCGACGATCCGGCTTGAATCGGTGCAGAACGCCACGGATCAGGCGACCGCCGCCGCCAAGGCGATCGTCGGCGAAGCAGCGCCTTACGACGCGGTGCCGTGGTTCTGGTCCAACCAGTACGACCTGCGTTTGCAGACGGTGGGCCTGTCGACCGGCCATGATCAGGCGGTGATGCGTGGCGATCCGGCGACGCGCAGTTTTTCGGTCGTTTACCTGAAGGGCGGCCGTGTGGTCGCCCTCGACTGCGTCAATGCGACCAAGGACTATGTCCAGGGCCGCAAGCTGGTGCTGGAAGGTGCGACCATTGCCCCGGAGAGGCTGGCCGACGTGGCGGTGCCGCTGAAGGAAATGCTCTGATTCAGTAGGCGAGCGGCATGCAGTCCAGCCCGGCGCCGGCGGCCGCGGCGCACAGGCGGACGGCGTCGGCGCGATCGGCGACCGGGCCGACGCGCAGGCGGGTCAGCGGCTTGCCGGGCACCGGTTCGTAGCGCGGCGCCAGGGCGGCGCCGGCAAGGCGGCTGCTGACCTGACGCCACGCCGCCTCCGCATTGGCGCGCTTGCCATAGGCGCCGAGCTGAATCTGCCAGGCGCCGACCGGGGCGGCTCTGGCGGTGGCGATCGCGGCCGTGGCACGGACTGGCGGCGGGGCATCGAGCCGGGCGAGCGCGGCCGGGGCGTAGCCGGGCAGGTCCGCCCCGGCGGCGCCGGCCAGCGCCTCGGCCGCCGCCGCGCAGAAGGCGGCGCGATCGGCGGGCAGGGCGAAATGATTGTAAACCTGCGTCATGTGGCTATCGAGCGCGGCCTGCCCGCCGGCGCTGGCGAAGCGGGCGGTTTCGGCCGCATAGGCGGCGGCGAGCGGTGCCCGCCGATCCTGCAGAAGCCGGTTGTAGCGATCGGCGAGCGCGCGGTCGTTGCAACTGAGCGCGGCGACGTTGAGCGCGGCGCGCAGGTGCCAGGCTGCCTCCGCCCCGCTGATGCCGCGGTTGATCGCCGCCGGGGCAGGGGCGGGCGTTGGTGTGGGTGAGGGGGCTGGCGCCGGTGCGGGCGTTGGCGTTGGCGCGGCTGGCCGGCCTTTGTGCCCGGCGCAGCCGGCAAGCAGCGCCAGCATGGCGGCCACGCTCGTCCATTGTCCCCACCGCTGACCCCACCGCTGACCCATGTCGTCCCCTTTTTGTTGTGTCGCGAGCAGGATAGGGGCGCCGGACGCGCGGCGGCAAATGATGGGGGAAGGACAAGCGGCTGTCCGTGCGTGGCGCGCGCCCGCCCGACTGTCCTCGCTTCCCCGGGCGGACCGCGCTATAGCCGCGGCATCGAAAGGTTCGAGCAAGGTCCATGTCCATCCGTCCGTGGCGCGACATTACGCGCCGTCAGTCCCGCCAGATCATGGTTGGCACCGTCCCCGTCGGCGGCGATGCCCCGGTTACCGTCCAGACGATGACCAATACGCCGACATCCGATGCGCGCGCGACGATCGACCAGATCCGCCGCTGCGAGGAGGCGGGTGTCGATATTATCCGTGTATCCTGCCCGGATGCGGAGAGCACGGCGGCGCTGAAGCAGATCGTCCGCGCGGTGCGGGTGCCGATCGTCGCCGACATCCATTTCCACTACAAGCGGGCGCTGGAGGCGGCCGATGCCGGGGCCGCCTGCCTGCGGATCAACCCCGGCAATATCGGCTCCGCCGACCGGGTGCGCGAGGTGATCGCCGCCGCGCGCGCCAATGGCTGCGCGATCCGCATCGGCGTCAACGCCGGGTCGCTGGAAAAGGACCTGCTGGAAAAATATGGCGAGCCGTGCCCGGAGGCGCTGGTCGAAAGTGCGCTCGACCATATCCGTATTCTGGAGGACCACGGCTTTCGCGACTATAAGGTGGCGGTCAAGGCATCCGACGTGTTCCTGGCGGTGGCGGCGTATCAGCAACTGGCCGAAGCGGTCGATTGTCCGTTGCACCTGGGTATTACCGAAGCGGGCGGGCTGATCGGCGGCACGGTCAAGTCGGCGGTCGGCATTGGATCACTGCTGTGGTTCGGCATCGGCGACACGATCCGCGTGTCGCTGTCTGCCGCGCCCGAAGAGGAAGTGCGCGTCGGATTCGAGATTTTGAAGGCGCTGGGCATCCGCAACCGGGGCGTACGCGTCGTGTCCTGCCCGTCCTGCGCGCGGCAAGGATTCGACGTGATACGCACCGTGCAGATATTGGAGGAGCGGCTGCAGCACATCCGCACCCCGCTGTCGCTGTCGGTGCTCGGCTGCGTGGTCAACGGCCCCGGTGAGGCGCGCGAGACCGACATCGGCATCACCGGCGGCGGCGCCGGCAAGCATATGGTCTACCTGTCCGGCGTGACCGACCACCATGTCAACGATGCCGACATGGTCGACCATATCGTCAAGCTCGTCGAGGCGAAGGCGGCGGAGATCGAGGCGGCCGAGGCGAAGCGGGCGGCCTGAGTGCGTCATATCGCGTCCGGAACGGACTGGACTGCGGCTGCCTAAAGCGGCGTTCACCACTATGCCCCATCGTTCGGCAGCGTTTTGCCGTTAGCGGGGGATGATGGCCATCAGACTGCTGCTGCTTGCGATCGCGCTTGGGCTGTCGCTGGGGCTGATCCTGCCCGACAGCCAGCCGGCCAGCCCGTTGGCCGCGCCGCCGCCCGTGTCGGTTGCCGCGGGCATGGCGGCGCCGACACTTTCGCCGCTGGATGCGGCGATCACCCGCGCGCCCGACGGCCATTTCTACGTGGACGCCCGTGTCGACGGCCAGCCGGTACGATTTCTGGTCGATACCGGCGCGTCGCTGGTCGCGCTGACCGTGGACGATGCGCGGCGGATCGGTCTCAATTTCTCTCCGGCGGAATTCGCCGTGATCGGGCGCGGCGCGTCCGGCGCGGTGCGGGGGAAGCCGGTGGTAATCGACCGGATGGTGGTGGCCGGTGGCGAAGCGCGACAGGTGCGGGCGGCGATCGTCGGCGACGGGCTTGACGTGTCGTTGCTCGGCCAGTCCTTCCTGTCCCGGCTCGGCTCGGTGGCGATCGACGGCGACCGGATGACGCTGCGCTAGCGGACGGGGGCGCTTAAGAGCAGGACAAGCCGTAGCGGCTCGGCTATGCGGCCGGCCATGTCGCCGCCGCGCCCAACTCCGCCGGTCATCGCCTTCGCCGTCGCCGCGACCGGCGTCGCCTGTTTCGCGGCGATGGACGCGGCGATGAAGCAGCTTTCGATCGACATCGGCGTCTATAGCGCCGTGCTGTGGCGCAGCCTGGCGGGGGTCGCCATCGGCATCGGACCGTTCCTGGCATCAAAGCGCGGCTGGCCGGCGCCAAAGCTGCTGCGCCTGCACGGCCTGCGCGGGCTGGTTTCGGGTCTGTCGGTGCTGCTGTTCTTCTGGGGCATCGTGCGGATGCCGCTGGCGCCGGGCATCGCGCTGACCTTCATCGCGCCGCTGATGACCCTGTTTCTGGCAGCACTGCTGCTGGGCGAGGCGGTGGGTGCCGGCGCGGTGGTCGGGTCTCTGATCGCGTTTGGCGGGGTACTGACCATCGTCGCCGGTGAGTTGCGGGTCGCGGTCGGGCCGGAGGTGTTATGGGCGGCGATCGCCATCCTCGGCGCGGCGGCGCTTTACGCCTATAACCTGATCCTGATGCGGCGGCAGGCGCAGCTGGCGCCGCCGGTGGAGGTGGCGTTCTTCCTCAACCTGACGCTGGGCGCCGGTCTGCTGCTGGCCGCGCCGCTGTTCTTCGAGCGGCTGCCGCCGACCGGTTCGTTGCCGCTGATCGGGGTTGCGGCGCTGCTGTCGTTCATATCGCTTATGCTGCTGTCCTGGGCCTATGCCCGGGCGGAAGCGAGTTATCTGTCGGCGGTGGAATATACCGCCTTCATCTGGGGCAGCCTGCTTGGCTATTGGGTGTTCGGCGAAACGCTGGGAGTATTGACGATGGTGGGTGCGGGATTGATCGTGGCGGGATGCCTTGTTGTCGCGCGGCGCCCGGCGCCGGGGATCGAGACCGCGTAATGGCGTGGGTCCTGCTCCTCCTCGGCGGCTTCTTCGAAGTTGGCTTCACCACCTGCCTGCGGTTCGTCGACGGATTTCGCAACCTATCGTGGACGCTTGCTTTTCTCGGCTCTGTCAGCCTGTCGATGGGGCTGCTGGAAGTCGCGTCGAGGTCGATCCCGATGGGCACCGCTTACGCGGTTTGGGGCGGGATCGGCGCACTCGGCACCGTTATTGTCGGCATGATCTGGTTCGGCGAACCGATCAACGCCGCCCGGCTGCTGCTGATCGCCGGTCTGGTTGGCTGCATTGCCGGGTTGAAGCTGCTGCACTGAGCCGAAGCGGCCGGTGAGCCGGATCGATTCCCTGTCGAATCGACCTTGGAGATCATCCTTTCATATGACATAGTGCGCCCATCTTCCGGCACCTGGGGGGCGCTATGGGGAACTACCGGTATCTGTGGTGGACGTTGATCGCCGTTCTGGCGGTGACGTTTGGTATATTGGGCCTGTCCGGCGTCGAGGTTTATCGCAAGGCGCCGCCGATCCCGACCCAGGTGGTTTCCGCGTCCGGCGAGGTTTTGATGACCCGCGAGGACATCCTCGACGGGCAGACCGCATGGCAAAGCACCGGCGGCATGCAGCTCGGTTCGATCTGGGGCCACGGCGCTTATCAGGCGCCGGACTGGACCGCGGACTGGCTGCACCGCGAACTGGTCGCCTGGCTCGACAATGCCGCGCGCGACAGCGAGGGCAAGCCGTTCGACGCGCTCGACCCGGAGAAGAAGGCGGCGCTGACCTATCGCCTGCAGCAGGATTACCGCCCCAACAGCTATGATGCGGCGACCGGCACGGTCACGGTGTCCGACCGCCGCGCCGCGGCGATGGTGGAGACCGCCGCCTATTACGACCGGCTGTACGGCGCCGACCCGGCGCTGCGCCAGACGCGCGACAATTACGCGATGAAGGAAGGCACGCTGCCCGATGCCGAGCGACGGGCGAAGCTGGCCGATTTCTTCTTCTGGACGGCGTGGGCGGCCTCGACCGAGCGGCCGGGGACGGTTGCCACCTACACCAACAACTGGCCGCCGGAGCCGCTGATCGGCAACCATCCGACGCCGGAGAATATCCTGTGGTCGCTGGCCTGCGTGATCATCCTGATCGCCGGCATCGGCGCGCTGATCTGGGGTTGGGCGTTCCTGCGGAAGCACGAGGACCCGCCGGTCGCGGCGGCAAGCGACCCGCTGACGTTGGCGCCGTTGACTCCGTCGCAGAAGGCGGTCGGCAAATACCTGTTCGTCGTCCTCACCCTGTTCGTGTTCCAGGTGTTCATCGGCGGCTTCACCGCCCACTACACGATCGAGGGGCAGAGCTTTTACGGCGTCGACGTGTCGCAATGGTTCCCCTACGCGCTGACCCGGACCTGGCATGTGCAGAGCGCGGTATTGTGGATTGCCACCGCCTTTCTGGCGGCGGGGCTGTTCCTGGCGCCGATCATCCATGGCGGCGACCCGAAATACCAGAAGCTGGGCGTCGACATATTGTTCTGGGCGCTGATCGTCGTCGTCGTCGGGTCCTTTGCCGGCAATTACTTTGCGCTGGCCCATATCATGCCGCCGAAGCTGAATTTCTGGCTGGGGCATCAGGGGTACGAGTATCTCGACCTTGGCCGGTTCTGGCAGATCGCGCTGTTCGTCGGCCTGCTGCTGTGGCTGGCGCTGATGCTGCGGGCGATGATGCCGGCGTTGCGCCGCAAGGACGGCGACAACAGCCTGCTGTGGCTGCTCACCGTGTTCACCATCGCGATCGGCCTGTTTTACGGTTCCGGCCTGTTTTACGGCGAGCGGACCAACATCAGCATCATGGAATACTGGCGCTGGTGGGTCGTCCACCTGTGGGTGGAGGGGATATTCGAGGTATTCGCGACCGCCGCGCTGGCGTTCATCTTCGCGACGATGGGGTTGGTGTCGCGGCGGATCGCCACCGCCGCAAGCCTGGCGTCGGCATCGCTGTTCATGGTTGGCGGTGTGCCGGGGACATTCCACCACATGTATTTTTCCGGCACGACGACGCCGATCATGGCGGTGGGCGCGGCGTTCAGCGCGCTGGAAGTCGTGCCGCTGATCGTCCTTGGTTATGAAGCGTGGGAGCATTGGAGCCTGCGCGAGCGGGCGCCGTGGATGCGGGCCGTCCGCTGGCCGCTGATGTGCTTCGTGTCGGTGGCGTTCTGGAACATGCTGGGCGCCGGGGTTTTCGGCTTCATGATCAATACGCCGGTCGCGCTGTTCTACCTGCAGGGGCTGAACACCACCGCCGTCCACGCCCATGCCGCTCTGTTCGGCGTCTATGGCTTCCTCGCGCTGGGCTTCACCCTGCTGGTGCTGCGCTATATCCGGCCGGAGATAGCGTTCAACGAACGCTTGATGGCGACCGGGTTCTGGGGGCTGAACGCCGGGCTGGTGCTGATGATCTTCACCAGCCTGCTGCCGGTCGGCCTGTTTCAGTTCGAGGCGAGCGTGACCACCGGCATGTGGTACGCACGCAGCGACACCTTCCTGCAGCAGGATTTCCTGGAGACGCTGCGCTGGATCCGCACCTTTGGCGACGTGGTGTTCATCGCCGGGGCAATCGCTGTTGCCTGGCAGGTGGTGATCCTGGGCCTGTGGCGGAAGGGGGCGCGGGTGTCGAGTGCCGGATGAGGCGATGGCGGTGACGTGTTTTTCGCGCGGCGGGCGATGACGGCGGCGCCATTCCATACCGTCGGCCATTCGACCCGGACGATCGAGGCGTTTTGCACCTTGCTGCGGGTCGGTGCAGTCGATCTGGTCGTCGACATCCGTTCGGTGCCGCGATCGCGGACCAATCCGCAATATAACAGCGATGTGCTGGGCGATGCGCTGGCACCATTCCAGATCGGCTATGCCCATATCGCGGAACTGGGCGGATTGCGTGGCCGGGTGAAGGGGGCGGAGCCGGATATCAACGGGTTCTGGGACAATCGCAGCTTTCACAACTATGCCGACTATGCGCAGACCCCGCCGTTTCGCGCCGGGCTGGCGGACCTGATTGCGCTGGGCCGGGCGCGACGTTGCGCGATCATGTGTTCGGAAGCGGTGTGGTGGCGATGCCATCGGCGGATTGTCGCCGACTATTTACTGGCGGGGGGCGAGGCGGTGTTTCACCTGATGGACCCCGGCCGGGCGGTGGCGGCGACGCTGACGACGGGCGCGCGGGTGGCGGCGGACGGCACGGTGACCTACCCGGTCGTCGCCTGAGCAAACGAGGGTGCGGGGAAAGACGGTGAGCGGTCGGTGGCGCGGCAGGCTGGGGTGATTGCCCTTTCTTGCGCCACCGATTATTGGTGTAAGGCACGGAAAAAGCGGCACAAGTGTAAATTTCGCGCTACAGAGAGCGGGCCGGGCCGGTGTGTTGCGTCGTCAGGGGGAAATCGCGCAGCAAGGAGGTGTCGCGCCATGTCTTCGTCGCCGTCGATCGCCAATCTTGGCCGGGCGCCGCATCGGATGATGTTTTTCGTCGGCGGGGTGAACCTGCTGCTGGCCATGGCGTGGTGGGGGCTATGGCTGGCTGCAGCGCGGTGGCCGTTGCTGCCGATGCCGCAGCCGGACCCCTATGCCGGGCGACTGCATGCCTTTTTGATGCAGTATCAGGTGCTGCCCAGCTTTTTCTTCGGGTTTCTATTGACCGTGTTCCCGCGCTGGATTGGCCAGCCGGAGATCGGCCGCGGCTATGCGGTGCCGGTGGCGGCCGGGCTGTTTGGCGGCCAGTTGCTGACGCTGGCCGGGGCGCTTGGCTGGCAGGCGGGCGCGGTTCTGGGGGCGGCGGTGACACTGGCCGGGTGGCTGGTGGCGTTGGTGCCGCTGGGCCGGCTGGCCTGGCGCGATCGGGGGCGGACATGGCATCTGGTCGGCTGTTACGGCGCGCTGTGCGCCGGCGCCGCCGGGCTGGTGCTATGGCTGATCTACCTGATCGGCCAGGACGCGGAGATGGGCGATCTGGCCATCAGTATCGGCACGTTCGGTTTGCTGACCCCGGTCTATTTCACCGTTGCCCACCGCATGTTTCCGTTTTTTGCCGGCAATGTCGTACCCGGTTACCAGCCATGGCGGCCGACCTGGGTGCTGGGTGCGGGCTGGGCGTTGATGGCCCTGCACATCGCGCTGCCAGCCGGGCGGCTGTGGATAGCCGATCTGCCGCTTTTCCTGCTCAGCCTGTATCTGCTGTGGCGCTGGGTTCCGCGCCGGCGGATGCCGCCGCTGCTGCTGGTGCTGTTCGCGGGCCTTGCCTGGCTGCCGATCGCCTTTGCGCTGTACGCCGCGCAGGACCTTGCGCTGGCGCTCAATGGCGAGATGATCCTTGGCCGCGCGCCGGCGCATGCGCTGTTTATCGGCTTTTTCGGCAGCATCCTGATCGGAATGGTCACCCGGGTGACGCAGGGCCATGCCGGACGGCCGCTGGTGCTGCCGCCTGTCGCGCTTTACGCGTTCGTGGCGGTGCAGATTGTCTGTCTGCTGCGGGTGGGCGGGGAACTGGCCGAAGACTGGCTGGCCTGGCAAAGCGCGGCAGCCTTCGGCTGGCTGATCGCGTTTCTGCCGTGGGTGCTGTGGGCCGCGCACATCTATGCCACCCCGCGCAGCGACGGCCGGCCGGGCTAGGGGGGAGCGACACCGGCCATGCGAATGGTCGAGACGGCGGCGGGTTGATTTCGCGGCACGGGCCAGCCTAGGTTCGGTGCGCCCGTAGTGGCCGGGCATTCAAGGTGCGGGGAAAACCGCATCGATCGAACATGACCCGCGCGGCGCAGACTGGCCGCCCGCGCGCCGCCGGGCCTGCCAGCGGCGGCGATCGGCAAGCGAAAGAGTATCAGTGTCATACGCAATGCCCGGTTCGTTCCATGCATGAGATGGTCAAGCGCCTGGCGCGGCAGCGGGACGGCAATGCGTCACCGATCGTCGCGGTTTCCGCCGGGACCGGCCAGATTTCGCAATATGCGGTCGACGCGGGCGCCGACCTGCTGCTGGCGCTGAACGCCGGGTTGTATCGCAGTGTCGGCTGCGGATCACTGGCGTCGATGCTCGCCTATGGCAACGCGAACGAACAGACCGAGGATCTGCTGCGGCGCCACATCCTGCCAAATGCCTGCGGCCTGCCGGTTGTCGCCGGGGTGATGGCGAGCGATCCGGCGATCGACCTCGACCGCCAGCTCGACCACCTGCGTGCGATCGGCGTGCAGGGGGTGACCAACTGGCCAACCGCCGGCTTCATCGACGGGCAGATCCGGCTGGCGCTGGAGGAGGAAGGGCTGGGCATCGCCAGCGAGGTAGAACTGCTGCGCCGCGCCGGGGAAAAGGGGCTGGCGACATTTGCCTTCGTGCTGAGCGAAACGGACTTGCAGCGGTTCGCCGAGGTCGAGGTCGACGCCTATATCGTCAATGCCGGCCTGACCCCGGTGCGCTTCGCGCTTGGCGACCGGCGCGACGCGCTGCAGAGCGCGATCGGCTATATCAACGAAATGATCGAGGTGCTGCGGGCGCTGCCGTCCCGGCCGCTTTGCCTGGTCTATGGCGGGCCGTTCACCGACGTCGATGATTTCAGTGCGCTTTTCCAGCAGGCGCGGATCGACGGCATTGCCGGCGGGTCGGTGTTTGAACGGTTGCCGGTGCAGGCGATCACGTCCAACTTCGTCCGGCGCTGCAAGGCGTTGCGGGCGACCGGGCCAGACCTGGAACACCCCAAGCGCCACGAGATCGTCGGTCGCTCCGACGCGTGCCGCGAGATGATGGCGACAATCGAGCGGGTCGCGCCGTTCGACGTCAACGTCGTCATCGAAGGGGAAACCGGCGTCGGCAAGGAAATGGCGGCGGCGCTGATCCACCAGATCAGCCCGCGTTCCAAGCAGGCGTTCATCACCCTGAATTGCGGCGCGATCCCGGCCGGGTTGCTGGAGAGTGAATTGTTCGGCCATGAACGCGGGTCGTTCACCGGCGCCGACCGGCGGCGCATCGGCAAGTTCGAGCTGGCCAATCGCGGCACCCTGCTGCTTGATGAGATTGCCGACCTCAGCCCGGCGGCGCAGGTGGCGCTGCTCCGCGTGCTCCAGCAGCGCGAGGTGGTGCGTGTCGGTGGCGACAACCCGATCCCGCTGAACGTGCGGGTGATCGCCGCGACGAACCAGTCGCTTGCCCGGCTGGTGCAGGAGGGCAAGTTCCGGTCCGACCTGTATTACCGGCTGAGCACCGTCACCCTCGCGGTTCCGCCGCTGCGTGAGCGGACCGATGATATTCCCGATCTGGTCAGCGCATTCCTGCGCAAGACGGCGGCTGAGTTGGGTATTCCGGCGCTGTCGATCGACGAGCGGTTCGAGCGCAAGCTGGCGCGGCACAGCTGGCCCGGCAATATCCGTGAATTGATGCAGGTGATCGCCCGTGCCGCGATCCTTGAGGATGGGCCGGTGCTGCGCGGCGTTCATTTCCACCCGGACAGCGGCGGCGCCGAGCTGTCGCCGATTGCCAATGCCCGGCGGGTCAGTGTGCGTGACATCGAGGTGGCGCTGGAGCGGGCCAACGGCAACAAGAGCGTCGCGGCGGCAGCGCTGGGGATCAGCCGCAAGACCCTGTACGCCAAGCTGACGCGCGGTGACGGAGCATGATCCTCGCCCGGCGCGCCGGGTGCGTGGCTGTAACCCTGTCTCCGACATCGGTAACAAGGTAACGCGCGCGCCGGCGGTGACGGGTGCCGTAACGCCTTGAGCTGCGGCGTTCCGGAGGGTGGCACGCTTATTGCTGGTTCCCTGAGCAAAGGCGAAAGGGAGGAGGCATGATGGCGAGGCCGCGGCCGGTCTATGTGGTAGCGACGCTGGACACGAAGTTCGGCGAGGCGCGCTTTGTGGCCGACGCGATCGAGGCGTGCGGTGTCCCGGCGCTGCTGGTTGACGTCGGTACGCTGGCGCCGCCGGGCGGGGAGGCCGACATTGATCGCGCCGCCGTTGCCGGCCACCACCCGGACGGTGCGCCGACCGTGCTGACGCACACCGACCGCGGCAGTGCGGTTACCGCGATGAGCCTGGCGCTGCGCGGCTTCCTGGTCGACGCGGTGGCGGCCGGGCGCTGCGCCGGGGTGATCGGGCTGGGCGGCACTGGAGGCACATCGATGATCGCGCGGGCGATGCAGGCGTTGCCGGTAGGTTTTCCCAAGCTGATGGTTTCGACCGTCGCGAGTGGCGACACCAGCAGTTACATCGGCACCAGCGACATCATCATGGTGAATTCGGTGGTTGACGTCGCCGGGCTGAACCGGGTGTCGCGGCAGGTGTTCCGTAACGCCGCCGCGGCGATTGCGGGTGCGGCGCGGGCGCTGCCGGAAAGGGTCGACGACGGTGGTGCGGCCGCGGTCGGTGTCACCATGTTCGGTGTGACCACGCCATGTGTGACGGCGGTGCGCGCGATGCTGGAGGAGGACGGGCAGGATGTCCTGACGTTCCATGCCACCGGCGCTGGTGGGCGGGCGATGGAGGACCTGGTCGCGAGCCGCCTGCTCGATGGGGTGCTCGACATCACGACGACCGAAGTCGCGGACGAGATTGTCGGCGGCATCTTTCCCTGCGGGCCGGACCGGTTCGACAGCATACTGGCGCGGGGGGTGCCCTATGTGCTGTCCGTCGGCGCGCTCGATATGGTCAATTTCGGGCCGCTCGACACCGTTCCCGAACGGTTGCGCGCGCGCCGGCTGCATGTCCATAACGCCAGCATTACGCTGATGCGCACCAGCGTCGAAGAGAATGTCGCCTGCGCGCGGTGGATTGCCGCCAAGCTGAATGCGTACCCGGACGCCGGTTTCGCGCTGCTGATCCCCGAAGGCGGGGTGTCCGAGCTGGACCGGCCCGGCAACCCGTTCCACGATCCCGAGGCCGATGCTGCGCTGTTCGCCACATTGGAGGCGAGCGTTGCGCAGGGGCCGAACCGCACGATCACCCGCCACCCGCTGCACATCAACGACGCCGCTTTCGCGCAGGCCGTCGTCGATGCCTATCGGCGGCTGGCGCGCTGACATCACACCATTTCCACCCGGAGGTCACATGAACTGGAAGCGCGAAGATATTGTCACCGGATTCCGCGAAAAGATCGCCGCCGGCAAGCCGATCATCGGCAGCGGCGCCGGCACCGGCATTTCCGCGAAATGCGCCGAGGACGGCGGTGCCGACCTGCTGATCATCTATAATTCCGGCCGGTTTCGCATGGCCGGGCGCGGTTCGCTGAGCGGGCTGCTTGCCTACGGCAACGCCAACGAGATCGTGCTTGATATGGGGCGCGAGGTGCTGACCATCGTCGAGCGGACGCCGGTTCTCGCCGGGGTCAACGGCACCGACCCGTTCCTGCTGACCGACCAGTTCCTGCGCGAGATCATCGGCATGGGCTTCGCTGGTGTCCAGAACTTCCCGACCGTGGGGCTGATCGACGGATCGTTCCGGCTGAACCTGGAAGAGACGGGGATGAGCTTCGACAAGGAAGTGGCACTGATCGCCCGTGCCCATGAAGCCGGGCTGCTGACCACCCCTTATGTGTTCGACGCCGAGCAGGCGCGGCAGATGGCGCGGGCAGGCGCCGATATCGTCGTCGCCCATATGGGGCTGACCACCGGCGGGCGGATCGGGGCCAAGACCGCGATGACGCTGGACGTGGCGGCGCGGACAGTGCGGACCATTGTCGACGCGGCGCGCAGCGAGCGGCCCGACATCATCGCCTTGTGTCATGGCGGACCGATTTCGTCGCCGGAGGATGTTGCCTTCGTCCTCGACGCTTGTCCCGAGGTCGACGGCTTCTTCGGCGCGACGTCGATGGAGCGGCTGCCAGCAGAGATCGCGATCACCGAGCAGGTCGGGCGGTTCACCAGCCTGGCGCTCAACCGCGCGGGCGCGGGTGCCGCCCGGACAGCCGTAGCACGGTGAGCGCGGTGATCGGGAAGGAGAGAAACGTCATGGCCAGACTTCGCAACATCCTGGTGCCGGCGGCGGTCGTTCTGCTGGCAGTGCCGGCGGTGGCCCGGCCGGCGACGGCGCCGACGATCGTGCTGATCGGTGGCGAGCGGCAAGGGGCCGACCAGGGGCAGCATGACTTTCCCAACGGGGTGATCAAGCTGGAGCGGCTGATCAGGGCGTCGCCCGATTTCGCGAGGCTGAACCCGGTGATCCGCACTTATCCCGGCGGCTTTCCGCGCGACCCGGCCGAGATCGATGATGCCAGCGTCGTCGTCCTCTATCAGGCGCCGCAGGGTGAGAACCGCGATGGCGGTTCGCTGTTCAGCCCCGCCGCGCGCGGGCAGATGGATCGACTGGCTGCGCGCGGTGTCGGACTGGTCGCCCTGCACCAGGCGATGACCGTCGCCGATGCCGGGCAGGCGACCGCCACGCAGAACTGGCTGGGCGCATCGCGCGCAGCCGGTAGCGGCTGGTCGATCGAGATCGCCCCGGTCGCCGTCGTCGGCAAGGCGCACCCGGTCGCGAAAGGGATCGGCGATTTCAACCATCTCGATGAGTATTACGCGGCGATCGATTTCCGCTCCGCCGGGGTGACCCCGATCCTGAGCGCCCGCGCCCATGTCCAGTACCGGAGCGGCGCACCGGTATACGAGGATGCGCGACCCGGCGTCGCCGCATGGGCCTATGAGCGGCCGGGCGGCGGCCGTTCGTTCGGCTATGCGGGGGGGCATTTTCTTTCCTTCCTCGACCAGCCGCAGGTGCGGCGGATGGTGCTGAACGCCATCCTGTGGAGCAGCGGCCATCCGGTGCCGGAGGGCGGGGTCTCCGCCACCCTGCCGGAGGCGCCGGCCCCCGGCGTCGCGCCGCCGCCGGAGCCGCAGCTGATCGTCCGCGCCGGCAGCGAGGTTACCGTCGAGAAGACGCCGTGGGGCCAGCTGGAATGGTTTGCCCATCGCTCGCTGGGCAATGCGTCTCACCTGACGACCGGCCGGGCGACCATCCGCCCCGGCGACGCCAACCCGCCGCACTGGCACCCGAACTGCGACGAAGTGCTCTATGTCGCGCAGGGGCGGATCATGCACCGGGTTGGTGACAAGGAGTATGAGATGCGCGCCGGCGACACGGTGATGATCCCGGAGGGAACCGTTCACAACGCCCGCAACATCGGCACCGAGGACGCGGTGTTGATGGTGTCATTCAATTCCGCCGACCGCGTCGCGATCGGCGAATGACGCCGCGCACCAGCGCAACCGCAAACACCAGAAGTACATGCCAGTCTGAAAGGGAGCGTATCATGAAACGAATGGGTGCAGCCACCGCGATCGGCGCGGCTCTTATCGCCTTCGCGGCGCCCGCGGTGGCGAAAGCGCCGGCACCGGTGCCGGAAGGTTTCATCTCGCTGTTCGACGGTAAGACGCTGAACGGGTGGCGCGGCGACATGACGTTGTGGTCGGTGCGCGACGGCGCGATCACCGGCGGTTCCGAACAGCTGATCGACAAGAACACCTATCTGATCCTGGAGCGGGAGTTTCCCAACTTCGAACTGCGGTTCAAATACCGTTTCGCCAATGATTTCGGCAATTCGGGCATTCAGTTCCGCAGCGGCCAGGTTCCCGGCAATTTCGCGATGGCCGGGATGCAGGCCAATGTGACGCCGATCACCAAGGACATCGACCGGTTCGCGATGCTGTATGACGAGCTGGGCGACCGGCAGGAGATGGTGCTGCTCGGTCAGCGGGCGGAGGTCACCCGCATCCAGTCGGGCGGCGGCGGCACCGGCCGGATCGTCCGCAACGTGATCGAGATGGTCAATCCGCGCGAGGTGATCCTGAAGGCGGTGAAGCCGACGGGTGAGGCATGGAACGAAGGCGTGGTGATCGTTCACGGCAACCGCGTCGTTCAGGCGGTCAACGGGTATCTGGCGATCGACGCGACGATCAACGACCCGCTCAGCCCCAGAGACGGGCTGATCGGCCTCCAGCTTCATATATCCAAGCCGAGCTACGTGCAGTTCAAGGACGTTGTCATCAAGCCGATCGACAGCTTCCCGGACATTACCGGCCGCTTCATCTCCAACCCGGTGCCGGCGCCAGAGCCTCGCCGGACCTACAAGGAGTCGACGCGGGTCAAGACGCCGGACACGCCGCTGCCCGAATAAGTGCCTGTGTATAGTTTGGCGGCGGATGTCACCATTGGGTAACAATAGTGCGCCGGTGCAAGCCGCGCGGCACGCCGCCGCCGCCGAAATGCGCGATTTCGGATTTGGCACATAATTTGCTGTGTTGGATTGGAACAGGGCGAGGAAGAAGCGGACCCGCGGATTCCTGAGGGTGCGGCTGTGCTCTCAGGTGCCGGGCTGCGCGGCCGACAGTGCGGGCATGGTGTCTGTCATCGGGATATGCGGGTGCTGCTTCCTCGCTTCAACAAGACGATCAACGCCTGGCCCGCTGTTGCAGGTGTCGGGTCATGGGCTGCCCGGCAGACCCTGGAGGGGATGATGAAGAAACTGCCGCTTTTCGCCGCGATCGCCCTGTTGCCGGCATGTTCGATGCTCGGTGACGGGGACGCGCCCGGCCGTGTCGACAAGCTGACCTATCATTATGACGCGCAGCGAAGCGGCTGGAACCCCCGCGAGACGGTGCTGACCCCGGCGGCGGTGGCTGGCGACCGTTTCGGTCTGCTGTGGGAATCGCCCGAACTGGATAGTTTCGAAGGGCGGCCGCCCCGCTTGCAGGCATCGCCGCTCTACCTGGATTCAGTGAAAATTAACGCGGGGCAGTATCGCGGCCGTTTCTCCGTCGCCTATGTCGCGACGACCAATGGATACGCCTACGCGATCAGCACCGCAGCGCATAAGGATGTCGCGCCCGGCACGATCCTGTGGCGCAAGCGGCTGGCGCTGAAGCCGTGCGAGGGGACGCTGGAGCTGATCGGGGTGCTCAGCACCCCGGTCATCGACCGCGACCAGAACCGCATCTACGTCAGTTCCTGCGACCTGGATCGCCAGTGGCAGATGCATGCGCTTGACGTCAGGACCGGCGAGGACGTGCGCGGCTGGCCGCTGACCGTCGACGCCGTTACCGTCAACCGGCCGGGCGTGACCCGCAATGGCACCAACCAGTTTCCGTCGACGCTGAAGCACTGGCAGCGCGGCGCATTGAACCTGAGCCCCGACAAAAGCCGCGTGTACATGGCATTTGGCAAGGACGGGCAGAGCGGCTGGGTGGTGAGCATCGACACCCGCAATGCGAGGGTGGCCTCCGCCTTTTCGACGACGCCGGTCAGCGACCAGTTGCAGGGCGGCATGTGGGCGTCCGGCGGCCCGTCGATCGACAAGCAGGGGCGGGTACATATCGCGACCGGTGCCAGCTATCTGATGGCGGTACGGCTGAAGGCTGGCATTCCCGGCGTCTATCCCGACAGCCCGCACAGCTGGGGCCAGTCGATCATCCAGCTCAGCGACGACCCGGACAAGGGTTTTACCCTGACCGGCACCTACACCCCGTTCAACTATTGCCAGGTAGCAGCCAACGACATCGACCTCGGCAGCAGCGGCACCATCGTTGTCGACCTGCCAGAATCGGAAACCGCGACGCCGCGGTTGATGGCGCTTGGCGGCGGCAAGCAGGGCAATTTCTACATGCTGGACCGGGACCATATGCCCGGCGATCTGGTCAAGCGCCATCCGTGCAGCACGGACCCGGAAACCGACAAGTCGCTGGTCGACCCGGAACCGCAGCCGCAGTTCGGCACGCGCGGACCGATCAACCTGTTCGGCCCCTATTCCGACGATATCGGCATGATGAATTCGGCAAAGAGCCGGTCGACCGCCGCTTATTTTTCCGACGGCAAGCAGCATTTCATCTTTGCCACCGGCAGCAGCAAGGCGGGGCAGGACTATTCGACGCCGGTGCCGCCGGGGCTGGTGAAGGTGCGGATCATGACCGCGCCGGGCAAGCCGGCCTTTCCCCGTATCGCCGCGCGGGAGATGACCCAGACCTTCTTCAACCCCGGTTCGCCGACGGTGAGCAGCAATGGCGGCCGGGACGCGATCGTCTGGGTAATGGACCCGAACGCGCCGCGGCTGACCAAGCTGGACACCGCCGATGCGCCGCGCCCGACGCTCTACGCTTTCGACGCGGCGACACTGAAGCTGCTGTGGAAGACAGCGCCGGGCGAATTGTACCCGAGCGGGAAGTATAACGAACCGGCGGTGGTCAACGGCCTGGTTCTGGTCGGCACCGATCGTGTCCAGGCGTTCGGCCTGTTGCCGAAATCGGCCAAGCCGCGGCCACGGCCGACGGCGACCGCCACGGCGGCGCCGGTGCTGCCGGTCGGCAAGGTACCGCAGGGCAAGGCGCTGTTCGCCGGGCGCTGCGCGGCATGCCACGAATCCAATGCATCGGAAGCGCCGCCCAAGGCCGCGATCGCCAGCCTGCCCAAGCCCTATCTGATCACGGCGATGACCACCGGAACGATGCAGCCGCTGGCCGCCGGGATGACTGCCGAACAGATCGACGCAGTGGCCGAATATCTTAAAACACAAGAAGAAAAATAGACTTCAAGACATTGTAATTATTGAAAATAGCAAAATATGCGGAGGGAACATCATGTCGCGTGCCACATTATCTATCGCCTGCCTGCTGTTTGGGGCCAGTTCCATCGCGATGGCGCAGGCGCCAACTGCCGCCGATGACGGCGCCGCCGAGGAAGCGATCGTCGTCACCGGATCGCGCGTCGTGTCGGACGGCACGCGCGCGCCGACGCCGCTGACCGTCGCCACGACCGAATCGCTTGCCGCCAACGCGCCGGGCGGCATTGCCGAAGGGCTGAACCAGCTTCCGGTGTTCCAGGGCGCGGTCAACGCGCAGACGGCGCAGCTGGTCAGTTCCAATCGCGTCCGGTCCGGCAACTATCTGAACCTGCGTAACCTTGGTCCGCAGCGCGTGCTGGTTTTGCAGGACGGCTACCGCCTGCCGCCGAGCGGCAACAATGGCGGCGTCGACACCAACGTCATCCCGCAGATGTTGATCCAGCGGGTCGAGACGGTGACCGGCGGCGCATCGGCGGTCTATGGGTCCGACGCGGTATCCGGGGTCGTCAACTACATTACCGACACGCGGTTCCGGGGGGTGAAGGCGCTGGCCCAGGCCGGGCTGTCCACCTATGGCGATGGTTTCTCCTACCGGCTGGGCGTTGCCGGCGGCACCGCGTTGCTTGACGACCGGCTGCGGCTGCAGGCGAGCATCGAGTATTATGCGACCGACGGCATTCCCCGCCGCAACGCGCGTTCGGGCGCCGGCGAACTGTGGGTGACCGGCGCGCGCGACCCGTCGTTGCAGTCCGGCGCGATCGGTACGATCAACAACCCATTCCTCGACTATTCGGGGGTCACCACCAATCGCACGACGCGCGGCGGCCTGATCACGTCCGGTCCGGCGGCGCTGCGTAACCTGCAATTCCTGCCGACCGGCGCGCTGGTGCCGATGAACGGCGGCACCGCGATCGGCCGGGCCGGTTTCGGGCAGGGAAGCGATGGCCCTGAGGAATGCGTCGACTGCACGCTGGTGCCGGAATCGAGCACCGGTCAGGCGTTTTTCCGGGCAACCTACGAAGCCGCTGACGAGCTGGAACTGTTCGCGCAGCTGAGCCTCAACACCGACCAGAACAGGGGTGAGAATTTCAACCTCAGGACCACCAATATCCCGATCTACGCCGACAACGTCTATCTGCAGCAGCAGTTGACCCCGGCGCAGCTTGCCGCGCTTGGCACGTCCAGCATCCAGATCGCCCGCCACTTCACCGAATGGGATACGCGTGCCAAGCGGCTTGGCGCTATTCCCAGCGAGCAGAAGATGAAGTCGGCGATCGCGCGGGTCGGTGCTGCCGGCGGGCTGGGCGGCGACTGGAAATGGGATACCGCGTTTACCTACGGCGAATCCCGTTTTTCCAGTGTTTCGCAGGAAATCCGCCGTGACAAGCTGTTCGCCGCGGTCGATGCCGTGGCGGGGCCGAACGGCGCGCCGGTCTGCCGCATCACGCAGGTCGACCCCAGCCGTTTCGCAGATTGCGTGCCGCTGAACGTGCTAGGCATGGGGCGCGGCGACCCGGCGGCGATGCAGTGGGTGCTGGACGATTCCTGGTGGCGGACGAAGAACCAGCTGACCAGCGGCGTGCTGAATGTTCGCGGTTCGTTGTTCTCGACCTGGGCCGGGCCGGTGACGGTCGCCTTCGGCGGCGAGATCCGTAAGCAGAAAATCGTCCAGGACAGCAACAGCGATCCGGACGTTCCGGTTGATTTCCAGGGTATTCGCGGCGGCAACGGCGCGCTGTTCTCGTCCACCAACGTGGGTGTTGCGCGCGGGTCGTACACGGTGAAGGAGATTTATGGCGAAGCGGTGCTGCCGCTGATCGCCGACGCGCCGTTTACCAGGATGCTGGAACTGAACGGCGCGTTCCGCCACGCCGACTATTCGACCAGCGGCGGCGTCGACAGCTTCAAGATCGGCGGCGTGTGGGAGCCGGTGAGCGACATCCGCCTGCGCGCGGCGGTGTCGCGCGACATCCGTGCGCCTTCGCTGTTCGAACTGTTCGCCGGGCAGACGCTGCTGATCCAGTCGGTGTTCGATCCGGTGACCAACGGTACGTATGACGTGCGCACGCGTGGCGGTGGCAACCCGGTGCTGAAGCCGGAGAAGGCCGACACGCTGACACTGGGCGTCGTCCTGCAGCCGCAGGCGCTGGCCGGATTCTATGGATCGGTCGATTTCTACCGGATCAAGATCAAGGACGCGATCGGCACGCCGGGCAGTTCCAGCCAGATCTTGCTCGGCTGCGGGTCGAACCCGCAGAGCCCGCTGTGCAGCCTGATTACTCGCGACGCCAACAATGTCCCGGTCGAGGTGTCTGGGGTGAACAACAATGTCGCGGTGCTTAGCACCAAGGGCGTCGACTTCGAGTTCGGCTATCGCGCCGATCTGGGCAACGGTACGCTATCCGCGCGATTGCTCGGAACCCGGCTGATTTCGTACAAGCGGCAGGATACCGCGGCGGCGGACCTGATCGAATATGCCGGCACGTCCGACCTGCCGGGCTTCCTGTCGTCGACCTACCCGCTGCCGAAATGGCGCGGTAACCTGAGCATCACCTACGCCAATGACAGCTTCAGCATCGGCGTGCAGGAGCGGATGATCGGGTCCTATGTGAAGTCGAAGATCCAATATTATGTCGACAATCACATTGCCCCGGCCTTCTACACCGACATCAATTTCAGCAAGAATATCGGCGGAATGGGTGACGGCTTGCAGATGTTCGCGACGGTCAACAATCTGTTCAACAAGAAGGGGCAGTTCTTCGTCACCGACCAGAATCCCGGCAGCCAGTTGCCGACGGCGCGGGCGTTGTACGACGTGATGGGACGGTACATCACGATCGGCGTCAGGACGCGATTCTAAAGCAAGGAGTGCCGGCCCGTCACCCGGTTCCGGGAACGGGTCGGCACCAATGGTGCCTGCGGAAAGGGTGATGGCAGCCATCTCCCGCCGTCATTTTTTAGCGGACGAGGAAGGCGGTGTTCAGGCGCGGTCGGCGTAGAGCAGGGTGCCCGGCGCCAGCTGGTCCATGACGAGGGCGAGGTCGGTATCGGAGAAGGCGAAACAGCCTTCGCTGCGCCCCAGCTTGCCGTGGTCGCGCACCATGCCCGGCCCGACATACCATGCGGCATGGACGACGATTGCCCGCGCCTCCGCATTGTTGTTGGTCGGATCAAGCCCGATCAGCCGCCGCGACCGGCCGTGCTTGCCGACATAGGCGTCGCCGGCGAGATAGGCGCCGGCCGAGGAGGCGAGCGAACCGGGCTCGTTGGACAGCCGCCGGACCCAGCCGCTGTGCGCCGGGTCTGAACCGCGGCCATGGGCGACGAGCAGCGGCGTGACCCGCCCACTTGCCCGGTCGACAAGGTGGAAGCGCGGCAACCAGGACGGTGCCGAAAAGTCCGCCACGGCAAAGCGGTCGCGGACGGTGACGCGCGCGCCATGCCGGTCGAGCGCCGCGTTGGCGCGGGCGATCAGCCCGGACAGCGCCTTCGGATCGCCGGCGGGCAGGGCGGCGAGCAGCGGCGAAGCGATGCCGCCCAGCGCCGCCCCGGCGGCCACCCGCAAAATCTGTCGACGCGACAGGCTGTCGGTCATTCCGGTCTGTCCTCTCCGGCGATCACCGTCAGCTTTCTGCCGGTGGCGCCGCTCTGCAACGTGTCGGTGGTTACCACAACCGTGGCGCCGGGGGCCAGCGCGGCGGCGAGGGCCTGGCGGAAATCCTCCGGCAGGCGGAGGCGGGCGCGCTCGGCCGAGCTGACTTCGGCCGGCTCGCCATCGGCGCCCTGGCCGGGCAGCAGCAGGCGCATCCAGTGGAAACCGGCCGCATCGACCGCGCGCAGCGTATAGGCGCGCGGGCCGTCGACCGTCTCGGAGATCGCGACCGGCGCCGATCCGATCGTCACGCCGTTGCGCAGGACCAGCATGCGCCGGTCGGCGGTGCTGATGACGATGGACAACGGGCCGTCCGGCGCCCGTTCCGGCCGCCACCAGGCGCGGCCGGCAAGGGTGGCCGCCTCTGCCGCCGGTTCCTGAAGAAAGCCGGGTTCCGGCGCGATCCGTGGCACTGCCGCGCGGTCGGTGACGACCACGGTCAGACCGAGGCGGGTGACAGCATAGAGCTGCTCGGCAAATTTGCGCGGCAAGCGGATGCAGCCGTGCGAGGCGGGATAGCCCGGCAGGTTGCCGGCGTGCATGGCGATGCCGTCCCAGGTCAGCCGCTGCATGAACGGCATCGGCGCGTTGTTGTAGAGGTTCGACTTGTGGTCGACCTTCTTCTGCAGGATCGTGAATACCCCGGTCGGGGTTTCGTGGCCCGCCTTGCCGGTCGAGGCGGTCGAGATGCCGATCAGCACGCCGTTGCGGTAAACATAGGCGCGCTGGGTTTCGATGCTGACGATGATCACCACCGGTCCTTGCGGCGCGATATCCGGCGCCCACAGATATTCGCCGGGCTTCATTCGTTCGACGCTGTCGGCGATCGAGCCGCTGGCAAGCGACTGGGCAAGGGCCGGGGCGGCACCGAATAGCGCCAGCAGCGGCACCGCCGCCATCAGCCGGCGCCGGGACAGGACGACGGGAGCGGTCATTCGATCCGCGTCCAGGTCTGCGACTTGCAGCCGACCCGGCCGATCAGGCAGCCGCTGCCTTTCAACGTGTTCGGGTCTATCACCTTGATCGCCCCAGAAAATGTCTTGTTGATGTCGGGCACGAACACCTTTCCACGCCAGTTGCCTGCCTTGTCCTTGCGGAAGTCGCGAAACAGCTCCAGTCCGATCAGCGTTTCCGTGCCGCCGCGCCGGGCATCGGCCTTTGCCTTTTCGTTTGCCCAGACAACGGTGCCGCACATGCTGTCTCCGCATGGCGCCGAGCGGACATGGACGCTGTTTTGCGGGTTGCGCCAGATGCCGATCGAGCGGTCTTCCGCCGCGTGCAGCGGCATGGCCATGCCCGCAGCCAGGGCCGCGCCGACCGATATCGATGCCAGCCGGGTGATCATCACCGGAACTCCCTTACGCAACGGCGCCTCATACTGTCGCCGCGCCCGCTTGGCAGCCCCAATTCGCATCGGCGCGGTCAGCCGGTCAGCACAAAGGGTATCTCCACCGTGCCGCGGATCGGCACGGCAACGCCGTTGCGGACAGTGGGCGACCAGCGCCAGCGGCGGACAGCGTCAAGCGCCGCCTCGTCCAGCCGGGCGAAGCCGCTGCTACGCGCGACGCGGATCTCGGTGACGCTGCCGTCCACGCCGAGGACAAGGGCAAGCAGCACGGTGCCCTGTTCCCGCCGCCGGCGGGATTCGCGCGGGTAGCGCGGCGGTGGGGCGTGGACCATCGATGTCGACAGGTCGCCGCCAGCCATTGGCCGCGAGACCGGGACGACGGTAGGCGATGCCGCCGGGCGCGGTTCCGACGGCGGTTCGGGGGGTGGCGGCTCGGTCATCACCGCAAGGGTTGGTGGGCGGACCAGCGCGACTGGCACGATTGGCGGTGGGATGTGGACGGCCGGGGGCGGCGGCACCACCTGCTCCGGGATATCCGGGTCGGTCGGCGGCGGAGGTGGCGCAAGGTCGAAGGTCAGCAGTTCCATCCGTACCTCCGTTTTCGCTTCGGCCGCGATGCGATGGGTGGCGATCGCCGCCAGCCCAAGCAGGTGCAAAAGCACCACGACGCCGAGTGCCGTCGGGTCGAGGCCGCCGCGCGGGCGGTAGCGACTGCCGCCGTTAGCTTCGGCCGGTTGAACGCGAGCGTGGATCATGCGGACGGCGCGAGCACAGAGCGATCGATCGCTGCGAGGGTGGGGCAGCCGGTCAACGCCATCGCCAGTTCCAGTTCGGCGCGCAGGATACGCAGTACATGGGCGACGCCGGGGGCACCGGCCGCGGCGAGCGCGAATATGCACGGGCGGCCGACCATCACGGCCGCCGCGCCGAGGGCGAGGGCGCGAACGATGTCCGTGCCGCGTCGGATGCCGCCGTCGACCAGAACCGGCACCTGGCCGGCGACCGCCTCTACCACCGCCGGCAGCAGCGCCGCTGTCGCCGGCAGGCCGTCCAGTACCCGGCCGCCATGGTTGGAGACGATAATCCCATCCACCCCGGCGGCGAGCGCGCGGCGAGCGTCGCCAGGGTCGGTAACCCCCTTGGCAAGCAGCGGCAGCCGGGTCTGTGCGCGGAGCCAGGCGAGATCGTCCCAGCCCGGTGCGGCGGCGGCGAGCGGGGTTCCAAACAGCAATGCGTCCTGCGGCGCCGGTGGCAGGGGGGGCAGGCCGCGGAGATTGACCGCCTCCACCCCCGGCGGCAGTGTGAAGCCCGCGCGCTGTTCACGGTTGCGCATGCCGGTGACCGGCGCGTCGACGGTGACGACCAGCGCGCGGTACCCCGCCTGTTCGGCCCGACGGACCAGCGCCGTGGTGAAGGCGCGATCCGGCTGGATATAGAGTTGGAACCACAGCGGGGCGGGGCTGACCGCGGCGATTGCCTCGATCGTTTCGCTGGCCTGAGTGCTGACCACCATCGGCGTACCGAGGGCGGCGGCGGCCGCGGCCGTCGCCCGCTCGCCATCCGGGTGAGCGAGGCGCTGGAAAGCGATCGGGGCGATGAGGATCGGCGCGGTCATCTCCGTCCCGAACAGGGTGGTGCGGGTGGTGGCGCCGGACAGATCGCGCAGCACCCGCTGGCGCAGCTGCAGCCGCGCCCAGGCCGCGTCATTTTCGGCCAGCGTCGCTTCGTCGCCGGCCCCGCCCGCGAGATAGGCCCAGGCGCCAGCGCTTAGCCTTTCGTGGGCGAGCGCCACATAATCGCCGACGGCGGCAACCTCCGCCGGGATGCGGGCGAGCGGCGGCAACGTCATGTTTCGGCCCATTCGCGCAGCAGGTTGTGATAGAGGCCGGTCAGTCGCACGACCTCCGGTTCCGCCGGATCGCGGGCCGATAGCGCCTGGATGCTGTCGTCGAGAGCGAGCAGCATCGTCCGCCGCGCTTGTGTTCGGACGATGCTCTGCACCCAGAAGAATGCGGCGAAGCGCATACCGCGCGTTACCGGCGTCACCTGATGCAGCGAGCTCGCCGGGTAGAGCAGGAGATGGCCGGCCGGCAGCTTCACCGGCTGGTCGCCGGCACCGAATTCGGCGATCAGCGCGCCGCCGTCATAGCTGTCCGGTTCGCTGAGGAAGAGGGTGGCGGACAGATCGCTGCGGACCCTTTCCCGGCCGCCGGGGGCGGTGAATATTGCGCTGTCGACATGGCGACCATAGGCGCCGCCGCCAGCATAGCAGTTGAAGCGTGGCGGCAGCACACGCAGCGGCAGCGCGGCGGCGATGAAGCGCGGCATTGCCGCCAGCCGGTCGACGATCGCGGCGCCGAGCGCGCGGCCGAGCGGATCGTCGTCGGCAAGCTGGAGGTTGGTTTTGGCCTGTGCCGCGACATGCCCGGCGGTGCCGGCGCCGTCCCGCCAGGCGGCCTGTTCCAGCCGGGCGCGATACCCGGCCGCCTCTTCGGGGCTGAGCACGGCCGGAATCTGGATGAGCATCGCAACCTCCGTCCATGCGCCGTCCGGAGGGACCCGGACGACGCACGGACTCCCCCTTGTCCCTAGAAACGGAAGCCGAGGCTCACGAGGAAGCTGCGCGGCGCCCCTAGGCTGGCGCGGGTTCCGTTCCAGTTTGTCGACAGCGCATACTTCTCATTAGCGATATTGTCGATGTTGAGGCGGATATTGACGGTTTCGGTGACATCATAGGCAAGCATCGCATTGACCAGCGTATAAGCCGGCAGTTTGCCGAAGATGCCGTTGGGGATGACGCGGGTCGCATCGTCCGGCCGCCCAAGGTAGGACGAGCCGACATGCTGGACGCCGGCGCCGATGGTCAGGCCGAACGGCAGGCGGTAGCTGGTCCACATCGTCGCCTGGAAATTGGGCGTGAAGGCCAGCCGGTCGCCATTCAGACCCGAGGCCGGGAAGCTGGCGTTGTAGTCGCCCGGATTGCCGAAGCCGAGGGCGGTTTCCATCGCATCGCTCAACCGGCGCTTACTGTCCATGACCAGTATGCCGCCGAAGATGTTCCATTCCGGCGTGACCTGGCCGCTGACGCTGAATTCGCCGCCCTGGACGATCAGTTTCTGATAGCCCTGCAGGCTGTTGCTGCCGGTCGCGGCCGGGCGGCCGACGACAGGGACGTTGCGCTTTTCACCCCGGAAGCCGGCCAGTGCCAGTGACAAACCGCCGTCGAACAGGTCGAGCTTGGCGCCGACCTCATAGTTGTGCGAGCGCACCGGGCGGGCGCCGTCGACGAGGCCTGGGAAGACGTTGTCGCCGGTCCGCGACGCATCGGGGTTGGACAGGTAGGAACCGGCCGGCAGGGCAGAGGTGCCGAAGGAGGCATAGAGGCTGGCGTTTTCCACCGGCTTCCAGTTCAGCCCGATGCGGCCGCCCCAGGTGAAGGGCGAACGGCGGAAATTGTCGAAGGCGCCGGTCGGCGCGCCGGCCGTCGTCAGGCTGTCGATTTCGACGCGGTAGCCTTCGCCGCGCACGCCGCCGCTGATCTCGAATTTGTCGCCGAACGAGATCGTGTCGAACAGGTAGACGGCGAAGGTCTCGATATCGGCGCGGGCGATCTGCGTCGGGGTGAACGGCGCGGCGCCGACACGGCGCGGATCGGGGTCGAACAGATCAGTGGCGCCCGATGCCGGTACGCCATTACCCGAACGCAGCGCGTCCGACTTTTCCCAGCTTAGCTCAACGCCGGCCGCGACCGAATGGCGGGCGACGCCGGTATTGAACTGCGCGTTGACCGAGGTCAGGTTGCTGATGCTCTTGTTGACCCGGTTGTAGAACAGCGTGTTGCTGTTGACGGTGTCGGGAGCGACAAAGCCGGTCGGGATGGTGAAACGCGCGTGCCGCTTCACCCGCGACCAGCGCGTCTGGTTGGCGAGAACGAGGCCGCTGACCGGTTCGTAGGTAAACCGCGCGAGACCGGCGTCGCTGGTCGCGTCGTCGAAATCGGTGACGAGGCCGTAATAGGCGTCGCGCGGTGCGCCACGGGTCGCCGGATCATAGCGGAAGGTGTTTTCGATCGCCGCGCCGGGCACGCCCCAGTCCGGCCGGTCGTCGCGCTCGACATGTTCCCAGGATAGCGTGGCGGTGAAGTTGGTGCCGAGGCCTATCGCGATCGACGGCGCGACGCCCCACAGCTTTGCGCGGGCGAGCTCCCGCCCGGCGACGCCGCTATCTTCGACGACCGCGTTCAGGCGGACGGCCGCAAGGCCGCCGAGCGACTGATTGATGTCGATGGCGCCGCGCTTGCGGGCCTTGCTGTTATACTGGTCGAAG
This sequence comes from Sphingomonas flavalba, assembly GCF_047553045.1. Classification (GTDB taxonomy): domain Bacteria; phylum Pseudomonadota; class Alphaproteobacteria; order Sphingomonadales; family Sphingomonadaceae; genus Sphingomonas_L; species Sphingomonas_L flavalba_A. The sequence goes on along the minus strand of NZ_CP180208.1, from coordinate 2,021,693 downwards.
CCGTAGCTGACGTCGCCTGCCACGAATGTGTCGAGGACCGGCTTCTTGGTGTTGATGTTGACGAAGCCGCCGGCGCTGCCGCGGCCGTTGTCGGCGGCGGCGCCCTTCACCACTTCCACCGATTCGGTGTTGAACATGTCGCGGGCGTAGCTGCCGGAATCTCGCGCATTGTCGATGAACACGTCACCGCTGGCGTCGAAGCCGCGCAGCGAGAAGTTGCTGGCCGAGGTGCCGAAGCCGTTTTCGCCCGCGTTGAAGCTGATTCCCGGCGTGTTGCGCAGCACTTCCGACAGGGTGCGGGCGCCACGGTCGCGGATCACCTCCTGTGGGATCACGCTGACCGTTTGCGGTGTATCGAGCAGCGGCGCGGTGCTTTTCGCCGAATCCCGTTCCGCCCGGTTGTAGCTGTCGTCGATCGCCGTGTCGGTGACGGTGACGCCGCCGAGGCGCTGTGCCGCGTCGCCCTGCGCCAGCGCCGGGGAGGCGCCCGCCATCAGGCCGGCACAACCGAGCGCGAGCAGCGCGCTGGGGGAAACGGGCGTCGTCGCATCGTTTCGCATGACAGCCGGGACGTTCTGGTTCACTATGATTCTCCGCCTCAGAATGATAATTACTCGCAATTGCAGCGCGCAAAGGCGGAAACCGGGCGGGGCTGTCAACCAATCGCGGGGCAGGTAAGAATAGAAAATGCTGACGCAACAATTCCGCAATAATCAGGCGGCCGGCGCGGTGGGGCCTGTGCCGGAAGCGGCGTCGGCGACGGTGCTGATCGTCGATGACGATGCCGGCATGCGTGCCGCGTTGCTGAAGGTGCTGCGCGCCAACGGTTTTCACTGCCTGGCGGCCGCCGACGGCACCGAGATGGCGGACATGCTGGCGCGCAGCCCGGTCGACCTGATCCTGCTCGACGTGATGCTGCCGGGTGCTAGCGGGTTCGACATCTGTCGTGACCTGCGCCTGCGCCAGGGCAATCCGGTGCCGGTGATCATGATCAGCGCGCGCGGCGCGGAAGCGGATCTGGTCAGCGGGCTTGAACTGGGAGCGGACGATTACATCGCCAAGCCGTTCGGCGACAGCGAGCTGCTGGCCCGGGTGCGGGCAGCGCTGCGCCGGGGACGGATGCCCTATGCCGCCTGGACGCCGCCGGTACGGCAGATGCGGTTTCTCGGCTGGACGGTGGACCTGCTCCAGCGCCAGCTGTTCAGCCCGTCGGGCGCCCGGGTCGAACTGACCGGCGCGGAATACGATTTGCTGATCGCCTTGCTGGAGAACCCGCAGCGGGTGATCGGGCGCGAACCGTTGCTGGAAATGTCGCGCTCCCGCCTCGGCAATGCGTCCGACCGGTCGATCGACGTCCATGTCTGTCGTCTGCGCCGCAAGCTGGGCGATGAAGAGCAGCGCGCCCTGATTCGCACGGTACGCGGTGTCGGCTACATCTTCACCCAGCCGGTCGACCGCATGTGAAGCGCCCGGCGCGCTGGTTCGACGGTCTGCGCGCGCGGATGGCGGCGGCGCTGCTGGTCGCGCTGCTCGCCCAGTTCATTGGCGGCGAGATCATCTTCGAGCGGATCGAGGCGGCGCGCATCGAGCGCGCCCATGCCCGCCGGCTGGCGGAGCGGCTGGTCATTGCGGGCAAGCTGGCGGAAAGCCATGCCGATGCGGTGACGGCGATGAACGGGCTGTGGGCGCCGTCGCTGGTCGTCGCCCGTACCCCGGTGCCGCCGGCCGGGATGGGCGGCGCGGGCCGGGCCGATCTGGCGGCGGTCGCCGAGGTGATGGTCGCGGCACGGCCGCAACTGGCCGGCGTGCCGCTGCGGCTTGCCCGTGACGGCGCGACGCTGCGCGGCGGTGTCCGCCTTGCCGACGGAAGCTGGCTGCATTTTCGAGAGACCGATTATTTTTCCGGTAATTCCATGTTGCTGCATTACACCGCATCGGTACTGTTGCTGGTCGCCTGCGTGGTGCTGATGGCGCTGCTGTTCGGGCGGATGCTCGGCCGACCGCTGCGCCGCATCGCCGAGGCGGCTGAACGGGTGGGCGGCGCCGAGGCGGTTCCAATTGCCGTGGAAGGCCCGCGCGAGGTGCGTCAGGTCGCCGCCGCGTTCGAGCGGATGCAGGCGCGGCTGCTGAACCATGTCCGCGAGCGCGAACAGTCGCTGGCCGCGATGTCGCACGACCTGCGCACCCCGCTGGCGCGGCTGCGCCTGAACCTGGCGACGGTGGAGGACGGCGAGACCCGCGCCGCGTTAAAGGAAGACGTGGCGGAGATGGAGACTTTCGTCACCTCCGTCCTCGATTATCTGCGTGGTGACGAAGCAGAGCACGCCCAGCGCGCCGATGTCGCTTCGATCCTGATGACGGTGGTCGATGAAGCGCATGACCGGGGGGAAGCGGTCGATTATCACGGACCGGATCGGGTCGAACTCCTGACCCGGCCGGTCAAGCTGAAGCGGCTGATCCGCAATATTGTCCAGAACGCGACCCGCCATGCCGGGAGTGCCCGCGTGCGGTTAGAAGCCGACGCGGTCGCCGTCGTCATCTTTGTCGACGACGACGGTCCCGGCATTCCCGAAACGCAGATGCAGACGGTGTTCGAGCCGTTTGCGCGGATTGACCCGGCGCGCGGTCGCCATACCGGCGGCGTCGGTCTGGGGCTGACCATCGCCCGGCGCCTGAGCGAGCGGCTGGGCGGCACCATCGCCCTGGCCAACCGGGAAGAAGGCGGGCTGCGCGTGACAATATGCCTGCCGCGGCTCGACCGATTGACTTAGTTGAGAATCGTTTTCAATCACCCTAGGCAGTACCGGTCTTTAGCTGCCAATGGAGGCACTGTTGCGCAAGTTCCTGCCCCTCGCCATGTTTGGACTGACTCTTCTGGCCGCCTGCGCCGACGGCAAGAAGGAGGCTGGCGAGCAGGTGGTGAACCTGTACACCGCGCGCCATTATGACAGCGATACACCGCTTTACGAACGCTTCACCCGCGAAACCGGGATCAAGGTCAACCGGATCGAGGGCAATGCGAACGAACTGATCGCGCGGATGAAGAGCGAAGGGGCCAACAGCCCGGCCGACCTGTTCATCACCGCCGATGCCGGGGCATTGTGGCGCGCCCAGCAGGCCGGCCTGTTTCAGCCGGTCCAGTCCGACACGCTGAACGAACGCATCCCCGCCAATCTGCGCGAACCGAACGGCAACTGGTATGGCTTCATGCGCCGCGCCCGCGTCGTCGCCTATGACGCGGCCAAGGTGAAGCCGGAGGAGGTCGATGATTACGAGAAGCTGGCCGGGCCGCGCTTCAAGGGGCAGATCTGCGTTCGGTCATCCGACAGCATCTACAACCTGTCGCTGGTCGGCGCGCTGATCGAGGCGTGGGGGCCGGAGCGGGCGGATCGCTGGGTCAAGGGCATTGTCGCCAACATGGCGCGACCGCCGGAGGGCGGTGATCGCGACCAGATTCGCGCCGTTGGTGCCGGTGTCTGCCAGGTCGCGCTGACCAACAGCTATTATTATATCCGCATGGCGAACGGCGACAATGCGGGTGACCGCGCGGTGACGGAGAAGGTCAAGCTTGGTTTCCCCAGCCTTGACGGCAAGGGCGCCCATGTGAACATTTCCGGTGGCGGTATCGCCGCCAACGCGCCGAACCGCGACAACGCGCTGAAGCTGCTGGAGTTTTTCGCTTCCGCCGAAAGTCAGCGGCATATTTCGCAGAATAACAACGAGTTTCCGGCGTCCCCCGACGTGGCCGCGCCGCCGCCGGTCGACGCCTATGCGAATTTCACCGCCCACCCGATGGATGCCGTTGCCTTTGCTGGCCGTCAGCCGGAAGCGCAGTCGATGATGAGCGCGGCGGGTTGGCGCTGACGCCAGCCCTGACCGTTTCACTGCCGCGACCGTCGCCGCTCGCCGCCCTTGCCGGATTGGCGGGGGCGGCGGTGGCATTGCCGTTGATCGGAGTGGTGCTCGCCGCGTTCGGCGGCGAGACCGCCGCCATCGCGACACGCGATATCCTGCGCTATGCGGCGACGTCGGCCTGGCTGGCGCTGCTGGTTGGCGCGGTGACGGCGGTTGCCGGCACGATCGCCGCCTGGCTGGTGGTCATGCACCGTTTCCCCGGGCGCGAACTGTTTGCCTGGGCGTTGGCGCTGCCGCTGGCGGTCCCCGCCTTTGCTCTTGCCTATGGCTATGCCGACTTGTTCGACGTTGCTGGTCCGCTGCGGACTGCGTTGCGCGGCGGGGTGGGCATCGACCTGCCGTTCGGCATGCGTGGGGTCGGGGGCGCCGCGTTTGTTCTGTCCTGCGCGTTCTATCCCTATGTTTATCTGGCGATGCGTGCCGCCTTCCTCAACCAGTCGGTCAACGTGCTGGAAGCAGCGCGGATGCTGGGGTGCGATGGGTGGTCAGCGCTGTGGCGGGTCGGACTGCCGCTGGCACGGCCGGCCCTGGCCGCCGGCGTTGCGCTGGCGGTGATGGAAACGCTGGCGGACTATGGCGCGGTCCAGTTCCTGAGCGTCCAGACGCTGACAACGGGCGTGGTGCGTGCATGGTCGGTTTATGGGTCGACGGCGAGTGCGGCGCGCTTCGCCTTGCCGCTTCTTGTCACCGCCGCGCTGTTGCTGTGGATCGAGCGGCGCGGACGCAAGGGGCGGGCGCACGAATCCGGGCGGGGGCGCTGGCGTTCGATCGAGCCGCGCCGGATTTCCGGCGTCGCTGGCTGGGCGGCGTCGGCCTTCTGCCTGTCGCTGTTGTCGGCCGGGTTGTTGTTGCCGGTCGGCTGGCTGGCGTGGAACCTTTGGCGCACCTTGCCCGATTGGCCGCGGCTGGCGGATGCGGCGCTGCACAGTCTGATGCTGGGCCTCGCCGGCGCGTTCGTCACCGTCGCGCTGGCGACGATGCTGGCGCTGGGTAGCCGGCGGCTGCCGATGGCGGCGCGGCTGGCGAGCCTTGGCTATGCGACGCCGGGGGCGGTGATGGCGATCGGGCTGCTGGCGCCGGCCGGGGCGATCTGGGCACTGGTGCCGGGGTCCGGTGCCGCGGTTGCGGTAGCGCTGTTGATCTACGCCTATGCCGCCCGGCTGATGGCGGCGGCGCTGGAGCCGATCGACGCCGGGCTGACCCGCGTTACTCCGTCGATGATCCAGGCGGCGCGCACGCTGGGGCGGAGCGAGGCCGGGGCGGCGATGGCGGTCGAGCTGCCGGTCGCGCGCGGCGTGATGCTGACCGCCGGGCTGATCGTGTTCATCGACATATTGAAGGAATTGCCGGCGACGCTGATCCTGCGACCGTTCAATTTCGACACGCTCGCGGTAATCGCCAACAATTATGCGCTTGATGAGCGGTTGGGGCAGGCGGGGTTGCCGTCGATCCTGATCGTCATGCTGTCGCTGCCCGCCGTGGCGTGGCTGACCCGGCGGATTGCGCGGGCGCGGCCGGGCGCATAGGGGATGCCGCGGTGAATGATCCGATCCTGGAGGTTCGCGCCGTCACCCGCCGCTATGGCGCGCGACAGGCGGTGGACGCGGCGAGTCTGCGGCTGGACGCGGGCGAGATCGCCTGTCTGCTCGGCCCGTCGGGCTGCGGCAAGAGCACGCTGTTGCGAATGGTCGCCGGGCTGGAGCCGGTCGACGGTGGTGAGATCGTCATCGGCGGGGATCTCGTCTCCGCGCCGGGCCGGACCACCCCGCCGGAAACACGGGGCGTCGGGCTGGTGTTTCAGGACCTGGCGCTGTTTCCGCACCTGAGCGTCGCCGATAATATCGGTTTCGGCATCGGTGATCTGCCGCCGGCCGCGCGGGCGGAACGGATCAGGGAATTGCTCGACCGCTTCCATGTCGCGCATCTGGCGAGGGCCTTTCCGCATACCCTGTCGGGTGGAGAGCAGCAGCGGGTAGCGATTGCCCGCGCGCTGGCGCGGGCGCCGGCATTGCTGTTGCTCGACGAGCCGTTTTCCGGGCTGGACGGCCATTTGCGGGCGGAGGTGCGCCAATCTGTGCTTGCCGATCTGCGCGCGACCGGCGCGGCCGTACTGATTGTCACCCATGATCCGAATGAGGCGATGCAACTGGCGGATCACCTGATCCTGATGACCGACGGCCGCATCCTCCAGACCGGAGCGCCGGAGCAATGCTATCGTGTCCCGGTGTCGGCGGCGGCGGCGCGCCTGCTTGGCGATGCGATCACCGTGCCGGTGCGGATCGAGGATGGCGCCGCTCATGGCACGCTGGGCATGTTCCCGGCGGCGGGGTTGGCCGACGGGGCGGGCGAGTTGATTCTGCGACCGGAAGTGCTGCGCCTTTCCCCCGAGGGCGTTGCCGGGGTGGTGGAGGCGGTGCGCTTTGCCGGGGCAGGCCATGTCGCCGATATCCGGCTGGGTGCGCTGCGGGTTTCCTGCCCGGTGACGGGCACCCCGCCGCGCGCCGGCGATATGGTCGGGGTTGTGGTCGACCCGGCGGGCGTGCGGGTATTCCCAGCGTCCGAGTCGCAGGGTTGAGCGGGGGAGCAGCAGCGCCTTCGCCGGTGTTCGCCGGGGTTATATGCCGCCTGGCGCGGCATCGCCGACCGGGCCGTTTTTGTGGCGCACCGGTATCTTCAGATAGGAGACTCCGTTTGTTTCCGCGCGGGGCATGCGGCCGGCGCGAATGTTGACCTGAATCGACGGCAGCAGCAGTTTCGGCACGGCCAGCGTCCGATCCCGTTCCTCGCGCATTGCGACGAAATCCTCCTCACTGACGCCGTCATGGACGTGGATGCTGGCCCGGCGTTGTTCGCCGACAGTGGTTTCCCAGCGATAGTCGTCGCGCCCCGGTGCCTTATAGTCGTGACACAGGAACAGGCGGGTGTCGTCGGGCAGGGCGAGCAGCCGCCAGATCGAGCGGTAGAGGGCGCGGGCATCGCCACCCGGAAAATCGGCGCGGGCGGTGCCGTAGTCGGGCATGAACAGCGTATCGCCGACGAAGGCGACGGTGCCGATCCGATAGGCGATGTCGGCCGGGGTGTGGCCGGGAACGTGCATCACTTCCACGTCCAGTTCGCCGAGTGCGAAATGTTCGCCGTCGGCGAACAGCCGATCGAAATCGGAACCATCGGTGTTCAGGTCATCAAGCGCGAAGACCGGGCGGAAGATGCGTTGCACCTGCCGAATATGCTCGCCGATGCCGATCCATGCGCCGGTACGCGCCTTGATGTATGGGGCGGCGGACAGGTGGTCGGCATGGGCGTGGGTTTCCAGCACCATGGCAATGGTCCAGCCATTGTCGGCGGCGAAGGCGACGATCCGCTCCGCCGAGCGGGTGTCGGCCTCTCCGCTGGCGAGGTCGAAATCGAGAACCGGATCGATGACCGCCGCGATACGCGTCGCCGGGTCCCCGACCAGATGGCTGATCGTGTTGGTCGGTTCGTCGAAGAAGGACGTGATGAACGGGGTTGTCATGCGCTGCCTCCAATGTTGGTTGACAATATATAAGAATATACTAAATTAGCAATACCTAATGGAGTAGACGCGATGACGATGGCGCCAATGGACCTGGCGACGTTCGAGGCGAAGGCTGCGGCGGTCGCCGACATGCTGAAGGCGATCGGCAACGGCCGCCGGCTGATGGTGCTGTGCAAGCTGGTCGAGCATGGCGAGATGACGGTCGGCGACCTTGCCGGGGCGATCGGTCTGTCCCAGTCGGCGTTGTCGCAGCATCTGGCGCGGATGCGCGAGGAGGGGCTGATCGCCTTTCGCCGCGAGAGCCAGACGTTGTGGTACCGGATCGCCGATCCGCGCATCGAAGCGCTGCTCGCCACCCTCTACCAACTCTACTGCAAGGAGTAGCGGCCATGGCGATACCGACCCTTTCCCCACGCGAGGCGGAGCGCGCGATCGCGGCGGGCGCATTGCTTGTCGACATTCGAGAGCCGGATGAATTCGCCCGCGAACATATCGCCGGTGCGGTCAATGTTCCGCTCGCCGCGCTTGACGGGCTGGCGCATGGCGGCCGGCCGGTTCTGTTCCATTGCCGGTCGGGAGCGCGCACCGCCGCCTGTGCCGGAGCGTTGGAGCGCGCGGCGGGCGATGTGCCCTGCCACATCCTCGACGGTGGCTTGCAGGGCTGGCGCGCGGCCGGGTTAGCCACCCGTGTCGATCGCCGTCAGCCGCTGGAGATCATGCGGCAGGTACAATTGGCGGCCGGAGGGTTGGTGTTGACCGGCATGGTGCTCGGCCTGCTGGTCGCACCGGGTTTTTTCGCGATCCCGGCTTTTGTCGGCGGCGGGCTGATTGTTGCCGGGGCGACCGGATGGTGCGGCATGGCGCGGTTGCTGCGGGTGATGCCGTGGAACCGCCGGGTGATGGCCTGAGCCGGCGATGACCGCGGCGACCGTGGCGGCCGCGCTCGCTTCCGGCGGGCTGATCGGCGTGATCCTGGGGCTGGTTGGCGGTGGCGGGTCGATCCTTGCGGTGCCGTTGCTGGTTTATCTGGTCGGCGTTGAGTCGCCGCATGTCGCGATCGGCACCGGTGCGGTCGCGGTTGCCGCCAACGCGCTGATCGGCCTTGTCGGCCATGCCCGCGCCGGCACGGTCAAATGGCCTTGCGCGATGACCTTCGCCGCTGCCGGTGTCGCCGGTGCGGCGATGGGTGCCGAACTGGGTAAGGCGATCGACGGTGAGCGGCTGCTGACGCTGTTCGGCCTGCTGATGATCGGTGTCGGTCTGTCGATGCTGCGCGGCCGCCGGGTGCCGGAGGCGCCCGACGTGCGGCTGACCGCCGCGAGCGCCGTGGCGCTGCTCCCCCGGCTGATCGGCATCGGGCTGGCGGTTGGGCTGGCGGCGGGGTTTTTCGGGATTGGGGGCGGTTTTCTGATCGTGCCGGGGCTGATCGCGGCGACGGCGATGCCGATCACCTATGCTGTCGGCACGTCCCTGGTCGTCGTCACCGCGTTGGGGCTGACGACGGCGAGTTCCTATGCCCTGTCCGGGTTGGTCGCCTGGCCGTTGGCGGCGTTGCTGGTCGTCGGCGGGCTGGGTGGCGCTGTCGCTGGTCTGGCGATCGGCCGGTGTATCGGCCCTCGTAAAGGCCTGCTGGAAAGGCTGTTCGCGCTGCTGGTCGTCGCGGTCGGTGCCTATATTGCGCTGACCGGGCTGTGACCGGGGGCGGGGGTTTCCCGCCCCCGGTCAGACGAAGCGCGTTGCCACCTCTTCCGCCGCCAGCGCCAGCGCGCGGCAGCCGGCGACGATGTCCGCTTCGGCGGTGTCCTCGTCGAAGCTGTGGCTGATGCCGCCGATGCTGGGCACGAACAGCATGCCGGTCGGCATCAGTGGCGCCATGAACTGGGCATCGTGGCCGGCGCCGCTCGGCATCCGCCGCCAGCGGCCGGGCGCGGTGCGCTCTGCCGCGCGGGCGACGATGGCGGTGACCGCCTTGTCCATAGGAGTTGGGCGGTAATCGAGGATCTGGCGCACCGTGCAGCCGACCGGGCCATCGTTCTTCCCGGTTTCAAGGACAAGCCGCATCAGTTCGGTCTCGAAGCGGTCGAGCATCGCCAGATCCGGCCCGCGGAACTGGACGCTGATCGTCGCACCGGCCGGAACGATGCTGGGCGCGTTGGGCGCGATCTCTATCCGGCCCATCGTCCAGACGATCGCGTCGTCGGCCGCGTCGGCATAGCGCGTGTCGAGCGCGGCGGCGAAGCGGATCATCGCCAGCCCGGCATCCTTGCGCAGCGCCATCGGCGTGGTGCCGGCGTGGTTCGCCTCGCCCGAAAAGGAGACCAGAAATTCGCGCGCGCCGACGATGGCGGTAACGACGCCCAGCTGATCGCCGCTGCGGTCGAGCACCGGCCCCTGTTCGATATGCGCTTCCAGATAGGCCGCGTGGCGGGCCGGATCGGCGCCGCGCGGCGGCAGGTCGGCATAGCCGGCCTCGGCGATCGCATCGGTCAGGCGGACGCCGGCATCGTCGGCCGCCGCCGCGATCTCGTCATCGGGCAGCAGGCCGCAATAGGCGCGGCTGCCGAGGAAATGGGCGAAGCGCGCTTCCTCGTCGCTCCAGCACACCGTGTCGATACCAATCGCGGTATCAAGCGCCGCTTCGCGCGCGGCGCGGGCGATTTCCAGCCCGATGATTACCCCCATCGCCCCGTCGAGCCAACCGCCGCGCGGCTGGGTGTCGCCGTGCGAACCGATCAGCAGCGCCCGCGCGTGGCGCGGGTCGTGGGCGAAGACGTTGCCGACACGATCGAACGTCGCGACCAGCCCGGCTTCCCGATAGCGGTCGGCCAACCATTCGCGGGACTGCACGTCGAAGGCGGAGAGAGCGCGGCGGACGACGCCGGTTCCGTCCGCGCCGAAGCTGCGGAAGGTGCGCATGTCGGCCATCAGCCGTTCCGCATTGATCCGTATGGCGCCGCCGGCAGCCGGCGGCGCCGCTGCGGGCGCGGTCATCCGTCGGCACTCACCATCAGCGGCCGGATCGCCTTCAGCCCATCGATCAGTGCCTCGACATCGTCCGGCGTGTTGTAGAAGTGCCAGGCGGTGCGGACGTTGTTGTCGCGGTGCGAACTGGTGATGTTGCGTGCCGCCAGCATCTCCACCGCCTGCGCCGCGTCGTGTGCGCGGATCGCCACCTGCGGCCCGTGCCGGGCCGGGTCGCTCGGCGTCGCCGAGACGAAGCCTTCCTCCGCCAGCCGGGTGAACAGCACGCCGGTGATATGGTCGATCCAGGTCGACACCTTGTCGACGCCGACCGACTGGAGCAGTTCCAGCCCGGCGACGCTGTCGTAGATCGCGCACAGCGCCGGCGTGCCGATCTGGAACTTCGCCGCGTCAGGCGCCTCGACATGGGCGTCGATCCGCATCGCGTGCGGCGATTCCTGTCCGAACCAGCCGGTGACCGTCGGGTGAAGCTGGTCGTGAAGTTCCTCGCGGACATACATCATCGCGACGCCCGGCGAGCCGAGCATGAACTTGACCGTGCCGGCGACAAGGATGTCGACATCGGCGGCACGCACGTCGAACGGCCGGCTGCCGCAGCTTTGATAGTCGTCTAGGGCGAACAGCGCGCCGGCGGCATGCGCTTCGCGCGCGACACCGGCGGCGTCGAGCCGGTGGCCGTTCTTGTAGCAGACGTGGGAGGCGGAGACGATCGCCACGCTCTCGTCGATCTGCGGGGTGAAATATTCGGGCCGGATCAGCCCGTCCGCATCGGCGGCGACCTGGCGGATGCGGGCGCCGCGCCGTTCCTGCACGCGCCACAACTGCGTCACCGACGGGAAGCTGTAATCGTCGAACACGATCGTCTGGCGGTCACGCCAGTCGAAGCAGGACGAGACGACGCCCAGCGCCTGCGTCGCCGCATAGCAAAGGGCGATCTCGTGCGGCTTCGCGCCGATCAGGGCCGCGAAGCCGTCACGAAGCCGGTCATGCTGCTCCAGCGCCGATTCCCAGCTCGCCCCCTGTTCGATGCGATCGTCGAGAAACTGGCGATGCGCCTTTTCGACGACATCGGACACGGCGCCCATCGCGTTGTTGGCGAGGTGCACCTTGTTCCGAAAGATCGGGAAGCGCTTGCGGAAGGCCAGGACCTCCGGCAGCAGCGCTTCCGCGGACGGGATGGGTGTGGAATGAGCATTCATGACCGGCATGCCTCCGTCATACCACCACGGCGTCGAGCGGGAAGTCGCCGGTTGTGACTTCGGTGCCCGTCTGGGTGATGATCATCGTCTGACTGATGTTGATCACTTCATGCCCGAAGTAGATCAGCCCCGGCGTGGTATGGAAAACCATGCCCTTCTTCAGCACCTTCTCGCTATCGCGGCGCAGGTCGATGATGTGGCCTTCACCCCAGTCAGGCGGATAGGAGATGCCGACCGAATAGCCGAGCCGACGACCAAGGCCGTCGTTGAAGCCGGCATCGAGGAACGCCTTGTTGCCCGCCGCGAACACCTCGCCCGCCGTCACGCCGTCGCGCGCGGTGGTCAGGATGGCGTGGAGCGCGGCCTTGCACGCATCCATCTTGCGCAGATAGTCGTCGGACGGCTGGCCGACCACGCCCATGCGGAACATCGCGCAGGTGTAGCGCTCGACACTGGCCGAGATCTCGTAAGCCAGCGCATCGCCCTTGCCCATAAGCCGGTCCGACCATGTCGAGTGGGCCAGCGCCGGGCGCGGGCCGGTGCCGAGGAAGGTCGGCAGGCCCTGATAGCAGCTGCCTTCAGCGATCAGCACTTCGTTGACGCGGGCGGCAACGGCGCGCTCGGTCACGCCTTCGCCGGCGACTTCGAAGCCGGCGGCCATCGCCTTGGCGAGGATCTTGCCGCCACGGCGGATATAGGCCAGTTCCGGTTCCGACTTGACCGAACGCATCGTCTCGACCAGCGCCGGGGTGCCGACGAAAGTGCCGCCGGCCTTGGCGACGCCGTCGCGCAGCCGGTCAAACTGGTTCGGGGTCAGGAAGAAGGTTTCGCTCTCGTAGCCGATGCGCTTGCCGGCGACGCCCAGGTCCTGAAGCAGCCACAGCGTCGCGGCGACCGGGTCCTGCACGTCTTCATATTCGACGACCAGGCGGGACCAGCTGCGGCCGAGGGTGTTGGTCGCTTCCAGTTTGCGGATGACGTTCACCGGCAGGTGATCATGGGTGACGACGCACGCCTGATACCAGTAGTAACCCGGCGTGTCGTGGCCGGTCAGATAATAGAGATTCTCCGGCGCGAAGCAGACCAGCGCGTCCAGCCCCTGTTCGGCCATCAGCGCACGTGTGCCGGCCAGGCGCCTTTCGAACTCCGCATCTTCGAACGCCGTCGGTTCGACGAGGGGGCCGGTGCCCTGATTAATGAAGAACATTGTTACTCCTTCGATGCTGCTTGCGAATGTGGGAATGGGAGGGGGCCTAGAAGCGGACGCCGAACTGCGCCCCGAAGATGCGCGGTTTGCTGCCCCAGACGTTGAAACGGAAGTCGAGCCCGCCGATCGACGCGGCGCGGGCATAGTATTCGGTGCCGGTCAGGTTCTCGATGAAGATCGAGGCGTTGAAGCGGTCGCTCGGGTCGCTCCAGAAGGCGCGCAGGTTGATCCAGCCGTAGCTGCCCTGCTTGTCATAGGGGCTGTTGGCGATGTCGAGGTCGCTCTTCGACTGCCAGTGGAAGTCGGCCTGAAGATCGATCTTGCCGAGCGCGCCGTCATGGACCGTCGGCCGGATCATGCCGTTGATCGACACCGCCGGACTGTTGACGAAATTGTTGCCGTCCAGCGCCAGCGGCACCCGGCCGTAGTTGCGGGTAACGGTGACGCCGGCCGGTGCGTCGATCTTGGTGTTGAGCAGGCCGACCGACAGGCTGGTGCGCAGCCAGCGCGCCGGCTTCGCCGTCAGTTCTGCTTCGGCGCCGTAGGAGACGAGGTCACCGATACTGATCAGCGAGGTTGAGCTGAGCGAGGTGGTGGCAATCGCCTGCTTATCCTTGGTCGTCGTATGGAACAGCGCCAGGTTCAGCTGTGCCGCACCGTCGAACAGGCCGCTCTTAGAGCCGACTTCGAAGCTGAACGTCTTTTCGGCCCCGACCGGGTTGGCGTTGGCCAGCACGCCGCCGAGGAAGGTGACGTTGAATTCGCCGCTCTTATAGCCCGACGAGGCAGTGCCGTAGAGCAGCCAGTCACTGCTCGGGCGCCATTCGAGGCCGGCGCGCCACGACACATTGTCGTCCTTGATCGCGAAATTGCCGCTGTTGATCGTCGCGCAGCCGCTGAACTGGTCGCAGGTATCGATATGGGCGCGCTTGCTGTCGCGGGTGTAACGCAGGCCGCCGCTGGCGGTGACCGTCGGTGACAGTGGGTAGTCGACCTGGCCGAACGCCGACCAGCTCTTGGTCCGCACCAGGCCCATCGTATCGAAATCGGACGGGGTGGCGGCCAGTTCCTCCACCGACAGCGACGCCCGGCGGCGGTCGTTGAAGTAGAAAGCACCGACCGTCCAGTAGAGGCCGCCTTCGCCGCCAGACAGGCGGACTTCCTGCGAGAATTGGCGCGCCTTGACCTTGAACAGTTCGGTGTAGTTGAAATCGCCGTAGTTGCCGATGCCGACATCCGACGCGTCGACGTCGTCCGCCAGATTGCGCTTCAGCTTCATATAGGCGGTGATCGCGGTCAGCGTGACGCCGCCGAAATTCCAGTTCAGCTGCGCGTCGGTGCCGTACAGATTGACGTGGTCGGGCAGCGTGTCCGGCGTATGTTCGCTATAGCCGCGGTTCGGTTTCGGATCGGCGACGCGGTAGCCGGTTGCCGACATGCACTGGCCGCCGAGGACCGCCGCCGGGGCGCATTCGTTGCCGCTGGCGTCGAGCCGACCCATATAGGGAAACAGCGGATGGACGTTGCGCTGCCGCGTGCCATAGCCGCGCAGGTTGAGTGTCGCGTCCTCGCCAAGGTCGAAGGCAAGCTGGGCGCGGCCGGACAGGGTATCGGTCTTGCCGAAGCGGCCGCCGCCGGAACCGAGGTTCTTCTGATAGCCGCCGTCGACGTTGCGCTGAATGGAGATGCGCCCGCGCACGCCGGGCGCCAGCGCGCCGCCGACGGCGCCTTCGGCAATGAACTGGCTGTAGCTGCCAAACTGGACGTTCGCATAGCCGTCGAGCAGCTCGGTCGGCCCGCGCGAGACGAAGTGGATCAGGCCGGCGCTGGCGTTGCGGCCGAACAGCGTGCCCTGCGGGCCGCGCAGCACCTCGACCCGCTCCAGATCGAACAACTGCGAGCCCTGGCCGGCGGTGGCGGCGACATAGACGTTGTCGACATAGACGGCGACCGGCGCCTCATTGACGTCGGATACGTCGATCAGCGCCTGGCCGCGCACGTTGAACTGCATCGACGTGCCGGGGTTGCTGGCCGACAGATTGGGGATCAGGCCGACGAGGTTGGCGGCGGTGCGAACCTGCAGGTCGCTGATCGTATCGGACGATAGAGCGCTGACCGCGACCGGCGTGTCGTTCAGCCGCTGTTCGCGGCGCTGGGCGGTGACAACGATGCTGTCGTCGTCATCGGCATGGGCGGCGGCACCGGCCGCAGGCGCCTGCGCCAGCACCGGCATGGCGGTGGAGCCGAGCAACGCGGCGACGCAGGATAAGCAGATCCGGCGGGCAAGAGGATTGGCGGGGCGGCTGGTCGTCATGTTCACTCTCCCTGAAGGCGACTTTGCTGTCCGTCCTGCCCTTTCCCGGTGTGCTGTGTCGCGTCGACTGTCGGCGATCTGGAACCGGGGTGGGCGAAGTGGGTGGAGGTTCGCCCCGAACCGCCGGCGGATAAATTGCGGTTTTGTGATAGGGTCATCACGAAGCCGCCACCGGGGTGGGCAGCGCGACGCCGCGGCGGGTGGAAACCGCCTGTATCATGGCCCAGTGCCGCGCGCTGACCGCAATGCCGGCGCTGCGCCGCATCGCCGCCAGGCGCGCCGCGCGGTCGCCGGGCAGGCGAACCGCCTCGAACCCGTCGGCGGGCGGCATCGCGCGCAGCGCTTCCGCGAAGGCGGCGACGTTGGCTTCGAACCGGGCGAGCGGCACGAAGCGGGCGATGTCGATGACGCACAGGAACGCGCCGACCCGGGGCGGGCGGGCCATCGACCAGTCAGTCTGGTCGCGCGAGGTGCCGTTGCCGCTGAGCAGCCCGGCGAGCAATTCGACCATCAGCAGCAGCGCCGCGCTGCGCACGCCTTCCGGCAGAATTGCGCCGAGCAGGGCCGGTTCGCGCGCCGCGAGGTCGCTGACGATGCTTGCCGGGTCTGAACGATAGCTGCCATCGGCGGCCGCGACCACTGGCGCGCCGGTGACCAGCCCGGCGCGCCCGGCTTCGACCAGCGTGCCGATCGAATAGGCGGCGCAGCACATGTCGATGACGATTGGCGTACCCGCGCCGGACGGCACGGCCAGCGAGAAGGGGTTGGTACCGAACGCGGCCGACCGACCACCCCATGGCGCGACGCTGGCCGGCCCGGCGGTGTTGGCGGCAAGACCGATATAGCCGTGGTCGAGCGCCTGCATCGCATAGTTGGCGGTCATAGCCATATCGGTGCCATTGGCGATGCAGCCGATGGCGGCGCCGCTTTCCGCCGCCATCGCGATTAGCCGGTCCATCGTCCGCGTCGCCACGACCTGACCGACCCCGCCGCCGCCGTCGACGGCAAGGGTCGCCGCCGATTGCGCGGTGACGTTCAGCGGAACACCGAAACGCGCGCCGCCAGCCTCGACCATCGGCAGCGCCCATTCCAGCCACAGCGACAGGCCCTGCGTATCGTGACGCAGGTCTGCGGTGGCGAAGCAGCGGCTGTACAGCGCGGCTTCCTCCGTGCTGGCGCCAAGCGACAGGGCGACATCCGCGTAGAGGCGCTCGATCTGGCCGAACGGAAGAATTACGGCGGGTTCGGCCATCGGTGTCGATCTCCTCACGGGCAGTTCTGCATGGCGGGTTTGTCGAAGTCCGCCGCCCGCTGCCGGACCCTAGAAGGCGGTCGCGCAGTCGATGAATAGTGGAATGGCAATGGGGCCATCGCTGGCTGACAGGTTTTTCTGCGCCGCATCATGGCTGCTTGACGGTTCCCTGCCGCGTCTACATCCTAGCTGCATCGTAAAACGGGGGCGTGAGACAGGAATTTGGGCGAAATGCAATGATTACCCGCCTGCAGCCTTCTGACATCAAGCTGTTGCGTTTGTTCGTTCAAGTAGCCGAGAGCGCCGGGTTCAGCGCCGCCGCGCGAGCGACGAACATTACCAGTCGACGATCAGCATCCAGTTCAAGCTGCTTGAGCAGCGGCTGGGCGTGCCATTGTGCCGCCGTGGCCGGGCCGGTTTCACCCTGACGCCGGAAGGGCGGCGAATCCTGGAAGCGGCCCGGCAGCTCGAACAGGATATGAGTAGCTTCATCGCCAGCGCGTCTGAAGTGACGCGCGAACTGCACGGCTCGCTGTCGATCGGCGTGTCGCAGGTGGTGTCGCGCGATTACGCGCTGGCCGGGCTGCCGGGGCTGATCAACCGCCTGCACGGCCGCAATCCGAAACTCAGGATCAGGCTGGAGGTGCGCAGCTCCGCTGAACTGGAGGACGGCATCGACAAGGGCGAATTCGATATCGCCTATATGGAAACCGGCTTCCTCCACCGCGACCTGGAAACGATCGCGTTGTTCGATATGCATTCGAACATCTACTGCGCCAGCAGCCATCCGCTGGCTGAGGTTGCGGACAGCCGGATCACCGACGCGTTGCTGAAAAGCTTTCCATCGGTGGTGTTCGACATCAATGCGCCGTTCATCAACCCGCTGCGCGGCGACGACAGCGAGGTCACATCCTCTTCGGAATCATCGATCTTCTTCATCATGTCGGGCGCTTATGTCGGCTATCTGAGCGATGTGCTGGCAGAGCCGTGGTTCGGGCGCGGCGACCTGCGCCGGATCGCGCCGGAGCGATACGGTTGCAACTTCCCCGGCGGCCTCGTCTTCCGCAAGAGTTCGCTGTCGAACCCGATCATCCTGCACGCGATAGAGACGGCGCGAGAACTGAGCGAGCTGGGGGAAGAGGGTGGCGATGCGTCCATAGCGGCGGATCAATATGGCCATCGCATCAGCGCAATGGAGCAGGGGGGGTGATTGCCATAGCCTCGGGCTTTTCGCCGTGAGGAGGCCCGTCACCATGACCAGAGCGCTGATCGACCCCCCATCGCTCCACCCGGCACCGGGTTTTTCGCATATCGCCATCGCTTCGGGCACGAAGCTGGTCATGTTCGCCGGGCAGACGGCGCTCGACCCCAATTTCGACCTGATCGGCGAGGACGATCTCCACGCCCAGACCGTTGCCGCGATGCGCAATCTGGAGACGGCGATGCAGGCCGCCGGAGTCAGTTGGGACCATATCATCAAGCGCACGATCTTCACCCGCTTCCCCGGCGAGTTCCAGCTGATTACCAGCGCGATCGACGAGGTGACCGGCGGTGCCGCCCACCCGCCGCAGACGCTGGTCGGGGTCAGCGGGTTGGCGCTGCCCGGCCTGTTGATCGAGATCGAGGCGATCGCGCTGCTGCCCTGATCGGGCAGGGAAAGGACCAGGACCTGGCATGACGGACAGCGAGCGACCGGCGAAGCAGGCCAGTTGGGAAAAGCTTCGGGCCGGTTTGCCCGTTACCGCAGGGCTGCTGGTTGCGCTCGCCGGATCGGCCGGTTTCCTCGTCGTGCCGCTCGTCGTCGCGGCACTGCGCCACAACGGCGTGCCGGAATTATGGACCGGGCTGATCGGCTCCGCCGACCCGGCCGGCATGTTTATCGGCGCGGCGCTGGCACTGTTCCGCTTCGTGCGTGCCGCGCCGCGCAAATGGGCGCTGATCGCGGTCACCGTCGCGCTGCTCGCCAATGCCGGATCGCTGACCCTCGACGCGGCGGCACTGCTGCTGGTTCTGCGCCTGCTGTCCGGCACGGCGGGCGGCATCGCGATGGCACTCGGGCTTGCCGCCCTCTCGCACGCGCGCTTTCCAGACCGCAGTTTCGCGCTGCTGACCTTGACCCAGATGCTGTTCGGTGCGCTGGTCGCCTCGCTCGGTGAGGGCGGCGCCGGCGGGCTGGGCATCATCTATCGCTGCATGTTCGCGTTGCAGCTCGTCGGCCTTGTCGCGGCTGCGCTGCTGGCCCGGACGGCGGTGTTGCCCGATGCCCCGGTGTCCGGCGTGCCGCCGCGCCGGCTGCGGCCGACGCTGTTCGGCTACACCGCTGCCGCCAATTTCTGTGCCGCCGCCGGGTTCATGCTGCTCTGGGTCAGTATTCCGGGCGCCGCGCGGGCCGCCGGTCTGCCTGCCGACGCGACCGTGCTGGTGTTCGACGTCGGCCTTGCCGGCGGCTGCATCGGCGCGCTGATCACCATGATCATAGGGGGGCAGACACGGCGCGGGGTGATTGTTGCCGGGCTGTTCGCGCTTGGCCTGACGGGCATGGCGATCATCGGCCTGACCGATAACATGCCGCTGTTCCTGATCGGCACGTTCCTGCTGCAATTTTCGACCGCGGCGGCGTTCTACGGCTTTGGCGCGGTATCGGAGGCGGACGGCACCGGGCGGCTGCCAATTGTCCACATGCTGGCGGTAAAGGCCGGTTTCGGCCTGGCGCCAATGGCGGCGTCGCTGGTCCTCGGCAGTGCCGGCATGGCGACGGTGATCGCGTTCGCCTTCATCGTCAACGGCGTGGCGGCGCTGCTCTACCAGATGCTGGTCCGCACCGCGGCGGCCGAGGCAGCGCAAGGCTGAGTCACCGGGCCAGCAGCCGGCCGAAGCCCGGTATCGGCGCGGCGATACCGGCGAGGCGGCGCATATGCCATGCGGCTGCCTGATTGCTGGTCACCACCGGCTTGCCAGTCGCCTGCTCGATCGCGGCGATGATGCCGGAACAGCGCAGCGCGGTGCAGGAAATGAACACGCCGTCGATTGCCGGAGCGTCGGCAATCGCGATCGCGGCGTCGCGGACCCGATCCGGGCTGAGCGCCCGAACCTGAGCTTCCGTTTCCGTCGCGAAGGTCGCGCCGGTTGCGGTTCCGATGCCCTGGCTGGCGAAGCACGCCTCCATCCGCTGGTGGACGTCGGGTAGATAGGGTGTGAGCAGGCCGATGCTTCGCATGCCGAGATGCCGCATCGCGGCGATGGCGGTGGTGACCGGGTTGGTCTGTGCGCAGTCCGGCCGTATGCTGGCGATCGCCGCCTCGACCCGATCGGTGCCGATGACGACCGTGGCCGAAGTGCAGCTGAAATTGATCACGTCGATCCGGTCGTCGGGCAGCAGCAGGCGCAGCGCGGCAGGGATCGCCGCTTCGATCGCGCGCAGCGTTTCCACCGTTCCGCGCGTGCCGGTGGCGAACCGGCTGGCGCATAGCGCGATGCCCCTTTCGGGCAGGAATGCGCGGACCTCCTGTTCGCTGACCATGTCGTTCTGGGTGGTCAGCAGGCCGAAAACCGCCCGTTCGCCCGGTCCGCCATCATAGGCGGCGTCGATGATCGTGGTCATGCTGGCCCGTGGCCGACCACAAGTCCGCGTTTATCCAAGGCATCCTCCCTATCGGCTGAAACGACCGGCGGGGCGCCTGTTCTACGCGGCGAAGCCCCCGCCAGGGCAGGATCGGAGCGCCAGTCCCGGCGATAAAGCGTCAAAAGCCAATAGGGTCATTCGTAGCTGGCGAAGGGTGGGTTAGAGGCGATCCATGCGAAGCCAGCGCCGGTTGCCGAGCCACGCCCGGTCCAGTGCTTGCCGCGCCGCCGCCGCTTCCATCGCATGACCCTGCGCCGTTTCGCTGCGCATCAGGCCATAGAGCGCCCAGCCGTTATTGGGCGTCTGGACCAGTGCAGCGCGGAATGCCGCCGCCGCCTCCGCAGGGCGGCCATCCTCGAACAACGCGGCGCCGAGCGACTGACTGACCGGATAGTACCATAGCGACGGTTCCTGATAGGGCAGCCCGGTTTCAATGGCGATCGCCCGGCGGTACTCCGCCGCCGCTGCGCCGTGCCGCCCCTGTGCCGCGGCAAGACGGCCCCGCACCACCGCTGCCGCCAGCGCCAGCAGATCGGGGACGGGAATGCCTTGCTCGACCATCGCGGCGACGGTTTGTGTCTGGGCCAGTTCCGTCATCGCCGCCAGCTCCACGGCGACGGCGCGGCTGTTGCGGAGCCGGGCATGGGCGACGGCACGGGCGTAGTGGCGCATCGCCGCCGCATAAGGCAGCCGCCGGTCTGGCGCCGCCATGGCGAGGATCGTCTTCGGCGCGGCGAATTGCGCGGCGGCCAGATAGGGCGCGGCGTCAATCACCTGAATCCATGCGATACGGGCGGAAGTTGCCGGATCGAGCACCGTGCGCAGGCGCCGGGCTTCGCCGATCGCGGTTGCCATGTCGCCCGCCATCTGCGCCGAGGTGACGATGAAGTGGATATTGTGTGGATAATAGCCGTAGCGGACGAGGCTCTGGTCGTCGGTCGCCCGGATAAAGGCCTCGTCGGCGCGGACGGCGGCGATGTTGACCCGGATCGAATCCGCATGCCGCCCGCGACGGGCGTAGATATGACCGGGCATGTGGACCAGATGGCCGGCGCTTGGCGCCACCGGTACCGCGAGCCGGTCGGCCGCCGCCTCGGCCCGTGCCGGGTCGCTTGCTTCGAGCAGGTGAATATAGAGATGGGCGGCCTGGGCGTGGGCGGGATCGCGCCGCAGCACGGTTTCGACCAGCCGGATCGCGTCGCCGCTGCGGCCGACCGGCGTCCGCCGGTCCGCCTCCCAATAATTCCAGGGAGTGGTGTCCATTGCGGCTTCTGCGGCGAGGATGGCGATGTCGTTGTCGTCCGGATATTGCCGTGCCACCGCCAGCATGGCGTCGGCATAGGCGGCGTCGAGTTCTGTCCGGTCGGCGTCGGCGGCGGGCGCGTAGCGGCGCGCAACCGCGTCGATCAGCGCCCGTTCGCGCGCGGTGGCGCGATCGCGCAACGCCAGCGCCCGGTCGAGCGCCGCAAGCGCGGCGGCGTGGTCGCGGTTGTCCATCGGTGCGTTGATATTCGGGCCTGGCGCCAGTGCCTCTCCCCACCAGCAGAGCGCGCAGCCGGGGTCGAGCCGCTGTGCTTCGCGGAACGAGCGGACCGCGCCGGCGTGGTTGAAACCGTAAGTGAGCAGCAGGCCCTGGCTGAAATAGCGTTGCGCCTGCGGGCTGTTCGTCGAAACGCGGAACGGCGAGGCCGCCAGATCGGCATAGAGCGGCATCGGCCGGGTGGCGCTTGCCGGAGCGGCGACGGTTGCCGCGACCAGAAGTGCCCGGGCAAGGCCGGCGCCGGCCTCCCTTCCACCGCAGCTTGCCGCCGCCATCCGGCTGGGATCAAGCGCGGCCAGGCCGGCGGGCGCGAGATATGGCCCGGACGAGAAGCTGGCGAGGGCGACCCCGGCGCCGCCGATCGCTAAGGCTTTCCACAACCGCCGCATACGCCTTCCCCCGATAGCGCGGGACGGATGCTATCATGAATCCCGACGGAGGAGGATGGTTTTCGTAAGACGGATCAGCCAGGCAATTTCTTCGAAAACACCTTGGACATCGCTTTGAAGCCATGGCGTTCGAAGAAACGGTGCGCGCCGTCGTTGTGGAGACCGCTTTCCAGAAAGGCCCATTGCATGCCGCGCCCGGCGCCTTCCGCTTCGACGAAAGCAAGGAGCCCGGCGCCGACGCCGCCCGATCGGGCCGCCGGATCGATCGCCATGTCCTCCACCACCATGAAGGACACCCGTGGCGTCACTTCCCACAGCACGATCGTGGCGCCGAGCAGCCTGTGCTGATCCATGGCGACCGCCACCGAACGTTCTGGCCCGAGGGCCGCCATGTCCTCCGCCATCCGGGTGTCGAGATCGTCGACCCATGTGCGCCCGTCGACGCTGAGCCCGGTTTGTACTTCACCATGGCTGACATAGGCATCGTCGAGGGCGACGATGCGGGCGAAGAAAGAGGCGATGGCCGGCAGTTCCGCGGCACGCGCCCAGCGATAGTCTGTCATGGCTCAACAATACGCCATCGGATGGGGCAGGGGTAGCCGAGATTCGTCGACTTTCCGGATCCATCCGGAAATCACCGGGCATGCGAGCAGCGTACCGATCTGTTCGTAGAACGCGCCGCGCCGGTGTTCCACTTCCTCCAGCGTTACATCGGGGAGTGTGCCATCCGGGCGGGCCGGGGCGAGCCGGCCTTCGGCGTGGGGAACATCCCATGCATCGATCAGCGCGACGCAGAGCGGGTCGAAGATCCCGCGCAGATCGGCGGTGTAATTGTCGCGCAGGTCGGCCCACAGCGCGCGGAAACCCCATTCGGTGCCGGTGTCGAAATACCACGCGACCCAGCTGCCGAACACGTCGGCATCAATCAGGTCGAGCTTGCGCAGCCGCGCCGCGATTTCGAACAGATTGCAGTTCATCTCGTAATATTTGCGCGCGATCATGGCGATCTGCTGTGCGTCCATGCGGTCGCCATATTCGTTCTGGACATTCAGTTCGTCGAGGCTGTGGACTGGTGCCAGCCGCCGCTTCATCATCGGCACCAGTTGAGGGTGGCGTGCCTCGAATTCGAACACGCGGTTCGATTCGATCTCCAGCCGCTGGTAGATCTCGATCCGCTGGGCGCTGAGCGCCTTGGCCTCATTGTCCCGCCGCAGCAGGCTTTCCGCTGCCTGCGCCAGCCGCCGTCGCGTGCTTTCGAGGCGAAACTGCCATATCGCCCAGAGCAGCGCACTGGTCTGAATGATGATCCCCGCGATCTGCGCCTTGTCCGCTACGGTCATGGTCCTCCCCCGGTCGCCCGGGCGATGCCGTAGGGCAGGTGCGCGCAGAGGTCACTACCCAAGCGTGTGCGGCCTCATCGGGGTCGGTCTGTCGATCGGGCCAGCGTGCCGGGGGCCGGTTGGCCGGCAGCGCCGCCGTTCCGGTGGGCATAGTGGGGCGATGGTGTACGGAAAGATTTGGGCGGGGTATCGTCCGCCGGTATTGCTTCGCAACTGCCGAAGTCCCGCTATTAGGACGGGCTGACAAGGGAGAGCGGGCGCCGTGCGGGTTTTGGCCGCGCGGGTGGACAAGGGCTATTCGACTGACGGGGAGGATTACGGACAATGCGGAGCGCAGAACGTGGCTGGATTGGTGTGGCCGGGGGGGTGGCGTTGCGGGCCGTGCTGGCGGCGGTCGTCACGGCGTTGCCTGCGCCGTTGGTCGCGCAGGCGGCGCTGTCCGGGGCCAAGGCCGATGTTGTTCGTGGCGTAGAGGCGCGGGCGAAGTTGGCGCAGGTGATCAACGATCAGTTGTTCAGCTACGCCGAGCTTGGTTTTCAGGAGTGGGAGACCGCGCGTTACCTGACCGCACTGCTCGAAAAGGAAGGCTTTGCCATCGACCGTGACATCGCCGGCCTGCCGACCGGCTGGGTGGCCCGGTGGACCAACGGCAGCGGTGGCCCGGTGATCGCGATCGGCAGCGACATCGACGGCATTCCCAAGGCGAGCCAGACACCGGGAATCCCGTGGCGCCAGCCGATGGTCGACGGCGCGCCGGGCCATGGCGAGGGCCATAACAGCGGTCAGGCGGTGAATATCGTTGCCGCGCTGGCGGTAAAGGACTGGATGGTCCGCACGCGGACTCCGGGGACTTTGGTGATCTGGCCGGGCGTCGCCGAGGAATTGCTGGGCGGCAAGGCGCATATGGTGCGGGCCGGTGTGTTCAACGGCGTTGACGCGGCGCTGTTCAGCCATGTCTCCAGCCAGCTTTCGACCAGTTGGGGTCAGCCCAGCGGCACTGGCGTTGTCAGCGTCGAATATATGTTCAAGGGTGAGAGCGCGCATTCCGCTGGCGCACCATGGCGTGGGAAATCGGCGCTGGATGGCGTGATGGCGATGGCAACCGGCTGGGAGATGCGACGGGAGCATCTGCGCCCTGAGCAGCGTTCGCACTACGTTATCAGCGACGGCGGCGATCAGCCGAATGTCGTGCCATCCGAAGCGACGATCTGGTTCTACCTGCGCGAGCAGAGTTTCGCGGCAATCGCCGACATGCTGAAGACCGCAGACGATATTGCCGATGGCGCCGCGAAGATGACCAGCACCACCGTGAACCGCCGGCTGCTCGGGTCTGCCGCGATCCAGCATTTCAATCGCCCGATGGCAGAGGCGGCGCAGGCTAATATCGCGGCGGTTGGCTTGCCCAGATGGGATGCCGATGATCAGGCGTTCGCCAAAGCGGTACAGGTGAATGTAAAAGCGACGGTGACGGACGGGCTGGAAACCAAGCTGGCAATGCTTGGTCCCCCGCCGGAGACACCGAAATCGGGCGGATCGGACGATATCGGCGATGTCAGCTGGACGGTGCCGACCATCACGATCCGTTATCCGTCAAACATCCCCGGCCTGCCTGGGCATAACTGGGCCAATGCGATAGCGATGGCGACACCGATCGCGCATAAGGGGGTACAAGCTGGCGCCAAGGCAATGGCGATGACGATCGTCGACCTGCTGACCAAACCTCGCCTGATGGCCGATGCCAAGGCTTATTTCCGCGACGTGCAGACTCGGAACCAGCGGTATGAGCCGGTCCTGACCAATGCCGATGTTCCGGCGACCTGGCTGAATACAGAGGTCATGACGCGTTATCAGCCGGAACTGGCCAAGCGATATTATGACCCGCAACGTTATGGTTCTTATCTGGAGCAACTTGGCGTCAAATGGCCGACGCTGGGGAGCGGGGCAGCGGAATAGCCGGCAATCAGCTGCCCGTCGTCAGAACATTTTGAACCGCGCCGGGTCTGCCGGAGGCTCCAACTCCTGAGAAGGTGGAGCCTGTATGAACAAGACGACGAACAAGTATGCACCAGAGGTTTGAGTAGCCCCTAGGTTGAGGACCCATTGATGTGAGCGTTACGATCTGATTGAGGCTCCGTGAGGAGGCTGGAGATACTGGCTGACGGACGAGCAGATGGCGCGTCTCGAGCCGTATTTTCCCCTGTCGCACGGAGTGCCGCGGGTTGACGATCGGCGGGTGTTGAGCGGGATCATCTTCGTCAATCGCAACGGGCTGCGTTGGTGGGGCGCGCTGAATGAATATGGGCCGCATAAGACGCTCTACAATCGTTGGAGGCGATGGAGCGCAGCGGGCGTGTTCGCCCGGATGATGGAAGGGCTGTCCTCCGCAGGCGCCGATCGGAAGGCGGTGATGATCGACGCGAAAATCTGCTGATGCAGGGCATCCTGCCGATCATCCCGCCCAAGTCGAATCGGCGGGGGCCCATTCCATGCGACTTCCGGCGTTATCGTCATTGCAACCGCATCGAGCGCTGGTTCGGTCGACTTAAGCAGTTCCGTCGCGTCGCAACTCGCTACGACAAAACTGCCTTGTCCTTCTCCAGTTTCCTAAATCTGGCAGCCATCCGCCAATGGCTACCTCACTTGGTCAACGCAACCTAAGGCGAGAATCGGCAGGCGGGAATCGGCGTTCCCGGTTTTATACCGAAGTGGCGGAGCGGGTGGGATTCGAACCCACGAGGGGCTGTTAACCCCTACACACTTTCCAGGCGTGCGCCTTCGACCACTCGGCCACCGCTCCGCGTCCTGGGAAGCACGCCCCTAGTCGCTGGCGGCGGCGCGGGCAAGCGCTGGCTGCGTCGGAGGCGTGGGGCGGGCCTTGCCGCCTAGAAGGGCAGCCAGCGCTGCTTTTCGCTGAACTTCATGTAGCCGACATTGGCACCGAGTCGGTAACCGACGCCGACGCGGATCGGGATTAGCACAATATCGCCGTGGCGCATGTAGCTGGCGGTGAAGCCGCCGATGAAATAGGCGTTGCCCTCACCGGCCGGGAAGCGTTTGTACAGGTCTTGGCTGTCGTAGAGATTGTAGACGAGGATGAACGTCTTGCCGGCATTGCCGCCCGCGTCGAAGCCGATCGACGGGCCGGTCCAGTAGGCGGGGCGTTGCCCCTCTATCTTGTGGAACAGCGTGCCGGAACCGTAGCGCAGGCCGGCGACCAGCGCGCCGCCCGCTTCGCGTCCGGCGATATAGGCGTTGGGTTCGCCCTGATCCTTCAGGATTTTCTCGATCAGGTCGGCCAGGCCCTTTGCACCTTTGCCGAACACGCCCTCCGCCGCGCCGATCAGGTCATCCTGCTTATAGGTCGTTGAGGCGGGAGCCGGGGCGGGGGTGCCATATGCGGGGGAGGCATAGGGGGCAGCGGCCGGATCGGTCGCGGGCGCGGCTGGCTGGGGCGCTTCGGCCGGCAGCGTTTGATCGTAGGGGATGCTGGCCTGGCCGGGCGGCGGTGTCACGTCGGCGTCGATCGCGGTGTTCGGATCGACAGTGCGGACCTGCGCCGCCGATGGTGCGGCTGCCATGGCCAGCGCGGCCAGCAGGATCGTCGTTCGGCTGCCGAAAGAAATCATCATTGCGTCAAAACCCCACCCATGAGCGCAAAGAGTAACGCTGTGCCGCCTGACCCTTCAATGAACGCACGACGGCCCGAGTCGATTCTGCGCCAGGGCGAGTCGTGCGGGGTGCGCGGCGGCCGATACGTGGCGCATTTGCGAGTGAGGGCGGGGGCGGGGCTTGGCTTCGGCGCGTTTCGCCGCCACAGCGGGGCGGACTGCAAAACGGAGAAATGCGTGTGACCGAAGCCTTCATCTGTGATGCCGTGCGGACCCCGATTGGTCGTTATGGTGGCGTGCTGGCGCCGGTGCGGGCCGATGATCTGGCGGCGGAACCCCTAAAGGCGCTGATCGCGCGCAATCCATCGGTCGACTGGGGCGCGCTGGACGACGTGCTGCTCGGCTGTGCCAACCAGGCAGGCGAGGACAACCGCAATGTCGCGCGCATGGCCGCGCTGCTCGCCGGGCTGGGCGAAACCGCCAGCGGCGCGACGATCAACCGGCTGTGCGGATCGGGGCTGGACGCGGCCGGTACGGCGGCGCGGGCGGTTCGCGCGGGGGAGCTGGACCTGCTCATCGCGGGGGGGGTGGAAAGCATGAGCCGGGCGCCGTTCGTGATGCCGAAGGCGACGGCCGCTTATGCCCGCGCTCCGGAAATCCACGATACGACGATTGGCTGGCGCTTCGTCAACAAGCGGCTTCGCGATGCATGGGGCGTTGATTCCATGCCGGAAACCGCCGAAAATGTTGCGACCGACCACGGCATTTCGCGCGAAGACCAGGATGCTTTCGCGCTGCGCAGCCAGAACCGCGCCGCTGCCGCGCAGGCCGCTGGCCGGTTCGCGGTGGAAATCGTGCCGGTAGAGGTTCCCCGCCGTAAGCAGCCACCGCTGGTTGTCGACCGCGACGAGCATCCGCGCGCAACCACCCTTGAGGTGCTGGCGGCGCTGAAGCCGATCGTCCGGCCCGACGGGACGGTGACGGCTGGCAATGCGTCTGGGGTCAATGACGGTGCCGCCGCGCTGATCATCGCGTCCGAAGCGGCGGCGAAGCGCCACGGGCTGACGCCGCGCGCGCGGGTGCTGGGCATGGCGGTGGCCGGCGTGGCGCCGCGGGTGATGGGGATCGGCCCGGCGCCGGCGACCGAGAAGCTGCTCGCCCGGCTTGGCCTTGGTATCGGCGCGATCGACGTGATCGAGCTGAACGAGGCATTTGCGGCGCAGGGGCTGGCCGTTACCCGCCGGCTCGGTCTGCCCGACGATGCCGAGCATGTGAACCCGAACGGCGGCGCGATCGCCCTCGGCCACCCGCTGGGGATGAGCGGCGCGCGCATCCTGATGACGGCGGTGGAAGAATTGCAGCGTCGGCAGGGCCGTTATGCGCTGGCGACGATGTGCATCGGCGTCGGGCAGGGTATCGCGATGGCGGTCGAACGGGTCTAGGACGGGGCGCGGGGCAAAATTGGAGGGAGCGGAATGACGACGGCCGGCATTCCCGTCGTCGCTCCGGGGCTGGCCGACGGGCAGCGCGTGCGGGCGATCGTCGCCGGCTCGATGGGCAATCTGATCGAGTGGTACGATTATTTCGCCTACGCGTTCACCGCGCTCTATTTCTCCTCCGCTTTTTTCCCCAGCGGCGACCGTACCGCGCAACTGCTGGCCAGCGCCGGGATCTTCGCCGTCGGCTTCCTGATGCGGCCGCTCGGCGGCTGGTATTTCGGCTGGTATGCGGACCGGCACGGCCGGCGCGCGGCGATGGTCGTTTCCATCGTGATGATGGGGGTCGGCGCGCTGCTGATCGCATTGCTGCCGACCTATGCGCAGATCGGTGCGCTCGCGCCGTTGCTGCTGCTGATCGGCCGGATGATCCAGGGCTTTTCGACCGGCGGCCAGTATGGCACCGCCGCGACTTATCTAAGCGAGATCGCGTTTAGCGGCCGGCGCGGCTTCTACGCCTCGTTCCAGTATGTGACGCTGATCGGCGGGCAGTTGCTGGCGCTGCTCGTCATCCTCGTCCTGCAATCGACGATCAGCCCGGAAGCGATGCGCAGCTATGGCTGGCGCATCGTCTTTTTGGTCGGCGCGGTGGCGGCGATGACGATCCTGCTGTTCCGCCATGTCCTGCACGAAACGATGCGGGAGGACGGCCGCCGCGACGATGCCGGCAGCATTCGTGCGCTGGTGCCGCACTGGCGGGCGTTCCTGACCGTGCTCGGGCTGACCGCGGGTGGATCGCTGATCTTCTATGTGTTTTCGACCTACATGCAGAAATATCTGGTCAACACCGCGCACATGGCGGCGCCGACCGCCAACTGGGTGATGACAGCGGTGCTGATCCCGTTCGCGCTGATGCAGCCGCTGTTCGGCCTGCTGTCCGACCATATCGGGCGGCGCAGCAACATGCTGCTGTTCGGGGTGCTGGCGACGCTGTTCACGGTGCCGCTGCTGTCGCTGCTCGCCACCGTTCGCAGCCCGGTTGCCGCCTTTGCGCTGGTGCTGTGCGGGCTGGCGATCAACAGCTTCTACACCGCGATCAGCGGCCTGTTCAAAGCGGAGCTGTTCCCGGTCCATGTCCGTGCGCTGGGCGTCAGCCTGGCCTATGGCATCGGCAACGCGCTGTTCGGCGGGACAGCGGAGTTCATCGCCCTGCGTTTCAAGCAGGGCGGTCACGAGAGTGGCTTCTACTGGTATGTCACCTGCGTCTGCCTGCTGTCGCTGGTGACGGCGCTGCTGATGCGCGACACACGGCGGCACGACCCGCTCGCCGACGCGCTGGTTTGAACCTGGGGATCAGACCGGCTTGTCGACGTGGACGAGCAGGCTGCCTTCGGAGACCTGGGCGCCGATGGTGGCTTTCAGCGTGGCGACGACGCCGTCGAACGGGGCGAGCAGCGCCTGTTCCATCTTCATCGCTTCCAGCACCACCAGCCGTTGGCCACGGCTGACCGTATCGCCCTCCGCCACGTCGACGGCGACGACGCGACCGGGCATCGGCGCCAGGATCATGCCGTCCGATGGCCCGTCGCCACCGGCGCCGGCGGCGACCGCCGGGCCGTAGCGCCACGCCTCTCCGTTCAGGAACAGCAGTGTTTCGCCGGCCACCTCCGCGACGGCGCCGGGGGCGGGGCCGTCGAGGGTGACGACCTGCGTCTCGCCGGCGATGGCGACGGCGACGCGGCGTTCCGGCGCGGCGTTGGCGCGGAAGCCGGCCAGCGCCGTCCACGGCGCGTCGGTGTCGGTCGGGAGCAGCGCGGTGGCGGCGGTCTGCCAGGCGGCGGCGGGCGGTGTGCCGTCCGGGATCAGTGCGGCGGCGTGGCGTTCGATGAAGCCGGTGTCGATGCGCCCGGTGCCGAAATCGGGGTGGGCGGCGGCGCGGGCGAGGAAGCCGGCGTTGGTCCTGACCGGCCAGACCTGCACCCCGGCGCAGGCGGCGGCGAGCGCGGCGGCGGCGGCCGGGCGGGTGGCGGCGTGGACGATCAGCTTGGCGATCATCGGGTCGTAGTGCGGCGTCACTTCCCCGCCTTCCTCGACGCCGCTGTCGATGCGGGCGCCGGTGGGGAAACGCAGGCGGTCGAGCGGGCCGGTCGACGGCAGGAAGCCGGTCGCCGGGTTCTCGGCATAGAGGCGGGCCTCCATCGCCCAGCCGGTGATCGCCAGATCATCCTGTCGGCGGGGCAGGGGTTCGCCGCTGGCGACGCGGAGCTGCCATTCGACCAGATCCTGCCCGGTTATCGCCTCGGTTATCGGGTGTTCCACCTGTAGGCGGGTGTTCATTTCCATGAACCAGATGCGGTCGGCGCGGAGGCCTTCGGAGGCGTCGGCGATGAATTCGATCGTTCCGGCACCGATATAATCGATCGCCTGCGCCGCCTTGACCGCAGCGGCGCAGAGCGCGGCGCGGGTGTCGGCATCCATGCCGGGGGCGGGGGCTTCCTCGATCACCTTCTGGTGGCGGCGCTGCAGCGAGCAGTCGCGTTCGAACAGGTGGACGACATTGCCGTGGCTGTCGCCGAACACCTGCACTTCGATATGGCGGGGGCCGAGAATGTATTTTTCGATCAGCACCCGGTCGTCGCCGAACGCCGCCGCCGCCTCGCGCCGGCACGATTCCAGCGCGTCGGCGAAGGCGTCGGCGGCATCGACGCGGCGCATGCCCTTGCCGCCGCCGCCGGCGACCGCCTTGATCAGCACCGGATAGCCGATCGCGTCGGCCTGCGTCTGGAGGAAGGCGGCGTCCTGGTTCTCGCCGAGATAGCCGGGGGTGACCGGAACGCTGGCCTCGATCATCAGCGCCTTGGCGGCGTCCTTCAGCCCCATCGCGCGGATCGCGGCCGGCGGGGCGCCGACCCAGACCAGCCCGGCGGCCTGCACCGCTTCCGCGAAATCGGCGTTTTCGGACAGGAAGCCGTAGCCGGGGTGGATCGCCTGCGCGCCGGTGGCGCGGGCGGCGTCCAGTATCTTTTCCGGCACCAGATAGGATTCACGCGCCGCCGCCGGGCCGATGTAGACAGCCGCGTCCGCTTCGCGCACGAACGGCATTGCCGCGTCGGCGTCGGAATGGACTGCAACGGTGCGGATGCCGAGGCGGCGGGCGGTGCGGATGATCCGGCGGGCGATTTCGCCGCGATTGGCGATCAGCAGGGATTCGATCATCGCGGCTACATCCTGAACAGGCCGAAGCGGGCGCGCTCCGGGATCGGGGCGTTCAACGCAGCGGCGAAGGCGAGGCCGAGGACGTCGCGGGTCTGGACCGGGTCGATGATGCCGTCGTCCCACATCCGCGCGGTGGCGTAATAGGGATTGCCTTCATCCTCGTAGGTCTGACGGATCGGCGCCTTGAACGCTTCCGCCTGTTCCGGCGTCCATGTGTCCGCGTCGCGGTGGACGGTCGCCAGCACCGACGCCGCCTGCTCACCGCCCATCACGCTGATCCGCGCGTTCGGCCAGGTGAACAGGAAGCGCGGTTGATAGGCCCGGCCGCACATGCCGTAGTTGCCGGCACCGAAGCTGCCGCCGATCAGCACCGTCACCTTTGGCACGCTGGCGGTGGCGACGGCCGTCACCAGCTTTGCGCCATGTTTCGCAATGCCTTCCGCCTCATACTTCCCGCCGACCATGAAGCCGGAGATGTTCTGGAGGAACAGCAGCGGCACCCGCCGCTGGCAGGCGAGCTGGATGAAATGCGCGCCTTTCTGCGCGCTTTCGGAGAACAGCACGCCGTTGTTGGCGAGGATGGCGACCGGCATTCCCCAGATCCGCGCGAAACCACAGACAAGCGTCGTGCCGTAGAGCGCCTTGAACTCGTGCAGTTCCGAGCCGTCGACGATCCGCCCGATCACTTCGCGCACGTCATAGGGCGCGCGCACATCCTGCGGCACGATGCCGTAAAGGTCCTGCGGATCGAGTTTTGGCGGGCGGGGGGCCGTGAGGTCGAGCGCGGCGCCGCCGCCGGTGCCGAGGGTGGCGACGATGTCGCGGACGACGAGCAGGGCGTGTTCGTCATTTTCGGCGACGTGGTCGACGACGCCGGACTTGCGGCCGTGGGTTTCGGCGCCGCCCAGTTCCTCCGCCGAGATCACTTCGCCGGTCGCCGCCTTGACCAGCGGCGGGCCGGCGAGGAAGATCGTGCCCTGATTGCGGACGATGACGCTTTCGTCCGCCATCGCCGGGACATAGGCGCCGCCGGCGGTGCAGCTTCCCATCACGCAGGCGATCTGGGCGATGCCGTCCGCCGACATCTGCGCCTGATTGTAGAAGATGCGGCCGAAATGCTCGCGGTCTGGAAACACCTCTGCCTGATGGGGCAGGTTGGCGCCGCCGCTGTCGACCAGATAGACGCAGGGCAAGCGGTTTTCGCGGGCGATTTCCTGCGCGCGCAGATGCTTCTTCACCGTCATCGGGAAGTAGGCGCCGCCCTTCACCGTCGGGTCGTTGGCGACGATCATCGCGGTGCGGCCGGAGACGCGGCCGACACCGGCGATCAGCCCGGCGCCGGGCGCGGTGTCGTCGTAAAGGCCGTTGGCGGCGAGCTGGCCGATCTCCAGAAACGGGGCGCCGGGATCGAGCAGCCGGTGGACGCGGTCGCGCGGCAGCAGCTTGCCGCGTTCGACATGGCGGGCGCGGTGCTTTTCCGAGCCGCCGAGCGCGGCGGCGGCGACGCGGGTGCGCAATTCCTCCGCCAGCGCGCGGTTGTGGGCGGCGTTGGCGGCGAAGGCCGGGCTTGCCGGATCGGCCAGCGTGGTCAGGACGGTCATGCGCCGATCAGCTCGCGGCCGATCAGCATCCGCCGGATCTCGTTGGTGCCGGCGCCGATGTCGAGCAGCTTGGCGTCGCGCATATAGCGTTCGACCGGCCAGTCCTTCGTATAGCCGGCGCCGCCGAGCGCCTGCACCGCCTCGATCGCGACCTTCATCGCATTTTCGCTGGCGAGCAGGATCGCGCCCGCCGCGTCGAAGCGCGTCGTCCGCCCCGCATCGCAGGCGCGGGCGACGGCATAGACATAGGCGCGGGCCGAATTGAGCGCGACATACATGTCGGCGACCTTGGCCTGGATAAGCTGAAACGCGCCGATCGGCTGGCCGAACTGCTTGCGTTCGCGAACATAGGGCAGGACGGTGTCGAGGCAGGCCTGCATGATGCCCAACTGGATGCCGGCGAGCACGGTGCGTTCATAGTCGAGGCCCGACATCAGCACGCCGACGCCGCCATTCTCCGGCCCCATCACATTGTCTTCCGGTACTTCGCAATCGTCGAACACCAGTTCGGCGGTCGGCGAGCCGCGCATCCCCATCTTGTCGATCTTCTGGCCGATCGCGAAGCCGGGCATGCCCTTTTCGATGATGAAGGTGGTGATGCCGCGCGAGCCTTCGCCGGTCTTCGCATAGACGACGAGGGTATCGGCGTAAGTGGCGTTGGTGATCCAGAATTTGGTGCCGTTGAGCACGAAGCGGTCGCCCTTGCGGTCGGCGCGCAGCTTCATCGACACGACGTCCGATCCGGCGCCCGCCTCCGACATCGCCAGCGAGCCGACATGCTCGCCCGAAATCAGTTTCGGCAGGTATTTGCGCTTCTGGTCCGCATTGCCCCAGCGGCGAAGCTGGTTGACGCACAGGTTGGAATGGGCGCCGTAGCTGAGCCCGACCGAGGCGGAGGCGCGGGCGACCTCTTCCTGCGCGACGACATGTTCGAGATAGCCGAGGCCGAGGCCGCCAAATTCCTCTTCCACGGTGATGCCGTGCAGGCCGAGCGCGCCCATTTCGGGCCATATTTCCTGCGGGAACCAGTCCTCCGCGTCGATCCGCGCCGCCAGCGGGGCGATGCGGTCGGCGGCGAAGCGGGCGGTGCTGTCGCGAATGGTGTCGGCCATCTCGCCGAGCGCGAAATCGAAATCCACTGGCATCCCTCCACATCCGATAGGATGTCATAGCGCCGGCGGCGTTCGAATAAAAATTGAAAGAGTCGCGGCAACATCATAGATGGTATCTATGATAGACCGCTATCTGCTGCGCTATTTCCTGGCGGTTATAGACCATGGCAATTTCTCCAAGGCGGCGGCGCAGTGCAACGTGTCGCAGCCGACGCTGTCGGTCGGCATCGCCAAGCTGGAGAGGTTGCTCGACCGCAGCCTGTTCCAGCGCAGTAACCGCCGGGTCGAGTTGACCGAGGCGGGCGCGCGCCTTGCCGTCCATGCGCGTCGGATCGAGGGGGAGTTCAGTCTGGCGGAACGCGCGGTGGGCGCGGTGCCGGTACGGTCGACCTTTCGGCTGGGCGTGCTGACGACGATGCCGTCGGCGTGGATCGCGACGATTGTCCGCCGCTGCGCCGCGCACGGCGACGTTCAGCGGGTGGAATGGGTGGAGGGGCGCGAGCGCGAGCTGCAGGAACGGCTGCGGCGCGGGCGGCTGGACGCGGCGCTGACCATCGTCCGCGCCGACGACAGCCGCTTTGCCGGCGAGGTGTTGATGACCGAAGGCTATACGCTGGCGATGCCGGCCAGTCACCCGCTGGCCGGGGAAGCGGAGGTGGCGGCGGCGGCGCTGGCCGACAATGTGATGATCGTCCGCCGACAGTGCGAGGCGCTGCCCGAGACCAGCCGCCATTTCACCAGCCACGGCGTCCGCCCGTTCTTTGCCGCGCGGACGACCAATGACGACCGGGCGCTGGCGATGGTGCAGGCGGGGCTGGGCGTGACGGTGATGCCGGAAGGTTTCACGGCGCCGGGCGTGGTGCGGCCACGGCTGGCCGGGTTCGATCTGGTGCGGGCGATCGGCATTCTTCATGCGGGGCATGTTGACGCGGCCGCCCGCGCCGATGCGCCGGTGCTGAATACGCTGCGCGCGGTGGTGCCGACCCTGTCGCCGTAGGTGCCGCCTGCGCGGCGGAGCGGAGCCATGATTGCGCGGCGCGGTGGCGGCTCTATGCTGGTGCGGATGTGTGAGGCGTGCAGCGCGGTATGGCGGACCTGACGGAAGACCCGGAAGCCGGGCCGGCCGCGCCGCGGCGCAAGCGGCCCGGCAGGCGATGGACGCGGATTGCCGCAGCGCTGGTGCTGATCGTGCTGGCGGCGATTGTATTGCTGTGGGTTCAGCGCCGGCCGATCGCCAGCGGCTATGTCGACCGGATGCTCGCCGAACGTGGGGTGGCGGCGCGCTACCGGATCGCGGATCTCGGCCCGGCGCGCCAGCGGCTGACCGATGTCGTGATCGGCGATCCGTCCAACCCCGACCTTGTTGCCGACTGGGTGGAGATACGCACGGCGATCGGCTGGTCCGGCCCCTATGTCGAGGCGATCCGCGCCGGGCGCGTGCGGTTGAAGGCGCGGCTGGCGGCGGATGGCACGCTGTCGATGGGCGCGGTCGACAAGTTGTTGCCGGCGCCGTCGGGCAAGCCCTTCGCCTTGCCGGCGATCGATCTTGCCGTGGCGGACGGACGGGCGATGCTGACCACGCCATACGGGCCGGCGGAGCTGCGGCTGAGCGGGCGGGGGCGGCTGGACGGCGGGTTTGCCGGGCGGCTTGAGGCGCGGGCGCCACGGCTGACCAGCGGCGATTGCGCGGCGACCGGGCTGACCGCCGCGTTGGCGCTGCGCATCGATCGCGCGCGGCCGGTGTTGCGCGGGTCGGTGAATGCGGCGGCGCTGGCTTGTGGTGATGCGGTGGTGCGGGCGCCTGCGCTGGATCTGGCCGCGACGCTGGCGGCGGACATGACGCGCTGGCGCGGGCGGGCGCAGGTGAAGGCAGCGGCGGCGCGGCACCCGGCCGGGGCGCTGGCGCCGATTGCCGGGCAGGTCAGCTTTGCCGGGGGAGCGGAGGGCACCGCCGGGGCCGCGCGGCTGGCGGCCGGGACATTCGGCACGGCGATGCTGTCGGGCAAGGCGCTGCGGGTCGACGGCCGTTACAGCCTGTCGTCGCGCGGTGTGCGGTTCGACGGCCGGATTGGCGCGGAGCATGGCGCGCTGGACGCCGGGCGGCGGCGCGCGATCGCGGCATTCGGGGCGACCGGGCAGGGGACGCCGGTCGGGCCGCTTGCCGATGGGCTTGCCAAGGCGCTGGATGGTGCCGCGAAGGACTTCGCGGTCGATGGGGCGGTGACGGTCGAATCGGCTGGTGCGCGCGGCGTGGTGACAGTGCGCCGGCTGGCGCTGATCGCGGCGAGCGGCGCGCGGGTGGCGCTGGGCGGTGGCGGGGTGCGCTACGCCTGGCCGGGCGGCGAGACGCGGATCGCGGCGGTGCTGACCAGCGGCGGCGGCGGGTTGCCCGATGCGCGGGCGGAGCTGGTGCGGGCACGAGCCGATGCGCCGGTGACCGGCACGGTCGTTATGCAGCCTTACGCGGCCGGCGGAGCGCGGCTGGCTTTGACGCCGGTGCGACTGACGGCGGTGGGGCGCGGGATGCGGGTGACAACGACGGCGACGCTGTCCGGGCCGCTTGGCGACGGGCGGGTCGACGGGTTGACCCTGCCCGTCGCGGCCGAATGGGATGGGCGGCGGCGGGTGGTGGTAAACCGCGAATGCGCGTCGCTGGGGGCGGCGCGGGTGGCCGCCGGCGGGCTGGTGCTTAGCACGGCGCGGTTGCCGCTCTGCCCGGTCGACGGCGGACTGGTCGTGCTCGACGGCGGGCGGCTGGGTGGCGGCATGGTGCTGAACGCGGTGCATCTGGCCGGGCGGATGGGCGAGGCGCCGGTGACGCTGGCCGCCGAGCGGGCCGAGGTGCGGCTGGGCGAGCGACGGTTCCGGCTGGCGGCGCCGGCGGTGCGGATCGGCGGGGGGGCGGAGAACACGCACCTGCGTTTCGCGACCGTTGACGGGCGTTTCGATGGTGCGCCGGGCGGCGGCTTTACCGGCGGTGCCGGGGCGATCGCCAATGTGCCGCTGGTCATGTCCGCGGCGGATGGAACATGGGCGGTGCATGACGGGCGGCTGGCGGTCAGCGGGGCGCTGATGGTCGCCGATGCGGCGGCGGCGCCACGTTTCCTGCCGCTGGCCGGGCGCGATGTCGCGTTGACGCTGGTCGACGGGCGGATCGCGGTGACCGGGCGGCTGGTCCATCCCGAGAAGGGCGTTTTCGTTTCCGACGTGTCGATCGCCCATGACCTGGGCAGCGGGCGCGGGCATGCCGATCTGGCGGTGCCGGGCATCACGTTCGACAAGGCATTCCAGCCCGACGAACTGACGCCGCTGACCTTCGGCGTCATTGCCGATGTCGTCGGCATCGTCAGCGGCGACGGGCATATCGCCTGGACGCCGGACGGGGTGACCAGCACCGGCAGTTTCCATACCGATGGCACCGATCTGGCGGCAGCACTTGGCCCGGTCAGCGGCATTGCCGGGACCATCCGGTTCACCGACCTGCTGAGTCTGGAAAGCGCGCCGGGGCAGGTGGCAACCGTCGCGACGATCAACCCCGGCATCGCCGTCAACGACGGCACCATCCGTTACCAGACGTTGCCGGGCGCGCGGGTGCGGGTGGAGGAGGGGCGCTGGCCCTTTGCCGGCGGCGCGCTGATGCTGGAGCCGACATTGCTCGATTTCAGCACGCCGCAGGACCGGCGGATGACCTTCCGCATCACCGGGATGGATGCCGGCCAGTTCCTCCAGCAATTCGACTTCAAGAACCTGAACGCGACCGGCACGTTCGACGGCGTCCTGCCGATCGTGTTCAACGCCGACGGCGGGCGGATCGAGAACGGCCGGCTGAACGTGCGGTCGGAAGGCGGCGGCACCCTTGCCTATGTTGGCGAGGTCAGCCAGGAGGATCTGGGCTTCTGGGGCAACCTGGCTTTCCAGTCGCTGAAATCGCTGCGCTACCGCGATCTGGCGATCGTGATGAACGGCGCGTTGGCCGGCGAGGTGATCACCGAGGTCCGCTTTGCCGGCATCCGTCAGGGCGAGGGGACCAAGCGGAATTTCCTGCTCGACCGGCTGCAAACGCTGCCGCTGGTCTTTAACGTCAGGATCGCCGCGCCATTTCGGCAGTTGATCGATTCGGCGCAGTCCTTCTACGATCCGGCCCGGCTGATCGAACGCAATCTGCCGGCGCTGCTTGAGGAGCAGGACAAGCGCGACCGGTCCCCCCAACCCGTTCAGCCCCGCTAAATCAGGACTGTGCCAATGCTATTCGCAGGATCAACAACGACGATGAGGAGAAGGGCAGTCTGGTGGATCGAAAGGCTGTTGCCGGGCGCCGTGCTGGCGACGGGTGCCGCCCTGACCGGCGGTTGCGTCAACGTCAGCGCGCCGGACAAGCCGATCGAGATCAACCTCAACATCAACGTGACCCAGCAGGTCGTCTATCGGCTGGACGGGGAAGCGAAATCGTTGATCCAGGCCAATCCGGGGATTTTCTGATGAAGACATTCGGGACACTGACACTGATCGCCGCCGGGGCCGCGCTGGCCCTGACATCCGGCATGGCGCTGGCCCAGCGCGACCCGGCCTATCAGGCGGCGCGCACCGCCGGGCAGGTCGGCGAGCAGCCGGACGGCTATCTTGGTATCGTCGGCGCCGCGACTCCGGCGCTGCGCGGGCTGGTCAACAACATCAACATCCAGCGCAAGGCGAAGTACACGTCGAGCGCCGCCGCCGGTGCCACTGTCGAGCAGATGGCGTTCACCAGCGGTTGCAACCTGATTCTGCAGACCGCGCCGGGCGAAAAATACCTGTCGCCGAACGGTGAGTGGAAGACCCGGACCAACGCGCCGCCGGAGCGCGACCCGCGCTGCGTGTAGGCAGGGCGGCGTTCGACGCTGGTTCGTGAAGCGCACGGTGCCCCCGCGAAGGCAGGCGCATCGTCAGCGCGCAGCCTATGGAGTCGGGTAGCGAATCGCGATCACTTCGTATTCGCACTCCCCCGCGGGAAGATGGAGGCGACGGAGATCGCCGACGGCGGCGCCACGCAGGGCGCGCGCGATCGGCGAATCCCAGCCGACGCGGCCGGCACCGGCATCCGCCTCGTCATTGCCGACGATCGTGACCGTGCGTTCGCGGTCATCCTCGTCGGCGACGGTCACCGTCGCGCCGAAGAACACCCGGCTGCGATCCTGCTGGGCGGCGGGGTCGACGACTTTTGCCGCCTTCATCTTGCGCGACAACCGGTTGATCGTCCGGTCGATCTCACGAAGGCGCTTGCGCCCGTAGATGTAATCGCCGTTTTCGGACCGATCGCCGTTGCCGGCAGCCCAACTGATCGTTTCGACCAGCTTCGGCCGTTCAACGGCGAACAGTGCCTCATATTCGGCGCGCAGCGCCGCATAGCCGGCCGGCGTGATGTAGTTGGGCCGATCCACCGCGTCAGCCGGCCGGGCGGGTGCCGAGATAGGCCGACAGTGACGCCGCCGAGGCGGTGCGCGCCCGTTGCGGGTTCAGCAGTTCGTAGACGACCGCATTTTCCAGCACACGCTGGACATAGTTGCGTGTCTCGCTGAACGGGATGCTTTCGATCCACCGGATCGTGTCGACGTCGGCGGTGCGCGGATCGCCATTCGCCTTCAGCCAGCGGTTCACATTGCCAGGGCCGGCATTGTAGGCGGCGACGGCAAGCACGTGGCTGCCGCCGTAATAATCGAGCATCCGGTGAAAATAGGCGGCGCCCAACCGGATGTTGTAGCCAGTGTCCGACAGCGCCGACGGATCGTGCGCGATACCGAGCTTGCGCGCCGTTTCCGCGGCGGTGGCCGGCATAAGCTGCATCAGGCCGCGCGCGCCGGCGCGGCTGACGATGTCACGGTCGAACTGGCTTTCCTGTCGGGCGATTGCATGGACCATCGTCCAGGCATGGGCGCTGTCGGACGGTACCGGCACCTGCGGATAGCTGATCCGCGCGTAATCGCTGCGCCCGTCGCTGCGCGCGGCGCGGCCGACCATGACCGCAAGGTCCGGGCGGCCAATCGTTCGCGACAATTCGTCCGCCAGCACGTGATCGACACCGCTGTCGACGCTTTCGGCGATCGCCCGGACGAACAGCGTCTGGTCGCGCCAGTTGCCAGTCTGGCCGAGATAGCGTGCGGCGCGCACCACTTCGCGGTTCATAAATGCCTGGCGTTCCCCCTGTGACGGGCGATCGGCGGGCATGTCGGGTGGTGGGCGCAGCGGCCGGCCAAGCGCTTCCAGCGCGAGCTGGCCGTAGAACTGATCGGCAAAGGCGCCGGCCTGTTCGAAATGAGCGGCCGGATTGTTGCCGGCGGCCTTCGCGGCCTGCCCCGCCCAGTAATAGCCCTTGGTCTGGGTTTGCGGGGTCTTGGCGGCGGCGGCGTAACGCTGGAACAGGCCGATGGCATCGGCCGGGCGGCGCAGATCGCTCAGCGCGGTCATTCCGGCGAGCCAGGCGAGGCTGGTATAGCGATCGCGCACCGCCAGCGGCTGGTTGCGGAAGTCGGTGCCGGGCGGGAAAGCGTCGTCGATCTGGCGGGCGATGTCCCACGCCAGTTGCGGCTGGCCGCCGGATCGCGCATCTTGCGCCACCGTCAGCAGCGTTTCGTACCATTTGACCGGTTCGGATGGGCGGGCGGTGAGCGGCCGGCGCTGGGCGAGCAACTGGCGGGCGGCGCCGGCCTGACCCGTCGCGCGCAGCCACAACGCCCGATCGGCGAGGTAACCGGCGTCGCCGAGCGCGGCCGGCAGTACCGCATTGGCCCTGGTCGCGGCATCGGCGGCGCGGGTCCGCATGGCCAGACGGGCCTCGAACAGCGGGCGGCGGGCGATGGTGACCAGCGGCAATTGGCGGGTGGCGGCGCTGGTCGCCCCGGCCCACAGCAGCCGGTCCATCCGTTCGTCCTGATCGGCGGGGGTGAAGCTGCCGCCGAAAGCGGTGAGCATCCGCGCTTCATCGGCGGTGGACAGTGAGCCGGAGGTCCACGCCTTGCGCGCGGCGGCGCGGGCTTCGTCCTGCCGGCCGATCGCGGCCAAGGCCTCCGCATAGCGGGCCTGGCCGGTGTTGGTGAGCGGAGCGAAGCGGTCGAAGAACGCCGCCGTCTGGCGCGGTTCCATCGTTTCCGGCGCCAGTACGCGTTCCGCGGTGCGGCGCATCGCCGCTTCGCCCGGCCAGCCGGGGTGGGCGATCAGGAAGCCGGCATAGCTGGAGAAGGGCAGGGAATCGGTCTGGCGCAGCCGATTCCATTCGATGATCGCCGGGCCGACGGTGGCGGTCGCGGCCGCCGTCGGCTGCGCGCGGATCGGTTGCAGGGCAAGGGGAGCGGGCGTTGCGAGCAGCAGCGCCATCAGGGGAACACGCATAACCATGCTGGACAGGTTGCCCCCACGCTCCTTATCTGACGATGAACGAGGCCATCTACGCATGCCGGCACTATGCGGCGTGACGAAGCAGAAGTGAAGGATTCACGCCATGTTTTCCGGATCCATTCCGGCCCTGGTGACGCCGTTTCGCGACGGTGCGATCGACGAGACGGCGTTGCGCGCGCTGATCGACTGGCAGATCGAGAGCGGCAGCAGCGCGCTCGTCCCGTGCGGCACCACCGGCGAATCGGCGACGATGGACATCGACGAGCACCATCGCGTCGTCGCGCTGACCATCGCCCAGGCGGCGGGCCGGGTGCCGGTGATCGCCGGTTGCGGATCGAACGACACGATGACAGCGCTGACCCACATGCGCTTTGCGAAGGACGCGGGCGCGGCGGCGGCGCTGGTCGTCGCGCCCTATTACAACCGGCCGAACCAGGACGGGGTGTATGCCCATTTCGCCTATCTGGCCGAGCATTGCGACCTGTCGATCCTGCTCTACAACGTGCCGACGCGCACGGTGACGGACATTTCGGTCGATACTGTCGGCCGGCTGGCGAAGCTGCCCGGCATTGTCGGCATCAAGGATGCGTCCGGCGTCGCTGGCCGCGTCACCGCCCAGCGGCTGGCCTGCGGGGCCGATTTCTGCCAGCTGTCCGGCAATGACGACATGGCGCTGGCGTTGATGGCGATGGGCGGGCGCGGGTGCATTTCCGTTACCGCCAACGTCGCGCCGCGACTGTGCGCCGAGTTCCAGGCGGCATGTCTGGCCGGCGACTGGGCGGAAGCGCTGGAGGTGCAGGACCGGCTTTTCCCTCTGCACGCCGCGCTGTTTGCCGACGCATCGCCCGGCCCGGTCAAATATGCGCTGAACCGCGTCAGGCCCGACATCGGCGCGGAACTGCGCCTGCCGATGACGCCGCCGTCGGCGGCCGCCCGCGCCCAGGTGGATGCCGCGCTAGAGATCGCCGGGCTGGTCTGATGGCCCGGCCGAAGCCAGCGGCGTTCGAGAAGGTCAAGACCGTCGCCGAGAACCGGCGCGCGCGCTATGAGTATTTCCTGGAGGATTTCTTCGAGGCCGGCATCGCCCTGACCGGAACCGAGGTGAAATCGCTGCGTTTCGGCGAGGGATCGATCGCCGAGAGCTATGCCGAGGTGAAGGACGATCAGGTCTGGCTGGTCAATGCCAACGTACCGGAGTTCAGCCACGGCAACCGTTTCAACCATGAGCCGAAGCGCCCACGCAAGCTGTTGCTCCACGAACGCGAGATCAACAAGCTGCGCAACGCGGTGCAGCGCGAGGGTATGACGCTGATCCCGCTGTCGATCTATTTCAACCCGCGTGGGCGGGCGAAGGTGGAGCTGGCGCTGGCGAAGGGCAAGAAACTGCACGACAAGCGTTCCACCGAGAAGGAACGCGACTGGAAACGCGAGCAATCGCGGCTGTTGAGGGACCGTGGCTAGAAGCAAGACCTGGGCGGTCGATACGATCCGCCGGCTGATG
Organism: Sphingomonas flavalba; assembly: GCF_047553045.1. Lineage (GTDB taxonomy): Bacteria > Pseudomonadota > Alphaproteobacteria > Sphingomonadales > Sphingomonadaceae > Sphingomonas_L > Sphingomonas_L flavalba_A. Next base: position 1,978,574 of record NZ_CP180208.1, on the reverse strand, counting down.
CCCAGCCGCGAGGAACTGGAGAGCAACCGCTGGCTGCGGCCGGTGGCGCACCTGCTGTTGCGCCCGGCGCTGTGGCGGTTCACCCGCCGATCCGTGCCGCGCGCGATCGGCCTGGGCCTGTTTGTCGGCATTCTGGTGATGGTGCCGGTGGTGCAGCCGGTGTCGGCGGCGCTGATCGCGATCCCGTTCCGCGCCAACGTGCCGCTTTGCGCCGGAACCACGCTGGCGAGCAACCCGGTGACGACGCCATTGCTGGTGATAGCGGCATTATGGGTCGGCAGCGCGGTGTTCGGCATGCACGCCCAGCCTGGCGAACTGCTGATGATGGTGCGCGAGGGGTTGCCGCTGTCCGAATGGTCGCGTTGGCTGCTGTCCGACGCGGCGCCCGCCTTTCTGCTGGGGTTGACGACGATTTCGGTCATCGCCGGCGTTGTCGGCTATGTCACGGCGGCGCTGGCCTGGCGCGTGTGGATCGGGCGCAAGTGGCGCGGGCGTGGTCACGGCCGGCGGCAGGGGTGAAACCGGCGGCAGGCTGGGCTAGGGTGGCGGCATGAATGCGCCGTTCCGTCCCCCGCTGATCGCATCTGCCCACGGTGGTGTCGGCGGGCGCGGCCGGATGCTGGCGCTGATCGCTGTTGGTGCCGGGCTGCTGTCCGCCGCGCTGGTGTTGTGGGCGCTGGGCAGCATGGCCGCCGCCGCCGGCTGGCTGGCGGCGGTGATCGCGCTTGCCGCCCTGCTCTACCTCTATCGCCAGCTCTATCCGGCGATGCCGGCGACGGCCGGGGCGACGGACTGGTCGCTGATGCGCGAAGCGGCGGAAAGCGACGCGACCGCCATCGCGATTACCGACCGGGGCGGGCAACTGGTCTGCGCCAACGATCTGTTCGGCGTCTGGTTTTCCGGGTTCTCGACACCGCCGGCATTGCCGGTCGGCGAAGCGGCGATCGCCCGGCTGACCGAGGCGGCGCGGGCCGCCTGGCGCGATGGCGCCGGCTATGTCGACCGGTTGGCTCGTGACACGATCCAGCTTCAGGTCGAGGTGGTGCGCAGCGGCCGTAGCGAGGACCATCTGATCTGGCGATTCCGTCCGGCGATCGGTTTCGACATCGTCGCCGAGGCGCGGCGGCTGGTGTCCGGCGGCGGCGGCGACCGGCTTGGCGAATCCGGGGTGATGGCCGTGCTGGTCGGGCAGGATGGCCGGATCCGTGCCGCCAACCGGGTGTTTGCCCAGCGCGCCGCCGGCCGTGCGGAAGCGGCCGTGGAAGGGCGCAGTTTCGTCAACCTGTTGCAGACCGACGCGGGCGGGGTTGTAAGATTGGCGCGCGAGGGAGCGGGCGGCATACCGCTGCGGCTGGTCCAGGTGCCGCTGGAGCGGGATGCGGCCGACAGCCCGACGCTGATTTTTCTGGTCGACGACGACGCGGCGCCGCGGATCGACGCCGAGGCCGGTGCCGCCCCGCATCTGGAGGCGCTGCTTTCGATGCTGCCGTTCGCGCTGGCGCTGGCCGATCGCGATGGCCGCTTCCTGTTCCTGAACGCCGCGTTCCTGAAGGCGGCCGGGGTCGGTGACGCGCCGCCGCCGGTCTACCCCGGCGATCTGGTCGTGCGGGAAGACAAGGCGGCGGTGGCCGATGCTGTGCGCCGTTTCGCCGCCGGTCAGCATTATTCCGGCGACATCGCGGTACGGCTGCGCGCGCGGCCGGAGGAGACGGTGGCGCTGTCGATCGCCGGCGCGCGCGGGCTGGGCGAGGCGGCGGTACTGCTGAGCCTGAAGGACAATAGCGAGGAATCGAAGCTGAAGCGGCAGGTCGCGCAGGCGACCAAGATGCAGGCGGTCGGGCAGCTTGCCGGCGGCGTCGCCCATGATTTCAACAATATCCTGACCGCGATCATCGGCCATTGCGACCTGATGCTGATGCGCCATACCCCCGGCGACAGCGATTATGACGACATCCAGCAGGTCAAGGCCAATTCCAACCGCGCCGCCAGCCTCACCCGCCAACTGCTCGCTTTTTCGCGCCAGCAGACGCTGCGCCCGCAGGTGCTGCAATTGCCCGATGTCGTGTCGGACGTATCGAGCCTGCTGAAGCGCCTGCTGGGTGAGACGATTACCCTGACCATCAACCACGGCCGCAACCTGGCGCCGGTTCGCGCCGACCCCGGCCAGCTGGAACAGGTGATCGTCAACCTGGCGGTCAACGCGCGCGACGCGATGCAGGCCGGTAGCGAAGGCGGCGGCACGCTGACCCTGCAGACCTACCCGGTTACAGGGCAGGATTCGCGCCAACTGAACAACGACATCATGCCGGTCGGCGAATATACCGCGCTGCGCGTCACCGACACCGGCGTCGGCATTCCGGCCGAGCATCTGGCCAAGATTTTCGAGCCGTTCTTCACCACCAAGGAAGTCGGCAAGGGCACCGGCCTTGGCCTGTCGACGGTCTACGGCATCGTCAAGCAATCTGGCGGGTTCATCTTTGCGGAATCGGAGGAGGGCAAGGGAACCAGCTTTGTCCTTTATTTGCCCGTCCACCGCGCCGACCCGGCGGAGGCGGAGGCACCGGTGCGCGAGAAAGCGCGAACCGGTGAGTTGTGGGGCAGCGGCACCATTCTGCTGGTCGAGGACGAGGATATGGTCCGCGCCGTCGCCGAGCGGGCGCTGACCCGGCACGGGTACAAGGTGGTCACCGCGACCAACGGCGAAGAGGCGCTGGAGCGGCTGGCCGAGGGCATAACCGTCGACCTGCTGATTTCCGACGTGGTGATGCCGACGATGGACGGGCCAACAATGGCGCGCGAGGCCCGCGCGCGACACCCCGACCTGCCGCTGCTGTTCATGTCCGGCTATGCCGAGGAGCAACTGCGCAAGTCGATCGACCTCGACCGGATGGAGTTCCTGCCCAAACCCTTTTCTGTCCAGCAGCTTGCCGAGGCGGCGCGCAAGCTGATCGAACCGAAATAGGGCGCGCATCCATTCGCTACGGCGCCGTTTCGTTCTGAACGCAGGACGTGGTATCCGATGAGGGCTGGCCCGCCGGGCATTTCCTGCCTATCCATCAGCGCGATGACCCGTGACCCTGCACCCCCGGCGATCCTCCTCGTCGAGGACGAGCCGCTGATCGCGATGCTGGTCGAGGATTATTTCGACCTGCTTGGCTATCGCGTTGCCGCGCAGGCCGATTGCCTGGCCGATGCCGCGCCGCTGGTGGAGGCGGGCGGGTTCGATGCCGCGCTGCTCGACGTCAATCTGCGCGAAGGCGAGGTGGTGTGGCCGCTCGCCGACCGGCTGGCGGAGCGCGGAATCCCGTTTGTGCTGGCCACCGGGGGCGACGGCCACAATGTTCCGCCGCGCCATGCCGCTGCCCCGGTGTTGGCCAAACCCTATACGCTTGACGAGATGAAAGCGGTGTTCGGCCGGGTGTTTGCTGATGACAACTGACATGGGTGCCGGCAAACCGGTAGCCGGTTATTTGTTCACTATTCATCCTTTTGTCGAGTGTTGTCGGGCGCTTTTCTGCGGATAACGCATGGTGCTTGCTGATAGCGCATAGCTGGCGCCGCCAGGCGGAGCCAGACAGGCTGGGCAAGGATTCGACAGGCAGGACGGAGAGACGACGGATGCGGGTAGCGGTATTGGGCGGCGGCAATGGCTGCTATGCGGCGGCGGCCGAATTGAGCGAAAGCGGGCATGAGGTCTGGTTCTGGCGGCGCGATGCCGAGGCGCTGGCGCCGGTGCTGGCCAACGGCACAATCCGCGTGCGCGATTTCAAGGGCACGCGCGATGTCGCCATCGCCCACCCGACGACGTCGCTCGAAGAGGCGATCGGCGCCGCCGAGGCGGTGATCGTACCGCTGCCGGCGGTGGCCCAGCCGGGGCTGGCGGCGGCGGCCGCGCCCTATTGGCGCGACGGGCAGGTGGTGTTCCTGCCGCCGGGTACGCTGGGTTCGATCCTGTTCGCCAGGGCGGCGCGGGATGCCGGCAACACCGCCGACGTCAGCTTCGCCGAAACCGGCACCTTGCCCTATCTGGTTCGCAAGCACGGACCGGCCGAGATCGTGATCAGCGTCTATGCGACCCGGCTGCCGACCGGCGTGTTTCCGGCGCGCAACGCCGACCACGCCTTTGCCGTGCTGGAACAGGTCTATCCGGCGGTCGAGCGGATCGAGGATGCGCTATCCGGCGGGCTGATGAATGCCGGGCCGATCATCCATCCGCCGCTGATCATCATGAACGCCGGGCCGCTGGAGCATTTTCCGGCCTGGGACATCCATAATGAAGGCACCCAGCCGTCGATCCGCGCGGTGACCACCGCGCTGGACAATGAGCGGATCGCGGTACGCGAGGCGCTGTCCTACGGCGCGCCGCATTTTCCCCTTGCCGACCATTACGCGACCGATGGCGACGAATGGATGTACGGCCGATCGGCGCATGAGAAACTGACCGACAGCGGCGACTGGCGCGAGAAGATCGACCTGAAGGACCATCGCTACATGCGCGAGGATACCGCGCTTGGACTGAGCATGATCGTGTCGATCGGGCGCTGGGCCGGAGCGCCGACGCCGATCGCGGCGGGCCTGCTGGCGATCGGCTCTGCGATTGTCGGCGAGGACCTGTACGCGAACGGGCGGACGCTGGAGGCGCTGGGCCTGGCCGGGCTGGACCGCGCGGCGATGAAGGAATTTCTGTTCAATGGCTATTGAACGGGACCCGATTGGCGCGATCGGGGCCGGGCGGATGGGGCGGGGCATCGCAATCGCCTTCGCCGCCGCCGGGCATCCGGTCATGCTGTTCGACCTGAAGCCAAGAGCGGCGGGTGCGCTGGCGGCGCTGGAAGCGGATGCGCGCGGCGAGATTGGCCGGGACCTGGGCTTCCTTGCCAGTGTCGGTGCGATCGACCGGGCCGGCGCCGATGCGGCAATGGCGCGGATCGGCTTTTTTGGGTGCGATGCGGCGCCGGCGGCGCTGCCCGGTGCCGCCATCCTGTTCGAAGGGGTGCCGGAGACGCTGGACGCCAAGCGCGACTGCTATGCCCTATTGTCCGAACATGTCGCCGACGATGCGATCATCGCTTCGACCACGTCGACGATCGCGCCGGACCTGCTGGCACCAATGGTGGCGCGGCCCGAACGTTTCCTCAATGCCCACTGGCTGAACCCGGCCTATCTGATGCCGCTGGTCGAGCTTTCGCCCGCCGCCGCGACGACGGACGAGACGGTGGCGCGGTTGCGCGCGGTGCTGACCGCGATCGGCAAGATCCCCGTGGTGTGCAAGGGCGCCGGCTACATCGTGCCGCGCATTCAGGCGCTGGCGATGAACGAGGCGGCGCGGATGTGGGAGGAGGGCGTTGCATCCGCCGAGGATATCGACACGGCGATCCGCGTCGGCTTCGGCCTGCGCTTCGCCGTGCTCGGCCTGCTCGAATTCATCGACTGGGGCGGCGGCGACATTCTGCACCACGCCAGCGCCTTTCTGTCCGAGCATGTCGACGCGCATCGTTTCGCCGCGCCGCCGGTCATTGGCCGCAACATGGCGGAAGAGCGGCGCGGGCTGCGCGACGGCGCGGGGTTCTATGACTATGCCGGTGTCGACGTCGGCGCTTATCGCGACGGGCGGCTGAACGACTTTGTCGCGATGCTGCGCCAGCGCGAACTGATGCCCAATTTCCGGTCGGGTGGCGATTGATGGTCCTTGCCGCCATCGCGGCGCGGATCGGTGCCCGCCATGTTCACGGGCCGGATGCGGTTGAGCCGCGCTATCTGGACGACGAGAGCGGCGGCGCGGCCGGGCGGCCGGCGGGGGTGGTGCGGCCGGGCGATACGGCCGAGGTCGCCTTCGTTCTGGCGACCTGCCATGCCGCCGGGCAGCCGGTGGTGGTGCAGGGCGGCCGGACCGGTATGACCCGCGCGGCGCTGCCCCGCGACGGCGAACTGATCCTGTCGCTGGAGCGGATCGCGACGGTCGAGGCGGTCGATGCGGTTGCCGGGGTGATGACGGTCGGCGCCGGCTGCGTTTTGGCGACGGCGCAGGCGGCGGCGGCCGAGGCGGGCTGGTGGCTGGCGGTCGATATCGGCGCGCGCGGCAGTTGCACGATCGGTGGGATGATCGCGACCAACGCCGGCGGCCATCAGGTGTTGCGCCATGGCATGATGCGCGACCAGCTGTTGGGGCTGGAGGCGGTGCTGGCCGACGGGACGGTGGTTTCGGCGATGAACCGGTTGCTGAAGAACAACAGCGGCTACGACCTGAAGCAATTGTTTGTCGGGGCGGAGGGGACGCTGGGTGTGGTCACGCGCGCAGTGCTGCGCCTGCGGCCGCCGGCGATCCGCCGCGAGACAGCACTGTGCGCGCTCGACGATTACGCCGGGGCGGTGGCCTTGCTCGGCCGACTGGATCGGGCGCTGCCGGGGCAGTTGGGCGCGTTCGAACTGATGTGGGACGAGTTCCTGAGCGCGGCGTCGGCGTTGCCGGGGGGGAGCCGCCCATTTGCGGTGCAGCCGCCGCTGGCCGCGCTGGTCGAGATCGAGGGGCAGGCGGACGGTGCGCTGGCGGCGGCACTGGAGGCCTGTCTGGCCGACGGGGTTATCGCCGATGCGGTCATTGCCCAGTCCGAACGCGATCACCAGCGACTGTGGACGGTGCGCGATGCGATCGGGCCGTTGGTCGAAGCGATGCCGCTGGTCGAGCCGTTCGACGTCAGCGTCGCATTGCAGGCGATCGGGCCGCTGGTCGACCAGTTGCGACGGGCGTTAAGCGCGGAACTGCCGGGCAGCCGGCCGCTGTTCTTCGGGCATATCGCCGACGGCAACCTGCACCTTGCGCTGGCGTTGGCCGACGAGGCCCAGCGTGCAGCGGCGGAACGGATTGTCTACGAAGCGGTCGGTGCGATGGACGGATCGATTTCCGCAGAGCATGGCATCGGCATGCTGAAGCGCGCCTGGCTGGGGCTTAGCCGTTCGGCGACGGAGATCGCGCTGATGCGGCAGTTGCGCGGCGCGCTGGACCCGAAGGGAATATTGAACCCAGGGCGGATTTTCACGGGCCAGCCCGGCGCGGCGTGATCGCGGCCCGCGGCGATGGTCAGACGAGGCGGCGGTTGCGCAGCGTTTCGGACGGACGGCAGCCGTACTGGCGGCGATAATATTGGGCGTAGCGCCCGAAATTGACGATGCCGCATTCGAGCATCAGTTCGGTAACGCTGCGTTCTTCATCCTCGTCGATCAGCGCCTGATGCAGCTTTTCCAGCCGGTGACGGCGGATATATTCGGTGGGCGTCATGCCGACGAACTGACGGAAGCCGTTTTCGAGGCTGCGCACGCTGACGCCGACCTGTTCGGCCAGTTCGCTGACCGAGATCGCCCGATCGAGCGATTCATGGATGATGTCGCGACCGCGCCGGACATGCCAGGGCGCGACGTCGTTGCCGCTGAGCGCGATCCGGTCGGAATAGCTGTTGGCATAGTGGCTGAGCAGCATTTCGATCAGCAGCGTCAGGCATTGTTTCTGGGTACGGTCATTCGCCATCAGCGCCGGGGCCGCGCGGGTCTGGTCGATGATGTAGCCGAGCGTATTGCGCCAGGCGATCGGCAGATCCTGCCCGCGTTCGCGCGCCGGATAGAAGACCAGCGGGCGCGAGGTCGCGATATGCATGACCCTGGCGAGATAGTCCTCGATCGCCGACCAGGCGATCCGCACGGTCAGGTGGCTGCATTCCGGGGTCATGTGGATCTTGATCGGCATGCCGGGCGAGCTGACGTACAGGTTGTCCGGCCGCATTTCGCCGCGCACGCCGCCCGACCAGATCGAGGTCGTGCCCTGCATCGAGGCGTGGACGAGAAAGTGCGATTCCAGCTCGCCGGGGTCGATCCACACGTCGGTGCCGTAGCGGATGTCGACGATCCGCGCCGATGCGATTTCGAAGCAACTGAGCTTTGCCGCCATCTGTGACGGGTTGTGCGCGTCCATGCGGTGCGGCGCCAGCGCGCGGGCGACATAGTCGACGACCTCGTTCGGATCGCGGGACTGGAAAACGGGCGTCTGAACCCTGGCATTCCCATGAGCACAGGAAAGCATAACCCCTCCTTGCCGACTGACCGATCACGGGCGGTGGCCTCTATGCGGTCGGCGCCGGCGTCGCAGTTCTCTGCTGTGTGCAAAGGGCGGGTAAATTAGTCGAAATGTCAAGCAAAAACGGGTTTGGCCCGCCGGGCTTATCGTGCGGCTTGCGGCTTGCCCATGCGTGTTTCGGATAGCAGTGGATTTCATGCTCCGCTTAGCACATCCTATTCATTCATCGTTGCAGGGAGCGGTTATGGCGGACGTCGTGGACCAGAAAAGCCGGCTGGGGGATGCGGCGCGCGCATTCGTTTCCGGCCCCGGCAAGATGCTGATCGACGGCCAGTGGGTCGATTCCGAATCGGGCCGGACGCTGAGCGTGACCGACCCGGCGACCGGACTGGCGATCACCACCGTTCCGGCCGGCACCGCCGGTGATGTCGACCGCGCGGTCAAGGCGGCGCGGCGGGCGTTCGAGGGAGCATGGTCGGCGCTGCGCCCGGTCCATCGCGAGCGGCTGCTGCTGAAGCTGGCCGACCTGGTCGAGGCCCATGCCGACGAACTGGCCGAGCTGGAAACCCTGGACAACGGCAAGTTGCTGCCGATGGCCCGCTACGGCGACCTGAACATCGCGATCGATTCACTGCGCTACATGGCCGGCTGGGCGACCAAGATCGAGGGCACGACGATTTCGCCGTCCTTCGCCTATGTGCCCGATGTCAGTTTCACCTCGCAGACGCTGCGCGAGCCGGTCGGCGTCATCGGCCAGATCATTCCGTGGAATTTCCCGCTGGTCATGGCGGTGTGGAAGATCGCGCCGGCGCTGGCTGCCGGCTGCACCGTGGTGCTGAAGCCGGCGGAGGACACGCCGCTGACCGCGCTGCGGCTGGGCCAGCTGATCTGCGAGGCGGGCATGCCCGACGGCGTCGTCAACATCGTCACCGGCGACGCGGCACCGGGCGCCGCGCTGGTCGATCACCCGGATGTCGACAAGATCGCTTTTACCGGATCGACCGAGGTCGGCCAGATCATCCAGCGGCGGACCGCCGACACGATGAAGCGCGTGTCGCTGGAGCTGGGCGGCAAGTCGCCGGTGGTCATCCTGAAGGACGCCGATATCGGCATGGCGGTGCAGGGCGCGGCGCAGGCGGTGTTCTTCAACCACGGCCAGGTGTGCACCGCCGGATCGCGGCTGTTCGTCGAGCGGCCGATCTACGACGCGGTGATGGAAGGGCTGGCGAATGTCGCGCAGAGCTTCGTCCTCGGTTCCGGCTTCGACCAGAATGCGCAGATGGGGCCGCTCGTTTCCGCCAAGCAGCGCGAACGGGTGCAGGCCTATCTCGAGTCCGGCCGGAAGCAGGGCGGGCGGCTGGTCGCCGGCGGCGACGCGGTCGACGGGCCGGGTTTCTTCTTCAAGCCGGCGGTGTTCGCCGACGTGCGGCCGGACATGACGATCTACCGCGAGGAGATTTTCGGCCCGGTGCTCGCGGCGACGCCGTTCGACGATGTCGACGCGGCGGTGCGGCTGGCCAATGACAGCATTTACGGGCTGGGTGCCAGCGTGTGGACCAACAACCTGACCCTGGCGAACCGCGTCGTGCGCAAGCTGAAGGCCGGATCGGTCTGGGTCAATTGCCACAATCTGCTCGACCCGGCGGTGCCGTTCGGCGGGGTAAAGATGTCCGGTTACGGCCGCGAACTGGGCCATGCCGCGCGCGACCTCTACACCGAGGCGAAATCCGTCACCATGGCGCTCGGATGATGGCGGACGCCGCAGCGGCGGCGCTGGGCGCTCTGGTTGAGCGCGCCGCCGGGCTGAACGCGATCGCGGAGGTCGACACCGCCGCGCTGGTACAGGAGGGCGCGCCGTCGACCGATGGCGCGCCCTTTGTCCATGTAAAGGACAATATCGCGGTGCGCGGCCTGCAATGGACGGCGGGGACACCGCTGTTCGCGGGGGTGCGGGCGCGGCGTGACGCGGCGGCGGTGCGGCTGCTGCGCGAGGCGGGCGCCCGCTTTCCGCTGAAGACGACATTGCACGAACTGGCGTTCGGCGTGACCGGCGCCAATGGCTGGACCGGCGCGATCGCCAACCCGCATGATCCCGGCCGGGTAGCCGGCGGGTCGAGCGGCGGCGGCGCGGCGGCGCTGGCGGTTGGCCTCGGCGATCTGGCGCTGGTGACCGATACCGGCGGGTCGGCGCGGATTCCGGCGGCATTCTGCGGCGTGATCGGGTTTCGTCCGTCGACCGGGAGATACCCGGCGGACGGGATGATCGCGCTGACCCCAAGCCGCGACACGATTGGCCTGATGGCACGCGACCTGCGCCGGATCGTCTGGGCCGATGCGATGCTGTCGGGCGAGGCCGCGGCGCCGGAGGCGCGCGGCGGGCCGGTGCGGATCGGCATCGCTACCGAAGCCGTGCTGGGGGTGATGGCGGCGGATGTCGCCGATGCCTATCGGCGGTGCATCGCGCTGATCGCGGCGGCGGGGCACGAGGTTGTTACCGTCGATCTGGCGCCGATTCTGGCGATTGACGAAGCCTGCGGCTTCGCGATCGCGCTGCACGAGACGCAGGCGTCGCTGCGCGCCTCCACACCGGCGTTGAGCGGACAGCCGTTCGAGGCACTGCTAGCCAGCGTTGCCACGCCGGACGTCGCCCATCTTCTGGCGCTGGCCGCGGGCGGCGAGGCGGTGTCCGCCGAGCGTTATGCCGAGGCGATCGGCCATGAATGGCCGGCGCTGCGCGACGCCTACGCCGCGCTGTTCACCGACGGCATCGCCGCGCTGCTGTTGCCGACGACGCCGGTTACCGCGCCGCCGATCCCCTGCGGCGACACGATCGCGCTGGGTGGGGCGCAGGTGCCGACCTTTCCAACGCTGACCCGGTTCACCCGCGCCGACAGCATGGCCGGCCTGCCGGCGATCAGCGTGCCGTTCGGTCGCGATCGTATGGGGCTGCCGATCGGCATGATGCTGAGCGGCGCGCGATACGCCGATGCCGCGTTGCTCGCGCTGGCCGGCGACATCATGGCGCTGGACGGCTTTCCGCCCGCCGGCTGAGCGGTGTTGTCCGCCATTGGGCGTCTTTTTGACGCCCAAAAACGCACAATGCCTTCACAATGCGGATAGCAGCGCCATTCGCGAATTGAGAGATTGCCCCCACTAACCTGGCCGGAGCCGGCGGTTTTCGCCGGCTGACAGGCGATGAGGCATGAGGGGGGATGGAGTATGGCCAAGGCCATTTCGAACGGGAATCACGCGCTGTCGTCACTGCTGCTGGCGGGTTTGCTCGCCACGACGAGCGGAGCCGCGCTGGCGCAGGAACAGGGTGGCGCGCCCGGCGGCGGCGACGCGCTGGAGACGATTACCGTCACCGCGCGCAAACAGGCCGAGAATCTGCAGGACACGCCGATTTCGATCACCGCGTTCAGCGCCCAGCGGCTGGAGGCGCAAGGCATTGCGCAGGTCAACCGCATTCAGGATTTCACCCCCAACCTGACCTTCGCCAACATCCCGTCGAACAGCGGCGTCGCGTCGAACGCGGCGGTCTATATCCGCGGTATCGGCCAGAGTGATTTCGCGCCGACGGTGGAGCCGGGCGTCGGCATCTATGTCGACGGGGTCTATCTGGGCCGCACCGTCGGTGGCGTGTTCGACCTGATCGACGTCAATTCAGTAGAGGTTCTGCGCGGGCCGCAGGGCACGCTGTTCGGCCGCAACACCATTGGCGGTGCAATCAACGTCACGACGATCCAGCCCGACGATTCGGTGCGGGTGAAGGGCGATTTCAAATACGGCACCGACAACCTGGTCAATCTGCGCGCGATGGTCAGTGGGCCATTGGCCGACGGGCTGTATGCCAAGGTGGCCGGCGGCATATTCCGTCAGGACGGTTATGTGAACGCGCCGGCGCTGGGCAAGAAACTGGGCAATAAGGACAGCAGCACCATTCGTGGCACGTTGCGCCTTGCCCCGCAGGACAGCGGGCTGGAGGTTACCCTGTCCGCCGACTATACCCGCGACAAGAGCCATGGCGCGCCGGTGGTGGTCACCGGCATCGATCCCGCCGCAGCGGGCAGTTTCGTAACCCTGCAGAACTTCATCGCGACCGGGTTCGGCAATCCGGCGGACTGCCTGACCACTGCAGCGGTGACCAACACCAACTGCTATAACCAGCGCCTTTACAGCAACGATACCAACTATTCGACCGGGCCGACCTTTTCGGACTTGAAGCTGTGGTCCGCGTCGCTGACCGCATCCTACGAAATCGCCGACGACATGCAGTTGAAGTCGATTACCGCGATCCGCCGGATAAACGGCAGTTTCGCGCAGGACCGGGACGGGTCGAATCTGGGAATAAACCATGTCTACGACGTGTTTACCCAGAAGCAGTTCAGCCAGGAATTCCAGTTTGTCGGCAAGGCGATGGACGGGCGGTTGAACTGGGTGACCGGGCTCTATTTCTTCAAGGAGAAGGGACAGGACATCAACCCGATCGACTTCCTCGTCGTGTCGGCTCAGTCCGGCGGTTATTATGATTACAAGAACTGGGCGGCGTTTGCCCAGCTCGGTTTCAAGGTCACCGAGGCGCTGACGCTGACCGGCGGCCTCCGCTACACCGAGGATCGCAAGGATTACCTGCCGGACCAGTATGTCGTCTCGACGCTGCTGCCGTTCCTCGACATTCCGACCGGCACGCGGACCGTCCCCTATCAGACGGTCGAGGCGAATGTGAACAAATGGACCCCGATGGTCAGCCTGTCCTATCAGGTGCAGCCGGACCTGATGCTGTATGCGACCTATTCGCAGGGCTTCAAGGGTGGTGGCTACACCCAGCGCATCTTCCCGCCGGAGCCCAGCCTGCCGAGCTTTCGACCCGAAACGGTCGATTCCTACGAGGCCGGTTTCAAGCTGATGGCGCTCGACAACCGGCTGCGGCTGAACGCCGCCGCCTTCTATACCAACTATCAGGACATGCAGTTGCTGGTCGCCGACGCGAGCCGGGTCGGCCCGTTCATCACCAACGCTGGCAAGGCCCGCATCCAGGGGCTGGAAATAGAAGGCAATTTTGTTCCCGGCGACGGATGGCGGCTGAATGCCGCGGCCGGCATGACGGATGCCAAGTTCAAGCGGCTGGATGCCGGCGTGCAGGGACTGGCGCTGGATTCGAAGTTCGTTCTCGTTTCGAAATGGACGCTGAGCGCATCGGTGGAAAAGGAGATTGAACTGGGCGGCGCGGGCGCGCTGACGCCGCATGTCGACTGGTCGTACCGGTCCGGTTTTTTCACCAACGCCAACGGTATCAACGATCCGCATCTCTACCAGCCGGGCTACAGCGTGGTGAATGCCAGCATCCGCTGGCAGGACCCGAGCCGGGTCTATTCGCTGACCTTCGGCGTCGACAATATCGCCGACAAGAAATTCCGGGTGTTCGGCGACTATCAGCCGAGTTTCGGTTTCTACATGCAGGCCTTCGATCGCGGCCGGCAGTATTACGCCCGGGCCGGCGTTTCCTTCTGAGCAATGGGGAGGGCCAGACGATGATCGAAGTTGGACTGACCCGGCGGGCGACGATGCGGTGCCTTGCCCTGAGTGGCGCGCTGGTGCTGGCGCCGGGGGCGCGGGCCGCCGTGGCGGTAGCCGACCGGCGGGCCGCGACCACCGCCGCGCTGCTGCGGACGACCTATCCGCACCGCGCGTTGACCGATGCGTTCTATCGGGGCGTTGCCGACCGCTATCTGCAGGAGATCGCGGCCAATGCGGAAGCGGTGAAGGCGCATGACCTGGGCCTGGCGGCGCTGGACGGATCGTATATCGCGCCGTTCGCCGAGTTGCCCGCCGTCATCCAGCGCAGCCTTGTCGAGAAGGTCGACCAGTTGCCGTTTTTCAAGGCGTTGCAGTGGCGCGGGGCCGAAATGATCTACCGCGACCCGGCGGTGTGGAAGCTTGTCGGTTACGAAGGCTCTTCCATCGAATATGGCGGTTATCTGGAGCGCGGGTTCGACGACATCGACTGGTTGCCGAAAACGGCGGCGGGAGGGCAGGGATGACCCGTTTCGCACTGGACGACAGTTCCGTCTTCGTCGTCATTGGGTCCGGTGCTGCCGGCGGCACGCTGGGCAACGAACTGGCGCAGCGCGGCCACAAGGTCGTCTGCCTGGAAGCCGGCCCCCGGTTGCAGATGTCCGATATCGTCAACGACGAAGCGGAGATGTTCGGCAAGCTGACCTGGCTCGACCGGCGGATGGCAACCGGCAAGCCCGACCCGAATTTTCCGGTGTGGAATTGCAAGACCGTCGGCGGCACGACGATGCACTGGACCGCCGCCTGCCCGCGACTGGAGCCGCACGAGATGCGCGCGCTGACCACATATGGCGCGATGGCGGACACGACGCTGGTCGACTGGCCGGTGACGCCGGAGGAGCTGGACCCGTGGTACCAGAAGGCTGAGTTGCGGCTGGGCGTGACCGGCACAAACGGCATACCGTTCCTGCCGCCGGGCAACAATTTCAAGGTGCTGGAAGCCGGCGCGCGCAAGTGCGGCTATACCGATATTGATACCCACAACATGGCGATCAACTCGGTCGACCGCGACGATCGGCCCGCGTGCCACCAGCTGGGGTTCTGCACATCCGGTTGTGCGATCGGCGCGAAATGGTCGACGCTTTATACCGAGATTCCGAAGGCGGAGGAGACCGGCCGGTTCGATCTGCGACCGGAATGCATGGTGACCGGGATTGCGCTGAACGACGCCGGGCGGGTTGAGAGCGTCACCTATCTCCACAACGGCAAGAGCGTGACCCAGAAGGCGCGGGCGGTGGCGGTGGCCGGCAATGTCGTTGAGACGACGCGGCTGCTGCTCAACACGAAAAGCGCGCGTTTCCCCAACGGGCTGGCCAACAGCAGCGGACTGATCGGGCGCAACTATATGCGCCATTTCACCATCCAGGTGATGGGGGTGATGCCGGGCAAGGTGCATTTCCACCGCCAGACCCACCTGGCCGGTGCGGTCCGCGACGAGCGCGGGCACAAGCCGGAGCGCGGCTTTGCCGGCGGTTTCCTGATCAGCACCGTGCCGTTCACGCCGGAAATTCTGGCGAAGAACATGCTGATCGGCGGCTGGGGCCACGAACTGACCGATGTGCTGGCCAAATATGACCAACTCGCCGGGATGCTGCTGACCGGGGAAGACCCGCCGCAGCTGTCCAACGCCATCACTCTCCACCCGACCGAGCGCGACGGCTACGGGCTGCCGGTGCCGGTGGTGCATTACGAGGACCACCCCAACACGATCGCGATGAAGAATTACGCGTGGAAGGCGGGGCGGCGGATTTACGAGGCGCTGGGCGCCGAACAGATTGTCGAAATGGGCGATTACATCCCCGCCACCCACAATATGGGGACTGCGCGGATGGGCACGGACCCGAAGGCGAGCGTTTGCAACCCCTATGGCCAGACGCATGACGTGCCGAACCTGTTTGTCTCCGACGGCAGCCTGTTCCCCACCTCTGGCGGGTGCAACCCGACGCTGACCATCGTTGCGCTGGTGCTGCGCCAGGCAGAGCATATCGACCAGTCGTTGAGGGCGGGGCGGCTGTAGCATCGGATTCGCGCCCGGCGCATTGCGGCGGACGCGATACCCGATTCGTTGATATGAAAAATTCGGGGAGCAATGCCGGTTGTTCCCCACCAACCCCAAAATGCGTGCGTTCCGCCGGTTCGGGCGCTGAATTCCGCGTCCCGGATAAAATAATGTTCCGCTCTTGTTCCATGGGAACAAACGATGTACATGGATTGGAGTGCGTTGAACCCGGCGCACGCCCGATCTACGAGGGAGCCTGCCATGTCGGCACAGCTTAAAGTCATCGACAGCGGAACTGCGGGGAATATGGACAGGCAAAAGGCATTGGAAGCGGCGCTCGCGCAGATCGACCGCGCGTTCGGCAAAGGCTCGGCGATGAAGCTGGGCAGCAAGGAAGCGATGCAGGTGGAGGCTATTTCCACCGGGTCGCTCGGTCTGGACATCGCGCTGGGTATCGGCGGCTTGCCGCGTGGCCGCGTTGTCGAGATTTACGGGCCGGAAAGCTCCGGCAAGACCACGCTGGCGCTGCACGCGATTGCCGAGGCGCAGCGGGGTGGCGGCACCGCCGCCTTCATCGACGCCGAACATGCGCTGGACCCGGTTTACGCGAAGAAGCTTGGCGTCGACATCGACGAACTGATCGTGTCGCAGCCCGACACCGGCGAGCAGGCGCTGGAGATTGCCGATACGCTGGTCCGTTCCAACGCGATCGACGTGCTGGTCATCGACTCGGTTGCCGCTCTTGTTCCGCGCGCCGAGATCGAGGGTGAGATGGGTGACAGCCATGTCGGCCTGCAGGCCCGGCTGATGAGCCAGGCGCTGCGCAAGATTACCGGATCGATCAGCCGTTCGCGCTGCATGGTCATCTTCATCAACCAGATCCGCATGAAGATCGGCGTGATGTACGGCAACCCTGAGACGACGACGGGCGGCAATGCGCTGAAATTCTATGCGTCCGTCCGCCTCGACATCCGTCGTACCGGGCAGATCAAGGACCGCGACGATATCGTCGGCAACAGCACGCGGGTGAAGGTGGTCAAGAACAAGGTCGCGCCGCCGTTCAAGCAGGTCGAATTCGACATCATGTACGGCGAGGGTATTTCGAAGATCGGTGAGATCCTCGACCTTGGTGTCAAGGCCGGGCTGGTCGAGAAATCCGGCGCCTGGTTCTCCTACGACTCAATCCGCATCGGCCAGGGGCGGGAGAACGCCAAGACCTACCTCAAGGAAAACCCGGAACTCGCGACGAAGCTGGAAAAGGCGATCCGCAGTCACACCGACCGGGTGGCAGAGGAAATGATGACCGGACCCGGTGCGGACGACGCCGACGATCTGTGACCCGGCCGGGCGCGGTGACGGCCGCGCCCCAGCCGGCCGGATATGTTGCGGCGCTGTTCGTGCCAAGCACCCAAGGCCCGCCGGACGCCCCGGCGGGCCTTTTGTGTTGTTGGGGCATATGCCTGCCGCGCAGCCGTCGTTTTTCGCGTCGGCAGGTGCGCCGCCATGGAACGATTGACATCGGCGGGCGCGGCATGGCCTGATCTGCCGGCGCGAGGCGCTCATGCACGGCGCGAGGGAGCGAGAGAGTGGCCGCATGACCATCATCGTCCATCATCTTGAGAACAGCCGGTCGCAGCGCATCCTGTGGATGCTGGAGGAACTGGAGTTGCCCTACGAGGTGCGGCGCTATGCTCGCGATCCGAAGACGATGCTGGCGCCGCCGGAACTGGCGAAGGTCCACCCGCTCGGCAAATCGCCGGTCATCGAGGATGGCGACTGTGTCGTCGCGGAGACCGGCGCGATTGTCGAATACCTTGTCGAGAAGGCGAACGGCCGGTTGGGGCCGCCGGCCCATCGCCAGCTGGTGCTGCGCTATCGCCACCTGCTCCACTACGCCGAAGGGTCGCTGATGCCGCCGCTGCTGGTGATGCTGGTGGTGCGACGGCTTGGCCTGCTCGGCCGCCCGGCGCGGGCGACGATCCAGCGCATGATCGACCGCCATCTGGATTATCTGGAAGGCGAACTGGCAGGCAGCGAATGGTTCGTCGGCGACGGGATCACCGCCGCCGACATCATGTTGAGCTTTCCGCTGGAGGCGGCGCGGCAGCGCGCCGGCCTCGACGAGACGCGGCCGCGCCTGATTGGCTGGCTGGAGCGCATCCACGCGCGGCCGGCCTACCAGCGCGCGCTGGCGGCCGGCGGGCCTTACGCCTACGCCTGATTGTCGTGGCGGCTTGACGGGGCCTTCGGCGGTTCGATTTCCGCGGGTTCGACCGGATCGAGTTCCCCTTCCCAGCGGGCGATGACCACGCTCGCCACCGCGTTGCCGACGACGTTGGTCGCCGAGCGGGCCATGTCGAGGAAATGGTCGACGGCGAGGATCAGCAGCAACCCCGCTTCCGGGATGTCGAACAGGGCGAGTGTCGCGGCAATGACCACCAGGCTGGCGCGCGGCACGCCGGCGATGCCCTTCGACGTGATCATCAGCACGAGCAGCAGGGTGATTTCCTGCCCCAGGCTAAGGTCTATGCCATAGGCCTGCGCGATGAAGATCGTCGCGAAGGTCATGTACATCATCGACCCGTCGAGGTTGAACGAATAGCCGAGCGGCAGGACGAAACTGGCGATTTTCGGCGGTACGCCGAAGCGGTCGAGCGCTTCCAGCGTGCGGGGGTAGGCGGCCTCGGACGATGCGGTCGAGAAGGCGAGCAGCAGCGGTTCGCGGATGTAGCGGACGAGCAGCCGGGTACGGCTGCCGACGATCAGGAAGCAGACGCCGATCAGTACGATCCACAGCACGACGATGCCGATGTAGAAAGTGCCCATGAAATAGGCGAGGTCGCCGATGATCGCAGGGCCCTGTTCGGCCAGCGTGCTGGTCACCGCGGCGAACACGGCGATCGGGGCAAGGCGCATGACGTAGTCGGTGATCTGCAGCATGACCGCGACCAGCGCCTCGATCGCCTTGGCGAGCGGTGCCGCCTTTTCGCCGACCGCGGTCATCGCCACGCCGACGAACAGCGAGAAGATGACGATCTGCAGAATCTCGTTATCCGCCATCGCCTCGATCATCGAGGCGGGGAAGATGTGGGTGATGAAGGTTTTCAGCTCGAACGCCGCCCGGTCGACGCCGCTGGAGGCGGTGGCCGCGGGGAGCGGCAGGTCGAGTCCCACCCCCGGCTGAAGCGCGTTGACCAGCAGCAGGCCGACGGTCAGCGAAATCAGGCTGGCGCCGATGAACCAGCCGAGCGAGCGCATGCCGACCCGGCCAAGCGCGGCGGTGTCTCCCATATGGTAGATGCCGGCGACCAGCGTGGAGAAGACCAGCGGCGCGATGATCATCTTGATAAGGCGCAGGAATATGTCTGTGCCGATGCTGAAATAGCCGGCGATCTGGACCAGGGTCGCCTTGCCTTCCGGCGTATCGTCACCGATCGAGACGTTTAGCGTCCAGCCGACGATAATGCCCAGAACCAAGCCGAGCAGGATGTAATAGGTCAGGCGTTTCGCCACGCGACGGTCTCCCCCGATGCGATTTTCCCGTTCCTTTGGGGGTATCGCATTCCCGCGGTCAAGCACGCGTTGGCCTTGACAGGTGCATTATGTGGCGGGACCAACGGCGCTGAGCCGAGGGGGAATTGCCATGATCGACGCCGCTTTTTCCATCCGTCGTCGGAGGATGTTGAGTGGTGCGGCCCTGCTGGGTGCGGCGACGCTGCTGCCACGCGTTGCCTTCGCCGCGGAGATAGACACCGGCGACCTGGCGAGTATGACTGGAGACGTCGTGCCGATCGACGCGGCCGAGCGCGGCCGGCGGCTGGACCGGGGGCGGGCGTTGATGGCGGCGAACGGCCTGTCGGCGATCATCGTCGAACCGGGTTCGACGATGGTCTATTTCTCCGGTGTCGAATGGTATCGTAGCGAGCGACTGACCGCGCTGGTCATTCCAGCCGATGGCGAGGCGGTGGTGGTCACGCCATTCTTCGAGGAGCCGTCGGTCCGCGAGACGCTGGGTATCCCGGCGGAGGTCCGCGTCTGGCAGGAGGATGAGGACCCGATCGCGGTGGTCGCGGGCGCGTTGCGGGACCGCAACGCGGCCGATGGCGCGATTGGCGTCGAGTCGACCGTTCGCTTCTTCGCCTCGGATGGTGTTGCGCAGGCGCTGCCTGCCGCACGCCTCGTTTCCGCCGACCCGGTCGTGCGCGGATGCCGAATGATCAAGACTCCGGCCGAGCTGGCGCTGATGCAGAAGGCGGCGGATATCACCGTCGCTGCATACCGCTGGACATGGGCCAGGGTGCGCGAAGGGATGACGCCGGGCGAGATCGGCGCGCTGATGAACGCGGCGACGGCCAAGCTGGGCGGCAGGCCCGGATTCTCGATGGCCCTGCTTGGTGAGGCGGCGGCGCTGCCGCACGGCAGCGGCAAGCCCCAGCGGGTGCGCGAGGGTGAGGTGGTACTGATGGATTGCGGCTGCACCGTCCACGGTTATCAATCGGATATTTCGCGCACCTTTGTTCCCGGTCGCGCGCCGGACGATGTCCGTCGCGTGTGGGACCATGTCCGCATGGGGCAGCAGATCGCGTTCGATGCGGCGAAGGTGGGTGTGACGGCGGGAGCGGTCGACGATGCGGTCCGCGCTCATTACGAAACGCTGGGTTACGGGCCGCGTTACCGGTTGCCGGGCCTGTCACACCGGACCGGCCATGGTATCGGTCTGGACGGGCATGAACCGGTCAATTTCGTTCACGGCGAAAAGACGGCGCTCGCCCCCGGCATGTGCTTTTCCAATGAGCCGGGCCTGTACTTTCCCGGCCGGTTCGGCGTGCGGCTGGAGGATTGCCTGCACATCACCGAGAGCGGGGCGCGCTGGTTTTCAGAGCCGCCGCCGTCGATCGACCGGCCGTTCGGCTGACCCCGACGTGCGGGAATGCTTGAGCATGGGCGGTTGGTCGCCTAGATCGCGGGCATGACATCGACGAACGACATCCGCCGCTCCTTCCTCGATTATTTCGAGGGTGAGGGGCACACGCCCGTGCATTCCGCGCCGCTGGTGCCGCACAACGACCCGACGCTGATGTTCGTCAACGCCGGCATGGTGCCGTTCAAGAACGTGTTCACCGGGCTGGAGACGCGGCCGTATGTCACCGCGACGTCTTCGCAGAAATGCGTGCGCGCCGGCGGCAAGCACAACGACCTCGACAATGTCGGCTATACCGCGCGCCACCATACTTTCTTCGAGATGCTCGGCAATTTCTCGTTCGGCGATTATTTCAAGGAACGCGCGATCCTGCTGGCGTGGAACCTGATCACCCGTGAATGGGGTATCGCCAAGGACCGGTTGACCGCCACCGTCTACCATACCGACGACGAAGCCTATGACCTGTGGCGCAAGATCAGCGGTCTGCCGGAAAGCCGGATCATCCGCATCCCGACCAAGGACAATTTCTGGGCGATGGGCGAGAACGGGCCATGCGGGCCGTGTTCCGAGATTTTCTACGACCATGGCGACCATATTCCCGGCGGCCCGCCCGGAAGCCCGGACGAGGACGGTGACCGCTTCACCGAGATCTGGAACCTGGTGTTCATGCAGTATGAGCAGGAGGCGAACGAGATCGTCCGCGACCTGCCGCACCCGTCGATCGACACCGGCATGGGGCTGGAACGGATTGCGGCCGTGCTGCAGGGCGTCCACGACAATTACGACACCGACACGTTCAAGGCGCTGATCGCCGAAAGCGGCGCGCGCACCGGCACCGCCACCACCGGCGCCAACCAGGCGAGCCACCGGGTGATCGCCGACCACCTGCGCGCATCGGGCTTCCTGGTTGCCGACGGCGTGCTGCCGGCGAACGAGGGCCGGGGTTATGTGCTGCGCCGGATCATGCGGCGGGCGATGCGCCATGCTCACCTGCTCGGCGCGAAGGAGCCGCTGATGCACCGGCTGGTGCCGGCGCTGGTGGCCGAGATGGGTGGTGCCTTCCCCGAATTGTTGCGCGCCCAGCCGCTGATCGAGGCGACGTTGCTGCAGGAAGAGACGCGATTCCGCCAGACGTTGTCCAATGGCCTGAGGTTGTTGGAGGAAGCGACGAACGGGATGCAGGCGGGCGATACCCTGCCCGGCAAGACCGCGTTCAAGCTCTACGACACCTACGGCTTTCCTTACGACCTGACCGAGGATGCGCTGCGCGCCCATGGGTTGGGCATCGACCGCGATGGTTTCGATGCGGCGATGGCCGAGCAGAAGGCGGCGGCGCGCGCCGCGTGGAAAGGCTCCGGCGCGAAGGCGTCGAGCGATGTCTGGTTCGACGTCGCCGAGGCGCATGGCGGCACCGAGTTCACCGGCTATGTGTCGAACGAGGGCGAGGGCGAGGTTGTCGCGCTGGTCCGCGATGGCGCCCGCGTCGATGCGGCGAGCGAGGGCGAAACCGTCACCGTGCTGACCAACCAGACGCCGTTTTATGGCGAGTCCGGCGGGCAGATGGGCGATGCCGGCGCGATCACCGGCGACAAGGGGCTGCGCATCGTCGTCGATGACACGACCAAGGAGATCGGCCGGCTCCACGCTCATCATGGCCGGGTGGAAACGGGCACGATCAAGGTCGGCGACACCGTTCGGCTGGCGATCGACGGTGACCGCCGGGCGCAGTTGCGCGCCAACCACAGTGCCACCCATCTGCTGCATGCGGCCTTGCGGAACCGGCTGGGCCAGCATGTGACGCAGAAGGGCAGTCTGGTTGCGCCCGACCGGTTGCGTTTCGATTTCTCGCACCCTTCGCCACTGACCGCGGAGCAGATTGCCGAGGTTGAGGCGGACGTGAATGCACAGATCCGCGGCAATGACGCGGTGTCGACCAGGCTGATGACCCCGGACGATGCGGTTGCCGCCGGCGCGCTGGCGCTGTTCGGCGAAAAATATGGCGACGAGGTGCGGGTGCTGTCGATGGGGAGCGGCGCCGAGCGCGCCTATTCCGTCGAGCTGTGCGGCGGCACCCATGTTGCCGCGCTGGGCGATATCGCGCTGTTCAAGATCATCGCCGAGAGCGCGGTTTCGAGTGGCGTCCGTCGGATCGAGGCGCTGACCGGCGAGGCGGCGCGGTTGTGGCTTGTGCACCGCGACGAGCGCCTGCGCGAAGCGGCGGCGGCGCTGAAGACGGCGCCGGAGGATGTGCCGGTGCGGGTGGCCGCGCTGGTCGAGGAACGGCGGCGGCTGGAGCGGGAACTGGCGGAGGCGCGCAAAGCGTTGGCGCTGGGTGGCCCGGCCAGTGGCGGCACGGGTGAAGCGGCGGCGGAGCAGGTCGGCGGTGTCGGCTTCATCGGCCAGGTTGTCGACGGGCTTGACCCCAAGGGGCTGCGCGGCGCGCTCGATACTTTGAAGAAGCGAGTCGGGTCCGGCGTGGTCACGCTGGTCGCGGTCAACGACGGCCGGGCGTCGGTGGCGGTCGGGGTCACCGACGATCTCGTCGGATCGCGCGACGCGGTGGCGCTGGTCCGCGCCGCGGTGGCGGTGCTGGGCGGGCAGGGCGGCGGCGGCCGCCCGGACATGGCGCAGGGTGGTGGCCCGGACGGTGCCCGCGCCGCCGATGCTGTCGCTGCCGTGCGCGATGCGCTGACCGGGGTCGCGGCGGCGGCCTGATCCGCGGAAATCAGGCGCCCGATTGGTCGGGTGCCGGTGCACGGGCTTTCGCTTTCGCAGGCGCCTGAACCGGGCTGCTAAGATTCCAGGTCGCGCAGGCGGGTGCCGGTGATGCGCGGTTGGAAGTCGAGATTGGCGGCGTCGCGGACCTGATGGTGCAGCTTTTCACGCTTGTCGTGGATCGAGGCGATGACCGGCCCCATCGGCACGCCGAGTTCGACCAGCACCGCCTCGGACAGTTGCAGCGATGCCTCCAATGCTTCCGGCGCGGCGCTGGTCACGCCGGCGCGGTAGAGTTCGGCGGCATGGGTGGTGTCGCGTGCACGGGCGACGATGGGCAGATCAGGATAGAGCCGGCGCACCCGGCGGACGATGCGGACGGAAAGCGCGGGCTGGTCCATGGTCAGTACCAGCGCTTCGCGGTTGCCGAGGTTCAGCCGTTCGAACAGTTGCGGCCGGGCGATGTCGCCGAAGATCACCGGATAGCCTTCGCGCCGCGCCTCAGCGACGGCGTCTATGTCGGTTTCGACCGCGACGAAACTTTTGTCGTGGGTGCGAAGCATGTCGGCGACGAGTCGGCCGACACGGCCGAAGCCGACGACAACCGTGCCGGGGATGGCGCCGGTATCCTTCAGCGGATCGTCCTCGCGGCTCGCCACCTCGATCCTTCGGGCGATGTCGCTGCCGATCCGTGCGAGCAGTGGCGTGATCGTCAGGCCGATTGCCGTGACCGTCTGCCAGAAGGCGGCGGTGCGCGCGGCGATCAATCCGCCCTGGGTGGCGACGCCGAGCACGATCAGCGTGGTTTCGGACGGCGACGCCATCAGCGCGGACGTTTCGATCGCGATGCCGCGGCGGACGCCGCTCAACCGCAGCAGCGCGGCGGTGACCAGCGATTTCGCCGCGACGACGCCGACCACCGCCGTTGCGAGCTGCATCCAGTATTCGGCGACCGAACGCAGATTGATGCTCATGCCGATGGTGATCAGGAATACGCCGAGGGCCAGGCCCTTGAACGGCGCGGTCGTGCCTTCGACCTCTCCATGATATTCGGTTTCAGCGATCAGGATGCCGGCGAGCAGCGCGCCGACAATCGGCGACAGGCCGGTGACCGTCGTCGCGGTGCTGGCGACGATGACGATCAGCAGGCTGGCGGCGAGGAACACTTCCGGGCTTTTGGTCCGCGCCGCCTGGGCGAACAGGATCGGCAGCAGGAAGCGGCCGAGGATGACCATCGCGATGACCGCGCCGCCGCCGTAGAGAACGCTGTGCAGCGCGTTTTCGACCCCGCCGCCGCCGAACGGGGCAATTGCGCCGAGACCGAAGATAATCGGTACCAGCGCCAGATCCTCGAACAGAAGCATGGCGAAGGCGAGGCGGCCGACCGGGCCGGATGTGCCGACGATTGGCAGGACCAGCGCGGTCGACGACAGCGACAGGGCGAGGCCGAGGCCGATCGCGCCGGTCCAGTACTGGCCAAGCGCGATCAGTGCGAGCGCAATGATGATGCCGGAGCCGAGCAGTTCCGCCGCGCCGATGCCGAATACCTGTGTCCGCATTGCCCAGAGCCGCTTGAACGACAGTTCCAGTCCGATCGAGAACAGCAACAGGATGATGCCAAGTTCCGCGAATGCGTCGATCGAATGCGGGTTGGTGATCGTCAGGTAATAGAGCCACGGCGCATGTGAGGTCAGCGAACCGAGGCCGGCCGGCCCAACAAGAATGCCGACGAGAATGAAGCCGATGACCGGGTTTACGCGAAACCGGGCGAAAGTGGGGATGACAAGACCGGCTGCGCCGAGAATAACCAATGCATCACTGAATGCCGGTGAATGGATCGGGAGCGCCACACAGCAATAATGACGCGAAGGGGGTAGCCGTGGCTACCCCATAAATGCGCGAAGAGAACGGAAAATACGCGGCGGCGGCAATGATGCCACACGCCGCGTCATGGCTTACTTCCAGTCTTCCATCGCCTTTTCGAGGTTGGCGCGGATCGCTTCGAAGAACTGCTCCGTTGTCATCCACGGCTGGTCCGGGCCGATCAGGATCGCGAGGTCCTTGGTCATCTGACCCTGTTCGACGGTTTCGACACAGACGCGTTCCAGCGTTTCGGCGAAGCGGATGACGTCCGGCGTATCGTCGAAGCGTCCGCGATATTTGAGGCCGCCGGTCCACGCGAAGATCGACGCGATAGGGTTGGTCGACGTCGCCTTGCCCTGCTGATGCATACGGTAATGGCGGGTGACGGTGCCGTGCGCCGCTTCCGCTTCCACGGTCTTGCCATCCGGCGACAGCAGTACCGAGGTCATCAGGCCGAGCGAGCCGAAGCCTTGTGCGACCTGATCCGACTGGACATCGCCGTCGTAATTCTTGCAGGCCCAGACGAACTTGCCGCTCCACTTCAGTGCGGAAGCGACCATGTCGTCGATCAGGCGATGCTCATAGACGATGCCAGCACTTTCGAACTGTGCCTTGAATTCATTTTCATAAATTTCGGCGAACAGGTCCTTGAAGCGGCCGTCATAGGCCTTGAGGATGGTGTTCTTGGTCGACAGGTAGACCGGCCAGTTGCGCATCAGCCCGTAGTTGAGCGAGGCGCGGGCGAAGTCGCGGATCGAATCGTCGAGATTGTACATCGCCAGCGCGACGCCCGACGACGGGAAGCGGAACACTTCCTCGTCGATGACGGTGCCGTCGTCACCTTCGAACACCAGGCGCAGTTTGCCCGCGCCGGGGACGCGGTAGTCAGTGGCGCGATACTGGTCGCCGAAAGCGTGACGGCCGACGACGATCGGGTCGGTCCAGCCGGGCACCAGCCGAGGGACGTTGTCGATGACAATCGGTTCGCGGAAGACGACGCCGCCAAGGATGTTGCGGATCGTGCCGTTCGGCGACTTCCACATCTTCTTGAGGCCGAATTCCTCGACCCGCGCCTCGTCCGGCGTAATCGTCGCGCATTTCACGCCGACGCCGTGTTCGCGGATCGCGCGGGCCGAATCGACGGTGACCTTGTCATCGGTGCGGTCGCGTTCCTCGATGCCGAGGTCGTAATAATGCAGGTCGATGTCGAGATAGGGCAGGATCAGGCGTTCGCGAATCCACTGCCAGATAATCCGCGTCATTTCGTCGCCGTCGAGCTCGACGACCGGGTTTTTCACCTTGATCTTTGCCATGAGTGAGGGGCCTTCGTTGAGGGGAACGTCGGCGATGCTCCTAGGCAAGGAGGCGGCCGCGATCAACTGCGGCACGTTGTCTATGGCTGCATCCGGCCCTAAGAAGGGCCAATGTCATTGCCGGACAAGCCGTCGGACACCACGCCGACCGTCAAATGGCGCCTACCACCGGTTCACCCGGAGGGGCGCAAGTTCATCCTTATCGCCGCCGCGATAACCCTGTTCCTGGCCTGGAACGCGTGGGAAACGCTGGCCTGGCCGATGGCGGGCATCACCTTGTGGGTGGCCGCTTTCTTTCGCGATCCGGTCCGCACGGTGCCGCAGGGCGAAGACCTGATCGTCGCGCCGGCGGACGGACTGATCACGCTGATCCAGCCGGTGACGCCGCCGCGAGAGATGGCCGGAGAAGCGGGCCTGGGTGATTCGCCGCTGGTCCGCGTGTCGATCTTCATGAGCGTATTCGACGTGCACGTGAATCGGTCGCCGATCGCCGGAACGGTGCGGACGGTTGCCTATATCGCCGGAAAATTCCTGAACGCGGACCTCGACAAGGCCAGCGAGGATAACGAGCGCCAGCATTTCCTGGTTGAGCGTGACGACGGGTTGCGCGTCGGCTTCACCCAGATTGCCGGGTTGGTCGCGCGGCGGATCGTTACCTTCGTCAAGCCGGAGGATCGGGTGACGGCGGGCGAGCGGATCGGCCTGATCCGTTTCGGCAGCCGAGTAGACGTCTACCTGCCCGCGGGCACGGCGCCGCGCGTCGCGCTTGGCCAGCGGACCGTGGCCGGGGAGACGGTGCTTGCCGTAATCGGGCGCAACGACGGGGCGGCGGGTCTGTCGCAATGACGCCGCCGCCTATCGAGCGGCCCCGCCGGGGTATTCCGCTGCGGGCGCTGCCGCCCAACGCGGTGACCGCGCTGGCGTTGTGCACCGGCCTGAGCGGCGTGCGCTTCGCGATCGGCGACGAATGGGAAAAGGCGGTGGCGGCGGTCGTGCTCGCCGGCATCCTCGACGGCATGGACGGCCGGATCGCCCGGATGATGAAGGGCGAAAGCCGGTTCGGCGCGGAACTGGATTCGCTGTCGGACGTGATCGCGTTCGGCGTCGCGCCGTCGATCATTCTCTATCTGTGGTCGTTGCAGCACCTGCCGCAGTTCGGTTGGGTGTTCGCGCTTAGCCTGGCGGTATGTTGCGCGCTGCGCCTTGCCCGTTTCAATGCCCAGATCGACGCCGTCGAACAGCCGCACAAGTCCGCCGGCTTCCTGACCGGTATTCCCGCGCCCGCCGGCGCCGGGCTGGCGCTGCTGCCGATCTTCCTGTGGTTGGCTACGGGGGCCGATTCGCTGCGCTCGCCAGGGGTGACCGCCCCGTGGACGGCGGTTGTCGCTTTCCTGATGATCTCCAACATCGCGACGTTCAGCTGGTCTTCGCTGAGGTTGCGGCGAAGCGTCCGTTTCGAGGCGCTGGCGGCGGTCGCGATCGTCGGCGCTGCGGTGCTGAGCGCACCTTGGGCGACGCTGAGCGGAATCTGCGCGCTTTACCTGATTGCCATGCCGTTCAGCATCCGCAGCTATGCCCGGGTCAGGCGGCATCGCGCAGCAGCGCCGGGCGTGCCGGCCGACGAATGATGCGGGCGGGGCGCCCGGCTCGCGCCCGGGGCGCCGTCAGGGCTGGCTCCACAGCACCGCGACCGCGCAGGATGGCGGCGATGCGAGCGGCGTCGCGCAACGCAGTCTGACCGAGCACCGCGACCGCAAGCAACAGAGCGGCGACAAACACGATCGGGGACAGAAAGGCGAGCATCGAATCCTCCCTAAACAGGCGTTCGTCGCTAAATGTTCTTGTTTTGTTCCAATGTCAATAGCGCACTGAAAGCGGGAGATGGCGAAAGACGGGGGAGGTCGGGGCCTCGCTTCGGCCGGCTGTCCGCCGTTGGGCCGCGCCCGCCGGCTTGCGCATTTCGTACGAGGCGACTAGGGGAGCGCCACTTTCCAGCAACGCAATTTTACGGAGCCCGAACGGCCATGGCCGCGACCCGCACTTTTTCGATCATCAAGCCCGATGCCACCCGCCGCAACCTGACCGGCGCCGTTACGCGCATGCTGGAAGAAGCCGGCCTGCGCGTCGTCGCGTCGAAGCGCATCCGGATGAGCCAGGAGCAGGCGGAGGGCTTCTACGCCGTTCATCGCGAGCGGCCGTTCTTCAACGACCTGGTGACCTTCATGATCTCCGGCCCGGTGGTCGTGCAAGTGCTTGAGGGCGAGAACGCCGTGCAGCGCAACCGCGACATAATGGGCGCGACCAACCCTGAGAATGCCGAGCCGGGCACGATCCGCAAGGAACTGGCCGAATCGATCGAAGCGAATTCGGTCCACGGTTCGGACAGCGAAGAGAATGCGGCGATCGAAATCGCCTATTTCTTCAAGCCGGACGAGATCGTCGGCTGACATGGCGGCCAGCGGCATTCGTCGCTGCCGTACCGGGGACGCGGCGGCGCTGGCGCTGGTTAGCGCGGCTACATTCCTGGAAACCTACGCCTGGATGATAGCCGGCAAGGATCTGCTCGCGCATGTCGGCGAGAAGTTCGGCGAGGCGGCCTACGAGGCGCATCTCGCCGACCCCGCCTGCGCGCTGTGGCTGGCCGAAGGGGAGCGGGGCGCGCCGGTCGGCTATGCGCTGCTGACCCCGCCGGACCTGCCGATCGAGACCGGCGCAACCGACATCGAACTGCGGCGCATTTACATGCTGACCCGCTACCAGGGTGGCGGCATGGGCAATGCGTTGTTCGCCGCCGCAGTGGCCGAAGCGCGGGTACGCGGCATGACCCGGCTGCTGATTGGCGTCGCCAAGACCAATACCTCGGCGATCGGCTTTTACCGGCGCCATGGTTGCGCGGCGATTGGCGAGCGGATCTTTCGCGTCGGCGACGAGGATTTCGAGGACGCTATTTTCGCGCGGGCGCTGTAGCCGCTCGCGCTTTCCACAGCTTATCGAGCCGCGCGGATGCGCGTGTCTCATTGCTATGTTCGATCAGCGACAGGCCACGCAGGCGGACGGCGGCGCCGCCGAACATCTGGCCGTCGAGCGCGTAGCCGATGTCGTAGAGCGCCACTTCGCTATGGCTGTCGCCGTCGACCAGATAGCGGGTGGTGATGGCGACCGGCAGGCGGGCATCCCCCTTCGGCCGGTTGGGCAGGCCGGCGTCGCGGCGTGCTTTCTTCAACGCTTCGCCGAACCAGCGCGCCTCGATCCGTGCCTCTCCGGCGGTGCCGATCGGTGCGATGCCGAGCGCGGTGGGGAAAGCGATGCTCTGGCTTTGGATTGTCTGTTCTGCGCGGATCGGCGCCAGATCGAGCTGTTTGCCGTCCCGTAGCGCCGTGCCTTTCAGGGTCAGTGTCGCCGCGCGGGCACCGGCCGCCTGCTCGGCGGCGGCGCGTTCGGCCTTGTCGGATGTGCGCTCGGAATAGTTGTTCCACAGCGTCAGGGCGGAGATGATGACGGCCACCACCGCCAGGCCTTCGCCCAGCGTGATCCAGCGACGGCGGATCGCCGCCGCTTCCTGTGCCCGTTCCTCGCTGCCTTCGCCGCTCATGCGCGTGTCCTCCGGCTGGTTCGGCTGGTGGCGAGGCGCCAGCTTTCGGCGATGCGGTCCGCTACATGATCCCAGTCGGTGGTGGACGGGGTGACATCGATCGCGACCCAGCCCGCCGGGCCGATATAGGCAGGCCAGCTGTAGAGGGCGGGGGCCTGTTCGATCAGCATGGCCTGTTCGTCACGGCTGCCGGTACGCACGCAGACGTCGGTATGTTGTGCGCCGTGGTGGTTATGCCGGAAATAGGCGAACATCCGGCCCGCCGCCGCGAAGGCGGGGATGCCATGAGACAGTTTTTCGATGCTGCCGGGCAGAGCTAGGCAGATCGCGCGGACCCGATCAAGCGCCGGGCCGGGATCGGAACTGGGCATTGCGCACGAACTCCGCAAGCGTCGCCGGATACAGTCGATGTTCCTCGATCAGCAGCCGCGTCGCAAGAGTTTCCGGGGTGTCGCCGGGCAGAATCGGCACCTCCGCCTGTGCCAGTACGGGGCCGTCGTCCAGCTCGGCAGTGACGATATGGACGCTGACGCCATGGACAGGGTCACCGGCGGCGATCGCGCGGGCGTGGGTGTCCAGCCCCTTGTATTTGGGGAGCAGTGATGGATGGATGTTTACCATCCGCCCGGCCCATCCACCGACGAATTCGCCCGACAGCAGCCGCATATAGCCGGCGAGCGCGACATATTCGACGCCGGCGTCGCGCAGCGCGGTATCGACAAGCGCGTCGAATTCAGCGCGTTTCAGCCCTTTGTGGCTATGCGCCCATGTTGGGATGCCCATTGCCCGCGCGGTTGCGAGCCCGGCCGCATCCGGATCGTTCGACGCGACGAGCGCGATCGCATAGGGGCAGTCCGGCGCCTGAGCCGCCTCCGCCAGCGCCAGCATGTTCGATCCGCGCCCGGAGATCAGTACGCCGAGGCGCGCGCGCTCAGTCATTATGGGTGGCGGACCAGTTGGCGCGGGCGCTCCACGTCTCGGTCGATCCGGCGACGGTGCAGCCTCGTTCGCCGGCCTCGATGCGCCCGATCCGCAGGACGGTTTCGCCGGCGCTTTCCAGCGCTGCCGCGACCGACAGCGCCTCTGCTTCCGGGACGATTACCGCCATGCCGATCCCGCAGTTGAAGGTGCGGGCCATTTCCTCCGGTTCGATCGCGCCCTGCGCCTGCAGGAATGCCATCAGCCGGGGCAGCGGCCATCCGTCCGCGTTGACATGGGCGTGGAGGCCGGCGGGCAGGGCGCGCGGAATATTTTCCAGCAACCCGCCACCGGTGATGTGCGCGAGGGCGGAAACCCGGCCGGCGCGGACCAGCGGCAGCAGCGCCTGCACATAGATGCGGGTCGGCGCCATCAGCGCGTCGATCAGCAATTGCTCCATGTCGAACTGTGACGGACGGTTGAGCTTCCAGCCCTTGTCGGCGGCAAGGCGGCGGACTAGCGAGAACCCGTTGGAATGGACACCGGAAGAGGCAAGGCCGAGGATGACGTCGCCGGCCGCCACCCGGTTGCCGGTCAGCGCCTGCGTCCGTTCCACCGCGCCGACACAAAAGCCGGCGAGATCATAGTCGCCGTCGGCATACATGCCCGGCATTTCCGCCGTTTCGCCACCAATCAGCGCGCAGCCGGCGATCCGGCATCCTTCGGCGATACCGGCGATGACACGTTCGGCGACAGCCGCGTCAAGTTTGCCGCTGGCGTAATAGTCGAGGAAGAACAGCGGTTCCGCGCCCTGGACGATCAGATCGTTGACGCACATCGCGACCAGATCGATGCCGACGCCGTCGTGCCGATCATGTTCGATCGCCAGCTTCAGCTTGGTGCCGACGCCGTCATTGGCGGCGACCAGCAGCGGATCGGTATAGCCCGCCGCCTTCAAGTCGAAGAAGCCGCCGAAACCGCCAAGCTCGGCATTGGCGCCGGGGCGGCGGGTTGCCTTGGCGAGTGGGGCGATCGCGCGGACCAGCGCATTCCCTGCGGCGATCGAAACGCCGGCACCGGCGTAGGTGTAGGACGTGTTGTCGTTCATGACCGTCGCCTAGCCACAACGCGCTTGGATTTCCACCGCCAACACGCCAGAAGGGCGGCGTGATCGCGCTTTCCCGTCCGCTCAGCCTCGTGCGGCCGCTGCTTGCCCTGGCGCTTGCCGTCGGCGCCGGCGCGGTATTGCATGCCCAGCTGGAGGGAACGGACCGCGGTGTGCCGCCGATCGACAGTTCGTCCAGCCTTGAAGTCAGCGGCATTGCCGTCGACGTCTACGCCGCAAATGCCGATGCCGCGCGCTATGGTGGCTGGCGCGAAGCGCAGCGCAAGGGTTGGCGCGCGCTGTGGCAGCGCACTCACCCCGGCACCGGCGTGCCCGTGCTGTCCGATTCGGCGCTGGACGGGGTTGTCGCCGGGATCGTCGTCGAGGAGGAGCAGATCGGCCCCCGCCGCTATATCGCGCGGCTGGGCGTGCTGTTCGATCGCGCGCGCGCGGGGCAGATACTGGGCGTCGCGGGCCAGGCGGCGCGTTCGGCGCCGATGCTGGTCTTGCCGGTACAATGGAGCGGCGGCACCGCGCAGAGCCTTGAGTTGCGCAACCCCTGGCAAGAGGCGTGGGCGCGGTTTCGCACCGGCAACAGCAGTATCGATTATATCCGCGTGACCGGCACCGGGGTCGATCCGCTGCTGCTCAACAATGCCCAGACCTGGCGGCCGGGGCGGACCTGGTGGCGGTTTTTGCTTGACGGTTACGGCGCCGCCGACGTGCTGATCCCCCAGGTCCGGCTACAGCGGCTGTGGCCCGGCGGGCCGGTAGTCGGCTGGTTCAGCGCGTTCCATGGGCCGGACAGGCGGCTGATCGGCCGATTCGCGCTGCGCGTCGAGAATAGCGACGCGATCCCGAAGTTGCTGGATGCCGGGGTGCGGCGGATCGATGCGCTGTACAGCGAGGCATTGGCAATGGGGGCGCTGGCGCCCGACCCGTCGCTGGTTGTCGAAGAGCCGGTCGATGCCGATGCGCTGGGTGACAGCCTGGAACTGGCGCCCGATGACGGCGGCGTCGTGGTTGCCGGCAACACGCCATCCGGGACAAGTGCGGTCACCGTTCAGTTCGACACGCCCGATGTCGGCGCGGTCAACGCCACGGAGGCCGCGATCCGGGGCATCCCGGGCGTGCGATCGGCGGCGACGTCGAGCCTTGCGATCGGCGGGATTTCGGTGATGCGGGTGGTTTTCCAGGGTGATTCGGCCGCCTTGCGCGCCGCTTTCGCTGCCCGTGGCTGGCAGGTGCAGGGAGGCGGCGACACACTGCGGATCGTGCGCCGCGCGGCGGGCGCTCCGGCGCCCGGCCCGAGCAACAGCCCCCGACCATGAGCCAGATCGCCCTGCCGTTCGACTGGCCGGCCGGAGAGACAGAACGGGACTTCATTGTCGGCGACAGCAACGCCGATGCGGTACGCCATCTCGACCGCTGGGGGACGTGGCCGGTGATGGCGACGATCCTGACCGGCCCGCGCAAATCGGGGCGCAGCCTGCTCGGCCGCCTGTTCGCCGGCAGGACCGGGGGGCAGTTGATCGACGATGCCGACCGTCGCCCGGAAGAAGAACTGTTCCACGCGTGGAACGCCGCGCACGAGACGCGGCGGCCGTTGCTGCTGGTTGCCGATCTGCCGCCGCCCGTCTGGCGGGTCAGGTTGCCGGACCTCCGCTCGCGGCTTGCCGCCACCCCGGTGGCGGCGCTTGGCGACCCGGACGAGCCGCTTGCCCGCGCGCTGGTGGAAAAACTGCTTGCCCAGCGCAACCTGATCGCGCCGCCGGACCTGGTCGCCTGGCTGATGCCGCGCATCGAGCGCAGCCATGTCGCGTTGATCCGCGTGGTCGACGCGCTGGACGAAGCGTCCCTGTCACAGCATTCGCGCTTGTCGCTCAAGCTGGCGCGGGCCACATTGGGCGCGATGCGATCAGCGGACGAGAACCGGGCCTGACATGCCGACCTTAGCCCCCCCTCCGCGCGCCGTCGCCCCGGATGTCGAGCAACGCTATTTCAACCGTGAATTGAGCTGGCTGGCGTTCAACCGCCGGGTGCTTGATGAGGCGTCCAACCCGTCGCATCCGTTGCTTGAGCGGCTGCGCTTTCTGTCGATTTCGGGCAACAACCTCGACGAGTTCTTCATGGTCCGGGTCGCGGGGCTGAAAGGCCAGCAGCTTCAGCAGGTCGAGGAGCGGTCGCCCGACGGCATGACCGTCAGCCAGCAATTGACGGCGATCGCCGAAAATGCGGAGGGGTTGCTGTCACAGCAGAGGGCGGTATGGCGGGGGCTGCGCGAACAGCTACGCGAAACCCGGTTGCTGGTGCTGCGCGACAGCGAACTTGGCGACAATGAGCGGGCCTGGCTTGAAACGCATTTTCGCGAACAGATTTTCCCGATCCTGACCCCGCAGGCCCTGGACCCGGCGCACCCGTTTCCGTTCATCCCCAACAAAGGGCTGTCGATCGTCGTCGACCTGATTCGCCTGTCGGATCGTGCGCCGATCCGCGAACTGGTGATGTTGCCGGCGACGTTGCAGCGATTCGTCCGGTTGCCCGGCCGCGCCGCCCGTTATGTCGCGATGGAAACGCTGATCCGCTGTTTCCAGCATCTGCTGTTTCCGGGCTATGAGGTGGCCGGTTCCGGCTGTTTCCGGATCATCCGCGACAGCGATATCGAACTGGAGGAAGAGGCGGAGGATCTCGTCCGCTACTTCCGCTCCGCGATCAAGCGCCGGCGGCGGGGGCGTGTGATCCGGCTCGACCTGGAACAGGGGATGCCCGACCACCTGGAAACGCTGGTCAACAACGAACTGGGCGGGCAGGACGCGATCGTTACCGAAACCGGCGGCTTTCTGGGCATTGGCGACCTTGAGCAGCTGGTCGAGGAGGACCGGCCCGACCTGAAATTTCCACCCTTTTCGCCGCGCTTCCCCGAGCGCATTCGCGAGCATGGCGGCGATTGCTTCGCCGCGATCCGCAGCAAGGACATCATCGTCCATCACCCCTATGAGACATTCGATGTCGTCCTCGCCTTTTTGAAGCAGGCGGCGGCCGACCCCGATGTCGTGGCGATCAAGCAGACGCTGTACCGCGCCGGTAAGCAGTCGGCGGTGGTTAATGCGCTGATCGCGGCTGCGGAAGCGGGCAAGTCGGTGACCGCTGTCGTCGAGTTGAAGGCGCGGTTCGACGAAGAGCAGAACCTGCTCTGGGCGTCCGCGCTGGAACGGGCCGGCGCGCAGGTCGTCTATGGTTTCATCGACTGGAAAACCCACGCCAAGGTGTCGATGGTGGTGCGGCGGGAAGCGGGCGGGTACCGCACCTACTGCCATTTCGGCACCGGAAACTATCACCCGGTGACAGCGCGGATTTACACTGACCTCAGCTTCTTTACCGCCGATCCGCGGATCGGTCGGGATGCGGCCCAGTTGTTCAATTACATCACCGGCTACGTTGAGCCGAAAGAACTGGAGCTGATCACCATATCGCCGCACGGCCTGCGCGACCGGCTGTCGGCCCTGATCGACGCGGAGATCGAGCATGTCCGCGCCGGCCGACAGGGAATGATCTGGGCGAAGATGAATTCGCTGGTCGACCCGGCGATCATCGAGAAGCTGTACGCGGCGAGCGGCGCGGGCGTGGAAATAGACCTGGTGGTCCGCGGCATATGCTGCCTCCGCCCCGGCGTGCCGGGCCTGTCGGAACATATTCGGGTCAAGTCCGTGATCGGCCGCTTTCTGGAGCATAGCCGCATCTGGGCATTCGGTAATGGACGGGGCCTGCCCAATGACGGCGCCAAGCTGTTCATCTCGTCGGCTGACTGGATGCCGCGCAATTTCGATCGGCGGGTGGAGTATATGATGCCGATCCTCAACCCGACCGTGCACGATCAGGTGCTCGATCAGGTGATGGTCGCCAACCTGATCGACAACGAGCAGAGTTGGGAACTTCAGCCCGATGGCGACTATATCCGAGATACGCCGGGCGAGCGGCCGTTTAACCTGCACCGGTATTTCATGACGAACCCGTCGCTTTCCGGGCGCGGGCAGGCGCTGGCGCATAGCGATGCGGTGCCGAAGCTGCATCTGCGCCGGCGGCGAGGCTAGGGTGGGCGACGCAGGCGTAGAGCCCGGCGGCCCGGCGGCCCGGCGACGATCGGCGATCATCGACATCGGTTCCAATTCGGTCCGCCTCGTCGTGTTCGACGGGCATGCCCGTATTCCGGCGGTGCTGTTCAACGAGAAGGTGCTGGCCGGGCTGGGCCGATCGCTGGCCGAAACCGGCGCGATAGAGCCGGCGGCGATGGACATGGCGATGGTGGCGCTGACCAGGTTTCGCGGGTTGTGCGACGCCATGGGCATCGCCAGCCCGCGCGCCGTGGCGACCGCTGCGGTACGCGACGCGAGCAACGGCCCCGTGCTGATCGACCGGATAGAGCAGCTTGGTTTCGCCGTGGAGTTGCTCCCCGGCGAGCAGGAGGCGACGGCAGCGGCGTTGGGCGTTGCTTCGGGTATTCCCGATGCTGACGGCATTGTCGGAGATCTTGGCGGCGGCAGCCTGGAACTGGTGCGCTTGAAGCGCGGGGTTATCGATGCGCGCGCCTCCTTTCCGCTGGGTGTGCTCCGCGTTGGCCCCATGCGCGAGACGGGGCAGCGCGCATTTGCCCGCGCCGTGTCGCGGCAACTGGCGACCGCCGACTGGCTCGAAGAAGCGCGTGGATTGCCATTTTACCTGGTCGGCGGGTCGTGGCGGGCGCTGGCCCGGTTCGATATGCATCTGAGTGGCCATCCGCTTCGCATCCTTCAGCAATATCGGATGCAGCCAGAAACGGCGGCGCGGATGGTGCGTGTCCTCGCCCATATTGGCCGGTCGACGCTGAAGTCAGTGCCGGCATTGCCGGCCGGGCGGGTGGCGACGCTGGAAACAGCGGCGGCGATGCTGGCTGCGCTGGTTCGCCATCTGTCACCCAGCGATCTTGTCGTATCCGCCTTTGGCCTGCGCGAGGGGTTGCTCTACCAGCGCATGTCTGCGGAGGAACGGGCGCAGGATCCGCTGATTGTCGCCTGCCGTGACGAAGGTGAACGCGGCGGGCGTTTCGCCGAGCATGGTGATTTGCTCGACCAGTGGATCGCGCCGTTGTTCGGCGACGAGACTCCTACCAATGCGCGCATCCGCCACGCCGCGTGCCTGCTGGCCGATGTCGGTTGGCGCGCCAACCCGGAATTCAAGGCGGAACGCGCGCTCGAGATCGGCCTGCACGGCAACTGGGTGGCGATAGAGCCGCATGAGCGGGTCATGTTGGGGCAGGCGCTGTACAGTAGTTCTGGCGGCAGCGGCATATTGTCGGGATTCGAGCGGCTGTGTGATGCTGAAGATCTGCGCCGCGCGATGCGCTGGGGGTTGGCGATCCGGCTGGGGCAGCGTTTTTCCGGCGCGGCTGCCGGCCCGCTGCGGTCGAGCCGGGTCGCGGTCGTCGACGGCGTGCTGGTGCTGGAGATGGAGGACGATACCCGCATTTTCTACGGCGAGGCGGTCGCGCGCCGTCATCGCCAACTGGCGTCCGCGCTGGGGGTGAACGCGCGGCTGCCCTGACTGCCGCCCTGGCGGGTCAGGCCGCTTCCGAACGCTCGGCGGTACGGGTCATGCGCAGCTTGCCGCCCTTGACCGCGAAAGCGAGCTGGCCTTCGACCAGCGCCAGCGCATCGCGCCCGAACTGTTCGAACCGCCAGCCTTCGAGGATCGACAGACCATCGCGGTGGCCGGCGGCGAGATGCTGGAGGTCGTCGCTGCGCGCCAGCAGGCGGGGCGCGACGCTGATTTCCTTCGCGCGAATCTTCAGCAACAGCTTCAGCAGGTCGGCGACCAGTGCGCCGTCCTTGCCGGGGCCGGGGCGGCGATCTTCGCGGCCGGGAATTTCTTCCGCCGGCATCGGCCTGGCTTCGGCCAGCGCCGCCATCATCCGTGCGCCGATGCCGTTATTGGCCCAACTGGTCGACAGGCCGCGGACCTTGGCAAGCTCCGCCTGTGCGCGCGGCGGCTGGCCGGCGATGTCGGCGAGGGTTTCGTCCTTCATGATCCGGCCGCGCGGCAGGTCCTTGTTCTGCGCCTCACGCTCGCGCCAGGCGGCCAGCGCTTTCAGCCGCCCCATCATGTCCGGTTTGCGGCTGTTCGCCTTGATCCGCTGCCAAGCCTGATCGGGTTCGTTGATGTAATGCGACGGATCGGCGAGTCGCTCCATCTCATCGTCCAGCCAGCTGCCGCGACCAAGCTTCTTCAGCCGTTCCAGGATCATCGGAAACACGCGCGAGAGGTGGGTGACATCGCCGATCGCATAATCGATCTGCCGCTTGTCGAGCGGGCGGCGGCCCCAGTCGGTGAAGCGCGCGCCCTTGTCGAGCTGAATGCCCAGCCAACTGTCGATCAGGCTGGAATAACCGATCTGTTCGCCCTGGCCGATCGCCATTGCCGCGATCTGGGTGTCGAAGATAGGGTTGGGCGTCTTGCCGGTCAGATTGAACACGATTTCCACGTCCTGCCCGCCGGCATGGAACACTTTCAACACCTCGTTATTGTCGACCATCAGCGCGAGCAGCGGCGCCAGGTCGATGCCCGGGGCCTTCGGATCAATCGCGGCGGCTTCGTTGCCGTCGGCGATCTGGATCAGGCACAGGTCCGGCCAGTAGGTGTTTTCCCGCATGAATTCGGTGTCGACAGCGACGAACGGCGATCGGGCGAAACGGGCGCAAAGATCGGCAAGGACGGTACTGTCGGTGATCAGCGGATGAATCTTCATGTCAGGCCCATAGCGCCCAGCCGCGCCTTGACAAAGACGTGTCGTGCGGGGAAGCGCGCGGGTCACACATATTTCATGCCTCTTTCCGAGTTATGCCGATGCACGCCTATCGCACCCACACCTGCGCGGAACTGCGCCAAACCCACGTTGGCGAGACCGTTCGCCTGTCCGGCTGGGTCCACCGCAAGCGCGATCATGGCGGTTTGCTGTTCGTCGACCTGCGCGATCATTACGGGCTGACCCAGATCGTCACCGATGTCGATTCGGAGGCGTTCAAGCTGCTGGAGCGGCTGCGCGCCGAGTCGGTGGTGACGGTGACCGGCCGGGTGGTGGCGCGCGCGCCCGAAGCGGTGAACCCCAATCTGCCGACCGGGGCGATCGAGGTCCGGGCGGATGATGTGGCGGTGTGCTCCACCGCGCAGGAATTGCCGATGCCGGTGGCGGGCGAGGCCGATTATCCTGAGGATATCCGCCTGCGCTATCGCTACCTCGATTTGCGGCGGGAGCGGCTGCATGCGAATATCGTGCTGCGCTCCAACGTCATCGCGTCGATCCGCCGGCGGATGATCGACCAGGGGTTCACCGAATTCCAGACGCCGATCCTGACCGCGTCGTCGCCGGAGGGCGCGCGCGACTATCTGGTGCCCAGCCGGGTCCACCCCGGTAAATTCTATGCGCTGCCGCAGGCGCCGCAGATGTTCAAGCAACTGCTGATGGTTGCCGGTTTCGATCGCTATTTCCAGATTGCGCCGTGCTTCCGCGACGAAGACGCGCGCGCCGACCGCTCGCCCGGCGAGTTCTATCAGCTCGACTTCGAGATGAGCTTCGTCACGCAGGACGATGTCTTCAACGCGATAGAGCCGGTTCTTCACGGCGTGTTCGAGGAATTTGCCGGCGATCGGTCGGTCAGCGCCGCGCCGTTCCCGCGCATTCCCTACCGCGAAGCGATGCTGAAATACGGGTCGGACAAGCCGGATTTGCGCAATCCGATCGTCATCACCGACGTGTCGCGGCATTTCGAGGGGTCGGGCTTCGGCCTGTTCGCCCGGATCGTCGGCGGCGGCGATGTCGTCCGCGCCATCCCGGCGCCGAGCACCGCCGACAAGAGCCGCAAATTCTTCGACGACATGAATGAATGGGCGCGTGCCGAGGGGCATGCCGGGCTTGGCTACATCACCCAGAAGAATGGCGAGCTGGGCGGCCCGATCGCCAAGAACCACGGCGAGGAAGCAACCCGCAAGCTGATCGCGGAACTTGGCCTTGGCCCCGACGACGGCATTTTCTTCGCCGCCGGCAAGGAAGCGCAGGCGGCGAAGCTGGCCGGCGCGGCGCGCACCCGCGTCGGCGAGCAGCTGGGCCTGATCGACGCCAAACGCTTCGAATTCTGCTGGATCGTCGATTTCCCGATGTACGAATATGACGAGGAAGCGAAGAAGATCGATTTCTCGCACAATCCGTTCTCGATGCCGCAGGGCGAGCTGGAGGCGCTGGAGACGAAGGACCCGCTCGATATCCTCGCCTACCAGTATGACATCGTCTGCAACGGGGTCGAGCTGTCGTCCGGGGCGATCCGCAACCACCGCCCCGACATCATGTACAAGGCGTTCGAAATCGCCGGCTACACGCGCGAGCAGGTCGACACCAATTTCGCCGGCATGATCAACGCCTTCAAGTTCGGCGCGCCGCCGCACGGCGGATCGGCGCCTGGCATCGACCGCATCGTCATGCTGCTCGCCGACGAGCCGAACATCCGCGAAGTCATCGTCTTCCCGATGAACCAGAAGGCGGAGGACCTGATGATGCAGGCGCCGGCGCCGGCGACGCCTAAGCAGTTGCGCGAACTGGGCATCCGGGTGGTGGAGCAGCCGAAAGGCTGACGTTAACCTCATCCCCGCTAGACGGCGATGGTCAGGGACGTAGGGTGACCGCATGACCATCGACCTCAATGCCTACGAAGCGGGCGACAAGTTCCAGGGCGACTATGCCGACGCGCTGGCCGCCGTGCAGAAGCGGCTGGCCCGCATCCAGGTCGCGCATATCGTCCACAAGCGCCGCGCCGTGGTGATGCTGGAAGGGTGGGACGCCGCCGGCAAGGGCGGGATCATCCAGCGGCTGACCGCCGAATGGGACCCGCGTTATTTCGAGGTCTGGCCGATCGGCGCGCCGACGACCGACGAGAAGGAACGGCATTTCCTCTGGCGGTTCTGGCAGCGTCTGCCGGCGAACGGCGACATCGCGGTGTTCGACCGCAGCTGGTACGGGCGCGTTCTGGTCGAGCGGGTCGAGGGCTACGCGACCGAGGCCGAGTGGAAGCGCGGCTATGACGAGATCAACGAGTTCGAGGCGCGGCAGATCGATAGCGGCACGACGCTGGTCAAGCTGTTCGTCCACATTACCCAGGATGAGCAGGATCGCCGCTTCCTCCACCGTTTCGAGGATCCGTGGAAGCGCTGGAAAACCGGCGCGGAAGATTATCGCAACCGCGCCCGCCGCGCCGACTATCTGGCGGCGATGGCAGACATGTTCGCCGAGACCGATACGCGCTGGGCGCCGTGGCGGGTGATCGACGGCAACAACAAGAAGGCGGCGCGGATCGCCGCGCTGACCGCGATTGCCGACCATCTGGAAAAGCATGTGCCGATGGCGCCGCCGGAGGCGGACCCGGAACTGATCCGGCTTGCCAAAGACAATCTGGGGCTGCCCGGCGAGCGCTAGAATTCGCCGAGTTCAGAATCCCGTTTTTGCGGGAGCGGAGTGTCAGGCGTCTTTCGGCAGGAAGCGGGCGATGACGTCCTGCGCGATGCGCGCCGGGCGGCGGGTGGTCGCATCAAGGCAGCACCAACTGGACTTCACCTCTGCCAGCACATCCTCGCCCCGCTTGATCAGCGTCGCATAGAAGGCGCGAGCGCCATGGACCTTTTCCAGCACCACAGTC
This sequence comes from Sphingomonas flavalba, assembly GCF_047553045.1. Taxonomy (GTDB): domain Bacteria; phylum Pseudomonadota; class Alphaproteobacteria; order Sphingomonadales; family Sphingomonadaceae; genus Sphingomonas_L; species Sphingomonas_L flavalba_A. Next base: position 1,936,796 of record NZ_CP180208.1, on the reverse strand, counting down.
GCGATCACCTGATCGTCTATGAAGGCCGGCTTGCGGTAAGTGATCTCGTGGCGCAACGCGACCCACAGGTGCCGGGCTACCGCCTGCGGCGGGGCAAGCTTGCGCCAATGGGCGACGACCGCATCCTGTACCCAGGCGAGATAGCGGGCGTTGTTGACATGCCCCATGAAGTCGATGTCCGCCGGGCTGATGGCGATCGGATAGTCGTGGGCGATGGCGCTGGTCATGATAAAACTGACAATAGTGTCATTAGCGCCGGAATAACAGGGGGAAGTCAGCCGCGGCCGCGATAGCCGGGCACGTCCTGCGGCGGCAGCCACAGGCCGGCGGGCGGATCGCCCGATTGCCAGAACACGTCGATCGGAATGCCGCCGCGCGGGTACCAGTAGCCGCCGATGCGCAGCCACAGCGGCGCCATTTCCCGGACCAGCCGTTCGGCGATGCCGACGGTGCAGTCCTCGTGGAAGGCGGCGTGATTGCGGAAGCTGCCGAGGAACAGCTTCAGCGCCTTCGATTCGACGATCGTTTCCGCCGGCGCATAGTCGATGACCAGATGCGCGAAATCCGGCTGGCCGGTGATCGGGCAGAGCGAGGTGAATTCCGGCACGGTGAAGCGGACGAGATAGGGGCGGCCGGGCCGGGGGTTGGGCACGTAGTCGAGGACGGCGGCGTCCGGCGAGTCCGGCAGGCTGCTCTGGCGGCCGAGATGGGTGATCGTCATGGCGCGTCCCTTACAGCCAAAATACGCGGCGACAAAGCGGGCGACCGATCGCCGTCTCGACGGCGGCGGCGGGCGTGACTAGGAATGGGGTGGATCAAAGGAGACTCGCATGGACCTGCTGGTGACCACCGAATGGCTGGAGAAGGAGCTTGGCGCGTCGGACCTGCGGGTGGTGGACGCTAGCTGGTTCCTGGAGCCCGACCGCGACCCCGCCGCCGAGTTCGAGGCCGGCCACATTCCCGGCGCGGTGTTCATGGACCTGGCCGACCTGGCCGACAGCACGACGGACCTGCCGAACATGCTGCCGTCCGCTGAGAAGTTCGCCAGCCGCATGCAGTCGCTCGGGCTGGGCGACGGCAGCCGGATCGTCGTCTACGACAACTCGCCGGTCCACACCGCCGCGCGCGGCTGGTGGATGCTGAAGACGTTCGGCGCGCACGACGTCGCCGTCCTCGACGGCGGCTTTGCCAAGTGGAAGGCGGAAGGGCGCGCGCTGGAAACCGGCAAGGCGATCAACCGGCACCGCCACTATACCGTCTGGTTCGACGACAAGGGCGTGCGGACGCTGGCGCAGATGAAGGCGAACATCGGCAGCCGCAGCGAGCAGGTGGTCGACGCGCGGTCCGCCGAGCGTTTCGCCGGCAGCCTGCCCGAACCGCGCAAGGGCGTGGAGCCGGGCCACATCCCCGGCGCCCGCAACCTGCCGCACGACCAGCTGTTCAACGCCGACGGCACCTGGAAGCAGGGCGACGCGCTGAAGGCGGCGTTCGAGGCCGCCGGCGTCGACCTGGAGCGCGGGGTGGTGACGAGCTGCGGGTCGGGGATCACCGCGGCGGTGCTGGCTTTCGGCCTGGCAACGCTCGGCAAGCGGGACGTCGCGCTGTATGACGGGTCGTGGGCCGAATGGGGCGGCGACCCGTCGACGCCGAAGGAGCGCGGCGCGGCGCAATGAGCGGCAACGACGCCGACGGCAAGGCGACGCGGCTGGCGGCGGCGGGGCGGCGCAAGGAATGGACGCAGGGCGTCGTCAACCCGCCGGTGTGGCGGGCGTCGACGATCCTCTACGACAGCGTCGCGGAATTGCGGAGCCGGCCGCAGGATACGCATGAGAAACTGTATTACGGGCGGCGGGGCACGCCGACGCAGTGGGCGCTGGCGTCGGCGCTGACCGAGCTGGAGCCGGGGGCGGCGGGGACGCTGCTTTATCCGTCCGGGCTGGCGGCGGTGACGACGGCGTTGCTCGCTATGTTATCACCCGGAGATCAGGTGCTGATGGTCGACAGCGCCTACGAACCTACGCGGGCGTTTTGCGATAAGATACTGAAAAAACACGGAATAGAGACCCGCTATTACGACCCGCTGATCGGCGGCGACATTGCCGGGCTGATCGGCGATACCACCGCCGCGATCTTCCTGGAAAGCCCCGGCAGCCTAACCTTCGAGGTGCAGGACGTGCCCGCGATCGTCGCCGCCGCGAAGGCGCGCGGGGTGGTGACCATGATCGACAACACCTGGGCGACGCCGCTCTTTTTCCCGGCGATCGCGCATGGCGTCGACCTGTCGATTCTGGCCTGCACCAAATATGTCGTCGGCCATTCCGACGCGATGCTGGGCGCGGTGACGGCGGCGCCGGGAGTGTGGGAAAAGTTGCGGACGATGACCCACCTGCTCGGCCAGTGCGCCGGGCCGGACGACGCCTGGCTGGGCCTGCGCGGCCTGCGGACGATGGGGGTCAGGCTAGCCCAGCATCAGGCGAACGCGCTGAAGGTGGCCGGCTGGCTGGCCGACCGGCCGGAGGTGGCGCGGGTGCTGTATCCGGCGTTGCCCGGCGACCCCGGCCATGCGCTGTGGCGGCGGGATTTTTCCGGCGCTTCGGGCCTGTTCTCGATCGTGCTGGACGGCGGCAACGACGCCGGGCGCGTTGCCATGCTCGACGGGCTGCGGCTGTTCGGCATGGGTTTTTCATGGGGCGGTTTCGAAAGCCTTGCCATTCCCGTCGACCCGCAGCGCATCCGCAGCGCGACGCGCTGGCAGGCGGAAGGCCCGGCGATCCGCCTGCATATCGGCCTGGAGGACCCGGACGACCTGATCGCCGACCTGGAAGCGGGGTTGGCGCGGTTCGCGGCGCTGCGCTGAACCGGGCGGTATCGCGCCACCGCTGTTGCGGCACCGCAACGCCCGGCGCCGGGAATCGTTGGATGCGGTATTTTGTCTGTTGTGCGGTGCAGCGAATTTTGCCAGATTTCGGAAATCGCACCGATCGGCCCCGCGACGAGGGCCAGCCGCGCGATGCAGGCGGGACGAACGCACTTTTCCAGAAAGGGAAGCCAATGCGCACGTCCATCTTGGCCCTGACCGGGCCGTTCCTTGCCCTTGCCGCCACGCCGGTTGCCGCGCAGGACACCGCGCCGCCGCCACCGCTGACCATCAGCGGCAGCGCGACGCTGGTCAGCGATTATCGCTTTCGCGGCGTGTCGCAGACCAACAAGCGTTTCGCCGTTCAGGGCGGCCTGACCGTCGCGCATGACAGCGGCCTGTATGCGTCGGTCTGGGGATCGTCGATCGACGATTATGTCGCCGCCGGCAGCGACCAGGAGATCGACCTGATCGCCGGTTACCGGACGACGCGCGGCGGCACCACCTTCGACGTCGGGGTGCTGTATTACTATTACCCCGGCAGCGGCGGCGCGAAGACCGATTTCGTTGAACCCTATGCCTCTGTCGCCCATATGATCGGCCCGGCGACGGCCAAGCTGACCGTCAACTATGCCCCGAAGGCGGCGGCGCTGTCGATTGGCGGCGGCAAGCAGGACAATCTGTATGTCGCCGGCGACCTGTCGGTCGGCATTCCGACGACGCCGCTTAGCCTGTCCGCCCATTTCGGCCGCAGTTTCGGGCCGAGCTACCTGACGATCGGCAAGGGCTATAGCGACTGGAATGTCGGGGTGGCCTATAGCTGGCAGGCGCTGACCTTCGGCGTCAGCTATGTCGATGCGAGCAAGGCGGCCTATGCCCCCGGCGGCCGCAATGTTGCCCGGGCCGGGGTGGTCGGATCGGTCGGGGTGTCGTTCTAGGGGCGGCGAATGCCGGCCGCGGCGAACGGCCCGGAATGTCGGATTTCCGTTTGAATTTATTCACTTAGGCTTGCGCGCTGGCGCATTGCGGTCCACCTTCCCCGCCATCTGCGGGGGAGGCGGGCATGACGATCGGGCGTTGGGGCGTCGTGGCGATCCTGACAGGATTGGCGTCGGCGAGTATCGCGGCAGAGCCGGAAGAGATGCGGTACGACTGCGACACGACGCCCGGTCATTTCTCGCAATTCGCCATGCCGCAGGCACCGGGTCGCCAAAGCCTGAGCGGCGTGATTACGGCGCAGGCGCTGTACCGGGGCGGACAGTGGCAACCGACAGCGCATGTGCGCCTTGTCTCGGCAGACGGCGACAGCTGGGTCGGTGTCCGCCTGACGGCGAAGGCACAGACCAAGGCCGTCGTCCAGAAGGGCGCGGTCGTGCGCGTCGAGATTGCCTATCGAACGGGCAAGAAGGCGGTTGTCGCGGACGAGGTTGGAATGATCCCGCTGGGGCAGGGGCTACCCTATGCGCTGACCGTCGCAGGCGAACAGGTGCGGGTGCGGGTTGGCGAGAGCGAGCAGGTGGTGCCGTTGGCGCTGGGAGATCAGCGCAAGGTGATGCTCGCCTGTTCCACCGGCGATTTCCTGTTCACCGCCATGCCGGCGCACTGACGCGGACGGGCGTGCCGGCGGGGGAGGCGTGGACGTTGTACGCGGCGGTCAACCGAAGTCCGCCGAGCGTCTGATGCAAACAGGGGCCAACGGGACGAAGCGCGAAGTTGGGCCCCTGCTTTCGCCGGAACACCAGCAGCCTGTGATCGACCGGTGGAGCGCGCCACGCCCCCCGCTTTCGCTGCCGGGCCGGTAATCAGTCCTGCGGGGTGGGGGCGGGCGCCGGGGTGGTGCCGGTCGCGGCGCGGGCGTCGCGGCCGTCGCCTTCCGGCGCGGCGATGATGTCGCGGGTCACCTGCCCCTTGTCGACGACGTTGGTCTGCGGATCGGCGACGGCGGAGCGGATGCCGGGATCGGCGCTGTCGTCGCCGGCGTGGTTGAGCGCCGTCGTTTCGGTCGCGCTGCGCTGGGCCGGGCCGCCAAACATCGCTTCGAGCGCCTGGGTGCTCGAATCCGCTTCCTGCGGGCGCGGGGCGCCGGGGGCGGGCGGGGCGAGGGCGAAATCGGGCGGCACGACCAGCGGCGCGCGCCGGGCAACGGCGAATTCGTCCGGCCGTTCGCGCCCGAACAGGCCGCTGCCGCTGGCGCAGCCGGATAGAACGGTGGTCAGAACCAGGCCGGCCAACACTGCCTTACGCATTATCATCCTCCGCGGATTTCTTGCCGTCCCGCACGAGCAGCGCCCGGGCGAGCAGGATCACGACGCCGATGGTAATAGCGGCGTCGCTGACATTGAATACCAAAAACGGCCGCCATTCGCCGAAATGCAGATCGGCATAGTCGACGACATAGCCGAAGCGGACCCGGTCGGTGATGTTGCCGAGCGCGCCGCCGAGCACGATGCCAAGCGCCAGCACGTCCGCCCGGCTGCGTTCCCGCCACATCCAGGCGAGGACGGCGAGGCTGATCGCCACGGTCAGCCCGACCAGCGCCCAGCGCATGCCGTTGCTCGATGCGGTCAGGAAGCCCATCGACACGCCGTAATTTTCCACCCAGGTCAGATCGAAGAACGGCAGGATTTCGATGTTGCGGACATGGGGCAGGGCGAGCGGGCCGACGACCACATATTTGACCGCCTGATCGACGATATAGATGACGGCGGCGAGGATCAGGCCGAGGCGGCGGGGGGGCGCGGTTTCAACCATGGACCACCGTGTCGCAGCGACCGCACAGGCCGTTATCCTCGGTCACTTCCGGCATGTGGCGCCAGCAGCGGCCGCATTTGTGGCGATCGGTGTGGCTGACGGTGACCGCCGTCGCGCCGCCGGAGACCGAGGCGACGATGAACAGTTCTTCCAGATCGACGCCGCCGGGCAGCGCGCCGGGCAGCGCCACCGCCGCTTCCAGGCTGGACCGGATGACCTTTTCGCGGCGCTGCGGCTCGATCGCTTCCGTCACCTGCGAGCGCAGGGCGCGCAGGCCCTGCCAGCGCTCGCCGAGCGCCGGATCGTGCCAGGCGGCAGCGATGTCCGGCCAGGTTTCGAAATGGATCGAGCTGTCCTCCGCCGGATAGCGGGCCTGCCACACTTCCTCGGCGGTGAAGCACAGGATCGGCGCGGCGTAGCGGACGAGGGCGTGGAACAGCGTGTCGAGCACGGTGCGGTAGGCGCGGCGCCGGGGATCGGCGGCGGCGTCGCAATAAAGGCTGTCCTTGCGGATGTCGAAGAAGAAGGCGCTGAGGTCGTTATTGGCGAAATCGGTCAGCGCGCGGATGTAGCGGTTGAATTCGAACGCATCGGTGGCGGCGCGCAGCTCCGTATCCAGCCCGGCGAGCAGGTGGAGGACGTAGCGTTCCAGTTCCGGCATGTCCGCCACCGGCACGCGCTCCGCATCGGTGAAGCCGTCGAGCGCGCCGAGCAGGTAGCGGAAGGTGTTGCGCAGCTTGCGATAGGCGTCGGAAGTGCCGGCGAGGATTTCCTTGCCGATGCGGACGTCCTCGAAATAATCGGTCGAGGCGACCCACATGCGCAGGATGTCGGCGCCGCTTTCGTCGATGATCTTCAGCGGATCGACGACGTTGCCGAGCGATTTCGACATCTTGCGGCCCTGCCCGTCGAGGGCGAAGCCGTGGGTGAGGACGGCGCGGTAGGGCGCGCGGCCGCGGGTGCCGCAGCTTTCGAGCAGCGACGACTGGAACCAGCCGCGATGCTGGTCAGACCCCTCCAGATACAGGTCGGCGCGGGCGCCGGCGCCGTAGCGCGCCTCGACGACGAAGGCGTGGGTCGAGCCGCTGTCGAACCACACGTCGAGGATGTCGGTGATGACTTCGTAATCGGCAAGCGCGCGGTCGGGGCCGAGAATGGCCTGATGATCGGCATCGAACCACGCGTCGGCGCCGCCGGCGGCGAAGGCGGCGACGATGCGGGCGTTGACCGCCGGATCGCGCAGATAGTCGCCGGTCGCGCGGTGGACATAGAGGGCGATCGGCACGCCCCAGGCGCGCTGGCGGCTGATCACCCAGTCGGGCCGGCCGTCGACCATCGCGTGGATGCGGTTGCGCGCCTTTTCCGGCACCCAGCGCGTCCGCTCGATCGCGTCGAGCGCGGTTGCGCGCAGGGTGGCGGCATTGGATTGATGGCTGAGGATATACTCTTCCTCGGCGCAGCGGCGGGCGGCGGGATCGGGCACCGGCCGGTCCATCGGGATGAACCATTGCGGGGTGCAGCGGTAGATGATCCGCGCCTTCGACCGCCAGCTATGCGGGTAGCTGTGCTGGAAATCGCCGGCCGAAAGCAGGGCGCCGGCGGCGCGCAGGTCGCTGAGGATCGGTCCGTCGGGGCCGTTGAATTTGGTGTTGATGACGCTGCCCTGGCCGCCGAGCCAGAGCCAGTCGTCACGGTATTTGCCGTCGTCGGTGACCGCGAACACCGGGTCGATCGGTGGCGTCTGCGCCTTGCAGGCGAGGAAGTCTTCTTCGCCATGGTCCGGCGCCATGTGGACGAGGCCGGTGCCGGCGTCAGTGGTGACGTGATCGGCGGCGAGGAACGGACGGGGCCTAGCGAAGAAGCCGCCGAGATCGTGCATCGGGTGGCGGGCGATTGTGCCGGCGAGCTGCGAGCCCGGAATGGTTTGAACTACAGTACCGGGAGCCATGGTGACGCCGTACCGCTGTCTGAAAGCTTCCAATAGAGGTGCCGCTACCAGATAGCGGTAAGATTCCATATTCGGAGTGGGCTGTCCGGGTCGGACAATTTGGGCGAAACTCCTAGTCGATTCCACGACGACGTACTCTATCTCTTCCCCATAGGCGATCGCCTGGTTGACCGGAATCGTCCACGGGGTCGTCGTCCAGATGACGGCATAGGCGCCGACCAGTTCGGGGGCGTTCGGGGCTTCGGTGATTTTGAACGCGACGTCGATCTGGGTCGAGGTGACGTCTTCATATTCGACCTCGGCTTCGGCGAGGGCGGTTTTTTCGACCGGCGACCACATCACTGGCTTGGCGCCGCGGTAGAGCTGGCCGGATTCGGCGAATTTCAGCAGTTCGGCGACGATCGCCGCCTCCGCTTCGAACTTCATGGTCAGATAGGGGTCTTCCCAGTCGCCCATGACGCCGAGCCGTTCGAACTGCGCGCGCTGGATGCCGACCCACTTGTCGGCATAGGCGCGGCACTGGGCGCGGAATTCGCGCGGCGGCACCTCATCCTTGTTCTGTTTCTTCTTGCGGTATTCTTCCTCGATCTTCCATTCGATCGGCAGGCCGTGGCAGTCCCAGCCGGGGACGTAGGGCGCATCCTTGCCGAGCAGCGACTGGCTGCGGACGATGATGTCCTTCAGCACCTTGTTCATCGCGTGGCCCATGTGGATGTCGCCGTTGGCGTAGGGCGGGCCGTCGTGGAGGATGAAGCGTTCCTGGCCCTGCCGCCGTTCGCGCAGGCGGTCGTAGAGGCCGATCCGCGCCCAGCGGTCGAGGGTCGCCGGTTCCTTGGCGGCAAGGCCGGCCTTCATCGGGAAATCGGTCTTCGGCAGGAAGACGGTGTCGCGCCAGTCGCGCGGGCTGTCTGGTTGGTCGCTCATCGGTGGGCGGGGATTAGCCGAGGATTGCCGGAGACACTAGTGTTTCCCGTCAATCACCCGCCGCCAGCGCGCGCCGGGCGTCGGCGCAGTCGCTTTCGATCTGCGCCTTCAGCGCGTCGATGCTGTCGAATTTCGCTTCCGGCCGCAGGAAGTGGTGGAAAGTCACTTCGATCATCTGGCCATAGATGTCGCGGTCGAAGGCGAAGAAATGCGGTTCGAGCAGTTCCTTCGGCGGGTCGAAGGTCGGGCGGATGCCGACGCTGGCGGCGCCGTCGAGCCACTGGCCGTCGGGCAGGCGCCCGCGCACGGCATAGACCCCGTAGCGCGGGCGGAGATACTTGCCGAGCGCCAGATTGGCGGTCGGAAATCCGAGGAGGCGGCCGCGCTTGTCGCCGTGCTGGACAACGCCTTCCACCGCGAACGGCCGGGTGAGCAGACGGTTGGCGGTGGCGCAATCGCCAGCCTGAAGCGCGTCGCGGATGCGGCTGGACGAGATGATTTCGCCGTCGAGCGCAACCGGAGCCACCGATTCGACGCCAAGCTGATATTCCTCGCCCAGCGCGGAGAGGACGGCACGGTTGCCACTGCGCCCCTTGCCGAAGGTGAAATCTTCCCCCGTCACCACCGCCGCCGCGCCGATTCGCCGGATCAGCCAGTCGAGCACGAAATCGCGCGCGCCGACCGACGCCAGCGCCGCGTCGAAATGAAAGACGATCATCGCATCCGCCCCGGCGGCGGCGAACAGCCGTTCGCGCTGGGCGAGGGTGGTCAGGCGGAACGGCGGGGCGTCCGGTTTGAAGAAGCGGACGGGATGGGGATCGAAGGTGGCGACCAGCGCCGGGCGGCCCTGCGCGTGGGCGCGCGCGACGGCGCGGCCGACCACCGCCTGATGGCCGAGGTGAAATCCATCGAAATTGCCTAGCGCGACGACGCCGCCGCGCAGATGCGAGGGGGCGGTCGCGCTCCCGTCAAGGCGCTCCATGTCGCGGCCTATAGGGGGATGGCGAAAATCGAGCAATATTTGTCGGACGATGGCCGATCAGATTGGTTTGCGGCCAAAACCGGTGCCGGGCCGGGACGGCGGCGGTGATCGCTGCGGCGAGGGCGACGAGGCCTGGTGGCCGGTGGCGGGCGGCGGCACGGCGGGCGGCGGCGCACGGTGGCGCAGGCGGTCCGCCAGCCCCTTGTCATCGACCACCCCGAACAGCCGGCGCACCCACTGTGGCCGGAACGCCGCGACGAGGATCAGCAGGAACAACGCCATCGGAATGACGGCGGGCGGCAGCAGCGGGGGGTGCCCGGCGGTAGCGGCGCGGGGCGGCGGAGGCGGCGCCTGTCGGCGGGCGGCGCCGTCCGTGGAGCTGATCTGGCCGGGCGTGCAGGTGCCGTCCGGGTAGGAGGGGCCGGAGCAGAACGGACCGTTGTGCGTGTCGCGGGCGAGGTCGACCAGCATGGTCGGGCCGAAAATGCGGTGGAGCTTGCCGAAATCGCCGTCCGCCGGCCAGTGAAAGACGATCAGGAAGGCAGAGACGGCGGCGAGCGGGATGACCAGTTTCGGCGTCAGCCCGGCGGCGTTGCGCCGGTCCCCCGCGCGCCATTCGTACCAGGCGATGCAGGCGGCCTGCCATTCGCGGTAGGCGGCGCGGTTGGTGAACCACAGGCCGGCGATGGCCAGCGTCGGCGTCGGTGGCTGTTCGAGCGGCCGGCCGGTTGCGTCGCACGGGAACAGCGCCGGGCGCGCGGCGGCCTGACCCCGGCGGCCGAAGCCGGGCAGGGCGGCGGCGCGCGGCGCGCGGGTGTCGCGGCGGCGGCGCTGCGGGTTCATCATCTCTCGCCCCAGCGTGGCGATCGCGGCGATGCGGGCGGCGACGGGCGGGTGGGAGCCGCCGTCATGATCCGACGGGCCGTCGAACAGCAGCCCTTCCACGGCGTAGCTGCCGGGGAAGGCGCCGTGGCCGCCGACCTTTTCCAGCGCGCTGATCAACGCTTCCGGGAAATGGGTGACGCGGATCGCCTCGCCGTCCGCACCATGATCGCGGCCGAGGCGGAGAGCGCGGCGGGCGAAGCGGGCAAGCTGCATCGACGCCATAGTGACGGCGCCGCCGGCCAGCATGATCAGCAGCATCGGCGGTATCAGCAGCGGGATGACGACCTGACGCCAATCCTCGAACCGCAGCGGGTTGTGAGTCTGGTAGAGCACGGCGGTGCGCATCAGCGCGTGGTTGGCGGCGAGCAGGCGGGTATCGCCCTGGCGGATATGCGATGCCTCATGCGCGAGGACGGCGGCGAGTTCGTCGTCGTCGAGCCGGTCGAGCAGGCCGCGCGTCACCGCGATCAGCCCGCGATAAGGGCCGTCGCCGACCGTCACCGCATTGGGCGCGTCCGCCTCGATCACCCCGAAGCGCGGCAGGCGGACGCCGAGGGCGGTGCATTGTTCCTCCGCCAGCGCGACGAAGCGCGGCTCCTCCGCCCGTTCGACGATGCGGATGCCGAGACGGCGGGTGACCGAGGCGGCGTGGCCGCGATAGAGCCGCCAGAACAGCCAGTTGCTGAGCAGCGCCAGCGGCAGCGCGTAGCGGAGCGCATAGCCGGCCGGGTTGGTGAGGATGGTATGATCCGGGTCGACGAGCAGCAGGACCATGGTCAGCGCGAAGGCGCCGGTCAGTTCGAACGCCAGGATGTAGGCGGCGACCAGCCACAGCGTGTAGCGGCGGTTGCGCCGGGCGTGGGTGACATAGCCGTGGACCGCCCCGTCGATCGCCCGCCGTGCCGCCATCGCGCCCGCGCCCCTTTTCGCCGCCCCGCCGGAAATCAGAAGCTGATTTGCCGCGATTCCGCCATTTTTGCCCGGCGATCGCCGAGCGAGAATTTCTCGCGCACCGGGGCGTCGCGCCGTGCCAGCAGGTTGCCGGGGAAGGCGCGGCGGACGGCGTTCAGTTCCTCGACCGCGAGATTGTAGAATTTGCGCGCGGCGGTGATCCGGTCCTCGACCCGGATCAGGTCGTCGCGCAGCCGCGCATAATGGCCGGCGGCGGCGAGGGACGGGTAATTCTCGCTGACCGAGAACAGGTTCTGCAGGACGTTGGCGATCTGGGTGTCGGTGTGGATCGCGGCGTCGCTCATCGCCTCGACCGCGTCAATGCGGGCGTCGAGCACGTCGCGGATCACGGCATGCTCGCGTTCGGCAAAGGCGCGAACGACAGCGACGAGATTGCCGATCAGGCCGTGGCGTTCGACCAGCAGCGCGTCGACATCGGCGAACGCGGCGTCTGCCCGCTCGTCGAGCCGGGCGATCAGCGCGTGCTGGCCGCGCAGGCGCAGGGCCAGCCACAGCAGCAGCCCGGCGAGCAGCCACAGCCACCAATGGTCGAGCGCGAAATTGGTCGCGCGGATCAGGCGGCCGGGCAGGTCGGTCGCTTCCCCGAAGCTTTGTGCTGGCATGGTTCGATCGCTCCCCTGATCGCGATGGCCGAACCAGCGCTAAGCCGGAGACATGAATTTTACGTAACCAACGACGATAACGGCGTTATTCCTCGCCGGCGCGATCAGCTTTCCGGCAGGCCGTGGGCGAGCAGGCGGAGCAGGTTGCCGCCCATCACCGCGCGAATCTCGTCATCGCTGAAGCCGCGATCGATCAGCGCCTGAGTGATCTGGACGAGCTGGCTGGTGTCGAAGGCGGTGGTGACGGCACCGTCATAGTCGCTGCCCAGCCCGACATGGGCGATGCCGACAAGGTCGCGGACATGGGCAATGGCTTTGGCGATGTCGGTCGGGGCGGTGCCGCACGCCGCCGCGTCCCAATAGCCGATGCCGACAACGCCGCCGGTGCGGGCGACGCCGACAATTTCCGCGTCGGTCAGGTTGCGGTTGACCTTGCAGGTCCCCTGAACGCCGCCGTGGCTGGAGACGACCGGGCGCGTCGCCATCGCCAGCACTTCGGCGACGGCGGCGTGGCTGGCGTGGGCGATGTCGACGATCATCCCCTTCTGCTCCATCGCGCGGACGATCTGGCGGCCGAACGGGGTCAGCCCGCCCTTGTTCAGCCCGTGCATCGACCCGCCGAGTTCGTTGTCGAAGAAGTGGGTCAGCCCGGCCATGCGGAAGCCGGCGGCGTAGAGCGTGTCGAGATTGGCGGCTTTACCCTCCAGATCCTGAAGCCCCTCGATCGACAGCAGCGCGCCGGCGACCTGCTTGCCGGCGGCGCGGTCGGCAAGCAGGCGGCGCAGGTCGGCGGCGCTGGCGACGATGCGCAGATGGCCGGCGGACGCCGCCTCTGCCCGGTGCAGCTTTTCGGCGTGCCAGAGCGAACGCTGGAGCAGCGAGGCCCAGGTGCGGGGCGGCTGGAGCTGGGCGAAGGCGAGCAGGGTGATGTTGTCGCTGTCGGCGCCGTTGGCGTCGTAATTCTGGTTCTTCGGCGTCTTGGTGACCGACGAGAACACCTGCAGCGCGACATTGCCCGCCATCATCCGCGGCAGATCGACCTGACCGCGATCGGCATGATCGAGCAGGCTGCGGCGCCAGAGCAGCGTGTCGGCGTGGCTGTCGGCGATCGCCAGCGTCTTGTGCAAGGCGGCGGCGCGCGGGCTGATCGCCAGCAGGCGGTTCGGCTCGACCTTGTTCATCGACCGTTCGGCGATGCCGGGGGCGAGCGCGAAGAACAGCGCGGCGGCAAGCAGCAGGAGCAGGACGAGGGAGAGGAGGATCTTGCGGCGGGCGGTCATGGCGATCGATCCTTTCTGCCGTCCCGCCGAAAAAATCAGCGTTCCAGCGTCACGAAGCTGTGGGTGTCGTAATCTTCCCGCCCGACCTCCCGCCAGCCGGCGAAGGCGGGGAGGACGGTGTCGCCGTCCGGTGCCAGATGCACCTCGGTCAGCTCGATGCGGTCGGCGAGAGGCAGGAACAGGCGGTAGATTTCCGCCCCGCCGACCACCGAGACGCGCGGGGCGCCGGCAAGGGCGAGGGCGGCGTCGACACTGGCGACCGGCTCCGCGCCGGGGGCGGACCAGCCGGCGTCGCGGGTCAGCACGATGTGGCGGCGGCTGGGCAGCAGGCCGGGCAGGCTTTCAAACGTCTTGCGGCCCATGATCATCGGCGCGCCGGTGGTCAGCGCCTTGAACCGTTTCAGGTCGGCGGGGATGTGCCAGGGCATCCGCCCGTCGCGGCCGATGACGCCGTTGGTGGCGCGGGCGACGACGAGGGTGATGTGCGGCCGGCTCACACCGCCACCGGCGCGGCGATGTGGGGGTGCGGATCGTAGCCGGTGATCGCGAAATCCTCGTAGGCGTAGCCGTCGATCGTCGGCGCGCGCCGGGTGATCGCCAGCGTCGGCAGCGGGCGCGGAGCACGGCTGAGCTGGAGACGGGCCTGATCGAGGTGGTTTTCGTAGAGATGGCAGTCGCCGCCGGTCCAGATGAATGCGCCCGGTTTCAGCCCGCACTGATCGGCCAGCATATGGGTGAGCAGCGCGTAGCTGGCGATGTTGAACGGCACGCCGAGGAATACGTCGGCGCTGCGCTGGTAAAGCTGGAGCGACAGGCGGCCGTCGGCGACCTGCGTCTGGAACAGGCAATGGCAGGGGGCGAGCGCCATCCGGTCGATCTCGCCGGGGTTCCACGCGGTGACGATCTGGCGGCGGGAGGCGGGATTGGCGTTGATCTGGGCGATCAGCGCGGCGATCTGGTCGAGGTGGCGGCCGTCCGCCGTTTCCCAGTCGCGCCACTGCTTGCCGTAGACCGGGCCGAGAGAGCCTTCCGCATCGGCCCATTCGTCCCAGATCGTCACGCGATTGTCGTTCAGCCAGCGCACATTGGTGTCGCCGCGCAGGAACCACAGCAATTCGTAGATGATCGAGCGCAGGTGCAGTTTCTTGGTGGTGACGAGCGGAAAGCCGTCGGCCAGGTCGAAGCGCATCTGATGGCCGAACACCGCGCGGGTGCCGACGCCGGTGCGGTCGGCCTGGCGGGTGCCTTCGTCCAGGATACGCTGAATCAGGTCGAGATAGGGACGCATGGAATGACGATAGGAGCGAAAGCCGGCGCTGTCGCCCCACTTGGCCGGGGGGCGGGGGTTTCAGCGCCACGGCGACGCGCAAGGGCGTTGTAAGCATTTGCAAAAAATGGAAATGGCCTTGCGGCGGCTGGCGGATGCTTCGTAGACTAGGGCCGGCGACTCGCACGGGGGGTGCGGCGCCGGGGGACTTGGGGCAATGCGAATAATGCGTGCGGTCGCGCTGGCGATCTGCATCGGCGTGCTGCTGGGGGCGCCTGCCGATGCGCAGGAGCGTTCGGCGGTCAGGCAGGGGTTTTCGCTGGCGCCGCACAGCGGCAAGCGGATTTTGGTGTTCCGCCCGGCGGTGTCGGTCGGCGCGCAATCCACCGGCGGCATGTTCGAGCCGAACGCGGCGTGGACCGAACAGGCGCGGCGCAACATCGACGGCGCGCTTGAACGCCTGCAGACGCGGCTGGGCAACACCATTGTCGTCGCGCCGGAAGCCTATGACGAAGACGCGCCGGCGGTGCAGGAGCATATGGCGCTGTTCGCCGCCGTATCGCAGGCGGTGATCGAATATCAGTTCTTCGTCGGCAACCGTCTGCCGACCAAGAAGCGCGACAACAAGAACGCGGTGTTCGACTGGTCGCTGGGCGAGGGGGTGGGGCGCCTGCCGGGCGCCGCCGACGCCGATTACGGCCTGTTTATCTACAATCGCGATGCCTACGGATCGACCGGGCGCAAGGTGTTGCAGGTGCTGGCGCTGCTTGGCCCCGGCATTTCGGTCAAATCGGGCGAGCACCAGGGCTATGCCGGACTGGTCGACCTGCGCACCGGCGCGCTGCTGTGGCTGAATGCCGACGGCGCGATGGGCGGCGACGTGCGGGAGGTGGAGGGTTCCGAAAAGCGGGTTCGCCAGCTGCTGGAGGATTTTCCCGGTAGCGAGATCGGGGAATAGCGATGGCGGCGATCGGCGCCCGGAGCGTGCTGGCGCTGCTGGCGGCGAGCGTTGCGGCGCCGGCGCCCGCCGCCGACGAGGCGGTGCTGCCGCCGCCCTATACCGGCGCCTATCAGCCGCAGGGCGTCGACGAGGTTGGCCAGTGGCGCGAGGATGACGAGCTGGAGCGGGCGCTTGCCGCGTCACAGTTGCTGATCCGCGACGAGGCGTTGACCGGTTATGTGAAGGGTGTGCTCTGCGCGACGGTCGGGGCGGAGCGATGCGCGGCGGTTCGCGTCTATATTGTCCGCGTTCCGTTCTTCAACGCCAGCATGTCGCCCAACGGCACGATGCGGGTGAATAGCGGGCTGCTGCTGCGCGTCCACGACGAGGCCGAACTGGGCGCGGTGCTGGGGCACGAATTCGGCCATTTCGAGAGCCGGCACGGGGTGAACGGGTTCCGCAAGCGGCGGAGCGCGAGCGACGTTCTGGTATGGGGGGCGTTGCTGGCGGCGATGGCGCCCAGTTACCAGAGCATGCGGAATTACCAGAATCTGGAGCTTTCCGTTTATGGCACCTTGTTCCGCTACGGTCGCGATCAGGAGCGGGAGGCCGACCGGCTGGGCATCGCCTATCTGAACCGCAGCCGGTTGCGCCCGCAGGCCGCCGCGTCGGTGTGGCAATCGGTAATGGGCGAGGCGGAGGCATCCGCCCGGATCAGGGGACTGAAGAAGCCCGATTTCCAGCATATCGCCTTTACCGCGTCCCACCCGCCGAATGCCGAGCGCGCCGGCTATCTGGCCGAACTGGCGGTGCCCGAAGGGGCGGACCGCGAGGACGGCGCGGCGCGATACCGTGCCGCGCTGGCGCCGTGGATGGACATGCTGCTGGCCGACCAGATCGGGCTGAACGATTTCGGCGGCAGCGATTACGTGATCGCGAGACTGGCGGAGAGCGGCTGGACGGCCGGGCTGTGGCTGGCGCGCGGTGAATTGTACCGGACGCGCGGCGCCCAGCGGGATTTCGCCAATGCCGCGCAATTCTACGCCAATGCGATTGCCATCGACCCGGCTTTGGCCCCGGCGCATCGCGGCCTTGGCCTGACCCTGATCAAGACCGGCCAGCCCGCCGAAGGGCAGGCCGCGCTGCGCCGTTACCTGACCCTCAGCCCCGACGCACCGGACGCGAAGATGATCCGGCTGATGATTCCGAAGGAGACCGGGCAATGAGCCTTTATCGCATGGTGCGGGGCCTGGCCCTTGTCTTGTCCCCGGCGCTGCTGCTGGTCGGGGCGGCGGACGCGCACAAGCTGCGCACTGCCGGGGAACGGGTGACGGTGGCGGATTCGAAGATGGCGGTCACCCCGTCGCGCGACTGGAACCGGCTGGGGATCAAGGCTGGCAGGCACGCCGAGACCTGGACTCTGGACGGCACGCAGTTGAACGATCTGACCTTCTACGGCGGGATTGCGCCCGGCGAACCGCTGGTCAGGGAACGCAGCCGGAAGCATGATCCGCTGCCCCGGTTCGCGGCGGAGACGCTGCTGGTCGAGATTCCTGGCCTGCTGGAGGGGACATACCGCACCTACAAGCAGATCGGGACGTTCGCGGTGCAATCCGTCGACCCGGTGCGTTTCCTTGGGCACGACGGCGTGCATTTCACCTATCAGTATACCGACGACGACCAGATCGTCCGCCGGGGCGACGCGCAGGCCGCGATTGTCGACGGGCGGCTGTACATGGTGACGTTCGACGCGCCGCGCCTGCATTATTTCGACCGGGATGCCGGCGCGGCGGATGCGGTGATGGACAGCGCCGGATTCTGAAACACCGGCGGTTTCGGCAGTGCTTTCCCTGACGCCTGTCCGACTCTAGGCTGGGCATTCCGAACCTTGCCGGGGTGTTTCATGACTGTCATCGCCGCCTATCTCTACCGGCACGGCCAGCGGGTGCGCGCGGTGTCGATCGACGAGCGGATCGACTGCCCGGCCGACAAGTC
Source organism: Sphingomonas flavalba (assembly GCF_047553045.1). GTDB lineage: Bacteria > Pseudomonadota > Alphaproteobacteria > Sphingomonadales > Sphingomonadaceae > Sphingomonas_L > Sphingomonas_L flavalba_A. Next base: position 1,919,393 of record NZ_CP180208.1, on the reverse strand, counting down.
CGAGTTCGTCTGGATCGGCATCGCCGACCCGAGCGCGGCCGAGATGGAGACGTTGCAGCGCAATTACGGGCTGCACCCGCTGGCGGTGGAGGACGCGCTGAAGGCGGACCAGCTGCCGAAAATCGACATTTACGGCGACCAGCTGTTCGTCGTCGCCCGCACCGCGCATCTGGAGGGCGACCGCATCGCTTACGGCGAAACGTCGATATTCGTCGGTCACAGCCACATCATCACCGTCCGCCACGGATCGGCCCGCACCCACAAGCAGTTGCGCGACCAGCTGGAGGCGGCGCCGACTTTGCTCGTCCACGGCGTCGACTATGTGCTGCACGCGATCCTTGATTTCATCGTCGACGGATATCTGCCGATCGTCGAGACGATCGAGGAGGAGGTGCTGGACATGGAGCAACGCACCCTCGACAATTTCCTCAGCCGCGAGGAGGTCACGCGGATATTCACCCTGCGGCGCGAGCTGATCCGGTTTCAGCGTTCGCTTGGGCCGATGGGCGAGGTGGCGGGGCGGCTGGTGCGGCTCGACCTGCCGTGCGTCGACCCGGAGACCCGCCCATATTTCAACGACGTGCTTGACCATGTTCACCGGGTGCAGGTGATGGTCGACGGGCTGCGCGAAGTGCTGACGTCGGTATTCGAATTCAGCAACCTGCTGGAGCAGCAGCGTACCGGTACGATCACCCGCCAGCTTGCCGCCTGGGCGGCGATACTGGCGGTGCCGACGGCGATTGCCGGGATTTACGGCATGAATTTCAAGTACATGCCGGAGCTATCGACGCATTACGGTTATTTTGTCGTGCTTGGCGCGATCGCGCTGATCTGCGCGCTGCTGTACGTGCAGTTCAAGCGGGTGAAGTGGTTGTAGCGGTGGTTTTGCGGCGTCCCCGCAATGACGCGGAAGGACGGATGGGCATCAGAACAGTGGCAGGCGGTCGACTTCCTCGGCGGTGAGGGTGATGCCGAAGGCGTTTTCGAGCAGGGTGCGCCACTGGGCGGGGCTGTCGATTTCGATCCGTTCGGTGCCGTTTCCTGAAATGGTCAGCGTCCGGTCGGTCAGCGCCAGGAAACCGCCCGGCGGCGCCAGGCTGACGATGCAGTGGGTGGTGAAGCGGGTGTTCGGCCGCGTCGCAGTCCAGTGGTTGCTGACTTCCAGATCGATCGGCGCCACTTCCTCTGTCGAGAAGCTGCACTGGGTGTACCATTCCGCGCTGTCCGGCCCGCGCCCGTCGGTCAGGTCGTAGCGGCCGCGGCGTTCCAGCGTCCAGCCGTGATCGGGGTCGAAATGCAGGCGGTGGCGGGCACCGTCGTCGGTTTCGGTTTCGGCGCCGCCGACCAGCCGCATCGGCGGCACGTAGCTGCCCCCGAAACCGGCGTCGGCGACCCACGCCTCACCGTCAATCGTCACCAGATTGAGCGTATGGGCGCGCGCCGGCACCCCTTGGGCGCCCAGCCAGACCCGCGAGATCAGCGGCCGGTTGGGGAAGCCAAGCGCGGTCAGCGCGGCGCCGTACAGGCTGTTCTGTTCGAAGCAATAGCCGCCGCGGCGGCGGGTCACCAGCTTGTCGAAGATCGCGTCCGGTTCGAGGCTGATTCCGTAGCCAAGCGGGATATCGAGATTCTCGAACGGGATGGCGCGGCGGTGAGCGCGTTGCAGCCGGCCAAGCCCCTCGACGCTGGGTGCCGGCGCCTCGGCCAGGCCGATGCGGTCGAGATAGGCTGCGATATCGAACATGCGCCGTACCTAGTGCTTGAACCGTCCGGGTGGAAGCGCGGTGCCGCAGCCGGTCAGTCGGCCGCCGGCGCCGGGCCGAGCAGGTCGAGCACCGCCGCCGTCATCGCGGTGGCGCCGGTGACGATTGCCGGTTCGGGATCGACGCGGAACACCGGGGAATGGTGCGGCGGGATCGGCGGGCCACCCTTGGCGGCGGCGTCGATCACCGCCTGCGGCGTGCCGCCGACGGCGAAATAATAACCCTTCACCCCGGTATCGGGCTGAACGAAATAGGCGAAATCTTCCGCCCCCATGCCCATCTGCTCGAACGGTTCGAAGGCATCGGCGCCGAGCGTGCGGGTGAGGGTGGCGTTCAGCCGCCTGGCCAGCGGCGTGTCGTTGATGGTCGTCGGCGTCCCCTCGATCACCGTGACCACCGGCAATTTGTCCTCCGGCATGCCGTTCAGCCGGCCGACGCCCTCGGAAATCCGGCGAATACCGGCGACCAGCGCGGCGCGTGTCGCCTCGTCATTGGCGCGCACCGTTACCTGCAGCTTCGCTTCTTCGGAGATGATGTTGTGTTTGTTGCCGGCATGGAACGAGCCGACGGTGATGACGCCGGGCACGAGCGGCGCGCGTTCGCGGCTGATCAAGCCCTGCAGCGCGATGACGATCTGCGACGCCATGTAGACCGGGTCCTTGCCCTGGTTGGGGGTGGCGCCGTGCGCGCCGATGCCGGGGATGACGATGTCGACGCTGTCCGACGACGAATACTGGATGCCTTCCGACGCGCTGACCTTGCCGGAGGCGAGGCCGGAAGCCACGTGCAGCGCCAGCGCGTAGTCCGGTTTCGGGAAGCGGGTGTAGAGGCCGTCCCTGACCATTGCCGCCGCGCCACCGATCCGTTCTTCCGCCGGCTGGACGACGAAGACGATCGTGCCGTGCCAGCGATCCTTCAGCGCGGCGAGGCGGCGGGCGGTCGCCAGCAGCGCGGTCAAATGGGTGTCATGCCCGCAGGCGTGCATCACCGGCGCTTCGACTCCGTCGATGCCGACCTGCCGCGCCTTCGACGGATAGGCGACGCCGGAATCCTCCAGGATCGGCAGACCGTCCATGTCGGCGCGGACCATGACCGTCGGCCCGGCGCCGTTCTTCAGCACGCCGACGACGCCGGTGCCGCCGACCTTTTCGGTGACGGTGATGCCGGGAATGGCGCGCAGTTCCTTCGCCATGCGCGCCGCAGTGTTCACTTCCCTGAACGACAATTCGGGGTTCTGGTGAAACCAGACGAACAACTGGCCGAGATCCTTGTCGTAATCGGCCTTGATCGCCGCCTGATAATCCGGGGCGGCGAGGGCCGGCGTCGTGGCCAGCGCGGCGGCGAGCAGAAAGCGCGTGAAATGCATGGAAGTCCCCCATTCCGATTGCCGCCATCCAAGCACCGGCGGCGCGGCGAGGCAAGAGTGTGCCGCCGTATTTCAGGGTCTTAGGCGGCGGCGTCGGCGCCGCCGATATGGACGGCGCACAGTTTGTTGCCTTCCGGATCGCGGAAATAGCCGATGTAGAAGGCGTCCGGCCCTTCCGGGACGCGCAGGCCCGGCGCGCCTTCGTCGCTGCCGCCGAGTTCGAGCGCGAGGGCGTGGAATGCGTCGACCGCCGCGCGGCTGGCGACCGCGATCGCGGTCATGTTGCCGTTGCCCGCCGTCGCCGGCGCGCCGTTATAGGGCGGGGTGATCGCGAAGCCCGGCTGGTCGGGCGCGATCGCATAATAGGTGAAGCCGTGGTCGAGGGTCATCACCGGCTTTGCACCGATGCTGCCGAGCAACGCATCGTAATAGGCGCGGGCCTTGACGATGTCGTTGGTGCCGAGCGTGACGTAGCTGATCATGAGAGCGGTTCCTTCCGTCAGGCCTTGCACGGGCCGATGCGTTCGGCCTTGCTGTCCATCTTCATCGTCATCTTGCCCTGCGGCCCGGTCTGTTCGACGGTCGCGCTCATCTGATAGGCGTTGGGGCCGTAGGTGCCGTTCATCGTCATCTTCATTTCACCCGGTGATCCCTGGCAGCGCAGCACGCCGGCGATCTTGCCGTTGCCCATCGAGAAATTGTCGTAGCGGCAATTCTCGTTGCCCTTGCCAGCGAACATGTCGGGGTCCGGCTTCTTCGCCTGTTCCTCGGTCACGCAGCTTTCGTGGCTGCTCGCCTTGGCGGCGTGAGCGCGCATCGCCTCCAACGCCTGCGGCGGCAGGCCGGGCATGTTCATTTCACTGATGTTGAACGTCGTCCGCCATTGCCCCGGCGAGATGAAGCTGCCTTCCGACACACGCGATTCCGCGATTTTCTGAGCGACTTCCGAAGCTGAGGCGTTTTCCGCCGAGACGGTCGGGCCGGAATTGCACGCGGCGAGCAGAAGCAGGGGCGCGAACGGCAGAGACGCCGCCGGACTGAAACGGAACATAAGGACACCTTTCCGGGCAAGAAGGACACCTTTCCGGGCAAGAGAGCGTTGCGACCGTGTTGATCAGGCACCATATCCCTGGTCCATGGCAATTCAAATCAGAACCACGCTCGACGAGCCGGAGGCCGGGCCGTTTGTGCCGCACAAGCCGGTGCGCCCGGAAAAAACCGAGGGCGGCAAGCCGTTCAAACTGGTGTCCGATTACCTGCCGTCCGGCGACCAGCCGGGCGCGATCGCCGAGATCGTTGCCGGGGTTCAGGCGGACGAGCGCGACCAGGTGCTGCTGGGCGTTACCGGTTCCGGCAAGACCTTCACCGTGGCGAAGGTGATCGAGACGTTGCAGCGTCCGGCGCTGGTGCTGGCGCCGAACAAGATCCTGGCCGCCCAGCTTTACGGTGAGTTCAAAAGCTTTTTTCCGGAAAACGCGGTCGAATATTTCGTAAGTTATTACGATTATTACCAGCCGGAGGCCTATGTGCCGCGGTCCGACACCTATATCGAGAAGGAAAGCTCGGTAAACGAGGCGATCGACCGGATGCGGCATTCGGCGACGCGCGCGCTGCTGGAGCGGGACGATGTTATCATCGTCGCGTCGGTATCGTGCCTGTACGGTATCGGTTCGGTCGAAACCTATTCGGCGATGGTATTCGACCTGAAGCGCGGCCAGAACGTCGACCAGCGCGAGATCATCCGCAAGCTGGTCGCGTTGCAGTACAAGCGCAACGACGCGGCGTTCGCGCGCGGCAATTTCCGGGTGCGTGGCGACAATCTGGAGATTTTCCCGTCGCACTATGAGGACACCGCCTGGCGAGTGTCGTTCTTTGGCGACGATATCGAGGAGATCGTCGAGTTCGACCCGCTGACCGGCAAGAAGGTCGCATCGCTCGACTATGTCCGCGTCTACGCCAATTCCCACTATGTGACGCCCGGTCCGACGTTGAAGCAGGCGATGGAGGCGATCCGGCTGGAGCTGGCCGAGCGGCTGAAGGAGTTGCAGCGGGAGGGCAAGCTGCTGGAGGCGCAGCGGCTGGAGCAGCGGACCAATTTCGACCTGGAGATGATCGCGGCGACCGGGTCCTGCGCGGGTATCGAGAATTATTCCCGTTTCCTGACCGGGCGCCTGCCCGGCGAGCCGCCGCCGACCCTGTTCGAATATCTGCCGGAAAACGCGTTGCTGTTTGTCGACGAGAGCCATGTGACGATCGGCCAGGTCAACGGCATGTCGCGCGGCGACCACCGGCGCAAGCTGACGCTGGCCGAATACGGGTTTCGCCTGCCGTCGGCGATCGACAACCGGCCGCTGCGCTTCAACGAATGGGACGCAATGCGGCCGCAGACCACCTATGTTTCCGCGACGCCGGGAACGTGGGAGATGGAGCAGACCGGCGGCGTGTTCGCCGAGCAGGTGATCCGCCCGACCGGCTTGATCGACCCGCCGGTCGCGGTGCGGCCGGTGGAGGACCAGGTCGACGATCTGGTCAACGAATGCCGGGCGGAGGCGGCGCGCGGTTACCGCACGCTGGTGACGACGCTGACCAAGCGGATGGCCGAGGACCTGACCGAATATATGCATGAGGCGGGGCTGAAGGTCCGCTACATGCATTCGGATACCGAGACGCTGGAGCGGATCGAGCTGATCCGCGACCTGCGGCTGGGCGTGTACGACGTGCTGGTCGGCATCAACCTGCTGCGCGAGGGGCTGGATATCCCCGAATGCGGGCTGGTCGCGATCCTCGACGCCGACAAGGAGGGCTTCCTGCGGTCCGAGACATCGCTGATCCAGACGATCGGCCGCGCCGCGCGCAACGCCGAGGGGCGGGTGATCCTGTACGCCGACACGGTTACCGGCAGCATGGAACGCGCGATGCGCGAGACCGATCGCCGCCGCCAGAAGCAGGTCGCCTATAACGACGAGCACGGCATCACCCCGGCGTCGGTCCGCAAGAATATCGGCGATATCATCGCCCATGTCGCGTCGAAGGACCAGGTGACCGTCGAGATCGACGACGACCGGCCGCACATGGTTGGGCACAATCTGCGCGCGTATATCGAGGAGCTGGAAAAGAAGATGCGCGCCGCCGCCGCCGACCTGGAGTTCGAGGAGGCGGGGCGGCTGCGCGACGAGATCCGCGCGCTGGAAGCGGAAGAGCTTGGCCTGCCCGCCGAGGCGCGCGTCGCGGCGCCGAACGGGCAGAGCACGGAAGGCAAGCCCGGCACCCGCAAGCTGCGCTACGGTAAGACCCAGCGGAAATGGTCGCGGTAGGGCGGCGTTTGCGCGGAGTAGAATCTTTGCGAGGGCATGGAACCACCGGCGAGGTTGGCCGTTGGTGTCATGCTTGATCGAAAGAAAGAGCACTGCTGGTCCAGATCTTCGGATCGGACCACAAGGGAGCCCCGCCGCGAAAGCGACGGGGCTTACTTTTTTTGGGCTATGTGGAACGGCGCGGGCGGCGGGTGCGTCCCCTCGACTGCGCTCGCGATGGACGGTCCGGGGTGTGGCGCCTGGTTGGCGGGCGGTTGCAAATCGGGCGCATGAGCGGCATTGCCTTCGGGTTGTTGCGTGGCGACAGGCGGGAGTGTGGCGTGAAGAAGCAAGGCGCGGTGCTGATAATGCTTTTATTGGCTTCCTGCGTCGCGCCGCCCCAGACCCATGCCGTGCACCAGCCGCGCCCGGCGCCGTCCGCGCCTGTGTCCCCGGCGCCGCCGCCCACCCCGGTTCCGGCGAATGCGAGCAGCGACTGGCGCGACTGGCCGGTGACGCCCGGCGACTGGCGTTATGCGGCGGAGGGCGGTGGTGTATCGCGTTACGGCGTTGCCGGGCGGGCGACCGAACTGATCCTGCGCTGTGACCGGCAGGCGCGCGCGATTGTGCTTTCCCGCGCCGCCGCAGGACCGGTTTCCGGCGCGATGACGATCCAGACGAGCAGCGGCGCCAACGCCGTCGCCGTAACCCAGGCGGCGGCGGGCGCCCCGGCGGAAGCGCGGTTGCCGGCGACCAGCCCGTTGCTCGACCAGATGGCGTTCAGCCGCGGCCGCTTCGTCGTCAGCCTCGCCGGGACAGCGCGGCTGGTCGTGCCCGCATGGCCGGAGGTTTCCCGCGTGATCGAGGATTGCCGATGATGCGCCATGCCCCGTTCCTGCTGCTGTTGCTTGCCGCCGCCGCCTGCCAGAAGCAGCCGGAGCCGGCCAATCAGGCGGTGCCGCTGGAGGAAGCGACGCCGCTGCCCGATGCGATGCAGGAGGAGCCGGGGCGCGACGGCATCGCCACCGAGCGTGGCAATATTCCCGAAATTGCCGGTCTGGCGGTTGCCGACGGACGCTGGACGCTGACCGACGGGCCGGCCGCCCGGTTCGGACTGGGTGGCGAGCCGGTGTTCAGCATTGCCTGCGACAAGGCGATGCGGATGATTGTGATGACCCGCGCCGGGGTGAACGGCACCGCCCTGCAACTGCTGACCGAGCGCGGCGCCACCCGGTTTGATGCGCAGACCGCCGGAGACGACACGGTGGCGCGCTTTGCCGCCGGCTATCCGTGGTTCAAGGACGTGCTGGCCAAGGCGGGTGGAGCGATTGGCGTGCGGGTTGAGGACGGGATACCGTTGGTGTTGCCGGCCGATCCGCTGATCGGCGAGGTGGTCGCCGGTTGCCGGTAATCCGCGAGCGACCATTGAGGGTCGTCCGAAACAAAAATCTTTTCAAGACTTGATCGGCGAGTCCGGATGATTCACCTTCCGGTCCGTGCCTTGCAGGCACAATGGCTTCAACCAGCGAAAGGAGGTGATCCGATGTCTCATGGTTCAGCAGAGGGGTCGATCAAGTCCGTTCGGGAGACGCGCGCCTGACACGGCCGCGCCAGATGTCTTCCGGAGGCGGCACTTCCGGCCGCTGACCATGTTGGGGGTTGCCGGGCCTGCGGGCCTGGCAACCCTTTTCATATATGCGGCGCGCCGTTCGGCCGCGCGGCCTCTTCATAATCCTGAATCAGCAGTTCTTCCCGGATGCGGAAGCTTTTGCGGGCGATGCGGATTTCCAGCAGGAAGGCGATCAGCCCGGCGATCAGCAGTGCCATCGCGATGACGAAGGACGCGGCGACCGCCACCCGGTAGGGCAGGTTGACCAGCTGGGTGATGAACAGCAGCGCGACGAGGACGCACACCGCGATCGCGCAGGCGACGCACAGCCAGATCGAGATGCTCGACAAGGTCATCCGCCGGTCGAGCCGGCGCAGTTCGGTGACCAGCCGGCGGCGTTCCTCTCCTTCCGCGACGGCGTGGCGTTCCTCCAGCCAGCGGGCGCGGTCGACGACGCGGCTCAGTCGCCCGGTCAGCACGTTCAGGAAGGCGCCGACGCCGGCGAGCAGAAAGACCGGCGCGATCGCGAGCTGGATCGTCTGGGCGATGTTCGAGATGGCCGGCAGCGAGTACATCGCCAAGGGATGGCCCGGTCGCGCCCAGGGGGCAAGAGGGATGCGGGCTGGTAAGGCCCGGTCAGCGCATGATCTGATCGAGAAAGGCGTCGAGCCGGGCGGTAGCGAAATCGCCGGGGCGGCCGAGATCCTCGTTCAGGCGCATATGGGAACTGTCTGGCACCGGCACGATCAGGGTGGTGGCGCCGGCAGCGCGCAGCGGCCGGGCCAGCGCCTCCGCCTCCATATAGCCGGTGAAGCGGGCCGCATCCTGCAGAAACAGCCAGGCCGGGGCGTTGGGCGCGGCCAGATGGGCGATTGGCGACAGGCGGAGTCGGCGGGCCTCATCCGTGCCGAACGCCTTGCCGTAATAGGGCATGGTCTCGCCCGGAAAGGGTGCCATGAGCGACGGCACGTCGAATCCGGCACCGTCGAGCAGTGCGACCGCACGGATCACGGCGAACGGCACCTTCGCCGTCGCCAGCCATTGCGGGTCGCTGGCGAGCAGCGCGGCGAGATGGGCGCCCGAACTGTGGCCGACCAGCACGATCCGGTCCGGGTCGGCGCCGATATGGCCGGCATTGGCGCGCAGCCAGGCGATCGACCGGGCGACGTCGCGCAGCTGTTCCTCCACCGTCACCTCTGGCACGAAGCGGTAGGTGACCGAGGCGTAGATATAACCCCGGTCGAGGAAGTGGCGCGGTTTTTCCCCGCCGCCGGCGCCGGGGTCGCCCGCGCTCCACCCGCCGCCGTGGATGTAGATGGCGAGTGGCCAACGGCCCTTGTGCCGGGCCGTCCACAGGATCAGCCGCTGGCGTGGCGCGCGATCGTACTGCACATCCGACCGCTGGATGGTCATGCCGCTGGCGGTGCGCGGCGCGAGGATGGCCGGCGTCGCCAAGGCGAACAGCGCGGCGACCGCCGCGACCGAGAGGAGCTTGCCCATGACGCAGGCTTAGCCGGTCTGCGCGTCCGGCGGAAAGGGGGGCGGTGGCGGCGGCGCGGAGGCCGGTGGGGCTGGACGTTCGCGCCCCCGTCCGATAGGCGCTGCTCCGCAACAGCGGGACGGAATACGTGGCGAATGTAACGGTGATCGGCGCCCAGTGGGGCGACGAGGGCAAGGGCAAGATCGTCGACTGGCTGGCATCGCGCGCGGATGTCGTCGTGCGTTTCCAGGGCGGGCATAATGCCGGGCATACGCTGGTCGTCGGCAATGAGGTCTACAAGCTGTCGCTGCTGCCGTCCGGCATTGTACGCGGCACGTTGTCGGCGATCGGCAACGGTGTCGTTCTCGACCCGTGGGCGCTGAAGGCCGAGGTCGAGAAGCTGGCCGGGCAGGGCGTCGCGATTACCCCGGACAATTTGCAGATCGCCGATAACTGCGTGCTGATCCTGCCGTTCCACCGCGATCTTGACGCGTTGCGCGAGGATGCGAGCGGCGCCGGCAAGATCGGCACCACCCGGCGCGGGATCGGTCCTGCGTATGAGGATAAGGTGGGGCGGCGGGCGATCCGGGTCTGCGACCTGGCGCATCTGGACGACCTTGGGCCGCAGTTGGACCGGCTGACCGCCCATCACGACGCGCTGCGCGCCGGGTTTGGCGAGCCGCCGATCGACCGGGCACGGTTGCTCGACGAACTGCGCGGCATCGCCGATTTCGTGCTGCGTTTTGCCCGGCCGGTATGGCTGACGCTGAACGCGGCGCGGGCGCGCGGCGACAAGATTCTGTTCGAGGGCGCGCAGGGCGTGCTGCTCGACGTTGACCACGGCACCTATCCGTTCGTCACATCGTCGAACACCATCGCCGGGACGGCGGCGGGCGGTTCCGGCCTGGGCCCGTCGGCGGCGGGCTTCGTGCTCGGCATCGTCAAAGCCTATACGACACGGGTCGGTTCCGGCCCGTTCCCGACCGAGCTGACCGACGAGACCGGCGAGCGGCTGGGCACCCGCGGGCATGAATTCGGCACCGTGACCGGGCGCAAGCGGCGCTGCGGCTGGTTCGACGCGGTGCTGGTTCGCCAGGCGGTGGCGGTCGGCGGGATTACCGGCATCGCGCTGACCAAGCTGGACGTGCTCGATGGATTCGACACGCTGAAGATTTGCGTCGGCTACAAGGTGGGCCACAAGACGCTGGATTATCTGCCCGCCCATGCCGCCGATCAGGCGGCGGCGGAGCCGATCTACGAAGAGATCGAAGGCTGGGCCGGGTCGACGGCGGGCGCGCGCAGCTGGGCGCAACTGCCGGCGTCGGCGGTCAAGTATATCAAGCGGGTCGAGGAGCTGATCCGCTGCCCGGTCGCGCTGGTGTCGACATCGCCGGAGCGCGAGGACACGATTCTGGTCCGCGATCCGTTCGCCGCCTGAGCGGCGACGGGTTGGGCGCGGTGGCAGGCCACCGCGCCCGGAGATTATCCGTCAGCTTATCCGCTGGCGATCAACCGCGCGGATCGGGCGTCGGCGTCGCTTCCGGCGTGGTGGCGTCGGTTGATGTCACGGTCGAGTCGCCGGTGGTCGGCGCCGGGGTTTCGGTGGTCACCGGCGTCGGTTCCGGCGCGGGCGGCGTTTCCTGAGCGAAGGCCGGAACCGAAAGGCCGGCGATCAGAGCGAAAACGGCGATGGAATTACGCATAAAAGTACCTCTTCATTCTGCGTTATGTTGCGACCCGCAACGGATTTAGATTGTCGTACTGACAACCGATTCGATGAAATCATGACTTACATTTGTAGGTTTTCGCCGCTTTGCTGGCCGATCCCGCCAGGCGCGGAATCGGCCAGAAGCGGCCTGCCAGATCAGCCGCGCGGTGTTGGCGTCGGGGTTGGCTCCGGAGTCGGCGCCGGCGTTTCCTGATCGTCGGGAATGCCGTTATTGTTGATGTCGGGCGCCGGGGTCTGCGCCGGCATCGGCATCGCATCAGGTTCGGCCGGGGTTGGCGTCGCCTGCGGCGCGTCGGCCGGGGGCGTCGGTTCCATCGTCTGCGCCACGGCGGGCAACGCCATCGCGCCGGCGAGTATCAGGGCAAGATTGAACTTGTGCATCTTCCGTCTCCTTCGAGGCGGTCAACGCGCGGGCTTGCCGACGCTTCCTCAATCGACCGGGGAAACGGTTCGGGTCGTCGTTTATCGAGGGCGGCGGGAACGAAACTGCGGGATTCCGGCCTTCGCCGGGGCAACAGACAGCGGGGAGGGGCAAAGACCCCCGTTCAGCCGCACTGGGCGCGGTGGAGCAGTTTCTGGTCGGCGAGGACCAGCGCCATCATCGCCGCGACCACCGGCACGCCGCGAATGCCGACGCACGGGTCGTGGCGGCCCTTGGTGCTGATTTCCGTCGCGGCGCCGTCGCGGGTGACGGTTTCGACCGGGGTCAGGATCGAACTGGTCGGTTTGAACGCGACGCGCAGGCGAACCGGCTGGCCGGTGGCGATGCCGCCGGCGATGCCGCCGGCATGGTTGGCGGTGAAGGCCGGGCCATCGGCGCCGGGCCGCATCGGATCGGCATTCTGTTCGCCGGTCAGCCGGGCGGCAGCGAAACCGTCGCCGATCTCGACGCCCTTGACCGCGTTGATCGACATGGCGGCGGCGGCGAGTTCGCTGTCGAGCTTGGCATAGAGCGGCGCGCCCCAGCCGGCGGGAACGCCGGTTGCCCGGCATTCGACGATCGCGCCGAGCGACGAGCCGGCCTTGCGCGCCCGGTCGATCGCCCCGGCCCAGCGTTCGGCGGCGGCTGCATCGGGGCAGAAGAAGGGGTTGGCGTCGATCTGTGACTCGTCGAAGGCGGCGGGATCGATCGGGTCGCCGCCGACTTCCGCCACCCAGGCGGTTATCGTCACTTCCGGGATGACCAGCCGGGCGACGGCGCCGGCCGCGACCCGCGCCGCCGTTTCGCGTGCCGAGGAACGGCCGCCGCCGCGATAGTCGCGAAAGCCGTATTTGGCGTCGTAGGCATAATCGGCATGGCCGGGGCGATAGGCGAGGGCGACCTCTGAATAGTCCTTCGAGCGCTGGTCGACATTGTCGATCAGCAGACTGATCGGCGTGCCGGTGGTTCGCCCTTCGAACACGCCGGAAAGGATGCGGACGGCGTCCGGCTCCTGACGCTGAGTGGTATAGCGCGAGGTGCCGGGGCGGCGGCGGTCGAGCCAGGGCTGGATGTCCGCCGCCGACAGCGCGAGCCCGGGTGGGCAGCCGTCGACGACGGCGCCGAGCGCCGGACCGTGGCTTTCACCCCAGGTCGTGAAGCGGAAAACGCGGCCGAAGCTGTTGAACGACATGGCGGCGCTACCGTGCGCGGCGGCAGGGCGGCGGCGCCGCCCTCACTGCGCCGCGGCGGCCGGGGTTTCGGCAGCCGGCGCGGCGTCCGCCGGGGCAGCCGCGTTATCGGCCGGCGCGTCGGCGCTGTCAGCCGCGGGCGCTTCTTCCGCCGGGGCGGCGGGAACGGCCGGCAGCGGCTGCGGGCTGTCGCTCTGCTGGTTCAGCCAGGCGATCAGGTTGGCGCGTTCTTCCGCCTTGCCGATGCCGGCGAAGGTCATCTTGGTGCCTTCCGCGAACTTGCGCGGTGAGGTCAACCACTGATCGAGCGCCTCGAACGTCCAGTTGCCGCCCTTGGCCTTCAGCGCCGAGGAGAAGGCGAAGCCGTCGCGGCCCTGAGCGACGTGGTCGCCGACGACCCCCCACAGATCCGGGCCGATACCGTTGGTTCCGCCCTTCTTCACGGTATGGCAGGCGGCGCACTTGGCGAACGCCTTTTCACCGGCGGCCAGGTCGGCGCTGGCGAGCAGGGCTTCGATCGGCACCGCCGCCGCGCCGCCACCGTCGCCATCCTCAACCACGCCCTCGATCGGGTAGCCCATCTTCTCCGGCCGTTCGGCCCGGAAGAATTCGCTACTGACGATCCCGGCCCCGAGGGCGACGATTGCCGCGCCCAGCACCCAGCCAGCGATCGTGTTGGTCCGATTGTCCATGCGCCCCTCGAAGCTCCATTCGCGGGCAGTGTCGCCCGCATCAGCCAAAGTTGCGCATCCCATAGGATTGCCGGGGCGGCTTCGCAAGCCGCGCTTGCCGTCGGACCTTCGTCAGCCTAATCGCGCGGGCGTCATGGATAGCTATGCAGAGCCCGCCCGCCGCCTCGCCGAGGAGATGGCCACCGCCGCCGCCGCCGATCCCGCCCGCGCCGTCGCCTTTCAGGGCGCGCCGGGCGCGAATTCGCACCTGGCCGCGCGCGCCCATTTTCCCGATGGCCTGCCGCTGCCCTGCTTTTCGTTCGAGGACGCGCTGGAGGCGGTGCAGCGCGGCGCTGCCGGCCACGCGATCATCCCGATCGAAAATTCGCTGCATGGGCGCGTCGCCGACATGCATTTCCTGCTGCCGGAGTCGGGCCTGTCGATCGTCGCCGAACGGTTTCTTCGCGTTCGCCACAGCCTGATCGGCCGGGCGGACGAGGCGATTGTCCAGGCGATCAGCCACCCGCAGGCGCTCGGCCAGTGCCGCAACTGGCTGCGCGCGCGCGGCATAACCCCGGTCGCCCACGCCGACACCGCGGCGGCGGCGGCGACCGTCGCCGAGCGGGCCGAGCCGGGCGTCGCGGCGATCGCCCCGTCGCTCGCCGCCGAGCTTTACGGGCTGGATGTGCTGGCCGAGGGGATCGAGGACGCGGAGCACAACACCACCCGTTTCACCGTACTGGCCCGCGAAGCGGTGGAGCCGGCGCGCGGCCAGCCGCTGATGACCACGTTCCTGTTCGAGGTGAAGAACATTCCCGCCGCGCTGTACAAGGCGATGGGCGGGTTCGCGACCAACGGCGTCAACATGACCAAGCTGGAAAGCTACCAGCGCGGCGGCAGCTTTGCCGCGACCGAATTTTACGCCGACATCGAAGGCGCGCCCGGCGACCCGGCGGTCGACCGCGCGCTGGAGGAACTGCGGTTCCACACGAAATGGGTGCGGGTGCTGGGCGTATACGCGCAGGAGCGGCCACGGACGGTGGTGTAAGGGCGGCTTTGCTCAGAAGGCGGTTTCGTCCAGCCACCAGCGGAACAGGCTGTGCGCGATGGCGAAAGGCGGCGGCGGCAGGAAAGGCGCGCCGTCGGCATGCGCCATCGCCGCCGCGACGCCGGCCCGGTCGACCCATAGCGCGTCTTCCAGTTCCGTGGTGTCGAGGGTGATGGCGGTCGCGTCCGCGGTGGCGACGCAGGCGATCATCAGGGTCGACGGGAACGGCCAAGGCTGGCTGGCGACATAACGGACGTCGCGGACAGCGACGCCGGTTTCCTCCCCGATTTCGCGGATCACCGCTTCCTCGACCGACTCGCCGGGTTCGACGAAGCCGGCGAGCGCGGAGTAGCGACCGGCGGGGAAGCGCGGCTGGCGCGCGACCAGCACCGAGTCGCCGTGCACCGCCAGCATGATCACCACCGGGTCGACGCGCGGATAATGTTCTGCGCCGCAATCGGCGCAGCGACGGCCCCAGCCGGCGCGGAAGATGGGCGTATCGGCTGAGCCGCAGCGCGCGCAGAAGCGGTGGCGCAGATGCCAGTCGATCAGGCTGCGTGCGCCGGCATAGCTGGCTGCTTCGCTGGCCGGCATCCGGTCGAGCAGGGGGAAGATGCTGTGCGAGCGGGTTGGCGCTTCCGGCATGTCGTAGCGCAGTTCGGCAAAGCGGGGCGCGCCATCGTGCAGGCCAAGGAGCAGCAGCGCCCCGCCCGCCTGTCTGTCGGCCAGCGTTGTCCAGCACAGGCGGCCGGCGTCGTCGAGCACCGGATCGATACCGTCGAGCCGCAGCAGCCGGGCACGCGGATCGGCCAGAGCGGTGTCGAAGGCGGCGGGGTCGTCGCGGAGCCGGTCGGCGCGGTCGAGCGGGGAGCCGGTGAAGCCGGGGCGGACGGTCATCGGTGCGCCGCCGGGCGGCGATGGGCGTCAGAGTGTGGTCCGGTCATGCCATTCCTTTTGCAGCGCGGTGGCGGCGGCCTTGGCGAACAGGGTCGGCAGGCCGGCTTCGGTGATCGTATCAACCGGCCACCATTCCCCTTCCAGCGGCGGTTCGCAATCGGCGGATACGGTGGCGGCGCGGACGGTGAGGGTCAGCGCGAAATGGGTAAAAATATGGCTGACCGTGCCCGCCGCCGCCCATGCAGCTGGACAGGGCGGCGTTTCGTCTGGCGAATCGCTCCATTCGGACGACGGCAGCGCCCGCATGCCGCCCAGCAGGCCGCGACCGGGGCGGCGGACGAGCAGGACATGGCCGTCGCGCTCTATCCACCAGGCGGTGCCGCGCCGGTGCGGGCGGGGACGCTTTGCCGCCTTGACCGGGTAGGCGGCGGGGGCCGCCTTGCCGGCGCACAGGCTTTCGAGCGGGCAGAGGATGCAGGCGGGGCTGCGCGGGGTGCAGATGGTTGCGCCGAGGTCCATCATCGCCTGGGCGAAATCGCCGGCGCGGCTGGCGGGTGTGACCCGGTCGACAAGGGCGCGGAGCGCCGGGCGGGCGGCGGGCAGCGGATCTGCCAGCGCGAACAGGCGGGCGACGACACGCTCGACATTGGCGTCGATGACGACCGCGCGTCGGCCAAAGGCGATCGCCGCTACCGCTGCTGCCGTATAGGCGCCGATGCCGGGCAGCTTCAGCAACGCCGATTCGCTGTCGGGGAATCCACCTTGTGCCGCCACCGCGCGCGCGCAGGCGAGCAGATTGCGCGCGCGGGCATAGTAGCCAAGGCCGGCCCAGGCGCTCATCAGTTCCGCATCGTCGGCGGCGGCGAGCGCCTCTACCGTTGGCCAGCGCGCCATGAAGTGGCGGAAATAGGGCTTCACCGCCGCCACCGTCGTCTGTTGCAGCATGATTTCCGACAGCCAGACGCGGTAGGGATCGGGCGGCGGCGCGCCGGGCGGGCTGCGCCAGGGCAGGGCGCGCGCGTGCCGGTCGTACCAGGCAAGCAGCCGCCGCGCGGGTTCCGTATCGACGCGCACCCGGCGGCTATGGCATGAGATCGGCGATGACGGAACGGCGCCCCCACAAATCGCGGAACGGAAGCGACGAACGGCCGCGCGGCGGGCGTGCCCGCGCGGTGGCGGAAATGCTGCCCGATGTCGGCCGCGCCGCGTTCCGCCGCTTCGGCTTCGTCCAGTCAGCGGTGGTCAGCCGCTGGGCCGAAATTGTCGGCCACCGCTATGCACGGGTGTCGGCGCCCGAATCGATCCGCTTTCCGCAGGGCAAGCGCGCCGACGGGGTGCTGACGCTGGCGGTGGCATCCGCCCACGCGCCGATGATGCAGCATGTCGCGCCCGACATCGTCGAGCGGGTCAATCGCTTCTTCGGCTATCCGGCGGTGGCGCGGGTGGTGATGCGGCAGGGCACGATTGTGCCGGCGGCGGCCGCTGCGCCGCGTCAGCCGCCGCCGTCGCTGAAGCCGGTGACCGCCGAACTGGGCGAAAGCCTGCGCGCGATCGCCGACCCGGAATTGCGGGCGGTGCTGGAAGCGCTGGCGCAGGGCGTGGCGCAGACCAGCGGCGCGCCGGCGATCGGAAAGGGGCGGGGATGATGGCGGGTCAGTGGGCGCGATGGATGGTGCTGGCGCTTGGCCTGGCGCTGCTGCCCGGCGCGGCGCCGAAGACCGACTGGACCAGACATGTGACGGTGAGCGCGACCGGCGCCTATGTCGTCGGCAACCCGAATGCCAAGGTCAAGCTGGTCGAATATGCCAGCTACACCTGCCCGCACTGCGCGCATTACGCCAATGATTCCAAGGTGCCGATCCGCCGCGATTTCATCGCCGACGGCAGCACCAGCGTCGAGCTGCGCCACGCGATCCGCGACCGGCTGGATTTCATCGCCACGCTGCTTGCCCGTTGCGGCGGGCCGGCGCGGTTCTTCGCGACGTCCGACGCGATCTTCGCCGCGCAACAGGACTGGATGGACAAGGCGATCGGGTTCGAGCGGGCCAATGCCGAGCGGCTGTCGAAAATGCCGCGTGACGACGCGGTGCGCGAGGAAGCGCGGGCGACCGGCCTGTTCGCGATCGCCGAGGCGCAGGGTGTGCCGGCGAAGAAGCTGGACATCTGCCTGGCCGATACCGCGCAGCAAAAGCTGATCGGCGCGATGGCCGACCGGGCATGGAACGAAGAGCATATCCCCGGTACACCGTCTTTCACGATAAACGGCGCGCAGGTGCCGAATGCCGCGAGTTGGGCGACGTTGGAGCCGGCGTTGCGCGCGGCGACGAAATAGCGTCAATTTGTTTGCCATCGAACCGCAAGGAGCCAGTCCTGTCATGAAATCGACCTTTGCCATCGCCGCCGCGGCCGCCGTCCTCACCCTTGCCGGGTGTCAGGACAAGGCGACGGAAAACGCCGCCGAAGGCAATGCGGTGGCAAGCGCGCCCGCGGTTCCGCCCCCGGCCGGCACCGAATGGGTCAGCACCGTCACCAAGACTGCCGATGGCGGATTTCTGATCGGTAACCCCAATGCCAAGGTGAAGCTGGTCGAATATCTGTCGATGACCTGCCCGCACTGCGCCGAATTCGGCCAGACCGCGTTCCCGCCGCTGCGCGACAAGTATATCCAGAAGGGTACCGTAAGCCTTGAGGTGCGCAATTACGTGCGCGACCCGATCGACGTGACCGCGTCGCTGATCGCACGGTGCAACGGCGCGGAGCCGTTCCTGCCGCTGACCGAGCAATTGTTCGGTTACCAGAACGCGATGTTCGACCGGGCACAGAAGCTGACCCAGGCCGACCAGCAGCGGATCGGCGCGCTGCCGCAGGACCAGCAGTTCGGTGCGTTGGCGCCGCTGATCGGGCTTGATGAATTCGCCCGCCAGCACGGGATCAGCGACGCCAAACTGAAAACCTGCCTGAGCGACAAGGGGGCGCTCGACGAGCTGGTCGCCATCCAGAAGAAGGCGAATGAGGAGCTGAAGATCCTTGGTACGCCGACGTTCTTCATCAATGACAAGATGCTTGAGGCGACCGGCACCTGGGAATCGCTGGAGCCGCAGTTGATTGCCGCCGGGGCCTGATTGGCCCAGCCCCGGCGCCCCGACGCGCGGATGACGGCGTGATGCGATTCCGGCGGCTCAAGCTGGCGGGGTTCAAGAGCTTCGTCGACCCGACCGAGTTGCGGATCGAGCCGGGGCTGACAGGCATTGTCGGCCCCAACGGCTGCGGCAAATCCAACCTGCTGGAGGCGCTGCGCTGGGTGATGGGCGAATCCTCCGCCAAGTCGATGCGCGGCGGGGGGATGGAAGACGTGATCTTCGCCGGCACCGCCACCCGCCCGGCGCGCGGCTTTGCCGAAGTGCAGTTGGCAGCGGAGCTGGACGGCGACGCGGTGGCCGGGCCGATCGGCGTCAGCGAAGACGGCGAGCTGGAGGTCGTCCGCCGGATCGAACGCGGCGCCGGTTCCGCTTACCGGGTCAACGGCCGCGACGTGCGGGCGAAGGATGTCGCGCTGATCTTTGCCGATGCGGCGACCGGTGCCCATTCGCCGGCGCTGGTCAGCCAGGGGCGGATCGGCGCGGTGATCGCGGCAAAGCCGGCGGAGCGGCGCGCGATGCTGGAGGAAGCGGCCGGGATCGCCGGGCTGCACGTCCGCCGCCGCGACGCCGAGCAGAAGCTGCGCGCGACCGAAGCCAACCTGACCCGGCTCGGCGAGCTGATCGCCGACATGGAGACGCGCGCGAGCCAGTTGAAGCGGCAGGCGCGGCAGGCCGAACGTTATCGCCAGCTTTCAACCGAAATCCGGGTGGCGGAGGCGCGGCTGATTTTCGCGCGCTGGCGCGACGCGGCGGCCGCGGCGGATGCGGCCAAGGCGGAAGCGGCGGCGGCCGAGGAGACGGTTGCCAAGGCGGCCGAGGCCCAGCGCGCGGCGGCGGTGTGGAGCGCGGAAGCGGTGAACACCGTTGGCGATGCGCGCGGCGCGGCGCAGGCAGCGCGCGAACGGGCGAGCGAGGCGGCGCACAATCTGGCGACGTTGCAGGCCGAGCGTGCCGCGCTGGACCGCCGCATCGCCGAACTGGCCCAGCAGACCGAGCGGCTGGCCGCCGACCGTGCCCGTGAAGGCGCGCTGGCCAATGACGCGGCCGAGGCGATCGCCCGGCTGGGCGAGGAAGTGGCGGCGCTGGACGCGCGCATCGCCGCCGCCGAGGGCGCCCGGCCGGCGCTGGCCGAGCAAACGGCGGCGGCCGAGCTGGCGGCGCGCGACGCGGAAGTGGCGCTGGCCCGCGCGCTGGGTGCGCAGGCGGCGGAGCAGGCCGATGCGCGGGTGGCGCAGGCGGCGGCGGCGGCGGCGCGCGGACGGGCCGAGCGCGCGGCGCAGGATTGCGAACGGCTGGCGCAGGAACTGGCCGGGCTGGGCGAGGAAGCGCCGCTGATCGCCGTGCGCGATGCGGCAATGGCGACGCGTGCAGCGGCGGAGGCCGAGGCGACGGCGGCGGCCGGGCGGATCGAGCAGGGCGAGACGGCGCGTGCCGCCGCCGCCGAGGCGCGGACGCAGGCGGAAGCGGCCGGAGCGGCGGCGCGATCGGCGCTGGCGGCACTGGAGGGCGAGGCGCGGGCGTTGGAAAAGGCGCTGGTTCGCGACGACGGCTCCGCCGGACCGGTGCTGGCGCGGATGCGGGCGGCGCCGGGCTATGAACATGCGCTGGCGGCGGCGCTGGGCGACGACCTGGAAGCCGGGCTGGAAGGCGCGCGGCGCTGGGCCGGGGCGGAGGCGCAGGCGGGCGACCCGGCATTGCCGCCGGGCACCGAGCCGCTGGCCGACCATGTCAGCGCGCCGGGGGCGCTGAGCCGGCGGCTGGCGCAGATCGGCGTCGTCGACAGCGACGATGGCGCGCCGCTGGCGGTGGGGCAGCGGATTGTCACCCGCGCCGGAACGCTGCGCCGCTGGGACGGGTTTGTCGCCAGCGGCGATGGCGCGGCGGCGGCAGAGCGGCTGATCCGCGTCAACCGGCTGGCGGAGATCGAGGCGGCATTGCCGCCGGCGCAGGCGGTGGTGAAGCGCGAGGAAGCGGCGCTGGCGGCGGCGCTGGCGGCACTGGCCGAGGTGGCGGCGGCGATCGCTGCGGCGCGGGAAGAACGTAGTGCGGCGGAAAATCGCGCTCGCACCGCGAGGCGCGAAGAGGATCAGGCGGTTGTCGCGATCGAGCGGCTGGCGGGACGCCGCGCCGAACTGGACGAGCGCGCCGCCCGGTCCGAGGCGGAACGCGGCGAGGCGACGACGGCGCTGGGAGAGGCGGAGGCGATGCTGGCGGCCCTGCCCGATGGTGCGGCGACGGCGAGCGCGGTCGACGCGCTACGCGGGGCCAGCGAGCGGGCGCAGCAGCATGTCGTGCAGTTGAAGGCCGAGGCGGCGGCCGCCAACCGGGCGGTCGACGCCGACCGGGGTCGCCGTATCGCCGCGCAGGCCGAGGTGAAAAGCTGGCGCAGCCGCGCCGGCGATGCGGCCCGGCGAATCGAGGACATGACCAAGCGCGCCCGCGCGGCCGAGGCGGAGGCGTTGACCCTGACCGAGGCGCCGGCGGCGCTGGACGCGCGGATTGCCACGCTGTCCGCCGAACGGGCGCAAAGCGCCGCCGACGCCGAGTCGCTGGCGGCAGCGGAGCGCGAGGCGGAGGCGAAGCTGCGCGCGGCGGAAGCGGCGCTGGCGGCGGCGGGGGAGGTGCTGGCACAGGCCCGCGAGGCGCGCGCCGGCACGGCGGCACGGGCCGAGAATCAGGAGCAACGGCGGCTGGAGATGGGCCGCCTGTCCGGCGAGCGGTTCGAATGTCCGCCGGTGCTGCTGGCCGAGCGCGTGGGTTTTGCCAGTGACGAGGTTGGCGATGTTGCCGCCGAGGCCGGGCGGCACGACCGGCTGGTGCTCGACCGCGAGCGGATCGGCCCGGTCAATCTGGTCGCCGAACAGGAATTGCGCGAGCTGGAAGAAAACCATGCCGCCAATGTCGCCGAGCGCGACGAGCTGACCCAGGCGGTCAACCGGCTGCGCGGATCGATCGGCAGCCTGAACCGCGAGGGGCGGACCCGGCTGCTCGCCGCGTTCGAGGCGGTGGACGGGCATTTCCGCCGGCTGTTCACCACCCTGTTCAACGGCGGCGAAGCCTATTTGCAGCTGGTCGATTCCGACGATCCGCTGGAGGCGGGACTGGAGATTATGGCGCAGCCGCCGGGCAAGAAGCTGGCGGCGCTGACTTTGCTGTCGGGCGGGGAGCAGGCGCTGACCGCGGTGGCGCTGATCTTTGGCCTGTTTCTGACCAATCCGGCGCCGATCTGCGTGCTGGACGAGGTCGATGCGCCGCTCGACGACGCCAATATCGAGCGGTTCTGCGACCTGCTCGACGCGATGGTCGGAGAGGCGGATACGCGTTACCTGATCGTCACTCACAATGTCGTGACGATGAGCCGGATGCACAGGCTGTTCGGCGTGACGATGGTCGAGCAGGGCGTGTCCCGGCTCGTTTCCGTCGATCTGGGCGGGGCGGAGCGGCTGCTGGCGGCAGAGTAGGAACGGAGCGACGCTACTGCATCAACGCTGCGGCTGGTTCTGTTCGCGTTCCTCGGCGGCGGCGCGGCGTTCATCGCGGGCTTCGCGCAGCATCTTCTGATAGCAGCCGGTCCAGCCGCCGGCGCCGACCGGCGAGCAGCTGCCGGTGCCGGTGCGCCCGGTATATTCCATCGTGCCGACCCGCGTCGCCCAGCTACGGTCTTCCGGCGTCGGCACGCTACGGCGCAGTTCCTTTGGAATCCGGTAGCGATCGTTTTCGGGCGCGCGGACGCAGATAGTGTCGGCCGGACATTTGTCGTTGCCGAAAATGGTCAGCACCCGTTCGGACGCCTGAGCGGCGACCGAGGCCGGGGCGAGGGCGGCGGCAAGGGCGAGCGACGCGGCGGCGAGGGGCAGTCTCATCGTTCCAATACTCTCCAGTCTGCCCCGCGAACGCGCGGGGGAATCGATCATATCCGTTTCGACATCGCGATGGCGGCGCGGCAGCCGAGGCGGATCGCGGCGCTCAACAGCGGATAGGCGGGGGCCTGTTCCGCCCCGGCGGCGATGGCGGCGTCACGATGCTCCACCTCCTCCGCCTGAAATTCGGCGATGGCGGCGGCGAGCGGCGGGTCCCTGTCTCCCAGTTCGTCGAGCTGCTGGCCGTAATGACGGTCAATCTCCGTCTCGATCGCCGCGGTGCAGGCCATGGCCGCCTTCGGCCCGATGGCCGCCGTTGCCGCGCCGAGCGCAAAGCCGGCAACGTGCCAGAAAGGCTGGAGCAGGGTGGGGCGGACGCCGCGTTCGGCAAGCATTGCGTCGAAATGGCGGCGGTGGCGTTCCTCCTGCCGGGCCATGCCGGCGACGGTCCGCGCCATTGGATGCCGATCGCCCAGCACCGCCAGTTGCCCGGCGTAAATGCGGGTGGCGCCGAATTCGCCGGCCTGATCGACGCGCAGCATCGCAGCGGTATCGGGTGTCGCCGCGCCGGGCGGATTCATCGCGGTGCTCCCTTGCGTCCAAGCAGGATGAAGATGGCGATGGCGGCGCCGATCGAAAAGAGGGCGTTGTAGCCGGCGAGCGAAATGCCGCCGAGCGTCCACTGGGCCTGATCACAGCGGATCAGTGGCGTCGCCCAGATAGTGGCGAGAACATCGCCGCCGCTGGCGCCGGCGCTGGTCGCGCATCGGGTCAGCCCTTCCCACCAGTGATATTCGACGCCGGCGTGGAACACGCCGATCGCGCCGCTGACCAGAATGGCGGCGGCGGCGAGGGCGGTCAGCAGCCGGCCGAAGCTGGTGCGGCGCAGCAGGATCGCGAAGATGGCGAGGACGATGGCGGCGGCGTGCGGCCAGCGTTGCCAGTAGCACATTTCGCACGGGTAGAGGCCGCCGACATATTGCGACAGCAGCGCGCCGCCGAGGAGCAGCGCCGGGGCGGCGAGCGCGATCAGCCGGGCGGTGGCGAAGGGATCGCGGGCCATGCCGTTCAACGCTTGCCGGCCTGTGCTACCCGTGCCGGCGTGGCGGTGCCGTTGATCCGCCGCAGGATTTTCAGCGCGTAATCGAGCTGGAAATCCTCGATATTCTGCTTCTTCAGCTCTTCGGCGGTCTGCGTGAAGCGCGGATCGTCCTTGGTGTCGTCTTCCAGCAGGCTGTTGTCGACCTTCGCTTCGTTGATCAGGTGGCGCCGCAGGTCGGCTTCGCGGAAGCGCGGGCGCGCCTTGTAGTCAGGATCGGACAACTGCGGCACGATCAGGTCGGGTTCGATTCCGCCTTCCTGCACCGAGCGGCCGGACGGGGTGAAATAGCGCGCGGTGGTCAGCCGTAGCGCGGTTTTCTCGCTTAACGGCAATAGTGTCTGCACCGAACCCTTGCCGAAGGTGCGATCACCGATAACCAGCGCGCGGTGCTGATCCTGCAGCGCACCAGCGACAATCTCCGCCGCGCTTGCCGAGCCGGAGTCGACCAGTACGACCACCGGCAGGCCGTGGGCGTCGTCACCCGGCTTGGCGTAATAGCGTTCGATGTCCGCTTTTTCCCGCCCGCGCTGAGACACGATCTCGCCGCGTTCCAGGAAGGCGTCCGACACCTCGATCGCCTGATCGAGCAGACCGCCGGGGTTGGAGCGCAGATCGACGACATAGCCGGTCGGCCGGCGGCCGAGCGCCTTGTCGATGCCGAGCAGCGCGGCGCGGACGTCCTGCCCGGTATTCTTCGAGAAGCTGTTGATGTTGATGTAGCCGATGTCGCCCTTCACTTCCCATTTCACCGGCTTCAGCTCGATGATTTCGCGGGTTATCGTCAGGTCGAACGGCTTGTCGCGGCCGGGGCGGACGATGGTGATCTTGATGTCGGTGCCCGGCTTGCCGCGCATCTGGCTGACCGCTTCGTTCAGCGTGCCGCCATAGAGCAAAACGCCGTCGAGGTGGGTGATGTAGTCGCCGGCCTTGATGCCGGCGCGGAAAGCGGGGGTATCCTCCGTCGGGGTGACGACTTTGACCGCGCCGTCCTCCATCGTGACGGTCAGGCCGATGCCGCCGTAATTACCATCGGTCTGGGTACGCAGATTGTCGAAATCCGCCTCGTCCAGATAGGAACTGTGCGGATCGAGGCTGGCGAGCATGCCGTCGATGGCGCCCTTGAGCAGTGTCTTGTCATCAACCTTGTCGACATAGTCGGCGCGGACCCGCTGGAACACGTCCATGAACGTATCGAGTTCGCGGAAGGTCGCGCTGTCGACCGCGGCCAGACCGGCATTGGTGACGGGGACGAGAGCCAGCGCCGAAACCAGCGCGGCAGCGCGCAGAACGGGGGCGCTGAACAGGGATTTCGGCATCAGACAACGGGTCCTAACACGCAGGGGCGACGACTCTACAGGCATTCGCGGCGAATCCCAACCGCTGTTGTCGCGGTGTGCGGGGAGCGCCACGCACCCTATCCGACCAGCCGGGTGATATCGATCGGCGTTGCGTCATGGCGCAGTTCTACGGTGACCTGTGGGTGGCGCGGGCCGGTGCGGCCAAGCGGGCTGCCCTGTACCACCGTATCGCCGATTGCCACCGCGATACCGTCCAGGCCGGTCAGCAGCGAGGTCCAGCCGCCGCCATGATCGACGATGACGATCCGGTCATAGCCGCGATAGGCGCCGGCAAAGACGATGCGCCCGGCGGCAGGGGCGACGACCTGCGCGCCGGCGCGCGCGGCGATGGTCAGCCCGCGCGAGCGGACGCCGGCGCGCGAAATTTCCCCCAGCCCGGCGACGACTGTGCCGTTGACCGGCAGCCGGTAGCGCGGCCGCCCGGCGGGCAGGGGCGATTCGGCCGGAATGGGCAGGGCGGTGGCGGCGCCGGGCTGGGCCGGTCGCGGCAGTGGTCCGGGCAGTGCGGCCAGCGTGTCGCGGGTCCGGGCCTGACGGTTCAGATCCGCCATCAGATCGGTGATGTCGTGTGCCTGCTCTCCAAGGGCGATCGCCCGATCGGCTTCCAGCGTGGCTTCGTTGCGCAGCGTCTGCGAACGGCGGCGATGAGCGACGGCGAGCCGGGCGAGTTCAGCGCGTTCGTCGACCAGCCGTTGCTGGCCGGCGCGCACCCCGGCCAGCGCCTGGCCGGCCAGGCGGCGCAGGCGCTCCCCCTCCGCAACTTCTGCGCGGAGCGCGGCGGTGCGTTCGTGGATGACCGGCATCAGTGTCGCCAGCATCGCCCGGACATGGACCATGTCCGCGACCGAACCGGGCTGAACCACCGCCATGGCCGTGGGACGCCGCGCCATCGCCTGCAACGCGGCGGTGAGCTGGGCGATCGGCTGCTGCCGCGCGGCGAGCCGGGCGCGCTGAGCGCGGCGCATACGTTCGACGATGGCAACCCGCGCCTCGGCGGCGTGGATGTCGGCCTCCGCCGCCTGAATACGGGCGGCGACCGCCGCTTCGCGCGAGCGGGCGGCGGCGGCATCGTCTAGCGCGGCCTTCGCCTGTTGTTCGAGCGCCTGTGACCGCGCGGTCGCACGGCGCGCATCGTCGAGCGCGCGAGCGAGATCGCGCCGTTCCTCGGCGATCGTCTGGGCGGCGGCGGGCGGCATGAAGCCGGGGACGGCGAGCGCCAATGCGGCGACACCGGCTGCGAAAGCGGGCAGGGCGAGGCCGCGCGCCACCGTCACCCGTCGCGGTGATAGGGATGGCCGGCGAGAATGCTGGTCGCCCGCCACAACTGCTCGGCGAGCATCGCGCGGGCGAGCAGGTGCGGCCAGGTTGCCTGGCCGAAGGCGAGCAGCAGGTCCGCTTCGTCACGCAGCGCCGGGGCATGCCCGTCCGCGGCGCCGATCACGAAGCGCGCCTCGCGCCGGCCATCGTCGCGCCAGCGGCCGAGGCGGTGGGCGAGGTCGGTCGATGGCAGGTCGCGGCCCTTTTCATCGAGCACGATCAGCACTGTTCCGGGCTCTTGCGCCGGCACGCGACCGCCACGATCTGGCAATTCGGTCACCCGCCAGGGCCAGGCGATGCGTTTCATGTAGCGGTCGACCAGATCGGCCTCCGGCCCGCGTCCGATCCGCCCGCGCGCGAGGATGTGGAGCAACAACGGACCTGTCAGGCGTTGGCGACCGGAGGCGCATCACCGAAAGCCCACATCCGTTCCAGATTGTAGAAGCTGCGGACTTCCGGCCGGAACAGATGGACGATCACGTCGCCGGCATCGATCAGGACCCAGTCGGCGGCGGGTAGCCCCTCCACCCGCGCGGTGCGGCCGAATTCGGCCTTGATCCGTTCGCTCAGTTTCTGTGCCATCGACGCGACCTGTCGGGTCGAGCGGCCGCTGGCGATGACCATATGGTCTGCGATACTGCTCTTCCCCTCCAGCGGGATCGAGATCGTATCCAGTGCCTGATCGTCGTCGAGTGAGGTCAGCACAAGGCGATGCAGCGCCTCTACCGTGTCAGGTTCAGGCGTGTGCGGCGACGGAGATGGAGCGACCAAGGGGGTTCCTCAAACAGACGGGGGGTGGGCAGGCGAATGCACGGGCGGCCGTTGATCGCGGCCGTACCGGCGGTGCCAATCGGGATTGATCCGCCGCAACAGGGTGGCGGAGGTGGGATCGGGGCGAAAGCGCAGCAGCACGAGGGCCGGCGGTCTCCAGTCCGTCCAATGAGCAACCTGGCTGGCGGGCCGGACGTAGCGCCGCAGCCAGCCCATCGCGGGAGCCGCGTGGACCGCCGCATCATAGCCCGGACGGGCGATGACGGCAATCGGGACGATGCGCGCCAGTTTCCGCCAGTGGCACCAGCGGTGGAACTGCGCGAGATTATCCGCCCCCATCAACCAGATGAACCGGCGTTTGGGATAGCGGCGGACCAGCGCCGCGAGCGTGTCGACGGTGTAGCGGGTGCCCAGTTCCGCCTCGATCGCGGTCGCGCGGATCGGGGTGCGGCGCGCCATGGCCCGGGCGGAAGCAAGACGGGCGGCGAGCGGCGCCATGTCGCCGGCACCGTCTTTCAACGGGTTGCCTGGCGACACCAGCCACCACAGATCGTCCAGCCCCAACGCCGCGATCGCGTGCAGGCTGATCGCGCGGTGACCGCGATGCGCCGGGTTGAAGGAGCCGCCAAGCAGGCCGGTGATTGTCATCGCCTGACGCCATGCCAGCAACCGCGCGCCCGGCAAAGGGGGATCAGACGCCGCGTTCGAGCATCCGGCGGCGGTCGACCCCCTGCCGGTCGATCATCCATTGGGGATATTCGGGGGGCAGCGTGCTCGCTGCGTCGAGCGCGGCAAGCTGATCGGCGCTCAGCGAGACGGACGCGGCAGCAAGATTGTCGGCAAGCTGATCGATCCGCCGGGCGCCGACGATGACGCTGGTCACCGCCGGTTGATGCAGAAGCCAGGCGAGCGCGACCTGTGCCATCGACACGCCGTGGGCGTTGGCGATCGGCGCCATCGCGTCGAGCACCACTTCACCGCGGCTGGTGTCGACGGGTGGGAAAGCAAAGGTCTGACGGCGGCCATCGGTGGCGCTTTCGCGGTATTTGCCGGAGAGGTAGCCGCTGGCCAGCGGACTCCACACCATCAGGCCCAGGCCTTCCGATTGCAGCATCGGCACGATTTCCCGTTCCAGTTCGCGGCCGACCAGCGTGTAATAGGATTGGGTCGACTGGAACCGGTCGAGGCCGAGGCGTTCCGAGATGCCGAGTGCTTTGGCTATTTGCCAGGCCGCCCAGTTCGACACGCCGATATAGCGGACATGGCCCTGACGAACGAGGTCATCGAGTGCGCGCAATGCTTCCTCTATCGGCGTCGCCGGGTCCCAGCCGTGGATCTGGTACAGGTCGATATGGTCGGTGCCGAGGCGTTTCAGGCTGGCTTTCGCCTGATCGAGGATATGGCCGCGCGACAGGCCGCGATCGTTCGGGCCGTCTCCCATCGCGCCCATCACCTTGGTGGCGAGAACGACATCTTCGCGCCGGAGGCCGAGATTGCGGATCGCCTGGCCGGTGATCTGTTCCGACAGGCCGAGCGAATACATGTTGGCGGTGTCGACGAAATTGACCCCGGCGTCGACGGCGGTGTGCAGCAGGGCGTCGGCATCCGCCTGTTCAAGCCCGCCGATCGCCGCGAACATGCCGGTGTTTCCGAAGGTCATGGTGCCGAGGCACAGTTCGGAGACAAACAGGCCGGTGGAGCCGAGGCGGTTATAGCGCATGGGGAAGATCCTGATCCGGAAGAGGGGGGCGTGAAGATGGCGCGGGACGGGCGCGGCCGCAACCGCGCCGGGCGAAGATTTCGCCGTTACGGCCGGGTCTGTCCGGTGCCGCGGACCAGCCATTTATAGGTGGTCAAACCTTCCAGTGCGACAGGGCCGCGCGCATGGAGGCGGCCGGTGGCGATGCCGATTTCCGCGCCAAGCCCGAATTCGCCGCCGTCGGCGAACTGGGTCGAGGCGTTGACCATGACAATCGCACTGTCGACTTCCGCCAGGAAGCGTTCGGCGGTGGCGGCGTCCTCCGTGACGATCGCCTCGGTATGGCCGGAGCCGTGGGCGGCGATGTGGGCGAGGGCGCCGTCGATCCCGTCGACGATGCCGACGGTGCATAGCGCGTCGAGATATTCAGTGTCCCAGTCCGCCGCTTCGGCCGGGGCGATGCGCGGGTCGATCGCCCGCGCCGCCGCGTCGCCGCGCAGCGCGCAGCCGCCGTCGATCAGCGCGGCGAGCAATGGCGCGGGATCGGAATAGGCGCGATCGATCAGCAGCGTTTCCATCGCCCCGCAAATGCCGGTACGGCGCAGCTTGGCGTTGACGACGATCGCCTGTGCCCGGTCCGGGTCGGCGGCAGTGTCGACATAGACATGGTTGATGCCGTCGAGATGGGCGAGGACCGGCACCCGCGCCTCCGTCTGGACGCGGGCAACCAGCCCTTTGCCGCCGCGAGGAACGATTAGCGCGATCGTGCCGTCGGCGCCGGCAAGCATGGCGCCGACGGCGGCGCGATCCGGCGTCGGGACGATCTGGATTGCATCGGAGGGCAGGCCGGTCGCCGCGAGACCGGATACCATCGCGCGGTGGATGGCGGCGCTGCTTGCCGTCGAATCGGAGCCGCCGCGCAGGATGACGGCGTTGCCAGAGCGCAGGCACAGCGCGCCGGCGTCGGCGGTGACGTTGGGCCGGCTTTCGTAGATGATGCCGATGACGCCGATCGGCACGCGCACACGTTGCAGGACCAGGCCGTTGGGGCGGGTGCTTTCGTCGATCAGCGCGCCGAGCGGCGAGGGCAGGGCGGCGACCGCCTCCACCCCGCGCGCTATGCCTTCGATGCGGTCGCGGTCGAGGCGCAGCCGGTCGAGCAGCGCGGCGGACAGGCCGGCGGCGGTGGCGCGCGCCATATCTTCCGCGTTCGCGACGAGAATTGCGTCTGTATCGGCGCGGATCGCGGCGGCCGCCGCTGTCAGAGCGGCTGCGGTTTGCGCCGGATCGGTCCGCGCCAGCACGACGGCGGCGGCGCGGGCGCGCCGGCCCATGGCGGCGATGGTTCCGGCGACGGTGGCGGCGGTGCTGCTCATCGTGCGGGCCATATCATGCCGGCGGCGATTTGAAACCGGTTAGCCGGCTACCCGATCCCGTGTCGCCGCCATCGGGCCGGCCAGCGCGTTTGCGGGCAGGGGGGCGATACGGATGCGGCCTTCCGCGAGGAAAGGCGTCAGGATCGTATTGATCCGACGGGCGCGGACCGAATCGATCGCCAGATTGAACGCGCAGTTGGATATGACGTCGGCGATCTGGACGCCGGAGGAGCGTTTGCTGTCGGCGAGGCGAGCGCGGCCGCACGGGCCGATCAGCGCGGCGATGTCGTCGCGGACCAGCGACAGCGTTGCCGGATCATAGCGGCCGTCGTCGATGATAACCTGAGCGCAGCCGCCGCTTTCGGGGAGAAGCCGGGCGACCGAGGATTCGAGCAACGCGCTGTAGATCTGAACGTCGAGAATGCCGTCGGGCATCGCCGGGCGGCGGATGTCGGTGACCACGGCGCGGCCGCCGAACCGTTCCAGCAGTTCCAGCACCAGCGCGCGTTCGACCAGCGAGATGCGGCTGCCCTTCAGTTCCCCGCCCAGCCCGGCGACGGCCTTGAACCGGCGGACCAGCGCGTCGGCGGCGTCGGGATCGATCGCCACCGCCGCGAAGGTCATTGCCCCGGCGGACAGGCCGCCGCTTTCATCGCAATAGATGTGCATGGCGCCGGAATGTCAGCGCAATGCGTCGCCGGTCAAGCGCCTTGCGGGCTTGGATCGCCGAAACCGCCCTTCGGCCGCCGGGTCTTGGGGATCGAGCTGCCGCCGCTGACCAGCGGGGCCGGCCGGCTTTTGTCGCCTTCGTCGCGGCCGAGATCCTCACCCGCGATCGCGCGCTTCGCTTCTTCGCCGTTCAGCGTCTCATATTCGAGCAGCGCTTCCGCCAGCCGGTGCAGTTCGTGCAGATTGTCGGTCAGCACCTTGCGCGCAGCGCCTTCCGCTTCCTCGATCAGGCGGCGGACTTCGCTGTCGATCAGCCGGGCGGTTTCTTCCGACACGGTCTGCGAGCGGGCGACCGAGTGGCCGAGGAACACCTCGTCCTGATTGTCGCGGTAGCGCAGCCAGCCGAGCTTCTCGCTCATCCCGTATTCCATCACCATGGAACGGGCCATGTCGGTCGCCTGCTGGATGTCGTTGGAGGCGCCGGTGTTCAGCGCGTCCTTGCCGTAGATCAGCTGTTCGGCGATGCGGCCGCCGAAGCAGAGCGCGAGCCGCGCCTTCATCTGCTTCATCGACATCGAGAAACGGTCGCGTTCCGGCAGGTTCCATGTGACGCCGAGCGCACGGCCACGTGGGATGATCGTCACCTTGTGCAGCGGATCGCAGCCGTCGACGTGGAGCGAGACGAGAGCGTGGCCGGCCTCGTGATAGGCGGTCGCCTTCTTCTCATCCTCGGTCATGACCATGGACTTGCGCTCGGCGCCCATCATGACCTTGTCCTTGGCCTCCTCGAACTCCTGCATCGCGACTAGGCGCTTGCCCTTGCGCGCGGCGAGCAACGCCGCCTCGTTGGCGAGGTTGGCGAGGTCGGCGCCGGAGAAACCGGGGGTGCCACGGGCGATGGTGCGGCTGTCGACATCGGGCGCGAGCGGCAGCTTCTTCATGTGGACGGCGAGGATCTTCTCGCGGCCCTCGATGTCCGGGCGCGGCACGACGACCTGGCGGTCAAAGCGGCCGGGGCGCAGCAGTGCCGGGTCGAGCACGTCCGGCCGGTTGGTCGCGGCGATGATGATGATGCCTTCGTTCGCTTCGAAACCGTCCATTTCGACGAGAAGCTGGTTCAGCGTCTGCTCGCGTTCGTCATTGCCGTTGCCGAGGCCGGCGCCGCGATGGCGGCCGACCGCGTCGATCTCGTCGATGAACACGATGCACGGCGCGTTCTTCTTCGCCTGCTCGAACATGTCGCGCACACGGCTGGCGCCGACGCCGACGAACATTTCGACGAAGTCGGAGCCGGAGATGGTGAAGAACGGCACGTTCGCCTCGCCGGCGATCGCGCGGGCGAGCAGGGTCTTTCCGGTGCCGGGCGAGCCGACGAGCAGCGCGCCCTTCGGGATCTTGCCGCCGAGGCGGGCGAACTTGGTCGGGTCCTTCAGGAAGTCGACGATCTCCTGCAGCTCCTCGCGCGCTTCATCGATGCCGGCGACGTCGTCGAACGTCACCTTGCCGTGCTTTTCGGTCAGCATCTTGGCCTTCGACTTGCCGAAGCCCATCGCGCCGGAGCCGGAGCCCTTCTGCATCTGGCGCAGCACGAAGAAGGCGATGCCGAGGATCAGCAGGAACGGCAGCGACTGGTAGAGCAGGATCATCCAGAAGCTCGGCTCATCCTTCGGCTGGGCGGAGAATTTAACGCCCTTGGCCGACAGGCGGCTGACCAGCGTCGGGTCGGCCGGGGCCATTGCACGGAAGCTCGTGTCGTTGGTGAACTTGCCGCTGACCATGTCCGGCGCGATCGCCACTTCCTTCACCGAGCCTTCGTCGACCCGCTGGAGAAATTCCGAATAGGCGATGCCGTCGGCCGCGGTGGTCCGCGCGCGGCTGTCGAACATCGACACGAACAGGATGAGCGCCACGACGACGCCGAGCCAGATCAGCAGGCTCTTCATCCACGGGTTGCCGTCGGGTTCCTTATTCTCGTTCATTCCGCGCTCTCGCTGTTTCCTGCCGAATGTAGGCATGGAGCCGTTAATGGACAATGGCCGACGGCCGCGTTCCGCTCAGTTCCGCCGTTTCATTGTGGCTCAGCCACCACGCCGGGGCGGTGCCGGAGCGAAATGCCAGCGCGGGCCGGGCGTCGCCTTGATACCGGCGAGCGTCGCCGGCTGGCCGCGATGAAGCCGCTGGATCAACGCAGTTATGGCGGGGCCGTCCGGCAGTTGGTTGAATTCAGACAGGATTCCACCGACCGCCCGGCGCAGCATCTCACTTGGCAAACCGGCGTGATCGAGGGTGATCGCGCCCGGCGCACGGGTGATCCGGCCGGAAAGAATCTCGGCCGCCGCCCATGCGAGCGCGTTTTCCGATTCGGCAAGGTGGTGCGCCGACGCGGCGATCCGCAGCGGATCGAGCAGCGGGTTGGCGGCGAGCAGCGCGCGCATGGCGGTGCGGTCGTGGCGGCCGTCATGGTTCGACGGGTCATCGGCGGCGGCGATGCCTTGCGCCGCGACCAACGCCGCCAGTTCCGCCTTGCGCCAGCCGAGCAACGGGCGAACGAGGCGCAGGCCCGGCCCCAGCGGCCGATCCGCGCGGACGCCGGCCAGCCCGGCCAGCCCCGCGCCCCGGTTCAGCCGCATCAGCAGCGTTTCGGCCTGATCGTCCGCATGATGGGCGGTGGCGAGGGTGGCGATGTCGCCGCCAGCGCACCAGTCGGCCAGCGCGCGATAGCGGGCGGTGCGCGCCGCCGCCTGTATACCAGTGCCGGCCGGGTGGACGGTGACGCGCAGAATGGCGTGGTCGACAGCGAGCGTCCGGCAGAGGGTGGCGACGGTCGCCGCCTCTTCCGCTGCCGCCGGGCGCAGGCCGTGATCGACGGTCGCGGCAGCGACCGGCCCGTCATGCGCGGCGTGAGCGAGCAGCAGCAGCGCCAGGCTGTCCGGCCCGCCCGACACCGCGATGCCGAGCGGGGCATCGGCGGGAATGGCGAGGGCGGTGAGAACGTCCCGAAAGCGCCCGACCTGAGCCGGATCGGGCGCCGACGGGATCAGCGGCACCGCGCCGCCTTGCGCCCGGCCGCGACATCGGCCTTCAACCCGGCATCGGCGGTAGCGGCGTAGACGTCGTTGAATTCGTCGAACGCCTTGCAGGCGTCGGCTGGCTTTTTTAGCGCGGTCAGCGACAGGCCGAGGCGGTAGAGACTTTCCGCCGCCCGCTCGCCGCGCGGCATTTTCTGGTAATTGTCGTAGAAGGCGACCGAGGCGAGCGCCTGCTTGCCCTGATCCGCATAGGCGCGGCCAAGCAGATTCTGCGCGTAGCTGGCGCGGCGGTGCTGCGGGAATTTGGTGGCGACGGCCTGCAATTCCGCTTCCGCTTCCGGATAGAGCTTCGCCTGCCACAGCCGGAAGCCATAGATGTAGCGATCCTCCGCCTCGTTGCCGGTGGACGGGCGCTCGACGGCGGCGACGGCGGCCTTGTCGCTGGCGGGCGCGGCGGCGGGCGCCGGGCTCGGCCGGGTGGTCGGGCGGGCGGGGGGCGGGGTGACCGGTTCTCCGGCCGGCGCGGTGACCGGGGCCGGATCGACCGGGCCTTCCAGTGCCTTCAGCCGCGCGTCCGCATTGGCGGTCAGCTTTGCCAGTTGATCCTGGAGCTGGCGGATCTTGTAGCCATTCTCCTCATTCTGGCCGGTGATCGTCGCCAGTTGCGATTCCAGTGCGCTGACCCGCGCCGTCAGGTCGGCGAGCGGCGATGTCGCCGGCAAGCCGGGCGCATCGGCGGGGCTGGACGGCGCGGCGATTTCCGGTTCCAGAATCGTGCCGCCATTGGGGAAGACCTTGCGCTGAACGGCGCGCATCTCCTTTTCCAGCTTGTTGATACGTGGGCTCAGCGTGTCTGCCTGTGCCGCCAGCGGGGCGGGGAGGGCAAGCGTCGCCGCGAGCGGCAGGACAAGGAGGAAGGCAGGGAAAGGCAGCCTAGGGCGCATCAAAACGGCTCCGCGATTGACCAGCAGATATGTCGCCATAGCCAATTCACCCGGTGCTTGTCGAAGGGCGATGGCCGCACCGGCGGCGAAATGGTTCGGACGGGCGCCCGGTGCCGTGCCGGCCGATCAGGGCAGGCGGGTGGTGACGGACGGGGCCGGAGCCGTCGCCGGTATGGTGGCGCCGGGCGCCGGGCGTGCGGCGAGCGCGGCGGCGCTGATCCCGACATTGTCGATCGTCTGTTCGGCATCGCCGAGCGGCGGCACCGCGACGCCGCCGACGGTGACGGCCAGCGCCTGCGGCCGCCCGGTGCGGATAACCGGCGTGTTGGCATCGGTCGGCACGTCATACCGCTCCCCGGCCTGCATTTCCTTTTCGAACAGCCGCTTGCCGGTGGCGTCGGTGACACGCAGCCAGACGGTGTCGGTGGCGGTCAGTACCACCGGGCCGGTGGAAGGAGTGGGTGCGGCGGCGGGTGTGTCGACGGGCGGCGCAGCAGCGGCATTGGTCGCCGGATCGGCAACCGCGGTGGTGACGGTTGGCGCCGGGCTGCTCAGCCATTCGGTGCGCCAGATCACATAGCCGATGACCAGTGCCAGTGCGATGACCGCCGCCGTCCAGGCGAGAAGGCGGGGTGGTACCCGCGCCGGATCTGCCGGTTCGAACGCCACATATTGCGAGCGTTCGTAATTATCCTCGTTCAACTGGCGGCGGACATCGGCGGCGATCGCCACCTCGTCCAGCCCGACGGCGCGGGCATGGGCGCGGGCGAAGCCGATGCTGTACGTAGGCGACGGCAGTGCATCCAGCCGGTCTTCTTCCAGCGCCTCCAGATGGCGCTGGGGGATGCGGGTACGCGCGGCGATGTCGGCGAGGTCCAGGCCGGCCGCTTCGCGACCGGCACGGAGCCGCGCCCCCACGGTGCCCGCGCGCGGGCTTTCTTCGTTTGCCGGATTTTCCACCATGTTTCTTTCCGGGGAAGCACGCTGCGCCCTGTTGCATGCATGACACGCGACCCGGCGGGCAATGTCAACCGGGAAACGGGCCGGAATCCTGCGGGATT
The DNA here is from genome assembly GCF_047553045.1 of Sphingomonas flavalba. Classification (GTDB taxonomy): domain Bacteria; phylum Pseudomonadota; class Alphaproteobacteria; order Sphingomonadales; family Sphingomonadaceae; genus Sphingomonas_L; species Sphingomonas_L flavalba_A. The sequence goes on along the minus strand of NZ_CP180208.1, from coordinate 1,883,600 downwards.
CGCGTGAAAGCCGAAGGCCACCGCCCGGTCAGGACAGTTCGACGCCCTGATCGACCGCCCAATCAGTCAAGCGCCCGCGCAGGTCGCGCGGCGGGCTGACCAGCAATTCTCCGACCAGTTTGCGCAGTGGTGCGAGTTCAAGCGAGCGGATCATCGCCTTGACCGGGCCGACCGCGACCGGGGTGACCGACAAACGTTCCACCCCCAGACCGATCAGCGTCATCGCTTCCAGTGTTCGGCCGCCCATTTCGCCGCAGACCGTGGTCGGCACCCCGGCATCGCGGGCCTGATCGACCACGCGTTTCAGAAAGCGCAGGATCGCCGGGCTAAGCCAGTCGTAGCGTTCGGCCAGTTTCGGGTGGGCGCGATCCGCCGCGAACAGGAACTGGGTCAGGTCGTTGGTGCCGACCGACAGAAAATCGAGGCGGGGCAGCAGCAGGTCGAGCGTTTCGGCCAGCGCCGGCACTTCGAGCATCGCGCCGTAGCGGATCGCCGCCGGCAGTTTGCGATTGCGCGCGGACAGCCAGCGGCGCTGCGCTTCGAACAGTGCGCGCGCCTCGTCGAATTCCCAGGGTTCGGAGACCAGCGGGAACATCACGTTCAACGTGCGCCCGGCGGCGGCCTCGATCAGCGCGCGCGCCTGCGCCTTCATCAGCCCTTCGCGTTCCAGCGCGACGCGGAGCGCCCGCCAGCCCATGGCCGGGTTTTCTTCCTGCCCTTCCGAATCGACGCGCATGTAGGGGAGCGCCTTGTCCCCGCCGATGTCGACGGTGCGGAAGGTGACCGGCCGGTCGCCGGCGGCGTCGAGCACGTCGCGGTACAGCCGTTGCTGGCGTTCGCGCTGTGGCATCGTCGCCGAGACGAGAAACTGGAACTCGGTGCGGAACAGGCCAATGCCTTCCGCCCCGGTCAGGTCGAGCGCCGCGACATCGTCGCGCAGGCCGGCATTGACCATCAGCGCGACATAAGTGCCGTCGCGCGTCACAGGCGGCTCACCCTTCATCGCGGCGAAGGCGGCGCGGCGTTTCTGGCCGAGAACCAGCTTGCTGTCGAAGCTCTCCTCCATCGTCGGCGTCGGGCGGACGTAGAGCATGCTCTTGCTGGCATCGAGCAGCAGCAGATCGCCTTCGCCGATGACCCGGCGAACGTTGCGGACGCGGCCGAGCACCGGCACGCCCATCGCCCGCGCGACGATGGTGACGTGCGCGGTCAAAGAGCCTTCCTCGAGGATAACCCCCTTCAGCCGGCGGCGGTCGTATTCGAGCAGTTCCGCCGGGCCGAGATTGCGCGCGATCAGGATCGTGTCCTGCCGCAGGCCGAGCTGTGCGGCCGTGCCGAGCTGGCCGGAGACGATGCGGAGCAGCCGGTTCGACAGGTCCTCCAGGTCATGCATCCGATCGGCGAGCAGCGGGTCGTCGATTTCCCGCATTCGCATGCGGGTGCGCTGCTGGACGCGCTCGATCGCCGCCTCGGCGGTCAGGCCGCTGTCGATCGCCTCGTTGATCCGCCGGCTCCAGCCTTCGTCGTAGGCGAACATCTTGTAAGTGGCGAGTACCTCCTCATGCTCGCCGCCGACGCCGAATTCGGCCTGGCTCGCCATGCGCTCGATCTGCTCGCGCATCCGGTCGAACGCCGAATAGACGCGGTGGCGTTCAGCCTCGATGTCTTCCGCCACGGTGTGTTCGATGCGGATGCGCGGCTGGTGATAGACGGCGTGGCCGCGCGCCATGCCGTCGACCAGGCGTTGGCCGGCGATCTGCATCGCCTGGGTGCTGTTGACCCGGCCGCTGACCGTGCCGTGATCATCGATCAGCCCGGCATTGGCGATCATTTCCGACAGCACCATCGCCACCGTTTGCAGCGCCTCTATCTCCACCTCGTCATAGCGGCGCGGGTCGCTGTGCTGGACGCAGAGCACGCCGACCGCTTCCTGATGGCGGACGATCGGAACGCCGGCGAAGCTGTGGTAGAGATCCTCCCCGGTTTCCGGGCGGTAGGCGAAATCGGGGTGGGCGGCGGCTTCCGCCAGGTTGAGCGTTTCGACATTGTCGGCGATCGAACCGACCAGCCCTTCGCCGAACGCCAGTTTGGTGACATGGACCGCTTCCTGCTTCAGGCCGCGGGTGGCGTAGAGTTCCAGAACCCCGTCGCGCAGCAGGTAGATCGAGCAGACTTCGCTATCCAGCGCCTCGCCGATCATGTTGACGACCTGCGCCAGCTTAGCCTGCGGATTGCTGCGTGCGGCCATCACGTCGTGAAGGCGGGTGAGAATCTCACGGGCGGCGGCGGCGGCACTGACAGGCATGGCGTTGCTGCTACCAGACCGAAGGCCCGGCGTCTTGCTCCTTTGTCCGGCCGCGGCGGGGCGCAGACACGAAACGGCCCGCCGGGGCGATCCCCGACGGGCCGTTTCGCACAGCCGGATGCGGTTGTGGGATCAGGCCACCGCGACCCGGCTGCGCGAACGCCGGCGCAGACCTGCGCCCACCAGGCCGAAGCCCGCGATCATCATCGCCCAGGTCGCCGGTTCCGGCACTGCAGTCTGCGTGGTCACGATCAGCGAGCTGAGCTTGAAGCCGTCATAGACGTCCTTGGTCTTGGTCTTGCGGCCATCCTTGTAGCTGAACGAGTCGATGCCGAAGAAATCGGCGCCGACGACCCACAGATTGGCGAATTCGCCGGTCGGGTTCAGCGCCATCGGCGCGCTGGAACCAGTACCCTTGATGCTGTAGCCGCCGAAAACGGCATCGTAGCTGAGGCCGCTCAGGTTGTAATTCTGGTTCCACGCCTTGTCGGTGGTGGCGTAGCCGACATAGGCGTCATTGTCCGCCGGGCCGCCGAGGACCGAGAAAGCGTTCAGCACGCCGGTGTCGAGCCGGACCGCCTGATCGAACTGGAGCAGGATGAAATCCGCGCTCTTGTTGTTGTCGATCGTGTGGAGGTTGTCGCGGCCGCCATTGTCGGTGTTGGTGATCACGCCGAAGCCCTGAGCGTATTTCTGCAGCGAGGCCGACGAAATCTTGTGATTGCCGGTGAGCGAAGCGGTCCAGGCGCTGACCCGGACGTTGACCGTCGTGTCCCCCGCCGATGCGCTATACTTGCCCCCGCCCTGACCGGCGGACAGAAAGTTGAAAACCACCGTCTCGGCCATTGCCGGCGTCGCGGCCATCATCGCAGCCGCCGCGGTCAACGCACCGATCGTCCGAACACGCACCATAACCCTCTACTCCCCAGATCGCCCGACGGGGCGACATCACTTCCGGTTGCAACGCAAGCTTCTTGCCAGATTGCGCTAACGCCGTAAATTCCGCATTTAGCATCGCGCTGTCCGTTAACGGGACAGGGTTAACGTAAAATTTTCCGACGTGTAGCGGGATCTGCGTGGTTCAGCGCGGATGGCGCGCGGCCAGGGCGGCTTCGGCCTCCGCCGTCAGCGCGGCGATGATCGCCGCGACTGGTTCCTCCGCCTTGACCATGCCGACCGACTGGCCGGCCATGACCGAGCCGTGCTCGACATCGCCGTCGATCACCGCACGGCGCAGGGCACCCGCCCAGTAGCGTTCGATCTGGAGCTGCGCTTCGGCCATTTCGATCCGCCCTTCGTCGAGCTGTTGGGCGACTTCGCGCTGCTTGGCGGTGAACAGCTCGGTCGAAGCGTTCTTCAGCGCACGGACCGGGATGACCGGCAGGCGCGGGTCGATCTGGACACTGGTGATGGCATCGCGCGCGGAGGCGCGGATGAAGGCGCGTTTGAAATTGGGGTGGGCGATGCTTTCGGTCGCGCAGACGAAGCGGCTACCGAGCTGAACGCCGGCGGCGCCCATTTCGAGATAAGCGGCGATCGCCTCGCCCCGGCCGATGCCGCCGGCGACGAACACCGGGACTTCATTCGCCACTTCCGGCAGGATTTCCTGCGCCAGCACGCTGGTCGCGACCGGGCCGATATGGCCGCCAGCCTCCATCCCCTCGATCACCAGCGCGTCGACGCCGGAGCGGATCAGCTTCTTCGCCATCGCCAGCGCCGGGGCGAAGCAGACGACCTTCGCCCCCGATTCGCGGATTGCTTCCAGGCTGCCGCGCGGCGGCAGTCCGCCGGCAAGGACGACATGGCCGACTTTGTGCTTCGCGCACACCGCGATCAGGTCGAACAGATCGGGGTGCATGGTGATCAGATTAACGCCGAACGGGCGGTCGGTCAGCGCCTTCGTTCCGGCGATTTCCGCGTCGAGCAGGTCGGCGGTCATCGCGCCGCAGGCGATCAGCCCGAAGCCGCCGGCGTTAGAAATGGCGGCGACCAGATTACGTTCCGACACCCACGACATCGCGCCACCGAGGATGGCAACCTCGCACCCCAGGAAGGCGGTGCCCCGCGCCATCAGGCTGGACAGCGCCGGATGCGGCGCGCTCAAACGGTTTCCTCCTCGGCATCGAGGCCGTAGGCGGTGTGCAGCACGCGCACCGCCAGTTCGGTGTAATCTTCCTCGATCAGTACCGACACCTTTATCTCCGACGTGGCGATGGCCTGGATGTTGATGCCGCGTTCGCCGAGCACCTTGAACATCGTCGACGCGACGCCGGCGTTGGTCCGCATGCCAACACCGACGATCGAAATCTTCGCGACCTTGGTGTCGTGGACCAGATCCTTGTAGCCGATCGCTTCCTGCCCCTTTTCCAGCACGTCAAGCGAGCGGGCGAGATCGGCGCTTGGCACGGTAAAGGTGACGTCGGTCGAGCCGGTTGAATGGGCGATGTTCTGAATGATCATGTCGACGTTGATCGCCGCGTCGGCCAGCGGTGCAAAGATCGACGCGACCGCGCCCGGCCGGTCCGGCACCTGGGTCAGGGTGATCTTCGCCTCGTTCTTCGCATAGGCGATGCCGGTGATCAGATGGCTTTCCATTGTCGTATCCTCGATCTCGTCGTCGCCGACGATCAATGTTCCGGGCTTGTCGTCGAAAGAAGAAAGTACCTGAACGCGCACCTTTTCTTTCATCGCCAGGCTGACCGAACGCGTCTGGAGCACTTTGGCGCCAACGCTCGCCAGCTCCAACATCTCCTCGTAGGTCACCTTTTCCAGCTTTCGCGCGCGGGGAACGATGCGCGGATCGGTGGTGTAGACGCCGTCGACGTCGGTGTAGATGTCGCAGCGTTCCGCCTTGATCGCCGCAGCGACCGCGACCGCCGACGTGTCCGACCCGCCACGGCCGAGGGTGGAAACCCGCGCGCCGCTGGCGACCCCTTGGAAGCCTGGGATGACAGCAACGCTGCCGCCGTCGAGGGAGGCGGCCAGCGCCTCGGTATCGATTGTGTCGATCTGCGCCTTGCTGTGGGTGCCGGAGGTCTGGATCGGCAACTGCCAGCCGAGCCAGCTGCGCGCCGGCACGCCGATGGCTTGCAGGGCAATCGCGAGCAGGCCGCTGGTGATCTGTTCGCCGGCGGATACGACGACGTCATATTCGCGCGGATCGTACAGCGTCGACGCTTCACGGCAGAAGCCGACCAGCCGGTCGGTTTCCCCCGCCATGGCCGAGACGACGACCATCACCTGGTTGCCGGCGTCGACTTCGCGTTTCACCCGTTCCGCGACGCTCCTGATCCGTTCGATGCCGGCCATGGACGTGCCGCCGAACTTCATTACGATCCGCGCCATCGTGGTGTCCGTTGTCCCTTTTTCCCCGGAAGCCCGTGCCAATCGGGCGCGGCCCTGATAGGGATCGGGAATCATGAACGCAAGCACCCCCGCAACCACCGTCGACCCGCGCGAAGCCGCGCATTTCGGCGCGATGGCGGCGGACTGGTGGAACCCGGCCGGCAGCTCTGCCATGCTGCACCGGCTGAACCCGGTCCGCCTGCGCTACCTGCGCGCCGCGATCGACCGGCATTGGGGGCTGGACCCGGCCGAGCGGCGCCCGCTGACCGGCCGCCGTGCTGTCGACGTCGGCTGCGGCGCCGGGCTGCTGTGCGAGCCGCTCGCCCGGCTGGGCGCGGTGGTGACCGGGATCGAGCCGGCGCCGGAAAGCGTGGCCGCCGCACGCGCCCATGCGGCGGGGCAGGGGCTGGCGATCACCTATCGCGAAGGGAGCGTCGACCAACTGGGCGATGAGCCGTATGACCTCGTCGTGTCGCTGGAAGTCGTCGAGCACGTCGCCGATCCGGCGGCCTATGTCGCGGCGCTGGCCGGGGCGCTGGCCAAGGACGGGCTGTTGATCCTGTCGACGCCCAACCGCACCGCGCTGTCGCGGCTGGCGCTGATCGGCATCGGCGAGACCGTCGGCGGCATTCCGCCCGGCACGCATGACTGGGACCGCTTCCTGACCCCGGAGGAACTGACCGCACTGCTGACGACGGCCGGCCTGAGGGTGGTCGACGTGACCGGGCTTGGCTTCTCGCCGGCGCGGGGGTTTACGCTGGGGGACGACCGTTCGCTGAATTACCTGCTGACCGCCACGCACGCCGGGTCGGCGTAGGGGTGGCGGCGAACGAAGGGCCGCCTCCGCGAGCGGTGAACCCTAGAAGTCCACCGCGTCGTAATGGTCGGGGGGGCTGATGACCTCCATCCGTTCCGACAGCAGCGGGCGGAAGCTGGGCCGGGATTTCAGGCCCATGTACCAGCGCTTGGTCTGGTCATGGCCGCGCCAGTCGATGCCGCCGAGATAGTCGGCGACGGAGATATGGGCCGCGGCGGTCAGGTCGACCAGGCTGATCGTAGCGCCGCCGAGCCAGTTGCGGTGATCGAGCAGGTAATCGGTATAGTCCAGGTGGTTCAGTGCCAGCTTCATCGCCTGACGCAGCGCGCCGGCGTCAGGGCTGGCCCGATCGATCAGCCGCTTGCGCATCCGCTCGTGCATCAGCGGGCCGACGACATCGGCATGGAACTGTTCGTCGAACCAGGCGACCAGCCGGCGGATTTCGGCGCGGTTGACGGCGGTGCCGCTGATCATCGGCGCCTTGTTTACCGTTTCCTCGAAATATTCGCAGATCGCATTGCTGTCGATCAGAACGATCGCCTTGTCTGCCTCTACCATCACCGGGGTGCGCCCGGTCGGGTTCAGATCGAGGAATTCGTCGCGCCGTTCCCACGGCGATTCGCGCACCAGTTCGTAGCCGACACCCTTTTCACCAAGGAGAAGCCGGACCTTGCGGGAGAACGGACACAGGGGGAACTGATAAAGCTGCCACATGCGTCGGGATTAGGCGGATAGGGCGCGGAACGGAAGGGGGACTATTCGGCCGCGACCGCGTCGGCGGTGTCGTTCAACGGCTGATCCAGACGGTTGAGCATTTCCTTTGGGCAGACCTGCCAGAAACGGTCGCGCCAGTGCTGCCAATCGTCGAGGATCGCGTGCGCCCAGCTACTTTCGGTCGCGACGGCGTGTTCGGCGATCAGCGCGCGGGCGCGTTCTTCCCACCACAGCGCGCCGAAGCGTTGCCAGACGATGCTTTCGGGGTTGGCGCTACGCGCGAAGGTGCCGTCCTCGTCGAGCACGAAGGCCATGCCGCCGGTCATGCCGGCGCCGAAATTGCGGCCGACCGCGCCGAGGATGACGGCGGTGCCGCCGGTCATGTATTCGCAGCCGTTGGCGCCGCAGCCCTCGACGACGACATCGGCGCCGGAATTGCGGACGGCGAAGCGTTCCCCGGCCTGCCCGGCGGCGAACAGCTTGCCGGCCGTTGCGCCGTAAAGGACGGTGTTGCCGATGATCGTGTTGTGCTGGCTTTCCAGTGGTGAGCTGACCGTCGGGCGGACGACGATCGTGCCGCCGGACAGGCCCTTGCCGACATAGTCGTTGGCGTCGCCGAACACTTGCAGCGTGATGCCCTTGGCGAGGAAGGCGCCGAGCGACTGGCCGGCCGACCCGCGCAGCCGGACCTGGACGTGGTTGTCGGCCAGCGCCGCCATGCCGAAGCGCGCCGTCACCTCCGCCGAGAAGCGGGTGCCGACGGCGCGGTGGACATTGCGGACATTGTAGGTCAGCTGCATCTTTTCGCCGCGCTCGAACACCGCCTTCGCATCGGCGAGCATCTGCGCGTCGAGGCTGTCGGGCACTTCGTTGCGGAAGGTCGGGATGTTGAAGCGCCGCATTTCCGCCGGGGCGTCGACCTTGGCGAGCAGCGGGTTGAGATCGAGGTCGTCGAGATGTTCGGCACCGCGGCTGACCTGCCGCAGCAATTCGGTGCGGCCGACGATTTCCGCCAGCGAGCGGGCGCCGAGGCGGGCGAGGATTTCGCGCACTTCTTCGGCGATGAACGACATCAGGTTGATGACCTTTTCCGGCGTGCCGGTGAATTTGGCGCGCAACGTCTCATCCTGCGTGCAGACGCCGACCGGGCAGGTGTTGGAATGGCACTGGCGGACCATGATGCAGCCCATCGCGACCAGGCTGAGCGTGCCGATGCCAAATTCCTCAGCCCCCAGAATCGCGGCGATGACGATGTCGCGGCCGGTTTTCAGCCCGCCGTCGGTGCGCAGCTTCACCCGGTGGCGCAGGCCGTTCAGGGTCAGCACCTGATTGGCCTCGCTCAGCCCCATTTCCCACGGCGTCCCGGCATATTTGATGCTGGTCTGCGGGCTGGCGCCGGTGCCGCCGACATGGCCGGCGACGAGGATCACGTCGGCATGCGCCTTGGCGACGCCGGCGGCGACGGTGCCGATGCCGGCCGACGACACCAGCTTGACGCAGACGCGGGCGCGCGGGTTGATTTGCTTCAGGTCGTAGATCAGCTGCGCCAGATCCTCGATCGAATAGATGTCGTGGTGCGGCGGTGGCGAGATCAGGGTCACGCCGGGCGTCGAATGGCGCAGCCGGGCGATGAATTCGGTGACCTTGAAGCCGGGCAGCTGGCCGCCTTCGCCGGGCTTGGCGCCCTGCGCGACCTTGATTTCAAGCTCTTCGGCCGCGCCGAGATATTCGGCGGTCACGCCAAAGCGGCCGCTCGCCACTTGCTTGATCACCGAATTGGCGTTGTCGCCGTTGGGATAGGGTTTGTAGCGGACGCGGTCCTCGCCGCCTTCGCCCGAGACGGCTTTGGCGCCGATCCGGTTCATCGCGATCGCCAGCGTTTCATGCGCTTCCGGGCTGAGCGCGCCCAGGGACATGCCGGGGGTGACGAAACGCTTGCGAATCTCGGTGATCGCCTCGACCTGATCGAGCGGTACCGGCTGGTCGGCATAGTTGAATTCGAACAGGTCGCGCAGGTAAATCGGCGGCAGGTCGCGCACCCCGCGCGAGAATTGCAGGTAGGTGGAGTAGCTGTCGCTGGCGACCGCGGTTTGCAGCAGGTGCATCAGCGGCGCGGTATAGGCGTGCGTTTCCCCCATATAGCGTTGGCGGTAGAAGCCGCCGACCGGCAGGGTGACGACCGCGTCATCGAACGCCGCCTCATGCCGGTCGAGCGCGTTGACCGTGAGCGACACATAGCCTTCGCCCGAGATCTTCGCCGGCATTCCCGGAAACAGATCGTTGACCAGCGCGCGCGACAGGCCGACCGCCTCGAAATTATAGCCGCCGCGATAGCTGGATATGACGGCGATGCCCATTTTCGCCATGATCTTCAGCAGCCCGCCGTCGATCGCGGCGCGGTAGCGAGCGATGCAGGTGTCGAGCGCCAGGTCGCCGAACAGGCCGCGCCCGTGGCGGTCGACGATCGCCGCTTCCGCCAGATAGGCGTTGACCGTGGTCGCCCCGACCCCGATCAGCACCGCGAAATAATGGGTGTCAAGACATTCGGCCGAACGGACGTTGACCGACGCGTAGCTGCGCAGGCCCTTGCGGACGAGGTGAGTGTGCACGGCGGCGGCCGCAAGCACCATCTGCATCGCCACCCGGTTCGGCCCGACATGTTCGTCGGTCAGGAACAGTTCGGTGCGGCCTTCTCGTACCGCCTTTTCCGCTTCGGCGCGGACCTGGGCGATGGCGGTGCGTAGCGCGTCCTGGCCGCCGTCGCGCGGGAAGGTGCAATCGATCGTCGCCGACTGTTCGGCGAAATAGGCCTGAAGCCGAGCCCAGTCGCGACTGTCGAGAACCGGGGAATCGAGCACGAGCACATCCGCCCGCTGGCCGCCGGTGTCGAGAATGTTGGCCAGGTTGCCGAACCGGGTCTTCAGGCTCATCACGTTGGATTCCCGTAAGGAATCGATCGGCGGGTTGGTCACCTGACTGAAATTCTGGCGGAAGAACTGGCTGATCAGCCGGGGCTTTTCCGAAATCACCGCCAGCGGCGTGTCATCGCCCATCGAGCCGATCGCTTCCTTGCCGTCTTCGGCCATCGGCGACAGAATCATCTCCATGTCTTCCAGCGTCTGGCCTGCGGCGACCTGGCGGCGGCTGAGTTCGGCGCGGTCGTATCGGCCGCTGAGCGGGCCGTCATAAGCCGGCAAGTCGGCAAGCGTCATGAAGCCGCCGCTCATCTCGGCATAAGGGTGTTCGGCGGCGATCCGGTCCTTGACCTCGCGGTCGCGGTAGAGGCGCCCTTCTTCGAGATCGACCGCGATCATCTCACCGGGGCCAAGCCGGCCCTTCGCCACTACTGTCGCTTCCGGAACGACGGCCATGCCCGTTTCCGAGCCGACGATCAGTAGCCCGTCACCGGTCAACGTATAGCGTAGCGGGCGCAGCGCGTTACGATCCATGCCTGCGACCGCCCAGCGGCCATCGGTCATCGCCAGTGCCGCCGGTCCGTCCCACGGTTCCATCACCGAAGCGAGATAGGTGTACATCGCCATGTGGCTGGGCGGGGTGCCGCTGGCGTCTTGCCAGCTTTCCGGTACCAGCATCAGTTTGGCGGTCGGCGCGTCGCGGCCCGAACGGCAGATAGCCTCGAATACAGCATCGAGCGCCGCCGTGTCCGACGCGCCAGCCGGGATCAGCGGCTTGATGTCTTCGCTATGCTCGCCGAACGCGATCGACGCCATCTTGATTTCGTGGCTGCGCATCCAGTTGCGGTTGCCGCGGATGGTGTTGATTTCGCCGTTGTGGGCAAGGGTGCGGAACGGCTGCGCCAGCCACCATTGCGGGAAAGTGTTCGTTGAATAGCGCTGGTGGAAGATGGCGACCCGGCTCTCGAACCGTTCGTCGACCAGGTCTGGATAAAAATCGGACAGCGACTGGGCGAGGAACAGGCCCTTGTAGACGATCGACCGGCAGGACAGCGAGCACAGGTAGAGGCCGCTGATCTGCGCGGCGATCGCCCGCTTTTCTATCCGCCGGCGGACGAGATAGAGGGTCTTCTCGAACTCGGCCTCGTCCTGCTCGCCCGGTAGCGGGCCGGCGATCATGATCTGCTCGATGTTCGGGCGGGTCGACTGTGCCTTGGGGCCGATGACCGACACGTCGACCGGCACCTGCCGCCAGCCGTAGATGGTGTAACCGGCGTCGATGATCTCGGATTCTATCAGGGTGCGGCAGGTTTCCTGTGCGCCAAGGTCGGTGCGCGGCAGGAAGATCATGCCGACCGCCAGCCGGTTGGGCAGGGGGGTGTGGCCCGACGCGGCGATCGCGTCGTCGAAGAAGCGGGCGGGCAGGTCGACATGGATGCCGGCGCCGTCGCCGGTCATCCCGTCCGCATCGACGGCGCCGCGGTGCCACACCGCCTTCAGCGCATCGATTGCCGAAGCGACGACGCGGCGGGAGGGTTTGCCGTCGGTCGCGGCGATCAGGCCGACGCCGCAGGCATCGGACTCCATGTCCGGCCGGTACATGCCCTCGGCGGCGAGGCGGGCGCGTTTGGCGGCGTCGGTCATCGTGCCTCTCCTTCGGTTGGCGCGGGGGGCAGGTGGGCGGTGAGGGGCGGCGTGCTCATTCCGCCGCCTCCAGCGCCGGGGCGGCGGTGCGCGTCTTCTGCTGCTTCAGCCAGGCATGGATGTGGGCGGATACGTCGCGGCCGTCGCGGATCGCCCAGACGACGAGCGCGGCGCCCCGGACGATGTCGCCTCCGGCGAACACGCCGTCGAGGCTGGTCATCATCGTCCGGTGATCGACCCGCACCGTGCCCCAGCGGGTGACGCCAAGGTCCGGTGCGTCGAACAGCGTGGGCAGGTCTTCCGCATCGAAGCCGAGCGCGGTGATGACCATGTCGGCGTCGAGCCGGAAGCCTTCCCCCGGCTCGATTTCCGGCGTGCGCCGGCCGCTGGCGTCTGGGGTGCCGAGCCGCATGCGGGCGGCGCGGACGGCCTGGATCGTCTCCGCCGCCTCGAACGCCTCCGGCGTCGACAGCCAGACGAAGTCGGCGCCCTCGTCCTCTGCATTGCCGACTTCGCGCTGCGAGCCGGGCATGTTGGCGCGGTCCCGCCGATACAGGCAGCGGACGGAGGTGGCGCCCTGGCGGATGGCGGTGCGGACGCAGTCCATCGCCGTGTCGCCGCCGCCGATGACGACGACGCGCTTGCCGCGCGCGTCGAGCGTACCGTCTTCGAACGCAGCGACGCTGTCGCCGAAACCCTTGCGATTCGATGCGATCAGATAGTCGAGTGCGGCGACGACGCCGGCGCTGCCGACGCCCGGCACCCGGATCGCGCGCGGCTTGTAGACACCGGTGGCGATCAGCAGCGCATCGTGGCGGGCGCGAAGCTCCGCCAGGCTGGCGTCGCGGCCGACCTCGAAATTGAGCGCGAAGGTAATGCCGCCGTCGGCCAGCCGGTTGAGGCGGCGGGTCACCACCTCCTTCTCCAGCTTGAAGCCGGGGATGCCGTAGGTCATCAGCCCGCCGGCGCGGTCGTGCCGGTCGTAGACGGTGACGGCATAGCCGTTAGTGCGCAGATATTCCGCCGCCGCGAGCCCGGCCGGGCCGGCGCCGATGATGCCGACCGACTGGCCGCGATCGGGCTGGGCGTGCAACGGCTCTACCCAGCCTTCCTCCCACGCGGTGTCGGTGATGAATTTTTCGACCGCGCCGATGGTGACGGCGCCGTGGCCGGCATTCTCGATCACGCAATTGCCTTCGCACAGCCGGTCCTGCGGGCAGATGCGGCCGCAAATCTCCGGCATGGGCGAAGTGGCGTTGGACAGTTCGAACGCCTCGCGCAGCCGCCCTTCCGCAGTCAGGCGCAGCCATTCCGGGATGTGGTTCTGCAACGGGCAGTGGACCGAGCAGTAAGGCACGCCGCACTGGGCGCAGCGCGACGACTGTTTGCGCGCCTCCAATCCCGCATAGCGATCGGCGATCTCGCGGAAGTCGGCGGTGCGCTCGCTGGCGCTGCGCTTGGGGGGATAGTCCTGCGCGGTGCCGACGAATTTCTGCATCGGAGAATTGGCCATGCCCGGTCCTTTCGCAGGCGGGCATAACCATGAAATCCGCCACGTCACGCGGATTCGGCAATATGGGTCAGTTATACTGACTTATATACTACTATGTTGAAATCCTGTGCGCGCGGTGCGCAACATTCCGTCTCTGCATAAGCCCGATCCGGTCCTATCGTGCCAGCAGCCAGACGAGGGCGAGGGCGCCGGCGACGATTCGATACCAGGCGAAGGGTGCGAAGCCATGGCGCGAGACGATGCCGACGAACCAGCGGATCACCACCAGCGCGACGATGAACGAGATGGCGAAGCCGACGCCGATGATGTCCCAGCCGACCGCGCTGGTCGCCAGCTGATCGTGATTCTTCCACAATTCCAGCGTCGTCGCGCCGACCATTGTCGGGATGGCGAGGAAAAAGCTGAATTCCGCCGCTGTCTTGCGTTCCACACCCAGCGCCAGCGCGCCGAGGATCGACGCGCCGGACCGGCTGACGCCCGGAATCATCGCCAGGCACTGAATGAAGCCGATCGCGACCGTCCGGTTGAGCGGGATGTCGGCGACGCCGGTGATCCGCGCGGGGCTGACCAGCCGTTCGATCAGCAGGATCGCGATGCCGCCGACGATCAGCGCCACCGCCACCACTTCCGGCGCGCCGAGCAGTATTTCGATGTAGCGGTGGAGCAGCAGGCCGAGCACCGCCGCCGGGATAAAGGCGACGACGATGTTGCGGGCAAAGCGCCACGACCCCGGGTCGCGCGCGCCAAGTCCGACCAGCACCGTCCAGAAGGTGCGCCAGTATAGCACGACTACGGCCAGGATCGCGCCGAGCTGGATGACGATGTTGAACGTCGCCCACTGATCCGCGCTGTAGCCGAATAGTTCGCTGGCGAGGATCAGGTGGCCGGTCGACGACACCGGCAGGAATTCCGTGACCCCCTCGACAATGCCGAGCAGGATGGCGGTCAGCAACAGGCCCATCGGGAAACGTCCTTCATCTGGTCGCCCCCGGCGGAGGCGTTCAGGCCGGCGTCTTGGTCAGTGCGAACCGGCCACGGCGGCGATATTGGACCAGCCAGTCCGGCGCAACCGCCGCCATCGGCGTCGGCGTGATGCCGAGCAGCGAAAGACCGTCCGCTTCCGCGCCGACGACATAGTTCTGTTGCAGCATCAGCCACTGATCGTGGGTCATCGGCGCGCCGGGCACCCAGCCACCAAGGCGCGTTGCCAGGCTGGCCAGCCCGTCGGGAACGGTGATCAGCGCCGGGCCACGGTCGATCCAGCTGGCGATGTGAGTGTAGAGCGCCTGCATGTCCACCACTTCCGGCCCTCCAAGCGCCAGCGTTTGCCCCGCAGTGCTACCGGTGCTGAGTGACGCAACGATCGCGTCAGCGACGTCGACCGCGAAGACAGGTTGCAGGCGCGTTGAACCCGCGATGACCGGCACTACCGGCAGCATGCGAATCAATCCGGCGATACGGTTGGTCAGTCCATCCTCTCGGCCGAACACGGTTGATGGCCGCAGGATTGTTGCTTCGGGGAAAGCGGCCCGTACTCGCGTTTCGCCCTCGGCCTTGCTGCGGCCATAGCGCGATGCGGTCGTTGCGTTGGCGCCGAGTGCCGAAACATGGACCAGCGCATCGGCGCCTGCCGCCCGCGCTGCCTTCGCCACATGCGCTGCACCCTCGGCATGGACGCCGTTGAAATCCCCTTTCAGGATGCCGACGAGATTGACCACTGCATCGGCGCCGGCCACGGCGCGCGCAACGCTGTCCGCGTGGCGCAGATCGGACGCGACGAACTGGGTCTGGCCCAATCCGCCGAGTGGCTTCAGATACCAGGCCGCGCGCGGGTCGCGCTGGGCAATGCGTACCCGTGCGCCGGCCCGCAGCAGCGCTTGCGCCGTGTAGCGACCGATGAATCCGCCACCGCCGAAAAGCGTGACCAGCTTGTCCTTCATCCTGTCGGAAACTCCCTGAAATGCACTTTATGCCCCTTGCCCCATGCTTACGTCGGTTGACAAGCGCCGACCGCCCCCGCTAAGCGCGCCAGCCTACCCCGTGCCCAGATGGCGGAATTGGTAGACGCACCAGCTTCAGGTGCTGGCGGGGGTTACCCCGTGGAGGTTCGAGTCCTCTTCTGGGCACCATTTGTTCTCTCTGGAAGCGTCCAGAGACGTCCAGCAAGCAGCTGGTTTCAAAGCGAAAATAGACCGAAGATCGCCGGATAAACGTCCGGGATGATCCAGCGGATTCCAGCAAAAGATACACAAATTGTGTATGCTGATGTGTCTGCTGAGTGGGCCCGGAAAGACCGGGAACCCGATCATGCTGACTCAACTCCAGATTGCTGCCGCCAAACCGAACACTAAACCCTACAGCCTCTCAGACGGAGAGGGCCTCTCCCTCACCATCCAACCAACAGGCGCGAAACTTTGGCGCTTCCGCTATCGATATGGCGGGGTTGCAAAAACGCTGCACATGGGGCCTTGGCCGACCACTTCGCTCGCCGAGGCACGAGAGAAATGCCGCGAAGCGCGAAAGGCAATTGCGGACGGACTCGATCCTGTGGTCGAGAAGAAACGCGCCAAGATCGCCAAAAAGTTCGCCACGGCCACAACCTTCAGGGCCGTCGCGCTCGAGTGGATCGCCAAGTGCGAACGCGAAGGACGCGCCGAGGTCACGCTCGACAAGATCCGCTGGCTGCTGGGCATGGCCTATCCGCTGATCGGCTCTCATCCGATCGATGCGATCACGCCGATCGAGGCCCTGTCAGTCCTGCGAAAGGTCGAGGAACGCGGCCGCTACGAAAGCGCAAGGCGGATACGCAGTGTCCTCAGCCGGGTGTTTCGCTATGGCATCGCGACAGCGCGCTGTGACCGCGACGTCGCCGCCGATTTGCGTGGAGCGCTCACCACGCCAAAGACGAAGCACCATGCCGCGATCACCGAGCCCGACGAAGTGGGAATCCTGCTTAGGACAATCGACGCCTACAACGGTCAGGCAGTAACGCGCATGGCTTTGCTTCTGTCACCACACTTGTTCGTCCGTCCCGGAGAGCTGCGTCAAGCGGAATGGAGTGAACTGGATCTCGAAAAAGCTGTCTGGTCGATTCCGGCCGAACGGATGAAAATGAGAAGACCGCATAAGGTGCCACTCTCGCGCCAGTCGCGGGCACTGATCGAGGAATTGCGCGAAATCAGCGGGCATCGCCAGCATCTGTTTCCCTGCATGGGAAGTCCGAGGCGACCGATGTCCGAAAACGGGGTCAATCAGGCTCTCCGGCGTATGGGATATAAGACGGGAGAAATGACCGCGCATGGTTTCCGGGCGTTGGCGGCTTCATTGCTTAACGAAATGGGCCGATGGCATTGGACTGCCCGCGATGACTGGTCCGGTTTCATGATTAGCTGATCCGCATTTCTGATGCCAGCCTGGGCGGGAGGTGGAGCGCAGCGGAGCCGAGCGGCCAGGCTGGCATCTTGATGGTTTCCGGCGCTGGCGGGCGATAGCCGAGGCTGCTGTGCGGACGCAGTCGGTTGTAATGATCGCGCCACCAGCCGGTGACGCAGCGGACCTCCTCAAGGCTGTAGAAGATCTCGCCGTTGAGCAGCTCATCGCGCAGGCGTGCATTGAAGCTCTCGATGTAGCCGTTTTCCCACGGGCTGCCCGGCTCGATGTAGAGCGTGGTGACCCCGAGCCGGCCCAACCATTCACGCACCGCATGCGCGACGAACTCAGGGCCGTTATCGGACCTGATATGCTTGGGCGGCCCGTGTTCGATGAACAGATCGGCCAGCACGTCGATGACGTCATTGGACCGGAACCGCCGCAGCGGCACCATCGCCAGGCATTCCCTGCTATACTCATCGATGATGTTGAGCATCCGGAACTTGCGCCCATTGCGCGTCTGATCCTCGACGAAGTCGTATGACCAGACATGTCCGCGATGCTGCGGGCGCAATCGGATGCACGATCCGTCGCCCAGCCAGAGCCGACGTCGCTTCGGTTGCCGCTTCGGCACTTTAAGACCCTCCCGCCGCCAGATGCGCTCGACAACCGATAGGCTGACCTGCCAGCCGGCATGGCCGAGCAGAGCATGGATGCGGCGATAGCCGTACCGGCCATAATCCTTGGCCAGTGCGGCAATATCAGCTGTCAGACGCTGCTCGTCGCTGTCATCCTTTGGACGATGTCGCTGCGTCGAGCGATGCTGAACCAGAACACGGCAGGTCCGACGCTCCGATACTGGAAGAATGCGTCGGACCTGCTCGATCGCCTCGCGGCGACGGGAGGGGCTCAAAAAGTCAGCTTTGACGCCTCTTGCAGGATCGCCTTGTCGAGGGCGAGATCGGCAACCAGCTTCTTCAACTGCGCATTCTCCCGCTCCAGATCCTTCATCCGACGCACCTGGTCGACCTTCAGGCCACCATATTCCTTGCGCCACCTATAGAGCGTCTGTTCGGCAATCCCGATCTGCCGACAAGCCTCGACCGCGGTCCCGCCCCGCCCAACAATCACATCCACCTCACGCAGCTTCGCGATGATCTGCTCCGGCGTAAATCGCTGACGTCCCATATATTTCTCCAATCCTTTCGCCCAATCGGGCTCTCTTCAGAATTGGACCAACTTTCTCAAGGCACACCAGACCGACGATGAACTTCGGCAGTCGGTGGACGTCTACGTGCTGCTCCTTCGGCTGCAGCTACGTGGGAGCGAGGGGCGGTCCGAGCCTGTTGCACAGGCGCTTCTCAGTGGCCCTCTCGCGCTGCGCAATGACGCTGCAATCCGCTATCGCATGCGCAACATCTCGGCGGTCGTTCAGGAACTGGGTGGTCCCATCCTGAAGGATTTCTCGCCCGCAGAAAGTGTCGGCAAACTTGTCCGTCCTCGCATTCGCGCCATGCTGCTCGACGATCCCGGCTTTTCGCATCTGCTCGGGCCGACTCCCGGGCCTGGCGATGACGATCTCGGCGATGCAAAGAAGGCCTTGGCCATTCTTCGTCAACAGATCGAGGACCTTGAAGTCGAGCTCGCATGGCGTGGCCACAACGGGCCTCCCGAACAGGAAGACCTGGGAATCCAACGGACGGATCTTGCCGCAGCGCTCGATGACATTGCGGTAGTCGAAGCGGAGCTCGAAAAACCGCAGCCCGACAAGGCTGCGGTCGAGGCCGGCACGTCGCGCATCCTTGGTCTCGCCTTGAAGCTGGCGAAGTGGGTTGGTGAGCGCGCGACCAAGTTCGTGGATGCCGCCCTTGTAGCGGGAGCGCCCATCGCTGTTGCGAAGGTCACCGGTCTTCTCCCGACGATCATCAACGCAGTGGATGCTGTCAGCAGGGTCGTAGGCGGGTGAGTGGTCGTTCCCGAGCAGTTTACCCATCCGACACTGCGCCTCTGGATGTGCACGCTGTTACGAAAGGCACAAGCGCCCCGTCAAAGCAGGGCATTGAAATGTATGGCAGTAGTATATCTGGAATGTAGTTCTGCCACAAATTCCAAAGATGAAATTGAGTGATCTTGAAAGGGCCGGATCTGATCAGAGTTGCAGCTGCGCCATCTTCATCGTGAATGTGAATTAGGACAAAACTTGGAGTGCTGGATGTCCCGCACCTTCTCCCGACAGGAATTCTACGACCTCGTCTGGTCGAAGCCGATGACGTACCTGGCCAAGGAATTCGCGCTTTCCGATGTCGCGCTCCACAAGATCTGCAGGAAGCACGGCATTCCAAATCCGCCGCTGGGCTGGTGGGCGAAGAAGGCCGCGGGCAAGCCGGTGAAGCAGACGCCGCTTCCGAAGGTGAAGTCCGGCGACGCTGACCGGATCACCATCGCCAGCGGAGAGCTGCGACCCGAACCGGAACTGATCGCGACCGCCCGCGAGAACGCGCGCGTGATGGCGTCTGCCATCGAGGCAGGTGGTGAGCTCAAGCCCGATCCGATTGTGGAGCGAACCCTTGCCAAGCTTCGCAAGACCAAGGCCACCGCGATCACAGGCTTGGCCGCCGTCGAGCAGGCAGGTCTGATCAAGGTCACGGTAGCGCCGGAGTCGACCGATCGCCTGGAAACGGTGTTGAACAGGATTGCCGCTACCGGCGCCTCCATGGGCGTGAAGATCGTCCGGACCGAAAAAGCGGCAGCCTTCGAGTGCGACGGAGAAATGATCGGCTTCTCGGTCACCGAGATGACCCGGCGCGAAAAGCATGTGCTGACGGAAAAGGAGCAGGCCGAACAAGCCGCCTGGCAAAAGAAGCGAGAAAAATACTGGAGCAGGCCTGCTTCGTGGGATGATGAAGACTTCAGCGTCTTCCCGCCGCGCTTTCCCGAATGGGCCTACCACCCAACCGGCAAGCTGTCGTTTGAGCTGGAGCACTTCTATCTGCTGCAAAGCAGCCCCCGGCGGTCGTTTCGCGATGCCAAGGTCCAGCGGCTGGAGAACATGCCGGTAGACATCGTGGTCGGTATCGCCGTGCTCGCCGCTGCACGGAAGGAGGACCGCCAGCGCCGCGAGGAGGATGCGAGGCAGCGCGAAGAAGAGCGCCTGCGTCGTGAACAGGCGCTTCGGGAGCAGCATGTCGAGGAACGCCGTATCGCGGCGCTTGACGAGCTCCTTGACGAAGTCGGCAGGCTCGATCGGCTTCGCAGACTGATAGCGGCCCTACGCGCCGAGCGAGGAACCGAGGCAACCGGACGTGTCGCGCGCCTTCTGGCATTTGCCGACGACAGGCTCGCCAAGCGCGAGGCGGCCTTGTCGTCCTATGGTCTCGAGCGTCGCCTCGAGGAGAGCAGGCTGTTCGGCGGCGATGACGATCACGGCTTCCGACCGCCGCGTTACTAGTGGCCATTGCACGCGGCAGCGCGGTCGATTTCAGGTGATATTGGCTTCCCCGAAACGCCTGTGTCTGATATGGTGACTGTTAGCGGTCTTCGATTGAATTTTTCGTCCCCAGATCAGCTGCTTGGGTGTCCATTGCCTTACCTCTTCTGGCACCAATACTGGCTCTGGATGCGTCCAGCAGCGTCCAGTAAGCGGCTGGTTTCACAGCATTTTTAGACCGAGAATCGCCAGACACCGTCCGGCGAAATCCGGCTAAGGGCAACAGCAGCGGCAACAAAAGTTGCCCTTATTGTTGCCCTCGGATCGACCCGGCCTTGCTGGGAAACGACCATGCTGACCTACATCCAGATCAATGCCGCCAAGCCGAGGGAAAAGGCTTGGACCCTGAGTGATTCTCAAAGCCTCTATCTCGTCATCCAGCCCAATGGTTCGAAGCTGTGGCGCTTCAACTACCGCTTCCTCGACAAGCAGAAGAAGCTTCATCTCGGCGGATGGCCAACCATAAGCCTCGCGGAAGCACGTGTCCGGCGCGACGAAGCCAAGAAAAAGATTGCTGCGGGGATCGATCCGGCGCTTGAGAAGAAGCGCGCGCGGATCGCGGCCAAGTACGCCGCTGCCAACACCTTCCAGGCGGTCGCCGAGGAATGGCTTGTCAAATGCGAGCGGGATGGTCTCGCGCCGGTGACGGTCGACAAGATCCGCTGGCTTCTCGCCAAGGCCTATCCATTGATCGGCACTATCCCAATCGCGCAGATCACGCCGCACGAGGCACTCGCCGTGCTTCGCAAGGTCGAGGCGACCGGAGCCTACGAGAGTGCGCGGCGCATGCGCAGCGTCCTGAGCCGCGTGTTCCGCTATGGTGTGGCGACCGTCCGGTGCGACAAGGATGTTGCCGCCGACCTTCGCGGCGCGATCGCCGTGCCCAAGGTCAAGCATTTCGCGGCCATCACGCGGCCTTCCGAGGTCGGCGCTTTGCTCCGGGCCATTGACGGCTACAGCGGCCACAAGGTCACCATCATGGCAATGCGGCTCTCCCCACATGTGCTGCTTCGGCCCGGCGAGCTGAGGCAGGCGGAATGGACCGACATCGATTTCGACGAGGCGATCTGGTTCATCCCAGCGGAGCGCATGAAGATGCGACGGCCGCACCGGGTGCCGCTGTCACGGCAGGTGATCGCGATGCTCAAGGAGCTTCACGAGCACACGCACTGGTGGAAATACCTGTTCCCGTGCCTCGGCAAGGCGCTCCATCGTGCCGGTTTCAGATACAGGCTGCACGCGGCGAAGCTTCCCGGGCGGCCCGATATCGTGCTTGCCTCCCGGCGCGCTGCGATCTTCGTGCACGGATGCTTCTGGCATCGCCATGAGGGGTGTCACTGGTGCACGACACCGGCGAGCAACGTCGAATTCTGGCGCGGCAAGTTCGAGCGCAATGTCGAACGGGACCGGACCGTCGTCGAGACCTTGCAGTCGATGGAATGGCGGACGGCCATCATCTGGGAATGCGGGCTTCGCAAGCGTTATGCGGCGTCGACACTGGAGGACGTCGTGGCATGGCTTCGGTCCGATGATCTCGCCCACGAGAGCGCGCTGGTCCGACCAAAAGCGAAGAGCGATTGAAACATTCACACCTGTCACATAACCTGGGTCTCATCCCGCACAAACCCAGGTTATGTGACAGCGGCCGCGTCACATAACCTGGGTCTCAAGCCAGCCAGACCCAGGTTATGTGACCAATGAGCGAAACGCAGCAACCCCAGCGAACCCTCCTTGCCCAGCTGCTAATGCAGAAGCCGATCGTGCGGGCATACGAGCTTCGCAGCGAGGGTATCGATCCCAAGACCATTTCCCGCGCCGTTGCGGCCGGTGAACTGATCCGCATCTCGCGCGGCCTCTATCAGCGACCTGACAGCGATATCGACACCCATCAGGCACTGGCAGAGGCAGCGAAGAAGGTCCCTCGTGGCGTCGTGGCGATGGTCTCTGCGCTGGCATACCATGAGCTGACCGACCAGATGCCACGCAAGGTCTGGATGGCGGTCAGCGTGAAGGACTGGAGCCCGTCCGCTTCGTCCTATCCACCGGTCCGCATCGTCGAGTTCCGGGACAGATACATGCAGCAGGGAATCGAGCACCACACGATCTCGGGGACCCGCGTCCCGATCTATTCGATCCCCAAGACCCTCGCAGACGTCTTCCGAAATCGAAAGCTGGTCGATCGATCCGTCGCAGTGGAAGCACTCCGCGCCACGCTGGATCAGCGCAGGGCGACGCCGGCATCGATCGCAGAAGCGGCAATGGCTGGCGACGCATGGAACATCATGCGTCCCTATCTCGAGGCACTCACTTCCAATGGCTAAGGCGCCAGTGAACATTGCGGCCTCCGTCAAGCAGCGGCTGCTGAACCTCGCTCGCGCCGAAGGGCGAGCCTATGATGTGGTGCTCGTCCGCTATGCCCTCGAGCGGCTGCTCTATCGCCTTTCGATCTCCGAACATCGTGGCACCTTCATTCTGAAAGGAGGCATGCTCGTCACCCTCTGGATCGAAAGCAGCTCGCGCGAGACGAGAGATGCGGACTTTCTGGGTCACGGGGACTCCGACCCTGACTACCTGCGCGAGGTATTTGCCGGGGTCCTGTCGATCGATGCTGACGACGGACTTGCCTTCGACACGGCAAGCCTGAGGACCGCCGTCATCCGGGAAGAGATGGAATATGGTGGCGTGCGGCTGCGTGCCGATGCCTATCTTGAAAGGACCCGGATACCCGTCACGATCGACATCGGCTTCGGTGACGCGCTCGCCGACGCTGCCCGGACCATGGCCTATCCCTCGATGCTGGGCATGGATGAGCCGGAGATCCGGATCTATCCGCCTGCATCGGTCATCGCCGAGAAGTTTCAGGCGATGGTGGCACTCGGCATCGCCAACGGTCGGATGAAGGACTATTTCGACCTCTGGGCGATCCCCCGGGCGCTGGAGATAGCTCCTGACGATCTGGATGCAGCTATCCGAGCCACCTTCGAGCGACGTGGAACCTCCATCCCGGCGGACCGACCGCCCGGGCTGTCCGATGCCATGATCGGTGACGATGCCAAACGAACTCAATGGCACGCCTACGCCGCATCGCTCGATCTTAAGGAACTGGCCTTCGAAGAAGTCGTCGAAGCTGCTTGGGCGCTTGTCGGCCCTTCCTGTCAGAGGCTGTCGACCACGCCGTAGCGCGTCGCCGCGCCCGCCCGCTGCCCCAGCGCCGTGGCTGAAGTGTGTTCGGAACGGGTAGACCAGATCGGTCAGCAGCGTCCTGACCTCGTCACCGATCTTCTCGCCGACGATTGCCTCGTAGCCCTCGGAGAGAAACGAGCGATGATTTCCGACATGAAGCCGCTCCAGCTCTCGCTCGTGTAGTTCGAGATCAGGGAGCTTCGAAGGGAGAGTTATCCGAAAGCTGTCTTCCAGTTTTTCGATGCGCCCGCCGACGGCAGAGAGGCTCTGCGCCACGCGACGACCATGTTCGATCGTCCCGGCTATGGCGATCAGCTGGAGGACAGGGCCCGAATATCTGAGATCGCGCTGAATTGTTATGGCGGGCGCTTCAAATTCGCGATGCGCCTCCATTGCCAGCTTGAGTATCCGAACAACGCCAATGCGGATGATATACGATCGTTCCTGATCCACTTCATCGGACGCTGCCCCTCGATGGAAGCCTTCGAAATCGAGATCGAGCTCATTCACGGCGATTCGCATGAGGAGACCCACCCGGTCCGCCGCAACCTCCGCAGAAAGTTGCCGCTCCGCCTCGTTGAGGTGATCATAGAATTCGCGCAGATTCTCCATCACGATAGCGATCCCAAATCACCTGCGTTTCAGCAAGGCTCCTCCACAACCTCGATGGTGCTGTGAACATGGCTCAACCTAGAGAACCCGTAGCGCTTTCTGCTGAAGAGAAGGCTTGGATCGTTGAGTTCTTGCAGAGCCTCTCCGAAGAGGAGAACAGAATCTCACAGCAGCTCGCGCGTGACCATCGGGGGGGCCTTCTTGCTGGTGCGCTGAAAGAGCTCGATCTTCACGAAACGTTCATTGCGGAGAACGGTCTCGAAGAGGAGTTGTCGTATTCATATTATTTTCTGTCGATGGGTCTCAGGCGGCTGGCTATCCTCATGCTCAGCCTGCACTCGGACTTTCCGTTTCCTGCGATCACGATGCCACGATCCGAGTGAAGTGCGGGCATATTCGCGGGTGGGGAGCGGCGTCGGACCGGCGTCGCTCCCGCTTTCTATTTGCCTCGGCTGCCAGGCACGTGAGCAGAGGTCGGTGGGCAAGAACGCCAGAAAATCGGGAAGGCGCGTAAGGCAAGATAAAGCACTGGCACTCCTGTTGCCGTAAGCGCTTGCCTGCACATCGTTTTTCGGGGGAATGAACGGCACTGCCGCATGACGGACGGTGTCACCGGTCTCCTGAAATGGCAGAAATCCGCCCGTTCCGGCGACACCGGTTTTCATCGCGCGGCGCGCAAGGCATTGACGTGCTCCCCTGAAATGTGACCGATTTTGAGTAGAGTCCGACGCGAAGGAGTCGGACGGAATGAAGCGAAGCAGGTTCAGTGAAGAGCAGATCATCGCGATATTGAAGGAACATGAGGCGGGGATGCCGACGGCGGATGTATGCCGCTGGCACGGGATCAGCTCGGCGACCTTCTACAAGTATAAGGCCAAGTTCGGGGGTCTGGACGTGTCGGAGGCGCGGCGGCTTCGGGCGCTTGAGGACGAGAATGCGAAGCTGAAGAAGCTTCTGGCCGAGGCGATTCTCGACAATGCGGTGCTGAAGGATCTGACATCAAAAAATGGTGACGCCCGGCGCCAAGCGGGAAGCCGTCGCATATGCTCGTGACCATCACGGGCTGAGCGAGCGTCGGGCGTGCAGCCTGGTCGGCGTGAGCCGCCGGGTGATCAGATATGAGCCAACGAGGCCGGATGCCGGTGCTCTGCGGCAACGCCTGCGCGAGCTGGCGGCCGAGCGCCGCCGGTTCGGCTATCGTCGTCTGGGGTATCTTCTGGTGCGGGAGGGCATGCGCCCGAACCACAAGAAGCTGCTGCGTATCTATCGCGAAGAGGGACTGCGGGTCCGCCGCCGTGGTGGCCGCAAGCGGGCCTTGGGCACGCGGGTGCCGATGGCACTGCCGCAGGGTCCGAACCAGCGCTGGTCGCTCGACTTCGTATCGGACAGCCTGGTGTGCGGTCGGCGGTTCCGCATCCTGTGCATCGTCGATGACTTTACGCGGGAGTGTCTGGCACTGGTGGCCGATACGTCGCTGTCGGGCATCCGCGTTGCCCGGGAACTGACGACGCTGATCGGCCTGCGGGGGAAGCCTCACATGATCGTCAGCGACAACGGCACCGAACTGACCTCGTCGGCGATCCTGCGCTGGTCGCAGGAGCGTCAGGTCGAATGGCATTATATCGCGCCGGGGAAGCCGATGCAGAACGGCTTCGTTGAAAGCTTCAACGGACGCCTGCGTGACGCATGCCTCAACGAGACCCTGTTCACGTCGCTGGCGCATGCCCGCTTCGTGCTCATGGCTTGGCGATACGATTATAATCACGTCAGGCCGCACTCGAAACTGGGCGGGCAAACACCCGCCGAGATCGCCGGTCAATGGTCCTGGGGGCATGCCCCCAGGACCATTGCCATCCCATCAATCAACCATCATGAAGAAGCCGGACTCTACCTCTGACTGGTAACAATCAGGGGAGCACGTCACGCGAGTTGACGATCGGCGGGTGCTGAGCGGCATCGTTTTCGTCAATCGCAACGGGTTGCGATGGCGGGGTGCGCCGAAAGACTATGGCCCGCACAAGACGCTCTGCATCGTGATCGGCTCCCACCGAGTGGTCCGGGTGGATTGTTAGTGCATTGACGCCTCCATGGTCAGTGTTGGCCGTAGGTGGAGCGAAGCGGAACCAGAGAGCGACACTGGCGATGGACCGGCCTCGGGCACGGGTGGCCGCCTGCTCACCGGGCTCATCCATGACGGGCTTGGTCGGCCGATGTCGCCATCTCATGCCAGCAAACAGGGCAAGCGCTATCGCTATTACATCACCCATGAGCGGCATCGTACCGACCGCAATGATCGGATCTGGCGCGTCCCGGCACATGAACTCGAACGGATGGTGAGGGACAAGCTGTCCAGTTTCCTGCGCGACGAGCATGCCGTCCATGAGGCGGTCCGCCTTGAAGACGGCGGCGCGATCGAGGCTTGCTTCCGGCATGCCCATGCAGCCGCCATGATGCTGAACGAAGGGAGTGGTGCGAGCCAGCGTGCCGTCCTGCAGGACATGGTCAAGCGCATCGACCTGCATGACGATCATATCGACATCATGGTTCGGCTGTCGCCATTGACTGCCGGTTCGCCTGATCTCCATCTTCTCAGCTTTCCGGCAAAGCGCCTTCGGCGTGGTCAGGTCGTAAAGCTCATTATTCCGGGAACAGAGGAACCGGCCCCAACCGGTCGCGACACGCGTCTTGTCGAACTGATCGCAGAAGCGCATGCCGTTCGAAAGGCCGTGCTGGACCAAAGCGGATCGCTGGCACAGATCGCCGGACGGCTCGGTCGCGACCGTGGTCATCTCGCCGACATGATACGCATCAGCTATCTGGCGCCTGACATCGTCACAACCATCCTCGAGGGACGACAACCGGCATCGCTCAAGCGCAAGACGCTGATGGCAACGTCGCTCTCGCTCGACTGGTCGGAGCAGCGCAACCAACTCGGGTTCTCGTAGCCCGACCCCTCAACCTGATCGTAGTGGGGGCTCTTCGGAGCCCCTTTCTGGTCCCAGGATCAACAGCCGATGCGGCATCCCATTGCATCACCATCTGCAACGCAACTGTGGTCACTTTTGCACGGCATGGAGACTCAGGGGTATTTGTGCGGGTCCATCGGCGGTCGGAGACCAAGGCGACCACCACGCCGTTCCAGTCCTCTCGGCAAAGTCCCGGGAACTCGGGCGAAATTTACCTGGCCCTCACAGAATGGCACTGTTTATCAAGCGCTTATAGTGTCTGGTGCGGTCGAGATGCCTTTCCGAGCCTAGCATCTCTGCCTAATACATTGTTTTCAATATATTTGTTCCGATAAATTCTTACTCAGAATGACCTGTTCTGACCGCCTCTTGTGCCATTTGTGCCATGCTGCCTATGCCGAGTCAGGCGAACCGCACCCATCGGGCGGTGTGGCAAAAAATAACAGGATTTGGCACAATGGCGACCCTTCAGAAACGAAAGAAGTCGTGGCGCGTCCAGGTTCGTCGCAAGGGCGGGACGGTGTCCGCGACCTTCGACACAAAGGCCGACGCCGAAGCCTGGGCAATCGCGACCGAAGCAAAGATCCTCGCGGGCAATGGCGTTGAGAACATCGTTCAGGAACGGATCGCACCCGTCGCCGGGAAAGCGGCCAAGGAGGTGTTCACACGCTACGCGAAGGAAGTGTCGCCCGGAAAAAGAGGCGGGCGGTGGGAAGAGATTCGCATCAAGATGCTCATCCGCCGGAGCCGTCTGTTCGACCGGCCGATAACGGCGATCACTGGGCCCGATATGGCGGAGTGGCGCGACAAGCGGTTGTGCAAGGTGTCGGCCTCGACGGTGAACCGCGAACTGTGCCTGATCTCGAGCATGTTCACCCACGCAATGAAGGAGTGGCGCGTGGGCCTGAACTTCAATCCCTGCGCGCTGATCACCAAACCGCGCAAGCCACGGCCGCGCACCCAGCGCGTCACGGCCGAGGACCGCAAGGCCATCATCGCAAAGCTCGGTTGGGATGGAACGTCGGAGCCGACGACGTCGGGGCAATGGGTCGCGTTCGCCTTTTACCTCGCGCTCGAGACCGCCATGCGGAAGGGCGAAATCCTATCGCTGCGGTGGTCGGACATCGACTTCGACGCCCGCCATGCTCATCTCGACATGACGAAGAACGGTGACGAGCGCGACGTGCCGTTGTCCAAGGCCGCGATGACGCTGCTGCGGATCGTGAAGAAGCGGGAGCCGAGCGCGCCGGTCGTCCCTGTACAGACGGGACACTTCGACAAGCTGTTCCGCGATGCAAAGCGCGAGGCTGGCTTGCCCCACATCCACTTTCACGACAGCCGGCGAGAGGCGGCCACCACGATGGCCCCGAAACTGTCCAACGTTCTGGAGCTGGCAGCGATCACCGGACACAAGTCGCTTTCGATGCTGCAGGTCTACTACAAGCCCAAGCCTGCCGACCTCGCGGCGCGGCTGGATGCATAAGCGTGCGACGCATCGCTAAGGTCCGATGTCGAGCTTGGCCCGGCACGCAAAGGGCAGCCGACGTGCCGGTTCTTGAATTGTAGCTCTCAGGACTATACTATGACTCGTTCCGTCGAGCGAGCACGATCGTGACCGTGTTCATGACGAAGGGCTTCGCCCGTTTCGCGCGCAAGGCGGGGCTCGCGTCGGAAGCTCTTCGTGCCGCAGCAGTTGAAGTCGCGGCCGGGGAGCACGACGCGGACCTGGGCGGCGGCGTGTTCAAGCAGCGCGTGGCCAGACGCGGTGGCGGTAAGTCAGGAGGGTTCCGGACGATCATCTTGTTCA
Source organism: Sphingomonas flavalba (assembly GCF_047553045.1). Lineage (GTDB taxonomy): Bacteria > Pseudomonadota > Alphaproteobacteria > Sphingomonadales > Sphingomonadaceae > Sphingomonas_L > Sphingomonas_L flavalba_A. The sequence goes on along the minus strand of NZ_CP180208.1, from coordinate 1,854,923 downwards.
GGGTTGGCGGGCACAGCTTCTTCGCCCACGGCTTTGCCAAGAATGAGAAGGCCAATGTGAGCGTGAAAGAGCTCAAGGCACTGAAGCAATTGGCGGCGGTGTACCTGGGTCTTTCCGAGGACGAGGTAGGAACCGCTGTCGCGGCGGGTGAATTGATCGAGGTTTCGGACGATGATGACGAAGGCGAAGAGCAAGCGGGCTGAAAGCCCGATTTTGGCCTCGGTGCATGAGGCCGCAACCGGACTCCATCGGATCGGGCTCGTCGACAAGTCGACGATGCGCGAGTTCGATGCGCTATGCCTCACCGCGGTCGAGCCGATGGCCCCCGAAGAAATTCGTGCCTTGCGGGAGCGCGAGAAGGTCTCGCAGCCGGTGTTCGCCCACTATCTCAACGTTCGTAAAGACGCGATCAGCAAGTGGGAGCGTGGCGAGAAGCGTCCGGATGGACCGTCGCTCAAACTGCTGAATCTCGTCAAGGCGAAGGGGTTGCAGGCAATCGCCTAACCGCGCAGAAGAGGACTGTGATCGGGCACCCAAGCAGCTGATTATCCGCGCAAATCAGCAGCGGAAAATCACCGGCACCATCAATAGCACCAACACATCGTCTGGAAAATGCTGGATGTCTCCGGACAGGGGCAAAAATTGCGCTGTTCGACAGCCGCTTAGTAATAGCCATAGGGCGGGCGAAAGGCGTGATCATCATCGTCGCCGAACAGCTTGTTTTTCTCAAAACGCTGCTCGAGACCGTCAGCCGAAAGCGCCGCTTCGCGTGATACCAGCCGGCGTTCGGCCAACCCCAGGAATTCCCCGATGCGGCCGGTGCTCTCTGACATTTTCTCAGCGCGCAAATTCGCTACCAGCCTCCTCAGCCGATCAAGCGAGGCCATCTCCTCGAGAACTTCATCCAGCGCCTTGCCGCGACGTTCGGCGATATGATCCCTGCGAAGGGCGAGCTCGCGCAACCGCCGCTCTTCCTCGCGTTGCCGTGCCTGTTCCTCACGCTTGACCTGATCGTCCTTCTTCGCTGCCGCCAGCACTGCGATGCCAACCGCGATGTCGCTGGCCATGTTCTCGATCCGCTGGACCTTCGCATCCTTGAATGAGCGCCGCGGGCTGCCGCCCAAGAGATATGACTGCTCCAGCTCGAACGCGAGCTGGCCGGTCGGATGATAATCCCATTCCGGCCGGCGCAGGAACGACGGGCTGAAATCCATGTCGTCCCAGCTGCCGGGGTTGTTCCAGCGGCGCGCACGACGTTTTCGGGCCGCCTCCTGTTCGGCGAGTTCCTTCTCGGTCGGCACCTGCTTTTCGCGTCGGACACCCTCGCTGATCGAAAAGCCGATCGTCTCGCCCTCGCACTGGAAGCTCGCGGACTTCTCGCCCCGCACCAGCTTTATTCCCAGCGCTTCCGCCGCTGCCACGATACGGCCGAGCGCGAGTTCCAGGCGGTCGATCGAGGCCGGCGCGACGCTGACCTTGATCACGTTCAAGCCCTCGACTGTGACAAGGCCGTTGATCGAGGAAGGCGTTGCCTTGCGGAGCTGGGCGATAGTCCGATCGACGACCGGGTTCGACGACAAGGCGGCGTCGGTGTCGATCGATGACGCGAGCAGGCGGGCATTCTCGCGTGCAGTCGCGATAACCGCGGGTTCCGGTCCTAGTTGGCCAGCCGCGATCGTGATCCTGTCGGACATGCCAGCCTTGGCTTTCGGCAATGGGGTTTGCTTGACCGCCTTGCCGGCAGCCATTTTCGCCCACCATCCCAGCGGTGGGTTCGGGATATCGTGCTTCTTGCAGATCTTGTGGAGGGCCACATCCGAGAGCGCGAACTCCTTCGCAAGGTGGGTCATCGGTTTTGACCACACCAGATCGTAGAATTCCTGGCGCGTGAACACTCTCGACATTCGCAAGCATACCCTGACCAGAGTCGACGATTTCCGACGATCACATCACCTTCGGTGTCTATTCAGACACGGCGATCCATCGAGGATGGTAATACTGCGGAGCGAGATTACGCAGCTCGGAAATCAAGAAGGTTACATGAAGCGGGCGACACGTCCGAGGGTTCATGTTTGATTTACGCATGCCGTATCTCGGCTCCCTAGTGGAACAGGCCACGTTTGAGCCGAACGGCCAGGACGAGAAAGTCCTGAATGCGTCGCGATCTAGAAAGTCTGACCGAGCCCACTCTCGATGTTTCAGTTAATTGAAATCCACCAAAGCTGAGGCCACTGCCGCGTGGACAATTGTGCCGCCCGTTACGTTAAGTCCCGCCGCCAAATGTTGATCAGATGCCATTGCCGCTTCCGCGCCGGCATTTGCCAATTTGAGTACAAAAGGCAGTGTGGCATTATTAAGCGCGATAGCCGATGTTCGAGCCACCGCGCTGGGCATGTTGGCGACGCAGTAGTGGATGATGCCATCGATCTCATAGATCGGGTCTGTATGGGTCGTTGCCCGGCTGGTTTCAAAGCATCCGCCTTGGTCGATTGCGACATCGACCATAACGGAACCACGTTTCATGGTTTTCAGCATGTCGCGCGAAACGAGCTTTGGAGCGGCGGCGCCAGGAATCAAAACTGCGCCAATCACCAAATCGGCCTCACGGATCGCCTCCGCGAGCACCGACTTCACTGCGTAAGCTGTACGAACGCGACCGCCAAATGTTCTATCAAGGTCGGCTAAACGTGCCCCATTGATGTCGTAGACGATAACACTGGCACCCATGCCCATTGCGATCTGCGCTGCGTTTTCACCTGCTACACCACCGCCGAGGATCGCGACGCGAGCTGGCAGAACCCCAGGCACGCCGCCGAGCAAAACCCCGCGGCCGCCTCGCTCCTTTTCGAGATAATGCGCACCAATCTGCACAGACATACGGCCAGCTACCTCTGACATTGGTCGAAGCAAAGGAAGCGAGCCGTCGCTGGCTGTTACGGTCTCGTAGGCAATGCAGGTTGCACCCGATGCCATTAGTCCCTCAGCTTGGGGCGCATCGGCTGCTAAATGAAGATAGGTGAAGAGCACGTGTCGAGGCGCAAGAAGTGTAATTTCTTCGACTTGAGGCTCCTTTACTTTAACAATCAGATCCGCTTCACTGAACACTTCGACCGAGGAGCTGACGATTTTTGCCCCTACCGCGATGTAGGCGTCATCATTGAAGTCTATACCCGCTCCTGCGTTAGCCTGTACGAAGACAGTATGGCCTGCAGCCACAAGTTCTGCGACAGAAGATGGCGTAAGCCCCACACGATATTCGTGATTCTTGACTTCTTTGGGAACGCCAATGCGCATGCGTCCTCCTTTCGATTTGATGCGTTGACCGAATAGCGGTAGTTTCAGGAAATTCCTGACCAGTGTAGCGACTTGCTTTGAAGGAATTCATCGATGCCTTCGCGGCCGCCCTCCCGTCCGAAGCCCGACTGCTTTACACCGCCGAAGGGCGCCAACTCGGTCGAAATGGCCCCCGTATTGAGGCCGATCATTCCATATTCGAGCGCCTCGGCGACCCTCCAACTGCGATTGGCGTTTGACGTGTAGAAATAGGCCGCAAGACCCGCTGGCGTGTCATTCGCCAGGCCGACAGCTTCTGCTTCATCGTCGAACTTCAATATTGCGGCCACCGGTCCAAAAATCTCCTCTTGTGCGAGCCGCATTGATATCGCTGCGTTCGTGATGAGCGTCGGTGCCACGAACGCGGTTCTATCTCCGGGCAGTGATGCCTGCGCAGCAATGTGGCCACCATTCGCAAGCGCATCGGCAATCTGCTGCCGAACGTTCTCTGCCGCAGGGGCCGATATTAGCGGGCCAATGTCTGTATCCGGATCGGCGCCGTTTCCGACTTTGAGACCGCGGATAGCGCCACCGAGTCGATCGACGACGCAATCATGGATCTCGGATTGAATGAGGATGCGATTGGCGGAGATGCAGGTTTGCCCTGCGTTGCGGAACTTACTCGACATAATACCAGCAACTGCAAGGTCCACGTCGGCGTCGTTGAATATGATGAAGGGAGAATTCCCGCCCAGTTCGAGGCTAAGGCGCTTTACCGTATTGGCGCACAGCCGCATTAAGATGCGGCCCACCCTTGTGGAACCGGTGAAGCTGAGCTTGCGGATGGTCTGCCCCCACCGAGTGGACCGATTGGTTTGTTAGTGCATTAAGCTCATCGCCGCCATATCCGGACGGAGGTGGAGCGAAGCGGAACCGGAGGCCGGATATGGCGGTGTCGCCGTTTCCGGTGCCGGTGGCCGGTAGCCCAGGCTGCTATGCGGGCGGACGGTGTTGTAATGCCGCCGCCATGCCTCGATCAGCACCCTGGCCTCGGCGAGGCTGTAGAAGATCTCGCCATTGAGCAGTTCGTCGCGAAGCGACCCGTTGAAGCTTTCGTTATAGCCATTTTCCCATGGTGATCCCGGCGCGATGTAGAGGGTCTTTACGCCGATCTGCCCCAGCCATTTCTGGACGGCGGTCGCGATAAACTCGCTACCATTATCGGATCGTATATGCGCTGGCGGCCCACGCGAGATGAACAGGTCGGCCAGGGCCGCCAGAACATCCTCATGCTTGAGCTGCCGTGCAACGATGAGCGCCAGGCATTCCCTGCTGGCCTCGTCGATGATCGTGAGGATGCGGAACTTGCGACCGTCATGCGTCCGCCCCTCGACGAAATCGTAGGCCCAGACATGCCCCGGATATTCGGGGCGTAGCCGGATGCACGATCCGTCATTGAGCCATAGACGCCCGCGCTTTGGCTGGCGCTGCGGGACTTTCAGTCCTTCACGCCGCCATATCCGCTCGACACGTTTATGGTTCACCGTCCATCCCGCATGGCACAGCAACGCCGTGACCCGGCGGTAGCCGTAACGACCATATTGCTTCGCCAATGCAATGATGTCCTCGGTCAGTGCCTGTTCGTCATCCGCCCCGCGCGGCATCTTGCGCTGCGTCGATCGATGCTGACCCAGCACCCGGCATATCCGTCGCTCGGATACCCGCACTGGCAGATCCCGTCGTACCTGATCGATGCAGCGCCGCCGCCGCGCGGGGCTCAGAAGTTTCCCCGTGCAGCCTCCTGCAAGATCAGCTTGTCCAGGGTCAGGTCCGAGATCGCCCGGCGCAGCCGCTGGTTCTCCTTCTCCAGATCCTTCATCCGCCGCGCCTGGTCGGTCTTCAGGCCGCCATACTCCTTGCGCCACCGATAATAGGTCTGCTCGCTGACCGCGATCCGGCGGCAGGCTTCAGCCGTGCTCGCTCCCTGCGCCAGCACAATCTCAACTTCACGCAGCTTGCCGATGATCTCTTCCGGCTTGTGCTTCTTGCTCGGCATTCAATGTCCCTTTCATGGTCCAGACTATCATAGTCTCTGGGCCACTCAGCGGGGGGCAGATCACTTGACGATGCCCGATCAACCCTATCCGCACCAGTCGGGCTTGGGTTCACCGCGCGACCACCAGCGCGCAATCCCAGCATCAACGAGCGTCACGGCGAGATCGCGATGCCCGATCCAGACCCGCGCCACGGTGCGGTTGTAGCTGCACCCGACCCGTTCGAATGCGACGGTGCGGCCATCGAGCAGCGCGATCGCGCGGCGCTTCGCGGCCGCGCCGATCGCCAGCTCGCGAGCGAAATTTGCGTTGCCCGGCTGCGTCTCGGCAGCGTCGATTCCGGCGATGTGGATACGCTCTCCGCTCGTCAACCGGAAGGTGTCGCCGTCGGTGACATTGGCGATCCGGCCCGTAGTTCGTGATGGCGGGGCGGCCGCGACGACCATCGCGGCGGCACCGATCGCGAGCATTTTCCGCATGGCGATCGACCTCACCGGACCACGCGGCGGGTGACCATTCTGGCCTCGCCGCAAAAGGCGCAATGGTCCTTCGCGCGCTCGAAACCATCGCTCCCTGCAAGCTCGCGCGCCCTATGGCTGGCCTGGTGAACCGCTGTCAGACTGAGCTTTTCGACGATGCATTCGTCGCAAATCGGTGCCGGCGCGAGCACGGCGATCAGCCCCTTCACCTTGTCGGCCACCTGAAATTCGTCTCCCTTCCATCGGTCCTGGCGCCATCTGCGGCGCGGGATAGATCGCTTGTCGTTGGCAGTTGCCGCGCTCGCCGATCGCGTCCTTCGGTCGCTCCGGCTCGCTTGGCTTAGGGGTGAGACGGAGAGGATTCGACTGTTTTCAGGGAGATTTCGCGTAAGGCAAGATGAAGCAATGGTGCCAGCCTTTGGCTGGACACCATAAGTGTTTGTCTGCACATCGTTTTTCCGCGGGGCGCTGGCACCAGCCGGCGGATCGTGGTGCCAAGTCTGCGCCGCGCCGCGGAATCCCTTGGAAAATTTAGCACCGGTTTTCAGCCGCTCCGGGCCGGGTCATGCTGCCGGATAAGCCCGCAATCTTCAGGGTCCGGCAATGTTCAGCGACGACGATTTCGAACCCCGCCTGGGGCGCATGCGCGCCAAGGGCAACAAGCAGGGGCGCAAGTTTCTGTCCAAGGTGCTCGCCGCGGCCAATCTGGCCCGCGGCGGCACCGCGGCGTCCGGCCGGCGCAGCCGCTTCGATGGTAGCCGGATCGGACGCGGCTCGGGCGTCGGCCGCGTCCTCGGCAGCCGCGATCGCTATGCGGCGTTCCGCACGCGCCGGGTCATCATAAAATCGCGGATCGTCAAGCTCGCCGGCAAGGGGTTCGCCGCGGCGCGAGCGCATATGCGCTATATCGAGCGCGACGGCACGACCCGCGACGGCGGGCGCGGTCAGCTCTACGGCGCCGACGCCGACAAGATCGACGGCAAGGCTTGGCTCGATCAGGCGCAGGGCGACCGCCATCAGTTCCGGTTCATCGTCTCGCCCGAGGACGGCGCGGGGTATGACGATCTGAAAGAGCTGACCCGGCGGCTGATGGCGCGCATGGAAGAGGATCTCGGCACGAAGCTCGGTTGGGTGGCGGTCGATCATTTCAACACCGGCCACCCGCACACCCACATCATCCTGCGCGGCAAGGATGACCGGGGCAAGGACCTGATCATCGCCCGCGAATATATCACCCAGGGCATGCGCGAGCGCGCGGCGGAACTGATCGATCTCGATCTCGGCCCGCGCACGACCGACGCGATCCAGGACAAGCTGCGCGGCGAGGTCGATCAGGAGCGCCTGACCAGCATCGACCGCACCCTGCTGCGCGATGCCGATGCCGCCCGGCTCGTCAGCTCGGGCGCAAGCGATACATTCGACCAGACCGTGCGCATGGGCCGGCTCAAGAAGCTCGCGCGGCTCGGCCTCGCCACGCAGATGGGCGCCTCGACCTGGCGTCTCGCTCCCGATCTTACCGACACGCTGAAGCGGATGGGCGAGCGCGGCGACATCATCCGCACCATGCAGCGTGCCTTCACCGCGCGAGGGTCTGCGCCGGCGCTTGCCGATCAGGCTATCTACGATCCCACCGCGGCGGATGCCCGGCCGCTGGTCGGCCGTGTGATCGAACGCGGCCTGTCAGACGAGCTCAACGACCGTCATTATCTGTTGGTCGAAGCGACCGATGGCCGCACCCATTATGCCGAGATCGGCAGGGGCGAGAATGTCGAGCCGCATGCGAACGGCGCGATCGTGCGGATCACGCCCGTGTCGGTCGATATCCGAGAGGCCGACCGCACGGTCGCCGCGGTCGCTGCCGCCAATGGCGGGCGCTACGATGTCGACGCGCATCTTCGCCATGACCAGTCGGCAACCGAGGCGTTCGCCGAAACCCATGTGCGCCGGCTGGAGGCGATGCGGCGGCTGACCGGCGGCGTCACGCGCGAGGCCGACGGCACATGGATCATAGCAACCGATCATCTCGACCGTGCGGCCGCCTATGAAGCGGCACGGGCGAAGGACCGGCCGGTGGCGGTCGAGACGCTTTCTTCGCAGCCGCTGGAAAAGCTGATCGGCGCGGAGGCCGCGACCTGGCTTGACCGCGAGCTGGTCGCCGCCCATCCGGCGCCGCTTCGCGATGCCGGGTTCGGCCATGATGCGCGCGACGCCCAGGCGCGCCGGCGGCAATGGCTGATCGCACAGGGATTTGCCGAGGAAGCAGCCGGCGGCACGGCCTACGGGCCGGGCATGATCGCGGACCTCCAGCGCCGCGATCTGCTCCGTATCGGCGCGCAGCTCTCGCGCGAGCTGGGCATGCCGTTCGTCGAAAGCGAGCCCGGCGCGCGCGTGAGCGGCATCTATCGCAGGCCGGTCGACACGATGAGCGGGCGGTTCGCGCTGGTCGAGAAGTCGCGAGAATTCACGCTGGTGCCGTGGCGGCCGGTGCTGGACCGCCATATTGGCAAGAGCGTGTCCGGTCTTACGCGCGGCGATGGGATCAGCTGGAGCTTCGGCCGTAGCCGAAGCGGACCGATCATTTCATAAGGAGCGATCATGCGATTGAACGACGAACGTGGCTAAGCCCACTCAGACAGCGACAGGCATCTGTCAGTCGTAGTGCGAAGCCGAGGATCCAAGGATGCCAAACAGAATATCGCTCGCGCCGGGAGTTGATCGCCGATGACCGCAGGGCATTCTGAAATGTGGATCGGTTTCGCGCGCGTTCGTAAGGACGCGACCACTTCGTCGAGAAACTGCTGCTGATCAGGCCGCTTCAAACCGATGTCGCGATCATTGAGTGCCCAGACTTGAGAGTCGAGTTTGATCAGCGGATCACTGACTTGGAACTGCATGCCCAGATTGATTCCGCGAACCGCAACCACTCGCTGCCGGAGATCGGCAGATGTCAACGGACCGCCAGCGCTCTGGAGGATCGCAATCACCGCCTGGCGTATGTCGACACGCGCGTTGTCGTTCGTGCAGTCGTCCCGGACCCAGACCATTCGACCCAAGGTCTGGAGCGTCGCCGCTTCCTTTAGCGCGATATCCATCTGGTATTTGTCGAAGCTCTCGGGGATACGGACGTCGCGCTGACGAAGTAGGTCGACCACCTCAGACGCGTGCCATTGACGGTCTTGCCCGGCCTCGGCGACGATCTCCGCCGCCTCCTCGGCGAACGCCTCCCACTCGCTGCGCGGCACGCTCAGATGCTTGACCACACCATAGGTGCCTGGACCAAACAGATATCCGACTTCCGCCGCCGCGTTATGGACACGGCGCTCGTCCAGATCGCGGCCCGCGCGAACAGACGCCTGACTGGCGATCTCCGAGTAATGAAGAGGCATGTCGCTCTCTAGGAGAACAGCCTCAACGATCTGGTCGACACCTCGACCGTAGGAGATGAGGATTCGGGCGCCGCCGTCATCAGCGAAATGGCACCATTTCGAGGCAATATCCCAGAGTAGGGCGCCAAACTCACGCGCCTCAGTGGGAACCAGCAGGAGGACGTGATTGCGGCAGTCGTCTTCCGTCCAGTTTCGATCGACGCCGCTCGCCAAGAGCCGGCGCGCCGTTCCGACGATCTCGTTCCACTGGTCCTGACTGAGGAAACCAAGATATTCGATGCCGTCGATGTCGACGAGCGAGACCTTAGCGTCGCACATGTTGTCGATGAGATATCGGACCGCCCGGCGATGTTTGGCAACGCCCTGAAACCAGGGGTCTAGAGCTTCGGCGCCAATCAGAGGCAATGGGAATTCGCGCTCGGCCAGCATCGCGCTGAGCTTTGCCGCCAATATGTCGTCCCAGATTTCCATCCGGATCAAGCGGTCGACGACCTTTGCTTCGATCTGGCGGATGCGCTCGCGCGTAATCCCGTAGCTGTCGCCGATCTCGGCAAGGGTCTCTGGCTCGCAATTGAAACCCATGCGTCGGTTGAGAATATCCCGTTCGCGATCGGCGAGGGTGCAGAGCGAGCGCTGCACGGCTTCGATGAGTGTATCGTCGACCTTCTGGGAGGCCAAGACGTCGAGAGAGCGTGGCCCCGCCGCCAGTTCGCGCTCCAGAATGCTAACAAGATGGCGGATCGACGTCCTACCGAAATTCTGAAGCGTAAGCAGTTCCGGAATGGACATTTTGCCGATGTCCGCAACGCTTGTCGCGTCGAGATTTCTGAACACGTTGCCGATCCGCACGGTCAGGTCGAGATCCGCAATGGGGCGCGATGCCAGCCAAGGCGGCGCCGCGCGGGCGAGCGCGGTTGGGTCGTCGCTGGCCGTGCCCACCAACGCGGCGGAACGGAATTTGCCGAGCCGTATTCTGAGATCAGCGTCCAACACCTCTTCGTGTCGAACGTAAGTCTCATCGCAGAGGATTCCTGCGTCGATCAGCCGATCGCGCAATTCCGGATGGGCGAATGCAAAATCGTTGACCCATCCCTGAAGTCCGAACCCGGCTCTTGCCGGTTGGGTCGTCTCCGGTTCGAGTGCCGAGTAGCCCCATCCCTCGAGCGCAAGATAGATCGGCTCCGAGCCGACAATACCAATCGGCTCCCTCGAACTCGAAAATGTCAAAGGCAGCGCGCCACGGGCTCCTGGCGTCAGCAACACCTTGCCCGGAAATTGCGTCGCAAGCGCTTCGAAGGTTCGCGCCGTGCGGCGCTCAAACCCTACATGCAAGACCGCGCATTTTTCCGCGCCGCTTGATGCCTCCCAAGCTCTCAACACCGGTTCGAGGGCGTGAAAGACCTCGTTGTGCCATTCGCCGTCAGCGGTGCGTGTCAGCAGAAATGCCCGGAGCGACGTAATCATGATCAGCCATGCTTCTCATCTGCCTGATCGAGCAAAGCGGCGAAATCTATCTCCCCAGCTTTTGCTTGGGAGTAGAGTTCATTCACTCCCCAGTCGGCGAGCCGCTCAATGAGGCGATACACGGTTGTGTCCTCCAACGCGCTCGGCATGAGCGCTTCCACCGCGCGACGCAGCGCTTGGTCAGGGTCGAGCGAACCGACGTTGTAGAGATTGACGCGCTTGACGAGGTCGCCGGGGACGACCCCCTGCGCGATCGCGAGACTGGCGCCGAACCGATAACCGTCGATCTTGTCGGCAAAGACTCCCATCTCCTTTAGTTCGGCAAGCTTGTCGTCGACGGCTTCTGAGAGGCCGACGTTGATCAGATCGCTCGTGCTCACAGCGCGGTCCTCTCGATTTTTGACTGAGTCTCCGAAACTTCGGTGATGGTGTAGGCGGCACCAATCCTCGACTTGATCGAGGCGAGGTCGGTGTCAGGCCGGATCTCACCGCCATGAACCAGCAGCACGAACTGGCTCGTGACGGTCGGCAGATATTTCAGAATATTGTCGCGGTGTTTGGGATCGAGACGCCCGAACGGCGTGTCCATGACCACCGGGCCGATCGCCCGACCGGTCCTGTTGAGGCCGTCGATCAACGACAGCGCTACGACTTGCTCCGCTCCGGCGCTACGGATTGATACCGGGCGACCCGTGCTGTCGATGATGCTCAGTCCGTAGTTATCGTTGATCTCAAGACCACGGTACGACTTTTGGGTTGTCATTTCCTTGAAGGACTGGCTTGCCAAGGTCTGGACCTGCTCACGCAGCTTGTCGCGCAACCGCTCGACGCTGGCAGCAAAGCACGCTTCGATTTCGCCAATGATGCCGACCTTCACCGTGCTCCGCTTCGATCGCGCGCCGGCGAGACCTTCGATCGATTTCCGGGCAACCGCGAGTTCCTCGTTGGTCTTGGCGATATCGCGTTCCACGGTCTTGATGGACTCAGTGAGCCGCCCTTCCTCCTTCAGCTTTTCCTGATGGAGCACACGCTTTCTGGAGAGTTCGGCCGTATCATGACCGGCAATCTTCTCCTCGGTCCGCTCGATATCGTTTTCGGCTTTCTGCAAGGCAACTTCGGCCGCCCGGATATCCTTATCGATCTCGACCAGCCGCTCGCGCGCCCGAACGCCTTTGATATCATCGAGGATTGCGAGCTCCGAGGCGACACTGTCAATCCCGCTCGCGGCGTCGTCGAGGTTTGCGAGATCGACTTCGAACTGGCCGAGCTGGGCACCGAGCGCGGCGCGTTCTTGTTCAGGAAATGGCTGCTTGCAGGTCGGGCAGGCGCGCGTGTCTAAGGCCTTCTGGACGCTTTTGATCGCTTCCTCCAGCTTGAGACGCGCGCGTAGCGTCTCCGTCGATTTGGCTTGCCGCTGTCGCAGGATCGTCCGTTTGACCTCCAGCTTCGCGTCCAACAGATCCTTCCATGCAAGACCGAGCAGCGAGTGCCGCTCACCCCTTTTCCGCTTCAGCGTCGTGTCCGCACCGGTGGCCGCCTCCTTGGCGGCATCCAAAGTCGCCTTCAAAGCCAAGATCGTAGCCGCCTGCTCAAGCTCGTCTTCCAGGACCGAACGTTCGGATCGCGTCTGTGCCAGCTTTTCCTGAAGCTTCATCAGATCGGCATCCTGGCTGTCGAGCCGCGCCGTCAGCTTCGCCATGTTTTCGGCCGAGCGCTCCAATCCAGCAATGTGGGCCATTTCCTGGCTTTGCTTCTTCGTCGCCGCTTTCAGCATCGCGCCAAGCTCCGCGCGCCCGTTCGTCAGCGCAGGCACACCCAGGACCTGTTCGATCGCTTCCTTGATCTGACGGCCCTGCTCGCTCCCTTCGATCAGCAGCTCCTCATATTCCCCGAGAAGCTCGCCATCGAACAGGAAGAAGCGCGAGACTTGCTCGGGTGCCACCAGATTGATCTCCGCCTCGACCTGGTCGCCGGCGATCACGATTCCGTCCTTCGAAAGGTGGGGCGCAACGATGAAATCTTCGGTGCGTGATGGCGTCGCAACATGGGCGCGGCGGTCGGCCGTACGGCGAAGCTCATAATCATGCCCGTTCGCCTCGAATTTCAGAAACACCTCGACGCGCCAGTCGTCGACGCGCGCGCCATCCTTATTGACGATGTCGTGCAGGGCGATCGGCCGGGAGTGACGGCCCACGGCACGCCCGTAAAATCCCCAGCGAAGTGCGTTCATGAGCGAGGTCTTCCCGCGCATGTTGTCGCCGAGCACGATCATCACGTTGCGATGATCTTCCGTCGGAAAGTCCACCGTGATGGTCTCGCGGTACGGCATGAAGTTGGTGGCAACGAGCTGGTGGAGCTTCATTGTTCAGACGCCCCCTGAACAGTCGCGTCGACAAGTTCATCGATCAGGCGCTCCATCGCCACGGACGATTGCGTTCGATCGTTGTTGAACTGATGCCGGCGCTGGATCGCATAGCATGCTCGCAGCAGGCTTTCGTCGACATCCGGCGCTACTTCGGCGCGGGCCGCGAGCAACGTCTGAAGAGCAAGGTCCTCTTCATTCATCTTCTTCATCCCCCTGTTGGGCATCGAACTCATCAGGATCGATGCCCATATTGATGGCGATATCGCGTAGTTCCGCGCCCGCCATGCGATTGAGCGCGTGATTGGCGAACTCGATTGAGCGAACGAGCTCCGCACGGAGCAAGCCGAGTTGATCCTTTTCGTCCTCGGCGTTGACCGGCGTGACGATGGCATCGTGGATGACGGCCAGCGCCTTGCCCGGCGCTTGCCGTAGTACGCGCCCGCGGCGTTGGATGAATTGTCTGGGATTTTGGGACGATGCGAGAATGAGCGCGTGTGAGACCGCCGGAATATCAACACCCTCGTCCAGGCACCGGATCGAAACCAATATTCCACCGAACGACCTGAACCAGTCCATCGTCGCATCGCGATCGCCGAACATATTGGAATGATATTCGATCGGATTCATTCCCTGCTCGCGCAAGGCAATCAGGACGTCGGTCAGTTGTCCGCCATCTTCGCAATAGATCAGCCAACTCTGTCCCGCCTCGAACTCCGTCCTTAGCACATCCGCTGCCAGGCGAACCTTGGCGCTGGCCTTCTTGGCGATGCGCGCCCGCTTGATGAGAAGCATGCGGGCTCGCTCGCTAAGGACTTTCCGGCCGCCATCGTCGGTCTTGGACCGGGCGATCTCGAGCTGGATCGCCTTGGTTTCCTTAAGCCAATCCTCCGCTTCGGTTGCGCTGAGGTGGATTGGATGAGGATGATATTCGTACGGAACAAGTCGGCCCGCAGCCACTGCGTCGGCGAGCGTGATCGGGGGCGGGACGACGGCACCGAAATAGGCGAAAATCTTCGCGGTCCCGTCCGGGTCGCCGTAGCGTTGCGGCGTTGCCGAGAGGCCAAGGCGTGCGCCCGCTTGGACGTTCAGGAATTTCGAGTTTTGATTGCTGCCGATCTGATGGACTTCGTCGGCGACGACCAACAAATGATCGCCCTGTGAGACGCCGAGGCGAAACTCATCGGTCGAAGCAGTTGGCATCATGGCGACGACAAGCCGCGGCCCAAGCGAACGATCATCGGCCGTCATGCTGCGCAGACGGCTGGATCCCTTCCATCGGTCATGACCAGCCCCGGCGAGCAACATGATCGCGTCGGGAATCTCGTCCGCCAGCTCTCTCGCCCATTGTTCGAGTAAAAGACGACTTGGGACCAGCACGATGGCCGGATCGCCGCGCGAAAGATGCTCTCGCAGCGCGATGATCGCGGTGAAGGTCTTCCCGCTTCCCGTGGCGTGTTCGAACACTCCGCGCCGACCTTGAGCCTTCCACGCCTCGATCGCCGCGGATTGATGGGCGAGCGGAGAGCGGCGCATCGCTTCTCGCTGTTTCGGCTCGTCCGCTAGCTCGTCCAATTTCGCCGCCGCATATCTCTTGATGTACTCCTTCACCGTCGCCGGCACCGGTGAGACTTCAATATCCGGGTCGCGTTCGTGCCAAAGCGTGTCAAAATGCTGCGCATGCTTTTCCACGCGCTCTGCCTCTAATCCTCCGCGCCAACTGCAGAAGACTTCGATCGACTCAAAATTCCCTTTCTCATGCCAGCCGCTCCAAGTCTCGTTTGTCGAGCCTTTGAAGCTGACAATGTTGCCTAAGGTATCAGAGAAGATCCCAATCTTTTCGTGGTAGATGCCTCTTCGGTCACGCCGCTCCGCGATCTTGATTTCCAGGGCGCCCGTTGCGATCAGCGTCGCCAGCGTCCGCGCCGCGAACGCAGTCCGGCGATCCGCCAGCAGGGCGTCGAATTGTGCGATGAGGGTATCTTCAATGCTCGCTAGTCGCTGGGCGTAGCCGGACGCGATATATTCGACGTCGTCATGATCCAGGTCCGGCGAGCAGATCATCAGAATTTTCCCGCCGCGCCGTGCGAATTCGACGACCGCGGGGCCAACAACTAGGAACACGGTCGATCGGAAATATCCGACTGCCCGATGATATGTGGATGCCTCTCGCAAGCAACGGACGTAGAATTTTTCGACCGGATCGTCTTTCAGCGAACGATATTCGGTCGCGAGATCGAGCGCGGCCAAATTGCCACTGAACGGCGACGTTTCGACAGAAGCGAGCCCGCTCACTTTCGCGGTAGCCGGCCGGCTGGAGGGTTAGCCATTCGAATCCTCGGTCGCAGTCTGGGCCTCCGCGACGACGCCAGGAAACCGACCCAACGATCCGTCCACATATCCTCGATCAGCCTCAACGGAGACCCAGCGCCGATTCAGATTCTCGGCAACGCTCCCCGTCGTGTTGGACCCGCCAAAGGGGTCGAGAACGAGATCGTCTTCATCGGTTAGAAACTGAATGAAGAAAGCCGAAAGCGACGACTGCATACGTGCCGGGTGGGCGACAAGGCCGTTGTCCTTGCAATAGCTACGGTAGCCCTTGTCCCACCCCGTCCCGGTATATTTCAGCAACGCATCCGGATAATGTTCGCCGGTAAGATCGAGAACGTTAGGACCGATTGACCCGCCATGATCGGTCAGGAACCCTTTCTCGGAGATCACATGCCCCGAAGGTCGAGTGCCTGCATTATAGGATTGGCGCTCAAGGAGCTTCTTCATGTCCTTGCTGTAGGGATTGAGTACCCGGCGATTATCGGCCTTGGGGAACTCTGCCTTGGACATCCACCACACGTGGGTGAAAGAATCCTTCAATCGCGCACGCTTCAAATTGACCCAGGCGGCCGGACTCGGAAGGCGCGCCGGGTTGTGGCAGATCACGTGCTGGCAAAGGTTCAGTTTCGCAGACCGTTTGAACGCTAGAAGCGCTTCGAGCGGCAGGGTCGACATGATGGGGGAGCCTTCCTCCCACGCGTTGCCGATCTCGATGACGATGGAGCCATCCTCAGTGAGCAGGTCGGTCAGGGGCTGCGCGAGAGATTCCAGCCATTGCAGATACGCCTCGCCGGTTTCGTTTCCGTAGCGTTTCTTGCGGACCAGCGGGAACGGCGGTGAGGTGACGATGAGGTTTACTTTGCCCCTGTGCTGCTGAAGCAGCGGCGACGTCAGGGCCGTTTCGATTCTTCCATGCAGCATCGTTCCGCGATTGGTCTGGTAAGCGACCCGCGGTTGTTCCTCCGGCTCAGCGTCCGGCAAGTTGCCCGATTTGGACGCCATACTCAGCCGATCTGTACGGCGACTAGATGTTCGCACCAGCGACGGCATCCGGCATCTGCACCGCCATTTTCCGCAAGCTGAGCATCTGCGATGCCGTTTGTGATTGCCATGTCCCCCCCTGAGCGCGCGCATGAATGCACCCCTACCATAAAGCGGCGGCCTCCAATCGCAACCGCGGAGCGATCAAAACCATCCAATCTGAACATCTTCTAGAGGGCCTCTAGCCCGCCCTGTAATCAGAAAGAGCATATCAGCCCGACCGCGAATGCGTCGAGGTGCGCTCTGGCGCGCTAAGACCGTAATTCCACCACGATCTGATGCAGCCGATGCTTTCGCCATGAACCGGAGCGGCGGCTTTGCCCTTCGGGGCGGAGCAACCAATGACCCCGACCAAATTGCTTATCGGCCAGATTGCAGTCGTGTTCGCGATCGTGATCGCCGGTGTCTGGGCTGCGACGCAATGGGCGGCGGCGATGCTCGGCTATCAGGCGCAGCTTGGCCCGAACTGGTTCGTAATGCTCGGCAAGCCGGTGTATCGCCCCTGGGCCATCTTCGAGTGGTGGTACTATTACGATGCCTATGCGCCCCATGTCTTCGACAAGGCGGGGGCGCTGGCCGGCGCAAGCGGGTTCATCGGCTGCGCCGCCGCGATCTTCGGCTCGCTGTGGCGCGCGCGACAGCAGCGGCATGTTACGACCTATGGTTCGGCGCGCTGGGCCGAGGCCCGTGAGATGGAACGCACCGAGCTACTTGGCGATTCAGGCGCATTCCTTGGCCGTCATCACGGTCGTTATCTCCGCCATGACGGTCCCGAGCATGTCATGGCGTTTGCGCCGACCCGCAGCGGCAAGGGCGTCGGCTTGGTCGTACCGACCCTGCTGAGCTGGACCGGCTCGGCGGTCATCCACGACATCAAAGGGGAAAATTGGCAGCTGACCGCAGGCTGGCGCGCACGCTTCAGCCATGCGCTGCTGTTCAATCCGACCGACGCGCGCTCGGCACACTACAATCCGCTGCTCGAGGTCCGGCGCGGCGAGAACGAAGTCCGCGACGTTCAGAATATCGCCGACATCCTGGTCGATCCAGAAGGGGCGCTCGAGCGGCGCAACCATTGGGAAAAGACCAGCCACTCCCTGCTAGTCGGCGCGATCCTCCACATCCTCTATGCCGAGGAGGAGAAGACGCTGGCGCGGGTCGCCACCTTCCTCTCCGATCCGCAGCGGCCGTTCACGGCGACGCTCCGCCGGATGATGACCACCAATCACCTCGGCACGCAGGATGCGCCGCAGGTCCATCCGGTCGTCGCATCCGCCGCTCGCGAGGTGCTCAACAAGTCAGACAACGAGCGCTCCGGCGTCCTCTCTACGGCGATGTCGTTCCTGGGCCTCTATCGCGATCCGACCGTCGCCGAAGTTACCTCGCGCTGCGACTGGCGCATCGCCGATCTCGTCGAGGCGGCGCAGCCGGTCTCGCTCTATCTCGTCATTCCGCCCTCGGACATCAGCCGCACCAAGCCGCTCGTGCGCCTGATCCTCAACCAGATCGGCCGCCGGCTGACCGAACGGCTCGACGGCGCCGGGACGGCGAACCGCAAGCACAAGCTGCTGATGATGCTCGATGAGTTTCCGGCACTGGGACGGCTCGATTTCTTCGAGACCAGCCTCGCTTTCATGGCCGGCTACGGCGTGCGTGCCTTCCTCATCGCCCAGAGCCTGAACCAGATCGAGAAGGCCTATGGCGAGCATAATTCGATCCTCGACAACTGCCATGTCCGGGTCGCCTTCGCCACAAACGATGAGCGCACTGCGCGCCGCATCTCGGACGCGCTCGGCACCGCGACCGAGCAGCGCGCGATGCGCAACTATGCCGGGCACCGGCTCGCGCCCTGGCTCGCGCACGTCATGGTCAGCCGGCAGGAGACCGCGCGGCCGCTGCTGACGCCGGGCGAGATCATGCAACTCCCGCCCGCCGATGAGCTGGTGCTGGTGTCCGGCCTCGCGCCGATCCGCGCGAAGAAGCTGCGCTACTATGAGGATCGCAATTTCACCGCGCGGCTCGCGCCGCCCCCGGCGCTGACCGACGGCATCTATCCCGATCGCCCGCAGGCACGGTCGAACGATTGGGGCAGCTTCGCCCGCAAGCCTGATGCCCGCCTGGCGCGGGCCGAGGACGCGGCCGAAGGCGAGTCCGAGGATGGCGGCCTCCAGCAGCAGCGCCATCCGGGGTTGGGCGAGGAATTTCCGCCGAAGCGCGAGGAGCCCAAGCAGCTCGACCTCATTCCGGCCGACCAGGACGAAGGCGACCCCGCCGCCGACCAGAAGGCGATGGACCGCGCCCGCGGGCTGAGCGCGGTCGCCCGCGGCTACGGCATCAACGAGGGCAGCGGGCGCGACCTGCTGCCGGGACTGTGACGACCATGAAGTTCCGGCAGAACCTCTATATCGATCAAGCGCTCAGCGACGCGCTCGACGACCTTGCCCGGAAGCCGGGCACGAACAAGTCGCAGATCGTCAGCGATGCGCTCGCCGCCTATCTCGCGCGGCGCGGCACCAAGGAAATCGACGATCTTCTGAAAGGCCGGCTCGATCGTATCTCGCGCGAGATCGGCCATGCCCGCCGCGACATCGAGGTACTGCTCGAAAGCCTGTCGCTGTTCGTCCGCTACCAGCTGATGGTCACTGCGCCGTTGCCCGAGGCGGACAGCGCAGCGCGCGCCGTCGGCCGCGAACGGTTCGAGGCGTTCGTCACGCAGGTTGGACGCCAGATCGGTTCGGGGAAGCGCAGCATCGGCGCGGCAGAGCGCGATCAGTCCGGCGACCGGGAGGCAGCGCGATGAGCGAGACGCTTTCCGCCGAGCGCCGCCGCGCGATGCTGCGCACCGCGATGGGGCCGACCATCGCCGCCGCGCTCGCCGATCCCGCCGTCATCGAAATCATGGTCAATCCCGATGGCGCGCTAAGGCTCGACCGACTGGGCGAGGGCCGGATCGATACCGGTACGCGCTACGAGCCGGCCCAGGTCGAGCGCATCGTCCGGCTGGTGGCGAGCCACGCCCGGACCGAAGTCCATGCGGCCTCGCCGATCGTCTCGGCCGAGCTGCCGCCGCACGGCGAAGGCGCCGGCGAGCGGTTCGAAGGGGTTCTGCCGCCGGTCAGCCTGGCACCATGTTTCTCGATCCGGAAGCCCGCCGCGAAGATCTACACTCTGCTCGACTATGTGAAGGACGGCATCATGCCGGCCGACACCGCGCGGCTGCTGAGCCTCGCCGTCGTCGAGCGCCGGAACATTCTCGTCGCGGGCGGCACCAGTTCGGGCAAGACCACGCTCGCCAACGCGCTGCTCGCGGAGATGGCGCATCTCGATGAGCGGGTTATCCTGATTGAGGACACGCGCGAGCTGCAATGCGCCGCGCTCGATGTCGTGGCGCTGCGCACGCGGTCGGGTAATGCGAGCGGGGCCGGCATCGTCGGCATGGCCGACCTTGTCCGTTCGACGCTGCGGCTGCGTCCCGACCGCATCATCGTCGGCGAGGTGCGCGGCGCCGAGGCGCTCGACATGCTCAAGGCCTGGAACACCGGTCATCCCGGCGGGATCGCGACCGTCCACGCCAACAGCGCCGTGTCCGCGCTCTACCGGCTCGAGCAGCTCGTCCAGGAAACCGTCGTTACCGTGCCGCGCCGGCTGATCGCCGAGGCGATCGACATGATCGTGTTCATCTCGGGCCGCGGGCTTGCCCGCCGCGTCGAGACGATCGCCCGCGTCGACGGCCTCGATCCGGACGGCGGTTACACCGTCCTCGACCTCACCCCCGATCCAACATCCCATCCTCAAGGAGACTGAGCATGCCCGCACTTCGCCTTCCCGATCGGAAGAACACCTTCCTCGTCGGCGCTGCCATCGGCTTTGCCCTGACGCTCGCCACGCATGCCCAGGCCGCCGGCTCCGGCATGCCGTGGGAGCAGCCGCTTCAGCAGGTGCTGGAATCGGTCCAGGGTCCGGTCGCCAAGATCGTCGCGGTGATCATCATCATCGTCACCGGATTGACGCTGGCGTTCGGCGAGACCGCCGGCGGTTTCCGTCGCCTGATTCAGATCATCTTCGGCCTGTCAATCGCCTTCGCTGCATCGAGCTTCTTCCTGAGCTTCTTCAGCTTTGGTGGCGGGGCGCTGATCGCGTGATCGGCACCGGAGCACATATCGAGGGCTTCGAGGCCCCGCTGCACCGGTCGCTCGCCGAGCCGATCCTGCTCGGCGGCGCCCCGCGCGCGATCGCGATCGTCAACGGGACGCTCGCCGCCGCACTGGGGCTCGGCCTCCAGCAATGGATCGCCGGGCTGGTGGTCTGGGCGTTCGGGCACACGCTCGCGGTGTTCGCCGCCAAGCGCGACCCCGATTTCGCGCCCGTCCTTGCCCGGCATCTCCGTCAGAAAGGACGTCTCGCATGCTGATGCTTCGCGAGTACCGCAATCGCGCTGACCGCCTAGCGGATCATCTGCCATGGGCGGCGCTGATCGCGCCAGGCGTGGTCCTTAACAAGGATGGCAGCGTCCAGCGCACCGCGCGGTTCCGAGGGCCTGATCTCGAATCCGCGACCGAGGCCGAGCTGGTCTCGGCCTGCGCACGCGCCAACAACGTGCTGAAGCGATTCGGTTCCGGCTGGGCGCTTCATATCGAAGCTGAACGGCGCGAGGCGCTCGGCTATCCGGCGAGCGATTTTCCCGATCCCGCGTCACGGCTGGTCGACGAAGAGCGCCGTGCCGGGTTCAAGGGCGCGGGCGCACATTTCGAGAGTCGTTATTATCTGACGCTCACCTTCCTGCCGCCGCCCGACCAGGCGGACACCGCCGGGCGCGCATTGATCGAGCGCGGCGACGACAAGCAGGGCCGGGATTGGCGGCAGGCGCTGGCCGCGTTCGTCGCGGAGACCGATCGCGCACTGGATCTCTTCTCGAGCTTCATGCCGGAAATCCGCGCGCTCGGCGATGCCGAGACGCTGACCTATCTGCACGGCACGATCTCGACGCGTCCGCACGATGTGGCCGTGCCGGAGACGCCGATCTATCTCGACGGCCTGCTGGCCGACACTTCGCTCACCGGCGGTCTCGAACCGCAGCTGGGCGACGTGCATCTGCGCACGCTCACCATCCTCGGCTTCCCCAATCTTAGCCGGCCCGGCATCCTCGACGCACTCAACCACCAGCATTTCGGCTATCGCTGGGTCACGCGCTTTATCGCGCTCGACAAGACCGACGCCACCAAGGCGCTGACCCGGCTGCGCCGGCAGTGGTTCAACAAGCGCAAGTCGGTCACCGCGCTACTGCGCGAAGTCATCTACAACCAGCCTGTCCAGCTGCTCGACAGCGATGCCGACAATAAGATGGTCGATGCTGATCTCGCGCTGCAGGCGCTCGGCGGCGATCACGTCGCCTTCGGCTATCTGACGACGACGATCACCGTGTCCGCCACCGACCGCGCCCATGTCGAGGACAAGGTTCGCCAGGTCGAGCGGATCGTCAACGGGCTCGGCTTCACCTGCATCCGCGAAAGCATCAACGCTGTGGAGGCATGGCTTGGCTCGCTGCCCGGGCACACTTACGCGAACGTCCGGCAGCCGCTCGTCCACACGCTCAATCTCGCGCATCTCATGCCGCTGTCGAGCGTGTGGGCGGGACCAGCGCGCAACGCCCATCTCGGCGGGCCGCCGCTGCTCTACGCCGAGACCAGCGGTTCGACCCCGTTCCGGCTGGCAACCCATGTCGGCGATGTCGGCCATATGCTGATCGTCGGCCCGACGGGAGCCGGCAAGTCCGTGCTAATTGCGCTGCTCGCGCTCCAGTTCCGCCGCTATCCGGATTCGCAGATCTACGTTTTCGACAAGGGCTTTTCGGCCCGCGCCGCGGTGCTGGCGGTGGGCGGCGCGCATCATGCGCTCGGGCTCGGCGGCGACCATGTCGGCGGGGCGCGGGCGATCGCCTTCCAACCTCTCCGCCATATCGACCGCGGCGATGAGCGCGCCTGGGCAGCCGAATGGATCGCGGCGCTGCTGGCCCACGAGCACGTCGCGGTCACGCCCGAGATCAAGGAAGCGCTGTGGTCGGCGCTGAACAGCTTGGCGACGGCACCGATCGAGGAGCGGACGCTGACCGGTCTGGCGCTGCTGCTGCAATCGACCGCGCTGCGCTCGGCGCTCGCGCCCTACACGCTGGAAGGACCGTTCGGACGGCTGCTCGACGCCGCCGAGGACGATCTTGCCATCGCCGATGTCCAATGTTTCGAGACCGAGGCGCTGATGGGCCAGGCGGGCGTCGTCGCGCCCGTGCTCACCTATCTGTTCCACCGGCTCGAGGAGCGGTTCGACGGTCGGCCGACCCTGCTGGTGCTCGACGAGGCCTGGATATTCCTCGACCATCCGCTGTTCGCCGCGCGCATCCGCGAATGGCTCAAGACGCTGCGCAAGAAGAATGTCGCGGTGGTATTCGCGACCCAGTCGCTCGCCGACATCGCAGACAGCTCGATCGCACCCGCCATCATCGAGAGCTGTCCGCAGCGCATATTGCTGCCGAACGACCGCGCGATCGAGCCGCAAAGCCGCGCCACCTATGAGCGGTTCGGGCTCAACGATCGCCAGATCGAGCTGGTCAGCCGGGCGACGCCCAAGCGGCAATATTATCTGCAATCCGCGCGCGGCAATCGCCTGTTCGAGCTGGGGTTGGGGCCAATCGCGCTCGCGCTGTGCGGCGCCTCCGATCCCGCCACGCAGGCCCGTATCGACGCGATCCTGGCCGAGCATGGGGCACGCGATTTCGCTGCCCGCTTCCTGACCGATGCCGGACTCGATTGGGCCGCCGCGCTGCTCGCCGATTTTCCCAACTCCCAAGGCCCCCAAGAAGGAGAAATGTAATGCATTCCCGTTCCCGCAAATATCTGATCGCGTCGGCGCTCGGTTTGAGCGCCGTCGGTTCGCTCATCATGGGCCTCAGTGTTCCGAGCACGCCGGCTCATGCCCAGATCACGGTGTTCGATCCTGGCAATTACAGCCAGAACATACTGACCGCCGCGCGCACGCTCACTCAGATCAACAACCAGATCCATTCGCTGCAGAACGAAGCGACGATGCTGATCAACCAGGCGAAGAATCTTACGCGGATCGACTTCCCGCAGCTCCAGGCGATCACCCAGAACCTCCAGCAGATCGACCGGCTGATGGGCCAGGCGCAGGCGATCAAGTTCGAGGTCTCGGGACTGGATCAGAAATTCAGCCGGCTCTTCCCGAGCGACTTCGGGCAGGCGCTCCGCACCAACCAGCAGGTCATCGGCGCTCGGTCGCGGCTCGACGCCAGCATGGATGCGTTCCGCCATACGATGACGGTTCAGTCCCAGGTCGTTGAGAATGTCTCCACCGACGCGCAGACGCTCGCCGAAATCGTTTCGCGCAGCCAGGGAGCAGAAGGCTCGTTGCAGGCACAGCAGGCGACCAATCAGCTGCTCGCGCTCACCGCCAAGCAGCAGTTCCAAATCCAGACCCTGATGGCGGCGCAATATCGCGCCGATGCCACCGAGGCTGCCCGCCGCGTCCAGGCCGAACAGGAAGCGCGGACCGCGACGAAGAAATTCCTCGGCACCGGCCAGGCCTATACGCCCCAATAGGCGGGCAGTGCGAGCTGAGGCGGCGTGCTTCCAGCTCCCCCGAACACGCCGTCTCGCCGCGGGGTCCGAAGGGCCTTTCCCCCTCATGGCCGCCGGACCCCGCGGCACCCTTGAAACTTACAGATGAAAGCTGCCGACCTTGGGCGACCTCAACATCATCGACCGCTTCATGCAGGCCTTCATCCGCTACATCGACAGTGGATTCGGGCTGCTCGGTGGCGACGTCCATTTCCTGACCACGGTGCTGATCGGCATCGATATCACGCTCGCCGGCCTGTTTTGGGCGATGGGCGGTGAGGACGACATACTCGGCCGCTTCCTCAAGAAAATCCTCTACGTCGGCGCGTTCGCGCTGATCCTCAACAGTTTCTCGACGCTCGCCGACATCATCTTCAAATCCTTTGCCGGGCTTGGCCTTACCGCCGGCGGCGGCGGGATGACCGCCGACGATCTCCTGAAGCCCGGCAAGCTTGCAGGAACCGGGTTCACCGCGGCTTGGCCGCTGCTCGACCAGGCGTCGCAGATGCTCGGCTTCACGACCTTCTTCGACAATTTCATCACCATCATGGTGCTGCTGATCGCCTGGGTGATCGTCATCGTCGCCTTCTTCATCCTCGCGGTGCAGCTCTTCATCACGATCATCGAGTTCAAGCTCACCACGCTCGCCGGGTTCGTGCTGGTGCCGTTCTCGCTGTGGAACCGGACCAGCTTCCTCGCCGAACGCGTGCTCGGCAACGTCATCTCATCCGGCATCAAAGTCATGGTGCTGGCGGTGATCGTCGGCATCGGCTCGGGCTTCTTCTCGGAATTCGTCTCCGCCCTGCAGGGTCAGGAACCCGACATCGGCCAGGCGATGAGCCTCGTGCTCGCCAGCCTCGCGCTGTTCGGGCTCGGCATCTTCGGCCCCGGCATCGCCTCTGGTCTGGTCGCCGGCGCGCCGCAGCTCGGTGCGGGCGCCGCTGTCGGCACCGCGCTCGGCGCGGGTGCGGCCATCGCGATGGGCGGCGGAGCCGCGGTCGCCGCCGCGCGTGGTGTGGCCGGCGGCGCGCTCAGCGCGATCCGCGCCGGCACGTCGATGGGCACGGCGGCGTCCACCGCCGCGCAGCTCGGCCGTGAAACCGGCGGTTCCAGCATCGGCGGCATGGCCGCTGCCGCCAAAGGCGCTGCCGCCCAGAAGATCGGCAGCACGCTTGGGCTGGGTGCCGCAGCCGAGCGCGGCCGCCAGGCTGCATGGTCCGCGCTCAATGGATCATCGGGATCGTCGGCATCATCGTCAGCCACCGCCTCGGCAGCGGGCGGCGAGGGTGCAGCCGGTGCGCCGGCCTGGGCGCGCAATCTGCGCGCCGAGCAGAACGCCCGCCACCGCCGCCAGCTTGCCTACCACACGCTCAAGGACGGCGACCGCGGCGGCGCCTCCGCGACCCCCGACATCAAGGAAAAGGAGTGATCCCCATGCGATTCAAGCGCGCCGTGCAGCGCTACGGGCGGACGCCCGAACCCGAGACGCCCTACCAACGCGCCGGACAATTGTGGGACGAGCGGATCGGGTCGGCCCGGGCGCAGGCGAAGAACTGGCGGCTGATGGCGTTCGGCGGGCTGTTCCTGACCACGGGCCTGTCGGCGGGGCTCGTCTGGCAGTCGATGCAGAGCCGTGTCGTGCCCTATGTGGTCGAGGTCGACAATCTCGGCGAGGCGCGCGCGGTTGTGCCCGTCGCCACCGATTACCGGCCGACCGATCCACAGATCGCCTGGCACCTCGGCCGGTTTATTGCCAACATCCGCGGCAAGTCGCTCGATCCAGTCCTGATGCGCGAGAACTGGCTTTCGGCCTATGATTTCGCGTCCCCTCGAGGCGCGATCTTCCTTGGCGAATATGCCCGCGCCGCCAATCCGTTCGCGGATGTCGGCGACAAGACCGTCTCGGTGCAGGTCACCAGCGTCGTGCGGGCCTCGGACACCAGCTTTCAGGTGAAGTGGATCGAGAGCGCTTTCGAGCGTGGCAGCCTTGCCGGGACGTCGCGCTGGACCGCGATCCTGACGGTGCAGGTCAAGCCGCCGAAGAACGCGGACACGCTGCGGAAGAACCCGCTCGGCCTCTATGTCGACGCGATCGACTGGAGCCGCGAGCTGGATACCCCGGCGACAGCGCCGACACCGTCCCCACGGACGCCCGTTCCAGCACCGCTGCCGTCGAACCTCCCGCTCGGCTCGCCGCTCGACTCCAATCTCGCTGCGCCCGCGGCCGCGCAACCTCAACCGGAGACCCGCCCATGAAATATCTGCTTGGCCTGGCGACCGCGCTCGCCGGCATCGCCTCGGCTTCCGCCCAATCGTTGCCACCTGTCCCGTCGACTAACGCGGTGCCGTCAACCTCAACCCCGATACCGTCGATGCCTTCTGTGGGGTCATCGCCCCCGTTGCCGACTGCCGCCGTGCCAGTCGCCATCGCGCCCGTCCGACATCGCAACGTGCTGCCATCCCCGGCGGAGCTCCGCGTCCGCGCCGCCAATCGCAGCGCCACGCGCGAGCCCGAGCGCCAAGCGTTCGTCAACGCGGTTCAGGTTTATCCATTCAGCGATGGCGTGCTCTACCGGCTGTTTGCCGCGCCGGAACGCGTGACTGACATCGCCCTGCAGCCGGGTGAGGCGGTGATCTCGGTCGCGGCCGGCGATACCGTGCGCTGGACGGTGGGTGACACGACCAGCGGCGCGGGCGAGAGCAAGCGCGTGCATATCCTCGTCAAGCCGTTCGCGGCTGGCCTCGCCACCAACCTCGTCATCACCACCGACCGCCGCGCCTATCATCTCCAGCTCGAAAGCACCGCGGCAACATCCATGGCCGCGCTCTCCTGGTCCTATCCGCAAGACGAGCTGATCGCGATCCGGCGCGCCGCCGAGCAGGAAAGGGCCGCCGCCCCCATCGCAACCGGTCTGGCGATCGAGCAGCTCCAGTTTGGTTACGCGATCACGGGCGACAACCCGCCGTGGCGACCGCTGCGTGCCTTCGACGATGGCAGGCAGACCTATATCGAATTCCCGGCGAGCATCGCGGTGGGCGAAGCACCGCCCCTGTTCGTGCTGGGGCCGACTGGCGATGCCCAGCTTGTCAATTACCGGGTGTCGGGGCGCTTCTATGTCGTCGATCGCCTGTTCGGCGCGGCCGAACTGCGGCTTGGCGAGAAGAAGCAGAGCGTCGTGCGGATCACGCGCACCGATTCCGAGCGGAAGCGGCGCCGGGGCGGGAGGGTATCGTGAGCGACACGCCAAACGCCTCGAGCGCCGCTATCCCGCCCAAGGCCGATCCGGAGACGCTCGTGCTGCGCGGCACGCCTGGACGTGTGGTACGATTTCGGCGCGGCGCCGTCATCGCGCTCGCCGCGCTCGGCTCGACCGCGATCGTCGGCGCCGCCTGGGTCGCACTCAAGCCCGCGACCTTCCGCGTGGTGGCAGGCGCCGATGACCGCAGCGATGCCGGTGCCAAGACCCCGGCCGACGCGCTCGCCAATGCCCCCAAGACCTATGGCGACGTGCCCCAGCTCGGACCGCCCCTGCCAGGCGATCTCGGAAAGCCGATCCTCGATCATCAGCGTTCGCTTGGCACTCCGCTGCCGCCGGCCGCCCCGGATCAGGCCGCGCAGGCTGCGGAAGCCGAGCGCTTGGCGCTAGCCGCCGAGCGCAAGGCCGCGCGCGAATCCGGCGTGATGATGCAGATATCGGGCAACCGGTCTACCGCCGCGACGACCGAAGCGGCGGCACCGGCATCGCCGCCGCCATCCGCAGGAGACGCGAAGCCACGCCTGGCACTTGATCCCGAGCGAGATCCGAACGGTCAGCAGCGCAAGGCCGATTTCCTCGGCAACAACGAGGAAGCCGGGGACATCAATCCCCATGGGCTGGTGCCGGCCGTCTCGCCATACACCGTAATGGCGGGCAGCGTCATCAGCGCCAGCCTCATCACCGGGCTCAATTCCGACCTGCCCGGGCTGGTCACCGCGCAGGTGACCGAGAATGTCTTTGACAGCGTGACCGGGCGGACTCTTCTTATTCCCCAAGGCGCGCGCCTGATCGGCAGCTATGACAGCGTCGTGGCATTCGGTCAGAAACGCGCGCTCGTGGTGTGGCAGCGGATCATCCTGCTCGACGGCTCCTCGATCCGCATCGACAATGTGCCGGCAACCGACACGGCGGGCTATGCTGGATTGGCCGACAAGGTGGACGTCCACACTTGGCAGCTGCTCAAGGGCGTCGCGCTATCGACACTGCTTGGGGTGGGGACCGAGCTGAGCTTCGGCAGCAGCGAAAGCGATCTTGTCCGTGCGATCCGCGAATCCGCCCAGCAAAGTGGCTCACGGGCCGGCGATCAGCTGGTCACCCGCAATCTCAACATCCAGCCCACGATCCGAGTGCGACCGGGCTGGCCGCTCAGGATCGTCGTCCATAAGGACATTGTGCTTCGCGGCTGGACCGGTCCCGGAGGTGCCAATGGCTGACCTGAAACTCTCCAGGCTGCCGGATCGGACGCCGGTCAAGCTGACGATCACCGTTATGCCGGACCTCAAAAAGTCGCTCGACGCGTATCTGACGCTTTATCAGACCGTCCACGAGGATCGCGATGCCGGGCTGGGGGACATCATCCCTGCCATGCTGGAGCACTTTCTCGCCGCTGACCGGGCGTTTGCCAAGGCTCAGAAGAGGGCGGACGCACCGTAAGGGCAAATGGCATGGATGAGGAGGTTCTCTGGACGCCGAGGGAGCTAGCAAAGTTTCTTGGCTACACCGAAAGCACGGTCTGCCGGATGGTGTCCCAATATCCAGAAAAGCTGCCGCCACGCGTTGCTGCACTGGGCCGCCCGCGATGGCTTCCGGAAGTTGCTCGGGAGTGGGCAAGAGTTAATAGCGACGGGCCGATCGGGCGAGGCGGCCGTCCTCGCAATATCAGGTAGAAAGCCAGCCAAATCTGGCACCAACTGTCTCGATTTTTGAACGCTTCACAGCATATTCGGGAGTTGGCAGTGTGCCAAACTGTGCCAAACCCCCGAAAAAATCCTTTGTTTTCAAAGGATATTGGTGCGGTCGAGAAGACTCGAACTTCCACGGCCTTTCGGCCACAACGACCTCAACGTTGCGCGTCTACCAGTTCCGCCACGACCGCACACTTGTAACAACCGCCGGTCGGTGCCCGGCGTCCGGTAGGGGCGAGCCTCTAGCAAAGCCGTCTTGGCCCCGCAACCGCTGAAATGGTGCCGGGCGTGTCGAACGCTCAGCCCGGTTCGCCGGCGAAGCGCAGGTTCAGTTCGCGCGATCCTTTGGGCACGTTCACCTCAGCCGAGTTGAATTCCGCGCTCGCCTTTGGGGCGAGGGTGCGGACCGGCGGCGCGATCGTCCAGTTATAAACGACTCGGCCCTGCGCGTCGCGCAGTTCGGCGCGAATGTCTGGCACGCGCTGGGCGGTCTCGGTCGGGTTGATGACGCGGCCCGTGACGGCGAACAGCTCATTGCCACTGGCGAGGGTGCGCCGTTCCGGCTTGCTCGGCACTTCGAGCAGCAGCACCGCGCTGCTACGCGTGCCGGTCAGCCCGGCGGTGCCGGAATTGCCGAAATAGCTGAGTGCGGCAATTGCACCGAGCATCAACAACCCCGCGACGGCGGCGGCGATCGTCCAGCGCCGGGCCGGGTTGCGGCGGGGCTTGAACAGCGGTTCATGGGCGAAGTTGTCATAAGCCGGGGCCGGCGGTGCTGACTGCGGCTCTTCCGCCGCGCGTTCGATCGGCGGCGGGGCGGGGACGGGAGGCGGTGCCTCTGCAGCCGTCGTCGGGGCAGCCGGGGCGGTTTCCGACGGCGGCGGCGCGGCGGGGGGCGGGGGCGCCGCAGGTGCGGGCGCAGGCTTTGGTGGGGTTTCGGGAAGCTCCGGTCCGTCCTGAAACCAGCTATGCCGGCATGACGCGCAGCGCACCGCGCGCCCGGCCGGTCCGATCGCGCTGTCGGGAACCAGGTATCGCGTGCTGCATTCCGGGCATTGCAGGATCATGGCGGCAGATCGGCTCTCTTGTCATGGCGGTGGCGTTATGAGGTTCTAAGCATCGAAGCGGTACAGCTTGCAAGCACCGTCGGCATCCGACGGCAATGCTTCGATCGGTGGATGCCGCACGGCGGCGCTTTACCTGGGTGCGCCGGTCATGGCATGGCTGCCCTCGCATGGGCCGGGGTCAAACCTTGCAAGAGCGGGACTGAGGGCGCGATGGCCAACATCGTGCAATTCGAAAATGTCGGTCTGCGCTACGGTACGGGCGCGGAAACCCTGTCTGACATCAGCTTCACGCTCGCCCCCGGCGCGTTTTATTTCCTCACCGGCCCGTCCGGCGCGGGCAAGACATCGCTGTTGCGCCTGCTCTATCTGGCCCAGCGGCCAAGCCGCGGGCTGATCCGGCTGTTCGGAGAGGACGCGGTGACCATGCCGCGCGAGCGACTGCCCGGCTTGCGCCGCCGGATCGGCGTGGTGTTTCAGGATTTCCGGCTGGTTCCCCACCTGTCCGCCTACGACAATGTCGCGCTGCCGCTGCGCGTCGCCGGGGTCGAGGAGCGCGACCTCGACACGCCGGTGCGCGAGATGCTGGCCTGGGTCGGCCTGGGCGAGCGGGCGAGCGCGCGTCCGGCTACGTTGTCGGGTGGGGAACAGCAGCGCGTCGCGATTGCCCGCGCCGTCATCGGTCGACCGGAAATGCTGGTGGCCGACGAACCGACCGGCAACGTCGACCCGGAAATGGCGAACCGGCTGCTCCACCTGTTCGATGCGCTGAACAAGCTGGGCACGACGATTGTCGTTGCCACCCACGACATGCACCTGCTCGGCCGGGTAACGCGGGCGCGGATCATGCGCCTTGATCGCGGGCGGATTGCCGACCCGACGGGCGCGCTGCGCAATCCGCCGGAGGACCTGGCATGAGCCTTGGCTGGATGGGCGCCGGGGCGGACCGGCGGTTGCTGCCCGAAGGCTGGCTCGCCGGGCCGATGCCGTGGGTGATCGCGATCATGGTGTTCCTGACCGTGCTGGCGGTCGCCGGCGGGCTGGGCATGGCCAACGCGGCCGGGGCGCTGCGCGCCGATCTGGCCGGGCGGGTGACGGTGCAGGTCATCGCGGCGGACCCGGTGGCGCGGGCCGCCAGCGCCGACCGCGTCGTGGCGGTGCTGGGCGGGCTGTCCAACGTCCGTGCCGTCCACCGCGTCGACGATGCGGAAATCGCGGCATTGCTGAGTCCCTGGCTTGGCGTCGGCGACCTGGCGGCCAACTTGCCTGTACCCGCGCTGATCGATGTCGACGTTGCGCGGACCGACGACCGCAGCCTGGCGGAACTGACAAAGGCGGTAGGCGCCGGCGGTGCTGACGTTCGGGTCGACGCCCATGCCCGCTGGCTGGCGCCGCTCGCCCGGCTGGTCGGCTCGCTGCAATGGCTGGCGGCGGCTGTGGTCGTGCTGATGGGGGTAGCGACGGCGGCGGCGGTGGTACTAGCCGCCCGTGCCGCGCTCAACACCCACCGCGCGACGATCGACGTACTGCACCTGCTTGGTGCGACCGACATCCAGATCGCCCGGCTGTTCCAGCGCCGGATCGCGCTCGACGCGCTGTTCGGCGGAGCGATCGGCCTGGGTGTCGGCGCGACGGTGATCCTGCTGGTGGGCGGGCGCATTCAGGCGGTCGGTTCTGAACTTGTTGGCGCGGTCAGCCTGTCGGCCGCCGGCTGGCTGATGTTGCTGGCGGTGCCGGCGGCGGCGACATTGCTTGCCACGCTGGCCGCGCGGCTGACGGTGGTACGCGCGTTGAGGCGCATCCTGTGATCCGTCGCCTGCTCGCCGCGGCGCTGCTCGCCTATCTGCTCGGCTTCGCGCTGTTCGCCGTCATGCTGCCGCGCCCTGCCGATGACCGGAAGACCGACGCCATCGTCGTGCTGACCGGCGGTGCGGCGCGGATCGAGCGTGGATTGACGCTGATCGCGGCTGAACGGGCGCGGCGGATGCTGATTTCCGGCGTCGCGCGCAGCGTCCGCCCGCATGAACTGGCGCTGCAATATCGGGCGTCGATGCGCCTGTTCGATTGCTGCATCGACCTCGGCCGCGAGGCGGTCGACACCCGTTCCAACGGTGAGGAGGTGGCCGACTGGCTGAAGGCGCGCGGTTATCGCAGCCTGCGGCTGGTCACCACCGACTGGCATATGCGGCGCGCCAGTTTCGAGATAGAGCGCGCCCTGCCGGGCAATGTCGTCGTGCTGCGCGACGCGGTGCCGAGCGAGCCGGGGTTCACGATGCTG
This sequence comes from Sphingomonas flavalba, assembly GCF_047553045.1. Lineage (GTDB taxonomy): Bacteria > Pseudomonadota > Alphaproteobacteria > Sphingomonadales > Sphingomonadaceae > Sphingomonas_L > Sphingomonas_L flavalba_A. The sequence goes on along the minus strand of NZ_CP180208.1, from coordinate 1,822,624 downwards.
CTGACCGAATACAACAAGTATATCCTGCGGCGTGGCGCGGTGCTGGTCGGCCTGTGATGGTGGTGCTGCGCAGCCTGGTATTCACGCTGGTGTTCTATGCCGGATCGGCGGTCGCGGTGCTGCTGGCGCTGCCGATGGCGCTGGCCGGGCAGCCGGTGCTGATTGCCCATGCGCGCCGTTGGGCGTTGTTCCACCGCTGGTGTGCGCGGGCGCTGCTCGGCATTACCACCCGCGTCGAAGGGACGTTGCCGACCGGCCCCGCGCTGGTTGCGGTCAAACATGAATCGATGTTCGAAACGCTGGAGATGCTGCTGCTGCTCAACCAACCGGCAGTGGTGCTGAAACGCGAACTGGCGGATATTCCGTTCTGGGGGCGTGTTGCCCGGATGCACGGCGTCATCGTCGTCGACCGGGCCGCCGGGGCCACGGCGATGCGCCAGATGCTGAAGGCCGCGAAAGCGGCAGTGGCGCGCGGCCGCCCGATCCTGATCTTTCCGGAAGGGACGCGGGTCCCCCACGGCGACCGGCCGCCGCTGCGCGCCGGTTTTGCCGGACTGTACAAGACGCTGGGGCTGCCGGTTGTGCCCGTCGCCTGTGACAGCGGCCTGCTGTGCCCGCGCCGCCGCTTCCTGAAACGGCCGGGCATCATCACCTTTCGCGTCGGCGAAACGATCCCGCCGGGGCTGGAACGCAAGCAGGCGGAAGCCATGGTCCACGAAGCAATCAACGCCCTGAACCCGCCCGCAGCCTGAGCCGCCGCACCCCGGCCTACATGCAAAAGGCCACGATGTGCGGCGGCGCTATCGGACGGGAACAGTGCCGCCGGGCACGGATTGCGGCATCGTGTTCCAGTTCGGCGTGTCGACGCCGGCAAGGTGTTTCAGGAAATAATCGTAATGGCGGCGCAGGCCGTAATCGACCGGGCCGACGGAACGGAGAACCCCGTGGCCGCCGCCGGGCACGGTCAGCATGTCGAAATCCTTCCCCGCCCTGATCAGCGCGTCGGCGACCTGATAGGTCGACGCCGGATCGACGTTCATGTCGAGTTCGCCGACGATCAGCATCAGTTTGCCCTGCAACCGCCAGGCATTGTCGACGCCGGACGACGCGGCATAGCTTTCGTCGACCGGCCAGCCCATCCACGCTTCGTTCCAGCTTATCTTGTCCATCCGGTTATCGTGGCAGCCGTTATAGGCGATGCCGACCTTGTAAAATTCCGGGTGAAACAGCAGCGCGAGCAGCGTGTTCTGCCCGCCGGCCGAGCCGCCGTAGATGCCGACGCGGCTGGTGTCGTACCAGGCGTATTTCGCGGCGGCGGCCTTGTGCCACAGGATGCGGTCGGCGAAGCCGGTGTCGGCGATATTCTTCCACGCGACGTCGTGGAACGCCTTGGACCGGTTGAGCGTGCCCATGCCGTCGATCTGGACGACGATGAAGCCGAGGTCGGCAAGCGACTGCATGCCGATCGTCTTGTCCCCGCTCGACTGGTAGCCGAACGGCCACCATTTCTTCGGCACGAAGCTGGAATGCGGCCCGGCGTAGATGTTCTCGATGACCGGATATGTCTTGTTCGGATCGAAATCGCGTGGCCGCACGATTACGCCGTAGATGTCGGTTTTGCCGTCGCGCCCCTTGGCGACAAACGGTTCGGGCGGGCGGAAACCGGCGGCGATAAGCCGGCTGACATCCGCCGTCTCGACCGTCGCTACCAGCGCGCCGTCGCTGGACCGGCGCAGTTCGGATACCGTCGGCAGGTCGATCCTCGAATACGTGTCGACGAAATACGCCATGTCGGGAGAGAAGGCGACGTCGTGATAGGCGTCGACCGTGGTGATCGGCGTCAGGTTCCGTCCGTCGAAGTCGATCCGGTAATAATGCTGCAGATACGGGTCCTCGCCGGGGCGCATGCCACCGGCCGCGAACCAGATCTGGCGTTTGGCGTCGTCGACCTTGATGACTTCGCGCACCACCCAGTCGCCTTTGGTGATCTGGTTCTTCACCTTGCCGGTGCGGCCGTCGAACAGATAGAGGTGGTTCCAGCCGTCGCGTTCGGACATCCAGATGACCTCGTTGCCCATGCCGCCGACCTCGTGGCGGAACTGGCGGTTGGGCGAACTGCTGTTGATGAAGGTGGTTGCCCGTTCCTCGACGGCGGTGCGTGCCGCGCCGGTTCCGGCATCGACCTCAATCAGCCGGTTCAACTGGTGGCCGCGCTGGTCGTAGCGAAAACTGATTGTCCGGCTGTCCCTGCGCCAACTGATCGCCGACATGCGATATGGGTTGGAAAACAGCGTCTCGGCGATCGGTATCTGACGCCCCTTGCCCCCGGCGATGTGAAAAAGCGCCGGGCGGTCGATGTCCACCGGATCGCCCGGCTTCGGGTATAGCTGGTAAATCGTCTTCGGCTGCACCTGATCGGACGGTGAGGTGATGACGCGGGTGACCTCGCGCCGGTAGCCGGGGATCACGCGATAGGCGGCGAGCTTGGTCGAATCCGGCGCCCAGACGATCGATTCCGGATCGTAGAAATTGGTTTCCGACCCGTCGAAACTGATCCGCGTCCAGCCGTCGCCGCCGGCCGGGCGGATCGCGATGTTGTAGTTTTCGACATAGGCTTCCCACTTCCCGTCCGGTGAAAGGCGGGGACGGTTCTCCGCCGGCACTTTCAGGTCGCGGACGACACCGAAACCGCGCGGCTGGCGGGTGATCGGCGCGGGCGCGCAACTGGCCTCCGCCAGCGTGCAGCGCCAGCGTTCGTCGTTAAAGCCGAATTCGATCGCCCTGCCTTCGTTTTCGTAGCTGAACGTTGTGATCGGCAGGCGCAGTGCCTCAATCTTTTCGCCGCTGGCCTTGCCGAGCGCGGCGGCGATCGCCGCATGGTCGAACGCGGGGGCACGGGCGCCGGTCGCGACGTCGTAGGTGATGAAGCTGAAGCCGCCTTCCACCGTCTTGCGATAGGTGAAGCTGTTGCCGCCGGGCAGCCACTGCGCGGGGTCGGCGACGTCCCGGGTCAGGTACAGCCAGGAATCCTGCAGGTGGACCGATCGTTGGATGTCGGCCGCCGCCACCTGTGCAGGCGCCGGGGCCGCTGCCGCCAATGCGAGCAAGGATATCGCAACCGCCAGCCCGGTGGCACGTCGTTTCATGATCGTCTCCCCTTTCGTTCGCCTGAAGTCCCATTCCGGCACCCCTGAAACACCACCGGCAGGGTACACGCTACGCGGCCAGGGTGATCGTATATCTTATAAGGGCGCGAGGTGCCTAGAATTGCGCCTGTATGCGCGGGGGCGGGTCTGCGGCGCGCTCGCCCGGCGCCTTATCCGGGCGCGGTTCGCCACGGCGATCATACGCCGCGCTGCGCCCGGTGTCGCAACCGCTGGTGCGGTGGCTGGCATGAAACCGCCGACCCTCGTGAGTGCCGGCGAGCCGTCAGGCGGGCACAGGCGCCGCATCGTCAGAGGCGCCGGCGAGTGCCACGGCCGGGTAGCTCGACAGCATGCGGTCGACCATCGCGCCGGCACCGGCCCAGTCGTAGGTGCGGAAACTATGGCCCTTGGTCACGAAGCCCGCACCGGCATAGAACATTTCATACTGGGTGTGGCGGCTGGCGAATTCGGAGCCGATCGCGTCCCAGGCCAGTTTGAAGAAGCGCACTCTTTCCTCGGAAGAGGCGGTCGGCGACTGCTGCGTCTTGCCGATCAGCCGGGCGATCTCCGGATTGGCGAAATCCTCCACCCCGGACGGCAGCATGATCAGTCCGCCGCCCGCCAGATTGCGCAGCGACGCGATGATCCGCGTGTAAAGCTGTTGGGTCAGCACCTGCGCCGAATAAAGCAGGTGGGCGTCGGGGATGTAATAGCCGTTGCGGAACGTGCCCTTCGCCTCCATGCCGTGGACCAGCCCGTCGACCATGGCCGCTTCGGCAGCAAGCTGGCCCAGCGTTTCACGGACCGGCGGCAGGGCGATGGTGCCGTTAATCTCGGCGATGCGCCGGGCGACGCCCATCAGGAAGCGCAGCTTGACCGCAAGACGCACCTGGCACTGGTAATTCTGCAGCACATGCGCCGGGGTGGCGTGAAACTGCTTCATCATCATCGCGGTGTCGCCGGCGATGAAAACCCGGTCCCACGGCACCTTCACATCGTCGAAAAAGATGACGGCGTCATTCTCGTCAAAGCGGCTGGCTAGCGGGTTGTCGTAAACGCTGGGTGCCGCCAGTTCGTAGGATTTGCGCGACAGCAGCTTCAGCCCCGGCGCGTTCATCGGCAGGGCGAGGGAGACGGCGTATTTCTCGTCGCCGGGGCCGAGCGGCTGGATGCAGCTGACGAATACCTCGTTCGCCATGATACTGCTGGTCGCCAGCATCTTTGCACCGCGCAGGGTGAGGCCGGTGGAATCCTCATCGACGATGCCGGCGGTCAGATATTCGTCCGCCTGCGCGTGGGTCGCCTTCGACCGGTCCGCCTGCGGGTTGATGATCACGTAGGTCAGGAACAGGTCGTTGTCGCGCGCATAGCTGAAATAGTCGCGCAGCGCCCCGGCGCGTGTCGGATCATAGGCGTCGAACACCTCCGGCGCCATCGCCATGCCGGCGAAGCATGATGCGACATGGTCGGGGGAACGACCCATGAAGCCGTAATGCGTGCCGGCCCACGCCTCCATCGCCTGTCGGCGGGCGACCAGCGCGTCGTAGCTGTCCGGCAAGGCCCATGCGCGGTTGACCCGTTTGCCGCTGGTCGGACTGGTGACGGTCATCAATTCCGGGTTGGCCGCCTGAAAATCGTAGAGCGCCGCCGCCGACGCCACCGCGTTGCGGAAGGCCGGGTGGGTGGTGACGTCGCCGGCTTCCTTCCCCTGGAAATAGACGGTGCGGCCATCGCGGAGCGCGGCGAGATGGTCGGAGCCGGTTTTCATCGTCTGTCTCTCTCCTCGGCGGTCAGGCGGCATGTTCGGCGATCGCGTGGTAACCGCCGCGGAAGAAGACCAGCGGCGCGCCGTCCTGCCGTGTTTCGAATTCCAGGACCCGGCCGACGATGATCAGATGGTCGCCGCCCTCGTGCACCGCGTGCGGCGCGCATTCGAACGCGGCCAGGCACGGGTCGATCAATGGGCAGCCGGTGACGCCGCGTGTCGGTTCCAGCCCGACCCATTTTGTGTCGCGCCGCCCGGCGAAGCGGCTGGAAAGCTCGCTCTGGTCGTGACGCAGCACGCTGACGCCGAAATGCGGGGCGGCGAGCAGCACGGGCAGGCTGGCGGCCGCCTTGCTGATGCTGAACAGCACCAGCGGCGGTTCAAGCGAAACGGCGTTGAACGAGCTGACGGTGAGCGCGATCGGATCGCCGCCCTCGACATGGGCGGTGACAACGACGACCCCGGTGGGAAAGCGGCCAAGCGCGTCACGAAAGGCCCGCTGGTCGAAGGTCACCCCGCCGCTCCCGCTCAGGCCCGGCGGCGGCGTTGTTCGGACAGCAGGTGCAGCAGGGCCAGCGCGTCCTCGGTTCCGTTGACCAGCAGCGATATGATCTCGGCGAAGGCGGCGAACTGCTTGTCGTCGAGCATCGCGAAGATCGTGTCGTTGACCGGCCGCTGGGTCTCGGCCAGCGTGTCGAGCAGCGCATGGCCCTTGGCGGTGACGGTCAGGATCACCCGGCGCCCATCCTCCGGGTGGCCGCGCTTGTCGACCAGCCCGGCCTTGGCCAGCTTGCCGACCTCGATGGTCACGAACGCGCCGGACAGATGCAGATGCTCGCTGACCCGGCTGACGCCGATCTCCTCGCGCTTGCCGAGATATTCGATGGCGATCAGGATCGAATAGGCCGGCCCGGACAGGCCGATGACCTCACCCAGCTTACCGCGAATCTCCTGAAGCCGGGCGCTGAAACCCAAGGCATCGTGGATGACCTGGCGGAACAGCTCGTCACTGCCGTTGACCAGCAGTTCGGGGCGGCTGACGGTAAGGGGCATTCGATAATCTCCTCGCAGATCCAATTAGCTTTCCAAGAAAGCTTTGTAAACTTTTCCGATGGATCAGGCCGGGTCGTAATAATGGGTTTCCAGCAGCAGGCAGCCGCCTTCGGACTTGAACGGCCCGTGGAATACACCCGGTGGGCGACAGGCATAGGTCGGCGCGACGAACCGTTCGCCGCCTTCGCCATTCTCATCATTGCCGACGGTCAGGTCGCCGCTGACCAGAAACACCTCTTCCCAGTAATCGTGGACAAACGGCTGGGTGGTGAACACGCCGGGCCGGAAACGCAGCAGGCGGGTGCGGCTGCCCCGCTTAGCGGCAGAATCGAGCCTGCCGGACAGGATCTTCTCGTCGACCCCGGTTCCGGGCGGATAGCCTTCCGGCAACTGCCAGCCGTCATCGTCCATCGCGATCGGGTGGAATTCGAGATGGGCCTTGGGAATGGCCAAGTCAGGCTCCTTTCAACACGGTCTGCACGGTGATGGAAATGCCGAGCAACTGGTCGTCGCGGCCGGATAGCGCAGCCAGGGTCAGACCAACCGGTGGCCCGTCGCCGGGGCAGGGGATGGATATGGCGCAGCCGTCGAACAGGTTGGCGACCGTCGAATTGCGCAGCGCCAGCAGGTTCGCCGCATGATAGGCGGCGTCGTCGGCCAGCGCGGCGATCGTCGGGGCGATGAACGGCACCGTCGGCCACAGCAGCGCGTCGAGGCCGGCGACCTGTGCGCTGATTGTCTCGATCGCCGCAGCCCGTGCCGCGACCAGCGCGACATAGGCGGGCGCGGTCATCGTTTCCCCGGCGCGGATGCGGGTCAGCACCCGCGGGTCATAAGCATCGTCGCGGCCGGCGGCCAGATAGGGGGCGTGCCAGGCGGCGGATTCGGCCGATGCGAAGGTCGCTTCGCGCATCATCGCCGGAATGCCGTCCAGTTCGGGCAGGACGATCCGTTCGACCGCGATACCGCCCGCCTCGATCCGTTCGACCGCGTCGGCGAAGGCGTCGGCGACCGCAGTCTCTATCCCGTCCATCACGTAGTTGCAGACCAGGCCAAGCCGGATGCGCTGCACCGGAACCGGGAGACGCGGCGGCCCCGGCCGGTCGCGGATTACGTCGAACAGCGCCGCACAGTCGGCCGCCGACTGCGCGATGACGCCGACAGTGTCGAGCGTCGTCGACAGCGGCAGCACGCCCGCCCGCGTCACCGTATTGGTGGTCGGTTTGAAACCGCTCAGGCCGCACAGCGCCGCCGGAATGCGGATGGAACCGCCTGTATCGGTGCCGATCGCCGCCGGGACGATGCCCAGCGCCACCGATACCGCCGCGCCGGAGGACGACCCGCCGGGGATGCGCCGTTCGCCGGTAAAGGCGGGGTTGGCGGGGGTGCCGTAATGCGGGTTGAGCCCGATGCCGGAAAAGGCGAACTCGGTCATGTTGGTCCGGCCGATGATGATGAAACCGGCGCGGCGCAGCCGTTCCAGCACCGCCGCGTCCCGTCGCGCCGGCGGCGCGTCGGCCAGCAGCCGCGACCCGGCCGTGGTCGGATGGCCCATCAGGTCGAAATTGTCTTTGACGGTGATCGGTACGCCCAGAAACGGCGCGCGCGACCGTGCCGCCCGGCGCGCGTCCGCCGCTTCGGCGAAAGCGCGCGCCTCTTTGTCCAGCCGGAGGGTGAACACGCTTTCGGCCTCTGGCCAGTCGGCGCGTATCAGGGCGGCGTCGATTGCGGCGCGGCTGGCGTGGGCGCTCATGCTTCGACGATCGGCAGGCTGTCGACGGCGTAACGGTGGCGCAGCGTCCGGCCGAGCACCGGGTCGATCAGTGCCAGTTCCATATCGGGCGAAAACCGGATCGCGCCCTGGACCGCCAGCGTCCCGCAGAACATGACGCCGCCGTCGGGCAGCGCCCCGGCGCGCGCTTCGTACAGGGCAAGCAGCTCGTCCGGGCGGCGCAGTGTGGCGGCGGCGCCTTCCTGATAAAGCGCGTCAGACGCCGGCAGCCGAGATTGCAGCATGACCTGGTCCCAATGCCCGGCGACGTCCGCCCAGCGCCAGACGCCGGCCGATACTGGTTTGGCGCAAAGCTGTTTCGACAGGGTGATACCGCTCGCCTCCAGCTTGCGGTCGGTATGGTCGGACCCGACGCCGACATACAGCGCGCCGCCTTGCTTCCACAGCACCGCCTCTACCTCGCCTGACGCGTCTTCGCCGACGGTCTGGACGACGGGGGCGGTGGTCAGCAGCGAAGCGGCGGCGCGGTAGAAGATCGGCACCGCCTTCGGGCGGGCGATACCCAGTGCTTCCAGTTCGACGATATGCGCTTCCAGTGCGGCGGCGTCGCGGCCGGTCCAGCCGGCGATGACCAATTGGGTGGGCACGAAGGGCAGGGCCGTTTCGCCGTCGGCGTCCTGCACGATGAGTTCGATCATTCCCTGCCCGCTCCCGATGAAGGCGTGAATCTATCGGCGAATAGATTTGCAAGCAAGCTACTTATCTTAACTAGACAAGCTAATGAAAATAGATAGTCTATTCATCGAATCGACGCGGTGACCAAGCCGTGCGTAACAGGGATGGGTGCAAAAACAAAGACTTCGCTATCCTTGTCCGGCGTTGCGGAAGGGTGTTCCATCCTGTCGCCGGCCCTGTGTCGTACCATTGTGGAACGGGCGTCGGTGTCATGCGCGTCTGCCGGGCTCATGGTGGGCCGACCGACGATCGACTGAGCTGAAACCGGCGCGGGGGGATTCGGATGGAGAGTGGGACGGGCGGTTCGCATCAGGCGGCGGTCGCGCATAATCTTCGCAAGACGGCGATGACCTCGCTCGTTGGCACCAGCATCGAATTCTACGACTTCTTCATCTTCGCCACGGCCGCCGCCATCGTCTTTCCAACGGTGTTCTTCCCGGAAGGCGTTTCGCCGTTTGTGGCGCTGATCGCTTCGTTCAGCACCTTCGCTGTCGGCTTCTTCGCCCGCCCGGTCGGGGCGGCGGTGTTCGGGCATTATGGCGACCGGATCGGCCGCAAGCGGATGTTTGTCATCGCCCTGATGCTGATGGGCGGGGCGACGACGCTGATCGGCCTGCTGCCCACCTACCAGACGATCGGTAATCTCGCGCCGTTGCTGCTTGTTGCCCTGCGTTTCGTTCAGGGCTTCGCGCTTGGCGGTCAGTGGGGCGGGGCGGTGCTGATCATCCTCGAAAACGCACCGGACGACCAGCGCGGATGGTATGGCAGCTTCGCGCAGGCGGGCGCGCCGATCGGCACGATCCTCGCCAATCTCGCCTTCCTGATCGCGTCGTCGACGCTGTCGCCGGACGATTTCATGGCGTGGGGCTGGCGGGTGCCGTTCATCGCCAGCGTCGTGCTGGTCATGCTTAGCATCTTCATTCACATGCGGTTCGAGGAGACCACCGCCTTCCGCGAATTGCAGGAAACGGAACAGGCACGCCAGGCGGACGCGGCGGCGGCATTGGCGGCAAAGCTCGGAGTCGATTGCGCGACCGCCGCCGACCGGCTCGCGCAGGAACGGCGCCAGTCGCCGGCGCTGCAGGCATTGCGCCAGTACCCGCGCCAGATCCTGCTCGCCGCCGGCACATTCGTCGGCATGCAGACATCCTATTACCTGCTGGTCTCCTTCTCGCTCGCCTACGGCACCGGACCGACGGTGGGGATGACGACCAGCACGATGTTGGCGGCGGTGCTGCTCGGTGCGGTGACGATGGTGCCGGGGGTGTTCTTCGGCGCCTGGCTGTCTGATCGCAACGGGCGGCGCGGGGTGATCTGCGTCAGCGCGCTGCTGCTCGCCGCGTGGGCGTTCGCCGTTTTTCCACTCATTGCCGGCGGGACGCTGGCCAGCGCGGCGATCGGCCTGTGCGTCGGCCAGTTCCTGAACGGCATGATCTTCGGGCCGCTTGCCGCGCTCTACACCGAAACCTTCGCGACCAGGGTGCGCTATTCCGGCATGTCGCTCGCCTATCAGCTCGGCACGCTGGTCGGCGGCGCGCTGGCGCCGCTGATCGCAACCGCGCTGTTCGCCCGCTACGGCAGTTCGGCGCCGATTTCCGCCTATGTCGCGGCGATGTGCCTGATTTCGGCGCTGTCGGCCTGGCTGATCCGCGAGACATACAAGGTCGACATTCGCGCCAATACTGGGCCGGCGGCCTGAGAAAATCGATTGAAGAAAGAGAGAGGAACCGGGCGATGCGGGCAGTATCAGGGGAAAAGGACGCGGGTTTCTCGCCACGGCGGCGCGCGTTGATCGGGCTGGCCGGCGGCGCCGCAAGCATGGCGCAGGCGGCGCCGCCCACCGCCGACGCCCAACGCGCCGCCCACCGCGAAGGGTTCGAGACGGTCACGATCCCGGTCTATTCCCAGGACATCATGAACGTCGTCAACCTGCACGAGTTCGAGGATGTCGGCCGCCGCAAGATCAGTGAACTGGCCTATAATTATATCCGCGCCGGCGCGGCGGACGAACTGACGCTGAAGGCCAACCGCGCCGCCTTTGCCGACTATTGGGTGCGCCGCAAGGTGATGGTCGATGTGTCGCGGGTCGACACCGGAGTCGAATTGTTCGGCAAGACCTATCCGCACCCGGTGCTGCTCGGCCCGGTCGGCCTGCGCCGGCTGATGCACCCGGATGGCGACCGGCTGACCATTCTCGCCGCGCACAAGTCCGGCGCCATTCTGGTCGGGCCACGCCACACCCTGATCGCCGATATGACCAAGGCGGGGACGATGCCGGTCTGGTGGGCGTCGTCGCTTGGCTACCACGCGCGCGAGGATGCCGAACGCTGGGCCAAGACCAACGAGGATCTGGGTGCGGCCGCGCTTTGCGTCTCGCTCGACTATCCCTATACCGGTGCGCGCGACCGGCCGAGCCGCGACCATTGGGAAACCCAATGGTCGGACACGCCGCGCTACAACACCGACGATAATGGCAGCGTCCAGTTCCAGTCGGGGATGATCTTTCCTTATTTTCCCCAGATGAACTGGGACTGGTTGAAATGGGTGCGCGCCGCCAGCAAACTGCCGCTAGTGATCAAGGGCATCACCACCGGCGAGGACGCAAAGCGTGCGGTCGCCGCCGGTGCCGACGCGATTTCGGTGTCTAACCATGGCGGCCGCACCCTCGACGGCGCGATCGCCACGCTCCACGCCTTGCCGGAAGTGGTAGACGCGGTCGGGCCGAAGGTCCCGGTCCTGGTCGACGGCGGTGTCCGGCGCGGCGGCGACGTCGTCAAGGCGGCGGCGCTCGGCGCGCGGGCGGTCATGATCGGTCGCCCCTACCTCTGGGGCCTTGCCGCCTTCGGCCAGGAAGGGGTGCAGCGGGTGATAGAGGTGCTGGAGGGCGAAACCCGCATCGCGCTTGCCCTGTCCGGCGCCGGCACGATGCGCGGCGTCGACCGCAGTTTCATCCGCCCCGCGTGGAAGGCGTACAAACCTGGCTGACCGGCCGCCACGTTCAACGCATGTCGTTATTCGGGAAGATGTTCGCATGACCAACCAGTTTCAGAAATGGCTGACCGGGGGCTATGCCCAGGCAGAGGAGGACCCCGGCCGCATCGCGCTCGACAGCCTGCGCGCATTCGAGGAATCGGGCGCAGGCCGGCGCCAGTTCATGGCGGCGCTCGGCGCGCTCGCCGCCGGCTATTCCGTCAATGCCGTGGCGCAGACGATACCGGGGCCGGGGCCGTTCACCCTCGATGCGACCAACGGTAAACAATACCCGCCCCAGCACGGCATGAAGGTGATGGGGCCGGTCAACATTCACGAGATCGAGCAGGTGTCCGCGCGGACCCTCGACGTCGCGCATTTCGAGTATGTCAGCAGCGGATCGGAAGACGAATACACGCTGACCGACAATATCAGGGCATATGAACTGACCAAGCTGCGCCAGCATGTCGGCGTCGACGTCAGCCGGATCGATACGTCGATCGACATCCTCGGCCAGAAGCTTGCCTATCCGATCATCCTCGATCCGACGACGAAGAACACCGTGGTCCCGGACGGCGACCGGCTGGCGGCGATCGGCGCCCATGGCGCCAACGCGTTTTACGGCGTCACCAACGCGCTCGCCTTCGTCGATGAGTTGAAGCAGGCCAACCAGTGCCCGAACTGGTGGATCTGCCAGCTCGGCCACCGCAACAGGCAACTCGCCCAGACCTGGGCGAAGCAGTATACCGACGCCGGTGCCGCCTGGCTGGGGGTGACGGTCGACCATCCCTATACCCCGAACCGGGACCGCAACATCCGTAACAAGTTCCACAACTACCAGTCCGGGGTGCTCGCCCCGGTCATCCCCAGCCTGACCTGGGAATATATTAGCTGGTTGAAGGCGGCCTCGCCGCTGCCGGTCGTGGTCAAGGGCATATTGAACGCGGAGGATGCCGCCGCCGCCGTCAAATACGGCGCGGACGGCATTGTCGTCTCCAACCATGGCGGGCGGGCTTATGACGGGGCGGTGCCGACGCTGGTCGCACTGCCCGAATGCGTCGATGCGGTGCGCGGGCGCATCCCGGTGATGCTGGACGGTGGCATCCGGCGCGGCAGCGACGTGCTGAAGGCGTTGGCGCTGGGGGCGAAGGCGGTGATGGTCGGCCGCCCACCCGCCTGGGGCGTTGCCGCGTTCGGTGCCATCGGCGTGCAGCGGGTCATGGAGTTGCTCGCCGCCGAATTGACGGTATCGATGGGTATCGCTGGCGCGCCCAATCTGGCTGCGATCAAACGCAGCATGGTGCGCCTGCCGTGGGAGGAGTATCGTCTGTGATCCGTTTTGTGCCTGGCAGGGGCGGCGCCCCGTTGCTGGTGGTGCTCGCCGGTGCTCTGGCCGGTGTCGCGGCTGTCGCTGCGGCGGGTGGTGACGCGGCGGCACCCACTGAGCGTCGTTCGGTCGCCGGCGGCGTTTACAGTGAAGCGCAGGCGGAACGGGGGATGAGCCTCTATATCCGCCAATGCTCCGCCTGCCATGGCGAGATGTTCAATGGCGGCGTGGCGGGGCCGGCGCTTGTCGGGGTCGAATTTCTCGGTCGCTGGCAGGGCATGACCGTTGGCCAGCTTTACGAGAGGATCGTGACGACGATGCCGCCGCTGCCCGACACGCCGGGCAAGGCGGGACCGCAGGGCAATATCGACATGGTCGCGACTATTCTTCAGGCCAACGAACTTCCCGCCGGCAGGCAGGAAGTGACCGATCCGGCCGAGCTGGATTCGATCGTTTTCGACTGATCCGGCATCGTCCCGCCGGGCCGGCAAGGGCTGGTCACCGGTTCTGGCCGTGGGGAAATGGTGCGCGATGTAGCCAGGTTAAGAACCTATATATACCTTTGATATTTTGTGATAAATATTCATCTTCTTTTGGTTTGTGCGGGAGTGGGTATGTCACGTCATCTGTTCTGGCTATCGGATGAAGCATGGTCGGCGATTGAGCCGCACCTTCCCCACGGCAAGGCAGGCAAGCCGCGTGTCGATGACCGGACAGTGATTTCCGGTATATTGCATGTCCTCAAGACGGGGTGCCGGTGGCGCGATGTTCCGGCAGCTTATGGGCCGCCCACCACGATCTACAATCGCTATAACCGCTGGTCGCAGCGCCGTATCTGGCAGCGGCTGTTCGAGAAGATTGCCGCGTCAGGTCCAGTGCCGAAGGAACTGTCGATCGACAGCAGCCACGTCAAAGCACACCGCTCGGCGGCGGGCTTAAAAAGGGGGAGTTTGAAGAAGCGATCGGGCGCTCGCGCGGCGGCAGGACATGCAAGGTCCATTGCCTGGCCGACGATCGCGGCAGACCGGTCGCCATCACCCTGACACCGGGCAATATCGCCGACATCAGCATCGCCATCCCGCTGCTCGCCTCGGTGGTGCCGCCAAAGCGCCTGCTTGCCGATAAAGCCTATGACGCCGACAGTCTGCGTAACTGGCTCGCGGAACGGCCGGTCAAGGCTGTCATCCCCTCAACCGCCGCGCGCCGGACGCCATATCCTCTCGATCGACGGGCATACCGGCGAAGAAATGTCATCGAGCGCCTCTTCGGCAGGCTCAACAACTGGCGACGCATCGCCACCCGATATGACCGACACGCCCAAAACTATCTCGCCGCCATCGCGCTCGTCGCCGTCGTCTCCGAGTGGCCCCATTGAGTCATCAACCTAGTATAGTTACCGGGCCGTTCCCGACATTGCGGCTTTCAGGCGGCGCGGCTAACAGGTCGCCACGCATGTTGGTATCTTTGAAGGGGACCGTGATGACGCCGACCGTTAAGGCCATTCTCGCCAATTATGAGTCCGACAATCCGGGTGTGAAGTCCAATCTGGCCCGTATCCTGATGCATGGCCGGTTGGGCGGGACTGGCAAGCTGATCATCCTGCCGGTCGATCAGGGGTTCGAGCACGGGCCGGCGCGGAGCTTCGCGGTCAATGCGCCAGCTTACGACCCACATTATCACTATCAGATCGCTGTCGATGCCGGGCTTTCCGCCTATGCGGCGCCGCTGGGCATGTTGGAAGCGGGCGCGGCGAGCTTTGCCGGGCAGATTCCGACGATCCTGAAGGTCAACAGTTCCAACAGCTGGGCGACCGGCGCCAATCAGGCGGTGACGGCGGGCGTCGACGATGCGCTTCGCTTGGGCTGCTCGGCGATCGGCTTCACCATCTATCCCGGTTCCGACGACTGTTTCGACATGATGGAAGAGATCAGGGAGTTGTCGGCGGAGGCGAAGGCGGTCGGCCTGGCCACCGTCATCTGGTCCTACCCGCGCGGTGGGGCGTTGCCCAAGTCGGGCGAGTTGGCGCTGGACGTCGGTGCCTATGCCGCGCACATGGCGGCGCTGCTTGGCGCGCACATCATCAAGGTCAAGCTGCCGAGCGACCATATCGAGCAGAAAGACGCGCAGAAGGCCTATGAGGGCGGCGACTGGTCGACCCAGGCGAAGCGTGTCGCGCACGTCGTCAAGGCCTGCTTCGACGGGCGGCGGATCGTCGTCTTTTCCGGCGGCGCGGCCAAGGGTGCCGACGCGGTCTACCAGGATGCGCGCGACATCCGCGACGGCGGCGGCAACGGATCGATCATCGGCCGCAATACGTTCCAGCGCGAGCGGTCCGAGGCGCTGGCGATGCTCGACAAGCTGGTGCGGATCTACAAGAACGAGGAGTGACGTTGGCGGAGGAGCCCTGGACGGCGGTCGACGCCTATATCGCCGACCGCCTGTTGCCGTCCGATCCCGCGCTTGACGCGGCGCTGGCCGCGAACGCGGCGGCCGGGTTGCCGGCGATCGACGTGTCGCCGGCACAGGGCAAGTTCCTCCACCTTCTCGCCCGGATCGTCGGCGCCCGCCGCATTCTGGAGGTCGGCACGCTGGGCGGCTATTCGACGATCTGGCTGGCGCGCGGGCTTGCCGAGGGTGGGGCGATGGTGTCGCTGGAAATCGACCCGCGCCACGCCGCCGTCGCCCGCGCCAATGTCGATCGCGTCGGGGTCGGTGATCGGGTCGATATCCGCGTCGCTCCCGCGCGCGATACGCTGGCGGCGATGGTCGCGGCCGGCGAAGGTCCGTTCGACCTGGTGTTCATCGACGCCGACAAGGAGAATAACGCCCACTATGTCCGTCAGGCGCTGGCGCTGTCGCGGCCCGGAACGGTGATTGTCGTCGACAATGTCGTCCGCAAAGGGCGTGTCGCAGATTTCGGCAGCAGCGATCCGATGGTGTTGGGCAGCCGCGCGGTGTTCGACCTGATCGCCGCCGAGCCGCGGCTGGATGCAACGGCCCTGCAAACCGTTGGACTGAAAGGCTGGGACGGACTGGCGATCGCAGTCGTCGACTGAGCCGTCGCCATGTTCTAGAGCGCGGCCATGGATATTGACGATGACGCCCTGCCGCTCGACCCCGATTTCGCCGCCCGCTTCGAACGCGACCCCGGCCGGCCGCCGTGCCAGCTTTATCTGATCTCTCCGCCGGCGGTTGACGCCAGCTTCGCGGAGCGGCTGGCGCGGGCGCTGGGCGCGGGGCCAGTCGCGGCGTTTCAGCTGCGGCTGAAGGGTGTCGACGATCATGCAATCGCGCGCGCGGCGGAGCCGCTGCAGCGCATCTGCGCCGACCACGGCGTTGCGTTCATCATCAACGACAGCATCGGACTGGCCCAGCGACTTGGCGCGGACGGCGTCCACCTGGGGCAGGAGGACGGCGATGCCCGTGACGCGCGCGCCCGGCTTGGCCCGAAGGTGCAGATCGGCGTCACCTGCCACGCCAGCCGCCATCTGGCGATGGAAGCGGGGGAGGCGGGCGCGGATTATGTTGCGTTCGGCAGTTTCTACCCGACGGCGACCAAGCAGGTCAGCCACTATGCCGAGCCGGCGCTGCTCGGTTGGTGGAGCACGCTGTTCGAGCTGCCGTGCGTCGCGATCGGCGGCATTACCCCGGCCAATGCCGGGGTGCTGGCCGCGGCGGGCGCCGATTTCGTCGCCGTGTCCGGTGCGGTGTGGAGCGCGGCGGAAGGCGAGGCGGCGGCGGTGCGGGCTTTTGGAGCCGCGCTTGCCGGAAACCCGCCTACGCGCTAAGGGCCGCGCCTGCCTTTCGATATAGCGAGACACCTATGAAGATCAGCGGCGTGGACGTTCGTCCCGGCAACATCCTCGAATATGAAAACGGCTTGTGGCGGGCGGTGAAGATCCAGCACACCCAGCCCGGCAAGGGCGGCGCCTATATGCAGGTCGAGATGAAGAACCTGATCGATGGTCGCAAGACCAACGTCAGGTTCCGTTCGGCGGAAACGCTGGAGAAGGTCCGGCTCGACACCAAGGATTTCCAGTTCCTGTTCCGCGACGGCGACGCGCTGACCTTCATGGACAAGGACTCGTACGAGCAGATCACCCTGTCCGCCGACATGCTGGGCGATGAAGTCGCTTTCCTGCAGGACGGTATGGAAGTCGTTCTGGAACTGTACGAGGAGCGGCCAATTTCGGTGCAGTTGCCCGACACGATCGAAGCGACGATCGTCGAGGCCGACGCGGTGGTGAAGGGGCAGACCGCCTCGTCCAGCTACAAGCCGGCGGTGCTCGACAACGGCGTTCGCGTGATGGTGCCGCCGCACATCTCGTCGGGCACGCGTATCGTCGTCGACGTGTACGAAAAGACCTACGTCAAGCGCGCCGACTGATCCGATGGTATCGCATTCCGGCCTGCTGACCGTCATGGAGCGCGCGGCGCGCAAGGCCGCGCCGCGTCTGCGCCGCGACTTCAACGAAGTCGCGCACCTTCAGGTCAGCCGCAAGGGGCCTGCCGATTTCGTGTCGATGGCCGACAGGCGGGCCGAGCGCACGTTGTATGAGGAGCTGCAGAAGGCGCGGCCCGACTGGGGCTTCCTGATGGAAGAAGGCGGTGAGATCGCCGGCGACCCGACCAAGCCGCGCTGGATCGTCGATCCGTTAGACGGCACCAGCAATTTTCTGCACGGCGTGCCGCATTTCGCGATTTCGATCGCGGTCGAGGAACCCCGTCCGAATGGGCGCGGCGAAGTGACCAACGCGCTTGTCTACCAACCACTGACCGATGAGAGCTTTTGGGCGGAAAAGGGCAGGGGCGCCTGGCTGCAGGATGCCCGGTTGCGGGTGTCCGCCCGGCGCGAACTGGCGGATTCGCTGATCGCCACCGGTATTCCGTTCAAGGGGCACGGTGATTTTGCCCAGTGGTCGCGCATCTTTGGCGCGGTCGCGCCGGAGGTGGCGGGCATCCGCCGGATGGGGGCGGCATCGCTCGATCTGGCCTGGGTCGCCGCCGGCCGATTTGACGGCTACTGGGAAAGCGACCTGTCGCCCTGGGACGTGGCCGCCGGCATATTGCTGGTGCGCGAGGCGGGTGGCTTTGTCACCGACTTCCGCGGCGGCGACCGGATGCTGGAACGCAACGAATTCCTGGCGGTCAACGACGCGCTGCATTCGCGTCTGCACAAGCTGGTCGCGGGCGCCCTGCGCGGCTGAGTTGCGGGGGCGGACGGGCCGCGCCATGCGGTTCTGCACCTTGGCTATTTTTGCGATTCATTCTCAACCCCGCAAGCCTTGCCTCCCCGGTGCGGGGGGCCTAGAAGCCGCCGCCAAGGCCGGGTTTTCCGGTTAGTAGTCGGAGCATGCGCATGGCGACGGTCGCCGCGGGTTATCTGCCGATATTGCTGTTTCTGGGCGTCGCGCTCGTCCTGTCGGCAGTGTTCGTTTTCCTGCCGATGGTGGTCGCCCGCATGACCGGCGCGCACCAGCCCCACCCCGACAAGCTGAGCGAGTATGAATGCGGCTTTCCGGCCTTCGAGGATTCGCGCGGGCAGTTCGACGTGCGCTTCTATCTGGTCGCGATTCTGTTCATCATCTTCGACCTTGAGGCGGCCTTCCTGTTCCCATGGGCGGTATCGCTCGGCGAGATCGGCTGGGTTGGCTGGGCGGCGATGATGGTGTTCCTCGCAGAACTGATCATCGGTTATATCTATGTATGGAAAAAGGGAGCGCTGGAATGGGAGTAGAACTCTCTCCGCCGCCGCCCGGTACGGCGCCTGATCCCGCCTTTTTCAACGACCTGAACGGCGAATTGAGCGACAAGGGTTTTCTGGTCGCGTCGACCGAGGACCTGTTCCAGTGGGCGCGGACCGGGTCGCTGTGGTGGATGACGTTCGGGCTGGCGTGCTGCGCGGTCGAGATGATCCACGTCAACATGCCGCGTTACGACCTGGAGCGGTTCGGCGCCGCCCCGCGCGCTTCGCCGCGGCAGAGCGACGTGATGATCGTCGCCGGCACGCTATGCAACAAGATGGCGCCGGCGCTGCGCCGCGTCTACGACCAGATGTCGGAGCCGAAATACGTGATTTCGATGGGGAGCTGCGCCAACGGTGGCGGCTATTACCATTATAGCTATTCGGTGGTGCGCGGTTGCGACCGGATCGTGCCGGTCGACATCTACGTGCCCGGTTGCCCGCCGACCGCCGAGGCGCTGCTGTACGGCATCATGCAGTTGCAGCGGAAGATCCGCCGGATCGGGACGGTCGAACGGTGAGCCTTAGCCCAGCCCCGAAATATGCCGTGAACGACGGCGTTATCGACGCCGCCCGCGCCGCGATCGGCGATGCGCTGATCGACGCGTGGGATCGGGTGGGCGAGGTGACCCTGCTTGTTCGCCGCGAGGCGCTGGTCGCCGTGATGACCGCGCTGCGCGACGACCCGGCGCTGCAGTACCAGCAGTTGATGGAGATTGCCGGGGTCGACTATCCCGAGCGGGAGGAGCGGTTCGACGTCGTCTATCATCTGCTGTCCGTCACCCGGAACCACCGGCTGCGGGTGACCGTGCGGACCGACGACGAGGCGCCAGTGCCAAGCGTGACCGCGCTGTGGCCGGTCGCCGGCTGGCTGGAGCGTGAAGTTTACGACATGTACGGCGTGCTGTTTTCCGGCAATGCCGACCTGCGGCGCATCCTGACCGATTATGGCTTTCGTGGGCATCCGCAGCGCAAGGATTTTCCGCTGACCGGCTATGTCGAGCTGCGCTATTCGGAAGAGCGCAAGCGCGTCGTTTACGAGCCGGTCAAGCTGGCGCAGGATTTCCGCAGTTTCGACTTCACCAGCCCCTGGGAAGGCGCGGAATATATGCTGCCCGGCGACGAGAAGGCGCAGCCGGAGGCGAAGGGCGCGCCGACTCCGCTGACCGCGGCGGAGATTGCCCGCGCACCTATTGCCAGGGCAGTGGCCGCGGCGCCGGCCGAAACGCCGGTGGCGACGCCGAAAACGACCGAGAGCCCGGCGCAGACCGGTGTCGGCAAGGCCGAGCCGACGGCCGAGCCGAAGCCGAAAGCGCTAACGGTGAAGCCGAAGGCGGATGGCGCCGCGAAGGCCAAGCCGAAGGCGCCACGCGCCCGCAAGCCGAAGGGCGAGGCATGACCGAGTATCTCGACGAGCTGGAAGGGGTGACCGACGCGGAGAAGCCGACCGTCGGCGACCTCGCGATTCAGAACTACACGATCAATTTCGGGCCGCAGCACCCGGCGGCGCACGGCGTGCTGCGCCTGGTGATGGAACTGGACGGCGAGACGGTCGAGCGGGTCGACCCGCATGTCGGCCTGCTCCACCGCGGCACCGAAAAGCTGATCGAGTACAAGACCTATCTGCAGGCGCTGCCCTATTTCGACCGGCTCGACTATTGCTCGCCGCTCGCCATGGAACACAGTTATGTGCTGGCGATCGAGAAGCTGCTCGATCTGGAGGTGCCACTGCGCGCGCAATATCTGCGCGTGCTGTTCGCCGAGCTGACCCGCATCTGCAACCACACGCTGAACCTTGGCGCGCACGTGATGGATGTCGGCGCGATGACGCCGAACCTGTGGTTCTTCGAGTTGCGCGAGGACTGCATGCAGTTCTTCGAGCGGGCGTCGGGCGCGCGGATGCACGCGGCATGGTTCCGCCCCGGCGGTGTCCATCAGGACGCGCCGCTGAAGCTGCTCGCCGACATTGGTGACTGGATCGACAGCCGGCTGTTCGGGCTGTTTGAGGATGCGGTTTCGCTGGTCGCCGACAACCGTATTTTCAAGCAGCGCAACGTCGACATCGGGGTGGTTTCGCGTGAGGATGCGCTGAAATGGGGCTTTTCCGGCCCGATGATCCGCGCGGCCGGCCTGCCGTGGGACCTGCGCCGGTCGCAGCCCTATGACGTCTATGACCGGATGAAGTTCGACATTCCGGTCGGCACCAACGGCGATTGCTACGACCGTTTCATGGTTCGCTGCGAAGAGGTCCGCCAGTCGGCGCGGATCATCAAGCAGTGCCTGGCGGAAATGCCTGACGGGCCGATCGCCAGCCTCGACCGTAAGGTGGTGCCGCCCAAGCGCGGTGAGATGAAGCGCTCGATGGAGGCGCTGATCCACCATTTCAAGCTGTATACCGAGGGCTTCCACGTGCCGGCGGGCGAGGTCTATGTCGCGACCGAAAGCCCGAAGGGCGAGTTCGGCGTTTATCTGGTCGCCGACGGCACCAACAAGCCGTATCGCTGCAAGATCCGCGTCACCGGTTTCTCGCACTTGCAGGCGATGGACATGATGATGAAGGGCCACATGCTCGCCGATACCACCGCCGTCCTGTCCGCGATCGACGTCGTGTTCGGGGAGGTTGACCGCTGATGGCCGACGCACCGCACATCCCTGACGAGGCCGAGGTCCGCGCGCGCTGGGGCGCGTTCGCCTGGACCAAGGCGAATGCCGCGAAGGTCAAGGAGATCATCGGTCGCTATCCGCCGGGGCGCCAGCAATCGGCGGTGCTGCCGTTGCTCGACCTGGCCCAGCGTCAGGTCGGCGCAGAGACCAGCACCCAGGGCTGGCTGCCGGTGCCGGTGATCGAGTATATCGCCGCCCAGCTCGATATGGCCTATATGCGGGTGTACGAGGTCGTCACCTTCTACACGATGTTCAATCTGGCGCCGGTCGGCCGTTTCCACGTTCAGGTTTGTGGCACGACGCCGTGCATGCTGCGCGGGTCCGACGATGTGCTGCGCGCGTGCCGGGACCGGGGGATGACCAAGGGCGGCACCTCCGCCGACGGGCTGTTCACCCTGCACGAGGTCGAGTGCATTGGTGCCTGCGCCAACGCGCCGGTCGTTCAGATCAACGACGACAATTACGAGGACCTGACCTACGAGAGCACGCTGGCGGTGCTCGACGCGCTGGCGCGGGGCGAGACGCCGAAGACGCTGTCGCAGATCGGCCGCCAGACGAGTTGCCCGGAAGGCGGGCCGACCACGTTGGCGCAGATGGCGACGGAAAATCACGATTACCGCGGGGAATGGGCATGAGCGCGCTGCTTGCCATCGTCGTCGGGCTGATCGTCTTTGTATTGCTGCTGAAGGCGGTGTTCTGGCTGATCGCGGTCGCGATCGGGCTGGTACTGGCGGTTGTCGCCTATTTCCTTGCCGAGAAGCTGATCGGGAGTAGGCGCTGATGCTTGCCGACAAGGACCGCATCTTCACCAATGTCTACGGGTTCCAGCCGTGGAATCTCGACGCGGCGCGCAAGCGTGGCGACTGGGACAACACCAAGGCGCTGATGGCGCGCGGCCAGGACGCGATCATCGAAGAGATCAAGGCATCGGGCCTGCGCGGGCGCGGCGGTGCCGGTTTCCCGACCGGCATGAAGTGGAGCTTCATGCCCAAGGAGCCGCGTGCCGGAAAGCCGAGCTTCCTGGTCATCAACGCCGATGAATCCGAGCCGGGATCGTGCAAGGACCGCGAGATCATTCGCCACGATCCGCACAAACTGATCGAAGGTGCGCTGATCGCCGGCTATGCGATGCGGGCGCGTGCCGCCTACATCTACATCCGCGGCGAGTTCATCCGCGAGGCCGAGGTGCTGTTCGCGGCGGTGGCGGAAGCCTATGCCGCCGGACTGATCGGCAAGAACGCCAGCGGTTCCGGCTATGATTTCGACGTGTTCGTCCACCGGGGCGCCGGCGCCTATATCTGCGGCGAAGAAACCGCGCTGCTCGAAAGCCTGGAGGGCAAGAAGGGGCAGCCGAGGCTCAAGCCGCCATTCCCGGCCGGCGCTGGCCTCTACGGCTGCCCGACGACGGTCAACAATGTCGAGAGCATCGCGGTTGGCCCGACGATTTTGCGGCGCGGGGCGGCGTGGTTCAAGGGGTTCGGCAACGAAAACAACGCCGGAACCAAGCTGTTCCAGATTTCCGGCCATGTGAACCGGCCCTGCGTTGTCGAAGAGGCGATGTCGATCCCGTTCCGCGAGCTGATCGAACGCCACGCGGGCGGGGTGCGCGGCGGCTGGGACAACCTGCTGGCGGTTATCCCCGGTGGATCATCGGTGCCGCTGGTGCCGGCGGCGCAGATCATGGATGCGCCGATGGATTTCGACGGGCTGAAGGCGCTCGGCAGTGGCCTTGGCACGGCGGCGGTGATCGTCATGGACAAGTCGACCGACATTGTCCGCGCGATCAGCCGGATCAGCTATTTCTACCGCCACGAGAGCTGCGGCCAGTGCACCCCGTGCCGCGAGGGCACCGGCTGGATGTGGCGGGTGATGGAGCGGCTGCGCGAAGGCAATGCCGATATTTCCGAGATCGACACGCTCTATGAGGTGACCAAGCAGATCGAGGGCCACACCATCTGCGCGCTCGGCGACGCGGCGGCGTGGCCGATCCAGGGCCTGATCCGCCATTTCCGGCCGGAGCTGGAGCGGCGGATCAACGAACGTGACGGCGCAATGCCGATGGCTGCGGAGTAGAGCGGCATGCCTAAGGTCAAAGTCGACGGCGTCGAGATCGAGGTGCCCGCGGGCGCCACCGTGATGCAGGCGTGTGAGTTGGCGGGGAAGGAGATTCCGCGCTTTTGCTATCATGAGCGGCTGTCGATCGCTGGCAATTGCCGGATGTGTCTGGTCGAGGTGAAGCCGGGGCCGCCGAAGCCGCAGGCGTCATGTGCCCTGCCGGCGGCGGACAATCAGGAGATTTTCACCAACACGCCGATGGTCAAGAAGGCGCGCGAGGGGGTGATGGAGTTCCTGCTCATCAACCACCCGCTTGATTGCCCGATCTGCGACCAGGGTGGCGAGTGCGACCTGCAGGACCAGGCCGTCGCCTACGGCAAGGGCTATTCGCGCTTTCAGGAGAACAAGCGCGCGGTCACCGAGAAATACATGGGGCCGATCGTCAAGACGGTGATGACCCGCTGTATCCAGTGCACGCGTTGCGTGCGCTTCTCGCAGGAAGTCGCCGGGGTCGAGGAGATCGGCGCGATCTATCGCGGCGAGGACATGCAGATCACTTCCTACCTTGAGCGGGCGGTGACCAGCGAGCTTTCCGGCAATGTCGTCGATCTGTGTCCGGTCGGCGCGCTGACCAGCAAGCCCTATGCGTTCGAAGCGCGGCCGTGGGAGCTGACCAAGACGCCGACGATCGACGTGATGGACGCGGTCGGCACCAACATCCGCCTCGACAGCCGGGGGCGGCAGGTGCTGCGCGCGCTGCCCCGGATCAACGAGGACGTGAACGAGGAGTGGGCGACCGACAAGACCCGCCACGCCGTCGACGGGCTGGTCCGCCGCCGGCTCGACCGGCCCTATGTCCGCCGCGATGGCAAACTGGTCGAGGCGAGCTGGGACGAGGCGTTTGCCGCGATCGCCGCGGTCAAGGCGGGCAAGAGCGTTGCCGCGATCGCCGGCGATCTGGTCGATTGCGAGACGATGTATGCCGCCAAGGCGTTGCTCGGCGGCCTGGGATCGGCGCTGCTCGAAGGGCGGCAGACCGGCATGGATTATGACTGCACCAATCTGGCGGCGGTCAATTTCAACACGACGATCGCTGGCATCGAGCGCGCCGATGCGATCCTGCTGGTCGGCAGCAATGTCCGCTGGGAAGCGCCGCTGGTCAATACGCGGATCAGAAAAGCGATCAAGAACGGCGCGAAAGTCTTTGCGATCGGGCCGGAAACTGACCTGACCTATCGTGTTGAATGGCTGGGCAATGACCTGGCGCTGCTCGGCAAACTGCCCAAGGCGGTGACCGAGGCGTTTGCAAAGGCGGAGCGTCCGGCGATGATCGTCGGCGCCGGTGGCATCCGGGGGCTGGGCGCCGCGCTGAAGGCGGCCGACACGCTGAAGCTGGTGCGGGACGACTGGAACGGTTTCAATGTCCTCCATATCAGCGCGGCACGGATGGGGTCGCTGATGCTGGGTTATGCCCAGCCGGGCGGCATCGCCGACATCGTCGCCGCCAAGCCGAAGCTGGCCTTTTTCATGGGCGCGGACGAAGTGGATTTCACGGCGTTCGCCAAGAGCTTCAAGGTGTTCATCGGCCATCACGGCGACAAGGGCGCGGCGGCGGCGGATGTCGTCCTGCCCGGTGCCAGCTATGCCGAGAAATCGGGCACCTGGGTCAATCTGGAAGGCCGGGTGCAGATGGGGCAGCGCGCGGTGTTCGCGCCCGGCGACGCGCGCGAGGATTGGACGATCCTGCGCGCTCTGTCGGCGGTGCTCGGCAAGCCGTTGCCGTTCGACACGCTGGACGCGTTGCGCGCCGCGATGGCGGCCGAGGTGCCGGAGCTGGGGCGTGGAGGACTGGTTCGCTTCCCCTGGGCGCCGCCGAAGCTGGACGCCAAGGCGGCGGGCGAGATCGCCTATCCGATCAAAGATTTCTACCTGACCAACGCGATCTGCCGCGCGTCGCCGACGATGCAGCGTTGTTCGGCCGAATTGATCCACGGCGAAAGCTATGCGGAGGCCGCGGAATGACCGAGTGGTTCCAGGAGCTGCTCGGCTTCGGGCTGGGCTGGTTCGTCTCCACGCTGATCCTGATTTTGCTGATCGCGCTGCCGCTGATGCTGGCGGTGGCGATGATCATCTACGCCGACCGCAAGATCTGGGCGGCGATGGCGCTTCGGCGCGGGCCGAACGTCGTCGGGCCGTGGGGGTTGCTGCAATCCTTCGCCGACGGACTGAAGGTGTTTCTGCAGGAGACAATCATCCCGTCGGCGGCCAATCGCGGCCTGTTCCTGATCGCGCCGATCATTACGTTTACCGTCGCGCTGATCGCCTGGGCGGTGATACCTTTCGCCGACGGATGGGTTCTGGCCGACATCAACGTCGGGCTGCTGTACATCCTCGCCGTGTCGTCGCTCGGCGTTTACGGCGTCATCATTTCCGGCTGGGCGTCGAACTCCAAATACCCGTTCTATTCGGCGCTGCGCGCGTCGGCGCAGATGATCTCCTACGAGGTGTCGATCGGCTTCGTGCTGATCTCCGTCGTGCTGTGGGCGGGGACGTTCAACCTGTCGGGCATCGTGCTGGCGCAGCAGGGGCTGTACGGTTTCCTGAACGGCTTCGGCTTCAACCCGCTGTTGTTCCCGATGGCGGTGGTCTTTCTGATCTGCTCGATGGCGGAAACGGCGCGCACGCCGTTCGATCTGACCGAAGCGGAGAGCGAACTCGTCGCCGGTTACCAGACCGAATATTCGTCGATGAGCTTCGCGCTGTTCTGGCTTGGCGAATACGCCAACGTGCTGCTGATGTGCGGGCTGAACGCCATTCTGTTCTGGGGCGGATGGCTGCCGCCGCTTGACTGGGCGCCGCTGTACCTGGTGCCGGGGATCGTCTGGTTCTTCATCAAGATCTTCGTCTTCTTCTTCATCTTCTCGTGGGTGAAGGCGACGGTGCCGCGCTATCGCTATGACCAGTTGATGCGGCTGGGCTGGAAGATTTTCCTGCCGATCTCGCTGCTCTGGGTATTCCTCGTCTCCGGATTTCTGATGCTTACTCGTTACGGGGGCGTGCAATGAGCCTCGCTTCGCATATCAAAGCCTTCACGCTCTGGGAGTTTCTGGGTGCGCATTGGTTGACGCTGAAGTATTTCTTCAAGCCGAAGGCGACGATCAACTACCCCTATGAGAAATCGCCGATCAGCCCGCGTTTCCGTGGGGAGCATGCGCTGCGCCGCTATCCGAACGGCGAGGAACGCTGCATCGCGTGCAAGCTGTGCGAGGCGGTGTGCCCGGCGCAGGCGATCACCATCGAGGCCGAGCCGCGTGAGGACGGCAGCCGCCGGACGACGCGCTACGACATCGACATGACCAAGTGCATTTTCTGCGGCTTCTGCCAGGAAGCCTGCCCGGTCGATGCGATCGTCGAGGGGCCGAACTTCGAATATGCGACCGAAACCCGAGAGGAGCTGATTTATGACAAGGCGAAGCTCCTCGCCAACGGCGACAAGTGGGAAAGCGCGATTGCCGCGAACCTTGCCGCCGATGCACCCTATCGGTAGGTGGCACGGATGACCGGAATCCTCCTTCTTCCCCACGCAGGCGCGGGGGGCGCGGCATGATCGAGACGATCGCCTTCTATATGTTCGCGACGCTGGTGATTGCCGCCGGTGCGCTGACCGTCTTGGTCCGCAACCCGGTGCACAGCGTACTGTGGCTGATTGTCGCGTTCTTCAACGCCGCCGGACTGATGGTGCTGGTCGGCGCCGAGTTTATCGCGATGCTGCTGGTCATCGTTTATGTCGGCGCGATCGCGGTGCTGTTCCTGTTCGTGGTGATGATGCTCGATATCGATTTCGCCGCGCTGCGCGCCGGGTTTGTGCGCTATCTGCCACTGGGCGCGCTGCTCGCGTTGGTGCTGGCGGCGGAAATGGTTTTCGCGATCGCGGCGTGGCAGGCGGGCGGCATCGACATGGGTGCGCGGATCGCGCCGACGCCGGCCGACAAGCCCAATATCGAGGCGGTCGGGGCGTTGCTCTACACCCATTATCTGTTCGTGTTCGAAGCCGCCGGGCTGGTGCTGCTGGTCGCGCTGATCGGCGCGGTGGTGCTGACTCAGCGTAAACGCGGTGGCGGGCGCCCGCAGAATGTGGCGCAGCAGGTCGCGCGCCGGCCGGGCGATGCGGTCCGTAACATCGATGCGCCGGTGGGCGAGGGGGTCGAACTGTGATCGGGCTTCAGCATTATCTGGTGGTCGGGGCACTGCTGTTCGTGCTCGGTGTGTTCGGCATTCTGTTCAACCGCAAGAACGTCATCATCGTGCTGATGGCGATCGAGCTGATCCTGCTGGCGGTGAACATCAACCTGGTCGCGTTCAGCGCCTATCTCGGCGATCTGGTGGGGCAGGTGTTCGCGATGTTCGTGCTGACCGTGGCGGCCGGCGAAGCGGCGGTTGGCCTTGCCATCGTCGTCCTCTATTTCCGCGGACGCGGCACGATCGCGGTTGACGATGTCAACCGGATGAAGGGTTGAACGCGGCGTGATCCAGCTCATTGTTTTCCTGCCGCTGCTCGCGGCCATGATCGCCGGACTCGGCAACCGGGCGATAGGCAACACTGCCGCCAAGGCGGTGACCACCGGCGCACTGCTGATATCCTGCGCGCTTAGCTGGCCGGTTTTTATCGGCTATCTGGCCGGGGATGGCGCCGCGACGGTGGTGCCGGTGCTGCAGTTCATCCATTCCGGCGACCTGATGGTCGACTGGTCGCTGCGCGTCGATACGCTGACCGCGGTGATGCTGGTCGTTGTTACCAGCGTCTCTGCGCTCGTCCATATCTACAGCTGGGGCTATATGGCCGATGACCCCAGCCAGCCGCGCTTCTTTGCCTATCTGTCGCTGTTCACCTTCGCGATGCTGATGCTGGTGACCGCCGACAACCTGATCCAGATGTTCTTCGGCTGGGAAGGCGTGGGGCTGGCGTCCTACCTGCTCATCGGCTTCTGGTATCAGAAGCCGTCTGCCAACGCGGCGGCGATCAAGGCGTTCGTGGTCAACCGCGTCGGCGATCTTGGCTTCATGATCGGCATATTCGCGACATTCCTGGTGTTCGGCACTGTGTCGATCCCGGCCATTCTTGAAGCCGCGCCGGCGATGGCGGGCACCACCATCGGCTTTGCCGGCGGGCGGTTCGAGGTGATGACCGTCATCTGTCTGCTGCTGTTCGTCGGGGCGTGCGGCAAGTCGGCGCAACTTGGCCTTCACACCTGGCTGCCGGATGCGATGGAAGGGCCGACGCCGGTTTCCGCGCTGATCCACGCAGCGACGATGGTCACCGCCGGCGTTTTCATGGTTTGCCGGCTGTCACCGATGTTCGAGGCAAGTGACACGGCGTTGACTGTCGTCACGATAGTCGGTGCGGCGACCGCGCTGTTCGCGGCGACGGTGGCCACGGTGCAGACCGACATCAAGCGGGTGATCGCCTATTCGACGTGCAGTCAGCTTGGTTACATGTTCTTCGCCGCCGGCGTCGGCGCCTATGGCGCGGCGATGTTCCACCTGTTCACGCACGCCTTCTTCAAGGCGCTGCTGTTCCTCGCTGCCGGATCGGTCATCCATGCGATGCACCACGAGCAGGACATGCGGTATTACGGTGCGCTCCGGAAACGGATCCCGGTCACCTACTGGGCGATGGTCGCCGGCACGCTGGCGATCACCGGCGTCGGTATCGCCGGGGTGTTCGGTTTCGCCGGCTTCTATTCGAAGGACGCGATCCTTGAGGCCGCCTTCGCCAGCGGGACGGAAGTGGGGCGTACCGCCTTTGCCGTCGGTGTCGTCGCGGCGCTGCTGACCAGTTTCTATTCCTGGCGACTGATCTTCATGACCTTCTTCGGCCCGGCGCGCTGGACGCAGAGCGAGCATATTCAGCACGCGCTGCACGACGCCCACCATGGCGGCGGAGAAGGGCACCACGATCATGGCGCGGCAGAAGACGGGACCGGCGGCTATCAACCGCATGAAAGCCCGATCCCGATGCTGGTGCCGCTGGTCGTGCTGTCGCTTGGCGCGGTGTTCGCCGGCTTCGTGTTCGTCGGGCCATTCCTGGATGCGGAACAGGGTGTCGGCTTCTGGAATGGCAGTCTGGCGTTCGACGCCCATCTGATGCACGAGATGCACGCGGTGCCGACTTGGGTGAAGCTGTCCGCGACGGCAGCGATGCTGGCCGGTCTGCTGGTCGCCTGGGCGGCTTATATCCGCTCGCCGGATTTCCCGGCGAAGTTCGTCGACCATTTTCGCGGGCTGCACAGTTTTCTGGTCCACAAGTGGTATTTCGACGAACTGTACAACCTGGTCTTCGTCAAGGGAGGCTTTGCGCTCGGCCGGCTGATGTGGCGGCGGGGTGACCAGGGCACCATCGACCGTTTCGGGCCTGACGGCGCATCGGCGGTGGTGGCGCTTTCCAGCCGCCTGAACGCGCGGATGCAGAGCGGCTATATCTACACTTATGCGCTGCTCATGTTGCTCGGCCTTGCCGGCGCGGCGGCCTGGTTGATCGCGAGCTAACGGCATGAACGGCTTTCCCATTCTTTCGATCATGCTGCTGGTGCCGATGGCGGCGGCGGTCGCGTGTCTCTACGCGTCGGCGGACAATGCCCGGCGTATTGCGCTCGGCGCGACGTTGCTCGACCTGGCGCTTGGCGCGCTGATGTGGGCGCAGTTCGACGTTTCTGGCGCGGCGCCGCAGTGGCAGTTCGTTGAATTCTACCCGATCTTCGGCCGTTTCGCCTGGGCGCTCGGCATCGACGGCATCTCGCTGATGCTGATCATGCTGACCGTGTTCCTGATGCCGATCTGCATCGCCGCTTCGTGGCAGTCGATCCAGAAGCGGGTGCCGGAATATATGGCGTTGTTCCTGGTCGTCGAGGTGCTGATGATCGGCACCTTCTCCGCCCAGGATCTGTTCCTGTTCTACATCTTCTTCGAAGCCGGCCTGATCCCGATGTACCTGATCATCGGCATTTGGGGCGGGCCACGGCGGATCTACGCCAGCTATAAATTCTTTCTCTACACGCTGCTCGGCTCCGTGCTGATGCTGATCGCGATGTTGTGGATGGCACACGAGGCGGGAACCACCGAGATTCCGATCCTGCTGAACCACGACTTCCCGGTCGGTGCGCAGAATTGGTTATGGCTGGCCTTCTTCGCGTCCTTCGCGGTCAAGGTGCCGATGTGGCCGGTGCATACCTGGCTGCCCGACGCGCACGTCGAGGCGCCGACAGCCGGATCGGTGATTCTGGCCGGTGTGATGCTGAAGCTCGGCGGCTACGGTTTCATCCGTTTTTCGGTGCCGATGTTCCCGCAGGCGTCCGAGGCGCTGATCTGGGTGATCCTGTCGCTGTCGATGATCGCCGTCGTCTATACCTCGCTGGTCGCGCTGGTGCAGGCGGACATGAAGAAGCTGATCGCCTATTCGTCGGTCGCGCACATGGCGATCGTGACCATCGGCCTGTTCGCCTTCAACCAGCAGGGGCTGGAAGGGGCGATGATCGTCATGCTCAGCCACGGGCTGGTGTCCGGCGCGTTGTTCCTCTGCGTCGGCGTGATTTACGACCGGCTGCACACGCGAGAGATCGATCGGTACGGCGGGCTGGCGGAGAATATGCCGCGCTACGCGCTGTTCTTCATGCTGTTCACGATGGCATCGATCGGCCTGCCGGGGACCAGCGGCTTCGTGGGCGAGTTGCTGTCGTTGATGGGCATCTATCAGGTCAGTAGCATCGCGACCGTCGTCTGCACCACCGGCATCATCCTGGGTGCGGCCTATATGCTTTACCTCTATCGCCGGATCGTGTTCGGTGCGCTGACCAAGCCCGATGTGAAGGCGATGCCCGACCTGTCGAAGCGGGAAATCGCGTTCCTGCTGCCGATTGCGCTCGCGGTGCTGTGGATGGGCATCTACCCGGAAAGCTTCCTGCGGCCGATGCGCGCCGATGTGGCGACGCTGGTCGCCCGGGTGGCGCAGGCCAAGCCGGCCGGCGACGCGCAGCTTGCCGTATCAACCGTCAAACCGGCCGATGCCGGTGCTGAAGGGGCGCACCAATGACCTACGCCGCTTCGCTGGCGCTTACTCTGCCGGAAATGATCCTTGCTGGCGGCGCGCTGGTACTGTTGATGATCGCGGCGTTCGCCGGTGATCGTTCCGCCCGCGTTGTCCATTGGCTGGCGGTGGCGCTGATCGCTGCGGCCGGACTGGCGCTGCTCGGCCCGGCCGGAGACGGCGGCGACGCCTTCGGAGGCTTGTATCGCGCCGATCCGTTTGCGGCCTTTGCCAAGCTTTTGATTTACATCGCGGCGGCGGTGTCGCTGGCGATGGCGCCCGATTTCTTCGCGCGCGACACGACGGGCGGACCGCAGGGGCAGCTTCGCGCTGAATATCCGGTGCTGATCCTGCTTTCCGCTGTCGGCATGGGGATGATGGTGTCGGCAGTTGACCTGCTGACCCTCTATGTCGGGCTGGAGTTGCAAAATCTGGTCGCCTACATTTTGGCCAGTTTCATGCGGAACAATACGCGTTCGGCAGAGGCGGGGCTGAAGTATTTCGTGCTCAGCGCGCTGGCCAGCGGCATCCTGCTCTACGGCATTTCGCTGCTGTACGGCTTCACCGCGACCACCAGTTTCGACGGCATTGCAACGGCGGTGGCGGCGCAGGTCGAGGGTGGCGGGCTGGGCGCCGGCACGTTGATTGGCCTGGTGTTCCTGCTTGCCGGAATCGCGTTCAAGATCGCGGCGGTGCCGTTCCACATGTGGACGCCGGACATCTACGAAGGCTCGCCGACGCCCGTCACCGGCTTCTTCGCGTCCGCGCCCAAGGTTGCGGCGATGGCGCTGTTCGTCCGCGTGACGGTCGAGGCGCTTGGCCCGGCGACCGATGCGTGGCGGCAGATCATCATCTTTGCGGCGCTTGCCTCCATTCTGCTCGGCGCGTTCGGCGCGATCGGCCAGAGCAACATCAAGCGGATGCTGGCCTATTCATCGATCAATAATATCGGTTTTGCGCTGATTGGCCTGGCAGCCGGGACGGAGGCCGGGGTAGCGGCGGTGATGAGTTACATGGCGATCTATATCGCGATGACGCTCGGCAGCTTCCTCGTCGTTCTGCAGATGCGCGATGCGGACGGCCGGCCGGTCGAAACGATCGCCAGCCTGTCCGGCTTGTCGCAATCGCGGCGCGGGCTGGCGGCGGCTTTCGCGATCTTCATGTTTTCGCTGGCCGGCATTCCGCCGCTACTCGGTTTCTGGGCGAAATTCCTGGTCTTCGACGCGGCGGTGGCGGCGGGGCTTTGGCCGCTCGCCGCGATCGGTATCGCCGCATCGGTGATCAGCGCCTTCTATTATCTGAAGATCGTCAAGACGATGTATTTCGACGATCCGGCGCCCGCTTACGCTCCGTCGAATAGTGTGCTGGAAGGCGGGCTGATCGCGCTGGCCGCGACGGCGGTGTCGCCGCTCGGCTATTTCGCGGTACCGGCGCTGGCCGGGGTGGCGGCCAACGCCGCGCGGGCGCTGTTCTGATCCGTTTTCGCACCGTTGCGGTCACGGCTTCGACCAATATCGACATGATCGCGCTCGCCGGCGCCGGCGCCGAGGAGGGGCTGTGGCTGCGCGCGGAACAACAGACGGCAGGGCGCGGGCGGCTGGGGCGGGACTGGGCGTCCGCGCCCGGCAACCTGTATGCCAGCACGCTGGTTCGCCCGCGTGCCGGCGATCCGTCAGCGGCGACACTTGCCTTCGTCGCGGCGGTGGCGCTGGACGAAGTTGTGTCGGCCTATGCCGACCCGTCGGTCCTGATCCTCAAATGGCCGAACGACCTGCTGCTCAATGGCGCCAAGCTGTCGGGCATTTTGCTGGAGCGCACGGAGGGCGCGGTGGTGATCGGCATGGGGGTCAATCTGGCCGACCACCCCCGCAGCCTTGATCGTCCGGTGACCAGCCTTGCCGGCGCGGGGTACGGCGCGCCCGATCCCGCGCTGTTTCTGGCTGACCTTGCCGATGCGTTTGCCCGTTGGCTGGCGACATGGCGGCAGGGGCTCCCGGCCGTTCTGGCCCGGTGGCAGGCGCGCGCGCACCCGCGCGGTACCGCGCTTTCCGTTCACCTGCCCGGCGTCGGCCAGCGCGAAGGCCTGTTCGCCGGGCTTGACGCCGATGGCGCGTTGAGGCTCCGTCTTGCCGGCGGCGCGGAGGAGATCATCCACGCCGGCGACGTATTCATGGTCTAGGAATCGACGATGCTGCTCGCCATAGATGCCGGGAACACCAATATCGTCTTCGCACTGTTCGACGGCGACGATATCCGGGCGCGCTGGCGCATTGCCGCCGATGCCCGCCGTACCGCCGACGAATATGCGGTATGGTTGCACCAGTTGCTGCTGCTGGAGGGGCTGGACCGCGACGCGATAACCGGCGTGGCGATTGCGACGGTGGTGCCGCGCGCGCTGCACAACCTGCAGGTCCTCGCCCGTAAGTATTTCCGGACCGAACCGCTGGTCGCCGGGCGGCCGCCGCTTGACTGGCCGGTGACGCTGGACGTTGTCGAGCCGGAGACGGTCGGCGCCGACCGGGTGGTCAACGCAATCGCCGCCCATGCCGCCTACGCCGGCGATCTGATCGTCATCGATTTCGGTACGGCCACGACCTTCGACGTCCTCGACTATAACGGCACGTATAAGGGTGGGGTGATCGCGCCGGGGCTGAACCTGTCGCTCGACGCGCTGGTGGCCGCCGCTGCCAAGCTGCCGCGCATCGCGGTGGCGGTGCCGGATTCCAGCTCGGTTATCGGGCGAACCACAGAGGACCAGATGCTGGTCGGCATCTACTGGGGCTATGTCGCGATGATGGAGGGGATGATCGCCCGGCTGAAGGCGGAGATCGGCCGCCCGGCACGGGTGATCGCGACCGGCGGGCTGGCGGTGCTGTTCGATGAGCATATCCCGCTGTTCGATGCGGTCGAGCCCGACCTGACCATCAAGGGGCTGGCGATGCTGTATCGGCAGGCCCATATAGGCGCGTGACGGAAGACGCCGTGATGCGCGCGTCACCAGAACAAGAAAGATGTGAATGACACCGGAAAACGAGCTGATTTTCCTCGCCCTCGGCGGATCGGGGGAGATTGGCATGAACGTCAATCTCTATGGCTGCCAGGGCAAGTGGGTGATGGTCGATTGCGGTCTGACCTTCGCCGACCCCGGCTATCCCGGCGTGGACCTGATCCTGCCCGATCTGCGTTTCATCGAGGAGCGGGCCGACGACCTTCTGGGCATCGTCCTGACCCATGGGCATGAGGACCATATCGGCGCGTTGCCCTATCTGGCCGCCGACCTCGGCGTGCCGCTCTATGCGACACCGTTTACCGCCGGGCTGATCCGCGGCAAGCTGGACGAGGAAGGGCTGGGCAACAAGGTCAAGCTGCATATTGTCGAAAATGGTGGCCGCGTCGCTCTTGGCCCGTTCGGTTTCCGCTATGTACCGCTTGCCCATTCGATCCCCGAGGGCAACGCCCTGCTGATCGATACGCCCCATGGCAGGATATTCCATACCGGCGACTGGAAGATCGACGCCGATCCGCTGCTCGGCACGCCGGCCAGCGCCGCCGACCTGACCGCGATCGGCGACACGGGCGTGCTGGCGCTGGTTTGCGATTCGACCAATGTGTTCAATGGCGAGCCGTCCGGTTCCGAAGCCGGGGTGCGCGAGGGGTTGGCCAAGGTGATCGCCGAAGCCGAGGGCCGGGTGCTGGTCACCACCTTTGCGTCCAACGCCGCGCGGCTGCAGACACTGGGGGAGGTGGCGCGGGACACCGGCCGCCAGCTATGCGTCGCCGGACGGTCGCTCGACCGCATCCTGCGTGTCGCGCAGAGCGTCGGCTATATGAAGGATTTTCCGCCGCTCGTCGATTTCGACGAGGCGATGCGGCTGCCGCCGCGCGAGGTGCTGATCGTTGCCACTGGCGGACAGGGCGAGACGCGCGCGGCACTGGCGCGCATTGCGTTCGGTCAGCACCAGATCAAGCTGTCCGAAGGCGATCTGGTCGTGTTCTCATCCCGCCAGATACCGGGCAACGAAATGGCGATCGGCCGTATCCAGAACACGCTGGCGGCCGCTGGCGTCGAAATGATCACCGAGCGGCAGGCGCATGTCCATGTTTCCGGCCACCCCGGCCGCCCGGAACTGGAGATGATGTACAAGTGGATCAGGCCGGAAATTCTGGTCCCGGTTCACGGCGAGATGCGCCACATGGCGGAGCAGGCGCGCCTTGGCAGCGCGCTGGGCGTGCCTAACGTGGTGGTGCAGGACAACGGCACGATGATCCGGCTGGCGCCCGGAAAGCCCGTAGAGATTGGGCGCGAGCGCACCGGACGGCTGGTGCTGGACGGTGATGTCATCCTGCCGGCCGATGGCACGACGATCAACGAGCGGCGGCGGATCGCGGCGAACGGCCAGATTTCCGTCGCAGTCGCGCTGGACGGTAAGGGCCGGCTGGCTGCGACGCCGGAAGTCCGGTTGCAGGGTGTGCCGGTTGAGGAGGATCGCGATGCCTTCGTCGCTGATGCGCGCGATGCGGCAGCTACGGCCGCGGCGACCGGAGAGCGCGACGAGGAGCGATTGCGCGAGGCGATCCGGCTGGCTGTTCGCCGGCGGGCGACCGAGTGGACAGGCAAGAAACCGGTCGTCGATGTTCTGATGTTGAGGACCGCATGACTATCTACTCGATCGTTGCGATCTGGTCGTTGTTCTGGGTGCTGTGCGCCTTTCTGGTGATGCCGTTCAGCGAGAAGACCAGCGAGGAGGCAGGAGCCGAGAAAGTGCCGGGGCAGGCGGAAAGCGCACCGCATGTTTTCCGCCCCGGCCGCATCATCCTGCGCACGACGATCCTGTCGTCGCTGCTGTTCGGCCTGTTTTATCTGAATTACATCAACGGCTGGATCGTGACCGACGATATCAACCTGTTCAAATACGACAGGGCCGCCGCGCACGGCGATTGATGCCTGTCAGTTGCGAAGCCGCTCGATGGCCTGAGCCAGCGCGACGTAGAGTTTGCCCATGTCCGACGACAGGATGGTGACGCCGAGCGGCGAGCCGTCACGGCTGTTCAGAACCGTCCGCAGCATCGATTCGAAGTCGTGGACGTAACGGTTGACCTGTTCGCGGAATTCCGCGTCATCCTCATAATGCCGCAGTACCTCGCGTGCTTCCGCCGCGTCGAGAAGGCGGACGGCGCGTCGGGTGAAGACCCCGCGGTCGCCCTTCAGATAGGCGGCCCAGGCGCTGTCGGTGACGTCGTTGGACAGGATTTTGGTGACGTCGATCGCGGTCGAGTTCAGCGATTCGATCAATAGCGAGACCCGGCGGGCGAATGTTTCCCGGCTGGATTCTTCCGTCTGCGTCCGATGCTGTTCGAAGCGGCTGTCGATATCCGCTGTCGAATCGGTGAGCGCCACCATCTGAGCGGCAAGGCGCTGGGATGCCTGACCGGCGGCATCGACTGCTCGTTCCGCCGCGGTGGCAATGGCGGCCATCTGGGTTTCGATCCGGCCGCTGATCGCCTGTTCGATCGCCTGTTCGCTGGCGGCGCCCAGTGCACTGCTCGCTTCCGGGATGATCCGCGCCAGCGTTTCGCGGGCGCGTTCGGCGGCCTGCTGGGCGGTGTCGCGCACGCGCAGCATCGCCTCGATCAACTGGGGCGACGCCTGATCGACGAGGTTGCGCGCCTGGCCGTCGGCAGCGGCAAGCGCGTCGGCAAGCTGTTCGGCGCTTTGGCGGCTGCCGGCCAGTCGTTCAGCGACGCTCGCATCGAGTAGATCGATCGCTTCGCGCTGCTGGATGAGGAGCTTTTCGGTTTCCGCGAGCCGGTCGATCGTCGTGCCGGCGATCGCCTCCAGGGCGCCGATGTCGGGGGCGAGGGCGCTGATCCGCTCGCCGCTCGCCTGGGTCAGCGTTTGCAGGCGGGCGAGGGCGGCGGGCAACGTCTCGTCAATCTCGCGTGCGCTGGCATCCAATGCGGTCAGCAGCGTTTCCGCCCGGCCGATCAGGGTTTCGGCGGTGTCGCCGCTGCTTGCCAGCGCCTCCGCCAGCGTTCCGGCATGGCCGGAGAGGGTGGCCACCGCTGTGCCCAGCCTTTCCGTCCGGGCCGTGCCGTCGCTGTCGAGCGCGGTCAGCCGTGCCTCTATGTCGGCGAGGCCGTTGCTCAGCCACGAAATGAGAGCGTGGCCGCTCTTGTCATGGGCTTCCAGCCGAACGCCGAGGGCGTCGACTTCCGCGACGATCGCGGTGACTCGGCGGGCGAGCGAGTCGGCGGTTTCGTCGGTGGTGCGCGCCAGGGTCGCTCGCGATTGTTCGACGAGCGCCAACATCGTATCGCCTTGCGCCTCTATGCCACGCCGGGCGGCATCGACGGCTTCCGCCGCGCGGGCCAGAGCCGCGTCGACCGTCTCGTTCATGCCGCTGGCGGCGCCTGCCAGCTTCGCACCGGCATCGGCGCTGGCCGATTCGATCCGGCCGAGATGAGCGGCTAGTCGTTCCGCTGCGCCGCCGGCAATATTGTCCGCTTCCTGTCCGCGGGCGGCGAGAGCGGCGATCTGTGTTTCAAGCGCCTGTGCCTGCTCGATCGCGCCAGAGCCGGCGGCCTGCAGTGCGGCGGCGAGTTGTCGGGTCTGGACCTGCGCCTTGGGCAGGCTGGACAGCAGCACCGCCATGTCGGCGCGGGCCGCCTCTGCCGCGCTGTCCAGCGCGCCTGCATGAGTGCCGATCGCGTCGGCGTCTTCCCGCATTGCGGCGGACAGCGCGCCGAGGCGCCCGCTTGCTTCCTCGCCGAGGGTGGTCAGCGATTCGGCCTGGGCGGCAAGGGCGCGGCGGTTGTCCTCCAGCCGGGCGCCGAGGGCGGCGACACGCGTTTCCAGCCGGATCGCTTCATCCCGAAGCCCGGCGGTGGTTTCGCCGAAGCGGCGCGCCTCACGCCGGCTGCTGCGCATCAGCAGCAGGTAGAACACGCCGATCAGCGCCAGCGGTGCGCTGACCGTCGCGATGGCGCCGACCGCGTCGGCCGGTGTCGTGACGGACGTGGCGGCGGCCCATGCCGCGAAACCGAGCCAGGCAAGAGCCAGTACGGCGCAAAGCAGGACAATGGCGCGGTCGCCACGCCCAGGTCGCGCCTCGTCCGGCGCGTAATCCTCCACGACCGGCTCCGTGGCCGGGGCTTCCGCTGCGGGGGCCGGTGGGTCGCCCCACAGGCCGACGATCTTCGATCCGCTTGCCATCCCTATGGTGTAACATTTTTCGGGGCGATGGAAACAGGCGGCGGCAACCCCGCGTTAACCCTGCCGCCGTTACAGCACGGGTCATGGCCGTTTACGATCCCGGAGCACTCGACGCCGCCCTCGCGGCCGCCGTCGGCGACGATCCCACGCTGGTTGCGGAACTGCGCAGCGCCTTCATGGACAGCGCCGCCGCCCATATCGATGCGATGAGTAACGCCCGCAACCCCGCAGACTGGCAAGCCGCCGCTTATCGACTGAAAGGCCTTGCCGCCAGTTTCGGCGCGACCCGGCTGATGGATGTGGCGGAGCAGGCGGCGACGGCGCCCGCCGGCGATGCCGAGGCGATCCGCACCGCGACTCGCGCGATATCGCGATTCGGTAATTAGCAGCGGTTCTGGCGCGATTGGGTTCGCCCGGCGCCGCGCACGATAAGCGCAATCAAACTCTGAGCGGACGCTTTGCAAGCGGCGATCGAACCGCCTAACGCTGTGCCCCGATGGAAGCGGGGAGTATCGCGATTTGCTGGCCGGCCTGATCGTTGCGATCGCCGAGACGGAAGGCGAGGGCGTACTGCGCGCCGAGCTGCCGCTTGCCGGGCAAACGCTGATCGAACAGCAGGCGCGGCTGCTTGCGTCGGCCGGGGCCACTCATCTGGTGCTGCTGGTCGAGCGGTTGCCGCCGGCGTTGCTCGCCGCCGTCGACCGCCTGCGGCGCGACGGGCTGAGCGTGGAGATCGCGCGTAATGTTGCCGAGGCGGCTGACCGCGTTCACCCGGAAGAGCGATTGGTCCTGCTCGCTGATGGGGTTGTTGCCGACCGGGCGATGCTGGACCGGCTGCTTGCACAGCCGGACGGCGCGTTGCTGACCCTGCCCGACACACCGGTGCATGCCGAATGGGAGCGGATCGACGCCGAGACGCGTTGGGGTGGGTTGATGCTGCTCGACGGTGCGTTGTTACGGACCACGGCAGCGATGCTTGGCGACTGGGACCTGCAATCGACGCTGCTGCGGCGGGTGTTGCAGGCCGGGGCGTTGTATGTCGCCGCGCCGGCCGGGGTGCTGGCGATTGCGGGTGCGCGCGACGTCCTGCCTGAGATCGAGCGGGCGCTGGGCCGCCGCCGCACGGACGCCGGGACCGGGCTGCTCGACCGAATTGTGTTCGCCCCCGCCGCGCGCTGGGCAGCGCCGCTGGCGATGCGGGGGATGGTGGCGCCGGCATGGTTCGCCTGGGGCGCGGTGGCGCTGATCGGTGTGGCCGGGGGGCTGGCGCTGATCGGGCGGCCGGGGATCGGCCTTGGCATCGCGATGCTGTCCGGCCCGGTGGCGGCGCTTGGCCGGCGGGTTGCGGCGCTTGGCTGGCGCGCCGGCGGCGACGAGCGGCGCTGGCGAATTCGGGTGGCGGCGGCGGCGCTGCTGGCGCTCACCTGGCAGCTATATGCCGGCGATGCCGGCTGGGGCGTGTTCGCGCTGGCCGGGGCTATACTAGGTTTGGAGCTGGCGTTGGCGGGCCATCGCCGTTTCATCGGCAGGCCGCAGCCGACGCCGGGTTGGCTGGCCGATCTGGATACCGCAATCTGGGGTCTGTTGCCGTTCGCGCTGTTCGATGCGTGGGTGGCCGGGTTGGCGGCGATGGCCGTACATATGCTCGTTACGCTGCTGATGAGCCAGAGGTTGACCGCGCGAAAGGCAAGCGAATGCCCTTAACGTCGTTTTCACGGCATTGGCGCTAGGGCGGCAAGCATGTCAGTGGTGATCAGCGACGAGCGGACGCAACAGGCGGCGCCGGCCGGCGAGCGCCTGCTGGGCGATGCCGCACGGGCGGCCGAAAGCAGCCATGCCCGGCTGTCCGGTCTGCTGACCGACATGTTCCTGCCCGATGCCCATCGTGCCAATGACCGGACGCGCGCGGTAATGGCGCGATTGTTCGACCAGTTGGTCGGCGCCGTCGAGGCGGATCTGCGCGCCATTCTGACTCCGCATTTCGAAAGCGAGGCGCCCGATGTCGCCGTGGTGCTGGCCAGCGAGCGGGTGACGATCGCGCTACCGATCCTGCACGAAACCGGGTTGCTGCGCGACGCGGAACTTGTCCAGTTGCTGCTTGCCCGGACCGAGGAACACCGGATCGTGCTGGGGTTGCGGCGGATTGCCGAATCCGGCCTTGATCCCGCGCCGGCGCTGGCGCCGCCCGACGACGTTGTCGCGGCGGCTGCCGACCATGCGCTGCGGCTGGCCGAGAATGACCGGATCGACGCCGCTTATGAGCCGGTGATGGCGGCGTCCGATTTGCCCGCCGCCCTGCTGCGGCGGGTGGTATGGCGGGTGGCGGCGGCGCTGCGCGATTATCTGGTGCGCGTCCGCAATGTCGCGCCGGAGGTTGCCGACCGCCATATTGCCGCCGCCGGTGCGGCGCTGCTCGCGGCGCACGACGCCGATGCGACGCTGGAGGCGGCGGCACTGCGGCTGGCAGCGCGCTGGCGGGAACTGGGCGTCGACGACGATGCCCGGTTGCACCATGCGTTGCGGCAGGGGCGTTTCGTGCTGTTTGCCGCGATGCTGGCTGTGCGCGCCGGGATCGGTGTTGAGCTGGCGACGGCGATGGCGGCGGACAGGGATATCGCCCGGCTGGCGGTGCTGCTGCGCGGTGTCGGTGTCGACCGCGACACGGCGGTGATGGCCCTGTTCGAGATGGCGGCGATCCACGGGCTGCCGGAGCAGCGGCTGATCGCCTGTTCCGACGCGTATGACCGGCTTGATCCTGCGGTAGCGCGGGCATCGTTGCAGCCGCCGTCGCTCGACCCGGGCTATCGCTCGGCCGTGGCGGCGTTGGCGGTGGAGCGGACGCCGTGACCGGGTTCGATGCCGTGCACGGCCGCGTCGATGGCGACGGACTGCTGATCGAGGCCGATCCGCCGCTGGTCGCGCTCAACGCCCGCAGCGGCGGCGCGATCGGGCGCGGGCTGGCCGTGCCTGGAATCGCCGCGCTGGCGCGACTGGCGCGACGGTTGAATATTCCGGTGTCGCGCAACATCGTTGTCGCTGACGAGGGGCAGAACCTGGAACTGTGGGTGCGCGCCCGGCCGGATGGGGGCGGCATCGGGCTGGCGATCGGCGGCTGGCACCAGCGCCCGGTTCCGGTCGCGTCGCTGACCGAATCGGTCGAGCGTGAACATGATTTCCTGCGCGCCAGCGCAGACTGGCTGTGGGAGACCGACGCGGCGATGCAACTGGTCGCGGTCCAGCCGGGCGGTAACGGTGTCGACCCGGCGGCGCTGATCGGCGCGCCGCTGACCGGGCTTTTCCGCTTCGTCGAGGATAGCGACGGCACGATGCCGTTACTCGGCGCGCTGGCGGCACATCGGCGCTTTTCCGGCCAGCCGGCGGAAATGCGGCCGACCGGCGCCCGCGTCCGGTTGTCGGCGGTGCCGCTGGTCGATGGCGCCGGGCGGTTTTCGGGTTATCGCGGTGCGGCGATCGTCGACGACGCCTGGCTGGTCGAGCCGGAACCAGCGCCGGCGGGTAACGATGTATTCGGCGAACGGCTTGATGCCGCGTTGCGCCAGCCGCTCGGCCGGATCGTCGCCAGTGCCGAGGGGCTAAGCGCGCGCGCCGACGGGCCGCTGCGCCGCGATTATGCCGATTACGCCGCCGACATCGCCAATGCCGGGCGCCACCTGCTGGCGCTGGTCGATGATCTGGTCGACCTGCAGGCGATCGAGCGCGCCGATTTTCAGCCGCACCACGACCCTGTCGACGTTGCCGAACTCGCCCGCAACGCTGCCGGCCTGCTGACGATCAAGGCGGCAGCGCGGCGTATCCGCATCGATGCCCCCGGTCCGAAAGAGGCGCTGGCGGCGACCGGCGACTATCGCCGCGCGTTGCAGATCATGCTGAATCTGATCGGCAACGCGATACGCCATTCGCCGGAAGACGCGATGATCTGGGTGCGCTGCGAACAGCAGGACGGGATGGCGACGGCGACTGTCGCCGACCAGGGCCGGGGCATCGCCCCCGCGGACCACGAGAAAATATTCGAAAAATTCGTGCGGGTCGCGCCGGAGGATGGGCCGGGCAGTGGCCTTGGCCTCTACATCGCGCGGCGGCTGGCGCG
This sequence comes from Sphingomonas flavalba, assembly GCF_047553045.1. GTDB lineage: Bacteria > Pseudomonadota > Alphaproteobacteria > Sphingomonadales > Sphingomonadaceae > Sphingomonas_L > Sphingomonas_L flavalba_A. The sequence continues at coordinate 1,780,033 of NZ_CP180208.1, read as the reverse complement.
GGCGATGGGCGGTGACATCCGTGTCGACAGCGCGCCGGGGCAGGGCGCCCGGTTTCAGTTCTCGCTGCCGATGGCACCGTAAAGCGGCACCCCGCCCGCGACCGGGCAGGGTGCCTGAAACGCCTTAACGCTTGTCCAGCGGCACATAGTCGCGCTGCGTCGGCCCGACATAGAGCTGGCGCGGGCGGCCGATCTTCTGATCGGGATCGGCGATCATTTCATTCCACTGCGCGACCCAGCCGACGGTGCGGGCGAGGGCGAACAGCACGGTGAACATCGACGTCGGGAAACCGATCGCCGACAGGATGACGCCGGAATAGAAGTCGACATTCGGGTAGAGCTTCTTCTCGACGAAATAATCGTCCTTGAGGGCAATCTGCTCCAGCTCGCGCGCGACGTCGAACACCGGGTCGGTGACGCCCAGCTTGTCGAGCACCTCGTTCGCGGTCTTCTGCATCACCTTCGCGCGCGGGTCGTAATTCTTGTAGACCCGGTGGCCGAAGCCCATCAGCCGGAACGGATCGTCCTTGTCCTTGGCGCGGGCGATATATTCCGGGATGCGTTCCGGCCGGCCGATTTCGCGCAGCATATTCAGCGCCGCTTCGTTGGCGCCGCCATGCGCCGGCCCCCACAGGCAGGCGATGCCGGCAGCGATGCAGGCGAATGGGTTGGCGCCCGACGAGCCGGCGAGCCGTACGGTCGAGGTCGAGGCGTTCTGCTCATGGTCGGCGTGGAGGATGAAAATCCGGTCCATCGCCTGCTCGATCAGCGGATCGACTTCATATTTTTCCGCCGGCACGCCGAAGGTCATGCGCAGGAAGTTGCCGGGGTAGCTGAGCGTGTTGTCAGGGTAGAGGAACGGCTGCCCGACCGAATATTTATACGCCATTGCCGCCAGTGTCGGCATCTTGGCGATCAGCCGGTGGCTGGCGATCATCCGCTGGCGCGGATCGGTGATATCGGTCGAATCATGGTAGAAGGACGACAGGGCGCCGACCACGCCGCACATGATCGCCATCGGGTGCGCGTCGCGCCGGAAACCGCGGAAGAAGGTCGCCAGCTGTTCGTGGACCATCGTGTGGCGGCTGATCGTGTAGGTGAACCGGTCCAGTTCCTCGGCGTTGGGCAGTTCGTCGTTCAGCAGCAGATAGGCGACCTCCATGAAGGTCGACTGTTCGGCGAGCTGATCGATCGGATAGCCGCGATGGAGCAGAACGCCGGCATCGCCGTCGATATAGGTCAGTTTTGATTCGCAGCTTGCGGTCGAGGTGAAGCCCGGATCGTAGGTAAAAACCCCGCGCTGGCCGTAGAGTTTGCGGATATCGACGACGTCCGGCCCGACGCTGCCCGATCGCACCGGGAGGCTAAGGTCCTGGTCGCCCAAGGTCAGCTTTGCGCTGGTTTCGCCCATGTTGTTCTCCTCGTCATTCTGCTTCGTTGGCGATCGCATCGGCGATGCGCGCCAAGGATTCGTCCCGGCCCAAGAGGACCAGCACGTCGAAAATACCCGGCGATGTCGTGCGCCCGGTGAGGGCCGCGCGCAACGGCTGCGCCACTTTGCCCAGGCCGATGCCGGAATCCTCCGCCACTCGTCGAACCTGATCTTCCAGTACCGCCGCCGACCAGTCTGGTGCGGCGGCGAGCGCATCACGGGTGCTGACCAGCAGCGCCCGCGCGGCAGCGTCTAGCAGCGCCGATGCCTTTTCGTCGAGAGCAAGCGGGCGAGTTGCGAACAGGAATCCGGCTCCGTCGGCAATTTCGTCGAGCGTGCGCGCCCGCGTCTTCAGCGAGGGCATCGCCAAGGTGAGGCGGGCGACGTCTGCGCCAGGGATCCGCGTGGCGACCAGCGTCGCCAACCGGGCGTCGTCGGCCTCGCGCAGATAGTGGCCGTTCAGATTTTCCAGCTTTTTCAGGTCGAAACGGGAAGGGGAGCGGCCAACGGCGGTGATGTCGAACCAGTCCACCGCTTGTTCGCGGCTGATCACCTCATCATCGCCGTGGCCCCAGCCGAGGCGAAGCAGATAGTTGCACACGGCTTCCGGCAGCATTCCCATGTCATCGCGATAGGCGTCGACGCCCAGTGCGCCGTGCCGTTTCGAGAGTTTCGCACCGTCCGCCCCGTGAATCAGCGGAACATGGGCGTAGATCGGTTCCGGCCAGCCCATTGCGCGGATGATGCCAAGCTGGCGGAAAGCGTTGTTCAGATGGTCGTCGCCGCGAATGACGTGGGTGACGCCCATGTCGTGATCGTCGACGACCACTGCCAGCATGTAGGTCGGCGTGCCGTCGGAACGGAGCAGCACCATATCGTCCAGCTCGGCATTGTTGACCGTGACCGGGCCTTGCACGCGATCGTCGATCGTCGTTGCGCCTTCGGTTTGCGCCCGCAAACGGATGCTGAACGGGGCGCCGGCCGGGGCTTCCGACGGATCGCGATCTCGCCAGCGGCCGTCATAGCGGATCGGCTGTTTGGCGGCGCGCTGGGCTTCGCGCATTTCCGCCAGTTCTTCCGCCGTCGCGTAACAGCGATAGGCGTTGCCCGATTCGAGCAGCGCGGCGACAACATCCGCATGGCGGGTGGCGCGCTCCGACTGGAAAACGACATCGCCGTCCCAGTCCAGCCCAAGCCAGCGCATGCCGTCGAGAATCGCGTCGATCGCCGCCTTTGTCGAACGGACCTTGTCGGTATCTTCGATCCGCAGCTTGAACGTGCCGCCGAAGTGGCGGGCGTATAGCCAGTTGAACAGCGCGGTGCGCGCGCCGCCGATGTGCAGAAACCCCGTCGGCGACGGGGCGAAACGGGTGACGACCTTGGCGGCTTCGCTGCTTGCGCTCACGCGCGCTTGCTCCCAGGATTCAAGGATGGACGGCGACGCCCCTAGCATGGGTTCAGCAACCCATCAAACAGTTGCGTTCGCACGTATTCGCCGTGGCTGGTGGACGGCGATCGCGGCGGTCGAGCGGCGGCTGGAGGTGGAGCGCGACCAACTGGCGCTGTGGCTGCCGGTTGCGGTGGGCGGCGGCATCGCCGCGTGGTTCGTGCTGCCCGATGCCTGGGGCTGGGCGGCGTTCCTGCTGCTTGTGGCCGCGATCGCGATGGCCGGACGCTGCCTGCCGGGAACGCGGCTGGGCTTGGCGCTGACCGCTGGCGGGCTGGCGGCTGGGCTGGGATGTGCGCTGGTCTGGGCGAGTGCGGAGCGGGCGGCGGCGCCGGTGCTCCGGCGACCGGTCGTCGCCAGCCTGCTGGTGCGAGTCGATCAGGTGCAGCCGCTGGCGGCGCGTGACGCGGTTCGGGTGGTCGCGACGCCGATCGGCGCCCCGGCGATGCCGTTCCGCCTGCGCCTGACCATTGCCCAGGCCGATGCGCCGGCGCGGCTGGCTGCCGGCGATCGGCTTCGCCTGCGCGCCCGGCTGGTGCCGCCGCAAGCGGCGCCGGTGCCCGGTGCCTATGATTTCGCCAGAGTCGCGTGGTTTCAGCGGATCGGCGCGACGGGGCGTGCCTTCGCGCCGGTGGAGCGCGTTGGCCTTGGGGCGGAGGGGCCGGGGCTGCGCGAGCGGTTGTCCGGCCACATCCGCGCGCAACTGAGCGGAGGAGAGGGGGCGATTGCCGCCGCGCTTGCCACCGGCGATCAGGGCGCGATGCCGGACCCGGACGCCGAAGCAATGCGCCGGTCGGGGCTGGCGCATCTGTTATCGGTCAGCGGCCTGCACATTACGGCGGTGGTCGGCTTTGCGATGGTGCTGGTGCTGCGGCTGCTGGCGCTCAGCCCCCGGCTTGCGCTGCGCTGGCCGCTGCTGCTGATTGCCGCCGGCGCGGGCGCGGTTGCCGGCATCGGCTATACGCTGCTGACCGGAGCGGAGGTGCCGACCATCCGTTCCTGTGTCGCGGCGCTGCTGGTGCTGACCGCGCTGGCGATCGGGCGCGACGCGCTGACCCTGCGGCTGGTCGCGGCCGGCGCGCTGATCGTTTTGCTGCTGTGGCCGGAAAGCCTGGTTGGTGCGAGTTTCCAACTCAGTTTCGCCGCGGTGACGGCGTTGATTGCGTTCCACGAGCGCCCGGCGATCAAGGCGTTTCTGGCCCGGCGGGAGGAGGGGGGCGTTGCCAGGTGTGGCCGAATTCTGCTTGGTGCACTGCTGACCGGACTGGTCGTCGAACTGGCGCTGGCGCCGATCGCGCTGTTCCATTTTCACCGGGCGGGGCTGTACGGCGCGCTGGCCAATATCGTCGCGATCCCGCTGACGACCTTTGTCATCATGCCGCTTGAGGCGCTGGCGCTGCTGTTCGATGTCGGCGGGATGGGCGCGCCGCTATGGTGGGCGGCGGGCAAGGCGCTGGCGCTGCTGCTGTGGATCGCCCACACCGTCGCGGTGGCGCCGGGCGCGGTGGCGATGCTGCCGACGATGGCGCGCGGTACGTTTGCGCTGATGATCGGTGGCGGGCTGTGGATGGTTCTGTGGAAAAGCCGGTTGGCGTGGTGGGGGGCGATCCCGCTTGCCGCCGGTACAGCGATTGCGCTGGCGACGCCGGTGCCCGACCTGCTGGTAACCGGCGACGGTCGCCACGCGGCGGTGCGGGACGGCGGTACGGTAGGGCTGCTGCGACCGCGCGCCGGCGGCTATATCCGCGACCTGCTCGCCGAATCGGCGGGGCTGGACGGGGTGCCGGGGTTGATCGACGATCTGCAAGGCGCGCGCTGCGGGCCGGACGCGTGCATCGCTGAACTGGTGCGCGGCGGGCGACGGTGGCGGATAATGGCGACGCGCAGCGGCTATTTCCTGCCATTCGAGCCGCTGGTCCGCGCCTGCGCCACCGTCGACATCGCCATCAGCGAGCGGCGCCTGCCGGCGGCGTGTCGGCCGCGCTGGCTGAAGATCGACCGCACGTTCCTGGGGAAGAACGGCGGGGTGGCGATCACGCTGGCGACGGGGCGGGTGGAGACGGTGGCGGCGCTGGCCGGCGCCCATCCCTGGGCAAGGCGTTAGCCGGGGTCAGGCGTTGGCGCCCACCGGACGGCCGATGCGCTGCGGCGCTTCGCCCCGATAATGGGCGATACCGAGTTGAAAACTTTCGGCGATCCGGTGGGCGCGGTCGGAGAACATCTCCGCTGCTTCCGCGGTTGCGACCTGACGGGCAGTACTGACGAACAAGGCCAGCCAGCGTGCGAAGTGCAGGCGGTTGACCGGCAGGACCATGTGCTTGGGCATCGGCGCGCCCTTGAACCGGCCCGTCATCAGCATGACGCCGGACCAGAAATCGCACATCGTTTCGAGGTGGCTGTCCCAGTCCGATATCCGTTCCTCGAAGATCGGGCCGATCAACGGGTCGTCGCGGACTTCGGCATAGAAGCCGTGAACCAGATCGTGAATCACCTCCTCGGTTATCCCGGCGGCGACGGCCGGCGCGATTGCGCGTGCCCGGCGCTGCAGAATGTCCTCGGATTCGCTGATCATCGGTTCGCCCTCATGCTGCTGGAACGGCTATCTCACAAGTAAAGATGCACCGTCAATGCATGTTTTGATGCGGGCGTGAGAGATCGACGGGGTCTAACCGTATTTGTGGCTGGGCGCCGCTGTCGCGGAATGCAGTCGGGAGCGGTTTTAGAGGATTTCGCGCACGGTTTCCGGCGGGCGGCAGAGGCGGACGCCTTTGTCGGTTTCGACCAGCGGCCGTTCGATCAGAATCGGATTGGCGACCATCGCGTCGAGGATGGTGTCGTCGTCCGCGCTTTTCAGGCCGAGTTCCGTGGCAAGCGCTTCCTTGGCGCGCAAACCTTGGCGCGGGGTCATGCCGGCGCGGGCGTAGAGGGCGGCCAGTGTCGCGCGGGTCGGCGGCGACGCGAGATATTCTACGACGGTGACCGAGACGCCGTGCGCGCCCCGCAGCATCTCCAGCGTCTTGCGGGAATTGCTGCACCGGGGATTGTGCCAGATCGTCGCCTTCATCGCCTAATTTTCCTGCCGGGCCAGCCATTCCTCCAGCCATTTGATCGTATAGTCGCCGGCCTGGAATTCCGGGTCGTCGAGCAGCGCCTGATGGAGGGGAATGGTGGTCTTGATGCCATCGATCGCGAATTCTTCCAGCGCGCGGCGCAGGCGGCGCAGCGCCCCGGCACGGGTGGTGCCGTAGACGATCAGCTTGGCGATCATGCTGTCGTAATAGGGCGGGATTCGATAGCCGGCGTAGAGGCCGCTATCGACGCGGACATGCATGCCGCCCGGTGTATGGTAGCTTTTGACCAGACCCGGCGACGGCGCGAAGCTGCGCGGATCTTCGGCGTTGATCCGGCATTCGATCGCATGGCCACGGAACTGCACGTCCTGCTGGCGCAGGGTCAGGCCGTGGCCGTCGGCGATGCGGATCTGCTCGCGCACCAGATCGAGGCCGGTGATCGCTTCGGTCACCGGATGCTCGACCTGAAGCCGGGTGTTCATCTCGATGAAGTAGAATTCGCCGGCTTCCCACAGGAATTCGATGGTGCCGGCGCCGCGATAGCCCATGTCGGCCATCGCCTTGGCGACGATGCCGCCCATCCGCGCTCGTTCTTCCGGCGTGATGACCGGGGAGGGCGCTTCTTCCAGCACCTTCTGATGGCGACGCTGCAAAGAGCAGTCGCGCTCGCCCAGATGAATGGCGTTGCCGTTGCCGTCTCCGAATATCTGGAATTCAATATGGCGCGGATTGCCGAGATATTTCTCAAGATAGACGGTAGCGTCGCCGAACGCGGCCTTCGCCTCCGACCCGGCCTGCGCGATCAGGCTGTCGAGCTCATCCGGGCCATTGCACACTTTCATGCCGCGCCCGCCGCCGCCGCTGGCTGCCTTGATGATGACCGGGTAGCCGATCTCCGCCGCGATCCGGTGCGCTTCCTCGCTGTCCGACACGGCGCCATCGGAGCCGGGGACCAGCGGCAGGCCGAGCTTGCCGGCGGTGTGCTTCGCCTCCACCTTGTCGCCCATCGTGCGGATATGTTCCGGCTTCGGGCCGATCCACACCAGATTATGCATCTCGACGATTTCGGCGAAGCGGGCATTTTCCGACAGAAAGCCGTAGCCGGGGTGGATCGCGTCCGCACCGGAGATTTCCGCCGCCGAAATGATGTTCGGGATGTTGAGGTAGGAATCGATCGCAGGCGGTGGGCCGATGCATACCGCCTGGTCGGCCAGCCGAACGTGCATGGCGTCGGCATCGGCGGTCGAGTGCACCGCGACCGTCTTGATCCCCATTTCATGAGCCGCGCGGTGGATGCGCAGCGCGATCTCGCCGCGATTGGCGATCAGGATCTTGCTGATGGCCATCGGATCAGCCGACGACGATGAGCGGCTGGTCGAACTCGACGGGCTGGCCGCTTTCGACCAGCAGCGCCTTGACCGTGCCGGTGGCGGGCGCGGTGATCGGGTTCATCACCTTCATCGCTTCGACGATCAGCAGCGTCTGGCCGGCGGACACGTTGTCGCCGACCGACACAAACGGCCGTGCGCCCGGTTCCGGCGACAGGTAGACGGTGCCGACCATCGGCGAGCGGATCGCGCCGGGGTGGTCCGCGGCCGCGCTGGCGGCGGGTGCCGGCTCCGTAGCCGCAGGTGGCAGGGCCGCGACGGGGGCCGCGGCCACGGTGGCGGGGGCCGCGGCGATGGTGACGGTGCGGGCGACGCGGATCGAGCGATCGCCGTCCTCGACCTCGATTTCGGTCAGTCCGTTTTCATCAAGCAATTCGGCGAGCTGGCGGACCAGCGCCGTGTCGACGCGCATCGGCGCGGAGGCATCTTTCTTCTCGGTCATGCGACCCTCTTGGTTCCCTGTTGCGGCGTTCCCTGTCAGAGACGGGCCGCCGCGTCCAGCGCGAGCAGGTAGGACATGGCGCCGAAACCGGCGATCGTGCCCCGCGCTGCACCGCCGACATAGCTGTGATGGCGGAAGTTTTCCCGCCGGTGCGGATTGGACAGATGCACCTCGATCACCGGCACCGCAATCGCCTTGATCGCGTCGTGCAGGGCGACGGAGGTATGGGTGTAGCCGGCGGCGTTGAGCAGCACGGCCTTGGCGCCCGCCGCATTCGCCTCGTGCAGCCAGTCGACCAGATGGCCTTCGTGGTTGGACTGGCGGACGTCGACGGTGAGGTCCAGTTCGCGGGCGCGATCCTCCAGCATTCCGGCGATGTCGTCGAGCGTGTCGGCCCCGTATATCTCCGGCTCGCGCAAGCCGAGCAGGTTGAGGTTGGGACCGTTCAGCACGAACACGGTATCGGCCATGACAGAAGCGCCTTTCGGTTGCGGCGGTATGAAGCCGGTTCCTATATGACCCCTCACTCCAACACGCAAAGGCGCAGGATTCGATGAGCGGGGACGGGACGATCAGCATTACGGTCAACGGGGAGGGCCGCCGGGTCAAGGCAGGGCTGACCATTGCCGGGCTGGCCGCCGAACTGGGTCTGGCTCCCGAGAAAGTGGCGGTCGAGCGCAATCTGGAGATCGTGCCGCGATCGACGCTGGCGAATGTGACGATTGCCGACGGCGATTCGCTGGAAATCGTTCATTTTGTCGGCGGTGGCGACACCGCCCGGTCGCTCGATGAGGATCGCTGGACGGTTGCCGGACACAGCTTCCGGTCCCGGCTGATTGTCGGGACCGGCAAGTACAAGGATTTCGCGCAGAATGCGGCCGCGGTTGCCGCATCGGGTGCGGAGATCGTCACCGTCGCGGTACGGCGGGTCAATATTGCCGACCCCAATGCGCCGATGCTGACCGACTTCATCGACCCGAAAGTAATCACCTACCTGCCCAATACCGCCGGCTGCTTTACCGCGGAGGAAGCGATCCGCACCTTGCGGCTTGCGCGCGAGGCGGGGGGGTGGGACCTCGTCAAGCTGGAGGTGCTGGGAGAAGCGAAGTCGCTCTATCCCGACATGCTGGAGACATTGCGCGCGACCGAAGTTCTGGCGAACGAAGGGTTCAAGCCGATGGTTTATTGCGCTGACGACCCGATAGCGGCGCGGCGGCTGGAGGATGCCGGGGCAGTGGCGATCATGCCGCTGGGCGCGCCGATCGGTTCCGGTCTGGGTATCCAGAACCGGGTCACCATACGGCTAATCGTCGAAGGGGCGAAGGTGCCGGTGCTGGTCGACGCGGGGGTCGGCACCGCGTCCGACGCGGCGGCGGCGATGGAACTGGGCTGCGACGGCGTGCTGATGAACACCGCGATCGCCGAGGCGAAGGACCCGCTGCTGATGGCGGCGGCGATGAAGGCGGCGGTCGAGTCCGGGCGGCTCGCCTATCGCGCCGGGCGCATGGGGCGCCGACTCTATGCCGACCCGTCCAGTCCGCTTGCTGGGCTGATCTGACGTGGAACAAGAGATGTCGCCCGTCCGTTATGCAGGCCTACCCCGTATTGAGGAGCATGCGTAATGGGCGAGATGATCGACAAGGCCAAGGGCGCGGCCAACGAAGCCATCGGCAAGGCCAAGCAGACGATTGGCAAGCATACCGACAACGATAAGCTGGCGGCCGAGGGCGTTGGTCAGCAGGTACGCGGCAAGGCGCAGAAGGCGGCTGGTGCCGTGAAGGGTGCGCTGGGCGACAAGATCTGAGCGCATTCGCCGGACTTAGGGACGGGCCGCGCGGCACAGTGCCGGGCGGCCCGTTCGATTCTGGCGCATTTTCGACGTTTCAACCCCCCGCGCAGATAGTGGGGGGTGGGGCGCCATGGCGCCATGGCACCATCAAATCGCAACGCGCTTTCCGCATGTTGGCACGGCCCGCTGCCGGATTTGACCGGTGGCACCGGCGCGCTTAATTGCCGATCAGATAGCAGCAGTCGAAGGATGTTTTCGTGAAGAAGCTCTATTCTGACGCGGCGGCGGCACTGGACGGCGTGCTGTTTGACGGGATGACGATCTGCGCCGGCGGATTCGGTTTGTGTGGCGTGCCGGTCCGGCTGATCGACGCGATCGAGGCGGCCGGTACCAAGCGGCTGACCTGCGTGTCCAACAATGCCGGCATCGATGGTCAAGGGCTGGGCAAGCTGCTGCGCAGCCGTCAGATCGCCAAAATGGTCGCCTCCTACGTCGGCGAGAACAAGGAGTTCGAGCGGCAGTTTCTGGCAGGCGAGCTTGAGGTTGAATTCTGCCCGCAGGGAACACTGGCCGAACGCTGCCGTGCTGGCGGCGCGGGTATTCCCGGTTTCTACACCCGTACCGGCGTCGGCACGCTGGCGGCCGAGGGCAAGGAGCTGAAGGAATTCGACGGCGAGACCTATGTGCTGGAGCGTGGTATTCGCGCCGACCTCGCGGTCGTCAAAGGCTGGAAGGCCGATGAGGCCGGCAATCTGGTGTTTCGCAAGACCGCGCGCAATTTCAACCAGCCGATGGCGACCGCCGGCAAGATTTGTATCGCGGAGGTCGAGGAGATCGTGCCGGTCGGCGCGCTCGACCCGGATCACATCCATTTGCCCGGCATTTTCGTCAACCGCCTGATCCTGGGCGCGCCATACGACAAGCCGATCGAGTTTCGCACCGTCCGTCAGCGCGAGGCAGCGTGATCCCGGCGTTGCCCGGCCGGGCATTCGCAGGCGCTGGCCTCGGCCTGCTGCTGTCGGCCTGCGCGACGGGGATGGGCGGTGCGCCGGAACCGGTTCCAGCGGCGCCGGCGGCACCGCCGGCAGCGGTGCAATATCTCTTCGGGTCGGGCGAGGCGGCGGCGCTGGGCGTTCAGGCCTGGCAGGCGCTGGTCGACCATGTCGTCGTCAATCGAGGCGGAAACCCGGAAGACAGCGTCGTGCTGGCCCCCGGTACGACGCTGGCTGCGCCGGGGTTCGTCCGCTGCGGCGACAGGCCGCCGGCGGTGGTCTTCGACATCGACGAAACGGTGTTGCTCAACCTCGGCTATGTTTATGACGAGTCTGTGCGCGGCGCGCCATTTGACCCGGATCGTTGGGCGCGCTGGGAACAAAGCGGTGCCGACAAGGTCGTTGCCGCGCCGGGCGCGGTGGCGGCGGTCAACGCGCTGCGCAAGGCGGGTGTAACCGTCGTGTTCAATTCCAACCGCGCGGCGGCCAACGCCGCGTGGACCGCCTATGCGCTGCGCACCGCCGGGCTGGGCAATGCCGTCCACGGCCAGACGCTGTTCCTGGCCGGTGATGATACGGGCGGGTCGGCGAAGGATGGGCGGCGGGCGACGATTGCCGCCAAATTCTGCGTGATCGCAATGGCCGGCGACCAGCTTGGCGATTTCAGCGACCTGTTCGCGGCGATTCCGTCCGTTGCCGAACGCCGCGCGGCAGCGGCGACCGGTCCGATCGCCGCGCTGTGGGGGCGCGGCTGGTTCCTGCTGCCGAACCCGGTTTACGGAAGCGCGCTGAAGGGCGGCTTTGACGATGTCTTTCCGTCGGACAGGCGCTGGTCCGACCCCGCTACCGTAGCTGCCACCGAAGGAGCAAAATAATGGCCTGGACCCGTGACGAAATGGCCGCCCGCGCCGCGCGCGAGCTGAAGGACGGCTATTACGTGAATCTGGGCATCGGTATTCCGACGCTGGTCGCCAACCATGTTCCCGACGGTGTCGAGGTGACGTTGCAGTCGGAAAACGGCATGCTGGGCATCGGCCCGTTCCCCTACGACGACGAGGTCGATCCCGACCTGATCAACGCCGGCAAGCAGACGGTTAGCGAGCTGCCTTCGACCAGCTTCTTCAATTCGGCCGACAGTTTCGCGATGATCCGCGGCGGGCATATCGACCTGGCGGTGCTCGGTGCGATGGAAGTGTCGGAAAAGGGGGATATCGCCAACTGGATGATCCCCGGCAAGATGGTGAAGGGGATGGGCGGCGCGATGGACCTGGTGGCGGGGGTCAAGAAGATCATCGTCGTCATGGAGCACAACGCCAAGAATGGCGGGCCGAAATTCATTCCCGAATGCACCCTGCCGCTGACCGGCGCCAATGTCGTTGACATGATCGTCACGGATATCGCGGTGTTCCAGCGTCCAGACCACGCCAGCCCGTTCAAGCTGATCGAAATTGCCCCCGGTGTTACGGCCGACGACGTCGCGGCGCGAACGACGGCGCACTACCTGCGCTGAACGACGGTCTCATGGCGTTGGTCCCGCGCCGGACTCGGGCTGGCGTAAGTTTTCATACTTTGTCTTGAAATTGGTGCAATTATCTGATTCCTGAGCATTCGAGACGTCTATAACAGGGTCGCGAAGAGCGTGGGGATGTGGAAGGACTATATGCGCGGAGCGCGTCCGCTGCTGGTGGCGGCGGGGGCAATTGGCGCCGCGGCCGCGCTGGTGGTGACCGGCGCGCGGTCCAGTGCGTCCGCCCAGGTTGAGGCCCAGCCGCCGCATCTGCCTTTCGCCCGGGAGGCGATCGCCGCTGATCCGGCGCTGCTGCGGGCACCCAGTCGCATCGACTATGCGCTGCTCGACCAGCGGCTTCGCCAGCTTGTCGAGCGACCGGATATGGTCGGCATGGCGATCGCGATCATCGAGAATGGCGAGATCAGCTTTGTCAAAGGCTATGGCCTGACCGAGGCAAAGGGCGCGGAGCCGGTCGGCGTTCGCACCGTTTTTCGCTGGGCGTCGCTGTCGAAGGGGGTGGCAGGTACGCTGGTCGCCGAACTGGCGGCGGAAGGCAAGCTGTCTCTCGATGACCCGATCGCGCGCTATTCCAAGACATTGCGCCTGCCGCGCGGTGGCGAACAGATCGCGACGGTCGCCGACATATTGTCCCACCGCGTCGGGCTTAGCCACAATGCGTTCGACGACCGGCTGGAAGGCGGGCAGGACCCGCGCGTGATCCGGGCGTCGCTTGGTGGGCTGTCGGCGCTGTGCCAGCCGGGCACCTGCCACAGCTATCAGAATGTCGCGTTCGATTCCGCCAGCGAGGTGGTGGAAGCGGTGACCGGCCGTCCCTATGCCGAGGAGGTGCGCGACCGACTGTTCCGCCCGCTCGGCATGCAGGACGCCAGCCTGACCCGCATCGGCCTGATGGCATCCAAAAGCTGGGCGCGGCCGCATGTCGGGCGAACGACGGTTTCGGTCGAGGACCCGTATTACCGGGTGCCGGCCGCGGGCGGGGTCAACAGTTCGATCATGGACCTGGCGCTGTGGATGCGCGCGCAGATCGGCCTGACGCCGCGGGTGGTGTCGCCGGCGGTGCTGGACACGGCGCATATGGCGCGGGTCGACACCGAACGGCGCAGCACGCCCTTTGCCCGTGCGATGGGCGCGTCGCGCTACGCGCTCGGCTGGCGCGACTATGATTTCGAGGGGCGCCGGCTGATTGGCCATCAGGGGGCGGTGCGTGGTTATCGCTCGACCATATTGTTCGATCCGCGCGCCCGTGCCGGTGTGGCGGTGCTGTGGAATTCGCAGAGCGGGGCGCCCGGCCGTATTCAGCTGGAGGTGCTCGACATGCTCTATGGGCTGGGCGACCGCGACTGGTTGCGCCTGGATGGCGGGACGGGGGGCCGCGCGACGATAAGCGCACGGTGACCGTCCGGCTTCCCTCGCCGGCGTTAACCGGTTAAGGCCCCGCCGTCATGACCAGCAAGCCCCGCACCCTTTACGAGAAAATCTGGGACGCACACGTTGTCGAGACGCGCGACGACGGCACCAGCCTGATCTATATCGACCGTCACCTTGTCCACGAGGTGACCAGTCCGCAGGCATTCGAGGGGCTTCGCGTCGCCGGGCGCAAGGTGCGCCGGCCGGACCTGACGCTGGCCGTTCCCGATCATAACCTGCCGACGACGGCCCGGGTGGACGCCGTCGGCCACCGGTTGCCGATCACCGATCGGGAAAGCGCGGATCAACTCGCCGCGCTGGAACAGAATACCCGCGCATTCGGCATCCGCTATTTCGACGCGCTCGCGCCCGAACAGGGTATTGTCCACGTCGTCGGGCCGGAACAGGGCTTCACCCTGCCGGGCACGACGCTGGTGTGCGGCGACAGCCATACCGCCGCGCACGGCGCGCTGGGCGCGCTGGCCTTCGGCATTGGCACCAGCGAGGTCGAGCATGTCCTTGCTACCCAGACGCTGTTGCTGAAGCGGTCGAAGACCATGGAGGTGCGGATCGACGGTACGCTGGGTTTCGGCGTGACGGCGAAAGACCTGATCCTGGAAGTGATCGGGCGGATCGGCGCCGCCGGCGGCACCGGCTATGTCATCGAATATACCGGTTCGGCGATCCGCGATATGTCGATCGAAGGACGGCTGACCGTTGCCAACATGTCGATCGAGGGTGGCGCCCGCGCCGGGCTGATCGCGCCGGACGACAAGACCTATGCCTATCTGGAAGGGCGCCCGATGGCGCCTGCGGGTGAGGCGTGGGCCAGGGCGATGGCGTGGTGGCGGACGTTGCCGTCCGATCCCGGCGCAGTTTACGACCGCACCGTTCTGGTCGACGCGGCCGAGATCGCGCCCAATGTCACCTGGGGCACCAGCCCGGAGGATGTGGTGCCGATCGCCGGCACCGTGCCCGATCCCGACAGTTTTCCCGACCCGTCGAAGCGCGAGGCGGCGCGCCGGGCGCTGGCCTATATGGGACTGGTGCCGGGTCAGCGCATGCAGGACGTGGCGATCGAAAACATCTTCATCGGCAGTTGCACCAACAGCCGGATCGAGGACCTGCGCTCCGCCGCCGGTGTGGTGAAGGGCCGCCGCGTCGCCAGCGGCGTGCGGCAGGCGTTGGTTGTCCCCGGCTCCGGCCTGGTCAAGCGCCAGGCGGAGGAAGAGGGACTTGACCGCATCTTCACCGAGGCTGGTTTCGAGTGGCGCGAGGCTGGCTGCTCGATGTGCCTGGCGATGAACCCGGACAAGGTGCCGGCGGGAGAGCGTTGCGCGTCGACGTCCAACCGCAACTTCGTTGGCCGGCAGGGGCCGGGTGCGCGGACCCACCTGCTGTCGCCGGCGATGGCGGCAGCGGCGGCGGTGACCGGACGGTTGACCGACGTGCGCGAATTGATGAGGGGGTAAGGCGATGAAACGGGCGCTTTTTCTGCTGATTGCCGGGGCCGCGCTCAGTGGCCTGGCCGCCTATGCCGCTTCCGCCAAGGTTGAGCGGCCGGTGACCGGCTATGCCGGCGGGGCGTGGCGATGAAGCCGGTCCACCGTATTTCCGGTCGCGCCTATCCGTTCGGCGCCAAGAATGTTGACACCGACATCATTATTCCGGCGCACTGGCTGAAGACGATCAGCCGCAGCGGCATGGGCAAGGGCGCGTTCGAGACCGTGCGCGCCGAGCCGGGCAATGTGTTCGACGACCCCGAATATGCGGGTGCGCCGATCCTGATCGCCGGTGACAATTTCGGGTGCGGATCGAGCCGCGAGCATGCGGCGTGGGCACTGGCCGACATGGGTGTGCAGGCGGTGATCGCTCCCAGTTATTCCGATATCTTTTCGGGTAACGCGTTCAAGAACGGCATATTGGCGGTGGTGTTGCCGCAAGAGGCGATCGACCGGCTGCTCGAGGTCGCGAAGACCGACCCGATCGACATCGACCTGGAACATCAGACGGTGACTACGCCGTTCCAGGACCGTTTCACCTTCGAGATCGACCCGTTTCGCAAGGCCTGCCTGCTCGGCGGACTGGACGAGATCGGCCTGACGCTGAAGATGGACGGGGCGATCGGCGCCTATGAGGCACGCCGGGCCGAGGCATTCTCCTGGATGTAGTCCCGACGTGGCGGCTCTGCCGTAGCGGATTTTGAACGGGGTTCCCGGCTTGCTACCCCGGTTGCGTTGATTTGCGGGAGAGACGGATGAAGGCGCTGTTGTCGCTTGCCCCCGGAGGGCCGGAAACGCTGGTGCTCAGCGATGTCGCGGAGCCGGTTGCCGGTGCCGGGGAATTGCTGGTTCGGGTGGTCGCCTGCGCGATCAACTTTCCTGATGTGCTGATCATCGAGGACAAGTACCAGTTCAAGCCGGAGCGGCCGTTTGCGCCGGGTGGTGAGGTGTCCGGCATTGTCGAGGCGGTGGGTGAGGGCGTCAGTGGCTGGCGGGCCGGCGACCGGCTAATCGCGCTGACCTCCGCCGGCGGGCTGGCGGAAAAGGTGGCGGTCCCGGCGGCGCGCTGTTTCCGCGTGCC
The DNA here is from genome assembly GCF_047553045.1 of Sphingomonas flavalba. Taxonomy (GTDB): domain Bacteria; phylum Pseudomonadota; class Alphaproteobacteria; order Sphingomonadales; family Sphingomonadaceae; genus Sphingomonas_L; species Sphingomonas_L flavalba_A. The sequence goes on along the minus strand of NZ_CP180208.1, from coordinate 1,763,951 downwards.
GGACAAGGTGTCGATGGTGTCCGCCTCGGCGTTGCTGCTGACATATGCCACCGCCATTCATGCGTTGCTGGACCGTGGGCGGCTGAAAGCCGGGCAGTCGCTGCTGGTACTGGGTGCTGCGGGCGGTGTCGGTCTGGCGACCGTGGAGTTGGGTAAGGCGTTCGGCGCGCGGGTGGTTGCCGCCGTGTCGGACGCCGACAAGGCGGCGGCGGCGCGGGATGCCGGGGCGGACGACGTGCTGATCTATGGCCGGGCGCCGTTCGATAAGACGCAGGCGAAGGCACTGGCCGATGCGTTCAAGGACAAGGCCGGGCGCGGCGGGTTCGACGTCGTCCTCGACCCGGTCGGTGGCGACTATGCCGAACCGGCATTGCGGGCGATCGGCTGGGAGGGGCGCTATCTGGTCGTCGGCTTCCCCGCCGGCATCCCGCGCCTGCCGCTCAACCTGACTTTGCTCAAAAGCTGCGATGTCTGCGGCGTGTTCTGGGGGGCATTCGCCGCGCGCGACCCGCACGGCAACGCCGCCCATGTCGAGACATTGTTCGCGTTGTGGGACGAAGGACGCATTCACCCGCGCGTCACCGCCACCTATCCGCTGGAGCGCGCCGGCGAGGCGATTGCCCGGCTTGGCGCGCGCGGGGCGATTGGCAAGCTGGTGGTGGTCGTCGACCCGGCGAACGGCTAGGCGTTGCGCCGGCCGTCGGCGCTCCCTATTTCGGGGGCGAACGGTTGACACGGGGAGTTGGTGATGAGTGGATTTGACGAGCGCCAGCGCGCCTTCGAAGCGAAGTTCGCACGCGATGAGGATGTCGCTTTCCGGATTACGGCGCGCCGCAACCGGTTGGTCGGGCACTGGGCGGCGGAAAAGATGAAGCTGACGCCGGAGGAGGCGGACGCCTATGCCAAGGCAGTGGTTCAGGCCGATTTCGAGGAGGCGGGTGACGAGGATGTGATCCGCAAGCTGCTTGGCGACCTGACGTCGGCGGGGGTCGAGATCAGCGATGCGGAGATCCGCCAGACGATCGAGGCCAAGGCGGTCGAGGCACGGCGGCAGTTCATCGAAGAGCAGAACTGAGCGCGTCATGGCGATGGAAGCGGATGAGATCGCGGCGATGATCCGTGCTGGAATACCCGGCGCGGATGTCGAGATCACCGATCTGGCCGGTGATGGCAACCACTACGCGGCGCGGGTGGTCAGCGAGACTTTTCGTGGGGTATCCCGGGTGCGCCAGCATCAGGCGGTCTATGCCGCGTTGGGCGGGCATATGGGCGACACGCTGCACGCGTTGCAGCTGACCACCGTGGTGCCGGACTGACCCGCCCCCTTGAATTCGCGTACCGACATGGCGATGTGTCGGGGGTATAGGGGGATTTTGCGATGGATGATGCGATGACGGACGATGGAATGGCACGGATCAGCACTCTGCTGGCCGACAATGATGTGCTGCTGTTCATGAAGGGCACGCCACTGTTTCCCCAATGCGGTTTTTCCAGCCGTGCCGTCGCGATCCTGGAGCGGATCGGCGTGGTGTATGAAAGCGTCGATGTGCTGCAAGATCAGGGCATCCGCCAGGGCATCAAGACCTATTCCGACTGGCCGACGATCCCGCAGCTATACGTAAAGGGTGAGTTTGTCGGCGGGTCCGACATCATGCTCGAAATGTATGAGAGCGGCGAGCTGGCGCAGTTGATGGCCGATAAGGGCGTCGCCGCCGGCTGAACCGTCTGGCGACAATTACCGGGCGCGCGACGCGATGCGTTGCGCGCTTTTTGTTGGTGCTGTTGGAAGAGTTCCGGGGTCGGGAAAACGGGTGAGGGTGGGCCAGCGCGAGATCGGGTTAGCAGCTGGCCCACCGCTCAGTTACGCGGCTTTGGAACCGCCTTATCCTATGCAGCCGTTGTGCCAGTCGGAATGATTGGCGGTTTTCAGCGCTGCTTAATGGTAAATGCGTGCCGCCGCGATGCGCGTGTTGTAAGCGCGCCCGACACCACGACCGCTTGACCGTTCACGGCCTATTCAGTTATTCGACTACAAATGTAATCGGTCGATCTCGATATGGGGGCGTGCGATGCCCGAACGGATCAGTGATGCCGAATACGCGGTGATGGAGGCGCTGTGGGACAGCAGCCCTTTGACCGCGAGCGAGGTCGCGGAACGCGCCGGCGCCGCCCGGGGCTGGAACATGTCGACGGTCAAGACGCTGTTGTCGCGATTGTTGGGTAAAGGCGTGATCGCCCATGAGCAGGATGGCCGTCGTTATCTCTATCGGCCGGTCATCGCCCGCGCCGATTATGTCTCCAGCGAATCACGGCGGCTGATCAATCGGCTGTTTGGCGGGCGGGTGACGCCGCTTGTCGCTCATCTCGCCGAGGGGGACGGCCTGTCGGCCGAGGAAATCGCCGAGATCGAGGCTCTGCTGCGGAAGCTGAAGCCATGAGCGGCTGGATCGTCGAGACGCTGATCGCGACCACCGTTCTGATGCTGGTCGTGCTGCTGCTGCGTGGTCCCATGGCTCGCCGGTTCGGACCACGCGTCGCCTATGCGTTGTGGCTGTTGCCGGCAATCAGGATGGTGCTGCCGCCCTTGCCGACGACGGCGGTTCCCCATCCGATTGCGGCGTTGCCGCCGCTGTTCGACATCGAGATCGTTCGGGAGGCGGCGTTGGCCGCGCCTGTGACGCCGGCGTTTGACTGGGCGGCGGTATTGCTGACCCTGTGGCTGGCAGGTGCCGTCGTCCATTTCCTCTGGCACCTCGGCGCTTACAGCCTGTTCGTGCGCCGGGTGATCGGCCGTTCGACACCACTGCCGATGCTGGACCGGGACGGTATAGAAGTCTGTGCCAGCCGCGCGGTTCGCGGGCCGTTTGCGACCGGCATCTTCATCAAAACGATCGTGCTGCCGCATGATTATCGCCGGCGTTACGATGCCGATGAGCTGCGGCTGGCGATGGCGCACGAGGCGCAGCACCATCGCCGGTGCGATATGTCAGCCAATCTCGTGGCGCTGATCATCCTGTCGGTCCACTGGTTCAATCCGATCGCGCACCGCGCGCACCGCGCTTTTCGCGTCGACCAGGAACTGGCCTGCGATGCCGTCGTGCTCGCGACTGCTACATCGTTTGAACGCCACGCTTATGGCCTGGCGCTGCTGAAATCGACTTGCGACCGCCTGCCCGTGGCAGCGTGCGCACTTGGGGCCGGGGATGACCTCAAGAGGAGATTGAAGATGATGGGCCATGACAAGCCTGGCCGTGGGACGGTGCGCTGCGGCACCGCGCTGGCACTGCTGTTGACCGGTGGCGGGCTGCTGTTGACCGCATCCGGCGGAATCGCCGCCGATGCCGGTAGCGCGGTGCGGGAGGATGTGAAACGTACAGTCGCGCAGACGGCCGACTGGGCGCCTGTCGCGATGCCGCGGGATGAGTCTGACGGCATTGTCGAAGTGCCGACGCCGTCCGCTTTATCTTCCGCGCCGTCAGTATCTTATGTCGTGCCGGCGCCACCCGCGCCGCCTGAGTCACCGGCTGTGCCGCGTGAGGATCTTGCCGATATGGCTGGTGTCGAGCGCGCGGTCGGCGTGGCGATGCGTGACGTTGACCGCGATGTGCAGGTTGCGCTGGCGGATGCCCGTCGCGCCGCTGCCGATGCTAGGAGGGATGCACTGACCGCCCGGCGCGAGGCAGCCGATGCCGCCAGGCAGGCCCATGCGCGGATACGCGTAGTGATGCGCGATTGCGGCGGACGGCGGCACGCCCCTACCGCCAGTATTTCTTACGACCGCGACGGCAGCGCGCTTCGTACCGTTTCGGTATGCGAGAACGGTGGTGTCGACGGAGCCGAGATTCGTCAGACTGTCATCTCCGCGCTGGAAGGCGCACGGCAGAGCGTCGCGGCGATGGACTTGCCGGCGGCTGGGGAAGCCGGGCGTGCCCAGGCGCTTGCCAGCATCGATCGCAAGATCGCGGACCTGCGCGCGCGCTGATCGCCCGATCCCGGCGGAAGTCCGGCCACCGTCCCCAGGGCGGCCTCACAGGGCGGCTTCCGCCGGTCGCGCCGCGCGATCACCGGACAAGGTGCTTGCTTCCGGACGGCAAATCGCCACATCGGAGGGTATGGACGATCTGCCCACCGGACGCGTGATGCGGCTTGAGCCGCTGGTGCGACGCCTGCTCGCCCCCAATCCGTCGCCTTACACCTATACCGGGACCCAGAGTTATATTGTGGGTGGCGGCGATGTGGCGGTGATCGATCCGGGGCCGGACGATGCCGATCACGTTGCGGCATTGCTGCGGGCGGTGAGGGGGGAGCGGGTTGGGGCAATCGTCTGCACGCACACCCACCGCGATCACAGCCCGGCGGCGGCGGCGCTGAAGGCGGCGACCGGCGCGCCGGTTATCGGTTGCGCGCCGCTTGTCCTGGACGATGACGGACCGCGTGCCGATGCGGCCTTCGACCGGAGCTACGCGCCGGACCGGGTACTGGCTGACGGCGAGACGGTGGCTGGACCCGGCTGGACGCTGGAAGCGGTAGCGACGCCGGGCCACACGTCCAACCATCTGTGTTTCGCACTGCGGGAAAGCGGAGCGCTGTTCACCGGCGACCATGTCATGGGCTGGTCGACCACCGTCATATCGCCGCCGGACGGCGACATGGCCGCGTATATGGCCAGCCTCGATCGGCTCGGACGGCGCGACGACAGGATCTATTATCCGGCGCATGGCGAGCCGGTGGAGCGGCCGCAGCGGTTGGTCCGCGGCCTTGCCGGTCACCGCAAGCAGCGTGAGGGCCAGATATTGCGTCTGCTTGATGAGACGCCGCGCGCCATTCCCGCGCTGGTCGAGCGCATGTATGTCGGCCTCGACCCTCGGCTGATCGGGGCTGCCGGCCGCTCGGTTCTCGCCCATCTCGTCGATCTGCGTCAGCGCGGGCTGGTTGTCGAAGCGGGAGCAGTTTGGGCGAGGGCGGCCTGATGGGCTCGCTTGGACGGCTGGTTGCCGGCGTGCTGCTGTTGGCGGTGCTGGTTGGCGGGGCGTTCCTGCTTGCGGTCCGCTATGTCGAGCACCGGGTCGCGCCGGAGCCGGAGACGATCGTTTCCGGCAGTCTCCAGGGGCTGCGCGAGCAGAACCGGCTGTCGGCCTTTGCAGCGCGCTATGTCGCGGTGGTTACGTCGAAGCAGCAGCGTTTCGGGGTGCTCAGCGCCGAGCGGACGCTGATCATGCCCGGTACGGTGCGCTATGAGGTGAATCTGGCGCGGTTGACCCAGCAGGACGTGAGGTGGGATGCCGCTACGCGCACGCTGAGCATTACCCTGCCGCCTGTCGAACTGGTCGGGCCGCAGGTCGATGTCAATCAGGTCAAGGCATACGATAATGGTGGTCTGCTGCTCAGCCTGACCGACGCACGGCAGATTCTGGACGATGCCAATCGCAAGGCGGGGCAGACGGAGTTGTTGCGGCAGGCGCGCGACGCGGTGCCGATGCGGCTGGCCCGTGATGCGACACGGCGCGCGGTCGAGCGCAGTTTCGCGCTGCCGCTGCGTGCGGCCGGGGTTGATGCGACGGTGGTTGCCCGCTTTGCCGATGATGACCGTGCGCCCAGCCGGCTCGATCGCTCGCGTTCGGTCAAGGAAGTGCTTGGGGATGCGGCCACCGCCCGCTAAACGCCGGGGGAGGAGTGAGGAATCGATGGACGCACGTGGTGGACTGGGCGGCAGCCTGACGGGTCTGGACCTGAAGGCCGAAATCGAGCGGCTGCGGACCGAGCGCAACGCGGTGATCCTGGCCCATTATTACCAGAAGCCCGAAATTCAGGATATTGCCGATTTCGTCGGCGACAGCCTCGACCTGTCGCGCAAGGCGGCGGATACCGATGCCGACGTCATCGCCTTTTGCGGCGTGCGCTTCATGGCGGAGACCGCGAAGATCCTGTCGCCGCAGAAGATCGTGGTGCTGCCCGACATGGAGGCCGGGTGCAGCCTGGAGGATAGCTGCCCGCCGGACCAGTTCCGCGCGTTCCGCGCCGCCCACCCGGACCATATCGCGCTGACCTACATCAATTGCTCGGCCGAGGTGAAGGCGCTGAGCGACATTATCGTCACCTCATCCTCGGCGGAAAAGATCCTCAGCCAGATTCCGGCGGAGCAGAAGATCATCTTCGGCCCCGACAAGCATCTTGGCGGCTATCTGGCCCGCAAGACCGGGCGGAACATGCTGCTGTGGCCCGGCGTCTGCATCGTCCATGAGGCGTTTTCGGAAACCGAGCTGCTGAAGCTGAAGGTGCAGCACCCCGATGCGCCGGTCGCCGCCCACCCGGAATGCCCGGCCTATATCCTCGACCATGCCGACTATGTCGGGTCGACCAGCGGCATCCTGAACTTCGCCAAGACGATGCCCGGCGACACGCTGATCGTCGCGACCGAGCCGCACATCATCCACCAGATGGAAAAGGCGGTGCCGGACAAGCATTTCATCGGCGCGCCCGGCGCCGACGGCAACTGCAATTGCAACGTCTGCCCCTATATGGCGTTGAACACGATGGAGAAGCTCTACCTGGCGCTGCGCGATCTGGAGCCGCGTATCGAGATGGACGAGGCGCTGCGTCTTGAGGCGAAGAAGTCGCTCGACCGGATGCTGGCGATGGCAAGCGCGACCGTCGGCATGGGCGATCTGGGGCCGGTGCGGGTGACCGGCGACTGACGCCGCCGCAGCGGAATCGAACAGGGGAGCGGACGAACGCGATGACCGATATTGCCGGCTTCGACCTCGACGCCTTCGTCGCCCAGACCCTGGCCGAGGATCTGGGCGAGGGGGGCGACATCACGTCCGCCGCCGTGATCCCCGCCGACGCGCGTTTCGACGGGGTGATGGATTGCCGCGAGGCGGTGACCGTCGCCGGCCTGCCGATCGCCGAGGCGTTCTTTCGCGCGCTCGACCCGGACGTGGGGATCGAGCGGCTGGTCGAGGACGGGGCGAGCGTTGCGGCCGGGACCGACGTGATGCGGCTGAACGGGCTGGCGCGCGGGCTGCTGACCGCTGAGCGATCGGCGCTGAACACCGTCCAGCACCTGACCGGCATCGCGACGCTGACCCGCCAGTATGTCGACGCAATCGCCGGCACCGGCGCGATCCTGCTCGATACCCGCAAGACGATCCCCGGCCTGCGGCGGCTGGAGAAATATGCGACGCGGATGGGCGGGGCGACCAACCACCGCATGGGGTTGTGGGACGCGGCGATGATCAAGGACAACCATGTCGCCGTCGCCGGCGGTGTGGGCGAGGCGGTACGGCGGGCGAAGGCGGCCGGCATCGCCCGGATCATCGTCGAGGTCGACCGCGTCGATCAGATCGAGCCGGCGCTGGCGGCGGGGGCGACGCACCTGCTGCTCGACAACATGGACCCGCCGACATTGCGCGGGGCGGTGACGCTGGTCGGCGGGCGGGTGCCGACCGAGGCGTCCGGCGGGGTGCGGCTCGACACGATCCGGGCAATCGCGGAGAGCGGCGTCACCTATATCTCGGTCGGGCGGCTGACCCAGTCGGCGCCGGCGGCGGACATCGGCCTCGACTTCATCCGTGCTTAGAGCGGCGCTCGCCGGGGCGGTGCTGGCGATGCCGGCGGCGCTGCCGGCACAGGCGCTGCGCTGCGAGATTCCACCAAGGTTATCACGTCCACATCACGATGGGCCGACCGGTAACCAACAGCGGCGGGTGGTGGCGATCGGCGGCTATACGCTGGCGATGAGTTGGGCGCCGCAGGATTGCGCGGTGAATGGGCGCGGTGCGGACAGGCGTTTGCAGTGTGGCGGCGACAACCGGTTCGGTTTCACCCTGCACGGGCTGTGGCCGGATGGGAGCGGGGCGCAGTGGCCGCAATATTGCCGACCGGCGGCGCTGCTGCCGCCGGCGGTGATCCGCCGCAACCTGTGCGCGACGCCGTCGGTGCAACTGTTGCAGCACGAATGGGCGAAGCACGGGACCTGCATGGTGCGCGAGCCGGACGCCTATTTCGCCCGCGCGACCGCGCTGTATCAGCGCGTTCGTTATCCGGACATGCGGGCGCTGGCCGCCCGGCCGCTGACCGTCGGCCGGTTCGCCGCCGCCTTCGCCGCCGCCAATCCGGGGATGGGCGCGGCGATGCTGCGGGTGACCACCGATCGGCGCGGCTGGCTGGAAGAGGTGTGGCTGTGCCTGGACCGGCAGTTTCGTTTCACCCGCTGCCCCGCGCATCAACGCGGCGCGCCGCCGGCAACGCGGCTGCGGATCAGGCCGGTCTGACGCGGCCGGTTCGGATCAGCGTTCGATGATCGCCGTTGCCGGATGATGGCGGTCGAGATGCTTGCGGATGATCTTGAGATTGCGGGTGTTCGAGCGGAAGAAAAAGTCCGGGATCGCGCCGATGAACGGCACCGCGCCGAGTAGCGTATCGATGCCGACATTGCCGGCCATCCGCGTCATCTGCCATTTCGACAGGCCGAGATTGCGCGCTTCCCAGACGATCCACGCGCCCATTGCGGTGCCGACGACGTCACCGACCACCGGCACGATGTTGAGCAGCACGTCGAGCCCGACCGGACGGTTTATGCCGGGAATGACGAACAGCCGTTCGAGCAGATGCTCCATCGCCTCGATACGGCGGCGGACCGACGCCGGATCGCGCCCGATGTCGGGCATCGCATCGGCAATGCGGTCGAAGCGGCTGTTCGGCAACGGCGTCTCCTTTGCCGATGATATTGGGACGGGCGGCGGCGCTGTCCAGAGGGGGCATGGCGGGGCGGATTGCGGCTTCACGCCCCCGAAGCGGGCACAGCCTAGCGGCCGGCGGCGATCAGGTGATTGAGCGGGTGCCAGGCGCGGGGGTTTTCGCGAAATTCGGTGAGACGGCGGGTGGCGAGCGCCCAACGGACCGGGCGGCCGAGCACGATGAAATGGGCGGCGGTGACCAGCGCCTGATCCGCCTCCGCCAGCGCCTGACCGCGCGCGGCGGCGGTGTCGGCGATATTTGCCTGCGCCAGCGCGTCGCCTGCCGCCGGGTCGCAGCGCGCCGGTGCGGGGCAGAGCGCGGTGCGCAGATACCAGATGGCGCTTGGCGCCGGGGCCAGCGCGTCGACGACCCGGATGTCGGCGGCGTCGCCTTCCGCCACGCGGACGGCGGTGAGGCCGAGGGCAAGCCAGTCGGCGGCGAGGCGGCCGAACAGCAGCGTCGCCCCCGGCGTGGCGGGCAGGGCGATGCGGATCGGTGGCGGCGGGCCTTCGCGGCCGCGCCAGCCGGCGACGATCGCATGGGCGCTGGCCTGCCGGTCCGCCTGGGTCAGCCCGGCCCAGCGCGGCACGGCGGGATCGGCGGCGGAACGATAGCGTTCGGGCAGGATGGCGACGTCCGGTCGGGCGTCGTTGCCGCCGACCGCGACCATCAGCGCCTGACGGTCGATCGCCATCGCCAGCGCGCGGCGGATGTCGGGATCGGCAAAGAACGGGGTGTCGCCGGCGATCATCAGGCCGAACAGGCCCTCTGCCGGATCGACCCGCACGTCACGGCCGCGAAGCACCCCCAGCCGCGCGATCGGCAGGTCGCCATAGCCGCCGCCGAGCACCAGATCGACTTCGCCGCGGACGAAGCGGGTGACGGCCAGCGCCGCGCGCTCGCCACGTAGCCGCAGCGTCCGGTCGGGCGCGGGCGGAAGCGGTTCGCCGTCTTCGTCCACTTCCGGCAACGGGGTCAGGTGGATGACGCCGTCTTCGGCCTTTTGCCGCAACGGACCGGCGCCGCCGGCGATGGTCACCGCCATTTCGGGCTGGGCGAGCAGGTTGAGCAGAGGCGGGCGCGGTGCGCGCAGCCGGATTTCGATGATCTGCGGCGTGGTCGCCGAGACGCTGTCGATCAGCGCGAGGTCGGCGCGCAGCGGGTTGCGGCTGGACCGGGCAATGGCGGCGCGCAGGCGGCGGACGACGTCATTGGCGGTGATCGGCTTGCCATTGGCGCCGGTCGCGGGGCGCAGGCGGAAGATATAGCTCAGCCCGTCGTCGGTGACGATCCAGCGTTCGGCGAGCGCCGGTTCGATCTGGCCGGTGGCATCCATCGCCACCAGCCCTTCCGCGACCGCGCCGGCGAGCACCGCCGCAGCCGGGGGCAAGGGGCCGCGATCCGCATTGGCGAGCACCGGTTTGTCGCCGATCACGCTGACCACGACCGGCGTGCCCGTTTTCTCTCCGCAGGCGGCAAGCGCGGCGGCGAAGGCGCAGAGCGGGATGAGCGGGCGAAACGGTGGCATCGGGACGCGGACCTTTGGCTGCACAGTCTGGGCCAGCCGGGCTGGAGCGGGCGGCGGCGCGGGCCGGCGCCGCCTCCGCCCGGCTGGACGACCTCTACGGCGCCGGGCGCGCCGCGCCAAGCCCGGCGCGCAGATGATCGGCGAGGCGCAGGGCGAGGGCGACGATGGTGAGCGTCGGGTTGGCGACGCCGCCGGTCGGGAACAGCGCCGAGCCGGAGACGTAGAGGCCGGCGACGCCGAATACCTGGCCATTGGCGTCGCACACCCCGTCCGCCGGGCTGTGCGCCATCCGTGCCGTGCCGATATGGTGGCCGGGGGTGGGGTGCAGCACGGCGTGGTCGAGCGCGGCGTCGTCGCATTCCAGCTCCACGCCGCTGCCCCGGCTGGCGTCGCGCATCAGCGCCATGCCGCGCCGGAACATGGCCCGGTCGGCGTCGGTGGTCTGCCAGTCGACGGTGACGCGGGGCACGCCAAGCGCGTCGCGCGTGCCGGACAGGGTGATGCGGCTGTCCGGGTTCGGCACCTGTTCGAGATGGATGTCCATCGCGTAGCGACCGGTGGCGTTGCGCAGGAATACCGAGGGCAGCTTGCGTCGGGCGAAGGTGCGCAGCCGCAGCCAGCGGGCGACGAAGGCGACCAGCATCGGCCCGCCGAGCAGCATGTTGCGCAGATGGGCGAGGTGGAAGGCGAACGGCCGGCGTTCCCGCTCGGCGCCGAGGTTGCGGGCGCCGGTGAGAATCCGCGCATATTCGGCGACCAGCCCGCCCTTGGCGAAATACATCGCCGACAGGATCGGGTTGCGGTGCGCCGGATCGGCGATGTCGGGGTGGGTCGGCCGGATGTTGATCTGGAACAGCCGTTCGCGTTCCAGCGTCGCGGTATCCAGCGCGATGTAGCGGCGGCACCATACCCCTTCGGGCGAGCGCTGATAGTCTAGCCGGGCGCCGGGGGCGCAGCGCATCGTCCCGACCTGAACGTGCAGATGGGTCTGGTAATAGCGGCCGACGAGGTCGCCGCCGAGGCCGGAGGCGAGCAGCAGGCGCGGAGTTTCGATGCCGCCGGTGGCGATGATGACGCAGGGCGCGGCGATGGCGCCGGCCGGGGTTTCGACGCCGGTCACCCGGCCGTCGGCGGCGGTGATCCGCAGCACCGGGTGATCGAGCAGCACGGTGACGTCGCGCGCCTGTTGGAGGCGATCGCCGTAGCTGGCGGCGAAATCGGTCGGCAGGCTGAAGCGTTCGACCCGGTTGATGTCGATTTCCGGACCCGGCGCCTGATCGACCAGCGGCGACGGCGCGGGGCCGAAGGCGGTGGCGGCGTCAAAGCTTTCCGGCCCGGCATGGCAGAGATCGAGCGCGGCGGCGTGGTAGCGGCGCACCTCTTCATAACCGATCGGCCAGCCGGAATGGGGAATCCAGTCCCGCGCCGCGAAATCGACCGGATCGAGCGGAATGCAGCGGCCGCCCCACAGCGGCGTCGTCCCGCCATAGCCGCGGCGGCGGAACAGTTCGGTCGGGATATGGGTGTCGGGCGATACGCTGTCGGCGCGGTAGAAGGCCTGACTGGCGGGCGAGGGGCGGGTGCCGCCGGCCTCGACCAGCAGCACGCGGCGGCCGCACCCTTCCAGCGCCAGCGCCAGCGCGATCCCGGCGGCGCCGGAGCCGACGATCAGGATGTCCGCCGCTGCGGGCTGGGTTTCGGCGATCATAGCAGGGCGGCGGCAGCGCGCAGATGGTCCGGCGAGGTCGTTTCGACCAGCACGGCGGCGAGGCGCGGATCGGCGACGGCGGCGGCCAGTGCCTCCATCGGCGGCGTCGTGCCGCGATGGCGCAGCACGCCGCGTGCGACCAGCGGCACCGGGGCGGCGGCCGGCAGGGCCACGTAGGGCGCCTGGACCATGCCGATGCCGGGCATCGCCAGCGCCGCCGCGACGACATCCGCCGAATCCGCCGACACGCCGTAGCCGGCGATCATACCCTTGGCGCGGATGGCGGAGAGGGTGTCGATGACCGCCGGATCGGCGACGGTGGCCGCCGACGGGCTGTGCAGCAGCAGCATGTCGATCCGCTCGATCCGCAGCCGCTTCAGCGCGGCGGCGACGTCGCGCTCCATCGTCCGGTGATCGAGGTCGAAGCCGACATTGGCCGCGCGCTGACTGGCGACGAAGGCGTCGCCGGCCGGGGAAGGGCGGCGCAGGCGCTTGACGAGCGGCTTGAACGGCCGGATCAGCCGCATCTTCGCCGAAAAGCGCTTGCCGATCTTGGTGACGATGAACGCCTGGTCGCGCTTGCCGGCCAGCGCCCGGCCGAGGATGCGCTCGCTGTCGCCCTGGCCGTAGATATTGGCGGTGTCGAACAGCCGGACGCCAAGCGCGAAGGCGAGTTCGATCAGCCGCTGCGATTCCGCCGGGCTGCTCGGGTTGGTCAGCGACCCCACGCGGGCGCAGCCCATGCCGATGCGCGTGAAGGGGGGCGTGGAGGCCATCTGGACGGGTTCCGTGACTGGGACGAGGACAGGTCGCGCGCACAGTAGTGGAAGTTGGTTCATGGTCAATGAATGCGCGCGCTGGTGCGGCTTGACCGGGGCGTGAAACTGGCGGCACATCGGGCAAGGGATTCATTCCACGGGATTATTCGCCGATGACGCTTCGCCTGACACTGTCGTCCGCGCTGATTTGCGCGCTGGCCGCGCCGCTCGCCGGCGCCGCTCCGCTGGCCGCCGACCCCAATGCCTATCTGGAGGCGGTGGAGGGTGCGGCTGCGCTGGCGAAGGTGCGCAGGTGGAACGCCGCCGCCGATGCGGTGCTGGAGAAGGCGCCGGGCTTTGCCGCCTATCGCGAGCGGGCGCTGGCGCTGTTGCAGGACGACGCGCAGATCGCGACGCCCGATCGGGTGATTGGCGACAAGGTGCTGAACCTGTGGCGCGACAAGGCGCATGTGCGCGGGGTGTGGCGGGTCGCCTCGCTCGCTTCGTTCGCGGCGGGCAAGCCGGAATGGCGCACGCTGATCGACCTGGACGCGCTCGGCCGGGCGGAGGGCAGGAGCTGGGTCTGGGGCGGGGCGGATTGCCGGGCGCCGGACTATGCGCGCTGCATCGTCACCCTGTCCGACGGCGGTGGCGACGCGGCGGTGCGGCGGGAGTTCGACCTGGCGAGCGGGACGTTCGTGGCCGACGGCTTCGTGCTGCCGGCGGCGAAGAGCGATACCGCCTGGGCCGGGCCGGACGCGCTGTATGTCACCACCGATTTCGGGCCGGGGAGCCTGACCAGTTCCGGCTATGGCCGGATCGTCAAGCTGTGGCGGCGGGGAACGCCGCTGTCGGCGGCGGTGACGGTGGCGGAGGCTGAGACGAGCGACGTCAGCATCCGCCCGCACGTGTTCGTCGAGGGCGAGGCGCGCTGGCCGGTGATCGCGCGCGGTATCGATTTCTACCGCAGCGAGGTGAGCCATGTCGCGCCGGACGGGCGGCTGGTGCGATCGCCGCTGCCGGTCGACGCCGAGGTCGAGGACGTGCTGGGCGGGCACCTGTTCGCGACGCTGGCCAGCCCGTGGCAGGGGCACCCGACGGGTGCGATCGTCGAATATGCGATCGCCGACGTGCTGGCCGGGCGGACGCCGGTGGTGCGCGCGGTGATGGTGCCGGGGCCAAGCCAGGCGATCGAGCAGGTCGCGGCGGGCAAGGCGGTGCTGTGGGTCAAGCTGCTCGACGACGTGTCGGGCAGGCTGGTCGCGCTGCGGCGGGGGGCGGACGGGGCGTGGGCGCAGCAGGCGGCGGCGCTGCCGGCCAACACGACCGTCCATCTGGACGCGGCGGCGGGGGGTGAGGAGTTGGCCTTCGCGACGGTCGAGGGGATGCTGACGCCGCCGACGCTCTATGCGGTGCGGCCGGGGGCGGCCCCGGTGGCGGTGCAGGCGCTGCCGGCGCGGTTCGACGCGTCGAAGATGGAAGTGACGCAGCGTTTCGCGACGTCGAAGGACGGGACGAAGGTGCCCTATTTCCTGGTCCGCAAGCCGGGGGGCACGGGGCCGGTGCCGGCACTGATCCACGCCTATGGCGGTTTCCGGCTGGCGCAGACGCCGACCTACCTGACCGGGCAGCCCTATCGCAGCGGGCCGGCGGCGTTGTTCTGGGTCGAGGAGGGCAATGCCTATGTCCTGGCCAATATCCGTGGCGGCGGGGAGTATGGCCCGGCATGGCACCAGGCGGCGCTGCGCGAGAAGCGGCAGAACGCCTATGACGATTTCCACGCCGTCGCCGAGGACCTGATCGCCGCCGGGATCAGCGCCAAGGGGAAGATCGCGGCGTCGGGGCGGTCGAACGGCGGGTTGCTGGTCGGCGTGCTGATGACGCAGCGGCCGGACCTGTACGGCGCGATCATCATGGGATCGCCGCTTGTCGACATGAAGCGTTATTCCCACCTGCTGGCCGGCGCGTCGTGGATGGGTGAATATGGCGACCCGGACAAGCCGGAGGACTGGGCGTTCATCGAACGCTATTCGCCCTATCAGAAGCTGGCGGCCGGGGTGCGCTATCCCCGGCCGTTCATCTACACGTCGACCAAGGACGACCGCGTCCACCCCGGCCATGCCCGCAAATTCGCGGCGAAGCTGGAACAGCTTGGCGACGGATTCTATTATTCCGAGGCGATCGAGGGTGGGCATGCGGCCGGCGCCGACCGGCTGGAGGATGCCCGGCGCGCGGCGATGGTCACCGTCTATCTGAACAGGGAACTGGGCGGGGCGGCGCGGGACTGACGGGCTGGCGCGGTGGCGGGGCGGCAGGTCGCGGCGCTATGACCGGTCCGACGATGGCGCGCGCGCTGGGGGTTGGCTTCCGCCGACGGTTGCCGCAACGATGGCCGGCATGGCCGATGCCCCGCCCGAGACCCTGACCGCGCCCGGCCCGCCGCCGCCGTCGCCGCTGTCGATCCCGGTGTTCCGGGCGGTGTGGCTGGCGAGCATGGTGTCCAATTTCGGCGGGCTGATCCAGTCGGTCGGCGCGTCGTGGATGATGGTGTCGCTGAGCGGATCGCCGCAGATGGTGGCGCTGGTTCAGGCGTCGACGACGCTGCCGATCATGCTGCTGTCGCTATGGGCGGGGGCAGTGGCCGACAATCTCGACCGGCGGTCGGTGATGCTGTCGGCGCAGGCATTCATGCTGACGGTTTCGGCCGGACTGGCACTGTGCGCCTGGGCCGGGCTGCTCAGCCCCTGGTTGCTGCTGGTCTTCACCTTTCTGATCGGTTGCGGCACCGCGTTCAACGGCCCCGCCTGGCAGGCGTCCGTCGGCGACATGGTGCCGCGCCCGGTGTTGCCCGGCGCGGTGGCGTTCAACAGCATGGGGTTCAACATCGCGCGCAGCGTCGGCCCGGCGGTGGGCGGGCTGATCGTCGCGGCGGCGGGGGCGGCGGCGGCGTTTTTTGCCAACGCGCTGTCCTATGCCGGGCTGATCGTCGTGCTGGCCCGCTGGCGGCCCAACCTGCCGCCGCGCCTGTTGCCGCGCGAGCGGCTGGGCGTCGCGGTCGCCGCCGGGCTGCGCTATGTCGCGATGTCGCCCAACCTCAGGGTAGTGATGCTGCGCGCCGCGCTGTTCGGCATCGCGGCGAGTGCGATCCCGGCGCTGATGCCGCTGGTCGCGCGCGACCTGATGGGCGGCGGGCCGCTGGTCTATGGCATGTTGCTCGGCGGGTTCGGCATCGGCGCGGTCGGCGGCGCGCTGGCCACCGTGCGCCTGCGCCGGCACCTGACGACCGAGCGGATCGTGCGGATCGCGTCGCTGGCGCTGGCGGTCGGCGCGCTCGCGACCGGCGCGAGCCGCTGGATGCCGCTGACCGTTGTCGCGCTGATGCTGGCCGGTGCCGGATGGGTGCTGGCGCTGTCGACGTTCAACGTCACCGTGCAGATGGCGTCGCCGCGCTGGGTCGTCGCGCGCGGGCTGGCGCTGTACCAGATGGCGGCGTTCGGCGGCATGGCGGCGGGAAGCTGGGTGTTCGGGCTGATCGCCGAGAGCGAAGGCGTCGCCGTCGCCCTGTTCGCGGCGGCGATCGCCCAGGCGGGGAGCGCGCTGGTCGGTTTCCGTCTGCCGTTGCCGCAGGTCGAAGATTTGAACCTGGACCCGCTCAGCCGCTGGACGGAGCCGGAGACGGCGGTGCCGGTCGAACCGCGCACCGGGCCGGTGGTCATCACCATCGAATACCGGATCGCGCCCGGCGACGTGATGGCGTTCCTGAAAGTGATGGCGGAGCGCCGCCGCATCCGCCGCCGCGACGGCGCCCGCCACTGGACGCTGCTGCGCGACCTGGCCGACCCGATGTTGTGGATCGAGCGGTACCATGTGCCGACCTGGCTGGATTATGTCCGCCACAACCAGCGGCGCACCCACGCCGATGCCGATAACAGCGCGCAACTGGCCGCGCTGCATGCCGGGCCGAAACTGCCGGTCGTTCACCGGATGATCGAGCGGCAGACCGGATCGCTGCCGACCGGCCGGGCGCAGGCCGCCCCCGAAATCAGCGATCCGATGACCGACCCGACCCGCTGCACCTGAGCGGACGCTACGGCCAGCCGGATTTTTGCAAAATGCCGGCGAGTGCGCGACAGTCGGCCGAGCCGGGAGAGGAACGGATCGGCATGGAGCATTTCGACGTCATCATCGTCGGGGCCGGATTGTCGGGCATCGGTGCCGCCTATCACCTGCAGAAGCATTGCCCGGACCGCAACTATGCGATCCTGGAGGCGCGCGAGGCGATCGGCGGGACGTGGGACCTGTTCCGCTACCCCGGCATCCGGTCGGATTCGGACATGTTCACGCTGGGCTATTCGTTCCGCCCGTGGGTGGAGGCGAAGGCGATCGCCGACGGCCCGTCGATTTTGAACTATGTCCGCCGGACCGCCAGCGACAACGGCATCGACCGCCATATCCGCTTCGGGCAGGCGGTGGTGCGGGCGTCCTGGTCGAGCGCGGAGGCGCGCTGGACGGTCGAGACGGAGCGGGGCGGCGAGGGCGGCGCCTTCACCTGTTCGTTCCTGCTGATGTGCAGCGGCTATTACGACTATGCCGGCGGCCATGACCCGGATTTTGCCGGGCGCGCGGAGTTTGCCGGGCGGATCGTTCACCCTCAGCACTGGCCCGACGACCTGGACTATGCCGGCAAGCGGGTGGTGGTGATCGGCAGCGGCGCGACGGCGGTGACGATCGTGCCGGAAATGGCGCGGACGGCGGCGCATGTGACGATGCTGCAACGATCGCCCACCTATGTCGTGTCGCGGCCGGCGGAGGACCGGATCGCCAACGGCCTGCGCCGGGTGCTGCCCGCCAAGCTGGCCTATGGGCTGGTGCGGTGGAAGAACGTGCTGCTCGGCATGCTGTTCTTCAACCTGGCGCGCAAGCGGCCGGAGAAGACCAAGGCCAAGCTGATCGGCCTGGTAGGCGACCAGCTTGGCCCCGACTACGACGTCGCGCGGCATTTCACCCCGGATTACAACCCGTGGGACCAGCGCCTGTGCCTGGTCCCCGACGCCGACCTGTTCGACGCGATCAACGCGAAGCGGGTGTCGGTGGTGACCGACCGGATCGCGCGGTTTACGCCGGGCGGGATCAGGCTGGAATCGGGAGCGGATCTGCCCGCCGACGTGATCGTCACCGCGACCGGGCTGAAGCTGGCCGTGCTCGGCAAGGCAGCGTTCTTCGTCGACGGTGCCCGCGTCGATTTCGCCAAAACGATCAGCTACAAGGGGATGATGTTCAGCGGGGTACCGAACCTTGCCTCCGCCTTCGGCTATACCAACGCGTCGTGGACGCTGAAGGCCGACCTGACCAGCGCCTATGTCTGCCGCCTGCTGAACCACATGAAGGCGCGCGGCCACGCCATCGCGATGCCGACGCTGCCCGCCGAGCCGATGGAGGCGGCGCCGTGGCTGGACTTCACATCCGGCTATGTCCAGCGATCGCTGGCGCTGTTTCCCAAGCAGGGGACGCGCAAGCCGTGGCGAATCCACCAGAATTACCTGCGCGATCTGATGCTGTTCCGTTACGCGCCGATCGACGACGGCGCGATGGTGTTTTCCAACCCGCAGTTTACGTCAGCGTAAAGTAGCGTTATCGTCGACGTTGAGAGGAGTCGGCCGGAATGGACCTGAATTTCACCGCGGAGGACCTGGCTTTTCAGGCGGAGGCGCGCGCCTTCATCGCCGCGCATTACCCACCGGCGCTGCGCGCGCGGCAGGACCGGGGCGAGGAACTGGGCAAGGAAGACTATTTGAGCTGGCACCGGGTGCTGGCGAAGCAGGGCTGGGTCGCGCCGGGCTGGCCGGTTGAGTATGGCGGGCCGGGGTGGACCGCGACGCAGCGCTATATCTGGTCGGAGGAACTGGCCCGCGCCGACACGGTGCCGATCCTGCCGTTCGGCATCAACATGGTCGCGCCGGTGATCTACACGTTCGGGACGGCGGCGCAGAAGCAACGCTTTCTGCCGCGCATCCTGTCCGGCGACGACTGGTGGTGCCAGGGCTATTCCGAACCCGGTGCCGGGTCCGACCTGGCGTCGCTGCGCACCCGCGCGGTGCGCGACGGCGACCATTATGTCGTCAACGGGCAGAAAACCTGGACGACGCTGGCCCAGCATGCCGACTGGGGCTTCTTCCTCGTCCGCACCGACACGACTGTGAAGCCGCAGGAGGGGATCAGCTTCCTGCTGATCGACATGAAGACGCCCGGCATCACCGTGCGGCCGATCATCACGCTGGGCGGCGAGCATGAGGTCAACGAAGTGTGGCTGGAGGACGTGCGCGTGCCGGTCGACCAGCGCGTGCATGAAGAGAATAAGGGCTGGACCTGCGCCAAGTTCCTGCTGGCGCATGAGCGCACCGGCATTGCCGGCGTCGCCCGGTCGAAGCGGGGGGTGGAGCGGATCAAGGCGATTGCCCGGACCGAGACCGACGGCGACCAGCCGCTGATCGCCGACCCGTTCTTCCGCCGCAAGCTGGCCGAGCTGGAGGTCGACCTGACCGCGCTGGAGTTCACCGAACTGCGGACGCTGGCCGGCGAGGCGGCGGGCAAGGGGCCGGGACCGGAATCGAGCCTGCTCAAGATCAAGGGCACCGAGATCCAGCAGCGGATCACCGAACTGGCGCTGGAAGCGGTCGGCCATTACGGCGCGCCCTATTTTCGCGGGTTCGGCGAGGGCGACAATGCCCATGCGATCGGCCCGGACTACGCCCGGCGGGCGGCGCCGACCTATTTCAATATGCGCAAGACCAGCATCTATGGCGGGTCGAACGAGATTCAGCGCAATATCATCGCCAAGATGGTGCTGGGCCTGTGACGCCGCGCGTCCGCCCGGCCGAAAGGGCCTGACATGGATTTCACCTATACCGATACGCAGGAGATGCTGCGCGACACGCTTGGCCGCTTCCTGACCGAGAATTTCGATTTCGAGCGGCGGCGCAAGGTTGTCGCGTCCGACAGCGGGCGCGACCCCGGCATATGGAAGGCGCTGGCGACGGAGCTTGGCATATTGGGCGCGCCGTTCGCCGAGGCGCATGGCGGGCTGGGCGGCGATGCCGTCGACAATCTGGTGGTGATGGAGAAGCTGGGCGAGGCGATCGCGATCGAGCCGTACCTGCAGACGGTGGTGATCGGCGGCGGCGCGCTGAACGCGGCGGGCGGGGCGCTGGCCGATGCGCTGATCCCCGAGATCATCGCCGGCGACGCGATCATCGCCTTCGCCTATGCCGAGCCGCAGGGGCGTTACGATCTGGCCAACCTGCGCACGACCGCCAAGCGGGACGGCGGCGGCTGGGTGCTGAACGGGCACAAGGCGGTGGTCTATGCCGCGCCGTGGGCGACGCACCTGCTGGTGACGGCGCGGACCGGCGGCGGCCAGCGCGAGGCGGACGGGGTCTCGCTGTTCCTGATCGACGCCGGGCTGCCCGGCATCGTCCGCCGCGATTACCCGACCGTCGACGGGTTCCGCGCGTCGGAAGTGCATTTCGAAAATGTCGCGGTGCCGGCGGAGGCGCTGATCGGTGGCGAGGGCGCGGCGTTGCCGATCGTCGAGCAGGTCGTCGACGAAGCGACCGCCGCCGTCTGCGCCGAGGCGTGCGGGGTGACGCGGATGCTCCACCGCGGCACGCTGGACTATGCGCGGCAACGCACGCAGTTCGGCCGCGCGATCGCCGATTTTCAGGTGCTGCAGCACCGGATGGTCGACATGTTCATGGAGGTCGAACAGGCGGTCAGCATGACGCTGATGGCAACGTTGAAGCTGGACCTGCCGGCGGCCGAACGCGCCGCCGCCGTGTCCCAGGCCAAGGCCAAGGTCGGCAAGGCGTGCGGGTTCGTCGGGCAGAACGCGATCCAGATCCACGGCGGCATCGGCATGACCGACGAACTGGCGATCGGCCATTATTTCAAGCGGGCGACGATGATCGAGGGGCAGTTCGGATCGATCGACCATCATCTTGCCCGGTTCGAGGCGCTGACGATCGCGGCGTGAGCGGCCGGGCGGGTGACCTTTCCGCCACCCCGGTGCCGGTGATACGCTAGGCGAGTCGCCATTTCAGGGGGATAATGCCATGCGCCGCCGTACCTTCCTTGCCGCGGTGCCCGCCGCCGCGATCGCTTCATCCGTGTTGGGGCGGGGGGCGGCTGCGCCGGGCGCTGGCCGGGGCGGGGCGGTCGACAATGAGCGGCGGCTGGACGTGCGTGCAGGCGACCGGCCGGTCGGTGCCAATTTCGCCAGCCGATCGGCGGTGTTCGGGGCGAACGGCGCTGCCGGGTCCGCCCACCCGCGCGCGACGATGGCGGCGATCGACATATTGCGCAAAGGTGGATCGGCGGTCGACGCGGCGATCGCGATGAACGCCTGCCTCGGCTTGCTGGAGCCGACCGCCAACGGCATTGGCGGCGATGTCTACGCGCTGATCTGGGACCCGAGGGCGGGCAAGGTACAGGGGATCGCCGGGTGTCCGGCCGCAGCCCGCGCGGGCTGAGCCTGGAGACGGCGCGGGCGCGGGCGAAGAACGGCGTCCTTCCGCCTTACGGCGCGGTATCGGTGTCGGTGCCCGGCGCGGTCGACGGCTGGTGGGCGATGCACCAGCGTTACGGCAAGCTGGCGTGGGCCGAGCTGTTTGAACCAGTGATCGCGATGGCGGAGGAAGGCGTGCCGGTCGCGCCGGTCGTCGCCTATTACCTGGCGCGCGGTGTCGCCAATTTCCAGCGGCCGGGGCTGGGGATAGAGGAAGTCGCCAACATGCGGGCGACCTATGCGCCCGGTGGCAGGGCGCCGGCGGAAGGCGACATATTCCGCAACCCGGACCTGGCGCGGACGTTCCGCCTGATCGCCAAGGGTGGGCGCGATGCCTTTTACGACGGGCCGATCGCCGACACGATCGAGGCGTATTTCAAGCGGATCGGCGGGTGGATGACCCGCGCCGACATGGCCGCCCAGCGCGCGACGTGGAGCGAGCCGCTGACCACCGACTATCGCGGCGTCACCGTCCACGCGATCGGCGAGAACACGCAGGGGCTGGCGACCCTGCAGATGCTGAACATCCTCGAACGCTTCGACATGCGCGGCGCCGGTTTCCAGTCGGCGCTGTCGATCCACCTGCAGGCGGAGGCGAAGCGCCTCGCCTATGAGGACCGCGCCCGTTACTACGCCGACCCGGAATTCGCCAAGGTGCCGTTCGAATGGCTGGGGTCGAAGGATTATGCCGCCGAGCGCGCCAAGCTGATCCGCCCCGACCGGCTGATGACCGACGTGCGGCCGGGGCAGGCGCCCAGCCACGGCGACACCACCTATTTCAGCTGTTCCGACAAGGACGGCATGATGGTGTCGATGATCCAGTCCAATTTCCGGGGCATGGGATCCGGGCTGGTCGCCGACGGGCTTGGCTTCATGTTCCAGGACCGGGGGCAGCTATTCTCGCTGCGTGACGGGCACCCCAATGTCTATGCGCCGGGCAAGCGGCCGTTCCAGACGATCATCCCCGGCTTCGCGACGCGGCAGGGCAAGCCCTGGCTGGCGTTCGGCGTGATGGGCGGCGACATGCAGCCGCAGGGGCAGGTGCAGATCCTTGCCAACCGGATCGATTACGACCTGGACGTGCAGGCGGCCGGCGACAGCCCGCGCTGGCACCACGGCGGATCTTCCGAAGTGATGGGCGAGGACGGGGCTGAGGAGAAGGCGTCGCCGACCGGCGTGCTGAACCTGGAAACCGGCGTGCCGGCGGAAACGCAGGCGAAGCTGGCGGCAATGGGCTGGAAGATTGCCGAGGCGCCGGGTGGCTACGGCCGCTACGAATGCGTCGAATGGCTGGAGCGGGCCGGCGGCCGCGTCTACGCCGCCGCCAGCGAGATGCGCGCCGACGGTTGCGCGCTGGCCTATTAGCGCCTGTTGCGGGGCGAAGGCGCGCAAGCCATTGGGCACGCATGAACATTCCATCGCTCCGGCTGTGCCAGAATGATGCGGCGACGCGGGGGGAGCGGTTGCACGTTGGCCGGCCAGCGGCTTAGAAACCCTGTGCCGGGGAGCGCCGGCGGCGTGAAACCGGGGTAGGAGGAGATGCATGGGCTTTGCCCGCGTTGATACGGCGGAGGTGGCGGCCGGGCAGCGTTTCGACTTCTGGCGCGCGCTGCATGCCGGGCTTGATCTGTCGCTGATTGATCCCGCCGGGCGCGATGCCTATGCCGCCAAGTTGCGGTTCTGGTCGATGGACGACGGGGTGCTGCTCGGCCATTCGCAAAGCGCCAATACGCGCTGCCGTTTCGGGCGAGGCTGGGCGGACCAGCTGCTGTTTTCGATTATCCTGGACGGCACGGTCCGGTTGCGGGCGGGCCATGATAACGTGGTGATGCTGGGCCGGGAGAACGGACTGGTCGTGATGGATGCCAGTCAGACGGCGGTGACCGAAACCGGCGCGACACGGCATGACCATGTTTACCTGAGCGTTCCGCGCGGGATGGTGGCGCGGATGGTGGGTGGTAACCCGTTGCCGCAGCGCGGCGGTGTCGTCGCGCTTGACGGGGTGCCGCTGGGCGCGGTGCTGCACGCCCATCTGGAACAGATGCATCGGTATGGCGACCGGCTGTCGCGCGCGGAGATGGATGCCGGCGTTTCAGCCGCGACACAACTGGCGCTCGGCTGCCTGCGCCAGCTTGGCGCGGAACGACCGGAGGAAGAACTGTTGTCCGATGTCGCGCTGGTTGCCGCCGCGCGGGGCATCGCCGAGCGCCATGCGGCCGACGGCGATCTGAGCGCGGCCGCGATCGCCGCCCGGATCGGCTGTTCGCGCGCGCATCTCTACCGGGTTTTCGCCCGGCAGGGGCTGAGAGTGGGGGAGATGGTGCGCGGTATCCGGCTGGAACGAGCCAAGGCGATGATCGCGGCGCGGGGCGACGGCGCGATCGAACAGGCCGCCAACATGTGCGGTTATCGCAGCGCGGCGGCGTTCAGCCGTGCATTCCGGCACAGCTATGGCATGTCGCCGCGCGCCTGGCGTGCCGCCGCGCGGAGACGGCCGGGCCAGTGATGTGAGACGCGCGGCAAAGCCGGAATGATAAACGCCCCCTTCACCTTAGTGGGGGAAGCAATGAAGTCATACCTGGTTGCATTGGCCGCGTCCGCCGGCGCCATTGCCGTGCCGGCCCATGCCGACACGTATTATTTCACGGTT
Organism: Sphingomonas flavalba; assembly: GCF_047553045.1. Lineage (GTDB taxonomy): Bacteria > Pseudomonadota > Alphaproteobacteria > Sphingomonadales > Sphingomonadaceae > Sphingomonas_L > Sphingomonas_L flavalba_A. Next base: position 1,740,008 of record NZ_CP180208.1, on the reverse strand, counting down.
TCAGGCGATTACGAGGCCAGTTTCGCATTGGACGCGAACCCGTCGGCGGCGGTCTACGGATCGGATTTCCTGGCGGACACGAGCATCTGGCCGTATTTTCGTATCTTCAACGTATCGATCACGTCAAACGGCGTCACATCGACAAATGGCAACGTCATCTTCTATCCGGCAAGCACAGGCGGCGGCTTGCGCGCCGCTCTGGGAGGCACGTTGCTGTTTTCGTTGCTGGCGATCGATCTGTTCACCGGCCCGACGACAAGCCCGACCTTCAAACTTGGCACATTCAATTTCACGACGCAGAAATTGCCGTCGAGCACGAGGCCGCAGCCGACGCAGACCCGGCTGGTGATTTCGGCAACGCCGCCGGGGGGCGCGGCGGTGCCGGAGCCGGCCGGCTGGGCCATGCTGATCGCGGGGTTCGCGCTGGTCGGCACGGCGATGCGCGGGCGCCGACGCCGCGCCGTCGTCACCTACGGCTAAGCCGGCCGCCGCGCCTCTCGCCCCGTAGGGGGGGGGGCGGTGGCGGGAGGCGCGGGAACAGGGAGCGTTTCAGCGGCGGCGTTCGAGCTTGTAGCCGTGGGCTTCGCGGTCCCAGGCGTCCGGGGTGACGCCTTGTTCGCGCAGCTTGTATTTCTGGACCTTGCCGTTTTCGGTGCGTGGCAGGTCCGCCGGGAACAGCAGGTAGCGCGGCACCGCGAAATAGGGCAGGCGCGTCTCGCAGAATTTGAGCAGTTCCGCCCCGTCGAAGCTGGTGCCGGGACGGCGGATGATCGCCGCCATCACCTCATCTTCCGCCAGTTCGGACTGGACCGGGTAGACGGCGGCTTCCGCCACGTCGGGGTGGCTGAGCAGCACCTGTTCGACCTCGTAGGACGAGATGTTCTCGCCGCGGCGACGGATGGCGTCCTTGATCCGGTCGACGAACTTGAAATAGCCGTCGCCGTCGCGGACCACCCGGTCGCCGGTGTGGAACCACAGATTGCGCCACGCCTCGACCGTCTTGTCGTCCATGTTGAAATAGCCGGTGGCGAAGGCGAAAGGTTCGTCGGCGCGCAGCACCAGTTCACCCGCCTCGCCGGCCGGCAGTTCGTTGTCCTCTGCATCGACGACGCGGGCGGTGAAGCCGTCGCGCAGCCGGCCCATCGTCTCCAGCCTCTGGTCGGCGATGCCGCGGCCGATGACGAAGTTGGTCTCGGTCGACCCATAGGCTTCGAGCAGGGCGACGCCGGTGCGATCCATGAAGGTGGCATGGAGATTGGCAGGGACGCCGGGCCCGAGCGCGATCCGCACCCGGTGTTCGCGTTCCGCCGCGCTCGGCTCACGCGACAGCAGGATCGGCACCATCGCGCCGAGCAGATAGGCGACGGTGGCGCCGTGCTTCACCGTCGCCGGCCAGAAACCGGAGGCCGAGAAGCGCCGTTCGAGCACCATCGTCGCGCCGGCGATCAGCGCCTGGGCGAAGGTGTTGAGCGCGTTGATGTGGAACAGCGGCAGCGTCGTCATCAGCACGTCGTCTTCGACGACGCCGAGCGCTTGCGCCGACAGCGTGCCCCACCAGAAATATTGCGCCTGCGGGCAGCACACCCCCTTCGACGGGCCGGTGGTGCCGGAGGTGTAGAGGATCGCCATCGTGTCGCCCGGCCGGACCGGCGCGGCGGCGACCTCGTCGGTGCCGAGCGCGTAGGCGCGGCAGGGGCGACCCTGAATTTCATCGGCGGGGGCGGCGCCGACCACCCAGATCGCCTCCAGCGGCAGGGCGGACAGGTCGGCGACGTCGAGCGCCGACAGCAGTTCGTCCTCGATCACCAGCAGGCGTGCGCCGCAATTGCCGAGGATATACTGGACCTGCGGCCCCTTCGACGCGGTGTTGATCGGGACATGGACGGCGCCGAGCCAGGCGCAGCCGATGACCATTTCGAGGAAAGCGATGCGGTTGCCGCAGAGGATGGCGACGCGGTCGCCGCGCCGGACCCCGGCGGCGGCGAGCGTTGCGGCGGCGCGGGCGGCGACGGCGAGCGCGTCCGCATAGCTCCACGTGCCTTCGTCGGTGACGAACAGGCGTTTGTCGCCATAGCGCGCCGCCTGCCGTTGCAGCATGACCGGCAGCGTACGGTCGGCGGGGGCGAAAGCCGGCGCGGGGGCGGGCGCGGATGAAGGCATGGCGTCAGGCTCCGTTGGCGATCAGCGCGAGGACGCGCAATGGGCTGCCGCTGCCCCGCTGGATCTTCAGCGGCGCGGCGACGATCAGCGCGCCGGTCGGCGGGAGCTGGTCGAGATTGGCGAGGCATTGCAGACCGTAGCGGCCGGCGCCGTGCATGAAGGTATGGCAGGGGTAGGGCGGGGTGAAATGGGCGGCCTGGCCGGCGTCGGTGCCGATCGTTTCCGTGCCGAAGCCGATGACGCCGCGTTCGTCGACCAGGAAGCGGACGGCGTCGACGTCGGGGCCGGGGGTGTGCTGGCCGACTTCATCGTAATTCTGGTAGGCGGCGGGATCGGTGCGTTTCGACCAGTCGGTCCGCATCAGTACCCAGCTGCCCGCCGGGATGCGGCCATGCTCCGCTTCCCACGCGGTCAGCCGGTCGACGGTCAGCAGATAGTCGGCGTCGCGGGCGCTTTCGGCGGAGCAATCGACGACGCAGGCGGGGGCGACGAAATCGGCGACCGGGATCGTGTCCGTCGCGTTGTTCGGCAGGTTGCGGCCGGTGATCCAGTGGATCGGCGCGTCGAAATGGGTGCCGCTATGTTCGCCGCAGGAGAAGTTGTTCCAGTACCAGCTTGGCCCGCGTTCGTCATAATGCGACACTTCCTCCAGCCGGAACGGGCGGCTCTGGCCCATTTCCGGCGGCAGGCCGATCTGCGGGAAATCCGGCGTCAGCGTCTGGGTCAGATCGACGATGCGGATCTGTCCTGCCGCCAGCGCGGCGGCGAAACCGGTCAATGCGTCCGTCGTCATGGCAATCCCCGCTCTGTCAGCCGGCGCTTGACGGCGATGCCGCCATCAGTTCGCGTTCAAGGGTCTTGGGGTCGGCGCGCCAGCGTTCCAGCCAGTCGCGCGCCACCGGATCGGGATAGACATCCTCGACCGTCGCCTTCAGCGCCTTGACGACGGCATCGGCCAGCCCCTTTGGCGCGATCTTCGGCGGCAGGACCAGCTGGTTCCACGCCTCGTCGACCGGGCCGGGAAAGACGTTTATGACGCGGATGCCGGCCGGGCGCATTTCCGCGCGCAGGCACTGGGCGAGCGACAGCGCCGCCGCCTGCGCCGCCGAATAGGTGCCGTGAGGCGGGAAGTTGGCGATGGCGAAGATCGACAGGATGTTGACCCAGGCGACGGCGCCGGCAGCCCCGTCCGCCGCCCGGCCGCGCAGCGCGGGACCGAAGGACTGGGCAAGGCGGAGCAGGCCGAAATAGTTGACGTCCATTTCCGCCTGCGCGGTTTCCACCCCGCGCCGGCCGGCGATGCCGTAGGTGCGGTGGTGGTCGGCGGTGTTGACGACGATGTCGACCTTGCCGCCGATCACCCCGGCCAGTTCGGTGACCGACTGGCCGTCGGTCACGTCGAGCGGCACCAAAGTCACCTGCGGCAGATCGGCGAGGGCGGCGAAGCCGGGGGGCTGCTTCCACGGTTCGGCATGGCCGACCCAGAGCTGGCTGGCGCCGGCGGCGGCGAGGGCGCGGACCATCGCCTGGCCGACGTCCGACTTGCCGTCGGTGACCAGGATTTTGCGGTGCGTCGGGTCGCAGGTCATGTCGTGCAAGTGCGGGTCCTCCGCCAGAGTTGCGGCCGCATCGCGCGGCATCGCGACGAGAACGGCCATGCCGGCGCGGTCGAGCGCCACCTCCACCCGCACCTCGGCCGGCGCGGCCGGGCAGGCGGCGTGGACATAGGCGACGACCGACGGCCCGGCGGCAAGCTGCACCAGACCGATCCGCCAGGGAAGCCGTTCGCGGAAATACAGTTCCATCGACGCGCGCGACACCGTTTCGCTGAGCAGTGTGCCGAGGCCGTCCTGCGGCCGCCAGACGAGCTGGCCGGACAGGCAGTTCCGGCAGACTTCGCGCGCCGGGTACTGCACGGTGCCGCACTGGTCGCACTGTTGCAGGTCGAGCCGGCCGACGGCGGCGCCGGCGGTCATGCCGAGCGCGACGCGGCTGCGCAGCGCCGGCGGCAGCGTCGGCTGGCGCGTCTTCAGGATCGGGTTCTTGCGCCTGACGTCGCCGGTCATGCCGCCCCCAATATCGCGGCGCCGCTGCATAGCCCGCGATCGTAGTTGATCATGCCGAAGCCGCTGACCAGCGCGTGTCGGGCGCCGTCCACCTGCGCGCCGAGCGTGGTGCCGGTGACCTGGCGCAAGCCCTCCACGATACCGAGAAAGCCGCCGGCGGCGCCGGCCTGACCGACCGAGAGCTGGCCGCCGCAGGTGTTGAACGGGAAGCTGCCGCCGACCTCGAAGCTGTTGCGGCGGACGAAATCGGGGGCTTCGCCTTTCCCGCAGAAACCGAGATCCTCGAACTGCAGCATGTTGATGACCGGATAGTCGTCATAGGTCTGGAGAACGTCGATATCCTGCGGCCCGACGCCGGCCTGTGCGTAGAGCGCGTCGCGGTCGAGCACCCAGCCGCCGCGATACTGGATCGGATCGTCGGGGAACGGATTGTGCCGCTCGATCGCGCCGAGCAGGCGGGCGTAAGGCAGGCCAAGCTGTTCCGCCCGCGACCGGCGCATGACCAAAAAGCCTTCCGCCCCGGCGCAAGGCATCACGCAGTCGAACAGGCGGATCGGGTCGGCGATCATCCGCGAGGCGAGATAGGCGTCGAGGGTCAGCGGCGTGGTGAACAGCGCGTGGGGGTAGTGCAGGGCGTTGCTGCGCTGGGCGACGCAGAGCTTGCCGAAATCCGCCGCCGTCGCGCCGTAGGTCCGCATGTAATAGGCGGTCAGGAAGGCGAAACTGACATTGGGGCCACCGGCGCCATAGGGGTAGACCGCGTCCTGCGAGAACAGGCTGAACCGCGCGGTGCTTTCGCGGAACGAATCGACCCGGTTGGCATCGCCGGCGATGCAGGCGACGACGCCGGCGTCGCCGGCCTGGACAGCGCGAGCCGCCCGGCGGAGAGCGACGATGCCGCTGGCGCCGCCCATCGGGATATGATCGAGCCAGCGCAGCGAGACGTCGAGATGCTGGGTCAGGCCGACGGCGGAATCGGGGCCGAGCGAGAAGCTGGACACGCACAGGCCATCGATCCCGCTTTTCGGCAGGCCGCTGGCGTCGAGCAGGCCGGCGACGGCGCGGCCGAGGAACCAGTGCGCGCCCTTGGTCGAATAGCGCTGATAGGGAACGGTCACCGGCGCGGTGACGACGACATCATCATAGCCGGCGGCGGTCATTCGCGCGGAGTTCCGGTGCAGGCCGGCGCGTTCCGCCGGGGTGCGGCGGGATACGCATGCCGGGATTCGGCGCGATCAAGGGTCAATTGGCTTGCCATAACGTCGAATTGCCGCGGCTGATACCGAGGCGCCGCCCGCTTGTCGAGCGGACGCCACAAGGGGTGCACGTACCGGGCGCGCTTTGCAACAAAAAGTTGAATATTTAACTTATCCGATAGCCATCAGGCTGGCGTTTCCGCCTGCCGCCGTGGTGTTGATCGAGGTTGCCACCTCCTCGATCAGCCAGGCGCTGCAATAGGCATCGGCGGTGGCGAGGGCGGCGGTGGTGGCGGCGTGGACCGAAACCACCGCGCCGGGGCGGGCGGCGAGTTCGCCAAGCACGGCGCTGACATCCGCGCCTTCGCCTTCGACCAGCGCGGCGGAGATTTCGGCCGACTGGACGATCCGCCCGCGCACCGACGGCGGCAGATCGGCGAGCGATGCGGTCAGTTCCGGCGGAGCCTCTACGCAGGCGGTGTTGCCGGTCGCCAGCGCGGCGGCGAGCTGATGGTACAGCCCGCTGCGGGTGGCGGGACGAAGCAGGATCGTGCCGCGCGGGTGGAGGGCGTAGAGGTTGCGTTCGCCGACCGGGCCGGGGAGTTCCGTTTCGAACCAGACGGGGGAGGCGCTGCCGAGCGCGCGAGCGATGCCGGCGGCATCCGTTTCGCCGCGCCCGTCCAGCCAGCCGGCGAAATCCGCCAGCGCCGCGTTGGCCGGGGCCGCCACCGGGGCCGGACCGGGGGGGGCGAGACGGGTCAGCCGGTTGATGTAGAGCGGGCCGCCCGCCTTGGGGCCGGTGCCCGACAGGCCGCGCCCGCCGAACGGCTGGACCCCGACGATCGCGCCGATGACGTTGCGGTTGACGTAGAGGTTGCCGGCCTTCACCTGCGCGGTGATCCGGGCGATCGTTTCGTCGAGACGGCTGTGCAGGCCGAAGGTCAGGCCGTAGCCGGTGGCGTTGATCGCGGCGACCAGCCCGTCGACGTCCTCACGGCGGTAACGGATGACGTGGAGGACCGGGCCGAATACCTCGCGTTCCAGATCGGCGATGCTGTCCAGTTCGATGATCGTCGGCGCGACGAAGGTGCCGAGCGCGGTTTCGGCGGGCATGTCCTGCTGCTCCACCTTGCGGCCGCGCGCGCGCATCGCCTCGATGTGCTTTTCAATGTTGGCCCTGGCCTCTGCGGTGATGACCGGGCCGGTATCGACCGCCAGCCGGTCCGTCCGGCCGATACGCAGTTCCTTGAGCGCGCCTTTCAGCATGGTCAGCGTACGATCGGCGACGTCGTCCTGCAGGCAGAGGATGCGCAGCGCCGAGCAACGCTGGCCGGCGCTGTCGAAGGCGGAAGCGATGACGTCCGCCACCACCTGTTCGGCGAGGGCGGAGGAATCGACGATCATCGCGTTCTGGCCGCCGGTTTCGGCGACCAGCGGGATCGGCTTGCCGGCAGGCGACAGGCGTTCGGCGAGCTGTTTCTGGATCAGCCGTGCGACGTCCGTCGAGCCGGTGAACATGACGCCCGCGGTTTCCGGCGCCGCGACCAGCGCCGCGCCGATATCCCCGGCGCCGCAGACCAGTTGCAGCGCGTCGGCGGGGACGCCGGCTTCGTGCAGCAGGCGGACACCTTCGGCCGCGATCAGCGGAGTTTCCTCCGCCGGTTTGGCGAGCACCGGGTTGCCGGCGACGAGCGCGGCGCAGACCTGGCCGGTGAAGATCGCCAGCGGGAAATTCCACGGGCTGATGCAGACGACCGGCCCGAGCGGCTGCTGCTCCGCGCCGAAGGTCTGGCGGGCGCGCAGCGCGTAATAGCGCAGGAAATCGATTGCCTCGCGCACTTCGGCGATCGCGTTGGGAATGGATTTTCCCGCCTCGCGCGCGATCAGGCCGAGCAGCACCGGCATCCGCGCCTGCATCGCGTCGGCGGCGCGCTCCAGCATCGCGGCGCGATCGGCGACCGGTACGGACGGCCAGCCGGACGTCGCGGCACGGGCCACGGCAGCGCCCGCCTGCGGCACCGACATGTCATGGACGATACCGACCACATCACGATGGTCCGCCGGGTTGCGGACTTGCCGCGCGGTGCCGTCCTGCCCGGCCGCCCAGTCGGTCGCCGCGCTTTCGGCGAGCGCGCGGCTGAGGGCGTGCAGCGCGTCTTCGTCGCTGAGGTCGATGCCGGCGGAATTGACCCGATCCGGATAGAGCGCCGCCGGCAGCGCGATCAGATCGTGCTGCGCGCCGGGCGCCGCCATGGCGCGGACCGCATCGACCGGATCGCCGATCAGTTCGTCGATCGATACCGCCGGATCGCCGATCCGGTTGACGAACGAGGAGTTGGCGCCGTTTTCGAGCAGGCGGCGGACGAGATAGGCGAGCAGCGTTTCGTGCGTGCCGACCGGGGCATAGATGCGGCACGGGCGGCCAAGATTGGCGGCGCCGACGACCTGTTCGTACAGCGGTTCGCCCATGCCGTGCAGGCACTGGAATTCCCAGTCGCCGATGCGGAAATCCGGCCCGGCGAGCTGATAGATCGTCGCCAGCGACTGCGCGTTGTGGGTGGCGAATTGCGGGAAGACCACCTGTCGGTTGGCGAGCAGTTTCTTCGCGCAGGCGATGTAGGCGACGTCGGTGTGGACCTTGCGCGTGTAGACGGGGAAATCGGCGAGGCCGTCGACCTGGGCGCGCTTGATTTCCGCGTCCCAATAGGCGCCCTTCACCAGCCGGACCATGATCCGCCGGTTTGCCCGCTGGGCGAGGTCGATGATCCAGTCGATGACGAACGGACAGCGCTTGCCATAGGCCTGGACGACGAAGCCGAGGCCGTTCCACCCGGCGAGATCCGGATCGAGCGCCAGACTTTCGAGCAGGTCGAGCGACAGTTCCAGCCGGTCCGCCTCTTCCGCGTCGATGTTGAGGCCGATGTCGTGGGATTTGGCGAGCAGGGCCAGCGCCTTCACCCGCGGCAGCAATTCGGTCATCACCCGATCCGCCTGAGCGCGGACATAGCGGGGGTGAAGGGCGGACAGCTTGATCGAAATGCCCGGCCCTTCGTAGATGCCGCGCCCGGCGGATGCCGCGCCGATTGCCGCGATCGCCTTTTCATAGTCGTCCAGATAGCGGGCGGCGTCGGCGGCGGTGGTCGCCGCTTCACCCAGCATGTCGTAGCTGTAGGTGAAGCCCTTCGCCTCCATCTTGCGGGCGCGCTTCAGCGCCTCGGCGATCGTTTCGCCGGTGACGAACTGTTCGCCCATCATCCGCATCGCCAGCGCGACGGCGCGGCGGATCACCGGCTCGCCAGCGCGGGTGACGACGCGGGCCAGCGCCGCCGCCAGCCCCTTGTCGTCGACGCTGTCGAACAGCGTGCCGGCGACGACCAACCCCCAGCTTGCCGCGTTGACGAACAGCGAGCGTTCGCCACCGACATGGGATTTCCAGTCGCCGTTCGCGATCTTGTCGCGGATCAGTGCGTCTCGCGTTGCGTCGTCGGGGATGCGCAGCAAGGCTTCCGCCAGGCACATCAGCGCCACGCCTTCCTGGCTGGACAGCGAAAATTCCTGAACCAGCCCCTCGACCCCGCCGGTGCTGCGATTGGCGCGCAGCGCGGTAATCAGCGCGCGCGCCGTATCGCGCGCCGCCGCCTGGGTTTCCGGCGGCAGCGCGGCGGCATCGAGCAGCGGGCGGACGCAATCCGGTTCCGGGCGACGATAGGCGGCGGTGATCGCGCGGCGGAGGGGGGACTGTTCGCGGATCGGCGGCGCGAATGCGGCAAAGAGATGGGTGTCGTTCATGGTGGTCCGCCTGGGCGCCCTGCCTTAGAGGATGAGATGGAATCGACCGTTACGAAGCGGGATTCAGCCCGTTCCGCCAACGGCTAATCGCCTTGCCGGGGCGCGGCGTCAACTCCCGCGGTCGGCGGCGTCGGCGGCATGCCGCCCGGTGTAGATATCGACGTCCATCTCGCCCGACCAGCGCGCCATGACGGTGGCGTTGACCATGTTGGTCGACACGTTGACCACGGTGCGCATCATGTCGAGCAATCGGTCGAACGGCAGGATGAAGCCGACGATGATCGCCGCCTGCGCGTCGCTGATCCCGACGACGGAAAGCACCGCCGCCATCATGAACATCGCCGCCGACGGAATCGGTGGCGCACCGAGCGCAAGCAGGGTCGAGACGGCGACGACCAGCGCCAGATCGGTCAGTGTCGGGGTGATGCCGAGTGCCTGTATGGCGAACATCGACAGCAGCGCGACGAACATCGCGGTGCCGTCGCGGGCGATGCCGACGCCGACCGGAAGCACGGTGGACAGGATCGTCTTGTGCAGGCCGAAGCGCTTTTCGGCGATCGCCATTTCGACCGGCAGGCTGGCGGAACTGGAAGAGGTGGAGAAGGCGACGACCAGCGCGTCGACCGCGCCGCGCAGGTAGCGCGCCGGCGACAGCCGGCCGAGCAGCGCGATGATTCCGGTATGGACGACGAGCAGCTGGATCGCGCAGCCGGCAAGCGTGCCGAGCGCGAGCAGCGACACGTTGACGAACGCGCCGAGACCGTTGGCACCGACCACCGCCGCCATCAGGCCGAACACGCCGAACGGCGCGGTTTCCATCACGAAGATGATCATCTTCATCATCGCTTCCGAGGCGATGCCGATCACGGCGTTCAGCGGCTGCGCGCGTGCGCCAAGCGTCAACACCGCGATGGCGAAGAAGATCGCGAAGAAGATGATCGCCAGCATATCCCCGTCGGCAAGCGCCTGGACCGGATTGAGCGGGATGATCGCCAGCAGTTGCTCGCTGAGCGTGCGGCCGGCGTTGATCGTCTGCGGTTTGACGCCGAGCAGGCTGACGCCGACCCCCGGTTCGAGGAGCAGGCCGAGGATGACGCCGACCGTGGCGGCGATCAGCGCGGTTCCGGCGAACAGCAGCAGCGCGCGGATGCCGAGCGACCCAAGCCGCTTCGGATCGCCCATGCCGATGACCCCGGCGGTGATCGTGAAGAAGATCAGCGGTGCGACCAGCATCCGTGCCAGCCGGACGAAGATGTCGCCCATCCATTGCAGCCGGGTCGCGTCCTCTCCGTACAGCACGCCGACGGCGACGCCGAGGATGAAGGCGGGGATGATCCGTTTCCACAGCGGAATGTCGAACCAGTAGCGGCGCAGCCAGCTTCGCCTGTGCGCCGACGGGGTGGCGTTGACGCTCATGCGCGGTGCGCGTCCGCCGCCGGCGCGCGGCGGTGGGGGCGATTGCGGGTCGTCAAGCCTGTCCTCCCTTGATCGCGGGCCGGTGGCGGTCGTTCCGCATCTGTCGCGCGGGATCGGGGCCAGCCCAAACGGCGTATCAGGATATTTTAATTGATTGTCGACAATCTATCGCCGCTGAATGGGACAGGCAAGCGGTGTTCGCGCGGGGCGGGCGCGCGGGCCGGGAATGGGTGCGGCGGTTGTGCGGCGATGCCCGCCGGGCTATTTGTCGACAATCAATTCAGGAGAGGGTGATTGAGCGTTCCGGCGGTCGGAAAACTGCAAAAGCAGACCTTTGGCGCGCGTATTGCGGACGCGCTGCGCAAGGCGATCTTCGCCGGAGACCTGGTGCCCGGATCGGCGCTGATCGAGACCGCGCTGGCCGAGCAGTTCGGGGTCAGCCGGGGGCCGTTGCGCGAGGCGATCCGCCAGCTGATCGACGAAGGGTTGCTGGTCCAGGTGCCGTTCAGCGGGACGCGCGTGACCGAATTGTCGGAATCCGCGATCCGCGAAATCTATTCGTTGCGCACGACGCTGGAGATGTTCGCGTTCAGGCTGGCCTGGGACCGGCGTGACGCGGCCTTCCGCTTGGAAATGCTGCAACGTCAGCAGGCGCTGCTCGCCGCGATCGACAGCGCTGACGAGCTGGAGTGCATCCGCCGCGAGATGCACCTGCATTCGCTTGTGTATGAAGCGGCGGATCACCAGTTGTTGTTGGAAATCTGGGGCGGGCTGAAAGGACGGTTGCAGCTTTACCTTGCCGCCAACTACCTGGCGCATGGCCGCCACGGCCCGCGCCGCACCGGCCATGACAGCTTCGTCGCCGCCGCGCTGGGCGATTCCTGGCCGGTGATGGAGGCCGAAATCCTGCAGCATATGCGGCTGGGCAGCGAGGAAACCGAACGTTTTCTGAAAGCGCGGAAGGAACAGGTCGACGCCTGAGGATGAGCGGAAGCGCGATCAGGCGGGGGCGGTGGGCATGGCGATTGCGGGCATGGCGCCAGCGAATTCGATCACCGCGCGACCGCCAAGCGCGACCCGGTCGCCGCGCAGCCGGGTTCTGACCGTGCCGCCGCGCGCCGATGCCTGCCAGCAGGTCAGATCGGGGCCGAGGCGGCCGTGCCAGTGGGGCGCGAGGCAGGCATGGGCGGCGCCGGTGACCTGATCTTCGTCGACGCCGACGATCGGCGCGAAGTTGCGCGAGACGATGTCATGGCCGGGGCGGTCGGACCGGGCGGTCAGGATCAGCGAGCGGATGCCGGTACGCGCCAGCCGGGCGAAATCGGGCCGGGCAGCGCGGACCGCCGCCGCGTCGGCGCATTCGAGCAGCCAGCGGTCGTCGTGGCGGGCGGCGGCGACCCAGCCGATGTCGATGCAGGCGGCGAGTTCGGCCGGCACGGCGCCGGGCGTGCCGGCGGTCGCGGGGAAATCGAGCCAGATCGTTCCGTCAGGGTCACGTTCGGCGGCGAGCGGCCCGCTGGCCGACGCGAAGTGCAGCACGTGCTGTTCGACACCGAGCGCGTTCCACAGCACGCAGGCGGCGGCGAGCGTCGCGTGGCCGCATAACGCGACTTCGACGACGGGCGAGAACCAGCGGATCGCCCAATCATCGCCGGTCCGCAGCACAAAGGCGGTTTCCGGCTGGCGCAGTTCGGCGGCGATCGCCTGCATCGTCGCCGGGGGGAGGGCGGCATCGAGCACGCAGACGCCCGCCGGATTGCCGTGAAAGGGCGTATCGCTGAACGCGGCGACGATGAAACACTGCATGGGGTGGGGTCCGATATCTTCCTTCGACCGGTGGCATATAGTTTGGGTCGATTGTTGACAATCGGCCGTGCGGTTTTTAGAGCCGAACGGTGATACCATAGCCAAAAAGGGGCCGGCTCGATGACATTCTCCGCCAGCGACAGCGGTGAAGATGCGCCCGGCTTTTCCGGCGCGCAGGTCTACCCCAGCGACCCGCGCAACGACGATGTCCAGGTGTATGTGAACGGCGCGTTCTTCCACCGTTCCCAGGCGATGGTGTCGGTGTTCGATTCCGGTTTCGCGATGGGCGACGGGGTGTGGGAAGGGCTGCGGCTGATCGACGGGCGGCTGGTGGCGCTCGACGATCATCTCGACCGGTTGTTCGAGGGATTGCGCGCGATCGACCTTGACCTTGGCAAGGACCGGCGGGCGGTTGAAGCGGCGATCCGCGCGACCGTCGACGCGAATGGGATGCGCGACGGTGTCCACATTCGCCTGATGGTGACGCGCGGGCTGAAGCGGACGCCAACGCAGGACCCGCGCTTCGCCGTCGGCAAGCCGACGATGGTCATCGTCGCGGAATACAAGGCGCTGATCCCCACCGCGACGCGGAGCGGGCTGAAGCTGCTGACCTCTACCTTCCGGTGCAGTACGCCGGACGTGTTCGACCTTCGGCTCAATTCGCACAGCCGGCTGAACCTGATCCAGGCGCTGATCCAGGCGCTGAACGCCGGTTGCGACGAGGCGTTGATGCTCGACCAGCGCGGCTTCGTCGCCAGTTGCAATTCGACCAATTTCTTCATCGTCCGCGGCAAGGAACTGTGGACGTCGACCGGCGCATGCAATTTCAACGGCATCACCCGGCGCAAGGTGATGGCGCTCTACGGCGAGGAAATCGGCGTGGTGCGCGAGAAGGATTTCACGCTGGCCGAGGTCTATTCGGCCGACGAGGCCTTCGTCACCGGCACATTGGGCGGGATTACGCCGGTGGCATCCGTCGACGGGCGCAGGATCGGCGACGGCGCGGTCGGGCCGGTGACCCGCGCGGTCGGGGAATCCTATCTGAGCAGGATAACGACGATCTGATGCGCAACGGCGCCGCGGCTTCGGCGGTTGTGAATCACCCGTTTCGGGCGGGGCCGGTCGCGAGCGGGCGTTGTTCCGCCATGCCCATTGCCGCGAGGATCGGCTCGCGTTCCTGCCGATGGCGGAAATCGTCCTTGCTCGCCATGCCGCGCCAGCCGCCGAGGATCAGCGATTGTGCGATCGCGCCGCCCAGTGTCGTACCCGGCCCGGTGACGATGAACAGGTCCGGCGCGAATTCGCGCGCGGCGACGTGGATGGCACGGGTGAAGTCGTAGGTTTCGACCACCTGCGTGCCGAGCGTGTAGGCGCGAAGAGCGGCGGGGTCGCTGGCGCCCGGCCACCAGATTGCGCCGCGCCCGTCGATGAGCGGCAGGGCGGGGCCGCGGAACAGATCGACCGGGAGCTGTTCGCGCCCCTGTGCGGCTACCGGTGCCATCAGCGGGGTGTGGAAGGCAGCGTGGTTGGCGAGGCGCATCGGGAAGCGCCCCTGCGTCGGCTCCACCGCCGCCTCGAACGCGGCGAGACCGGCTTCGTTGCCGGCGACGACCAGCATGCCGCCCAGCTCGATCGAGCGGTACAGTGCGTGCCCCGGCCGGGATGCGATGTCATCGACGATGGCGCACAACGCGCGGTGCCGGGCCGGGTCCGGGCGCCAGTCTTCCCCGACGAACGGGTGGATGAGCTGGCCGCCGATCAGCGCCTGCTGCATCAGCGTGCCCATCGTGTTGGCAACGCGGAAACCGTTTTCGGGGGACAAGGCACCGCCGCAGGCGAGCGCGGTGTACCAGCCCATCGAATTGCCGGTCACCGCAACGATGTCGATCATGCTGCGGTCGATCGCCATGAAATCGCCGAGGCTGGCGGCGAAGATCAGCGCGGACGCATTGTCGCCGCGCGAATGGCTGGCGAGCGAAAAGCGGTCGGCGCCGTCGAGCGCGGCGAGCAGCGGCTGGCCGGCCGCCTGCCGCTGTGCGTCGAACCGCGCGAGCAGCGCCGGGTCGGGGAAGTGGCGGGCGAGATAGCCAAGCTCCGCCTTGTTGTAGGTGCCGCGCCCCGGGCAGATGACGACCGCTTTGTTCACCGATCCCCTCCCACCAGCGCGCGCGCCGCGTCGACGATCGTGTCGGCGGACGGCATTGTCGCGGCATAGGCCGGGCCGGTGGCGATGAAGCTGTCTTCCGCCGTCAGCCGCGCGTGCGGAACCGTCGTGCGTTCGGTCAAGAGCGCCATCAGCGCCTCCGCCACCCCGCCGCTGCGCCGGGTTTCGTCGACGATCAGCACGCGGCGGCACCCGGCGAGCGCCGCGATGATATTGTCCTCTGGCAAGGGCGACAGCCAGCGTATGTCGATGACGCGGGCGGCGATGCCTTCGTCGGCCAGCCGCTTCTGCGCCTGACGGGCGAGATAGGCACCGTTGCCGAAGGTGAGCAGCGCGATGTTCTCGCCGTCGCCGTGGCGGCCGACCTCACCGAACGGAATGCGTTCGGACGGCGCCGGGTAGCTGTGCAGCCAGCCGCCGTCGCCCGCTTCGTGCAGGTCGCGCATCGGGTAGAGCGCGATCGGTTCGAGGAAGACGACGAGGCGCTGTTCCTCGCGCGCCAGCCGGACGCATTCGCGCAGCATCATCGCCGCATCGGCGCCGTTCGACGGGCAGGCGAGGATCAGGCCGGGAATGTCACGCAGGACGGCGAGCGAATTGTCGTTATGGAAATGGCCGCCGAAGCCCTTCTGGTAACCGAGGCCGGCGATCCGCACCACCATCGGGTTGGTGAACTGGCCGCTGGAGAAGAAGGGCAGGGTCGCCGCCTCGCCGCGCAACTGGTCCTCGGCATTGTGGAGATAGGCGAGGAACTGGATCTCCGGCATCGGCAGGAAGCCGTTTTGCGCCATGCCGATGCCAAGCCCGAGGATCGACTGTTCGTCGAGCAGCGTGTCGATCACCCGGGCGCGGCCGAAGCGCGCCTCCAGCTTCTGGGTCACGCCGTAGACGCCGCCCTTGCGGCCGACATCCTCGCCCATCAGCACGATTTCGTCGTGATCGAGCATCAGGTCGATCAACGTCCAGTTGATCAGCCGCGACATGATCTGCGGCGATTCGAGCGGTTTCAGGTCGCCGCCGAACGCGCGGGTTCGCGCGTCGAGCGATGGGCCATTGCCGCGTTGGCAGGTGCGCGGCGGCGGGATCAGATGCGCCATCACCTCCGCCGCCGTGCTGAGCCGGGGGCGGGTGACGACTTCCGCCGCGATGCGTTCGACGCGCGCCTCGGTGTCCCGGTAGATGGCGAGCGCGTCGTCCGGCGCCAGCGCACCGGCTTCGGACAGCAGCCGGACGCCATGCAGCAGCGGGTCGTTCGCTTCCTCCGCCTCCAGCGTTTCGCGGTTCATGTAGCTGGTCGGCATGTCGGCGCCGGCGTGGCCGTAGAGGCGGACGGTGCGGACGTGGAGAAAGGCCGGTTTGCGGCGGGTACGGACGAATTCCGCCGCCTCGCTGGCTGCCCGGAACGTGTCGTAGAGATCAAGGCCGTCGCAGGCGAAATAGCGCAGGCCCGGCCGGGCGGAGAAGCTAGCGCCGATCCAGCCGCGGGGCGTGCGGGTGGAAATGCCGATGCCGTTATCCTCGCAGACGAAAAGCAGCGGCAGCGGCACCGACTGGAACGCCGTCCACTGCGCGGTGTTGAACGCGCCCTGCGCGGTCGAGTGGTTGGCCGACGCATCGCCGAACGAGCAGATGACGATCGCGTCGTCGGCCAGCGCCTTGTGTTCCGGCGGCAGGCGGCGGGCGAGGCCGATCGAATAGGCGGCGCCGACCGCCTTGGGCAGGTGGCTGGCGATCGTCGAGGTCTGCGGCGGGATGTTCAGCGCCTTTGAGCCAAGCACCTTGTGCCGCCCGCCCGAAATCGGGTCTTCCGCGCTGCACGCGAAGGACAGCAGCATGTCCCAGGTGATCGACTGACCGGGCACCTGCGCCGACCGTTCGATCTGGAAGGCGGCGTCGCGATAGTGGAGGAACGCCATGTCGGTCGGGCGAAGTGCTGCGGCGACCGCCGCCATCCCCTCATGGCCCGACGACCCGATGGTGTAATAGCCCTGGCCGTGTGCCTGCATCGTCCGGCTCACCCGGTCGAGCGCGCGCGACAGGCAGCCGGAGCGGAAGATCGACACCGCCTGTTCGGGGGCAAGCGGGCCGGCCGGTGGTCGCCCCGCAGGCAGATCGCCATCGCCAACCCGGCGCAGGAAATTGTCGTGGACGATCTGTACCCGGTCCATCGCCGTCTCCTCAGAAGAAGGCCTGCAGGCCGGTCTGGGCGCGACCGAGGATCAGCGCGTGGACGTCGTGCGTGCCTTCATAGGTGTTGACGGTCTCCAGGTTCACCATGTGCCGCATCACCTGATAGTCCTCGGATATGCCGTTGCCACCGTGCATGTCACGCGCCATCCGCGCGATGTCGAGCGCCTTGCCGCAATTGTTGCGCTTGACGATCGAGATCATCTCCGGCGCCATCCGGCCTTCGTCGAACAGCCGCCCGACGCGCAGGCTGGCCTGCAGGCCGAGCGCGATTTCGGTCTGCATGTCGGCCAGCTTCTTCTGGAACAACTGGGTCTGGGCGAGCGGGCGGCCGAACTGCTTGCGGTCCAGCCCATATTGGCGCGCGGCGTGCCAGCACGCCTCCGCCGCGCCCATCGCCCCCCAGCTGATGCCGTAGCGGGCGCGGTTGAGGCAGCCGAACGGCCCCTTCAGCCCCGACACGTTGGGCAAGAGTGCGTCCTCGCCCACCGCGACATTGTCGAGGACGACTTCGCCGGTGATCGAGGCGCGCAGCGACAGCTTGCCGCCGATCTTCGGTGCCGAAAGGCCCGCCATGCCCTTTTCGAGCAGGAAGCCGCGGATCTGGCCGTCATGCGCGTCGGACTTCGCCCAGATGACGAACAGGTCGGCGATCGGCGCGTTGGAGATCCACGTCTTGGCGCCGTTCAGCCGGTAGCCGCCGTCGATTTTCGTCGCGCGGGTCTTCATCGATCCGGGGTCGGACCCGGCATCCGGTTCGGTCAGGCCGAAGCAGCCGATCCACTCCCCGCTTGCCAGCCGGGGCAGGTATTTGCGCTTCTGCTCCTCCGATCCGTAGGCGTCGATCGGGTACATGACCAGCGACGACTGCACCGACATCATCGAGCGATAACCGGAATCCACCCGCTCGACCTCGCGCGCGATCAGCCCGTAGGCGACATAGCCGGCGCCGGCGCCGCCATAGGCCGGGTCGACCGTCACCCCGAGCAGACCGAGCGCCCCCATCTCGCGAAAGATGTCCGGGTCTGTCCGTTCCTCGGCAAAGGCAGCGGTGACGCGGGGTTGCAGCCGGTCCCGCGCATAGGCGCGGGCGGCGTCGCGGATCATCCGTTCCTCGTCGGTCAACTGCGCGTCGAGCAGGAACGGATCGTCCCAGGCGAAGCCCGTGGCCGGGCGCGGTGGGGTTTCAGGCGTCAATGACATGTCCTCGCGCGATCGCCTTGTTCAGGATGACAGGGAATATGCCGGGGGTTCGGCCCGCCAAACGGCACGACACATCCGCCGCCCGGCGCCGCTTCTGCGGCGTTCCGCCGGGCCGTTCCAATGCTTTGACTTCATGCATTGATGCAGAAATGGAATGGATCGCCGGTTTCGCGCGGCTTCTTCGCCCGATAGCCCGGCCGTGCCGCCGCAGCGGGCTATGTTGCGCCGAACCCGCGCACCGTTAGCGGCCGCTATCGCGGTTCATGAAGCAGGTGATCCAGATCCTGAGATCGTCGATGGTGGGCGGGCAGGGGGCGGGCGCCTGACCGGAAAGGGGGTGGGCACCGGACGCCGCCGTGATGGCGCGGAATTCGGTGCCCGAGGGATCGGCCCGGGTCAGAAGCCGATGCTGAGAGCGATATTCCCCCTGTGGGTGTTGAGGTCGCTGTTGAACACGCCGTCATAGGCGGCGGTCAGCGTGGCGTGGCTCGACAGGCGGATGCCCAGGGCAGCACCGGCGGAGATGCCGCCGTCCCGCAGGCGCGGGCCGAGTACGGTGTGCTGGGCCGAGCTGCTGGTGAACAGCGCGCGCTGCCGGGGCAGGGCGTCGCCGATCCGATGGTCGTAGAGCAGTCGGACGCTGGCGCTGACCGGGCTGGCGCCGCTGCCGAAGCCAAGCTCCGCGCCGGCGCCGACCGATGCCGCCGTGAAATTCTCCTTGCGGAGATTCAGCGCCAGGGCGTTGGCGCCGGTTTCCTGCGCCGCGTTCAGGCGGATATTGGCGATGTCGAGCGTGGCGAGCGGCGACAGGCGCAACGCGCCGACCGGCAGGTCGTAGCGCAGCGCCGCCGAATAGCCGACCGAGCGCGCATCGCGCGAAGCCCGCGCCGTGCGGTCGAGCGCGCCGATCGAGACTTGCCGCTGGCTGTCGAGATCGTGCCAGCCGATGCTGAACGCGTTCGACAGCTGGATGCCACCGTGGGCCAGGGCGAGATAGGCGCCGATGAAGCTGCTGTCGTAATCGACGGAGGAGCGGCGCGCGGCGACGGTTGCCCGGCCATCGAGATAGCCGGCGGCGAGGCCGAGCCGCGCCGAGCCGCTGTCACCGATGGTGGCGTTCACCAGATCGACACCGCCCGCGATGCCCCAGGCATGGCTGGACAGGCGCGCGGCGTTGCCGTCCGCGTTATGCCTGCCGCTCTGCCCGAGCAGGGCGAGCCAGGGCGTCGGCCGGCCGGGTGCCGACGGCATCGCGCCGGCGCGGCGCTGGACGGTGCGGGTGAACAGGTCCGTCGTGTCCGCCACCGCATATTGGGCGGAGGCGTGGATTTCGCCCGAAGCCAGGTCGAAGGCGGCGCGCGCCTCGGCGGCGTCGAGCATCGCGACGGTGTTGAACACGGCCAGCGCGTCCGACCCGGCCGTCTGGTCGAGGTTGAACAGACCCTTTGCCGCTTCGCGCTGGTTGATCGTGTTGGCGACGGTGGTGAAATCCTGGGTGATCGCCAGCGTCAGCAGCACGTCGGTACCGGTGTAGGAGAGTTCCGGGGTGATGAACGCCGAATGGGTCAGCATCATCGAATCGCTGAAGCTGCCGCTGATCCCGTCCGACGCGGACAGGATCGTGTAGGTCTGGCCGTTGCGGTAGGAAAGCGCCGGGTCGATGGCGGTGACCTCGACCGTGCCGGCCAGCGCCGCGGCGCCGGTGACGGCCAGGCTGTCGGTACTGCCGCTGGCGGCAACGCGCACGCCGAAGGTCGCGGCGGGATCGAAGCTGACGTCGCCGATCACGCGGAGCGGTTCCAGGATATTCGCGCCGCCCGGGACGTTCGGCGGCGTGAACAGGCCCGGCAGCAACCGACCAAGCACTTGAACGTCGCCCCGCACCGTCCCCAGCCCGCGCAATGCGCCGCCGGTATTGACGGTCAGCATCGGCGTGCTGATCTGCCCCGTATCGGTCAGCTGGATCGTGCCGTTGTCGATGTGGACCAGCCCATTATACAGGTCGTTGTTGCCGGCGATCAGGGTGGTGCCCGGCCCCCGATGCAGCAGGGCGCCGTTGCCGGTCAGCGTGCTGCCGTAGAAGGATGTGTCGGTGCGGTCGATGATCAGCGTGCCGTCATTGTGGATGTCGCCGGAAACCAGCCCGCCGCCGGTGCCGTCACCGATCCGCAGCGTGGCGCCGGGCGTCACCGTGGTCAGGCCGATGTCGGAAATCCCGGTCAGGGTCAGCATGCCGGGGCCGGTCAGGGTGAAATCGCCGTCGCCCCCGACTATGCCGGCGTAGGTGGCGGCTTCCGCCTGATGGACGGCGAGTTCGGCGGTGCCGAGCCAGATATGGCCGCTGGAGGAGCCGGAAAGCGAGCCGATCTGCGCCAGGCCGCCGGCGACGCCGGCGATGTCGAACTGGCCGCCGTTCAACGTGACGCCGGAGCTGGCGGCGATCGAGCCGATGCCGTTCAGGGCAAGCGTGCCGCCATCTATGGTCGTCCGGCCGGTGTAGCTGTTGACGCCGGTCAGCGTCAGGGTGCCGCTCTGCGTCTTGACGATGCCGCCGGTGCCGGTGATCGCCGCGCCGATCGTCGCGGCGCCGTCACCCAGCACGCGCAATTCGCTGGCGCCGGCCACGGTTTCGAGCGCGCCGGGGCCGTCGAGCGTGTAGCCGGAGGTGACGAACTGCAGGCCCTTGAAGCTCTGCGTGCCATCGACGGAAATGGTCGATCCGGCGCCGTCGAACACGCCATGGTTGCCGGCCCAGGCGACGTCGACCGGCTGGCCGGCATTGCGCCAGTCAAGTCCGCCCGCCGTCCAGCTGGCGGATGTGTCCTGCCAGTATTGGAGATTGTCGGGACTGCCGATGACAAGATCGAGATGCGAGTTCGTCCCGCCGGCGTCCCACACCTCGATCACGTTGTAATCGGCGCCTGGAGCCGGGCCGGGCTGGATGATGGTGAAGTAACCGTCCGGGTGCCGCGTCGCCGCGCCGCGGTTCAGGGTGAAGATGCGGTAATGGCCGATACCCGCGCCGCCGATATCGAAAAGGTGCAGTTCTGGCCTTGCACCGACATTCAGATGCGCGTTCAGATCGCTCATCACGATGCGGTCGCTGGTGCCGGGACTGTCCGCGCTGCCCGGCGTGCCGATCTGGAAATGCAGCTGGGACCCGGCGTCGAAGCGCAGTTCGCCTGCAAAGGTGAGGGCGCCGACACCGTTGGTGCCGGGGGCGACGATGCCGCCCGCTTCGATGATGTTGGGGACGGCGGTACCGTCGATCTTGGGGCCGTTCTTGCCGATATAGCCGGATCCGCCGAGGGTGGCGCCGGCCTTCACGATCACCCGCCCGCCAAGCTCGCCCTTCCCGTCCGCGTCGCCGACAAGCAGCGTGCCGCCATAGACGGTTGTCGTGCCGGCAAAGCCTTTGAAGGCGCTGTTGCTCGCCGGGTCGCCGGTTAGGATCGTGGTGCCGGCATAATGGTTGATCGCATGGTTGGCACCGGCCAGGCTGTCGATCACCGGCGCAAAAGTGGTGACGCCGCTGTGATTGAAATTGATCGTGCCATTATGGCCGCCAAAGCTGACATAGGTCGCGTCCAGCACGCCGGCGGCGGCCGGCGCCTCACCCGGCGCGGCACCGATGGTGAGCGTGCCGCTGCTCGCGGTGTTCCCGCCAAGGTTGATACCGCCGAAATTGTCGGCAACCGCCGTTCCGGTCCGCACCCGTCCGCCATCGGCAATGGTCAGGCTGCCCACGCCGCCATTGATGCCGATCTCGACCAGATCGCCCACGGTCCACACTGACCCGGTGCCCGTCACCAGCATGTCGCCGATACCGTCCGTGATTGTCGCAATCTCGCCGCGGTAGCTGCTCGCCTGCGCGCCGTCGGCGAGGGTCAGAGCGCCGCGTCCGCCATAGCCGACAAAAATACCGGCATTGGCGGTGACTGTCGAACCCGCGCCGGAGACGTGCAACTCTCCCTGCGAATCGGCGCCGGACCCCAGATAAAGATATGGGCTCGTCAATGCGCCGCCATCCGTGATGGTGGTGAGGGCAACCGTTTCCGAGCTGACGCCGAGCCGGAGTTCATCGCTCAGCAGCCAGGCCGATCCAGCGCCCCGAATGGTGACCCGTCCGGTGCTGCCACGATGCGGAATTCCCGAGTCGGCGGGCATCGGCAGATAGCCGATGCCGATCAAACCGGTCTCCCCGTTTACCACCCCGCCATCGCTGATGGTGAGGTCGCCGTCACCGCCCTCGCTCCCGACGAACAGCGACGCGACATTCCAGACCGAGTTCGGCCCGGATATCTCCACCACACCCTTATAGGGCAGCGCCGCGCCGCCCTGCGTGTAGCCCAGCCTGCCGATGGCGGCGCGGGCATTCTCGACCTTGCCCCCGGCGATGACCCTCAGAGTCCCGTCGCCCGTGTCGCCGACGGTGAGCGCCGCGCCTGTCGGCCGCGTTGTCAGCACGGACCCCGCGCCATCGACGATGATGGTTGCGCCGTTGGTGATGGCCCCGCGCTCCGCTTCCACCGTGCCGCCACCCGCAATGCGCAGCAGGCCGGCGGAAACGTCGAGGGAGCCGGCAATATCGGCTTCGCCCGACAGGGCCAGCGTGCCGCCACCGTCTTTGGTGAGGCTTCCGGCCACCGTCACGGGCAGGGCCAGCGTGGCGGTGCGGCCGGCGTCGACGCGCACGGAACTGCGCGTGCCGGTCAGGTTGAGTGCGCCACCGGCGCCCGCGACCAGCCGATAGCCGTCGGCCGCGAATTGCAGCCCGGTAACGCTCTGTGCGCCTTCAACCGTAACGTCACCGGTGCCATTGTAGAAAATGGCGAACTGGTCGCCCCAGGCCGCGTTCGCGTTGCCGGCCGCATTGGTCCAGTTGGTGCCGGCGGCATTCCATATGCCGCCGCCACCGCGGCCGTATTGGGTGTTGCCGTGCGTGCTGTTGGCGCCGTCCCAATACTGGTTGGCCCCGGCGACCTCGCTGGTCACCTCAAGCGTCACCGCGCTTGCGGAGCCGGTTCCGGCGTTGACGGTATAGGCGTGGTTCGCCGGTGCCGCGCCGACGGCCAGGCCATTGTCGCCGGCGAGCGTGCCGTAAGTGATCAGCGTATAAACGCCGTTGCCGAACCCGCCCGCGTTGGTGACGTTGACCATGCCGTCCAGCGTCAGGGCGCCGGTCACGTCGATGCGATCGCTGGCGGAAGCGACGCCGGGCGTTCCCAGTTCGAAGTCCAGAATGGAGCCGCCGTTCAGGCTGAGCGATTCCATCGTCATCACGCCGATGCCGTCGCCGGGCGCCAGCACCCCGTTGTCGGCAATGGTGAGGTGGCGCAGCGTTCCGGCGCCGGCCATTGTCGCGCCGGGCAGGACAGTGACGTCGAGGCCGGGCGCCGTCGCGTCGAGAAACAGCGTGCCCGCTTCGACCGTGCCGGCGGGCAGCGTCATCCACGACGGAACGGTGCCGTTGATGCGCCAGGTGCCGAGGCCGGTCTTGCGGATATCTTCGAAGCCGGTCACCCGCGCGGTGGCGGAGACGACGAGGTCGATCTGGCCGGTCGTTCCGGCGGCGCCGTCGAGCACGAATGTATCGAAGCCGTCGCCGCCATTGATGACGCCGGTCACGTCATAGGTCGGGAGGAGGGTGACGCGGTCGTCCCCGGCGCCCAGCAGAACGGCGGTGTCGCTTCGCGAGGCCCGCGCTATCGTGCCGGCGATGGTCAGATGCGTGTCGATCCGCCCGACAGCCGGGTCGACGGGCACTTCCGGGTCGTCCACTACGGCGATCGCAGGGCCGTTGCCGGCGGAGACGTTGCCCCCTTCGGCGATGATGATTTCGGCCGTGCCGAGGCCGGGAACCTCGCCCGACGCGCCGATGGCGATGCCGACGCCGTTCGCCCCCTGCGCCATAACTTTCCCGCCGTTGGCGACGGTGATCCGGCCGGCGCCGTCCCGCGAGATGCCGAGCATAACACCGTGGGCATCTGCACCGGTGACGCGCAGGTCGTTCGATATGGTGATCGGGCTGACGCTGCCCGCCGAAACGCTGGCGTAAATGCCGTGCGCTGCCTTGCCCGACGTCCGCAGCACGCCGTTCATCTCGACCGTCGTGTCGGCGCGGATCGGGCCGCTGCCATCGAGGACTTCGCGCGCGTCGATGCCATAGGCATGGTCGCCGGTGGTGGTGATCGCGCCATGCACGGTGACGCGGTGGCTGGCACTGCTGTCCTCGCCACCGAAAAAGCCGATGGCGCTGGCAAAGGCGCCGTCGGTCGTCACCGACCCCGTCTGCCCGACGGTGATGTCGCTCGCGCGGCCGGAATTGGGGGTCAGCCGCTCGACGAATACACCCTGAACGAGGCGGCCGCTGCTGGTGACGGTGCCGTCGATCGTCACCACGCCGTCGTCGGCGACCATGATCGCCGCGGCGAATTCGTCATCGTCGACGCCGGCGTTCGACACGGTCACGGAACCGCCGTTCGCGACGGTCACCTGACCGGTGTCGACCGAGACCCCGAACCAGTCGGACTCGACATTGCCGGCGACGGTAACGGAAGCATTCGCGCCGTTCGTCTGGATGCCGGCCTCGCTGCCTTCCACCCGGCTGCCCGCGCCGGTGGTGACCACCGCATTCGCGCCAAGGCTGATCCCATATACGTCGCCGGAAACAATGGCGTTGGGCTGAACGGTCAGGGTGACGCCGGTCTCGCTGCCGGTGCCGTAACCGTTGCTGCCATTCTGATTCTGGGTGGTGCCGGTGCAGGACGCGGTGACGCCGTTTGCCGCCGGCTGATCGCACGCGGCCTGGGCGGCAGAAGGAGAGAGCAGGCTTGTCGCGAGCATGAGGGTCGATGCGGCCGTCAACAAGGTTGTGGATCGCCGCGAGGCAGTCATTCGATTTGTTTCGATTCCGCGATGTGCCCGATTGCCCCGTCCCTGCATGCCCGCTCCTCAGAATGCCAATTGATAGGCGCGCATGCTTTGTGCCGTAGGCAGCAGGCGCTTATCTGGCTTGAGCGCAGGCGCGGGCGAAACCGGGCCACCCCGGCGCAGAATTATTCCGGCGGGCCGGCGCGCGGCGCAATCAGCAGGTGCGGGCGATGAAGGCGGCGATGTCGCGGGTGACGACCTGCCGATCGTAATCGGCCAGCGGGCGCTGCCGGTCGAGCGTGCCGAACAGCGCCTGCGCTTCACGGTAGAGGCGGCATGCCCCCCGCCTGTCCCCGACAATTTCGAAGACGCGGCCGACAAGCAGGAGGTTGCCGGCATATTCGCGCTGGACCCCGCGATCCTGCGGCAGCGCCTGCGCACGCTGGCGCTTCGCCCCCAGGCTTTCCTGCGCGGTGCGGACGGCATGATCCTTTCGCCCCAGATAGGCGAGGGTGATCGCTTTTTGTTCAAGGATGGAGTTCAGGATTCTCACCAGTCCGTCGTCGCGCGGGTCGCGGCCGATCTGTTCGCGCGCAATCTGTTCCGCCCGGTCGAGGTCGGCCAGCGCCGCCCGGTCGCGTTCGAGCGAATAGAGGATGAGCGAGCGTTTCAGCAGGGCGATGGCAAGGCTGCGGCGTGCGCCGTCCTTCTTGTCCGCCACCAGCAGATAAGCGTCATAGGCGCGGATGGCGCCGTCCGCGTCGGGCAAGGCGGCGGCATAGTCGCCCTTGCCGGCGTCGGCGAGGCGGCCGAGCACCTCCGCCGCCGTTGCCTGCACATGGGCAAGTCTTTTCAGATTGTCCGGGGTCCGGCCGTATGTGGCGATGTGCCGGTCGACATCGCTGCGGATCTGGCGCAGCCGCCCGGCCGCCTCTTCGCCCCGGTCGATCCAGCTCAGCGGCGCGGCGGCGTCGATGCGCGCATCGATCGCCTTGCCGGCATAACGTTCGCGGTCGCCGGTGCTGGCGAGCGACTGGAACAGGGTCGCCGCTTCCTCACCGCTGGCGTGCGCTTCCGCGCTGCGGTCTCCGGCGATGAAATCGAACAGCGCCTGCGAATGGAGCGCTTCGGCCAGCCCGGTGACGATCGCCGGATCGCCGGGGTGATCGGCGAGCAGTGCCCGCATCTGCGCGACCGCGATCGAAAGCGCTTCGCCCGCTTCCTCCCGCCGCCCGAGATTGGCGCCGGACGGGGTGCCGAGAACGTCGGCGAGCCGCTTGTAGGCCACCGCCGCTTCCAGCCGGAGCGCGGTCGGCGCGCCGCGAGTCCGCGACAGCACATCGAGATAGTGGCGCGCCCGGTCGGCGATGTCGTTCATCGCCTTTGTCGTTCCGGGGACATGTTCCAGCGCGTCATACAGGTCGAACAGCATGAAATTGGACAGTTCGCGCACCTGGGTGAAGCGCCGTTCCGCCTCGGCGCGCGCCTGTTCGGCGTCCCGGTAGGCGAGGGTCATGCCGGCAAGCCCGCCGACCAGCAGAAAGGCGGCAAGCCCGGCGAGCGCCACGGGCAAACGGTGGCGGCGGACATATTTGCCCAACCGGTATGCGGGCTTGTCCGAATAGGCGGCGACCGGATGGCCGGCGCGAAAGGCGCTGATGTCCGCCGCGAGCAAAGCAGCGCTGGCGTGGCGCCGTTCCGGTGCGTCGTCGGATGCCTTGTGGGCGATCGCCTCAAGCTCCGGCTGTCGGATGTCGTCGATCATGCGAAGCAGGATGCGGCCAAGGGCGTAGACGTCGACCAGGGTGGTGACCGCCCCTTCGGTGGCCCGTTCCGGCGCGGCGAAGCCCGGCGTCAGGCTGAGCTTGCTGAGCGCGGAGCCGGCCTGTGGCGCATCGCGGTCGACCGGTGGGCGGGCGATACCGAAATCGATCAGCTTGGCGTCGCCGCGGGCGTTGACCAGCACATTGCCCGGCGTCAGGTCGCGGTGGATGATCAGGTTCTGGTGGGCGAATTCGACGGCATCGCAGATTTGCAACATCAGCGCGAGGCGCCGGTCGAGGTCCGGCCGCGCCTGTTCCAGCCAGTGTGCCAGCGAGACGCCGTCGACATGTTCCATGACGATGTAGGGCGATCCGTCATCCGCCTCGCCGCCGTCATAGAGCTGGGCGATATGCGGGTGGCGCAGTTTCGCCATGATCTGTCGTTCGCGGCGGAAACGCTGAATCATGTCATGCGAGAGGATGCCCGGCTTGATCAGCTTGATCGCGACGACATGGTCGAAGTCGGCATCGACACGTTCGCCCAGATAGACCGCGCCCATGCCGCCCCGGCCAAGCAGGCGGATGACGCAATAATCGCCGATCCGGGTCGGCGCGGGCCGGTTGTCCGCCACATCGCCGGGCAGGGCGGCGGCACCGGTCCTGATCCCGGTCATCCCCTGCGACGCCGCGAGCAACTGGCCGGCACGGTCGCGCACGGCAGATGACGCATCGGCGCGGGCGATATAGGCGGCCGGGTCGTCCGGCTGGCCGTCAAGCGCGTCTTCCAGCAATTCCAGTGCCGCCAGTTCCTCGGCCGGGGCGAGCCGCCGGGTCACGGGTCGACCAGCCGATCCAGCAGCCAGGCGCGGGTCGATGCCCAGCGCCGCTTGACCGTTGTCTCCGACAGGCCGAGCACAGTCGCGATGTCGGGCAGCGACATGCCGCCGAAATATCGCATTTCCACGATGCGCGCCCGTTCCGGATCGAATGCGGCAAGGTCCTGCATAGCCTGATTAAGCGCAATCAGTTCGATTTCCGGTTCAGTGCCGGGAATGTTGGTGCACAGGGTGACCGCATCGTGCTGGCGTTTGCCGCTGTTCTTGCGGCGGGCATGGTCGAGCAGGATTTGCCGCATCATCGTGGAAGCGAAGGCGAGAATGTGCTGGCGGCTTTCCCATTCCACCCGTTCCAGCCGGGCAAAGCGGACGACCGCTTCGTTCACCAGGTCTCCGGCGCAGAGCGAATGATGCCCCTCGCGCGCCAGGCGTTGTTCGGCGATGCGGTGCAGGCTCGTCTCGATTTCGCGGAAGAGGCGCTCGCCAGCCAGCCTGTCTCCATCGCGCCAAAGATTGGCGAAGCGAGCAAGCTCTGTCACTATTGCGCCCCATCGACCCGCGGCTCCGCCGCCGTGCTTTCGCCCCTCTTAACGGCAATGCGGCGCAAACCCTAGCGTCACTTTCGACATCTTTCGGATGGCGGCGGCGGTTACCGGCGCGACCGCCAGGGCAGATGCCAGCCCCTGAACAGGCCGCGCCGGCTGAGCGGTTCGAACATCGCGTCGGGGCCTTCGGGGTCGAGAATCTCGTTGTCGGCAAGCCACGCCTCGGTGCTGCTCAGTTCCGGCAGCACGTAGGGAACGAGGCTGCGCCCGCCGCCGCGCAGTGCCTCGACCGTTGCGATCAGCGATCCGGTTTCAGCCAGGGTTGTGTCGACCTTGTCCGGCGCAACGCCCAGATGTTCCGCCAGCAGATCGTTGCGGATCGCGGTCACCGTCGCGCGCGCTGTGGCGTCGCCCCCGGCCAGGTCGAGGATCACGTCGCATTCTGTGTCAAGGCGCAGCGAGCGGTTGTTGAAGTTGGACGAACCGACGCGAAAGCCGCGGTCGTCGATAATCATCACCTTGGCGTGGACGTAGATCGGTTCGCCGCCGGCGGTGACCGGGTGGTAGATGCGGAAACGGCCGTGACGGTCGACGCGCCGCAACGCCTCGACCAGCCGGGCGCGGGCGGAGTCCATAGCGATCGGTTCCAGCCAGCCTTCGGCGGTTTCGGGGTTGATGACGACGATTTCCGGTCCGTCTTCCTCCTGCAGCCGGGTGGCGATCGCGCGGGCGATCTTGCGCGATGCGAAATACTGGCTTTCCGCATAGATATAGCGGCGCGCCCGGCCGATCAGGTCGAGGTACATCTGTTCGATCTCATGCACGCCGCTGCTGTCGCCCATCTCCGGGCAGGTGCGGGCGATGGCGAGCGTCACATCGCGAAAGCCGGGTTCCACCCCGTCCGGCCAGCAGTCGTGCGGCACGTCGGCGGGGTGGAGCCGCTCGCCGGTCGCCGCCAGCCAGCGTTCGCGGGCGAGGTCGCCGACGGCGCGGGCGGCGGCGCCGTCGAAGGCGCTGGTCGCATCGTGCCACGGGGTATAGCCGCTGCCGTCCGGGTTGCGGCGATGCGGGTCGTTATCCTTGTGGGCGCGGTGGTCCCAGCGGCCGGTCGTCATGTCGATGCCGCCGCAAAAGGCGATGCAGTCGTCGATCACGACGATCTTCTGGTGGTGGGAGCCGGCGATCGGGTGGGCGCCGTCCAGCTTCAGCGTCACGCGCGGGTGCATTTTCCAGCGCATGATCGTCGCCAGTGTCCGCGCCTTGAACATCGCCTTGAACGCGCCGGTATCCCAGCGGAGCAGGCGTATTTCCAGTTCCGGCGAGCGATCGGCCAGCCAGACGATCAGGTCGCCCAGCTTCGCCGGCCCTTCCGTCGCCTGTTCGTCCAGGGTGATGCCGGCGTCGAAATCCCAGCCGACGAGGAAGATGCTCTTGCGCGCCGTCAGCATCGCCTTGCGCGCCGCGACGAAATAGTCCGCCGCGTCGACGATGAAGGCAAAACGGTCCGCCTGCGCCACGCGCCAGCAATTGCGGCCCGGCGCGGGCAGCGGCGTTTTGTCCCCCTGTGTCATCGGCACCCCCTTATCGCCCTTCGCCGCGACCCTTGGCGATCATGCGCCGGGAAGAGGAGCGGCGCCAGACACGATATCATCGGCGGGGGTGTCAGGGCAGGGCATAGGCGACGACCTCGTCCCCGATCGGCGTTTCCATGAAATGATGACCGCCGGCGTAGATGACGACATATTGCCTGCCGTTCGCTTCGTAGACCGTCGGTGTCGCCTGTCCGCCCGCCGGCAGCACATCCGACCAGACCGTCCGGCCGGTGCGAAGGTCGATCGCGCGGATCAGGTTGTCGGTCGCCGCGGCGATAAATATCAGCCCGCTCGCGGTAACGACGGCGCCGCCGTTGTTGGGGGTGCCGATTGTGACCGGCAGCAGCGACGGAATGCCGAACGGCCCATTGGTTCGCGCGGTGCCGAACGGGCGGTCCCAGATCGTCCGGCCGGAAGCGATGTCGATGGCGCGGATGCCGCCATAGGGGGGCTGCTTGCACAGCATGCCGGTGAACGGCAGT
Source organism: Sphingomonas flavalba (assembly GCF_047553045.1). Classification (GTDB taxonomy): domain Bacteria; phylum Pseudomonadota; class Alphaproteobacteria; order Sphingomonadales; family Sphingomonadaceae; genus Sphingomonas_L; species Sphingomonas_L flavalba_A. The sequence goes on along the minus strand of NZ_CP180208.1, from coordinate 1,709,930 downwards.
CGCCAGCCGGCATTCACGTCGATCGCGTAAGGGGTATGCGCCTGCGGGTCGCCCGCGCCTTCCGCGCCGCCAATTTTGCCGCGGGCCTGGTCGCGCGGTGTCCAGCCCTTGCGGTCGGCTTCCGCCCGGGGAACGAGACGGACCGAATTGGGCATGTCGTTGTAATTGGCGACGATGACCCCACGCACCGGGTCCACGGCAATGCCGCCCCAGTCGGTGCCGCCGTTGTAGCCGGGATATTCGATCGAGCGGCGATCGGCCGTCGGCGGGGTGTAGAAGCCGTCATAGCGCGCCCGGCGGAACTGGATGCGGCAGATCATCTGGTCGATCGGCGACATGCCCCACATCGCCTTCTCCGTCAGGTCGGGCTGGCGCAGCGTCTGCCAGAGCGAGACGATCTGCGTCGCGGCGCGTTCGGCCGGCTCGACGCCGCCGCGCGGCGCGCGGATCGTGCCGGCCGGGGTCAGCAGTCGTCCGGTGCGGCGGTCGAGGACGTAGATGTCCCCCTGCTTCGACGGAAGGACGAGGGCCGGGATGCCGCGATAGTCGATCAGCGTCGCCTGGGCGCCGAAATCATAATCCCAGACATCCTTGCGCACCGCCTGGAAGCGCCAGCGCGGTTTGCCGGTGGTCACGTCGAGCGCGACCAGCGAGGTGGCGAACGCATCCTCCTGCGGGCGGCGCAGCGACGAATAATAGTCGGCCGCCGCATTGCCCATCGGCAGGTAGACGAGGCCGAGCGCTTCGTCGCCGGAGGCGATGGTCCACATGTTCGGCGTGCCGCGCGCCCAGGTCTGGCCCGGCGGCGGATAGCCGGACCAGTCCGGGTTCATCATGTCCCACGCCCAGCGCAACTTGCCGGTGACCGCGTCGAACCCCCGGATCACCCCGGACGGCGCCCAGCGGTCCTGTCCGTCCAGAACCTGATGCCCGGTAACGACGACGCCGCGTACGATGGTCGGCGGGGAATTGATCGAGACATAACCGGGCGGGGTGTCGCCCATGCCGATCGTGGTATCGACCTGGCCGTTGGCGCCGAAATCCTGGCAGGGACGGCCGCTGGCCGCGTCCAGCGCGAACAGGCGCGCGTCGAGGGTGCCGAAGATGATCCGCCGGGCGCACTGCTGGTCCGGCGCCGCCCCCGGCACCGCGTAATAGCTGACGCCCCGGCACGCCGCCGTATAGGGGATGGCGTCGTCGGACACCTTCGGATCAAAGCGCCACCGCTGCCGGCCGGTTGCCGGGTCGAGCGCGATGACGATGTTCTTGGGCGTGCAGACATACAGGCTGTCGCCGATCTTGAGCGGGGTATTTTCCGCGCCGTAGGTGCCGCGCACCCGCGCCGATGACGGCAGGTCGCCGGTGTGGATCAGCCAGGCGCGGCGCAGCGAGCCGACATTGGCGGGCGTGATCTGGGTCAGCGGCGAATAGCGCCGGGCGCTGTAGCTGCCGCCATAGGCCGGCCAGTCGGCCCCGGCCTGCATCGGGGCCGGATCGGCCATGGCGATGCCGGGTGCGGGCAGGGCCATGAACGGCGTCGGGCGGTTGAGCCAGCCGATCGTCGCGCCGCTGATCGCGAAGAGCGCGACGATGAGCAGGCCGCCCGCCGACGCCAGTTTCCACCGGTTGGACCGCGCGGAAAGACTGGCCATCGCGAACAGCACCGCGACCAGCAGCACCAGCGGCGCGATCACGCGGGGGACGAGCGCCCAGCCGTTGGCGCCGACTTCCCACAGTGCCCATATGACGGTGAACAGAAATACCGCTGCATAGAGCCAGCCGCCGATCATCCGACCGCGCATCAGCAGCAGTCCCGACACCAGCATCGCCATGCCGGCGAGCAGATAATAGGCGGAGCCGCCGAGCGCGGCGAGCCGCCCGCCGCCGACCAGCAGCACGATCGCAATCAGCGATTCCACCAGGCCGACGACCAGCGCCGGCGCCGGGGCGGGAAAGGCCCGCCGCATGGTTTTGATCATTGTCGCCTCGCCTGGTTCGAAAGGGCAGAGGGCGGCGCGCTGGCGGCCGGTTGAACGGCACGGCGGCTGTCGGCAGGCGAAGCATCTACCCTTGGCACCGCGGCTCTCCCCGCATTCGGGGCGGCGACGCCGTCCGATCGCCGTCGCCGCACCCCGATTTCACTGCCGCCAGAACGCTTTGGCTGCACCGGGGTTCCGTTGGGCGGGTGAGGTTAGTGCATGAAGAATTCGACCGGCACGACGAGTTCGATCACCTGGCCGGTGACGTCCTGCGGCGGTTTCGGCAGCGGCTCGGCGCGCCTGGGCAGCCTGACGGCTTCTTCGTCGAGCGCGCGGACGCCGGACGATTTTTCGAGCGCGACCGACAGGACCCTGCCGCTGCGGTCGATCGCGAAGCGGATATAGGGCACGCCCTGCTGGCGGCGGAATGCGGCCTCGCGCGGGTATCGCTTCGCTTTGTTCAACGCCGCCAGCACCGCGCCCTCCCAGGTCGGTTTGGCATCGCTGGCGCGGGTGGCCGGCGGTGCCGGCTTCGCGTCCGGCGCCGTCGCCCTGTCCTCCGGCGGCGCCGGGGTGGCCGCCGGCTCAGGCGGGGGCGCCGTCATCGGGTTGAGCGTCGGCAGCCGGATCGGCGGCGGGTCGATGGCCGGCCGGTTGACGACGGGCGGCGGCTCCCGGTTTTTCACCTGCTCCGGGCCTGGCGGCCGCTCGCTTGGCGGCTCCGGCGGGGCGGCGAGGGCGTTGATGTCAATCACCGTCAGCGTTGGCGTCTGGACGGCTGTGTAGCGTACCCCGGCGTGGATCAGAAAAGCGCCGATGATCAGCAGATGGGCGAGCAGAGCCAGCAGCGAGCCGGAGAGACGGTGGTGCCAGCCGCCGGCGGAATAGACGCTGTCGCGCCGGTCGGCCGGGCGGTCAGCGGCTGGGCTGTGAGACCTGAACATCGCCGGTTCGCCCTCGTGCCGCACGGCGTTGCGATACCGGTCGCGTGGCCGGAGGCGGTTCATCCCCGCCACCGGATACCCCGATAGGTCAGCAAAAGCACCACCAGCATGGCGGCGGGCGTGACGAGGGCAAGCCACAACACCGCGCCGAATGCCGCGCCGAACCCCGCCACCAGCGGGATGAGGGCGAGGGTGAGCAACGCCCAGCCGCCAACCCGCGCCAGCCGGCTGACGGGCCGGCTGAGGGGGCGGCCGGCGAGATCGCGCTGGTGCCGCTGCATCGCGAGCGCGAAGGCAAGGAAGCCGGCGAACAGCAGCAGCAGGGCGGCGATGAGCGCGGTCACGCCGGTGCCTTCCGCGCCAGCCGGAACGCGATGAGGGCGAAGGCCCCGCCGGACAGCATGGCGACGATTTCGACGCCGAAACCCGCCCAGTTTCCCGTCGCCGCATAGCGGCCGAACCATGCGCCGGTGGTCGCCGCGTTCAGCAGCGGCAGCGCGATGCACAGCAGCGCGATGGCCGCGCATTGTTCGGCCCATGCGGCGCGCCCCGGCCGCAGCAGTGCGTGGACGAACGCCATGGCCCAGACCAGGAAGAAGGACTGAACCTCTATTTCGGCACGGCCGGGCGTGGCGGCGGGGATGACGCGGCTGGCCCACAGGAACGCGATCGACGCCAGGGTTACGCCGGTGACGGTGGCGACATTGATCGCCTCTATCGCCCGGTAGACATGGCCGGTGGCGCTGCCGAATTCCCGCCGGCCGCTCGCGCGGCGCTTGCGGGTGAACAGGATGAGGCCGGTCGCGATCATCACGCAGCCGATCAGGCCGAGCAGGAACCACAACCAGTCGATCAGCGCCCCGCCGAAGCGCGCTTCGTGGAGCGTGTCCATCACCGCCAGCGTCGTCTCCGCGGCACTGCCGTCGCCCTTGTGGAGTTGATGCAGGCGCGCGGGCGTGCCGACCGCCTTGAATTCCACCGCGACCGGCTGCGGCAGGGTTTGCGGCCCGGTGCCGTCCATGCCGATCCACAGGCGCGGCCTGCCGTCCGGGCCGCGCTCGCGGTAGATCCATTCGAGCGGGACGCCGGTGCGGGCATGGGCGTCGGCGGTAAGTACCGGCACCGCCGCGAGCGGGATGGCGACCGGGTCGGGCAGGGCGTCGGTCCGCGGATCGGCGTTGCGCGCCTTGAAATAAGCGCTTTCCTGCGCGAACTCCGCCTGCAATCCGCCCGCCATGCCGTAATTGAGCGCGATCGGTGCCGGCATCCAGGCGTAGTGGAAGATCGCCAGGCCGGTGACCGCGATCATCAGCTGGAACGGCAGCGACAGCACCGATGCGACATTATGCCCGTCCAGCCAGCTTCGCTGCCCCTTGCCCAGACGCAGGGTGAACAGGTCCTTGAACAGCCGCTTGTGGATGATGATCCCGCTGACCAGCGCGACGAGCATCGCGACAGTGACCAGACCGACCAGCAGGATGCCGGGGGTGCCGGCGTAGAGGGAGTGATGCACACCGTTGAAGAAATAGCCGCCGTGGGTTTCGCGCTCCTGCGCCGCGCTTTTCGGCTTGCCTGTTATCCGGTCGAGCCGGGCTTCGTGGAAGGTGCCGTCCTTGTCCCACCAGGCCAGCCAGTCGTCGGGGACATAGATGTTCCAGCGTTCCGCGTCCGGCGCCTCGCGCGCGATATGGGCAAGGCTGGCCGCCACGAAGCGCTCGCTCTGCGCGATCGACGGGGCCGGGCGCCAGTCCGTCCGCATCCAGTCGGTGATCGGGCGGGCGAAGCAGGTCAGCGTGCCGGTGACGAAAATCACCATCAGCAGCCAGCCGAAGACCAGTCCGGCCCAGCTGTGCAGCCACCTCATCGCCTGCCGCAGGCCGCCGGTCACGCGGCCAGCCCCTTCGCCAGCCAGATGGACGCGGCGATCAGCGCGCCGCCGCCGACCATGCCGATGGCCGCGGTCCGGACGGAGCGAACCGCGAACACCCAGATGACCGCCGCCGTCCAGACGACGAACCCGGCGAGGCTGGACCAGATCACTGCATCGGCCCGGCTGCCGGGAAGGGCCAGCGACAGCCCGCCGATTACCGCTGAGGTAAAGCCGTAGCCGCCGAAGACGGCGAGGATGACGCGCCACGTCCGGTCCAGGCGCGGTCTTGCCGGCATCAGAACCGGTACCGTGCCGTCAGCCTGAAATCACGCGGGGTCCCGTAGACGGTGTTGCCGCCCCACACGACCGGCTGGGCGTTGATCGAGCTGAAGTAGCGCTTGTCGAACAGATTGTAGACGTTCAGTTGCAGGTTCAGCCGCGCATTCGCCTGATAGCCGACCAGCGCGTCGACGACGGCATAGGCCCGCTGCCCGGTGTGGTAGACATAGCCGGCCCAGTCGTCCTCGTGATAGATGCGCCCCTGCCAGCGCAGGCTGGCGCCGACCCGCCACGCGTCGCCGGGCATCCGGTAGGTCGTCGACAGCTTGAACTGCTGTTTCGGCAGATGGGTATTCTGCTTCTGGCCGACCGTTGCCGGGTCCGGGTCCTTGCTGACCTTGGTCGTCACATGGGTATAGCCGGCGGCGATCTGCCAGCGCTCGGTCAACGCGCCCTGCGCTTCCAGTTCGAACCCTTCGCTGCGGACCTGCCCGGCCGGGCGATAGCAGGTCATCTGCGGGTTGAACGGACATGGCCCGTCGGGGATGCCGCGATTATCCTCGTTGATCCGGAAGAGCGCCGCGCTCAGGTTGAGGGCGCCGTCGAAATACTCCCCCTTTACACCGAATTCGAAATTCTTGCCGACGATCGGGGTGATGTATTTGTTGGCGGTCGTCTTCAGGTCCTGTGGCTTGAAGATGTCGCTGTAACTTGCGTAGAGCGAGTGGTTCCGGTCGACGTCGAAGACGATGCCGACATATTTCGTCAGATGGGCATTATATTCGAACGCGCTGCCCCACCGGTCCTCGTCGGTGGTGCCGACGGGTATCCACAGGGCGTCGTCCCTGAAGTCATACCAGTCCATCCGCGCGCCGATGATGACGTGCAGCGGATCGGCAAGGTTGAGGTTGGCGGTTCCGTAGAGGCCGTGCTGGGTTTCCTTGTTGGACGCCCAGAAATCCGGCGCCAGCTGCGCCGCCTCGGCGCCGGGGCATTGTTGTGCCAGTCGAAGATGTCGACGTTGGTCGCCCAGTAGCGCGGCGGCCAGTAGCCCGCCGTCACCTGGCTTTCCCTGGCGACGCGCAGGCTGGCGCCCAGCACGAGATCGTGGCGGCGTCTGAACAGCGTTACCGGCCCGCCGATATGAACGTCATAGGCCGCGCGGTCATTGTCATACTTGCCCCGGCCGCCGGACACGTCCCATTCGTCGTTGTCGTTGAGGGAGACGCCGGAACGCAACTGGTCCTGGCTACCCCAGATCTGGAGCATCGAGGCATCCAGCGTCCAGTCGCCGCCCAGTTTCTGTTGCAGGCTCGCATAGAGTTCGGTCGATGCATCGTCCCAATAGTTCCACGGGCTGAAGAAGGTGGTCGCGCGCGGAAACTTCAGGTCGGCGCCGAACTTTCCGGTCGGCAGGCCGCCATAGCCGGTGGCGTTGTCGTTGTCCTGATAGGACAGGCTGACCGTCAGCAGCGTCGTATCGGTCACGTCGACTTCGCCGATCAGATAGGCCAGCTTGCGCCGCGCCCCGCCGGCGTCGAGGAAGGTGTCGCTGTCCGAATAGCGGCCGACGCCGCGCAGGCGGACGGAGCCTGATTGGTTGAGCGCGCCACCGACGTCGACCTGGGCGGCATAGCTGTCCCAGCGGCCGACTTCGCCTTGAATCTCGGCGAACAGCTCTTTGGTCGGGCGCTTGCGGATGAAGTTCAGGCCGGCGGAGGGGGTGCCGGTGCCCTGCACCAGACCGGCGGCGCCGCGCACGACCTCGACCCTGTCGTACATCGCCAGATCGGACAGGAAAGTGCCGCGCCGTGACGAACTGGTGGTGATCGCCAGGCCGTCGAACAGATAGTTCTCGATCAGAAAGCCGCGCGCGTGAAAGGATTCGCGGTACGGGGCGGTCGCGGTCATCGCGATGCCGGGGGTATTGATGAAGATGTCGCGCGCTTCGCTGATGCCCTGATCGTCCATCCGCTGGCGGGTGAACACGGTCACCGTCTGCGGTGTCTCGCGGATCGACAGGGGGAGCCTGGTCGCGGTCGCCACGCGGCCGGTGGTATAGGACCGGCTACCCTCCGTCGCCGCAACGTCGCTGGTCAACACCGCGCCGCCGCCGCTGCCCTCGACCCGCACCGGGCCGAGCCGGATGGCGTCGCCCGCCGCTTGCGGCGCGCGTTCGAGCGTTGCCGTGGCGGGGCCGGTGAAGCGATAGGCAAGGCCGGTTCCGGCCAGCAGGCGGCTGAGCGCCTCCGCCGGGCTGTATGTGCCGGTCACCGCAGCGGCGACGACATCGTCGCCGATCTCGCTTGGATAGCCCACCTGCACGCCGGACTGCTGCATGTACTGGCGCAGTGCGCCGGGCAGCGGCTGAGCCGGAATGGCATAGCTGCGCGTTGCGTCCCGGGCCGTGGTTGCCGTCTGCGCCTGCGCCGGCGTCATCGCCGGAAGCGCCAGCGCGGCGCCCGACAGGACCAAGGACAGACGAAACGCCGCGTTGTCCCGGCGGCGGACGAAACCGACCATGCTATTTCCTTCCCATGCTCTGGCACGGGATTGCCGCGCCCCCATTTGCGAATGCGCATCAATAGCGCCCTTCAATGGGTTTGACGTCGGGATGGCGGCCTGTCCTAACACCGGGCTGAAATTTTTCAGGCGCGGGGGCGAAGCATGGTGATGCCGCCGAGCCGATAGACGGCCAGGTCGGCCATGCCCGCCACCGCATCGATCGCCTCGTCAGGCCGGTCGGCCCTGAACACGCCGCTGATCCGCCGGTTGGGGGCGGGGGCGCCGACGACGAATACCGGCGCGGCACGGTAGCGGCCGATCTGCGCGACCGCTTCGGCGACGGTCGCCCTGTCGAGCAGGATTTCGTTCTGCCGCCAGGCGGCGATGGTCGTCGGATCGGCGGCGCCGAGGCGGACGACGGCGCCGCCCTTGTCGTAGCGTGCGCGCTGTGCGGCGCGCAGGGGCAGGCGGGCGCCGGTGGCCGCCGCACGGACCTCCACCGCGCCTTCCGTCACCGCGACGGCGACGCTTGCGCCGTCGCGGCGGACTTCGAAGGCCGTGCCGATATCCTCGGTCACGCCGCCGAGCGCGGTGACCCGGAACGGCCGGTTGTCGCCGTGCGCGACCGTGAACCACGCATCGCCGCGCAGCAGCTCGATCCGCCTTTCCGTGTCGTCATAGGCGACGACGATGGCGGCGCCGGCGTTGAGGCTCGCCCGGCTGCCGTCGGGCAGCATCACGCTTTCCACCGCGGTGCCGGCCCGGTGATCGGCACGGACCAGGACGGCGATGTCCGGGCCGAGGAGCAGCGCGGCGATCGCCGCGGCGGCAAGGCCGGCGGCGGCGGGGCGCGATACGCGGCGGGCCGACGGGAAGCGCGGCCAGCGCGACCGCCGTCGCGCGGGGCCATGCCCGGCCGCCGGGCGCCGACCGGCCGCCCGCCACACCGCCCGCTGTTGTTCGAACGCGCGGTTATGGGTGGGGTCGGCGGCGCGCCATGCGGTGAACAGCGCCAGTTCGTCGGCCGTCATCTCGGCCGATGCCATTCGCGCGATCCAGCGGCGGGCTTCGTCCTCCGCTGTCGCGCGCCGTTCCGGCATGCTCTTCGTCATGATCCGCCTCCGAGAACGGCGCCATATGCGCGTCTCAGAAGTTCGACGAACGGGCAGCCACAGTTCCTAACAGGGTGCGAACAATAAATTTTCACTATGCCTGCCGCACGTCCGCCAGAATCTTGAGCGCGCGGCGGATATGGCGTTCGACAATGGTTGTCGACACGGCGTAGCGCCGCGCGATGTCCCGCTGGGTCACGCCGTCGAAACGGTTGAGGCGGAAAATGCTGCGGGTTGGTTCGGGCAAACTGTCGATCGCTGCCCTGATCCGGTCGAGCATGTCGCGCTGCAGGACGATGCGGTCGGGGCGTGGGCGGTCATCCTCCACCCACAGCAGACGGTCTACCTCCGCCTGGGTCTCCGCGCGTTGCCGGGCGGCGGCGCGCAATTCGTCCGTGGCGGCGTTGATCGCCAGCCGGTGCAGATAGGCCTCCGGGTTGTCGATCGGCGGGTGATCGCGCACCGCCTGCACCTTCAGCCACAATTTCTGCACCACGTCTTCCGCCCGGTCGCGGCCGACAAGCCGCCGCACCCGTTGCAGGAGGGAATTGCGCTCCGCCAGAAGCAGACGCGACAGATTGAGCGCGTTGGTGGGCATGGCCGGTCAATGCCGCGCCATTACCCCAGTTGCAAATGACTCGCAACGGCTGGCGCGGGCGATGCCGGCCGGATGTGAGAGGGAATGGCCCTCACCGCGACCGTCACGTCGCGCTTGGCAGGAGGCCATTGAGAACATATAAAGAACAAATGACGCAGGGTACGATCAGCGATCGGTTGGCCATTCTGGCGGATGCGGCCAAATACGATGCGTCGTGCGCGTCGTCCGGCACGACAAAACGGCATAGCCGGGATGGCAAGGGCATCGGTTCGACGCAGGGCATGGGCATATGCCATGCCTACGCGCCGGACGGCCGCTGCATTTCGCTGCTCAAGATCCTGCTGACCAACCACTGCATTTTCGATTGCCACTATTGCGTCAACCGCAAGAGTTCCAACGTGCGGCGGGCGCGGTTCACGCCGCAGGAGGTGGTGGCGCTGACGCTCAGTTTCTATCGCCGTAACTATATCGAGGGCCTGTTCCTGTCCTCCGGCATCGTCAAATCGTCCAGCCATACCATGGAGCAACTGATAGAGGTCGCGCGGACGCTGCGCGAGGCGCATGGGTTTCGCGGCTACATCCATCTGAAGACGATCCCGGAGGCGGACCCGGCGCTGGTCAGGCAGGCCGGGCTATGGGCGGACCGCGTGTCGATCAATGTTGAATTGCCGACCGCGGCGGGCCTTGCCCGGCTGGCCCCGGACAAGAATGGCCAGCGGATCGAAGGCGCGATCGCCGATATCGGCGATGCGATCACCGAGGCGAAGGATGCGCGCAAGCGTTTTCGCCACGCGCCGCGCTTCGCGCCGGCCGGCCAGTCGACCCAGATGATTGTCGGCGCCGACAGCGCGAACGACCGCGAGATCATCGGCCGGGCCAACGCCCTGTATGACCGGTTCCGGCTCCGCCGCGTTTATTATTCGGCATTCAGCCCGATCCCGGACGCCAGTGCGGTATTGCCGCTCCGGCGGCCGCCACTGATGCGCGAACACCGGCTCTACCAGTCGGACTGGCTGGTGCGCTTCTACGGCTTTTCCACCGGCGAGGTGCAGCAGGCGGCGGATGAACAGGGGATGCTACCGCTCGACATCGACCCCAAGCTGGCCTGGGCGCTGAAGTACCGCGATGGCTTTCCTGTCGACATCAATCGTGCGCCGCGCGAGTTGCTGCTCCGGGTGCCGGGGCTGGGGACCCGCGCCGTCACCGCGATCCTCCACGCGCGACGTCATCATCGGCTGCGGCTTGACGACCTGGCCCGCCTGACCCGCGCGGTCGCCAGACTGCGGCCCTTCATCATCGCCGCGGACTGGCGGCCGACGGCGCTAACCGACCGCATCGATCTGCGCGCCCGGATCGCGCCGCCGCGCCAGATGGAATTGTTCGGGTGAGCGCGGTGGTCGCCCGCCGCGCCGCGCATCACGTCGTTGCCCTGGCCCGGCCGGACGATGTGCACGACTTGCGACGGCACGCGCGCATGCTGGCCGCCGCCCGTGTTCCGCCGGAGGACATCGTCTGGACACCGGCTTCCGGCGCCGAAGGCGATCTTTTCAGCGGCATCGCCGTGGCGGGCGTGTCCATGCCCCCGGCAAACCGGCCGGTTCGCGCCAGCCGTGCCTTTCTCCGTCTCGCCGAGCGCGTGATCCTCCATCGGGACGACCGGCGCTTCGCGCTGCTCTACCGACTGTTGTGGCGGCTTCAGGACGATCCGCGGTTGATGGAACAGGCGGCGGACAGCGATGTCCATCGCCTGACCATTCTGGCCGGGCAGGTGGGCCGCGAGATCCACAAGATGCGGGCGTTCGTGCGCTTTCGCGCGGTCAGGGAAGATGACGGCGCGGAGCGCTATGTCGCCTGGTTCGAGCCGGATCACCATGTCGTGCGGGCGAACGCGGATTTCTTCGTCAACCGCTTTGCCAGTCAGCGCTGGTCGATCCTGACGCCGGATCTGTGCCTGCATTGGGACGGCGCCGCCCTTGCCGAAGCACCGGGCGCGAACCGGGACGATGCACCGCCGGACGATGCCGCTGAAGCGCTCTGGCAGCGCTATTATGCCGCGATTTTCAACCCTGCCCGGTTGAAGGTGGCGACGATGGTGAAGGAAATGCCGCGCCGCTATTGGAAAAATCTGCCGGAAGCACGGTTGATTCCAGGGCTGATCGCCGGTGCCCAGGCGCGCGAGGCGGCGATGGTTGCGCTGGGCGGGAATACCTTCCCGCAAACATCGCCGGAGACGCTGGACGAGATTGCCGCCGGCATTGCCGCCTGCCGACGCTGCCCGATCGGTTGCAATGGCACCCGGGCGGTGCCGGGCGAGGGGCCGGCGCGGGCAAGGCTGCTGATTGTCGGCGAGCAGCCCGGCGATCAGGAAGAACAAGCCGGGCGGCCGTTCGTCGGGCCGGCGGGGCAGTTGCTGAATATGCATCTGGCCCGGGCCGGGATCGACCGTGCGCTGCTCCGCATCACCAACGCCGTCAAGCATTTCAAGTTCGAGCGGCGCGGCAGGCGGCGCCTCCATCAAAACCCGACCGCTGGTGAGATCGACCGCTGCCGCTGGTGGCTCGACGCCGAACGAAGCATCACAAAACCGGATATCGTGCTGGCGCTCGGTGCCGGCGCCGGTCGGGCGATTCTCGGCCGGACGCCAAGTATCGGCAGGGAACGCGGCCTGGCCGGACGCCTGGATGACGGCAGTCTGCTCGTCCCCAGCTTCCTGCTGCGCCTCGATGGCGAGGGCCGCCGCCGGGAGGAGAATTGTTTCCAGCAGGAACTGGTGACCCTGCGCCACATGCTGGACGAGTCAGCGCCCAGCGCCTGTGGGCACCCGCCATTCCGCCGAAGCGGGCGGGCCGGATCATACCAAGGTGGAAAATGGCTCCCCGGGCCTGATTCGAACAGGCGGCCGTCCGATTAACAGTCGGATGCTCTACCGCTGAGCTACCGGGGAACACGGTTGCGAGGCGCGCCTATAGCAGCGGGTTTCGCCGCAAGGCAAGCGGGTCAAACCATGAATTGTTCCATTGCGATCCGTTCGTCGAGCGCGTGCTCCGGATCGAACATCAGGCTGAGCGATGCGGCATGGTCGATACCGATCTCCACCTGGGTCACGTCGCGCACTTCGCGCTGGTCGGCGACGGCGCTGACCGGGCGCTTGACTGGGTCGAGCACGCGAAAGCGGATGCGGGCGCTTTCGGGGATGACAGCGCCGCGCCAGCGCCGGGGGCGGAACGGGCTGATCGGGGTCAGCGCGTGCAGGGCCGACCCCAGCGGCAGGATCGGGCCGTTGGCCGACAGGTTATAGGCGGTGGAACCGGCCGGGGTCGCGACGAGCACGCCGTCGCAGACCAGTTCCTCGATGACGACGCGGCCGTTGACCATGACTTCGAGCTTGGCGGTCTGGCGCGTTTCGCGCAGTAGCGACACTTCGTTGATCGCCGGCAACGAGACATGCTCGCCCTCGATCGTCGACGCTTCCATGCGCAGCGGGGTGACGGCGAAGGTCCGCGCCCGTGCCAGCCGTGCGTCCAGACTGGCCGGGTCATAACTGTTCATCAGGAAGCCGACGGTCCCACGGTTCATGCCGTATACGGGAACGGTGCGGTGGCGTTCCAGCATCGCATGCAGGGTTTGCAGCATGAAACCGTCGCCGCCGAGCGCGACGATCAATTCGGCTTCGCCCGGATCGACCCAGTCATAGCGTGTCCGCAGTTCCGCCTCGGCGATGCGCGCGGATTCGGCCGGCGAGGCGACGAGCGCGCGCTTCACGGCCGCCGGGCGGCCGGACCGGCCGTTAAAAGGGCGGGGCGGGGGCGGCGACTGTCCACCCGGTCGGGTTAAGCGGTCGCGGCGGCGGGAGCAAGGCCATTGGCGGCGGAGCAAAGCGCCGCTAGCATCGCCGGCGTGGAGAGTCCTCTGTGAGCGAGCCGTCGCCCGCGTCCTTGCCGAGTTCCGTAAGCCAGCCGCTGTTCCTGCTGTCGTTCCGGCACCGGGACGAACTGGCGGCGGTGCTGTCGCGTGCCGGCTGGCGGGCGATTGCGGCGCGGCGGGCGACCGGTCTGGAAGCGCGCTTCATCGCCAGCGGCGCGACGATCGCGGTGGTCGATGCGCGCGGCGCGTTCGACGAGGGGCTGGCGGCAGTGCAGGCGCTGGCCGAGCCGACCCAGTCCAATGCCGCTGCCTTGCTCGTGCTGCTCTCGCGGCGCGATGTCTCCCGACTCGACCAGTTATATGCCGCCGGGGCGACCCATTACCTCGCCAGCCCGTTCGGCGACGACGAATTCGGCCAGGCGCTGCGTTTCGCGGTGCGTCATGCTGACCGGCTCGCTTCCGGCTGGCGCGGCGAGGAAAGCGGCGCCGCAGCCAGCATGGCCTGGCGGTTCAGCGACGGGGTGCTCCATCTCGGTGGCGGTCTGGCCGGGGTGTCGGACGGGGCACGGACCGCGGGCGCGCTGTACCGCCGGCTGGACGCCGAAGGGCGCCGCGCGGCGCGGGAGGCGTTCCGGCGGCTGCGCGACGGCAGCGACGCCACCGCCTTTACGCACCGGCTGCCGGGCAGCGGCGAGCCGGTGGCGCATCATCTGCAACGCCTGCCCGGCGGCATCGCCGGAACGATAGAGGCGCTGGCGCCGGCCGTCGCCGGCCGCCGCCGGTTCCGCGATCCGCTGACCGGCCTGGCCGATGCGGGCGAAGCCCGCCGGTGGATCGCGGCGGCGGTCCGGCGTGGCGCCGGCACCTGCCTGTTGCTGGTGTCGGTCAACCGGTTCGAAATGGTCAACGCCGCCTATGGCCGGGCGACGGGCGATGCGCTGTTGAAAGCGGCGGCGCGCCGGGTCGAGCGGCTGGCCGAAGAGGTGGGCGGCCGGCGCACGCTGGTCGCACGGATGGCGGGCGCGTCCTTTCTGGTTGGTGTCGCGCCGGGGCTGGCGGCAGACCGGGCGCGCCTCCTCGCCGAACATATTGTCGACGCGATGGCGCGACCGTTCATGCCGGACGCGGAACCGGTCAGCGTCGGTTGCCGGATCGGCGGGGTAATCGCCGGGGAGGGGGAGGAGGACCCGACCGAGATGCTGCGCCGCGCCAGCGCCGCTCTGGCCGAGGCGCGCGATCAGGATTCGGCGCCGATCCGCTTGCTCAGCGGCAGCGACGCGCTCGCCGCCGGGCGAGAGGAGCGGCTGGCCGTCGACATTCGCACGGCGCTGGTTCAGGACGAGATCGATATCTTGTTTCAACCGCAGGTGGCGGTGGCGACGGGTGCGATCGTCGGGGTCGAGGCGCTGGCACGCTGGCGTCACCCGGTTCACGGCGAGCTGGGCGCGGAAATGCTGTTCGCCGCCGCCGAACGATCCGACCATATCGTGCAGCTTTCCGAGCATATCCAGCGCCGTGCGATCGCGGCGGCGGCGGCGTGGCCGCCGGCGCTCGGCGGGCTACGCCTGTCGGTCAATATCGTCGCCGCCGACATCGGCCGGCCGGGCTTCGCTGAGCATTTTCTGGCGATCGTCGACGCGGCCGGGTTCAGCCGGGCACGGGTAACCGTGGAATTGACCGAGAGCGGGCTGATCGACGACCTGAACGCCGCCGCCGACCTGCTTGCCGCGCTGCGTGCGGGCGGTTGCCGGGTGGCGATCGACGATTTCGGCACCGGCTATTCCAGCCTCGCCTATCTGAAGGCGTTGCCGCTTGATTATCTGAAGATCGACAAGCGCCTGTCGGACGACATCACCGGGTCCAGCCGCGACCGCGTGGTGGTGCGCGGGGTGATCGAAATGGCGCGCTCGCTAGATCTGGGCGTCGTCGCCGAAGGGGTGGAAAGTGAAGAGCAATTGGCGCTGCTCGCTGAGGATGGTTGTACCTATTATCAGGGCTATCTGTGCGCGATGCCGCTGGCGACGGCGGAGCTGGCGGCGCTTGTCGCCGACTGGAGCGAGACCCGGCCGGGCTGAAATCAGCCCCCGGCTTCGGCGCGCAATCTTTCCTCATGCTGCCGGGTTACCGCCAGCGTATCGATCTTTTCCAGAGTCGCGCCGACCGCGCGCGCCAGCGTGGCGAGCAGGTCGATCGTGTCAGGGTCTATCGGCTGCGCTTTCGCCCAATAGGCGCCGATCGCCCAGCCGGGGGTGGAGACGCCGACCGGGAACATCGCCATGCTGCGCACGAAGGTGTCGCGATAGTAATTGTAAACCAGCCGCGGGTCCTTGCTGATGTCGGGAATGATGATCGGTGCGCGGTCCAGCATCGCCAGCCCGGAAATGCACGCCTTGATCGGAAAGCTCTGGCCGGTCCACAGCGGGGCGACGGCGTCTTCCGCAACGTAACGGACATGCGCGCCTTCGCGCCGGACGACGGTGATGCCGTCCGACGCCGCGACACGCCGCGCCGAATCCCGCAGGATCGCGACGGTGTCATCGATGGTGAAGGCGCCGGCCAGCCGTCTGATCAGGTCGGTCGTCGCGCTCCACCGGGCCAGAACGGTCGGCTCGGACATCGCACTCATCTATCTTGCCATGCTGAAGATTATGTTGCGCTGGCGATCCGAGTCAAATCGACGGCCCGTTTGCCTTTCACCCGACGATCTTCGCCAGCCCGCGCGATAGCTGGAGGATGCCGTTCAGCCGTGCCGCCGGGTCGCCCCAGGCGCGGGTGATGACCAGCCGGTTGTCGGGCCTGAGCTTCGCCGTGCCTTTCAGCCGGTCGACATAGGCGAGCAGGCCGGGGATATCCGGGAAGCTGTCCTGATGGAAGCTGACCAGCGCGCCGCGCGGGCCGGCGTCGATCTTGACGACATTGGCGCGCCGGGCGTTCATCTTGATCTCGATGACGGTCAGCAGGTTGGCGGTCGCCGGCGGCAGCTTGCCGAAACGGTCGATCATCTCGGCGGCGAACGCCTCGATGCCCTGCTTGTCCTCGATTTCGTTCAGGCGGCGGTAGAGCCCCATGCGCAGGTCGAGGTCCGGCACGTAATCGTCGGGGATCATGATCGGCGCGTCGACGGTGATCTGGGGCGAGAAGCTATCTTTTTCCATCGCCTTGCCGATGCCGCCGGCCTTGGCGCTGAGGATCGCTTCCTCCAGCATCGACTGGTACAGTTCGAAGCCGACTTCCCGGATATGGCCCGACTGCTCGTCGCCCAGCAGATTGCCGGCGCCGCGAATGTCGAGGTCGTGGCTGGCAAGCTGGAAACCGGCGCCGAGGCTGTCGAGGTCCGACAGCACCTTCAGCCGCTTTTCCGCCGTTTCGGTCAGCACCCGTTCGTGGGTGGTCAGATAGGCATAGGCGCGGGTCTTCGACCGGCCGACGCGGCCGCGTAGCTGGTAGAGCTGGGCAAGGCCGAAGCGGTCGGCGCGGTGGACGATCAGCGTGTTGGCGCTGGGGATGTCGAGGCCGCTTTCGACGATGGTGGTGGAAAGCAGCACGTCGTAGCGCTTGTCGTAGAAGGCGGCCATCCGCTCCTCGACCATGCCGGGCGCCATCTGGCCGTGGGCGACGATGTAGCGGACCTCCGGTACCTCTTCGCGCAGGAAGCGTTCGATGTCGGGCAGGTCGGCGATGCGCGGGGTGACGAAAAAGCTCTGGCCGCCGCGGTAATGTTCGCGCAGCAGCGCCTCGCGCAGCACCACCGGGTCCCACGGCATCACATAGGTCCGCACCGCCAGCCGATCGACCGGCGGGGTCTGGATGACTGACAGTTCGCGCAGGCCGCTCATCGCCATCTGCAACGTGCGCGGGATCGGCGTTGCGGTCAGGGTCAACTGATGCACGTCGGTTTTCAGCGCCTTCAGCCGTTCCTTGTGGACGACGCCGAACCGCTGTTCCTCGTCGACGATGACCAGGCCGAGCCGCTTGAACGCGACCCCCTTGGCGATGACCGCGTGGGTGCCGATGACGATGTCGAGCGTGCCGTCGGCCAGCCCCTCTTTTACCGCCTTCGCCTCCTTGGCCGGAACCAGCCGGGACAGGCGGCCGACGCGGATCGGGAAGCCCTGGAAGCGTTCGACGAAGTTCATGTGGTGCTGGCGGGCGAGCAGGGTGGTCGGGCAGACCAGCGCCACCTGCATCCCCGCCATCGCCGCGACGAAGGCGGCGCGCAGCGCGACTTCGGTCTTGCCGAAGCCGACGTCGCCGCACACCAGCCGGTCCATCGGCTTGCCGGCAGCGAGGTCGGCGATGACATCGCCGATCGCCCGTTCCTGATCGTCGGTCTCCTGATAGGGGAAGCGGTCGACAAAGGCGGGGTAGCCGCCCGAATCCGGCTCGGCGACGTCGGCGGGGCGCAGCGCGCGTTCGGCGGCGGTCTTGATGAGCTCGTTCGCGATTTCGCGAATCCGCTCCTTCATCTGCGCCTTGCGCCGCTGCCAGGCTTCGCCGCCCAGCCGGTCGAGCGCGATGCCGTCGCCTTCCGCGCCGTAGCGCGACAGCACGTCGATATTTTCGACCGGAACGTAGAGCTTGTCGCCGCCGGCATAGGTCAGCCACACGCAGTCGTGCGGGCTGGTGCCGACCGGGATCGACGCCAGCCCCTCATACCGGCCGATGCCGTGGTCGACATGGACGACCAGATCGCCGGGCGTCAGCGTCGCCAGTTCGGACAGAAAGGCGTCGGCGCTTTTCTTGCGCTTCTGCCGCCGGACCAGCCGGTCGCCGAGCATGTCCTGTTCGGTCAGCACGGCGACGTCGGGCGCGGCAAAGCCGTGATCGAGCGGCAGGACGACCAGCGCGACGCCGTGCTGGGCGGCACCCAGCGCGTCCTGCCATGTGTCTACCGGGGTCAGGCCGGTCATGCCGTGGTCGGCGAGCAGGGCGGACAGCCGCTCGCGCGAGCCGGCGGAATAGCTGGCGAGGACCAGCTTCCGGCCGCCGCGCGCCAGCGTGCGGGCGTGGGCGGCGACCGCTTCGTAGACATTGGCGTTCTGCGCCCGCTCCGGCGAGAAATCGCGCGGGCCGTCGACCGCGAAGTCGAGGACGCCGGTGCTTTCCGGTTCGCGGAACGGCGAGACGAGATGCATCGGCCGCGCCGCGACCAGCGCCGCCCAGTCGTCGGCGCTGAGGTAGAGCGTCGCCGGGTCGAGCGGGCGGTAGCTGCCGGGGTCCGATGACTGGGCGCGGACGCGGTTGGCGTGATAGTCGGCGATCGCCTCGAAACGGGCGGTGGCCGCCGCCGGGGCGCCGTGATCGCAGACGATGACGGTGTCGTCGGCGAGATGGTCGAACAACGTTGCCAGCCGCTCCTCGATCAGCGGCAACCAATGCTCCATGCCGGCCAGCCGCCGGCCGTCCGAAATCGCCTGATAGAGCGGGTCGCCGGTGGCGGTGGCGCCGAACGTCTCGCGGTAGCGGCCGCGGAACCGCTTGATCCCGTCCTCGTCGAGCAGCGCTTCCGACGCGGGCAGCAGGGTGAAGCCGTCGACCCGCCCGGTGGTGCGCTGGTCGGCGGGGTCGAAGCGGCGGACGGACTCGATCTCGTCGCCGAAGAAATCGAGGCGCAGCGCCTGTTCTTCACCCGATGGGAACAGATCGACCAGCCCGCCGCGCACCGCATATTCGCCGGGGTCGGCGACGGTCTCGACCCGGATATAGCCGTTGGCCTGGAGCAGCGCCGCCAGCCGGTCGCGCTCGATCCGTTCGCCGGGGGCGAGGCGGGCGACGAGCTGGCGGATGCGGAACGGGGTCAGAGTGCGCTGGGTGGCGGCGTTGATCGTGGTGACGACCAGTTCCGGCCCGGCCGGTTTCGCCTGCAGCGCGTGGAGCGTCGCCAGCCGTTCGGCGGTGGCGCGCAGCGACGGCGAGGCGCGGTCGTAGGGCAGGCAGTCCCACGCCGGGAAGGTCAGGATGCGCAGTTCCGGCGCGAAGAAGGCGGCGGTATCGGCCAGCGCCCGCATCGCCTGCTCGTCCGGCGCGATGAACAGGGTGCGGCGGCCGCGCGCGGCGCGGGCGATGTCGGCGGACAGCCACGGCAGGAAGCCGGCCGGCGCGCCGGACAGGACAAGCGGATCGGCCGCGTTCAGGATGGTCTGGAGCGCAGTCATTCGGCGATCGGGATATAATCCAGCACCCGCATCGCCTGCATCATCGGTCCGTCGATGTCGGGCGGGACCGGGATGGTGCCGATCGCCCAGCCGAGGATATCGACATCCTGCTCGTCCATCAGCGCCTCGTACCAGGCGATCTCGTCCGCGCTCCAGCCGGCGGCGTTGCGGTCGAAGAATCCGCCGACCAGCAGGTCGGCCTCCTTGGTGCCGCGGTGCCAGGCGCGGAAGCGGAGGCGTTTGAGGCGGGCGTCGCGATCCATGACTGTCCAATGCGAAGCGGCCGGCGGGCTATCGGGCCTGCCGGCTGATGGGCTAGAGGGGGTCAGATAGCCATGCGACCCGCCATACTCAATCCGCTGTTCGCCGAAGTGACGGCACTGAAAGGCATCGGGCCGCAACTGGCCCGGCCGCTGGAGCGGCTGGGGCTGGCGCGGGCGGTGGACATCGCCTTTCACCTGCCGAGCGGGTTCATCGACCGGACGCCGGTGGCCAGCCTGGACGAGGCGGTTGTCGGCCAGGTTATCACGGTCATATTGACCCCGCTCGATTACCGGCAGGGCGGTGGGCGCGGGCCGTTTCGGGTTCATGCATCTGATTCTAAAGGAAATATTGTCAGTCTCGTCTATTTCGGGGGGAATCCGGGCTGGGCGAAGAAGCTTCTGCCGCTGGGCGAGGCGCGCGTCGTGTCCGGCAAGCTGGAAAGCTATGGCGAGGAACGCCAGATCGTCCACCCGGATCATGTGCTGCCGCCGGAGGAGGCCGCCGACCTGCCGGAGCGCGAGCCGGTCTATCCGCTGTCCGAAGGGCTGACCGGAAAGCGGCTGGCGGCGCTGGCGGCGCAGGCGCTGGCGCGGGCGCCGGAGCTGCCGGAATGGATCGAGTCGAGCGTGCTCGCCCGGCAGGACTGGCCGGCGTGGAAGGCGGCGCTGGTCACCGCCCATGCCGACCCGGCCGACAAGGCGGCGCGGCGGCGGCTGGCCTATGACGAAATTTTTGCCAACCAGCTGGCGCTGATGCTGGTGCGCGCGTCCGAGCGCAAGCGGCGGGGCGAGCCGCTGGCCGGGGACGGGCGGCTGCGCGACCGGCTGCGCCTGCCCTATGCGCCGACCGGGGCGCAGGCCCGCGCGATCGCCGAGATCACCGGCGACATGGCGCAGGCGACGCCGATGCTGCGGCTGCTGCAGGGCGATGTCGGGTCGGGCAAGACGCTGGTCGCGCTGATGGCGCTGCTGGCGGCGGTCGAGGCCGGGGCGCAGGGCGCGCTGCTTGCCCCGACCGAGATCCTCGCCCGCCAGCATGCCGCCAGCCTGACCGCGCTGCTCGCCGGCATGCCGGTCAATGTCGCGATCCTGACCGGGCGCGAGAAAGGCAAGGCGCGCGAATCGACGCTGATCGGGCTGGCGGACGGATCGATCGACATACTGGTCGGCACCCACGCGATCTTCCAGCAGGCGGTTGCCTACAAACGGCTGGGGCTGGCGGTGGTCGACGAGCAGCATCGATTCGGCGTCGCCCAGCGGCTACTGCTGGCGCAGAAGGCGGAACGGCCGCCGCACCTGCTGGTGATGACCGCGACGCCGATCCCGCGCACGCTGACCCTGACCCAGTATGGCGAGATGGATGTCAGCCGGCTGGACGAGATGCCACCGGGACGCCAGCCGATCGAGACACGGGTGATGTCGGACGAGCGGCTGGACGAGGTCGTCGACGCGCTTGCCCGCCATCTGTCCGGCGGCGGGCAGGCCTATTGGGTGTGCCCGCTGGTCGAGGAAAGCGAAACCAGCGATCAGGCGGCGGCGGAGGCGCGGGCGGCGGCGCTGCGCCTGCGCTTCGGCGAGGACCGGGTCGGGCTGGTCCACGGCCGGATGAAGGGGCCGGACAAGGACGCGGCGATGGCCGCCTTCGCCGCCGGCAAGACCGCGCTGCTCGTCGCGACGACGGTGATCGAGGTCGGCGTCGACGTGCCGAACGCGACGCTGATCATCGTCGAGGGGGCGGAGCGTTTCGGGCTGGCCCAGCTCCACCAGCTGCGCGGGCGGGTCGGGCGCGGCAGCGGCCGGTCTGTCTGCCTGTTGCTGCGCGGGCGGCAGTTGAGCGAGACCGGCCGCGCCCGGCTGGCGCTGATGCGCGAGACCAACGACGGTTTCCGCATCGCCGAGGAGGATCTGCGGTTGCGCGGGGCGGGCGAACTGCTCGGCACCCGCCAGTCGGGCGAGCACGTGTTTCGCCTTGCCGATGATGCAGCATTGCAGGAACTGCTGCCGATCGCCAGCGACGACGCGCGGCTGCTGGTCGACCGCGACGGCGGGCTGGACGGCCCGCGTGGGCAGGCGGCGCGGCTGGCGCTGTACCTGTTCGAGCGCGACGCGGGGGTGAACCTGCTGCGATCCGGCTAGGGCGGGGCGAGGGGGCCTGCTGCGAAGCCAGCGACGGGATCAGCGGGGCTGGCGGTCGGTCAGGAAAGCGATGTCGATCATCGGCACGCCGCAGGTGGCGCGGACGTGGTAGGCGGCGGCAAGGCCGCGGTGCAGGCGCACGGCGGCTGGCGTCGTCGCGGCGAGCGCCGCCCGCGCTTCTGCCGCCGCCCGCCTGATCCAGATATTTGATTTTGAGGTGGTCATTGCGCTCTCCGGAGCTGAACAGCCACCCCCCGCGCAGGCCCAATATAGCGTGTAGCCTTTAGCCCGGACAGGGGGCAGGCGCTCGCTTCGTCGCATCCGCCCGGGCAACGGGCATAAAAAAAGGGGCGACCGCCGGCCGCCCCTTTTTTGCGAGTCTGCGTCGGATCAGGCGAAGGTAACGCTGGTCCGGCGACGGCGGCGCACTGCCACGCCAGCAAGGCCGAAGCCCGCGATCAGCATCGCCCAGGTCGCCGGTTCCGGCACGGCGTTGGTCGGCGGCGTAAAGGTGCCGGTCGAATACACGCGGACGTTGGACAGCCCGGCCCGGTTAAAGTCCAGCGACTTCAGGCCGCCCAGCAGGTTGCCCGCGTCAAAGATGAAGAAGGCGGTCGACGTATAACCGACGCCGGTCGGCTGGCCCTTGGCGGCGCCGACGTGGATGGCGAGGACGGTCTGGCCGAAAAGCGGCGTGTCGAAATTGATAACGTTGCCGCTGACATCGAACTGGTCGATCCAGCTCAGCGTCTGCCAGTTGAATGTCGTGGTGTTGAACAGCGCGTTGAGAGCGGCAGCGGAATCCTTCCGCTTCGCTTCGCTGTTGCCGTTCAGATTGTTGTTGTCATACCAGCCACCGCAGGCGATCGCCTGAGTGCCGGCGAGCACGGAGCCAATGTCCGAAAGCGCGCAATTCGTGGACCCGAGCGTCAGAGCGGAAGCCGGAGACGCGAGGCCAATGAAGGTCACTGCAGCGGCGGTCGACAGAGCAAGCTTACGCAACATAGTGTGTCACCCCTGACATGAACGCGGACTAATTAATCGGCGGAGGTTAATCCGTAGTTTACGATTCTGCAATGAATCAAAAGCTTCGGACTGTCCTGTTTTGTGGCGGTTTCAGCGCTCAGCGCCGCCTGATGACCAGATTGCGAATTTCGGTCATGTCCTCCATCGCGAAACGGATGCCTTCGCGGCCGAGGCCGGAATCCTTGACCCCGCCATAAGGCATTGAATCAACCCGGTAGCTGGGGATGTCGTTGACGATGACGCCGCCGACATCAAGTTGGTCCCACGCGTCGAGTGCCTGGAACAAATCGCGGGTGAACAGCCCCGCCTGCAGGCCGAAACGACTGGCGTTGACGATGTCCAGCGCCTCACCCCAGCTGTCGAAAGGTTCCAGGCATGCCACCGGGCCGAATGCTTCCTCGCGGTAAAGCGCGCAGTCTTTCGGCACGTTTTCGAGCAGAGTCGCCTGCAGCAACGTCCCCTTGCGCGCGCCGCCGCACAGCAGGGTAGCGCCGCCGGCACGCGCCTCTGCGATCCAGTCGGCGACGCGTGCCGCCTCCTTTTCGTCAATCATCGGGCCGACGAAGGTCGCGCGGTCCTTCGGGTCGCCGGCGACCAGTTTTTTCGTCGCGGCGACCAGCCGGTCACGAAAATCGGCGTAGACCGCACTATGGACGACGATGCGCTGGACGCCGATGCAGCTTTGGCCGGACTGGTAGAAGGCGCCGAACAGCGTGCGGTCGACCGCATCGGCAAGGTCGGCATCGCGATCGACGATGACGGCGGCGTTGCCGCCCAGTTCGAGCACCACCTTTTTCTTGCCGGCGCGCGCCTTCAAATCCCAGCCGACGGCCGGGGAGCCGGTGAAGGACAGCAGCTTCAGCCGATCGTCGGTGGTGAACAGATCGGCGCCTTCGCGGTGGGCGGGGAGGATGGAGAAGGCGCCTTCCGGCAGGTCGGTCTCGGCCAGCACCTCACCGATGATCAGGGCGCCGAGCGGGGTGCGGCTCGCCGGTTTCAGCACGAACGGGCAGCCGACGGCGATCGCCGGCGCGACCTTGTGCGCGGCGAGGTTGAGCGGGAAGTTGAACGGCGAGATGAACGAGCAGGGGCCGATCGGCACCCGTTTCCAGATGCCCTGATAGCCCTTGGCGCGGGCCGAGATGTCGAGCGGCTGGACTTCGCCGTAGAGCCGGGTCGATTCCTCGGCTGCGATGCGGAAGGTGTCGATCAGCCGGCCGACCTCCCCCTCGCTGTCGCGGATCGGCTTGCCCGCCTCTACGCACAGCGCATAGGCCAGTTCGTCGGCGCGCTCGGTAAAGCGGGTGACGCAGTGCTGGAGCACCGCCTGCCGTTCGTAGCTGGCCATCCGCGCCATCGGCTCCACGGCGGTGACGGCGGCGGCGATGCCGGCGTCGATCGTCGCCGCATCGGCCTGGGCGACGCGGAAGGCGACCTCGCCGGTATATTTGTCGGTCACCGCCAGATCGGCGTTCGGCTGTTGCGGCCGGTTGGCCAGATAGAGCGGGTAGACGTCTTTCAGCCTGGCCATACCGTCAATATCCCCGTGCCAGATCGACCTGATTGCGCAGCGGTTCTCCGCGCAGGTACCGGACGAGATTATCGAGGAAAAGTTCCGCCGCCACCCGGAACATGCGTGTTTGGGCGCGGCCGGACAGATGCATGGTCATGATGCAGTTGGGCAGGTGCCACAGCGGGTTGTCCGCCGGCAGCGGTTCCGGCTCCGTCACGTCGAGGAAGGCGCCGCCGATCCGCCGGGCGGCGAGGGCGGCGATCAGCGCGTCCTGATCGACGATGCTGCCGCGCGCGATGTTGACCAGCCAGGCGTCCGGCTTCATCGCCGCGATCTCCGCCGCGCTGAGCAGCAGGTGGGTCTCCGCCGTCGCCGGGGCGGCGAGCACCACCCAGTCGAAGCTGCCAAGCTGCTCCCGCCATGCGTCTGGGCCGATGACGCCGGCCTCTCCGTCCGGCGTGCGGCGGACGCCGGTGACATCGACGCCGAAGCCCTTCAGCCGGTCGCCGATCGCGCGGCCGATCGTGCCGTAGCCGAGGATCAGCGCGCGGCTGCCGAACAGCTCGACCTTGCCGGGCGCGTCGGTCAGCCATTCGCCGCGGTCCTGCGCGCGGACGACTTCGGGGAAACGCTTGGCGGCGGTCAGCATGCCCATCACCGCATATTCGGCGACGGCGATGGCGTTGACCCCCGTGCCGTTGGTGACGAGCGTGCCGCGCCGGCGCAACTGGTCGACCGGAAACGCATCCAGCCCCGCATAGATGGTCGACACCCATTTCAGCCGTTCGCCCGCCGCCAGCGCGGCGGCGGTGGCGTTGCGGTCCGCCATGTCGAGCCAGCCGATCTCCGCCGACGGGGCGAGCGCGATCGCTTCCTCCGCCGTCATGAACCATTTGGCGGCGATGCCCGGCGGCAGGTGATCGGCGATCAGCGGGCGGGCGAGGGCGGGGAGGACGGCGACGATGGGCGTGGACATGGCGCGAGTGTAGACCCGCGCCGGACGATCAATCCAGCGAAACCGCCCAGTCCCAGCCGAGCGGGTCGCCGTCCATGATCTCCACCCCCGCCGCCGCCAGCTCGTCGCGCAGCGCGTCGGATGCGGCGAAGTCCTTGGCGGCGCGGGCGGCGCGGCGTTCGGCGATCCGCGCCTTGACCGCCGCTTCGTCCAGCGTCGCATCGGCCGGGCGGACGCGCAGCGCGGCGCGGTCGGTGGTGACGAGGGCGAGGCCGAGGACCAGATCCATCGTCGCGACCAGCCGCAACCGGTCGTCGGCGGACAGCGCCTTCAGGCCGATCGCCTCGTCGAGCAGCGGTAACGCCTGCGGGGTCATCAGGTCGGCCGAGATGGCGGCGTCGAAGCGGTCGAGCAGTGCGCGGGCCGGGGCGGGGAGCGGCGCCTCTATCGCCGCACGCTGCCAGGCGCTGGAGGCGCCCTTGCCGGCGGATGCTTCGTCCAGCACGCGCAGCCAGCCGGTGTCGGTCGCCGCCTCGCGCAGCTTGCCGACCGCCATCACCAGCCGTTTCAGCCGGGTCAGCGCCGCCGCCATCGTCTCCGCGGTGAATTCCAGCTCGCCGCGATAATGGGCGGTCAGGCACAGCAGGCGATAGGCGAGCGGGTGGACGCCGCGATCGACCAGCGACTGCAGCGTCGCGAAGCCGCCCTTCGACTTCGACATCTTGCCGCCGCGATCGATCAGGAAATTATTGTGCATCCACCAGTTGGCGCCGGTGTCGGCGGTGCCGCTATGCGCCTGGTTCTGCGCGATCTCGTTGACGTGGTGGATCTCGCGGTGGTCGATGCCGCCGGTGTGGATGTCAAAGCGGTCGCCGAGATATTTGCGGGCCATCACCGAGCATTCGAGGTGCCAGCCCGGCGCGCCGGGACCCCACGGCGATTGCCACTCCATCTGCCGCGTCTCACCGGGGGCGGAGGCGCGCCAGATCGCGAAGTCCGGCGCGTGGCGCTTGCCCTCCACCTCGGCGATGCGGCCGACCGTCTCGTCCGGCCGGGCGCCGGCGAGGGCGCCGTAGTCCGGCACCGTCGTGCTGTCGAAATACAGGCCGCTGTCGAGCCGGTAGCAATGCTTGTCGGCGATGGCGCGGCCGAACTCGATCATGTCCTGGATGTGATCGGTGGCGACCGACCACAAAGTCGGCGGGCGGATGTTGAGCCGGGCGACATCCAGCTTGAACGCTTCGGTGTAGAAGGCGGCGATGTCCCAGATCGACTTGCCGTCGCGCTTCGCCGCTGCCTCCATCTTGTCGTCGCCGGCGTCGGCGTCGGAGGTCAGATGGCCGACGTCGGTGATGTTGATGACGTGGTTGACCGGCCAGCCCTTCCAGTTGAGCACCCGGCGCAGCGTGTCGGTGAACACATAGGCGCGCAGGTTGCCGAGATGGGCGTAGTGATAGACGGTCGGCCCGCAGCTGTAGACGCGGACCATGCCGGGGTCGATCGGCGCGAACGGTTCCGTCGCGCGGCTGAGGCTGTTGAACAGCTGGAGGGGGGCGCCCGTGATCGTCATGGCCAAGCGCCATGCCGCGTCCGCCCGCCGGCGGCAAGTGTCTGGGGGGTGGGGGCGTCCGTGGATTGTGCTTGGAGAGGCCCCTCGCCTTCGCTCGTGGTGGCCCCTCGACTGCGCTCGGGATGGACGGGTGGGTTAGGCTGTGCCGATCCGGGCTTTGGCGGGAGTGGGCCGGTCCGATCCGAGCTGGGGTATGGTCGGGCCGTATTCCGCTATGGACGGGCCGGGCTGTCGGGTTAAATGGGGCGCCCAGTGGTGCGGAGGATCGGCGTGGCGGACGAGAGCGGGGTCTATATCGGGTCGGGCGGCGGCAAGCCGCAGGTCCTGAACTTCAAGCGGGCCAATCGCCACGGGCTGATCGCCGGGGCGACCGGCACCGGCAAGACGGTGACGCTGCAGGGCATCATCGAGGGCTTTTCCGCCGCCGGGGTGCCGAGCTTCGTCGCCGACGTGAAGGGCGATCTGTCCGGCATCGCGATGGCCGGGTCGGCGACGGCCAAGACCCATGCGCCCTTTTCCGCCCGTGCCGCCGAAATCGGCCTGACCGACTGGGCCTATGCCGACAATCCGGTGCAGTTCTGGGACCTGTTCGGGGAACAGGGGCACCCGGTTCGCACGACGATATCGGAAATGGGGCCGCTGCTGCTCGCCCGGCTGATGGACCTGAACGAGGTGCAGGAAGGCGTGCTGACCATCGCCTTCACCGTCGCCGACAAGGAAGGGCTGCTGCTCCTCAACCTCGATGACCTGCAGGCGATGCTGGTCCATTGCGCCGAGCGGGCGGACGAGCTGACCGCGACCTACGGCAATGTGTCGAAGCAGAGCATCGGCACGATCCAGCGCGCGCTGCTCCAGCTGCGTTCGCAGGGCGGCGAGCATTTTTTCGGCGAGCCGGCGCTGTCGATGGCCGATTTCATCCAGCGCGACGACAAGGGGCGCGGCGTCGTCAACATTCTGGCCGCCGACAAGCTGATGGCCAGCCCGAAACTGTACGCGACTTTCCTGCTGTGGCTGATGTCCGAACTGTTCGAGAGCCTGCCGGAAGTCGGCGACCCGGACAAGCCGGTGCTGGTGTTCTTCTTCGACGAGGCGCACCTGCTGTTCGACAATGCGTCGAAGGGGCTGCTGGAGAAGATCGAGCAGGTGGTGCGGCTGATCCGGTCCAAGGGCGTCGGCATCTATTTCATCACCCAGAACCCGATCGACATTCCCGACACGGTGGCCGGGCAGCTGGGCAACCGTGTCCAGCACGCGCTGCGCGCGTTCACCCCGCGCGACCAGGCGGCGGTCAAGGCGGCGGCGACGACGTTCCGCGCCAACCCCGGCGTCGACGTCGCCACCGTCATCACCGAGTTGAAGGTCGGCGAGGCGCTGGTGTCGCTGCTGCTGCCGGACGGTGCGCCGTCGCCGGTTGAGCGCGTGCTGATCAAGCCGCCCTGCTCGCGGGTGGGGCCGCTCAGCACGCAAGAGCGCAAGGTGATGATCGCCACCGACGCGATCGGCGACCGCTACGATGCCGCCGTCGACCGCGAATCGGCCGAGGAGATATTGGGTGCGAAGGCGCAGGAGGCGGCGGCCGCCGCTGCCGAGGCCAAGGCACAGGGCGAGGCCGAAAAGGCCGCCGCCGCCAAGGCGAAGGAGGATGCCCGCGCCGCCAAGGAAGCCGAACGCGCCCGTGTCGCCGCCGAGCGCGAGGCGGTGCGCCAGCAGCGGGAAGCGGACCGCGCCGCCGCCAATTCGCCAATCAACCGGGCGATCACCTCCGCCACCCGTTCGGCGTCGTCGGCGATCGGCCGGCAGGTGGCGAACCAGGTGTCGAAGCAGATTTTCGGGACGACGCGCGGCGCCGGCAGCAGCGTTGTCGGCGGGCTGGTGCGCGGGCTGCTCGGCGGCCTGTTCAAGGGGCGGTGATGCGATCGCTGCTGCTTTTCGGGCCGCTGCTGATCGCGCCCGTCGCCGCCGCCAGCGCCGCATCGTCGCCGCTGGCCGGTACATACAGCGCCAACGCGATGGAAATGGCGGCAGGGCTGATCCTGGGCGCCGACGGCAAATTCCGTTACGGCCTTAGCTACGGCGCGCTAGACGAGCAGGCGGCGGGGCGCTGGCGCGAAAAGGACGGCGTGGTGCTGCTGACCACCGAGCCGGCGGTGGTGCCGCCGCGCTTCGTTGTGGTCAGCGACGCGGCGTCCGGCGACGGCGCGCTCTATGTCAGCCTGGACGAGCCGGACGCGCTCGGCGAATTCACCCTGACGCTTGCCGTGCAATACGCGGGCGACCCGAAGGTCCATTATGTCGAGGCGGACGAGGATGGGCGGGTGCCGGTCCCGGCGGGCCAGACGGTCGAGGCGATCGTCCCCGACCTGCCGGTCTACGCCGCGCCTTACGTGCCTTATGCGGTCAAGCCCGGCGGACGGCGGATCGTCTTCCACTTCGAGGCCAACGATGTCGGCAAGGCCGATTTCCGCGACGAGCGGCTGGGCGTCGAGGGCGGCGAACTGGTGCTGACCCGCCACGACCGGGAAATCCGTTTCCGGCGCGGGGTGGAATAGCTCAACCGTCCGCCACCTGGCGGGCGCCGGCATCGATCCGTTCGGACCGGCACCGGCGACCGGGTCAATCAGGATGCGGACGGCGTCTCGTCGGGCGCATCGCCGGCCCGGCGGGCGGCGAGTTTGCTGCCGCCATAGACGGCGGCTGCAGCCGTCGCGGCGACACCGCCGACGACCGCGGCCGCCGCATAAGGGCGCTCGCGGGCGAATTCGACGCCGCTGTTCCACAGGCTTTCCGCCTTGTCGCGCAGTTCGTCGCGCAGTTCCCCGGCGCGTTCGCGCAGGCCGTGCACGTTATCCTCGACGATGGTTTCGGCGGTGTCGAGCATCGTCGAATCGATCGGGGCGGCGGCGGGCAGGATCGGGTCTTCGGTCATCGGAACGCTCCTCGCTTGACTGGTTCCCCATCAACCCGCGAGGCGGCGTATCTTTCCACCCGCTGCGACGAAAAGAGGCGCGGCGGGGGTCTTCGGTTTGCCAATCGGCGGCAGGCCGCACGCCCGACGCCACTTGTGCCGACGCCCGCCGGCGTCGCTGCCACCGCGTGCGCACATGCGGGTCAGGACACCGGCGGGCGCCGGGAGCAAGCGGGAGAGCGTGCGCCTTAAAGCTGGTCGAGCATGTGTTCGGCGGAGCTGACCTTGAAGTCGCCGCCTTCCTCGACGTTCAGGCTGGTGACGACGCCGTCGTCGACGATCATCGAATAACGCTGGCCACGGGTGCCGAGGCCGAACTTGCTACCGTCCATTTCAAGCCCGATCGCCTTGGCGAAGGCGCCGTTGCCGTCGGCGAGCATCGTCACCTTGCCGTCGGCGTCGGCGCTTTTGCTCCACGCACCGAGGACGAAGGCGTCGTTGACCGCGGTGCAGGCGATTTCGTCGACGCCCTTCGCCTTCAACTCCGCCGCCTTGTCGACATAGCCGGGCAGGTGGCGGGCCGAGCAGGTCGGGGTGAAGGCGCCGGGGACCGAGAACAGCGCGACCTTGCGGCCCTTGAAGAACTCGTCCGAATCGACCTGTTCGAGGCCCGATTCGCCGGGGGTCACGAAATTGGTCCTGGGCAGCCGGTCGCCGGTCTTGATCGTCATCTTTGCCTCCATGCCGTGAATCTTCGCGTGCCCCCCTAGGTCGGGCGACAGGGCGCCCGCGTCAAGCGGGGATGGCGCGATGGCGCGGCGAAATTCCGTCTCGGGGCATGACGGCGGCGCGCCGATGCGGCTATGGAGGGGAATGGAACAGGCGACATCGCTTTGCGGGCAATTGCTGCTCGCCATGCCGGGCATCGGCGACCAGCGCTTCGAACGCGCGGTGATCGCGCTGTGCGCCCATGGCGAGGACGGGGCGCTCGGCATCGGCATCGGCCGGCTGGCGCCGCGCGTCGGCTTTCATGATCTGCTCGGCGGGTTCGACATCGATGTCGGGCTGGCGCCGAACTGCGCGGTCCATGTCGGCGGGCCGGTTGAACCGCAGCGCGGCTTTGTCCTCCATTCCGCCGACTGGAGCGGCGACGATACGATCGACGTTTCCGGGCGCTGGGCGCTGACTGGCACGATCGACATCCTGCGCGCCATCGCGGAGGGGCAGGGGCCGGCGCGCTGGCTGGTCGCACTCGGCTATGCCGGCTGGTCGCCGGGCCAGTTGGAGGGGGAGTTGACCCGCCATGGCTGGTTCACCACCGAGGCGAGCGACCGGCTGTTGTTCGACACCCCGGTCGATGCGCGCTGGCGCGCCGCCTTTCGCACCGCCGGGATCAACAGCGCAATGTTGGCGCCGCAGGCGGGAACCGCCTGAACCGCACGTTTTGCCGCGCGTCGGTTCATCGTGGGACAGATATGCCGAAGCACATATAAGGATATCTTTATATTTGCCTTGAACGGCGCGCACCGCTAAGGGGCGCGCCAACGACCGCCCCAAAGCCAGTCTTTGTTGCGGTTCATTGTTTCAAGGAGATCGCAAGTGGCCACCGCCCCCGCCGCATCGTTCGACGATTATGTCGTCAAGGACATCAACCTCGCCGATTTCGGCCGCAAGGAAATCGCCATCGCCGAGACGGAGATGCCCGGCCTGATGGCGCTGCGCGCCGAATATGGCGCGGCGCAACCGCTGAAGGGCGCGCGGATCACCGGTTCGCTGCACATGACCATTCAGACGGCGGTGCTGATCGAAACGCTGACCGCGCTTGGCGCCGAGGTGCGCTGGGCATCGTGCAACATCTTTTCGACCCAGGACCATGCCGCCGCCGCCATCGCCGCCGGCGGCAACCCGGTCTTCGCGATCAAGGGCGAGACGCTGGGCGAATATTGGGACTATGTGCAGCGCATCTTCGACTGGGGCGATACGCCCAGCAACATGATCCTCGACGACGGCGGCGACGCGACGATGTTCGCGCTGTGGGGCGCACGGATCGAGGCGGGCGAGAGCCTGCCGGCGCCGGAGAATGACGAGGAAGTCGAATTCCAGCGCGCGCTGAACGAGTTCATCGCCCGCAAGCCCGGCTACCTGACCGCCACCGTCAAGGCGATCAAGGGCGTGTCGGAAGAGACGACCACCGGCGTCCACCGGCTTTACGAGATCGCCAAGAAGGGCCTGCTGCCGTTCCCGGCGATCAACGTCAACGACAGCGTCACCAAGTCGAAGTTCGATAATCTCTACGGCTGCCGCGAGAGCCTGGTCGACGCGATCCGCCGCGCCACCGACGTGATGCTGTCCGGCAAGATCGCCTGCGTCGCCGGTTTCGGCGATGTCGGCAAGGGGTCTGCCGCGTCGCTGCGCCAGGGCGGCGCCCGTGTGTTGGTGACGGAAGTCGACCCGATCTGCGCGTTGCAGGCGGCGATGGAAGGTTATGAAGTGGTGACGATGGAGGAAGCGGCGACCCGCGCCGATATCTTCTGCACCGCGACCGGCAATGCCGACGTCATCACCGTCGAGCATATGCGGGCGATGAAGGACCACGCGATCGTCTGCAACATCGGCCATTTCGACAGCGAGATCCAGATCGGCGGCCTCGCCAACATGAAGTGGGACGAGATCAAGCCGCAGGTCGACCTGGTCGAGTTCCCCGACGGCAAGAAGCTGATCATCCTCGCCAAGGGGCGGCTGGTGAACCTGGGCTGCGCCACCGGCCATCCGAGCTTCGTCATGTCGTCCAGCTTCACCAATCAGGTGCTGGCGCAGATCGAGCTGTGGACCAAGGGCGACCAGTACAAGAACGAGGTCTATGTCCTGCCGAAGCACCTCGACGAAAAGGTCGCCGCGCTCCATCTGGAGAAGCTGGGCGTCAAGCTGTCGACGCTGACCAAGAAGCAGGCGGACTATATCGGCGTGCCGGTCGAAGGGCCGTTCAAACCGGATCATTACCGCTACTGAGGTCTATGACCACACGCGAAGCGGGCGCGCTTGCCACCGGGCAGGCGCGCCCGTTTGCGTTGGGGCAGGGCCGGGCTTTCTCCGGTTCCGCATGCCCTGAACCGCGGATGCGGCGCGCAGGCGACGGGCGCAGGCGGCGTTGTGGCGAGCGGCGCGTGCCCCTGATTGCGAAGGACTGGACCACGCCGGCGAAGGGCCGGGTGGAGAGCCGCTTGCCGGAACGGGCGACAGGGCACTAGACAGGCGGCCGCATGACTGGCCTTTCCCCAACGATCGCGCTGCTCGCCGGCGTCGTCCTTGCCTTGTGGCTGGCGGTTGCGGGGTGGGCGGTGATGACCGGCCTGCGCATGCGGCTGGATGCGCGCGACACGGCAAGCCGGGCGGAGCGTTTCGCCGCGCTGCTCGATTCGGCGCCGGCGCTGCCGCTGATCGTGCGCGGCGACGGCAGGATAGAGGCGCCGCCCCGACTGGGTGACTGGCTGGGGCTGGCGCGGATGCCGGCCTACCTCGCCGATCTGGCGGGGGAAAGCGGCGGGCTGACCGCCGACGATGCCGCCGGGCTGGCCCGCGATGTCGCCGCCGCGCAGAAATCGGGCAAGCCGTTCACCCGCGCGGCACGGGCGCAGGGATCGTCGCGCACGCTGCTGCTGCGCGGCGCGCCGACCGCGCCGGGGCTGGAAACGCCGGGCGGGGTGATCGTCTGGTTTTTCGACGCGACCGAAAGTCAGGCCGAGATCGGCCGGCTGGGCGAGGAAGCGAAGCGGCTGGGCCGCGCGTTCGAGGCGCTGTCCGGCGTGATCGAGGCGGCGCCGATCCCGATGTGGCACCGTGGCCCCGATTTGCGGCTGACCCTGGTCAACACCGCCTATGTGAAGGCGGTGGAGGCGGAAACCGCCGCCGACGCCATCCGTCGCGGGCTGGAACTGGTCGAAACGGCGGGCGGGCGCGGACCGCTGGCGATGGCCGCCGCCGCTCGCGACGCGGGTGAACCGATCAGCCGCATGGTACCGGCGACGATCGGCGGCGCCCGCCGGATGTTGCAGGTGGTCGACGTGCCGCTGGGCGACGCCGGTGTCGCCGGCTTCGCGATCGATGTCAACGAGCTGGAACAGGCGCGGATGGCGTTCCGCCGCTTCGTCGACGCGCAGCGCGACATGCTCGACCGGCTGTCGGCCGGCGTCGCCCAGTTCGGGCCGGACCGCAGCCTCAGCTTTTCGAACCAGCCGTTCCGCCGCATGTTCGCGATGCGCAACGAATGGCTGGCCGACCGCCCGGAATTCGACCGGGTGCTCGACCGGATGCGCGAGGCCGGGCGGTTGCCGGAGGTCCGCGATTTCCGCCAGTGGCGCGACGAACGCCGCGCCTGGTTCACCGACGCCGCCGCGCACGAGGAAAGCTGGGTGCTGTCCGGCGGCGTCCACCTGCGCGTTGTCGCCCAGCCACTCCCCGACGGCGGACTGCTGATCATCTTCGAGGACCGGACCGAGGAGGTCGCGCTGTCCAGCGCTCGCGACACCTTGCTTCAGGTGCGGACCGCGACCTTCGACAATCTGTTCGAGGCGGTGGCGGTGTTCGCCGCCGACGGCCGCTTGCAGATCTGGAACAACCGTTTCCGCGAAATCTGGGGGTTCGATGAGGACATGCTGGCGGCGCATCCGCGCGTCGACCAGCTGGCCGAGGCGGTCGGGCGGATGCTGACCAACCCGGCGCGGGGCGCGTTGATCCGCGAACTGGTCCGCATCGCCACGGTCGAGCGCAAGCAGCGCAGCGGCCGCGTCGCGCTGAACAACGGCCGGCATTTCGAATTCGCGACGGTGCCGCTGCCCGACGGCAACGCGCTGTTCACCATGCTCGACATCACCGACAGCCGCCGGATCGAAAGCGTGCTGCGCGACCGCAATCAGGCGCTGGAGGCGGCGGACCGGATCAAGACCGCCTTCGTCGCCAATATGAGTTACGAGCTGCGCACGCCGCTGACCTCTATCGGCGGTTTCGCGGAGATGCTGGCCGGCGGCTATGCCGGGGCGCTGGAACCGACCGCGCGCGACTATGTCGCCGCGATCCTCGAATCGGTCGGGCGGCTGGGCGCGTTGATCGACGACGTGCTCGACCTGACCCACAGCGAGGCCGGCGGCCTGCCGATCGAGCGCCACCCGGTCGATCTGGCCCGGCTGGCGGCCGACGCGGCGGAGGGCATGCGCGCGGCGGCGGCGGAGAAGGCGATCGATTTCGAACTGCGGGTGGAGCCGTCGCTCGGCGGGGTGCAGGGCGACGCCCGGCGGCTGCGGCAGGCGCTGGACAACCTGCTGCGCAACGCGATTCGCTATACGCCGGAACAGGGCCGTGTTCTGCTGTACGGGGACGGCGACGCGACGGCGGCCCGGCTGGTCGTGTCCGACAACGGGCCGGGTATGGATTCGGGCCAGCAGGCGCGCGCGTTCGACCGGTTCAGCCGCGCCGGTGACGCGCGCGAGGAAAGCACGTCGCTTGGCCTTGGCCTGCCGCTCGCCCGCCAGTTTGTCGAGGCGCATGGCGGCACGATCGATCTGGTGTCCGAACCGGGGCAGGGCACCGCCGTTTCGATGCGGCTGCCGCGATGATCCTCGCCGATGAGGCCGCCAGCGCCCGGCTGGGTGCCGCGATCGCCGCGCGGCTGCGGCCGGGCGATGTCATCGCGCTGCAAGGGCCGCTCGGCGCCGGCAAGACGACGCTGGCCCGCGCGATCCTCGTCGCGCTGGGGCTGGAGGGGGAGGCGCCGAGCCCGACCTTCGCGATCGTCCAGCCTTATGATCCGCCGGCGGTGCGGCTGCCGGTCTGCCATGTCGACCTGTACCGGCTTGACGGGCCGGAGGATGCCGAGGAACTGGGGCTGGACGACGCGCTGATCGACGGCGTGCTGCTGGTCGAATGGCCGGAACGGATGGGCGCGCGGTTGTGGCCGGAGGCACTGGTGCTGGCGATCGCGCCGGAGGCCGACGGGCACAGGTCCTTGACAGCGACGGTCCCGGCGCCTTGGGAAGAGCGATGGCCGCCACAATGATTCCCCCCTCCGGCGCGGCTGACTTCCTTGCCACCGCCGGCTGGCCCGATGCCAGCATCCTGCCGTTGGCCGGAGACGCCAGCTTCCGCCGCTATTTTCGCGTCGTCGACGCCAATCGGCGGGCGGTACTGATGGATGCGCCGCCGCCGCACGAAGACCCGCGCCCGTTCCTGAAGATTGCGAAGCATCTCGACACGCTCGGCTTTTCGGCGCCGCGCGCGCTGGCCGCCGACCTTGACGCCGGGCTGGTGCTGATCGAGGATTTCGGCGATGCGCGGATGCGCGAAGTGGTCGATGCGGCGCCGCAGCGCGAGCAGGCGATCTACGCAGCCGCCGTCGATCTGCTCGTCGCCCTCCACCGCCACCACGCCGCCGATCTGCCGCCCTACGACCGCGCCGAATATCTGCGTGAGGCGCGGTTGCTGCCCGAATGGTTCGCTCCGGCCGCCGGGCTGGCGGTGGACGGCGCCGGCTACGACGCGGCGTGGGATGCGGCGCTTTCCCCGCTTTACGGCACGGGCGGGCAGGGGGTGACGGTGCTGCGCGATTACCATGCGGAGAATATCATGCTGATCGAAGGGCGCGAGGGGCTTGCCGCGCTCGGCCTGCTTGACTTCCAGGACGCGCTGGCCGGGCATCCGGCCTACGACCTCGTCTCGCTGCTGCAGGACGCCCGGCGCGACGTGCCGGAGGCGCTGGAGGCAGAGATGCTCGACCGCTACCGCGCCGCCGCCGACCCGGCGCCCGGCTTCGACGCGGCCTATGCGCTGCTCGGCGCCCAGCGCAACGCCAAGATCGTCGGCATCTTCACCCGCTTGTGGAAGCGCGACGGCAAGGACCGTTACCTGGCCTATCTGCCGCGGGTCTGGGCCTATCTGGAACGCGACCTCGCCCACCCGGCGCTGGCGCCGGTCAAGGCGTGGTTCGACGCCAATGTCCCGGTGGAAAAGCGGGGGGCATTGGCATGAGCCGGACCCGCAAGCCGCTCGCCCTGCGCCCGGACCCCGGCGGCCCGCCGCTCGGCACCGCGATGGTGCTGGCCGCCGGCCTCGGCAAGCGGATGCGGCCGTTGACCGCGACCCGGCCGAAGCCGCTGGTCAGCGTGGCGGGCAAGACGCTGCTCGACCACACGCTCGACCGGCTGCGCGCCGCCGGGGTCGCGCGCGCGGTGGTCAACGTTCACTATCTGGCGGATGCGCTGGAGGCGCATATCCGCAACCGGGTCAAGGGGATAGATGTCGTCTTTTCCGACGAGCGCGAACAGTTGCTGGAAACCGGCGGCGGGCTGAAGAAAGCGCTGCCGCTGCTGTCGGAAGACCCGATCCTGTCGGTCAACAGCGACAATCTGTGGGTCGACGGGCCGAGTGACACGCTGCGGATGCTGGCGGCGCAATGGGACGACGCGCGGATGGACGCGCTGCTGCTGCTGGTGCCGCTGGCCCGCGCCAATTGCCACGTCGGTGTCGGCGATTTTCATATGGACCCGGCCGGGCGGATCAGCCGGCGGCGGCCCGGCAAGGTGGCGCCGTTCGTGTTCACCGGCATTCAGCTGATTTCCCACCGGCTGTTCGCCGACGCGCCGGAGGGGCCGTTTTCGACCAACCTGCTGTGGGACCGGGCGATCGCCGACGGCCGCGCCTTCGGCTTCGTCCATCAGGGTCTGTGGTTCGACGTCGGCACCCCGCCGGCGATCCGCAAGACCGAGGCGATGCTGGCCAACCGGTAGACTTGGCTGCCGCCGTCATCGTGCGCCGCCCTTTGGCGGTGGCGCGGCGCGATGATGCTTCAATCTGGGCCGGGCAGGGTCTAGGCTCCGCCGGTGTCGCCCGCCGTCTTTACGATTCCGCCCCACCGCGCCTTTGCCGATGCGCTTGCCGCCGGGCTGCTGGCGCGGTTTCCGGAGCGGCTGGCGATGGCGCGCGGCGTGGTGCTGTTGCCGACCAACCGCGCGGTGCGGGCGGTGACCGATGCGTTCGTCCGCCGCGCCGGGGGCGGGCTGCTGCTGCCCCGGTTGGTGCCGGTCGGCGACCCGGAACTCGATGAACATCTGGGCAGCGCGCTCGACCCGATCGGCGCCGAACCGCTGCCGCCGGCGATCGCGCCGATGGCGCGGCGGATGCGGCTGGCGCGGCTGGTGCAGGCGGAACGGCGGAGGGCCGGCCAGCCGGTCGACGCGGCAGAGGCGCTGCGGCTGGCCGACGAACTGGGCCGCACCCTCGACCAGTTGCATGTCGAGCGGGTGGCTCCGCACCGGCTGCGCGACCTGCCGGTCGCCGCCGAACTTTCCGCCCACTGGCAGCTGTCGCTCGACCAGCTTCGGGTGATCCTCGACCTGTGGCCGCGCGAACTGGTGGAGGCGGGGCGGATCGACCTCGCGGACCGGCGCAACCGGCTGCTCGACCGGGTCGCTGCGCGCTGGGCGGCGGAGGGCGTTGCCGGTGGTTTCGTTGTCGCCGCCGGGATCGCGACGAGCGCGCCCGCCGTCGCCGGGCTGCTGCGCGTCGTCGCCCGGATGCCGGGCGGCATGGTGGTGTTCGCCGGGCTGGACCAGACGATGGCGGAGGCGGACTGGCAGGCGATTGGCCCGCATCAACCGGACCCGGTGACCGGCCTGTCGCCCCGGCCGATCGAGACCCACCCGCAATTCCACCTGAAGCTGCTGCTCGAACGGATGGGGATCAACCGCGCGGAGGTGGAGCGCTGGCGCTGGGGCGGCGGGCATGATGCGCCGGCGGCGCGCAGCCGGGCGATTTCCAATGCGCTGGCGCCGCCGGACAGCACCGCCGGTTGGGCGGCGCTCGACGCGGACCAGCGCAGTCTGGCCGGCGTCACCGCGCTGGAACTGGCGACGCCGGCGGAGGAGGCGCAGGCGATCGCCATCGCGCTGCGCCGCGCGGTGGAGGAGCCGGGGCGGACCGCCGCGCTGGTGACGCCGGACCGGGCGCTGGCGACGCGCGTCTCCGCCCATCTGCGCCGCTGGGGCATCGCGGCGGACGACAGCGCCGGCCAGCCGCTGTCCGCCCTGCCGCCCGGCACGCTGCTGACCGCGCTGGCCGAGGCGGCGGCGGAGGATTTCGCGCCGGTCGCGCTGCTGACCCTGTTGAAGCACCCGCTGGTCCGGCAGGGGGCGGAGCGGCTGGCCTGGCTCGACGCGATCCGGCTGATCGACCGGGCGCTGCGTGGGCCGCGCCCGCCGCCGGGGCTGGACGGGATCACCGCTTTCCTGGCCGCCGGCGACCGGCGCGAGCGCCGCCACCGCGCCCCGGCCGAGGTGGTGTGGCGGGATATTCGCCCGCTGCTGGAACCGCTGGCGGCGGCGCGCGGCGCCGGCACGCTCGCCGCGCTGATCGCGGCGCTGCGCGAGGCGGCGACGGCGCTGGCCGGGGACGCTGCCTGGGCGCGCCCGTCCGGCCGTGCGGCGGCGGAACTGGTCGCGGAACTGGAGGCCCATGCAGACTCTGGCCCGGCCGACGCGCGGATCGATGGGTTGCCGGCGCTGATCCGCCAGCTTGCCGACAGCGTCGCGGTGCGGCCGCCGCAGGGCGGGCACCCGCGCATCTTCATCTGGGGGTTGATCGAGGCGCGGTTGCAGCAGGCGGACCTGATGGTC
Organism: Sphingomonas flavalba; assembly: GCF_047553045.1. GTDB lineage: Bacteria > Pseudomonadota > Alphaproteobacteria > Sphingomonadales > Sphingomonadaceae > Sphingomonas_L > Sphingomonas_L flavalba_A. The sequence goes on along the minus strand of NZ_CP180208.1, from coordinate 1,670,597 downwards.
CTCGGCGGGCTGAACGAGGGGACATGGCCGGCGCTGGCGGCGCCCGATCCCTGGCTGGCGCCGCGCATCCGCCGCGCGCTCGACCTGCCGGGGCTGGAACGGCGGATCGGTCTTGCCGCGCATGATTTCGCCAGCGCGCTCGGCGCGCCACGGGTGCTGATCACCCGTGCCCGGCGCGATGCGTCGGCGCCGGCGGTCGCGTCGCGCCTGTGGCTGCGGCTGGAGGCGATGAGCGGCGGCATGGCGCGCGACACCGCGCTGGCGGCGCTGGCCCATGCGATCGACGAGCCCGGCGAGCATCGGCCCGCCGGGCGCCCGGCGCCGGCGCCACCATCGGCCGCACGGCCACGCAAGATCGCTGTCACCGATGTCGACCGGCTGAAGGCCGATCCGTTCGCCTTCTACGCCCGCGCGGTGCTGCGGCTGGCGCCGCTCGACCCGATCGATGCCGACCCGACCGCCGCCTGGCGGGGCACCGCCGTCCATGCCGTGCTCGAAGGCTGGGCCAAGAAGGATGGCTGGGACCCGGCCCGGCTGCGCCCCCGCGCCGAGGCGATGCTGCGCCGGGCCGATGCCCACCCGATGCTGCGCGCGCTGTGGGCGCCGCGCCTGCTGGAGGCGATCGACTGGATTGCGGCGCAGCTTGCCGCCGGGCTGGCGGAGGGGCGCCGCCCGCTGATCGCCGAGCAATGGGGGCAGGCGGATGTCGCCGGGGTGACGCTGGGTGGCCGTGCCGACCGCATCGACCGGCTGGCCGACGGCGGGCTGGTCATCGTCGACTACAAGACCGGCATGCCGCCGAGCGCGAAGCAGGTCGCCGCCGGCTATGCCCAGCAGCTTGGCCTGCTCGGCCTGATCGCCGAACGCGGCGGGTTCGGTGAGATCGAAGGGACGGCGGCGGGTTTCGAATATTGGTCGCTGGCGCGCGGGCGCGACGGCGGTTTCGGCCATGTCGCCAGCCCGGTCGACCCGGCGGGCGCCCGCGACCGGATCGTCACCGCAGACTTCACCCGCCACGCCGCCGATATCTTCGCCGCCGCCGCCGAACGCTGGCTGACCGGGGACGCGCCGTTTGTCGCTAAGCTCAGCCCGGAACACGCGCCCTACACCGATTACGATCAGCTGATGCGGCTAGACGAATGGTACGGGCGCGATGGCTGACGGTTTCAGGCCCCTCGACCGGTTGAACCCGGAACAGATCGCCGCCGCCGCGCCGGACGCACATGTCTGGCTGTCGGCGTCGGCGGGGACCGGCAAAACGCAGGTGCTGATGGCGCGGGTGCTGCGCCTGCTGCTGCGCCCCGGTTTCGACCCCTCGACCCTGCTGTGCCTGACCTTCACTAAAGCGGGCGCGGCCGAGATGGCAGACCGGATCCATGCGCGGCTGGCCGGTTGGGTCCGGCTGGACGAACCGGCGCTGAAAAAGGAGCTGTTCGCGCTCGACGAGCCGCATGACGACCCGGCGGTGCTGAAACGCGCGCGGACCCTGTTCGCGCGGGTGCTGGACGCGGCCGGCGGCGGCCTGCGCATCCAGACCATCCACGCCTTCTGCCAGACGCTGCTCGCCGGTTTTCCGGTCGAGGCCGGGCTGATCCCCGGTTTCCGTCCGATGGAGGCGCGCGAGGAGGCGGTGCTTGCCCGCTCCGTGCTTGCCGCGCTGGTGACGCAGGCGGAGGCGGCGGGCGACGGCGTGCTGATCGGCGCGTTGCAGCGGCTGAGCATCCGGCTGGGCGAGGGCGGGGCGGAGGGTTACCTGATGCGCTGCGCCCGCGCGCCGGAGGAAATGGCGGCGCTGCCCGCCGCGCTCGCCCCGGCGCTGCGCCGGGCATTCGCGGTGCCGGAAGGCGATGTCGAGGTGGCGATCATCGAGGGCTGTGCAGACGGCGCGTTCGACACCGGCGCGCTGCGTGCCGTCGCGGCGGCCAACGCCGCCTGGGCGAGCAAGACCGGGCTGGACACCGCCGACCGCATCGCCGCCTGGCTCGCCGCCGATCCGCCGGGGCGGGCAGCGGCGCTCGACGGCATCGTCGCCATCGCCTTCACCGCCGCCGGAAGCCCGCGCAAGATTTCTCCCCGGTTGATCGAGCACGACCCCGGCTATGCGGAAGCGGCGATGCGGGTGAGCGAGGCGGCAGGCGAGTTGCTCGCACTGCGCGCCCGCGCCGAGCTGGCCGACCTGTTCGCCGCCGGGCTGGAGGCCGGGCGCCGTTTCGCCGCCGCCTATGCCGAGGCGAAGCGCGCGGGCGGCCGCGTCGACTTCGACGACCTGATCCGCCGCGTCGTCCGCCTGCTCGGCACGCCGGGGATGGGCGACTGGATTCGCTACAAGCTGGATCAGGCGACCGACCATATCCTGATCGACGAGGCGCAGGACACCAACGCCCGCCAATGGGCGATCGTCGGCGCGCTGGCCGACGAATTCTTCGCCGGGGAAGGCGCGCGGGGCGACCGGCTGCGGACGCTGTTCTCGGTCGGCGACTACAAGCAGGCGATCTTCGGCTTTCAGGGCACCGATCCGTTGTTCTTCGCCGCCGCCCGGCTGCGCTTCGCCCGGCTGGCGCAGGCGGAGGTGGATGAAGGGATAGGGCAGGGCCTGCGCGACCTGTCGCTGACCCGCTCCTTCCGCTCTACCGCGCCGGTGCTGGCGGCGGTCGACGCGGTGATCGCCGAGGTCGGTGCCGATGCGCTGGGTGAGGATCTGGTCGCCGAACCGCATCTGAGCGCGGTTCCCGGGCCGGGGGCGGTGACGCTGCTCGCGCCGGTCTCGGCCGAGGCGGAGGATGCGGGCGAAGCGGAGGGCGAGGAAGGCTGGGTCAACACCGCGACGCGCCGGCTGGCTGGCGGCATCGCCGCGCAGGTCCGCCGCTGGCTCGACGCGCCGCTGTGGCTGGAGAGCAAGGGGCGGCCGCTGGCGGCGGAGGATGTGCTGATCCTTGTCCGCCGGCGCGGCGACCTGGCGTCGCTGATCGTCGCGCGGCTGCATGCCGAAGGGGTGCCGGTTGCCGGCATCGACCGGCTGATGCTGGGCCAGCCGCTGGCGGTGCAGGATCTGCTCGCCGCCGCCCGCTTCGCGTTGCAGCCGCAGGACGACCTGACGCTGGCGGCGCTGCTCGTTTCGCCGCTGATCGGCTGGACTCAGGACGACCTGTTCGCCCACGGTTATCGGGAGGAAGGGCATGGGCTGTGGGCGCATCTGCGCCGGCGGGGCGGCATCGACGACACGCTGGCCGCGCTGCGGGCGATCCTCGCCGCCGCCGACCTCGTCACCCCCTACCAGTTTTTCGAACAATTGCTGTCCGGCGCGCTCGACGGGCGGCGCAAGCTGCTGCGCCGGCTGGGCGCGGAGGCGCGCGACCCGATCGATGAGCTGCTGAACGCGGCGCTGCGTTTCGAGGCGGAGGCGGCGCCGTCGCTGCAACGCTTCGTCGACTGGTTCGACCGTGGCGATGTCGAGATCGTCCGCGATCCGTCGAAGCCGCACGGCGCCGTCCGGGTGATGACGGTGCACGGCGCCAAGGGGTTGCAGGCGCCGCTGGTCATCCTCGCCGACGCGACGGTCGATCCGGCGAACAGCCCGGCGCGGGCGCTCGCCTGGCCGCTCGAGCCGGCCGGGGCGCCGGTGCCGATCATCCGCCCGCGCAAGGCGGAAGCGGCGGGGTCGCTCGCCGAATTGATCGCCGAGACCGAGCGGCGCGAGCTGCAGGAGCATTGGCGGCTGCTCTATGTCGCGATGACGCGGGCGGAAGAGCGGCTGGTGATCGGGGGGGCGCTCGGCCCGCGCGCCAGGGGCGTCGCCGCGCCGGACAGCTGGCACGCGGCGGCGGAACGCGCGCTGACCGCGCTGGGTGTCGAGGCGGTTGCCGATCCCGACTGGGGCAGCGCTCTGCATTTCACCGGATCGGAACCGGCGCGCCCGGTCGCGCGGGCGCGGGCGGCGGCAGCGGGGGCGGCGTCGCCGGTCGCGGTGCCGGACTGGCTGCACCAGCCCGCGCCGCAGGAGGAGCGGCCGTCGCGGCCGCTGGCGCCGTCCGCGCTGGGCGACGATCAGGTCGCCGATCCGCCGGCGACCCCGGCGCTGCGCCGCGCCGCCGAACGCGGGCGGTTGCTCCATGCGCTGTTCGAGCGGCTGCCGGGGGTGGCGGCGGCGGATCGGCGGGCGGCGGCTGATGCCTGGCTGGCCGCGACCGGCGGCATTGCCGAGGCCGCCGAGCGGCGGGCGATTGCCGATGCGGCGCTGGCGGTGATCGAGGCGCCGGGCTTCGCCGATATCTTCGGGCCGGATGCGCTGGCCGAAGCGCCGATCGCCGCCGTGGTCGGCACCCAGGTGGTCGCCGGTACAGTCGACCGGCTGCTGGTCACGCCGGAACGGGTGCTGATTGTCGATTTCAAGACTGGCCGCCAGGTGCCGCGTAACATTGACGAAGTGCCTGATTATCACCTGAAGCAGATGGGCGGCTATGCGGCGGCGCTGCGCGTCATCTTTCCCGACCGGCCGGTCGAAGCGGCTTTGCTCTACACCGCCGGGCCACGATTGCTGCCGCTCGACGCCGCGCTGCTCGCCCACCACAAGCCGGGCTTGGCGGCGGATCAGCAAAGCTTGGACGAAGGCGCTTGAGCATCGGGCGGTGCATCCCTATTTCTGCCGGCGAACCCCTGATTGGAGTGCGAGCATATGGCCACCAAGGCGATCACCGACAGCAGCTTTCACGATGATGTGATTGCGGCGGAAGGCCCGGTTCTTGTCGATTTCTGGGCGGAATGGTGCGCGCCGTGCCGGATGATCGGCCCGTCGCTCGAAGAGATTTCGGATGAACTGGGCGGCAAGGTGACGATCGCCAAGATCAACATCGACGACAATCCCGACGCCCCGGCGAAATACGGCGTGCGCGGCATTCCGACGATGATCCTGTTCAAGAACGGCACCCCGGCGGCGACCAAGGTCGGCGCGGCGCCGAAGAGCCAGCTAAAGGGCTGGCTTGAAAGCGAACTGGCTTAATTCATCGACAGCGTGCTAACGAATGTCGGCGCTGCTGTTATATAAAACAGGACGTTACCGGCATTTGTTGGTGTAATTTATGAAATCGCGATCAGCTCCGGTAATCGGCGTTGATCGCGATGTAGCCGTGGGTCAGGTCGCAGGTCCACACGGTCGCGCGACCTTCGCCCAGCCCCAGATCGACGCCGATCTCGATCTCCTTGCCCTTCAGATGGGCGGCGACCGGCGCTTCGTCATAACCCTCGATCGCCAGCCCGCCGCGCGCGACCTGCGTGGCGCCGAAGCGGATCGCCAGCCGGTCGCGCTCCGCCGGCTCGCCGGCCTTGCCAACCGCCATCACCACCCGGCCCCAATTGGCATCCTCGCCGGCGACCGCGGTCTTGACCAGCGGCGAATTGGCGATCGACAGGGCGATGCGGTGAGCGCTGACGTCGGTTTCGGCGCCGGTCACCGCCACCTCGATGAATTTCGACGCGCCTTCGCCGTCGCGGACGACAAGCTGCGCCAGCTCCAGGCAGACCTGCGACAGCGCCGCCTGAAATGCGTCGGCGCCGGGGTCGCTGGCGGCGGTGAGCGTCGGGTTGCCCGCCTTGCCGGTGGCGAAGGCAAGAACCGTGTCCGACGTCGACGTGTCGCCATCGACGGTGATGCACGAAAAGCTGCGGGTGTTGGCGTCGGTCAGCATCTGCTGGAGAAAGCCGGGCGCGACCGCCGCGTCGGTGAAGATGAAGCCGAGCATCGTCGCCATGTCCGGCGCGATCATCCCCGATCCCTTGACTATGCCGGCGATCGTCACCGTCTGCCCGCCGACCAGCGCCGTCGCCACCGCGCCCTTGGTGAAGGTGTCGGTGGTCATGATCGTCGCGGCGGCGTCTTCCCAGCCGCATGGCGGCGCGGCGAAGGCGGCGTCCAGCCCGGCCTCCGCCTTGTCGATCGGCAGCGGTACGCCGATCACCCCGGTCGAGGCGACGAATACCTCGTCCGCCCGGCAGCCGAGATGGGCGGCGGCGCGCGCCGCGATCGCTTCCACCGCCGCGCGACCGCGATGGCCGGTGAAGGCGTTGGAATTGCCGGCGTTGACGACCAGCGCCCGCGCACGGCCCTGCGGCAGGGCGGCGCGGCACCATTCCACCTCCGGCGACGGGCAGCGGCTTTGGGTCAGCACGCCGGCAACGGCGGTGCCGGGGTCTAGGGTGATGAAGGTCAGATCGCAGCGGTCCCACGCCTTGTAACGGGCGCGGGCGACGCGCGCCGTCGCGCCGGCGACGGGGGGCAGGGCGGGGAAGGCGGCGGGGGCCAGCGGCGACACTATCGGTTCGTTCATGGTCGGCCGCTATAAAAGCCCTGTCGGCAGGATCAATGCCGGCAGCGCGCCTGCCGGCGTGCCTTTTGATTAGACGAATGCGCCGTCAGCACCTATGTCGGGCGCGCGACATTGGCAGGATGGATCGTTTGGAACTGCTGCTTTTCATTTCCGCGCTGCTGGCGGGTCTGACCGGGGTCGTCTCCGGCGAGCACCCGGCGGATACCGTGCGCGTGGAACGGAGCGCGGCGGGTTCGCCGGCCGCCGCGCTGGCCGATGCCGCCGCCGTTGCCGCCGTCGCCTTGCGCCCCGACGTGGCGTTCACGCCGGTTTTCCGGCTGGGTGCGCTGCGCGCGCCGGTGGCGGCGTTGCCGGCCCTGACCCCGTCGCTGCGCAATTCGCGGCTGATCGGCGAGCGCCGGCAGGTCTAGCCGCCGCATCCCGGCCGGCCCGGCGCCGGCTTTTTTCCGCAGATTTCCGGGCGACGCGCCATGCCGGCGCCGGCGCCTTTCCAGCAAATAGACAGGAATTCCCATGTTCGGCGGTATTGCCAAGGCTCTGTTCGGGTCGTCCAACGACCGTTACGTCAAATCGCTTCGCGGCATTGTGACCAGGATCAATGCGCTGGAGCCGTCGATCCAGGCGCTCGACGACGCGGGGCTTGCCAACCAGACCGCGCTGTTCCGCGAACGGTTGGCCAATGGCGAACCGCTCGACAACCTGTTGCCGGAAGCGTTCGCCACGGTGCGCGAGGCGGCGTGGCGTATCCTTGGCCAACGCCACTACGACGTGCAGATGATCGGCGGCATCGTCCTCCACCGCGGCGAGATTGCCGAGATGCGGACCGGTGAAGGCAAGACGCTGGTCGCGACGCTGGCAACCTATCTGAACGCGTTGCCGGGCACCGGCGTCCACGTCGTCACCGTCAACGACTATCTCGCCCGCCGCGACGCGGAATGGATGGCGCAGGTCTACGGCTTTCTGGGCCTGACCACCGGCGTGATCGTCCCGAACCTGACCGACCAGCAGCGGCGCGATGCCTATGGCAGCGACATCACCTACGGCACCAACAATGAATTCGGCTTCGACTATCTGCGCGACAACATGAAATATGAGCGCGCGCAGATGGTGCAGCGCCCGTTCGCCTACGCGATCGTCGACGAGGTCGATTCGATCCTGATCGACGAAGCGCGGACCCCGCTGATTATTTCCGGCCCGACCGACGACAAGTCGGAACTGTACATGCAGGTCGACGCGCTGGTGAAGCAGGTGGTCCCGGAGGATTACGAGCTCGACGAGAAGATGAAGACGATCGTGCTGACCGAGGATGGCACGGAGAAGATCGAGCGGATGCTGGAGGCGGCGGGCCTGCTGGAAGGCGCCAACCTCTACGATTTCGAGAATACCCAGGTGGTTCACCATGTGAACCAGTCGCTGCGCGCCAACGCGATGTTCAAGCGCGACACCGACTATATCGTCAAGGACGGCAAGGTCGTCATCATCGACGAGTTCACCGGGCGGATGATGGACGGGCGGCGCTGGTCCGACGGCCTGCACCAGGCGGTGGAGGCCAAGGAAGGCGTCAATATCGAGCCGGAGAACCAGACCCTCGCCTCGATCACCTTCCAGAATTATTTCCGCATGTATCCGAAACTGTCCGGCATGACCGGCACCGCGGCGACCGAGGCGGCTGAATTCTTCGACATCTACAAGATGAACGTCGTCACCATCCCGACCAACCTGCCGGTGCAGCGGGTCGATGAGGAAGACGAATTCTACAAGAATACCCAGGACAAGTTCGCCGCCATCGCCAAATCGATCCAGGAACATTCATCGCGCGGCCAGCCGGTTCTGGTCGGCACGGTGTCGATCGAGAAATCGGAACTTCTGTCCGAATTCCTGCACAAGCTGAACGTCAAGCACGAGGTGCTGAACGCCCGCCATCACGAGATGGAGGCGCAACTGGTGGCGCAGGCCGGCCGGCTGGGCGCGGTCACCATCGCCACCAACATGGCCGGGCGCGGCACCGATATCCAGCTCGGCGGCAATATCGAGTTCCGCGTCGAACAGGAACTGGCCGATATGCCGGAAGGGCCGGAACGCACCGCCGGGATCGAACGGATCAAGGCGGAGATCGAGGCCGAGAAGGAACAGGTGAAGGCGGTCGGCGGTTTGTTCGTGCTCGGCACCGAGCGGCATGAGAGCCGCCGTATCGACAACCAGCTGCGCGGCCGTTCCGGCCGGCAGGGCGACCCCGGCCTCAGCCGTTTCTACCTGTCGCTGGAGGATGACCTGCTGCGCGTGTTCGGCTCCGACACGCTGTTCGCGCGGATGATGAACAAGAATCTGGCGGATGGCGAGGCGATCGGCTCGAAATGGCTGTCCAAGGCGATCGAGACCGCCCAGCGCAAGGTCGAAACCCGCAACTACGACATTCGCAAACAGGTCGTCGAATATGATGACGTGATGAACGACCAGCGCCGCGTCATTTACGAGCAGCGGTCCGACATCATGGACGCGGACGGGCTTGGCGAGATCGTCGGCGAAATGCGGGCGGAGACGGTGAACGCGCTGGTCGCCGCCGCCTGCCCGCCGCATTCCTACCCGGAACAGTGGGATATCGCCGCGCTGAAGACGCGGGTCCACGACGTCCTCGGCGTCGACGTGCCGATCGAGGAATGGGTGCAGGCCGAAGAGGTGTCGCCCGACATTCTGCAGGAACATATCGGCGCCGCCGCCGATACGCTGATTGACGGCAAGCAGACGCTGCTGGGCGAGGAAAGCTGGATCCAGGTGGAAAAGAGCGTGTTGCTCCAGTCGCTCGACCACCATTGGAAGGACCATCTGTCGACGCTCGACGCGCTGCGTCAGGTCGTGCACCTGCGCGCCTACGCGCAGAAAACGCCGATCAACGAGTATAAGAAGGAAGCGTTTGCGCTGTTCGAGCGGATGCTCGACGCGATCCGCGAGGACGTCACCCGCGTGCTCGCCCATGCGCAGTTCATGGCGGAACCGCCGCCGCTGCCGCAGATGCCGGACTTCATCACGTCGCATATCGACCCGCTGACCGGCGAGGACGACACCAACGACATCGACGCCGGCTCCGGCTTCGTCACCACCCGGCTGCCACCGTTGCCGGTGGTGCGGATGGGCGGCGATGAAGAGCTGGGCGACGACCCGGCCGACTGGGACGGCAAGGTCAGCCGCAACGCCCCGTGCCCGTGCGGTTCGGGCAAGAAATACAAGCACTGCCACGGCGCGCTGTAGGCCGGCACGCGCGTGCCCCTATAGTTTAAAACCCCCTGCGCGGCCTGAAATAGCGGGTGCGCAGGCGGTCAGGGCCGAACGGGGAAGCAGGCGTGGCCGGCGGCGGTGGCGGTGGCGCACAGCCGATCGGCCGCCGCCTTGCCGTCAACCGGACCGGCCTGCAACCGGGTGACCGCCCCGGCCGGGATCATGAACGACTGCAACGCCTGAAAGCCGTCGAGCCGTGACACGCGTTGCCACAGCGCGGTCGCGCGCTGGGCGTTGCCGAACGCGCCGAGCTGCACCCGCCAGCCGCCGGCAGCCGCTGGCGCCGGTGGGCGGGCAGCGGGGGGCGTGGGCACCGGTGTTGGGGCCGGCGCGCGGACCGGCGGCGGTGGCGTGGTCGGAGCTGGGGCTGGTGGCGGATATCCGGCGCCGGGGCGCGACGGCGGAATATCGGTTTGCGCCACCTTCGGCTGGACCGGGCGGATCGGCGCCGCCATCGGGATCGGGCGGCGCCCGGCCGGGTCGGCGGCGGCATGCGCCGCCGGTGGGGCGGGGCGGTGCTGCCGCGCTTCCAGGTCGCGGGCGAGGGCGGTGCCGCGCTCGCGCTGGTCGCCTGGAATATACCGGTCCATCTGCGCCAGGCTGGTCGTCGCTTGGCTGATGCCCTGCGCGGAGGACCGACTCATCAACGCATAGGCGCGGACCCAGTCCTTTTCGGCAAGGTCGCCGTTGAACAGCGCGGTGCCGAGAACATATTGCGCGCGCGGCTCCCCGCGTTCGGCCGATTTGCGGACCCACGGCATCGCTTCCTCGCGCTTGCCGTTCTGGAACAGCACCAGCCCCAGATTGTCCTCGGACTGGGCGTGGCCCTGTGCCGCCGCCTTGCGGTACCAGCCCTCCGCCGCGTTCAGGTCCATCGCGACGCCGCGGCCCAGCTTGTACGCCTGGGCGAGGTTGAACTGCGCGTCCGGGTCGCCGGCCGTCGCCGCCGGGCGCCATTCCGCGACGGCGCGGGGATAATCGCCGCGTTCCCAGGCATCCACCCCCGCCTTGACGTCGGCCATGGCCGGTGCCGCCGCAACGGTGCCGAACAGCAAGGCGGCGAACAACTGGCGCTTGGAACCCATCCCGTCATGTCCCCCAGAAAACCGTGTTTCGCGACCATAGCGCGGCTTTCCCGGCCGCGCCTCCGCTAATTTGGCGGAAAAGCGGGTGCGCCGCCGTGACGTCGCCGGCGGCAATTAACCGGATTTTAGCGTCCCGATGCGATTCCGATGGGGAGGGATTGTCACCCGAAGGGGGAAAGATGCGCGTATTGGCCTTGGCTTCGCAGAAGGGCGGATCGGGAAAAACCACCTTGTCCGGCCACCTTGCCGTCCAGGCCCAGCTTGCTGGGGCCGGGCCGGTCGTGCTGATCGACATCGATCCGCAGGGGTCGCTTGCCGACTGGTGGAACGAGCGCGAGGCCGAATATCCCGCCTTTGCCCAGACCACGGTTGCCCGGCTTGCCGCCGATCTTGAAATGCTGCGCCAGCAGGGGTTCAAGCTGGCGGTCATCGATACGCCGCCGGCGATCACCATGGCGATCCAGAGCGTCATCGCCGTCGCCGAACTGATCGTCGTGCCGACCCGGCCCAGCCCGCACGACCTGCGCGCCGTCGGCGCCACCGTCGACCTGTGCGACCGCGCCGGCAAGCCGCTGATCTTCGTGGTCAACGGCGCGACGCCCAAGGCGAAGATCACCAGCGAGGCCGCCGTTGCCCTGTCGCAGCACGGCACCGTCGCGCCGGTGACGCTGCACCACCGCACCGATTTCGCCGCGTCGATGATCGATGGGCGCACGGTGATGGAAGTCGACCCGAAAAGCCGTTCTGCCGGCGAGGTCCGCGATCTGTGGACCTATGTGTCCGACCGGCTCGAAAAGAATTTCCGCCGTACCGTGTTCAGCGCGCCCGGCGTGCTGAGTGCCGGCATGGCGCCACGCCCGGTCAACGGCTTCGGCCGCCGGGTGGTCGCGCAGTGAAGGGGGGCGGGGTCGTGAGCGAACCAAAACCCTTCGCATCGCTGTCCTCCTCGCTGCTGGCCCGCAAGGGGCAGGCCCGGCCGGCGATGCGTCCGCAGGGCTTCGCCGGCTTCGGTCCGATGACCGGCAACCCGGAGGATCTGGGCTGGAACGACATGGGCTTCGAATCGGCCGAGCCGGTTGCGACCGGGCCGGTGCCGCAGGTGGTCCGCCAGCGCACCGAACTGGCCGAGGAACTGGCCGCGCGCAGCACGCCGGAATCACCGCCGGAAACGGCGGCCGCACTGGAACCGGTGGCGATGCCGCGTCGCCCGAAGAAGAAAATGGCGATCAGCCACGGCGCCGACCCGGCGGTCGTCCGCATCAAGGGCAAGGGGGTTAACCCGCATAAGAAGGCGGCGTTTACCCTGCGGCTTGATGCGGAACGCCACTTGCGCCTGCGCCTGGCCTGCGCGGTCCATAACCGTTCGGCCCAGCAACTGGTGACCGACGCGGTCGACCAGCTGCTCGACAGCATACCCGAGCTGGACGAACTGGCCGGCCGCGTTCCGGCCCGCCGCGTCAGCTGAAGGAGCGACGAAAATGAGCAACAGGGGCATGTCGATGCGGATTGCGTTGTCTTCCCTCGTGCTGGGGGTGGCGGCGGTTGGCGCCGGCTCTGCCCAGCTCGGTACCGCCGCGACGGCGTCGAGCCGAATCGATGTGAAGAGCAGCGTCGCCCGCGCCGAAAAGGCACTGGCCGCCAAGAACGCGGACAAGGCGATCGCCTTCGCCGAGGCGGCGGTCTCCGCCAGCCCGCGGGATGCCGATCTGCGGACCCTTCTTGGCCGGGGCTATCTTGCCGCCGGCCGGTTGCTGTCGGCGGAAACCGCCTTTGCCGATGCGTTGACGCTGGATGGCGGGCAGGGCCGGGCGGCGCTCAACCTCGCCCTCGTCCAGACCGCGCTTGGCAAGACCGATCTTGCCCGGCGGACGATCGCCGATCACGCGGCGCTGCTTGCTCCGTCCGATCAGGGGCTGGCGCTGGCGCTGGCCGGTGACGTGCCGGGGGCGATCGCGCTGCTCGAATCGGCGGTTCGCGCCGCCGCCGGCGATGCGCGGACCCGCCAGAATCTGGCGCTGTCCTACGCGCTGGCCGGGCGCTGGAAGGAAGCGCGCGTCATGGCCGCTTATGACCTGACGCCGGCGGATGCCGACGCGCGGATCATCCAGTGGTCGCAGTTCGTTCGGCCGACGGCGGCGTCCGATCAGGTGGCGAGCCTGCTCGGCATCAACCCGGTGGTCGATGGCGGCCAGCCGACGATGCTGGCGCTGGCCCCCGCGCCGCTGCCCGCGAAAACGCCGGTGATGCTGGCGCAGGCCCAGCCGGCACCGATGATCGTCGCGGTCACCGCGGCGGCTTCCGCCGTTGCCGATACCGCGCTGGCGGTGGCGCAGGCCCCGGCCGCGCCGGAACGGCCCGCCCCGACAGAGGTCGCGGCGGTGGCTGCTCCTGCGCCGCTTTCCGCTGCCGATCCGGCCGTCGCCGACGTGGCGGCCGCGTCGGTGGTGTCGGACACCCGGCTGGCCGCTTATGCCGGTGTCATCTTCGCGCCGCGCGCCGAGGTGGTTCAGGCGCTGCCCGCCAGCTACGCCGCCTATCAGCCGCAGAGCCGCGCCGCGCTGTATGCGCCGCAGCGTATTGCCGCCGCGCAGGTGGCGACGCGGGTTGCTCGCCCGCTGGTGCAGCGTGCCGCCTACGCGCCGCGTTCCGCCAATGGCCGCTATGTCGTTCAGCTTGGTGCCTTTTCCAGCGCCGCGCGGCTGGAGGCGGGCTGGGACCGCGCCGTCCGTCGGTTCAGCCAGCTTGGCGAATACGTGCCGTCCAGCACCACCTTCGTCAGCGGCTCGACCTATCACCGCCTGTCGGTCGGTGGGTTTGAAACCCGTGCCGAAGCCGTCGCGCTGTGCGAGAAACTGCACGCCGCGGGGGGTAAATGCTTTGTCCGCACCACCGCTGGCGACGCGCCGTTGCAATGGGCGCGGCGCAATACGGGGGCACAGCTCGCTTCGCGCTGAGCTGGTCTGAAACAGGGGGTTTTCAGGGGCGGTCAGCCGATGGGCTGGCCGCCCTTGATGATTCCGCTCAGCCGGCCCTGCACCGGCAAACCGTCGAACGGGGTATTGCCGGCGGCGCCGGCCAGCGTTTCGGACTCGATCCGCCACGGTGTTTCCGGGTCGAACAGGATCAGGTCGCCCGGCGCGCCGGGGGTCAGCGTGCCGCCTTCCACCCCCAATATCCGCGCCGGGTTGGCGGCGAGCAGGTCGAACAGCCGCGTCATGTCGACCAGCCTGTCGCGGACCAGCGTCAGCGCCAGCGTCAGCAAGGTGCCGGCACCGGCCATACCCGGCGTCGCGTCGGCGAACGGCAGGCGCTTGTCCTCCGGCCCCTGCGGGTCATGGCCGCTGGCGATGACGTCGATCGTGCCGTCGGCAACCGCCGCCAGCGCCGCCTGTCGGTCCTCCTCGCAGCGCAGCGGCGGCGACAGGCGGGCGAAGGTACGAAAGCCGGTAATCGCGATGTCGGACAGCAGCAGATGGGCCGGGGTGATACCGGCGGTGACCGGCAGGCCGGCGCGCTTCGCCGCGCGGATCAACTCCAGCCCGCGCGCGGTCGTCACCTGGCGGAAATGGACGCGGGCGCCGGTTTCCTCGACCAGCGCCAGGTCGCGGGCGACGGCGATCGCCTCGGCGGCGGCCGGTGCGCTCGGCAGGCCGAGCCGCGTCGCCGTCTCGCCACTGGTCGCCACCGCGCGGCCGACCAGCCGGTCGTCCTCGCTGTGGACGATGACGGTCAGGTCCATCGCCGCCGCATAGGCGAGCAGCCGGTGCATCAGGCCGGAATCGGCGATCCAGTGCCGTCCGGTCGCCACCGCTGCCGCGCCCGCCGCCTGCATCAGGCCGATCTCGGCCAGTTCGGTGCCGCCAAGCCCGCGTGTCGCCGCCGCGATCGGGTGGATCCACACATCGGGCTTCCCGACCGCCGCCGCGCGCTGGATCAGCGCCGGGTCGTCGAGCGGCGGCCCCTGATCGGGCATCAGCGCGGCGCGGGTGATGCCGCCCGCCGCGAACGCCGTCTTGTCGATCGCGAACACGCCCAAGTCGACGATGCCGGGGGCGATCACCGCGCCGGCGGCGTCGATCGTCCTTACCCCGTCCGGCACCGCGATGGCGCCGGTCGCCGTGATCCGTCCGGCCTCGACCAGCACGCCGCCGTCGCGGCCGTCCGGCAGATGCCCGCCGATGATCGCCAGCGTGCCGCCGATCATGCCCAGCCCTCCACGCCGCGCCGCCGCCGGGTCAGCACGTCGAGGCAAGCCATGCGAACGGCGACGCCCATCTCGACCTGCTCGGTCACCGCCGACACCGCCGGATCGTCGGCGATCGCGCTGTCGATCTCGATGCCCCGGTTCATCGGGCCGGGATGCATGACCAGCACGTCGGGCGCGGCGCGCGCCAGCCGCTGTTCGGTCAGGCCCCAGAAATGGCGATATTCGCGCGCCGACGGGATGAAACCGCCGTCCATCCGTTCGTTCTGCAACCGCAGCATCATCACCACGTCGGCACCGTCCAGCCCGGCGTCCATATCGGTGAAGCAGGTGACGCCCATCCGCTCGATCGCGGTCGGCAGCAGGGTCGGCGGGCCGATCAGCCGCACCTCTGCCGCCAGCGCGGTCAGCGCCAGAATATTGGACCGCGCGACCCGGCTGTGAAGGATGTCGCCGCAGATCGCGACGACCAGCCCGGCAATCCGCCCCTTGCGGCGGCGGATGGTCAGCGCGTCGAGCAGGCCCTGCGTCGGGTGTTCGTGGCGGCCGTCCCCGGCGTTCAGCACCGGGCAGTCGACCTTGTCGGCAATAAGCTGCACCGCGCCGGAGCTTTGGTGGCGGATGACGATCAGGTCGGCGCGCATCGCGTTCAGCGTCTTCGCCGTGTCGATCAGCGTCTCGCCCTTCTTGGTGCTCGACTGGGCGACGTGCATGTTGACCGTGTCGGCGCCGAGCCGCTTGCCGGCGATTTCGAACGACAGCAGCGTCCGCGTCGAATTCTCGAAAAAGGCGTTGATCTGGGTCAGGCCGGCCAGCCGGTCGTCATGCTTGGTCGCGGCGCGGTTGACCGCCACCCACTGTTCCGCCTCGTCGAGGAGGAAGGCGATCTCGTGCGGCTGAAGCTCGCCGATCCCCAATAGGTGCCTGTGCGGAAACATCTCCGCGCCGGCAAGCGCGAGGGGAGGGCGGGGTGTCGATGGCATCGAAAACCGTCCCTAGCGCGCGGCGCCCGGTGCCGCAATGGTCAGCCGATCAGCGCCATCATTACCGCCCCGGCCGCCGCCGCGACGACCGCGACCGCCGCATAGCGCCAGCCGCCGCCAAGCCGCACCACCTGCACTTCGGGCAGCGGCGGCGGCGGCGGGGCGCCGCCGGGCGGCGGGTAGCGCGCCTCGATGGTGCGGATCAGGTCGGGCAGCCGGGCGAGGGTGCGGACGTCCTTGACGATGCGGTCGGCGACGAATGCCTCCGGCCCCAGTTCGGTCCGCATCCATTCCTTTACGAACGGCCCGGCGGTTTCCCACATGTTCAGATCGGGATCGAGGGTGGTCGCCACCCCTTCGACCATCACCATCGTCTTTTGCAGCAGCAGCAGGTGCGGCTGGGTCTGCATGTCGAAATCGCGGGTGATCGCGAACAACCCGTCAAGCATGTTGCCGATCGATATGTCCTTGACCGGCAGGCCGCGGATCGGTTCGCCGACGGCGCGCAGCGCGGTGGTGAATTCGCCGAGATTGTGGTGCGGCGGCACATAGCCGGCCTCGAAATGAATCTCCGCCACCCGCGCGTAATCGCCGGTGATCAGGCCGTGGAGAATCTCCGCCAGCCACATCCGCGCCCGCCGGTCGATCCGCCCCATGATACCGAAATCGATAGCGACGATACTGCCGTCGGCGCGGAC
Organism: Sphingomonas flavalba; assembly: GCF_047553045.1. Taxonomy (GTDB): domain Bacteria; phylum Pseudomonadota; class Alphaproteobacteria; order Sphingomonadales; family Sphingomonadaceae; genus Sphingomonas_L; species Sphingomonas_L flavalba_A. Next base: position 1,654,034 of record NZ_CP180208.1, on the reverse strand, counting down.
CAGCAGGTTGCCCTGATGCATGTCGGCGTGAAAAAAGCCCTCGGAAATCGCCTGACGCAGGAAAGCGCGGACCAGCCGCCCGGCAATGGCGCCCAGGTCGTGCCCGGCGGCGATCAGGTCGTCGCGCCGCGACAGCTTGATCCCGTCGATCCATTCCAGCGTCATCACCCGCCGCGCGGTGCGCTGCCAGTCGATCGCCGGAATCTCGTAGCCCGGCTCGGCGACCATCGCCTCGGCCAGTTCCGACGCCGACGCCGCCTCGCGCCGCAGGTCCAGCTCGCGCGCCGTCCACTGGCGGAAGGTGGCGATGACCAGCCGGGGCCGCAGCCGCGCCAGTTCCCCGCCCAGCGCCTCTGCCTGCGCCGCCGCCCATTCGTACGTGTCGATCGCGCGGGCGAAATCTTCCTCGACGCCGGGGCGCAGCACCTTAATCGCCACCTGTCGCCCGTCGGTGGTCACGGCGCGGTGGACCTGCGCGATCGACGCTGCGCCGACCGGCTGTTCCTCAATCGACTGGAACAGCGCGTCGATCGGCTTGCCCAGCGCCTGCTCGATCGCGGCGCGGATCTCGGCGAACCGTACAGGCGGTAGCGCGTCCTGCAGGCGCAGCAGGTCTGCCGCTGCCGCTTCGCCGACCAGATCGGGGCGGGTGGCCAGCGCCTGGCCCAGCTTGATCGCCGCCGGGCCGATCGCCTGGAACGCATCGGCATAGGCCGGTTGCGCCGGCACCCGCGCGCCGAACCGGGCGATACGGACAAGGCGGCGTACCGCCGGCGGCGTCATCGGGTCGCGCTCGATGCCGGTCAGCGCGCCGTGGCGCGCCAGCGTCCGGCCCCATTTCAGCAGGCGGACGAGGTGGACGATCGGCGCGGTCAAATCTTCCAGCCGCTGTGAATGGCAACCAGCCCGCCGAGCACCGGTTCGGCATGGGTGCGAACGAACCCGGCCTTGGCGATCATCGCCTCGAACGCCGGCATGTCGGGAAAGCGCCTGATCGATTCGATCAGGTAGCGATAGCTGTCCTCGTCATTGGCGAGGAGCTTGCCCAGCTTCGGCACCAGCCGGTGCGAATAGGCATCGTAGACCTCGGCGAAGCCCGGCCACTGGGTGGTCGAGAATTCGAGGCAGAAAAACCGCCCGCCACGCTTCAGCACGCGTTGCGCCTCGCCCAGCGCCTGCTGGATATGGGTAACGTTGCGGATGCCGAAGGCGATCGTATAGGCATCGAAGCTGGCGTCGGGGAAGGTCAGCGCCTCGGCATTCGCCTCGCTCCACACCAGCCCGTCAATGCCGCGCTTCGCCGCCCGATCGATGCCGACGGCCAGCATGTCCGGGTTGATGTCGGCCACCGTCACCTGCGCGCCCGACGCGGCAAGGCGGAAGGCGATGTCGCCGGTGCCGCCGGCCATATCGAGGATATATTCGCCGGCGCGCGGCTTCACCCGGCGGACGAAGCGGTCCTTCCACAGCCGGTGCAGCCCGCCCGACATCGCGTCGTTCATCAGGTCGTAGCGGGCGGCGACGCTGGAAAACACCGCGCCGACCTGCCTGGTCTTCTCAGCGGGCGCGACGTCGGTATAGCCGAAGGAGACGGTATCGTTCATGGCCGAAAGCCCTAGCGGTTAAACCGCATTGCCTCTAGCCTGAAGTGCGTAATAAGCGCGGCAGCGGCCCGCTCCCCCACCCGGCCTCCCAACGGCAGTATCATACTGGGAGGCCGGGTGGGGGAGCGGGCCAGTGCGGCATCGCTTCGGCAAACGCCGAAGCACAACGAGACAATCCACCCCATGCCGGAGCTTCCCGAAGTCGAAACCACGGTGCGCGGCCTGCGCCCGGCGCTGGACGGTCAGGTGATCGCCACGCTCAGCACCCGCCGCGCCGGTCTGCGCCACCCGTTCCCGCCGGATCTGCGCCAGCGGATGACCGGGGCGCGGGTGACGGCGCTCGGCCGGCGGGCGAAATATGGGCTGATCGACACCGACCGGGGCGACCGGCTGGTCTTCCACCTCGGCATGTCCGGCCGCTGGCGGATCGACCCGGACGAGCTGCTGCCCCACGACCATCTGGTGATCGAGACACAGGCGGGCCGGCGGCTGGTGCTGAACGACGCCCGCCGCTTCGGTTTCGTCGATCTGGTTGGGGAGGGGGAGGATTACCCCCCGTTCGCCGCGCTCGGGCCGGAACCGCTGGGCGACGCGCTGACCGTCGATCATCTGGCGGCGGCCTTCGCCGGGCGCGGCGCCCCGGTCAAGGCGCTGCTGCTCGACCAGCGCACCGTCGCCGGCCTCGGCAATATCTATGTGTGCGAGGCGCTGCACCTCGCCCATATCGCGCCCACGCGTCCCGCCGGCACACTGACGCGGCGCGAGGTCGCCGCGCTGGTCCCGGCGATCCGCGGTGTGCTGGAAGCGGCGATCGCCGCCGGTGGATCGACATTGCGCGACTATGCCCGGCCGAATGGAGAGCTTGGTTATTTCGCCAGCCAATGGCGCGCCTATGGCCGGGCCGGCGAGCGATGCGGCTGCGGCGGGGTGATCGAACGCCGGGTCGATTCTGGCCGCTCCACCTTCTGGTGCCGGACCTGCCAGCGATAGGAGGTTTATTCCGTTCTACCTTGTCAGCCGGTGCACCCCCCGAAACCCACACGAACCCGTCCATCCCGAGCGTAGTCGAGGGACGCAAGATGGCAGGGTGCGTCCCTCGACTACGCTCGGGATGGACGGTGTGGAGGTTGCTATGACGTTGGTGGACATTCGGTCGCGATGGGGCGACCATTGATACCGATGGCAGCCCGCCAGCGTTGCTCCTTCCAAACCACAATAACTCCGTCCATCCCGAGCGCAGTCGAGGGATGCACGATGGCAGGTGCAGTGGCCCCGCAACTGCGCTCGAAGGTGGGCGGGGTCGCGGTTATGCGAGTCTGGCCGCCCGGTTACCGTGGGCTGCACCATGGATGGACGAGGAACCGATCCGCCGGCCCACATCATGCCGTGCGTGGTTGACCGAAGGCCGCACCGGGGGTAAAGGGGCCGCCGTCCAGGGCGCGGAAGCGATTCCGCTGCCCCTTTTCATTTTTTATCGAGGTTGCGAAGGCATGGCGAACACGCCGCAGGCAAAAAAGCGTATCCGGCGGAACGAACGCCGTGAGGTCATCAACGGCAACCGGGTCGCGCGGATTCGCACCTTCGTGAAGAAGGTTGAGAGCGCCCTCGACGCCGGTGACAAGGCCGCCGCCACTGCTGCGATCGCCGCTGTCCAGCCGGAACTCGCCCGTGGCGTCGCCAAGGGCGTGCTGCACAAGAATACCGCGTCGCGGAAATTCTCGCGGCTCAGCAAGCGGGTCGCCGCTCTCGGCTGAACCCGGCATCATCCTTTCGGATGGAAAGGCCCGTCGGCATTGTCGGCGGGCTTTTTTCATGTCCGGCGTGGCCCACGGACTATCCACGATTCGGGCCGGTGCAGTGAAACGGGCGTAATGATTATACGTTGTTTTTCAACATCTTGATAAACATCATCGTGAAAGTGGGATTTCCTGAGTCAACCAGTTTATTTCGTTTTTTTGACAGCCTCGGCCTTGCTCGACTCGTCCTCGCGTTCGTAGAAACAGGCCACCGGCGTTTGGGAACTCGGCCGGGTTCTGACTGTAGTTCATGCGTGGCGTCGCACCGGGATTGTTTTCGGTGGCGCGGTGCCATGTGCGCAGTCGGGCGGGGCCAAGGCGGGGTGTGCGGGGAAGACGGACGGAATGCGCGAAGGTGACGATTCGGACGCGATCTACCAGGCAGCTTGGGCGGCTATCCGTGAAGGGCTGCGGCGCGATTGCGGCGCACGGCTGTTCAATCACTGGCTGAAGCCGATTGCGTTCGTCAGTGCCAGCGACGACGGTGCCGTCGTCTGCCTCAGCCTGCCGTCGCAGTTCATGGCCGACTGGGTTGGCGCTCATTACGCTGACCGCATCCGGCTGGCGTGGCGCAGCGCTGTTCCGGCGGTGCGCGACATCCGCATCGAAACCGTCGCTGCGGACGAGCCACTTGGTGTCTACAGCGCGGCGGAAGAGCCAGTGGCGGTGGCTGCGCCGGCGGCAGTCGACGCAGGTTTCGATCCGCGCCTCAGTTTCGACCGCTTTGTCGTCGGTGACGAGAACCGCGTGGCCTGCAACGCCGCGCTGGCACTGGCTCAGGGCGCGCTGACCCCGACGCCGCTGTTCATCCATTCGCCGACCGGGCAGGGCAAGACCCACCTGCTGCACGCGATCGGCCACGTCCATCGCCAGCGGCATCCGTCGGCGACGGTGCTGTTCATGTCGGCCGAGAAATTCATGGTCGATTTCGTGGCGGCGATGCGGGATCGCGACACGCTCGGTTTCAAGCAGCGGCTGCGTTCGGCCGATCTGCTGATGATCGACGATATCCAGTTCATCGCCGGCAAGGGTTCGACGCAGGAGGAATTCCTCCACACGCTGAACGAGCTGATGCATTCGGGCAAGCAGGTGGTGATCACCGCCGATCGCAGCCCGCAGGCGCTGGACGGCATGGAAGGGCGCATCCAGTCCCGGCTGGGCAGCGGCCTTGTCGTCGACATCAAGCCGGCCGGTCAGCCGCTACGCCTCGCCATCCTGCGGGCGAAGCTGGCGGCGATGCCGGGCGCGGCGATCCCGGACGAGGTGCTGGCGTTGGTCGCCACCCGCGTGCAGAGCAGCGTGCGTGAGCTGGAAGGGGCGCTCAACCGCCTGTCCGCCTATGCGACGCTGAACGAACGGCCGGTCGACCTCGCTTTCGCGCAGGAAGTGCTGGGCGAACTGCTCAGCGCCAGCGCGCGCCGGGTGACGATCGACGACATCCAGAAGGCTGTGTCGGCCCATTACGGCATGCGGCAGGCGGAAATGCTGTCGGCGCGCCGCGCCCGCGCCGTCGCCCGCCCGCGCCAGATCGCGATGTACCTCGCGAAGCGGCTGACCCCGCGCTCGCTGCCTGAAATCGGCCGCCGCTTCGGCGGGCGAGACCACACGACGGTGATCTACGCGGTCAAGACGATCGAAAAGATGCGCGCCGAAGACGCCGATATGGACGCCGACCTCCGCTCCCTGATCCGCCAGCTCGGCGGCTGAGGACCGGGCGCTAAGCCGTTTCGTTCAACCAGATATGAATGGCCGACCCGGGCTTCTGCTTGCGCAGGAGCCCGGTGGCGTTTCAGGTTCGCTTACCCCTTGGGCGGGGGCGCCACGGTGATCTTGACCGTCTCGCCGGAATTGCCGGGGAAACCGGTGAACATCGCCTCGACCAGGTTCGGCACCAGATAGGGCAGGTCGTTGTTGCGCGAGATCGCCTGCGCCTTGCCTTCGAACAGCCGCTTGCCATCGGCGGAGCGGTCGATCTTCATGTTCAGCTGGCTGGTGTAGACGGTGTAGCTGGTCACGTCATTGTCCCAGCCCCAGCCGCCCCACATGAACGGGTCATAGAAACCGGGAACATAGGCGATGCGGCCGTGGCGGGTAATGACCGGGCGATAACCGCCCCAGCCACCCCAGCCGCCCCAACCCCAGCCGCCGCCCCAGCGGCCAAAGCCGGTGGACGGCGTCGAACGGATGCGCTCCCGACCCTTGTCGACGCCGTAGGCGACCGACACGGTCAGGTCGGCGCGCTCGCCTTCCGCCGCCTGGCGATAGCCGACGCGGGTAAGTTGGGCGCTGATCAGGTTGGCGTACTGGCTGAACTCCAGCCCGCCGCTCAGGCGCGGATCGTCGGCCTGAACGTGGAACGTCTGGCCCTGTGGCGCCGGAAGCTGCTGGAAGCGCGAAACGTTCGCGCTGAACGACGAGGCGCACCCGCCCAGCGCCAGCAGGGGCAGCGCGGCCGCAGCGAGAATTGTCTTGGACATCGACATCGTTCGCAACCTTCAACTCGCGGGGAACAGCTCCCCTAGGTGTACGATCAGTGCACCTTCGCAACTGAATATGGCTTGAACGCCCGCGACGACAAGAGGCTCCTCGGCGTTGGACCGAACGCTTAGCGGCACAGCCCCAGCGCGGCGTAGGTGCCTGCCAGCGTCGGCGCCGCCAGCTCCGCCGCGCGCGCCGCGCCGACGGCAAGCAGCCGGTCGATCTCGGCCGGGTCCTGCTTCAGCGTCTCGAAACGCGCGCGGATCGGCGCCAGCGTCTCGATCAACCGTTCGGCGAGGATCGCCTTGAACTGGCCGAAGCCCTTGCCGGCATGCTCGGCCAGCACCGCTGCCGGGGTGGCATCGGTCAACGCCGCGTATATGCCGATCAGGTTGCGCGCCTCCGGCCGGCCATCCAGCCCGCCGATATCCTCCGGCAGCGGTTCCGGGTCGGTCTTGGCCTTGCGGACCTTCTGCGCGATCAGGTCGGCGTCGTCGGTCAGGTTGATCCGCGCCATGTCCGACGGGTCGGATTTCGACATCTTCGCCGATCCGTCGCGCAGGCTCATGATCCGCGCCGCCGCCGGCGGGATGATCGGCTCGGGCAGCGTGAACAGCTCGACGCCGTAATCGGTGTTGAACTTGGTGGCGACGTCGCGCGCCAGCTCCAGATGTTGCTTCTGGTCCTCACCAACCGGCACGTGCGTCGCCTTGTAGAGCAGCACGTCCGCCGCCTGCAGCACCGGATAGGCGAACAGGCCAACGCTCGCGCTCTCGCGGTTCTTGCCCGATTTTTCCTTGAACTGGGTCATCCGGTTCAGCCAGCCGATCCGCGCGGTGCCGTTCAGCAGCCAGCACAATTCGGCATGGGCGGGGACGCGCGCCTGGTTGAACAGCACCGCCTTGGCCGGGTCGATGCCGGCGGCGATCAACGCGGCGGCCATTTCGCGGGTGTTGGCGGTAAGCGTCGCCGGGTCGTTGTAGACGGTGATCGCGTGCATGTCGGCGAGGAAGAACAGCGTGTCGCCGCCCGCCGCCGCGTTCTCGTCCTGCATCCGTACCCAGTTGCGGATCGCGCCCAGATAGTTGCCAAGGTGCAGGTTGCCGGTCGGCTGGATGCCGGATACGATTCGCATGGTCATAATGGCTGCGCTGTCGCTGCCACGGGCGCCAAGGTCAAGCGCCGCGACGTAGCTGCCGGCGGATCTCTGCCGGGCGCAGCGCCCCGAACAGGAAGGCCGCGGCAAAAAACAGCACCGCCGCCACCGCCATGAACCCGCCCAGCCAGACGACGCGGGCGATCAGCCCACCGCCGACATGGCCGTCGACGATCGGCGCGGCAAAGACCAGCAGCACCGCCATCACTGCCGTCGCCGCCCCCAGCCGCAGCGTGGTCACCGCCAGTTGCCGGTCGATCCGCAGCTGCCCGCGCCGGTGCAGCACGAAATAGAGCAGGCCGGCATTGACCCAGGCGGCGACGGCGGTGGAAATCGCCAGCCCGACATGGGCGAAATGCCACATCAGCGCCAGGTTGCCGACCAGGTTGACCAGCATCGACACCAGCGCGATCTTGACCGGCGTCTTGGTGTCGGCCCGCGCATAGAATCCGGGGACCAGCACCTTGATCAGGATATAGGCGGGCAGGCCGGCGGAAAAGGCGGAGAGGGCAGCCGCGCTCGCCACCGTGTCGGCGGCGGTGAACGCGCCATGCTGGAGCAGGGCGCGCAAAATCGGTGTCGCCGCGATCATCAGCGCGGCGGTGGCGGGCAGGGTGAGCAGCAGCACCAGCTCGATCGCGCGGTTCTGGGCATGGCCGGCCCCGGCTTCGTCGCCCCGGCCGATCTGGCGCGACAGCGCCGGCAGCATCGCGGTGCCGACGCCGATCCCGATCAGCCCCAGTGGCAACTGGTTCAGCCGGTCGGCATAATAAAGGTAGGATACGGAACCCTGCGGCAAATAGGTGGCGGCCAGCGCGGTCGACACCAGCAGGTTGAACTGCACCGCCCCGGCCCCCAGCGCCGCCGGCCAGATCAGCCGCAGCAACTGCTTCACCTCCGGCGTCAGCCGCGGCAGCTTGATCCGCAGGCGAACCCCGGCGCGGTGGCACGCGTGGATCATCCAGGCGAGCTGGAGGACGCCGGCGATGCTGACCGCGATCGCCTGGGTCCGCGCGGTTTCCATCTCGGTCTCGCCGCGAAAGAACAGCAGCCCGGCGATCAGCGCGACGTTGAGCAGCACCGGCGTCGCCGCGTTGACCCAGAAACGGTCGAGCGAATTGAGGATGCCGCCGAGCAGCGCGACCAGGCTGATCAGCGGCAGATAGGGAAAGGTTATCCGGGTCAGTTCGGTGGTGAATTCGAACTTGCCTGGCCCGCCGTCGGGAAAACCGCCGGTCATCGCCCAGACGATCGGCCCGGCCGCCAGCATCATCAGCGCGGTGAACAGCACCAGCACCGGCAGCAGGACGGACAGCACGTCCTCCGCAAAGCGCAGCGCCTTGGGCAAGCCGTCGCGCTCGCGGCCGACCGTGCGATTGAACATCGGCACGAAGGCGGCGGAAAACGCGCCTTCGGCGAACAGCGCGCGGAACAGGTTGGGCAGCCGCCAGGCGATCAGGAAGGCGTCGTTGGCAAAGCTGGCACCCAGATAGCGCGCGGCGAGCGTGTCGCGCACAAACCCCAGGATGCGGCTGACCAGGGTCAGCCCGCCGATCGTCGCCGTGTTGCGGACCAGGCTCACCGGCCGCGTGCCTCCCTGTCCGGGCGGCCCTGGCTCACGCCTGTCCGGCGACCCCGGCGTCGATCTGCGCCGCCTGTGCCTGCGCCTGTTGCATGTAAAGCGCGCCGAAATCGATCGGATCGAGCAGCAGCGGCGGGAAGCCGCCGTCGCGCACCGCGTCCGCCACGATCCGCCGGGCGAACGGGAAGATCAGCGCCGGCGCCTGCGCCAGCAGGAACGGCTGAAGCTGCTCCTCGGGAATGTTGCGGGCGCCGAACAGCCCGGCATAGGCCAGCTCGACCTGGAACGCGACCTGGCCGTCGCCCTCGGCGCGGACCTCAACCTTCAGAGTCACTTCGTAGACGTCGTCGGCGACCTTGTTCGACGCGATGTTGAACTGGATGTCGATCTGCGGCTGGCTCTGCCACTGGTAGACGGAAGGCGCGTTCGGGTTCTCGAACGACAAGTCCTTAACATATTGGGAAATCAGGCCGATCTGCGGCAGCGTGTCTGCGCCGTTGCCAAGCGCCTCACCCGTGTTCGGCGCGTCCGTTTCGATGGCCATTGCAACAAACCCTTCATGTTCCGAAAAATGGATCGGCCGCGCGCCTAGCATGGAGGGACGAGACAGGGCAATGCGGTCGGTCGATCGGGTGGCGGACATGGCTTTGTCCCGAAACGGGACGATAACCTGTCGCGCCCACTTGAGCGTGAGATTGCTCCATGTAGAACGGAAGGGCAGATAAATTGAGCGGGGGGATGGGGGATGAAAAATTCACTTATAGCATTCGGTTTGATGACGGTGTTTGCCGTTCAGACGGCGCCGTCTTCAGGCGCCGTTTTGAATTATGCTTTCTCAGTTGAGATCACCCGCAGCTCTCCGGTCAATCCGTCTGGTAATCCATTCACCGGACATGTTTTCACGGGCACATTTTCCGCCGACACCGACACTGGGCTGGTCACCAATTTCGCTGCAAATCTATTGGATGGTAGCTTTCAGGCGGCGAGCCTTAGCAACGCGGCCCATTTCGACGCGGGTGGCAATCTGACGCATCTGACGTTCAAATCGTCGGTCGAGGCACCTGACGGCATCCGTGGCTTTGGCTTTACCGATGGGTTTACCCCGATCCAAGTCTCCGTGTTTGGTCTCAATCCCAGCAATTATTTCGCGTATCTAAGCCCGAGCAGCATCATCCAAGGCGGCGGTACGCCGGTTTTCACCTTGTTAGGGAATGCGGTCCCTGAACCCGCGACATGGGCGATGATGGTTCTCGGCTTTGGTTTTGCCGGCGCAGCGCTGCGAAAAGGGCGTAGGATGCGTCTCGCCGCAGCTGCCTGAAACGGGCAGGGCAGGGCAACAATGCCGGTTCGCCGCGACACGGTGCCGCCATGCCGGCCCGTTTCGCGGGTGGGCGATATTTCAATCGGGCATTTGAATCCTTCGCATCGCGCGCTTATGTAGGTCGAACACGCCGCACGCAGACGGAGGGTAGGTGCTCGTAGTCGTTCTTCTTGCCATGGTGGCAGCGTTTCTGGCGTTGCGGCTGTATATGGTGCTGGGTAAGCGCAGCGGCCATGAACAGTCGCTCCCGCGCCCTGCCAGCGAGCGGGTGGTGACGGCGCCCACGATGCGCCCGGTTCCCGAAATCGCCGCAGACGCGCCGCCCCCGGTCGACAGCCTGATCGAACCGGATGCCGCCGCCGGGCTGCGCGCTATCGTCGCCGCCGATCCCAGCTTCGACGCCGGCCGCTTCCTCGACGGCGCGCGCAGCGCTTATCGCATGGTGCTTGAGGCGTTCTGGAAAGGCGACGAGGAAGAATTGGGCTGGCTCACCTCGGATGAGGTGCGCCGGTCGTTCAGCGACGCGATCGCCGCGCGCACGGCGGCGGGCGAAGTGCTCGACAATCGGCTGGTGTCGATAGAGCGCGCCGTGATTTCCGCGGCTTCGGTAAGCGACAAGGTCGCCAGCATCACCGTGCGCTTCGACGCGGACATAGCCGCCGTTACCCGCGATAGCGAAGGCAAGGTGCTTGCCGGTTCGCTGACCGATGCCGTTCCCACCCATGATGTCTGGACCTTCAGCCGCACCGTGCGCGACAAGGACCCGAACTGGGTTCTGAGCGACACCGACGAAGCGGCGTGAGGGCGGCGCTCGGCGCGGCGCTGGCCGCGGCCGTTCTGTTGTCCGGTTGCGCGCCGCGACTGGTGCCGGCCGGCGTGCCTTCCGCGCCGTCGCCCCAGCCGTACCCGGCCCCGCGCCCCGCGCCTGACCGCGCGGCCCAGCCGACCCCGGCGACCCCGCTGCCGCCGATGCCGTCGGCGCCGATCCCGGTCGATTCCGGCACCGCGCGGCAGGCCGGCGTCGTCGGCGGGCCGCTGGTGTCCAGCCTGCCTTTCGACCGCGAACAGGCGCGTCTGGCGCTGCAGGCGTTCCGAATCAGTTGTCCGGCGCTGCTCCGGCGCGGCGATGCGTCGGGTCTGACCCGCGCGGAAGACTGGCGCCGGGCCTGCGATGCCGCGGCCGCCGCCCCGGACTCCGCCGATCCGGTCGCCTTCTTCACCCGCTGGTTCGAAACCGCGCAGGTCGGCGGCGGCGCCGCCTTCGCCACCGGCTATTTCGAACCGGAAATCGCTGGGTCGCGCACCCCGTCCGCCGCCTATCCGGTCGCGGTCTATCGCCGGCCGGGCGACCTGATCGACGTCGATCTCGGCGCTTTTTCCGAAGAGTTGAAGGGGCGGCGGATTCGCGGCCGCGTCGCCGGCACCGCCTTTCTGCCGTATTTCGACCGGGCGGAGATAGAGGACGGCGCGCTCGCCGGGCGCGGGCTGGAACTGGCCTGGGCGGCGGACCCGATCGAATTCTTCTTCCTCCAGGTTCAGGGTTCCGGCCGGCTGCGCCTGCCCGACGGCAGCGTGATGCGGATCGGCTATGACAGCCAGAACGGCCGCGATTACACCGGCATCGGCAAGCTGCTGCGCGATCGCGGGCTGATCGGTCCCGGTCAGGCGTCGATGCAGGGCATTGTCCAGTGGCTGCGGGACAACCCGGCCGAAGGGCGCGCGGTGATGCGCGAGAACAAGAGCTGGGTGTTCTTCCGCGAACTGACCGGGCCGGGGCCGGTGGGCGCGATGGGTGTTCCGGTCACCGGCCATGCCACCGTCGCCGCCGACCCGAAATTCGTGCCGCTCGGCGCGCCCGTCTGGTTGTCGCTCGACCGGCGCGAAGGCACCGGCATCTGGGTGGCGCAGGATACCGGCGGCGCGATCAAGGGCGCCAACCGTTTCGACACTTTCTGGGGCGCGGGCGATCAGGCGCGGGCGATCGCCGGCGGCATGTCCGGTCGCGGCACCGCCTTCCTGCTGCTGCCCATCGGCACGCTTGCCCGGTTGCAGGTGGAGGGCGGCTATGGCGGATCGGCCGCTCGGCGCTGAAGAAAGCGCGCTCTGGGCGCGGGTGATCGCGACGGTAACGCCGCTGCCCGGCCGCACGCCGCCGCCGGCATCGCCGCCGCGCCCGGCCTCTCCAACCCCGCGCCCGTCCGACGCGAAGCCCGCCGCCGCGCGGCCCCCGTCGCCACCACCCCCGCCACCGCGCACGCCGCCCCCGCCCCCCGCCAATACGCTTGACGGCGGCTGGGACCGGCGGCTCGGCCGCGGGCTGGTCGCGCCCGACCTGACCGTCGACCTCCACGGCCACAGCCTTGCTTCCGCCTATGCGGTGCTTGACGAAGGACTGGCGCGGGCGATCGCGGCGGAGGCGCGGCTGATGCTGCTTGTCACCGGCAAGCCGCCGCGCGGCGACGGTGCACGGCGCGGCGCGATCCGCGCCGCCGTCGCCGACTGGCTGGCCGCGTCCCGCCACGCCGCCGGCATCGCGGCGGTGCGCGGCGCCCATCCGCGCCATGGCGGCACCGGCGCGCTTTACATCGTGTTGCGCCGCCGCCGGCTGGGCAGATAATCTTAACCCATAAGGTGTAGCATTGCCGTTTCGGGGTTGGGGGGACGGCGGCGGCACATGGAAGGCAATTCACTGAAAAGCAGGGCGATTGCCTTTGCTTTCTGTGTCGGCGCCGTGTCGTTCATCCTGGCGATGCTGGCCGGTGCCGCCCATGGCGGCGGGCGCGGATTCTATGTCGCGCTGGTCATCGCGATCATCTGCGCGGTGATGAGCTGGGCCTCGGCCGAACGGGCGCTGGCCGGCGTGGCGGAGGCGATCGACGCCGCAATCGCGCGGCTGGCGAGCGCGGCGGAAGGCGACCTGCTGTCGCCGACACCGGAACCAGTCGCCACCGCATTACCGGAATTGTCCCGCTCGCTAGACGGGCTACTGGCGCAGGTGCGCGGCAATCTTGAAAGCGTTCACACGCTGGCGATGTACGATCCGGTCACCGCGCTCGCCAACCGCACCAACTTCCGCCGCGAAGCGGCGGCCATGCTGCGTGAGTTGCCGGTCGACACGCTGTCGGCGCTGCTGTTCATCGATCTCGACAAGTTCAAGGCGGTCAATGACAGCATGGGCCACGCGCAGGGCGATCACCTGCTGGCTATGGTCGCCAACCGGCTGCGCGCCGTCGTCGCGCCGGACGGGCAGGGCGTGCCGCGCTTTGCCCGTCCGCCGCTGATCGGCCGCCTCGCCGGCGACGAATTCACCATTCTCGTGCCCGAAATCGCGGAACCGGACGCGGCGCGCACACTCGCCCGCGATATCCTCTACGCGTTGACGGAGCCGTTCGACCTTGCCGGACATCAGGTGGAAATCGGCGCGTCGATCGGCATCGCGCTGCGCCCGGCGCATGGCCGCGCGCTCACCGATCTGATGCGCGCCGCCGATGCCGCGATGTACCATGCCAAGGACAGCGGGCGCGGCCAGGTGCAGCAGTTCAGCGCCGCGCTCGCCGACCGGCTGGAAACCAACCTGCAAATTGAACGCGATCTGCGCCATGCCCTCGATCATGGCGAATTCGCGCTGGTGTTCCAGCCGCAGGTCGATCTGGCGAGCGGCCGGACGGTCGGCGCGGAAGCACTGCTGCGCTGGGAACATCCGCTGCTTGGCACCCGCCTGCCGCAAAGCTTCATCGGCCGGGCGGAAGACAGCGGCCTGATCGCGCCGATCGGCGACTGGGTGATCGACGCGGCGGCGGCGGCGGCCGCCCGCTGGGCGGACCATGCCGGGGTCGCGCGGCTGGCGATCAACGTCAGCCCGCGCGAAATCGCCCGGCCGGAATTCTTCTCCCGGCTGCGCGCGGTGCTCGCCCGCCATGGCGCGCCCGCCAGCCGGCTGGAGATCGAGATCACCGAAACGCTGGCGATGGAATGCGGCGAAACCGTGCTCGCCGCGCTCGCCGCCCTGCGCGCCGAAGGGGTGACGATCGCAATCGACGATTTCGGCACCGGCTATTCCAACCTCGCCCGCCTGCGCGCCCTGCCGCTGGACAAGGTCAAGATCGACCGAAGCCTGATCGTCGACATCGCCGAATCGGAAGAAGCGCGCAACGTCGTCCACGCGGTGATCGGGCTGATCCATGGCGTCGGCTGCCTGGCGGTGGCCGAAGGGGTCGAAACCGAAGAACAGCGCGCCGTGCTCGCGGTGATCGGCTGCGACATGATTCAGGGCTATGCCGTTGCACGCCCGATGGCGGAGGCGGCGTTCGGCGCCTGGCTGAACGAACGCGCCGCCACCCCGGTCGTCGCCTGAACCCTTTCCGCCACGACCGTCGCCTGCGGCCGCCGCGGCTAAATCGCGCCGCCCCCGGCCATGGCCAGCGCCGCATCGCTTGCCAGCGTGTCGGCGCGCTCGTTGTCGGGGTGGCCGGCATGGCCCTTCACCCACGCCCATTCCACCGTATGCGGCGCCGCGGCGGCGACCAGCGCCTGCCACAGGTCGGCATTTTTCACCGGCTTGCGGTCGGCGGTCTTCCAGCCGTTGCGCCGCCAGCCGTGGATCCATTTGGTCAGCCCGTCCATCACGTAACGGCTGTCGGTGGTCAGCGTCACGCGGCACGGCCGCTTCAGCGCCTCCAGCGCCATGATCGCGGCGGTCAGCTCCATGCGATTGTTGGTGGTCAGCGCCTCGCCGCCCGACAGCGTCTTCTCGCGCGCGCCGGACCGGATGATGGCGCCCCAGCCGCCGGGGCCGGGGTTGCCCTTGCACGCCCCGTCGGTGGCAATCTCGACTGTCGGCAGCGCGTCGCTCACAGCAGCCCGCCGCCGGCATAGGCGTCCAGCCGGTTGAGGAAGGCGAGGGGGTCCTTGCGCGTCACCAGCGCGTCCGCCGGCGTGTTCAGCCAGTCCCAGGCGCGGGTCAGCAGGAAACGCAGGCAGGCGCCGCGCGCCAGCGCCGGCAACGCCGCGCGCTCCGCATCGCTCAGCGGCAGCGCCGCCTCGTATCCGCCGATCATCGCCGCCGACAGCGCCGGGTCGAACCGGGTTCCGCCGGGGTCGAAGCACCAGGCGGCATGGGCGACGGCCAGGTCCCAGGCGCGAACCTCGGTGCAGGCGAAATAGAAGTCGATGACGCCGGTCACCGCGTCGCCCAGCATCAGCACATTGTCGGGAAACAGATCGGCGTGGATCACCGATTGCGGTAGCGCCGCCGGCCAGTGTGCGTCGAGCCAGGCCAGTTCATCGGCCACCCGTCCACCAAGCCCCGGCGCGATCCGGTCGAGCGCATCGCCGCAATTGGCGGCCAACTGGTGCCAACCGGCGATGCCCAGGCTGTTCGGCCGCGCGCCGGTGAAATCGGCCAGCGCCAGGTGCATCCGTGCCAGCGCCGCGCCCGCCGCCCCGGCCTGCGCCGCAGTGGGCGTCGTCGGCGAAACGCCGGACAGGAATTCGATCAGGCATGCCGGGCGGCCGGCGACGGTCTGGATCTGGGTGCCGTCACGGGCGGGGATGGCGCGCGGCACCGGGCAGCCGGCGGCGGACAGATGGTCGAGCAGCGCCATGAAGAACGGCAGGTCCGCCGCCGCCACGCGCTTCTCATACAAAGTGAGGATGAACCGCCCTTTGGTGGTTTCCACCAGATAATTGCTGTTCTCCACCCCTTCGGCGATGCCCTTGGCGGAAACGAGGGTGCCGACGGCGTAGCGGGTCAGCAGCGCGTCCAGCACCTCGGCCGGAACATGGGTGTAAACCGCCATCGATCAGGCCGACGCGCTGTCCAGGCCGTGCGGCAGCTTGAACACCATCCGCTCGGTCATGCTCGTCACTTCCTCCTCGCTGACGGTGAAACGCTCCGCCAGCCGGTCGACCACTTCGCGGACCAGCAGCTCCGGCGCCGATGCCCCGGCGCTGATCCCCAGCGTCGCGACGTCGTCCAGCCAGGCGAAATCGATGTCGGCGGCACGCTGGATCAACCGGGTCGGCACGCCTTCGCGCTCCGCCACCTCGACCAGCCGCACCGAATTTGAACTGTTCGGCGCGCCGATCACCAGCACCGCGTCGCAGGCGCGGGCGATGGCCTTGACCGCCGCCTGCCGGTTCGATGTCGCGTAGCAGATATCCTCGCCGCGCGGCCCCTGAATGGCGGGGAAGCGGGCGCGCAGCGCGGCGACGACGGCGGCGGTGTCGTCGACCGACAGCGTCGTCTGGGTCAGGAAACCCAGCTTTTCCGGGTCGGGCGGGTTCAGCGTCGCGACGTCGTCGACGGTTTCGACCAGCGTCATCCAGCCTTCCGGCACCTGGCCCAGCGTGCCGATCACCTCCGGGTGGCCGCGATGGCCGATGAAGATGATGTGGCGCCCGGCCTCGACCTGCCGTTCGGCCTGGCGGTGGACCTTGGACACCAGCGGGCAGGTCGCATCGACATAGGTCAGGCCGCGCTCCGCCGCCTTGTGCGGCACCGCCTTCGGCACGCCGTGGGCGGAAAACACCACCGGCGCGTCGCTCGGCACTTCGTCCAGCTCCTCGACGAACACCGCGCCTTTCGCCTTCAGGCTGTCGACGACATATTTGTTGTGGACGATTTCGTGGCGGACGTAGACCGGCGCGCCATATTTGACGATCGCCAGCTCGACGATGCGGATCGCGCGGTCGACGCCGGCACAGAAGCCGCGCGGCGCCGCGATCAACAGCTTGAGGTGGGGTCTCGAAGGGGGCGTGGCCGTCATCTCGCGGACGCCCTACGCCATTGCTTGCTTGCGCGGAAGCGCCTTCCTATGCTTTTCGGGCCGATCAGCCGGCCGTTCGCGTGCAAGGACCCTCATGCCCCTACATTCCAAGCCGATCGCTCTCGTCGCTCTTCTCCCGCTGGCGCTGGCCGCGTGCAGCCAGAAGGGGGAATTCAATGCCTCCGCGGCGGGGCTGGGCGTCAACGTCGTCCGTTCGCCATGCCCGGCGGTCGGGGTGCCGAATTACACGGGGGACATCACCCTGTTCAATCCGCCGGCGAGTCGCGCGGCGGCGGCGATCGACGTGACCGCGACGATCACCAACATCCGCACCACCTGCGAGGACGACAAGGTGTCGGCCGAACTGGTCAGCACCTCCACCTTCGACGTGCAGGCGCGGCGTGCCGATACGCGCGGGGCGCGGACGGTGCCGCTGACCTATTTTTCGACCGTCGTGCGCGGCGGCGATGCCGTCGTGTCGAAACGGCTGGGGCAGGTGGTCATCCATTTCGCCGATGGTGAGGCGCGCGGCTCCGCCAGCGGCAGCGCCAGCGCGGTGGTCAACCGGGCGGCGGCATCGCTGCCCGAAAACATCCGGGAACGGCTGACCCGCAAGCGCAAGGCCAGCGATCAGGACGCGTCGATCGACCCGCTGGCCGAACCGGAAGTGCGCAAGGCGGTGGCGACGGCGACGTTCGAGGTGCTGATCGGTTTTCAGCTCAACCCGGACCAGTTTCAGTACAACGTCACCCGCTGACCGCCGGGGCATCGTCAAGGCTTATTGACTTGGGCGATTGGCCCGGCCAAGGCTGCGCGCGTCTTCGGCGGGTAACCGCCGGGGCCGCGCGGGAGAGCGTGGTGCCGGTTTCACCGGGGCCGCCGCCGAAGGAGCAACCGCCCCGGAAACTCTCAGGCCAACGGACCGCGCCGGCCAGGACACTCTGAAAAGCGGACGGCGCAAGCCGTCCCACCGAAGGGGTAAGCCGCCGATCGGGCGGTGAAAGCTCTCAGGTTCCATGACAGAGGGGGCAGTCGAGCGGGGGGCGTAGGCCTCTTGCGACGCTGTCACCAGATCAGGGAACCGATAATGACCGACGAATCAGCCGAAATCGGGGATCGCCTGCTGCCGCTGGACGCCTGGCACCGGGCGCACGGCGCGCGCATGGTGTCGTTTGCCGGCTACCAGATGCCGATCCAGTATGAAGGGATCATGGCCGAACACCAGTGGACGCGCACGTCCGCCGGCCTGTTCGACGTCAGCCACATGGGCCAGTTGCTGTTCATCGGCGACGCCGCCGACGCCGCGCTGGAAGGGCTGCTCCCCGGCGACATCAAGGGGCTGGCGGAAGGGCGGATGCGCTATTCGCTGCTGCTCGCCGACGATGGCGGCATCCTCGACGACCTGATGGTCACGCGCCGCGCCGACGCCATCTACATGGTGGTCAATGGTGCGACCAAGGAAGACGACATCGCCGTGCTGCGCGACGGCCTGCCCGACGAAATCACGATCAACCACATGGAAGATCAGGCGCTCCTCGCCCTGCAGGGGCCGAAGGCGGCGGCCGTGCTGGCGCGGCTGGCGCCCGGCGCCGACGGCCTGTTCTTCATGGAAGCCGGGGCGTTCGAAATTGCCGGAATTCCCGCCTGGATCAGCCGTTCCGGCTATACCGGCGAGGACGGCTACGAACTGTCGATTCCGGCCGAATCGGTCCAACAGGTCGCCACCCTGCTCACCGATCAGCCGGAGGTGAAGCCTGTAGGACTTGGCGCCCGCGACTCGCTCCGGCTGGAGGCTGGGTTGCCGCTCTATGGGCATGATGTAGACCCGACAACTACGCCGGTAAGCGCCGACCTCGGCTTCGCCCTCGCCAAGCGCCGGCGGGAGGAACGCAGCTTCCCCGGCGCGGAGCGCATCCTGCTCGAACGCGAACAGGGCGCGATCCAGAAGCGCGTCGGCCTGTTCGTCGACGGCCGCCAGCCGGTCCGCGAAGGCGCGATGGTCCTCGACGGCGAAGGCAATGAGGTCGGCCGCGTCACCAGCGGCGGCCACTCGCCGACGCTCGAACGGGCGATCGCCATGGCCTATGTCCCCACCGCGCTCGCCGCGCCCGGTACGCCGGTCACCCTGTCCCAGCGCGGCAAGGTGCACAGCGCCACCGTCGCCGCCATGCCGTTCGTTCCCCACCGCTATCACCGAAAGGGAAGCCCGAAATGACGACCCATTATTCCAACGACCATGAATGGATCGCCGTCGCCGACGGTATCGCGACGGTCGGCATTACCGATTACGCCCAGGCGCAGCTTGGCGACATCGTCTTCGTCGAAGTGCCGCAGGCCGGCACCGCGCTCAGCAAGGGCAAGGAAGCCGCCGTCGTCGAATCGGTGAAGGCCGCCTCCGACGTCTACGCGCCGGTTTCCGGTGAAGTGGTCGAAGGCAACGCCGCGCTGGAGGCGGACCCGTCGCTGGTCAACACCGCACCGGAAAGCGATGGCTGGTTCTTCAAGCTGAAGCTGGCCGACCCGGCCGAGCTGGACGGGCTGATGGACGAGGCCGCCTACCAGGCGTTCATCGCCACCCTCTGACATGGCGCGCAACCCGGCCAGCCAGTGGAACCCGGCGGACTATGCCGTCAACGCCGGCTTCGTGCCGGCGCTTGGCGCGCCGGCCGTCGCTCTGCTGGCGCCCCGGCCGGGCGAACGCATCCTCGACCTGGGCTGCGGTGACGGCGCGCTGACCGAAAAGCTGGCTGCCGCCGGCGCCGTCGTCCACGGCGTCGACGCATCGGCGGAGATGGTCGCCGCCGCCCGACAGCGCGGCCTCGACGTCGCGGTCGCCGACGGGCAGGTGCTCGCCTTCGACGCCGCCTTCGATGCAGCGTTCAGCAATGCCGCGCTGCACTGGATGCTGGACCCCGCCGCGGTCGCCACCGGGGTGTTCCGCGCCCTGAAGCCCGGCGGCCGCTTCGTCGGCGAGATGGGTGGTGACGGCAACGTCGCGATCCTGCGCCGGGGCATTCGCGACGAACTGGTCGCGCGCGGCTACCCGGTCCCGGCGGAAGACCCGCAATGGTACCCGACGGTGGAGGCGTTCACCGCAGTCTACGCCGCCGCCGGCTTCACCGATATCGAAGCGTGGCTGATCGAACGACCGACGCCGCTGCCGCATGGCGCCGCCGCCTGGTATACTACTTTTCGCGCTGGCTTTCTGGACAGCGCCAGCGTGCCGGAGGCCGAGCAGGCGGCGATCGCCGCCGCCGCCGAGGCGCGCGTCGCCCCGGCGCTGCGCCAGCCCGACGGCCGCTGGCTCGCCGACTATATCCGCCTGAGATTCACGATGAGGAAACCGCTCTGACATGCGCTACCTGCCGCTGACCGACGCCGACAGGCGCGCGATGCTCGACAGCATCGGCGTCGATTCGATCGATGCGCTGTTTTCCGACGTGCCAGAGGCCGTCCGGCTCGACGGGCCGTTGCCCGGCCTGCCGACCCACGCCTCCGAACTGTCGGTGGAACGGCAACTGACCGCGCTGGCGCGCCGCAACATGGTGGCCGGCGACGTGCCGTTCTTCCTCGGCTGCGGCGCCTATCGCCACCATGTGCCGGCCAGCGTCGATCATCTGATCCAGCGCGGCGAGTTCCTGACCGCCTACACGCCCTACCAGCCGGAAATCGCGCAGGGCACGCTGCAGATGCTGTTCGAGTTCCAGAGCCAGGTTGCCCGGCTGTTCGGCTGCGATGTCGCCAATGCGTCGATGTACGACGGCTCCTCCGCCTGCTGGGAAGCGATCGTGATGGCGCGGCGCGTCACCCGCCGCAACAAGGCGCTGCTGTCCGCCGGCTTGCACCCGCATTACGTGTCGGTCGCGCAGACGATGGCGCGCTTCACCGGCGACGATCTGCACAGCGCGGCACCCGCGCTGTCGGCCGAAACCGACCTGCCGACGCTGCTCGCCGCGATCGACGACCAGACATCCTGCGTCGTTGTCCAGTATCCCGACATCCTCGGCCGGATCGGCGATCTGAGTGAAATCGCCGCGCGCGCGCATGAAAAGGGCGCGCTGCTCGTCGCCGTCGTCACCGAACCGGTGGCGCTGGGCGCGATCCGCTCGCCCGGCGAGATGGGGGCGGACATCGTCGTCGGCGAAGGCCAGGCGATCGGCGTCGGCCTGCAGTTCGGCGGGCCTTATGTCGGCCTGTTCGCCTGCAAGGAGAAATTCGTCCGCCAGATGCCGGGGCGGCTGTGCGGCGAGACCGTCGATGCCGAGGGCAAGCGCGGGTTCGTCCTGACCCTGTCGACCCGCGAACAGCATATCCGGCGCGAGAAGGCGACGTCGAACATTTGCACCAACAGCGGGCTGTGCGCGCTTGCCTTCTCGATCCACATGACGCTGCTGGGCGAAAAGGGGCTGCGGGCGCTGGCCGTGGCCAACCACGCCGCCGCGGTCGCTGCCGCAGACCGGCTGGCACGGGGGCCGGGGGTTGAGTTGGTCAACACCAGCTTCTTCAACGAATTCACCCTGCGGCTGAGCAAGGAGGCACGGCCGGTGGTCCGCAGCCTTGCCGATCGCAGCATTCTGGCGGGGGTGTCGCTTGGGCGCCTCTACCCGGGCGTCGACGCGCTTGCCAACGGTCTGGTCGTCGCGGTGACGGAGACGACGACGGCGGAGGATGTCGAGGCCCTTGCACAGGGCTTGCAGGAGGTGCTGGCATGACGATCAACCAGAGCGGCTGGCGCCCGGAGCGCCCCGAATCCGACGCGGCGAACGCCGGGGACACCTTTACCGGTAATCGTGCGCTTATGCTGGAAGAACCGCTGATCTTCGAGATCGGCGGCAACAGCACGACCGGCGTCGATTTCGACGCCGCTCCCACCGCTGGCGTGGACCGGCTTGCCGGCCTGGGACGGACGGCGGCGATCGGCCTGCCAGGCCTGTCGGAGCCGGAGACGGTGCGTCATTACACCCGGCTCAGCCGGCAGAATTACGCAATCGACCTCGGCCTGTTCCCGCTCGGCTCCTGCACGATGAAGCACAACCCGCGGTTGAACGAGAAGCTGGCGCGGCTGCCCGGCTTTGCCGACGTTCACCCGTTGCAACCGGTCGATACGGTGCAGGGCGCGCTGGGCGTAATCAACGAACTGGCGCACTGGCTGATCCGGCTGACCGGGATGTACGGTGTCGCGATGACGCCCAAGGCCGGCGCCCATGGTGAGTTGTGCGGCATATTGTGCATCAAGGCGGCGCTGGAAGCGCGCGGCGAGAACCGCAAGGTCATTCTCGTCCCCGAAAGCGCGCATGGCACCAACCCGGCGACCGCCGCCTTCGCCGGCTTCGCGATCGAGAATATCCCGGCCAATGCCGACGGGCGGGTCGATCTGGATACACTGAAGGCGCGGCTGGGACCGGATGTTGCCGGGGTAATGATCACCAACCCCAATACCTGCGGCCTGTTCGAACGCGACATGAAGGCGATTTCGGACGCGGTCCACGCGGTCGGCGGCTATGTTTATTGCGACGGCGCCAATTTCAACGCGATCGTCGGCCGGGTCCGCCCCGGTGATCTCGGCATCGACGCGATGCACATCAACCTGCACAAGACCTTCTCGACCCCGCATGGCGGCGGTGGTCCGGGGGCCGGGCCGGTGGTGCTGTCGGAGGCGCTGGCGCCTTACGGCCCGCTGCCGTTCACCGCGCGCTACGCTGATGGGCATATCCGCCTGATCGAGGAAGAGACGGCGCAGGACGACCATCCGAACAGCTTTGGACGGATGACGGCGTTCAACGGGCAGATGGGCATGTTCACCCGTGCGCTCGCCTATATCCTCAGCCACGGCGCCGACGGTCTGCGCCAGGTAGCGGACGACGCGGTGTTGAACGCCAACTACATGCTTCGCCAGCTGGAAGACGTGCTGGAGGCGCCGTTCGGCGCCAGCGGCCCGTGCATGCACGAGGCGCTGTTCTCCGACGCCGGATTTGCGGAGGGCTTCACCACGCTCGACATCGCCAAGGCGCTGATCGACGAGGGTTATCATCCGATGACGATGTATTTCCCGCTTGTCGTCCACGGCGCGATGCTGATCGAACCGACCGAGACCGAGAGCAAGGCGGCGATCGACCAGTTCATCGGCGCGCTGCGTTCCGTCGTGGAACGGGCGAGGGCGGGCGACCCGGCGTTGAAGGCGGCGCCGCATTTCGCGCCGCGCCGCCGCCTCGACGAGACACTGGCCGCGCGCAAGCCGGTGCTGGTGTGGAAGGCGCCGGACCTGCCGGTCGCCGCCGAATAGGGCGGCGCGGACAGCGCAACTTTAGTGCGCAAAACCTGTCCGCGCTGGACATCCGGCCAGCGGCGAGTATTGACGCGCTGCACCAAAGGAGCAGTCAGATGGGTTATCGGGTCGTAGTTGCGGGCGCCACCGGCAATGTCGGGCGCGAGATGCTGAACATTCTCGCGGAGCGCGAATTCCCGATCGACGAGATCGCTGTGCTTGCTTCCTCGCGCTCGGCTGGCGACCAGGTGGAGTTCGGCGAGACAGGCCGGATGCTGACGATCAAGAATATCGAGCATTTCGACTGGGCCGGCTGGGACATGGCGCTGTTCGCCATCGGGTCGGAAGCGACGGCGATCTACGCGCCGATCGCCGCCAAGGCCGGCTGCACGGTAATCGACAACAGCTCGCTTTACCGGACTGACCCGGACGTGCCGCTGATCGTGCCGGAAGTGAATGCCGATGCGATCGATGGCTACACCAAGAAGAATATCATCGCCAACCCGAACTGTTCGACCGCGCAGATGGTCGTCGCGCTGAAACCGCTGCATGATGTGGCGAAGATCACGCGTGTCGTCGTTTCGACCTACCAGTCGGTGTCCGGCGCCGGCAAGGCGGGAATGGACGAGCTGTTCGAGCAGAGCCGCAACATTTTCGTCGGCGATAGTGCGGAACCGAAGAAGTTCACCAAGCAGATCGCGTTCAACGTCATTCCGCATATCGACAGCTTCCTCGATGATGGCTTCACCAAGGAAGAGTGGAAGATGGTGGTCGAGACCAAGAAGATCCTCGATCCGCACATCAAAGTTGTCGCCACCTGCGTGCGGGTGCCGGTGTTCGTCGGCCATTCCGAGGCGCTGACCATCGAGTTCGAAAAGGAAATCTCCGCCAGCGAGGCGCAGGCCGTGCTGCGCGAGGCGCCGGGCGTGATGCTGGTCGATAAGCGCGAGGATGGCGGTTACACAACGCCGGTCGAATGTGTCGGCGATTTCGCCACCTATGTCAGCCGCGTGCGCGAGGACCCGACGACCGACAACGGCCTGGTGCTGTGGTGCGTGTCCGACAATCTGCGCAAGGGCGCCGCGCTGAACGCGGTGCAGATCGCTGAACTGCTTGGCCGACGGCACCTGAAGAAGGCGGCCTGAACCCGGCCTATTCCATCGCGATATGCTGCGGCGCGCCGGCTTCATACGCCGGCCGCCGCAGCAGCAAGACCAACGGGATCGCGAGCAGGGTGACGATCATCATCAGCTTGAAGTCGTCGAGATAGGCGATCATCAACGCCTGCCGGTTGATTTCGGCATCGATCATCGCCAGCGCCGTTGTCCCCGCATCCCCCAGCATCTGCGCGTTGCCGGGGTCGATCGACGGCAGGCTGAACGGGGTGATGTGCCCGCTCAGGTCGGCATGGCTGGTCTGCGTGTTGCGAACCAGCATCATCATCACCAGCGAAATGCCGGCGGAGGAGCCAATGCTGCGGAACAGGTTGAGCAGGCTTGCCCCTTCCGTGCGGTGGCGTGGGGCGAGGGTGGCGAAGGCGCTCATGTTGAGCGGGATGAACACCAGCCCCATGCCGAGGCCCTGAACGGTGCCGCTGACCACGATCATGTACCAGTCCATGTCGAGCGACCAGATCGTCATCTGCCACAGCGAGAAGGCGGCAATGGTCATGCCACTGCCGATCAGGATGCGCGCGTCGACCTTCTCGCTCAGCTGGCCGGCGATCCACATGCTGATCAGCACGCCCACCCCGCGCGGGGCGAGCAGGATGCCGGTGTCGATCACCGAATAGCCCCAGAGGGTCTGTAGCATGGGTGGCAGCAACGCCATCGTTGCGAACATCATCAGCCCGATGACCAGCATAAAGAACAGCGCGGTCAGCAGGTTGCGGTTGAGCAGCATTTCGCGCTCGAACATCGGCTGCTTCGCGGTGACGAGGTGGACGGCGAAGATCCAGGCGGCGGCGATCGCCAGCCCGCATTCGAGAATGATCTCCGGCGAGGCGAACCAGTCCTGCTGCTGGCCGCGGTCAAGCATGACCTGGAAGGCGGCAATGGCCAGCGCCAGCATCAGGAAACCGAACAGGTCGAATCGCCGTCGGAGCAGCGGCCGCGACGGCAGCAGCCAGGCCATCAGAATGAGCGTGACGATGCCGACCGGCAGGTTGACGTAGAAGCACCAGCGCCAACTGAAATTATCGGTCAGCCAGCCGCCGAGCACCGGCCCCATGATCGGCCCGACCATGATGCCCATGCCCCATACCGCCATCGCTTTCGCCTGCCGTTCCGGCGGGTTGATGTCGAGCATCACGGTTTGTGACAGCGGATTGATGAAAGCGGCAGCGATGCCCTGGAACGCCCGGAACACCACCATCTCGCCCAGGCTGGTGGCGATGCCGCACAGCATCGACGCGACGATGAAGGCGGCGAGCGCGCCAAGGAACAGGTTGCGCGACCCGACCCGGTCGGACAGCCAGCCGGTAATCGGCATGGCGATCGCCGAGGCGACGATATAGCTGGTCAGCACCCAGGTGACGCTGTCGACCGTCGCGTTCAGCGACGCCTGCATATGGGGCAGGGCGACGTTGGCGATCGTGGTGTCGAGGATCTGCATCACCGTTGCCATCATGACGGCAACGGTCAGGAGGCCGCGGTGCCGGACCGGCATCGCGGCGCCCTGAGCGGGATCAGGCGCCATTGGGCTTGGTGTCGACCTTCACATGCGCGCTCTGCCCGGCGATCAGCTGGCGCGGCGGTGTGCCGTCGATCGCGATGCGGACCGGGATGCGCTGGGTCACCTTCACCCAGTTGCCGTTGGCGTTCTGCGCCGGCAGCACCGAGAATTCCGATCCTGTACCGGCGCCGATGCTCTCGACATGGCCTTTGAGCGTGATGCCCGGAAAAGCGTCGAGCCTGACCACGGCCGGCTGGCCGACGCGCATGTCGTCAAGGTCGGTTTCCTTGAAGTTGGCCTCGACCCATGACCGGCCGTTGATCACGATACTGACCGCCGGCAAGCCGGATACCATCATCTGGCCGACCTGAAGACGGGTCGACTGGCTGACCTGGCCGGGAACCGGCGCCCGCACCTCCGTCCGTTCCAGATCGAGCTTTGCCTTGTCGCGTACCGCCATCGCCGCGGCAATCTGCGGATTGACGCCGGGCACCGCGCTGCCGGTCGCCAGCTTGGCCTGCGCCTCGGCTGCGCTGTCGACGGCATTGCGCAGCTGGACGTTCGCCTGTTGCAGCACATGCTCCGCCTGCTGCATGCGGGCGAGAGTGGTGAAACCGCGTTTCATCAGCGCCGCCTGCCGGTCGTAATCCTCCTGCGCGAACTTGATCGCGTCGCGCGCGCCGATGATGTCGCCCTGCGTCGCGCGATAGCTGGATTGCAGGCTGGTCACGCCGACCTGTGCGGTGGCGAGCGCGGCGTTCGCCTGCTCCAGCGCGATACGGTACGGGTCCGGGTCGATGCGGAACAGCAGGTCGCCCGCCTTCACCGTCTGATTCTCTCGCACCGCGACGCCGACGATGCGGCCGGCGACGTCGGCGCTGACCGATACCTTGTCCTGCTGGACATAGGCGTTGTCGGTGCTGACAGAGTGGCCGGAAGTCAGCCACAGATAGGCGCCGCAGGCGAGCAGCAGCAGCGGCAGGGACAGCATCAGCGCAAGGCGCGGCGCCCGGCGCCGGCGCGGCGTCGAGTCCTCGTCCGGGGCCTCAACCTCTTCAGCGGCGATGATCGGGCGGTCGGCGTCAGCCATGGGCGATTGCCTTTTCGATTTGCGGTGCGACCAGATTCTGCCTGATCCGGGTCAGTGTCTCATTCAGCCGTTCGCGGTCGGCGGCGGCGATGTCGTCCATGCATTCCTCGAACAGCGCATCGGCAAGCGCGTGCAGCTCACCGACAATTGGGTGCGCCTCTTCGGTCAGGTAAAGCTGCCAGGCGCGGCGGTCCGTCGGGTCGCGCCGCCGCTCCACGAGGCCGGCGTCCTGTAGCCGGTCGACCATCCGGCAGAGGGTGATCGGTTCGACATCGATCAGTTCGGCGAGCGCCCCCTGATTGGCGCCTTCGTTGCGCGACAGGGTGAACAACATTCGCCATTGCGAGCGTGTGACACCGATCTGGCGCGCGCGCTCATCGAAGCGCCGGCGCATCAACCGGGAAACGTCGCCGATCAGGAATGCGGTCGAGTCACTCATTGCGCGCGATATAATAAGCATCATATATTATTACAATGCTTAGTTGCGATGCAGCATCGTCGCCTGTTCAGCTTTGCCGCCACAGCCGGTAACAAGCCGAAACAGGAGATTCGCTATGAGTGCCGAGATGACCGGGGGGATGCCCGCGTGACCGCTGTCCAGCATTTCATCGCCGGTGACGGCACCCGGCTGGCCTGGCGGGAGGTCGGCGCCGGGCGGCCGCTGCTGCTGATCCATGGCTATTTTTCCAACGCGCAAACCAACTGGATCCGCTACGGCCATGCCGAGGCGATCGCTGCACGCGGCTTTCGCGTCATCATGCCGGACCTGCGCGGCCACGGCGACAGTGACAAGCCGCACGACCCGGCCCGCTACCCGTCCGACATACTGGCCGATGACGGGTTCGCTCTGCTTGCCCATCTTGGTCTGTCGGGCGGGGAATATGATCTGGCCGGCTATTCGCTGGGCGGGCGGACGGCGGTGCGGATGCTGGTGCAGGGCGCCCGCCCGCACCGGGCGGTGTTGTGCGGCATGGGGTTGCAGGGCATATTGGATACGCGGGGGCGGGGCGGCTATTTTCGCCATGTCCTCACCCATCTCGGCAGCTTCCAGCGCGGCAGCGCCGAATGGTTGACTGAGGCGTTTCTGAAGACGACGGGCGGCGATGCGGCGGCGTTGCTGCTGATCCTCGACACCTTCGTCGACACGCCGGAGGCGGCGCTGGCGGCGATCGATTGTCCGGTACTGGTCGTCACCGGCAGCGAAGACGACGATAACGGCTCTGGCGAGGCACTGGCCGCCGCCATCCCCGGCGCGCGATTCCAGTCGATCCCCGGCAACCATATGAGCGCGGTAACGAAACCGGAACTGGGACGGGCGATCGCCGACTTCCTCGTGGCTTGACCGGCTACCGCCCGGCGCTCACTCTATCCCCATGAAAAAGGGGATCTACCCATGAAGGTTGTTATTTCCACTCTGGCGCTGGCCGCCGCCCTTGCCCTGTCCGGCGCGGCCGGAAGCGCCCAGCCCGCCGCCAACCGGCCGACGGCGGCGGAGGCAGACGCCTTCGTCGTGGCGGCGGAAAAGGAACTGGCCGATTTCTCGCTCGACGCCGGGCGCGTCGCCTGGATCAACAACACGTATATCACCGACGATACCGATGCGATCGCCGCTGTCTATGCGGAGCGCGGCACCGATATTCAGGTGCGCCTGGCCAAGCAGGCGGCGCATTTCCTGACCGTCCCGGGGCTGTCGTTCGATACCAGGCGCAAGCTGGACCTGCTGCGCGGCGGCATCGTCCTGCCGGCACCGACGACGGCGGGCGCGACGAAGGAACTGGCGGAGATCGCCACCCGGCTCAATTCGGCCTACGGTAAGGGCCGGGGCACGCTGAACGGCCAGCCGATCAGCGGCAACGATATCGAAGCGGCGATGGGCACCAATCGCAACCCCGGTGAACTGAAGGAAATGTGGGCAAGCTGGCACGACAATGTCGGCCGCCCGATGCGCGCGGACTATGCGCGCATGGTAGAGATCGCCAATCAGGGCGCCGTCGAACTTGGCTATGGCGATGTCGGCGCGATGTGGCGGTCGCAATACGACATGGCCCCCGACGCCTTCGCCGCGCTGGCCGACAAGCTGTGGGGCGAGGTGAAACCGCTCTACGACCAGCTTCACTGCTACACCCGCGCCAGGCTGAACGAGAAATATGGCGACGCCGTGCAGGCGAAGACCGGACCGATCCGCGCCGACCTGCTCGGCAATATGTGGGCGCAGGAATGGGGCAACATCTACGATGTGGTCGCACCAGCGGGTTCCGGTGCAATCGGCTACGACATCGGCGCATTGCTCAAGGCGCAGGATTATGACGCGCTGAAGATGGTCCGCACCGGCGAGGGCTTCTACTCCTCGCTCGGTTTCGCACAGCTACCCGAAAGCTTCTGGACGAATTCCATGTTCCTGAAGCCGGCGGATCGCGAGGTCGTCTGCCATGCCTCGGCGTGGGATGTCGACAACAAGGACGATCTGCGCATCAAGATGTGCATCAAAATCGCCAGCGACGATTTCGTGACCATCCACCACGAGCTGGGCCATAATTATTACCAGCGTGCCTACAATAAACAGCCCTATCTCTATTTGAACGGCGCCAATGACGGCTTCCACGAAGCAATCGGCGATTTCGTCGCGCTGTCGATCACGCCGGATTATCTGGTCCGGATCGGCCTGCTGAATGCGGCGCAGGTGCCGGGGCCGGACAAGGATATCGGTCTGTTGCTGCGACAGGCGATGGACAAGGTAGCGTTCCTGCCGTTTGGCCTGCTGATCGACAAATGGCGCTGGGGCGTGTTCTCCGGTGCGATCGCCCCGGCCGATTACAACAAGGCGTGGACCGCGCTGCGCCTGCAATATCAGGGCATCACCCCGCCGGTCGCGCGCGACGACGCGGTAGCGTTCGACCCCGGCGCCAAATACCATGTGCCTGGCAACACGCCTTACGCCCGCTATTTCCTCGCCCGCATCCTGCAATTCCAGTTTTATGAGGCGGCGTGCCGGCAGGCGGGCTGGACCGGGCCGCTCCACCGCTGTTCCTTTTACAACAACAAGCAGGTCGGGGAACGGCTGAACGCGATGATGGAAATGGGGATGTCGAAGCCCTGGCCGGATGCGCTGGAAGCATTCACCGGCAGCCGAGAGATGAGCGGCAAGGCAATGCTCGCCTATTTCCAGCCGCTGGCCGGCTGGCTGAAGGAGCAGAACAAAGGCAGGCGCTGCGGCTGGTAAAGCGCCGCCGCGACGGTGCCGAACTGGTCGCTCAGCGTGTCTGGGCGACCAGTTCGGACAGCAGCGAGAGGTAAGGGGCAAGGCCGATCATCTCGTTGAACCGGCAGCCGATGCGGCCGCCGAGCGCCCAGCGCACCTCCGCCGCGACCGATCCAACGACCGGCAGGCGGATGGTGATCCGGTCGCCCTCGGCGAAGTCGCCCTCGCTGCGCGCCATGAAGCCGGACGCGGAGATGTTGACGACCTGCGCCGGTTCGACGGCGCCGCCGGCGGTGGTGCAGCGCGTGCGGTAGAACACGTCTTCGCGCGCGGCTTCGCGTTGCTCGGCAGGCATCACATTCGGGGCGTAGGCCGCCATACGCGCATCCACAGTAACCGGGGGCAAGCCCCCACGCTCGCCATGCCTAGGCGGCAAAGTTTAAACGGGATGCAAGATATGGTCTTAAGGCCGGTTAACCACGGCCGCCGCGGCGCTGGTCAGCGTAGCAGCAGGCCGTGATTCTTCTTGCCGGCGGACAGGCGGATCGGTGCATCCCCCAGCGTGACCACCGCCGCCTCGTCGCTGACCCGTTCGCCGTCGATCCGGGCGCCGCCGCCCTTGATCAGCCGCCTCGCCTCGCCCTTCGACGCGGCAAGGCCAAGGGCGATCAATGCATCGACAACGCCGATCGTATCCGCCCCGACATGGTGCCGGGGCAGGGCGCCGCCGGCCGCGCCTTCCTCGAAGGTGCGGCGCGCCGTCTCCGCAGCGTCCACCGCCGCCGATTCACCATGGGCGAGGGCGGTCGCCGCATCGGCAAGCTGCTTCTTCGCGGCGTTGATCTCGGCGCCGCCCAACGCCTCCAGCCGGGCGATCTCGTCGAGCGGCAGGTCGGTGAACAGGCGCAGGAACCGGCCGACATCGCCGTCCTGGGTGTTCCGCCAGAATTGCCAGTAATCGTAAGGCGACAGCGCTTCGGCGTTCAGCCACACCGCGCCCGACATCGTCT
Source organism: Sphingomonas flavalba (assembly GCF_047553045.1). Lineage (GTDB taxonomy): Bacteria > Pseudomonadota > Alphaproteobacteria > Sphingomonadales > Sphingomonadaceae > Sphingomonas_L > Sphingomonas_L flavalba_A. The sequence continues at coordinate 1,623,093 of NZ_CP180208.1, read as the reverse complement.
TGCCCATCTTGCCGCCATCGGCGGTGGTGATCAGCGGCGTCGTCAGGCCGAACACCTGGGTCCCGTCGATCCGCCGGGTCAGCTCTATGCCGTTGACGATGTTGCCCCACTGGTCGGACCCACCCATCTGCAACCGGCAGCCGACGCGGCGGGCCAGTTCACGAAAATCATAGGCCTGCAGGATCATGTAGTTGAATTCGAGGAAGCTCAGCGATTGCTCGCGATCCATCCTGAGCTTCACGGAATCGAAGCTCAGCATCCGGTTGATCGAGAAATGCTGGCCGATCTCGCGCAGGAACGGAATGTATTCCAGCTTGTCGAGCCAGTCGGCATTGTCGATCATCACCGCGTCGGTCGGCCCGTCGCCGAAGGTCAGGAACCGGTCGAACACCTTGCGGATGCCGGCGACATTGGTGGCGATCGTCGCGTCGTCGATCAGCTTGCGCGCTTCGTCCTTGAAGCTGGGGTCGCCGATCTTCGATGTGCCGCCGCCCATCACCACGATCGGCTTGTGCCCGGCCTGCTGCAGCCGGCGCAGCATCATGATCTGGACCAGGCTGCCGACGTGCAGCGACGGTGCGGTCGCGTCAAAGCCGATATAGCCGGGGACGATCTGGTTCGCCGCCAGCCGGTCGAGCCCTTCGGCGTCGGTCAGTTGATGGATGTAGCCGCGCTCGGCGAGCAGGCGTAGGAGGGTGGAGGTATATTCGGTCATGACGCGGCGGCGCTTAACACGGAGGACAAGGGTTGAGTAGCGTGTTGGCGGAGCGCCGGCTGATTCCGCACCCCGATTTCCCGATGCCGGCGATCGCCGCGATCACGGTGCGGCTGTCGCGCGCGGCCGACGGCGCGCTGCTGGTCGAATTCGCGGTGAGCGGAGAGATCGCCGCGCTTCGCCTGCCGCCGCCGGCCGCGCCCGCGCGGACCGACGGTTTGTGGCGCGCCACCTGCTTCGAAGCGTTCGTCGCCGCCCCGGCCGGGCCGGGTTATCTGGAATATAATCTCGCGCCGTCCAGCGCGTGGGCCGCCTACCGCTTCGACGGCTACCGCGCCGGAATGCGCCCCGCCGATGTGCCGCCGCCGTCGATTGTCGCCACCGCTATCCCGGCGCGGCTGACGCTTGCCGCCCGGCTGGCCACGTCGCAGGGCGGGGGAGGGCGGATCGGCCTGTCGGCGGTGCTGGCGGATCGCGGCGGCAGCCTATCCTATTGGGCGCTCGCCCACCCGCCCGGCGCCCCCGATTTTCATCACGGGGATTGCTTTGCGCTCGAACTCCCGGCAGCGGACAGGGCATGAACTTCGGCATCGATCGCCTGCTCGCCGACCCGGCATTGCGTGCTCCGCTCGCCGGGCGGCGCGTCGCACTGCTTGCCCACCCGGCCTCCGTCCTCGCCGATCTGACCCATGCGCTTGATGCGCTGGCGGCCTGCCCGGACATCCGGCTGACCGCCGCATTTGGTCCGCAGCATGGCCTGCGCGGCGACAAGCAGGACAATATGGTCGAAAGCGCCGACTATCGCGACCCGGCGCTCGGCATCCCGGTGTTCAGCCTCTACGGCGAAGTGCGCCGCCCGACCGATACGATGATGGACAGTTTCGACGTGCTGCTCGTCGATCTGCAGGACCTCGGCTGCCGCATCTACACCTTCATCACCACGCTGCGTTACGTGCTGGAAGCGGCGGCGCGCCACGGCAAGGCGGTGTGGGTGCTCGACCGCCCGAACCCCGCCGGCCGCCCGGTCGAGGGGCTAACCCTCCGCCCCGGCTGGGAAAGTTTCGTCGGCGCCGGGCCGATGCCGATGCGCCACGGCCTGACGCTGGGTGAGCTTGGCCTGTGGTTCGTCGACCGGCTGAAGCTGGACGTCGATTACCGGATGATCGCGATGGACGGCTGGCAGCCGGAGGCGGCGCCCGGTTATGGCTGGCCGCTCGGCACGCGCAGCTGGGTCAACCCCAGCCCGAACGCGCCCAATCTGGCGATGGCGCGCGCCTATGCCGGCACGGTGATGGTCGAGGGGACGACGCTGTCCGAAGGGCGCGGTACCACCCGCCCGCTGGAACTGTTCGGCGCGCCGGATATCGATACGCGGGCGGTGATCGCGGAGATGCGGGCGCTGGCCCCTGATTGGCTGAGCGGCTGCATCCTGCGCGACTGCTGGTTCGAACCGACCTTCCACAAGCACGCGGGCAAGCTGTGCGGCGGCGTCCAGATCCATGTCGACGGCCCGTTCTACGACCACGCCGCCTTCCGACCATGGCGGGTGCAGGCGCTGGCGTTCAAGGCGATCCGCCGACTTTACCCGGATTATCCGCTGTGGCGCGATTTTCCCTATGAGTATGAGCTGGACCGGCTGGCAATCGACGTGATCAACGGCGGCCCGGCGCTGCGCGAATGGGTCGACGATGCGGCCGCCGTGCCGACCGACCTCGACGCGCTTGCGTTGCCGGACGAGCAACGCTGGATCGACGAACGCCGGGCCTTCCTGCGCTATTGAGGGCGCAGCAAAGCCATCCGCCAGACCCTGCCGCCGACGGTCAGCGCTTCCGGCTTAACTCGCGCGTTGCCTCGTCGAGGCCGGACAGGGTCAGCGGATACATCCGTCCGCCCATCAGCTCGCGCAGTATCCCGGTCGAGGGGGAATAGCCCCAATGCGCCTCCGCCACCGGGTTCAGCCAGGCGGCGGCGGGGTAGGTGTTGACCATCCGCTGCATCCACACCGCGCCGGCTTCCTCGTTGAAATGCTCGACCGATCCGCCGGGATGACTGATCTCATAGGGGCTCATCGCCGCGTCGCCCACGAACAGCAGCTTGTAGTCATGGCCGAATTTGTGGAGCACGTCCCAGGTTGGCGTCCGTTCGGTGAAACGGCGGCGATTGTCCTTCCACACCCCCTCGTACAGGCAGTTGTGGAAATAGAAGAATTCAAGATTCTTGAACTCGCTGGTCGCGGCGGAGAACAGTTCCTCGCATAGCTTGATGTGCGGGTCCATCGATCCGCCGACGTCAAGGAACAGCAGCAGCTTCACCGCATTGTGCCGTTCCGGCCGCATCACGACGTCCAGCCAGCCCTGCCGCGCGGTGCCGTCGATCGTCGCGCCGATGTCCAGTTCCTCCGCCGCGCCCTCGCGGGCAAAGCGGCGCAGGCGGCGCAGAGCGACCTTGATGTTGCGGGTGCCCAGTTCTCGGTCGGAATCGAGGTTACGGAACGCGCGCTGCTCCCAGACCTTTATCGCCCGGCGATGCCGCCCTTCGCCGCCGATCCGCACGCCTTCCGGATTGTAGCCGCCATGGCCGAACGGAGATGTGCCGCCGGTACCGATCCACTTGCTGCCGCCTTCGTGCCGTTCCTTCTGCTCCGCCAGCCGCTGCTTCAGCGTCTCCATGATCTCGTCCCAGGAGCCGAGCTTCCTGATCTCGGCCATCTGTTCCTCGGTCAGGTACAGTTCGGCGATCTGGCGCAGCCATTCCTCCGGAATGGCGGCATTCGCGGTGGCGCCGTTGCCTTCGATGCCCTTGAACACCTGCGCGAAGACCTGATCGAACCGGTCGAGCAGCCCCTCGTCCTTCACATAGGTCGCGCGCGCCAGATAATAGAAATCTTCCGGCCTCCGGGCGATCACCTCCCGGTCCAGAGCCTCCAGCAGCACCAGATGCTCTTTCAGCGAGGCGGGAATGCCGGCGGCGCGCAGCGCGTCGAGAAAATCGAGGAACATCGCGCCATTCTAAACCAGCGCCGGGGACCGTCCAGTAGTTAACCGGCGGGCAAGCAATTCCCTCTAAATCGGACAGAAATCGGGGAACGCCATGTTACAGGACAAGATTGTCGCAGCCGATCCGGCCGCGATCGAGGGGATGGCCAAGCTGTGCGGCGACCTGGCGGTCGGCTGTACCGATACCGCCGGCCATATCACCGAGGTCGCCGACAGCGTCAGCCGCCAGATCGCGACGATCGCCACCCTCGAACAGATTATCGCCGGGCTGGAAGCGGACCAGAGCCGTGTCGCCGATTCCACCGACGAAGCGCGGCTGCTGTCCGAAAAAGCGCGGATCAAGCTCGACGCGGGTGCCCGTGTCATCGCCGAGTCGCTCGGCGAATTCATCGCGGTGACCAATCTGGTCGTGAAGCTGGGCGAGCAGGTGACGGAGGTCACCGCCGCCCTCGCCCAGGTCAAGCGGGTGACGCAAAGCATCGACACCATCGCCAGGACGACCAACATGCTGGCGCTTAACGCGGCGATAGAGGCGGAACGGGCGGGCGATGCCGGGCGGACTTTCGCCGTCGTCGCCGCCGAGGTGAAGAAGCTGGCCCAGAGCACCCGCGCCGCGACCGAGGAAATCGACACGACAATGACCTGGGTCAGCCGTGAGACCGAGGCGTTTGTCTCAGAGGTCCGAACCAGCGTCGACAAGAGCCGGGCTGCCCAGACCAGCCTGGCGACAGTCAACGATTCCGTGGCGGAGGTTGCCCAGATCGTCGAACTGGTCGACCAGCAAAGCGACGGTATCGCCCGCTCGACCAGTCTGATCCACGACAATGTTCTGCGCCTGCGCGATGAGGTCACCGGCTTTGCCGGCGAAGCGCGGTCGAGCGAGCGGCGGCTGATCGAGGCGCGGGACAAGACGGTCGAGCTGGAACTGCTGTCCAACCGGATGTTCGACCAGCTAGTCCATAGCGGTTTCGCCACCGCCGACCGCCGTCTGGCAGACAAGGCCCTCGAAGCGGCCGAGCGCATCCGCGTGCTGGTCGAGGGGGCGATCGCCCGTGGCGAGATCGCCATGGCCGACGTGTTCGATACCGATTACCGGATCATTCCGGGATCGGAGCCGGAGCGGTTCGACAATCGCTTCAACGATTTCGCCGACCGCTATCTGCGCCCGATCATCGACGAGGTGAGCGATTCGGCGGCGGAAATCGAAGGCGCGGTCTGTTCCGATATCAACGGCTATCTGCCGACCCACCAGAGCAGCCGCTCGCAACCGCCACGCCCTGGCGACATAGAATGGAACACGGCGAAATGCCGTAACCGCCGCATCCTGCTTGATGATGCGACGGCCCGCGCGATCAGGAGCGACGCACCGTTCATGATGGCGGTCTACCGTTTCGAAAAGGGCGACGATTACAGCCTGCTCAAGAACGTCTTCGTGCCGCTCCACTTCGGCGGCCGGCGTTGGGGCAACTTCGAAATCGCCTACGTTTCGCGCGATGGAGCGGAGCGGCAATAGGCGCTTATCGGTTGCCGGGCCGCCGTGCCATGAACGCCAGGCGTTCGAACAGCATCACGTCCTGTTCGTTCTTCAGCAGCGCGCCGTGCAGCGGCGGGATCGCCTTGGTCGGGTCGCGCGTCTGCAGCACCTCCAACGGCATGTCTTCCGCCAGCAGCAGCTTCAGCCAGTCGAGCAGTTCCGATGTCGACGGCTTTTTCTTCAGGCCCGGCACCTCGCGGATCTCGTAGAAGATATCCATCGCCCGGCTGAGCAGCGTTTTCTGGATGCCGGGGAAATGGACGTCGACGATCGCCTGCATCGTCTCGCGGTCTGGAAAACGGATATAGTGGAAGAAGCAGCGGCGCAGGAACGCGTCCGGCAATTCCTTCTCGTTGTTGGATGTGATGACGACGATCGGCCGATCGACCGCCTTCACGGTTTCCCCGGTCTCGTAGACATGGAATTCCATGCGATCGAGCTCCTGGAGAAGATCGTTCGGGAACTCGATGTCGGCCTTGTCGATCTCGTCGATAAGCAGCACCGGCAGGGCAGGGGCGGTGAACGCCTCCCACAGCTTGCCCTTGCGAATATAGTTGGCGATGTCGTGGACGCGCTGCTCGCCAAGCTGCCCGTCGCGCAGGCGAGCGACCGCATCATATTCGTACAGCCCCTGCTGGGCCTTGGTTGTGGACTTGATCGCCCATTCGATCAGTGGCGCGCCGACCGCCTTGGCGATCTCCGTCGCCAGCACTGTCTTGCCGGTGCCCGGTTCGCCCTTGACCAGCAGCGGCCGGCGCAGCGTCACCGCGGCGTTGACCGCAACCTTCAGATCGTCGGTCGCGACGTAGTTGCTGGTCCCATCGAAGCGCATCGTTATCCTTCCGGCAGCCACACGGCTACCGGATAGGGGCGGGCGCCTGGCGGTGCAACCGGGTCAGGCGCGGCGGGCAGCGCGCCGGGCGTCGAGCAGGTCCCACAACCCGCGGTGCTGGGCCAGCATCTGCCGCGCGCCGAAACCGATCGCCCGGTCGATCCGGCCGGTGTCGGCAACGGCCAGCATCACCGCGCGGGTTTCCTGCTCATCAGGCAGGGTGCAGGCTGGCAGGTGCGTGCCCAGCCGCGCCGAGGCGGCGTCGAGAACGGAACGGACCGCCTTCCAGTCGAGAACCAGCGCCAGCGCGGCGCCAAGCGCGGTGCCGTGCCTGTCGGACTGGGCGAGCATGTCGAGAGCGTGCGCCTGTTGGATCACCGCCGCTTCGCTTTCCGCCTGTCCGGGGGTGCTGGGCAGCGGGCCGGCGGCGACGACCAGCTGGGTCAGCGCGGCACGTTCCTCGGTAAAGCCGATCGCGGCCGCCTGCAGCCAGTCCTGTGCGGCGGGATGGCGCTCGCGCTCGGCGGCGTAATCGATGACGCCGGGGTGGCGGCCATGCAATTCGGTCAGGTAGTGGACAGCATCGGCGAAGTTGCGGGCCGCCGCCGGTCCGTCGAGCAATATGCGCGACAACAGCAGCGGGTGTGCGGCGCTGCCCTCGTTCCTGACCAGCGAAACCAGCAGCTCGGCGCTGTTTCGCGGTTCGGCAAAGTCGGTCCTCGGTAAAGTCATGTCGGCGCGCACCCTTATTCCCTTATCTCGCCGCCTTTGCGGCGGACGCGGGACTATCGGGCATGGCTTATAACCGAAGCGCGTAAAGAGCTGGTTTATGCGATTTTAGCCATGGCTTTCCGCCGCTTGCAGGCCACGCTTCGTCTTACTGATCGAGGAAGCTGCGCATTTTGCGCGAACGGCTCGGGTGCTTCAGCTTCCTGAGCGCCTTCGCCTCGATCTGGCGAATGCGCTCGCGGGTGACGCTGAACTGCTGGCCGACCTCTTCCAGCGTATGGTCGGTGTTCATGCCGATGCCGAAGCGCATGCGCAGTACGCGTTCCTCGCGCGGCGTCAGGCTGGCGAGCACGCGGGTGACGGTTTCCTTCAGGTTGGATTGAATCGCCGCGTCGACCGGGATGACAGCGTTCTTGTCCTCGATGAAATCGCCGAGGTGTGAATCCTCTTCGTCGCCGATCGGCGTTTCAAGCGAGATCGGCTCCTTGGCGATTTTCATCACCTTGCGAACCTTCTCCAGCGGCATGGAGAGGCGCTCGGCCATCTCTTCCGGTGTCGGCTCGCGGCCCTGCTCGTGCAGGAACTGGCGGCTGGTGCGCACCAGCTTGTTGATCGTCTCGATCATGTGGACAGGGATGCGGATCGTCCGCGCCTGATCGGCGATCGAGCGGGTGATCGCCTGCCTGATCCACCAGGTGGCGTAGGTGCTGAACTTGTAGCCGCGGCGATACTCGAACTTGTCGACCGCCTTCATCAGGCCGATATTACCTTCCTGAATAAGATCAAGGAATTGCAGGCCGCGATTGGTGTATTTCTTGGCGATGGAAATGACCAGGCGCAGATTCGCCTCGACCATCTCCTTCTTGGCGATCCGTGCCTCGCGCTCGCCCTTCTGCACCATGTTGACGATGCGACGGAACTCGGTCAGCGACATGCCGGTCGCCTGCGCGATCTCACCGATCTCGCTGCGGATGCGGTCGACGGCCTCGCTTTCGGCGGCGGCGAAGGCTGCCCATTTCTTGTCGATCTTGCTGACGCCGTCGAGCCAGGTCTCGTCCAGCTCGTGATTGACATAGGCGTCGAGGAACGCCTTGCGCGACACCTTGTGGCGCTCGGCAAGCCGCAGCATCTGGCCGCCTAGCGCGGTCAGCCGCCGGTTATAGGCGTAAAGCTGGTCGACCAGATACTCGATCTTGGTCTGGTGGAACTGCACGCTCTCGACCTCGGCGGTCAGATCCTCGCGCAGCTTGTGGTATTTCTTTTCCTCGGCGGGCGGGAAGGCTTCGCCGGCCCCCAGCGCCTGCAGCCGCGAGACCTGCAGCTTGGAAAATTTGCGGAACACCGTGGTGATCGTCGCGAATTTTTCCAGCGCGGCCGGTTTCAGCAACTCCTCCATCGCCGCCAGCGACAGGGTGTTGTCCTCGTCATCTTCCTCGACCGGGCGCTTGGCGCGCCGCTCGGTCATCGCGCCTTCCTCGTCGTCGTCGGACGACACTTCCTCGATGTCGTCCTCTTCCTTGTAGGACGGGCCGGCGTTCTTCTCGGAAATCTCGCCGTCGCCGCTGTCCTCGTCCTCCAGGCTGTCGGGGGACGGGTCCTTGGTCAGCATCGCGTCGAGATCGAGGATCTCGCGCAGCTGCATCTGGCCTTCGTTCAGGGCCTGCGACCAGCCGATGATCGCGTTGAAAGTGATCGGGCTTTCGCACAGCCCGAGAATCATCGTGTCGCGGCCGGCTTCGATCCGCTTGGCGATGGCGATTTCGCCTTCGCGGCTGAGCAGCTCGACGGCGCCCATTTCGCGCAGATACATGCGCACCGGGTCGTCGGTGCGGTCGACGGTCGTCGTCTTCTTCTCGCTGACGGACGGGGCGGGGCCGTCGTGGGTGTCGATCGCCTCCTCTTCCTCGTCCTGCTGCGTCTGCTCCTCGGCGTCCTCGCCGGCATCCTCGTTCTCGACGATGTTGACGCCCATGTCGTTCAGCGCCGACATGATGTCTTCGATCTGCTCGGACGACATCTGGTCCTGCGGCAGAGCCTCGTTCAGCTCGTCGTAGGTCAGGTAGCCGCGCTTCTTACCGCGGGCGATCAGCTTCTTGATCGACGCCTCGTTCAGGTCGATCAGCGGCGCGTCGCCGGTTTCGGTCTTGTCAGCGGCCTCGGCCGTATTCGTCTTCGCCATTTATTCGCCTTCGAACTCCCGGCCGTCCTCGCCGCCCTGCATCAGGTTGGCGAGCCGCCGCTCCACATCGCCCCTCAACCCAAGCAAACGCTGTTGCTCGGCAAAGGTCTCATCATCAAACCGCGCCTGAAGCCGCCCGGTCGCCGCATGCAGCGCCGCGTCGACTTCGGGCCGCGACACCATCACCTGGATCGCCTCGTCCAGATCGACCCGCGCCTTCTCCGGCTCCGCGTCCTTGCGGGTGAAGGAGAAGGGCAGGCTGTCAGCCCGCAGCAGCTCATGTGCGACATCATTATACTCGGATGTCGCCAATATGGTCGACAGGCGCCCATTATCAAGCGTCTGATCGGTGATCGCCACTTCGACCAGCGCCGCCATCAGTCGCGCGATCGCCGGATCATGGAACTCAAGCCCGGCCAGCGCCTCCATATGGCGAGTAATTTCAGTGGGAAAGCGCAGCAATCCGGCCGCGACGCTCTTCGCCAGAACGCGATCGATACCGGTGGCGCCAATTCCGCGTGCGGCGGTGGATGCCGGGCGGGTGAAACCACGCGCGAACGGCCGCGCCGGGTTGCCGGGGCCGTTGGGGGCGCCGCGTGGCCCGGCGTCGCGGCGGCGGGTCAGGAAACGCGCTTCGAACCGTTCCCGGAATTCGGCCTGATATTGCTGGCGCACATCCGTGTCGCCGATCGCGGCGGCCATGTCGGCTAGCCGCCGGCGCAGCCCGGCGCGCTGTTCCGGCGTCGCCAGTTCGCCGTCTTCCAGCGCGTGGCGCCACAGTCGGTCGACCAGCGCCTCCGGCCGCGCCAGCAGCGCCTCGAACGCCGCCGCCCCGCCGGCGCGGATCAGGTCGTCCGGGTCCTGCCCGGCCGGCAGGGTCAGGAATGCCAGCGATCGGCCGGGGGCGAGCAGGGGCAGGGCGCGCTGGGCGGCGCGGATCGCCGCCTTCTGCCCGGCCGAGTCGCCGTCGAAGCACAGGATCGGCACTTCGCTCATCCGCCACAGCCGCTCAAGCTGGGCTTCGGTCAGCGCGGTGCCGAGCGGCGCGACCGCTTCGCCGAAGCCGGCCTGCGCCAGCGCGATCACGTCCATATACCCTTCGACGACCACAATCCGACCGGCCTTGCGCGCCGCGGCCCCGGCTTTGTCGAGATTGTAGAGGGTGCGCCCCTTGTCGAACAGCGGCGTGTCCGGCGAATTCAGGTATTTAGGCTCGCCCTGACCAATGATCCGGCCGCCGAACGCAATCACCCGCCCGCGCTGGTCGCGGATCGGGATCATCAGCCGATCGCGGAACCGGTCGTATGGCTCCTTGTCCTCGACCGCGATCAGCAATCCGCCTTCGATCAGCAGCGGGTCGCCCGCCGTGGCCAGCGCCGCGCGCAGCTTCCCGCGCGAATCGGGTGCAAAGCCCAAGCCAAAGGTGCGGCAGGTCGCCTCGCTCACCCCGCGCCGGTCGAGATAGGCGCGGGCGCCCGCTCCGGCGATGCCGCCCAGTTGCTCGGTGAACCAGCGTTGCGCTTCGGTCATCACTCCGTGCAGCGTGTCGGCGCGCTCGGCCTTTTCGGCGGCGCGCGGGTCGGGCGCCGGCACCTCCATTCCGGCGGCGGCGGCCAGTTCCTTCACCGCGTCGATGAACGGCAGCCCGCGCTGGTCGGTCATCCAGCGGATCGCGTCGCCATGCGCGGAACAGCCGAAGCAGTGGTAGAAGCCCTTTTCGTCATTGACGTAGAAGCTGGGCGTCTTTTCGTTGTGGAACGGGCAGCAGGCCCGGAATTCCCGCCCCGCCCGCTGCAGCTTCACCGTCCTGCCGATTAGCGCGGACAGCAAGGTGCGTGCACGCAGTTCGTCGAGGAAGGCGGCCGAAAGGCTCACCGCGTCGCGGTCCTCAGCCGGCCAGCGCCGCCTTCACCAGCGCGCTGGCCCTGCTCATGTCCAGCGTACCGGCGTGGCGGGTTTTCAGTTCGGCCATCACCTTGCCCATGTCCTTGATGCCGGCGGCGCCGATCTCCGCCTTGATCGTTTCGATCGCGGCGCGGGTTTCGTCGTCGGACAGCATGGCCGGCAGGAAACGTTCGATCACCGCCACCTCGGCCTTTTCGGCTTCGGCGAGGTCGGTGCGGCCGCCCTGTTCGTAAAGCAGGATCGATTCGCGCCGCTGCTTGACCATCTTCTGCAGCACTTCGCTGACCAGCACGTCGTCATCGGGCTTCGCGCTGCTCGTCCGCAGTTCGATGTCGCGGTTCTTGATCGCGGCCTGCACCATGCGGATCGTGCCGGTCGCGGCCTTGTTGCCGGCCTTCATCGCGGCGATCAGCGCGCTCTTTATGTCGTCGCGAATCATCCCGCGCGCTCCATTCGTTTCCGGAAACGCTCTGGATAGCGCGGCCGGGTGATTTTTAATAGATTGACCCGCCTTTGCGTGGCACTTATCGACCCCGCCGTTTACCCAAGCAGGAGCACCCCAGACGATGGCCGAGGCCAGCCCCCCCCGCGCGCGCCAAAAAGCCACCGGGGCGTTGGTGTTGGCGTCTGGCGAAGTGGTGTGGGGCAGGGGCTTCGGCGCCGCCGGCCACGCGGTCGGGGAGCTGTGCTTCCACACCGCGATGACCGGCTATCAGGAGATCATGACTGATCCCAGCTTCGCCGGTCAGATCATCACCTTCACCTTCCCCCATATCGGCAATGTCGGCACCAATGCCGAGGACGTCGAGGCATCCGCGCCCCACGCGCTTGGCTGTGTGGTGCGAGAGGACGTGACCGCGCCCAGCAATTTTCGCAATGTCCAGCCGTTCGACCAGTGGCTGCGTGCCAACGGCCGTATCGGCCTTGCCGGCGTCGACACCCGCGCGCTGACCCGGCGGATGCGGACGCTTGGCGCGCCGAACGCGGTGATCGCCCACGACCCCGACGGCAATTTCGACCTCGACGCGCTGCGGGCGCTTGCCCGCGACTGGGCTGGGCTGGAGGGCATGGATCTTGCCAAGGACGTCACCGGAGCCCAGCGCGACTGGACCGGCGGCCCCTGGCGTCTGGGCGCTGGCTACGAAACGGTGACGGGCGGCGATCGCCCGCATGTCGTCGCGATCGATTACGGCGCCAAGGACAATATCTTCCGCAATCTGGTGACGGCCGGTGCGCGGGTGACGGTGCTGCCGGCCAACGCCGGCTATGACGAGATCGTGGCGCTGAAGCCGGCCGGCGTGTTCCTGTCCAACGGCCCCGGTGACCCGGCGGCGACGGCGGATTATGCGGTGCCGACGATCCGCAAGCTGCTCGACGCCGACATGCCGATCTTCGGCATCTGCCTCGGCCACCAGCTGCTCGGTCTCGCCGCCGGCGCGCGGACCAAGAAGATGCGTCAGGGCCACCGCGGCGCCAACCACCCGGTCAAGCGGCTGGAGGACGGCGTGGTCGAGATCACCAGCATGAACCACGGTTTCACGATCGAGACGGAGAGCTTGCCGGCGAATGTCGTCGAAACCCATGTCAGCCTGTTCGACGGTTCGAACTGCGGCATCGCTTTTACCGACAAGCCGGTCTTCGCGGTGCAGTACCACCCGGAGGCTTCGCCCGGTCCGCAGGACAGTTTCTACCTGTTCCGACGGTTCGTGGAGGGGCTGGCATGACAATCGTCCAGGCGCCGCCGTCTTCCGCTTTCCTCGCCACTCTCTCCCGCAAGGGTGAGTGGGCTTCCAGCATGCACCAAGGCCGCTAATGCCCAAAAGAACCGACATTTCCTCGATCCTCGTCATCGGCGCGGGGCCGATCATCATCGGCCAGGCGTGCGAGTTCGATTATTCCGGCACCCAGGCGGTCAAGGCGCTGAAGGAGGAGGGCTACCGGATCATCCTGGTCAATTCCAACCCGGCAACGATCATGACCGATCCGGAACTGGCCGACGCGACCTATGTCGAGCCGATCACGCCGGAAATCGTCGCCAAGATCATCGAGAAAGAGCGCCCGGACGCGGTACTGCCGACGATGGGCGGGCAGACCGCGCTCAACACCGCGCTTGCCCTCTATAACGACGGCACGCTGGAGAAGTTCGGCGTCCAGATGATCGGCGCCGACGCTGAGGCGATCGACAAGGCGGAGGACCGGCTGAAATTCCGCGAGGCGATGGACCGGATCGGGCTGGAAAGCGCCCGGTCGCGCATCGCCCATACGCTGGAAGAGGCGGTCGCTGCGCTCGACCATATCGGCCTGCCGGCGATCATCCGGCCCAGCTTCACGCTTGGCGGCACCGGCGGCGGCGTCGCCTACAACCGTGACGAATTCGTCAGCATCGTCACCGGCGGGCTGGACGCTTCGCCGACCACCGAGGTGCTGATCGAGGAATCGCTGCTCGGCTGGAAAGAATATGAGATGGAGGTCGTGCGGGACCGCAACGACAACTGCATCATCATCTGCTCGATCGAGAATGTCGATCCGATGGGCGTCCACACCGGTGATTCCATCACCGTCGCGCCGGCGCTGACGCTGACCGACAAGGAATACCAGATCATGCGCAACGCCAGCATCGCTGTGCTGCGCGAGATCGGGGTGGAAACCGGCGGCTCCAACGTCCAGTTCGCGGTCAATCCCGCCGACGGGCGACTGGTGGTGATCGAGATGAACCCGCGGGTCAGCCGTTCGTCGGCGCTGGCGTCGAAGGCGACCGGCTTCCCGATCGCCAAGGTCGCCGCCAAGCTGGCGGTCGGCTATTCGCTGGACGAAATCCAGAACGACATCACCGGGGCGACGCCGGCCAGCTTCGAGCCGACGATCGACTATGTCGTCACAAAGATCCCGCGCTTCGCGTTCGAAAAGTTCAAGGGCGCGGAGCCATTGCTCTCAACGTCGATGAAGAGCGTTGGCGAAGTGATGGCAATTGGGCGCAATTTTCATGAAAGCCTGCAAAAGGCGCTGCGCGGGCTGGAAACCGGCCTGTCCGGCCTGAACACCGTTGACGCGCTGGTCGGCGCGTCGCGGGACGACATTCTCGCCGCGCTGTCGCGGCCGACGCCGGACCGGCTGCTCGTTGCTGCCCAGGCGCTGCGCGAGGGGCTGAGCGTCGTCGAAGTCCATCAGGTGTCGAAATTCGATCCCTGGTTCCTCGACCGGCTGGCCGAGATCGTCGCTGCCGAGCGTGAAGTGGTCGACGGCGGCCTGCCGCAGGATGCGGACGGTCTGCGCCGGCTGAAGGCGCTTGGCTTTTCCGACAAGCGGCTGGCCTGGCTGGCGCTGCAATCCGTCAATCTGCGCCATGGCATGGATCGGGCGATTGCGCGCGGTTCCGGTCTGGTCCGTGACGCGGTGGTGGCGATGACCGGCGGCGTCACCGAGGATGAGGTCCGCGCGCTGCGCCACCGTCTTGGCGTTCGCCCGGTGTTCAAGCGCATTGATACCTGCGCCGCCGAGTTCGACGCGCGCACCCCCTACATGTACTCGACCTACGAAGCGCCGCTGTTCGACGCGCCGGAGTGCGAGGCGCAACCGTCCGACCGCAAGAAGATCGTTATCCTCGGCGGCGGCCCGAACCGGATCGGGCAGGGCATCGAATTCGATTATTGCTGCTGCCACGCCTGCTTCGCGCTGGCCGATGCCGGCTACGAAACGATCATGGTCAACTGCAATCCGGAAACGGTCAGCACCGACTATGACACCTCCGACCGCCTGTATTTTGAGCCGCTGACCGCCGAAGACGTGCTGGAGATCCTGCATGTCGAGCAGTCGAAGGGTGAACTGGTCGGCGTGATCGTCCAGTTCGGCGGCCAGACGCCCCTGAAACTCGCGCAGGCGCTTGAGGATGCGGGTATCCCGATCCTCGGCACCAGCCCGGACGCCATCGACCTGGCGGAGGACCGCGAACGCTTCGCCCGGCTGGTCAACCAGTTGAACCTGCGCCAGCCCGACAACGGCATCGCCCGTAGCCGGGACGAGGCGGTCGCGGTCGCCGAACGCATCGGCTACCCGGTGCTTATGCGCCCGTCCTACGTGCTCGGTGGCCGGGCGATGGAGGTCGTCGACGGCCAGGCCCAGCTGGATTCCTATATCCAGACGGCGGTGCGCGTGTCGGGCGATAGCCCGGTGCTGATCGACCGCTATCTGCGCGACGCGATCGAGGTCGACGTCGATGCGATCGCCGACGGCACCGATGTCGTCGTCACCGGCGTGATGCAGCATATCGAGGAGGCGGGCGTCCATTCCGGCGACAGCGCCTGTTCGCTGCCGCCCTACAGTCTCAGCGAAGAGATCGTCGCGGAAATCGACCGGCAGACCGTGGCGCTCGCCACCGCGCTGAAGGTCAAGGGGTTGATGAACGTCCAGTTCGCGGTCAAGGACGGCGATGTCTACCTGATCGAGGTCAACCCGCGCGCCAGCCGCACCGTGCCGTTCGTTGCCAAGGCGATCGGTACGCCGATCGCCAAGATCGCCGCCCGTGTCATGGCCGGAGAGAAGCTGGCCGACCTGCCGCGTATCGACAGGACGATCGACCATATCGTCGTCAAGGAAGCGGTATTCCCCTTTGGCCGCTTCCCCGGTGTCGACCCGGTCCTCTCACCGGAAATGAAGTCCACCGGCGAAGTTATGGGAATTGACCTGGATTTCGCCACCGCCTTTGCCAAGGCGCAGATGGGTGCCGGCGCCAGTCTGCCGACCAAGGGAACGGCGTTCGTCTCCGTCAAGGATGGCGACAAGCCGGTTATTCTGCCGGCGGTCAAGGCGCTGGCGGCGCTTGGTTTTACGATCATCGCCACGGCCGGCACCGCCGATTACCTTGCCGCCCACGGCGTTGCGGTCGAAACGGTGAACAAGGTGGCGCAGGGTCGCCCGCACATCGTCGACCGGATCAAGGACGGCGACGTCGACCTGATCTTCAACACCACCGAAGGCTGGCAGTCGCTGAAAGATTCTCAGTCGATCCGCGCATCGGCGATTTCGGGGAAGCTGTCCTATTTCACTACCGCCGCGGCCAGCGTGGCTGCGGTGAAGGCGATAGAGGCTTTGCGTGCCCATCCCCTTGAAGTGCGCCCCCTCCAGTCATACTATGAGGGTTTACACGCCTGATCCCGAAATTTTGTTTCGCGGGACGGCGGCCTGGATGACGGGTCGCCGGCCGAGTTTCTTTTGACAAGGGTGGAACGAATGGCAACCGTTGAAAAGCTGCCGATGCTGGCCGAAGGGCACAAGGCCCTCTCCGAGGAGCTGCACCGCCTGAAAACCGTCGACCGGCCGGACGTGATCGCCGCCATCGAGGAAGCGCGCGCCCATGGCGACCTGTCCGAGAATGCGGAATATCATGCTGCGAAAGAGCGGCAGGGCCATATCGAGGCATCGATCAGCGACATCGAGGATCGGCTGAGCCGCGCCCAGGTGATCGATCCGACGACGCTGTCGGGCGACAAGATCGTTTTCGGCGCGACCGTCACCTTGCTCGACGAGAATGACAAGCCGGTGACCTATCAGATCGTCGGCCAGACGGAGGCGGACGCCAAGCGCGGCCGTATCTCGTACAACTCGCCGCTCGGCCGGGCCTTGATCGGCCGGCGTATTGATGACGAGATCGAGGTGACGGTGCCGTCTGGCGACCGTTGGTACGTGGTGTCCAAGATCGAATTCATCTAAAGACCGCGGGCACGCCGCCGCGTACCCGAAGGACCCACCCCCATGCCCATCACGCTTCCGCAAGGCCGGCTGACCCAGGCGCTGCTCTGGGTCACGGCGCTGGCCTATGTGGCGCTATGGGCGCTGGGCAAGGCTGACGCGGCGGCCTATCTCGGCGGCTTCATTCCCGGGCGGGTCAGCGGCTTCGTCAATCTGACCGGCGCGGTGCCGGCGTGGCTGACGCCGCTCAGCGCGACGCTGCTGCATGGCGGCGTCGCCCATCTCGGCTTCAACCTGCTGATGCTCGCCTTTTGCGGGCGCTTTGTTGAAAGCGTGGTCGGCGCCGGACCGTTCGCCTTCCTCTATGTCGTCGGCGCCTACGCGTCTGCGGGCGCCCAGTATTTCGCCGGCCCGTTCGCGCCGGAGCCGATGATCGGGGCGAGCGGTGCGATCTCGGCGGTGCTCGGCGCCTATGCTTTGCTGTTCAGCCGCCAGCAGGTCCGGGCGATCGGCCCGCTGTCCTCTACCACCGTCCGCGTGCTGTGGCTGGCGGCGGCGTGGATATTGGTCCAGGCGCTGTTCGCGCTGGCGACCGCCGGCTCGCAGATGCACATCGCCGTCGCCGCCCATATCGGCGGCTTCATAGCGGGCCTGCTCCTTGCCCGCCCGCTACTACTCTGGCGCTATCGCTCGGCCTGAACAGCGTTACCGTACCCGCGGCCCACCGAACGGCAGCGGCGGCGGCGCGCGCCGGTCGCGGCGGGGGAGCTGCGCCTGATAGGCCTGCCCGCAATGCTCGACGCAGTAGGGGAAACCGGGATTGACCGGCCCGCCACAGAAATGGAAATCCGGCTCGCCGGGGTGGCCAAGCGGCCATTTGCAGATCCTGTCGCTCAGGTCGAGCAGCGTCGTCTTGCCGGCCATTTCCGGGCTCGGCTTGGCTGGAACCAGCCGGCGGGGCGGCGCGGGGGCAATCGGCGCCTGCTGGTCGCCCGGCCCCTGACGCAGGAAGCCGCCCGGGCCGATCGAACGCAGCTGGACGGCGGGTTCCGCCGCCGGTTCGCTCGCCGCGGGCGCCGCCGCGGCTGGTGCCGGGCGCGGCGCGGACGGACGCGGAGCCGGCGTCGGGGTCGGTTCGGCATGGCGCGCGGCGGGCTCGCGCGGCGCGGGCGCTGGCGTGGGGCTGGCGGGCGCCGCCTCCTTCGCCTTGCTCTTGTCCTTCTCCTTCACCGGCGACGGGCGCGATTGCAGGCCAAGGCGGTGCGCCTTGCCGATCACCGCGTTACGGCTGACGCCGCCCAGGGTTTCAGCGATCTGGCTGGCGGTCAGCCCGCCTTCCCACATCGTCTTGAGCTGCTCGATCCGCTCGTCGGTCCAGGCCATGTCTATCCTTCAATCCGAAATTCAGCCGTGCATTCTTGCGGGTCCGGCCGCGTGCCGATAGGCGCTGTTGCCATGAACGACCAGCCCCAGCCCGGAATCCGCTTCGCACCCGGCGAGGCAACGATCAAGAACGTCAACTGGCCGGGTCTCAGGACGCTGTATGTGAAGGAGGTGCGCCGCTTCTTCAAGGTGCAGCTTCAAACGATATGGGCGCCGGCGGTAACAAACCTGCTGTTCCTGACGATTTTCACGGTCGCGCTCGGCGGCGCCAGCCGCACCGTGCTCGGCCATCCTTTCGCCGATTTCATCGCACCCGGCCTTATCGTCATGGGGATGATGCAGAACGCCTTCGCCAACGCCAGCTTCTCGCTGCTGGTCGGCAAGATCCAGGGGACGATTGTCGACTATCTGATGCCGCCGCTGTCGCATGCGGAGTTGCTGGCCGGGCTGGTCCTCGCTTCGGTCACGCGCGCGATTCTGGTGGGGCTGGTGATCTGGGCGGCGATGCTGTTGTGGCCGGGGCTGCACGTAATGCCGCGCCACCCCGCCGCTCTGCTGTGGTTCGGGCTGAACGGAGCGGTGATGCTGTCCTTCCTTGGCGTGCTGACCTCGATCTGGGCCGACAAGTTCGATCACGCCGCCTCGGTCACCAATTTCGTCATCGCGCCGCTGTCGCTGCTCTCCGGTACCTTCTACGCAATCGACAATCTCGCACCGCTCTACCGGGCGATCAGCCATGCCAACCCGTTCTTCTACATCATTTCCGGCTTTCGCTACGGCTTCCTCGGCGAAGCGGATTCGCCGATCATGATCGGTGCCGCGCTGTTGCTGGCGATCAACATCGCACTCGGCGTCCTCGCCTATGCGCTGCTCCGCACCGGGTGGAAGATCCGGAACTGACGGACCGCCGCATAGCGTTGCATTGATTCTGCGCTCCGCCGGGCTTATACGCGCGGCCTCAGGCGGCCGGTAAAGCCGCCTTTTTGCATTGGGCTGCCGCCCGCCTCCGAAAGGACCCTGCGATGACGATTTCCGCGCTGATGCCCGTCTATCCCCGGTGCGGGACGCGGCCGGTGCGAGGCGAGGGCTGCTACCTGATCGGCGAGCGCGGCGAACGCTATCTGGATTTCGCCAGCGGCATTGCGGTCAACCTGCTCGGCCACGGTCATCCGCATTACACCAAGGCGGTGCAGGATCAGGTGGCGACGCTGATGCACGTCTCCAACCTCTACGGCAGCCCGCAGGGTGAGGCATTCGCCCAGCGGCTGGTCGACAACACCTTCGCAGACACGGTGTTCTTCACCAACTCCGGCGCCGAGGCGGTCGAATGCGCGATCAAGACCGCGCGTCGTTACCACTATGCCAACGGCAATCCGGAACGGCACACGATCATCACCTTCTCCAACGCGTTCCACGGCCGCACCCTCGGCACGATCAGCGCGACGGATCAGGAAAAGCTTCGCGAGGGGTTCGAGCCGCTGCTGCCGGGCTTCGCCTATGCGCCGTTCAACGATCTGGAGGCGGCTGAAAGGCTGATCGACGCCAGCACCGCCGGCTTCCTTGTCGAACCGATCCAGGGCGAAAGCGGCATCCGCCCGGCGACGCCGGAATTCCTGAAAGGGCTGCGCGCGCTCGCTGACAAGCACGGCCTGCTGCTGATCCTGGATGAGGTGCAGAGCGGCGTCGCCCGCACCGGCACGCTATACGCGTATGAGCAATACGGCATCGTGCCGGACATCATGGCCAGCGCCAAGGGCATCGGCGGCGGCTTTCCGATGGGCGCCTGCCTCGCGACCGAGGAAGCGGCGAAGGGCATGGTGCCCGGCACCCACGGCTCCACCTATGGCGGCAATCCGCTTGCGATGGCGGCGGGGCAGGCGGTGTTCGACGTCATCCTCGCCGATGGCTTCCTCGACCATGTGAAGCAGATGGGCGAACGGCTGCGCCAGACGCTGGAGCAGATGATCCCCAACCACGACACGCTGTTCGACAGCGTGCGCGGCACCGGGCTTATGCTTGGCCTGCGGCTGAAGGTGCCGAGCCGTGATTTCGTCGCCCACCTGCGCGATCATCATGGCCTGCTCACCGTTGCGGCTGGCGATAACGTCGTCCGTATCCTGCCGCCGCTGGTGATAGAGGAAGACCATATCGCCGAATTCGCCCGCAAGCTGTCGGAAGGCGCGCGGAGCTTCACTCCGTCCGACGACGCGGCATGAGCGGCACCGGCACGATCCGCCATTTCCTCAACCTGTCGGATGCCGGCGGGGACGGGGTCGCGGCGATGCTTGCCGACGCGGTCGATCGCAAGGCGGCGCGCGCCGGCTGGCCGAAGGGCCGGGCCGACGCCGACCGGCCGCTTGACGGCCATGTGCTGGCGATGATCTTCGAAAAGAACTCGACCCGCACCCGCGTGTCGTTCGACATGGCGGTCCGCCAGCTCGGTGGCACCAGTATCGTCATGGACGCCGGGTCGATGCAGCTCGGCCGGGGCGAAACGGTCGCCGACACCGCCCGCGTGCTCGGCCGCTATGCCGACGCGATCATGATCCGCACCGACGATCATGCGAAGGTGGAGGAGATGGCGGCGCACGCCGGCGTGCCGGTCATCAACGGCCTGACCGATCTGTCGCACCCGTGCCAGATCGTCGCCGACCTGCTGACCGTCGTCGAGCGCGGGGTGCAGCTTCCCGGCTCGAAATGGGCATGGCTGGGCGACGGCAACAATGTCCTCAACTCGATCGTCGAGGCGGCCGGCCTGTTCGGCTTCTCGGTCGCGATCGGCTGCCCGGAGGGCTACGACCCCGACGACCGCTTCGTCGCGGCGGCGCGCGCGCGTCTCGCCGGCACCGGCGCGACGGTGGTGGTGGAACGTGATCCGCTGCGCGCCGCTGCCGCCGCCGACATCGTCGTCACCGACACCTGGGTGTCGATGGGGCAGGCGCATGCGGCGGAAAAGCTGGCGGCGATGGCGCCCTATCAGGTCAATGCCGGGTTGATGGCGGCGGCGAAGGGCAATGCTACCTTCCTCCACTGCCTGCCCGCCCACCGCGACGAGGAGGTGGCGTCCGACGTCATCGACGGCCCGCGCTCGGCGGTGTGGGACGAGGCGGAGAACCGGCTGCACGCGCAGAAATCGGTGCTGCTCTGGTGCCTCGGCCGGCTGTGACGGTCTGATGCCGGCGCCCGCCGACCCAGCGGCCACCGCGATCGACCTGGCGCTGGGCTTTGCGATTCCGGCGCAGGACGCGCGCGGTCGCTTCGCCCGGATCGGCCCGACGCTCGACGCGATTCTCGCCGCGCATGCCTATCCGCCGCGGCTGGAAGCGCTGCTGGCGGAGGCGTTGGTGCTGACCGCGCTGTTCGGCACGACGCTGAAGGACGAGAACGGGCAGATGACGCTGCAGGCGCAGACTGAAGGCGGTGTCGTCGACCTGCTGGTCTGCGATTATCGCGCCGGCGCGCTGCGCGGCTATCTGCAATTCGACGCCGATCGTTTCGCCGAGGCGCCGGCCGATCCGTCGCTGTTCGCGCTGTTCGGTCAGGGTTATCTGGCGATCACCTTCGATCAGGCGGTTACCGGCGAACGCTATCAGGGCATCGTGCCGCTGGAAGGGGGGTCGTTGGCCGCCGCCGCCGAGGCGTATTTCGCCCAGTCGGAACAGATCCCCAGTCTGGTCCGTGTCGCCATCGCCGGCGGGGCGGGGCTCCCCTGCGTCGCCGGCGGCATGTTGGTCCAGCATTTGCCCGGCGGCGAAGCGGGGCGAGACCGGCTTCACGCCCGCATCGACCATGGCCAGTGGGCGCATGTTTCGGCGCTCGCCGCGACGATCAAGGCGAACGAACTGACCGATCCGGCGCTGCCGCTCGACACGCTGGTCTGGCGCCTGTTCCATGAAGAGGATGAGGTCCGGCTGCTCGGCGAGACCGCGCTCGGCAAGGGCTGCCGCTGCGACCCCGTCCATATCGCCAGCGTCCTCGCCCGCTTTCCTGCGGAGGAACGCGCGGCAATGGCCGATGCGGACGGGATCATCGGCGTCGATTGCGCGTTCTGTGCGCGAACCTTTCCGGTTTCGCTGGCCTCCCTTGCGGCGGCCGGCGGCGAACCCACATAGGCAGTGCGGCATTGTACGGAACGCTATCGTAACCAGTTCCGTCTAATGCGCAGGTCGTCCGCGCGGGTGGGGCCATGTGGGTGAGATTGTGAAGCTGACATCGTCGATTGTTCTTGAAGCGCTGTTGATCCTGTCGCCGTTGTCCGGCGGCGCGGCGGCGCTTGCCGTGGCGCCGCAGCCGGTGGCGCGGCTGAAAGCGCTCGCCTCGGTCGAACCGGGCCGCTGGCAATTGAAACCCTATGACGGGGTCGGCCCGGCGCGCAGCATCTGCATCGCCGAGGCGGCAAGCCTGCTCCAGGTTCAGCATCCCGGCTCCAATTGCACCCGTTTCGTCATCGACGATCAGCCGGCAAGCGCGACGGTTCACTATACCTGCCCCGGCAACGGCCATGGTCGCACGACGATCAAGGTCGAGACCAGCCGCCTGCTCGACATCAGTTCGCAAGGCATTTCCGCCAACGCGCCGTTCAATATGCGTTACGAGGCGCGTCGGGTCGGCGCCTGTTGAACGCCGATGGCGTTAACGCTTGATTGACCATTTCAGCGCTACACCGTGTGCCGTGCCGCCTGCCGGCACAGCTTCCTCCTAACCAGGCCGCAACGGCCTTCCTCGGGCCGCTTTCATTGGCGGCCCTTCTTTTGCCCGCCCTTGCGCCGGCGCTGGCGGAGCGGTAGCCGCCGCTGTCATGATCCGAAATCCCAAGCGTGCCGTCGTCCTGCTGTCCGGCGGCCTTGACTCGATGGTCTGCGCCGGCCGCGCGCGCGAGGAAGGCTTTGCCGTTCTCGCGCTGACCATCGACTATAATCAGCGCCACGCTGTGGAAATCGCCGCCGCTCATCGTGTTGCGGCGATGGTCGGCGTCGAACGCCATATCGTGCTGCCGATCGACCTGCGCGCGTTCGGCGGATCGGCGCTGACCGACGCGATCGCGGTGCCGAAAGACGGGGTGCGGGACGGGGTCATCCCCGCCACCTATGTCCCGGCGCGCAACACGATCTTCCTGTCGCTGGCGCTCGGCTGGGCGGAGGCGGCGGGCGCCCGCGACCTGTATGTCGGCGTCAACGCGGTCGATTATTCCGGCTACCCCGATTGCCGGCCGGAATTTGTCGCCGGCTTCGAGCGGCTGGCGGAACTGGCAACCCGTGCCGGGGTGGAGGGGGACCCGTTCCGCATCCGCGCGCCGCTACAGCATATGAGCAAGGCGGAAATCGCGGCGGAGGCGGCCCGGCTCGGCCTCGACGCCGGGCAGAGCTGGTCCTGCTATGATCCGACGCCCGACGGCCGCCATTGCGGCCTGTGCGATAGCTGCCGCCTGCGCAGCGCCGGGTTCGATGCGGCCGGGCTGCCCGACCCGACCGTCTACGCCGCGCGACCGTGAGCTATGCGGTCAAGGAGATGTTCCTGACCCTGCAGGGGGAGGGGGTGCAGGCCGGGCGCCGCGCGGTATTCGTCCGCTTCGCCGGCTGCAACCTGTGGAGCGGGCGAGAGGCGGACCGCGCCACCGCGCAATGCCAGTTCTGCGATACGGATTTTGTCGGCGTCGATGGCGATGGCGGCGGGCGTTTCGCCGACGCGGGCGCACTGGCGGCGGCGGCGCTTCGGCTGTGGGGCGCCGACAGGGCAGGGGCTTATTGCGTGCTGACCGGCGGGGAACCGCTGCTCCAGGTCGACGCGGTGCTGGTTGACGCGCTCCACGCCGCCGGCTTCACGATTGCGGTCGAAACCAACGGCACCATCGCCGCGCCGCCCGGCATCGACTGGATCTGCGTCAGCCCCAAGGCGGGGACAGCCATCGTTCAGACCAGCGGCAACGAGCTGAAGCTGGTCTGGCCGCAGCCGGAAACCGACATCGCCCGGCTCGAAAGCTGGGCCTTCGACCATTTCCTGGTCCAGCCGATGGATTGTGCCGATGGCGCGGCGGCCCGCGCCGCCGCCATCGCATTGGTCATGGCGCGCCCGCGCTGGCGCCTGACGGTACAGGCGCACAAGCTGCTCGGCCTGCGCTGATCAGAACGCGAACGGGCAGCGGCGGGTGTCGAGTTCGCCCTTCTTGCCCCAGCATTTGTCGTCCAGCGGCGGCATCGGGGTAACGATCGGCAGGATCTGGTATGTGAAACGCTGTTCGCCGTGGCGGTTCAGGCTGTTGCGCAATTCGCTCAGATATTTTTCGGCGACGAGGTGGAACTGCCCCTTTGGCACGAACAGCGCGGTGCGCCCGATCTTGCTGACCGTTTCGCAGAAAGTGTATTGCGACGACACCGTCGAAAAGCGCGAATAGGTTCGTGTGCCATATTGGTCGAACGCGTTCTGGGCCACCTTCAGCGGCTTCTTCGTGCGTTTGAAATAACCTTCCAGCGTCTGGTACGCCTTGCCCAGCTCGACCCGGTGATAATCGATCACATGGTTGTACTGGACATTGGCGAGCAGCGTCGGATCGAACTGGCACTGGAGCGCGCCGACATTCAGCCCGGCGCGCAGCATCCAGACCAGCGATGCCTGCAACTCCGCCGGGGTCGCGCCGGGTAGCGGGTTGTGCAGTTCCGGTTCGTCCCCGCGGACCGGGGCACCGCTCAGGTCCGGCGATTTCCAGAAGAAATTGGCCGGCGCCGCCGTCGGCACCGCCACCAGGCCCGCGCTTGCCGCCGCCAGGGCAGCGCGCCATCCAGTCGAAACCGCCATCCCACTCCTCCGCAAACCTGTGCTGCCTGATTAAGGATGTTTCGCGCCAGCCTCAATCCTTGATAGCGCGGATATGAAAAGGCCGCCCGGTTCCCCGGACGGCCCGTTCATCGCAAGCGACGAAATTACTGCGCCGCCGCGTCGTTCGCGACGGCCTCGTTGGCTGCCGGGGCGGCCGCGTCGGTGGCGACCGCTTCGTTGCCGATCGTGCCGTCGACAGCGGTCATGTTGTCGGTGATCTCGCCGGCCGGCTCGACGGCGTTCAGGTCGGTCACCGCGCTGTTGTCGACGGTGCTGGCGGGTTCAGTGCCGCCGCAGGCCGAAACCAGCAGGGCCGCGCCGGCGACAAGAGCACCCGTCGTCAGCTTCGAAAGAAGGTCGCGCATTGAAAACTCCCTAATTTTGTAGTGATTTGGCCGGCTTAACTGGCCCTATGAACAACCAAATCAATCGCGACTCTAGACATAAAACCGTCATCTCTCAAGGGAATCTCTGCGGTGGCCAAGCGCGGCGATGAATTCGGGGAGCGCGTTCGCCAGCGCGGCGTCGAGCGCTGCCATGCCCGCCGGGTTGCCCAGAGCGGCGAGGCTGGTGACCGGAAATTCGGCCAGCCCGCACGGCACGATGCCGCCGAAATGCCCAAGATCGGGCGCGACGTTGATCGATACGCCGTGCAGGGTGACCCAGCGGCGGATTCGGACACCGATCGCGCCGATCTTGGCCTCCGCGCCATGATCGTCGGTCCAGATGCCGACCCGGCCGTCGACCCGGCGGGAGGCTACGCCGAGCGCGCCGAGGGCAGAGATCACCCACGCTTCCAGCGCGTGGACATAGGCGCGCACGTCGCGTCCGCGCATGCCAAGGTCGAGCTGAACATAGGCGACCCGCTGGCCGGGGCCGTGATAGGTGTAACGCCCGCCGCGCCCGCTTTCGAATACCGGGAAACGCGGGTCGATCAGGTCGCTCGCCTCGGCGCTGGTGCCGGCGGTGTAAAGCGGCGGGTGCTCAAGCAGCCAGATCCGCTCGGCGGCGTTCCCGTCGCTGATCGCGGCGGCGCGCGCTTCCATGTCGGCCACCGCGTCCGGGTAGGGCACCGGCGCGTCGGCGACCTGCCATTCGATGCCGTCGATCACTTCCGAACCCCTGCCGTTATCGTCATCGCCGCATTCACCAGATTGGCCGTATTCACCGAAATGGCGCCCTCCGCGTGCAGCCCGTTGTGGAACCCGCCCCGCGCCGTGTAGCAGGGCGGGGCGTTGGACGGGAGAGTGGCACGTGAGGCTCGACACAGGCAAGGCGTGGAACGATGCGGTGGCGCTCGGGCGCAACCACGCCGAATTGCTGCTGGCGATCGCCGGCATGTTCCTGCTGCTGCCCGCGCTGCTGCTGGAACTGTTCGCGCCGATGCCGGCCGGGGGCGCGCTGGCCGAACGGCTGACTGCCTATATGGAATTGCACGGTGGCAAGCTGTTCCTCGCCGCGCTGGTCACCAGCTACGGGCAGGCGACGATTTTCGCCTTGCTGCTCGACGCCAACCGGCCAACCGTCGCCGAAGCGCTGCGCGAGGGGCTGCGCCGGCTGCCGTGGTTTGTGGTGCTCAATCTGCTGGTCGGGATGATCTGGCTCGGCGGCTTCCTGCTGTTCATCATTCCCGGTCTCTATCTCGTTGGCCGGCTCGCCCTTGCCCAGCCGGCGCTGGTTTCGGGCCGGCTGTCGGACCCGATGGAGGCGCTGCGCCGCGCCTGGCGACTGAGCGACGGCAATGGCTGGCGGATACTGGCGCTGCTTGCCCTTGTCCGCGTGCTCGGCACGTTGATCGTTACCGCCGCGGTGTGGACGTTGGGCGCGGTCGTGCTGCTGCTTGCCAAGGGGCCGGTCGCCGCCTTCCTGCTTGCGCTGGTCGACGCATCGTTCGGCGCGGCGGTGTCGGTAGTGCTGCTGCTGGTCGATGCGGCGATCTTCCGGCAACTCTTGGACGACTGAAGGCTACCGCCGCCGGGCGGGAGCGGTTAGGTTCGGGGGCGGCTTGGTTCGGGCCGGCCGAAATTGGAGTAGCGATATGGGATTGTTGGATGGCCTTCTGGGCAAGGCGGGCGGTATCGATCTGGCGGCGCTCGCCGGGCAGGTCGGCCTGTCGGTCGACGATCTGAAGATTGGCGGCGAATCGATGCTTGGCCGTCTGGCGCAGGGCGGGACGGATGCCGGCGCCGCTGCCGCAGGTGCCGCGGCCGAAACCGGGATCGATATCGCGAAGCTTCAGGCGCTGCTGCCGGCGCTGGCCAGCCAGCTTGGCGAGACGGACGTGAACGGTATTGTCGGCAAGCTTGGTGGACTGCTCGACCGCGACGGCGACGGCAATCCGCTGAACGACATCGCCGGCTTCGCCAAGGGGCTGTTCGGCAAGGGCTGAGCCATAGCCGGGCGGCGGCCCGCGTTCGGCGAAGCCCCCGCCATCCTCCTGCTACCCTGATGCTCGGCGATGCCCCGGCGTCCTCGGAAGGGCGCGCGCTGGGGTCGGTTTACGCCGGCGGGAGCGCCGGTTCCGCTTCGACGATCAACACGCCATCGTCGACCCCCACGACGCGCATCCGCGCGCCGGCGGGGGCGTCCGGTCCGCGCGCCGACCATGCGCCGTCGCCGACCTGCACGCGCCCTTCGCCGCCGGCAATCGCCGTTTCGACGATGACGGTTCTGCCGATCAGCCGCGCGACTCGGTCGTTCAGCAGCGGGTCGCTCGATTCGATCGGGTTGGCGACATACCAGGATCGCCCGGCAATCACCGCGACAACGGCGCCGGCGGCAAAGACCAGAAACTGCGCGGTCGCCGACGGTTCGAAGATCAGCGTCGTCAGCCCGGCGACCGCCGCCGCCGCCGCGAACCAGACCAGGTAGACGCCCGGCAGCGCCAGCTCGGCGGCGGCCAGCGCCACCGCCAGGATCATCCAAAGCCAGCCCGGCTGAATATCCATCGTCAGCCCTGCGTTTCGAACGGGCCGGGGCGACGGACCACGGTGCCGCTCGCCTTGGCTGCCGGCTTGGCCACCGCCTGCGCTCCGCCGATCGCGTCCTTGGCCAGTTCGCCGATGCCGCCAAGCGTGCCGATCAACTGGGTCGCCTCGACCGGGAACAATATCGTCTTGGCGTTGGGCGACGTCGCGAACTGGCTGACCGCCTCGACATATTTCTGGGCGATGAAGTAATTGATCGCCTGCGCGTTGCCCCCGGCGATCGCGTCGGACACCATCTGTGTTGCCTTGGCTTCCGCTTCCGCCTCGCGCTCGCGCGCCTCGGCATCGCGGAACGCCGACTCGCGCCGCCCTTCCGCTTGCAGGATCTGCGACTGCTTCTGCCCTTCGGCGCGCAGGATCTCGGACGCGCGCGAGCCTTCCGCTTCCAGAATGGACGCCCGCTTCTCGCGTTCGGCCTTCATCTGCCGGGCCATCGCGTTGACGATGTCGGCGGGGGGGCGAATGTCCTTCACCTCGACGCGGGTAATCTTGACGCCCCACGCCTCGGTCGCGTGGTCGACGACGCCAAGCAGCCGGGCATTGATCTCGTCGCGCTTCGACAGCGTCTCATCCAGGTCCATCGACCCCATCACCGTGCGCAGGTTGGTGGTCACCAGGTTGAGGATCGCGTTGTACAGATCGGACACCTCATAGGCGGCCTTGGCGGCATCGAGCACCTGAAAGAACACGACGCCGTCGGTCGACACCATCGCGTTGTCGCGGGTGATGATCTCCTGCCCGGGAATGTCGAGCACCTGCTCCATCATGTTCACCCGCCGCCCGACGCGGTAGAAAAACGCGGGGAAGAAGTTGAACCCCGGCCGGGCGACCGCGGTGAAGCGGCCGAAATGCTCGATCGTGTACTGGTATCCCTGGCGGACGATCTTGATGCTGCTCGCCAGATAGAACAGCACCAGCACGACGATGAACAGGGCGGCGGTAGCGGCCATGGGTTTCTCCTCCGTTCGACAATATGCAGCCTAGGCGCTGTCTTGCCCGCGCCCAAGCGGAATCGAGGGCTGGCGCGCGCCCCCGCCAATGGTTACATGGCGCGCCTCAACACATAACTAAAGGGCAGCGCGCACTCCGATGGATATTCAACTGGGCCTTACGTTCGACGACGTCCTCCTCCGGCCCGGTGAATCGGAAGTGTTGCCAAGCCAAGCGGACACCCGCACCCAGGTGACGCGCGAGATCGGGTTGAACATCCCGGTGCTGTCCTCGGCGATGGATACGGTGACCGAAGCGGACATGGCGATCGTCATGGCCCAGCTCGGCGGCCTTGGCGTTCTCCACCGTAACCTGTCGGTCGAACAGCAGGCGGCCGCCGTCCGCCAGGTCAAGCGTTTCGAATCGGGCATGGTCGTCAACCCGATCACCATCGCCCCGCAGCAGACGCTGGCCGAAGCCCGCACGCTGATGACCGATCACCAGATTTCCGGCATCCCGGTGGTGGAAAAGGACGGCCGGCTGGTCGGTATCCTCACCAACCGCGACGTCCGCTTCGCCGAAAATCCGCGCCAGCCGGTGTCGGAACTGATGACCCGCGACAATCTCGCCACTGTCCCCGCTCATGCCAGCCATGACGAGGCGCGCCGCCTGCTCCACCAGCGGCGGATCGAGAAGCTGCTGGTCGTCGACGACGCCTATCGCTGCATCGGCCTGATTACGGTCAAGGATATCGAAAAGGCGGTCACCTATCCCAGCGCGACCAAGGATGCGTCCGGCCGGCTGCGCGTTGCCGCCGCGACCACCGTCGGCGATTCCGGCTTCGAACGGACGGAGGCGCTGATCGACGCCGGCTGCGACCTGATCGTCGTCGATACCGCCCATGGCCATTCCAAGCTGGTCTCGGCTGCGGTCGAGCGGATCAAGCGCCTGTCCAACACCGTCCAGATCGTCGCCGGCAATGTCGCGACGGCGGAGGCGACGCGCGCGCTGATCGACGCTGGGGCGGACGGCATCAAGGTCGGCATCGGGCCCGGCTCCATCTGCACCACGCGCGTCGTCGCCGGTGTTGGCGTACCGCAGCTGTCGGCAGTGGTCGAGTCGGCGGCGGAAGCGCGCAAATCCGGGGTGCCGGTCATCGCCGACGGCGGCATCCGCTCGTCCGGCGACATCGCCAAGGCGCTGGCCGCCGGCGCGTCGAGCGTGATGCTTGGCTCGATGCTGGCCGGGACGGAGGAAGCGCCGGGCGAAACCTTCATCTATCAGGGCCGCGCCTATAAATCCTATCGCGGCATGGGCTCGGTCGGCGCGATGGCGCGCGGCTCGGCCGACCGCTATTTCCAGCAGGACATCAAGGACCAGATGAAGCTGGTGCCCGAAGGGATCGAGGGGCAGGTGCCTTACAAGGGGCCGACCCGCGACGTGATCCATCAACTGGTCGGCGGCGTGAAGGCGGCCATGGGCTATACCGGCGCGAAGACCATCGCCGACCTTCAGCAGCGCGCGAAGTTCGTCCGCATCACCAACGCCGGTTTGCGGGAAAGCCATGTCCATGATGTCTCGATCACCCGCGAAGCCCCGAATTACCCGACAAGCTGATCGGCCGCACCCATGACCCCCGCCGCCCGCGTTCAGGCCGGGATCGAGCTTCTCGACACGATCATCGCCTCGGCGCGTGACGGTGGTGCCGCCGCCGACACGCTGATTTCCCGCTACTTCAAGACCAGGCGCTATGCCGGGTCGAAGGATCGCCGCGCCGTTCGCGATCTCGTCTACGCCGCGATCCGGCGCAGCGGTGACCGGCCGCAATCGGGCCGGGCGGCGATGCTCGGCCTTGTCGCCGACGATCCGGCGCTCGCCGCTGCGTTCGACGGCTCGCCGCACGGCCCGGCGCCGGTTGAAGCGGGGGAGGGGGCGGCACCCGCCGCGCCGGTACCCGCCTGGCTGGCGCCGCAGCTTGCCGACTACGATACCGCCGCGCTGCTCGGCCGCGCTCCGCTTGACCTTCGCGTCAACACGCTGAAGGCGACGCGCGACGCCGTCGCCCCCTTGTGGCCGGACGCCGTGCTGACGCCCCACGCCGCGAACGGCCTGCGCTTCGCCGCGCCGTTCGCGGTCGAGGACGATCCGCGCTGGCGCGACGGCATTGTCGAGGTGCAGGACGAGGGCAGCCAGTTGATCGCCGAGGCCTGCGCCGCCGCGCCGGGGATGACGGTGGTCGACCTGTGCGCCGGTGCCGGCGGCAAGACGCTGGCACTCGCCGCGGCGATCGCCGGGCAGGGGCGTCTTGTCGCCTGCGACACCAATCGCGACCGGCTGTCGCGGCTGGCGCCGCGTGCGGCGCGGGCCGGCGCTACCGCGATCGAGCAGCGTCTGCTCGATCCGGGGCGGGAAGCGGCGGCGCTCGCCGACCTTGCCGGTACGGCCGATGTCGTGCTGGTCGACGCGCCCTGTTCGGGCACCGGCACCTGGCGCCGCAACCCGGAGGCGCGCTGGCGGCTGACGCCGGACCGGCTCGCCCGGCTGGTCGCGGCGCAGGCGGCGATCCTGCAGGTGGCGGCACCGCTGGTCCGGCCGGGCGGCGCGCTGGTCTACGCCGTCTGTTCGCTGCTTGACGCGGAAGGGGCGGCGCAGGTTGACAGTTTTGCGGGCCAATGCGCAGACTGGCGGGCCGAGGAGCCTTTCGGCCCGGCCGGCCGGGCACGCGGCCATGGCCGCGTGCTGGACCCGGCGCGAGACGGGACGGACGGCTTCTTCGTCGCGCGACTGAGATGTCCTACATGACGACTGAACGATCGAAGTTCGTGGAGATAGTTATGCGTTTCACGCCTGCCGCCCTTGCCGTTTCGCTGGCCTTGCTTACCATGTCCAGTGCCGGCCAGAGCCAGCGTGCCGATCATCAGCTCGATCCGCGTTCGGTCGCGCTGGTTCAGAAGGGCGACGCCGCGCGCGGCGCCGGCCAGTTGTCAGAAGCGAACGGCTTCTATGAAAGCGCGCTGGCGGTCGATCCGCGCAACCGCCCGGCCTATATCGCGCTTGGCGCCGTCGCCCGGCAGCAGGGCCTGCCGGGCAAGGCGATCCGCATGTACCGCGAGGCGCTCGATCTTGAGCCGAACGACCTCGCCGCCCTCGCCGGGCAGGGCGACGCGATGGTTCAAAAGGGCGCCGTGACCAAGGCGAAGGAGAATCTGGCCCGCATCCGCAAGCTTTGCGCACGCGAATGCGCCGATGCGACGCGGCTGGCCGCGGTGATCGCCAAAGGCCCGCCGCCGGTCGTCCAGTCCGCGCAGGTCAACGTCAAAGTGCCTCCGGCGGATGAAAAGCCGACGCCGAAGCCGGACTAGGGCCGTCCCGCCCGCGCCAAGTGACAGCCTCAGCCGCGCTCCAGCGTCTGCGCCAATGCCACGAAGCCGTCGACCGACACCGTTTCGGCGCGGCGCGTCTCGTCGATCCCGCATGCTGTCAGCGCGTCCAGCGCCCCCGGCACCCCGCGCAGGCTCTGGCGCAGCATCTTGCGCCGCTGGCCGAAAGCGGCGGCGGTCAGCGCCTCGATCGTCGCGCAGCGTACCCCTGCCGGCTGTTCCCCCGGCACGATATGGACGACCGCCGACATCACCTTGGGCGGCGGGGTGAAGGCGGAACGGTGCACCGTCATCGCCAGCTTTGCCTGTCCGCGCCACTGGGCGAGCACCGACAGCCGGCCATAAGCGTCGGTCCCCGGCGCCGCGACGATCCGCTCCGCCACTTCCTTCTGGAACATCAGGGTCAGGCTTTTCCACCAGGGCGGCCATGCCTCGCCGGTCAGCCAGCCGACGAGCAGGGCGGTGCCGACGTTGTAGGGCAGGTTGGCAACGATATGCGGCGCCCGGCCGATCGCGGCGGCGGCATCGAACGCCAGCGCATCGCCCTCATGGACATGCAGCCGCCCCGGCGCCGCGTCGGCCAGCTCGGCCAGTGCCGGCAGGCAGCGGTGGTCGCGCTCGACCACCGTCACCTCCGCTCCGGCGCGGATCAGCGCGCGGGTCAGCCCGCCGGGGCCGGGGCCGACTTCGTAGACCACTTCGTCGGTCAGCGGGCCGGGCACCCGCGCGATCCGGTCGAGCAACTGGCCGTCGAGCAGGAAATTCTGGCCCAGCGCCTTGCTGGCGCGCAGGCCGTGGCGGGCAATGACCTCGCGCAGCGGCGGCAGGGCGAGGGTCACCCCTGGGCGCGTTCGTGGCGCGCCGACGCCGCTTGGGCGGCCAGTCTCAGTGCCGCGATCATCGCGCCCGGCTCGGCGCGATTTTGCCCGGCAATGGCAAAGGCGGTGCCGTGGTCCGGCGCGGTCCGTACCACCGGCAGGCCGAGCGTCATGTTGACGCCTTCATCGAAATACAGCGTCTTCAACGGGATCAGCGCCTGGTCATGGTACAGGCACATCGCCACGTCATACAGGGCGCGGGCGCGCGGGTGAAACAGCGTGTCTGCGGCGAACGGGCCGCTGACATCCAGCCCTTCGGCGCGCAATATGGCCAGCGCCGGTTCGACGATGTCGATTTCCTCGCGGCCGATCGCCCCGCTTTCGCCGGCATGGGGGTTGAAACCGGCAAAGGCCAGCCGCGGCGATTCGATACCGAAACTGCGCTGGACACCGCGCGCGGTGGTCAGCGCACTGGACACGATCATCTCGACGGTCAGCAACTCGGCCACCCGCGCCAGCGGCACATGGGTGGTGATCGGCACAACCTTCAGGCCGGGGCCGACCAGCATCATCACCGCATTCTCGCGGGCGATACCGCACCGCTCGGCGATGAATTCGGTCTGGCCGGGGTGGGTGAAGCCGACGGCGTAGAGCTGCGCCTTGGACACCGGCGCGGTGACCAGCCCGGCTGCCGCGCCGGATCGGGTCAGCCCGACCGCCAGTTCCAGCGAATCGAGCGAGCAGCGCGCGCCTTCCAGATCGGGCTGGCCGGGGCGTATCTCACCGGCATCCTCGACGGAAATCAGCGGCAGGGCTTCGGGATAGACGCGGGCCGCTTCGCGCGGGTCGGCGATCCGCTGGACCGGGCCGGACCATACCGCCTGCAGCGCGCGCGCGTCGCCGACGGCGAAGAACGGCGCCAGCGTGCCATCATGCCCGTAATCCCACGCCTTGGCGACAATTTCGGGGCCGATGCCGGCCGGATCGCCTAGCGCAACCGCGAGGGAGGACTGCATCGCCACGCGGTCAGCGATAATCCACCACCGCGTCGCGGCGCAGATCGCGCAGATAGCGCTGGGCGCGACGGTTGACCCGTTCTTCCTCAAGCTGGGACATGATCTGGTCGCGCGACGGGCCGGATGCGACCTGCGGGTCGTCCCGGCCGCACAGAACCAGAATGCGGACGCCGTCGCTGACCGATCCGAACGGTGCGGTCGCCTCGCCGATCGACAGCCTGAGCAGCGGTTCCTGCAACGGCTGCGGCAGGTCGCGAACCCGCACCTGATCGTTGTCGACCACCTCCGCGCCGATTTCCTGGCCGATCGTGCCAGCGGCGCCGCAGCCCTTGATGTCGCGTGTCGCTTCGATGAATTTCGCGGCCCGTGCATCGGCGTCGGCCTGTTTGACGCCGGCGGGGAAGGTGATCGAAAGCTGGCGCAGGCTGAGGACCGCGTCGCGCGGATCGGCGGTCAGCACCTGCCGCTGGTCCATCAGGTAAAGGATCGAAAAGCCGCCCGGCACCTCGATCGGCCCGGCGATCTGCCCCATCTGCAACTGCTGGACGGTCGACGCCAGCGGTTCCGGCAACTGCTCGGCCCGCACCCAGCCCAGGTCGCCGCCGACGGCGGCGGTCGATGCCTGCGAATACTGCCGGGCATAGGCAGCGAAAGACCCGCCCTGGCGGATCTGCTCGATGATCTGCTCCTGATTCTGGAAGATCTGCTGGCGCGCCTCCGGGGCCGCCGCCATGTAGATTTCGCCAACCCGGAATTCGGACGTGCCCTTGGACGCTTCCAGCCGGTCCATGATCGCCTGAACCTCTTCGTCGCCGATGTTGACGAACGGCTCGACCCGGCGGCGCAGCAGGCGCTGCCAGGCCAGTTCGCCGGTGATCTGCCGCTTCAGCGATGCCGCAGACGAGCCGACCGAGCGCAGATACTCATCCATCTGCTCCGGCGTGCGCTTGAAGTTCTGCGACACGCGGGCGTAGCTGTCGTTGACCTCCTTGGATGTCACCTCGATGTCGTTGGCCCTGGCCTCCTGGATTTGCAGCGTCTCGTCGATCATGTTGCGCAGCACCTGCAGGCGCAGGCGGTCGACCTCATCCGGCCGCACCCGGCCGCCATTGGCGGCAACGACCACGGCCAGCCGCTGATCGATGTCGGTACGGGTGATGATCTCGCCGTTGATGATCGCGGTCGGTTTGCGGATCGCCGGATCTTCCTTTTCGAAGATCGAAACATCCGTCGGCAGGTTAAGGCCGGTCTGGGGCAGGCCGGCGTCGTCGCCAACCGTCTGCGCCAGGGCGGCGGTGGCGGCGATCATCAGCGGCATAGCGGCGAGGGCGGCGCGCATATTCCAGCGCCTGTTGGTCGTCGGGGTCAAAATCCGATGCAATCCCTATGGTTCACGTTCGGCGGTGGAAGGCTGCGCCCACACGGCTGAACACAGGCTTAGCGGCCCAAATTCTTGAACGCCAGACGCAACAGGAAACTGTTGCCGCGCCGGGCGTCGCCAGTGTCTTCATAATCGCGTCGCCAGGTGACGCCAAGCTCGACGCAGTCATCCTCATAGGCGATGCCGAGCCGGTGCCGGACCGGCGAAAAACCGTCGGCCAGCGACAGCGGGTCCTCGCGTTTGTCGGTCAGGTCGACCACGGCGGAACCGAAGATCGACCAGTATTTGGCAAATTGTACCCGGCCGCCCAGCCGGATCTCCTCGCGGTCGCGCAGATCCTCGATCCGGTCGTCGATATCGCGATTGAGCCGCAGGTAACCGATCATCGCATAGGTTTTGCGTGACCCGATCGTCGCGTCGATCTCGTTGCGGCGCACCGCCAGGCTGTCCTTGTCCAGCCGGAACCGCTCGGTCAGGGTCACGAAATCGCGGAACCGCACCGTTGCCCGGCCGACGATGTCCGACGTCCGCCGCGACAGGCCGGTGCCGTCGGGGAACAGTGCCGGCCGGTCGTTCAGGCGATAGCTTTGGCCGATATTCGCGTCGATGCTCAGGTCGGGCAGGCTGAGGGCATAATCCAGCCCGTAGGTAATGCGCTGCCCGTCCTCGAACCGGTCATAGCCGGGGAAGCGGTTCAGCGCGAACAGGTTGCTGTCCTCCAGATCGAAAGCGCGGGCATCCTCGTTCGGGATATTCAGGTTGCTGATGTTCGGGCTGGCGACGATCTGGATGCGCGGGGTGATCTGCTGGGTGCCACCCATGAACTCACCGACGAACGGCCATTTGATGTCGACCGCCAGCGCCGCGATCCCGCGCGACTGCCATCCGGCCTCGCCACGGTAGGATGTGGTCGCGGTCAGCAGCGTCTCGTCGGTGTGGTAGACGTCGGCGCGCGCATAGGCGGTGAAGGTCACCTCCTGGCCCAGCGGTGTATAGCGCCGCAGGTCCCAGCGCAGGCCGGCGAAGGCGCGCTGGGTGTCCTGCCCGGCGGTGCGGCCGATCGCCAGGCTGTTCAGTTGCAGCTCCACCTTGCCGCCAAGCAGCGGGTCGGTGATCCGCCGACGATAATCGATTTCGGGCAGCGCGATCGGCTGCTGGCCCTGCGGGTCGGAAATGCGCAAAGTCTGCGTTGCCCAGCCGGCAAGCGAGAAATAACTGTCCGCGTCCAGCCGCTCCAGCCGCAGGGTCGAGCGCAACCGGTCGTCGCGCGAAAAATCGTAACGGCGCAGGAAGGTGCGGTCCGTCGCGACCCGGAACGATCCGCTGACGCTCCAGTGCGGGTCAAGCTGGAACCGGCCGCTGCCTTCCAGATAGCCGCGGAAATCGCGCGACGCGGTCGGGTCGGGCTGCAACGTCGCCGACATCGCCCGGCTGGCGGTGGCGATGCCGCGCAGCTGGTAGGCGCCGGTGCCGGTCAACGCCCGGTATTGCGCCTCGATCAGCGGCAGCACCGACGAATAGATGTGCGGCGTGACGGTCAGGTCGCGGTTCGGCGCGATCGCGAAATAATAGGGCTGGGCGTATTCGATGCCGTTGACCCGGCTGTAGCGCAGGTCGGGGACCAGCAGGCCGCTGCCGGACCGGTCGCTGGTCGGCGTCGACAGGCCGGGCAGCGGGATCAGCGGTAGCCCGAACAGCTCGATCCGTGCGCCCTTGAAGGTCGCCCGCCCGATATTCGGGTCGTAAACGACGCGGGCCGCCGTCACCTTCCACGTCGGGTTCTTCGGGCAGCCCTTGTCGTCGACGACGGCGCAGGGGGTGTAGGCGGCGTGCTCCAGCGTCTTGACGCTGTTGACCAGCGTTCCGCGCTGCGCCACCAGCCGGCCGCCGTCCTGCAGCACGACCAGCAGATTCTCGACCACCCCGTCCTTCAGCGTGTCGGTCAGGTCGACATGGTCGCCAAAGGCGGTGTCACCTTCCGGGCTGGTGATCGCAACATTGCCCTCGGCGACGACCGCGCCGGTTTTGCGATCCCAGCGCACCATGTCGGCGCGCAGCCTGTTGCCCTCGCGGCTCATCCGCACGTCGCCGGTCGCGGTGACGACGTCGCTGTCGCTCTGGTATTCGATCTGTCCGGCGCTGAACGCGACGGTCTTGTCGTCCGCCTCGCTGGTGGGGGTGGGGGCCGGCGCCGGGGTTTCTGGTGACACGCCGGGCGGAGTCTGGGCAACGGCACCCGCCGGCGCAAGGCCGATGGCCAGTGGCAGGGCGGCAGCCGGAATCGACCATTTACGCGTCACGTTCACCCTTTCGCGCCCTGGCGGCGGTTACCGGCGCGCCCCTATCGCACCGGAACGGAAATGCCGCAATCTCTTGGTACAGACGGTTCATTTTCCCGCTATCCCGGCCTAGATAGGGCGTTATCGGGCCAACTGGCCCGCACGATCTATAGCGAATTTCATGAAGGAAGCTTCTCCAATGCACCTCTCTTTTGCCTCCACCCGCCCCGCCGGTGCCGATGCTCTCGCTCTGCTCGTTCCGGGCGGGGGCAAGGTGCAGGTGGCCGGTCTGGCGGCGGAGGATGCGGAACTGGTGGCGGCGGCAATCGCCGGTGCCCGTTTTGAAGGAGACGCCGGAACGGTCGCCGAAGTCTTCGCGCGCGTCGACGGTACGCCGCGCCGCGTGCTGCTCGCCGGTGTCGGTGCCGGTACGCCGGTCGATCACGAACGGGCCGGCGCGGCGCTTACCGCCCGCCTGCTGAAATCGGGGGCGGAAAAGCTGGTCGTCGATCTGACCGGGGGCGATGTTTCGGCAGAGGCGGCGGCTGCGCTCGGCGCCGGCGCGGTGCTGCGCGGCTGGCAGTATGACGTCCATCGCACCCGTCAGCAGGCTAAGAACAAGGCGACACTGGTCGAAATCGTCCTGGTCGGCGCGCCGGATGGCAGCGAAGCGGCCTGGGCGCGGGCGGACGCGGTCGCCCAGGGCGTCGGCTTCACCCGTGAGCTGGTGACGGAACCGGCGAACATCATCTACCCGGAAAGCTTCGTCGAACGCTGCCTGCCGCTGAAGGATCTGGGGGTAGAGGTCACGGTGCTGGACGAACCGGCGATGCGCAAGCTCGGCATGGGCGCGCTGCTCGGTGTCGCGCAGGGGTCGGCGCGGCCGCCGCGCCTTTTGGCGCTGCGCTGGGACGGCACCGGTGGCGCGCAGGACGTGCCGCTCGCGCTGGTCGGCAAGGGCGTAACCTTCGACACCGGCGGCATTTCGATCAAGCCCGCCGCCGGTATGGAAGACATGAAATGGGACATGGGCGGCGCCGGCGCTGTCGTTGGAACGATCAGGGCGCTCGCCCTGCGCAAGGCGAAGGCGCACGTCGTCGGCGTCTGCGGGTTGGTCGAGAACATGCCCGGCGGCAACGCCCAGCGGCCGGGTGACGTCGTGACGTCAATGTCCGGGCAGACGATCGAGGTGATCAATACCGACGCCGAAGGCCGGCTGGTCCTGTCAGACGCGCTCGCCTGGGTGCAGAAGGTGCACAAGCCGCGCACCATCGTCGACCTGGCGACGCTGACCGGGGCGATGATCATCGCGCTCGGCCACGAACATGGCGGCCTGTTCGCCAACGACGATTCGCTGGCCGATCAGTTGCTCGCCGCCGGCAGGGCGTCCGGCGACCCGCTGTGGCGCTTCCCGCTCGGCGACGCCTACAACAAGCTGCTCGACTCGCAGATCGCCGACATGAAGAATGTCGGTCCACGCTACGCCGGCTCGATCACCGCCGCCCAGTTCCTCCAGCGCTTCGTCAATGACGGCGTCCGCTGGGCGCATCTCGACATCGCCGGTATGGTCTGGGCCGACAAGCCCGGCGCGGTGTGGGACAAGGGCGCGACCGGCTACGGCGTCCGCCTGCTCGACCGCTTCGTCGCCGACAATTTCGAGAAATAGCACCGGCGTGCAGGTCGACTTCTACCATCTGACCGCCGGCCCGGTCGGCGCCGTCCTCCCCCGCATCGCAGAGCGCGTGCTGGAGGGCGGCGGCCGGCTGCTGGTGGTCAGCGCCGACCCGGTGCAGCGCGGCGCGCTCGACCGCGATCTCTGGGCCTACCGCGCTGACGCTTTCCTGCCCCATGCCCAGGCGGGGGAGGGCGGCGAGCCGGACCAGCCGGTGCTGATCGCCGACGCGCCGGTGCCGCTCAACGCCGCCCGCAACATCGCGCTCGTCGACGGCCAGTGGCGCGACGAAGCGACCGGTTTCGACCGCGCCTTTCACTTCTTCGACGAAGACGGGATAGAGGCCGCCCGCGCCGCCTGGCGCGCGCTCGCCGACCGCGAAGGCATCGAACGCCGCTACTGGAAACAGGACCCCGCCGGCCGCTGGACGCAGGTCGCTTAGGACAAGCGGGATTCACGTCGCCGGCAAAGGCGGCTACACTTGCCGGCGTGAGCCTGCCGCATCCGCTTGCCGTCCGCTGGGGCGACCATCTCCGCCGCGACCGGCGGCGCTCGCCGCACACGGTGCGCGCCTATGTCGCCACCGCCGAACGGCTGCTCGCCTTCCTCGCCGATCATCACGGTCAGGCGGTCGACGTCGCGCTGCTCAGGACGATCGGCGCCGCTGACCTGCGCGCCTTCCTCGCCCGGCGACGCAACGAGAATATCGGCAATGCCTCGGCGGCGCGCGAACTGTCGGCGGTGCGCGGTTTCCTCGCCTTTGTCGGCGTCGAAGCACCACGGCTGAAAGGTCCCAGGGTCAAACGCGGCGTGCCGCGCCCGATTTCGCCGGACGAGGCGCTGGCGCTGGCCGACACGGTGGCGGAGGAAGCGCACCAGCCGTGGATCGGCACCCGCGACTGGGCGGTGCTGCTGCTGCTCTACGGTGCCGGTCTGCGCGTCGGCGAAGCGATGGCGCTGACCGGCGCGGTGCTGCCGATCGGCGAAGCGATGGCGGTGACCGGCAAGCGGGACAAGACGCGGATCGTGCCGATCCTGCCGCAGGTGCGCGAAGCGATAGAGGCCTATGTCGCCGCCTGTCCCTGGCCGATCGAGCGGGACGGGCCGTTGTTCCTGGGCGCCCGTGGCGGCCCGCTATCGGCCGCGCTGGTCCGCCGCGCCGTCCGCAAGGCGCGGGCCGGGCTTGGCCTCGGCGACCGCACCACCCCGCACGCGCTCCGCCACAGCTTCGCCACCCACCTGCTCGGCCGCGGCGCCGATCTGCGCGCCCTGCAGGAACTGCTTGGCCATGCCAGTCTCAGCTCGACCCAGATCTACACCGCCGTCGATGCCGCGCATCTGCTCGACGTCTACCGCAACGCCCACCCCCGCGCCTGAGGGGCGGCGCTTACGCTGACCCCAAACCGTCCATCCCGCGCGAACTCACCGTTCCGGCCGCCAGAACAGCACCCGCCACACATACACCGCCAGCACCGCGACGATCACCGCGCTCGACAGCGGGCCGAGCACCGCCTCGATATCGGCGAACCGCTTGCCGAGCACATAGCCCGCAATCGCAAGCATCGCCGTCCAGCCGGCGGTCCCGATCGTCGACCACAGCAGGAAAGGGGCCGTCTTCATGCCAAGCAGCCCGGCGGGGATCGAGATCAGCGACCGCACCGTCGGCAGCATCCGTCCGAACAGGATCAGCGGCGCGCCGAAACGTTCGAACAGCGCCTCGCCGCGCTCGATCTCGCGCCAGTCGATGGTCAGCCAGCGGCCGAACCGGTCGATCAGCGGGCGGAACCGGGCAATGCCGATCGCCCGCGCCAGCACGTACCAGACGTAGTTGCCGGCCATCGCGCCGATCGTGCCGCTGACGATCACGCCCCACAGGCTCATATAACCGCGCGCCGCGCCGACGCCGGCAACCGACATGATGACTTCGGACGGGATCGGCGGGAACACCGTCTCCAGGAACATCAGCAGCGCGACGCCCAGATAGCCGGCCTCCTCGATCAGGCGGATCACCCAGTCGGTCATCGCGCGGCCAGCCGCGCTTCGATCGCGTCCCAGATCATCGCGCCGGTATCGGTGCCGTTGAACGCATCCATGCCGACGAATCCGGTGGGGGAGGTGACGTTGATCTCGGTCAGCCACTTGCCGCCGATCACATCGATGCCGACGAACACCAGCCCCCGCCGCTTCAGCTCCGGCCCCAGCGCGGCGCAGATTTCCAGCTCGGTCTCGGTCAGCGTCGTCGCCGCCGCGCGCCCGCCGACCGCCAGGTTCGACCGGATTTCGCCGTCGCCCGGAATACGGTTGATGCCGCCGGCGACGACGCCGTCGACCAGGATGATCCGCTTGTCGCCCGACACCACGTCGGGGATGAAGGCCTGCAGCATGTGCGGCTCGCGGTAGGCGGTGTTGAACACCTCGATCAGCGACGACAGGTTGGCGTCGCCGCGCCCGATCTTGAAGATCGCCTTGCCGCCGTTGCCGTGCAGCGGCTTGACGACGATCTCGCCATGCTCGTCAAGAAACCGCCGCGCCTCGTCCAGGCTGCGGGTAATCAGTGTCGGCGGCATGAACCGCGCATAGTCCAGCACCAGAATCTTCTCCGGCGCGTTGCGGACGGAGGCGGGGTCGTTGACCACCAGAGTCCGGTCGGAAATCCGCTCCAGCAGGTGGGTCGCGGTGATGTAGCCGAGGTCGAACGGCGGGTCCTGGCGCATCAGCACCACGTCCGCCTCGCTGCCCAGGTCGAGCGTCACCGGGTCGCCGGCGGTGAAATGGTCGCCCGCCACCCGCTTGACCGTCACCGGCCGCGCCTTGGTCCACACCCGTCCGTCGGCGTAGCTCAGGTCCTCCGCCGCGTAATGAAACAGCCGGTGCCCGCGCGCCTGCGCCGACAGCATCAGGGCAAAGCTCGAATCGCCGGCGATCTTGATCGTCTCCAGCGGGTCCATCTGGACCGCGACGGTAAGGGACATTGGCGGGGCACTCCTTGTCGCCCGCGCTCTACGGGCTGGCGGCGGCCTTGTCACCCATGCCAGGCATTGGCGATGTGGCGGGGCAGCCGACCCGGCGCGACAAGGATCACGTCGATGCGGATCGTGTCGGCGTCTGCGGCATAGCGGGGGGCAAGCAATGTCGCCGCTGCCGCCACCCGCTTCAGCCGTTGCCGGTCGATCGCATGGTCGAGCGCCGCCGCGCGCGTCCGGTGCTTGACCTCGACGAAGGCGATGGTGCGGCCGCGCCGCGCGATCAGGTCGATCTCGCCCACCGCCGTGCGTACCCGCCGGTCGATGATCCGCCAGCCGTGCAGGCGCAGCCACCATGCCGCGACCGTCTCGCCGCGCCGGCCGTGGCGCTCCGCCGTCCGCCGTGCCTGCGCCGTCATCCGCCGCCTTTCAGCGCCATCGCCCGCGCATAGAGCGCCTTGCGGTCGGCACCGGTCGCCTTCGCGACTTCGCCCGCCGCCTTGGCCGGGGGCAGGCGGGTCAGCGCCTCGGCCAGGGCCGCGTCGATTGCGTCGGCATCGGGGGCGGGCGCGTCGCCCGGCGGCGCCACGATGACGACGATCTCGCCCTTCGGCGGCGCCTCGGTATAGCGCGCGGCCAGTTCGTCCAGCGTGCCGGTCACGCATTCCTCGAACCGCTTGCTGATCTCGCGCGCCACCGCCGCCTCGCGCTCGCCCAGTCCGGCGGCCAGCGCGGCAAGGCAGTCGCCCAGCCGCGGCCCCGATTCGTACAGCACCAGCGTCGCGCGGACCGCCGCGACCTCCGCAATCGCCTGCGCCCGCGCCGCCGCCTTGGCGGGCAGAAAGCCCAGAAACAGGAACCGGTCGGTCGGCAGCCCGGCCAGGGTCAGCGCCGCCACCGCCGCGCACGGGCCGGGCAGGGTGGTCACCGGCACCCCCGCTGCCCGCGCGTCGCGCACCAGCTTGAAACCGGGGTCGGAAATCAGCGGCGTGCCCGCGTCGGAGACCAGCGCCACCGCCTGCGTCGCCATCCGGGCGATCAGTTCCGGCCGCATCCGGTCGGCGTTGTGGTCATGATAGGGCAGCATCGGCCGCTTGACGCCCAGATGGTGAAGCAGCTTGGCCGTTACCCGGCTGTCCTCCACCGCAATCAGGTCGGCTGCCGCCAGCACCTGTCCGGCGCGCGGAGACAGATCGGACAAGTTGCCGATCGGCGTGGCGACGATGTAGAGGCCGGGTTCCAGAGTTTCGTTCATAAGGGAATCGTCATGGCAGAGGCATATGCGGCGCC
This sequence comes from Sphingomonas flavalba, assembly GCF_047553045.1. Lineage (GTDB taxonomy): Bacteria > Pseudomonadota > Alphaproteobacteria > Sphingomonadales > Sphingomonadaceae > Sphingomonas_L > Sphingomonas_L flavalba_A. Next base: position 1,579,606 of record NZ_CP180208.1, on the reverse strand, counting down.
GCAACCGCGTCCTTGGGGTCTGGCGCGGCTGGCGGGCCTGGCGATGGCGCTTCTCATCGCGGGCTGTTCCACCGTCGTGCCGCGTGGCCAGCCGCCGGCGCCCCCGCCGCCGACCACCCAGCCCGGTCCGGTCGACAACCAGTTGCCGACCGATACCGAACGCCACCGCATCGCCGTGCTGGTGCCGACGACCGGTTCGGTCGCGGCGGTCGGTCAGTCGATCGCCAATGCCGCCAACCTTGCGGTTCTCGATACCGGCGGCCAGCGTATCCGCGTCACTGTCTATGACACCGCGCCCGGCGCCGCCGCCGCCGCGCAGCGCGCTCTGGCCGACGGCAACAAACTGATCCTCGGCCCGCTGCTTGCCGACGATGTCCGCGCTGTCGCCCCGCTCGCCCAGCGCGCCGGCGTGCCGCTGATCAGCTTTTCCAACGATGTCAGCGTCGCCGGGCGCGGCACTTTCATCATGGGTTATAACCCGGTCCAGTCGATCGACCGCGTGGTCCGTTATGCCCGCGCGCGCGGCGTTGTCCGCTTCGCCGGGCTGATGCCGGCGGGCACCTATGGCCAGCGGGCGGCGACGGCAATGATCCGCTCGGTCGAATCGGCCGGCGGGCAGGTTGTCGCGATGCAGAATTTCGACCGCAGCCGGACGTCGCTGGCCACTGCCATCGGCAAGCTGCCGAAGAACGGCTACGACGCGGTGCTGATCGCCGACAGCGGTCGCATCGCGCTGCAGGCGGCGCCGCTGGTCCGCAAGGAAGGCGGGGCGGATGCGCGCATTCTCGGCACCGAATTGTGGAACACCGAAACCAATCTGGGGACAAGTCCGGCCATGGCCGGCGCTTGGTTCGCCAGCGTGTCGGACGGGCTCTACAACCAGCTGGCCGGCAAATACCGCAGCCGCTACGCCGCCGCGCCCTACCGCATCGCCAGCCTTGGCTATGACGGGGTGCTGCTCGCCACCCGCATCGCGCAGGACTGGCGGATCGGCACGGCTTTCCCGGTTCAGAAGCTGACCGATACCGGTGGCTTCGCCGGTATCGACGGAGCGTTCCGCTTCGGCCGTGACGGCGTTGCCGAACGCGCGCTGGAGGTGAAGCAGATCGGCACCGGCGGCTTTACCGTCGCGTCCCCGGCACCCGCCCGCTTCGGCGAGTAAGCGCCTCTGCCAGGCCGCCGCACCGACCGCTCCGCCAGAACCCTGTTTGTGGGGAATGCGGGGCGGTCGCGGCGTCCGCTCACCCGGCGGCGACGATCTCCGCCAGAATCGAATCGAGCAGCAGCATCCCGGCGTCGCTGACCGTCAGCCGCTCGTCGTTCAGCGTCATCAGCCCGTGCCCGGCCAGCCGCGTAACCGCCGCCCGGTCGACCAGCCGGTCGCACCCGGTCCGCTTCGCGATATGGGTCAGGTCGACGCCCTCGCTCAGCCGCAGGCCCATCAACAGCGCCTCGCTCGCCCGCGCCGCCGGGCTCAGCGCGTCCTCGCGGACGATGCCGTGGCCGTTGCGGGCAACCGCGCTCAGGAAATTCTCGGGCTTGCGGTGGCGCTCGCTTGCCATCGCCAGCCGGCGGCCATGCGCGCCGGGGCCGACGCCCAGATAATCGTCATAGCGCCAGTAAGACAGGTTGTGCCGGCTCGCTTCGCCGGGGCGCGCATGGTTCGACACCTCATAGGCTGAAAGGCCGGCGGCGGCGGTCATCGCCCGGGTCAGTTCGAACAATGTCGCGCCGTGGTCGGGGTCGACCGGGCGCAGCGTGCCGTTCGCGACCAGCGTCGCGAAGCGGGTGCCCGGCTCGATCGTCAACTGGTAGAGCGACAGGTGACTGGTGCCGAAACCGATCGCCCGCGCCAGTTCGGCTTCCCACGCCGCCGCGCTCTGTTGTGGTCGGGCATAGATCAGGTCGAAACTGACCCGACCGAATGCTTCCTGCGCGGTGTCCAGCGCTCGCAGCCCCTCGTCGACGCCATGGGCGCGGCCAAGGAAGGCGAGCACCGCGTCGTCCAGCGCCTGCAGGCCCAGCGACACGCGGTTGACCCCGGCCGCCGCCAGATCGGCGAAGCGCGCCGCCTCGACCGAGGAGGGGTTGGCCTCCAGCGTAATCTCGATGCCGTCGGCGAAGCCCCAGTGCCGCTCCGCCGCGCCGATCAGCGCCGCCACGATCGCGGGCGGCATCAGCGATGGCGTGCCGCCGCCGAAGAATATCGAGGTTAGCGGGCGCCCCGGCACCAGTGCCGCCTCATGCGCCAGGTCGGCGAGCAGCGCCTGCTGCCAGCCATCCTCGTCGATCGTCGCGCGAACGTGGCTGTTGAAATCGCAATAGGGGCATTTGGAGACGCAGAACGGCCAGTGGATGTACAGCGCCAGTGGGTCGGGGATGGCGGTCAGAGCAACGCCGCCTTCAGCCTGACGAATGCGTCGGCGCGGTGGCTGATCGCGTGCTTCGCGTCCGGGTCCATCTCGCCGAATGTCTCGGCGTGGCCGTTCGGCTGGAAGAACGGGTCGTAGCCAAAGCCGTGCTCACCGCGCGGCGGCCAGACCAAAACGCCGTCGACCCGCCCTTCGAAGCTTTCGATATGCCCGTCCGGCCAGGCGACCGACAGGGCGCAGACGAAATGCGCGTCGCGCGGCGTATCGGGACCAAGCTCGACGAGGTGCTCGTGGACCAGCCGCATCGCATAGCCGAAATCCTTCTCCGCCCCTGCCCACCGCGCGGAGAAAATGCCGGGGTCGCCGCCCAGCGCGTCGACGCACAGGCCGCTGTCGTCGGCCAGTGCCGGCAGGCCGGACAGGTCGGCCGCCAGCCGCGCCTTCAACTCGGCATTGGCGATGAAGCTGGTGCCGGTTTCTTCCGGTTCGGGCAGGCCCAGCGTTCCCGCCGATACCGGGTCGATCCCCGCCGGGCCGAGCAGCGCGGCGATCTCGCGGACCTTGCCGGCATTGTGGCTGGCGACGACCAGCCGCCCGGCGGCGAGCTTGCGGCTGGTCTGGTGGTTCATCCCGCGATCGCCTTGTCCTGCGCGGCGAAAATCTCGGTGCAGCCGATCCGGGCAAGGCGCAACAGGCGCAACAGGGCCTCCTCGTCATAAGGCGCGCCTTCGGCCGTCGCCTGCGCCTCGGCGATGTTGCCGTCGCCGGTCAGCACGAAATTGGCGTCGGCGCCGGCATTGCTGTCCTCGACATAATCCAGGTCGAGCACCGGGGTTCCCTGATAGATGCCGCAGCTGATCGCCGCGACCTTCTGGGTAATCGGGTCTTCGTTCAGCAGGCCCTGCCGCATCAGGCCGTTGACCGCCAGGCGCAATGCCACCCACGCGCCGGAAATGGAGGCGGTGCGGGTGCCGCCGTCGGCCTGGATGACATCGCAGTCGACGGTGATCTGGCGCTCGCCCAGCTTCTTCAGGTCGACGACCGCGCGCAGCGACCGGCCGATCAGCCGCTGGATTTCCTGCGTCCGGCCGGACTGCTTGCCCTTCGCCGCCTCACGGCTGCCACGGGTGTGGGTGGCGCGGGGCAGCATGCCGTATTCCGCCGTCACCCAGCCTTCGCCCTTGCCGCGCAGCCATGGCGGCAACCGCTCCTCGACGGATGCGGTGACCAGCACCTTGGTGTCGCCGAAACCGATCAACACCGATCCTTCGGCGTGGCGGGTGAAGTTCGGCGTGATGGTGATCGCTCGCATCTGGTCTGGCGCGCGGCCGGAAGGGCGCATGATATATCCTTGTCTGCTGGTGTCGGGTGGTTGGGTCCGGCCTGTAGCTCCGCTCGCCGCGCCATGCCACCCCCTTGCCACGTCCCGCCGGCCATGCTCAAAGCGGCGACATGCGCAGGACACTCATCATTATCGGCGTCGTCGCCGCGCTGATCGGCTTCTGGTGGCTGGGGCAGGGGACGGCGGTCATCCGCTGGCCGGCCTCGCCGATGCTCGGCGAACCGGTGTGGATCACCGCCGGTTCGGCACTGGGCGCGTTCGGGCTGGTGCTGATCCTGATCGCTCGCCGCATCCGTTGATCCGCGCCCCGGCGGCGCTTCACCTGCGGCGCATCACACCCTAGATAGACGATATGAATTCGCAGAGCATCCTGGAGATGTCGGACCGCGCTCGCGCCGTGTTCCGGCTGGTGGTCGAGAATTACATCGACAACGGCGCGCCGGTCGGTTCGCGGACGCTGTCGCGGCTTGCCGCGCTCAACCTGTCCTCCGCTTCGATCCGCAACGTCATGCAGGATCTGGAAGAGGCCGGGCTGCTCGCTGCCCCGCATATTTCCGCCGGGCGCATCCCGACCGAAATCGGCCTGCGCCTGTTCGTCGACGCCATGATGCAGGTGGCGGAACCCTCGGCGGAGGAGCGTGCGGAGATCGAACGTCGTTCCGCCAATGCCGGGCCGATCGAGGAAGCGATTTCGTCGGTCACCGCCACGCTGTCCGGCCTGTCGGCCTGCGCCGGCATCGTGCTGGTGCCGAAGCATGAGCCGGTGCTGCGCCAGCTCGGCTTCGTGCCGCTGTCCGGGCGGCAGGCGATGGCGGTGCTGGTCGGACAGGACGGGTCGGTCGAGAATCGCGTTGTCGATCTGCCGTCCGGCGTCACGCCCTCGCTGTTGATCGAGATCGGCAATTACGTCAGCGAACGCCTCGCCGGGCTGACGCTGAGCGAGGCGCAGGAACGGATGACGGCGGAGGTTTCCGCCGGCCGTGCCGCGATCGACCGCGCCGCCGGGGACCTGATCGCGCGCGGCCTCGCCGTCTGGTCGCGCGACGGCGCCCGCCCGGTCCTCATCGTCCGCGGCCAGGCGCGCCTGCTCGACGACGACGCGACCGCGCATCTCGAACGCGTCCGCCAGTTGCTAGACGAGCTGGAAGGCAAGGAGGAAATCGCCCGCCTGCTCGATCTGGCGCGGGATGCCAGCGCCGCGCGCATTTTCATCGGATCGGAGAACAAGTTGTTCGCCCTGTCCGGCTCCTCGGTCATCGCCGCGCCCTATCGCGGCGGGGACGGGCGGGTGGTCGGCGTCGTCGGCGTGATCGGCCCGACGCGATTGAACTACGCGCGCATCGTTCCCATGGTTGACTTCACCGCACAAACCCTGTCGAGGCTGATGGCATGAACGAAGACGAGAAGATCGAAACCCCCACCGCCGAGGACACCGCGTCCGCGGCGCCCGACAGTGCCGGGCAAGACCGTCTCGCCGCGCTCGAGGCCGAACTGGCCGAGGCGAAGGCGGCGGCGCTCTACGCGCAGGCGGAAACCCAGAACACCCGCCGCCGGCTGGAACGCGAAGTGGTTGACGCGCGCACCTATGCCGCGACCGGCTTTGCGCGCGACATCCTGTCGGTCGCCGACAACCTCGCTCGCGCGCTGGCCGCGATCCCGGCGGAATTGCACGATGACGAGCGGGTAAAAGGTCTGGTCACCGGCATCGAGGCGACCGAGCGCGAACTGGCGACCGTGTTCGAACGCAACGGCATCACCCGCGTCGACGCCCTCGGCGAGCCGCTCGACCCCAACCGCCATCAGGCGATGGTCGAAATCCCGAGCGCGGACGCGGAACCGGGGACGATCGTGCAGGAAATGCAGGCCGGTTACATGATCAAGGACCGTCTGCTCCGCCCCGCGCTGGTCGGCGTCGCCAAGGCGGCGGGCTAATCCGGCCAGCCCAGCCCGGCAAAGGGCAGGCACCGCGCCTCCGGGCAATCGCCGCCGCGCGCCAGAAACGCGTGGCGGACGATCTCGGCCTGCTGCTCTATGCCGTAACGGGCGAACGGCTTGCCCGGCGCCAGCGTGTAGCGATAGCGGCAGAACGGGTGGCGCATCAGCGGCAACCACCAGCGGCCGCCGCGCTGCGCCTGCCAGACATGGGTCATCTCGTGGATGAAATGGCCCTGCAACGCAGCGGTCGCGGTGCTGAAATCAGCACAATAGGCGTGGCCGTCCGGGTGGAACCACAGGTGGCCGTCCGGCGCCATCGTCACCCGGCGTGGCTGGAACGGCCACCATTTGCGGCGGTGCACCCGTACCCGGTCATAAGCGATCGCGTCGCCGAAGATCGCCGCGGCCAGCGCCCGCTCACCCTTGGTCAGCGTCCGTCCGTCCATGAAAGCCTTGTCCTGTTTAAGCGGCACCTATTCCGCCCAAGGCCGGCCACCGCTTAATGCGCGGCGGCGCCCATCGCCTGCACCGGTGTGTCGACCTGAATGCGGGTGCCGTTGCCGAAGGAAAAGACCAGCGGCAGCGTCTTGCCGGGGGTAATCGCCGGGTTGATATTCCACAGCATCACGTGCAGCCCGCCGGGGGCGAATTCCACCTTGCCGCGCGCCGCCACCGGCACCGCGGTCACCGTGTTCATCCGGGCCACGCCGTTGTCGATCTTGCTTTCGTGCATCTCGACGCGGATCGCCATCGGGCTGGACACCTGGATCAGGTTGGTCGCCTCCTCGCCGCCATGGACGGTGAAATAGGCGACGGACGGGTTGCCCGCGACCGGAGAGAGCTGGACGCTGGCCTTGTCGACGTACAGCTCCGGGGCCTTCTGGCAACTGGCCGTGATCGCCAGCAGGGGAAGAAGGAACAACGTTCGGGCCATCGCAACACCTCCGCTTGCTACTGGAGGGCGCAAGTCTACGCGTCGGGGCGACTTGCGACAAGCGAAAGCCCCCCTATATCGCCCCGGTAAACCCGGCCCTATGGTCGGGCGGTTTTGTACTTTGCAGGGGCATGAGGACGATAATGGCAAAAGTGATCGGTATCGATCTTGGCACCACCAACAGCTGCGTTTCGGTGATGGAGGGCGGCAAGCCCAAGGTCATCGAAAATTCGGAAGGCGCGCGCACCACGCCGTCGATCGTCGCCTTCGCCAAGGACGGCGAGCGGCTGATCGGCCAGCCGGCGAAGCGCCAGGCGGTGACCAACCCGGACAACACCGTGTTCGCGGTTAAGCGGCTGATCGGCCGCCGCTTCGACGATCCGGTGACCAAGCGCGATACGGAACTGGTGCCCTACAACATCGTCAAGGGCGCCAATGGCGATGCGTGGGTCAAGGCCGGCGGCGCCGACTATTCGCCGTCACAGATCAGCGCCTTCATCCTCCAGAAGATGAAGGAAACCGCCGAATCCTACCTCGGCGAAACCGTCACCCAGGCGGTCATCACCGTTCCCGCCTATTTCAACGATGCCCAGCGGCAGGCGACCAAGGACGCCGGCCAGATCGCCGGACTGGAAGTGCTGCGCATCATCAACGAGCCGACGGCGGCCGCGCTCGCCTACGGGCTTGAGAAGCAGGACGGCAAGACCATCGCGGTCTACGACCTCGGCGGCGGCACCTTCGACATCTCGATCCTCGAGATCGGCGACGGCGTGTTCGAGGTGAAGGCGACCAACGGCGACACCTTCCTCGGCGGCGAGGATTTCGACACCAGGATCGTCCAGTATCTCGCCGACGAGTTCAAGAAGGCGGAAGGCATCGACCTGACGCAGGACAAGCTGGCGCTGCAGCGGCTGAAGGAAGCCGCCGAAAAGGCGAAGATCGAGCTGTCCTCGGCGCAGACGACAGAGGTCAACCTGCCGTTCATCACCGCCGACGCCACCGGGCCGAAGCATCTGGTCAAGACGATCACCCGCGCCGATCTGGAACGGCTGGTCGAAGAACTGATCAAGCGCACGCTCGAACCGTCGAAGAAGGCGCTGGCCGACGCCGGGCTTCAGGCCAGCGACATCGCGGAAGTCGTCCTCGTCGGCGGCATGACCCGCATGCCGCGCGTGCGTGAAGTGGTGAAGCAGTTCTTCGGCAAGGAGCCGCATACCGGCGTCAACCCGGATGAAGTCGTCGCGATGGGCGCCGCCATTCAGGCGGGCGTGCTGCAGGGCGACGTCAAGGACGTGCTGCTGCTCGACGTCACGCCGCTGTCGCTGGGCATCGAAACGCTGGGCGGCGTGTTCACCCGGATGATCGACCGCAACACGACGATCCCGACCAAGAAGGCGCAGACCTACTCGACTGCCGACGACAATCAGCAGGCGGTGACGATCCGCGTGTTCCAGGGTGAGCGCGAGATGGCGGCCGACAACAAGCTGCTCGGCCAGTTCGACCTCGTCGGCATCCCGCCGGCGCCGCGCGGCGTGCCGCAGATCGAGGTGACGTTCGACATCGACGCCAACGGCATCGTCAACGTCTCGGCGCGCGACAAGGGCACCGGCAAGGAACAGCAGATCAAGATCCAGGCGTCGGGCGGCCTCAGCGATTCCGACATCGACCAGATGGTTCAGGATGCCGAACGTTTCGCGGAAGAAGACAAGAAGCGGCGCGAATCGGCAGAGGCGAAGAACAACGCCGAAAGCCTGATCCACACCACGGAACGCCAGCTTTCCGAACATGGCGACAAGGTCGACGCGGCGCTGAAGGGTGAGATCGAGGCGGCGATCGCCGAAGCGAAGGCGGCGGTCGAAGGCGGCGACAGCGCGGCGATGAGCGAAAAGGCGCAGGCCCTCGCTCAGGTTGCGATGAAGCTTGGCCAGGCGATCTACGAAAAGGAACAGGCTGCTCAGGCTTCGCCCGGCGCGGATGCGCCGGAGCCGGCCAAGGCCGACGACGACGTCGTCGACGCCGAATTCTCGGAAGTCGACGACAACAACAAAGGCTGACGGTGACGCGGGCCCCGACCTCGCGCACCCCGAACGGACCGGGGAGCAGGCGCCCCATGCCTGCTCCCCCCCGCCGGGGCACAACTGCCCGCGCGCCCGTCACGCGGGCCGGGCAGCGCGCGCGCGCCGGTCAGCCCATCACGCTCCACACACCCACCCCAAACCCGTCCATCCCGAGCGAGGGCCTCGGGGCTTGGGCCTGTGCCAACCTCGGCACCCCCCCAAAAAACCCGTCCATCCCGAGCGCAGTCGAGGGACGCACAATCTATCCGGCCCGCGAAGGCGACCCGGCGCGCGCCCGCGCAGTCCGGCCCACCGCTCCGTTCGCCCGGCAGGCGGCCTCCCTCCTGCCGGCCCAGGGCCAGCGCGCCGCCCGGCCAGCATCAAACCAATCTGAATCCAATCCCAGCCCACACCCGTCCATGCCGAGCGTAGTCGAGGGACGCACCAACAACGGACGCAGCAGGGCGCCCATGCGGGCACATACGGGGGCATGATGAGCACCGACGTCGATTATTACGAACTGCTGCAGGTTGAACGCACCGCCGACGGCGGCACGATCAAATCCGCCTATCGCAAGCTGGCGATGCAGTATCATCCCGATCGCAACGGCGGCCGGGCCGATGCGGAAGCGAAGTTCAAGGCGATCAACGAAGCCTATGACTGCCTGAAGGACCCTGAAAAACGCGCCGCCTATGATCGCTACGGCAAGGCCGCGTTCCAGAATGGCGGCTTCGGGCAGGGCGGGGCCGGCATGCACGGCTTCGAGGGGTTCTCGGACATCTTCGAAAATATCTTCGGCGAATTCATGGGCGGCGGGCGCGGGCGGCAGCAAAGCGGCCCCCGGCGCGGCGCCGACCTGCGCTACGACCTCGAAATTACGCTGGAGGAAGCGTTCCACGGCAAGCAGACGCAGGTGTCGATCGACGTGTCGGCGCCGTGTGACGGTTGCGACGGATCGGGCGCGCGGCCGGGTACCGCCGCGCGCGCCTGCACCACCTGCGGCGGCATCGGCAAGGTCCGCGCCCAGCAGGGACCGTTCGTCATCGAGCGGCCGTGCCCGTCCTGCGACGGCGCCGGACAGGTCATCGCTGATCCGTGCCCGCAATGCCGGGGTGAAGGACGGGGGGACAAGACCCGCACCCTCGACGTCGATGTTCCGCCGGGGGTGGATGACGGTACCCGCATCCGCCTGTCGGGGGAGGGGGAGTGCGGCGCGCGCGGCGGGCCGTGCGGCGATCTCTACATCTTCCTCCACGTCGCCCGGCATGCCCTGTTCGAACGCGAAGGGACGACGCTGTTCGCGCGCGCGCCGATCAGCTTCACCACCGCCGCGCTCGGCGGGTGCATCACCGTGCCCGGCCTCGACAAGCAGCCGCACGAAATCCGCATTCCCGCCGGAATCCAGTCGGGCAAGCAACTCCGCCAGCGGGGCGCCGGCATGCCGGTGCTGCAGGGGCGGGGGCGTGGCGACCTCGTCGTCCAGATCGAGGTCGAAACGCCGACCCGGCTCAGCGCCCGGCAAAAGGAATTGCTGGAAGAATTTCGCGCCACCGAGACCGGCGATGAATGCCCGGCCAGCCAGGGCTTCTTCACCAAGCTGAAGGCGATGCTGGACCTTTAGAGTTTGTTCGCCTTAGGCGGAAGCGGCACCGGCCCGCACCCCCACCCGGCCTCCCATATGATACTGCCGTTGGGAGGCCGGGTGGGGGTGCGGGCCGGTGCCGGCTCTGGAGGGAAGGGAGCCCGCCGTCATTGCGAGCCGCGCAGCGGCGCGGCAATCCCCGTTACTTCAATACCCCACACACGAAAAACCCCTCGCCGGTTGCCCGGGGAGGGGTCGTTTCGCGTCAGAGGGCGACAACCGTTCCGACGACCAGAGCCTGGGTAGCCACAATGACCATCAGGCTCAGCATGTTTTCGACGTAGCGCATGATTGCCTCCTCGCAGAGCGTTTGTCATGTCTGCGAGTAGAGATAATATTATTACGCGGAATCGCAATTTTAAAATAAGCCAATGCAGTTGCGGTTTTTGCAATCAGGCGGTGCCGAACACCCTCTCGAAAATCGTGTCGACGTGTTTCAGGTGATAACCTAGGTCGAAGCTCCGCTCGAGTTCCGCGTCGGACAGCGTCACCTCCGGGTCCGCCTTCAGCAGTTCGAGCAGCGACAGCGCCCCGTCGGACTCCCACACCTTCATCGCGTTGCGCTGGACCAGCGCATAGGCGGCTTCGCGACTCACCCCGGCCTGGGTCAGCGCCAGCAGCACCCGCTGCGAATGGACCAGCCCACCCATCCGGTCGAGATTCTTCTGCATCCGTTCGGGGTAGACCAGCAGTTTGTCGATCACCCCGGTCAGCCGGGCGAGCGCGAAGTCCAGCGTGATCGTCGCGTCGGGGCCGATGTAGCGCTCGACTGATGAATGGCTGATATCGCGCTCATGCCACAGCGCGACATTCTCCAGCGCCGGAGTGACGTAGCCACGCACCATCCGCGCCAGCCCGGTCAGGTTCTCTGTCAGCACCGGGTTGCGTTTGTGCGGCATCGCCGACGAACCCTTCTGCCCCGGCGAGAAATATTCCTCCGCCTCCAGCACCTCGGTCCGCTGCAGGTGACGGATCTCCACCGCCAGCCGCTCGATCGACGAGGCGATGACGCCCAGCGTCGCGAAGAACATCGCGTGTCGGTCACGCGGGATGACCTGGGTCGATACCGGTTCCGGTACCAGTCCCAGCTTCGTCGCGACATGCGCCTCGACCCGGGGGTCGACATTGGCGAAGGTGCCGACCGCGCCCGAAATCGCGCAGGTCGCGACCTCGGCCCGCGCCGCGACCAGCCGCGCCCGCCCGCGCGCAAACTCGGCATAGGCCTCGGCCATCTTCAGCCCGAACGTCACCGGCTCGGCATGGATGCCGTGGCTACGGCCGATCGTTGGCGTCAGCTTATGCTCGATCGCCCGGCGCTTCAGCACCGCCAGCAGTGCGTCGACATCGGCGATCAGCAGATCGGCCGCCCGGACCAGTTGCACCGCCAGGCAGGTGTCGAGCACGTCGGAACTGGTCATCCCCTGGTGCAGGAAGCGCGCCTCGTCGCCGACATGCTCGGCGACGTTGGTCAGGAAGGCGATGACGTCGTGCTTGGTGACCGCCTCGATCGCGTCGATCCGGTCGACCTCGAACGCGCCGCGTTCCCACACCGCCTTCGCTGCCTCTTTGGGCACGATGCCAAGCTCGGCCATCGCGTCGAGTGCATGCGCTTCGATCTCGAACCAGATGCGGAAGCGGGTTTCGGGGGTCCAGACCGCCACCATGTCGGGGCGGGAATAGCGCGGGATCATCGCCCAAATTCCTGAGTTGTTCGCCAATCGTCGCGGATTCCGATCGGAATCCGGTCGAGCGGTGCGCTAGCAGGGATGGGTGGCCCCCGCAATCGCCGGTCCGTTGCAACGGCGCCTTTGCCGCCGCGTTGATTGAGTGCAGCGCAAGCCCCCGCGCCGCACCTCGCCCGGATCGAACGGGCCGAAACCCCAATCACGTGGAGATGACCTATGTTTCGTACTCTGTTGATGGTTGGCGCCCTCGCGCTGACTACCCCCGCCCTGGCTCAGGATCAGCCGGCCGCCGAAGCGCAGCCGGCGGCCGCCAAAGCGAATGTCGCCGCCGTCGTCGAATCCGAATTCGATACCTATGACACCGACAAGAGCGGTGACCTGAACGAGCAGGAGTTCAGCACCTGGCTGATCGCGCTCAAGACCCAGGCCGAAGGCGACAAGGCCAAGGCCACCGACCTGCAGAAATGGGCGAGCGCGGCCTTCGCCCAGGCTGACGCCGACAATAGCAAGGCGGTGTCGCCTGCCGAATTGACCACTTTCCTCCAGGGCTGACCTCCCGGCCCTCACTGGCGGGCTTCCCCTGCGGGAGGCCCGCTTTTTTGTGGCTCAGATCAGCCCGGCCGCGCGCATGCTGCTGTGTCCGCCGGCACCGATGATGATGTGATCGTGAACGACGATCGACAGGTGCTTACCGGCTTCAATCAGTGCGCGGGTGACGGCGATGTCCTGCCGGCTGGGGGCAGGGTCGCCGCTTGGGTGGTTGTGGACCAGAATCACCCCGCTGGCGCCTAGGTCGATCGCCCGGCGGATGACTTCGCGCGGGTGGATCGCCGCCTGATCGATCGATCCTTCGCTGGTCAGTTCGTCGCGAATCAGCATGTTGCGCGCGTTGAGGTAGAGCACGCGCACCCGCTCGACCGGAATATGGGCAAGATCGGCGCGGAGATAGTCGAGCAGCGCCTGCCAGCTGGCGATGACCGGGCGATCGCTGACCTCGGCACGGATCAGGCGCAGCGCGGCGGCCTGCACGATCTTCAGCGCCGCAACACTGGTGTCCCCCAGCCCGGCGCGGGTCAGTGCCGCCGCGTCCGCTGACAGCAGGCCGCCGATCCCGCCGAACTGGTGGATCAGGCGCTTGGCAAGCGGCTTGGTGTCCTGCCGGCGGATGGTTAGGCCGAGCAGATATTCGATCAGTTCGTGATCGAGGAGCGAATCGCCGTCGCTGAACAACCGTTCGCGCAGGCGCGACCGGTGACCGGTGCCGTCGGTTATCCCATCCCCCATGCGGCGAGCGTAACGGTAATCGGCGCGATCGGGAAGCGCGGCGGCACGGTGTTGACTTGGACCCGCCCGGTTCCTAAACGAGCCGCGCGCCGGCAGGGTGGCCTGCGGCGGCAGTGCGTCGCCTGGACTTTGTCCGGCGATGTTTTCTTATCTGTAGGTGAGCCTTGGCTGACGACCGCCAGACCGGGAAAGATGATCTCGACCGACGCATCGCCGATGCGAAGGCGGAGCATGCCCGTGGCGGTGCGCAGCCGGTGGGCGGCGCCGAAAGCCGGGGCTGGGCCATTGGTGTCGAATTCGTCGGCGCGGTTCTGGTCAGCGGTTTCATTGGCTGGCTGATCGACAATCATGCCGGTTTGGGTACCAAGCCGTGGGCAATGGTGGTGATGCTGGTTCTGGGTTTTGCCGCTGGCACCCGCCGGGCGATGAAGACCTCGGCACAGTTCGATGCCAGCCCCGATAACGACGAGCGGAACGAGAAGTAGCGGCATGGCCAATCCAATGGAGCAGTTCGAGATCAAGACCCTGCGCCCGCTGGACGCAATGGGTTATGACATCTCGTTCACCAACAGTTCGCTGTGGATGCTGGTGGCGATGTTCACCATCGCCGCCTTCCTGTTCATTGGCACCGCGCGGCCGCAGCTGGTGCCGGGGCGTTGGCAGGCGGCGGTCGAGTATATGTACGAATTCGTGCAGAAAATGCTCGACGAGAATGTCGGCGCCGATGGCCGGCGTTTTGTGCCGCTTGTCTTCTCGATCTTTATCTTCGTGCTGGCCTGCAACCTGCTGGGCCTTCTGCCCTGGGTCGGCGCCTTCACCCCGACCAGCCATGTCGCGGTGACGCTTGGTCTGGCGGTCATTGTATTCGCGGTCGTGTGCATCGTCGGCTTTGTCCGTCACGGCCTGCACTTTTTCAGCCTGTTCTGGCCGAAGGACGCCAACATCCTGCTTGGCGCCTTCGTGTTCCTGATCGAGTTCATCAGTTTCCTGTCGCGGCCCTTCACCCTGGCGATCCGGTTGTTCGCCAACATGACCGCCGGGCACGTGCTGTTGAAGGTGTTCGGCACCTTCGTCGTCGCCCTCGGCTCGTTCCAGGCGCTGCCTTATGTTTTCGGCGTGCTGCCTCTGGCGGTCAACGTCGCGCTTACGGCGCTGGAACTGCTGATCGCGGTGGTGCAGGCCTATGTTTTCGCATTGCTGACGTCGATCTATCTGAACGACGCGGTCAATCTTCACTAAGCATTTCAATCGACGGAAAGGTAATTGACATGGACGCAGAAGCAGCACGGGTGATTGGTGCCGGTCTCGCGGCGGTTGGCGCGGGCCTCGCGGCTATCGGCGTTGGCTCGGTGTTCGGCCAGTATCTGAATGGCGCGGTCCGCAATCCGGAAGCCGATGCCAAGATGGGCGGTCGCCTGATCTTCGGCTTCGCCGTGACGGAAGCGCTCGGCCTGATCGCGGCGGTTGTCGCGCTGGCGCTGGCGTTCAGCTGAGTCGAACGCCGCCGCACGCCTGAAACGGGAAGCCAATGCCGCAATTTGATTTCGCCTCTTTCGTGCCGCAGCTCTTCTGGCTGACGGCGTTCTTCGCGATCCTGTATTTCGGGATCGTGCGCTTCACCTTGCCGAAACTCGGTCGGGTAATGACGGCGCGTGAGGATCAGGTCACTGGCGATATCGCCACGGCCGAAAGCGCGAAGGCGGAGGCGGACGGCATTCAGGCCGCCTATGACGCGGGCATCGCGGAAGCGCGAGAGCGCGCCCGCGCGACGCTGGCCGACAGCAAGGCTGAGGCCGGCCGGTCGATCGAAACGCGGCTGGCGGTTGCCGGCGAAGAGGTCGATACTAGGCTGAAGGCGGCGGAATCCGCGCTGGAGCAGGCGCGGGCCAAGGCGATGACCAGCATCGAGACGATCGCGGCGGAGGCTTCGGCCGACATCGTCGAACGTTTCACCGGCAAGCGGCCGACCCCGGCCGCCGCCGCCAAGGCCGCCAAGGCCGCCATCGCGGCACATTGAGGCAGGCATGAGCGCACACGCACCCGGCATTCCGCAGAACACCGTCGCCCTCACGCAGGAAGACGCCACTCATGGCGCGGAGCCGCAGTTGCTCGGCCTGGGGGCGGAAGGCTGGGTCTATGTCAGCCTGACGCTGTTCTTCATTCTGGCGCTGGTGCTGAAAGTACCCAAGCAGATCGCCGGCGGGCTTGATGCCCGCATTGCCGATACCCGGCGGCAACTGGACGAAGCGAAGGCGATCCGTGCGGAGGCGGAGGCCCTGCTTGCCGAGGCGCAGAAGCGCAATGCGGCGAGTGCGGGCGATGCCGACGCGATTGTCGCCCGGGCGCGGGAGGAGGCGCAGCAGATCGTCTCCGCCGCGGAAGAGGATGCTAATGATCTCGTCGCGCGCCGCGCCCGGATGGCGGAGGAGAAGATCGCCGCCGCGGAGCGTGGCGCGGTAGCGGATATTCGCGCCGCCGCAGCCAGCGCTGCGATGAGCGCGGCGACAGCGCTCATCGCCGAGAAGCATGATGCGGCGACCGACAAGGCGCTGATCGACCGGACGATTGCCGGGCTGGGCCGCGTCAACTGACGTCGCCCGTCCGCCGGGTGGGATGAACGAACGGTGGCATCGGCGCGCCTGACCGCCTAAATCCCCGCCATGCCCAAGCCGCCGGCCCCGGATCGCTTCAACGAGGAAAAGGCCGTCTTCACCGTTCGCGGTGCGGATGCGCCCAACCTCGATGAAGGCGTGCAGGCGATCCGCACCGTCCTGAAAACGCTGCCGGCGCGGCCCGGCGTCTACCGTATGCTCGATGCGCGTGGCGATGTGCTGTACGTCGGCAAGGCGCGGGCGCTGCGTAACCGCGTCGTCAATTATACGCAGGTCACCCGCCTGCCGAAGCGGTTGCAGCGCATGGTCGCGCAGACCCGGTCGATGACGATCGTCACGACCAACAATGAAGCAGAAGCGCTGCTGCTGGAAGCGCAGCTGATCAAGCGCTATCGCCCGCCATACAACGTCCTGCTGCGCGACGATAAGAGCTTTCCGTTCATCCTTCTGCGCGCCGATCATGCCTTTCCGCGCATTCACAAGCACCGCGGCGCGCGTAAGGCCAAGGGCAGCTATTACGGGCCTTTCGCCAGTGCAGGGTCGGTGACACGGACACTGAACGCGCTGCAGAAGCTGTTTCTGTTGCGGTCCTGCACCGACAGTTTTTTTGCCAACCGGTCGCGGCCGTGCCTGCTCTATCAGATCAAGCGCTGCTCCGCCCCGTGTGTCGGCCGTATCGCCGAGGATGCTTATGCCGAGCTGGTCGACGATGCGAAGGCGTTCCTTGCCGGTAAGTCGACGCAGGTGCAGCGCAAACTCGGCGCGGCGATGGAACGCGCTTCCGCCGATCTCGATTTCGAACTGGCGGCGATCTATCGTGACCGCCTGAAGGCGCTGACCTTCATCCAGGGCGGCCAGGCGATCAATGCCGAGGGGCTGGGCGACCTCGACATCTTTGCGCTGGCCCGCACCGCCGGCGTGGTGTGCATCCAGGCCTTCTTCATCCGTGGCGGCCAGAACTGGGGGCATCGCGCCTTCTTCCCCTCCCATGTCACCGACGTGCCGGATGACGAGGTAATGGCCAGCTTCCTTGTCCAGTTCTACGAAAGCGTGCCGCCGCCGAAAATGGTACTGGTCGACCGCGACCTGCCCGGCGCGGAGGTGCTGACGGAGGCGTTGGGCGCGCAGGCCGGGTTCCGCGTTGCCCTGTCGCGGCCGCAACGCGGTGATCGGCTGCGGCTGATCCGGCAGGCCGAACGCAATGCCGTCGAGGCGCTGGAGCGGCGGATGGCGGAGACGACGACCCAGGCGAAATTGCTGCGCGAGCTCGCCGATCTGTTCGAGCTGGACGGGCCGCCCGACCGGATCGAGATATACGACAACAGCCACATCATGGGCACCAACGCGCTGGGAGCGATGGTCGTCGCTGGCCCGGAGGGGTTCCGCAAGAACGCCTATCGCAAGTTCAATATCAAACGCGGCGAGACCGTGCCGGGCGACGATTTCGCGATGATGCGCGAGGTGCTGGAACGGCGCTTTGCCCGAGCGCGAAGCGAAGATCCGGACCGTGACGGCGGCGAGTGGCCCGATCTGGTGCTGATCGACGGCGGTCGGGGCCAGCTGAACGCGGTGCGGCAGGTGCTGGAGGAAATGGGGGTGGAGGACGTGCCGCTGGTCGGTATCGCCAAGGGGCCGCACCACGGGCGGGACGGGCGCGAAGTATTCCACCTGACCGACGGGCGCGAAATCAGCCTGCCGCCCAACGCGCCGGTGTTGTTCTACCTTCAGCGGTTGCGTGATGAGGCGCACCGTTTCGCGATCGGCGCGCACCGCACCCGGCGGGCGAAGCAGATCGGTGGCAGCTCGCTGGATGAGGTGCCGGGCGTTGGCCCGGCACGTAAGAAGGCGCTGTTGATGCATTTCGGCACGGCGCGGGCAGTGCGCGACGCCAGCCTGGAGGATCTGTGTCGCGCGCCGGGTGTGTCGACCGGGGTGGCGCAGGGCATCTACGATTTCTTCCACAGTCGATAGGGACGGAGGGGAGAACGGTTTACCCGTCTTTATTCCCGGCGGCGTAGGCAGCCGGGATGAAGACGCCGGTATTGTTGACGATCGATACGGAGCTGGTCTGGCGCCACTATTCCGCCGGGCTGGATATCGCCGACGTCATCCAGCGCTCGATCGACCCGGCCGGGGTCGGCCTGCGCTACCAGCTCGACCTGCTTGGGCGACATGGGTTGAAGGCGTGTTTCTTCGTCGACCCGATGCCGGCGCTGGTGCTGGGGCGAGCGGCGGTCCGCGCCATCGTCGCGCCGATTCTGGCGGCGGGGCAGAAGGTGCAGTTGCACCTGCACCCGAACTGGGCGGGGGCGACACTGGACGATCGCCGCGTCGCCGGCGGTTTCAAGCTGAACGGCTGCCCGCCGGAACGGCAGCGGGCGTTGATCGCCGAGGCGGCGGCCAACCTGCTTTACGAAGGACGATTGTGAGCACTGCCCTTCTTGTCCGGCCGCCGGCGCCGGTACCGCTGCGGCTGACCGCCGGCGCGCGCACGATGCTGACCGTGCACCGGCGGCTGCACCGGGTCGGCGTGACGCTGGCCGGCGGCCTGTCCGGCGCGCCGGTGCCGCTGCCGCCGCTGGCCGACGCGCAGGGCTGGCTGGTGACCGCGCTGCCGATCATACAGGCGGAGACGGTGGCGCCGGGCGGCTGCGCGGTGCTGGAACGCCAGCGCTATGCCCGCCGTTATGTCGATCTGGACGGCGGGTTCGATGCGTATCTGGCCGGGCTGTCGCAAGCGACGCGCGCGTCGCTGCGGCGCAAGGCGCGACGGCTGGGCAATGCCAGCGGCGGGATGATCGCGGTCACCGCCCACCACGACCCGGCGTCGATCCACGAATTCTACCGCAAGGCGCGGGGCATTTCGCGGCTGACCTATCAGGAACGGTTGCTGTACGCGGGCTTGCCGACCGACGACGGTTTCGTCGCCGGGATGCAGCGCGCGGCGGCGGCGGGGGAACTGCGCGCCTGGCTGCTGCACATCGGCGAGCGCCCGGCGGCCTATCTGTATTGTCCGGCGGCGGGGGATACGCTGCTCTACGCCCATCTTGGCCATGACCCGGCCTTTGCCGCGCTGTCGCCGGGAAGGGTGCTGCAATATTGCGCGCTGGAGGCGCTGTTCGCCGAGCGGCGTTTCGCCCGGTTCGACTTTGCCGAGGGCGATGGCCAGCACAAACGCCAGTTCGCCACCGGGGCGGTGCCCTGCGTCGATCTGCTGATTCTGCGCCGGTCGCCGGCCAATCTGGCGATGCTGGGCCTGATCGGCGGGTTCGACCGGGCGGTGGCGCTGGCCAAGCGCTGGGGCGCCGGGCCGCTGGTTCGCCCGCTGCTGCGCTGAACGCTCAGGCCGGTCCGGGTTCTGCTTCTGCTTCTGCTTCTGTTTCCGGTTCGGTGTCCGGCGCCGGGGGCGGGGAGAACAGGCGCAGGCCCATGGCGCGCAGTTGCCGGATCGTTGCGACCATGATCGCGTGGCGCGCCGCCATCATCCGATCGGCGCTGGCCCGGACATGGAACATCAGTTCCAGCGTCAGCGCGTTGGTGTCGAACGCGGTCAGCCAGGCGTGGTCGAAGCGGCAGTCGCTTTCCGCCTCGACGATGGCCTTCAGCACGGCCGGCAAACTGTCCAGAAGATCCGGGTCGCTGGTGTAGAGCAGCGGCAGGCTGAGCACGACGCGGCGGTTGGTTACCCCGCGCAGGTTGCGGATGACGTCGCCGAGCAGCTTGTCGTTCGAAACGACGAGCTGGTCGCCGTCGACCGAACGAATCCGCGTCGTCTTCAAGCCGATCGCTTCGACCTGACCGGTCAGGTCGGTGTCGAACCGGATCGTGTCGCCGCGCCGGAACGGTTTGTCGAACAGGATCGACAGCGCGCCGAACAGGTCCTTGAAGATGCCTTGCGCGGCAAGGCCGATGGCGATGCCGCCGATGCCGAGTCCGGCGACGAGGCCGGTGACGTTGACGCCGAGATTGTCGAGCACGAGGATCAGCGCGATCGCAAACAGCGCTACCGTGACCAGCAGGCGGATGATGTTGATCGCGTTGCCGAGCGCCTCATGCTCCCCGGCGTCGCTGCGGTATTCGATGAAGCCGATGATCAGTTCGCGCGCCCACATGGCCGCCTGAAACGCGGCGATGACGACGAACAGGAAGTTGAATACCTCCGCCACCGGCTGCGGCGCCTGCGCGAAGTGGACGACGAGCCGCGCCGACAGCGCGAAAATGAACAGGTTGCCGGTCCGCGCGATCGTTCGGCCGATGATCGTCGCCCAGCCCGGTTCCGTCGCCACCCTGTGGCAGAGCTTTTCACCAAGACTGCGGACGAAGCGGAGCAGCAGCGCGATCACCGCCGCCGCGATGACGCCGAGGATGATCTGCGCGCTGTGGGTTTGCAGCCAGTCGACCATCGCCGTCCACAAAGCGGCGATTTCAGCCGGCAGGTCCGGCACGGGGCTAGGTGGCGGGCCGGCGGGCGTCGTAATGGCAACTTCCTTTCAGACAGACGGGCGACTGGCCGGACGGGGCGGGACAGCCGGCCAGGAGCCATGAGTCCGCCGCAACCAGATAGCGCGAGGCAAAGGGCGCGGGCAATTCCCCTGAACCCGCTTCCCCCTGTCAAACACCCGGTTCGGGCGCGCGGTTCCCGCGTCCGGCGGCGGCGCGGTTTCAGGCGGTTGCCGCCGCGTCCCACGTTGGCGGGTACCGCGAACTGATCGAGGGCCGGGTGACCGGCACGCTGTTCGCGCCGGGGGCGCCGGACGCGATCGCCGAGGCGCTGGCCGGGCTGTTCGACGACCGCGCGCAGTGGCCGGCGCGGCGGGAGGCGGCGCGGGCCTATGTGCTGCGCGAGCGGGGCTGGGCGACGAACATTGCGCGCTACGCGCCGGTCTATCACGGCTTGACCGGCCGCCATCCGCTTGGTCTAGCGGCGGGCGGGAGGGCGTGATGGCAATGACCCGGCACAACGAGACGATGCTCTGCGCGGCGGGGTTGGCGCTGATCGCCGTGACCGGGGTGCTGCTTGCGCCGGGCGGGCTTCTGGCGGGGCTGGTCGGGTTGAGCGGGTTGCCGACGCTGCTGCCGGCGGCGGCACCGCCGCTGGGAATGACCGCGCGGTTGTTGATCGCCGCTGCGGCGGCGGTGAGCGTCGGTTTCGGTTTTGTCCTGCTCCTCCACCTGCTGAACCGGGTGCGGCGCGCCCGGCGCCGGCCGGGCGTGGCGGCAGCGTCTGCGACGTTCCGCCCGGTGCCCGATCCGGTGGTAGCCGGGCCGGGCGCGGCGGCGCTGCTCGCACGGCTGGAGGCGGGGCTGGCGCGGCTGGGCGGGCGGCCGCCGGCGGTGACCGCCGAACTGGCCGACGCCGTCCGCCGGATTAGCCGGGGCTAGTCTGCTTCCACCGTCAAAGCCTCGATGACGATGGCGTCGCCTTCTTCAGCGGCGGCGATGTCAGCGACGATATGACCGGGCAGCGGCAGCTCGTCACAGTCCAGCCCGTCGAGCAGCGCCGCGCGTTGGCCGTCCGGGACCATCGCCACCACCCGGTGGCGGGCGCCGGTGAACGTAACGCTGGCCCAGGGACGCGACCGGCTTTCGATGACGGTCAGGCCCGGTGCGCGGCGGGCAAGGCAGCGGCAGAGCGCGGCGAGCGGATCGGCGCGGCGGCTCATTGCGGCTGGCCGGCGATATAGCGGAGGATACGGGCGACCATCCGCGCGCCGGGTTCGCGCCCGTTGCGCAGGTCGTGGACCAGCCGGGGATCGCGCACGGCGTTGCGGCCGAAACGGGTCGGCGGCATCCCCGTCTGCTTCAGAAACGCTTCGATTTGCCGCAATATCGTCATTCTTCCTCTCCGCCAGACTCGGAACAAATAGGGAATATCCTATGTCTGGCAGGATTTCCTACTTGTCTAGGAAAAATCCTATTGCTATATTGTCGGGTATGGACCAGCCCGATCCCCGCGCCGCGCTCGACGCCCTGATCCGGGAAAAAGGCGAGGATTATGCCTCGCTGTCGCGGATGATCGGCCGCAACCCCGCTTATCTGCAGCAATATATCAAGCGTGGCACGCCGCGCCGGCTGGCCGAGGAGGACCGGCAGGTGCTGGCCCGTTATTTCCGCGTGGCGGAGACGCTGCTCGGCGCGCCCGCCGACCGGCCGGCGCGGCCGGTGACGGGGGATATCGCGCGGGTCCGGCGGTTGTCGGTCGACGCCTCCGCCGGCCCCGGCGCGGTGCCGGGCGCGGAGCGGGGGATCGGCGTGATCGGATTCGACCCGGCCTGGCTGCGGCGGCAGGGCGTCGACCCGGCGATGCTGTCGGTGATTGCGGTGGACGGCGATTCGATGGTGCCGACGCTGGACGACGGCGACGAGATACTGGTCGACCGCGCCGACGGCCCGGCCCGCCTGCGCGACGGCATCTATGTGCTGCGGGTCGAGGACACGCTGTGGGTCAAGCGGGTGGCGATGAACCCGACCGGACGGCAGTTCACGATCAAGAGCGACAACCCGGCCTATCCCGTCTGGCCGGATTGCGACCCGGCGGCGATCAACGTCATCGGCCGGGTCGTGTGGGTCGGGCGGCGGATGCCCTGACCGCTAGGGGCGCGGGCTTGGTGAGGGTTGCGGCGGTGCCGGTGTCGGAGAAGACGGCGGCGCCGTCGGGGTGGGGCGGTCGTTTGGCCGCGCCGACAGGTTCAGGCCCTGCGGCCCCAGGTTGATGTCGACGCTGACCGGGCCGAGATCGGTGCCGATCGACAGGGCAGGTCCGTTGCCGATGTCTAGTGTCACGTCGTCGCCCTCCGCTTCGACTGTATCCGGTTCCGGCGCCGGCGGCGGGGCGGCGCCGTCGACGACGCTGGTCATGAAATCCCGCCAGATCCGCGCCGGGACGCCGCCGCCATGGACGCCGCGCAGCGGGCTGTTGTCGTCGTTGCCGACCCAGACACCGGTGATCAGCCCGCCGGCGAAGCCGATGAACAGCGCGTCGCGGTTGTCCTGTGTCGTTCCGGTCTTGCCGAATGCCTGGATGGTGAGGCCGGCCGAGTGGCTGGTGCCGCTGTTGACCGAGGCGGACAGCAGGTCGAGCAGCATGTCGCGCGTCCGCCGGTCGAAATGGCTCTGCCGGTTCCACAGCCGGTCGTACCAGCTGCGTTCCGGCGTGGGCAGGCCATGGGCGGTGACCGGATAGGCGCCGGCGGCGATCGCGGCGAAGGCGGCGGTCAATTCGGTCAGCGTTACGCCGGACGTGCCGAGGGCCAGCGTGGCGTCGGTGCCGAGCGGGCTGGCGATGCCGAGGTCGCGGGCGGCGCGAACCACTTCCTTGACCCCGACCTGCTGGATCAGGCGGGCGGCGACGACGTTGCTCGACCGGGCGAACGCCTCGCGCAAGGTAATCGCCCCGCGATAGCGCCCGTCGCTGTTCTTCGGCGACCAGCCTTCGATGGTGATCGGCGAATCATCGACGATCGAATCCGGCGTCATCCCGGCGCGCAGCGCGGCGAGGTAGACGAACAGCTTGAACGTCGACCCCGGCTGGCGCCGGGCCTGGGTGGCGCGGTTGAACGGGCTGTCGGCGTAGGAGCGGCCGCCGACCATGGCCACCACCCGCCCGTCCGGTCGCATCACGACCATTGCCACCTGCGCCTTGCCGAGCGGCGCCCGGCGGACCGCCCGTTCCGCCGCGCGTTGCAGCCGGCGTTCCAGCGTGCTGTTGACGGTCAGTTCGCTGGTCAGGTCACCGGCGCGTTCGCGCGCGGTGGGCAGCACCCAGTCGGCGAAGTAGGTGCCGCTCGGCAGAGCCTGCACCGGGCGCGGGTTGAGCCGGGCAGGCCCGGCTTCGGCGGCTTCGGCCGGGGTAATGACGGCCGATCGTTCCATCGCCGCGACGACCAGCGCCTGACGGGCCTGAGCACCTTTCAGGTTGCCGGTCGGGGCCAGCCGGGATGGCGCCTTGACCAGTCCGGCGAGCATCGCCGCCTGTGCCACGGTCAGCTTTTCCGGCGGGCGGTTGAAATAGTGCAGGGCGGCGGCGCGCAGGCCGTAGACATTGTCGCCGAAATAGACGCTCGACAGATAGCGTTCGAGAATTTCGTCCTTGGTCAGCCATGCTTCCAGCCAGAAGGCGATCACCGCTTCGCGCAGCTTGCGCCCGGCGGTGCGATCGGCGTTGGTGAAGGCCAGCTTGGCAAGCTGCTGGGTGATGGTGCTGCCGCCCTGACGGACCCCGCCCGCGCGCAGATTGCGCCAGGTGGCGCGGGCGATGCCGATCGGGTCCACTCCCCAATGGCTGCGGAAACGGCGGTCCTCGATCGCGATGAATGCGCCAGGGACATAGGAGGGCAGGGCGGCGACCTTCACCGGCGCGGCGATGACCGCCCCGCGCCGGGCAACCGGTTTGCCGTCTGTATCGAGCAGGGTGATGCCCGGCGGTGCGATCGGTTTCAGCGATTGCGACAGCGGGGCGGTGACCAGCAACCAGGCGACGAGCAGCATGAAACCGGCGAGCAGCGCCAGAGACACCCATTTCAGCCGTTTCCAGAAGCGGCGCGGCGGCGGCAGCGCGGCATCATCGGCCGCCGGGCCGCCGCCGGGCAGGTCAAGATCGTCGCCTGTCGCCTCGCTCTCCACTGTCCTGTTCTACTAACACGCCAGCGGGCGGGCGGCCAACCTAAAAGCGGTCATGCGCCGATGGCGGCGGCAAGCGCCGCCTCCAGCTCCCCGGCGGTGAATGGTTTCGCCAGACAGTGGAGACCGGCGAGCGGATCGGTGCCGGCGGCATAGCCGGAGATGACCAGCGCGTGCAGCCGGGGATGATCCGCGCGGGCGGTGCGGACCAGTTCCGCCCCGCTCATTCGCGGCATAAGCTGGTCGGTGACGATCATGTCGGCGGGGATGCCGCGCCCGAGTGTGGCCAGCGCTTCCGCCCCCGACGGGCATTCGACGACATGATGGCCGAGTTCCGCCAGCATCGCGGCGGTGCTGGTCCGCGCCAGTGGCTCGTCGTCGACCAGAATGATGCGGAGCGGCGCGTGCTGGCGCGGGGGCGCCGCCGGCGCCTTTACCGCTTCCGCCCGGCCTTCGACGATCGGCAGCATGATGTCGATGCGCGTGCCGGCCCCCGGCGTGCTGGTGATGCGGAGCGCGCCGCCGAGCTGCGCCGTCAGACCGTGCGCCATCGACAGACCCAGCCCGGTGCCGGCGCCCTGTTCCTTGGTCGAGAAGAATGGTTCGATCGCGCGGCGCAGCGTTGCCGCGTCCATGCCGGTACCGGTGTCGGCGACGCCCAGCTTCAGATAGGCGCCGGGCGGCAGATCCGCGTCGGCGCGGGCGATGCTTTCCCGGTCGAGGCTGATCGTCAGCGTGCCGCCGCCGGGCATCGCGTCGCGCGCGTTGACCGCAAGGTTGAGCACCGCCATTTCGAGCTGATTGGGATCGGCGATGGCGACCGGCAGGCCGGGGGCGAGCGCGAAGTCGAGCGTGATCGCCGGGCCGAGGGTACTGCGCAACAGATCCTCCATGCCGCGCAGCAGTGTGCCGAGCGCGATCGGCCGCGGATCGAGCCGCTGGCGCCGCGCGAAGGTCAGCAGCCGCTGGACCAGCGTCTTGGCGCGATCGGCCGACTGGAGCGCGGCATCGACCAGCCGGGCGGAGCGCGGATCGGGCAGGCCGCGTCTGGCGATCAGGTCCAGCCCGCCGAGGATCGGTGTCAGCAGATTGTTGAAATCATGGGCGACGCCGCCTGTCAGCTGGCCGAGCGCCTCCAGCTTCTGCGCCTGGCGCAGCGCCTCTCGCGTGCGGTCGAGCGTTTCGGTGCGGTTGCGTTCGTCGGTCACATCGCGGGCGATCGCGTAGACGCGGTCGCCGTCGACCACCGCGTTCCACGCCAGCCAGCGATATCCGCCATCGGCGGCGCGCAACCGGTTGGTGAAGGTGACGCCACTGGTGCCGTGGAGCAGCCCGCGCAGCACGGCGCGGGTGCGGGCGATGTCGTCAGGATGCTCCATCCATTCCGCGGTGCGGCCGAGCAGTTGGTCCTCCGGCCAGCCGAGCAGGGCGGTCCAGGCCGGGCTGGCGCTCAACCAGACGCCGCTCAGGTCGCAGATCATGAAGCCGTCGCGCGACAGTGCCCACAGCCGGTCGCGTTCGCTGGTCCGCTGATGAACACGCGCCTGCAGCACCGTTGCCGCCTTGGCCGCCAGCTCGGCCGCTTCCTTTTCGGTCGTGATGTCTTCGGCAACGCCGACGAACCCGTCCGGCATGCCGCGCGCGTCGAAGCGCGGTTGCGATACCGAGCGCAGCCAGCGCCAGCTTCCATCGACGCGGCGGTAGCGCCCCTCCAGGGTGAAGCGTTCGCCGCTCGCCTCGCCGGCCAGCGATTCGGCGGTTACCCGTTCGCGGTCGTCCGGGTGGAGGATAAGCCGCCAGTCGAAGACCAGCGCCGCGGCCGGATCGGTGCCGAGGAAGTCGACATAGGCCTTGTTGGCGAAGGCGCGCAGCCGGTCCGGCCCGGTCACCCAGATCGGCGCGGGAATGCTGTCGGCGATGCGGCGGAAGCGCTGTTCGCTCTCGCGCAGCGTTTCCAGCGTCAGCCACTGGTCGGTGACGTCCTGGACGAAGGCGTAGAAGCCGACGACCTTGCCGTCGCGAACATGGGGGACATGCTCGACGATGGTCTTGCGGCATTCTCCGCCCAGTGGGAAGTCGACCTCGTAGCGGACCTGTTCGCCGGCAAGGGCGCGGGCGACGAAGGGCTGGCGCGCGGCATAGGTTTCCGCGTCCATGATCGCGCCGACATGCTGGCCCTCGATCTGGGCCACTGACCGCCCGAACCATTGTTCGTAGGCGCGGTTGACGAAGCGGAAGCGGCAGTCGGCGTCGAGATAGGAGATCATCACCGGCATCGCGTCGGCGATGTCGCGGAAGTCGTGGCTCTCACCGTCGGCGCGGTGCGTGGTTGCCGCGGCCAGTTTTGCTTCCAGCGTGGCGATGCGCGCGCGGAGTTCGGCCTGTGATGGCTGCTTCGTCTTCATACGCCGCTTAACGCGCCCGAACCGGAGGAATGCCCCACCACTCTGGATCAAGCCTGGCTGGCCGTCCAGCGCCAAGCGGCGGGGCGGCGCCGATCATGCCGGCGGGCAGCGCCGCCAGCCGGGGCCGCGCACCGCGCGACCCGGCGTCGCCCCGGTCGGGGTGCCACCGCTCAGCACCTGAACGCCGTTGACGAACACGTCGCGGACGCCGGTGGCGTAGACCTGTGGCGTCGCGAAGCTGGCGCGATCGGCAATTTTCGCCGGATCGAGTAGCACGACGTCGGCGAAATAGCCGGTCTTCAGCAGGCCGCGATCGGTAATCCCGATATTGGCGGCGGGCTGCCCGGTCAGCCGGTGGATCGCATCGGGCAGGGTAACGACGGCTTCGTCGCGGACATAATGGCCAAGCAGCCGGGCGACATTGCCATAGGCGCGCGGGTGGGTGCTCGATTGCAGGAAAACCCCCTCCGGCGCCTGCGCTTCCGCGTCGGAACCGAAGCTCATCCACGGTTGGGCAACCAGCTTGCGGACGTTCGCCTCGTCCATCAGGAAATAGATGGTGTCGACGCGGCTGCCGTCGGCGATCACCAGATCGACGATCGTGTCCTCCGGCGTCGTGCCGCGAGACGCCGCGACCTCCGCCAGCGTCTTGCCGGTCAGCGGCTTCAACGCCGGGTTTTTGAACCCGGTCAGCAGCATGCCGGACGGGCCGGCGCCATAGGCCAGGTTTTCCCACCCGTTGCCCGGCGCCTTCATCTCGGCGACGACGCGGGCGCGGATGTCCGGGTTCTTCAGCCGGGCGACCCATTGTTCGACGCCGCCGGCCTGCACCCAGGTGGGCATCGCCGCGTCGAGGCCGGTGGCGCCGGCGGTGTAGGTATACATGTCGGCGGTGATGCGCAGGCCGCTGGCACGCGCCGCCTCGATCCGCGCGATCGCGGCGTCGTATTTGTGCCAGTTGTCGCGGCCGGCCATTTTCAGGTGGTAGATTTCCGCCGGGGCGCCGGTGCGGCGGGCGATATCGACCAGCTCGTCGATCGATTCGAGCAGCCGTTCGCCTTCGGAGCGCATGTGGCTGATGTACATGCCGCCGCATTGCGCCGCCGCGCCGACCAGCGCGACCAGCTCGTCGGTTTCGGCGTAGGTGCCGGGCGCGTAGATCAGCGAGCTGCCGACGCCGAGCGCGCCATCGTCCATCGCCGCGCGGACCAGCGCGCGCATCCGGGCGAGCTGGGTGGGGTCCGGGTCGACATCATCCTCGCCCAGTTCGTGGATGCGGACGGTGGCGGCGCCGACGAAGCTGGCGATGTTCGGTGCCATGCCGCGCTTTTCCATGTAGGCGAAATAGTCGCCGAGGCTGGTCCAGCCGATGGGGTAGCGGATGTCGCCCTGCCGTGCCTGCGCGTCCGCCTTCATCCGCGCGTTCAGCGGCCCCATCGAATCGCCTTCGCCCATTACCTCCAGCGTCACGCCCTGACGGATGTCGCTCTGGCCGAGCGGGTCGGCGATCAGCGAGTCGTTGGCCCAGCTCAGCATGTTGATGAAGCCCGGCGCCACCGCCAGCCCGCGCGCGTCGATTTCCCGCGACGCGCGGCCGGGGACTTTGCCGACCGCGACGATGCGGTCGCCCTTGATCGCGATGTCGCCGGTGACGCCCGTGGCCCCGCTGCCGTCGTAGAGCGTACCGCCCCGGATCGCGATGTCGTAGGCCGGCGGCGGCGCGGCGGTGGCGCCAAGCAGGGTGGCAAGCACAACCGGCAGCAGCAAAGCCTTCATCGCGACTCCCCTTTCGCGCCGACAGCATAAGCGGAGCGGGGGCTGTCACAAGTCCGTCACCGGAATCGCGCATCAATGTAATGGTTTGGCGCGATAGGCCGCAGGCGAACGAAACGTCCGACGGGGGACGCATGGACGCTGTCACGGCCGGAAACCGGCGGCGCTACCGCACCATCTGGATTTCCGACATCCACCTGGGCACGCGCGGCTGCAATGCCGCGATGCTGATCGATTTCCTCGACCATACCGACAGCGACACGCTGTATCTGGTCGGCGACATCATCGACGGCTGGCGGATGCGCAAGCGCTTCTACTGGCCGGCGGCGCACAACGATGTCGTCCGCCGGATCATGAAGCGGGTCCGGCGCGGCACCCGCGTCGTCTACATCCCCGGCAATCATGATGAGATGTTCCGCCAGTTCACCGGCCTCAGCTTCGGCGGCATCGAGATTCGCCGCCGGGCGATCCACGAGACGGCGGACGGGCGCAAGCTGCTGGTCCTCCACGGTGACGAGTTCGACACGGTGATGCTGACCCACCGCTGGCTCGCCTATGTCGGCGATGCCGCCTACGAGGCGCTGATGCGGCTGAACATCGTCGTCAACCGCGTGCGCCAGGCGTTCAAGCTGCCATACTGGTCGCTGTCGAAACACGCCAAGCACAAGGTCAAGAACGCGGTCGCGTTCATCAGTCGGTTCGAGGAGGTCGTCGCCCACGCCGCCGGTGAGCGCGGGGTCGACGGCGTGGTGTGCGGCCACATCCATACCGCCGAAATCCGCGAGATCGGCGGTATCGCCTATTACAACGACGGCGACTGGGTCGAAGGCTGCACCGCGCTGGTTGAGCATTTGGACGGGCGGATGGAGGTGCTGCACTGGGCCGAGGCGATCGCCTCGCGGGAGCGGGCGGCGGCGCGTCCCGTGCGGCTGGCGGCCTGATCGATGCGGATCGCGATCGTCACCGACGCCTGGGCGCCGCAGGTCAATGGCGTCGTCCGCACCTTGCAGGCGGTCCGCGCCGAGCTGGATCGGGCGGGCCACGCCGTGCAGATCATTTCGCCGGACCTGTTCCCGTCGCTGCCATGCCCGACCTACCCCGAAATCCGGCTGGCGATGACCCGCACCGATACCGTCGGCGCGATGCTGGCCGGTTTTGCGCCGGACGCGATCCATCTGGCGACCGAGGGGCCGTTGTGTCTGGCGGCGCGGCGCTGGTGTCTGCGGTACGGGCTGGATTTCACCACCGCCTACCACACCCAGTTTCCCGACTATGTGGCGCGGCGCACCGGCGTGCCGGCGGATTGGGTGTGGCGCTATATCCGCTGGTTCCACGCCCCGGCGAGCGGCGTGCTGGCGTCCACCCCGTCGATCCGCCGGTTGCTGTCCGCCCACGGCATCGTCAGGCTGCGCCATTGGGGCAGGGGGGTGGACCTGACCTGCTTCACCCCGAACGCGCCGCCACCGCCACTGTTCGCCGGGCTGCCCCGCCCGATCCAGCTGTATGTCGGGCGGGTCGCGGTCGAGAAGAATGTCGAGGCGTTCCTGAAGAGCGCCGTGCCGGGCAGTAAGGTTGTCGTTGGCGAAGGGCCGGCCCGCGCCGCGCTGCGGGCGCGCCACCCCGACGCGCATTTTCCCGGCGCGCTGAGCGGCCGGGCGCTGGCCGGCGCCTATGCCGGGGCGGATGTGTTCGTGTTTCCAAGCCGGACCGACACGTTCGGGTTGGTGATGATCGAGGCGCTGGCCTGCGGCAGCCCGGTCGCCGCCTATCCGGTGCCGGGGCCGCTGGACGTGCTGACCGGTGCGACAGGGGTGATGGACGCCGATCTGGCGGCGGCGATCCGGCGCGCGCTGATGCTGCGCCGTGCCGATTGCGCCGCGCATGGCAGGAGCTTCAGCTGGGCGGAGAGCGCGGCGCAGTTTGTCGAGGCACTGGTTCCGCTGCCCGGGGCGGGGCGGATCGCCGCCTGAGCGCGCCTAGCTGCAATAGGGGCTGCAATGCGCTGCATTCTCGCGCAGGGCGATGTAGTCGACGCCGCCCGCCATCGCCGCGTCGACGACGACCGCCTTGGCGAAACGGTCAGTGCGCGGGCCGGTCGCGTCACGGCTGTTGTAGCCGGCGTCGACAAGGCTTGCGGCACCGGCCGGAACGGTGAGAGCCATGCCGCCGACGATGGTCAGTACCATGGCGGCATAGGCGATTGCTTTGGTGGTCATCTTTGCTGGCCCCGCTTTCGGCTGTCCGGCTTAGATCGCGCGGTGTTGCCAAGGTTCCCCGGTCGCGTTTTGCGCCATTGAATCTTGCTCTGAACCCGGTTCGGCATTAGATCGGTTCATCTGTCCGGCCGCTCCGCAAGGGGCGGCCCTTCTTTTGTCCGGAGACATTTGCCGTGGCCCAGCCGCTCATGCCCCATGCGACCGCCTCGTGGCTGGTCGACAATACAGCGCTCAGCTTCGAGCAGATCGCCGACTTTTGCGGCCTTCATATCCTGGAGATCCAGGCGATCGCCGACGATACCGCCGCGACCAAGCTGACCGGCCGCGACCCGGTGCGCGCCCATGAGCTGACCCTTGAGGAGATCGAGAAGGGGCAGGCCGATCCGAATTACCGTCTGAAGATCATCAAGGGGCCGGAGCAGATGCGTCGGACCCGTGGCCCGCGCTACACCCCGGTTTCGAAGCGGCAGGACAAGCCCGACGGCATCGCCTGGATCATCCGCAACCACCCGGAAGTGTCGGACGCGCAGATCGGCAAGCTGATCGGCACCACCCGCGCGACGATTGGCGCGATCCGCGATCGCACCCACTGGAACATCGGCAATATTACCCCGAAGGACCCGGTGACCCTTGGCCTGACCACCCAGCGCGAGCTGGACGCGGTGGTTGCCAAGGCGGCGAAGGCGGCCGGGCTGGAAGCGCCGACCGACGAGCGGCTGGACGGAGACCGCGAGGCGTTGATCGAACAGCTCCGCGCCGAGCGGGAAACCGCCGAGCGCGATCTGGCCGCCGCTCATGCCGCCGAGGCCGGTGAAGCCGCCGCGCCGAGCGAGAGCCGCCTGCCGCCCGGCGTCGTCGACCCGTTCAAGCATTGAGCGATGCCGCCCGGCCCGAACCGGACGCCGGGCTGATTTACACCCACGGACGAACCGGGCCGGGGCAGGGCGCGGTGATCACGGTGGCGCCGGGGATCGGCTGGGCACGGCTGCCGGTGCCCGGGGCGCTGCGCCATATCAATATCTGGCTGCTGGACGACGGCGACGGCATCGCCATCGTCGATACCGGCCTTGCGATCGACGGCTGCCGCGCGGCGTGGGAGGCGCTGTTCTCTGGCCCGCTGGCCGGACGGCGGGTGACGCGGGTGATCGTTACCCATTTCCACCCCGATCATGTCGGCCTGGCCGGCTGGTTGTGCGCGCGGTTCGACGTTCCGCTGTGGATGAACCGCACCGAATATCTGATGGCGCGGCTGGCGCTTGCCGACGACCGTGATTCCGCGCCGGATGCGGTGTGGATGGACCACCGCGCCGCCGGCTGGTCCGACGCGCAACTGGCCGCGGAGCGGGCGGGCGGCTGGAGCAGTTTCGCCGCGCTCGCCGGGCCGCTGCCTGTCGGCCACGTCCCGATCGCCGAAGGGCAGGCGGTTGCGATCGGCGACCGGTTGTGGCGGGTGATGACCGGGGGCGGCCATACCCCGGAACATTGCAGCCTGGTCGACATGGCGAATGGCGTGATGCTTTCCGGCGACCAGTTGCTGCCCCGGATCAGCAGCAATATCTCGCTCGGCACGATCGAGCCGGAGGGCGATCCGCTCGCCGACTGGTTTGCGGCGCTGGCCCGGTTCCGCCGTGATCTGTCGCCCGACATGCTGGTGCTCCCGGCGCATGGCGATCCGTTTACCGGCGCCCATGTCCGGCTTGACGCGATCGCGGCGGAGCACCGGGCGCGGCTTGACGCGCTGGAAGCCGCGCTGGCGGAGCGGCCGCTGCGCGCTGTCGACTGTTTCGACACGCTGTTCGGTCGCCGGATCGACGCCGCCGTCCTTGCCCTCGCATCCGGCGAGGCGCTGGCCCATCTGCGCTATCTGGAGCGGGCGGGCCGCGCCCGCCGGGCGGTGCGCGACGGCGTCTGGTGGTTTTCACGCTGAACGCCGCCGACGCCGGGTGGAGGATTGCCCCGGCCCGCCGCCACACCTAGGCTTGGGCCATGACCGACCCAGAGCATGCGTGGCGTAGCGCCTATCAGCACCCGACCCAGTGGGACCAGGGTTTTCCGCCATTGTCGTTGCCGGCGATGTTCGCGGCCAGTGCCACCCGGCGCGGCGCGGCGCCGATGCTGGACTTCATGGGCCGCAAATACAGCTATGACGAGGTTGCCGATGGCGCCCGCCGGGTGGCGAAGGGGCTGCGCGCGATCGGCGTCGGCCGGGGCGACCGGGTCGGCCTGTTCCTGCCCAACGTGCCGCATTACGTTGCCGCCTATTACGGCGCGCTGTCGATCGGCGCGATCGTCGTCAATTTCTCGCCGCTCTATACGGCCGAGGAACTGGCCGGGCAGGTGATGGATTCCGGCACGCGGGTAATGTTCACCCTGTCGGCGACCGCGCTGCTGCCGACCGCGCTGAAAGTGCTGGAGGCCAGCCCGCTGGAACGGCTTGTCGTCGGTTCGATTGCCGGGGCGCTGCCGCCGGCGAAATCGCTGTTCTACCGCCTGTTCCGGTCCGGCGAGACGGCGGCGCGGCCGGATGACCCGCGGATCATCGCCTTTTCAGAATTGATAGCGAATGACGGGGCGGGGGCGCCGGCGGAGATCGACGCCGAGAACGATATCGCGCTGATCCAGTATACAGGCGGCACCACCGGCTGGCCGAAAGGGGCGATGCTGACCCACCAGAACCTGACCGCCAATGCGCGGCAGGTGCAGGCGATCGATCCGCACCCCGATGCGGACGACCGGATCGTCGGGGTGCTGCCCTTCTTCCACGTTTTCGCCAATACCTGCGTGCTGAACCGCACCGTACTGCGGGGTGGCGAGATCGTGATGCTGCCGCGTTTCGATGCCGCCGGCACGCTGGCGGCGGTGGCGCGGACAAAGGCGACGGCGCTGCCCGGTGTGCCGACGATGTACCAGGCGCTGCTTGACAACCCGAAGATCGGCGGCACCGACCTCTCTTCGCTGCGTGCCTGCATTTCCGGTGGCGCGCCGATGCCGGCCGAACTGAAGGCGCGGTTCGAGGCGCGGACGGGCGCCACCGTGGTCGAAGGTTACGGCCTGACCGAAAGCGCCGGCGTGGTTTCGACCAACCCCTATGAGGGGCTGAACAAGACCGGGACGATCGGCCAGCCGATCCCCGCCACCCATATCCGGCTGGTCGACAAGGACGACCCGACGCGGCCGGCGCCGGACGGGCAGCCCGGCGAACTGGTGTTCCGTGGCCCACAGGTAATGAAGGGCTACTGGAACCGGCCGGATGACGATGCCGCAGTGTTCGTCGACGGCTGGCTGCGGACCGGCGACGTCGCCGTGATCGACGACGACGGCTATATCCGCATCGTCGACCGGTTGAAGGACATGATCGCGGTTGGTGGGTTCAAGGTGTTCCCGAGCCAGATCGAGGCGGTGCTGTATCGCCACCCGGCGGTGCGCGAGGCATTGGTGATCGGCATTGCCGATGCCTATCACGGCGAAATGCCCAAGGCGTTCGTCACCCTGACGGATTCGGCGACCGCCACTGGCGAGGAACTGAAGACCTGGCTCAACCCCCAGCTTGGCAAGCATGAGCGGGTCGTCGCCGTCGAGATCCGCAGCGCGCTGCCGAAGACGATGGTTGGTAAACTCAGCCGCAAGGAACTGGTCGCCGAGGAACGGGCGCGCGGCGGCGAAATTGTTTCGAAACAGGACGATCCCGGTTAAGCGTCGTTTACCATAACTTTCCATGCCTCGCCGGTTTCGCTAAACGAATCTGTCACTTGCGGGTTTTGACAGGGGGTATGGAATGCTGATTCGAACTATGTTGTTCGCCACCGCGGCGATGGTGGCGACGCCGGCCTTTGCGTCCACCGTCTACGATACGGGGCTGCTTGACCTGCCGTCGCCGTTTTTGGGCAACGCGACGAACGGCGCGCCGACCGGCGCGCTCGGTACCGCCGGGAAAGTGTCGTCGGCGATAGGCGGTTTTGGCGCAGCATCGGTTTCCGATTCCCATAAGGATCAGTGGATCCAGCGCAACGTGATCGGCGGCGCCAGCGTCGGCATCACCAATTACCAGGCGCGCAGCGGCAACGGGTCGGCGGTGTTCGCCAGCCCGAGCGGCAGCGGCAAGGCCGACCTCGAATATCTGTTTGCCACTCCGGTCGCGCTGTCCGGCGTTGTCGGCGGTTCCTATGACTGGTTCCGCGACGTTGTGTCCAACAACCCGGCCGCTCAGGCGCCGGTTTACCGGCTGATCCTTGGCAACGCGTCGGGCAAGGCGCTCGGCGGCGGCACCTTCCTGGTGTACGAGCCGGTTTATAACGGGGTCGGCACCGCGCCGGAGGGGGCGTGGCAGACCGCGACCTTCGACCTGAGCAGCACCTTCTGGGCGAATAACAACAATGTCACGCGGGCGGCGGGAGTCGATTCCTGCAAATCCGGTGGCACATGTTTCGACAGCCTTGGCGACTGGATCAGCCTCAATTCCAGCCTGACCGTCATCGGTATCGGCGTCGGCGTCGGTTCCGGCTGGGACGGCGGCTTTGTGGGGGCGGTCGACAATGTCAGCTATAATTTCGGCAATGCCGGGTCGGCGACGTTCAATTTCGAGGTTGCCGGGTTGAACGCGGTGCCGGAGCCGGCGAGCTGGGCGATGCTGATCGCCGGGTTCGGCCTGATCGGCTTTGCGATGCGGCGGCGGACTATGGCGCCCGCCACAGCGGCCTGAACGGGGGGTGAACGGGAAACGGCCCCCGCATGTCGCGCCGGGGCCGTTTCTTTTGCCGGCGGCGGCCGTGCCGCGCTTGACCCGCATCGGCGCGCGCTTCACAAGCCGGGCCTATGCCCGATAGTGCAGACTCCACTGCCGACCTGTCGTTCGAGGACGCGCTGAAGCGGCTCGAAACCATCGTCGCGCAACTCGAAAGCGGCGATGTGCCGCTGGACCGTTCGATCGCCCTCTATGCGGAGGGCGACAAGCTGCGCGCCCGCTGCGAGCAACGGCTGGCCGAGGCGCAGGCGCGCATCGACCAGATCGTGCTCGGCGACGGCGGGCCGGCCGGCCTCAAGCCGTTCGACGCTCATTGACCGCGATGCCGCGCGCCTCGCTCAGCCTGGCCCCCGCGCTGGACCGGATCGCGGCTGACATCGACCGGGCGCTCGATGCGCTGCTGGTCGTGCCGGATGATCCGCGCGCGCCGCTGTTTCAGGCAATGCGCCATGCCGCGATCGGCGGCGGCAAGCGGCTGCGCCCTTTGCTGGTGTGCGCGACCTGCGAATTGTTCAATATCGACCGCGCCGCCGCGTTGCGCGTGGCCGTCGCCATTGAATGCATGCACGTTTATTCGCTGATCCATGACGATCTGCCGGCGATGGACGACGACGACATGCGCAGGGGCAAGCCGACGGTACACAAGCAATTCGGCGAGGCGACCGCCATTCTGGCCGGCGATGCCCTGCATGCGCTGGCCTTCGCCGTGCTGGCGGATGAGCGCACCCATCCGGACCCGTTCGTCCGCGCCGACCTGACCCTGGAACTGGGCCGGGCGAGCGGCCCGGACGGCATGGCCGGCGGGCAGATGATGGACCTGGCGGCGGAATCGACCAGCTTCGACCTGGCCGGGGTCACCCGCCTGCAACAGTTGAAGACCGGCGCGCTGATCGCCTTTTGCGTGGAAGCGGGGGCGATCATGGGCCGGGTCGCGCCGGATGGGCGCACCGGGTTGCGTGGCTATGCCCGCGACATCGGCCTGGCCTACCAGATCGCCGACGACCTGCTCGACGCGGAAGGAAGCGCGGCGGCCGCCGGCAAGAAGGTCGGCAAGGACGCGGCCGCCGGCAAGGCGACGTTCGTGTCGCTGCTCGGCGCCGAGCGGGCGCGGGCGCAGGCAGCGTTGCTGGTCGAACAGGCGATCGCCCATCTGCGGCCGTTCGGGCCGGAAGCGGACCTGCTGCGCGCGATCGCGCGCTACACCGTCGAGCGCGACCACTAACAAGGGGAACAGCGGGATGCGCACAGGCATTTATCCGGGCACGTTCGACCCGATCACGCTTGGCCATATGGACATCATCCGGCGCGGTGCGAAGCTGGTCGACCGGCTGGTGATCGGCGTAACCACCAATCCGTCCAAATCGCCGATGTTCTCGGTCGAGGAGCGGCTGGCGATGGTTCGGCGCGAAGTCGCCGCCATTCCCGGCACGATCGACGTTGTCGCCTTCGACGCGCTGCTGATGACCTTTGCCGAACGGCAGGGCGCCAGCGTCATCATCCGCGGGCTGCGCGCCGTCGCCGATTTCGAATATGAGTATCAGATGGCCGGCATGAACCAGCAGCTGAACAACCGTATAGAGACGGTGTTCCTGATGGCCGATGTCGCGTTGCAGCCAATCGCGTCCCGGCTGGTCAAGGAGATCGCGGTCTATGGCGGCGACATCCACCGCTTCGTAACCCCGGACGTCAACGCCGACGTGCAGGCGCGCATCGCCGACGCAGGTCTGGGGCGGGGCGTCTGAAAACCGACCGATGCGCCGCCAAGCCGCCACATTTTCGCGCAAAGCCCACCATCCCATATCCAGCGGAGTGTCCGTCCCGATGCGTTTCCTGATCGGCCTGCTCGCGATTCTCGGCCTGGCGACCGCCGCCGGGGCGCAGAGCGATACGCCAACGCCCACCGCATCGCCGACGCCGGCCCCGGAAAGCAGCGCGCCGCCCGTCGACCCGCAGAATATCTGGGTGCTTGACCTGTCGAACGGCGGGCGCGTCCGCATGCTGCTCCGCCCGGACAAGGCGCCGAACCATGTCGAGCGGATCAAGGTATTGACCCGGCGCGGCTTCTATAACGGCCTGACCTTCCACCGCGTGATCGACGGTTTCATGGCGCAGGGCGGCGACCCGGAAGGGACCGGCGCCGGCGGTTCCGACCTGCCCGACGTGAAGGCCGAGTTCAACGACATGCCGCACGTGCGCGGCGCGGTGTCGGCGGCGCGGGCGCAGGACCCTGATTCGGCCAACAGCCAGTTCTACATCGTGTTGATGCCGCGGCTGCAGCTTGACGGGAAATATACCGTGTTCGGTCGGGTGATCAGCGGCATGGACGCGGTCGACCGGATCGAAAAGGGTGAGCCGCCGATGAACCCGACCCGCATCCTGCGCGCCTGGGTGGAGGCGGACGGGGAGCCGCCCGCGGTTGCCGCGCCGACACTGAACACCGACGTGCCGGCCGCGCCGCCGACGATCGCGAAGCCGACCGGAAAGCGCTGAGTCGCCGGCGATGCGGGTCGATCTGTTCGACTTCGCGCTGCCGCCGGAGGCGATAGCGCTACGCCCGGCCAGCCCGCGCGATTCCGCCCGGATGCTGGTGGTTGACGCCACGGGCATGGCCGACCGGGTGGCGGCGGAGCTGCCGGCGGTTCTGCGCCCCGGCGATTGCCTGGTGTTCAACGACACCCGCGTCATCCCGGCCCGGCTGGACGGCATGCGTGGCAATGCACGAGTCAGTGCAACGTTGCACAAGCGGGAAGGGCCGCGTGCCTGGCGGGCCTTCGTTCGCAATGCCAGGCGCGTGCGCGACGGCGACCGGATCAGCTTTGCCGCCGGGATTTCGGCGGTAGCCGATCAGCGCGGCGCGGACGGCAGCCTGTTGCTGACCTTCGACGGCGACGAGCCGGTGGAATTGCTGCTGGAACGGGCGGGGACGATGCCGCTGCCGCCGTATATCGCCGGAAAGCGCGCGCCCGACGCCCGCGATGCGGAGGATTACCAGACGATGTTCGCGCGCGAAGCGGGGGCGGTGGCGGCGCCGACCGCGGCGCTGCACTTCACCCCGGCGCTGGTCGCCGCGCTCGACGCCGCCGGGGTCGGCCGGGAAACGCTGACCCTGCATGTCGGCGCGGGCACCTTCCTGCCGGTCAAGGCGGACGATACCGACGACCACCAGATGCATACCGAATGGGGGCGGATCGACGCCGCCACCGCCGACCGGCTGAACGCGGTGCGCGCCGGCGGCGGCCGGTTGATCGCGGTCGGCACGACCAGCCTGCGGCTGCTGGAAAGCGCGGCGGATGCGGACGGTACGATCCGGCCGTTCGCCGGGGACACCAGCATCTTCATCACCCCCGGCTATCGTTTCCGCGCCATCGACGGGCTGATGACCAATTTCCACTTGCCCAAATCGACGCTGTTCATGCTGGTCAGCGCGCTGATGGGGCGCGAGCGGATGCTTGGTGCCTATGCACATGCGATCGCGACGGGCTATCGTTTCTATTCCTATGGCGACGCGAGCCTGCTGCTGCCGGGCGACGGAGACGAATGATGCGCGCTGGATTTGCCGGGCCGCTGCTCTGCCTGTTGCTGCTGGCCGGCGCGCGCCAGCCGCCGGCCGAGGCGGTGCAGCCGCCGCCGGTGCCGCCGGTCGACAGCGGCATCACGATGATGGCGGCGCCGGTCGCGATCCTGATCACCAGTTTCGACGCAGACCGTGATCGTGTCGTCACCCGTGCCGAGTTCGATGCCGGGGTCAGGGCGTCGTTCGCGCTGGGCGATGCCAATGGCGACGGCGCGATTTCGCTGATCGAGCTGTCGCATTGGGCGGAAGCGGAACTGGGTAGCGCCGGGGCACTTCCCGGTCGTTTCGACTTCGACCGCAACGAAGACGATCGGATTTCGGAGGCTGAGTTCGTCGGCGAATTCGCCCGACGCTTCGCCGCCTACGACAAGAATGGTGATGGGCGGCTGACCCGCGACGAACTGCTGACCCTGAATTTCCAGCGGCCGCAACCGGGCAAGGGCAAGCGGGGGCGTTAGCAGCGTGACCGATCGTTTTGCCTTCACCATCGCCGCGACCGACGGCGCCGCCCGCACCGGCGCCATCCGCATGCGCCGGGGAGAGATCCGTACCCCCGCCTTCATGCCGGTCGGCACCGCCGCCACCGTCAAGGCGATGAAGCCTGCGGCCGTGCGCGTGACCGGCGCCGACATCATTCTGGGCAATACTTACCACCTGATGCTGCGCCCCGGCGCGGAACGGGTGGCACGGCTGGGCGGGCTGCATGCATTCATGGGCTGGGACCGGCCGATCCTGACCGACAGCGGCGGCTATCAGGTGATGAGCCTGTCCGAATTGAGCAAGGTCAGCGAAGAGGGCGTTGCCTTCCGATCCCACCTCGACGGATCGCGACACATGCTGTCGCCGGAACGGTCGATGGACATCCAGCGCCTGCTCGGTTCCGACATCGTCATGGCGTTCGACGAGCTGGTGCCGACCACCGCCGACCGCGCGGTGCAGGCGGCGGCAATGGAGCGGTCGATGCGCTGGGCGCGGCGGTCGCGTGCCGCCTTCGACGCCGACAATGCCGGTGGCGCGCTGTTCGGCATTCAGCAGGGCGCGCTCGACCGGGCGTTGCGGCAGGCGTCGGCCGACGCGCTGACCGATATCGGTTTCGACGGCTATGCGGTCGGCGGGCTGGCGGTGGGGGAAGGGCAGGAGGCGATGTTCGGGGTGCTCGATTATGCGCCGGCGATGCTGCCCCCCGACCGTCCGCGCTACCTGATGGGGGTTGGCAAGCCCGATGATATCGTCGGCGCGGTCGAGCGCGGCATCGACATGTTCGATTGTGTATTGCCCACCCGCAGCGGCCGCACCGGCCAAGCCTTCACCTGGGACGGGCCGATCAACATCCGCAATGCGCGCTTCGCGGAGGATCTGGCGCCGCTCGACCCGGAATCGCCGACGGCCGAATGGTCACGCGCCTATCTTCACCACCTTGTCCGGTCTGGCGAGATACTGGGCGCGATGTTGATGACCGAGCATAACCTGTGGTTCTACCAGCGGCTGATGCAGGGCCTGCGCGACGCGATCGCCGAGGGGCGGCTGAGCGCATTCGCGGACGAGTTCCGTCGTCGTTATGCCGGGCGCGCCTGACGCCCTTCGGCTATTTAGTTGCCGAAGCTGACGCCGAGGAAATCCGGGACCGGACCGTTCCAGCCATCGTCGGGGCCGTCGTTGCGATCGTCGCGGCGCGGTTCCGGCTTGCGCGTGGCGGGAGCCGCCGATGCTGCCGTTGTCGGTGCCGGCCTGGGCTGCGATTCCGCCTTTGGCTTTTGCCCGGCGGACTTGTTCTGGGCAGGTTTGGCGGCGCGGGCGCGTGGCGCGGGCGTCGGCTTGTCTTCCGCCGTGTCGGCGGCAGCCGGCGCGGCCTTGCCGATGCGCGGAATCTTCTGGCCACTCAGTTTTTCGATATTGGCGACCGCTTCGTCGTCGTCCGGCGTCGCGAGCGTGAACGCCTTGCCGGTTGCCCCGGCGCGGCCGGTGCGGCCGATGCGGTGAATGTAGTCGTCCGGGTGCCACGGCACGTCA
This sequence comes from Sphingomonas flavalba, assembly GCF_047553045.1. Lineage (GTDB taxonomy): Bacteria > Pseudomonadota > Alphaproteobacteria > Sphingomonadales > Sphingomonadaceae > Sphingomonas_L > Sphingomonas_L flavalba_A. The sequence goes on along the minus strand of NZ_CP180208.1, from coordinate 1,538,405 downwards.
TAGTTGAAGACGTGGCTGACATCCTTGACGTCCAGGCCGCGCGCGGCGACGTCGGAGGCGACGAGGACGGTGATCTCGCCCGACTTGAACCGATCCAGTTCGCGAATGCGTTCCGCCTGATCCATGTCGCCCTGAATCTGCCCGGCGGCGAAGCGCGCGCGCTTCAGACTGGTCGTCAGGTCGCGCACCGTCGACTTGCGGTTGGAGAAGATGATCGCCGTCTTGACGTCGGGCGCGCCGAGCATGTCGATCAGCGTCGCTTTCTTGGTCCGGCTGGTTACCGGGACCAGCGCCTGTTCGATCAGACGGTTGGACGATGCCGGACGGGCGACCTCGATCGATTTCGGGTCGGTCAGGAACTTGTCGGCTAGCTTTTTGATCGGTGCCGGCATGGTCGCGGAAAACAGTAGCGTCTGCCGGTTCTTGGGAAGTTTCGAGCAGATGTCCTCGATGTCCGGGATGAACCCCATGTCGAGCATCCGGTCGGCCTCGTCGATGACGAGGAGCGCGCAGCCGGTCAGCAGGATGTTGCCGCGCTGGAACAGGTCCATCAGCCGGCCCGGTGTCGCGATCAGCACGTCGACGCCCTTTTCCAGCGCCTTCACCTGATCGCCCATCGACACGCCGCCGATCAGCAGCGCCATCGAAAGCTTGTGGTACTTGCCGTACTGTTCGAAATTTTCGGCGACCTGCGCGGCCAGTTCGCGCGTCGGTTCCAGGATCAGCGAACGCGGCATCCGCGCCCGGCTGCGACCGCTGCCTAATATGTCGATCATCGGCAGGACGAAGGCGGCGGTCTTGCCGGTGCCGGTCTGGGCGATGCCGATCAGGTCGCGGCCCATCAGCACGCTGGGGATCGCCTGTTTCTGGATCGGGGTCGGTTCGCTGTAGCCGACCTCGTCGACCGCGCGCATCAACTCATCTGAAAGGCCGAGATCGGCAAAAGTCATCGAGATTCCGGAAAGAATGGTCGCGGACGGCCCGTCGCCGTCTGCGCCCCGCGCTTGGGCAAAGCCCCGCCATTTGTCAAGGTTTCGCGCGTTTGCTGCCGCGTTTAGGGGTCAGCAAACGGAATTCCTCTATCTCGCAGCGCCCGCCGGAACGGGCGTGGATCGCGTCGCGATCTGCACAGATTTGGCCGTCGCTGCCCGGCCGCAGGTAGAAACCGGAATAATAACCGAGCACGGTGCAACGGCCGTTCAACCGGGCGCGGACGTGATCGCCGCCCTTCAGCCGCAGGTCGACACTGTCCTCGCCGGTCACTTCCGCCCCGGCGAGCTGACTGGCGGCGATGCAGTCCGGCCCGCGGCGTTCGCGCCATTCCGTCGCGCGCGGGGGGCGTGCGGTCGGCACGCGGATGATCACCCGTTCCCGAATGATGACCTGGGCATATTCCACGCGCTCCGCCGCCGAAACGGCGACACCGAGCAACAGGACAGTGACAAGCGCTATGCTCAAGCCCAGAATTCCATCAGGGCGACGCGCATGGCCCAGCCCGGTTGAACCCCGGATTAATTGCATTGCCGGTCAGGATGCAAATCCGCGCGGTTGCGCTATGACCGCGCGATGATTGACTCCGCCATCCTCGACCGCTTCGCCGCGCTGCTTGGGCCAAAGGGGTTTGTGACCGATGTCGACGCGATCGCGCCGTGGGTGAGCGACTGGCGCGGCCGGTATCACGGCACGGCGCCGGCGCTGCTCGCCCCGGCCAGCGCGGCGGAAGCGGCGGCGGCGGTGGCGTTGGCTGCCTCCACCCGTATCCCGCTGGTTCCACAGGGCGGCAACACGTCGATGGTCGGCGGGGCGACACCGCCGGCGGACGGCAGTGCCCTGATCCTGTCGCTGCGGCGGATGAACCGCATCCGCTCCCTGTCCGCCGAGGATAATCTGGCCGTGGTGGAGGCGGGGGTTATCCTGTCCGACCTGCACGATGCGGCGGCGGCGGCCGGGCGGCGTTTTCCGCTGTCGCTGGGCGCGAAAGGATCGGCGACCATCGGCGGGCTGGTGTCGACCAACGCCGGCGGCACGCAGGTTCTGCGGTTCGGCACGATGCGGGCGCTGGTTGCAGGCGTGGAAGCGGTGCTGCCCGATGGCACGCTGTTCGACGGGCTGTCGGCGCTGCGCAAGGACAATCGCGGCTATGACCTGACCCAGTTGCTGATCGGTGCGGAAGGAACGCTGGGCGTGGTCACCGCCGCCGCGCTGCGACTGGTTCCCGCCGCGACCGACCGCGCCGTCGCCTGGGTCGGGCTGGACACGCCGCACGCGGCACTGGCGCTGCTCCGCCGGCTGGAGGCGGCGTTGCCCGGCGGGATCGAGAGTTTCGAGCTGATCCCCGCCGATTCGCTGGATCGGGTGCTGCGCCACATCCCCGGCACACGTGCGCCGCTTGCCGGCGCTCACCGCTGGCACGCGCTGATCGAACTGGTCGGCGACGATGCCCGCGCGCGCATGGAGGCGGCGCTGGCGGCGGCGCTGGCCGCCGGGCTGGGGGCTGACGCCGCCGTCGCGCTCAACCAGGCGCAGGAAGAGGCGTTCTGGCGCCTGCGCCATTCGATTTCGGAGGCGGAACGCGCCAGCGGCCCGGCGGCGCAGCACGACATTTCCGTTCCGGTGGCGGCGATGCCCGATTTCCTGCTGGCGGCGGCGACGACGATCGAGGCGGAGTTTCCCGGCACCGACGCCAGCGGTTTCGGCCATCTGGGCGACGGCAACGTCCATTTTCACGTCCGCGCCCCGGCGGGGGCGCCCGCTGACTGGGCGAACGGCGCCGGCAAGGCGGCCAGCGCCCGCGTCCACGATCTGGTTACCGCCGCCGGCGGATCGATCTCCGCCGAACACGGCATCGGCCAGATGAAACTGGACGAGCTGGAACGGCTGGCCGACCCGGCCCGGCTGGCGACGCTGCGGGCGATCAAACAGGCGCTCGACCCGCGCGGAATCATGAACCCCGGCAAGCTGGTCCGGCTTGCGTCGGAACCGCCAAGGCCATAGACCCGCCAGCCATTGCAAGCCTCCGGCGGCCGCCGGATCGCAATCAACGTGGAGAGAATTGAACATGGCCAGCCAGCCGCCGGCGAACCTGCCGCTTTTCTACAAGGATCTGGTGCCGCTTTCGAGCAACGACCATGCCGACTGGCGTACCCGCCCGACCGACGCGCTGCCGTTCCTGGCGATCGAGCATGCCGTGCCGATCGCGGTCGAGGAATTCATTCCGTGTCAGCGTTCCTTCCCGATCGTCTTCTCGTCCGGCGAGAATTCGGTGCCGCTGGCGCTGATGGCGCTGAACGCGGGCATGAACACGATGATCGGCGAAGACGGCCGGATGAGCCGAGAGGCCTATGTCCCGGCCTATATCCGCCGTTATCCGTTCATGCTGGCGCGGCTGCGCCCTGACACCGACGAACTGTCGCTGTGTTTCGATCCGACCAGCAATGCCGTCGGGCCGGGCGAGGAAGGTGAGCCGCTTTTCGTCGACGGCCAGCCCAGCGACGCGACCAAGTCGATCCTGCAGTTCTGCGAGGGATTCGAGCAGGCGGCGGCGCAGACCAATGCGTTCATGGCCGAACTGAACGAATCCGGCCTGTTGATGGACGGCGAGGTCAAGATCGAGCAGCCGGAGCAGGAGCAGCCGTTCGTCTATCGTGGTTTCCGCATGGTCGACCAGGATAAGCTGAAGGACATGCGCGGCGATCAACTGCGCAAATGGTCGCAGAACGGCATGCTGCCGCTACTCTACGCGCATCTGTTCTCCCTTGGGCTGGTCAGTGACGTATTCGGCCGCCAGGTCCGCATGGGCCGGTTGCCGGAGATGATGGGTACGTCGGCGGCGTAGCCGGCGGGACGCGGGCGGGGCCGTGGCGCGGCTCGCCCCATTGCGGTTCAAATAATTTTGGTTGCGGCTTGAAATCCACTCGGCCGCGTTCCATATCTTGTTGGCCCGTGGAGGTGTTTTCCCCCCTTTCACTTCCTGCGGGTTGGCACATCCTTGGATGTGCTTCCTCCCTGAACCTTGGCCACTCCGTGCATTGCATGGGGTGGCTTTTTTCTGGGGTCTATTCGGCGGCGATCGGCATCGTCCCGCCCAGGGCCTCTTCCGCCAGCGCGCTGACGCAGGTGGCGATGAACCGTGCCAGCCGCGCCACCCCGGCGGAATCGGGCGTGCGCAGGCTTTTGCCGAGGTAGAGCGCGCGGTCGACCTCGACCTGAATCGCGTGGATGCCACGGCCGGGCGCGCCGTGCCGCTCCAGGATGTGCCCGCCCTGATAGGGCGCATTGAGCGCAACCCGCAGCCCGGCCGCTTCCGCCTCTCCGCGCAGGCGGGCGGTGAAACGGCTGCCGGCGGTCAACCCGAATCGGTCGCCCAGCACCAGCGTCGGCGGCTGCGCTCCGCCAAGCGGCGGCATCGAGTGCAGGTCGAGCAGCACCGCGATGCCGAATCGGGTATGGGCATCGGCGATCGCGGTGGCGAGCGCCGCGTGATAGGGGCGGTGGACGCCCTGGATGCGCGCGTCGAGCGATGCGCGGGCAAGCGGCGCCCGCCAAAGGTCACCGACGCCGGCGAGGCGGCGCGGCACCAGCCCCAGCCCGCCGCGCACTTTGGCTGACGGCGCGCGGCCGAAGGCGATCGGCGGATCGATCATCGCCGGGTCGACATCCTGTTCGGAGCGGTTGAGGTCGATCCATGCGCGCGGCGTGCGCGCAACCAGAGTTGCCGCCCCGGCCGCCGGCGCGTGGGCGGCGAGCAGGTCGACATGCCGGTCCTCCAGCGCGATCAGCCGGTCGGCGGGCACCCGGGCCAGCCGGGCGGTGTCGGCCGGGTAGCAGCGGCCGGCATGGGGCACGGACAGGATGACCGGAACCGCCGGCCCGCTCGGCGCGAGAAAGTCGAACACGGGCGGACCTTGGCGCGATCTGCCGATGCGATCAATCCCGCGCGAAGCTGGAAATTATTAAGAGGCAGGCGCATAAGAGCGCGTCAGCGACCGGCTTTCGGCGCCAACGATGATGAGGGTTTCGATGATCCGGATCCTGCTGGCCGAAGACGACGACGTGATGCGCCAGTATCTGACGCGGGCGCTGGAAAAGGCCGGCTATGCGGTGACCGCCGTCGATCGCGGCACCGCCGCTCTCCCACTGCTGGCGCCCAATGCGTTCGATCTGCTGCTGACCGACATCGTCATGCCCGAAATGGACGGAATCGAACTGGCCCAGCGCGCCGGCCAGCAGGCACCGGGGATGCGGGTGATGTTCATCACCGGTTTCGCGGCGGTGACGCTGCGCGCCGGCAAGGCGGTGCCGCAGGCCAAGGTGCTGTCGAAGCCGTTCCACCTGCGCGATCTGGTGACCGAGATCGACCGGATGTTCGATATCGGCAGTCTGTCCGGCCATAGTTGAGCGGCACCGTCGGCCGACGACGCATTCGGTGCTTGCACGGGCGGGGACGCCCGGCTAAAGCCCGCCTCCGACGGGCGTGTAGCTCAGTGGTAGAGCACTGTGTTGACATCGCAGGGGTCGCAAGTTCAATCCTTGCCACGCCCACCATTAAAACCCCGCTTTCCCAATGGGATGGCGGGGTTTTTTGTGGGGTTGCCGCAAGGGTGTCGCAGGCGCTTTGCAAGGCTTTTGGACGCTTGCGCGCCGATGCTTGAGCGCCAGATGAACCTGGCGGGCGGTGAAGGCCCGGCCACCCGGCGAGGCAAACCGTTATGGAACCAGGCATGGTGTTTGGGTGCGGGCGACGGCGGCGGGGTGGCATAAATCCCGCCCGGCGTGATTTTCGCAATGCCGGTGGGGTTTGACTCTCTCCGCCGGGAAGCGCAGCCTTGGCCAACCGACGCCCCTGGCATGAGCACAGCGTTGGCCGACGGTAACCGGAGAGCCGCCGCTTTATGCAGGAGGCTCGCTATGTCAGCCCCCGATTATGAATATTTCAAACGCCGTCACGCCGAGTGCATTGCGAAGGGGCGGACCGCTTCATCGCCGGAGGTCGCCAAAATCTATTTTGATTTCGCGGCCCGCTATATGGCGGTGCTGGGCAAGACCGCACACGCAACTGAGCCGGTGCAGGACAGCGAGTAGGCGTCCCCGCGTTACCGGGCGGACAATTCGGCGAAACCATAGGCCATTAGCAGCGTTTGTTCCGGCCCCGATTGCGAGGTCATGCTCATGTTCACCCAGCTCCATCCATCCATCCCGCTCCACGTCAAAGGCAAGGGCGATGGACGTGCGCTCGGCGTCATCGATTATGGTGAAGAGCACGACCTGATCTGGGTGACCGCGATTACCGAGACGGGCGAAATCTGGTGCGCGCCGAATCCGATCGTGCGGATGAAAGCCAATTGGACGATGGGCCGGAAGGCGGACGACTAGATACCGAAACGAAAAGAGCCGGCCCTGCGGCCGACCCTTTTCTGGCGGGCAGGGGCCTCGATTTAATACGAGATCCCGTAATAGTCATAGACGCTCCTGCCGTAGGCGCGATCGTAGGCGGGTTCCTCGTTAACGCCATAATGCGGGGCGCCTTTCAGGCGATCCTTGTCGATATCAACGACATAGCCGTTTTGATCGGTGTCGTACGACAAGACATCCCACGGAAGTGGGTGGTAGCTTTCACCCATGCCGAGAAAGCCGCCGAAACTCATGACGGCATATTCGACCTTTCCGCTGCGCTTGCCGACCATGAAATGATGGATTGAGCCGAGATGCTCACGCGCGGTGTTATAGACTTTGGTCCCTTCGACCTTGCTCGATGAGATGAGGTTGCCCGTTTCATCGCGTTCGGTGGCATTTTGTGCGGTGTTCATGGCAGATTCCTTATGTGGAGGATGACCACCAACGGGTCGCGTGCACGAACTGTTCCTGTCGTTTCGCAGGACGAATGCAATTGCACGGCGCCACGAACGGTCGCTTCTCGCGCCCTTTTGCGCCAGAAGACGACCCGCGCGGGCGACCGGATTCAGGGGCGCCGGCATCGCTTTGAGATGGATCGGACGCCCATCATGCCAGCGTGCAACGACGAGTATTTCCGCGCCGTCATGCCGCGTGCGTCGCGAAGGGGCGGGCGGGGGCGTTACGTCGATTGCCGCCCGCCGCCCGCCGCTATCCATGCATCGATTTTCGCTTCGAGCACGTCCATTGGCAGGGCGCCCGTGCCGAGCGTCTGATCGTGATAGTCGCGCGGGTCGAAGCGTGGTCCAAGTGCGCTGGCGCTGCGCGCGCGAAGCTCGCGGAATTTCAGCTCGCCGATCTTGTAGGCGCACGCCTGGCCCGGATAGGCGATGTAGCGATCGATCTCGACCTCCACGTCGCGCCTGGCCATCGAGGTGTTGTCGAGCATGAAGGCGATCGCCTGATCGCGGTCCCATCGCTTGGCGTGAATGCCGGTGTCGACGACCAGACGCACCGCGCGCAGCATTTCCATGTCCAGATGGCCGAAAAGCTGCATCGGGTCGCTGAACATGCCCAGTTCTGGTCCAAGCGATTCGGCGTAGAGGCCCCAGCCTTCGGTGAACGCCGTTGCCGAACCGAAGCGCAGCAAGGGGGGCAGCGCCGCGTTCTCGCGCGCGAGGGTGATCTGGAAATGGTGACCGGGAATGCCTTCGTGGAGGGTCAATGTCTCCAGCGTCGGGATCGGCCGGGTGTCGAGCATCGACATGTTGAAGAACAGAATGCCGGGCGATTTTCCGTCGGGCGGGCCGGGGCGGTAATAACCGGTGCCGCGCTGGTCGCCGAGGGCGGGCAGCGGCTGCACCGTGAACGGCGCCTTCGGTCGATCGTGGAACAGCCGGGAAATGCCCGGCCATATCCGCGCCTCGATCGCCTTGAAACGGCCAAGCAGTTCATCCGGCGTCTTGCAGTAGAATTTGGGATCGGTGCGAACATGTTCGAAGAAAGCCTTGAGATCGCTTGAAAAGCCGACCTTCATGCGAACGGACTCCATCTCCTGCCGGATGCGCGCCACCTCGCTCAGCCCAAGCGCATGGATATCGTCCGCCCCGCGGGTCGTCGTCGTGTGGCGGGCAAGTTCCCACGCATAGAGCCGCTCACCGTCCTTCATTGCCCACCGGCCCGGTTCCGGCGTCGCGACGGGCAGGTAACTGTCTTTCAGGAAACGCTGCCAAAGACGGTAGCCGGGGTAGACCCGATCGGTGATGCGCGCTTTATACGCCGCGCGCAGCCGGTCGCGGTCCGCCGCGCCGAAACTGTCTGGAAGGCGGTCAATCGCCGACCAGAACGCACTTTTTTCAACCGGGATGGCGAGGACCGCGTCGACCTGCCGCAACAGGTTCTCGATCACGATGCGCGGCTGGCGATACCCCTCGGCAAGCCCGCGCCGGGCTTGCGCCACCGCATTTTCCAGATAGCCGGCAAAGCCGTCGAGGCGTTCCAGGCCGCGCTCATAGTCCGCGACGGTGGCGAAGGGCGCCGGCCCGCCAGACACGAAATCAGGGAATTCAACCTGTAACCCGAAAGACGGATCGAACGGCGCCATGCGCTGAACGTCGAAAAGGCCGGTTTCAAAAAGCGTCAATGTTTGACGGATCTGGTAGCGGAACACGTCATAGGCGATGCGTTCGACCGGCGGCAGCGCGGAGCGATCAATCGCCTGCAGCGCCTGCCATTCCGCCTGCTTGTTCGCTTTCAGGGCGGCGACATAACCGTCGCTGAGCGGATCGACGAAGGCGGGGGCGGCGGCTTCGGCCTGCCGGGCCGCCGACAGCGGATCGAGCCGGGCGTCGGCCGCCTCGCTCAGGTCCAGTAGCGCCCGCAGCCGCACCGCCGGGGAGTCCGCTGCGGCAAATGCGGGGGCGGGGAGGGCCAGGCTGAGCGCGCTGCTGCCAAGCAGCATCAGGGCATGGCGGCGCGAATGCAGGAATTGGGTGGATGCGTGCATGTGGATTCCCCGAAGCGGATCGACCGGCGAGCCGACCGCGACAGAATGCAAATCCGGGCGGCATCGGCAAGCACTATGGGTGTTCGGTGCTCTGGCGGTTACGGCACTGAATTTTAAGATTATATCTGGGAAAAGTACCGTGGGCGCAGTGGTGTTGCGCTAGCCGCAACAAATTTGGCCGTTTCCCTGCATTGAACGCACGCCTGTATCCCGCATGCTTCAGCCATTGGTGGCGAGATGGCCGGCGGTACCGGTCCATCCCACGTTCGGAGAGGGGTGCGTGATGAGGATGGTTTGCATGACGGCCCTGGCGGCGGCGCTGTTGCTGACGGCGCCGGCTCAGGCGGAACTGCTGGCGCTGACCGGCGCCAATGTCGTCGATATCGAGGGCAAGGCGCCGGTGCGCGACGCCGTGGTCGTCATCGACGGCGAAACGATCAAGGCGATCGGCCCGGCGGCATCGACGCCGGTTCCTTCCGGTGCGCGGGTCATCCCCCTCAACGGCAAATGGCTGATTCCGGGGCTGATGAACATGCACGTCCACCTGGCGCTCAACCTGCCGGGCGCCACGCGCGTCTATAATGAGAGCCGGGAATCGATTGCGCTGCGCATGCTCGATAATGCGCAGAAGTCGCTCCGCTCCGGCGTGACCACCATCCGCCTGACCGGCGCGCAGGACGGGATCGATTTCACCGTCAAGAAGATGATCGACAGCGGCGTTTTCGATGGCCCGCGCATTCACACCGCCGGTTCGTCGATCGTCGCGACCGGCGGGCATGGCTCGACCGAAGTGAATGGCGCCGCCGAATTCTCTCAGGCGGTTCGCGAGCAGATCAAGCGCGGGGCGACCTGGATCAAGCTTGGCATTTCCGGCGGCATATCCGACACCCACGGCGATATCGCCGGTTCGCCCTTCACCGATGACGAGTTGAAGACGGCGATCGAGGTCGCGCATCGCAACGGTGTCAAGGTGATGGGGCATAACGGGTCGCCGATAGCCGCAGCCACGGCGATCGACGCCGGTATCGACGGTTTCGAGCACGGCTACTTCCTGACTCCCCCGGTCCTCACCCGCATGAAGGAAAAGGGAATCTGGCTCGTCCCGACGATCGTGGTCAGTCAGAAGGGCGCGCGCGCATTCTACCAGAAGATCGGGTCGCCCGACTGGTATCTCGACCGCGTCGATTCCGTCGGAAAGGGCCATTGGGCCATGCTTCAGAACGCGATCCGGATCGGCACGCCGATCGCGCTGGGCAGCGACCAGTATCCTTGGGAACCGAACGAAGGCACGACCGCGACGATCCGGGAAGCGGAACTCTATGCCGAAGCGGGGATGACGCCGCTTCAGGCGTTGCGGGCGGCAACGATCGAGCCGGCGCGGATGCTGGGTGTCGACAAGCAGGTCGGTGCGTTGCGCCCCGGTTATCTTGCCGACATCGTTGCGGTCGATGGCGATCCAACGGCGGATATCCGTGCGCTGCGCACGATCAGCCTGGTCATGAAGGGCGGCAAAGTCATCGTTGCGCCCGCCGAGTAGTTTGCGCTGAGCGCAACGATTCTGCCGATATGGTGTCATTGCAATAACAGTGGGACTGGCGGAAACCTTTTCCCAACGCCCGGCGGGTCGCGCCAAGAGGCAATAAGCAAGGGGATAACGAATGACGAAGAGCAGGCTCATTGGCCGTATCACGGCATCTCTGGCTGCGACGTTGCTGACCGTTGCCGCACCGGCCGCCGCGGCGGAAAAGCCGGCGACCGACATGCTGTCGAAGATGTTCATCTGGTGGAACCAGGCATTCAAGACGCCCGGCGCCTACACGCCGGAAAACTTCTCCAAATTCTTCACGCCGGACGCGACGCTGACCCTGGAAGGCCGCACCGTGATCAACGGCGTGGGCGAATGGGCGACGCATTTCCAGAAGATCCAGGCCGGCGGCGGTGAAGTCGAGATCGTCGTGCCGTTCAAGGAAGTGTTCGAGAAGGACGGCGTGATCTACAATTATCACGTTATCCGTTCGCGCCGTGACGGCAAGGCTGCCTGTTCGCTCGCCGCGGGGCACGCAACGCTGCGTGACGGGATGATTTCCTCGATCGTTCTGGTTCGTGCGCCGCTCGACGCATCTAAGGGACCGATTGATCCGCAGTGCTGGGTCGATTGACCGGCTGAAGCCGGAAAAGCGCTGCCGAACCGGGCGGCGCATGGTGCTGTTTCCAAAATAAAGCCGGCGGTCAGTAAGCCGCTGCTCTTTCAAGGGTAGGTCGTTCAATGAGCTATTTTCTGCCTCGCATTCTCCCGCGCGCCCTGTCCGCGTGCGCCGCGCCGGTCGCGATTGCCGCCGCGCTGATTTCCGGCCCGGCATGGGCGCAGGCGCCAGCGGGGGCCGCGGAGCAGGATATGAGCAGTGACATCGTCGTCACCGCGCAGCGCCGCACCGAATCGATTCAGAACGTGCCGATCGCGATCACCGCCGTCACGTCGCAGACCCTGAAGGACCAGAACGTCCAGGGCGTCGAGGACTATTTCGCGCTGACGCCGAACGTCAGCTTCCAGAGCAACGGTTCGCGCGACCGCAAGGATCTCGCGATCCGTGGCATTTCGAACCAGCTCAACCCGTATGCGGATGTCCGCCAGTCGAGCTATGCCTTCTACATCGACGAATTCAACGTCGCGGCCGGCACAAGCAACCCGCAGATCGTCGACCTTGAGCGCATCGAAGTGCTTCGTGGGCCGCAGGGTACCTATTTCGGCCGCAACGCGGTTGGCGGCGCGATCAACGTCGTGACCAAGAAGCCGGTGAATCATTTCGAGGGTGAAGCCGAAGTCGGCTATGCCAGCTACGGCACGAAACGGGCGCAGGGCGTCATCAACGTGCCGATCGTCGACGGGCTGCTCGCGGTGCGCGCGTCCGGCCAGTATGAAGAGTCCGACGGCTACATCAAGAACATCAACCCGATCGGCGGAGGCAATAACAGCAAGTATTACACCGGACGGATTCAGGCGCGGCTGACCCCGCTCGACAACCTGACCTGGGATGTCGCCTACAGCTATTCGAACGAACGGCTGGGCATGCGCAACGGCGTGCCGACCGGCTTTGTCACGCGGACCTGGGCGTCGGTCTACTACGGCCTGTCGGCGGGCCTTGTCGGCGATCCCGACGGCGTGGGCTTCTTCCCGGAGAACGACAACAAGGTGAATTTCGACCGGCCGCAGCGCGTTGGCAGCAAGTTCAGCTACATCAGCACGCGGGCGGTGTGGGATTTCGGCCTGGCATCGCTGACCGGCGTGTTCGGCCACCTGAAATCCGACGTGTTCAACTATGGTGACGTCGACGGCGGCAGCCGCGATTTCTTCTACGAGGACCTGCGCCTGACCCGGAAGTCGACCAGCGGCGAACTGCGCCTGCAGTCGAACGGGTCGAACCTGCTCGACTGGAGCATCGGCACGTCGCTGGGCAAGGACAGCGGCGTCAGCGACCAGTCGACCTATCACGGCGCCGACAGCCCGCTGTGCCCGGCGGGCACGGTCGGCAACTGTTCCGGTCTGGAAGTGACCGGCGCCGATGGCGACAGTACATCGCGTTATTTCGCGCTGTTCGCCCAGGGCACGCTGAACTTCTCCGAGCAATTCGCAGCCACCGCCGGCGTCCGCTATTCGTGGGAAAAGGTCACCAACCTGTCGCAGACGCGGTCCAACGGCACGGTGACCGGAAACAACGACCGTAGCGCGGCGTTCGAGGATATCTCGCCGAAGTTCACGCTGACCTACAAGCCGCAGCGCGACTGGATGATCTTCGCCACCGCATCCCGCGGCTTCAAATCCGGCGGAACCCAGACGGTCAACGCCACGCAGCTGCGTAACGAATTCGAGCCGGAAACGCTGTGGAACTACGAGCTTGGTACCAAGTTCGACCTGTTCAATTCGCGTGTCCGCGTCGACGTCACCGGCTTCTACATGGACTGGAAGGATGTTCAGCAGACCATCCGTTTCCAGTTCATCGATCCGGTGACCGGGCTGTTGCGCGGGGTGAGCGGCATCGCCAACGCGGCGTCCGCCGAAAGCTATGGTGTCGAGGCAAGCTTCGACGCGCGGATCACCAACCAGTGGAAGCTGGGCGGCCAACTCGGTTTCAACAAGTCGAAGTACAAGGATTACCCGAACGCGCTGATCGACGGCGTCGTTCTCGACCTTAGCGGCCAGAAGCTGACGACCGCGCCGAAATGGACGCTCGGCGCACAGACGCAGTACACCGTGCCGGTCGGGGATTTCGACGCTTTCGCCCGCGCCGAGTGGAATTACCGGTCGAAGATGATCTCCAACCCGTATTATTACCTGTACAAGGCGGTGGATGGAGAGCCGTTCCTCAGCCCGAGCTACCACACGGTCAACCTGCGTTTCGGCATCGAGAACGACCGGTTCCGTGCGGTGGTGTATGCGGAAAACCTGTTCAACGCGCATTATTACGCCAATGCGTATGAAAAGGCGTTCTACAGCGGCGTACAGGTGGAGCCGTCCTATCGTTCCTTCGGCGCCTCCGTCGGTTACAAGTTCTAGGGTGTTCAGGCGCGGGCGGCGAATGCAAGATCGCCGCCCGCGTTGTTTTCTACGGAGTTTCCCGTGCTGATCGATCGCCGTCTTCTGCTGGGTGCCGCCGCATCGGGGGTGGCGTTGGCGGCGGCGGGACCGGTGCTGGGGCGGTCTTCCCCGGCCAGCGGCGATCAGGCGCTGGAGGCGCTGCTTCAGGCGCTGGCCGAAGGGCTGATGCGGCGTTCGCCCGAAGAGGCGACGCGCAGCGATTTCGATACCGGCGTCCATGCCGGCCTGCGGGCGGCGCTTGATGATCGGTCGCTCGATGCACGCGCGGCAGAGCATGCGGCGGTGCGCCAGGCATTGGCCGACTTGCGCGCTATCGCGCCGGCGAACCTGTCCGGCCGCGCGGCGCTGGACCGTGACGTTGCGCTTTATGTTTACGAAACGCTCGACGATCTGCTTGGCCGCTATGGTTATGTCGACATAAACCTGCGGCCCAGCCCCTATGTCGTCAGCCAGATGAACGGCGCCTATTACTGGCTGCCCGAATTCATCGGCGGCCGCCACCCGATCGCGGACGCGGCGGACGTGGACGCATGGTTCGCGCGGCTGGCGTCACTGGCGACGGTGATCGATCAGGAAAGCGACCGCATCCGCCACGACGCGGGGCTAGGCGTCATTCCTCCCGATTTCGTCATCGCCAAAACCATCGCGCAGATCATCGGGCTGCGCGACCGGCCACCGCTGGAATCGGCGCTGATCGCTCCGGCGCTGGCAAAGATGGCGGCGCTGGGGCGGCAGGGCGATGGCGCCCGCGCCGAACGGATTTTCCGGGGTCGTATTGCCCCCGCGCTTGACCGGCAGATCGCGGCGCTTGAGGCGGTGGCGCCGCGCGCCGTCGATATCGCCGGGGTGTGGCGTCTGCCGGACGGCGACGCCTATTATGCCGCCGCGGTCCGGTCGAACACCACCGTCGCCATCGCGCCGGGCGACCTGCATCAGCTTGGGCTGGAACAATGCCGGGCGCTGATTGCGCAGATCGACACGTTGCTGAAGGGGCAGGGGCTGTCGCAGGGCAGCGTCGGCGCCCGTATCGGCGCGCTGAACAAGGACCCGCGCTTCACCGTCAGCAACGATGACGCGGGACGAGCGAAGCTGCTCGCGCTGGCGGAAGCGCATATCGCGGCGATCACCGCGCGCCTGCCGCAGGCCTTCGGCATCGTTGAAATGGACCCGATCGTCGTTCGTCGGGTGGCGCCCGCGATCGAGGCGGGCGCGCCCGGCGCGTTCTACAGCGGCGGCGCGCCCGGCCAGCCGGGGCAATATTCGCTCAACCTGCGCGACCCAGCGGAACATGCGACCTGGCGGCTGGCGACGCTGACCCATCATGAAGCCGTGCCCGGTCATCATTTCCAGTATAGCGTTCTGGCCCGCGCGCCGGCCCTGCCGCTGTTCCGGCGGGTCGTCCGTTTCTCCGCCTACACCGAAGGCTATGCGCTATACGCGGAGCAGGTCGCGGCGGAACTGGGCATGTTCGAAGGCGACGCGTTCGGCCGGATCGGCGAGCTTCAGTCGCAGCTGTTCCGCGCCGCGCGGATCGTCGTCGACACCGGTATCCACCACGAACGCTGGACCAGAGAGCAGGCGATCGCCTGGATGGTCGACAATGCCGGGGAACAGCCGCTGGCGACCGACCGGGAAGTGACCCGATATGCCGTCTATCCGGGGCAGGCGTGCAGCTTCAAGGTCGGGGCCACGCGGATCGCGGCGGCGCGGGAAGCGGCGCGCGCGACGATGGGGGCGCGCTTCGACGTGCGCCGGTTCCATGATTTCATCCTTACCTCCGGCCCGATGCCGATGGCCGTGCTGGAAAAGGCCGTCGCGCAATGGGCGGCGGCATGACCATATCTGGGCGGGAGCTGTGAACATGATGACGGGGCAACGGCGGCAATTCATTCTGGGGCTGGCGATGGCGGCCGTGGCGAGCGCGGCTTCCGCGCTGCCGAGCGCCGCGCCGATTGCGGCCCGGCACAGCGACAGGACGGTGGTGCTGACCGACGCGAATGTCGTCGCGATCGACGGTGGCGCGCCGATCAGAAACGCCGTGGTGGTGATCACCGGTGGCCGGATCGTCGCGGTCGGGCCGGCGGGAAGCACCGCCATTCCTGCCGATGCCGATACCATTTCGATGGGCGGCAAATGGTTGATTCCGGGCCTGATGAACATGCACGTCCACTTCGGCCTGAAACTGCCGGGGGCGGAAGGCGCGGCGCTGGCGAACGAAACCGATCCGCAAATGGCGCTGCGCATGGCGTCCAATGCCCGCCGGTCGCTGTTGTCCGGCGTGACCACCGTGCGGCTTATCGGCGAAGAACACGGTGTCGATTTCGCGGTGCGCCGGGCGATCGAAAAAGGCGAGATCATCGGCCCGCGCATCAAGACGGCGGGCGAGATCATCGTGCCGACCGGCGGCCATGGCTTTCTGGAGGCCGATGGCCCCTACGCGCTGGCGCATGCGGTCCGGGCGCAGATCAAGCAGGGCGCGGACTGGATCAAGATCGCGATTTCCGGCGGCATCGCCGATACGCATGGCAGCATAGCCGCCGCGCCGATGACCGACGCGGAACTGTCGACGCTGATCGAGGTGGCGCATCGCAACGGCATCAAGGTCAGCGCCCATAACGGCTCGCCGATTGCGGCGAAGCAGTCGCTGGCCATGGGTATCGACTGTTTCGAGCATGGCTATCACCTGACGGACGAAAACCTGAAGGAGATGAAGGCAAAGGGCGTGTGGCTGGTGCCGACCATCGTCGTCAGCCAGGCGGGCGCGCGTGAGTTCTACAAGAAGATCGGGTCTCCCGACTGGTATCTCGACCGTGTCGATTCGACCGGAAAGGACCATTGGGCGATGCTGCAAAAGGCGATCCGACTGGGCGTCAATATTGCCCTTGGCACCGATCAGTTCCCGTTCGAGCCCAATGGCGGCACCACCGCCACGGTGGCGGAAGCGGAACTGTATGTGCAAGCCGGGATGACGCCGCTGCAGGCATTGCAGGCGGCGACGACGCAGACCGCCCGGATGCTCGGCATCGACAAGGAAGTCGGCCGTATCCAGCCCGGCCAGTATGCCGACATCGTCGCGGTCGACAGCGACCCGACGGCGGATATCTCCGCCCTGCGCACGATCAGCTTCGTGATGAAGAGCGGTGCCGTGGTCCGCAACGACGCGCGCTGAGCAGGCCCCGGCGCGGCTTGCCGGTGCCGGTTCCGCCTGATGCGGCCCAGCCCGCTAACGCCGGACGCCGTTCTGCGCGGCGGTCCGGCGGTTGCGGTGGCGTTCATGACGCATCGTCAATCGCTTTCGTGCGGTGGCGGAAGGTAGGCGTTTGGGACCGGCTGATGCTGTCTGTGAGTGCGCTTCGCCATTTGCGGGCCGGTGGGTCTTCTCCTGCAACATATTGAGCATCGGCGCGTTTGGCGGGGCAGCGGGCAATCGCTGACCGGGCGGAAAGTGTGACCGGGGCGATGGGGGATGTGCCGACCCGCCGGAACCCGGTAATCACCGGTCATGAGCGAAGGGAGCGACGCATGAAGGCCAATCCAGTACTGATGCTTGCCGTGGTCGCGGCGCTGGCTGTCGGCGGCTGCGCGCCGGCGACGGATGTCGCGACGGCAGGCAACCCGGACCCGGCGCACAGCGCCCGCAACGCGCTCGACTGGGCAGGGGCCTATCGGGGGGTACTGCCCTGTGCCGATTGCCAGGGGATAGAAACCGTCGTCATCCTGTCGGCCGACGGCACGTTCCGGTCGCAGGCCAAATATCTTGGCAAGGGCGATCAACTGTTTTCCGAGGAAGGCCGCTTCACCTGGAACGACGCCGGCAACACGGTGACGCTCGCCGGCGCGGAGCCGTCACGCTATTTCGTCGGCGAGAACCGGCTGACCCGCCTGGCGCAGGACGGATCACGCATCACCGGCGCCCTTGCGGAGAATTACGTGTTGAGCAGGATCGGCGAAGGGGTGACCGAACGCTATTGGAAGCTGGTCGAACTGAACGGCCAGCCGGTGCCGGCGCTCCAGCGCGAGCCTTATCTGATCCTGAAGGCGGAAGGCGCGCGGATGAACGGCTTCGGCGGCTGCAACGGCTTTTCCGGTTCTTACGAGCTGGACGAGGCGACGGCGCGCATCCGCTTCGGTCAGGTCGCGTCGACCATGATGGCCTGCACAGAGGGCATGGATGTCGAAAGCGCGTTCCACCAGGTGCTGCGCAGCGTCGACAATTATTCGTTGAACGGCGACCATCTGACCCTCAACCGGGCGCGGATGGCGCCGCTGGCGCGTTTCGAGGCGGTCTACCTGCGCTGATTGGCGCAGCGGCGGGGGTCAGGTCGACAGATACCAGCGCTGGCGGCCTTCCAGCCCCAGCGCGGTCAGCCGGTCGCTGGCGAAGGCGCCGGTATCGATGCCGATGCGGTTCGGCTGTTCGTCAACCGCATCGGTGATCGTGTGGCCGTGGACGATCATGCAGCCATGGTCGCCGCGATAGTCGAGGAAATCGCCCCTGATCCAGCGCAGGTCGCTGCCGCTCTGCTGGTCCAGGGCGACGCGCGGGCGGATGCCGGCGTGGACGAACAGATAGTCGCCGATGCGGATCTGGTCCTCGAACCCCTTCAGGAACGCGATGTCGTCGTCGGGCACCTGTTTGCCGAGGCGGGTGCCAAGCGTGTCGAAATCCATCCCGTCATATTCAGCCGGCGGGATGCCGTAGCTGATGATCGTGCTGCGGCCGCCGATGCGGACAAGGAAACGCAGCGCCTGCCGGTCGCCGCCCAGCGCCTTCAGGAACACTTCCTCATGGTTGCCGAGCAGCATCCTGACCCGCATCGGCCCGGCGGCCACCTGCTTGACGCGGGCGACGACCCCAGCCGAATCCGGTCCGCGATCGATCAGGTCGCCAAGGAAGATCAGTGTTGTCGCGGCGGGACCGCGCGCGCGCTCGTCATCGGCGATGCGGTCGAGAAGAATGTCGAGCAGGTCGCGGCGGCCGTGGATATCGCCGATCGCATAGACCCTTTCGCCCGGCGGCACCGCATATTCGGGTTGCGGCTCGGCCATGCGTTTCAAAAGGCGTTTGAACACCATGTTCGTCCAGAATGATGAATGAGGGGTGCTATAGGCATCGATGGTTACGAATACACCCGCATAACCCGCAATTCAGGTGATTTGTTTCAGGCGTCGGCCCGGTCGAGCAGGCTGGCGGCATTTAGCCCCAGCCGGTCGATGGTCCGGCGGATGCGCGGCCATTCCTCGGTCAGGAACGCCTGCCGCTCGCTGGCACGGAGCCGGGCGGTGGCGCCGTCGGCGACGAACATGCCGACGCCGCGGCGCACGACGACCAGCGCATCGTCCTGAAACAGCTGATACGCCTTGGCGACGGTCAATGGATTGGCGCCCTGTTCGGCGGCAAAGGCGCGCACCGACGGCAGCATGTCGCCGTCCCGGTACCGGCCGTCGAGGATCGCATCGGCGATGCGGTCGCGCAGTTGCAGATAGACGGGGCGATCGTTTTCGGCCATGCTGCCTTAGTGCCTTAACACGGCATCGCGCGTCAAGCGCAATGCAGGTTTCCCGGCGGTTTCAGATGGTTGCCGCGCCGCGCCGCTGCTGGTTCAGCACCTCATAGGCCATCACCGCCGTCGCCGCAGCCGCGTTCAGGCTGTCGGCCTTGCCGCGCATCGGCATCTTGACCAGCAGGTCGCACGCCGCCTCGTAAGCGGGGGGCAGGCCGTGGGATTCATTGCCGACAAGGATGAACACCGGCGCCCGATAGGCGGGCGCCTGATAATCGGTGTCGGTGTTCAGGCTGGTGCCGACCAGCTGCCCCGGCCCGGCGCGCAGCCAGGCGATGAAGTCCGGCCATGCGGCATGGGCGATCGCCTGGGTGAACAGCGCCCCCATGCTGGCGCGCACTGCTTCGACCGAAAACGGGTCGGCGCTCTCGTCGAGCAGGATCAGGCCGCCGGCGCCGACCGCGTCGCCGGTCCGCAGGATCGTGCCGAGATTGCCGGGATCGCGCAGGCTCTGCGCGACGATCCAGATCGGCGCGGTCGCCCGGTCGATCGATTCCAGTGGCGTCAGCCGCTCCGCATAAACCCCGATCACCGTCTGCGGGTTTTCCTTGCCGGACAGCTTGTGGAGAATATCCGGCACCGTCTGGATCACGTCGCCGCCGGCTGCCTCCGTCGCGGCGGACAGGCGGCGGACGATCGGGTGGTCGGCGCTGTCGCGGGCGTGGAACAGCATCAGCGGCAGGGTGCCCGCTTCCTCCGCCTCGGCCAGAATGCGCAGCCCTTCGGCCAGGAACAGCCCTTCCGCCCGGCGGTGCCGCTTGTCGCGCAGGCTGCGGACGCGCTTGATCAGCGGGTTGGAATAGGCGGTGATCTCGCGCGGCATTTCAGTCCTCGCCGAACCGATCCTCGATCAGCTGCGCCAGCTGGGCCACCGCCAGCTCGGCGCCGTCGCCCTCGGCGCTGATCGTCACCTCATCGCCCATCGCCGCGCCCAGCATCATCAACCCCATGATCGACGTGCCGGTGACGCTGGAACCGTCCTTTTCGACGTGCACGGTCGCTTCAAGCCCGCTGGCCATCGTCACGAAACGGGCGCTGGCCCTGGCATGCAGCCCCCGCTTGTTGGCGATGCGGACGGTTCGGGCAATCCGGCTCACGCCGTCTCCCCGAGCACTTCCGATGCGACGGAGATATACTTGCGCCCCGCCTCGCGCGCGGCGGCGATCGCGTCCTTGACTTCCATCGTCCGGCGCGCGCCTTCCAGCCGGATCAGCATCGGCAGGTTGACGCCGGCGATCACCTCGATCTTGCCCGGCACCATCAGCGAAATCGCGAGGTTGGACGGGGTGCCGCCGAACAGGTCGGTCAGCACGATGACGCCCTGGCCGGTATCGACCGTCTCGATCGCCTTGGCGATTTCCGCCCGGCGCAGTTCCATGTCGTCTTCCGGTCCGATGCAGATCGTCTCGATCGCGGATTGCGGACCGACGACATGTTCCATCGCCACCACGAACTCGGCGGCAAGCCTGCCGTGCGTAACCAGCACTAAACCGATCATCTAATCCTCTGGAAACTGCGGTTCATACCGTTCATGGCCTGCCGTTGCGGCGATCCTCGATCGCGTCCTTCGGCGTTGTGGCCAGGTCGCGATGCTGGACCGTGGGGGAAAAACCGCCGGCGCGCAAGGTGGCGGCAACCCGCTCGGCGACATGGACGGATCGGTGTCTCCCCCCGGTACAGCCGAAGGCGACGCTGACATAGGATTTACCTTCAAGCGCATAGCGCGGAAGCAGCAGCAACAGCAGCGATTCGATCTGGGCGACGGCCTGCGCATAGGCGGGGTCTTCCGCCACATACGCGGCGACGTCGCCGTCAAGGCCGGTCAGCGGCCGCAATTCCCGGTCCCAGTGCGGATTGCGCAGAAACCGCATGTCGAACACCAGATCGGCATTGCGCGGCAATCCGCGTGCAAAGCCGAAAGACTGGATCAGCAGTGTCGTTGTCGCGCCGCGCTCGCCGGAAAACCGCGCGCGGATGTCATGCTGCAGGTCGTTGCGGCTGAACCCGGTGGTGTCGAGGATCACGCCGAAATCGCGGCGCAGCGGCGCCAGCAGCTCGCGCTCGCGGGCGATGCCGTCGGCCGCCGGCCGGTCGAGCGCCATCGGGTGGCGCCGCCGCGTCTCGGAATAGCGGCGCTCCAGCTCCGCGCCGGCGCAATCGAGGAACAGCGTGGTCAGTTCGTAAAGCGGGTCATCGCGCAGCGTCTGGATGCGGCGGATGATGCCGTCGGCGGCAAATCCCCGCGTCCGGCTGTCGATGCCGACGGCAAGCGGGCGCCCTTCGTCGGTCCCGCCGGCCGGTGGCGTGCGCAGCAGCCGGTCGAGCAGGGTCAGTGGCAGGTTGTCCACCACCTCCCAGCCCATATCCTCCAGCGTGTCGAGCGCGGTCGACTTGCCGGCGCCGGACATGCCGGTGATCAGCAGGATGCGTTTGCGCGTCGTCATGCCGGCAGGCCGTGGATGCGCAGCGCCAGCTCGACCTTGATCGGCGCGGATGCCTCGAACGGTAACACCGTCACCACCGGCACCGCGACGCCGGCGATGCTGTGCGCCTCCGGCGCATCCGGCATCCGCTCCACCGCGTCGTCGAGCCGGACGATCAGGCCAATCTCCACCCGTTCGCGGTGATAGTGATCGAGGATGCCAAGGCCGCGCACCTCGATCTTGCCGGCTATGGTCGCGGGCGCGGTGGCGATCAGCCGGGCGCCCTCGCGGGTCAGCAGCACCTGATCGTCGGACACCAGCAGCGCACCCCGGTCGATCAGGCGCAGCGCGAGGTCGGACTTGCCGCTGCCCGATCTCCCTTCGATCAACACGCCGCGGCCGTGGATCGACACCGCGGTCGCATGCACCATCTCGGTCGACAGGGTGGTCATGGTTGCGGCGCTCCCACGGCCGGCAGACGGATGACGAAGCTGGCGCCGGCCATGCCGTCGGTGCGGTCCTCGGCGGAAATCGTGCCATCATGGGCTTCAACGATCGTCCGGGCAATGGCGAGGCCGAGGCCGGAATGGCGGCCGAAGCCCTCGCCTTCGGGGCGCAGGCTGTGAAAACGGCGGAAAATCTCGTCGCGCTGGGCGGCGGGCACCCCCGGTCCCTCGTCCTCGACCCGGACGACGACGTCGCCGTCGACCTGGGTGGCAAGGACACGGACGACGCCGCCCGGCGGAGAGAAGGACACGGCGTTGTCGAGCAGATTCTCGAACACCCTGACCAGCCGGGACGGCTCGCCCATCACCACCGCCACGCCAATGCGCGGCCGGGCGAATGCAACGCGGACGCCGCTGTCCGGCTGGCGCGCCTCCCAGTTGCGGATCAGTTTTTCCAGGTGCTGGCCCAGGTCGATCGGCTCGAATTTGGCGCGGGACAACTGGGCATCGGCGCGCGCCGCCTCGGCGATGTCGGTGATCAGCCGGTCGAGCCGGCGGATGTCGTCCTGCACGATCGCCAGCAGTTGCGTCTGCGCGTCCGGGTCGCGGACGCTCGCCAGCGTATCGGCGGCGGAACGCAGCGAGGCGAGGGGGTTCTTCAGTTCGTGGGTCACATCCGCCGCGAACGCCTCGGTCGCGTCGATCCGCTGGCGCAGGGCCTGGCTCATGTCGGATACCGCGCGGGCGAGAAGGCCGATCTCGTCGCGGCGCGACGGCAGGCGCGGCACCACCACCTCGCGCGCCCGGCCCAGCCGCACGCGGACGGCGGCACGCGCCAGCCGGCGCAGCGGGCGGACGATGGTGCGGGCCAGGAACAGCGACAGCAGCACGGATACCAGGATGATCAGCGCCAGCACCACGCCCAGCCGGAACCGTTCGGCGCGGACGGTACGGGTGATCGCGCGCTCGTTGGCGGTGACGACCAGCCCGCCGCCGGCGGCAAGCGGCGACGCGGCGGTGATCATCGGCGTGCTGTCCGGCGCGCGCGACAGCCCGGCGGCGATCCGCTGCTGTTGCCGTGCCTCGCGCAGCAGCGGCCATGCGTCGGCGGTATCGCGCGCCGGTTCGTGGAACGGCGGCGGCTGGTCGGCACCGACGACGAAATCGATTGCCCGGTCCATGAAACGGGCGACATGGCGCTGCCACGCTTCCTCGTCGGGGTCGCGCAGGATGTAATTGGGCGGGGCCAGCCGCCAGCTGTCCAGTTGCAACGCGCCGTCCGCGCCATAGACGCGCAGCCGGGCGCCGCTGCGGTCGGCAAGGCGCAGGGCCAGCGCCGGGCGTGCCGCCGGGGTGGCGGTGGACAGCGCCTCCGCCATAAACCCCGCTTCGCGCACCGCCGCGTGCAGGCGGGAATCGATCAGCCGGGACCGGTAGCTGTCGAGGTAGAAGAAACCGCCGGCGAGCATGGCCAGCGCGAAGATGTTGACCGCAAGAATGCGCGAAGTCAGCGAGACCCGCGCCGACCAGCGCAGCTTGAGGGTTTCATCCTCAATCTTCGGAAAATCGGTATCCGGCGCCATACAGCGTCTCGATCGCCTCGAATTGTGGGTCGGCCTGGCGGAATTTGCGGCGCAGGCGCTTGATATGGCTGTCTATCGTGCGGTCGTCGACATAGACGTCGTCCTGATAGGCGGCGTCCATCAACTGGTTGCGCGATTTGACGACGCCGGGGCGCTGGGCCAGCGATTCCAGGATCAGGAATTCGGTGACGGTCAACGTCACCTCCTTGTCGGCCCAGGTGACCCGGTGCCGGGCCGGGTCCATCGCCAGCCGGCCGCGCAGGATCGGTTCGGCGACCGGTTCGCCATCCGTGTCGCCGGCCGGACCGAGCCGGGTCAGGTCGGCGCGGCGCAGGATGGCGCGGATGCGGGCGATCAGCAACCGCTGCGAAAACGGCTTGGCGATATAGTCGTCGGCCCCCATCGCCAGGCCCAGCGCCTCGTCCAGCTCGTCATCGCGCGAGGTCAGAAAGATGACCGGCAGCGCGGATTTCTCCCGTAGCCGGCGGAGCAGCTCCAGCCCGTCCATGCGCGGCATCTTGATGTCGCACACCGCCAGGTCCGGCGGGTTGTCGAGCAGCGACTTCAGCGCCGCTTCCCCGTCCGAATACAGGCGGGTGACAAAGCCCTCTGCCTGCAGCGCGATCGACACGGACGTAAGGATGTTGCGATCGTCGTCGACCAGGGCGATCACCGCCGACATCCCGATCCTCCTGAAAAACGGCCTCCGTCGCGTGCTAGACCAACGGGCGGCGCGCGGCAATCGCGCGAAGTTAATGACGTTCGTCGTTTGACCGGTCTGGCGCGTTTCGACTAGTGAAATCCCCCTGCATGGCAATTTTGAACGGGTGGGCCCCGGCGCGGGCAAACGCCCGTCGACCGGGAGAGTTTTGATCGTGTCCATCACCAAACCGTCATTCGCCCTCGCCGAACAGGGCATTACCACCGGCGCCACCGTCCACTGGAACCTGCTGCCCGCGCAGCTGGTCGAACTGGCGCTGGCACGGGGCGAAGGCATCCTCGCCAAGGACGGCCCGCTGGTCGTCGAAACCGGCGCCCATACCGGCCGGGCCGCCAGGGACAAATTCTTCGTCCGCGATGCGGAAACGGAGGACACGGTGTGGTGGGGCGACACCAACAGGAGCATGACGCCGGACCAGTTCGCCGCGCTGAAGGCCGATTTCCTTGCCGCGCTCGGTGCCAGCGAAACGCTGTTCGTACAGGACCTCTACGGCGGGTCTCAACCGGAATACCGGCTGAACGTGCGGGTCATCACCGAGCTTGCCTGGCACAGCCAGTTCATCCGCACGATGCTGGTCCGGCCGGATCGCGCGGAACTGGCCGGCTTCGTTCCGGAATACACGATCATCGACCTGCCCAGCTTCCGCGCTGACCCGGCCCGGCACGGGTCGCGTGGCGAAACGATCATCGGCGTCAGCCTGTCGGAAAAGCTTATCCTGATCGGCGGCACCAAATATGCCGGCGAAATGAAGAAATCGGTGTTCGGCCTGCTCAACTACCGCCTGCCGGTGCAGGGCGTGATGCCGATGCACTGTTCGGCCAATATCGGGCCGGGCGGCGATACCGCGGTGTTCTTCGGCCTGTCGGGCACCGGCAAGACGACGCTGTCCGCCGATGCCAGCCGCACGCTGATCGGCGATGACGAGCATGGCTGGTCGGACACCGCCGTGTTCAATTTCGAAGGCGGCTGCTACGCCAAGATGATCCGCCTATCGGCGGATGCGGAGCCGGAGATCTACGCGACGACCAAGCGGTTCGGTACGATCCTCGAAAATGTCGTCATCGACCGCGAGACGCGGGAGATCGACCTGGACGACGCGACGCTCGCCGAGAACAGTCGCGGCTCCTATCCCATTGATTTCATTCCCAATGCTTCGGCTGACAATATGGGGCCGGTGCCCCGCAATGTTATCATGCTCACCGCCGACGCCTATGGCGTGTTGCCCCCGATAGCCAAGCTGACACCCGAACAGGCGATGTATCATTTCCTGTCCGGCTACACCGCCCGCGTCGCCGGTACCGAAATCGGCGTGACCGAACCCACGGCGACCTTCTCCACCTGCTTCGGCGCCCCGTTCATGCCGCGCCACCCCTCGGTCTACGGCAACCTGCTGAAAGAACGGATCGCCAAGGGCGGCGTCGATTGCTGGCTGGTCAACACCGGCTGGACCGGCGGCAGCTATGGCACCGGCAGCCGGATGCCGATCAAGGCGACCCGCGCCTTGCTCAACGCCGCGCTCGACGGCAGCCTGAACGATGTCGCGTTCCGCACCGATCCGCATTTCGGCTTTCAGGTTCCGGTCAGCGCACCCGGCGTCGATCCGAATATCCTCGACCCGCGCGAAACCTGGGCGGACAAGGCGGCCTATGACGCGACCGCGCGGAAGCTGGTCGATCAGTTCATCGCCAACTTCGCCCAGTTCGAGGCGCATGTCGACGACGGCGTACGCCAGTCCGCGCCGCGCGTCGCCTGACGCACGGCGTCAATCGCTGATCCACAGTTCGACCGGCGTACCTCCCTGTCGAAGGACGGCGCGGATCGGCATCGCTTCCACCGGCCCAGGAGAGAGGGCGGCCTGATAGGTCGCCCTTTTCGCCGCGCCGCTGATCGGCAGGATGATCCGCCGGCTCGCCAGAATGGCGGAGAGGGTGAGTGACAGGCGCTGATGCGGTGCCGCCGGCGGGGTGACCGCGATGGTCAGCGCATCCGTTTCCAGCCCGGCGCGCAGTTCTGGCGCGTCGGGAAACAGCGATGCGGTATGCCCGTCCTCGCCCATGCCGAGCAGAATGATGTCTAATGGGCGGGGCAGGGCGCGGTAGGCCGCTTCGCAGCCGGGCTGACCTCCGCGCGCGTCCGCCGCCGCATTTTTCATCGGCACGAACGCGGCCGCTGCGGCACGATCGACAAGCAGTTCGCTGCGGACCAGGCGCTCGTTGCTGTCAGGATGATCCGGCGCGACCCAGCGTTCATCGACAAGCGCTACGGTTACCCGGCTCCAGTCCAGCGGCCGGCTGCGTAGAGCGTGGAATATCGGGATCGGCGAGCGGCCACCCGAAACCGCGATCAATGCCGTGCCGCGTTCGGCGATGGCGGTGGCGAGCGCCTGTCCGATCGCGTCGGCGATCGAGGCTGGCGTGGCATGGCTGTGTTCCGTCGTCATCGCGTGTATATGCCCGCGTCGGCGCTACGGCGCCACGGCCTGAAAGGTTTATGGAGGAAAGGGCGTTGGCGATGTTCACGCTGGACCCGGTGACGATTGCAATCGAGGGTACAATTGAGCGGTTTCCAGTTCGGCGTATCTATTGCGTCGGGCGGAATTACGCCGACCACGCCCGCGAGATGGGTGTCGATCCGGATCGGGAGTTTCCGTTCTTCTTCTCAAAGCCGGCGAGCGCGGTAGTCGCGAGTGGCGCGGTGCTGCCCTTTCCCAGTCGGACAGACAATCTGCATCATGAGATAGAACTGGTCATCGCGATCGGCGCGGCCGGTGAAAACGTCACCGTCGCCGACGCGGGGGCGCTGGTCTTCGGGCATGCCGCCGGGCTGGACCTGACCCGGCGCGATCTGCAGGCGGCCGCGAAGGCGGCGGGTGAGCCGTGGGACATGGCGAAGGGCTTCGATAATTCGGCCCCGGTCGGCGCGATCGTACGGGGTATGCCGCCGCGGTCGGGCCGGATCAGCCTCAGCATCGACGGCGCTGTCCGTCAGGACTCCGACATCGACCGGATGATCTGGAGCGTCGAGGAGATCATCACCGGGCTGTCGACCTGGGTCGCGCTTGCCCCCGGCGATCTGATCTTCACCGGCACGCCGTCCGGCGTCGGGCCGATCCGGCGCGGAGAAACGGTGCGCGGTGAGATCGCGGGAGTTCCGCCGGTTGAGGTGACGTTCGCGGTGTAGCCGAGTCGCCTCGTTCAGCCGGCGATCCGTTCGAAATGGCCGGTTTCGAACCCGGCGGTCAGCAGCGCTGCGATACGATCACCAACGACTTCCGGCGGCTTGACGGACGTCTCATCCTCGCCGGGGAAAGCGTTGGCGCGCATCCGCGTCCGCGTGGCGCCGGGATCGACGATCGCGACGCGCACCTTGCCGAGGTTGCGCTGTTCCTCCGCATAGGCGCCAACCAACGTTTCGAGTGCGGCCTTGGACGCACCATAGGCGCCCCAGAAGGCGCGCGGCGCCCGGCCGACGCTGGATGTGACGGCTATGACGCTGCCGCCACCCTGCGCCACCCGCAGCATTGGGTCGAACGCTGCGATCAGCGCCTGCTGCGCCGTAATGTTGAGCGTCAGTAGCCGCGCAAATTCCTTCGGGTCGATCGTCTGGACCGGCCCCAGACTGCCAAGCATCGCGGCATTCAGAACAAGCGCATCGAGCGCCGTCCAGCGTTCGGCGATCGCGGCGGCCAGACGGGCGACGCCGTCGCTGTCGACGAGGTCCATCGGCGCGATCGTCGCACTACCACCGGCGGCGTGAATCCGTTCTTCCACCTCCTCAAGTCCGCCGCTGGTGCGGGCGGTGAGCAGGACATGGGCGCCGGCGCGGGCCAGGGCCTCGGCGGTCGCGGCGCCGATGCCGCGGCTGGCGCCGGTTACCAGGACAAGGCGGTCGGCAAGGGGTTTTGTATCGGTCATGGCGGGTCTCGTTTGGGAACGACGGCAGGCGGGGCGGTCAGATCACCCGTTCGGCGAGCAGCGAAAGCTGGTCGGTGGACGCGCCAAGGTCGTCCTGATCGGTCAGGGTCGTCGGATAGTCGCCGGTAAAGCAGGCATCGCAGAATTGCGGGCGGACGGCGGCGCGGCGTTCCTGGCCAAGTGCCTTGTAGAGTCCGTCGATCGACACGAATGCCAGGCTGTCGGCGTGGATATAGTCGTTCATACCCGGCACATCGAGCTTCGCGGCGAGGAGCTTGGCGCGTTCCGGCGTGTCGACACCGTAGAAGCAGCTATGCCGGGTCGGTGGGCTGGCGATGCGCATATGCACTTCCTTCGCCCCGGCATCGCGCATCATCTGCACGATCTTGAGCGAAGTGGTGCCACGCACGATCGAGTCGTCGATCAGCACGATACGCTGCCCGGCGATCAGGGCGCGGTTGGCGTTATGCTTCAGCTTGACGCCAAGGTGACGGACCTTGTCGCCCGGCTGGATGAAGGTGCGCCCGACATAGTGGGAGCGGATGATGCCCAGTTCGAAAGGGATGCCCGATTGCTGCGCATAGCCGATCGCGGCGGGCACACCGGAATCCGGGACGGGAATGACCAGATCGGCGTCAACCGGCGCTTCCGTGGCCAATTGGGCGCCAATCGCCTTGCGCACGGTATAGACGGACGCGCCGTCGACAATCGAATCAGGCCGCGAGAAATAGACATGCTCGAAAATGCACGGGCGGGGGTTCATCGGCGCGAACGGGCGGATCGAGCGGATGTCCCCCTCGGTGACGATGACGATCTCGCCTGGGTCGATGGCGCGGACATATTCCGCGCCGACAACGTCGAGCGCGACGGTTTCGGAAGCGAAGATGATGGCATCGCCGAGCTTGCCCATGACCAGCGGGCGGATGCCGAGCGGATCGCGGCAGGCGATCAGCCCTTCCGGCGTCAGGCAGATCAGCGAGTAAGCGCCTTCGACCTGGCGCAGCGCATCGATGAACTTGTCGAGCAGCGTCCGATAGGCGCTGGTCGCGACAAGATGGATGATCGTTTCGGTGTCGGAGGTCGACTGGAAAATGCTGCCGCGCCGAACCAGTTCCCGCCGCAGCTTCAGCGCATTGGAGATATTGCCGTTATGGGCGACGGCGAAGCCGCCGCTGGCGAGGTCGGCATAGAGCGGCTGGACGTTGCGCAGCGCCGTTTCGCCGGTTGTCGAATAGCGGACATGGCCGCAGGCGACCCGGCCGGGCAGGCCGCGAATCACTTCGTCGCGGTCGAAGTTGCCGGCAACATGGCCCATTGCGCGATGGGTGTGGAAATGTTCGCCGTCCCAGCTGGTGATGCCCGCGGCTTCCTGGCCGCGATGCTGGAGCGCATGAAGGCCAAGGGCGGTCATCGCCGACGCGGTCTCGGCATTCCATATACCGAAAATACCGCATTCCTCATGCAGTTTGTCGTCGTCGAACGGATTGGTCGTCAGCATCGAATCCCGGCCCACGGATGCACGTTGCCCGCCATATAGGAACGCCGGGCCGGTTTGTCGCCCTCTTGTCACATAATGGCTTGGTCACGAACGGCTGGACGCGATTCGTAACCGGGGCTAGCCAGTGGGGCATGAGCGACGATCATGAGCAGGGCGTCGTGCTGGCGCCGAAATTCGACGCGGCAGGTCTGATCACCGCGGTCGTGACTGACGCGGCCGATGGAACGGTGCTGATGGTCGCACACATGAACGCGGCGGCGCTGGCGCTGACCCGTTCGACCGGCGAGGCGCATTTCTGGTCGCGAAGCCGCGGGCGTTTATGGAAAAAAGGCGAAACGTCCGGCAATATACTCCGCGTCGTCGACATGCGGATCGACTGCGATCAGGATGCGATATGGTTGCAGGCAAACGCAGCCGGCCCTGCCTGCCATACCGGCGAACGAAGCTGTTTTTACCGACGGATCGACGGAGACGGGCTGGTGCGCGACTGAGGGTCGCGCGGCGTTGCTGTCAATATTGTCAATTGATCATTCCGTAAACGTCAATCTATGATGGCGTATGGCTACGCAGCATCACGCGACAGTTGACACGCCGGATACGCGCAACCGGCATCAATATTCGATCTCCGATCTGTCGGAGGAGTTTCACGTCACTGCCCGCGCCTTGCGCTTCTATGAGGACGAAGGGCTGATCGCGCCGCAGCGGCGCGGAACCGCCCGGATCTACTCGAAGCGTGATCGCGCCCGGCTGGCGTGGATTTTACGCGGCAAGCGTGTCGGTTTCTCGCTCGGCGAAATCCGCGAGATGATCGATCTCTACGACATCGGCGACGGCCGCCAGGAACAGCGGCGCGTGACGATCGAGAAATGCTCCGCCCGGGTGAAGATGCTGGAGGCGCAAAAGCGGGACATCGATGCGACGATCGACGAGTTGCGACGTTTCGTTGATGCGGTCGCCCAGGTCGACGCCGCCGACTGATCTTAGCCCGCCGTTCTTCTGGAGAGAGTCTGGACATGCCGATCTACACCGCGCCGATCCGCGATACACGCTTCGTTCTCGACCGGATGCTGGGGCTCGAACGTTACAGCAACCTTGCCGGTTTCCAGAACGCCGCGCCTGACGTGATCGACGCGGTGCTGACCGAAGGCGCGAAATTTGTTGAAGAAGTGCTGTTCCCGCTGAACCAAAGCGGAGACGCCGAGGGGTGCACCCGCCATGCGGACGGAGCGGTGACGACCCCGGCGGGGTTCAAGGGCGCTTATGACCAGTTCGTCGCGGCCGGATGGGGAACGCTGGGCGGGGTAGAGGAATTTGGCGGGCAGGGCATGCCGCATGTCGTCGCCACTGCCTTTGAAGAGTATTTGTGTTCGGCCAACATGGCCTTTGCGATGTATAACGGGCTGACGATGGGAGCGGTCGCCGCCATCCTTGCCAAGGGATCGGACGAGCAGAAGGCGCTGTACGTCCCGAAGATGGTCTCCGGCGAATGGGGCGGCACGATGAACCTGACGGAGCCGCAATGCGGCACCGATCTGGGGCTGATCCGCACGCGGGCCGAGCCGGCGGAAGACGGCAGCTATCGTATCACCGGCACCAAGATTTTCATTTCTGCCGGCGAGCACGACCTGACCAGCAACATCATCCACCTGGTCCTCGCCAAGATCAGCGGTGCGCCGGATAACGTGAAAGGGATATCGCTGTTCATTGTGCCGAAGCATCTGGTCAACGACGACGGCAGCCTTGGCGCGCGCAACGGCGTGTCCTGCGGCTCGATCGAGCACAAGATGGGCATTCACGGCAATGCCACCTGCGTGATGAATTATGATGGGGCGACCGGCTATCTGGTCGGAGAGGCCAACAAGGGGCTGGCGGCGATGTTCATCATGATGAACGCGGCGCGCCTCGGCGTTGGACTGCAGGGGCTGGCGCAGGGCGAGATCGCCCATCAGAACGCGGTCGCCTATGCCGGCGAGCGGCGGCAGGGCCGGGCGCTGACCGGCGCGGCCGAGCCGGACGAAAAGGCGGACACGCTGTTCGTCCATCCCGACATTCGCCGCACCCTGATGGAAGGCAAGGCGTTGACCGAAGGGCTGCGGGCGCTGTGTCTGTGGGGCGCGCTTCAGGTCGACCTGAGCCACAAGGCGGAGAGAGAGGAGGAGCGGCAGGCGGCCGACGACCTGATCTCGCTGCTGACTCCAGTGATTAAGGGCTATGGCACCGACATGGGCTACCGCATCGCCACCAACGCCCAACAGGTGTTCGGCGGCCACGGCTACATCGTCGAGACCGGTGTCGAACAATATGTCCGCGATGCCCGGATCGCGATGATCTACGAAGGCGCCAACGGTGTCCAGGCGATGGATCTGGTCGGGCGCAAGCTGGCCCAGAACGGCGGTCGGGCGATCCAGGCTTTCTTCGCGCTTGTCGCGGCAGAAGCGGCCGACGCCAGGGACGATGCCGATGCCGCCGAAGTCGCGGCGGCGCTGGAAAAGGCATTGGGCCAGTTGCAGGCCGCGACGATGTGGCTGGTGCAGCACGGCATGACCAACCCGAATAATGCCGGTGCGGCGGCAACGCCGTACCTGCACCTGATGGGCATCGTCGCGCTGGGCCTGATGTGGTTGCGCGCGGTGCGAGCGGTCAGCGGCGACGACAGCGATTTCGCACAGGCCAAACGCACGACCGCCCGCTTCTTCGCCGCCCGGATGATGCCTCAGGCGGGCGCGCTCAGGCGGGAGATCGAAGCGGGTGCGGAGACGCTGATGGCGCTGGAGCCGGGGCAGTTCGCGGCGTAGTTGCGGGCGACGGGCTGGGCACTGGCGGCGGCGCCTTCATGCACTGGTCCGGGTGAGGGCGCTTGAACTGCGCGCAGTTCCACAGCATTTTTTCGAAGCTGTTTGCGCGGTTGCGCAAATAGCTGAACGCCTGATTGGCAACATGCGCGTCGCTGAGCGGCAGGGCCTCCGCCGCCTTCGCCACATCGGTCCAGCCGACGAATTTGCAGAACGATCGGTCGCCGCATGTTTCCAGCGCCAGCGCCGGGTAGCTGTCGGGCGAAGCGCCCGGATCGAGGACCACGAGAAATGTGTCGCGCGCCGCCGAGACCGTGGTCACGCGCCGCGGCTTGCTGGCGGGTAGCACGGCCAGCGCGGCAACTCCGGTGGCGCCGGGTGATGGAGTCGGCAACGGTATTGGCCGGTGCACGGTCGATAGGAAGGCGATCCTGGCGATCGTCGGTTCCGGCCCGGTTGAATTGAAGCGAAAGGCGGGCGGCGTGCCCCACCATCCGGCCCAGCGAAAAAACAGATGGCTGTTCACCGCGGCCACCTTGTCCAGGCTCGCGCTCCAGTAGGGCACGACCCAGTCGGTATGGTAATGGGTTGAATAGCCGACCGGCTTGAACACCGTGCCCGAAAGCGCCCGTTCTGCCCGCTGCTGCGCCGCCCGCCAGGCTGGTCGCGGCGGCACACGGGCCAGCGCGCCGTCGCAGGTAAAGGTGAACTGGCACCCGGTCGACCGCTCCTGGCCCTGAAAGACCACGCCGCAGATCGTTTTGGGGAAGGCAGGGTGACGCAGTCGGTTGATGACGACCTGCGCGACGGCCCGCTGGCCGTCGGCGTCGGCAGCACCGGCTTCGTACAGCATCGCCGCCGCCAGACAGTCGATCGCCCTTGCCCGGTCGGCGCCGCTATCCTTCAATCGGAATGGTCGGGCCGCCGGGTTCGGGCCGCGCGCAAACGGCACGGCGGCGTTGATCGCGACCGCTGCATCCCGACTGAGAGCGCGCAACTCCAGCGGTTCGACGGGCGGCGGGGGCGGCGCGGGACGGGGCGGTGGGCGCGCACCGCCCGTCGCCGAGGCGGTGCGCGCCTTCATCCAGCTTGCCGCACCCAATCCCACTGCGAGCAGAAGGATCGTCACGATCACCCATGCTGCCGGCGGGAAAAGAGCGCGCGACCGTTGCACTGCGGTGCGACCGCTTACGCCTCCGGCAAGAAGTCGGGCAACGACAGATAGCGTTCGCCGGTATCGTAATTGAAGCCGAGAACGCGGCTGCCGGTGGGCAGGTCCTTCAGCTTCTGGGCGATCGCGACCAGCGTTGCACCGGACGAAATGCCGACCAGCATACCTTCCTCGCGCGCTGCGCGACGGGCCATTTCCTTCGAGTCATTGGCGTCGACCAAAATGGTGCCATCGATCGCCTTGGTGTGAAGGTTGTCCGGGATGAACCCGGCGCCAAGCCCCTGGATCGGGTGCGGGCCGGGTCGGCCGCCGGAGATCACCGGCGACAAAGCCGGCTCTACGGCGAAAACCTTGAGGTTCGGCCATTCCGGCTTCAGCCGTTCGGCAACCCCGCTGATGTGGCCACCGGTGCCGACCCCGGTTATGATCGCGTCGATCGGGGTGTCACGGAAGTCAGCGAGGATTTCTTCGGCCGTCGTGCGGGCGTGAACCGCGACATTCGCCGGGTTCTCGAACTGCTGCGGCATCCACGCGCCGGGCGTCGCCGCGACGAGTTCCAGCGCGCGCTCGATCGCGCCCTTCATCCCCTTGTCGCGCGGCGTCAGGTCGAAACTCGCACCGTAAGCCAGCATCAGCCGCCGTCGTTCCAGCGACATGCTTTCGGGCATCACCAGAATCAGGCGGTAGCCCTTGACGGCCGCGACCATCGCCAGGCCGATGCCGGTGTTGCCGCTGGTCGGCTCGACAATCGTGCCGCCCGGTTTCAGCGCGCCGGAACGCTCCGCATCCTCGATCATCGCGAGCGCTATGCGGTCCTTGATCGAACCGCCGGGATTGGTGCGTTCCGACTTGATCCACACCTCCGCGTCGCCGAACAGCCGGCGCATGCGGACATGGGGGGTGTTGCCGATGGTGTCGAGAATGCTCTCGGCCTTCATGTAACGGTCTCCTTGATCGGAACGTCCTCCAGGGACGCGGGCGGGTCGAATGTATAGGCGTTGCGCAGTTCGGGAAACCAGCGGGCCCACAAAATGGCAACCGCTATTGCGCCCACTCCGCCGGCGACAACCGCAGGGACCGGGCCGATCGCTGCGGCCAGAAAGCCGGATTCCGCTTCGCCCAGTTCATTAGACCCGGAAACGAACAGAGTGGACACGGCGCCTACCCGGCCGCGCATCGCGTCCGGGGTGTAGATCTGGATCAGCGACTGGCGGACATAAACGGACAGCATGTCGGCGGCGCCAAGCAAGGTTAGCATCGCCAGCGACAGCGGCATGGACCGGGAAAACCCGAACACTACCGTCGCGGCGCCGAACACCGCGACACCCACCAGCAGCTTGGCCCCGACATTGTGTTTGAGCGGGCGCCACGAAAACCAGAGGGCGGTCAGCACCGCGCCCACCGCCGGGGCCGCGCGCAATTCGCCCAGGCCCTGCGCGCCGACATGCAGGATATCGCGCGCGTAGATCGGCAGCATCGCCGTCGCGCCGCCGAGTAGCACCGCGAACAGGTCGAGCGAGATAGCGCCGAGGACCAGCCGGTTATGCCTGACATAGCGCAACCCGTCGATCATCTGGCGCCAGGGCGAATCGGCGACCAGCGTTGGCAGGCGGACCCGGCCGATCAGCATCAACGCGATGAACGATGCGGTGAACAGCAGCGCCGACATCTCGTAAGGCAGCGCGTGGGAGCGCGCATAGAGCAGGCCGCCGAGCGCGGGGCCAAAGACCGCACCCGCCTGCCAGGCGATGGAACTCATCGCGATCGCGGTCGGCAGTACCGGTGGCGGCACCAGATTGGGTGCGAGCGCCTGCAACGCCGGGCCGGCGAAGGCGCGGGCGACACCCAGCAGCGCCGCGACCACGAAGATCGCCGGCAGGTTGATCGTGTCGGTCCAGGTCAGCAGCATCAGCGCCAGCGCGCAGCACAGTTCCAGGCAAACGGCGGCACGGGCGATCCAGCGGCGGTCGATCCGGTCCGCTACCCAGCCGACCACCAGCGTCAGCAGCAGCAGCGGCAGGAACTGCGCCACACCGACCAATCCCAGCTGAAATGCCGCCTCCTTCGGCGTCATGCCCAGCTTGCCGCGGGCGATGTCGTACACCTGCCAGCCGATGACGATCACCATAGCCATCTGCGCCAGCGTGGCCGTCAGTCGCGCGACGAAATAGGCACGAAAGGCCGGGAAGGCGAAGGGATGGGGAATTGGGTTCACGGAAGCGGCGCCCAACGGCAAGGTCGATCGGAACTCTCTACAGATCAGGCGATCGTAACGAAACTGTCGATCACCCGTTTCGATCCGGCCTGTTCGAACCGGATCTCCAGCTTGTTACCCTCAATCGCGTCGATCCGGCCATAGCCGAATTTCTGATGAAACACGCGCATGCCAACCGCAAGATCGCCGCGCCCTTTGTTGCCGAGGCTGACGGCGCTTGCGCGGGCTTCGACAATGCGGGTCGGCGACCGGTCGAGGCCGCCGGTCACGGCGCGCTGCCAGCCGGGGCCACGGCCGGTGCCGCGCGCGACATTGGCGAACGGGTCGGCGCGCTCCGACCAGTTGGCGCGCCACAAGCTTTCGCCGCCGGTCATGCTCGATTCGGTCTCGACATGGGGGGCTGGCAGTTCGTCGATGAAGCGCGACGGGATCGCGCTGGTCCACTGGCCGTAGATGCGGCGGTTCGCGGCGTGGAGGATGACAGCCTGACGCCGCGCCCGGGTCAACGCGACATAGGCGAGGCGGCGCTCCTCCTCCAACGCGGGCAGACCGCCTTCGTCGAGCGCGCGCTGCGACGGGAAAATCCCCTCTTCCCACCCGGCGAGATAGACGGTCGGAAACTCCAAACCCTTGGCGGCGTGGATGGTCATGATCGTCACCTTCGCCTCATCGGCGCGGGCGTCATTGTCCATGACCAGGCTGACATGTTCCAGGAAGGCACCGAGCGTTTCATATTCTTCCATCGCCCGGACCAGTTCGGTCAGGTTTTCGAGCCGCCCCGCTGATTCCGCGGTGCGATCGGCCTGCAGCATCGCAGTATAGCCCGATTCCTCCAATATCTGTCGTGCCAGTTCCGGGTGCGGCAGGCCCTGCGCCATGTCCCGCCAGCGGGCGATCGCCGCGACGAAGCTGCCGAGCGAACGGCGAGCGGCGGCCGTCAGTTCGTCGCTGTCGAGCAACTGGGCGGCCGCGGCGGTCAGCGGCATGTGCTCGGCGCGCGCGGCGCGGTGGATCGTCTCGACCGCCTTGGCGCCAAGGCCGCGCTTCGGCACGTTGACCACCCGTTCGAACGCCAGATCGTCCGCCGGTTGATTGACGAGGCGGAGATAGGCGAGGGCATCGCGGATCTCGGCACGCTCGTAGAAGCGGAAGCCGCCGACGATGCGATAAGGCAGGCCGATCGAGATGAACCGGTCCTCGAACTCGCGGGTCTGGTGCTGGGCGCGGACGAGGATGGCGTGGTGGTCAAGCGGCTCGCCGCGGCGCTGACCGTCCTCGATCAGCTCGCCGACACGGCGCGCTTCCTCCGGCCCGTCCCACACGCCCAGCACCCGCACCTTTTCGCCGGCGTCGGCTTCGGTCCACAACGTCTTGCCGAGGCGGCTGCCGTTATGGGCGATGACAGCGGATGCGGCGGCAAGGATATGCGGGGTGGAACGGTAATTCTGTTCCAGCCGGATGATCGCCGCGCCGGGAAAATCCTGCTCGAACCGCAGAATGTTGGCGACCTCCGCCCCACGCCAGGAATAGATCGATTGGTCGTCGTCGCCGACGCAGCAGATGTTCTTCCGCTCCTGCGCGAGCAGGCGGAGCCACAGATACTGGGCGCTGTTGGTGTCCTGATATTCGTCGACCAGAATGTAGCGGAACCGCTCCTGATACTGGGCGAGCACCGCCCGGTCGCGCTTCAGGATTGTCAGCATGTGGAGCAGAAGGTCGCCGAAATCACAGGCGTTCAGCGCGCGAAGCCGGTCCTGATAGGCGGCGTAGAGGCGCTGGCCGGCGCCATCGGCAAAGCCCGCCGCTTCACCAGCGTCAACATCCGCCGGGGTCCACCCCCGGTTTTTCCATCGGTCGATCAGGCCGCCCAGCTGGCGCGCCGGCCAGCGTTTCTCGTCGATGTTCGCGGCCTGGATCAGCTGCTTCATCAGCCGCAGCTGATCGTCGGTGTCGAGAATGGTGAAATTGCTTTCCAGCCCGACCAGCTCGGCGTGGCGGCGGAGCATCTTCGCGCAGATCGCGTGGAAAGTGCCAAGCCAGGGCATACCCTCCACCGCGTCGCCGACCAGCCGGCCGACGCGCTCGCGCATCTCCCGCGCCGCGCGGTTGGTGAAGGTGACGGCAAGCAGTTCAGACGGCCACGCCTTACGGGTGTAGAGCAGGTGGGCGAGGCGCGCAGTCAGCGCCGCTGTCTTGCCGGTGCCGGCGCCGGCCAGCACCAGAACCGGGCCGTCGGTGGTCAGCACCGCCTGCCGCTGCGGCGCGTTGAGGCCAGCCAGATAAGGCGGATCGTCCGGTGAGGGGGCGGGAAGGGTCATCGGTGAACAGTTAGGGAACAGAAACGGCAAGCGCAACGTCGACGGACGGCACCGCCCGGTCCGATCACGCCGGTTGCAGCAGGGTCAGCCGGGCCTTGCCGTGCACCCGCTCGGCGGCAACGACGAAGCCCGGAACGGTAACGGCTTCATCGCGCGCGGTTTCGATGCTGGCCCAGCCGCCCGGCGCCAGCGCCACCCGTGCCAGCGCCTGCTGGCCAAGGCCGCTGCCATATGGCGCGTCGGCAAAGATCAGGTCGAACGGCCCGCCGGCAAATACGGTAGCCGACTGGGTGCGGATGTCCGCCGTCGCGCCAAGTTTTGCGGCGTTGGCGCGGATTGCGGCGATCGCCGCGCTATCCTGCTCAACGAAGGTGCAATGGGCGGCCCCGCGCGACAACGCTTCGAAACCAAGCGCGCCGCTGCCGGCGAACAGATCGACGACACGCAGCCCCTCGAACGTGCCGAGCCGGCTCGCCAGCATGGAGAACAGCGCCTCGCGGGTGCGGTCGCTGGTCGGGCGGGTGGCATGGCCGGCGGGAGCGGTCAGCGGACGGCCGCGCCAGATGCCGGCGATGATCCGCATCAGCGCAGCGTCTTCCGGAACACGGCGAGATCGTGTGGGCGCACTTCGTCCACCGCGCCGATCGGCAGATCGGCCAGTGGGAATGGGCCATAAGCGGTGCGGATCAGGCGCGACACCTTCAGGCCCAGATGCTCCAGAACGCGCCGCACTTCGCGGTTCTTGCCTTCGCGCAGCTTCAGCTCGATCCAGACATTGGCCCCGGTTCGGCGCTCCAGATTCGCGTCGATCGATCCGTATCGGACGCCGTCGATCGTCACCCCCTCGATCAACTCCTCCAGCGCCGCCTGGCTGATCTGGCCGTAGGCGCGGGCACGATAGGTCCGCTCGACCCCGGTCGCCGGTAGCTCCAGTTGCCGTTTCAGGCCGCCGTCTGTGGTTAGCAGCAGCAGCCCTTCGGTGCTGAGGTCGAGCCGGCCGACCGGCATGATCCGGGGCAGGCCGGCGGGCAGGCGGCTATAAATCGTCGGCCGCCCCTTCGGGTCGCGCTCCGTCGTCAGCAGACCCGCTGCCTTGTGGTAGCGGAACAGGCGGGTAGGCTCTGCCGGCGCCACTGGTTTGCCGTCGACCGTGACGCCATTCAGCGAGGGGAGAATCGTGGCGGGCGTTTCGACCGGTTTGCCGTCAAGCGCGATCCGGCCGTCCGCGATCATCCGCTCCACCTCTCGCCGCGACGCGATGCCGGCGCGGGCCAGCAGCTTGGCGATGCGCTGATCGCCGCTGTCTGTAGCGGATCGGCGTGGTTGGGCGGGGTACGGGCGGCGGGGCGGCGGCATCGACCTTGGTCCTTCGAAAAAATCACATGGTGCCGGAACGCTGTTGAGCCGAACCGGCGCCTGCGGCGTTGTCTTCCCCGGTGGGCAATGGCGCGCAAGGCTGACAAGCGCGGCAATGGCCCAAACGGGACGGAGCGGCAATGCTGTTTGACCGAAAGACACGAATGATCGAGCGGGTCCTGATCGTCGAGGACGAGCCGCTGATCGCATTCGACAGCGAGCATTTTCTGATCGAACAGGGCTATCATGTGGTGGCGACTGTCGACAGCGTGGCGCAGGCGCTGGCCGTGATCGAAACAGAACCGATCGATCTGGTGCTGGCCGATGTCGCATTGTCGAACAATGGTGATGGGATGGCGGTGGCGCGGGCGGCGCATGCACGTGGAATCGCCACGCTGTTCGTCACCGGCGCCTGCCCGCCGGAAGCACGGCAATTCGCTGTTGGTTGCCTTATGAAGCCCTATGGGCACCGCCAGTTGCGGCAGGTGATCGATGCGGTGCAGGCGGTGATGCGAGGCGAAGCGCCGGAACACATACCCGCCGGCCTCAGCCTGTATTGAGTCGCGACTCGATTTCCTCGTGGAAATGGCGGACGCCGCTTTCCAGCGTCCCCAGCGTAAGCCACTCGATCGCGCCCGATTCCAGGCCCTGTTGGCCCAGGGTGGCAGCGCGAAAGTCCTCGCCACCGAACACGCCGGTGTCGAGCAGGTCCCAGCTGTGTTGCCAGTGGTCGCGCGCCTTTTCCGTTGCCGGTGCTTCCGGGATCAGCATGAAATCCTCAACCAGAACGCGATCGTGACCACGCGGCATCAGCACCATCAGGTTCACATAATCCGGACTGACGACGATCACCGTCGCAGGAAACAACTGGTAGGCGAAGGTAACCGCGGCGCGTAGCGCCGGCCAGTCGCCGGGGGGAAGCGCCGCCAGTTCCGCCACGCGTCCGACCGCCGATCGCTGGTGCGGCCCGATCTTGTCGGCGGCGGTGACCCCGTCCTTGAAAAATGGCCCGATCGTGCCGGCATGCAGCCGCTGGACGTGATAACTTTCCAGGAAAGCGTCCATGATCAGTTTCCAGTTCGCGGCGACGTCGTGGGTGTGGCGCCTGAACAGATGTAGTCCGCCAAGCCCGAAGGCGTCGAAATCCGGTCCGACTGCGCTGGCGGCGGTGAAATCCGCATCCGTGGCGAAGGCGAACCAGATCAGCCCGCTGGTTTCGCGGCTCGGCAACTCGACCAGCCCGTAGCTTGTCTTGTCGAGGCCGGGGAAGCTGTCGGCGCGGGGCAGGCCGACAAGCTTTCCATCGAGCGCGTAGCTCCAGGCATGATAGGGGCAGACGAGGCGCGGGGCGTATTGTGCCTCCATCCCCTCCACCAGCCGCGTGCCGCGATGGCGGCAGACATTCATGAAGACATGGGCACGGCCGTCGGCATCGCGGGTGATCAGCAACGGCTTGCCGAAACCGTCGTGCGGCACGGCCGTGTTCGGTCGGGGGAGCAGCGCCGATGGGGCGATGACCTGCGGCAACCGGTCGAAAAGCGCGGTCTTCTCCGCCGCCCACCGCGCCGGGTCGGTATAAGCGGCGGCGGCGACATGGCTGATCGCCGCGACGGGTGCCGGACCGCCATGGGCGATACGATCCGCGAGCGCGAGCTGTCCGGCAGTGGGCGTGGACATGATCATGGCCAACAGGATGACTCCTGTTGACGTGAACGGCAAGGGCGGTTCCGGCTTGACGGGGCGGGGTGGGGCCGCTCACTTCCGCCGATGGCGTCCATTCCCCCGCAGGCCGCGCGGCCATCCCTGATCGAGTCGGTGAAGCCCTATCTGGAGAAGGCGCCGCTGGCGGCGCTGTTCCTCGGCATATCGTCCGGTTTCCCCTACGCGATGATCGGCGCGACGCTGACCACGCGGCTGGCACAGGACGGCATCGACAAGAAAGCGGTTACCGCGTTCAGCCTGGCCTTCCTGGTCTACAATCTGAAGTTTTTGTGGGCGTGGGTGGTGGACGGCGTGCGGTTGCCGCTAATCGGGCGGCTGGGCCAGCGTGTATCCTGGCTGATTTTCGCCGGGGTGCTTGTTATGGCGGCGGTCGCCAATCTGGCACTGGTCGACCCTCAAACCAGTCTGTTGCAGACGGCGTATGCCGCGGTTCTGGTCGGCATTGCCGGCGCGACGTTCGACATCGTCATCGATGCCTACCGGATCGAATTGCTGAAGCCGGAGCAACTGGGCGTCGGTTCCGGCATGTCGCAATATGGCTGGCGGATCGGGTCGGCGGGGGCCGGGGCGATTGCGCTGGTCGTCGCGGCGCGGGTCGGATGGGAGGCGGCCTATCTCGCCTGCGCGGCGCTGGCGCTGCCGGCGATGCTGGCCGGGTTGATCGCCGGAGAGCCGGAGCGCCATCGCGCGCCGGGCGGCAAGCGCGGCCTGGCGGAAAGCTGGCAGGCGATTTCGGGGCCGCTGGTCGAATTTTTCCGCAGGCAGGGGGCGTTCCTCGTCCTGCTGTTCATCCTGCTCCACAAGATCGGCGACACGCTTGCCAACCTGACGTTGCGGCTGTTGTTCGACTGGCTTGGCTTCACCAACGACGAGATTGCGCTTTACGACGTTGGCCTTGGCTTCTGGGCCTATCTGATCGGCATCTTCGTCGGCGGCATCGTCTATGCCCGGATGGGGATGAAGCGGTCGGTGCTGCTCAGCCTGATCCTGATGGCGGTATCCAACCTCAGTTTCGCGGCGCTGGCGGCGGCCGGGCACAGCAATATCGGCATGGCGGTGGCGATCGGATTCGAGAATTTCGCCAGCGGGGTCGGCGGGGTGACGGTCGTCGCCTATTTCTCAGCGCTGACCGACCTGCGGTTCACCGCCGCGCAATATGCGCTGATTTCCGCAGCGGCGAGCGTCGTCGGGCGGTTCCTGACCGGGACGACGGCCGGGGCGCTGCTCGAAAGCTTCGGCTATGTGAATTTCTATCTGATGACCACGCTGGCGGCGGTGCCGGGCATTCTGCTGTTCTGGCTGATGATGCGGTCCGGGCTGATCGATGGGTCGATCGGTACGGCGGGGACCGATTCAGGCGGGGAGCGGCCGGCCTAGATCGGCGAAGGCCCGGCTGACCGCCTGCGCGCTCGACAGGGCACCAAGCGACTGACTGCTCGGCAACAGTGCGCCCAGATGCCGCCGGGCGCCGCGCGGGTTGGCTTCCGATGTCGCGATCGCGGTCAACAGCGTTGCTTCCCCCTCGGTCATCCGCGGGCAGCAGCAGGGGGCGACGACGATCGGGTTGGCGGCGGCGCGCGCCATCTCCGCCATCAGCGCGCGCAGCAGGACGAGGGGGCGGCGGTAGCTCTTGCCGAAGGCGCCGAGGAAGGCGGCGGCGGCGTGGGCGTCGGCAAGGCCGCCCGCCGCCATGCGCCGGATCGCGAACAGCAGCAGCCGCGCCCGGTCGTCAGCGGGAATCGGGTGCGGCAGCATGGTCGAGAAGTCGGCGGCAGCGGGCATGGGTGACTCCTTGGTTATCAGGGTCAAATCACACCATAGACCGCTATTGCAAGTCAATCGCAATAATTTCAGTCGGGCGGCGTACCGTTGAGCGCGAGGGCGACACCGGCGAGATAGAGCGAGCCGGCGATCAGGACCGTGCGGGCCATGGGGCCGGTGCTGGCGGCGAAAGCCGTACGGGCCGCAGGGGCCGTGCTGGTGGCGGGAGGTGTGGCGGTGGCGGGAGCCGTGCTGGCTGCCGGGGCCGATAAGTCTGCTGGGGGCCTCGTATTCGACTGGGCCGTGCTGCCGGTCTGAATCGCGCCGCCTATCGCGGCAACGCCGTCGTCAGGGGGCGCGTAGCCGTTCGGGGCCGCGCTATCGGCCGGGATCGTGCCGGCAACGGGGGGCATGTGGGCAGCCGGGCGTGCGTTCGCGACCGGGCGCGCGCCGGAGCGCTCGCGCGATTCTGCCGTTGCGCCAGTCGTCGGAGACGCGGCGATAGTGAGGGCGGCGGGGAGGTCGGCGGCGGTGGTGGCCGGGATGCCGAGCGCGGCGGCGGTGGCGGCGATGGTGGCCGGGGGATGATGATCGTGATCCGGCACCGGCACGGCGACCAGCCGGGCGATCATCGGCGCGAGTAGACCGAGGAAGCTTTCGGCGTCCTTGTTGGCGAGCATGCCGAGGATCATCGTCACATGCTGGCCGCCGAGATGGATGGCCAGCGCCTCGGCCGCCGCCGGATTGTGGCCGCCGTCGAGCAGCAGCGTCGTGCCGGGCGGCAGCATGGCGGCGAGGGTGCCGTGGTCGAGCGGCTGGAGGCGCGCCGGCCAGCGGGTCGCGGCAATGCCGGTGGCGATCGCCGAGTCGGACACCGCGATCGCCTGCTGGTGGCGCACCATCGCGACGGCGAGGGCGGCGTTCAGGTGCTGGTGGGCGCCGGCAAGGCCCGGTTCTGGCAGGGGGACGGTGCCGAACGGGTCGCGATAGGCGAAAGGCTGTTCGTCGATCGTCCATCCTTCACCAAGGCTGTGGACCGGCGCCCCGGCGGCGGCCGCGACGGTGCGGACCGAGTCGGCGACGCTGGCGGAATAAGCGAGGGTGACGAGCGGCACGCCGGCACGGACGATCCCGGCCTTTTCGGCGGCGATCTGTTCCGCTTTGTCGCCAAGGAACGCCTGATGATCGATACCGAGCTGGGCGATGCCGCAGACGACCGGCGCCGGGATGACGTTGGTCGCATCGAGCCGGCCGCCAAGCCCGACCTCGATCACGCAGGCGTCGGCCGGGGTGCGGGCGAAGGCGAGGAAGGCGGCGGCGGTCGTCACCTCGAAGAAGCTCGCCTGAAGATCACCGGCGACGGCCAGCACCTCTTCGAGCAGCGGCGCCAGCAGCGCATCGTCGATCAGGCGGCCGGCGAGGCGGATGCGTTCGTTGAAGCGGACGAGATGGGGGCTGGAATAGACGTGGACGCGCTTGCCGGCCGCCTCCAGCATCGCGCGGAGGAAGGCG
Source organism: Sphingomonas flavalba (assembly GCF_047553045.1). GTDB lineage: Bacteria > Pseudomonadota > Alphaproteobacteria > Sphingomonadales > Sphingomonadaceae > Sphingomonas_L > Sphingomonas_L flavalba_A. Next base: position 1,493,919 of record NZ_CP180208.1, on the reverse strand, counting down.
CAGGTCGAGCCTTTGCCGTTTGTGCCGGCGACATGGAACGCCGGCGGCAGCCGCAATTGCGGGTCGCCGAGGCGGGCGAGCAGGGTTGTGATGCGTTGCAGGCCGAGGATGTCGCGCCCCGGCGACAGCAGGGTCAGGCGGTCGAGCTGGCGCTGAACGGCCGGGTCGGCGGAATGGGCGAAATCCATGCGGGTGGCGGCTCGGCTCTGTCCGGTTGCGGTTGCGGCACCGCACGCCCGCGGGAGCGGGAGCCCTTCGAGGCATGGAGCGGTGCGCCGGTGCCCCTGGGCCCCTGCCTTAGCGGGAGCGCGGAGAAGATGGCTCTAGAACGGCGATGAGTGCGATGGAAGCGGCGGGTTTTGCACCCGTGCCGGATCGCCCGCGGCGCTGCGCGCCTCGCGATGACGGGCGATCGGTGCGAGCCTCAGGCCGGGACCGGGGCGAGGTAGGCGATCAGGCGGGCGAGGGTGGCCTTCATGTCTTTTCGAACGACGACCATGTCGAGCATGCCGTGATCGAGCAGATATTCGGCGCGCTGGAACCCCTCCGGCAGCTTTTCGCGGATCGTGCTTTCGATCACCCGCTGGCCGGCGAAGCCGATCAGCGCGTTCGGTTCGGCGATCTGGACGTCGCCGAGCATCGCGTAGCTGGCGGTGACGCCGCCGGTCGTCGGGTCGGTCAGCACGACGATGTAGGGCAGGCCGGCCTCGCGCAGTTCGGCGATGGCGACGGTGGTTTTCGGCATCTGCATCAGCGACAAAATGCCTTCCTGCATCCGCGCGCCGCCAGCGGCGGTGAAGATGATATAGGGGCATTTGTCAGCAATCGCCGCCTGGGCGCCCGCGACGAAGGCGGCGCCGACGCCAAGCCCCATCGACCCGCCCATGAAGCCGAAATCCTGCACGCCGACGACCGCGCGTTCGCCGTCGATGGTGCCGCGCGCGTTGAGCAGCGCGTCCGGTTCCTGCGTGTCGGCACGGGCCTGTTTCAGCCGGTCGGCATAGCGTTTGGAATCGCGGAATTTCAGCGGGTCTTCCGCCACCTTCGGGTTGGGCAGCAGCGTGTAGCCTTCGTCGAAGACCTGGCGGAAACGGGTGCGCGCGCCGATCCGGTCATGCCGGCCGCATTTCGGGCAGACGTTGAGATTTTCTTCCCACTCGCGCGCGAAGATCAACTGCCCGCACGACCCGCATTTGTGCCACAGATTGTCGGGCGTTTCGCGCTTGGCGATGAAGGGCAGGGCGTTGCGGACGCGGTTGAGCCAGCTCATGCGGCGGTCTCCTCAGGCAGTTCCGGCGATCGCGCGGGCGAGATCGGCGGTATAGGCGGTAATGGCGGCGGGCGCTTTGGCGCCGTCGCGCGCGATGATGTCGACCAGCGCCGAACCGACGACGACGCCGTCGGCGACACGGGCGACGGCGGCGGCCTGCTCCGCCGTGCGGATGCCGAAGCCGACGGCGACCGGCAGGCCGGTTTCCGCCTTCAGCCGGGTAACGGCGGCGTCGATGCTGGCCTGTGCGGCCTGTTGCAGGCCGGTGATGCCGGCGACCGAGACGTAATAGAGGAAGCCGCCGGCGCCGGCGAGCACGGCGGGCAGGCGGGCGGCGTCCGTGGTCGGCGTTGCCAGCCGGATCGGCGAAATGCCGGCAGCGCGCAGGGCGGGGCCGAGCACGGCATCCTCCTCCGGCGGGATGTCGACGCATATCACGCCGTCGACTCCGGCGGCGGCGGCCTGTTCGGCGAACCAGTCGGCGCCCCGCCGCAGCATCGGGTTGGCATAGCCCATCAGCACCAGTGGCACGTCCGGGTGGCGGCCGCGAAAGGCGGTGGCGATCGCCAGCAGGTCCGCCGTGGTGGTGCCGGCGGCAAGCGCGCGCAGATTGGCCTTCTGGATCGCGGGGCCGTCCGCCATCGGATCGGTGAACGGCATGCCGAGTTCGATGACGTCGGCGCCACCGGCGACCAGCGCGTCGAGGATCGCGCCGGTATCCGCCGGGGTCGGATCACCGCCGGTGACGAAGGTGACGAGCGCCGGGCGCCCCTTGGCGAACGCGGCGGAGAGGCGGGCGGTCACAGCTTCACCCCAAGCGCGTCGGCAACGGTGAAGATGTCCTTGTCCCCCCGGCCGGAGAGATTGACGATGATGATCTTGTCCTTCGCCATCGCCGGGGCCAGCCGTTCGGCGACGACCAGGGCGTGGGCGGATTCGAGCGCGGGGATGATCCCTTCCAGCCGGCACAGCCGCTGGAACGAGGCGAGCGCCTCCGCATCGGTCGCCGGTTCGTAGCGGACGCGGCCGATGCTGTGCAGCCAGCTATGTTCCGGGCCGATGCCGGGATAGTCGAGCCCGGCGGAGATGCTGTGCGCCTCGGTAATCTGGCCGTCGGCGTCCTGCAGCAGATAGGTGCGGTTGCCGTGGAGGATGCCGGGGCTGCCGCCGGCGATGCTCGCGGCGTGGCGATCCGTCGACAGGCCGTCGCCCGCCGCCTCTACCCCGACGATCTCGACGCCTTCATCGTCGAGGAACGGGTGGAACAGGCCGATTGCGTTCGATCCGCCGCCGACCGGAGCGATCAGCATGTCGGGCAGGCGACCTTCCGCCGCCAGAATCTGTTCGCGCGCTTCGCGGCCGATCACCGACTGAAAATCGCGGACCAGTTCCGGATAGGGATGCGGGCCGGCGGCGGTGCCGATGATGTAGAAGGTGTCGTGGACGTTGGCGACCCAGTGGCGCAGCGCCTCGTTCATCGCGTCCTTCAGCGTCTGTGCGCCGCTTTCCACCGCGACGACATCGGCGCCGAGCAGTTTCATGCGGAACACGTTCGGCTGCTGGCGGGCGACGTCGACCGCGCCCATGAAGATGGTGCAGGGCAGGCCGAACAGCGCCGCGACCGTCGCCGTCGCGACGCCGTGCTGGCCGGCACCGGTTTCGGCGATGATCCGCCCCTTGCCCATCCGCCGGGCGAGGAGGATCTGGCCGATGCAGTTGTTGATCTTGTGCGCGCCGGTGTGGTTCAGTTCCTCGCGCTTCAGGTAGATTTTCGCGCCGCCCAATTCCTCGGTCAGCCGCCGGGCGAAATAGAGCGGGTTGGGGCGGCCGACATATTGTTTCAGCAGGTCGCGAAATTCCGCGTCGAAGGCGGGGTCCGCCTTGGCCGAACGGTATTCGCGTTCCAGATCGAGGATCAGCGGCATCAGCGTCTCTGCGACGTAGCGGCCGCCGAACGGACCGAAATGCCCGGTTTCGTCGGGCTGGTTCCTGAGCGTGTTGGGCAGGGTCATGACAGGCGAACGGCTTTAAGGAATGCGGCGATCTTGTCCACATCCTTGATGCCGGGCGCGGTTTCGACGCCGGAGGACACGTCGACCAGATCGGCGCCGGTCGCGGCGATCGCCTCGCCGACATTGCCGGCGTCCAGCCCGCCCGACAGCAGCCAGGGGCGCGGGTGGACGAAGCCGTCGAGCAGCCGCCAGTCGAAGCGCAGGCCCATGCCGCCGGGCAGCGCCGCCGCGTCCGGCGTCTTGGCGTCATAAAGGATGCGCTCGGCGAGCGGGGCAAAGGGGCGGGCGGCGTCGAGGTCGGCACGGGTGCGGACGGCAACGACCGGCCACAGCGCAATGGCGGGAAAGCGCGTGCGGATGGCGGCGACCCGGGCCGGTGCGGTCTTGTGCAATTGCAGCACCGCAAGGCGCGCGGCGGCGATGGCGGCGTCGAGCAGCGCATCGTCTGGGTCGACGAACACGCCGGTGCGGTGGATGCGATCCGGCACCCGCGCGGCGAGCGACGGCGCCCGGTCCAGCGCCAGATGGCGGGGGCTGGGCGGAAAGAACACGAAGCCGACATGGCTGGCGCCCCCGGCGATGGCAGCATCAAGGGTGGCGGGCGTGGTCAGGCCGCAGATTTTCGCGGTGGCGGGCATCGGGGGGCTTTAGGCGGTATGGCGGTGGAAGGGAACCGGGCGCTTCCGGGGTTGGTGCGTCCCTCGACTACGCTCGGGATGGACGGAGATGGAGAGGTGTTCTCTTTTTAATCCTCCGTCCATCCCGAGCGTAGTCGAGGGACGCACCCCCTTAGAGCGTGGCCTTGATCGCGCGGGCGGCCTGGTCGGGGTCGGGGGCCTGGGTGATCGGGCGGCCGATGACCAGGATCGAGGCGCCAGCGTCGAGGGCGGCGCGGGGGGTGACCACCCGTTTCTGGTCGCCGCTGCTGCCGTCCGCCGGGCGGACGCCGGGGACGACGAAGAAACCGTCCGGCCACAACGCCTTCGCCGCCGCGACTTCGGCGCCGGAGCAGACGACGCCGTCCAGACCGGCGTCGCGGGCGAGCAGGGTCAGCCGTTCCACCTGTGCGGCGGAGCCGTCGGGCACGCCGATGCGGCTGAGGTCGCGATTGTCGAGGCTGGTCAGCACGGTGACGGCGACAACCCGGGTGCCGGCCGGGGCGGCGGCCTTCGCGTCTTCCATCATCGCCCGGCCGCCGGCGGCGTGGACGGTCAGGATCGCCGGTTTCAGCGGGCGCAGCGCCTGGATCGCCTTGGCGACGGTGTTGGGAATGTCGTGCAGTTTCAGGTCGAGGAAGATCGGCAGGCCGAGCGAGGCCATGTCACGCACCCCGGCACGGCCGTTGGCGGAGAAGAATTCAAGGCCGAGCTTGATGCCGCCGATATGGCTGGAAACGCGCTGGGCGATCGCCATCGCCTGATCGAGATCGGGGGTGTCGAGCGCGACGTAGATGCAACTGCTCATGGCAGCGGCGCCATGTCGACGGGGGTGCCGGGGGCGATGGTCTGCGCAGCTGGCGCGGGAACCGGCGGCGCGTTGGCGGCGCGTTCGTCCGCAAGGGCGCGCTCGCTGGCGTCCAGCCGGCGGCGCCAGCGCCAGCGCGATGCGCCGTGGAGCAGCAGCGCCGGCAGCAGCCCGGCGAGGAAGGCGACGAGCAGCAGCATCGGCAGCTTGGTTTCGAGGATCAGCCCGTCCCACAGGTTGACCGGCACCACCACCCAGTTGTTGTAGCAGAACAGGGCGATGAGCACGGCGAGCACGGCCCAGAACAGGGTTTTCAGGAATTGCATGGTCGGTTCCGTCTGCTTCCGGTCGGGCGCCACTCTATGCAGAATGGCGGGAAAAGGCGAGTCCGGGCGGGCGGTCAGGGGCTGCCGATTTCCCGGCGGAGCTGGGTGAAGAGCTGCGGAACGGCGGTGAGGCGGGGTTCTTCTTCATCGAGGATGGCCAGAAACGCCTCGCGCTTGCAGGTGGCGACGGCCCCCGGCGGCAGCGTCGTTCCGGGCGGCAGGGTGGAGACAAGCAGGTCGATTACCCGCTCCGCCCCGTGAAGCCGGCCCCACAGATAGTCGTTTTCGCGATAGGCGCGGCTGAAGAAGGCCCCGAAACTGTTGAAGCGGATGCCCTTCAGCGTCGCTTCCGCCCCGCCGGCGCGGATCGAGGTACAGTCGTCGGGCGCGATCCGGTCGACCTTGACCGGGTCGAACTCGCCGCCGCTTTCCCCCTGGGTCAACGACAGGGTGGCGATGTCGTAGAAGGGGAAGCCGAGATAGGCGAGCAGCATTTCACGCCGCTGGCCGCGGGGCAGGCCGGCCATCGCCGCCGCCAGCCGGGCATCGGTTTCCGTGTCGACGGCGCTCAGCGCGCGCTGGGCGGCGAGGCTGTCGAGCGCGGCGGGCAGATCCTTCGCGCGCAGCAGTTCCGCCAGCGTCGGCGCGTAGAATTGCGGCGTCTCGCGGTCGAGATAGGGCGACAGCAGGGTGAACACCTCCGTCCGCATCGCCTCGATCGCGGGGTCGCCGCCTTCCGACAGGGTAGCGAGCCGGGCGGCAAGCGAGCGCAGGCGGCGGATACGGAAGCCAAGATCATGGGCGCGAAAGAAGGCGATCGCCGCAGGGGTTGCGCCGCCGCCGGTGCCCGAAACCCGTTCAAGCCCCGCCGCCTGGCAATGATCCCACAGCGCATCGCGCAGGGTGGTGCGCTCGCCCCGCCAGCCGATCCGTTCGAACAGCGAGGCGATTTCCTCGATGATCCCGGCGACCTTCAGATGGCCGTAGGCGGCGTAGGCGGAACCGGCCTGTTTGGCGGCCGCCGTTTGCGCCTTGGCCCGCCAGCCGGCGAGCCGCGCCGGTGTCGGCCGGTCGAGGAAGAAGGTGCGGCCGTAAAGCGCCTCGATCGTCTCCTCCACCTCGCCCTGGAGCGAATCGATGATCCGCCGGGTGCGGGTGATCCGCGCCGAGCGGCCGGCGATCGCCTCCAGCGTGTCGCGGATCGGCTGCTCACGCGGGATGTCCGACAAGGCGCCGAGAATGGTGGTGAAAAAGCCGGGCACGGTGTCGCCGCCGCCGAGCAGCTTGACGCTGCGGACGCCCGGCTTCGGATCGATATAGACGAAGCGTCGGTCGACCTCCCGCCGGGCCGGGCGGTTTTTCAGCGCGTCGAACGCCGGGCGGAACGGCGCGTTGGCCAGCACCGACCCGTCGATCAGCACGGCCTGCTCTGCCGCCCCCGCCGCGCTGTGCGCGGGCAGCGCACGGGCGAGGAAGGCGTCACGTTCCGGCCAGGCGATGTCGCGGTCGGCAAGCACACCGTCGATCTCGGTAACCGTGAAGGCGGGAAAGGCGCCGGGGAAGCTGGCGGTTGCCCGGCAGGCGAAGGCGAGGTCGGGGATCGCCGCGAAATGACCGCCACCGGCCGGGCAGGTGAAACCGATGGACAGCCGGTGTTCGGTTTCGACGATTTCAGCCGGGCTGTTCAGCCGCACCCGTTCCGGGTGGCCGTGGAAATCGGTGACGGTGACGGTCAGGTCAAGCGGCTGGGTCGGGGGCAGCAGGCGCGGACCGGCCGGGGTTTCGGCCATGGCCTGCAATGCGTCGAGCAGCAGGCCGGTAAAGCCGGGACCGCCAAACGGCGGCGCGAACCAGCGCGACCGGACAAAGGCGCTGAGTTTGGCGCGAACCTCATCATGCACTTCGGGATCGACATCGTCGACCGAGGCGCCGCGCCGGGCGGCCATGATCGCCAGCGGCGCCGCCCAGATCTTGCTGAGCCGCGAGGCGGCGCGCGCCGCCGGGTCGAGCAGCCGTTCGACATCGGCGACTTCAAGCCACAGGTCGGTCAGCGGATCGAGCGACTGGCCGGTGTCGATCGCCTGAGCGAGAAAAACGCCGTTGATGCCGCCGGCGCTGGCGCCGGTGATGATGTCGGTGAACACGGTCAGCCGCAGCCCGGCGTCCACCTCTATCCGTTCGAGCAGGCCGCGGTAGACGCCCTGGCTGCCGCCGGCGGCAGCCTCACCATCGTGGAAGGCACGGCTGGCGCGGGCGAGGCGCCAGATTTCCTTGGTGACGCCGTGCATGTAGACCGCGAGGCTGATGCCGCCGTAGCAGACCAGCGCCAGCCGCAGTTCCTTCTCGCGGATCATTGCGGCTCCACCGTAGCCCAGATCGGCAGATGGTCCGACGCGAGCCGCGCGGCAGGCGAGCGGTGGACGCCGCATGCCTCGACCGTGACGTCCGGGCTGACCATGATCCGGTCGAGCGCCACGACCGGGCGGCGCGCGTGAAAACTGCGTCCGCAGGGGACGAAGCCGTAATGATCGGCAAAGTCGCGCAGGCAGCCGCCTTCCGGGCTCCATTCGTTCAGGTCACCCATCAACACGGTCGGGAGCGTACCGTCGAGCGATTCGAGATGAGCGATGATCGCCCTTGCCTGCCGCCGGCGGCGCAGGCCCGACAGATCGAGATGCATGCCGACGACGCGGATGTGCTGGCCGCGCACCCGCAGATCGGCCCGTACCGCGCCGCGCGGTTCCAGCGTCGGGATATGGATGACGGCACGGTCGATGACCTCGACCGACTTCCTGACCAGTATCGCATTGCCATGCCAGCCCATTCCGTCCGGCCGGACGCCGAAATCGACGGCGCGCAGGTCGCTCTGGTCATCCAGAAGATAGTGCGGGATCGCGCTGAGCCGCGCGCCGAAGCGCCGGTCCGCTTCCTGAAGCGCGACCACGTCGGCGCCGATTTCGCGCAGCACGTCGATTGTCCGCGCCGGCAAGCGGCGCCGATCGGTGCCGATGGCTTTGCGCATATTGTAGCTGGCGACGCGGATCATGCGACAAGGATGCATAGGGGCATGGCCAAGGAACGCAACGGCCGGGCGGAGTTTCCGTCGTATTACCGCGGAAGGGGCTTGGGCTTCGCGGCCGGACGGCATACATCGCGAGGATGGCCAAGCCCCAGAAGCGTTATGTCTGCCAGGCGTGCGGATCGGTATCGCCCAAATGGGCGGGACAATGCGTCGATTGCGGGGAATGGAACACGCTGGTCGAGGATGCCGGTGCGGTGGTGACGCCGTTTCAGGCACGGCACAACCTGCAGTCGGGCGGCAGGCCGTTCGCGCTGGTCGGGCTGGACGCGGAAATCGCGCTGCCGGAACGGATGGTCACCGGCATTGCCGAACTGGACCGGGCGCTGGGCGGCGGATTTGTCAGTGGATCGGCGACGCTGATCGGCGGCGACCCCGGTATCGGCAAGTCGACCCTGCTGTTGCAGGCGGCGGCGAAGCTGGCGCTGGCCGGGGGGCAGATCGCCTATGTGTCCGGCGAGGAAGCGACCGATCAGGTAAGGCTGCGCGCGCAGCGGCTGGGGCTGGGCAAGGCGCCGGTGGCGCTGGCGGCGGCGACGTCGGTCCGCGACATATTGACGACACTGGGGCAGGGGACGGCGCCGGCGCTGCTGGTCATCGATTCGATCCAGACGATGCACAGCGACCTGATCGAAGGCGCGCCGGGCACCGTAAGCCAGGTGCGCGCATCCGCGCAGGAACTGATCCGTTACGCCAAGGAGAGCGGCACCGCGCTGGTTCTGGTCGGCCATGTCACCAAGGACGGGACGATCGCCGGGCCACGGGTGCTGGAGCATATGGTTGACACCGTCCTTTCCTTCGAGGGCGAGCGCAGCCACCAGTACCGCATTCTGCGCGCGATCAAGAACCGGTTCGGCGGCACCGAGGAGATCGGCGTGTTCGCGATGGCCGCCGCCGGGCTGGAGGAGGTGACCAACCCGTCGACCCTGTTCCTGACCGACCGGGGCGAGGCGGTGACCGGCGCGGTGGTTTTCCCGGCGCTGGAGGGAACGCGGCCGGTGCTTGTCGAGATTCAGGCGCTGACCGTGCGGCTGGCGAGCGGGGCGACGCCCCGGCGCGGGGTCGTCGGCTGGGACTCCGGGCGGCTGGCGATGGTGCTGGCGGTGCTGGAGGCGCGGTGCGGGCTGAGTTTTTCGACCGCCGAAGTCTATCTGAACGTCGCTGGCGGATACCGCCTGTCCGACCCGGCCGCCGACCTGGCGGTTGCGGCGGCGCTGGTTTCAGCGCTGGCCGAGCGGCCGCTGCCGTCCGATGCGGTGGCGTTCGGCGAGGTGGCGCTGTCCGGCGAGATCAGGCCGGTCGCCCATGCCGGGCTGCGGCTGCGCGAGGCGGCGAAGCTGGGCTTTTCCCGTGCGCTGGCGCCGGCGGGGGTGCAGGCGGAGGCGGGCGGCATGGCGCTGTCCCGCTTCACGACGCTGGGCGGGCTGGTCGACCATATGCTGGGGCGCGGATAGGTGGCGATGTTGCTCTCTCGACTTGGTGCCGGGTCGGCGGCTATGGGGCCGGCCCCGGCAGAGGAACAGGTGGAACGGCGATGACAGCGCTCGACATTATCGTCATCCTGCTTGTCGGCGGCGGCGCCGTGCTCGGCGGGCTGCGCGGCTTCGTGACCGAGGCGCTGTCGCTGTTCGCGTGGGTGTTGGCGATACTGGCGGTCAAATTCTTCCACACGCCGGTGACCGAAAGAATGCTCGACTGGGTCGGGACCAGCGCCGGCGCCGCGACCTTGGCGTTTGCCGTTCTGTTCGGCGTGACATTTCTGGTCGGAAAATATCTGGCGCGGGCGATCGGTGCGCGAACGCGGCAATCGGTGCTCGGAGCGTTCGACCGCTTGCTCGGCGTTGGCTTTGGCGCGCTGAAGGGACTGATCTTCGCGACGCTGATCTTCCTTGTCGCGGTGATGGTGCTCGACACGATCAACGGCGGCGCGACGCGGCGGCCGGAATGGGTGCGCAGCTCTCACAGCTACCCGCTGCTGAACGCGTCGGGCAAGGCGATGGTCGATTACATGAACCAGCGGCGGCTGGCGCCGCCAGACCTGCCGGTGGACCGGGCGTGAACGCGCCGCTTTATAACGCTGATATCCTGCGGCTCGCCGCGACAATTCCGCATACCGGGCGGCTGGCCGAACCGCAGGCGACGAGCGAGAAATACTCGCCGGTCTGCGGCAGCCGGGTGACCGTGGATATTGCCCTGGACGATGCCGGGCGGGTGGCGCGGCTGGGCTTGCTGGTCAACGCCTGTGCGCTGGGGCAGGCATCCGCCAACCTGATGGCGAGCCACGCAATCGGGCGGGATGCGGCGGCGCTGGCCGCGGTTCGCAATGCACTGGCCGCCTGGCTGGCCGGGGAGAGCGAGGCGGCGCCGGACTGGCCGGGCATGGCGGTGCTTGCCCCGGCACGGCCGCACAGTGGCCGCCACGCCTCCATCCGCCTTGCGTTCGAGGCGGCGGCGGAGGCGGCGCGGCTGGCGACACGGGCGGGCTGATGCACGGCGGCGCGATCATCGACGGCGTGGTGATGCTGACCGCCGCGCTGGCGTGCGTGATTCTCTTTCGTCGACTGGGGCTGGGCGCGACGCTGGGCTATATCGTCGCCGGCGCGGCGATCGGCCCGCATGCGTTGGGCCTGGTCGGCGACCCGCAGGGCAAGCTGGGCATCGCGGAGCTTGGCATTACCCTGTTGCTGTTCCTGATCGGGCTGGAGCTGAGCCCGGCACGGCTGTGGCGGCTGCGGCGCGACATATTCGGGCTGGGCGTGGCGCAGGTGGTGCTGTGCGGCGTGGCGTTGAGCCTGGTCGTCTGGGGCGGATCGGAATTCACGCTGGCCGCGGCGATCGCCCTCGGCATGCCGCTGGCGCTGTCGTCGACAGCGCAGGTGCTGCCGATGCTGCAATCGGCCGGGCGGCTGCACACGCCGGTCGGAGAGCGGGCGTTTTCGATCTTGCTGCTGCAGGACCTGTCGCTGATCCCGATGATTACGGTGATCGCCGCCCTTTCGCGCGCGCCGCCCGACCCTGGGGCGCCGCCGGGCTGGGTACTGGCGGTTTACACGGTAGGCGCGATCATCGGGCTGGTGCTGGCCGGGCGTTACCTGCTCAACCCCTTGTTCCGGCTGATCGGCGGGCTGGGCGAGCGCGAGCTGTTCATCGCCGCCGGGCTGTTCTGCGTGCTGGCGAGCGCGACGGTGATGCAGGCGCTGCACCTGTCGACCGCGCTCGGCGCGTTCATCGCCGGGGTGATGCTGGCCGATTCGCCGTATCGGCACGAGCTGGAGGCGGATATCGACCCGTTCCGCGCGGTGCTGCTCGGCCTGTTCTTCGTCGCGGTGGGCATGATGCTCGACCTGCATGTGGTCTTTGAACGGCCGCTGTTCGTGCTGGGCATGGCGGCGGCGCTGATCGTGGCCAAAACCGCGATCATCTTTGGCCTGATCCGGCTGTTCGGCATGGCGTGGCGACCGGCGCTGGGGCTTGGGCTGCTGCTTAGCCAGGGCGGAGAATTCGCGTTCGTGCTGTTCGCGCAGGCGCAGTCGGCGCTGCTGATCGAACCGCGCGCCGCCAGCTTGTTCGGCGCGGTTGTCACCCTGTCGATGGCCGCGACGCCATTCCTGATGATGGCGAGCAAGCGGCTGCGCAACGCCCCGCCGACCAGCGACACCCGCGAGGGGCCGAACGGATCGGACGGGGCGGCGGCGATCGTTGTCGGTTATGGCCGGTTCGGCCAGACGGTCGCGCAGATGCTGACCGCGCAGGGGCTGACCGTGACCCTGATCGACTGGGAGGCCGAGCAGATCGACGTGTCGGCCGCGTTCGCGGTCAAGGTCTATTTCGGCGACGGCCGGCGCGTCGACCTGCTGCGGCTGGCGGGCGCGGCGGACGCGCAACTGATCCTGTTCTGCCATGACGACCGCGAGACCGATGCCGCGCAGATCGCCGAGGTGGCCGAGGCGTTTCCAGATGCGCGGATCTTCGTCCGTGCATTCGATCGGCGGATGGTGCTGCGGCTGGATGGCGCCCCGGTCGCCGGTGTGGTGCGCGAGGTGCATGATTCGGCGATCCGCATGGCACGGCTGGCGCTGTCCGCCCTCGACATCGACGAGGACGAAATCGACCGCGCAGAGGACAAATACCGGCAAGGGGATGTGGCACGGATGCAGGCGCAGGCGGCGACGGGAGACTTATATGCAGGAGCGGAAATGATGTTCCGGCCGGGAAGCGCATGAGGCGGCGGGGCGGCGGCCTGATCTCGCTGGCGGCATTGTCGGCGGGGCGGCCGGTGCCTATGGCGCGCACGGTGCGCATGGTGCGGCGGCGGAATGGCTGCGGACCGGCGCGTTCTACCAGTTGGTCCATGCCGTCGCGGTGATCGCGCTGACCGGGCGCTCGCGGGGCGCGGGCGCGCTGCTGCTGACCGGGGCGACGCTGTTCGCGGCGACGCTGTATGCGATGGCGTTCGGCGCGCCGCGCTGGCTGGGCGCGATTACCCCGATCGGCGGCGCGGCGATGATCGCCGGCTGGCTGTGGGTGGCGCTGCGGCGCTAGCGTTTACCCGTTTCAGACGGCGCGATCGAGGAAGGCGGCGACGTCGGCGAGATCGACGGTCTTGTCGACATAGGTCCGCCCGATGCCGCGGGCGAGAAGGAAGGGCAGGCGCCCGCCGCTCATCTTCTTGTCATGCGCCATATGCGCGACGAGCGCCGCCCCGCTGGCTGAGACACCGGCGGCGGCCAGCGTTGTCGGCAGCCCGGCGGCGGCGAGATGGGCGGCGACGCGTGTGGCCTCCTGCCCCGCGCACAGCCCGCGTTCGGCGGAGAAGGCGAAAGCGAGGGCGATCCCGGCGGCAACCGCTTCGCCATGGAGCAGCCGGTCCGAAAAGCCTGTTTCCGCTTCCAGCGCATGGCCAAAGGTATGGCCGAGGTTGAGTAATGCGCGCCGGTCGAGCGTTTCGCGTTCGTCGGCGGCGACAATCGCCGCCTTGGCGGCGATGCTGCGCCCGATCGCTTCCGCCCGCGCGGCGGAATCGCCGGCGAGCAGCGCGGCGGCATTGGCCTCGCACCATTCGAAGAAGGCGAAATCGTCGATCAGCCCGTATTTCACCACTTCCGCATAACCGGCGCGCAATTCACGTGGCGGCAGTGTGTCGAGCACCGTCGGGTCGATCAGCACGAAAGACGGTTGATGGAAGCTGCCAACCAGATTCTTGCCGGCGACGGTGTTGATCGCTGTCTTGCCGCCGACGGAACTGTCGACCTGGGCGAGCAGGCTGGTCGGTATCTGGATGAAGTTGCAGCCGCGTTTCAGGATCGACGCGGCGAAGCCGACAAGGTCGCCGATCACGCCGCCGCCGAGCGCGATGACATGGTCGCCGCGCTCAAGACCGAGGGTGAGCAACTGGTCGAGCAGGTTTTCCAGCCCGGACCAGCTCTTGGTGCCTTCGCCGGCGGGCAGGATGACCGGGCGGATATCGAGCGATGCGGCAAGGCGTGGAAGCTGGCGCGCGGCGACGTGTTCGTCGGTGACGACGACGGCCGGGCCGTGCAGCCAGGGGTCGAGATGATCGGCGGCACTGTCGAGCGCGCCGTCCTCGATCAGCACGTCGTAGCTGCGCGCGCCGAGCGCGACCGGGATGCTGATCATGCCTTCAAAGCCTCGATGATCGCGTTGACGGTGGTTTCGTGCGGCGCCGGGTTGCTCCGCACATGGATGGGCGCCAGCGCATAGACGGGGTTGCGCTCCGCCGCCAGCGCCGCCAGCTTGGCGCGGGGATCGCCATCGCGCAGCAGCGGCCGGGTTCCGGCCCGGCGCGACACCCGGTCCGCCAGCACGTTGATGTCGGCATCCAGCCAGACCGCTATCGCGTGATCGAGAATCAGGGTGCGGGTCTCTTCGTTCATGAACGCGCCGCCGCCGGTTGCCACCACTTTCGGCCGGCCGTCGATCAGCCGGGCGATTACCCGTCGCTCTCCGTCGCGGAAATGCGCTTCGCCATAGCGGTCGAACATTTCCGCGATCGTCATGCCGGCGGCGCGTTCGATTTCATGATCGGCATCGATGAACGGTAGGCGCAGCCGGTAGGCCAGCCGCCTGCCGACCGTAGACTTGCCGACGCCCATCAGCCCGACGAGCACGATCGGCAGGGTCGGGCGGGGATCAGGGGAGGATGCGGGCCGGTTCATGTGCGCCGGGGCTATACAGAAAGGGCCGCCATCGGGCAAAAGGCCCACGAGCCGCAGCAATCCGGCGGCGAAGCAAGAAGGTTCGCGTCAGGCCATGTCCCGTTATGCCCTTACCCTCCTCATCCTCCTCGCCGTTGTTGTCGCGACGATGTTCGCCCTGTCGCGGGTCGATAGCGAGAAGCCGTTGACCCGGGTCGAGAAGCCGGTGGCCGATGACAAGCTGGCGCGCTAGCCGCGTCGCGGCGGCGCTGCTGGCGACGGCCGGGCTGGCCGCGCTGGCGCTGCCCGCGCTCGGCCAGAAAGCCCCCGAATCGATTCTGCCCTCCGGGTTCGGCGATCCACTGCCCGCCCCTGCACCGACCCCGGCGCCGGCCGCCGCGCCAACCCCGACCGCGCCGACGCCCGCCGACCTGTTGCCGTCGTCGGTCCAGCAGGCCGCCGATGCGGAGGCGCTGGCCAATGGCGCCGACCCGCTGGCGGAAGAAGACGAAACCAATAGCGCGATCGCCTATGACATGCCGCCGGAGGCGCAGCGCAACCCCGCCTTCGTCGGGCCGCTCGGCCGTGGCGACGGTGGTTTTGGCCCGGCCGCATGGGGCCGCGCCGACGGGGTGTTTCTGGCACGGCTGATGCGGGGGACGCGGGCGCCAGTCGCTTCGCGCTGGGCATCGATCACTCTGCGGCGGGCGCTGCTAAGCCGGACACCGGCGCCAATCGGCATCGATGGAGCCGATTGGGTGGCGGAGCGCGCCTGGCTGCTGCTGCGGATGGGCGAGGCGGACCCGGCGCGGATGCTGGTTGCCGGGATCGATTCCGACAAATACACTCCAAAACTGTACGAAATCGCGATGCAGGCGGCGCTGGCCAATGCCGACCCGGCAGCGCTGTGCCCGGTGGTCGAGCCGGGCACAGCCTATGGCAAGACGGTATCGTGGGACCTGGCGCGGGCGATGTGCGCGGCGTTACAGGCGGAACCGGGGCCGGCGGGCGCGATCATCGACGCGACGCGGCGCAGTGGACGCGCGCGCGGCATCGACCTGTTGCTGGCGGAGAAGGTGGTCGGCGCGGGGGTCAACGGCCGGCGCGCGGTCAATATCCAATGGGACGGGGTCAACCAGTTGACCGCCTGGCGGTTCGGCCTGGCGGGCGCGACCGGATTGGCGGTGCCGGAGCCGCTGATGGCCAGCGTCGGCCCGCATGTTCGCGCCTGGCAGGCGCGGCTGCCGATGCTGGAGCCGGCCGCGCGGGTCGGCCCGGCATCGTGGGCGGCGACGCTCGGCGTGTTTTCCGCCGCCGCCTATGCCGACCTGTATGGCGCGGTGCTCGACAGCGGCGATGTCGGTTCGGCGCCGGTGACGGTGGCCGAGGCACTGGCCCGCGCGGCCGCTGCCGATGAGCCGCAAGCGCGGGTTGCGGCGCTGCGCGACCTGTGGGACGGGTCTGGCGACCCGCGCGAACGCTTCGCTCGGCTGATCCTGACCGCACGCGCGGCGGCATTTGTCGCCCCCGACCGCGCGTTCGAGGATGACGCCGGACGGCTTATCGCGGCGATGCTGACCGCCGGTTACGACACCACCGCCGCCCGATGGGGCGAGGTGGCGACCCGTGCCGGGGGCGACGCCTGGGCGCTGCTCGCCGTCGGCGCGCCGGGGCAGGCGGTGCCGGTCACCGCCGCGCGGGTGCGCGATTATGCCGGGACGCTGCGCGGCGCGGAAACCGCCAAGGCGCGGTTCCTGATCGCCGCGCTGGCCGGGCTGGGCCGCCTGCCGGCGAGCGACGCCGAAACGCTGGCCCGCGATTTCGACGTACCGGTCGGCCGGCAGGACAACTGGACCCGCGCGATCGACCGGGCGGCGCGCGCGCGCCAACCGGCGACGGTGGCGCTGCTCGCCGCCGTCGGCATGCAGACGCGGGAATGGCGGGCGGTGCCGCCGGCCTATCTGTATCACATCGTCGCGGCGCTGAACGCCGTGGGCAGGGCGCCGGAAGCGCGGATGATCGCGGCCGAGGCGATTACCCGGGCATGAGTGACGACCGCCGGCTGATCGAGCGTTTCCTCGAGATGCTGGCGGCGGAAGCCGGCGCGGCGCGGAACACGATCATCGCCTACGGCACCGACCTGCATGGCGCCTCCGCGCTGCTTGGCGGGCGGCTGGCGGTGGCGAACGAGGACGATCTGGCGGCGCTGGGCGCGGCGTGGTTGCCGCTGGCGCGCGCAACGGTGGCGCGCAAGGCGGCGGCATTGCGCCGGTTCTATGCGTTTCTGGCTGATGAAGGATTGCGGGCGGACGACCCCGGCAAGGCACTGCCCCGCCCGGCGCAGGCGCGACCGCTGCCGAAGATATTGAGCCATGCCGATGTCGACCGGCTGTTCGCGGCGGTGGATGCGCGCGTCGGTATCGCCGCGCCCCGGCCGCTCGACCTGCGGCTGTCGGCGCTGATCGAGCTGCTGTACGGCTCCGGCCTGCGCGCGACGGAGCTGGTATCGCTGCCGCGCGCCGCCATAGCCGGGGACAGGCCGTTCCTGATCCTGAAGGGCAAGGGCGGGCGCGAGCGGCTGGTGCCGATTTCGGACAAGGCACGGGCCGCCGTCGCCCGCTGGCGCGCGCACGTGCCGGCGGACAGCGCCTGGCTGTTCCCGTCCGGCGCGAAACATCTGAGCCGGATCAGGCTGTATCAGATATTGAAGACGCTGGCGGCGGAGGCCGGGGTGCCGCCCGACCGGGTCGGGCCGCATGTGCTGCGCCACGCCTTCGCCACCCACCTGCTGGAAGGCGGGGCGGACCTGCGCGCATTGCAGGCGATGCTGGGTCATGCCGATATCGCGACGACGCAGATCTACACCCATGTCGACGCGCGGCGGCTGGTCGAGCTGGTCAACAGCCGCCATCCCCTCGTTGACGCCGCCCGGCGCCGCGCTTAACCCCCCTAACCCTGATGAGAACCTATCTGGATTTCGAGAAGCCCGTCGCCGAGCTTCAGGCGCGGATCGCCGAACTGCGCGAGACCGCGAACGGCGGCACCATCGACATCGAGCCGGAAGTCGCCAAGCTTCAGGCCAAGTCGGACCGCATGCTGCGCGACGCCTATGCGAAGCTGACGCCCTGGCAGAAGACGCAGGTCGCCCGCCACCCGCAACGCCCGCATTTCAAGGATTATGTCGCCGGACTGGTCGAAGATTTCATGCCGCTGGCCGGCGACCGCGCCTTTGCCGACGATCAGGCGATTCTCGGCGGGCTGGGGCGGCTCGGCGGGCGGCGGGTGCTGGTCATCGGCCATGAGAAGGGCGACGACACCGCCAGCCGGCTGAAACACAATTTCGGCATGGGCAAGCCGGAGGGCTACCGCAAGGCGATTCGCCTGATGCAGCTTGCCGACCGGTTCGGCCTGCCGGTGGTCAGTCTGGTCGACACCTCCGGGGCCTTTCCCGGCGTGCAGGCCGAGGAGCGGGGCCAGGCCGAGGCCATCGCCCGGTCGACAGAGGCGTGTCTGGCGCTTGGCGTGCCGATGGTCGCCGCGATTGTCGGCGAGGGCGGGTCCGGCGGGGCGGTCGGCATCGCCGCCGCCAACCGGGTGCTGATGTTCGAACATGCCGTCTATTCGGTGATCTCGCCGGAGGGCTGCGCGTCGATCCTGTGGCGGACGGCAGACAAGGCGCCCGATGCGGCCGAGGCGATGAAAGTGACGGCCGCGGACCTGATGCGGCTAAAGGTGATTGACGAGATCGTACCGGAACCGGTCGGTGGCGCCCACCGCGACCCGGCGGCGGCGATCGCCGCGCTGGGCGCAGCGATCGGCGGCACGCTCGATTCGCTGTCCGGCATGACCGGCGATCAACTGCGCGCCGACCGTCGACGCAAATTCCTGGCAATGGGTGATTTGTAAAACGTCGCGCAGCGGCGGATTAAACAGAGCGAGCGGCAAAATCTTCCAGCGCCGCCCATGCCCGCTGGAGCCGAACCGAACCGTCGGGAGTTTGGCGGGATTTCGCCCGGGCCTCTTGCAACAACCTGCGCTGGCTTGTGATGAACGCGGCGCGCTGTTCGGGCAGGCCATAAATCGTGCCGAAGCGGAACAGCGCGCCGGACGCAACCATCTGACCTAGCGTCGGCCGGATATCGTCGCGAGCAAGATCGGCCGACATAGCGCGGACCGCGCCGGTCAGGCGGCTCGGCTGTTCGGGGCCGAGCCGTGCCAGTTGCTCCGCGATCGCCGTCTCCAGGACAAGCGCCACGTCGCCTGCTCCGATCAGGCCGGAGAGGGCAGCAGCCGCTTGGCGCCGGCAATGCGGAGCATCGCGCGCTGCAGCTTTTCGAAGGCACGCACCTCGATCTGGCGGACCCGCTCGCGCGAGACACCGTAGACCTGGCTCAGTTCCTCCAGCGTCTTCGGTTCGTCGACGAGGCGGCGTTCCGAGAGAATATGCTTCTCGCGGTCGTTCAGGTCGTCCATCGCCTCGATCAGCAGGGCGTGGCGCACGTCGCGCTCTTCGGCTTCGGCGATGCGCTCATCCTGCAACGGGCCTTCATCGGCCAGCCAGTCCTGCCACTGCCCTTCGCCGTCCTCGCGCATCGGCACGTTGAGCGACGTATCGCCCCCCATTGCCATGCGCCGGTTCATCGACGTCACCTCGGCCTCGGTCACGCCAAGGTCTTCGGCGATCTTCTTCAGATGTTCCGGGCTGAGGTCGCCGTCCTCGAACGCGTCGAGGCGGTTCTTCATCCGCCGCAGGTTGAAGAACAGCTTCTTTTGCGCCGCGGTGGTGCCCATTTTGACAAGGCTCCACGACCGCAGGATGAATTCCTGGATCGACGCGCGAATCCACCACATCGCGTAGGTCGCGAGGCGGAAGCCGCGATCCGGCTCGAATTTCTTCACGCCCTGCATCAGGCCGATATTGCCTTCGGAAATCAGTTCCGACACCGGCAGGCCATAGCCGCGATAGCCCATCGCGATCTTCGCGACGAGGCGCAGGTGGCTGGTGACGAGCTGCGCCGCCGCCTCCGGGTCCTGATGCTCCTGGAAACGCTTGGCGAGCATATATTCCTGCTCGGGCGCCAGAATCGGGAATTTCTTGATCTCGGCGAGATAGCGATTGAGGCTCGCCTCGCCGCCCAGCGCGGGGATGGTCGCCGGGACATTGCTGCCTTTTGCCATGATCGTCGGTTATCTCCCTGACCGGGGCGAGGGGAGCCCCGGTTCTTTCCATAGTCTATACGATAAGTGCCCTGAACAGTTCCTGCATGTCGTCAGGTAATTCGCTATCAAAGGTCAAAGTTTCGCTACTGACCGGGTGGACGAAGCCAAGCCGGGCGGCATGCAGGGCCTGCCGGGCGAAGCCAAGCTGTTTCAGCACCGGGCGGTGCGACGCGCCCGTCCGGCCATAGGCCGGGTCGCCGAGCAACGGATGGCCGATCGACGCCATATGGACCCGCACCTGATGGGTGCGGCCGGTTTCCAGCCGGCATTCGACCATCGCCGCCTGTTTTAGCGGCTGAATGAGGCGATAATGCGTCACCGCGCGCTTGCCGCGATCGGCGTGGACCACCGCCATTTTCTTGCGATCGTGCGCGCTGCGGGCGAGCGGGGCGTCGACCGAGCCGGCGGCCGGATTCGGCAACCCTGATACGATCGCCTTGTAGCGGCGTTCTATGCTGTGAGCGGCGAACTGCTTCGCCAGCCCTTCATGGGCGCGATCGGTCTTGGCGGCGACGATCAGGCCCGACGTGTCCTTGTCGATCCGGTGGACGATGCCGGGCCGGGCAACCCCGCCGATGCCGGACAGATTGCCGGCGCAGTGATGGAGCAGCGCGTTGACCAGCGTGCCGTCAAGGTTGCCGGCGGCGGGGTGGACGACCAGACCGGCCGGCTTGTCGACAACGATCAGATGATCGTCCTCATAGGCGATGGTAAGCGCGATCGCCTGCGGCACATTGTGGGCGGGCGCGGGAAGGGGCACCACAACCGAGAAATTCTGTCCGCCGAGCGCCTTGGCGGCGGGATCTCTGACGATAGCAGCATCGTCGCGGGTGACCTGGCCCGACGCGATCAGCACCTTCAGCCGTTCGCGGGACAGGGTGGGGAGGGCGTGGGCAAGCGCACGGTCGAGCCGCCATCCGTCGGCATCGTGCGCGATTACCGCTTTCAGCGTGGAAACCCCCGGAACCATCGTCCATGTAGGTGGGCATGACGGTGACGATTTCAAGCGCTGTTCTGGCCGACATTCGCGCGCGGGCGGCGGCGGAGCCGGATCGGGAAGTCTGCGGCATTCTGACCGGCGCGGACCGCATATCCGCCCATGTCCCCACTGCCAATGTCGCCGCCGAACCGCACGACAGTTTCGAGATCGATCCGGTGGCGCTGTTCGCGGCGATCCGTGCCGAACGGGCGGGCGGGCCGCCGATTGCCGGCTATTACCATTCCCACCCGTCCGGCAGCGCCGTTCCGTCGGCGCGGGACCGGGCGGCGGCGGCGGGCGACGGGCGGCTGTGGCTGATCGTCGGCGGCGGCGAGGCGCGGTTGTGGCGGGCGGAGGCCGACGGTTTCGTGGCGGTGGCGCTGGTCGTCGTGTAACGGACGGCAAGCGGTTGGATGGATATGGAAAGGGCGCGCGGGTGAGCGGCAATCTGTTCGAGGCGTTGTGGGCGGGCAAGACCGGTGGGGCGGTGGCGTTCGACCGTCCGGGGCAGGCGGAACTGTCCTACGCGGCGCTGCATGCCGCGAGCGGGCGGCTGGCCAACCGGCTGGTCGCGCTGGGCGTGGGGCCGGACGACCGGATTGCGGTGCAGGTCGCCAAGAGCGCCGAGGCGGTGATGCTCTATCTCGCCAGTTTGCGGGTCGGTGCGGTCTATCTGCCGCTGAACGACGGTTACACCCCGGCCGAGGTCAGCTATTTTCTGAATGATGCGCGCCCGCGCCTGCTGGTCGTCGATCCGGCGGCGGAGGCGCAGGCGATGGCGCTGGCCGGCGAAGCCGGGGCGGCGGTGGCGACGCTGGACGCCGATGGCGGCGGCAGCCTGACCGCCGGGATTGAACGGATGAGCGCCGATTTCACCGATGTTGTCCGCACCGGAGGCGATCTGGCGGCAATTCTCTACACATCGGGAACAACGGGGCGCTCCAAAGGCGCGATGCTGACCCATCGCAACCTGTTGTCCAATGCAGAGGCGCTGGCGGCGCTGTGGCGGTTCAGCGCCGACGACGTGTTGCTGCATGCACTGCCGATCTACCATACCCACGGCCTGTTCGTGGCGATCAACGTCGCGCTGCTCGCCGGTGCCGCCGTCCGCCTGCTGCCCCGTTTCACCCCGGACGCGGTGTTCGCCGCCCTGCCGGGGGCGACGGTGATGATGGGCGTGCCGACATTCTACACCCGGCTGCTTGCCGACCGGCGCCTCGACCGCGCGGCAACCGCGGGCATGCGGCTGTTCGTGTCCGGTTCCGCTCCGCTGCTGGCCGACACTCACAGGGCGTGGGAAGCGGCGACCGGCCACCGCATCCTCGAACGGTACGGCATGACCGAAACTGGCATGAACACGTCCAACCCTTATGACGGGGAGCGGCGGCCGGGCACGGTCGGCCCGGCGCTGCACGGCGTTTCGGTGCGCGTCGTCGACCCGGAAAGCCGCGCCCCGCTCGCCGCCGACAGTGTGGGCATGATCGAGGTGCGCGGCCCGAACGTGTTCAAGGGCTATTGGCAGATGCCGGAGCGGACGGCGGCGGAACTGCACGCCGACGGCTATTTCACCACCGGCGACCTGGGCCGGATCAGCGCCGACGGTTATGTCGAGATCGTCGGGCGCGGCAAGGACCTGATCATCACCGGCGGGCTGAATGTATACCCCAAGGAGGTGGAAAGCGCGATCGACGCGTTGGACGGGGTGGTGGAATCGGCGGTGATCGGCGTCCCGCATCCCGATTTCGGCGAAGCGGTGACCGCAATCATCGTCCGCGAGCCGGGGGCAGAGGTCAGCGAGGCGGCTATCGGGCAGGCACTGGCCGCCCGATTGGCACGGTTCAAGCTGCCCAAGACGATCCTGTTCGTCGACGCCCTGCCGCGCAACAGCATGGGAAAGGTGCAGAAGAGCGTGCTTCGGGCCGAGTGTGCCTCGCCGAAGGTCTGAACGCCGCCGCCTTGCATGTCGCGCCCGTATTCGCCAGAAGAGCGGCCAACGAGCGGGATTATCGGGATCAGAATGACCATCAACCCAGTCGATTTCGCCGGCCTGCTGTGTTCGCGCCTGTGCCATGACCTGCTGAGCCCGGTCGGCGCGCTCAACAACGGCATCGAACTGCTTGCCGACGAGCATGACCCTGAAATGCGGGCACGCTGCCTGGACCTGCTGGGCGAAAGCGCGCGTGCATCGGCCAACAAGCTGAAATTCTTCCGTCTCGCCTTTGGTGCGGCCGGCGGTTTCGGCGAGATGGTCGACACGCGCGAGGCGCGGACCGCGATCGAGGGGCTGTTCGGCAAGGAAGGGCGGGTCGAGATCGGCTGGATGGTCGGCGAGCCGACGCTGAGCAAGACCGCGATCAAGATTCTGCTCAATCTGGCGCTGATCGGCGGCGACGCGCTGGTCCGTGGCGGCCGGCTGGATGTTGGCGCGGAAAATGGCCCGGACGGCACCGAGATCGTCGTCCGCGCGGAAGGGCCGCGCCTTGTCCTCGACCCGGAATTGCGGACCGCCCTGCAAGGTGAGGTTGACGAAAACGCGCTGACCCCGCGCGCGGCCGCCGCATGGCTGGTCCACCGGCTCGCCCATGCCAGCGGCGGCTATGTCCGGGTGTCGGACGCGACGGAGCCGGTCCTGCTGTTCGGTGCGTTGCTGCGCGCCGATGCCCCGGTAGCCGGGTAAACTTCGCCTTAACCGGTTGTAACCGACAACGGGCCGTTCTTCCTGGACGGACCGCATGGACGACCTTCTCGTTGAATTCATTGCCGAGACCCGCGAGACGCTGGAAGCGCTGTCGGGGGAAATCGTCGCATGGGAAGCCGAGCCGGGTGACCGGGCCAGGCTGGATTCGATCTTCCGCTTCGTCCACACGGTGAAGGGCAGTTGCGGTTTTCTGGATCTGCCACGTTTCGCGCGGCTCAGCCATGCGGCGGAGGACGCGCTGGCCGCTGTCCGATCCGGCAACCGGGTTGCCGACGTGGCGCTGGTCAGCGCGGTCCTCGGCATTATCGACAGGATCGGCGAGCTGGTCGAGGCGCTCGACAGCGGCGAGGCGGAGCCGGACGGCGACGACATGGTGCTGATCGCCGCGCTGGACGGCACAGCGGCACCGGTGGCGCCGGCGCAAGGCCCGGTGACTGCCACCGCGCCCCATGCGCCCGCCCGCAGCATTCGCGTGCCGCTTGACCTGCTCGATCGAATGATGAGCGGTGTGTCCGACATGGTGCTGGCGCGCAACGAACTGGCGCGCCGCTTGCGCGAGGTCGATGGCGACCCGGCGCTGGAAGGCGCGTTCGAACGGCTTTCCGGTTGCGTCGCCGAGATGCGGGATTCGATCACCCGCACTCGCATGCAGCGGATCGACCGGCTGTTTTCCGCCTTGCCGCGCATGGTGCGCGACACGGCGGCGGAACTGGGCAAGGCGGTCGATCTGAGGATCGAGGGCAGCGACGTCGAACTGGACCGCGAGATGATCGAACTGATCCGCGATCCGCTGACCCACATCGTCCGCAACGCGATCGATCATGGCATTGAGGCGCCGGAACGGCGGCGCGTCGCGGGCAAGCTGGTGACCGGGCGGCTGACGGTCAGCGCCCGCCAGTCCGGCAATCAGATCGTCATCGAAGTGGCCGACGACGGGCAGGGCATCGACGAGGCCCGGCTGGCGGCGCGGGCGATCGCGCTCGGCGCGGTGACGGCGGAAGGGGTGGATGCAATGGCGTCGGCGCAACGCTGCGCGCTGGTGTTCACCGCTGGCCTGTCCACCGCCGAGACGGTGACGGAGATTTCGGGCCGTGGCGTCGGCATGGATGTCGTCCGCGCGAATATCGAGCGGATCGGCGGCGTGATCGAGCTGGACAATCAGCCCGGACACGGCCTCAAACTGACCATTCGCGTGCCGCTGACCCTGACGATCATCGCGGCGCTGACAGTGACGGCGGGCAATCAGACCTTTGCCATTCCGCGATCGGCGATCAAGGAAATCGTCCACGAAAGCAACGAGACAATTCGCATCGACCGGGTCGCCAACGCATCGGTGGCGACAATCCGTGGCCGTGCCCTGCCGCTGGTCAACCTGGAAGACGTCCTGCGGCTTGACGGGCAGGTCGCGCCGCGCGGTCGCACGCTGATTGTGCTGCGGGGGAGCAGTGGCAGCACCTATGCACTAGGGGTGGCGGCGGTACACGATCATGAGGAACTGGTGATCAAGCCGGCGTCGCCTCCGGTCGCGGCAACTGGCGTCTATGCCGGAAAATCATTGCCGGACAACGGCGTGCCGATGCTGCTGCTCGATGTCGGCGGCGTCGCCGCCGTTGCCGGGGTTGCGGCGGAGGACGGCGTCGCCCAGGCGGCCGAGGAGCCGGTCGAGGTGGCCGATACGATCGATACCGTGCCGACGCTGTTGTTCATCGGCACCGACGGCGGGCGACGCGGCATCCGGCTGGCGGTGGTCGAGCGGGTAGAGGATGTCGCCGGGGAACAGGTGCGCTTTTCCGCCGGGCGGATGCGGGTGGCGATCGACGGGCGGCTGTTGCCGCTGGCGGGGCTGGACACGGCGCCGGACGGGGCGTTGCTGAAACTGTTGCGACTGAACGACGGCACCGCCGAGCTGGCCTATGCGATCGCCGATGTTCTGGACATCGTTGCTCTGCCGGCGCGGATAGAGGCGGCGGCAGGCGTCGGGCCGGTCGCCGGGGTCGCGCTGGTTGACGGTGAGCCGGTCGAACTGCTCGACCCGCACTGGCTGTTCGCCGGGATCGACGGCGGCGGGAAGGCGCCGAAGGCAGCGCCGCTCTGCGTGCTTGCCGATGCCGACAATCCGTGGATGCGGGAAATTCTGCGGCCGCTGGTCGAGGCGGCGGGCTATCGGGTTGCGCTGGCGGGTGACAGCGGCGCCGCCGACGCCGACGTGGTGATCGCCGAGGCGGGTGGGCCGGCGCCGACCGGCCAGTCTGCGCCAGTCGTCCGTCTGCGCGCCAGCCCGGCGGTGGCCGGGGCGGGGGACGACAGCATCTACCGCTATGATCGCCCCGGACTGCTCGCGGCGCTCCAGACCAGCATTTCGGCCGCACGGAGGGCGTGATGGACAAGCTGTTCCTGCTCTGCACTATCGCCGGGCAACCGGCTGCGATCCGTGCCGTCCAGGTCGATTCTGTGGTCGATATCGGCCCGATCGCGCCGGTGCCGCTGGCGCCACCGCATGTCATCGGGTTGGCGGCGCTCCGTAGCCGCCTGCTGACGATCATCTGCTGCAACCGGGCGTTGGGCCTGCCGCCCCCTGCCAAGCCGACGTCACGCGCCGTTGTGGTCACCGTCGATGGCCACCCCTACGGCCTGCTTGTCGGTTCGATCGACGACGCCCGGGTGATCGAACAGGAGCCGGTGCCAGTTCGTGCCCGGCTGGAGCCCGGCTGGGCGCGGGTGGTAACCGGGATGGTGGATTTCGAAGGCGAGGCGTTGCTGATCGTCGATCCGGAGCGGCTGATCGGCGGCCCGGAAGAGGATGCGCTCGCCCAGGCGTCTTAACGCCACGCTTACACACGCCGTTTAAAACGAAAGGCATAAAGATGACGGGGCGCGGGCTGATACCATGAAGACATGTCTGGTTGTCGATGATTCCAAGGTGATCCGGAAGGTCGCCCGCCATATCCTCGAAACGCTGTCCTTCGAGGTGGCGGAGGCTGAGGACGGCCAGCAGGCGCTGACCCATTGCGAGGCGACACCGCCCGATGTCGTGCTGCTCGACTGGAACATGCCGGTGATGACTGGAATGGAATTTCTGCAGGCGCTGGGCCAGAGCAACGTCATCGTGCGGCGCCCCAAGGTCGTTTTCTGCACTACCGAGAATGGCATCGCCCACATCAAGGCCGCGATCGAGGCCGGGGCGGACGAATATGTGATGAAGCCGTTCGACCGCGATACGCTCGCCAGCAAGCTGCAGATCGTCGGCCTGGCCTGATCCGGACATGGCGCTTGCGGCGGCATCCGGCACCGGCCCCACCGGTTTGCGCGGCCAACGGCCGATCCGCCTGCTGATCGTCGACGATTCCGCCGTTGCCCGCGCGGTGTTCACCCGGATGATCGCGGCACGGCCGGAATTCGAAATCGCCGCGACCGTGTCGAGCGCCGACGGCGCGCTCGCCTATCTGTCGGGCGCGTGGGTCGACATCATCCTGCTCGATATCGAAATGCCCGGCATGGACGGGCTGACCGCGCTGCCCGCCGTGCTTGCCGCGAGCAGGGGGGCGCGCGTGCTGATCGTCTCGTCATCGGCCGAAGAAGGCGCGGTGGCGACGATACGGGCGCTGACCCTGGGCGCCGCCGATACACTGGCCAAGCCCGGTGCCGGGTCGTTCGGCGGGCGCTTCGCCGAGGTGCTGGCGGAACGACTGATCCGTATCGGTCACGCCCGGCCCCCGGCGCGCACCGGCCATGGCCTGACCGACGGGGTGGCGGAAGTGCCGCTGGTCATGCGGCCGCTGTCTTCCGGGCCGGTCGCCTGCGTCGCGATCGGCGCATCGACCGGAGGGCTGCATGCGCTGTCGGATCTGCTGCGGGCGCTGCCGGCCGATTTCGACGCACCGATCCTGATCACCCAGCACCTGCCGCCGGCGTTCATGAGCTTCTTCGCCGCGCAGATCGAGGAGATTGCCGGGCGGCCCGCCGCCGTCGCCGCCGAAGGGCGCCGCTTGCGCCGAGGCGAAATCCTTATCGCGCCGGGCGAAGGGCATCTGGGTATTCGTCTGACATCCGGCCGCGCCGCCGCGCATATCGTCGACGGTACGGCCGACAGCGGCTGCATGCCGTCTGTCGACCCGATGTTCGATTCGGTTGCCGCCGCCTATGGCGCGGCTGCCGTCGGTGTCGTGCTGTCCGGCATGGGGCGCGACGGTGTGGTCGGCGGCCGGGTGCTGGCCGATGCCGGCGCCGATCTGCTGGTTCAGAACCGCGACACCGCCGTCGTCTGGGGAATGCCCGGTGCCGCCGCCGCTGCGGGGTTGGCCTGCGCGATTCTGCCGCCGGCTCAGATCGCTGAAACGCTGGTCCGGCGCGCGCGCGCCGCCACGGTCACCGCATGAGCGCGGCCCCCGCCACGCTGCGTTTCCTCGCCAACCTGCTGGAACAGCATAGCGGGCAGCAGATGGCCGAAAGCCGGTTGTGGCGGGTGGAAACCGCGCTGAAGCCACTGCTGCGCGAACGGAGCCTTGGCAGCCTCGCCGAACTGGTGACCGCGCTGATCGGCCGACGGGACGAACGGCTTGCCGGGCTGGTTGTCGAGGCGCTGCTCAACAACGAAACATCCTTTTTCCGTGACCGCGCGGTATTCGAACTGCTGGCGACCGCCGGGCTGGACCGGATGCGGACGCGGCGTGCGGCCGAACGACGGCTGAGCATCTGGTGTGCGGGCTGCTCCACCGGGCAGGAGGCATATTCGCTGGCGATCCAGTTCGCCGAGGCGCGGACGCGATGGGACGGGTGGCGGATCGACCTGCTGGCGACCGACATTTCCCATGGCGCCGTTACCCAGGCCCGTGACGGCCGGTTCAGCCAGTTCGAAATCCAGCGCGGCCTGCCGGTCGGCCAGATGTTACGCTGGTTCGAGCAGGACGGCGCGCACTGGCGGGTGAGGCGCGAGCTGGCCGGGCGCATCCGCTTTCGCGAACACAATCTGCTCGACCCGGCGCCGCTGGCCGGCAAAGCCGACATCATCCTGTGCCGCAACCTGTTGTTCTATTTTAACGCAGAGCGCAGGCGCGTGGCGTTCGACCGGCTTCACGCGGCGATCGCGCCGGACGGGCTGCTGATGCTCGGCGCCGGGGAAACCGTGGTCGGCCAGACCGATACGTTCGTTTCCGACCCTGAAATCAGGGGGTTGTACCGCCCGTCCGGTCCGCAGGCGGCGACGCGGGCGGCCTGAGCTGCGCAGGAAAGACTTGACGTAGCCCCCGTTTGTGCGGCGGGTGCCCCGGGGGCAAGAACGGGCGAGGGAGAACAGGGCGCGTGGTTGACGTGATCGAGACGCCGTCACCGAATTTCGACGATCGCACGCTGCCTGTTTCAATGATCGTGCTGCATTATACCGGCATGGCCGATGCCGCGTCGGCGATTGCGCGGCTGTGTGACCCGACGGCCAAGGTTTCCGCGCATTATCTGGTGACTGAGGACGGGCAGGTGCTGCGCATGGTCACCGAGGACAAGCGCGCATGGCATGCCGGCGCATCGCACTGGCGCGGGGTTTCGGACATCAACAGCGCCTCCGTCGGCATCGAACTGGTCAATCCCGGCCATGAATTCGGCTATCGTCCGTTTCCCGAGGAGCAGATCGACGCGCTGATCCCGCTGGTCGCCGGGATCAAGGACCGGTATGCGATCACGCGCGGCAATGTCGTCGGCCATTCCGACATCGCGCCAACCCGCAAGCAAGACCCCGGCGAGCTGTTTCCATGGGCACGGCTGGCACGGCTGCGGCTGGCGCTACCCCGGCCGACGAAGAACCTGATGGACCCGAACTGGACCGAGGCCGGCTTCCTGCTTGCGCTGGAGCGGTTCGGTTATGACGTGACCGACAAGCTGGCGGCGGTGGTGGCGTTCCAGCGGCGGTTCCGCCCCGAACTGATCGACGGCGAGATCGACGGCGAATGCCGCGCCATCCTGCTCGCCTTGCTGCTTCCCAAGCCGCGCGGCGACGACTAGAAGGGCCGGGCCAGAGGGTTGGGCGGCCGCCGGCGTGCTTGCACGCGGGAGGAAAGTCCGGGCTCCACGGAACGACGGTGCCGGGTAACGCCCGGCGGGGGCGACCCCAGGGACAGTGCCACAGAGAGCAGGTCGCGACGGCTTCGGCCACGCGAAGGTGAAAGGGTGCGGTAAGAGCGCACCGCGGGCCCGGCAACGGGAACGGCAGGGCAAACCCCACCGGGAGCAAAACCGAATAGGGATGGCATACGGGCCTGTTCCGGCCCGCCGTCCGGGTTGGTTGCTTGAGGCCGGCAGCAATGCCGGTCCTAGAGGAATGGTCGCCCATCCCCGCAAGGGGTGGACAGAACCCGGCTTACAGACCCTCTGGCCTATTCCTTCCCGCCGACCCGTCGCAGCAGATCGGCGGCGAAGGCCGACAGCGTGTCGTCGCGCGCGCCCATTACCACGATACGGTCGCCGGGGCGGGCGAGGGCGACGAGTCGGTCACCGCAGGCGGCGCGGCTGGAATGGTATTCGGCAGTACGGCGGCGGGTGCTGACGGCGTCGACGATCGCTTCGCTGCCGACGTCGCGGTTGACGGTGCCGCCGAAATAGACTGGATCGCACAGCAGCAGCACGTCGTCACCGCCCATATGGTTGACGAAGGTATCGACCAGCGCGTCGCCCATCAGGCGCAGCGGCCCGTAGCCGTGCGGCTGAAAGAACAGCAATAGTCGGCCGGGAAAGGCGTGGAGCGCCGACAGGGTAGCGGCGATCTTGTCCGGATTATGCCCGAAATCGTCGATGACGGTAACGCCGTTGGCGGTGCCGACGATGTCCATCCGCCGGCTGAGGCCGGTAAAGTCGGCAATCGCCCCGGCGGCGTCGGCCAGCGATATGCCGGCGGCGACGGCGGCGCCGAGCGCGCACAGGCCGTTCTGGGCGTTGTGACGGCCGGGGACGGCGAGGTGGACGGCGGCGCTTACGCCGGTTTCCCGGTCGGTGACGGTGAAGCTGACGGCGGCCGGCTCCTCGACCAGCGCGCTGGCGGCGAGACGGGCGGCGGGCGCGTGGAAGCCGACGCCGAGCAGCGCGTCGGCGTGCATCTCAGCCGCGATCGCCGCCGCTCCGGCATCGTCCAGGTTGATGACCGCCCGGCGGGCACGACGGGTGAAGTCGCCGAACAGCACGTGCAGCTCGTCGAGCGACTTATGGTCGAGCGAAATGTTGTTCAGCACCGCGATCGCAGGGGCATAGAGCGCGATCGAGCCGTCGCTTTCATCGACCTCGCTGACAAACGTGTCACCATCCCCGACAAGGGCGCTGGCGAACGGCGCGTCGGGCGTGACGAAATTCTTCATCACCGCGCCGTTCATCACCGTCGGTCGCCGGCCGAGGGCGTGGAAGATCCAGCCGATCATTCCGGTCGTTGTCGACTTGCCGCTGGTGCCGCCGACGGCGATGCCCTGCGCGCTGGCGTTGAACAGGTCGGACAGCAAGGCGGCGCGGGTCAGCCGCGCGCAGCCGAGCGCCACCGCGCGGGCGATGTCCGGCACCGTATCCTCGACCGCGGCGGAGGCGACGACGATCTGCTCCGCGTCGGTGACGCCGCTGCCGTCCTGCGGAAACAGGGCGATGCCCTGAGCGCGGAGGAAGGCGAATTTCGGCGCGGTGCGGCCCTGATCGAGCGCCCGGTCGGAGCCGCTGACCCGGTGGCCGGCGGCGCGCAGGATCAGCGCGAGCGGCAGCATGCCGCTACCGCCGATGCCGCAGAAAAAGTAGGATTTGTGTGCGCTCATCGCCGCGCTATCACGGATTTCGCGGAAGCAGACAAGCGCGGGAGCGGCGATGCGGATCGGAATTGTGGCACCCAGTTGCCCGATCACCCCGGAGATGGCGGAACAGCTCCATCAACTGGTCGGCGGTCGGGCGGAGTTGCGTATCCACCCGCAATGCTACCTGACGCACGGCCATTTCGCCGGGCCGGATGCGGCGCGGGCAGACGCGCTGGTCGAATATGCCAACGACCCGGCAATCGACGCGATCTGGTTCGCGCGCGGCGGCTATGGCGCCTGCCGGATCGTCGAGGCGGTATTGCCCCGCCTGTCCGGCGTCGCCCGCGACAAGCAGTGGATGGGCTATAGCGATGCCGGCACCCTGCTTGGCGCGCTCTATTCCGAAGGATGCAGCCGCGTCGCCCATGGCCCGATGCCGGCGGATCTGAACCGGCGGGGCGGGGAGGCAGCGGTGGCCCGCGCGCTCGACTGGCTGGTCGACGGACGCGCGGCCGCCTGCGAACCATCGCCCGGTCGCAAGGCGGCGTTCAACATCACCATCCTCGCTCATCTGATCGGCCTGCCGTGGCAACCGGAGCTGAGCGGTCATGTCCTGCTGCTGGAAGAAGTGAGCGAGTATCATTACCGGATTGACCGGGCGCTGGCACAGATCACCGCCCACCCCGGCATCCGCCGCGTCGCCGGAATCCGTCTGGGCCGGTGCAGCCAGATCCCGGAAAATGACGTCGATTTCGGCATGGACGAAGTAGCGATCGCGGAGCATTGGTGCCGGGTATCCGGCATCCCGTTCCTCGGCCGCGCCGACATCGGCCATGACAGCGCCAACAAGGTGGTGCCGTTCGGTCGCTAGAGTTTGTCCGCTTCAGGCGGAATCGGCACCACCCTTGGCTTGCGCAGCGCGGCGTGGCACCTATTTGCGGGTCATGGCCCGTTCCCCACGCTCAACCCGATCCCTCGACTGGGGTTTTCCCCGCTGGCGCGCCTATGGTTCGGAGCGCGAAGCGGCGACGGTTCGCCTGTGCGATCGCGTTGGTTGCGAGGAACCGGGCGACCGGCCGGCGCCCAAGGCCCCGAACAGCCGCGAACGCTGGTATTTCTGCGAACGTCACGCCGCCGAATACAATGCCGGCTGGGACTATTTTCAGGGCTTGAGCGCCGAGGAAGCTGCCGCGCGCGAAGCGGACGAGCGCCGCGACGCCGGTGGATACCGGCAGAGCGCGCATCACGGCTGGGCCGGGCCGGGCGACGGCAGCCGGTCCCGCGACGAGATGCGGGCCCTCGATACCCTCGATCTGGAAGTCGACGCCGATTTCGAAGCGGTGAAGACGGCGTGGCGGCGGCTGGCCAAAGAGAATCACCCCGATATCCGCCCCGGCGACGCCGAGGCGGCGGTCCGTTTTCAGGCAATCCAGGCAGCCTATGAGGTGCTGCGTCGGGCAGAGGAGCGCCGACCGGCGTGAAGGCGTCGGTCCGTTCCGACTGGCAGGGCGCGCTGCTGGTCTGTCGCAAATGTTCGAAGCGGCTGGACGGCGGTTTCGGCCCGCGCGGCGAGGCGCGGCTGGCAAAGCTGTTGCGCAAGGCGATCGGTGGCAAAGGGCGTAAAGCGCCACTTGGCGTGGTCGAGACCTGCTGCCTTGGCGTTTGCCCGAAGGGCGCGGTGACCGTGGTCGACACACGTCGGCCGGGCGAATGGCTGCTGGTGCGGCCCGGCGCCGATATCGCCGCGCTTGTCGCCGGGCGGCCGGATCAGAGGTAGCGCTGCGCCGTCGCCTGAATCAGCATGATCATGTTGGGAATGCCCTGAGTTCGATTGGAGCTGAGCTGGTTGCGCAGGTCGAACGGCGCCAGCACGGCGGCAATGTCGGTCGCGGCGATCTCTGCCGGTGCGCGGTCCTGCACGGTTAGCAGGACCAGCGCGATGATACCCTTGGTGATCGCGGCGTTGCTGTCGGCCAGGAAATGCAGCCGCCCGTCGGCAAGGCGGGTCGGGTAGACCCACACCGCCGCCGAACACCCGCGCACCAGTGTCGCGTCGGTTTTCAGCGGCTCCGGCATCGGCTCCAGCGCACGACCGAGGTCGATGAGTTGGCGATAGCGGTCGTCCGGTTCGAGCAGCTCGTAGTCGGCGAGCACATCGGGCAGGGTGGTCATGTCGGCGCATTTAGCGCTGGCCGCCGCCGTCGTCACCCCCACCGTGGCAATGGACGAAGGTTACAGGTCGACGCCGGCGGCGATCGCTTCCAGCTTGCGGATGCGCTCCTTCAGGTCGGCGATCTCGATGCGTGAGCCGGCGGTGGGTGGCGACGTCGCTTCGGCGCGGTGCTGAATTTCCATCCGTTTCAGGTCAAGCCAGCCGCGCCAGCCGCGCAGCGCGGCGGTGGCAACCAGCCCCAGCCCGGCCAGGCTGCTGGCGGCGATGGTGGCGAGAATCACGGGATCGTTCATGGCATGGGCCTCTGCTCGTGATCGGGTAAATCGGGACGGGGTCAGGCCTTGTCGCGCAGGCGTTCGATCTCGCGCTCCAGGCTGTTGTTGTCGTCGGTCGCCAGCCGTTCGAGAACGGCGACGCGGTCCTTCAACGCGCGGATCTCATCGCGCATCCGGCTGGCCTCCGCATCCGGCACGGCTATATCCTGCCGGCCGCCGCGCGATCTGCCGATGCCGTATCGGGCGCGCAACACGCTGGCGACGGCGGTGATCGCGACGATCAGCACGACCATTTCGAACGGATTCATGGGTCTTCTCCCTGTCGGTTCGCGGATCAGTTGGCGATGCCGCGCAACCCCTCGATCTCGTGGGCAAGGCTATGGGCGCTATCGGTGACGATCCGCTCGACATTGGCGAGCCGGTCCTTGATCGCGCCCAACTCGGCGCGGAGCTGGGCGTTCTCCTGCGTGAGAAGCTTGATCCGCTCCTGCGTTTCCTCATCCTTGCGCGGGTAGATCGCCTTGCCCCAACTGTTTTCCAGCGGATAGCCGTGGCGGACGCGCAGCCAGGTGGTGAGTGCCCAGCCGCCGACGCACAGCGCGGTCATGACCGCAATGAACGGGGCCATTTGCTGGAGAAAAAGAAGTTTGTCGGTCATGGGCTTTCCCTGTTTCTTGTCAGCCGCTTCGCGGCGGCGGCGATCCGGTTTCGACGAACCGCCGGGCCGCTTCGATCAGCGCAGGCTGTCGATCTCGTCGGCGAGCCGGCTGTTACGGCTGGTGTAGTACAGTTCCATGTCGGCCAGCCGCCGGTCGATATCGCGGAAGCGGGCGCGAACGTCGCGGGTGGAGCGGGCCGGCGAGGTGCGGACCCCCTGCCAGAACTTCGCCTCCTCCGCCGTACTGTACAGGCCGAGCGGTTTCGGCGTGCCCATCCAGGCGGCTAGCCAGTAGGCAAGCAGCGTCCACGGAAAGCCGCCCATCAGGGTGAGCAGCACCGTGCCGATACGCACCCACATCACGTCTATGCCGGTATAGTCGGCGATCCCGGCGCAGACGCCCAGCCATTTGGCGTTCTGCTTGTCGAGATAGAATTTGGTGCGGCTGGCGCTCATCACAGGTCTCCCCTGATCTTGGTTTCGAGATAATCCGGCGCGGGCCGGCGCAGGTCGATGCCGGGATTGTCGGCGGCGACGATCCGCTCGATCGAGTTCATCCGCTCATCGAGCCGGCGGGCCATTTCGTGCAGTTCGTCGAGCAACTGCTCGTCCTCACGGGTGATGCCGCCGGCTTTTTTCCACTGTGTCACGTAGTGGAGGATCAGCCAGGGCATCGCCACGAACAGGAAGCCGCAGACGAAGATCGGAACGAGAATATCCTCCATCGTATCAGCCCTCCTGCGGCTGGCCGGCAGCCTTGGCCTTCAGCGCGGCCAGCTCTGCCTCGACCTTGTCGTTGGAGCGCAGCTCGGAGATTTCCTCCTCCAGGCTCTTTGGCGCGGCGCCGAAACCGGCGGCATCGGCGCGCCCCTCGGCCAGGTCGGCGCGGCGTTCGAGCAGTTCGAAGCGGCTGAATGCCTCGTCGATCTTCGGCCCGGCATAAGCCTCACGTAGCTTCAGCCGGTTGTGGGCGCTTTCCATGCGGGTGACGATCGCGTTCTGGCGGGCGCGCGCCTCGCGCAGCTTGGCCTGAAGCTTGGCGATGTCCGTTTCCGACGCGTGCAGCGCATCGTCGAGCAGCTTGATCTCCGCTTCCATCTGTTCGGCCATGTCGCGGGCCTTCTGCTTTTCGACCAGCGCGGCCTTTGCCAGGTCTTCCCGGCCCTTGGACAGCGCCAGTTCCGCCTTCTCCGTCCAGCCGTCCTGCAGGCTGCCCAGTTTGACGATATGGCGGCGCATCTCCTTCTGGTCGGCGATCGTCCGCGCTGCGGAAGCGCGAACCTCGACCAGCGTCTCCTCCATCTCGATGATGATCATGCGGATCATCTTCGCCGGGTCCTCCGCCCGATCGAGCAGATCGGTGACGTTGGCGGCGATGATGTCACGGGTGCGCGAGAAGATTCCCATCGTATGGCTCCTGAAACTGAAACGCGGTTGGGGTTGCGGGGTATCCGCCCTGTGCAGGCGGGGTGCCGGGATGAGCGCGCGTGAGGGGGGCATCACGCTCATCCCGGCGGGGCCTGTCGTCATGCCAGCGGCGCGACGACAGGGGATGCATGGGCGGCATCGATCGCCGCCGCACCGGCGGCACCGGCCGGGCCGACCGCGCTCAGCACGCAGGTGGCGCTGAACAGCACGGTGCAGAGCAGGACGGATGTGGCTTTGCTGATCTCATAACCCTTGAACATTATCGGTCTCCCTGTGTTTGGTGCCGCCGGTCGCCCAGGCGGTTCGACCTGTTCTAAGCATTGGCCGTGCCAGAATTGGGCGCGCACGGATTTCCGCCGTTTTTTATGTTTGAATCGTGAGAGCGATGAATTTTTGTTGCCAATAGTTGGGAAATGTCACCATATCCCGGCATGGATCGGAAAGACGCGTTCATCGGTCAGTCGCTGCCCTTCCTGGACTCCGTCGAGCGGGCGAGCCGGGCGGCTGCGCTCAACCGGCCGGTGCTGGTGATCGGCGAGCGCGGCACCGGCAAGGAACTGGTTGCCGAGCGCCTTCACCGCCTCAGTCCGCGCTGGGACGGGCCGCTTGTGGTTATGAACTGCGCCGCGCTACCCGAAACGCTGATCGAAGCGGAACTGTTCGGGCATGAGGCGGGCGCCTTCACCGGCGCGGCGCGGGCGCGGGCGGGGCGTTTCGAGGAAGCGCATGGCGGCACGCTTTTTCTGGACGAGCTGGGCACGCTGTCGGCAGCGGCGCAGGAACGCCTGCTCCGCGCGGTCGAATATGGCGAGGTGACGCGGATCGGGGCGTCGCGGCCGGTACGGGTCGATGTACGCATTGTCGCCGCGACCAACGAAAATCTGCCTGCGCTTGTCGCCCAGAACCGGTTTCGCGCTGACCTGCTCGACCGCCTGTCGTTCGAGGTGGTGACCCTGCCGCCATTGCGCGCTCGCGAAGGCGATGTGCCGGTGCTGGCCGAACATTTCGGGCGGCGGATGGCGGCCGAACTCGGCTGGTCGCGCTGGCCCGGCTTCTCCGACATGGCGATGGCGACGCTGCAGGCGCATCGCTGGCCCGGCAATGTCCGCGAATTGCGCAACGTCGTCGAGCGCGCCGCCTATCGCTGGGATCATCCCGAACGGGCGATCGACGCGATCCAGTTCGATCCGTTCGATTCTCCCTGGGCGCCGGAGGGCGCCGCCGCCCGCCCGCAAGGCGGTGGCCCGGCACCCACGGACGGGGCGGCCGCCCCGGCGGTCGAAATGAACATCACGATCGATGAAATCGGCGATTTCCGCGCCGCCTGCGATGCCTACGAAAAGAAGATTCTGAGCGCGGCGCTGCAACGCTGCCGGTACAATCAGCGGCTGACCGCCAAGACGCTGGCGCTGACCTATGACCAGCTACGCCACGCGATGCGCAAGCACGCGCTAAGCGGCACCGAAGCGGCATCGTAACGCCGCCGTATCTGCGACCCGTTCGCAAAGATAGCACGGGACATTTCGCGGCCCGATGCGTTAGCAGCGATGACGAACGCGGACTCGCCCGCCAGCCAGATGACAGGAGATCAGACGATGGCTTTCATCCTTCCGGACCTTCCCTACGCCAAGACCGCTTTCGGCGATGTGATTTCGGAGAAGACCTTCGATTTCCATCACGGCAAGCATCACAAGGCCTATGTTGACAAGACGAACAGCCTGGTCGGCGATGCCGGTCTGACCGGCGCGTCGCTGTCGGACGTGATCAAGGCGGCGAAGGACAAGGGCAATAAGGGCCTGTTCAATAACGCGGCGCAGATCTGGAACCACAGCTTCTACTGGCTGGGCCTCAGCCCGGAGAAGAAGACGCCGAACGCGGATCTGCAGAAGAAGATCGACGCATCGTTCGGGTCGACCGAAAAGCTGTGCGCCGCGCTGAAGGACGAAGCAGTCGGCCATTTCGCCAGCGGCTGGGCCTGGCTGGTGCTGGACGGCGACGCGCTGAAGATCACGTCGCTGCATGACGCCGACACGCCGCTGGTCCACGGACTGACCCCGCTGCTCACCCTCGACGTGTGGGAGCACGCCTACTACCTCGACTACCAGAACGCCCGGCCAGGCTATGTCGACGCGCTGCTCGCCAACGCGATCAACTGGGACTTCGTCGCGGAAAATCTGGACGGCAAGGGCGTCAGCCGCGCCGACCAGCAGGGCTGAACGAAGAACGCGGGCCGGGGAGGGCGGACACCGCCTTCCCCGGCCCGTCTTTTTTGCCGATCAGCCTTCCGGCGGTAGCGGCGGCGCCTTCGTATCCGGCTCACGCAAGCCGTGTTTCAGCAGCATCGGAATGTTGGCGATCGCGAACAGCAGGGTCAGCGGTACCGCACCCCACAGCTTGAACGCCACCCAGAAATCCCAGCTCTGGGTCCGCCAAACGGCTTCGTTCAGCACCGCCATCGCGAGAAAGAACAGCGCCCAGTTGATGGTCAGCTTGCGCCAGCCGGTATCATCCAGCCCCGGATAAGCGCTTTCCAGCAGCATTCGCAGCAGCGGGCGGCCGGTGGCAAGGCCGTAGCCCAGGATGACGGCGAACATCGTGTAGACGATCGTCGGCTTGACCTTGATGAACGTCTCGTCGTGAAACCAAACGGTCAGCCCGCCGAACACGACGACCAGCGCGCCGGTAATCCACAGCATCGGCGAAATACGGCCCGCCTTCATCCACGACACCAGCATCGCGACCACGGTCGCGACCATGAACGCGCTGGTCGCGACCAGCACCTTCATGACCTTTGGCTCCGGCGCCAGCGCGTTGGCGATGAAGAAGGTCGCCAGCGGCCCGAAGTCCAGCGCCATGCGCAGACCGGGCGAGATCGGGTCCTTCTGGGTAGGCGTGGTCAAGACTGGCTCCTTGAACGGGGGAATGGGGCGGCAACCGCCGACGCGGCCGAAAGCTCCACGCGGATCAGCCGCTGGCTTTGCCGGCTGGCTGGGGATCGGCGCCGGCGATCGCCCGCGCCAGTTCGTCGGCATCGAACGGCCGCAGGTCATCCATGCCTTCGCCGACACCGATCGCGTGGATCGGCAACTGGAATTTCTCGGCCGCCGCGACCAGCACGCCGCCGCGCGCGGTGCCGTCCAGCTTCGTCATCACCAGCCCGGTGACCCCGGCGACTTCCCGGAACACCTCGATCTGCGACAGCGCGTTCTGGCCGGTCGTCGCGTCGAGGACGAGGACGACATCGTGCGGCGCCTCCGGGTTGATCCGACCGAGAACGCGACGGATCTTGGCCAGCTCGTCCATCAGTTCGCGCTTGTTCTGCAAACGGCCGGCGGTGTCGACGATCAGCACGTCGATGCCGGTCGCCGTCGCCTGCTTGACCGCGTCCCACACCAGCCCGGCGGCGTCGCCGCCCTCCGGCCCGGTGACGATCGGCACGCCGATCCGTTCCGCCCAGACCTTGAGCTGACCGATCGCGGCGGCGCGGAAGGTGTCGCCCGCGGCGAGCATCACCCCGTAATCCTGTTCCAGGAACAGGTGGGCGAGCTTGGCGATCGTCGTCGTCTTGCCGGACCCGTTGACGCCGATGACCAGGATCACCTGCGGCCGGGGAAAGGCGTCGACCTCCAGCGGTTCGGCGACCGGGCGCAGTACCTTGGCGATCTCGTCGGCAACGACCTGGCGCACGCCGGCCTCGTCCAGCCCGCGCTCGAAGCGGTCGTCGGCCAGCCGATCGCGGATCCTGCCGGCGGTGGCCGGGCCAAGGTCGGAGACGATCAGCGCCTCTTCGATCTCGTCGAGCGTATCCTTGTCCAGCGTCGTCCGTGTGAACAGACCGGTCAGGTTCTCACCCAGTCGGTCCGACGTGCGCCGGAACCCGCCGATCAGCTTCTCATGCCAGCGTAATCCGCTCATGCCGCTTCCCGTACCAACAGCGTGTCTCCATCGCGCCCGTCGACCGTTACAGCCACGACTGTGCCGGGCAGCGCGGGACGATCGAGACGCAGTCGCGCGAAATTGCCGGCATGGCCCGTCATACCGTCGCGCTCAACCAGCACGGCCTGGGTGGTGCCGGCCAGTTCGTCGAGCCAAACCGCGCGCTGGGCGTCGCAGGCCGCGCGCAGCCGGGCGGCGCGGGCGCGCGCCACTTCCGGCGCGACTTGCGGCATCCGGGCCGCCGGGGTGCCGGCGCGCGGCGAATAGGGGAAGATATGGCCGAAAACGATCGCGCAGTCGGCAACCAGCGCCAGGCTGTTGGCGAACATCGCCTCGGTCTCGGTCGGGAAGCCGGCGATGATGTCGGCGCCGATCGCCACCTCCGGCCGGGCGGCCTTGACCCGTGCGACCAGCGCGACGGCGTCGGCGCGGGCGTGGCGCCGCTTCATCCGTTTCAGGATCATATCGTCGCCGGCCTGCAACGACAGATGAAGATGGGGCATCAGCCTTGGCTCGCCGGTGATCAGGTCGAGCAGCAGCGGATCGATCTCGACCGGGTCCAACGATGAGAGGCGCAGGCGCGGCAGCTCCGGGACCAGTTTCAGAATGCGGGCGACCAGCGCGCCGAGCGTCGGCTGGCCCGGCAGATCGGCACCATAGCTGGTCAGGTCGACGCCGGTCAGGACGACTTCCCGCCGCCCGCTGGCGACCAGCTCGCGGATCGTATCGATCACCGCCCCGGCCGGCAACGAGCGCGCCGGGCCACGCGCATGGGGAATGATGCAGAAGGTGCAGCGGTGGTCGCAGCCATTCTGCACCGCGACGAAGGCGCGGGCATGGTCGCTGTCGGCCGGCACCGTCGGGGCGAAAGGCGCGGGCAGGGGCTCCGAAGTATAGCTGTCGCGCCGGAATTTGTCGGCCAGCCCCAGCACGCGCGACACCTCCGGCATCGCCGCAAAGCTCTGCGGGTCCAGCTCCGCCGCGCAACCGGTGACGAACAGGCGGGCGGCGGGGTGATCGCGCCGGGCCCGGCGGATCGCCTTGCGGGTCTGGCGCACGGCTTCCTGGGTGACGGCACAACTGTTGATAATGACCAGATCGCCCGCATCGGCGGCAACCGCGCGCATCGCCGCGCTCTCGGCGATGTTCAGCCGGCAACCGAGGGTGATCGTCTCGACGCTCATCGAAAAGCGTCCGTGTCGGCCTCGCCGGAAAAAACGTGCGTGGCCGGCCCCCGCATCAGGATACGTCCACCGGGCACCCAGTCGATAACCAGCGGCCCGCCGGGCAGGGTCACGGTCAGCGGCCCGCTGGCCAGCCCGCGCCGGATCGCGGCGACGGCGGTGGCGCAGGCACCGGTTCCGCAGGCGCGGGTCAGTCCGGCGCCGCGTTCCCACACCGCCAGCCGGATATGGTCTGGGGCGAGCATTTGCGCGACGTTGACGTTGATCCGCTGCGGAAACAGCGGGTCATGCTCGATCAGCGGGCCGAGCCGCGCCAGATCGACCGCGTCGAGATCGGGCACGAAGAAGATGACGTGCGGGTTGCCGACATTGACCGCCGCCGGCTGCGCCAGTCCCTCCCAGCCGACCGGCATGGTCAGCGTATCCATCGCGTAGGCGAGGGGGATCCCATCCCAGTCGAAGCGGGGTCCACCCATGTCGACGTTGGCGCCGCCGCCTGCCGCGCTGGCGTGGAGCAGGCCCCCGGCCGTCGCGATCGCGACATCCCCGCCAACCAGCGCGGCGACGCAGCGCGTGGCGTTGCCGCACGCCTCCACCTCGCTGCCGTCGGCGTTGAATATCCGCATCGTCAGGTCGGCGTCGCGGGCCGGTTCGAGCAGGATCAGTTGATCGCAGCCGATGCCGCGGTGGCGGTCGGCGATGCCACGTGCCAGCGCGGCATCGACCGGAAACGCAGTCACGCGCGCGTCGACGACAACGAAGTCGTTGCCCAACCCGTGCATCTTGTGGAACGCGAAGCGCATGGCGCGCGATCTAGGGGCGGCGGGGCCGGAAGTCCATCGCGCCGCTACACCCGGCGTCGCCGGGCGCCTAGCCGGCGAGGCGGGTGCGATCTTCGGCGACCGGCGGCGGCGCGGCCGGTTCGGCCGACGGGTCGGTCGCCCGCGCCGACGGCAGCAGCCCCTTGCCGGCCAGCAATGACCGGACTTCGGTGATCTCCATCGGTCGTCCGAAATGCCAGCCCTGCCCTTCGTTGCAGCCAAGCGCGCGCAGCCGTTCGCCGATCATTTCGTCCTCAATTCCCTCGGCGGTGATGGGGAGGTTCAGGCTTTCGCCAAGCTTGGCGATCGCGTTGACGATCGCGGCGCTCTCCGAATTGTCGTTGATCGACGACACGAAGCTGCGGTCGATCTTGATCCGGTCGAACGGCAGCGCGCGCAGATGGGCGAGGCTGGAATAGCCGGTGCCGAAATCGTCGAGGGCGATACGGATGCCCTGGTTCTTCAGGCTGCCGACAATCGACTGGGCAAGGCCAAGATTCTCGAACAGCGAGCTTTCGGTGATCTCCACCTCAAGCCGTTGCGGCGGAAAGCCGGTTTCGACCAGCAGCTTGACGATCTTCTGCGCCAGCCAGGGGTCCTTCAACTGGGTCGGCGAGATGTTGACCGACAGGGTGAGCGTCGGGTCCCAGTTCCGCGCCTCGACAAACGCCTGCCGCATGACCGCCAGCGACAGGGCGCCGATCATTCCCGCCTCTTCGGCGATCGGGATGAAGATGTCCGGAGGCACCAGCCCCTTGGTCGGGTGGTTCCAGCGCGCCAGCATCTCGAACCCGTGGAGCCGGCCGCTGGTCAGGTCGATCTGCTGTTCGTAATAGGGAACGAATTCGCCGCGCGGTATGCCGTTGCGGATGCCGAGTTCGATCGCGTTGCGGGTCTGCAGTTCCCGTTCCATCGACCCGTCGAACCAGTTGTAGCGGCCGCGCCCCTGGTTCTTGGACACATACATCGCAATGTCCGCGCGGCGGATGAGGGCGTCAACGGTCGAACAATCGTTCTCGATGCGGGCGACGCCGACGGAAATGCTGACATGGGTCTGGACGCCGCCTGCCTCCACAGGCCGGGCGAAGCGGGCGACGATGCCCTCCGCGACGATGTCGACCGCTTCCGGCGCCGCGGCGTCGAACGGCATCGCGCAGGCAAACTCATCCCCGCCGAGCCGCGCCGTCACCGAATCCGCCGGCATGACTTCGCTGATCAGCCGGGCGGCGGCGCAGAGCACCGCATCGCCGATCGCGTGGCCGTTGACGTCGTTGACCGTCTTGAAATGGTCGAGGTCGAGAACCAGCACAGCAACGGAGCGCCCGCGCTTGTCCGCCTTGTCGATCAGCGTTGCGGCGCGATCGAGGAAGCTGCGCCGGTTGGGCAGGCCGGTCAGCGTGTCGCTCGCCGCCAGACGCTGGGCCAGTGCTTCAGCTACAACCCGCTCACGCACCTCGCGCGACAGGTCCGCATAGCGCCGCCAGCCGAACAGCAGCAGGGCGATGTTGAGGATCAACGCGGTGGTCAGAACATGGTCGGCATTGGCGCCGGTGCCGCCGATGAAACCGATCACGGACGGGATGACGGCGCCGCCGGTGCCAATGAACATCAGGATTGCCGCAACGACGATGCCGCCGGCGATAATGTCGCGCTTGGCCGAGGTCACCGACGTCCAGCCAGCGGCCCGTTCAGGCAGGTCGTCGTCGTGCATAATTGGCCCCGTTTCCACCAAATTGGTGCGAGCGTTATCGCAGGAACCGCTCTACAACCTGTTAATAGGCGGCCGGGCGGGTTGCGCGGGCTGCGCCGATCCGCTAGGTGCCCCGGCACGTTTCATTCGGAAGCGGTCTGATGCAGGTGCACCCGTCGGGTGCCCGCCGGTCGGCGAGGTTTCGCCCACCGGCGTTTTTTGCGTTACGGCCGCCCGCCGGGAAACGATGGAGTGCGTGGATGTTCGACAGTCTGAGCGATCGGCTTGGTGGCGTTTTCGACCGCTTGCGCGGCCGTGGCGCGCTGAACGAGGCAGACGTGCGCGCGGCGATGCGCGAAGTTCGCATCGCACTGCTCGAAGCGGACGTCGCGCTGCCGGTGGTCCGCGAGTTCATCGATACGGTGACCGAGCAGGCGGTCGGCGCGCAGGTGCTGAAATCGGTCACGCCCGGCCAGCAGGTCGTCAAGATCGTCAACGACGCGCTGGTCGCGATGCTGGGCGCCGAGGCCAGCGAGCTTCAACTCGACGTCGCACCGCCCGCCATCGTGATGATGGTCGGCCTGCAAGGGTCGGGTAAGACGACGACGACGGCCAAGATCGCCAGGCGGCTGGTCGACAAGGACCGCAAGAAGGTGTTGATGGCGTCGCTCGACGTCAATCGCCCGGCGGCGCAGGAGCAGTTGGCGACGCTTGGCACCCAGATCGGCGTCGCGACCCTGCCGATCGTCGCGGGGCAGCAGCCGGTCGACATCGCCCGCCGG
Source organism: Sphingomonas flavalba (assembly GCF_047553045.1). Taxonomy (GTDB): domain Bacteria; phylum Pseudomonadota; class Alphaproteobacteria; order Sphingomonadales; family Sphingomonadaceae; genus Sphingomonas_L; species Sphingomonas_L flavalba_A. The sequence goes on along the minus strand of NZ_CP180208.1, from coordinate 1,450,021 downwards.
GCGCTGAACGCGGCGAAGCTGCAGGGCTATGACGTGCTGCTGCTCGATACCGCCGGGCGGCTGCACGTCGATCAGGCGCTGATGGATGAAATGCGCGCCGTCGCTGATGTGACGCAGCCGCAGGAAATCCTGCTCGTCGTCGACTCGCTGACCGGCCAGGACGCGGTCAACGTCGCCAAAAGCTTTTCGGAACAGGTGCCGCTGACCGGCGTGGTGCTGACCCGGATGGACGGTGACGCCCGCGGTGGCGCGGCGCTGTCGATGCGCGCGGTCACCGGCCAGCCGATCAAGTTCGCCGGTGTCGGTGAAAAGCTGGACGCGATCGAGCCGTTCCACCCCGGCCGGGTCGCCGGGCGCATCCTCGGCATGGGCGATGTCGTCGGGCTGGTCGAACGCGCCGCCGAGACGATCCAGCAGGACGAAGCGGAAAAGCTCGCCGCCAAGATGGCCAAGGGCCAGTTCGACATGGACGACCTGCGCAGCCAGTTGAACCAGATGCGGCGGATGGGCGGGCTGGGCGCGCTGGCCGGCATGATCCCGGGCATGAAGAAGGCGCAGGCGGCGATGGCCGCCGGCGCGGTCGACGACAAGGTGCTGTTGCGTATGGACGCGATGATCTCGTCGATGACGCCGAAGGAACGCGCCCGCCCCGAACTGATGAACGCCAAGCGCAAGATCCGCGTCGCCAAGGGCAGCGGCACCACGGTGCAGGACGTCAACCGCCTGATGAAGATGCATCAGGAAATGGCGACGACGATGAAGAAGATCCGCAAGATGGGCGGGTTGAAGGGGCTGGCGGCGATGTTCGGCAAGGGCGGGGGCATGCCCGGCGCCGGTGCCGGCGGCATGGGCGGCCTGCCCGGTGGCATGCCGGACTTGCCGGGTCTGCCCGGCGGGCCGGGGATGCCCAAGCTACCGCCCGGTTTCCAGAATTTTTTGAAGAAGAAATAGGTTCAAGCAAAGGAAGAAAATATGGCAGTTTCCATTCGCCTGTCGCGCAGCGGTTCCAAGAAGCGCCCTTATTACCGGATCGTCGTTGCCGACGCGCGTTCGCCGCGTGACGGCAGCTTCATCGAGAAGATCGGCACCTACAACCCGCTGCTCGCCAAGGATTCGCCGGACCGGGTGAAGCTGGACGCCGATCGCGCCAAGCACTGGCTGGGCGTCGGCGCGCAGCCGACCGACCGTGTCGCCCGCTTCCTCGACGCGCTGGGCGTCAAGGAGCGCGCCGCGCGCAACAACCCGAAGAAGGGCGAGATGGGCGAAAAGGCCAAGGAGCGCATCGAAGAGCGCGCCAAGAAGGCCGCCGACGCCGAGGAAGCGCGCAAGGCCGCCGAAGCCCAGCCGGAGCCGGAAGTCGAAGCCCCCGCTGAAGTAGCGGAAGCCGCGCCGGAAGCCGAAGCTGCCCCGGCCGAGGTCGCTGAAACCCCGGCGGCTGAGGAAGCCCCCGCCGCCGAGGGCGATGCCGCCCCGGCCGAGGTCGCTGAAACCCCGGCGGCTGAGGAAGCCCCCGCCGCCGAGGGCGATGCCGCCCCGGCCCCGGCCGAGGGCTGAGCATGGCCAAGCCCCTCCCGCCCGCGGGAGGGGCGGACCGGCCCGTGACCCTGGCCGCCGTGATCGGCGCGCACGGGGTGACGGGCGAGGTCCGCCTGAAGCTGTTCACCGACGCGCCGGATAATCTGAAGGCCTATCCGGCTTTCGATGCCGGCGGACGGGCCTTGACGCTGAAGACGATCAGGCCGGGCAGCAACGGCGCGATCGCCCGCTTCGCCGAGATCGCCGATCGTGACGCGGCCGAGGCATTGCGCGGCGTGGCGCTCACCGTGCCGCGCTCCGCCCTGCCGCCGCTGGGCGACGGCGAATATTACCATGCCGACCTGATCGGCCTGCCGGCGGTGTCCACGGCGGGCGAGGCGCTCGGCCACTGCGTCGCGGTCGAGAATTTCGGCGCCGGCGACGTGATCGAGATCGAACGCCCCGACGGCCGCCGCTTCATGGTGCCGATGCGCGCCGACGCGGTGCCGGCATGGGATGCCGAAGCGCTGGTCGTTGACGCTCTGTTCGCTGCGTAATATATACGTACGTATATACGGAGCGCATGATGTCGATTGTCACCAAGGTTTTCAAAGCGGGGAATTCGGCGGCTGTCCGCTTGCCGAAGGACCTTGGTTTCGCTCCGGGTACCGAGGTGGAACTGGTCAAGGAAGCGGACGGCGTTCGCTTGCGGCCTGTCCGTCGCAGGATCGACCTGACCGGAATCGCAGGTTCGATGCCGGGTCTGAAGCCATTGCCACGCGAGGATTTCGACGACCCGCCACGCACCTGGGATCAAGCCGATCGGCCAGCCGCCGGCTGACATGCAGTATCTGCTCGATACCAATTGCTGCATCTACCTTCTGGCAGGAAGCCACCCGGCGCTGACGGCGCGGGTTGAACGGTGTGCAGTCGGCGAGGTGGCGATATCGGCGATCGTCTATGCCGAGGTCGCGCTCGGCACGGCACACGGCAAATCGCCGGACCTAGCCGGGCTGGCCGCGTTTGTCGGTCAAGTACCGGTTTTACCTTTTGATTACGCTGCCGGGCGGGCCTATGCCGGATTGCCGTTTCGGCGGGGGCGCTTCGATCGCTTGCTCGCCGCGCATGCTCTGAGCCTGGATGCGACAGTCATCACCAACAACGAAGCCGATTTCGCCGATATCCCCGGCCTGAAGATCGAGAACTGGACGCTGCCGCTTTGACCTTCGCCGCCACCGTGCTGACCCTTTATCCGGAAATGTTTCCCGGGCCGCTCGGCACGTCGCTGGCCGGGCGGGCGCTGCGCGACGGGGTGTGGCGGTGCGAAGCGGTGCAGATTCGCGATTTCGCGACCGACAAGCACCGCTCGGTCGACGATACGCCGGCCGGCGGCGGCGCGGGGATGGTGATGCGCGCGGACGTGCTGGCGGCGGCGGTCGACAGCGTCGCCGACACAAGGCCGCTCCTGGCGATGACGCCGCGTGGCGCGCCGCTGACCCAGGCACGGGTACGTGCGCTGGCCGCCGGACCCGGCGCCATCATCCTGTGCGGTCGTTTCGAGGGGATCGACGAGCGGCTGTTCGCCGCCCGGGCGGTCGAGCCGGTGTCGATCGGCGACTATGTGCTGTCGGGGGGCGAGACGGCGGCGATCGTGCTGCTCGACGCTTGCATTCGGCTGCTGCCCGGCGTAATGGGCGCGGCTTCCAGCGGGGACGAGGAAAGCTTCGAAAGCGGCCTCCTCGAATATCCGCATTATACCCGACCTGCTGAATGGGAAGGGCGCACGATCCCTGAAGTGCTGCGATCGGGGGATCATGCGAAAATCGCCGCCTGGCGGAAACGGCAGGCGGAGGATGATACACGGTCACGGCGGCCGGACCTTTGGGAGCGCTACAGTGGCGCTCGGGACCAGTCGCCCTCTGGCGCGCAGGCGAAAAGGAAGGACGAGAGGTAAATGAACCTCATCCAGACGCTCGAGGCCGAGGCGATCGAGCAGATCAAGACCGGCAAGACGATTCCGGAATTCCGCCCCGGTGACACGCTGCGCGTCGGCGTGAAGGTCGTCGAAGGCGAACGCACCCGCGTGCAGGCTTATGAGGGCGTGTGCATCGCCCGCGCCAATCGCGGCATGGGTTCGTCGTTCACCGTCCGCAAGATTTCGTTCGGTGAGGGCGTCGAGCGCGTCTTCCCGCTGTATTCGCCGAACATCGATTCGATTGAAGTTGTGCGTAGGGGCGTCGTCCGCCGCGCCAAGCTCTATTATCTGCGCGGTCGGCGCGGCAAGTCCGCCCGTATCGCCGAGCGGCGCGAGACCCGCGAGACGCAGGCCGACTAAGCGGCTCTGTCCTCCACCAGGCAAGAAGGGGCGTGGAAGCAATAGCTTCCGCGCCCTTTTCATGCACAAAAGTCTGGCCTTGCGTGCCCGCTCCGCCGTAGAGCGCCGGGATGACCGGATCGCACCTGCTCGACCGCCCGCTCTGGACCGCGCTCAATACCGGGCTTGCCGCCTTTGCCGAGGGGGGCGGGCGGGCCGTGCGGCTGAACGCCGATTACGGCGTGTTCCTCGCCGCCGCCGAGCCGACCGAAGAATGCCTTACCGCCGCCGCCGCGCTGGTCGCGCCCGGCGAAAGGCTGTCGATGCTGGAGGGGGAGCCATGGCCGCTGCCGCCGGGCACCGCCGTCGCGTTCGAGGCGAGCTGCGACCAGATGATCGCCGAGGCAGTCCACGGTGCGGCGCCGACATTTGAAACCGTCGAGCTGACCGATGCCGATGCGGGGGAGATGCTGGCGCTGGCGCAACTCACCGAACCCGGCCCGGTCGCGCGGCGGACCAACCGGCTCGGCGGCTTTATCGGCGTGCGCGACGGCGGGCGGCTGGTGGCGATGGCCGGGGAACGGCTGCGCGTGCCCGGATTCGTCGAGGTGAGCGGCGTCTGCACCCACCCCGATTATCGCGGGCGGGGCTATGCCGGCGGGCTGTCGCGGCTGATCGCGATGCGCATTCTGGCACGAGGCGAACAGCCGTTCCTGCACGTCTATACCGACAATCTCCCGACCGTCGCGCTCTACGCGTCGCTCGGCTTCGCCTTCCGCCGCACGCTGATCCACCGGGTGATCGTCCGCGCTTGATCTGCTGCGGCAGCGGCAACATAAGTGGCCATGACCCGTCACTTCCTTGCTGCAGCCGCGCTGCTCGTCTCCGCCATGCCCGCAACAGCCCAGACCCCGCTCACCCTTGAACGCATCTTCGGCAACCCGGCGCTGTCCGGCCCGACGCCGCGCGCCGTCGCCCTGTCGCCCGACGGCAAATGGCTGACCTCGTTGCGCAACCGCGCCGACGAGAAGGAACGCTACGACCTGTGGGCGGTCGATACCGCCAGCGGCGCCGCGCATATGCTGGTCGATTCCGGCAAGCTGGGCAGCGGCGCGGAATTGTCGGAGGCGGAGAAGATGCAGCGCGAGCGGGCGCGCATCGCCGACTTCAAGGGCATCGTCTCCTATAGCTGGAGCGCCGACGGCAAGACGCTGCTCGTGCCGCTGGACGGCGACCTCTATCTCGCCGCGCTCGACGGCTCGGTCAGGCGGCTGACCGACACGCCGACCAGCGAACTGGACGGCACGACCAGCCCCAAGGGCGGCTATGTCTCGTTCGTGCGCGACCAGAATTTGGTGGTGCTCGACCTCGCGACCGGCACGGAGCGGCAATTGACCAGCGACGGCGGCGACACGCTCAGCTGGGGCGTCGCCGAATTTGTCGCGCAGGAGGAAATGGACCGGCGGCGCGGCCACTGGTGGTCGCCGGACGACCGGCGGATCGCGGTCGCGCGGGTCGACGAAAGCCCGGTCGCCGTCGTCACCCGCGCGGCGATCGGCGCCGACGGCACCAAGGTATATGCCCAGCGCTATCCGAAGGCCGGCACTCCCAACGCCCGGGTCGACCTGTATGTCATGACGCTGGACGGCGCCGCGCCGGTGAAAGTCGACCTTGGCGCCGACACGGATATCTATCTGGCGCGGGTCGACTGGCTGCCCGACGGCTCCGCGCTGCTCGTCCAGCGCCAGAACCGCGCCCAGACCCGGCTGGATGTGCTGCGCGTCGACCCGGCGACCGGCAAGGCGGCGGTGCTGTTCAGCGAAACGGCGAAGAGCTGGATCAACCTGAACGACAACCTGCGGCCGCTGAAGGACGGGCGGCTGCTCTGGTCGTCCGAACGTGACGGGTACAGCCACCTCTTTTTGTGGAAAGCGGGAAAATGGACCCAGCTGACCAAGGGGCCGTGGCAGGTGAAGGATCTGGTCGGCGTCGATGAGGCGAAAGGGCGCCTGTGGTTCACCGCTAATCGCGACACGCCGCTGGAATGGCAGCTCTACAGCGTCGACATCGTGCGGCCGGGGCAGGTCAACCGCCTGACCGAACCGGGCTACACCAACGCCGCGGTCATGGACCGGGCGGCCAGCCGGCTGATCGTCACCCGTTCCAGCCCCAGCCAGCCGCCACAATCCTATCTGGCCGGCGCCGACGGCCAGCGGATCGCGTGGATCGAGGAGAATCGCGTCGCCGGCGACCACCCCTATGCGCCCTACATGGCGGCGCATGTCGTGCCGGAATTCGGCACGATCGCGGCGGCGGACGGTTCCGCGCTCCATTACAAGCTGATGCGGCCGACCGGGTTTAGCGGGCCGCGCCCGGTGCTGCTGCAGGTCTATGGCGGGCCGGGGGCGGGGCGGCAGGTGACGCACGACTGGGTCAATCCGCTGCAGGAATATTTCGTCTCGAAGGGATGGATCGTCTTTTCGCTCGACAATCGCGGTACGCCGGACCGGGGCAAGGCGTTCGAGGACCAGATCCACCGCGCAATGGGCGGTGTCGAGGTTGCCGATCAGCTTGCCGGTGTCGCCTGGCTGAAGGCGCGGGCAGACGTCGATCCGAAACGGATCGCCGTGTTCGGCTGGTCCTACGGCGGCTACATGACCCTGAAGCTGCTGGCTGCGGCGCCGGGCACCTTTGCCGCCGGCGTTTCCGGCGCACCGCCGACGAAGTGGGAACTCTACGACACCCATTACACCGAACGCTACATGGGCAATCCGGCGACCGACCCGGCGCCCTACCAGCGGTCGGACGCGCTGACCGATGCGGACCGGATCGCCGATCCGCTGCTGCTGGTCCACGGCATGTCGGACGACAATGTCGTGTTCGACAACTCAACCGCGCTGATGGCGAAGTTGCAGGCGGCGGCGATCCCGTTCGAGACCATGGTCTATCCCGGGCAGGGGCACCGCGTCGCCGGGCCGGGGATCAGTGTCCACCTCTATACGACGATAGAGAATTTCCTGAACGCGAAGGTTCGCGATCGGGCGGAGTGACGGTCAGGCGTCGGCCCCGGCGGCGGCGGTGTTCTCCTGTCGGCGGATTCGCTCGCGATAGACGATGTAGAGGCCGCTGGCGATGATCAGCGGCGCGCCCAGCCACATCGCCATCGTCGGCAGTGTATCGAACAGCAGAAAGCCGAGCAGCGTCGACCAGAGCAGGTTGGAATAGTCCATCGGCAGGACCACCGACACCGGCGCCAGTTTCAGCGAGGTTGTCAGGGCAAACTGGGCCAGACCCCCGGTAAGGCCGAGCGCCAGCAGCATCGCCCAGGTGACCGCGTCGTGGGCGTGGCCGGCGAAGGGTAGGGCGAAGGCAAGCGGGACGGTGGACAGGATGGTGAACCAGAACACCGTCGTAGTCGCGTCCTCCGTCCGCCCGATCTGGCGCAGGGTGATGCTGACCCCGGCGATCGCGATGGAAGCGAGCAGGCCGACGCCAATACCAAGCGGCGACAGGTGGGTGCCGGCGGGCTGGGCGACGATGACGACGCCGGCGAAACCGACGACGACCGCCAGCCAGCGGTGGATGCCGGTCGGTTCGCGCAGGACCAGCGCCGACAGGATCGTCGCGAAGATCGGCACGGAGAACAGGATCGTCGTCGCCTCCGCCAGCGGCAGCAGGATGAAGGTCGCGAAGTTCAGCACCATGCCGACCATGCCGAGGCCGGTGCGCCAGGCGTGGGCGCCGATCCGGCTGGTGCGGACGGAGGCGAGGCCGGGGCCGGCGACGATCCAGCCGAGCACCAGGGGCAGGGCAAGAGCCTGGCGGTAGAAAACACTTTCGAACAGCGTCACGCCGCGCATGGCGAGAAGCTTGACCAGCGCCAGCATGATCGACAGGCAAAGGATGGAAAACAGGCGCGCGGCGATCCCGGCCAGGCGCGTATCCCGCCTCATGCGCCTGCCGCCGTTCGTGCCGCTGCCCGATGCGCCCGCCGATTCATGCGCGGCTTATCGCGGCATTGGCGCGGGGAGTAAACGGCGGCCTGCCGGGCTGGAAGGGTTGACGGACGGCGCCCGGCGCTTTCAAGGAGGCGCGGGGCAAGGCACCGCCGCGCCCCGGTTCCGACCACCCCCGGCCCCTTCCGCCAAATGGAAGGGGGGAGTAGCCATGAAACACGCCCTTTCCGTCACCCGCGAGCAGGATTTCGCCGCCTGGTATCAGGCCGTCATCACCGAAGCCGACATGGCGGAGGATTCGGGGGTGCGCGGCTGCATGGTCATCCGGCCGTGGGGCTATGGCATATGGGAACGCATCCAGGCCCTGCTCGACGCGCGGATCAAGGCGAGCGGGCACGAAAACTGCTATTTTCCGATCTTCATCCCGCTGTCCTATTTCGAAAAGGAAGCGGAGCATGTCGAGGGCTTCGCCAAGGAGATGGCGGTCGTCACCCACCACCGGCTGAAAGGGGAAGCGGGCCGGCTGGTCGTCGACCCCGACGCGAAGCTGGAAGAACCGCTGGTCGTGCGGCCGACGTCGGAAACGGTGATCGGCACCGCCTTCGCCCGCTGGACCCAGTCGTGGCGCGACCTGCCGTTGATGATCAACCAGTGGGCCAATGTCGTGCGCTGGGAAATGCGGACGCGGATGTTCCTGCGCACCTCCGAATTCCTGTGGCAGGAAGGACATACCGCCCACGCCACACGCGACGAGGCGGAGGCGGAGACCCGGATGGCGCTGGAGATGTATCGCAGCTTTGCCGAAGACGCGCTGGCCATGCCGGTCATTGCCGGGGAAAAGCCGGAAAACGAGCGTTTTCCCGGCGCCGTCGTCACCTATTCGATCGAAGCGATGATGCAGGACGGTAAGGCGCTGCAGGCCGGCACGTCCCATTTCCTCGGCCAGAATTTCGCGACCGCACAGAACATCCGCTTTCAGGACAAGGACGGCCAGACCGCCTTTGCGTGGACGACGAGCTGGGGCCTGTCGACTCGGATGATCGGCGGCATCATCATGGTGCATGGCGACGACGACGGCCTGCGCCTGCCGCCGGTTGTGGCGCCTCGCCAGGTGGTGATCGTGCCGATGCTGCGCGACAATGACGAGGACGAGGCGGTCCTCGATTACTGCAAGGCGATCGCCGCCGACGTGGCGCGGCAAAGCGCGTTCGGCGAGCCGGTGCGCGTGCTGGTCGACACCAAGGCGACCAAGGCGGCCGGCAAACGCTGGGGCTGGGTGAAGAAGGGCGCGCCGATCATCGTCGAAGTCGGCGGCCGGGATCTGGCCGCCGGCAATGTGTCGGCGCTGCGCCGCGACCGGCTGTACACCCCGGAAGGCAAACTGGCCTCGGCCATTGTTGCCCGTGACGCGTTTGCCGCCAGCGTGGCTGCGACGCTGGAGGAAATCCAGACCAATCTCCACGGCGAAGCCAAGGCGCGGCTGGAGGTGGCGATTCGCCGCGACGTCACCGACTTTGCCGGAGTCGAGGCGTTCTTTGCGGAAGGGGTGGTCCGGCCGGGCTGGCTGGAAGTCGAGTGGGCGCGCCCGACGGGCGCCGAACTGGATCAGGTGATCGAACGGCTGAAGGCGCTGAAGCTGACGCTGCGCAATGTGCCGCTCGATGCGGCGCCGGCGGCCGGGGTTTGCGTATTCACCGGCGCGCCGGCCGTCGAGCGCGTACTCGTCGGCCGCGCGTACTGACGGAAATGGCGGGGCGGGGCGCAACCGCCCCGCCGATCAGACACCGTTACTCGCCGCCGCCGGGGCCGGTCAGGCCGGGCTCCAGCAGGCGGTGGAGATGGACGACGACGTATTTCATCTCCGCATCGTCCACCGTGCGCTGCGCGGCGGCGCGCCATGCCTCTTCCGCCGACGTGTAGTCAGGGAACAGGCCAACGATATCGATCGTGTCGAGGTCCTTGAATTCCAGGGTTTGCGGGTCGCGGACACGGCCGCCGAACACGAGATGAAGCTTGCTCATGGCGCCCTTTCAGCCGAGCCGCGCGGCAGCGTCAATCCTGCTTGCGGCGTACGGTCTTCACCGCCGCCTCTCCGGCGTTGGTCGCGGCGCTGACCGCGTTGTCGAGCAGCTTGCGCGCCTGTTCACGCGCGGCGTCGGTGTTGACCCCAAGCGAATCGAGCGTTTCGGAACCTGCGCGTTTGGCTGCCCTGGCCGCTTCGCCGGCAGCATCGCGAATGCTGCGGCCGACACCGCCGAGCGCGTCGGCTTCCTTGCGGGTGCGGGGCAGTAGCGCCCCGATCGCCGCGCCGATCGCCAAACCGCCGATAAGCATCGACAGCGGATTCTTTTCGATACCGCCACTGGCCCGCTCACCGACGCGGCTGGCCTTCGCCCGGCCAGCGGAATAGGCGGCGGAAACCTTGTGGCGCGCTTCCTCGACCGTGCCCTCGGCACTGTCACGCACCGCCGCCGCCTTGTCCTTCAGGCGCTGGGCGGCGTCGGCGGCGCGTGGGCTTCCGCTGGAGTTCGTCGTCATGCTGTTCGCTCCTCGATGATGACGGGGCAGGGGGCCGGTTCGCGGCGGCGCTGATCGCCTGCGCGGTCAACGCTTCTGCCGACGGGACGGTCCTGTCCTCGGTGAAAAACCGGATGATCCAGCGCGCAATCGGCTTGCGCAGCAACCAGGCAAGGGCGGTAGCGCCGGTGGCGAACGCAGCGGCGGGGTTGCGCCGTGCGGCATCGACGCTGTCGTTTACCCATTCGCCGGCGCGCTGGCGCAACTCGCGCCCCGCCTCGATCATCAATGTCTGGGGGTCGAGGCGCTGCTGGATCTCGACCAGGCGGCTGGTCAGCCGCTCGCGTGCGGCGTGGGCGCGGCGTTCCGCCCGGTCCAGCACCTGCTTGCGGTCGATCATGGCTCCTCCGCGATCTGCGTCGCCCGATCGAACCAGCGAAAGGCGGCGGCGAGCAACGCCCCGGCGATTGCCAGCGCGATCACAGTAACGAGCAGCGCGGCGCCCAGCGCACCCAGTCGCGGCGCCAACGCCAGAACGATGCCGACCAGCAACGCGCTGATCGCCGCCTGGACGAGAATAATCGCGCCGACGGCCATCGCCAGCGCCGCACGCGACATCAGCAGCCGGTCGACCAGCTTCGCGCGCTGCAGCGTCAGCTCGGCGCGGACGTAACGCTCCGTATCCTCGATCAGTCCGGCGAAGAGTTCGCCGATCGGCGGCCTTTCGGTGTCCGGCGCGTTATCGCTCACCCCCGGCTCCGCGCCGTTCAGGCCGACTGGTCCGGGCCGCCCGCCTTGATCAGCCGGGCAAGCACGAAGCCGATCGCGGCAGCCGCGCCGATGGCGACGGCCGGGCTGTTGCGGACAAGATCGCGCGCCTCGTCCATCAGTTCGTCGACATCCTTCTTGCGCAGGTTGCCGGCCAGCCCGGCGATCGCATCGGCGGCGGTGCGGGCGTAACGGCCATATTGCTCGCCCATCCGGTCATCGACCTGCGAGGCGGCGTCCGTCATCATCCGCGCGACATTGTCGAGCGCATCGGTCGCCCGATCCTTGCCCTGATTGGCGTAGCTGCGCGCCTTGCTGCCTGCTTCGCCGGTCAGCCGCGCCGCTTCCGCCCGCACCTTGCCGGTCGCGGCGGCGGCGGCCTTGCGTGGCTTGGCAGCGGCCTTGGTCGCGGTGCCAGTCGCGCGCTTGCTTGCCGGCTTGGTCGCCGGCGCCTTGCGCGTCGCCGCCTTCTTCACCGGTCGGGCCGGTCGGGCAGCATCCTGCTTGCTGGGTACGTCGGTCATGCCAGTCCTTCCTCAGACACGTGCTGTTACGCGTCATGAACAATCGCCGTGGCGCGCGGGTTCCATTGCCTCGCGCGCCTCCCCTCGATAGAGCGCGAGCCACGTTCCGTCCACAAGGGAAGCCTCCTCCATGACCGCGATTCTCGACATCCACGGCCGGCAGATCATCGACAGCCGGGGCAACCCCACCGTCGAGGTCGATGTTTCGCTGGAAGACGGCAGCTTCGGGCGCGCGGCGGTGCCGTCCGGCGCGTCGACCGGCGCGTTCGAGGCGGTGGAGAAGCGCGACGGCGACAAAGCCCGCTGGCTGGGCAAGGGGGTGCAGGCGGCAGTCGACGCGGTCAACGAGGAAATCGCCGACGCGCTGCTCGGCTTCGACGCGGAAGATCAGGGCGAAGTGGACGCGGCGCTGATCGCGCTCGACGGCACCGACAACAAGGGGCGGCTGGGCGCCAACGCTATTCTGGGCGTCAGCCTGGCGGTGGCGAAGGCGGCGGCGGATGCGCGCGGCCTGCCGCTTTACCGCTATGTCGGCGGGGTGTCGGCGCATGTCCTGCCGGTGCCGATGATGAATATCGTCAACGGGGGCGTCCATGCCGACAACCCGATCGATTTTCAGGAATTCATGGTGATGCCGGTCGGCGCGCCGACGCTGGCGGAAGCGGTGCGCTGCGGTGCGGAGATCTTCCACACGCTGAAGGCGGCGCTCCATGCCAAGGGGCTGGCGACGGCGGTCGGCGACGAGGGCGGCTTCGCGCCCAATCTCGGCTCGACCACCGACGCGCTCGATTTCGTCATGGAGGCGATTGCCGCCGCCGGTTACACGCCGGGCGACGACGTGCTGCTCGCCCTCGATTGCGCCTCGACCGAATTCTTCCGCGACGGCGCCTATCAGATGACCGGCGAGGGCAAGGTCCGCTCCTCCGCTGATATGGTCGATTACCTTGCCGATCTCGTCGCGCATTACCCGATCGCGTCGATCGAGGACGGCATGGCGGAAGAGGATTATGCCGGCTGGAAGCTGTTGACCGACCGGATCGGTGACAAGGTTCAGCTGGTCGGCGACGACCTGTTCGTCACCAACCCGAAGCGGCTGAGCGACGGCATTGCCGGCGGGCTGGCCAACTCGCTGCTGGTCAAGGTCAACCAGATCGGCACGCTGACCGAAACGCTGGAGGCGGTCAGCATCGCCCAGCGCGCCGGCTATACGGCGGTGATGTCGCATCGTTCCGGCGAGACCGAGGACGCGACGATCGCCGACCTCGCCGTCGCCACCAATTGCGGGCAGATCAAGACCGGCAGCCTGGCGCGGTCGGACCGGCTGGCCAAGTATAACCAGTTGATCCGGATCGAAGAGGAACTGGGCGATGTCGCGCGTTATGCAGGGCGCGCGATATTCCGCCAAAATCGCGCTTGATTCGGCGACTCCGCTGTGATTCAACGAGGCGTGGCGCAGAAATCGAAAATCCGTTCGCTGTTGCGATCGGCCGCCGGCCCGGCGGTCGGTACGCTGGTGATCGCGTTTTTCGGTGGTTATGCGCTGGTCGGCCCCAACGGGGTACTGGCCTATGGCGACTACAGCCGCGCACTGACCGAGCGGCAGGCGGTCCTGGCGGAAACGAAGGCGCGCCATGACGCGTTGACCAGAAAGGTTGCGCTGCTCGACCCGAAGAAGGCCAACCCCGACATGGTCGACGAACTGGTCCGCAAGGAACTGGGCGTCGCCCACCCCGACGAGATCATCATTCCGCTCGACTGATCGGCGGGGGCGCACCCACGCCCGACATGTTGCCTCAACGAACGGCGTGCGCCTATAGGCGGGGAAACGTTCCGAACCGCATTTCTGAATGGAGAGCAGAGCTTGGCAAGAGCATCGACCGCCAAGGCCGCCAAGGGAGCCGCAACGCCGGCCACCCCCAACCGCGAGCGGCCGCCCGAGCCGCAGCGGTTCGAGGCCAGCAAGGACCAGCTGCTGGAATTCTATCGCCAGATGCTGCTGATCCGGCGGTTCGAGGAACGGGCGGGGCAGCTGTACGGCCTCGGCCTGATCGGCGGTTTCTGCCACCTCTATATCGGGCAGGAAGCAGTGGCGGTCGGCCTGCAGTCGGCGCTGGAGCCGGGCAAGGATTCGGTCATCACCGGCTACCGCGACCATGGCCACATGCTGGCTTACGGCATCGACCCGAAGATCATCATGGCGGAACTGACCGGGCGGCAGGCGGGAATCAGCCGGGGCAAGGGCGGGTCGATGCACATGTTCTCGACCGAACATAAATTCTACGGCGGCCATGGCATCGTCGGCGCGCAGGTGCCGCTCGGCACCGGCCTCGCCTTCACGCATAAATACCGCAATGACGGCGGGCTGTGCCTGGCTTATTTCGGTGACGGCGCCGCCAATCAGGGGCAGGTCTACGAAAGCTTCAACATGGCGGAGTTGTGGAAGCTGCCGGTGATCTTCGTCATCGAGAACAACCAGTATGCGATGGGCACCAGCGTCAACCGTTCCTCGGCGGAAGACCAGCTCTACCGGCGCGGCGAAAGCTTCCGCATCCCCGGCCTGCAAGTCGACGGGATGGACGTGCTGGCGGTGCGCGGCGCGGCGGAAACGGCGCGCGAATGGGTGAAGGCGGGCAAGGGGCCGGTGCTGCTGGAACTGAAGACCTACCGCTATCGCGGCCATTCGATGTCGGACCCGGCCAAGTACCGCTCGCGCGAGGAAGTGCAGGCGGTGCGCGACAAGTCCGACCCGATCGAACATGCCAAGCGCGAGCTTGAGGCGATGGGGCTCAAGGAAGACGCCCTGAAAGAAATCGACAAGGAAATCCGCGCGATCGTCGCCGAAGCCGCCGATTATGCCGAATCGACACCCGAGCCGCCCGAGGGCGAACTTTACACCGACGTTGTGGTGGACACCTACTGATGCCGATCGAGCTTAAGATGCCCGCCCTCTCCCCGACGATGGAGGAGGGCACCCTCGCCAAATGGCTGGTCAAGGAGGGCGACACCGTCCAGTCCGGCGACATCCTCGCCGAAATCGAGACCGACAAGGCGACGATGGAGTTCGAGGCAGTCGACGAAGGTACGATCGCCAGCATTCTGGTCGCCGAGGGCACCGACAATGTGAAGGTCGGCACGGTGATCGCGACGATCGCCGGCGAGGGTGAGGCGGCGGGTGATTCCGCGCCGAAGGCCGCCGCCCCGGCGACAGCGCAGGTGGCGGAAACGCCTGAAGCGGCACCGGCACCAGCCCCGGCTCCGGCGCGCCCCGCGGCAGTACCGGCGCCGGTGGCGCAGCCGATCCCGGAAGGGACGGAAATGGTCCGGCTGACGGTGCGTGAAGCCCTGCGCGATGCGATGGCGGAGGAAATGCGCGCCGACGACCGCGTGTTCGTGATGGGTGAAGAAGTCGCCGAATATCAGGGCGCCTACAAGGTCACGCAGGGGCTGCTCGACGAATTCGGCCCGCAGCGGGTGATCGACACGCCGATCACCGAATACGGCTTTGCCGGCGTCGGCACCGGCGCGGCGATGGGCGGCCTGCGCCCGATCGTCGAGTTCATGACTTTCAACTTCGCGATGCAGGCGATCGACCACATCATCAATTCGGCCGCCAAGACCAACTACATGTCCGGTGGTCAGATGCGCTGCCCGATCGTGTTTCGCGGTCCCAACGGCGCCGCCGCCCGCGTTGCCGCCCAGCACAGCCAGAATTACGCGCCATGGTATGCCAGCGTTCCCGGTCTGATCGTCATTTCGCCCTATGACGCGGCGGATGCGAAGGGGCTGTTGAAGGCTGCGATCCGCAGCACCGATCCGGTGGTGTTCCTGGAAAACGAGCTGCTTTACGGCCGCAGCTTCGACGTGCCGAAGCTCGACGACCATGTCGAGCCGATCGGCAAGGCGCGGATCGTCCGCCCTGGTCGCGACATCACCCTCGTCAGCTACTCGATCGGTGTCGGCATGGCGCTGGAGGCGGCCGAAACGCTGGCGGCGGAAGGGATCGAAGCGGAAGTCGTCGACCTGCGCACATTGCGCCCGCTGGACAAGGCGACGGTGCTGGGTTCGCTCGCGCGGACCAATCGCATGGTCGTCGTCGAGGAAGGCTGGCCGGTCTGCTCGATCGCGTCCGAAATCGTCACGATCGCGATGACCGAGGGTTTCGACGATCTCGACGCCCCGGTGCTGCGCGTGACCAACGAAGACGTGCCAATGCCCTACGCCGCCAATCTGGAAAAGCTGGCGCTGGTCAACCCGGCGCGGGTCGTCGCGGCGGCACGGGCGGTCTGCTATCGCTGATCCGGCCGCAACGCCGGATCAGGTGGTGTATTTGTTGCAGGTTGCCTTCGTGGCTTCCGGCGCCGGATTATAGATTTTTGACAGATCGCGCTCGTCGCGGACGATGAATGCCGCCGTGTAGCGGATCTTCGGTTTGCCGATCAGCGTGTCGCTGATCAGCGGCTGATAGTCGTAGCTGATCTCGACGAACATCACCGCGTTCTTGTCGGGCGCGGTGATCCGTTCCGTCGCCGGCCCCATGCCGGGCAAGGATGTGCCGGTGGCGCCGTCGCCCTCGACGCCATAGCTCGAATCATACTGGCGCAGCCCGATGCAGCGCTGCCAGTGAATCCACTGGCCGCCGTCGGCATTGCGTTCCAGGCTGGACAGGATGATCCGGCCATGGGTGGTAATGTCCATCTTCCCGGCCTGCTTCTTCGCCGCCTCGAACGTATCGTTGACATCGGATTCGCGAAACTGGGTCAGCGACAGCGCGCTGTCCTGGCCGATCCGCGATGCGTTGTCGGCCAGCCCCAGCGCGATCTGGCTGACCTGCATGTGGGTCATCGCATAGTTGGTCACTTCCAGCCCATACATCCCCATGCCGAGGATGATCGGCATCGAAAAAGCGAACTCGACCAGCGCGACGCCGGATTCGCAACGCCGCAACCTTGCGGCGCCGTCGCGCAGGCGGGTGAGGGATGCCATCATCATGGACAAATCACTTTCGATGAAACCTGCTGCTGCCCGAACGGCTGGTTGCGCAGCACGGTAGTCGCGGTCACCTGCTGCACTTCGGGGAAGCCGGCGGCGACCATGAACGGGAACAGCGTCGAGTAGCTCGCGGTGGTGGTGTAGCTGACGATGTCGTCGGCGCCGCCCAGCCCCTGCTTGCCGCGATCGGTATCCCAGCTGCCATTGCCGTTCACATCCTCGAAGCATTCGTCGCTGTCGCGGACGCCGTTGCCGTTGGCGTCGTTGAACGCCTCCGGTTTGCCAACGTCGCTGAAGCTGGCGTAGCTCATCCGCGTCGTCTGGAATGTCGCGCTGGGCGCGATCTGCCGGACCATCGCGATCACCTTGCCGTCGATCTCGTCAACGCTCGACGTCGCGCTCTCCAGCGTCGAATCGCGCCCGGCCTTGTTCAGCGCCCCCTGCAGGGTGGACCGGACATAGGCCTGGTAGGTCAGCTCGATGATACCCATCAGGAGCAGCAGCATCACCGGCAGGATCACCGCGAATTCGATGATCGTCACCCCCCGGTCGTCGCCATCGTGGCGCAGCAGAGTACGGAACCGGGCGATCACTTCGCCAGCCTCAGTTCGGCGATCTTGGTCGCGATCTGGCGGAAGGTGATCTGCAGGTCCTCGTCGCTCTTCGCGGTCAGCGCCTTGCCCGGATCGGCGCATTGGGCAAGTTTCGCGTTGTCGGCGTTGGCGGTGCCGAAACCAACCGTCCACACCGTGATGTTGCGCGCCCGCGCCGCCGCGCACACCGCCAGGAAACGGGATGTATGGCGATCGGCCAGCCTGCTCGAATTCAGGTCGCCGCCGGATACGCGCTGGTCGAGCGTCTCATAACCGTAGGTGCCATAGACCGAAGTGCTCGGCTCCATCTTGCCGTCGGTCATGAACACGATGTGCCGGTTGATCGGCCGCCCGTTCGGTGCGCTCGCGTTGCGGGCGCCGAAGATGCCGGTCGGCGAAATCAGCCGCGCGCCCCAGATCATCCCGATGTCGTGATAGGTGTTGCCACTGGCGGTGAAGTTCGACGCGTTGACATAGTTGTAAATCTGCGAGTGGGTCATCTCGTCCAGGTTGATCGCTGCCTTCGGGCAAACCGATGACGGGCGGCTGTTGTTGCTGTTGGTGACCTGCGGCGTGCCGGAACGGGCATAAATGATGTCCGGCCAGGACGGCTTCCACCGCGTCTCTTCCGAGTTCGGAACGGAATCGATGTTCAGGTCGAACGCATTCGGCGCGGTCGATTCGACCGGGTTGGAGAACGTCGCCTGCGTCACCCACTGACGTTCCTCGATGCAGCCGTTCCACGAACTGTCGCGCATCGTGTAATTGTTCCCGGTCCGCGTCTGGACGGTGTCGCCCAGCTTGAACCGGCTGGTGTCGAACGTCACCGGTTCGTAGGACCAGGTATAATTCGGCGTTTCCGTCTTGGTCGTCGAACGCTGCTGGGTTTCGGTCACGCTGCGACGCTGAAGCTCACAGGTGCCGATTGCACGGCCGCGACTGTCGTTGCCGGTCCTCGTCCAGTTGTCGCGATATTCGGTGACCGTCACCGTCCGCGTTTCCGTGCCGCCCGACACGCGCACGCCATCTGCATCCACGGTGGGCGCGCCCCAGTTGGTCGTATTGTTGCTTTCCGACGTCGAGTCGTTCGGCGACCTACAGTTGTTCTCGCGCACATTGTAGGTGGTGGAATAGGTCGTCCACGATCCGGTCGGGCTGGGGATGGCCGGCCAGCCATCGGACGAAATCGACGTCGTGTAGGTGCCGTTAGGGATACGTCGGCGCGACTGGTAGGTCCACGAATCGGCGAGGAACTCGGCCGGCAGCAATCCGCCGACATTGACCCCGGCCGAATAGGGAACGATACCGAAGCGCAGCCGCGCGTTCGAGGTGACCGCATTGTTCAGAATGTCGTAGAATCCGACCACCGCCGATTTCAGCGCCTCCAGCTTCGATCGGCTGTCGCCGGGCATCGTGCCATCCATCGATCCCGTCACGTCGAGCACGAACATCACGTCGGCATTCGGTACTTCCAGCTTGGCATCGCAACTGACCTGAATGGTCTTGGTGGGGGCACCGAACATCCGCATCAACGTCATCGGCACATCAGCGGCGGCGACGGCGGTCACCTGGCCCTCGTTCGTCGCCTGCGGCGTGAACACGATACCGGTGGTGCCGAAGCTGTCGGTCGGATAGTTGAAATTGAAGAAGTTGTGGGCCTGCGTTTCGGCGGCGCCGTCCAGCGTGGTCTTGGTCATCGCCCGGCGGGCGGCCAGCGCACCGGCGTCGCACGCCTGTTGCAGGCGGCTCTTGACCATGTACATGCGGCTGATATCGAAGGCCGACCCGACGATCCCCATCACCGGAAAGATCGCCGCGGCCATGATCGCGAGGGTATTGCCACTGGTGTCGAAGATCAGCCTGCCGAGCCGGCGCTTCGTCCGTGTATCTGTCCGTCCATACGCCATGCGAATGAGCCCCACCCCTGGGAAGGCAATTCTTCCTGAATGGGCCCCCATGCCCCATCCGCAGCTAATGACGGCTGAAATGGGACGGTTAATGCCGCATTTTCCACATTTCCCGCGAATTGCGAAATGAGCGCAGAAGCCGCAGCCGTGGATCCGGAGCGCCGCCTCGCCGTCGCCTACGCGCCGGAAGGGGCGCGTGGAGCGCTGCTGACACTGTGGCGGCTGGACGCGACACTGGCCGATGTCGTGCGCACCACGACCGAGCCGACGATCGGCCGGATGCGGCTGACCTGGTGGTACGATGCGTTGCTCGCGCTGGATGACGGGCCGCCGGCGGCCGAGCCGCTGCTCGCCCTGTTCGCCGACATCCTGCCGGAACGCGGTGTGCCGCCGGCGCGGCTGACTCCGCTGATCGACGGCTGGGAAGCGCTGCTCGATCCACTGCCGTTGAAGCCTGACGCGCTGGATGACTATGCGCGGGGCAGGGGGGGCGGGCAGTTCCGCGCCGCCGCCGCGTTGATCGGCGTCGATCCACCGGACGGGATCGACGCCGCCGGGCAGCTATGGGCGCTGGTCGACCTAGCGTTTCACATCAGCGATCCGGTGACCGCAGAGCGGGCGATCACGGCCGCACGGGTGGTTTCCACCCAGGTGCCGCGCCGCTGGCCTTCCGCGTTACGCGCGCTTGGTCTGCTGACCGTGCTCGCTCGCCGCGATGCCGGCGCCGGGCTGGCGCACCGACCAAGGCCGGGTGCACCCCGGCGCGTGATCCGTGGCCTTTGGCATGCTATATCAGGCCGTTAGCTGAGTCGACGAGCGGGGGCGTTCGGCATGGGGCGGTTTCTGGCGGGGGTGGGATCGACATTGCTGCTGGTCGCCGCCGGATTCTTCTGGTGGCAGGGGGCGGCGCAGCGCGACACGGTGGATCGGCCGGACGCCCCGCCGGCCGCGCTGGCGACAGAGCCGCTCGCCATGCCGCCACAGGCGGATGAGCGGAGTCGCGAGCAGAAGCGCTTCGACCGCTACGACAAGGACCGCAATCAGGCGATCAGCCGCGAGGAATATCTCGCCAGCCGCCGCAAGGCCTTTGCCCGGCTCGACCTGAACCATGACGGCCGGCTGGATTTCGACGAATGGGCGAAGAAGACCACCGATAAATTCGCCCGTGCGGACGCCGACCATTCCAACGCGCTGACCCGCGCCGAATTCCTGACGACGCGGGTGGTCCGCAAGACGCCGGTCCGCCGCGATTGCCCGCCGCCACGCGCCGTCGACGGCGACGAAGGCTGAGCTAAGGCGTCAGGCCCAGGCGGAAAGCGCGGCGCGGGCGCGGGCGGCGATCAATCCCTTGCGGTCGGCCTTGCGCGCGCGCTCGTCCAGCGGCGGGAACAGCCCGAAATTGACGTTCATCGGCTGGTAGGTCGCCGCGTCGGCGCCGCCGGTGATATGGCCGAGCAGCGCGCCCAGCGCGGTTTCGCGCGGGGGCAGGGCGGCGTCGCGTCCTTCGGCCTCCGCACAGGCAAAGCGGCCGGCGAGCAGGCCGATCGCGGCGGATTCGACATAGCCCTCGCAGCCGGTGATCTGCCCGGCGAAGCGGATATGCGGGTGGCTTTCCAGCCGCAGCCAGGGGTCGAG
This sequence comes from Sphingomonas flavalba, assembly GCF_047553045.1. Lineage (GTDB taxonomy): Bacteria > Pseudomonadota > Alphaproteobacteria > Sphingomonadales > Sphingomonadaceae > Sphingomonas_L > Sphingomonas_L flavalba_A. The sequence continues at coordinate 1,429,303 of NZ_CP180208.1, read as the reverse complement.
CAGCGCCGGCGCGTTGATGAAGGTGTTACGGTGCAACCCGCCCAGCCGGGCGAACTCGGCGTTCTCAAGGCCCGGTATCGTGCGGAACAGGCGGACCTGCTCGGCATGTTTCAGCTTGGTCTGGAAGCCGACGATGTTCCACAGCGTGCCCAGCGCATTGTCCTGCCGCAACTGGACGACGGCATAGGGCCAGCGGCCGGTGCGCGGGTCGTCCAGGCCGACCGGCTTCATCGGGCCGAAGCGCAGCGTGTCGAAACCGCGTTCCGCCATCACCTCGATCGGCATGCAGCCGTCGAAATAGGGGGTGTCGCGTTCCCATTCCTTGAACGCGGTCTTTTCGCCGTCGATCAGCCCCTGATGGAACGCCGCATACTGGTCGCGGTCGAGCGGACAGTTGATGTAATCCTTGCCGTCGCCCTTGTTCCAGCGCGACTGGAACCAGGCGACCGACATGTCGATGCTGTCGCGGTGGATGATCGGCGCGATCGCGTCGAAAAAGGCGAGGGCGTTCGCCCCGGTATGCGCGCCGATCGACTCCGCCAGCCGCGCGGCGGTCAGCGGGCCGGTGGCGACGATGGTCGCGCCACTCTCCGGCAGCACGTCGACCCGGCGGCGGACGATCTCGATATTCGGGTGGGCGGCAAGCGCGGCGGTCACGCCGGCGGAAAATCCGTCTCGGTCGACCGCCAGCGCCGATCCGGCTGGCACCCGGTGCCGGTCCGCCTCGCGCAGGATCAGCGAACCGAGCGCGCGCATTTCGGCATGGAGGAGGCCGACGGCGTTGCGCTCTGCATCGTCGGACCGGAAACTGTTCGAGCAGACCAGCTCGGCCAGATGGTCGGTCTGGTGGGCAGGCGTACCTTCGCCGCTGCCGCGCATTTCAAACAGGCGCACCGGCACCCCGGCTTCGGCCAGCTGCCATGCCGCTTCCGAACCGGCGAGGCCGCCGCCGATAATTTCAATTTTGTCGGTCATGGCAAAAGGCGATAGAGGGTGGGCGGGGGAGAGGCGAGGGGCTTTGGCGCAAACGGTCTTCACAATCGGCTACGAAAAGGCAACCGTGCCCGAACTGATCGGCGCGCTCGCCGCCGCCGATGTCGATCTGGTGGTCGACGTGCGGGCGATCACCAGTTCGCGCCGCCCCGGTTTCTCCAAGTCCGCGCTCGCCGCCGAACTGGCCGAGGCCGGTATCGGCTATCGCCACCTGCGCGCGCTCGGCACGCCAAAGGCGGGGCGGGACGCCGCGCACAAAGGAGATGTCGCGACGATGCACGCCATCTACGACCAGCAACTCGAACTGCCCGAAGCGCAAGCCGAGGCGGCGATCCTGCGCGACCTTGTCGCCAGCCACCGCGCGGCGCTGCTCTGCTACGAACGCGAACCCGCCGGCTGCCACCGCACCTTCCTGCTGCAGGCGGCGGTGCCCGGCACCACCGTCGTGGATCTTTATCCGTGAGCGGCGCGCGGCTGCTGCTGGTCGCGGCGGTGATCGCCGGGCTCAGCTATCCGCTCGGCTGGGCACTGGGCCTGCCGGCGGCGGCCAGCCTGGCGTGGAAAGGTGCGGGCGTCGGCCTGCTCGCGCTGTGGGCGGCGGCTGAGGCGCGCAGCCTCGACGGCTGGCTGCTTGTCGTCGTGCTGGCGTTCGGCGCGCTTGGTGACGTGCTGCTGGAGCGCGACATGGTGCTCGGCGCGACCGCATTCGTCGCCGGCCACTGCGTCGCGATCCGGCTATACTGGCGCAACCGCCGGGCTGCGCTGACGGTCACCCAGCGGGCATTGGCGCTGCTGACCGTGCCGTTGGCGGTGTTGGTCGCCTTCCTGCTGCCCGCCGACCGGACGATGGCGGCGACGGCCGCCGCCTATACGCTGTTCGTCGCCGCGATGGCCGCCTGCGCCTGGGCAAGCCGCTTCCCGCGCTATCGTACCGGCATCGGCGCGATGCTGTTCCTCGCGTCCGACCTGCTGATCTTCGCGCGCATGGGGCCGCTCTCCGGCGGCGGCGGCGCGCTCGGCCTTGCCATCTGGCTCAGCTATTTCGTCGGGCAGGCCCTGATCGCGGTCGGCGTCCGGTCGACGCTAAGCTTACGTAGCGAGGCTTAGGGGCAAAGGCATAGCGGCGGCGGTCAGGCCGCCGTGCCGCCATCCGCCGCCACGTCCGCCTCGCCGTCGCCATCCTCATCGTCCTGGCTGTCGCCGATCCGGGCGGCGGAAACGACCTGCTCCGCATCGGCAACGTCGAACAGCCGCACCCCGGCCGATCCGCGCCCGATGACGCGCAAGCTGTCCAGCCCCATGCGGATCAGCTTGGCCTGATCGGTAACCAGCATCAGTTGATCGGTCTGGATCGCCGGGAAGCTGGCGACGACCAGGCCGTTGCGGGCGATATTGTCGATGTTGGTAATGCCCTGGCCACCGCGCCCGGTGCGGCGGTATTCATAGGCCGAAGACAGCTTGCCGTAGCCGTTGGCGCAAACGGTGAGCACGAATTGCTCCTTCGCCTGCAATTCCGCGAAACGTTCGGCATCCATCTGGGGGGCGCTGTCCTTTTCCGCCTTCCACGGCGCGTGGCGCAGGTAATCCTCGCGCTCATCCTGGTCACGCATGCCGCCACGGTGGAGGATCGACAGCGAGATCACCTCGTCGCCGTCGGCCAGCCGCATGCCGCGCACACCGGTGGAATTGCGGCTCTGGAACTCGCGCACGTCGTCGCCGGCAAAGCGAATCGCCTTGCCGTGGCGGGTGGCGAGCAGCACGTCGTCCTGCTCGTTGAGCAGCGCAACGCCAATCAGCCGGTCGTCCGCATCCTCGCCCTCGAACTTCATCGCGATCTTGCCGTTTGACGGCACGTTGGTGAACGCGTCCATGCTGTTGCGGCGCACGCTGCCCTTCGCCGTCGCGAACATGACGTGCAGCTTGCCCCATTCCGCCTCGTCTTCCGGCAGCGGCAGCACGGTTGAAATCGTCTCGTCCTTGTCGAGCGGCAACAGGTTGATCATCGGCCGCCCGCGCGTCGCCGGTCCGCCTTCCGGCAGGCGCCACACCTTCATCCGATACACCTTGCCGGCGGTGGAGAAGAACAGCACCGGCGTGTGTGTCGAGGTGACGAACAGCTCGGTGACGACATCCTCGTCCTTGGTCGACATGCCGGCCCGGCCCTTGCCGCCGCGCCGCTGCGCGCGGAACGTGTCGAGCGAGGTGCGCTTGATATAGCCGTCGAGGGTGACGGTCACGACCATCTCTTCGCGCTCGATCAAGTCCTCGTCGTCGATGCCGTCGGCGGCCGGGGCAATGGTGGTGCGGCGGGGGGTGGCGAACTCGTCGCGCACCGCTTCCAGCTCCTCGCGCATCACCGCGTAGAGCTTGACCCGGTCGCCGAGGATGGCGAGCAGATAGCCGATGCTGTCGGCCAGCTGTTTCAGCTCGTCGCCGATCTCGTCGCGGCCGAGCGCGGTGAGCCGGTGCAGGCGCAGGTCAAGGATGGCGCGGACCTGCGCTTCCGACAGGCGGTAGCTGTCACCGCCGGTCACATCCTCGACCGCCTCGACCAGCCGGATATACGGCGCGATCTCTTCGACCGGCCATTCGCGGGCGAGCAGGGCGGCGCGCGCCTCCGCCGGGCTGGCCGACCCACGGATGATCCGCACCACCTCGTCCAGGTTGGTGACCGCGATGACCAGACCCAGCAACAGATGGGCGCGGTCGCGTGCCTTGGCCAGCTCGAACTTGGACCGGCGGGTGATGACCTCTTCGCGAAAGCTGATGAAGGCGCTGACGATGTCGAGCAGGGTCAGCGTTTCCGGCCGCCCGCCACGGATGGCGAGCATGTTGGCCGGGAAACTGGTCTGCGCCGGGGTGTGTCGCCACAGCTGGTTCAGCACCACCTCCGCCGTCGCGTCGCGGCGCAGGTCGATGACGATGCGGACGCCTTCGCGGTTCGACTCGTCGCGAATGTCGCTGACGCCTTCGATCCGCTTGTCCTTCGCCGCCTCGGCAATGCTCTCGACCAGCCGGTTCTTGCCGACCTGAAACGGAATCTCGGTCAGCACGATCGACCGGCGGTCGCCGCGCCCTTCCTCGATCGTGTGGCGGCTGCGCATCATGATCGATCCGCGCCCGCTGTTATAGGCCGCCCGCGCGCCGCCCTGACCCAGAATCAGCGCGCCGGTCGGGAAATCGGGGCCGGGCACATGTTCGATCAGCTGGTCGATGGTGATCGCCGGATTGTCGATATAGGCGACGCAGGCGCTCAGCACCTCGCCCAGATTGTGCGGCGGCACGTTGGTCGCCATGCCGACGGCGATGCCGCCGGCGCCGTTGACCAGCAGGTTGGGGAAACGCGCCGGCAACACCTGCGGCTCGCGCTCTGACCCGTCATAGTTGGGTTGGAAATCGACGGTGTCCTTGTCGATATCGTCGAGCAGGACGGTGGCAACCTTGGCCAGCCGCGCCTCGGTGTAACGCATCGCCGCCGCTTCGTCCGGGTCCATCGAGCCGAAATTGCCCTGCCCGTCGATCAGCGGTACGCGCAGCGACCAGTCCTGCGCCATGCGGACCAATGCGTCGTAGATCGAGGAGTCGCCGTGCGGGTGATACTTACCCATCACGTCACCGACCAGGCGGGCGGACTTGCGATAAGGCTTGCCGGCGACGAACCCGGCTTCGTGCGCGCCATAAAGGATGCGGCGGTGGACCGGCTTCAACCCGTCGCGCACATCGGGCAGCGCGCGAGAAACTATGACCGACATGGCATAGTCGAGGTAGCTGGTCTTCATCTCGTCGACGATATTGACGGGAGAGATATCGGAAGGGTCGGCGAGCAAGGTCGCGTCGTCGGTCAACGTCAGGGCTTTCGGACTGTGATGCGGAATGCACGGCATTAGCGGATCGCCATGCTTATGACCACCCCGCGCGGGGGCGTGCGCGCGCGCGAGCCCAGGATGGCCTCGCCCGCTGCAAGACCGCCCGCGCGACGAACCGGTCCAAGCGAGCGACGGTTTGCAGCGGCTTGAGATGGCGGCGCCGGAACGACGGGTTTAGGCCGGAATCCTTGGGAACACGCTATTCAATAGCGGTTCATGCCCGAACGCCGATGGTGGAACCGGTTCCGCCTTGCGTGCTTTGGGACAGAACCATAGGACGATGACCGGGCCAGGACGATCGGCCACGGGATCGCTTGAGGAGGCATGATGAAGAAGATTTCAACCCTGCTGCTTGGCGCCGCTCTGACGCTCGGCATGGTCAGCAGCCCGCTCTTGTCCCCGGCCTTCGCCAAGAAGAAGGAGGAGCCGAAGGACGCCAACAGCTTCAAGCCGGAATTGAGCAAGGAATTCCGCGCCGCGATCGCTCCGGTCGACAAGGCGATGAAGGACAAGGATTTTGCGACCGCCCAGACCAAGCTGAGCGAAGCGGCGGCCGTCGCTAAACTCCCCGACGAGAAATTCTACGTCGCCAATTTCCAGCTGCAGCTCGGTCAGGAAACCAAGGATCAGGCGCTGCAGTTCAAGGGCATCGACGGCATGCTCGAATCCGGCTCGCAGGCCGCGGCGCCGAACCGCGCAAAGCTGCTGTTCTATTCGGGGCAGGCCGCGTATTCGAACAAGGATTACCCGACGGCGATCCGCCGGCTGAGCGAGGCGGAGCAGGCCGGCAACCAGAATGTCGACGTCTATCTGCTGCTCGCCGAATCCTATTTCAAGCAGGACCAGATCCCCGCCGGCCTCGGCTATGTCGAGCGCGCGGTGCAGATCGAAACCGCCGCCGGGCGCAAGGCGCCGGAAGACTGGTACAAGCGGGCGGCGTCGGTCGCCTATTCAGCCAAGCAGATGCCGGAAGTGGCGAAATGGACCAGGCTTCAGGTCGCCGCCTATCCGACATCGGAAAACTGGCGCAGCGCGCTGCTGATCTATCGCGACACCGGCACGCTCGACAGCCCGGCGACGCTTGACCTCTATCGGCTGATGCGGGCGAGCAAGGCGATCACCAGCGAACGCGATTTCTATGAATACGCGCAGCTTGCTTCCGATCGTGGCCTGCCGGGCGAGGCGGTCGCGGTCATCGACGAGGGCGCCGCCAGCGGCAAGCTCAACAAGGCGACGCCGGGCATCTCCGACGTCTACAAATCGTCGAGCGAAAAGCTGTCGGCCGACAAGGCATCGCTGCCGGCATCGGAGAAAGCGTCCGCCACCGGCAAGGACGGCAAGATCGCCCAGAGCACCGCCGAGGCGTTTCTGAGCTACGGCAACTACGCCAAGGCGGCGGAACTGTACAAAATGGCGCTGGCCAAGGGCAATGTCGACACCAACGTCGTCAACACCCGCCTCGGCATCGCGCTGGCGCTGTCCGGCAGCAAGGAAGAGGCGAAGGCCGCGTTCGCCGCGGTCAACGGCGCCCGCACCGACCTGGCCAAGTTTTGGGTCGAATGGCTGGAACAGCCGGTCACCGGCGCCTGACGCCACCCGCCCGCACCGGGGCTGGCTCCGCCGGAGTCAGCCCCGGTCGGGTATCGGAACCCCCGGATCGTCCTTCGACGTGCGGATGGTCAGCGACGTCTTGACGCTGGCGACATTCGGCGCGGTGGTCAGGGACGAGGTCAGGAAGCTCTGAAATGCCTGAAGGTCTTCGGCGACGATCTTCAGGATGAAATCGATTTCGCCGTTCAGCATGTGGCATTCGCGCACATTGGGCAGCGTCGCGACATGCTCCTCGAACGCCCGCAAGTCCGATTCCGCCTGACTGCGGAGGCTGACCAGCGCGAACACGCTGATGCCATAGCCAAGAACGATCGGGTCGAGCGCCGCGTGATAGCCACGGATCACCCCGCGCTGCTCCAGCGCTCTCACCCGCCGCAGGCAGGGCGGAGCGGTCAGCCCGACTTCCGCCGCCAGGTCGACATTGGTCATTCGTCCATCGCGCTGGAGCGCCGCGAGAATCTGCAGGTCGATCGAGTCAAGCAGCGGGGCGGCCATGTTTCTGTATTTTTCCATTCATATCCTGCCGGGTAACATAATAAAGTTGCAGGCAAAAGCAATTGTCCCACATTGCGACGTGCCGAAAAGAACACTGTCGCGACAATCACCGCAGGTTTAAGGACCGTGAACCTATGGCGTGGTAGCGCGTCGGGTGCGCGGAAGTGGAGGAATTCGGTTGCGCTTTGATGACAGGCTGGCGACCGTGATGGCCCAGCCGCCCGCCGATGCGGCGGCGCGGATCGCTATGTGGTGCCAGCTCGTCGACCTCGTTGCGCAAACCGCCGGGGACGACTCGCTGTCCTGCCTCGATGATGCCTATGCGATGCTGCGCGAATGGCGCGCCGACGTCCCCCGCGACCGGCGGCATGCGGCGGCGGCGGCGCTGGCCGGCCGCCGGGTGCCTGCGCGCCTCGTCACCTTTTTCGCCGAAGACGATGCCGCGATCACCGCGCCGGTCATCGGCGGCGCCCGCCTGACCGATGCCGACTGGGTTGCGCTGGTGCCGCGCCTGTCGCCGGTTGCGCGCGCCTTGCTGCGCCATCGTCGCGATCTCGGCGCTGCCGTCGGCCGCGCCCTTGCCAGTTATGGCGCCACCGATTTCGTCCTGCCGGGCGCGATTGCACCGGCCACACCGCCGGCCCAGATAGTGCCGATCGACACGGCGACTCCATCCACGGCGGCTTTCGCCGGCAGCGAACTGGCCGAACTCGTTGCCCGGATCGAGGCTTTCCGTCGCGACCGGCGCCCGCCGGAACCCCAGCCGGAAACCGCCGCGGCACTGCCGGATTGCCACGCCTTCACCTTTGAAACCGATACCGACGGCGCGATCAGCTTCTGCGGCGGGGCGCCCCGTGCCCAGCTCGTCGGCTTGTCGATCGCCGATACGGGGGAGGGGGACCATGGCGTCGACGGCCACGCCGCCGGGGCCTTCCGGCGCCGCGCACCGTTCCGCGATGCGCGCTTGCGGGTGCCGGGCGAAGCGGGCGCCGCCGGCGACTGGCGGATTTCAGCGGTTCCGTGCTTCGATCCACGTGCCGGCCGGTTTCTAGGCTTTCGCGGCAGCGCCCGGCGCCCCCGCGCCGACGAGCGGGCGGAAACCGCCGGCCACGGCCTGCACGGTTCCACCCTAGGCGGGGAATCGCTGCGCCAGCTGGTCCATGAAATTCGCACGCCGCTGAACGCGATCATCGGCTTTGCCGAAATGATCGACCAGCAGGTGCTTGGCCCGGCGGCGGCCGACTATCGCGGGCGAGCGGGCGCAATCCTGGGCGATGCGCGCCGGCTGCTCGACACCGTCGACGATCTCGACGTCGCCGCGCGGGTCGAAAGCGCCCAGCGCCAGGCCAGCGCTCACGACGGCAGCAGCGACATCGCCGCGCGGATCGCCGCGATCGGCGCCGAGCTGGATCAGTTGACCGAAACGCGCGGCGTCGCCCTGGCGCTGCGCATCGCGCCGGGGCTGGCCCCGATCGCCGTCGACCAGGCCCCGCTGGACCGGATGGTGTCGCGCCTGCTCGCCGCCACCGTCGGGCTGGCGACGGAAGGCGAGCGGATCGCGGCAACAGTGGATGTCGACAGCGCCGATCGCGCCCGCATCTGCCTGAGCGTCGACCGGCCGGCGGCCATCGCCGGGCAGGGCGAACGCGCGCTGCTCGACCCCGGCTACAGTCCCGACGGCGACTGGCCGGACGCGCCAACCCTGGGGCTTGGCTTCACGCTGCGGCTGGTCCGCAATCTTGCCGAGGCAGCCGGTGGGCGACTCGATATCGCCGCCGACCGCTTCGTCCTGACCCTGCCTACCGTTACGCGCGAGGTCGTCGAACGCGAGGATCGGGGCTGACACCGGGCGTGGCCGATCCCGCCTCCGCCGGCCGGCTCGATTGCCCGCCAACGCCGGAGCGGGGCGCGATCTGCACCGACGCGCTCATCCGCCAAGGATTAGCGCTCGATCTGTCAGTCCGGCCGCTGTTCAGCTATGCGGCGGAAGGCGGGCCGGACTTCACCGATTTCGACAGCCGATTATGGGCGGGCCCCGTTCGCGGTGCCGCTGGGCACCAGCCTGATCGGACGCTGGCGGCGCTTGCCGAATTCTGGCGCTGGTGGGACGCGATGTTCACCTTCCTCGCCCGCGAAGGGGGAGAACGGCTGTCGACGGACGCGCTGGTCGCGCTCGTTCGCGGCAGAGATGGGATTTAATGGTCGGGGAGACAGGATTCGAACCTGCGACCCTCTGCTCCCAAAGCAGATGCGCTACCAGACTGCGCTACTCCCCGACGACATGACCGGCCACCGGCTTGCCATGCGGCAATGCGCTGGTGGGCCCGGCAGGATTCGAACCCGCAACCAAGCCGTTATGAGCGGCCGGCTCTACCATTGAGCTACAGGCCCCGCCATGCGCGGGCCGGCGATAGCGGAGAGGCTCCGCCGCTGTCTAGCGGGCAAAGTAAAAGGGGCGATCCGGTGGACCGCCCCTTTCCCGTTTCCGGCCAGCCACGCGGTGCGCGGCCGGTTGGAATTACTTGTTGGCGACCGCGTCAGCCGCGTCCGACGCAACGTCAGCAACGTTGCTGGCGGCGTCGTGCAGGTTGGCGGCGGCGTTGTCGAGGGCCGCTTCGGTCGAAGCGTTGGCGGCGTTGTCGGCCAGCGCGTCAAGGCTGTCGGCAGCGTTCTCGACCAGCGCGGCAGCGTTGTCGCCTTCGGCTTCAACGTTGGCGGCTTCCGGCGAACTGTTGCACGCGGCCAGGGTCATCAGGCCGGCGGCAGCCAGAACAAAGGAGATCTTCTTCATTCGTGTTGCTCCCAAAATTCAAAATTTCACGCCGGCCCGAAATGCCGTCGCGAGCGGCCCCCAATAAAGGGATTTGCAATACGGTCAACGCAAAACCGCTGTAACGGATGCCTCGGGGTGTCGCAAGCGGCGCTTTGCGGAGGGAGCGAAGGAGGCCGCGCCGCGCCATTCCGCGCCGTCCCGGCCAATCGGCCTGCCGGTCGCGTGGCAACCGAAACGGTGGTGGAGAAACGCCGGCCCGCGCCGCGCGGCCCGGCATCTCAGGCCCCGGCCGCCGTCAGAGAACGGGAAAACGCACGTCGAGTCGATTGGCGCGCCACCCGCGCAGCCGGTTTGCCAATGTGCCGCCAACCGGCTAGTGGCGGCGCGGATTTCCGATCATAATCTTTGCAAGTGGAGCCGACCAAGTGGCCGTCCAGTACAGCTTCGTCATGAAAGGCCTGACCAAGACCTTCCCCGGTGCGCAGAAACCGGTGCTTAACAACATCCATCTTCAGTTCCTGCCAGGCACCAAGATCGCGATCATCGGCGTCAACGGCGCCGGCAAGTCGACGCTGATGAAGGTCATGGCCGGGCTGGATACCGATTACAGCGGAGAGGCGTGGGCCGCCGAAGGCATCCGTGTCGGCTATCTGGCGCAGGAGCCGCAGCTCGACCCCAAGAAGACGGTCAAGGAAAATGTCATGGACGGCGTCCGCCCGGTCGCCGACATGCTCGATCGCTTCAACGAGATCAGCATGCTGATGGCGGACCCGCCGGAGGACGCCGATTTCGATGCGCTCCTCGCCGAGATGGGCGAGCTTCAGGAAAAGATCGACGCCGTCGACGGCTGGACGCTGGACAACCAACTGGAAATCGCGATGGAGGCGCTGCGCTGTCCGCCCGGCGACGCCAGCGTCGAGAACCTGTCCGGCGGCGAGAAGCGCCGGGTGGCGCTTTGCCGCCTGCTGCTGGAAAAGCCGGAAATCCTGCTGCTCGACGAACCGACCAACCACCTCGACGCCGAAAGCGTCGCCTGGCTGGAAAAGCACCTGATCGACTATCCCGGCAACGTCATCCTCGTCACCCACGACCGCTATTTCCTCGACAATGTCGTCGGCTGGGTGCTCGAACTCGATCGCGGCCGCGGTATTCCGTTCGAGGGCAACTACTCCAACTGGCTGGAACAGAAGGCCAAGCGGCTGGAGCAGGAAGACCGCGAGGAGGAAGGCCGGCAGAAGGCGATCAAGGAAGAGCTGGAGTGGATTCGCAAGTCGCCCAAGGCGCGGCAGACCAAGTCCAAGGCGCGTATCCGTGCATTTGACGAACTGGTTGAAAAACAGGCGGACCGCCGCCCCGGTGCCGCCCAAATCCTTATCCAGATCCCCGAACGGCTGGGCAGCAGCGTCATCGAGGCGAAAGGCCTGAGCAAGAGCTTCGGCGACAAGCTGCTGTTCGACGATCTGAACTTCAGCCTGCCGCCGGGCGGCATCGTCGGCGTGATCGGCCCGAACGGCGCCGGTAAGACGACGCTGTTCAAGCTGATCACCGGTCAGGAACAACCCGACTCCGGCGAAATCAAGGTCGGTGAGACGGTGCGCCTGGGCTATGTCGACCAGAGCCGCGACCATCTCGATCCGAACAAGAACGTCTGGCAGGAGGTGTCGGACGAACTCGACATTTTCCGCTTCGGCAAGCACGAGATCGCGTCGCGCGCCTATGTCGGCGCGTTCAACTTCAAGGGCACCGACCAGCAGAAGAAGGTCGGCCAGCTCTCCGGCGGTGAACGCAACCGCGTCCACATGGCCAAGATGCTGCGCAAGGGCGGCAACGTTCTGCTGCTCGACGAACCGACCAACGACCTCGACGTCGAAACGCTGCGCGCATTGGAAGAGGCGCTGGAGAATTTCGCCGGCTGCGCCGTGGTCATCAGCCACGATCGCTTCTTCCTCGATCGTCTCGCCACCCACATCCTCGCGTTCGAGGGCGACAGCCATGTCGAGTGGTTCGAAGGCAATTTCGAAGCCTATGAGGAAGACAAGCGGCGCCGCCTCGGCGACGCCGCCGACCGGCCGACGCGGGTCAGCTACAAGAAACTGACGCGCTGATTTCGTCCGCCATACGCCTGCGCAACCGGGCGTATGGCGGGTGCCCTGTTTCGATATCCGTACGGGAACGCGGCAAACCCCGTCGCTCGACGGCGCCGCCTTATCGCACCCGCTTCACGTAGACCAATCCGCTCTCGCGCCTTTCGACGGCGAAATTCGGTATTGCCGCGATAAGATCGGACAGGCGCGAATAGCCGTAGTTGCGGGCGTCGAACGACGACCGGTTGCCGACGCGCTGCCCCAGTTCCGACAGGCTGGCATAACCGCGCTCGTCCCGTTTGGACGCTTTGAACGCGGCGCCGAGCAGGTTGATCAGGTCGTCGTCGAAGATTGCTTTGGCGCCGGTGCTTCCCCCGGCCTGCGCGTCTGCGCCGTCGGCCGGGTCGACATCATCCGGTTCGATGGCGCTCGCCAGCGCGTCGACATCGATGAAGCGGGTGCAGGCCTGCCGGAATCCTTCCGGTGTCTTCTGGCTGCCGAAACCGTAGACCGGCAGGCCCGCCTGGCGGATCCGCATCGCCAGTGGCATGAAATCGCTGTCGCTCGACATGATTCCGAAGCCGTCGACGCGACCGCCGAACAGAAGGTCCATCGCGTCGATGGTCATCTTCATGTCCGTGGCGTTCTTGCCCTTGGTGATATCGAACTGCTGCTGCGGCTCGATGGCGTAGCGATGGGTCATCTCCGACCACCGCTTCAACTGCGGCTTGCTCCAGTTTCCATAGGCGCGTCGGACATTCACCGTCCCCAGTTCGACCAGCACGGTCAGAACCGGATCAAGCGCATCGGGCGACGCATTGTCCGCGTCGATCAGCAGGGCGATATTGCCGCTCGCCGCGTTCCGTCCGTTGGACATCCTAGCGCCTTCGTCCCTCGTCGATGCTCCACGGCCCCGGTCCGGCGGCGGCGATGTAGAGGAAGGTGAAGCAGAACAGGATCGCCGCGTCGCCGCCGTTCAGCGCCGGAAACGGCGATCCCGGCGCATGGGCGATCCAGTAGGCGAACGCCATCTGGCCGGACAGCAGGAAAGCGACCGGTCGGGTGAACAGGCCGAGCAGCAACAACGCGCCGCCGCCCACCTCCAGAATTGCGGCGAACCACAGCAGGCTGCCGGCCGGCGGCATCATCTCCGCCGCCGGAAAGCCGAACAGTTTCTGGGTGCCATGCTCGATGAACAGCAACGCGGCGACGATACGCAGGATACTCAGCAGCCTGGGCGCCCAGGCCTGAAATTGATTTGGCATCATTCCTCTCCGCGCCTGACTTCAGGCTCAGGCAGGTTCGAACGCGCCGGTCTGTTCGTCAAGCAGGTGCAGAATCCCGTCGGCAATGGCGAAATAGGCGCCGTGCAGCGTCACCAGCCCCAGCGACTCGCGCCGGGCGATGTTGGGGAAGGTGCGGAGGTTGTTGAGGCCGACGCGCACCGTCTCATGCTCCATCGCGCGACGAGCCGGGCCGTGGATGTCGTCGCCATGCTCGGCGACGATCCGTTCGCGCGCCTCGTCGAGCAGGTCGATCCAGTGGGCGATGAAGCCGCCTTCGCCCGGCTTCGCGTCCTTGAACGACTGGCTGAGCGAGGCGCCGCAGCCGCCGCACATGCCGTGCCCCATCACCACGATGTCGCGCACCTCCAACTCCATCACCGCGAATTCCAGCGCCGCCGACACGCCGTGGCGCCCGCCGCCGACCTCGTAGGGCGGCACCAGATTGGCGACGTTGCGGACGACGAAGATCTCGCCGGGTGACGTATCGAAGATTTCGGCCGGGTCGCAGCGGCTGTCCGAACAGGCGATGATCATCGTGCGCGGGTGCTGCCCTTCCGACAGTTCCGCCCAGCGGCTGCGCTGCGTTGCCCAGCCATTGGCGCGGAAACGACGGTATCCGGCAAGCAGGTTGGTGTAGTCCGTCATGAGTCGCGCCCCGTTTCCTGTTTTTGGTGTCGGGCGCCCGCATGACTCCGAAAGGGCAGGGGTGGCAAGTCCCGCCTATCGACGCTATCTGCACGCGATGAGCGAAGCAGACCCCGTTCTCCGTCCGGCACGGACCCGCAAACCAGACTGGATTCGCGTCAAGGCGCCGACCTCCGCCGGTTTTGCCGAGACCAAGGCGCTGATGCGCCGTCTCAACCTGGCCACGGTGTGCGAGGAGGCGGCCTGCCCGAATATCGGCGAGTGCTGGACCAAGAAGCACGCGACGGTGATGATCCTGGGCGACACCTGCACCCGCGCCTGCGCCTTCTGCAACGTCAAGACCGGCATGCCGCGCATGGTCGACGCGCAGGAACCGCAGCATGTCGCCGACGCGGCGGCAGAGCTTGGCCTGCAGCACATCGTCGTCACCTCCGTCGATCGCGACGACCTCCCCGATGGCGGCGCCTCGCAATTCGTCAAGGTGATCGAGGCGCTGAGGCGGACGACGCCGCAGACGACGATCGAGATCCTGACGCCGGATTTCCGCAACAAGGCGGAAAGCGCGATCGAGTCGATCGTCACCGCCCGGCCGGATGTCTACAACCACAATCTGGAAACGGTGCCGCGGCTCTACCCGACGATCCGGCCCGGTGCGCGCTATTATGCGTCGCTGCGTCTGCTTGAAAGCGTCAAGCGCCACGATCCGTCGATCTTCACCAAGTCCGGCATCATGCTGGGGCTGGGCGAGGAACGGCTGGAAGTCCATCAGGTGATGGACGACATGCGTTCCGCCGACATCGATTTCATGACGATGGGCCAGTATCTCCAGCCGACGCCGCGCCATGCCAAGGTGGCGGAATTCGTCACCCCGCAGAGCTTCGGCGCCTATGCCGCGATCGCGCGGGCCAAGGGCTTCCTGCTCGTCGCCTCGTCGCCGCTGACGCGGTCCAGCTACCACGCCGATGCCGATTTCGCCCGCCTGCGCGCGGCGCGCGAGGCGAAGCTGGCGGGCTGACATGCCACGTCACGCCGAAACCCGGCATTTACCCTGGTCGCCGGAACAGATGTTCGACCTGGTCGCCGACGTCGTCCGCTACGGCGAATTCCTGCCGTGGGTCGCGGCGGTGCGGGTGCGGTCGAACAGCGACACCGAAATGCTCGCCGACCTGATCGTCGGCTTCAAGGGCCTGCGCGAAACCTTCACCTCGCGCGTCGTCAAGCGGCGCCCGGACGAGGTCCATGTCGATTATGTCGACGGCCCGCTGAAACACCTGCGCAACGACTGGCAGTTCCGCTCGGACGGGGCGGGGGGCTGCTTCGTCGATTTCTCGGTCGACTTCGCGTTCCGCAACCGGCTGTTCGAGGCGCTGGCCGGTCAGGTGTTCGACACCGCGCTGCGCCGGATGATCGGCGCGTTCGAAACGCGGGCAGCGGCGCTCTACGGCGCCGGCGATTCCGGCATCAGCAAGTCGAGCGCGCACAGCGCCGCCTGAAGCCGGACGCCGCCGCGCCCCAGATCGCCGAATTCCTTGCGGTCGGCGACGATCTTGTCGGGGTTGGCGTTCTTTTCCGCCCGCGCAAACACGACGGTCCCGACCGGCTTCTTCTCGTCGCCGCCGCCCGGCCCGGCAATGCCGGTGATCGCGACGGCGACGTCGGCGTCGCTCTTGGCGAGCGCGTTCTGCGCCATGCCCCAGGCGGTGGCGATCGACACCGCGCCAAACGTCTCCAGCACGTCAAGGCTCACGCCCAGAATGCCGGTTTTCGCCTCGTTGGCGTAAACGACCCAGCCGGCCTCCAGCACGTCGGACGAGCCGGGAATCTCGGTCAGCGCCGCGCTGACCAGCCCGCCGGTGCAGCTTTCCGCCACCGCGACGCGCAGGCCGGCGGCGCGGTTCGCCGCAATCACCGCCCGCGCCCGCTCGACGAGCGCGGCCGGCAGCAGGCTGTCCTGTTTCTCGCTCACTGATCCTCCGACAGTCTGACCGTGGCGATCGCCTGTGCCGCGATCCCTTCGCCCCGGCCGGTGAAACCCAGCCTCTCCGTCGTCGTCGCCTTGATGCTAACCCTGCGTTCGGGCAGCCGCAACAGCGCCGCGATCGTCGCGCGGATGCTGTCGCGATACGGGCCGACGCGCGGCGCCTCGCAGATGATCGTCACGTCGACATGGTCGATCACCCCGCCGCGCGCCGCGACCAGCGCCGCCGCATGTTCGACGAACAAGCGGGACGGGGCACCGCGCCATTGCGGGTCGCTGGGCGGGAAATGGCTGCCGATGTCCCCGTCGCCGATCGCGCCGAGAATCGCGTCGGTCAGCGCGTGCAGCGCGACGTCGGCGTCGGAATGGCCGGACAGCCCCTTGTCATGCGCGATCCGTACCCCGCCCAGCCACAATTCCGCCCCGGCTTCCAGCCGGTGGACATCGAAGCCGCTGCCGGTGCGGCTGACGAGCCTCGCCGCCAGCCGCGCCTCGGCACGGGCGATGTCGTCGGCGGTGGTCAGCTTGTCGAGCGCGGCATCCCCGGCGACCAGCGCCACGCCATGCCCGGCGGCGCGGGCGACCTGCGCGTCGTCGGTCGCTTCCTCACCCTCCGGCCAGGCGGCATGGGCGGCGCGGATCAACGGAAGCGGAAAGGCCTGCGGCGTCTGGATGCGGTTGAGGCCGGCGCGCGCCACGGTGTCGCCCAGCGCCGCGTCCCCGCGCGCCAGCGTATCGGCAACGGGCAGGGCGGGGACGGCGCCGTCTGCATCGTCGAGCGCGGCGAGCAGCCGGTCGACCACCGCCGCCGGCAGGAACGGGCGCGCCGCATCGTGGATCAGCACAATGGTACCGTCGATCGCCGCCAGCCCGGCGCGGACCGAATCCCGGCGGGTTGCCCCGCCGATCGTCCACGCCGGCGGATTGCCACCAAACGCCTCGGCGAGCAGCGCCTCCTGCCCGGCGCCGATCACCACATGCACCGCGTCGATCGCCGGGTGCGCGGCCAGCCCGTCGCAGGCGCGGGCGATCACCGCGCGCCCGGCCACCCTCCGGTACTGCTTCGGCACGCCGCCGCCGGCACGCTCGCCCGCGCCGGCGGCTACGACCAGCCCGATGACCCGTCTGTCCCTCATCGCCGGCGGCCCTAGACCAGCCCGCGCTTGCCCGCCAGCCGCTTTGCGGTTAAGGCTCTGCCTAAATTTCAGGCACATTCCCGATGGCGACACTCAACCCGATCCAGATCGGTCCGCTCCGGATCGACAGCCCCGTGCTGCTCGCGCCGATGACCGGCGTCAGCGACCTGCCGTTCCGGCGGGTGGTGCGGCGCTATGGGTCCGGCCTGAACGTGACCGAGATGATCGCCAGCCAGGCGGCGATCCGCGAGACCCGCCAGTCGCTGCAAAAGGCGGCGTGGGACCCGATCGAGGAGCCGGTGTCGATGCAGCTCGTCGGCTGCACCCCGCGCGAAATGGGCGAGGCGGCCAGGCTGAACGAGGATCGCGGCGCCGCGATCATCGACATCAACATGGGCTGCCCGGTCCGCAAGGTGGTCAACGGCGACGCCGGATCGGCGCTGATGCGCGACCTGAAACTGGCGACGGACATCGTCGCGGCCACGGTCAAGGCGGTGTCGGTTCCGGTTACGCTGAAGATGCGGATGGGCTGGGACCATGCCAGCCTGAACGCGCCGGAACTGGCGCGGATCGCCGAAGACATTGGTGTCCGCATGATCACCGTCCACGGCCGCACCCGCTGCCAGATGTACAAGGGCGAGGCGGACTGGGCGTTCATCCGCTCGGTCAAGGACGCGGTATCGATCCCGGTCATCGCCAATGGCGATATCTGCTCGATCGACGATGCCGAACAGGCGTTGACGCTGTCCGGTGCCGACGGGATCATGGTCGGCCGGGGCGCCTATGGCCGGCCCTGGCTGCTCCGCCAGATGATGCACTGGTTCGCCACCGGCACGCGCCTGCCCGATCCGTCGATCGACGAACAATATCGTGTTATCGTAGAGCATTATGAGGCGATGCTTAGCCATTATGGCGAGATGACCGGCGTCAACATGGCCCGCAAGCACATCGGCTGGTACACCAAGGGCCTGCCCGGATCGGCCGAGTTCCGCAATCGCGTGACGCAGGTGCCGGAGGCAAGGACGGTGCTGGCGATGCTCGCCGAGTTCTACGCGCCGTGGTTGTCGCGCGCCGCCGCCTGACCGCGCCGCCGGGGCCGCCTGCGCCCGGCGAGCTTTTCAACGCCCTATCGGCGGCGCTGCTCGTCATAGATCCGGACGGACTGGTCCGCGATGCCAACCCCGCCGCCGAAAATCTGCTGAACCACAGCCGTGCTGCCCTGTGCGGCCGCATGCTGGCCGACACGTTGGTGTTGCCGACCGCCTATGTTGAGCGGGGCGAACCGGGCGCGGCGATCGCGCTCTACGACGTGCCGCTGATGACGGTGCGGGGCGGGCGGTTCCGCGCCGATTTCATCGTGACCACTGTGCCGGACTGGCCGGGGTGGAGCCTGTTGAGCCTGCATTATGCTGGCGCTGGGCACAGCATGGGCCATCGGCTGGAACGCGGCGGCGGCATCCGCGCCGCGATCGGCGCCGCCGGCATGCTGGCGCACGAGATCAAGAACCCGCTGTCCGGCATTCGTGGCGCGGCGCAATTGCTGGAACAGGACGTGCCCGCCGACGCGCAGGGCCTGACCCGGCTGATCCGGGCCGAAGTCGACCGTATCGCCGCCCTGATCGACCAGATGGAAGGCTTTACGGACACCCGCCCGCTGCCGGTCGCGGCGGAAAATATCTATCCGATCCTCGACCACGTCCGGCAACTCGCCGCGCGCGGTTTCGCCGCCGGCGTCGCGATCCATGAACGCTATGATCCGTCGCTGCCCCCGGCGATGCTGAACCGCGACGCGATGGTTCAGATTTTAATAAACCTGATAAAAAATGCTTCTGAAGCGACTGGAAAAAATGGGCATATTACGTTGACCACCGGCTACCGCCACGGCGTATCGGTCAGCATAGACAACAGCCCCGGCCGACGGCCGCTGCCGATCGAACTCTGCGTGATCGACGACGGCCCCGGCGCGCCGCCGGAACTGGCCGAACACATGTTCGATCCGTTCGTCTCCGGGCGGCCGGAGGGCAGGGGCCTCGGCCTGGCGCTGGTCGACAAACTGGTGCGCGACATGGGCGGACTGGTCCAGTACGCCCGTGAAGGGATGCCGGAACGCACCGTGTTCCGGCTGTTGCTGCCGCGCGCGACGGAGGGTTAGGCATGGCGCGTATCCTTGTCGTCGATGACGATGCGGCGATCTGCACCGTCGTCGCCACCGCGCTGCGCCGCGCCGGCCACGAAGTCCGTACCGCCGGGACCATCGCTGCCGCCGAACGGCTGCTCGCCGGATTCGTGCCGGAAGCAGTGGTGACGGATGTCATGCTGCCGGACGGTAATGCGCTGGACCGGCTGGCGACCGCGCCGTTCGCGGTGCCGTTCATTGTCCTGTCGGCGCAGAACACCCTCACCACCGCGGTCCGCGCGACCGAGCGCGGCGCATTCGACTATCTGCCCAAACCGTTCGATCTCGACGAACTGACCGGCGCTGTCGCGGCGGCCTTGCGCGCGGGCGGCGGCGCGGTGCCGGATGGCGAGGACGTGACCGACGGCCTGCCGCTGATCGGCCGTTCGCCGGCGATGCAGCGGGTCTACCGCACGATCGCCCGGCTGGTCGGTAATGATCTGACCGTGCTGATCCTCGGCGAATCCGGCACCGGCAAGGAACTGGTCGCCCGCGCGATCCACGATCTCGGCCCGCGCCGTGCCGCACCGTTCGTCGCGGTCAACATGGCGGCAATCCCGCGCGAACTGATTGAATCCGACCTGTTCGGCCATGAACGCGGCGCCTTCACCGGTGCCCAGGCCCGCGCCGCCGGCCGTTTCGAACAGGCGCAGGGCGGCACGCTGTTCCTCGACGAGATCGGCGACATGCCGCTGGAGGCGCAGACCCGGCTGCTGCGCGTGCTGCAGAATGGCGAATTTACCCCGGTCGGCAGTGCCCGCACCATCCGCAGCGACGTCCGTATCATCGCCGCCACTCACAAGGATCTGCCGGCGCTGGTCGCCGCGGGCGGCTTTCGCGAGGATCTGTATTACCGGCTCGCCGTCGTTCCGGTCGCGTTGCCGCCGCTGCGCGACCGGCTGGCCGATGCCGGTGCGCTCGCCCGCCACTTCCTCGATCGTGCCGCGCAGGAGGGGTTGCCCCGGCGTCGGCTCGACGCGGCGGCGATCGAGCGGCTGGCCAGCCATGACTGGCCGGGCAATGTGCGCGAACTGGAAAATCTGATGCGGCGAATGGCCGCCCTCGGCCGCGACGATGTCATCGGCGCGGCGGAAGTCGCCGGGCAACTGGCCGAGCACGGCAGGGACAGCGGCGGCGGGGAAGGGAGCAACACCGCCACCGGCGGCGCCAGCCTGACCGATGCGGCGGAATTCCACCTCGCTCGCTATTTCGCCAGCCATGGTGATCGCTTGCCGGAAGACGGGCTGTACGACCGTGTGCTCGCCCAGGTCGAAGCGCCGCTGCTGCGGCTTGCATTGCAGGCGACACGCGGCAATCAGGTGCGCGCGGCGCAGCTTCTCGGCCTCAACCGCAACACGCTGCGCAAAAAGCTGACCGACCATGCAATAGAGGCGGGGCAATGGCGCCGACGCTGATCGACGCCATGGTGTCATCGATCGAAAGCTGTGTTTTGCTTGCAACGAGTTTGTTGTATCGATGCAACGATGGATGCCCAGACCGCCAATCCTACTCATAACCAGCCGCGTTGGCGCCGTGCGCTGACCGTCATCTATCGGCGCGGGCGCTACATGCCGGCGGTGGAAATCCTGACCTTCCTCGTCGCGATCGTCATCGCCACACTCAGCTACCACACCATTGCCAACACCGGTGACGCGCCGCGGCTGCTCAGCCCGCCGGTGGTGGCGCTGCTGCTCGTCGCCAATCTGGTGCCGACAATGGCACTGCTGGTGCTGCTCGGTCGCCGCGTTGCCCATGGCCGCGCCGCGCGCTCGCCGGTCGGCGGCAACGGACGGCTCCATGTCCGGCTGGTCGCGCTGTTCTCGCTGATCGCGGCGGTGCCGATGCTGCTGGTGGTGATCTTCGCCTCGCTGCTGTTCCAGTACGGCGTCGAATTCTGGTTTTCGGACCGGGCACGCGGGATGCTGGAAAACGCCGGAGAACTGGCGCGCGAATTCTACAGCGAGCAGCAGCGCGAAGTTGCGGACGAAACGGTGACGATGGCGTCGGACCTGCGAAGCTACCTGTCGCAATGGCGGTCGGACAGCATCCAGTTCCGCGAAGGCTATGCCTATCAGGTCGTCGGCCGCAAACTGAACGAATCGGCGATCGTTTCCGTCCGTTCCGGCGAAGCGCCGCTGACCCTGGCGATCATCAACCCGGAAGAGCGGGAGATCGAGCAGCGGGTGACCCCGGCGATTATCGCCCGCCTGCGCGAAGACCCGGTGGTGATCAGCGAGACCAGGGACCGGGTGGAAGCGGTGACCCGCCTCGACGCGCAAAGCGGCACCTACCTCTACGCCTCGCGCCTCTACGACCCGAAGGGGCTGACCCGGGCCAACGCGGTGATCGCCGACTATGACGCGCTGCTCAAACGTTCGCGCCTGCTACAATTGCGCTTCAACGCGGCGTTGCTGCTGATGTCGCTGCTGATTGTCGGCGCGGCGGTATGGATCGCGCTGAAGGTCGCCGATCGATTGGTCCGACCGGTTGGCGAACTGGTGCGCGCGGCGCGGCAGGTGGCCAATGGCGACCTGTCGGCGCGGGTGGCGGAGCCGCGGGCGCGCGACGAGGTTGGCACCCTCGCCAATGCGTTCAACCGCATGACCAGCCGGCTGGAGGAGCAGACCGGCGCGCTGGTCGCCGCCAACAGCCAGCTCGACAGCCGCCGCGCATTGACTGAGGCGGTGCTGTCCGGCGTCTCCGCCGGTGTCGTCGCGGTCGACGACGAACACCGGATCAGGCTGATGAACCGATCGGCCCGCGCCCTGCTCGATACCGAGGATGATTCGCTGGTCGGCCTGCCGCTCGCCGATGTCGCGCCGGAACTGGGCGAGATGCTGGACGCGCCGGAACGCGACGCGATCGTCCAGTTGGTCAGTCGTGGCGAGCCGCGCACGCTGGCGGTGAAGCGCGTCGCCAACAAGGGCGGCCATGTTCTCACTTTCGACGACATCACCCAGCAGTTGCTCGACCAGCGCCGCGCCGCCTGGTCCGACGTGGCGCGGCGCATCGCGCACGAAATCAAGAACCCGCTCACCCCGATTCAGCTCGCCGCAGAGCGGCTCCAGCGCCGCTACGGCAAGGAAGTGCAAAGCGATCCGGCAACCTTCGGCCGGCTGACCGAAACAATCGTCCGCCAGGTCGGTGACCTGCGGCGGATGGTCGATGAATTCTCGTCCTTCGCGCGGATGCCGAAACCGGTTTTCCGCCCGGAATCGATCGTCGACATCGCCCGGCAGGCGCTATTCCTGCACGAGGTCGCCCATCCCGGCGTCCGCTTCTCGCTCGACGCGCCGGCCGTCCACCCGGCGCTGGTCTGCGACCGGCGCCAGCTCGGCCAGGCGCTGACCAACATCGTCAAGAACGCGGTCGAAGCGATCGAGCAGAAAGCGGCGCCGGCCAGCGGCATGGTGGCGATGACCATCGCCGAAACCGCACAGCATCGGCTGGAAATCACCGTCGCCGACGACGGCATCGGCTTGCCGACCGAACGCGACCGGCTGGTAGAGCCTTATGTGACGACGCGGGCGCGCGGCACTGGCCTCGGCCTCGCCATCGTCAAGAAGATCGTCGAGGAACATTTCGGCACGATCGCCTTCGCCGATCGCGACGGGGGCGGCACGATCGTCGTCATCTCGCTCGATCCGGCGACGCTGGCACCGCTGGCCGACCCCGCGCCAAACACCACGGCGGACGACGACACCCCCGATCACACCCCTGTCACCAGCGTATGAAGGCGGATTGAAACCATGGCCCTGGATATCCTCATAGTCGATGACGAGCGCGATATTCGCGAACTTGTGGCCGGCGTGCTGGAAGACGAAGGGTACAGCACCCGCGTGGCGGCGGACAGCGATGCCGCACTCGCCGCGATCGACGAACGCCGACCATCGCTGGCGCTGCTCGACGTCTGGCTGCAAGGCTCGAAGCTCGACGGGCTCGATCTGCTCGAAGAGATCAAGCGCCGCGACCCGACGATCCCGGTTCTGGTCATTTCCGGCCACGGCAATATCGACACCGCCGTTGCCGCCGTCGGCCGGGGCGCCGCCGATTTCATCGAAAAGCCGTTCGAGGCCGAACGCCTACTCCATCTGGTCCGTCGCGCCACCGAAACCGAACGGCTGCAGCGCGAGAATGCGGCGCTGAAGGCGCAGATCGGGCTGGGGGAGGAACTGACCGGCAGTTCCTCGCTGATCAACAGCGTCCGCGCGACGCTGAAACGCGTGGCGCAAACCGGCAGCCGGGTGCTTATCACCGGCCCGGCCGGTGTCGGCAAAGAGGTCGCCGCGCGCCTGCTCCATTCGTGGAGCACACGCGCGGACGCGCCGTTCATCGTCGTCAGCGCGGCGCGGATGACCCCGGAACGGGTGGAGGAAGAACTGTTCGGCGTGGAGGAGGGCGGCGAACTGTCCCGTCCGGGCCTGTTCGAACAGGCCCATGGCGGCACCCTGTTCCTCGACGAGATCGCCGACATGCCGCTGCCGACGCAGGGCAAAATCCTGCGCGTGCTGACCGACCAGAGCTTCATGCGCGTCGGCGGGCAACGGATGGTCAAGGTCGACGTCCGCGTCGTCTCCTCCACCGCGCGCGGGCTGGCGGAGGAGATCGGCGCCGGCCGCTTCCGCGAAGACCTGTATTACCGGTTGAACGTCGTGCCGATCCGCCTGCCGCCGCTCACCGAACGGCGCGAGGATATTCCGCCGCTGGTCGATCATTTCGTCGCCCGCTACGCGGCGGAACGGCGGGTGCCGACACCGGGCATCGCCGACGACGCGGTCGCCGCCCTCCAGGCCTATGACTGGCCGGGCAACGTCCGCCAGCTCCGCAACATCGTTGAACGGACGATCATCATGGCGCCGGGCGACCGGATCGGCCGGATCGACATCGACATGCTGCCGCCGGAAATCATGGGCGATCAGCCGCAGATCAGCGGGGGCGCAACAACCAGCGCCATCATGGGCGCGCCGCTGCGTGAAGCGCGGGAAACGTTCGAACGCGAATATCTGCGCATCCAGATCCGCCGCTTTTCCGGCAATATCTCACGTACCGCGCACTTCATCGGCATGGAGCGTTCCGCCCTCCACCGCAAGTTGAAGGTCCTCGGCCTGTCCGATCCGCGCGACGACGAATAGCAAGGCGGGGTGACGAACCCGGTCCGCCGTCCTATCTAGGGGCGGCCGGACCGTTGCGTCCGGCGAAGACGTTGACGAAAACGCGACCCAGCGGGCCAAAAGGCTCGCCAACAACCGGAGCAACGGCAGTGGCCGAAAAGACCAACAATCTTCAGGATATTTTCCTGAACTCCCTCAGAAAATCCAAAACCCCGGTGACGATGTTCCTGGTCAAGGGAGTCAAACTGCAGGGAATCATCACCTGGTTCGACAATTTTTCGGTGCTCCTGCGCCGCGACGGCAATGCCCAGCTCGTTTACAAACATGCGATCTCGACGGTGATGCCGGCGCAGCCGATGGACTTCGCGCCGATCGAAAAGGCGTTCGAGGACGGCCAGCGCAAACCGGTGCTGCTGCAGGACGTCTTCCTGAACGCCGTGCGCCGCTCCGATGAGCCGGTGACGATGTTCCTCGTCAACGGCGTGATGCTGCAGGGCGTGATCGCCGCGTTCGACCTGTTCTGCATGCTGCTCCAGCGCGACGGCATGACCCAGCTTGTCTACAAGCACGCGATCTCCACCGTGCAACCGGCCCATCCGCTGAATCTGGCGGCGGAGGGCGAGGACGCCGATTGAGCGGATTCAACCGGCAGGCCGATGACTTCGCCCGTGGCGCGCGCGCGATCCTAGCCTATCCCGATATCGGGGCGGGCGGGGGGCGTGGCGCCGACGCGCGGCTGGACGAGGCCGCGGGCCTTGCCGCCGCGATCGGTATCGACGTGCGCGACCGCATCGCGCTCAGGCTGCGCGCGCCCAAGGCGGCAACGCTGTTCGGCAGCGGCCAGGTCGAACAGATTGCAACGCTGGCACGCATGGCGGAGGCGGAACTGGTCATCGTCGACGGTGCCGTCACCCCGATCCAGCAGCGCAACCTCGAAAAGGCGTTTAGTGCCAAGGTCATCGACCGCACCGGCCTGATCCTCGAGATTTTCGGAGAACGGGCGGCCACCGCCGAAGGGCGGCTCCAGGTCGAACTCGCCCATCTCGACTATCAGGCCGGCCGGCTGGTGCGAAGCTGGACCCACCTGGAACGGCAGCGCGGCGGCTTCGGCTTCCTCGGTGGGCCGGGCGAAACCCAGATCGAGGCCGACCGGCGGCTGATCCGCGACCGGATGGCGCGGCTCCGGCGTGAACTGGAAACCGTCGCTCGCACCCGTGGCCTGCACCGTGACCGGCGTCAGCGCGCGCCCTGGCCGGTGATCGCGCTCGTCGGCTACACAAACGCCGGAAAATCAACGCTTTTCAATCGGATGACCGGCGCTGACGTCATGGCGCAAGACCTGTTGTTCGCCACGCTGGACCCGACGATGCGGCAGATCACGCTGCCCGGTATCGACAAGGCGATCCTGTCGGACACCGTCGGTTTCGTCTCCGATCTGCCGACCCAGCTCGTCGCCGCCTTCCGCGCGACGCTGGAGGAGGTGATCTCCGCCGATCTGATTGTCCATGTCCGCGATCTGTCGCACCCGGACAGCGACGCGCAGGCTGCTGACGTCGAGCGGGTTCTAACCGAAATCGGTGCCGGCGGGGAAGGGGGCGCGCCCCGGATCGAAGCGTGGAACAAGATCGACCTGTTGGCGCCGGAACAGGCGGAGGCGCTGGCCAACATCGCGGCGCGACGGGATGATGTCGTGCTGGTCTCGGCGTTGACCGGGGCCGGGGTCGACGCCCTTCGCGCAACCGCCAGCACCCGGCTGACCGCCGCCAACCGTGTCCGCCATGTCGATCTCGACAGTGCAGACGGCGCCGCGCTTGCCTGGCTTCACGCCCATGGCGAAGTGCTGGCCAGCACCGCCAGCGATACGCGCGTCCATGTTGACGTCCGCCTGTCCGATGCCGACTGGCACCGTTTCAACGCCCGCCGGGCGGGCCGGACGACAGCACAGGCGTCTTAAAACCGCTCACTCGCTGTCATGGCGCGCGCCGCAGGGCCAGGGCAATCCATCAGCGCGTCTACTCCGCCGCCTTCGCCGCAACCCACAGCCGTTCCTTGTCCTCCAGCGGCAAGGCACTGAATGCCTGTCCCGCGTTCACCTCCATCGCCCGGAACCGCCGCTCGAATTTGGCATTCGCCCGGCGCAGGGCCGCTTCGGGGTCGATATTCAGATGGCGTGCGAAGTTAACCGCCGCGAACAGGAGGTCGCCGACCTCGTCAACCCGCGCCGCGTCGTCCTCGGCCGCGTCGACTTCCCTCAGTTCCTCAAGAATCTTCGCGTGCGGGCCGTCGGCGTCGGGCCAGTCGAAACCGGTGCGAGCGGCGCGCTTCTGCAGCTTCTCCGCGCGGAGCAGCGCCGGCAGGGCCAGCGCGACACCGGCCAGCGCGCTGGCGTCGTCGGACGCGGCGCGGCGTTCGCCAGCCTTGATGGTTTCCCAGCTGTCGCGAACCGCGGCGGCGTCGGCGGTACGCTCGCCGAATACATGCGGGTGGCGACGGACCATCTTGGCGCAGATCGCGGCGATCACGTCGGCGATCGCGAACTGGCCGGCTTCCTCGGCCATCCGCGCATGGAACACGACCTGCAGCAACAGGTCGCCAAGCTCGTCCTTCAGCGCCGCCATGTCGTCGCGGGCGATCGCGTCGGCAACCTCATAAGCTTCCTCGATCGTGTACGGCGCGATCGATGCGAAATCCTGCTGCACGTCCCACGGGCAGCCGCCCTGCGGATCGCGCAACCGCGCCATGATCGCCACCAGATCGCCGAGAGGGGGCGCCGTTTTATCCGTCATATCAAAGTCCGATAATATACATTATGTAAAATATCTCTTGCTCTCCTCAGCCCCCTCGCGGCTCCAGAACCAACGATCGCCCCTCGACCCGCCAGGATTTGAGCGTGCTCAGGAAATTCATGCCAATGACGTTGGTATCCCCAAACTCCGCCGCGATGACCACCGGCAGGTCGCGCGCGGTGATCGGCCCGACGACGAAGCGTTCCGCCCGCCCGCGTCGCGCACGGACCACACCGTTGGCGGTGTTCAGCAGCACCGGCAGCGCGCCATCGTCAATCGTGACACCGGCGGCGCGCGCGGTCCCGGCCGACAAGGCCGTCGTCGTCGCGCCGCTGTCGATCAGGAAGCGCTGGCTATGCCCGTTGACGCTGGCCGAAACCCAGAAATGGCCGTCATCGCTCATCGGCAGGCGCAACGTGTTGCCAACGGTCTGGCTGCCGCTCAGGTCGCCGGCCACCCGGTGCCACAGGTCGGTCAATTCACCCCGAAAGCTGACGATGACCAGCCCGACGCCGAAAATACCGACCCATGCGGCAACCAGTTTCAACGTCTGGCCAAACGGCATCCGCCGGACGATCAGGCCGCTGCCGACGAGGATCAGCGCGCCGATCAGCCAGACGAGTTGGAGCGACTGGTCTTCGTTCATGCTTCGGCCTCCAGCCCGTCGTAACCGGGCGCCACGCCAGCCGGCAACATGGCCTCCAGCGTTGCGTAGTCCATCGACTGATCCATGTGGGTCAGGATCGCCCGCCCCGGCCGCAACCGCGCGATCCAGCCCAACGTTGCCGCCAGGTTCGGGTGGGTTGGATGCGGCCGATGCCGCAACGCATCGACCACCCAGATGTCCGCACCAGCGTACAGCGCCGCCATTTCATCGGTTAGTTCATTGAAATCTGTCGCGTAGGCAATGGACTTCTCACCACTTGTGAACAGAATACCAGCGGAGGTGATCGTCCCGTGCGGCTGGTCGACGATCTGAATGTCGAGGTCGCCGATGGTCAGCCTGTCCGGCAATGTCCGTCCGTCGACGCTGGGCGGGTAATCGCCCTTGCCGTCGAACGCATAAGCGAAGCGGTGGCGCAGCGACGCCAGCGTCTGCGGCCGCGCATAGCCGACAACCGGCCGTCCGCGCGCGTGGTAGAGCTGCCGCAGATCGTCGATGCCGTGACAATGGTCGGCATGGTCATGGGTCCACAGCACCGCGTCGATGTCGGCGACAGCGGCGTCGAGCAGTTGTTCGCGCATGTCCGGCGTGGTGTCGACCAGTACCCGGCTCTGTGCCGTTTCAATCAATATTGAGGCGCGGCGGCGGCGGTTGCGCGGCTCTGCGGGGTCGCAGGCGCCCCAGTCATTGCCGATACGCGGCACGCCAGACGATGTGCCGCAACCCAGAATGCGCAGCTTCACGCCGCCGCCTTCGTGAACAACGCCCTGAAATTATCCGCCGTCTCCGCCCCCAGTTCGGCAACAGGCACCCCGCGCAGCGCGGCCAGGAATCGCGCCGTGTCAGCCACGAAGGCCGGCTCGCACGGCTTGCCGCGATGCGGCACCGGCGCAAGAAACGGCGAATCCGTTTCGATCAGCAGCCGGTTAGCGGGCAACCGTGCCGCCGTTTCCTGCAAGGCCGTGGCGTTCCTGAAGGTCACGATCCCGGATATGGAGATATA
The DNA here is from genome assembly GCF_047553045.1 of Sphingomonas flavalba. Lineage (GTDB taxonomy): Bacteria > Pseudomonadota > Alphaproteobacteria > Sphingomonadales > Sphingomonadaceae > Sphingomonas_L > Sphingomonas_L flavalba_A. The sequence goes on along the minus strand of NZ_CP180208.1, from coordinate 1,400,696 downwards.
AAGCCCCAATGCCAATGCCTTGTCGGCGAAATCTGCGCTGGCGGTGAAGCAGTGGATGACGCCGCGATAAGCCCCCTTCCCCATCTCCTCGGCCAGAATTTCGGCGGTATCCGCCTCGGCATCGCGGGTATGGACGATCAGCGGCAGGCCGGTTTCGCGCGCAGCGGCAATATGGGCGCGAAAATTCGCTTGCTGCCGGGCACGGTCGCTGTGGTCGTAATAATAATCCAGCCCGGTCTCGCCGATGCCGATCACCCGTGGGTGGGCCGCCCGCACGACCAGCCGCGCGGTGTCGACATGGCTGTGGTCGTCCGCTTCATGCGGGTGGATGCCAACCGTCGCCCAGACATCCGCCTCGCGCTCGGCGGTGGCAAGCACCGCGTCCCATTCGGTTTCCCGTGTCGCGATGTTCAGCATCCCGGTCACACCGGCCGCCCGCGCCCTGTCGAGCACCGCCGCCTGCTGCTCGATCAGCCCCTTATAGTTCAGGTGGCAATGGCTATCGATGAACATCAATCAGCGCCTGTCTCCGTCGGCAGTTCCAGCCGCGGGAACACCGGCGCCGGCGGCGACAGGCGAAAGCCGGACGCGGCGATCCGCGCGTGGCGGCCGGCGCTGTCGCCCAGCGCGGCATAACTCCGCTCGCCTTCTGCCACGCCCATCATGTCGAGCAACGTCGCCGACGCGGCCGGCACCACCGGCGCAATCGCGATCGCCAGGTCGCCGATCGCCCGGTACAACGTGGCGAGCACCGCCGTCATCCGCTCCGGGTCGGTCTTGCGCAGCGCCCAGGGCGCCTGCGCGTCGATATACTGGTTGCACGCGAACACCGCGCGCATCCACGCCTCTATTCCCTGCGCCAATGCCAGATCGGCGAAAGCAGCGGGAAGTTCCTGCGCGCAAGCGGCCTCAACCTGGGCAAGCAGCGCCGCATCGGCCGGGTCGGCACGTCCGCCCACCGGCACTACGCCGTCAAGATTCTTGGCGATGAACGCCAGCGTCCGCTGCGCCAGATTGCCGAAGCTGTTGGCCAGATCGGCGTTGACGCGGGTAACGATCGCTTCGGCGGAATAGCTGCCGTCTTGCCCGAACACCACTTCGCGCAGCAGGAAATAGCGCAGCGCGTCGACACCGAAATGCTCGGCCAGCTCCAGCGGGTCGACGACATTGCCGAGCGATTTCGACATCTTTTCGCCGCGGTGGAGCAGGAAACCGTGGCCGAACACCTGCTTCGGCAACGCGATGCCGGCGGACAGCAGGAAGGCCGGCCAGTAGACGGTGTGAAACCGCACGATATCCTTGCCGATGACGTGCAAGTCGGCCGGCCACCATTTCGCCCAGTCGCCATCGGGATAGCCGGCGCCGGTCAGGTAATTGGTCAGCGCGTCGACCCAGACATACATGACATGGTCGTCGCTGTCCGGCACCCGCACGCCCCAGTCGAAACTGGTGCGCGAGACCGACAGGTCGGACAGCCCGCCCTCGACGAAGGCGATCATCTCGTTGCGGCGGCTTTCCGGGCGAATGAAGTCCGGGTTGGCGCGGTAATGGTCGAGCAGCTTCTGCTGGTAGGCGGACAGGCGAAAGAACCAGCTTTCCTCCACCGTCCACTCGACCGGCGTGCCCTGCGGCGACAGCTTCTCGCCCCCGTCCCCGGCAATCAGTTCCTTCTCGTCGTAAAACGCCTCGTCGCGCACCGAATACCAGCCTTCATAGCGGCCGGGATAAATGTCGCCATTGGCCGCCATCGCCCGCCACAATGCCTGGCTGGCCGCGTGGTGATCGGCATCGGTGGTGCGGATGAACCGGTCGTAGCTGATATTCAGTCGGTCATCCATTGCCTTGAAATAGCCGGACATCTCATCGGCGAGCTGCTTTGGCGTCACCCCGCGCCCGCGCGCGGTCTGCGCCATTTTCAGGCCATGCTCGTCGGTGCCGGTCAGGAACCGCACGTCGCGACCCATCATCCGCTGGAAACGCGCGACGACATCGGTGGCAATCGCTTCATAGGCATGGCCGATATGCGGCCGGCCGTTGGGATAGCTGATAGCGGTGGTGATGTAGAATGGTTCGGCCATGCGGTCAGCCTTTAACCGCTGGCGCCCCCGGAGCAAGGCCGGCGACCAGCGTCGCCATCTGGAATGCCACCGCCTGCGGGTCCAGCGCCAGCGGTACGGCGGAGGCAGCGAGCGCCCGCGCTTCTTCCCAGGCGGCGATCGTATCGGCCAGCGCGGCGCCGCTGCACGCACCGGCGGCACCGGCGATAAACGCCGGCGCCCGTTCCAGAAACGCCTCATAACGCGGCTGCGCGGCCTTCAGCGCCAGCGCGCGCGCCAATGCGGATCGGGCGCTGTTGTCCACGTCTCCGGTCGCGGCAATCGTCGCCAGCGTCGCGTCCAGCCCGGCAACGTCCAGTCCGGCGAAGCGCAACGCCGCGCCCGGCGCCCCGTCGGCCAACTCGGTCAGCGCCGCCACTTCCGCCTCCGTCGCCTCCGGCAATTCGGCGCGGATCACCTGCGCCGTCGCCGCCGCGTCGAGTCGGCGCAGCGCCAGCAGCCGGCAGCGCGACCGGATCGTCGGCAGCAACCGGCCGGGCGCATGGCTGATCAGCAGAAAAATCGTGCCCGCCGGCGGCTCTTCCAGGTTCTTGAGCAGCGCGTTGGCGGCGGCGCGCTCCAGATCGTCGACCGAATCGATCAGCACGATCCGCCGCGCCGACAGCGACGGCGTCGTCGCAAACAGCGCCTGTAGCGCCCTCACCTGCGCGATCGATATGTTGCGCGCCAGCTCGCCGCCAGCCCCTGCGCTTCCTTCGCGCGGCAGGCGTTCGAGGCGGCGAAAATCCGGGTGGCTGCCGGCGGCGATCAGCCGGACGATCGGGTGGTCTTCCGCTACCTCAAGCCCGGCCTCGGGCGGCGGCCCCGCCGCCTCGGCCAGCAGGCGCTTGGCGACGGCATCGGCGAAGCGCGCCTTGCCGATGCCGCGTGGGCCGGTGATCAGCCAGGCGTGGTGTAACCGCCCGTCGTCGGTCGCATCGCGAAACGCGGCAACCGCCGCGTCATGGCCGATCAGGCTGGTCATCCGGCCGTGCCGTCCAGCGCGGCGACAAGCAGGCGACGGGTCACCACATCTTCCGCGCCGGCCGCGTCGACAAAGCGGAAACGGCGGCGCTCGGCCCGCGCAAAACTGGCGAGCAACGTCGCGACCTTCGCATGATAGGCGGCGTCGCGCCCGCCGATCCGGTCCGCATTGCCGCCGTCGCGCGCCATTGCCCGTGCCGCCGCTTCACCCGGCGGGAGGCTGAGCAGCAGGGTGCGGTCAGGCAGCAGGCCGCCGCTGCCGATCGCGTGCAGCGCCATGATCGCCGCATCGTCGACCCCGGCGGCGCCCTGATAGGCACGCGAACTGTCGATGAAGCGGTCGCAGATCACCGTCGCGCCCCTGGCCAGCGCCGGGCGAATGGTCCGGGCGACATGGTCGGCGCGCGCGGCGGCGAACAGCAACGCCTCGGTCGTCGGGGTCCAGCGTTCGCCCTCCCCCTCCAGCAATAGGGCGCGAACCGCTTCGGCCCCCGGCGAACCGCCCGGCTCGCGGGTCAGCACGACATCGACGCCGCGCTGGATCAACGCCTCGGCCAGACGCCGGGCCTGGGTCGACTTGCCGACCCCCTCCCCGCCTTCCAGTGAGATGAACCGGCCGCTCAACGCCCGAAAAACGACATGAGGCCGGCCCAGGCGCGGCCGAAGAACCCGGCCGGGCCGACATCGTCCGCGGCGACCAGCGGCAGCAGTTGCGCCGGCATGTCCGGGGTGGTGACGACCAGATCGGCAATGTGCTGTCCGGCCTTGATCGGCGCCTTTACCGGCCCGTCATAAACCACCTTGACCTGCATCGCCCCGGCCGCCCCGCCGGGGAGCGTCACCGACAGGTCGCGCGGCGCGACCAGCCCGACCGACGCCTTGTCGCCCAGCTGCACCTCCGCCGTCTCGATCTGCGTGCCTTTCTTCAACAGCGGCTTCGCCGTCCAGGCGCGGAAACCCCACTGCATGAACTTGACGGATTCGCTGATCCGGTTGTTGTAACTGTCGATCCCGGCAACGACCATCACAAGTCGCCGGCCATTCTGTTCCGCAGACCCGGTGAAACCGTAACCGGCCTCCTGCGTATGCCCCGTCTTCAACCCGTCGGCGCCGTCGACCCGGCCGAGCAGCGGGTCGCGATTGGGCTGGGTGATCGGCTGGCCGCCCCCCATCGTCTTGCCCCAGGTAAATTCGGACTGGGAATAGAATGCCTTGTAAAGATCAGGGAAATTCTGCGTCGTCGCCGCCGCCAGCGTCGCCAGGTCGCGCGCGGTGGTATAGGTCACCCCCTCGTCCGGCCAGCCGTTAGAATTGCCGAAATGGCTGTTCGCCATGCCCAGCGCGCGGGCATAGCGGTTCATCTCCGCCGCAAATGCCGCCTCGGTGCCGCGTATTCCTTCCGCCAGCACGACGCAGGCGTCGTTGCCTGACAGGGTGACGATGCCGTGCAGAAGGTCCTTCACGCTGACCTGCTCGCCCGGCGACAGGAACATCGTCGATCCCGCCGACGGGCCGTGCCACTGCTTCCAGGTTTCCGGCCGGACGGTGAACTGTTGATCCAGCTTCAACTCGCCTTTCCGGATCAGGTCGAAGGCGATGTAGACGGTCATCATCTTCGCCATCGACGCCGGCGGCATCCGCCGGTCGGCATCCTTGGCGTAAAGCACCGCGCCGGACGACAGGTCCTTCATGAACGCAACCGGCGCCGTTGTGTCGAAAGGCGGCGCCGCGGCGCCCGAAGGCGCCGCCAGGGCGATCATAAAAAGAGGCGGAATTACAAATGCTTTCATGACCTACCTGCGACTCGTTACAATCACCAACTCTCGGCTGCGACGACCGATGCGTCGCGATAGCCTTTTGCGACGACATCCGCCAGCGACCGCGCGGCCGCTGCACCATCGGTATAGGGGCCAAGCCGCACCTGCCAATAGCGTCCGGTTGCCACGACGCTGCCGCCCAGCGCCGCCGCCAGCCCGTCCGCATTCGCCCGACTGGCGAAACTCGCGACGCGGACGAACGTTGCCCCCGCTTCGCCTTCCCGCCCCGCCGCCACCAGCGCCCCGACCGGGGCCAGCCCGCCATGCGGCTGCGCCGCCAGCCGGCGCCGCTGCTCCGCCCGCTCGCCCGGCGTCGGCTCCGGCAGCATCGCGATACGGCGCCCGCGGGCCACCGCGCGCTGCTGCTCGGCCGTCGGGTAAACCCGCCGCACCCGCACCGGGGCATTGCCCGCCGCTTCCGTTCCCAGCATCCGCGCCGCCGCCTGCGACAGGTCGATCAACTTTTCGCGTGAGAACGGCCCGCGATCGTTGACGCGGACAACGATAGTGCGGCCGCTGTCCAGCGCGGTCACCGCGACATAGGACGGCATCGGCAATGTCGGGTGGGCGGCGGTCAGCGCGCCGGGGTCGAAACGCTCGCCATTCGCGGTCGGCTTGCCGGCATGGTCGCGGCCGTACCAGCTGGCATAGCCGACCGCGTCGTAGTCGCGCCTGTCCTCCGGCACGTAGCGCACACCGCCCACGACATAGGGCTGGCCGATCTTGACCACCCTGTCGTTCAGCCCACCGGTCGTCCCGCACCCGCCGAGCAGCAGCAGGGCGGTCAGTTCAGCGCGCCACCGCATCCGCCAGCAACCCCACCGACAGCCCATAGAAATTGGAGCAGTTGTAATCGAGGATCACGCGGTAATTGCCGCCCAGCAAATAGGCCGTCTTGCCCGGCCCGTCCGGCTCGATCAGCGTCGCAAGCTGGCTGTCCTGCGGCCAGGCGCCGTTTTCCGGCACAATCCCGCGCGCGCGCCATTCCGCCATGGTCAGCCAGCGGCTGTGGCGGTCGTGAACGCGCGGGCAGCGCGGCGATTTGGTCCGGTTGGCGATCGCGGCGCGGTCCAGCCCCGCCGGTACCGACACGGCGAAACCCCATTCCTGCCCCCGCCGCCAACCGGCATCGACGAAGTAATTGGCGATAGAGGCCAGCGTATCCGGCTCGCTGCGCCAGATGTCGGCCCTGCCGTCGCCGTCGCCGTCGCGCGCCACCCGCAGGTAGACGCTCGGCAGGAACTGCGGATAGCCGGTCGCGCCCGCCCAGCTCCCCTTCAGCTGCTCGCGCGAAATGCCCCGGTCCATCATCTTCAGCGCGGCGATGAACTCGCCGGTGAACAGCGGCCGCCGCCGCCCTTCATAGGCCAGGCTGGCGAGCGAGCGCAGCAGGTCGAAATCGCCGGTATAGCCGCCGTAATTGGTCTCATGCCCCCAGATCGCGACCATGATCGATTCCGGCACCCCGGTCTCGGTCTCTATCCGCTCCAGCCGGGGGCGCAGCGCCTGATATTTGGCGCGCCCACGGTTGATCCGCGCCGCGTCGACATGGCGGGCGCGATAAGGCGCAAAGGCGGGAATGGCCGATGGCGGCGCGCTCGGGTTGCCACCCGGCTGCGCCCGGTCGAGGGTAACGACACGCGGGTTGAAGGTCAGCGTCGGCATCACCGCGTCCAGCGTCCGCTGGCTCACCCCGTCACGGGCCGCCTGCCCGCGCAGCTCCCCCAGAAACGCCTGAAAACCCGCTTCGTCCTGCGCCACCGCCGGCGTCGCCGCCAGCGCCAGTGCCAGTGCCGAAATCGCCAACCAATCCCGCATCATTCTCCCCTGCAACCACAGCGCCCCAGCGCCGCGCGCTCACAGTGCCACAGCCGCCCCGCACAAGACATTCCCTTCGTCGCGCAGGATGCACGAAAGGCCGTACCAACGATTTTTGCTTTGCCAGCCCGCGCCAGCCGGATAAGCGGTTCCCGGTAAGCGGCGGACCAACAGATCCGCCCCTGCCGCCCTTGGCGAAACGCCCGGAAGCGGCACGGAAGAGTGGCCGAGTGGTTTAAGGCACTGGTCTTGAAAACCAGCGACGGTGCAAGCCGTCCGTGGGTTCGAATCCCACCTCTTCCGCCACCCCCTTCACATTAAGGCGCTACCCGTTAGCTTCTGTGTAATTTGGGGAAAGTCGATGCCGCACAAAATATTTTTGAGTCACAACTGCAACGACAAACCGCTTGTCGAAGCCGTCGCCGTAAAATTAGCGGCGATTTTTGGTCAGGACCTAGTGTTCTATGACTCGTGGTCGATCAAACCCGGCGATGGGATCATTGATAAAATGAACGAGGGCCTCGATGCGCCCGAGTTTGTGTTCTTTTTTGTCTCTAAAAATAGCCTCGCCAGCGGAATGGTGGCACTCGAGTGGCAGAACGCGCTCTACTCTGCGTCCAAAGGTGAAACCCGAATCATCCCAGTCAGGATGGACGGTAGCGAAATGCCCGCCGTGCTCAAACAGACCTTATTCATCGATATGTATACAATTGGACTGGAATCAGCGATAGCTCAGATAGTTAGCGTCACCCAAGGAAATGCCTCGTTTACACCGCAGCATCTTGGGTTTTCTAATCTTACCTACAAGAGAGTTAATGCAGGAGACGGTTCTTTTGAAATTATAATTCAAGCATCACATTTGATGGAGCCCAGCGTTAGCTTCGCTTTTGTTACAGAGAATGAGGAAAATGAAATCAGCGTCACCGTAAAGAACCATTCTATGCAATATGGCGGCTACAAAAAGAATGCTATTTCGCTAGCGAACGACCAAATCGTCAACGTTATAACCGTTAAGCCTGTCGGGGCACCTCTAACGCCCAGTCACCCCGTTCGTTTTGAGGTTAAGCGGACTGGTTCTGCGCCATTGAACTTGATCGACGTACTGCACGAACGAGGCGAAAATCTTTGGAGCCCTGTACCAAACTGCCCTTAGTAAGTGTAGGGCGGAGGCGTCAGCAGCGCATCTGCTAGCGCCATCCGCTGCCCGCTTCTCATTCGCGGAGATGGTCGAGGATCAGCAAGAAGTCCCCCGCCAGCGTGCCCGCCATCACCTCCGCACATGCGGCATCGGCGAATGCATCGAACGAACCGCACATGATGACGATGGGCGACGGTCGCGGCTACCGAGCAGCCTCCGGCCTCGCCATGCGCGTCCGCGCCCATTAAAAACGCGGGTGAGCATTATCCCCCATCCGCGCCTCATGCTTCAGTGATGCCGCCCGTCAGGCGGCGTCGCCGGCCTTTTCCTTTTCTTTCTTGGCGTAGACGCGGATCGGTTCCTTGCGGCCTTCCACCACGTCGCGGTCGATCATCACCTCGTCGACGCCGTCCATCGACGGCAGGTCGAACATGGTGTCGAGCAAAATGCCTTCCAGGATCGAACGCAGGCCGCGCGCGCCGGTCTTGCGCTCGATCGCCTTCTTGGCGATCGAAACCAGCGCGTCCTCGGTGAAGGACAGGGTCACCGTCTCCATCTCGAACAGCTTCTGGTACTGCTTGACCAGTGCGTTCTTCGGCTCGGACAAGATCTTGACCAGCGCGTCGACGTCCAGATCCTCCAGCGTCGCGATCACTGGCAAGCGGCCGACGAATTCGGGGATCAGCCCGAACTTCAGCAGGTCCGCCGGCTCGCTCTGGCGCAGAACCTCGCCGGTGCGCCGCTCCTCGGGCGCCGCGACATAGGCGCCGAAACCGATCGACTTGCCCTGCAAACGGTCGGCGATGATCTTTTCCAGCCCGGAGAAAGCGCCGCCGCAGACAAACAGGATGTTGGTGGTGTCGACCTGCAGGAATTCCTGCTGCGGGTGCTTGCGGCCACCCTGCGGCGGGACGGAGGCGGTGGTGCCCTCCATCAGCTTCAACAGCGCCTGCTGCACGCCCTCACCCGATACGTCGCGGGTAATCGACGGGTTCTCGGCCTTGCGGCTGATCTTGTCGATTTCGTCGATGTAGACGATGCCGCGCTGCGCCCGCTCGACATTGTAGTCGGATGCCTGGAGCAGCTTCAGGATGATGTTTTCGACATCTTCGCCGACATAACCGGCCTCGGTCAGCGTCGTCGCGTCGGCCATGGTGAACGGCACGTCAAGCAGCCGCGCCATCGTCTGAGCAAGCAACGTCTTGCCCGAACCGGTCGGCCCGATCAGCAGGATGTTGGACTTGGCCAGCTCGACATCGCCGCCCTTGGCGCCGTGGTTCAACCGCTTGTAGTGGTTGTGCACCGCAACGGACAGCACCCGCTTCGCCTGGGTTTGGCCGATCACATACTGGTCGAGATGCTCGCAGATCTCATGCGGCGTCGGCACGCCGCCGTCGCGCTTGGATACCAGCGCGGACTTGGTTTCCTCGCGGATGATGTCGTTGCACAGCTCGACGCATTCATCGCAGATGAACACCGTCGGTCCGGCAATCAGCTTGCGAACCTCATGCTGCGACTTGCCGCAGAAGGAGCAGTAGAGCGTGCTCTTCGAATCGCCGCCACTCAACTTGGTCATCCGTTCCTTCCTTCGGCCCGCCGTGCGGGCCTGTTCGGGCGGGGTATCCTAGACCGCGCCCATTCTATCCGACAATGCCGAATTTTCCGTTTCGCCGCGCCGCCCCCGGTCAGGCGGCGGGCGCCGCCTGTTCCTCGGTCGGCTGCGGCCGCTTGTCGAACACCTCGTCGATCAGCCCGAACGTCTTCGCTTCGTCAGCGCTCAGGAACTTGTCGCGCTCCATGGAGCTTTCGATCGTCTCGATCGGCTGGCCGGTGTACTTGGCGTACAGCTCGTTCATCCGGTGACGGATGCGCAGGATTTCCTTGGCCTGGATCTCGATGTCCGTCGCCTGCCCCTGGGCACCGCCCGACGGCTGGTGGATCATGATCCGCGCATTGGTCAGCGCCACGCGCATGCCGGGCTCGCCGGCGGCAAGCAGGAAGCTGCCCATCGACGCCGCCTGGCCGATGCACACCGTGCCGACGCGCGGGCGGATGTACTGCATCGTGTCGTGGATCGCCATGCCGGACGTCACCACCCCGCCCGGCGAGTTGATGTACATGTAGATGTCCTTCTTCGGGTTCTCGGACTCGAGGAAGAGCAGCTGGGCGGTGATCAGCGAGGCCATATGGTCCTCCACCTGCCCGGTGACGAAGATGATCCGTTCGCGCAACAGCCGCGAATAGATGTCGAAGCTGCGTTCGCCGCGGTTCGATTGCTCGATGACAATCGGCACCAGCGCGTCGTGGACCTGGCCGTTTTCGAACGGATTATTCATGAAGAATCCCTGATTTCCTGCTCGTCGGGGGGTAATGCCTAGGCGCTAAGATCGGGTGAAGGCAAGCCGGGTTCAACCCCACCCGGCGCCGGATGCGCCAGGTAGGCCAGCCGCCGCACTTCCAGCCGGCCGCGCACCACCGTGTCGAGGATCAATCCGCACAGCCCGTTCAGGATGGCGAGGATCATCAATCCGGTCGCCAGCACCGCCGTCGGCAGGCGCGGAACCAGCCCGGTCTGGCTGTAAGTGACGGCCAGCGGCGCGGCGAGGATCAGCGCCGCCAGCGCCAGCAGCGCCCCGACCCCGCCGAAGAACAGCACCGGCCGCTCGATCCGGAACAGGGTTACGATCGTCCGCAGGATGCGCCAGCCGTCGCGCCAGGTCGACAGTTTCGACGCCGACCCTTCCGGGCGGGCGGCGTAGGATGTCAGCTTCTCGGCCACCGGCATCCGCAGCTCAAGCGCATGGACGCTGATCTCGGTCTCGATCTCGAAGCCGGAGGACAGCACCGGAAAGCTTTTGACGAACCGGCGGGAAAACACCCGGTAGCCGGAAAATATGTCGCTGAAGCTGCGGCCGAACAGCCAGGCGAGGATGCCGGTGAACAGCACGTTGCCCAGCCGGTGGCCGCGGCGATAGGCCGCCTCCACTTCGCTCTGCCGGGCGCCGACAACCATGTCGAGCCGCTCCTCGGCCAGCATCCGCACCATCGCCGGGGCGGCGGCGGCATCATAGGTCGCGTCGCCGTCGGCCATCACGTAGATGTCGGCCTCAATGTCGGCGAACATCCGGCGGACGACATGGCCCTTGCCCTGCATCCGCTCGTCACGAACGACCGCGCCGGCCTTGCGCGCGGCATCGGCGGTGCGGTCGGTGCTGTTGTTGTCGTAGACGTAGATCGTCGCCTGCGGCAGCGCGGCGCGGAACGCGGCGACCGTCGGGCCGATCGCCGCCTCCTCGTTATAGCAGGGCAACAGCACCGCGATTCGCGGCAACCGGGCGGGATCGGTCATCATCGCCTTGCCTTAGCGGGTTCCGCCACTCTGGCGAAGGCCAGAATGGCGGACCTTGGCGATGTTCAGCCTTCCGTCTTCTTGGCGGCGGGCTTTTTCGCTGCAGGCTTGGCCTTGGCCGGCGCTTCGTCCTTCGCTGCCTCGGCCTTCTTCGCGGCCGGCTTCTTGGCCGGGGCCGGCGCATCCTCGGCGGCAGCGGCCTTCTTCGGCGCCGCCTTCTTCGCCGCAGGCTTGGCGGAAGCCTCGGCCTTGGCGTCCTCGCTCACCGCCTTCTTCGGCGCCGCTTTCTTGGCGGCCTTCGGCTTGGCGTGGTCGTGATCGTGGTGGTCATGGCCGCAGCCGGGGCCATGGACATGGCCGGCATCGTCCTCGGACTCGATTTCCGCCTCAATGTCCTCGCGCGTCACTTCGCGCTCGCTGATCTCCGCCTTGGAGAACAGGAAGTCGACGACCTTGTCCTCGTAGAGCGGCGCGCGCAGCTGGGCGGCCGCCATCGGCTCCTGCTGGATGTACTGGACGAAACGCTCGCGGTCCTGCGGGTTGTACTGCTGCGCCGCCTGCTGGACGAGGCGGTTCATTTCCTGCTGGCTCACCTCGACGCCGTTGGCCTGGCCGATCTCGGACAGCAACAGGCCCAGGCGCACGCGCCGCACGGCGATGGCGCGATAATCCTCGCGGTCCTTCTCCATCTCGGCGCGGGCGGCCTCGGGGTCCTCCTCGTGGCCCGCCTCGTGCTCAAGCTGCGCCCAGATCTGGTTGAACTCCGCCTCGACCATCGACGGCGGCACGTCGAAGTCGTGCGCGGCGGCCAGCTGGTCGAGCAGCCGGCGCTTCATATGGGTGCGGGTCAGGCCGTTATGTTCCTGCTCGATCTGTCCCTTGAACAGCTCGCGCAGCTGGTCCAGCCCTTCCAGGCCCAGCGCCTTGGCGAATTCCTCGTCGGCGACGGTTTCCTTCGGCGTCTTGACCGCGGTGATCACCAGGTCGAACGTCGCCGGCTTCCCCGCCAGATGCTTGGCGTTGTAGTTTTCCGGGAAAGTGACCTCGATGGTCTTCTCGTCATTGGCCTTCACGCCGACAAGCTGGTCTTCGAAACCGGGGATCAGCTGGCCAGAGCCGATCTCGATGGCCATGCCCTCGCCCTTGCCGCCGGCGAACTCTTCGCCACCAACCTTGCCGACGAAATCCATCGTCACCAGGTCGCCGGTCTTCGCCTTGTAGGTCGGCTTGGCGTCGTCCCAGCTCTTGTTCTGCGCCGCAATCCGCGCCACCGCCTCGTCGATCTGCGCGTCGGTCACCGGCACGGTCAGCCGCTCCAGCTTCAGCCCGTCGATCTGCGGCGTCGGCACCTGCGGCAGCACCTCCAGCGAAACGGTGATCTGGGCATCCTTGCCCGGTTCATATCCTTCGGCCAGCTCCACCGACGGCTGCATCGCCGGGCGCAGCTTGTTGTCGGCGAGAATCTTCTGCACGCCTTCCTGAATAGAGCTGTTCAGCGCGTCCTGCTGCAACGCCGGGCCGTGCATCTTGCGGACCAGATTGGCCGGCACCTTGCCGGGGCGGAAACCGGGCATCCGCACCTGCGGCGCGACGGTCTTCAACTCGGCCTCGACGCGCTTGTCGATGTCCTTGGCGGTGATGGTGAGCGTGTAGGCGCGCTTCAGGCCTTCGTTCAACGTCTCGACAGTCTGCATTTCGGTCAACATGCCTTTTCAAGCTGAATGGCGATGGCGGCAGCGTGCATGGGCGAAACTGGTGCGGGCGAAGGGATTTGAACCCCCACATCTTTCGATACTGGAACCTAAATCCAGCGCGTCTACCAATTCCGCCACGCCCGCGTCAGGACCGCCGGTCGGCGGCGTCTATAACAGGAGGGCGCTCCAGAGCAAGCGGATCGGGCGACCGGCCAGCCCGAAAGCCTAACCGAGCGCCTTCTTCAGCTGCGCGTTCACCACTTGCGGATTGGCCTTGCCGGCCATCGCCTTCATCGTCTGGCCAACGAAAAAGCCGAACAGCGCCTCCTTGCCGTCCTTGTATTGCGCGACCTTGTCGGCATTGGCGGCCAGCACATCGGCGATCACCGCGTCGATCGCGCCGGTATCGCTGGTCTGCTTCATCCCGCGTTCCGCGACGATCTTCGCCGGGTCGCCGCCGGTTTCCAGCATAATCTCGAACACCTGCTTGGCCAGCGTGCCGGACAGGGTACCGTCGGCGACCAGCGCGAGCAGCTCGGCGCCCTGTTCGGGGCTGACCGGGCTGGCGTCGATATCCTTGCCGACCCGGTGGAGCGCGCCGAACAGGTCGGAAATCACCCAGTTAGACGCCGCCTTCGCCGTCACCCTGTCGCCGCACGCCGCGAGCAGCCGCTCGAACCAGCGCGCCGTCTCCACCTCGGCGGTCAGCACCGCCGCATTGTAGGCGGTGACGCCAAGAACATCGCGATAACGCGCCCGTTTGGCATCCGGCAGCTCCGGCAGGCTGGCGCGGCATTCGGCGATAAACGCCTCGTCCAACTCCAGCGGCAGCAAGTCGGGATCGGGGAAATAGCGATAGTCGTGCGCGTCCTCCTTGGACCGCATCGACCGCGTCTCGCCCCGGTCCGGGTCGAACAGGCGAGTTTCCTGCACGATGCGGCCGCCGCTTTCCAGCACGTCGACCTGGCGCCGCGCCTCATACTCGATCGCCGCCATCACAAAGCGGACGGAATTGACGTTCTTGGTCTCCGTCCGGGTGCCGAATTCCTCGCCGGGGCGGCGCACGCTGACATTGACGTCGGCGCGCATCGATCCTTCCTCCATATTGCCGTCGCACGACCCGACATAGCGCAGGATAGAGCGCAGCTTGCGGACATAGGCGCCGGCTTCCGCCGGAGAACGCATGTCCGGCCGCGACACGATTTCCATCAGCGCCACGCCGGACCGGTTCAGGTCGACATAGGACCGGGTCGGGTGCTGGTCATGCATCAACTTGCCGGCATCCTGCTCGACATGGATGCGCTCGATCCCGACAATCTTCTCCTCGCCCTCGGCCGGCTCGATCGCGATCGATCCCTCGCCGACAAGCGGGTGGTAGAGCTGCGAAATCTGGTAGCCCTGCGGCAGGTCCGCGTAGAAATAATTCTTGCGGTCGAACCGGGACCAGCGGTTGATCTCCGCCTCGATCGCCATGCCGGTACGCACCGCCTGGCGGATGCATTCGCGGTTCGGCACCGGCAACATGCCCGGCATCGCCGCGTCGACCAGCGAAACCTGCGTGTTCGGTTCCGCGCCAAACGCGGTGGCCGCGCCGGAAAACAACTTGGCGTTGGACGTAATCTGGGCGTGGACTTCAAGCCCGATCACCACTTCCCATTCGCCGGTGGCGCCCTGGATTCGGTAGCTGCTGGTCGTCATCGCACCGTCTCTAATCGGATCGGCGGCTATCGCAAGCGTCAGAAAGTCGGCGCTTCGCTTTCGGCGCGGCTAACCTTCGCCTTGCGCCCGTCGGCCAGCAACCGCCGCGACCAGGCTCGCGCCGGCTGTTCGACCCAGTGATAGGTCAGCCAGGAACAACCGACGACGATGACTACCATCGCCACCGTCACCGCATCGCTCCACGGCGCCGGCAGCACGATCCAGTCGGCACCGCCCAGCGCCGGGTTGGGGCGAACAAACCTGTCGCCGCCGATCAGTTGCAATCCGTCGATCAGCCGCGCCTGCACGAATACGTGGATCATATAGATCGAATAGGACAGCGTACCGAGCAACCGGGGCAACGGCCGGTTCAGCACGCGGCTGATCGCGCCCCCTTCCCCGGCGAAGACGAAAATCGTGAGCGCGAACAGCAGTGGCGCCGCGAACGTTGCGGGCCCGGTACCGATCAGCGTGACGAAGGCGATACACGCCGCAACGACGGCGACCTCGGCCAGCGTCGCCGCCCCGGCCGTCGCCGGCCGCCAGCGCACCGCGCCAAGCGCGCTGTACAGCAGCACACCCAGGCTGAACCCGTAGAAGCATCGCAGCCAGCCCAGATCATAGGTCGCATCCAGCGCCCGGTCGGACCACAGCCACAATCCGGTCAGCGACGCGATCGCGATCAGCGCGAACAGCGGCAGCGCGCGCCGCCCGCCGAAACAGACCACGACAGCGAACAGGACATACGCCCACATCTCGGCGGCGATGCTCCAGGCGGGGCCATTCCATTGCAGAACGTCGGTCAGGCCGAAGGTGTTGAGCAACAGCAGCGACCCGACGAACTCGAATGGACTGCGGCCGTGGGTGAACGGCACCCGAGTCGACAAACCACCGCTTCCACACAGCAGCAGCACCAGCTCCACCACCAGCATCACCAGGAGGATGAACAGGTGCAGCGGGTAAATGCGCCCCATCCGCAGGCCAAGGAAGCGCCAGCCTGAATAGCCCGCCTGCAAACGCCCCAAATAGGCGTTGGCTATAACGAAGCCACTAAGAACAAAGAAGAAATCTACGAACAGCCAGCTATGCCGGACAATGTCCAGGTTAGACAGCACGCCCATGGTGTGGAAATGGAACAGCACTACGGCGCAGGCGCATAGTCCTCGAAGGCTGTCGAGCACCTCGAAACGATGCGACAAAACGCGTCCCCTTGCTAACCGGCGGCGCTTCTCTCAGCTTTTGCACGGCCGCGCGAGCAGATTTAGCATCTTTTTCTGCGATAGGGCGCTATTTCGTCACCACCAGTCGCTGGGGCGCTCGCTAAACCCGGCCCGCGCCTCGATCGCCAGACCGGCGTTCAGGACCCCTTGTTCGTCCAGCGGACGGCCGATCAGCTGCAGGCCCAGCGGCAGCCCCTGTCCGTCCAGTCCGCCGGGAACCGACATCGCCGGCAGTCCAGCCAGCGACGACGGCACAGTGAACACGTCGTTCAAATACATGGCGATCGGATCGGCGCTGCGCTCGCCCAGCGCGAATGCGGCGGACGGTGCCGTCGGCGTCAACAGCAGGTCGCAACTTGCCCAGGCCTGCTCGAAATCGCGGGCGATCAGGGTCCGGATTTTCTGCGCCTGCGTGTAATAGGCGTCATAGAAACCGGCCGACAGCACATAGGTGCCGATCAGGATGCGGCGCTTGACTTCGGCCCCGAACCCGGCGGCGCGGGTCGCGGCGTACATGTCCTGCAACCCCGCGCCTTCGGGCAGGTCGCGCAGTCCGTAGCGAACGCCGTCATAACGGGCGAGGTTGGACGACGCCTCAGCCGGCGCGACGATGTAGTACGCCGGAAGGGCGTAGCGGGTGTGCGGCAACGACACGTCGACCACCTCGGCCCCGGCGTCCTTCAGCCAGGCTGCGCCCTGCCGCCACAGCGCGTCGATCTCCGCGGGCATGTCGTCGACCCGGTATTCGCGCGGGATGCCGATGCGCTTGCCGCGCAGATCGGCGGACAGCGCCGCCTCCCAGTCGGGCACCGGCAGGTCGAGCGAGGTCGCGTCCTTCGGATCGAAACCGCTCATCGCGTGCAACATCAGCGCGCAGTCGCGCACGTCGCGCGCCATCGCCCCGGCCTGGTCAAGTGACGATGCGAAGGCGACGATGCCCCAGCGTGAACAGCGGCCGTAGGTCGGCTTGATCCCGGAAATACCGGTGAACGCCGCCGGCTGGCGAATCGAACCGCCGGTATCGGTGCCGGTCGCGGCCGGGCACAACCGCGCCGAAACAGCGGCGGCGCTCCCGCCAGACGATCCGCCCGGGGTCAGCGCGGCGTTGCCGCCATCATTCCGTCGCCACGGCGACACGACGTCGCCGAGCGCGCTGGTCTCGTTGGACGACCCCATCGCGAACTGGTCCAGGTTCAGCTTGCCGAGCATGCCGGCCCCGGCCGCCCACAGCTTCGCCGACACCGTCGATTCATACGGCGGCACGAAATCGCCAAGCATCGCGCTGGCGGCGGTCGAACGCACGCCGGCGGTGCAGAACAGATCCTTCATGCCGATCGGCACGCCGGACAGCGGCGCCAGCGTCCCCGCAGCGCGCGCCTTGTCGGCGGCGTCCGCGGCGGCCAGCGCATGTTCCGGCGTTTCGGTGATGAACGCGTTCAGCGAGCGCGCCGCGGCGACGCGCGCAACGAACTGCTCGGCCACCTCTCGCGCGGTGAACGTGCCGTCTCGCACCCCGTCGCGGATCGCCGCGATACCCAGGTCGGTCAACTCAGCCATTATTCGATCACCTTCGGCACGGCGAAGAAGCCGTGTTCAGCCTGCGGCGCGTTGGCCAGCACCGCGTCACGCACATCGCCGTCGGTGACGACGTCGTCGCGCAGCCGCAGGCTGTTGGCGATGACCGCGGTCATCGGGGTAACCCCGCTGGTGTCGACCTCGCCCAGTTGCTCGATCCAGCCAAGAATGTTGTTGAGTTCGGGCACCATCGCCTCTGCTTCGGCATCGCTGACCGCGATCCGGGCGAGGCCGGCGATCCGGCGGACTGTGGCTGTATCGACTGACATGCCGCGCGGCTAGCATCCGGCCCGTCCTGCTTCAAGCGCGACGGTAATGTTGGACGCGATCTTGTCCGCCCGCTAGGTGGCGGAAAGCGCAGTTCGGAGCACCCTCTTGGCCCGTAAATTCCTGTATTTCGTCGCCGGCGCAATCGTCCTCGTGCTGCTCGCCGCCCTCGCCTACCGCCTGTTCGGCGACCGGATGATGCGCGCCGCCTTCGTACCGACCGCCGCGTTCCAGGCCGCGCCGAAAGTCGCCGCCGACGCCTATGCCGATCCGGCGATGTGGTATTCCTACCCCGGCAAGGGCCCGACCGATCCGTCACTCTGGGTGCCCGAAGGCTATCAGCCTTCCGGGGCACCGCCCGCCGCGCTGTTCTATATTCACCCGACAACCTTCCTGGAACGTTCCGCCTGGAACGCCCCGCTCGACGACATTGAAGCCAGCGAGCGCGCCCGCCTGTTCCTGCGCGCGCAGGCAAGCGCGTTCAACGGCGTCGCCACCGTCTGGGCGCCCAAATACCGGCAGGCGACATTCGGCGCCTTCCTGACCGACCGCGCCGATGCGGAGAAGGCGCTCGCCCTCGCCTATGGCGACGTGCTGTCCGCGTTCGATCGCTTCGTAAAGGACATCCCCGCCGACCGGCCGATCATTCTCGCCGGACACAGCCAGGGTTCGCTCCACCTGACCCGCCTGCTCCGTGAGCGGGTCGCGGGCCGGCCGATCGTCGGCCGCATCGTCGCCGTCTACATCGTCGGCTGGCCGGTTTCAGTGGATACCGACCTCGTCGCCCTCGGCCTGCCGCCGTGCGAACAGGCTGAACAGGCCGGCTGCCTGCTATCCTGGCAA
This sequence comes from Sphingomonas flavalba, assembly GCF_047553045.1. GTDB lineage: Bacteria > Pseudomonadota > Alphaproteobacteria > Sphingomonadales > Sphingomonadaceae > Sphingomonas_L > Sphingomonas_L flavalba_A. Next base: position 1,382,197 of record NZ_CP180208.1, on the reverse strand, counting down.
AGCTTCGCCGAGCCAGCCGACCCGTCGCTGATCTTTGAACATTACGACCAGACCACCGGCTTCAACGGCGCCCCGCGCGCGGGCAGCGCGATGCTGTGCACCAATCCGCTAACCGGCATCCCGTTCACCGCCGCCGATGCCGATGCCAATCTTGGCACCCTTTTCCCCAGCAAGGACCTGAAAAGCGCGACGCTCGAACCCGGACGCGTACCGGCGCGATGCGACGAGCGCGGGATTTTGCTGATCGGCGCTCCGCCTGAGCTTGGCCCCTACACCCTGCCCGGCAACAACTATCATGTCTTTGACTACCCGCTGTTCTGGGCGAACGTCCGTGTCGACATCGCTCGCCGCCTGGCGACGTACCAGGCGGCGCATCAGACCGACAAATCGCAATGATCGGCACCGACCCCGCGGCCTTCCGCGCGGCGTTGCCCGGCGCCGGCCGGCTGATCGGGCTGGATGTCGGTACCCGGACGATCGGTACCGCATTGTGCGACGCCGGATGGACCATCGCCAGCCCGGCGCTCCTCGTCCGGCGGACGAAATTCTCGGTCGACCGCGCGGCGCTGGAAGCGCTGATGACCGAACAACTGGTCGCCGGCATCGTCATCGGCCTGCCGCTCAACCTCGACGGCAGCGACTCGCCGCGCACCCAGTCGACGCGCGCCTTCGCCCGCAACATGTCTGGCGCGCGCCCGATCCTGTTATGGGACGAACGCTGGTCGACCCAGGCAGTCACCCGCACACTGATCGAAGCCGACGCCAGCCGCGCGCGCCGCGCCGAACTGGTCGACAAGCTCGCCGCCTCCTACATATTGCAGGGCGCGATCGACGCGCTCGCCGGCTTGTAACCCCGGCCGGCACGCGGCAATGAGGCGGTGATGACAGCGAAGCGCATTCTTCTGATCGTCGGCGGCGGGATCGCGGCCTACAAGGCGTGCGAACTGATCCGCCTGCTCCGCAAGGACGGGCTTGGCGTGCGTTGCGTGCTGACCGACGGCGGCGCCCATTTCGTCACCGCGATGACCCTCGCCGCCCTGTCCGAACAGCCGGTCCACACCAGCCTGTGGGATTTGAAGGACGAGGCGAAGATAGGCCATATCCGCCTCAGCCGCGAAGCCGATCTTGTCGTCGTCTCTCCCGGCACCGCCGACCTGATGGCGCGGATGGCCGCCGGCATATCGGACGATCTCGCGACAACGCTGCTGCTGGCGACCGACAAGCCCGTGCTGGTCGCCCCGGCGATGAACGTACGGATGTGGCTGCACCCGGCGACCCGGCGCAACGTCGAACGCCTGCGCGCCGACGGCGTGACGGTGATGGAACCGGACGAAGGCGCGATGGCCTGTGGCGAATACGGCCCCGGCCGCCTGCCGGAACCGACCGCCATCCTCGCCGCCATCCATGCGATGCTGGCGGCTGAGCCCGCGCCGGACCGCCCGGCCAAGCTGCCGCCACCCGCCGACGGCCCGGCATGGATCGGCCGCGACGCGCGGCTTGCCGGCCGCCATATCATCGTCACCGCCGGGCCGACGCATGAGCCGATCGACCCGGTCCGCTACATCGCCAACCGTTCTTCGGGAAAGCAGGGCTATGCGATCGCCGGCGCCCTCGCCGCGCGCGGGGCGCGGGTGACGCTGGTCTCCGGCCCGGTAACGCTGCCGACCCCGCCGGGCGTCGACCGCGTCGATGTCGAAACCGCACGCCAGATGGCCAGCGAAGTCGGCCGCGCCCTGCCCGCCGACGCGGCGGTGATGGTCGCCGCCGTCGCCGACTGGCGGGTCGAACCGGCGGCGGGCAAGATCAAGAAGCGGCCCGACGGCAAGCCGCCAACGCTCGGCCTGTCCGAAAACCCCGATATACTGGCTGAATTGTCGCGCGATCCGCGCCGCCCGGCGCTGGTCGTCGGCTTCGCGGCGGAGACCGAGAATGTCGTCGACAACGCCGTCGCCAAGCGAACGCGCAAGGGCAGCGACTGGATCGTCGCCAACGACGTGTCCGGTGACGTGATGGGCGGCGCCGAAAACCGCGTCCACCTCGTCACCGCCGACGGGGTCGAGGATTGGCCGCAGGGCAGCAAGCTGGCGGTGGCCGAGCGGCTGGCCGAACGAATCGCCGACGCACTTGGGGCCATACAATGACGCTGACCATCGAGATCAAACGGCTGCCCCACGGCAACGGCCTGCCCCTCCCCGCTTATGCCACCGCACACGCCGCCGGGATGGACGTGGTCGCCGCAGAGGCGCTGACCCTCGCCCCCGGCGCCCGCCATGCCGTCGCCACTGGCTTCGCCTTCGCCATCCCCGAAGGGCATGAGGTGCAGGTCCGCTCGCGCTCCGGGCTGGCGCTGAAGCACGGCGTCGTCTGCCTCAACGCGCCCGGCACCATCGATGCCGACTATCGCGGCGAGGTGAAGGTGATCCTCGCTAACCTGGGCAGCGAGCCGTTCGCCATCGCGCGCGGCGACCGGATTGCCCAGCTCGTCCCCGCCGCTGTCACCGCCGCCCAGTTCGCCGAGGTCGCTGAGCTGGATGAAACCGCGCGCGGCGCCGGCGGCTTCGGCTCGACCGGGGTGTGACGCTCAGCGACGCCCAGCTTGACCGTTACGCCCGCCACATCATCCTGAAGGAGATCGGCGGCACCGGGCAACGAGCGCTGCTCGCCGGCCACGTCGTGGTGATCGGTGCCGGCGGCATCGGCTGCCCGGCAATCGCGGCGCTGGCGGCGGCCGGGGTCGGCCGGCTGACCGTGATCGACGACGACAGGGTCGCGCTGTCCAACCTGCAACGCCAGACGCTGTTCGCGACCGCCGACGTTGGGCGGCTTAAGGTCGACGCGGCGGCGGATGCGGTCGCGCGACTGAACCCCGACGTGCATGTCGTTCGGCAGGAGGTACGGCTGGACGCCGGCAACGCCGCCGGCCTGCTCGCCGGTGCCGATGTCGTGCTCGACGGTTGCGACAATTTCGCCACCCGGCTGGCGGTCGCGGACGCTGCCCTCGCCCTCCGCATCCCGCTAGTCTCGGCGGCGGTCGGCCAGTTCGACGGGCAACTGGCAGTCTATCGCGGCTGGGAAGTCGGCAAGCCCTGCTACCGCTGCCTGATCGGCGATGATCCCGACCGGCCGGATGTCAGCTGCGCCGACCAGGGCGTGCTCGGCGCGCTGACCGCGACGCTTGGTGCCCTCGCCGCGATCGAGGCGATCCGCCAGATCGTGCCGTTCGGCGCCGACAGTGCCGGCCAGCTGCTACGGCTCGACGCCCTCGCCTTCCGATTCCACACCGCCACGCTGCCGAAAGACCCGGGGTGCCGATGCGCGGGCTGACCCTGATCGTGCTGACCGCCGATCGCGAGCGGCTGGACGCCGCGATTGCCATCGCCAGCGCCGCCGCCGCGCTTGGTGGGCGCGCCCGGCTCTACCTGCACGACCGCGCCGTCACTCTGCTGCCCGGCGCGCCGCTCGACGATGCGCTGGCGCTGGGGGTAGAGGTCATCGCCTGCCAAAGCGGCCTGGCTGCCGCCGGGCTGGCGCTCGACACGCTCGATCCGCGCATCGCCGGCGGCGGGCTGGTGTCGTTGCTCGCCGGGGCGGACGACGACCGCATCACCACCGTCTGACGGCGCTCAGTCCTTCTTTGCCTTCTTCGCCGGCGCCTTCTTCCGGGCCGGTGCTTTCTTGGCCGGAGCCTTCTTCTTGCCGCGCGCCGGGGCGGCCGCGCGCGCGTCGATCAGCTGCGCCGCCTCCTCCAGCGTCACCGCCTCCGGCTCCAACCCCTTGGGCAGCGTCGCGTTGGTGGTGCCGTCGGTCACATAGGGACCATAGCGGCCGGCCATCACCCGAATTTCCGCCTCGGTGCGCGGGTGGGCGCCGAGCACGCGCAGCGGCGCGGCGGCGGCGCCCCGCGCCGGTCGCCCGCCATTGGCCGCCGCCTCGGCCAGCTTGACCACGGCGGCGTTCATGCCGGTCTCGAACACCTCCATCGTGCTGCCCAGCCGGGCATATTTGCCGTCATGGGCCAGATAGGGGCCATAGCGGCCGATCGACGCGGTGATCGGCTTGCCGCTCTCCGGGTGCGGGCCGATCTCGCGCGGCAGCGACAGCAGCTTGATCGCCCAGTCCAGGGTCAGGCCGTCGCCCGGCAAGTCCTTAGGGATCGACGCGCGCTTCGCCTCCTTGCCGTCGCCCAACTGGATATAGGGCCCGAACCGGCCGCTGCGCCGGGTGACGTCCAGTCCGCTCGCCGGGTCGGTGCCCAGCGACTCCGGCCCGCTGTCGCCGCCATTGTCGCCGCCCGGCTGGGCAAAGCGGCGGGTGTATTTGCATTCCGGGTAGTTGGAGCAGGCGACGAAGGCGCCGAACCGGCCGCCGCGCAGCGCCAGCTGCCCGGCCTTGCAGCTTGGGCAGAGGCGTGGGTCGCTTCCATCGGCCTGCGGCGGAAACAGATACGGCTCCAGGAACTGGTCGAGCGCGGCGGTGATGTCCGACGGCTTCTGTTCCATGACCTGTTCGGTCTTCGGCTTGAAATCCTTCCAGAACGCCTCAAGCACCGCCTGCCACTGCGCGCGGCCACCGGAGATCTCGTCAAGCTCGTCTTCAAGCCCGGCGGTGAAGTCGTAGGAGACATACCGCTCGAAGAAGCGTTCGAGGAAGGCGGTCACCAGCCGACCGCTCTCTTCGGCGAAGAAGCGGTTCTTCTCGGTCCGGACATAGGCCCGGTCTTTAAGCACCTGGATGATCGAGGCGTAGGTCGACGGGCGGCCGATGCCCAGCTCTTCCAGCTTCTTGACCAGACTGGCTTCCGAGAAGCGCGGCGGCGGCTGGGTGAAATGCTGCTCGGCATGGACGGCCTTGCGCGCCGGGGCGTCGCCTTCCGCAAGCCGGGGCAGGCGGCGCGAATCCTCATCGCCCTCACCGCCAGCCGGGTCGTCGCGCCCTTCCTCGTACAGGGCGAGGTAGCCGGGAAACAGCACGACCTGGCCGGTGGCGCGCAGCGCGGTCTGGCCGGTGGCGTCGGCCAGTTCGACCGCCGTCCGTTCCAGCCGGGCGGATGCCATCTGGCTGGCGAGCGCGCGCTTGAAGATAAGGTCGTAGAGCCGCGCTTCGTCGCCGGAGGCGGCGCGGTCGTTGGCGAAATCGGTCGGGCGGATCGCTTCGTGGGCTTCCTGGGCGTTCTTCGCCTTGGTGGTGTAGTGACGCGGCTTGTCGGGAACATAGCTGCCGTCATAGCGGTCGGCGATCGCGCGGCGGGCGGCGGAGATCGCGCTTTCGTCCATCTGGACGCCGTCGGTTCGCATATAGGTTATCACCCCTGACTCATAGAGAGTCTGGGCGACGCGCATGGTGTGGCTGGCGGAAAAGCCCAGCTTTCTGGCCGCTTCCTGTTGCAGGGTGGAGGTGGTGAAGGGCGGCGGCGGGTTGCGGGTCGCAGGCTTGGTTTCAACCGATACGACAGTGAAACGACCGGCCTCCACCGCCACTTTTGCGGCCGCCGCATCGCCAGCCGCGCCGATCGTCAGCCTGTCGATTTTTTCGCCGCGCCAGCGAACCAGCCGGGCGACGAACGCCTGGCCGCCCTGTTCCATATCGGCGAAGACCGACCAGTATTCCTGCGGAACGAAGCTTTCGATCTCCCGCTCCCGCGAGACGATCAGGCGCAGCGCCACCGACTGCACCCGCCCGGCCGACTTGGCGCCGGGCAGCTTGCGCCAGAGCACCGGTGACAGGGTGAAGCCGACGAGATAGTCGAGCGCGCGGCGGGCGCGATAGGCGTCGATCAGGTCATCATCAAGCGCGCGCGGCGCCTTCATCGCCGCCGTCACCGTTGCCTTGGTGATCGCGTTGAACGTCACGCGTTCGACATCCTTCGGCAGCGCCTTTTTCTGGCGTAGCATTTCCTGCACGTGCCACGAAATCGCTTCCCCTTCGCGATCGGGGTCGGTGGCGAGGATCAGCCGGTCCGCCTGCTTCGCCGCGTCGACGATCGCGCGCAGTTGCTTGCCTTTGTCGGCATAGGCTTCCCAGTCCATCGCGAAGCCTTCGTCCGGCCGCACCGATCCGTCGCGCGGCGGCAAGTCGCGGATATGGCCGTAGGAGGCGAGGACGCGGTACGCCCCGCCGAGATATTTCTCGATGGTCTTCGCCTTGGCAGGCGATTCGACGATGACAAGCTGCATGAAACCCCGGATCGTAAACGCTTCACGTGCGCATGCGAGGATGGGAAGCCTCGACACGCCCCGTCAAGAGGGAGATAAGAACGGCGGCCGCCCGCCGACATTGGCGCGCTATGCCCCTAGCCGGCAAAGAGCGCAACGCGGGCGCCGGCATGCCGTTCCAGCCGACCGGCGAGTTCCAGTTCGAGCAGCACCGTCTGAACCACGGCCGGGGCCAGCCCGGCTTGGCGAATCAGCTCGTCGACCGTGACCGGGGTCGGGCCGAGCAGCGCGATGACGGCGCGGCGTTCCCCGTCACTCGCATCGGCGGCAATCGGCTGGGCGGCGAAGAGATCGACCGGCTGGGCGACGACGCGCGGATCGAGCGGGCGGATCGCCTCGACCACCTCGGCGGCGTTCTGGACCAGAATGGCGCCGTCACGGATCAGCTGGTTGCAGCCCTGCGCGCGTGGGTCGAGCGGCGAGCCGGGCACCGCCATCACCGCCCTGCCCGCCTCCCCGGCCAGCCGCGCGGTGATCAGCGAGCCGGAGCGCGGCGCCGCTTCCACCACCACCGTGCCGGCGGCCAGCCCGGCGATGATCCGGTTGCGCCAGGGAAAGTGGCGGGCGTGGGGTTCCGTGCCCGGCGGCTGTTCCGCGATCAGCAGGCCGCGCGCTGCCACCTCTTCCTGCAACGCGACGTTTTCGGGCGGAAAGACGACGTCGATGCCGCCGGCGACGACGGCGATGGTGCCGCCGTCGAGCGCACCGACATGCGCCGCCGTGTCGATACCCCGCGCCAGACCGGAGGCGACGGTGATCCCATCGTCCGCCAGCGCCTGCGCCAGCCCGCGCGCGAAGCGGCAGGCGGCGGCGGAGGCATTGCGCGCGCCGACGATGGCGACTGTCGCCCGCGCCGCCAGCGACACGGTGCCGCGCACGATCAACGCCGGCGGCGCGCTTTCGACATGAGCGAGCAGCGGCGGGTAGCCGGGCCCGCCAAGGAACAGATGACGGGCACCGAGCCGGGCGACGCAATCGATTTCGGCCCGGATCGCGCCGGCATCCGCCAGCCGCGGCGCCCGTCCGCCGCCGCGCGCCGCCAGTGCCGGGATCGCCGCCAGCGCCGCCGCCGCGGTGCCGAAACGATCGAGCAGATGGGCATAGGTCACCGGACCGATATTGGCCGAGCGGATCAGCCGCAATCTGGTAAAAGCATCGTCGCCGGAATCGGCGTCAGCCACCCCGCGCGCCGCCGATGCGCGGCTCCGTGCCCGCAAGGAGCCGTTCGATGTTGGCACGGTGGCGCCACAACACCATCAGCGCCAGCGCGATCAGCAGCAGCGCCAGTTCGAACCGCCCGAAGATGGCGGCCGCGAGCGGCGCCGACACGGCCGCGGCCATGCCGCCGACCGAGGAATAGCGGAACAATACCAGCGCGCCGAGCCAGACGGCGGCGAAGATCAGGCCGACCGGCCAGTATAATGCCAGGGTGATGCCGAGCAGGGTCGCCACCCCCTTGCCGCCGCGAAACCGCAGCCACACCGGATAGAGGTGGCCGAAAAACGCCCCCGCCGCGCCGAGCAGTGCCCCGGATTCGGGCAGGATCAACGCGCCGAGCAGCACCGCCACCGCGCCCTTGCCCGCATCCAGCAACAGCGTCGCGGCCGCTAATCCCTTGCCGCCGACACGCAACACGTTGGTCGCGCCGATATTGCCGGAGCCAGCCTGGCGGATGTCCCCGATCCCGGCCATGCGACCGAGCAGTAACCCGAACGGTATCGCACCGAGCAGATAGCCCAGCGCCAACGCCGCAGCCGGTCCCATCCAGAGCATGTCGATCAGTTCCCCGGCCCCCATTGCAAGGCCCCAGTTTAGGGCCTTGATCCGCACCGGCAATAACTTACAGCAAAAGCGCGATGGCCGACACCCGCCCCCTGCTTTTCTTTGATTCCGGTGTCGGCGGCCTGTCCGTTCTCGGGCCTGCGCGGGCGCTGCTGCCGACCGCGCCGATCGTTTACGCCGCCGATTCGGCTGGGTTCCCCTATGGCCTGAAAAGCGAGTCGGAGATCGCGGCGCGGGTACCGGCGCTGCTCGGCCGGCTGGTCGAACGCTATCGCCCGCGGCTGGTCGTCATCGCTTGCAACACCGCATCGACGATCGCGCTGCCGGTGATCCGCGCCGCGCTCGACCTGCCCGTCGTCGGCACGGTGCCGGCGATCAAGCCGGCGGCGCTCGCATCGAAAAGCCGGGTGATTGGGGTGCTCGGCACCGATGCGACGGTGCGCCAGCCCTATGTCGATCGGCTGGCCGCCGAATTCGCCGCCGACTGCACCGTGCTGCGTCACGGATCGGCACGGCTGGTCGAACTGGCCGAGGCGAAGCTGCGCGGCGATGCCGGCGACCCTAAGGAATATGCCGCGATCATTACCGCGCTGACCGGCCAGCCGGGCGGCGCGGGGATGGACGCGATTGTCCTCGCCTGCACCCATTTCCGGCTGGTGGAGGATGAACTGGCCCGCGCCGCGCCGGGCGTGCTGCTGGTCGACGGGGCAGACGGCATCGCCCGGCGCATCGCTTACCTGACCCAGGGGCAGACATGGCCGGAGGCGCCGCCGCCCGGCATCGCCCTGTTCACGCGACGCGACGCGGGACAGGAAGCATTGATCCCCGCGCTGGCCGGTTTCGGGCTGGAGAGGATAGATGCACTGTAACCGGCGCCTGCCCCGCAAACCACGGCCCCGCCTTGGCGAATCCCGCGAAAACCATGCTGTTGCGAGCTGTTCTCACTGGTAATGGCGGCATTCCGGGGCTATCGGCACGGCCGAGATGACCCAGAACAGCGACGAGCGCGCGCTCGACTATAACCACGTTTTCGCCCAGGCGATCGACCGGCTGCACAGCGAAGGCCGGTACCGCGTGTTCATCGACATCCTGCGCAATAAGGGCATGTTCCCCAACGCGCGCTGTTTCGCCGGTCATAACGGGCCGAAGCCGATCACCGTCTGGTGTTCCAACGATTATCTGGCGATGGGCCAGCACCCCGACGTGATCGCCGCGATGGAAGAGGCGCTGCACGATGTCGGCGCCGGGTCCGGCGGCACCCGCAATATCGGCGGCAACACCCATTACCATGTCGACCTGGAAGGCGAGCTGGCCGATCTGCACGGCAAGGACGGTGCGCTGCTGTTCACCTCCGGCTATGTCTCGAACGAGGCGGCGCTGGCGACGCTCGGCCGGTTGCTGCCCGGCTGCATCGTGTTTTCCGACGCGCTGAACCATGCGTCGATGATCGCCGGCATTCGCCATTCCGGCTGCGAGAAGCGGGTGTTCCGCCACAACGACCTCGCCCACCTGGAAGAATTGCTGGCAGCGGCGCCGGTTGGCGTTGCCAAGCTGATTGCGTTCGAAAGCGTCTATTCGATGGACGGCGACGTCGCGCCGATCGCCGAGATCTGCGACCTGGCCGACAAGTATAACGCGCTGACCTATCTCGACGAGGTCCACGCCGTCGGCATGTACGGCCCGCGCGGCGGTGGCATTTCCGACCGCGACGGCGTTGCCCACCGGCTGACCATCATCGAAGGCACGCTGGCCAAGGCGATCGGCGTGATGGGCGGCTATATCGCCGCCGACCGCACGATCATCGACGTGATCCGCAGCTATGCGCCGGGCTTCATCTTCACCACCTCGCTGTCGCCGGTGCTGGTCGCCGGGGCGCTCGCCAGCGTCCGCCACCTGAAGGCGTCGAGCGCCGAGCGCGACGGGCAGCAGGCGGCGGCGGCGCGGCTGAAGGCGATGATGCGCGATGCCGGCCTGCCGGTGATGGCGTCGACCACCCACATCGTCCCGCTGATGGTCGGCGACCCGGTCAAGGCCAAGAAGATCAGCGACATCCTGCTCGCCGAATATGGCGTCTATGTGCAGCCGATCAATTACCCGACGGTGCCGCGCGGCACGGAGCGGCTGCGTTTCACGCCCGGCCCGACCCACAGCGAAGCGATGATGCGCGAGCTGGTCGAGGCGCTGGCCGAGATCTGGGACCGGCTGGAAATCCGCAAGGCGGCCTGAACCGCGCGCTCAGCCGCCCGCCGCCGGGCGCCTGCGTTCCATCAGCACGATTGCCTCGCCCTTGTACTCGGCGGCGTCGTAATGGGCGAACCCCGCCCGTTCGGCGACATGGATGGACGGGCGGTGGCCGCTCTCGATCAGGCAGACGGTGCGATCGATGCCGTGCGTCGCCTCTATCCAGCCCAGCGCGCCAAGCACCGCTTCCGTCGCATAGCCCCGCCCCCAGGCGGCCGGGCTGAGCACCCAGCCGACCTCCGGCGCGGAATCGAAACGGGGACCGAGGCCGCGCCGCCCTTCGAATATGCCGACATCGCCAACGAAGGCGCCGTCGCGGGTTTCGACCACCCACATGCCGTAACCGCGCACCGCCCAATGGCCGATGTAGCGCAGCAGCCGGTGCCAGACCTGCTCGCGGCCCAGCGGGACGCCGCCGACATGGGCGATGACCAGCGGATCGCTCCACAGTGCGTGAAGCGCGTCGAAATCATCCTCGCCGTGACGGCGGAGAACAAGCCTGTCGGTTTCGATCATCCGCAGGGTTTATCGGCTTTTTTTCTTGCCAGGGAAATCATCTCGCGCTGGCGACCCTCCGCCGCTAGTCGCGGCAGAAGCCTTCGCCCGCTCTGATCATCAGGCAGTCATGCTTGCCGGCAAGGTATTTGAGGCCGGTTTCCTCGCCCAGCACGGCACGCAGCGTTTCCGGGCGACCGGCGCGGGTGAAGTGGATGACATTACCGTCGGCGACGCCCTCATAGCGGCTGGTCCCGTCAAGCAGGGTGACGGTCAGGGCGTAACGGCCCGGCGCGTCGGCGGACGCGATATCCAGAACCAGCCCTTCGACGCCGGCCCATCTGCCGATCCACGCATCGGTCGGGCTAGCCGATTCGTCTGGCGGCACCACCTCGAATTCCGGCGGAGGCAGCGCGTTGCCGGGCGGCAACCGGTCACGGGCCTCGGCGGCGTTGTCGGCGGGACCCTTGCCGGAACAGGCGAGAAGCAGCAGCGCGACGGTGGTCAGCGCGGCGGAACGGAACGACATCGGCAACTTCCTCCCACGGACGGTTACCCAGCCTACAGGCGGCGGGCGGGGCGGGAAAGCCATGGCGGACGCCGTCCGGTGCTGACAAAGGTGGCGTGCGCGGCCGCAAGTCCCTAGAGAGCCGCCATCCGAGTCATTCGCGGACACAAAGCCATGCCCCGTTCGATCGCCATTGCCTCTGACCACGCCGCCTATGCGCTGAAGGCCGCACTGGTCGAATGGTTGCGCGCGGAAGGGCACGCCGTGCAGGATCTGGGCACCAACGGACCCGATTCCGTCGATTACCCCGATTTCGGCTATCGCCTGGCCGAGGCGGTGGCGAAGGGCGATGCGCCGGTCGGCATCGCGCTGTGCGGGTCCGGCATCGGCATTTCGATCGCGGTCAATCGCAACCCGGCCTGCCGCTGCGCGCTGGTCGACGAGCCGCTGTCGGCGGAACTGGCGCGGCGGCACAACGATGCCAACGTCATCGCGATGGGCGGCCGGTTGGTCGGCATCGACATGGCCAAGGCCTGCGTCACCGCCTTCCTTTCCACCGAATTCGATGGAGGTCGCCACCAGCGCCGCATCGACAAACTGACCCACCCCAGCAGCGCGAAGGAGCCGGCATGAGCACCAACCCCAGGACCCTGAACGACGTCCAGCCGGACGGTTTCTTCACCCGTGGCGTGGCGGAAGCGGACCCCGCCGTTTTCGCCGGCATGACCCACGAGCTGGACCGCGAGCAGAACCAGATCGAGCTGATCGCGTCGGAAAACATCGTGTCGCGCGCGGTGTTGCAGGCGCAAGGCTCCGTCTTCACCAACAAATATGCCGAGGGCTATCCGGGCAAGCGCTACTATCAGGGCTGCGCCCCGTCCGACGAGGTCGAGACGCTGGCGATCGAGCGGGCGAAGCAGCTGTTCGGCTGCGGCTTCGCCAACGTCCAGCCGCATTCCGGCGCGCAGGCCAACGGCGCGGTCATGCTGGCGCTGACCAAGCCGGGCGACACCATCCTCGGCATGAGCCTGGACGCCGGCGGTCACCTGACCCACGGCGCGCGTGCGGCGCTGTCCGGCAAATGGTTCAACGCGGTCCAGTACGGCGTCCGCCCCGACGATCATCTGATCGATTTCGACCAGGTCGAGCGGCTGGCCAAGGAGCATAAGCCGACGCTGATCATCGCCGGCGGTTCCGCCTATCCCCGCCATATCGACTTCGCCCGCTTCCGCGCGATCGCGGACGAAGTCGGCGCGCTGTTCATGGTCGACATGGCGCATTTCGCCGGCATCGTCGCCGCCGGGCTACACCCGACGCCGTTCGGCCACGCCCATATCGTCACCACCACCACCCACAAGACGCTGCGCGGCCCGCGCGGCGGCATGGTGCTGACCGATGACGAGGGCATAGCCAAGAAGATCAACTCGGCGGTGTTCCCCGGCCTTCAGGGCGGGCCGCTGATGCACGTCGTCGCCGCCAAGGCGGTGGCGTTCGGCGAGGCGCTGCAGCCGTCGTTCAAGAGCTACATCGCCGCGGTGCTGGAGAATGCGAAGGCGCTGGCCAGCCGGCTGAAGGAACGCGGCGCCGATCTGGTCGCCGGCGGCACCGACACCCATCTGGCGCTGGTCGACCTGCGGCCGCTGGGCGTGACCGGCCGCGACGCCGACGAGGCGCTGGAGCGCGCCGGTATCACCTGCAACAAGAACGGCATCCCGTTCGACCCGCTGCCGCCGGTCAAGACCAGCGGCATCCGCGTCGGATCGCCCGCCGGCACCACCCGCGGTTTCGGCGTCGCCGAGTTCCGCGATATCGGCGACATGATCGCCGACGTGCTCGACGGGCTGCGCGCCAAGGGTGAGACCGGTGACCCGGCGGTCGAAAAGGCCGTAAACGACCGCGTTCGCGCGTTGTGCGCCCGCTTCCCGATCTATCCGGAGGCGTAAGGATGGCGGCATGCGGGCAGCGGCGGACGCCGCGCAAGGCGACGTAGATGCGCTGCCCGTTCTGCGGCCACGACGACAGCCAGGTCAAGGACAGCCGGTCGACCGAGGACGGCGCCGCCATTCGCCGACGGCGCCAGTGCGAGGGCTGCGGCGCGCGCTTCACCACCTTCGAACGCGTCCAGATCCGCGAACTGACCGTGGTCAAGGCGGAAGGGCAGCGCGAGCCGTTCGACCGCGACAAACTGGCCCGTTCCGTCTCGATCGCCTGCCGCAAGCGGCCGATCGAACCGATGCGCCTGGAACGGCTGGTTTCCGGCATTCAGCGCCAACTGGAAACCGCCGGTGATGGCGAGGTTCCGGCCAAGCGGATCGGCGAGCTGGTGATGGACGGGCTGCACGCGATCGACCATGTCGCCTACATTCGCTTCGCCAGCGTCTACAAGGATTTCACCGAAGCCCGCGACTTCGAGGATTTCGCCGGCACCATCGCCGGCGTCGGCGAGCCGGAATGACCGCTGCGGATCGGCCATGACCTTCCACGTCTACATGCTGCGCTGTGCCGACGGCAGTTATTACACCGGCCAGACGGACGCCCTCGACCACCGCATCGCCGAGCATGAGAGCGGCGCGACCGGCAGCTACACCGCCACCCGGCGCCCGGTGACGCTGGTGTGGAGCGAAGCCTTCCAGACCCGCGACGACGCCCGCGCCGCGGAGGCGCGGATCAAGGGGTGGTCGCGGGCCAAGAAGGAGGCGCTGATCGGGGGGGATTGGGCCGGATTGAAGGCGGCCGCGGTGCCGCCGGGGGAACGCGGGGTTCGGGGGGTGCCGGATGGGTCGGATGTGGGGGCCCTGCTGGTGCGTTCTCCGTTGGTGCGTCCCTCGACTGCGCTCGGGATGGACGGATTGAGGGATGGGGATGGCGATATGAATGGGGATGTGCCGGCGCCCCGCCCTGCATCCCCCTTCCCCCGTCCATCCCGAGCGCAGTCGAGGGACGACCCCGAACACAACAGCGGCCCCATCCCGAGCGTAGTCGAGGGACAAGCGGATCAGGAGCGCACGGAGCCCGCCCCCACCCAGCCCGTCGTCGTGCTGGTCCGCCCGCAACTGGGCGTGAACATCGGCAAGGCGGCGCGGGCGATGTTGAATTTCGGGCTGACCGAGATGCGGCTGGTCGCGCCGCGCGACGGCTGGCCGAACCCGGATGCCGGGCCGGCGGCAAGCGGGGCGGATGTCGTGCTGGAACGGGCGCGCGTGTTCGACACGGTCGCAGAGGCGGTTGCCGATTGCGCGCATGTCCATGCGACGACGGTGCGCAAGCGCGGCGTCACCAAGCCGGTGCTGACGCCGGCGCAGGCGGCGGATGCGATCCACGGCGCCAGCGGGCGATCCGCCATCCTGTTCGGGCCGGAGCGATCGGGGCTGGAGACGGAGGACGTGGCACTGGCGCGGACGATCGTCACCGTGCCGATCAACCCGCAATTCGGCTCGCTCAACCTGGCGCAGGCGGTCAACCTGATCTGCTATGAATGGTCGAAGGGCGAGGCGCTGGCCAGCCCGACCGAGACGCCGCTGCTGCCCCCGGCGCCGCAGGCGGAGCTGGACGGCCTGATCGCCTCCCTGGAGGCGCTGCTGGAGCCGGCCGGCTATTTCTACCCGCCGGACCGCGCACCGGCGACCCGGCTGACCTTGCGCACCCTTTTGACCAAGCCCGGCTGGAACAGCCTGGAGGTCCGCACCCTGCGCGGGGTGCTGAGCGCGCTGGCCCGGCCACGGCGGCGGTAGGGGCGGATCAAGGTTTTGGTGCCCCGCCCTTACTGCGTCCCTCGACTTCGCTCGGATGGACGGAGAGGGGAAGCACCCACATTTTAACCCCCGTCCATCCCGAGCGTAGTCGAGGGGCCATCCCGAGCGTAGTCGAGGGACGCACAACGCCCCCCGCCCTCACATCTTCCGGTCGAACGCCTCGAACTCATAGGCGATTGATGCCTCGACCAGCCAGTCCCACAGGCCGGCGGCCACATCTTCCGGCACGCCGGCGGCGGCGGCCGAGCGGCGGGCGTTGGCGATGACCTGGGCCTTGCGCGGTTCGTCGCGGACGGCGGCGCGGTCCGGCTTGATCCGCGCCGCCGCGTCCATATAGCCGAAGCGGGTGGCAATCAGGCGCATCAACGCGCGGTCGACGGCATCGACCCCGGCGCGCACGTCCAGCATGGTGGCGCAGTCCTCCGGCGCCTTTACGGTTTCGTCCATGCGCGCGTCATAGTCCGTGGCGCGGCGCTGTCCACAACTTGACTTGAGGGCGTCTGCCCGCTAGTCGCCCGCCTTCGCAATGGCCCCGCACCCCGGTGAAGCGGCGGCCCTGCCCCATCCAATGGACAAGCAGAGCGATGACCGGGAATTCCGCCGTTTTGGCGGGGGTTGTTGGCAATTGCAAAGGAAAGACTGATGTCGAAGCGCAGCAGCGCCAAGTACAAGCTCGATCGCCGCATGGGCGAGAACATCTGGGGCCGTCCGAAGTCCCCGGTCAACAAGCGCGAATATGGCCCCGGCCAGCACGGGCAGCGCCGCAAGGGCAAGGTGTCGGATTACGGCATTCAGCTGCGCGCCAAGCAGAAGCTGAAGGGCTATTACGGCGACGTCACCGAGAAGCAATTCAAGAAGGCTTATGTCGAAGCCGCCCGAATGAAGGGCGACACCTCGCAGAACCTGATCGGCCTGCTGGAACGCCGGCTGGACGCGATCGTCTACCGCGCCAAGTTCGCGCCGACGGTGTTTGCCGCCCGCCAGCTCGTCAGCCACGGCCACATTCTGGTCAACGGCGTGAAGTGCAACATCGCGTCGCGGCTGGTAAAGCCGGGCGACGAAGTGACGCTGGGCAAGAAGGCGCAGGAAATGGCGCTGGTTCTGGAGGCGCAGAGCCTGGCCGAGCGCGACATTCCCGATTACGTCGCCCCGGACGGCGCCGCCAAGATCACCTTCACCCGCGTGCCCACGCTGGACGAGGTGCCTTACCCGGTGAAGATGGAGCCGAACCTGGTCGTCGAATTCTATTCGCGCTGATCGGTCGGATCACGCTTTCAAAATGGGGAGGCCCGGCAACGGTGCCGCCCCATTTTTGTTTTACAGCCCGACGCTGCCGCGCAGGAACGCATCGCTTTTCAGCAGCATGTCGATCCGCGCCTTCGAATCGCGAAGCTGGTGGTCGAGGCCGTCATAGATAACCAGCGTGCTGGCCTTGCCGGCCTTGCGCAGCGCCCGGTCCATCTCCTTCGATTCGGTCGCGTCGACATTCAGGTCTTCACTGCCGTGGAACATCAGCACCGGCGCCTTGAATGCGTCGGCATGGCGGGCGGGTGAGCCCTCGTCGATATGCGCGCCGGAACCGATATAGCGGGCGACGATTTCCGCATTGGTGAAACGCTTCGATTCCGCCTTCAGCATCGCAAGGTCGGTGACTGGAGCAATCGCCACCGCCGCCTTGAACAGGTCAGGCGCGACGACCTGCGCCTGCAACGCGGCATAGCCGCCGTAGGACCAGCCGAGAATGGCGAGGTGACGCGGATCGGCAATGCCCTCGCTGACCAGCCATTTTCCGGCCGACGTGACGTCGCCGATCGCGCGGCGCCAGGACTGGAACCCGTTATCCTGGAACCACGCCTGCCCATAGCCGCTGGAACCGCGGAAATTGGGCTGGAGCACCGCCCATCCCCGCTGGGCGAAATACTGCGCCAGCCAGTCGAACCCCCATTCGTCGCGCGACGCCGGGCCGCCATGCGGCATCACCAGCGTCGGCAGGCCCTTAGCGGCACCGTTCACCGGCAGGGTCAGATAGGCGGGCACCATCGTCCCGTCGTCAGCGCGGTAATTGACCGCCCGCACATTGGCGAGCTGCACCTTTTCCAACGGCGGGCGGCGGAGCAACACCTCCGCCAGCGTCTTGCTGGTCCGGTCGAACAGGTAATAGCGGCCGGGGTCGACATCGCTGGTCGCCAGGATCAGCAACTGCTTCTCGTCGGCGCTGGCATCGACGAAGCCGATCAGCCGCTGGCCGGGCAACGCCTTGGTCAGCGCTTCGGCCAGCGCGCCATATTCCTTGTCGAAATATGTGGCGTGCCGTTCCTCTGTAACGTAGCTCGCACCGATCACCCGACCGCGCCGGCCGATCCGCACGACATCGTCCACGTCGACATCGGCGTGGGAGAAGACCTGTTTGGCGTCGAGCGTATCGTTCAGGGCGACGCTGTAAAGCGCCCGGCGCCCCTTGCTGCGCCGGGTTGCGTAAGCGCAGTCGCATTCCGCATCCACAGCGATCGGCACGAATGCGTTCTCGCCATTTCTATCGGACCGCGAAAAAGTCGCCCAGCTATTGCTGCCGGACTTGCGGTAGAAATACTCGGTCTCGCCGGTCAGGTTGCCAAGCGTGTCATAGCGGTTGGCCCACATGATGCGGATTTTGCCGCGCCCGTCCGAGATGTAGCCACTCGCCTGGCGGTTGGCGATTTCCAGATTGCGTGCCTGCAAGGTGCGGGTGTTGATCAACTGCACGCCCAGCCCGTCCCGCTTTTCGGCGACCAGCGTGCCGATCGCCCGTTCCGGTATGAACATTTTCGCCATCAGCACGGTGCCGTCGCCGGTACCCCAGTCGAGGATATTGCCGTCGGCCAGGCTGATCCCCAGCGCCCGGTCGCTGCTGCGCTGGCCGAGCATCTTCACGTTCTTTCCGTCCAGATCGATAGCGAACAGCCGGGTGAAGTTGACGCCGATATCGCCATAGACCTTGGTCTGGCTGCGTTGCTGGCAAACGAGGCGATCGGCGGCGGACCAGGCGCACCAGCCGATATGGCCGACCTTGGCGTCAATCTGGGTGACGGCATGGCTGGCGCCGGTGGCGATGTCGGCGGTCATCACGATCATCGACCGGTCCGGCCCCGGCGACACATAGGCGATCTGCTTGCCATCGGGCGACAGGCTGATGTCGATGACGGTATCGAGCGCACCAAAACGTTCCGCCATGTCCCCCGGCACCGGGTCAGCCGCCATTAGCGGTGTCGCGGCGATGACCGACGCCGCCGCGAGAATCCTCCATTTCATATCCGCCCCCCGAAATTAAGTGCTTCATAAATCCTGCAAAATACCCAGCATTGCAAGCGAGCAGATGAAGCCGGCTTGCGGCAGGCCGGCGAGTAAGCGATGGGGATCGCATGTCCGACGCCATCCTTCCTCCTCCCCCCGAATGGGCGCGCCACGATGCGGTCTGGATCGGGTTTCCAAGCCATGCCGCGCTATGGGAGGACGACCTGACGCCGGCGCAGGCGGAGGTGGCGGCGTTCGCGACGGCGGTCGACGCCGACGGCGCCGGGGAGCAGGTGGTGCTGGTCGCCGCCGACGAAACCGCGGCTGCGGCGGCACGGGCGCTGGTGCCGGCGCGGGTATCGGTCATCGTCGCGGCGTTCGGCGACATCTGGCTGCGCGATACCGGGCCGATCCTGATCGGCGACGGCGCGGCGCGGTCGTTCCGTTTCAACGGCTGGGGCGGCAAATATCAACTGGCCGGGGACGAGGATATCGGCGTCCGGCTGGCGGCGAAGCGCGGCATCGCGGTCGCGCGCTGCGACTGGGTGCTGGAAGGCGGCGCGATCGACGGCGACGGCAGCGGCCTGGCGGTCACCACCGAGCAGTGCCTGCTGAACCCCAATCGCAACCCCGGCATGACAAAGGCGGAGGTCGAGGCGCGCCTCCACGCCGACCTGGGCCTGAACCGGATATTGTGGCTGGGCGACGGGCTGGCCAACGACCATACCGACGGCCATGTCGACAACCTCGCCCGCTTCGTCGCGCCCGGCACGGTCGCCATCCCGGTCGCCGCCGGAACGGACGACCCCAATGCCGTCATCTATGCCGACGCCACGGCACGGGCAAAGGCGTTCGGGCTGGCCGTCGCGCCCCTGCCCTCGCCCGGCCGGGTGCTGCGCGATGGGGAGGTGATCCCCGCCTCCTACATGAACTTCTACATCGGCAATGCGGCGGTGGTCGTTCCGCTATATGGCGCGCCCAACGACGATGCGGCGGTCGCGGCGATCGCGGCGCTGTTTCCGACGCGCAGGGTTGTCGGCCAGCGCGCCGACCATATCTTGACCGGCGGCGGCAGCCTCCACTGCATCAGCCAGCAGATCCCCGCCGTTCAGGACATGCCATGACCGAGATCACCGTCGCCGCGCTGCAATTGGCCTTCACCGGCAATATCGACGAGAATATCGCCAACGTCTCCGCGCTGGTGCGCGAGGCGGCGGCGAAGGGCGCGACCGTCATCCTGCCGCCGGAGCTATTCGAAGGCCCCTATTTCTGCCGGGTCGAGGACGAAGGGCTGTTCGCCGGCGCCCAGCCGACGGAACGGCACAAGGCGGTCGTCGCGATGCGGGCGCTGGCGGCGGAACTGGGCGTGTTCATCCCGACCAGCTTCTTCGAGGCGGACGGGCCGCACCATTACAACAGCCTGGCGATGATCGACGACAAGGGCGCGATCATGGGCGTCTACCGCAAGAGCCACATCCCCGACGGGCCGGGCTATGAGGAGAAATTCTATTTCCGCCCCGGCAACACCGGTTTCAAGGTATGGCCGACACCGGGCGCGGCGCTGGGCGTCGGCGTGTGCTGGGACCAATGGTACCCGGAAGCGGCGCGGGCGATGATGCTGATGGGCGCCGAAATCCTGTTCTACCCGACCGCGATCGGCAGCGAGCCGCACGATCCGGACCTGGATACCAGCCGGCTGTGGCGGCGGGCGATGATCGGCCATGCGGTGTCGAATGTCGTTCCGGTCGTTGCCGCCAACCGGATCGGGACGGAAGACGGACAGCGTTTCTATGGCTACAGCTTCATCTGCGACGAACGCGGCGACCTGCTGGCCGAATTCGGCGCGAACGAAACCGGCGTGCTGACCGCGACGATCGATCTGGCGCTGGTCAGGCGCCACCGCGCGGCCTTCGGCTTCTTCCGCGATCGACGGCCGGAGCTTTATGGCCGGCTGGTCGCCGATATCTGAGCCAGCTCTACCGCCCGCGCGAACACCGCCCGGAACATCGCCGGCGTCAGCCGCCCGGTATTCTGGTTGTAGCGCGAGCAGTGGTAGCTATCGATCAGCACCCGCCCGTCCGGCAATGCATGTTCCGCGAGATGGGCGAACGGCGCGGCGGCCGGGCGCAGGCCCAATATCCGCACCGCCGAATCATGGGCGATCCGGCCGAGCGCGACGAACAGCCGGACGTTGGGCAGCGCCGCGACCTGCGCCGCGGCGAACGGGCGGCAGGCCTGCGATTCCGCCGGGGTCGGCTTGTTCTGCGGCGGCAGGCAACGGACCGAATTGATGATGATGACGCCGCGCAGGCCGAAACCGTCGTCGATCCGCGCGTCGTAATGCCCGCTGGTCAGTCCGAACGCCGCCAGCGTGTCGAACAGCAGCGGCCCGGCGAAATCACCGGTGAACGGCCGCCCGGTGCGGTTGGCGCCGTGCTTGCCGGGGGCAAGACCGATGATCGCCAGCCAGCCGTTCGGGTCGCCGAACGCCGGCACCGGCGCATTCCACCAGCCCGGATACTCGGCGCGCAGGTCTTCGCGCAGCGCGACGAGGCGGGGGCAGCGCGGGCAATCGTGTGGCGGCTCCGTCGCCGCAAGCGGGCTTTCGACAGGCATGGCGATGGGTTAGGCGCAGCGGCATGGTGACGACAAGCTATGCGATCGCGCTCGGCGCCAACCGCCCCGGCCGCGACGGCGCGCCGGAAGCGGCGCTGGCCGCCGCGCTCGCCGAGTTGGGCGGGACGGCATCCGTCATCATCCGCACCGCGCCGATCGGCCCGTCGATCCGCCGCTATGCCAACGCCGCCTGCATCATCACCAGCCCGCTTGCCCCGCCCGCCCTGCTGACGGCGCTGAAACGGATGGAGCGCGCGGCCGGGCGTCGGCCGGGCCGCCGTTGGGGCAACCGGCCGCTCGACCTGGATATCATCCTGTGGTCGGAGGGCGCCTGGGCCTCCCCCGGCCTCACCATTCCGCACCCGGCCTTTCGCGAACGCGGTTTTGTGCTGGGGCCGCTGGCCATGATCGCGCCGGACTGGCGCGACCCGATCACCGGCCTGACCGTCCGCCAGCTTCACGCCCGGTTGACCCGGCGGCGGCCGGCTTATAGGGCGA
Organism: Sphingomonas flavalba; assembly: GCF_047553045.1. Taxonomy (GTDB): domain Bacteria; phylum Pseudomonadota; class Alphaproteobacteria; order Sphingomonadales; family Sphingomonadaceae; genus Sphingomonas_L; species Sphingomonas_L flavalba_A. Next base: position 1,360,823 of record NZ_CP180208.1, on the reverse strand, counting down.
CCGCCTCTGGGGGCTCGTAGCTCAGTCGGTAGAGCAACGGACTTTTAATCTGTAGGTCCCGGGTTCGAATCCCGGCGAGCCCACCAGACTTTCCCGCACACGCGCGGAATCGCCAATTGCATCCGGCCTTCCGCGCCGTAATATGCAGCCACGCGCCCGGCGCGCCTACCCATTCGACTAGGGATGCCACGATGAACAAGATGACCGCACTGGCCTGTCTGGCGGGGCTGATCGCGTTGGCGGGATGCAACACGATCTCCGGCGCCGGCAAGGACGTCGCCTCTGTCGGCAAGACGGTGTCGAAAACCGCCGAAAGCGCGAAATAACCGCTCAACCGAACGCGGCGCGTACCCGTTCGTGGTATTCGGGCGGACAGATCAGCAAATCCGGCAACGCGGTGTCCGCCGCGTTATAGATACAGCGGCTGCCGTCGATCCGTTCGGCAACCATGCCGGCGCCAAGCGCCACCGCCACCGGCGCCGCATTGTCCCATTGATACTGGCCGCCGCTGTGCAGGTAGATGTCCCCCTGCCCCAGCAATACCGCCATCGCCTTGGCCCCGGCGGAACCCATCGGCACCACTTCGGCATCGAGCGCGGCGGCGACGCGGGCGCATTCCGGCGCCGGCCGGCTGCGGCTGACCAGCAGGCGCGGCCGCGCCGGCCGGTCGACCGACGGCGGCGGGGCGTCGGACCGCAGCACCAGCCCCTGCGCCGGTAGCGCGACAGCACCCACCGCCGCGTGTCCGTCGATTGCCAGCGCGACATGCACCGCCCAGTCGGCGCGCGCTTCCGCATATTCGCGCGTGCCGTCGAGCGGGTCGATGATCCACACCCGACGCTTCGCCAGCCGCGACCGATCATCGACGCTTTCTTCCGACAGTACGCCGTCGTCGGGGCGCTGCGTGGCGATCGCCGCCATCAGAAAGGCATTGGCGGTGCGGTCGCCGGCGTCACCCAGCGCCTTGCCGGTCAGCAATGCGCTGTCGCGTAGCGCCAGCAACAGGCGGCCAGCGGTTTCCGCCAGCGCGGCGGCAAGAGCGGTATCATCGGCAAGGACGGTCATCGCCGCGCCATACGCGATCGGCGCCGCGACGCCAATCTGGCTGGGCGGATCAGACGGACAAAGCCGGTGTCGGCATGCGGCCCGTCAAGCGTCCTCGACCGGGCCGGTCGCACCGATCGACGGCGCGCGCTGGCGCAGGCGAGCGAATTCGACGACCTGGCGGCCGACCAGATCGAGCTGGCCCGAAGCCGCCGCGTCGTTGCAGCGCCCCTCGACGAACATGCCACGGTCGCTCTTGATCGCGGCGCCAAGCGGCGTCGGCCAGCCGCGCAGCGCGTGGACGATCGAGCGCAGTGTCGCCAGCGTCGACCCGGTCGCCTGCCAGCCATAGGCGGTGACGATCAACCCGACCGGCAGACCGTCGAGATAGACGCGGGCGTCCTTCGAGGTTTCCTCGACATAATCGATGGCGTTCTTGACCAGGCCGGAAATCGAACCGTGATAGCCGGGGCTGGCCAGCACAAGCCCGTCTGCCTGCCGCACCGCGTTGACCAGCGCACAGGCTACGTCGGAGCCGGCGAGGACGCCTGGCGCATAATGCGGCAATGCCGCCAGTTGCGGCCCGTCAAACAGCGTGACGGTCGCGCCTTCCGCCGCCGCGGCGGCGAGTGCCAGGCGCAACGCCTGCTCGGTGGAAGAATTGGGCGCCGTGGTGCCGCCGATGCCTACGATCGAAAGGGGCTTGCTCATGCCTCATGGTTGCCAGCTTCGGCGCGCAGGGACAAGATACTTTATTATTCTACTATTATTTTGCGCCTTACCGCCGGTTTTTCGTCTGCGAATCACCCCCGTCTTCGGGATGCGACTCGGCGAGACCCAGCAGCGTGGTCAACGCGTCGAGACCGAGCGCCGCCGCGATATCGAGATACTCGATAACGTCGAGCCGACGCTCGCCCAGTTCGTAGCGCGAGACGAACTGTTGCGGCTTGTTCAACTTGGTGGCGACGTCCGCCTGTGAAAGACCGACGCCCTTTCTGGCCTCTATAAGGATAACGAGAAGTTGACGATAACGATCGTCCGTAATCCCTTTCGCCATGAACCGCCCCTTTACCAAACATGAGCAGCCAGAGGCACTGGCAACGATCAGTACACCAAATTGATGTATTTTACAAAATGCAGCCAGAATGCGAAATTCTAGCTGTGTGCATCGCCAATGTAAGGCGTCGTTGCGTAGCCCCGGTATCGGGCAAGAATAGAAAAGATCCTGCGCAATAGGAGATGGGCAGTCGATCTTGGTTTACGCTACGGAAACCAAGCGCTGCACGATCTGATGCGTGGCCTTTTCTCTGCGGTATGCAAGGAGGCGGCGTTGTGAATGCTCATTATCAGCCTGGCGACGGGAGGCCGGTCGCCACGCCCGACCTGACCGTCGTTTCGCTGTCCGGTGACGTGCCCAATCCGCCCGATAAAAATTTTCATGACTCGGGTCGCGACCCCCGGATGCTACGTTCCGGGCACCTGACCACCGACGGGGTACGCGCCATATGTTACATTCATATGGTCTCCGCCGGCGGGATGATGGCCGAAACCGGGCTGGCGCTGGCCCCGCATGACCGGGTGAGCGTGGAGTTGCGGCCCGGCCATCCGATCGCGGGCAAGGTGCTGTGGGCCGACGGCGTACTGGCCGGTATTCGTTTCGACGGATGGATCGACCTGCTCCGCATGCTCGGCAACGAGAGCATAGACGGTTTCGCGGCAGCCGCCGCCGACCGCGCACGCACGACGCTTCCCATGCTGCGGCGCCCGGCGCCCGACCACAGCCCCAGATAATTCGCGCAGGAGAGCTCCCATGGCACTGGATTATGACAATGTTGACCTGACCGGCATTTCATTTTCCCCGGATGTCCCGATGCCCTCGGGCGAACGGCGGGGAGACCGCCGGCACCTTTCGATGTACCGTTCGGCGGCACTGACCATGGCCGGTTTTCAGGGCTTGTGCCTGATTCGCAACATCTCCTCTGGCGGGATGATGGGGAAGATCCACACCAAATTGCCGATCGGCGCGCCGGTCTGCGTCGAGCTGCGATCCGGTTATGTCGCGCCGGGCAGAATCGTGTGGACCGCCGATTCGATGATCGGCATCCAGTTCGACGAGCGGATCGACGTTCTGCAGATTCTGCACGCGCCAAGCGAGGAGGATGCCGCCGGCATGCCGCGCCGGATGCCGCGGCTCAACATACCCTGTGCCGCGGACCTGCTGCTCGACAACATCCACTACAAGGTCAACGTCATCGACGTGTCGCAGGGCGGTGCCAAGATCGAGAGCAAGTTCCTGAAGGAAGGCGACGACGTCATCATCACCATCGACGATCTGGTGCCGCAGCGCAGCTCGATCGTCTGGTCGCATGACGGCCGCGCCGGCGTGTCCTTCTTCCAGCTTCTGCCGTTCGACACGCTGGCGGAATGGGCGATCCGGCGGCAGCCGTCGTACAGCTAACCGCCGCGATCCGAATGAGCGGGCTCTACAACCGGCTGAGCAGCCGCCGAGCCGCCTTCAGGTGCGGTGCGTCGATCATCCGGCCGTCAAGCTGAAGCGCGCCGACGCCGGGATTGGCGGCAAAGGCGTCAACCACTGCGCGGGCATGGGCGATCGCCTGTTCGGTCGGCGCGAAGGCGGCGTTGATCACCGCAAGCTGCGCCGGGTGGATAGCCATCATCCCGGTGAAACCGTCGCGGGCACCCCGTTCGGCATAGCGGCGCAGGCCGTCGAGATCACGGAAGTCCGGGTAGACCGTCTCGATCGGCGGCACCCCGGCGGCGGCGGCGCCGAACAGCGCCAGCGAACGAACCATCTGGTACGGCGCGGTATAACCGCCGTCCGCCTCGCGCGCGGCGGTGGCGCCGACGGCGGCCGGCAAATCCTCCGCGCCCCAGGTCAGCCCGGCAAGGCGGGGCGTAACGCCGCCATACTCGCCAAGGCGGAACACCGATGCCGCCGTTTCCGTCGCCACCGGCAGGATGCGGGCATCGCTGCCGGCGAGCAGGGCGTGGAGCCGACGCAGCGACTCCGCGCCCTCCGCCTTCGGCAGTACGACGCCATCGGGCGCACCGGGCAGCACGGCGGCCAGGTCGTCCTCCACCAGTCCGCCGTCGAGCGGATTGACCCTGACGAACAGCGCACAGGCCCGCCGGGCGGAGGCGAGAAATGCCGCCACCGCCGCGCGGGCGGCCGGCTTCGCCGCCGGCGCCACCGAATCCTCCAGATCGAGGATCAACGCGTCGGCGCCAAGGCCCAGTGCTTTTTCCATCCGGTCCGGCCGGTCCCCCGGCACGAACAGCAACGACCGCAGCCTCATCCCCTGCCCTCCGTCGATTTTACGCCGGCGCGCGTCATGCGGCGATTGCAGCCCCGCTACAGGATCGCCTAACCTACCGGCAAGAGATTGCAGGAAAAGGGGATTGGAATGCGCGCTGTTGTGCTGGCCGGGGCGGTGCTCGCCGCCCTCCCCGTCACCGCCCTCCCCGTCACCGCCCTCGCCGCCGGCAACGGCGCCACGCCTGCCGCGACCCAATCCATCGCCGATACCCGGCTGAAGGCGCTGTACGAAGCGGACTGGGCATGGACCAAGGCCGACGAGCAGCAGATCAGGGCCGGCGACCGCTGGGTCGCGGGCGATCGCCTGCCCGATGTCAGCCCGGCGGCGCAGCAACGGCGGATTGCCCACTGGCGCGAAACGATGACGAAGCTGGAGGCGATCCCGGTCGCCGAGCTGTCGGCGGAGGAGAAGCTGAACGCCGCCGTGCTTCACGAAGTGCTGCGCGCCAACATCGCCAGCGCGCCGTTCAATAGCTGGGAAATGCCGTTCAACAGCGACAGCAATTTCTGGAGCGGCCTCGCCCGGGTCGACGACGGCGCCGATGCCGCCACGCTAACCCGTGCCGTCGCCCGGATGCGGGACATTCCGCGCTATTTCGACCAGCAGATCGCCAACATGCGCGCCGGGCTGAAACGCGGGTTCAGCGTGCCGCGCGCAACGCTGGACGGCCGCGCCGATTCGATCGCGCCTTATGCCGAAGCCATCCCGGACAAGAATCCGTTCTACGATGCATTCCGTACTCTGCCGGCGGCGATGCCGGCCACGGAGCAGGACCGGCTGCGCGCCGATGCAAGGGCGGCGATCAGCACGGCGGTCGCGCCCGCCTATGCGCGGCTGCTTGCCTTCATCCGCGACGAATATATGCCGAAGGCGCGCACCACGCTGGCGGCGGAAGCAATGCCGGACGGCAAGGCGTTCTACGCCGCGCAGATCAGGGAATACACGACGCTCGACCTGAATGCGGAGCAGATCCACGACATCGGCCTGAAGGAAGTGGCGCGGATCGAGGCGGAAATGCGCGACACCATGGTGCGCAGCGGCTTCAAGGGCGATTTCCCCGCCTATCTGAAATTCCTGAAGACCGACCCGCAGTTCATCGCCAAGACGCCGGACGAACTGATGGGCGTGTCCGCCTATGTAGCCAAGCGCGCCGACGGCAAGCTGGCCGAACAGATCGGCACCCTGCCCCGCTTCCGTTTCACCATCATCCCGGTGCCGGACGCGATCGCGCCGTTCTATACCGCCGGGCGCGGCGGGCTGAAGGCGTGCATGATGAACACCTACGACCTGCCGTCGCGGCCGCTCTACAACATCCCGGCGCTGACCCTGCACGAATGCGCGCCGGGGCACAGCTTCCAGGCGGCGCTGGCGCTGGAGCAGCCGACGGACCGGCCGGAATTCCGCCGCGCGACCTATTTCTCCGGCTATGGCGAAGGCTGGGGCCTCTACACCGAATGGTTGGGGCGGGAGATGGGCATCTACCGCAACCCGTACGAGGAATTCGGCCAGCTTTCCTACGAGATGTGGCGCGCGGTGCGGCTGGTGATCGACACCGGAATCCACCACTATGGCTGGAGCCGCGACAAGGCGATCGCCTACCTCGCCGCCCACACCGCCCTGTCGCAGCACGAAGTGGCGACGGAAGTCGACCGGTATATCAGCTGGCCGGGCCAGGCGCTGGCCTACAAGCTGGGCGAGCTGACGATCCGCCGGCTACGTGCCAGGGCGGAAGCGGAACTGGGCGCGAAATTCGACAAGCGGCGCTTCCACGATGCGATCCTGTCGACCGGCGCCCTGCCGCTGCCGGTGCTGGAGCAGCAGATCGAAGCCTATATCGCGCGAGAGAAAGCGGGCGCCTGAGCGCCGGACCCGCATACCACCGACACGGCGGCGCGCCCCGCGCCACCGCCATTCAGGGACAGACATGATGGCCGGACTGTTTTTCGAACAATTCGTCGAGGGGCAGAGCTTCGCCCACGAGATCCGCCGGACGGTGACCGAAACGGACAACATGCTGTTTTCGGCGATGACCCACAATCCGGCGGCGATCCACATCGACCATGAATATGCGAAGGGCACGGAATTCGGCCAGCCGCTGGTCAATTCGCTGTTCACGCTGGGGCTGATCGTCGGCCTGTCGGTGCAGGACACGACGCTCGGCACCACCGTCGGCAATCTGGGGTTCGAGGACGTGACCTTCCCCAAGCCGGTGTTCGTCGGCGACACGCTGCGCGCCGAAACCACCGTCATCGGCCTGCGCGCCAGCAAGTCGCGCCCGACGCAGGGCATCGTCACGTTCGAACATCGCGGGCTGAACCAGCGCGACGAACTGGTCTGCCGCTGCCGCCGCGCCGCGCTGATGCTGCGCGGCGGCGCAGGCTGAACCGGGCGGGCCACAACACCCGCCCTCGACCGGGCTGCGTTGACAACGTGAGGCAGCTATTTGCGGACGTCGACTAGATTCGGGCGATCGTGAGCTTGCCTCCTATCAAGCCCCGAAACCTGCCCGTCCGAACACGGTTCTTCATCGTCATTGGAGCCAAAACAGCGCCGCTCTTAAGGATATTGAAGGAAGGTGAGGCGGAAAATTGCCAGCCTCTACGCCGCAGCACGCTTGCTTCTGGTGAGTGCTGCTTTCTGCAGAACCCACAGGAAATCCGTATAAAAATTGATTCTATTGGCGCACCCAAGATGATGAAGATGAGAACTGGTCGGTCATCGTCGGGCAATCGCAAAACAAACGATAACGGTAACTCCCACACCCTCGGGCCGCTGTTCAAGATACCAGCCAACAATCCCGAAATCAGCAGTCCTCCCGAGCGTTTCGGCGCGTGCTTCAACATCCGCAGATGGGACATTCCTGTCGAGCGCTGGTGGGGCACCGCTGCTGTGAGCGGAAGCGGAGGTTCGCTGTCACCTCTAACGGCTATACTTGGTCCGTTCGCCGACCGGTCGCAAGCTGTGTCTAGGCGGCGAGTCTGAATTCCGTGCCAATTTCTTGGATATCTGCTTCACTGGGGAGGGCTAGTTGCATATCCTCGATCCAGTTTGAGACCCAGTCACGCTTATCTTGCGACCACGCATCGTAAATCGGCCGTCGCAGCGAGATCGCGCGAACCCGGATCATTTCGTCCAAGGTGGCGCGGATGATCGCCGGAACCCGATGACGGTCCAGCTCCGCCCTGACGAGACGCTCGTCGGCGCTCAAGCTGGCGAGAATGGCTTTGCCGTATCCTGGTGCCTCAGCCTCCTCTTCTCCGCGCGCGCCGATCAGCGTGGCCAATATCTCCTGCATGCCCCTAGTGACGAAGGGGGCGGGGATAACGATCTCGTCGTGGATGCGCCGGTTATGCCAGGCGAGCAGCACCCCGCTGACGGTGCGATAAATATCGAGAAAATTCGCCAGCCCGCCCAAATTTCCCCGGCCCGCGTGCCGTTCAAGTCGCATTTGGATGTGGCGCTGCACGAAAGTCCAGATCGCGCCGCGCAACTCCGTTACCGATCCGCCACTCGATCCGATCTCCCAATGATCGGGAATGTCGCCCGAAAATGGATCGCGCGAACGCCAACGTCCCCCGCCACCGCCGCCCGAAGGGGTGTCATCGTTGAACCGGATAGTCGTGTTGTTCATAAAATCGATCGCCGCGTCGATCCCGTCGAGCGCATCTACATATTCGATCAGCCCGTCGCCACTTTCCATGACTCGCTGCAGTCGGTTACCCGCAGCGTTGCCTCCCGCTCGATCGCGTAGCAGTCGCGAAAGCTGCTTCACCGAACAAAGCGGGCTTTTCACCTCGTAGCCGTCAATTACACCTTGCAGTTGACCGACCGCCGGTCGGTCAAACTTGGCCTGATCGTCATCCTTCAGTGACAGAGTGATATCGGTTTTTGCGGGATCGATCTTCCACGAGAATGTCGGCAGCGCCTCGTCGCGTTTGAATATTCGAAGCGTGATGTCGGCGACCTGTGGGGGAATGGCCGCAGCCGCTAAAAGCTGTCCCTCATCGGTAAGGATCAACGAATGCAGTTTGAGTCCGTCCGTCTCATCTGCCTGCAACGTGGGCTCCTCGATCGCGGCCGCTTCAAAATCCTCTGGATTGGTGTGCCTTGAGAAAGTTGGTCCAATTCTGAAGAGAGCCCGATTGGGCGAAAGGATTGGAGAAATATATGGGACGTCAGCGATTTACGCCGGAGCAGATCATCGCGAAGCTGCGTGAGGTGGATGTGATTGTTGGGCGGGGCGGGACCGCGGTCGAGGCTTGTCGGCAGATCGGGATTGCCGAACAGACGCTCTATAGGTGGCGCAAGGAATATGGTGGCCTGAAGGTCGACCAGGTGCGTCGGATGAAGGATCTGGAGCGGGAGAATGCGCAGTTGAAGAAGCTGGTTGCCGATCTCGCCCTCGACAAGGCGATCCTGCAAGAGGCGTCAAAGCTGACTTTTTGAGCCCCTCCCGTCGCCGCGAGGCGATCGAGCAGGTCCGACGCATTCTTCCAGTATCGGAGCGTCGGACCTGCCGTGTTCTGGTTCAGCATCGCTCGACGCAGCGACATCGTCCAAAGGATGACAGCGACGAGCAGCGTCTGACAGCTGATATTGCCGCACTGGCCAAGGATTATGGCCGGTACGGCTATCGCCGCATCCATGCTCTGCTCGGCCATGCCGGCTGGCAGGTCAGCCTATCGGTTGTCGAGCGCATCTGGCGGCGGGAGGGTCTTAAAGTGCCGAAGCGGCAACCGAAGCGACGTCGGCTCTGGCTGGGCGACGGATCGTGCATCCGATTGCGCCCGCAGCATCGCGGACATGTCTGGTCATACGACTTCGTCGAGGATCAGACGCGCAATGGGCGCAAGTTCCGGATGCTCAACATCATCGATGAGTATAGCAGGGAATGCCTGGCGATGGTGCCGCTGCGGCGGTTCCGGTCCAATGACGTCATCGACGTGCTGGCCGATCTGTTCATCGAACACGGGCCGCCCAAGCATATCAGGTCCGATAACGGCCCTGAGTTCGTCGCGCATGCGGTGCGTGAATGGTTGGGCCGGCTCGGGGTCACCACGCTCTACATCGAGCCGGGCAGCCCGTGGGAAAACGGCTACATCGAGAGCTTCAATGCACGCCTGCGCGATGAGCTGCTCAACGGCGAGATCTTCTACAGCCTTGAGGAGGTCCGCTGCGTCACCGGCTGGTGGCGCGATCATTACAACCGACTGCGTCCGCACAGCAGCCTCGGCTATCGCCCGCCAGCGCCGGAAACCATCAAGATGCCAGCCTGGCCGCTCGGCTCCGCTGCGCTCCACCTCCCGCCCAGGCTGGCATCAGAAATGCGGATCAGCTAATCATGAAACCGGACCAGTCATCGCGGGCAGTCCACCGGCGTCCTCAGAAAACGGGGTCCCACCGCGACGCCGGGATCAGGCATCTGCTCTGCGAGCAGAGTCGCCACCTGGGCGCGAGGCGATACGGGGTGGGGTTTTACAGATCGAGTCATTGCTCTTCTCCTTGTTAGGAGGCCGCGCCACGCTCACTCCGTCAGCGCGGAGCAGCCGGATATGCGCTCATGGCGCACCAAAGCAGTGAGCCTTTCGAACCTGCGGAGAAAGCAAAGCGATGCGCACACCAAAGCTGGCGCAGTGATCCGGGTCGGTTCTGATTGCGAACCGGGAAGAGCGGCCTGGGAATTCGGCGATGCCGAACGCCCACCAATATTTCACATTTCGAGCCTGCCGCTCAGCCGAGCCATCAGATCCATGCGTTCGTGAAAAATCGCCACGATCAGCGCCGGCGCATCCCGCCGCGGCAGGCAGAAAATATAGTGATGTTCGCAGTGCGTCATGCGCAACGCCGGGTGAAGAGCGCTCATGTCCTTGAACGCGCCTTCACCGCCCGCCAGGCGCGCAATGCCCTGTTCCAGCACGCCGATATAACGACGCACCTGTGCATCGCCCCACTGCCGGCGGGTATAGCGGATGATGTCGCGCAGGTCCGCTTCCGCCGCACTCGTCAGCACATAGCTTTTGCTCAAGCGCGGCTATTCCCGGCTAATTCCTCGTCGAGGATTTCGCCAATACTCTTCGCGGAAACCTTCCCCGCCAAGCCTTCGCTGATGCGCGTATTGAGCAAGGACTTGAGCTCCGACCACGCTCGGTCGCCGTCCGCGTCGCCGGGGAACAGCCGTTCGAGCGCATATTGCTTGATCGTTTTGCCCTGTAAAGCAGCCAGCGCCTTCAGGCTCTGATGCTGCTGGTCGGTTATATCGATGGTCAAGCGACTCATCGGATACCTCCTATCACTTCTTACAAACCCACATTAGCACATATGTGGGTTTGTATCCACCGTGCGCTAGCGCGCAATCGCTGCCCGCCATGGGTTTGAGCACTCAGATCACAGCCTGCTCGCCCTTATTGTCGTCCGACGCCGTCTTTCCGAGAAAATCAGCAAGCGAGGCCTTCCGGGATTCCGGGTCAAGCGCGTAGGAAGTGTGCGTGAACGCGGCGCCATCCAGCAGGCCCTGGATGTAGCCGGCGATATTGTCCGCCGCCATGACGAGCGCGGTATCGACCGTATGGATGTAGCGGCTCGTCACCGTTCCACGCGAATGGCCGACCAGGGCGGCGATGGTCGCCTCGGTGAAGCCAAGGTCATTCGCAATGCTGGCGAAGCTGTGCCGCAGGACGTGCGGCGTGATGTCCGCCAGGTCGGTGTCGGTGAATATCTTCGACCAATGGTTGGGAAAACTCCCGAAGGGCGTATCCTCAGCCCAACCGGGAAAGACATAGCCTTCTGCCCCATCTCCGTGCCCGTCCCTGAAATACTCCAGCACGGGAAGGCCGACCGGACGCACCGATGCGCCCTCCTTGCTGTCCGTAAGGCGCAGGCAGCTGCCATCGATATCGACCTCTTCCCGGCGAAGGTTGATGATCTCGCTGCGCCGGCATCCGGTCAGCGCGATGATACGGATCATCTGCGCGGCCATCGCATATTGCCCGTCCGCGGTCGCCTTCCGCAGGATGGCTCCGAGCGTGCGATATTCTCGCTCGCTCAGACGCCGGCTGTTGACGTTGTCCTTGGGCTTGCGAACCCCGTGCACCGGATTCTGCTCGATGATGCCGAGATCAACGGCGTAGCTCAGAATCCCACCCAAAAGGCCGATCGTGCGCGTCGCCGTGCCGACCCCACCGCGCACGATCGCACGCCCACGCAGTTTCCCCGTTTTCACATTCACCTGCGTCTTTCCTGCCATGATGTCCTTCATGGCCTGGGCGATGTCGGCCTTGCTCAGGTCGCGCACGCGCCGTGCGCCGAGCAGCGGAATGATATGGCGCTGGATGCGCCCGACATCGGTGATGATCGTCGATGCCTTCTTTGGCCGTCCCCGTTTTCCCAGAATGAGACCTGGACTGCCCGCGATGACTGGTCCGGTTTCATGATTAGCTGATCCGCATTTCTGATGCCAGCCTGGGCGGGAGGTGGAGCGCAGCGGAGCCGAGCGGCCAGGCTGGCATCTTGATGGTTTCCGGCGCTGGCGGGCGATAGCCGAGGCTGCTGTGCGGACGCAGTCGGTTGTAATGATCGCGCCACCAGCCGGTGACGCAGCGGACCTCCTCAAGGCTGTAGAAGATCTCGCCGTTGAGCAGCTCATCGCGCAGGCGTGCATTGAAGCTCTCGATGTAGCCGTTTTCCCACGGGCTGCCCGGCTCGATGTAGAGCGTGGTGACCCCGAGCCGGCCCAACCATTCACGCACCGCATGCGCGACGAACTCAGGGCCGTTATCGGACCTGATATGCTTGGGCGGCCCGTGTTCGATGAACAGATCGGCCAGCACGTCGATGACGTCATTGGACCGGAACCGCCGCAGCGGCACCATCGCCAGGCATTCCCTGCTATACTCATCGATGATGTTGAGCATCCGGAACTTGCGCCCATTGCGCGTCTGATCCTCGACGAAGTCGTATGACCAGACATGTCCGCGATGCTGCGGGCGCAATCGGATGCACGATCCGTCGCCCAGCCAGAGCCGACGTCGCTTCGGTTGCCGCTTCGGCACTTTAAGACCCTCCCGCCGCCAGATGCGCTCGACAACCGATAGGCTGACCTGCCAGCCGGCATGGCCGAGCAGAGCATGGATGCGGCGATAGCCGTACCGGCCATAATCCTTGGCCAGTGCGGCAATATCAGCTGTCAGACGCTGCTCGTCGCTGTCATCCTTTGGACGATGTCGCTGCGTCGAGCGATGCTGAACCAGAACACGGCAGGTCCGACGCTCCGATACTGGAAGAATGCGTCGGACCTGCTCGATCGCCTCGCGGCGACGGGAGGGGCTCAAAAAGTCAGCTTTGACGCCTCTTGCAGGATCGCCTTGTCGAGGGCGAGATCGGCAACCAGCTTCTTCAACTGCGCATTCTCCCGCTCCAGATCCTTCATCCGACGCACCTGGTCGACCTTCAGGCCACCATATTCCTTGCGCCACCTATAGAGCGTCTGTTCGGCAATCCCGATCTGCCGACAAGCCTCGACCGCGGTCCCGCCCCGCCCAACAATCACATCCACCTCACGCAGCTTCGCGATGATCTGCTCCGGCGTAAATCGCTGACGTCCCATATATTTCTCCAATCCTTTCGCCCAATCGGGCTCTCTTCAGAATTGGACCAACTTTCTCAAGGCACACCAATCCAGGCAACGGGAAAATGGGCTTTTGGCGCGTCCCGCGTATCACAAAAGCTGGCTTCGTGCTTACGCGAACCTAGGCGCATCCGGTGCGGCGGGCTGCACGAATCCAGACAATCCATTGATATTTAATAGAAAACTGGCGCACCCGACAGGATTCGAACCTGTGACCTCTGCCTTCGGAGCAATTTGGGCTGACTATCCGAATTGCACGCTAGGACACGCCATGGCACGATACACCACTGAAACTAATAGACAATTCAGTTTCTCACGCCGAAATTCATATCCGAAGCTTCGCTCTGACTTTCCTCCTGCTGCTTCCGTGGTGCTTCCGCGGAAACAGCAGGTTCACGAAGGAGGCATCGCATAATGGCCAAGCTGACGAAGCGCGTCGTGGACGCGGCAGCAGTCCGTGAGAAGGACTATTTCATCTGGGACGACGAACTGCCAGGTTTCGGCCTACGCGTGTTCGCATCCGGCAAGCGCAGCTACCTGATCCAGTATCGGGCTGCGGGTCGAACCCGTCGCTACACCATCGGGCTTCACGGAATCTGGACCGCAGAAACCGCGCGCCAAGAAGCCAAGGTGCAACTCGGTCGCGTAGCACAGGGTGACAACCCTTCAGAAGAACGCCTGCTCGACCATCAGGCGCTCACCGTGAAGGAGCTGTGCGCCATGTATCTGAAGGATCTCGACGCTGGTCTTATCCTTGGGAAAGGCGGTCGGCCGAAAAAGACGACCACCATCATCACCGACACTGGTCGAATTCACCGACACATCACGCCCCTCATCGGCAACAGGCGCGTCAAAGATCTCACGAAAACCGACATCACCAAGGTCATGAAGGACATTATGGCGGGCAAGACCGCTGTGTCTGTCAAAACCAAAAAACTGCGTGGCAAGGCCGTCGTCACGGGCGGCGCCGGCACCGCCACACGAACGATCGGGCTTTTGGGCGGAATCTTCACCTATGCAATGGAAGCCGGGATCATAACGACCAATCCGGCACATGGCATCCGCAAGCCAAAGGACAATGTTCGTGACCGACGGTTGACGGAAGCCGAGTACAGGATTCTGGGGGAGATACTTCGCGCAGCAGCCGAGAACCCAAAATTCACAATGACGGTCGATGTAATTCGTCAGATTGCGCTTACCGGATGTCGGCGAAGTGAAATTATCGGGCTCATGTGGCGCGAGGCCGACACCGACGCGAGCTGCCTGCGCCTGACAGACAGCAAGGAAGGTGCGTCCGTTCGCCCGGTCGGGCTTGCCGTCGTCGAATATCTGGAGGAGCGTCGAAAGACGGCGACGGGATCGTACGTCTTTCCCGGCCAGGACGAGGACAATGCATTTGGCAGCTTCCCCAACCATTGGAAACAGATTTTCAGAACCTCTCAGCTCGCCGATGTAACCCCGCACGTCCTCCGTCACAGCTTCGCGAGTATCGCCAATGACCTTGGGTTTACCGAGGTCACAATTGCCGCATTGGTTGGCCACTCCAAAGGAACCGTTACGAGCAAATATATCCATACTCTCGATACAGCCCTGATCATGGCTGCCGACACAATTTCTGGCTACATTCAGGGACTACTTGATGGGATTGAATTCAAGCAAACCGCCTATGCGCTTGATCGGGATTCCAGAAAAACTGCTCTCGCACTCTTCCTCCGCAATGCCGCGGGAGACGATGCGCTGAAGCCTGAAGGCCATCAACTCGCCGCTTGAAGGCATAGAATCCCACATTTCCCAAGTAAGGCGCTGATTTCGCTGTCCTGACCATTATATTTCCTATATAAAACATGGTGTTGAAGGCTGCGAGGGGCGCGTTTCATGGATCACCCAGAGGGTGCGGGCTTGCAACGGGCAGATCGGGTGGATTTCGACCCTCGCGTGCGGCTGGAATTTCGCGGCACGCAGCTCAGTTCCGACGGCGGCCTTCTGGTGATGCGCGAGCTTGATGACGCGCTCGGGTTGTCCGATTTGGCGTCAGCGGCGCTGCGCGATACTCGCTCTGGCAAGAACACGGTCCATCGGCTCGACGGCCTGTTCCGGCAATCAGTCTTTGGGCGGCTGGCCGGATACGAGGATGTCAACGACGCCAACCGTCTCGCCTGCGATCCGGTCATGCGCCAAGTTGTCGGCGGCAGAGCGGTCGATGCACAAGCGGCCTCGGCATCGCAGATGGGACGGTTCGAGACCGAGACGCTGGCTCTGGCCGGGAACCGTGCCGCGCTGGCCGACCTGAACGGGCAATGGATCGACCGGTTCCATGACCGTAACGGGCTGAAGTACATCGTTCTGGACATGGACAGCTCGGTCAGCCCGACCCATGGCGACCAGGAAGGGTCCGCCTGGAATGGCCATTTCGACTGTAGCTGCTATCACCCCAACTTTCTGTTCAACCAGTTCGGGATGCTGGAACGCTGCGCCCTGCGCCATGGCAACGTCCACAGCGCCGATGGCTGGCGTGATGTTCTCGACCCCGTCATTGCGCGCTACGCGGAGCGCGACCTTGGTGGCAGGTTCTTCCGGGCCGATGCTGCCTACGCGATCCCGGCGATCTATGAGCGATTGGAAGAAGCGCGGTTCTTCTACGCCATCCGGCTGCCCGCAAACGCGGTCCTCAAGGACAAGATCGCGCATCGGCTAACGCGCCCTGTCGGGCGGCCGTCACTGACCAAGGTCAAGCGGTTCTTCGAGGAATTCGAGTATCAGGCGGCGTCCTGGGACAAGGAACGCCGGGTGATCGCCAAGATCGAATGGCATCCGGGCGAACTGTTCCCGCGTGTCGGCTTCATCGTCACCAACCTGCCGATGGAGCCGGACTGGGTGGTGCGGTTCTACAACCAGCGCGGCACCGCCGAGCAGCACATCAAAGAGGGCAAATACGCCTTTCGCTGGACGCGGCTGTCGTGCCGGAAGTTCCGCGACAATGAGGTGCGGCTGCAACTGCACGCCCTGGCGTACAACCTGGCCACCTTCTTGCACTGCATCGAGCTGCCCGAGGCCATGGCCGACTGGTCGTTGACCAGCCTGCAACTGAAGCTGATCAAGATCGGGGCACGTGTGGTCCGTCACGCCCGCACCATCACCTTCCAGCTGGCCGAGGTCGCTGTCACCGGCACGATGGTACGCGCCATCCTCGCCGCTATCCGCCGATTGCGAGCGCCACCGCTATGCGCATGATCGCGATCCACGCTCAAACTGAACGAAAGCGGCTGGACAGATCTGTCCGCTGCGCTGAAAAACGCCGCCCCTGGGCAAGGAAACAGCGGCTTCGCGGTCTGATCCGTCCAGATCCAGCAGTCTGCGCGACCGCAGGTGCCGCTTGCGGCAGAAAATCCTTGTCTAGCGCTCGGATACAGGCGATCTTCACCTCAAACGACACGCCACTTGGGGAATGCAGGATGAGACTCATGCTCGATTATTATTATTATAGAAGCCCCCATGAATAAATCGCTCATCATTTTCGGCATCGTCAACATAACCTCGGACAGTTTCTCCGATGGAGGCCGGTATCTGGCGCCAGACGCAGCCATTGCGCAGGCGCGTAAGCTGATGGCCGAGGGGGCAGATGTGATCGACCTCGGTCCGGCATCCAGCAATCCCGACGCCGCGCCTGTTTCGTCCGACACAGAAATCGCGCGTATCGCGCCGGTGCTGGACGCGCTCAAGGCAGATGGCATTCCCGTCTCGCTCGACAGTTATCAACCCGCGACGCAAGCCTATGCCTTGTCGCGTGGTGTGGCCTATCTCAATGATATTCGCGGTTTTCCAGACGCTGCGTTCTATCCGCAATTGGCGAAATCATCTGCCAAACTCGTCGTTATGCATTCGGTGCAAGACGGGCAGGCAGATCGGCGCGAGGCACCCGCTGGCGACATCATGGATCACATTGCGGCGTTCTTTGACGCGCGCATCGCGGCGCTGACGGGTGCCGGTATCAAACGCAACCGCCTTGTCCTTGATCCCGGCATGGGGTTTTTTCTGGGGGCTGCTCCCGAAACCTCGCTCTCGGTGCTGGCGCGGTTCGATGAATTGCGGCTGCGCTTCGATTTGCCGGTGCTTCTGTCTGTTTCGCGCAAATCCTTTCTGCGCGCGCTCACAGGCCGTGGTCCGGGGGATGTCGGGGCCGCGACACTCGCTGCAGAGCTTGCCGCCGCCGCAGGTGGAGCTGACTTCATCCGCACACACGAGCCGCGCCCCTTGCGCGACGGGCTGGCGGTATTGGCGGCGCTGAAAGAAACCGCAAGAATTCGTTAACTGCACATTCGGGATATTTCTCTATATTCGCGGTTCAGCAGGCATGTCCCCTTTGAGGGCGACCCGACGACAGGATAATCGACCTTATGGTGCGCAAATATTTCGGCACAGACGGTATTCGTGGCAAAGCCAACGAAGGCGCGATGACGGCGGAAACCGCCTTGCGCGTCGGCATGGCGGCTGGCCGTGTCTTTCGTCGCGGTGACCACCGCCATCGTGTCGTGATCGGCAAGGATACGCGCCTGTCGGGCTATATGCTTGAACCCGCGCTCACAGCCGGTTTCACCTCGATGGGCATGGACGTATTCCTTTTTGGCCCGCTGCCGACAACGTATAGGAAGAATAAACGCCCTTTTCACCCAAGTCCAACAGCTTTGGACCGCAGTTGACTCTTTCGACACCCCTGCGATGCAACCCAATCCGGCTGACGGGGAGCCAGCAACGCTGAAAATTTACCCTCCTCTTTCCCACTAGCGGCTCCTTTTCCGACAACCAGCACGGCGGATCCCTGCCGCGGCGCTGTGAACGCAGCATTTTGATTGGTATCGTTGGCCTTCAGGCTCGTCAGTCAAACAGACCCAGGAGCAGCTCAGCCGGTGGCGCCCGGCTTTCGGGTAACGCCCTGGTCCCGCTGGTTTCGGCTTTGTGCTTCAGGTGATCAAGGATCTGCTTGATCACTATAGGGTCTTCAATGCAGGCGATGACTTTCATGGCGCCGCCGCAGCCGCTGCAGGTCTCGATGTCGATATTGAAAACACGCTTGAGCCGTTGCGCCCATGTCATCGACGCTCGCCGTTGTGCTGGTGTTGCCGGTTCATCAGCCAGAATACGAGAGGACATCACGGGGAAAGCCTTCCCCTGAGGCCGAGCCTTGGTCTCGGCCTACCCCTTCTGCGGGGAAACCCCGCAACGCCCCCTTCAGAGTGAGAGTGCGGACGGATTTTCCGTGACGGGTTGAGGGCTGGAGGAGAGGCTTCCGGCACCCGTCGCGGAGATCATCCCGATGGCCAGACAGGGTCGTAACCTCGCGGAAGGTGGCGCGCGCAGCAACCTTTACGACGACATCACCAACAAGATCATCGCCGAGCTGGAGCAAGGGCGGTTGCCATGGGTCCAGCCTTGGGGTGCGTCGCCTGATACCGCCCCGCTGGGCCTGCCGAGAAATGCTTCAACCGGCCGGTCCTATTCCGGCATCAATATTCTCATCCTCTGGGGGGCTGTCATCCAGCATGGTTTCCCCGCTCAGGCGTGGCTGACGTTCCGCCAGGCGCTTTCGCTTGGCGGCAATGTCAGGAAGGGCGAGCGTGGCACGACTGTCGTTTATGCCGACCGTTTCACCCCCGAGGACGAGAAGCGCCGTGCCCGCGAAACGGGTGAGGATGCGCATGCCATTCCGTTCCTGAAGCGGTTCACGGTCTTTAACGCCGCGCAATGCGATGGCCTACCCGATGAGATCACGGCAGTCGCGCCGCCACCGCCGCCGGGCCTTATCGAACCTCAGGTCGAGGCGCTGATCCGGGCCACCGGCATTGACTTCCGTATTGGCGGCAATCGCGCCTTCTATATGCCGTCGCTCGACTATGTGCAGGTGCCGCCTCCGCAAGCCTATTTCGAGCCGATCAACTGGCACAGGACGGCCCTGCATGAGCTGGGGCACGCCAGCGGCCATCACAGCCGCCTCAACCGCGATCTGACCGGCTCGTTTGGCTCGAAAAAATACGCCTTCGAGGAAATGATTGCCGAACAGACCGCGGCCTTCAGTTGCGCCGCGCTCGGGATCATGCCGACCGTCCGCCATGCCGATTACATCGGGTCGTGGCTGGAGGTCATGCGCGAGGATTCCCGCGCGATTGTCCGCGCGGCCTCGCAGGCCAGCAAGGCGGCGGACTGGCTGCTGTCGCATCAGCTTGCCGAAGACACCGGGGAGTCGGATGCGAGCGAAACCGACCGGAGGGCGGCGGCATGATCCTCCTGACAGGCGCACAGCACGACCGCCTGCTGGCCAATGGTCACCAGCGCGATCAAGATCACATCCCGGTCGTGAAGTTCTTCAATCCCCTCGGTGAAGGCGTCTGGCTCGCTACCGAGCTGGATGAGGATGGCGACATCATGTTCGGCCTGGCGGATCTCGGCCATCCCGAACTGGGTTCGTGGAGCCTTGGCGAGATGCAGTCAGTCCGGCTGCCCTTCGGCATGGTCATCGAGCGCGATCTGCTGTTCACCGGCGATTTCCCGATCTCGGTCTGGGCCGAGGCCGCCCGTGAGACCGGCAGCATCCGCGCCGCCGAGCGTCTGCTCTACCGCGTCGGCGCGAGCTTTTCCTGTACATCCGCCGATACAGAAAACCGGAGTGCCTGATTTCCGGGTTTCAGGTTCTGCGGCTGGCGTCGCTCTCTTCAGAGGAAGAGGGCGGCGCTTCGCTTCGTGACGGGCTGATAGCCGGAGAGAGAGGCTCACCGGCGTCCGTCATGGAGTAACTGACATGGCCACTGCCGTTCAGAAGATCACCCTGTCGTCCTCGCGCGACATTCCTTTCAACAAGCTGGTCCTCAGCCAGTTCAACGTCCGGCGCGTCAAGGCTGGCATCTCGGTCGAGGAACTGGCCGAGTCTATCGCCCGTCGCGGCCTGATCCAGTCCCTGCATGTCCGCCCGGTCGTGGATGCCGAGGGCAAGGAAACCGGCATGTTCGAGGTGCCCGCCGGCGGTCGCCGTTTCCGGGCGCTGGAACTGCTGGTCAAGCAAAAGCGCCTCGCCAAAACCGCGCCGATCCCCTGCGTCGTGTCGGAAGCCAGCGCCGATGTGCTGATCGACGAGGTATCGCTCGCCGAGAACATCGAGCGCGCACCGCTGCATCCGCTCGACCAGTTCCGCGCCTTCCGGGCCATGCGCGAAAAGGGCATGACCGAGGAAGCCATCGCCGCCGCCTTCTTCGTCGATGCCAAGGTGGTGAAACAGCGCCTGCGTCTGGTTTCCGTCTCACCGGCCTTGCTCGACGTCTATGCCGAGGATGGCATGACGCTGGAACAGCTCATGGCCTTCAGCGTCAGTTCTGACCATGCCCGGCAGGAGCAGGTCTGGGAAGCGATCAAGGATGGCTGGCAGAAAGAACCCTACCACATCCGCCGCCTGCTGACAGAAACCACGGTCCGCGCCGCCGACAAGCGGGCGGTTTTTGTCGGTATTGCCGCCTATGAGGAGGCTGGCGGTTGCGTGCTGCGCGATCTCTTCCAGCAGGACGATGGCGGCTGGCTGCAAGATCCGGTGCTGCTCGACCGGCTGGTGGGCGAAAAGCTGAGGGCCGAGGCCGAGGCCATCGCCGCCGAGGGCTGGAAATGGATCGAAGTCGCCATCACCTTTCCCTATGGTCACGACCATGGCCTTCGCCAGATTGTCGGCACGACGGTCGATCTGACCGAAGATGAACGCGCCACCCGCGAGGCATTGCGCGACGAATATGAGCGGCTTGAAGCGGAATATGGCGAGGCCGACGAACTGCCGGACGAGATCGACGCCCGCCTCGGTGAGATCGAACAGGCGCTGGAAACCTTCGAGCGCCGTCCGATGACCTTCGAGCCGGACCAGATCAGCATGGCGGGTGTCTTCATCAGCATCGACGCCGATGGCGCATTGCTGATCGAGCGCGGCTATGTTCGCGCCGAAGATGAAACGCCTGCGGAACCGGAAGCTGAAATCGTTGACCCGGAAACCGGCGAGGTGATCCAGCGGGCAGAACCGGAGGTAAGCCGCATGGGTGCAGTTATCACGCTGGGCGGCCAGACGGTCGAAACTGAGGAGGAAGACGAGGCCGACACCATCAAGCCGCTGCCCGATCGCCTGGTCAGCGAGCTGACCGCGCATCGGACGCTGGCGCTGCGGGATGCGGTGGCAGTAAACCCGCATGTCGCTATGACGGCACTGCTGCACAGGCTGGTCATGGATTGCTTCATGCCGCATTCCAGCAAGGGATGCCTCGAAGCCCAGGTCCGGGAGGTTCATCTGCCCGCTCAGGCCGAGGATCTGCGCGATAGCGCTTCGGCCAAGGCCATCGCTGACCGCCACGAACGCTGGGGCGATCATGTCCCGGCAGACGATGCCGCCCTCTGGGATTGGCTGACCGATCTGGACGACGGTTCGCGCATGGATCTGCTCGCCCATTGCGTCAGCTTCGGTGTCAACGCGCTCTATGAAAAGCCCAACCCTTACAGCGGCGCGGGCGTTAGTCAGCACGGGCTGGACATCCGCCTGTCGCAGGCTGACCGGCTCGCCCGTTCGACCGACCTTGACATGGTAGCCGTGGGCTGGCGGCCGACGGTTGGCAATTATCTCGGTCGCGTGACCAAGCCCCGTATCCTTGAAGCCGTGCGCGAAGGGGCCGGTGATCGGGCCGCCGATCTGATCGGGCACCTGAAGAAGGGAGACATGGCCAAGGAAGCCGAACGCCTCCTGGCGGAATCCGGCTGGCTGCCCGAGCCGCTGCGCATGGTGGATGACGGAATCGGGACCGATCCGGCAGCGGGCACTGACGTAGAAGCCGACGATCTGCCCGATTTCCTCTCCGGCGATAGCGAGGACGACCCGGCTGACGACGAGGAAGAACAGCACATGGTCGCTGCTGAATAGTTCTCAGGCGGGGTGGCTTCGGCTGCCCCGTTTGCACCCTCCGTTTCCGCAACGCGCCCGGTCCTTGTGATCGGGCTTTTTCATTGGAGCGCTTCCATGCCCGCCATCATCGACGTCGATCAAATCTTTCTTGAGGATCGCGAACATTCCCCATCGGAGCGCACCCTGCCCTGGGAGGAAAGCCGCGACGGCATGACCGTTGTTGTGGAGCCAAAGCCCCATTGGGCCGAAGACATGCGCGTCTTCCGGCTCGATTCCCGTGAATATTGCCGCTACGCCGACTGGACGGCTCATGGCGCTCGTGCCCGTTTCTTCGGTCATGTCGACACATCAGGCGACGATCTGATGATGAAGGCCCGCGTTATGATCGCGCGTGAGATCGCCGATGGGCTTTGGACCTGAAGACTCGATCGCGGGGTGTCGGGCCGTGAGGATGATAGCTGTTCACCCCACAGGTCCACCTCCAGCTTCACCACAAAACCCGGCCATCCCTGCACATGGGCAAGCGACGGCCATTTCCAGCCTGATGGGAACACGATCCTGATGCCCGCATGGCGGCAAGGCTGGCGCGGCAGAGCATCTGCGGGCGGGTATCCGGCATCCTGTCAGATGCAAAGCACCACCCCCGCTTCCATTCGCAAACCTTGGTCCGATCCGTCTCTTTGACAATCAACCCGTAAAGGGTCGGCTTACGCGAGCGTGCCGCCCTCGGGGATTCGGAAAAAGTCCGAACGCCCGAGGGTGATTGCAGATCCGGTCAGACACTTCGGGCGCCTGTCGCGCGGGGGATGGTCCCCCGCCTCCAAAGACAGGAGCCGGAACCCATGTCCTATGCAGATGCCACCGCCTTCGCCGCCAGCCTCGCCGCCACGCTGATGGTCGAGATCGTCGTGTTCCAGGCCGGGGACGGCACCCACGCCGCTTGTCCCGCCGCCGAGTTCGACGGCGACGACGACATGGTGAAGCTGGAGCTGGATCCTTGGGGGTAAGGCGCGACCGCGCCTCATCCCCGACGGCCTGGCCGCGACAAGCCCGCGACCGGGCCTTCAGCGCGTCGCGATGGTTGCCCATCGCCGACGGCGGAACCGGGCTGCCCCGGTCAGAGAGGAAGAGTGCGGGCCGTTCGGCCGTGACGGGTTGAGGGTCGGAGAGAGAGGCTCACCGGCGCCCGTCATGGAGTGATCCCGATGACCTTTGTCCGTTCCGTAACCTTCCGTTCCATCGGTCAGATTTTGGCTGCCGATGTTCTGCCCGCGCTTTATCGGTCGCAAAAGCTGCCGTTGCGCATCTCATGCCTCGGCGCGGCCAGCTATGACGCCAGTGACGCGGCGAACAGCTTTGACCGCGTGATCCCGCTTGGGGAATGCCCATCACTGGAAGAGGCCATACAGACCGCAGCCTTGCGCGTGGCGCGCGGTAATATTTGCACGGGGCCGGACAGCTTCCCGTATTTTCAACCGCGCATCATGCTCATTCAGGACCGAGATCAGCGCCTGGTCCTCGCCGGCGAAATCCGCGCCGGCATTATCCTCTGGCAACAGCCAGTCGCGTCCGATGCCGAGGCACGCAGGATCGTGACCGAGGCCAGCCGCCTGCGCGGTATGGCGTTCCGGGCTTCGGACCCCGGCGATGCGAGACGGCTGCGTTACCGCGCCGCTGCGCTGGAGGCCCGATTGGTCGATCCCTTCTGGCGCGAAACCTCGGCCGATCTGCTCCGCCTGCCGCAGGCCGCCTGAGCTTCACCCATTCCATCCCATTCGGCTCGGCCATACGCCGGGCCATGTCATGTCCGGAGACCGTCATGGCCGATTATTACACGCACTTTTCCTGCCTGCTTGACGTGGGCACCCCCGAAAACGCCGCCCGCGCGCTTGATCTCTACAACGCTCTGGCGGATGACAATGCCGTTGAGGATCCGCCTTCAGATGGCTTCCTGCTCTCCATCCAGCCAGAACATGGCAGCACGCAACTCTGGATGCGCGATGATGTCACCGGCGATCCCGAGCATGTCGTTCAGTTTGTCAAACGCTGCGCTGCCGAATTTGGCCTCAGCGGATTATGGGGTTTCCAGTACGCAAACAGCTGCTCGAAACCGCGCATCGACGGATTTGGTGGTGGGGCGCATGTCCTTGATCTCGCCACCGGCGAGACAGTGGACTGGATCTATACCGATGGCTGGCTTTCCTCGGTTCTGGAAGGGAGAGACCCCTATGCCTGAGGTCATCGAAACCACCGTCTATCGCCTCAACGAATTGTCTGATGTGGCAAAGGACAAGGCCCGTGCCTGGTATCGTGAGGGCGGCTTCGACTATGACTGGTACGATGCCGTCTATGAGGATTTCCAGCGCATCGCCGAAATCCTCGGGCTCAACCTCAAGACCCGCACCGTCCGGTTGATGGACGGCGGCACACGGCAGGAACCGTGCATCTGGTTCCGGGGCTTCTGGTCACAAGGGGACGGTGCCTGCTTCGAATCTCTCTATTCCTACCGCAAACATGCTCCGCGCCTTATCCGGGAGCACGCACCGCAGGACACCGAATTGCATCGTATCGCCGATGCCCTTCAGGCGGTCCAGCGCCGCAACTTCTATCAGCTTCGCGCCGATGCCAGCCATCGCGGCCATTATTATCACGAATACTGCATGTCGATCACGGTCGAGCGCGACAGCCCGACCTGGCAGGACATGACCGCTGATGCCGAGGAGGCGGTCATCGAGGCGCTGCGCGATCTGGCCCGCTGGCTCTACCGCCAGCTTGAGCGCGAGTATGATTATCTGTCCTCGGACGAGGCTGTCGATGAAACCATTGCCGCCAATGAATACACCTTCACCGCAGCTGGTCACCGCTTCGGATGATCCCGAGAAGACACTGACAAGCGCCCCACCGTCCGGTCGGGGCGCTTTTTTTATGCTGCGCTTTGAGAGTCAGAGGCGGGCCGGAAGGGGTTAAGTCCGGGCGGTCGAGAGAGAGCGCTGTTCGGACTCTTCCATTTCTGCTCTCCTGAGGTTTCCGACATGAACATGGTGTTTCCCGTGGCCGATCCGGTCACGCCACTGGCGGCTGCGCCCGCGATTCTGGCTGCGGCTAATCTTTTGCTTCCGTCTCTCGAACGCGGTGAACGCATCGATGCCGCCACCTTGCGCCGTGCTATGGAAACGGCCTTCGGCGCGTCCGACGCTACTGGCGTCTGGGACTGGAAGCTGGCCTATGAGGCGTGCGAAGTCGCTACCGTCCTTTTCTTACGCAAATACGGAAAGGCGCTTTTCCGTAAAGCCGCGTCTCCGGCTACACGCATTTCCGTGCTGGCAAAGATCGCGGCGCTGTTGCCCACGCAGACCCGGCGTTCCGAGGAAAGCCAAAACCTCCAGCAATTTTCGACGCCGATCCCGCTCGGCCTTACCGCTCTGACGGCTGCCGCGATTACGCCCGATGACAGGGTGCTGGAACCATCGGCGGGCACCGGCCTTCTGGCGATCCTGGCGCAGACCATCGGTGGCTCGCTGATCCTCAACGAACTGGCCGAGACCCGCGCCGATCTGCTTGCCCAGATCTTTCCGGCTTTTGCCGTCACCCGCTTCGACGCCGCCCAGATCGATGATCATCTGGCTCCGGATGCTGTCCCGTCCGTGGTGCTGATGAACCCGCCATTCTCGGTCATGGCCAATGTCAGCGGGCGTGTCGCGGATGCGGCCTATCGCCATGTTGCCGCGGCACTGGCCCGTCTTGCTCCCGGCGGGCGGTTGGTGACGATCACCGGCGCTGGCTTTGGCCCCGAAGCTCCGGCATGGCGGGACGCCTTCATCCGCTTGCAGGCCCGTGGCCGCGTGGTGTTCAGCGCTGCCGTCGATGGCGCGGTCTATGCAAAGCACGGCACCACGATCGACACGCGGCTGACCGTGATCGACAAACTGCCCGCCGACGATCCCGCCAGTTTGCCGGCTTCGCCGGGGATCGCGCCTGATGTTGCCACGCTGATCAGATGGATCGAGGAACAGGTTCCGCCGCGCCTGCCAGTGTCATTGCCGAAGATCGTGGTTTCCGCTTCGGCCACCGCGCCGAAGACCGTGCGGGGCTATCTCGCACGCTCGGCGGTTACGCGATCTGTCGCTGCTTCGGCCAATGATCCTGATGGCGTCGAACTCGCCTATGAGACCGTGGACTGGACGCCACCGGAAGGCGCTCGCCTGTCCGACGCGATCTATGAGGAATATGCGCTGCAATCGCTGCGTATCGCTGGTGCACAGCCGCATCCGACCAAGCTGGTGCAATCCGCCGCCATGGCCTCGGTCGCACCGCCCAAGCCGTCCTACCGGCCCATGCTGCCGCCCGACATCTGCGCGCGTCTGTCGGACGCCCAGCTTGAAACGGTGATCTATGCAGGTGAAGCCCACGCCGATCATCTCGCCGGCGCCTGGACCGTGGACGAGCATTTCGACAATGTGAGCGCCGCGCCGGAGGATGCTGAAGGATCGATCCGCTTCCGCCGGGGCTTCATGCTCGGTGACGGAACCGGCGCTGGCAAGGGTCGCCAGTCTGCCGCCATTATTCTCGACAACTGGCTGCGCGGTCGGCGCAAGGCGATCTGGATCTCCAAATCCGACAAGCTGATCGAGGACGCGCAGCGCGACTGGTCGGCGCTCGGCATGGAACGGCTGCTGGTCACGCCGCTGTCACGCTTCCCTCAAGGCGTAAAGATCAAGCTGTCGGAAGGCATCCTTTTTACTACCTATGCCACGCTACGCTCCGACGACCGGGGCGAGAAGGTTTCCCGCGTCAAGCAGATCGTTGAATGGTTGGGGTCCGATTTCGATGGAGCCATCATATTCGACGAGAGCCATTCCATGCAGAATGCCGGTGGCGGCAAAGGCGAACGCGGTGATGTCGCCGCTTCACAGCAGGGACGTGCGGGCCTGCGGCTTCAGCACGCGCTGCCCGATGCCCGCGTGGTCTATGTCTCGGCAACCGGCGCCACCACCGTCCACAATCTCGCCTATGCGCAGCGCCTCGGCCTCTGGGGTGGTGAGGATTTTCCGTTCCAGACGCGTGCAGAGTTCGTAGAGGCGATCGAAGCCGGTGGCGTTGCGGCCATGGAGGTCCTGGCCCGCGACCTGCGATCTCTCGGCCTCTATACCGCCCGCTCACTCTCCTATGATGGCGTCGAATATGAACTGATCGAGCATCAGCTCACGGACGAACAGCGGCACATCTACGACTCATATGCTGCCGCCTTCGCCGTCATTCATGGGAATCTGGACGCGGCGATGGAAGCCGCCAACATCACCGGCAGCGAGGGGACGCTGAACCGGCAGGCCAAATCCGCCGCCCGTTCGGCCTTTGAAAGCACGAAGCAGCGCTTCTTCGGCCATCTGCTGACCTCCATGAAAACCCCGACCCTGATCCGGTCCATCGAGGCCGATCTGGAAGCGGGCCATGCCGCCGTCATCCAGATCGTCTCGACTGGCGAAGCCCTGATGGAACGGCGGCTGTCCGAGATCCCGACCGAGGAATGGAACGATATTTCCGTCGATGTCACGCCGAGGGAGTATGTCGGCTCGTATTTGCAGCATTCCTTCCCGGTGCAGCTCTATGAACCCTTCACCGATGGCGAGGGCAACCTGTCGTCACGCCCCGTCTTCCGCGATGGTCAGCCGGTGAAATGCCGTGAAGCCGTGGCGCGGCGCGACGAGATGCTGGAGCAGCTGGGTTCGCTTCCGCCTGTCCCCGGAGCGCTCGACCAGATCGTGCAGCGCTTCGGCACGGATATGGTGGCCGAGGTCACAGGCCGTTCGCGCCGGATCGTGCGCAAGGGTGACGGGGTATCGGCACGTCTTGCGGTCGAGAACCGTGCGCCTTCTGCCAATCTTGCCGAGACCTCGGCCTTCATGGATGACCAGAAGCGCGTTCTGGTCTTCTCTGATGCCGGTGGTACGGGGCGCAGCTATCACGCCGAACTCTCGGCGAAAAACCAGCGGCTGCGCGTGCATTACCTGCTGGAACCTGGCTGGAAGGCCGATGCCGCCATTCAGGGGCTGGGTCGCACCAACCGTACCAATCAGGCGCAGCCGCCGCTCTTCCGGCCCATCGCCACGGATGTCAAAGCCGAGAAGCGCTTTCTCTCGACCATCGCCCGCCGCCTCGACACGCTGGGCGCGATCACACGCGGCCAGCGCCAGACCGGCGGTCAGGGGCTGTTCCGTCCCGAGGATAATCTGGAATCCGCCTATGCTCGCGATGCGTTGCGCCAGCTCTATCTTCTGATTGTGCGCGGCAAGGTCGAGGGATGCTCGCTCGAACGGTTTGAATCCGCAACCGGCCTGAAGCTGATGGACGGCAATGGTGTGAAGGACGACCTGCCGCCGATCACCACCTTCCTCAACCGCCTGCTAGCATTGACCATCGAATTGCAGGGTATCCTGTTCGCCGCCTTCGAGCAGCTTCTGCAGGCGCGTATCGACGGGGCGATTGCATCCGGCACCTATGATATGGGGCTGGAAACGCTGAAGGCCGAAAGTTTCATCGTCACCGACCGGCAAGTGATCCACACCCATCCGGGCACCGGCGCGGAAACCCGGCTCCTGACGCTCACCGAGCGCAAACGCAATCAGCCGGTCACGCTCGATGCGGCCCTCGCGGAACTGGATGATCCCCGCGCAAGATTGCTCATCAACGAGCGATCCGGTCGCGCCGCCGTGCAGATCCCGACCACCAGCGTCATGCTGGATGATGGCGAGATCGAACGGCGCGTGCGGCTGATCCGTCCCATGGAGGCGATGAACATTCCGGTGCGGGCGACGGGCGAGACCCATTGGATCGAGGCTGACCGTGCCGCCTTCACCACAGCCTGGAAGGCGGAACTGGCCCAGGTGCCGGAGTTCACCGACAGCATCCTGCATATGGTGACAGGGCTGCTTCTGCCGATCTGGAAACGCCTGCCGCAGGACTCCGCCCGCGTCTATCGGCTCCAGACCGACGAGGGCGAACGCATCATCGGTCGCCGGGTATCGCCGGCCTGGGCCGCCAAAGCTTCGACCAGTGGCGTCACCAACAGCCTGACACCGGATGCCGCCTATACCGCGCTGATCGAAGGTCGCACGATCCTTGATCTCGCCGAGGGACTGCAATTGCGCCGCGTCCGCGTCATGGGCGCCAACCGGATCGAACTGACCGGCTTTACTGACGCGATGCGCGAACGGCTGCGGGCCTATGGCCTCTTCAGCGAGATCATCTCGTGGAAACTGCGCTTCTTCGTGCCCGTCGATGCAACGGGATCGGAGATCATCGGCAAACTGCTTGACCGCTTCCCGGCCCTGCGCATCGGTGAGCGGGAGGCCGCATAATGGCGCGTCTCAACGCTTCCGAACTGGCGCAGCGTCTCGGCCGACAGGCCGAGGCGGTGTGCCGTCACTATCTGTCGAATGGTCGCAAACAGGGCAATTACTGGCAGGTTGGTGATGTCCGAAACACGGCTGGCCGCTCCATGTTCGTCCGGCTGCACGACAGCGTGAAAGGCATTGCCGGCAAATGGCAGGACTCGGCCACGGGTGAATATGGCGATCTGCTGGACGTGATCCGGGACTCGCTCGGCCTGATCGACTTCGCAGACGTTGCCGAAGAGGCCCGGCGCTTCCTCAGCCTGCCGCATCCTGAACCGCAGCCGCCATCCCGTCAGTCCAGAACGCCAGCACCATCGGGATCATCCGAGGCAGCACGCCGCCTCTGGCGCATGACGCAGCCGCTGATCGGCAGTACCGCAGAAGCGTATTTTCGCGGACGCGGCATTACGGATTTACGCCAAACCGCAAATCTGCGCTTCCATCCCAACTGCTACTGGCGGCCCGAGGACGATGGCACGACCGAAACATGGCCCGCCATGATCGCCGCCGTCACCGACCTCGATGGCAGGATCACCGGTGCGCACCGCACATGGCTGGCCCCTGACGGTTCCGGCAAGGCACCTGTCGATCCGCCGAGGAAGGCAATGGGCGACCTGCTCGGACATGCGGTTCGTTTCGGGGATGTGCGGGATGTCATGGCAGCGGGGGAAGGTATCGAAACCATCCTGTCGCTGCGTCAGGCTCTGCCCACCATGCCAATGGTTTCCGCACTCTCGGCCGGGCATCTCGCTGCCATCCTGTTCCCGCCGCACCTGCGCAGGCTCTATATCGTCCGCGACAACGATCCGGCAGGTGACAGCGCCCGCGATAGCCTGGTGGACCGGGCGCACGAGGTCGGGATCGAGACCATCACGCTCTCCCCCATGATGGGGGACTTCAACGAAGATCTCACAACTCATGGACTGGATGCCGTTCGGACAGAGATCCGGGTGCAAATCGCTCCCGAGGACGTCAGCCGCTTCATGGCTTCAATTGCATAGCCGGCACGGGGCCGTGATCGGACCGTTCCGATCCTGTCATGCGTGCAGGCTGCATCCTGTCATCAGCAGAGGACCGCGCCTTGGCCTTCCGAGAGGGCGATCGGCCCACAAACGCTCCGGTCAGGCAATGGCGGCGCCCGACTGATTTCCGTCGGCGGGCAAGCCCGCCTTTACAGCGCGAAACAAATCAGCCGGGCTTTGCCATCAAGGCCCTCGCCAGAGGCTCGCGCTGCCAGACCGGAGCGCCCGTGGGCGTGTCTCGCCATGAAGGCCGCGACGGTCGCGGTCCAACTGACGGAAGCATCCCATGTACGCGCACGACGATTTCGAACCCGATCACAGCACGTCCCCGACCGGCCATGCCATCGAAGAACTCGAACTCTACGGCTACCGTCCCTCCGAAGACGAGGCCGATCCCCGGATTACACCCGAAGATCACGTCATCCAGGGCGCAGTTTCCGACATCTTCGACGCCCTGATTTCCACCATGGCCGACACCAGCCTCGATTTCGACCTCGACGAGATCCTCTGGTCCACCGTCAACACCTTCCACCGCGCTGTCGAGCGGATCGAGACCAAACTCGACGATAACGAGCAGGCACAGAAGCGCCTTCAGCGTGAACAGGATGGCAGCGAGGTCAAATCCGTCCAGCTCGAAACCCTGATCGGCGCGGGACAAAGCCTGATCGAGCGCCGCGACAGCATGGAAACCTTCCGCGATACCGCCGCCGACATCTATCTGCGCACCACCGGAACGCCCTGGTCGCAACGCTCCGGCTCACGGGTCAACCATCGCCAGATGACCTCGGCCATGATCGACAGCCGCGACTTCATCGCCGCAAAACGCCGGGCCGACAACGAGGTGCTGCTGCCCGCCGGACCGAAAATCGCTTTCTCGGGCGGTGACACCACCGATCACCGGACGATCTGGGCCAAGCTCGATCAGGTCCACGCCAAGCACCCGGACATGGTGCTGATGCATGGCGGATCGCCCAAGGGCGCGGAACGCATCGCGGCCACATGGGCTAATAACCGCAAGGTCGCACAGGTCGCCTTCAAACCTGACTGGGCGAAACATGCCAAGGCAGCACCGTTCAAGCGCAACGACCAGATGCTCGACATCATGCCGATCGGGGTCATCATCTTCCCCGGCACCGGCATTCAGGACAACCTTGCCGACAAGGCCCGCAAGATGGGCATCCCAGTCTATCGCTTCGGGACCGGCAGCGCGTGAGCGCTGCCGGTTCGGCATAACGCCATTGCGCACTACTGCAAGAGCGCCAGGTCCTCCCAGCGAATCCGGAGATAACGGCCTGAGCGCTTTGGCAATTGCTTGCGGCTGACCATTCGCCCGGAGACCTGGAACTCCGCATTTATTTTGACCACGAGCAACTTGTTGAAATGCCTCGATGTATCCACCATCACTACGTCCTTGGTCTTGAAAGGTGTGATGGTTTTGATTTCGACATGATCGTTTTCGAGCCTGCCGTCCGAACCCTGCGCGTAGGTCTTGTTCAACTTGATGCCGTAGGTGATGGCACCGAACAGCTCACCGATGTCGCCATACACGGACAAATGCAGGCCCGTCTCCAGATGGTAGCTCTCAGCGAGTGAGATCAGGTCCTCAAAATACGGGATCATTGATCGGATGGCGTTTGGATACTTCGCTCCCCATTCCTTGTGGCGAAGCTGTTCGTCAATGTCTGACCAGCTTACCCATTCGCCATCGTCGTAAAATGCCCGATCTGACCAATCGACTTCTGCCATAAAGTTTAACCCGCATCCTTCCGCCCAACGATATGGTCATCGTAGAGGTGCAGCAGATACTGGTCCACCAGACGCATAAGGTTTCTCATTCAACCTGCTAGTTTTCGGACAGGCCTGGCCTCGAAAGCCATCGCTTCTCGCGCGGTGAGAGGAATGCTGCTATGCTGTGATTGCGCCATGGTGGTGGTGGTGGAAGGCGCAGCCGTCCGACCTTTTGCACGGAGTCACCGCCATGATCGTTCTCGGAATTATTGTTTCCATTGCAGCCATCGGGACCATGTGCTGGCTGCTGTTCAATCTCGCCGTTTTTGCCCTGCCGTTCTTTATCGGCCTGAACGCAGGCATATGGGCCTATGGCACGGGCGCTGGCTGGCTTGGCGGCATCCTCATCGGTCTTATCGCTGCGGGTCTGACAGTGGCGGTCGGTCAGGGCCTGCTCATGCTGGTTCGTCCGATCTGGGCACGGCTGCTGATCGCTTTGACCTTCGTTGCCCCGGCGGGCGTGGCAGGGTTTTACGCTACGCTCGGGATCGTCAAACACATGATGCCGTCCGAGACGTGGCAGATCATCTTTTCGGTAGTCGGTGCGGTCGCGGTGGGCGTGACGGCGTTCCTGCGCGTTGCAGGCATGGCGGCAACCGGCCCTGCGGACGGGAACCTTGCACGCACCTGAACTGGAGTGACCCGTAGAGGCAGGACCAGAAGCGGATACGGATCATCTGCCGTCTTCGTCAGGAGGCGGGTGGGTAGATAGCGTGTGGATCCCAGGGCAGCGTGAGGCACAGGCACGGTCCATAGGAGCGCAGGACGGTCAGTGCCAGCATTCGAGGACTGACCGAAAACCGGTTGGGGCAATGCCGATAGCACAGGCCGGAGAAAAGGATGTGCACGACCTGAAACGCGGGGGACCAGACAAGCCGGTGCGCCGGTCTGGTCATCCTGATGGAGCCTCGAGGTTGCCACCGTCCCCGTTCACCCCCGTGTCTCGACCGCTCCAAACGGCCTCTTCAATGGCCTGATCTGGCCGAAGAACAGCGCGATGCGCTTCGACCGCTTTAGCGCAACAGCGTCGTCACAACTTTCTTCCCCTGTCGGCAAAGCCGCCATTCCGCGCGGAACAAGAAAGTTCCTCCTGTGCTGTCCAGCCCCTTTGGGGTGCGCCAGCGTTCGTCTCCGGCCGGTCGATCGCCATAGAGGCCGCAATGGTGCGGGCTCGGAAACGGAAAGCGGAGACTTAAAATGGCAACCATCGGCACCTTCAAGAAGACCGGCTCGAACGAATTCACCGGCGAAATCGTCACCCTCAGCGTCCAGGCCAAGGGCGTGCGCATCATCCCCGACCTGCGCGCCACCGGCGAGAATGCCCCCAGCCACCGCGTTCTGGTCGGTCGCGCTGAAATCGGCGCCGCCTGGTCCAAGCGCTCCAACGAGGGCCGCGACTATCTGGGCCTCAAGCTGGACGATCCAAGCTTCAACGCTCCGATCTACGCCAACCTCTTCGACGAAGAGGACGGCGAAACCTTCTCCCTCATCTGGTCCCGCCCCAACGGTCGCCGCGGCGACTGAGGCGCGGAACAAAGGCTCCGACCGCAAGGTCGGGGCCTTTCCCGTGCCCGCGGGAAAGCCGCCAGGCCCGGTGACCTGACCGGGCTGGAACTGCTCAGCCGGTCAGGATCGGGATCATGGTTTTCACATTGGCGTCGATCCGTTCCAGCACGGGCGGGGGGACCACCTCGCGTTCCGGCAGTGTCCACCATTTCGCATCGATGCGTTTCACCGTCTCGACAACGGCCTTGAGCACGGCAGGCTCGGGAAGCCTTGCCCGATTGGCAAACGTCTTCCAGCGGGCCGGGGCCAGGCCCTTGAAGGCCCGCTCGCCGCCCAGAGACAGCGCCAGCCCATCTGCCGGAATATAGGGAATGGTCGAAAGCATGTCGTAGATCGGTGCAAGAGCGGGGGTGTCGCCGTCGCCCGGATAGATCAGTGACCAGTTCTTGAGGTGCATGTCGCCATTGCCCATGACCACCGAGAAGGTCAGCCGCCGGACAAACTCCAGCGCGGCGAACGGCGAGATTGCCACATTCAGCACAGAGGCGATGTCGTGGGAGGCGGCGCCATCATATTTGCGCGCCGGGTACAGGCCGAAAACCTGCGCGAAATCCTCGATATGGATGCGCTGCCGGT
The DNA here is from genome assembly GCF_047553045.1 of Sphingomonas flavalba. GTDB lineage: Bacteria > Pseudomonadota > Alphaproteobacteria > Sphingomonadales > Sphingomonadaceae > Sphingomonas_L > Sphingomonas_L flavalba_A. The sequence goes on along the minus strand of NZ_CP180208.1, from coordinate 1,326,564 downwards.
CTGCCCCGCGATCAAAACGCCGCACGAGCAGGACCAGCCCCTCGGCAAGTGTTTCGAACTCTTCGGGAATCCCCTCGAACTGCCCTCGGCTGACCAGTTCCCGCTCGGGCACGTCCATGCCGATGGCTTCGGCAAGCGCGAGGTTCGCGAACTCGTTTTCCGACACACCCGGAAAGGCGGTCGAGGGGAATTTTGCAATATACTGGCCCTCGTCATCCCCGAGCGGCAAGGTCAGCCCCCCGCCTTTGCCCGTGTTCTTCATTACCGAGAGCTTCATCTGCACGCCCGCCAGCGAGAAGCGGGCTTTGGGCCGCCCTTGGGCGGGCGCCGCCCCGATGCCCGGTTGACCGTCACTGGGCACCACCCGAACGGCACCCGGCAGGTCCGCGCCCAGAGCTGCCAGGAGATCGAAATCATTCCCCGGCCGCACATTGCCCGCATGGTGTCTTTCCATCGCCTCGCGCAGCCGGTCTTCGGGCAGCAGGTTGGCAAAGAAGGGCGGCAGGCTGCCTGCGACAGGTCGCGGATCCTTGCGTAGCCCCCCTGATGCCGCGCGCAGCGACAGGCTCAGAACCGGAATGCCGCCGGTCGCGCGATAGGCCTGATCAAGGCTGAAGGCGTTGAAATCACCCGGCGTCCTGACGATCATGCCAACCTTCGCACTGTTCAGGAACACGTCCAGCGCGGTGATGGTCTCAGCGGTACGGACGGCTGTCATCGTCGCTCTCCGGTTGCGGGCTGAAGGCCGGATGATCATCCTCGGCCTCGGGGCGCAAAAGCGCCTCGATGGCGGGCACCATCGCCTGCGGGACCAGCATCATTTCCAGCCCAAGCGCCCTGGCAATGTTGATCAATGTCGTGGTGCGCGCAGCCGCCGCCCCCGTCTCGATGTCGCGGTAGCGCGGGCGCGAAATGCCCGCAAGATCGGCCACCTGCTCCTGGGTCAACCCCGCTGCAAGACGCGCGCGGCGAAAATGGTCGCCGATCAGCCTCAGTGTTTCTTCTTCCGCCTTCATGTGATGCCTTTACGGATCATTACTGTCGCATTGATCTGAATAGGTATCATATCCAGTGTAAAATGCAACGACAATGATCTCCAAACATATCACGATCATTTCCCGTGGAGCGTTTGGAGATCATCTTGCGCTGGTCGGCGCTACGGCCAGCACAAGCGCTGCAATTGTGACATACAGGCGAATCAGTCGGCTGCATGCTCAGCCGTGCAGATAACGCCCTGGCCAGATTCGACGATTTCGTATGGCGTATCAGGCGAAGGCGACTAAAATAGCCGTAGTTCTGGAATGCGCGCCGGTCGCGATGGGAGGTGATCATGCATGATCACCGCTCGACAGTCGCGGGCCGCACGCGCGTTGCTGGGTTGGACGCAGGAGACGCTCGCTGACAAGGCCCGAATATCGCTGACTGCCCTGAAACGCCTTGAGTCCGAGAACCGGCTCGAGGTGTATGAGACAACGCGGGATCAGGTGCGCCGGGCGCTTGAAGCAGCAGGGATTGTTCTCCTGTCCACGGATCGCGGGCAAGGAGTATTGCTGGTTCATGACCAAGACGAGAAGAGATACCGACAGATCCGTGACGCCTGACCGGCGCCGGCGACATCATCAATCCGCTGCGGCGGGCTATGCTCTGTGGCGACCCGCGACATGACATCTCCGGTTCCTCCCTTCGACGATATTGCACCTGTTAGCGACGAGCTGACCAAATATGATCGCGCGCATATCAAGCTCTATATGCGGCTGCTCGATGCCGCCGGTGATGGGGCGGAATGGACCGAAGCCGTCAATGTGCTGTTCGGAATTGACCCTGTTCGGGAACCTGAACGCGCCCGGCAGGTCCATGACAGCCATCTGGCACGGGCGCGCTGGATGACACAGAGCGGCTATCGTCAGCTGCTGCGTCATCCGACAGATCGGACCTGACCTCGCCGCCGTCGCACCAGTGATGCCTTCAGAGCATCACCCCATGTCTTTGTCCCGGCTTCCATCTCGGTAGAGGCGCCGCAATTCTTTCACGCTCCACCTGTGCAGTTTCAACCAGGAGCGGAGCAATGAAGCCGGATACATCCCGCTGGCGAGACCAGAACCAGTATGAATTCTACGATGCGCTGCCCGTTGAGGGTGTCGCCTGGGAATGCCTGCGGCGTAACGCCTCCTACCAGGCCAGTTTCGATGATCTTGTAGCGCAAGGCGCCGGGCATCTTCCCTTTGCGGATGATGTCCAACATCGCTGGGGGTTGCGATTTCCCGGCAGACCCCGGCTTTTCCGCGCTCGACCAACCGGTCATCTGGTCGCCTGTTGCCAATCCGGACATGCTGATGCTCGGGGCAGCGCCCGATTTTCTTCCGCCTTCTCCGTCCGCCTTATCGGTAGATCTTGCTGATGCCATCTGCGGACCAGAGGGGACATATGGTGTCTGCGACGCCAGAGACGGCGTTCAATATCTGATCCTCGCCGACACCGATGCCAATTCGCAGCCGGCGATCATTCTGCCACTTGACGAAAATCTGCCGGATCGGCTCGAAGCCATTCTCAGGCTCTGGCACATGCTGGCCGGGAAACCCGCGCGCCGCGATCCCAGGATGACGCCGTATCAGCGCCGGCGGTTTCGCCTGATGATGCAAGCTGCCGACGGAAACGCCAACCACGCGACCTATCGTGAGATTGCCATCGCCATCTACGGAGAGGCGCGCGTTCGCGCTGAGCCGTGGAAGACATCGGCTTTGCGCGCCTCTGTCATCGCCCTTGTCCGATCTGCCGCCGCGCTGATCGACGGCGGTTATCAGGACCTTTTGCGCCATCGTCGCAAACCCTGACACTGACGTCTGATCGAGGGTGAGGATTCTACCCCTTCGATCTTCCTCATCCCCCATGCCGCCGCGCCTTCGCCACCGTGCGCATGTCATGCCGTTGATCGTCAGCGGCATCCTGCACAACCACGGAGGCCACCCCATGCGACCTGATCTCGCCGCCTTGCCGCCACGCTATCTGCGCACCAAGGAAGCCGCCGATTTCCTCAGTCTGTCCGCGCGCACGCTGGAAAAGCACAGAACCTACGGAACGGGACCTGCCTATCACAAGCTCGGCGGCCGCGTTGTCTATTCGGTCGAGGATCTCGCAGCCTGGGTTGCGCGCGGATCGGTTACCTCCACGTCGGACCCACGCGGACAAGTTCTCCCGGCGAAACCTATGCCGCCGACCGCATTCACCTCGCCCAAGCGCATCACGCGCTGAACACGGCAGTCAGCCCCTGATGGCAGCGCAGCACCCATCCGCCTCGGAACGCGGGCAACTCGATCTCTTTCGGGCGCTTCCCGGGGAATTCGCACCACGAGACGCGCAGGATCTCATGGCCTATCCTTTCTTTTCCCTTTCCAAATCGCACCGTATCCGCCCGATTGACTTTGCCTTGGGCAACGTCTCGATCCGTGTCGAAGCTGTTCCCGATCACGGTATGGCGACGATCTGGGACGCCGATATACTGATCTGGGCGGCCAGCCAGATCGTGGAAGCGCGGGACGCCGGTCTGCGCACGTCGCGCCTGATGGCGGCAACGCCTTATGAAATCCTGACATTCACAGGGCGCGGAACCTCCCTGAGGGACTATCAGCGCCTGAAGGCGGCGCTGGACCGGCTGCAATCGACCACGGTTGCAACCTCGATCCGCCAGCGCGCGAATGGACGGCGACATCGTTTTTCGTGGATCAACGAATGGCACGAGCGGACCGATGCCAATGGCCGTCCGGACGGCATCGAGATGATCGTGCCCGACTGGTTCTACAGTGCGGTTCTGGATGACGCCCTGATCCTCACCATCGACCGGGCCTATTTCAATCTGACCGGCGGGATGGACCGCTGGCTCTATCGCCTGGTGCGCAAGCATGGTGGGCGGCAGACAAACGGTTGGCGGTTCGACTTCCGTCACCTGCACCAGAAATCGGGCAGTCTGTCGCCGTTCAAGCGCTTCGCCTTCGAGCTGCGCGACATTATCCGCCGCCAGCCACTGCCCGGCTACACCCTGTTCGCCGAGGTCGAAACCGGCGGCCGGATGCTGCTCGCTTTCGAGCCTGTCCCGGCCTGTGGAAAACCTGTGGATAGTCTCGTGCTATCGGGAACCCGGACTATCGTGCCATCAGGAACCGGAGGCTCGTGCTATCGGGAACCCAAACACCTCCTATCCTTCGGTAACAAAAGCGAAAATCGCGCCCTTAACTTAGAGTCTAACACAGAATCTAACTTTGAAGAGCGGCGGCGCGATGTGGAAAAGCTCATCGCGAAGGCTGGTGCGGCCCTCAGATCGGGTGCCCATAAAGGCAAGCTGACACCCCCAAAGCAAGGATCGCCCGCGTCAACAAGCACGCCTGAACTTCCTCTCAGCAAGCCGGGAGGACAGCGATGATCATCGCTCTCCTCAATCAGAAAGGCGGTGTCGGAAAAACCACGTTGGCGCTGCATCTCGCCGGTGCGTGGGCTGCGGAAGGCAAACGCGTCATCCTGATCGACGCCGATCCGCAAGGCTCCGCACTCGACTGGTCGCAGCGGCGTGGCCATGAAGGGCTGCCAAGGCTGTTCAGTGTCATCGGCCTGGCCCGCGATACGCTGCACCGGGAAGCGCCGGAGCTGGCGCGTGACGCCGACCATGTCGTCATCGATGGTCCGCCCCGTGTCGCTGGTCTGATGCGCTCAGCGCTGCTTGCAGCCGATCTGGTGCTGGTCCCGGTGCAGCCATCTCCTTTCGACGGCTGGGCCTCCGCCGAGATGCTGGCGCTTCTGAACGAAGCACGCATCTATCGTCCTGAACTGGCCGCCCGTTTTCTGCTGAACCGATGCGCTGCGCGCACCGTCATCGCCCGCGAAACGGCTGAGACACTGGCGGACCAAGATCCGCCGTTGCTGGCCACGACCATCGGCCAGCGCGTCGCCTTTGCTGAAGCCGCACAAACTGGGCGACTGGTCTCAGAGACCGATGGCGGCGAACGGGCTGCACAGGAGGTCACAGCGCTGGTGGCCGAGATCGATAGCCTCGGGATCGGGAGGATTGTGCGATGACACGTCCACCCGCCAAATCCGGCTTCGCATCGCGTCCGGGTAATCCCGATAGCTGGGTCAGGGCCGCCGATGCGCCGGCAACCGGAAAGATGGCTGCCGAGGCTTTTACCGCCCGCCTGACCATCGACATCACACCCGAACTGCGCGGGCGCATCAAGGTCGCCGCTTTCCGGCGCGGCGTCACCGTCGCCGTGATGTTGCGCGAGCTGCTGGGCCGCGAGTTTCCACCCACCGAAGGAGACCGGCCATGACCGGCAAAACCGGGCGTGGTGCGCATGAACATCCGCTGGCGGACGGTCCAGCGCCCTTCACCACACTTGTCGAACTGGCCTTCCAGAAGCGGAAGGTTGAGCACTGGATACGCTTCGGCCACAAGAGCTTTGAGCAGAACATCGACCGCCGCCGCAGTCTCGTCGGCTTCGCACCCGAAAGCATCTTCGCCTTCGTCCGCTGGGCCTCCAACGACTACGGCACCATCGTTTCGCGGCTCGACATCCTGCGCGCTGTCGGGCGTGGCGAGCCGTTCCAGACCGTGCCCTTCGTTCGCCCCGGCGGCGAGATCCTGCTGCGTATTGATGGCTGGCCAAAGGTGCAGCAAGCGCTGGCCGCCATCGACGCCGTGGACGCGCTTGGCGTCGATCCTGCGGATGCTGCGCCGGACCATTGGCGGCACGTCCACAACCGCATGATCGCCGGTCAGGACCCCACCCCCTACACGCCGGAACGCCATGCCGCATGGGTCAGCCGCCGGAGGATCGCACCATGAGCCGCCGTCATATCCTCGCCGTGTCCATGTTGGCCGTCGGTACGCTTGTCGCCACGGCCGTTGCCGATCCGCCAACCAGGCTGATCTGGAATGCGACCGCCAGCGCGCCCATCGGCTTCTACACAGTTGTTCCTGCCGATGTGGTCGAAGTTCCTGAACTCGTCGTCATCGCGCCGCCCGAACCGCTGGAGCGGTTCATGGTCGAGCGCGGCTATATCGGGCGGGACGTGCCGCTGCTGAAACGCGTCCTCGGCTTGCCGGGACAGCGCGTCTGCCGCAACGGTGCGACGATCACCGTCGATAACGTCGAGATGGGCGATGCACTGGAGCGCGACCGGATGGGACGCGATCTGCCGGTCTGGCAGGGCTGCCGCATCATCCGCGACGGCGAACTCTTCCTCATGAATTGGGAAATCCGGGACAGCCTCGACGGCCGTTACTTCGGACCTGTTCCCGCCAGTTCCGTCATCGGCCGGGCGCTTCCGCTCTGGACCGATGAGGAAGGCGATGGCCGCTACGAATGGCGGGCGGTCACGCATTGAACCCACGCCAAACCCACCAACACAGGAGACATACCATGCCACAGATCGGTCAATTTGCGCGTGACGCATCCGGCTTCGCCGGTCAGCTCGTCACGCTCACCATGAAGCGCGATCTCGTCATCGTGCCCGCTGAACATTCCGATGCGGAGAATGCGCCGGACTATCGCGTCCATTACATTGAGCATGACGGTCCCGAGGTCGGTGCTGCATGGAAACGCACCGGCGAAAAGGCTGGCGAATATCTCTCGGTGCTGCTCGACGATCCGGCCTTACCGCACCCGATCCGCGCCAACCTGTTCCGCGACGACGATGCAGGCTCGTCATGGTCGCTGCACTGGAGCCGCCCGCGGCCCCGCGAAGATCGCGACTGAGATCATGCGATCCCGCACCTTTCTTCTCTTCACGGCCCTGCTGTCGGCTGGCAGCGGCTCGATGCCGGCCATGGCGCAGGTCACGCTGCAACCTGCGCCTGTCACCGCGCATCCCCATGCTGCGTTCATTGCCGAGGCGTCACAGCGTTTCGGCATTCCAGAGCACTGGATTCGAGCCGTGCTGCGCGTGGAAAGCGCGGGCGATGTGCGCGCAATTTCATCGGCGGGCGCGATGGGACTGATGCAGGTCATGCCCGATACCTGGGCGGGCCTGCGCCGCCGCCATGGTCTCGGGCGCGACCCTTACGATCCGCGCGATAACATCCTCGCAGGCACGGCGTATCTGCGCGAGATGTGGAACCGCTACGGCAATGTTGCGGCCATGCTTGCCGCCTACAATGCCGGACCCGGTCGCTATGACGAGCATCTGGCGACGGGCCGCGTTTTGCCCGCAGAAACGCGCGCCTATGTCGCCACGCTCGCGCCGCTTCTTGGGCATGCGACTGCGCCCGATGTGCCGACAATCGTGCCGCCACCACCACCGGATTGGCGCGAAGCCCCGCTCTTCGTTGCGCAATCCGGCGGCATTTCAGCGGCGGCCAATCAGCCGTCGGGCGACATCCAGGCAACCGTTTCTCTGCGCGATCCCGCCGTTCAGGAACCGCAGGACAGCGGCATATTCGTGGCCCTTGCGGGCGATGGCGACAAGCCATGAGCATGGCGTTTTCGCGCTCGTTCGGTCCATTTGCGGTGTGCAGTCAGGCTTGGGGGCGCCTGGCAGCATTCCCGGCAGGAAGGGCAAAAAGGGAAGGAAAGGCGGAGGGCAAGATAAAGGAAACCGGCACCCTGTCGGGTCGGTTTCTGGGCAAGCCCTTGTCTGCACACTGTTTTGAGGCGCGGCGCACGGCACCCTGCTTTTGGGCCTCGCGTGCCGCGATCTGCCGCAAAGCCTTGGCTTTGCTGGGTTTTGACCGGCACTATAGCCAAATACCTGCCGTTTGCGTGCCTAAACAGCATGGGATGCGCCCATGAGTGGCGACGACGACAACCGCTTTCGCCCCAGGCCGGGCCGGATCAAATCCGACGTCCAGAAGGCGGGCAAGGCGAAGAGCTTTCTGACGCAGGCGAAGAAGCTGGCGCGTCAGCATAGCAACAGCCCGGGCAGGTCATCATCATTCGCATCACGGACGTCCTCGTCGCCTTCATCTGGTTCGGCCGGAAAGAGCGGGAAGGCGTCGCGGGCTGGCAAAGGTCCGGGCGTCAGGCGTGGCCGCGGCGCGGCCTTTGTCCGCGCCCGAACCCTGTCGGGCGGCTGGCGTCACAGTGCGGCCGGCGTGCGCCGCGTCGTCGTCAAGACCCGGTACGTCCAGAGCGCGGGGAAGAATGGCAAAGGGTCTGCCCATCTGCGCTACATCCAGCGCGACGGCACCTCGCGCGATGGCGAGCGTGGCCAGCTCTATTCCGCCACCGACGATCGTGCTGATGGAGATGCCTTTCTTGATCGCGGCAAGGATGATCGCCATCAGTTCCGCTTCATCGTTTCGCCCGAAGATGCTGCCGATCTTTCCGACCTCACCGAACACACCCGCGATCTGATGAGCCGCATCGAGACCGACCTTGGCACGAAACTCGATTGGGTGGCGGTCAATCACCACAATACCGGCCATCCCCATGTGCACGTCATCGTCCGGGGCAAGGATGACCTGGGCGAGAATCTTGTCATCAACGGCGACTATCTCGCCAACGGCATCCGCGAGCGGGCCAGCGAATTGACCACGCTGGAACTCGGCCCCGTGACCGACATCGAACAGAGCCGCAAGCTGTCTGCCGAAATCGATCAGGACCGCTTCACGCGCATCGACCGCGCCATGGCCGAGGAGGCCGATGAAAGGTTCCTCGATCTGCGCCATGAACCCGCAGATGCACGCCGCCAGTTCAACCGCACGCTTCGCCTGCGCCGTCTCGCCAAGCTGGAAAAGATGGGGCTGGCCACGGAACATGCACCCGGCGTTTGGGAGCTTGGCGCGAAGATGGAATCGGCGCTGCGTGATCTCGGAGAACGCGGCGACATCATCGGCAACATGCACAAGGCGTTGAAGGCCGATGGGCAGGAGCGCGACCCGATGACCTTCCAGCTTCACGATGCAGCACCGGCGGCACCCATCACCGGTCGCGTCGTGGACAAATACCTCACCGACGAGATGGGCGAGAACCTGACGCTCGTGGTGGACGGCATCGACGGGCGAACCCACCATCTTCCCGGCATTGATCCGGCCCGCGTCGAGGACGCCCGGATCGGCAGTATCGTGGAAGTCGGCCCCACTGACACAGCACAACGTCCCTCTGATCGCACCATCGCTACGATCTCGGAGAATGGTATCTACAGACCAAGCCGCCACCTCGAACAGGTGAAGTTCGAGGGACGTGTGCCGGGTGGTGATTACGAGGGCTATGTCGATGCCCATGTCCGGCGACTGGAGGCGCTACGCCGGGCCGGGATTGCCGAGCGGATCGACGCCGACCAGTGGCGCATCCCGGAAGACTTCGAGAGCCGCGCCACCGCCTATGATGCCGGTCGCAACCGGCAAGCCAGCATCCGTGTCGTCTCGACCTTCGATCTGGAAAAGCAGATCGGCGCCGATGGCGCGACCTGGTTGGACCGGCGATTGGTCACATCGGACGCCTCTGACCTTACCCCGGCAGGGTTCGGCCAGCAGGTGCGCGAGGCTATGGACCAGCGGCGTGAACACCATATCGCACAGGGCGATGCCACGCGGCAGCAGAATGGACGCATCCTCTATCGGCGCAATCTACTCGCCAATCTGCGGGAACGGGAAGTGGCCCGCGTCGGTGCGGAGATGGCCGGGAGCAAACGATTGCCGTTCCGTGCGGCTGCCGATGGCGAGAACGTCAGCGGCAAGTTCACCGGGACCGCACATCTATCGAGCGGCAAGTTCGCCATCGTCGAAAAGAGCCACGAGTTTACCCTTGTCCCCTGGCGGCCGGTCATCGACCGTCAGCTCGGCCGCGAGGTTGCGGGCATCGTGCAGGGTGGATCAGTCTCATGGCAAATGGGACGGACGCGAGGGCTCGGCGTTTGAGCCTTTGCCGAACTCGCGCCTCATAAATTGTTCGGTCGAAATCGGCATATGAAAAGGCCTGTCCGATTTGCCGCCGATGGTATCCAGCAACGCGATACCCCTGCTTTTCCTGTTGTGGCTTTCGAAAACGTCTATTTTCTGATCGGCTCCGTCTCTCTTGTCGATTGGAGCCTGTATGCGTGGAGGCCGAATACTCTGGGGCCAGATCATTGTCGTGTTCACCATCGTCGTGGTGATGGTCTGGGCTGCAACGCAATGGGTGGCTTTCCGGCTCGGCTTCCAGCCACAGCTCGGCGATCCCTGGTTCGATGTTGCCGGATGGCCGTTCTACTATCCACCGGCCTTCTTCTGGTGGTGGTTTTCGTACGACGCCTATGCGCCGGGCATCTTTACAGAAGGCGCGTTCATCGCCACGGCAGGCGCGGTTCTGGCCATAGCCGCCGCCTTTCTCATGTCGATCATCCGGGCGCGGGAAGCTCGTAATGTCGCTACCTATGGCTCAGCGCGATGGGCCGAGGATAAGGAAATCCATGCCGCCGGATTGCTCGGCCCCGATGGCGTCGTGTTGGGGCGGCACAGCAAGGATTATCTGCGTCATGACGGCCCCGAGCATGTGCTGTGCTTTGCGCCAACCCGGTCCGGCAAGGGCGTGGGCCTCGTCGTGCCGACCCTGCTGACCTGGCCGGGCAGCTGCATTGTCCATGACATCAAGGGGGAGAATTGGAACCTGACCGCAGGCTTCCGCTCCCGCCATGGCCGTGTCCTGCTGTTCGACCCGACCAATGTGCACTCGGCAGCTTACAACCCGCTTCTGGAAGTGCGGCAAGGTGAATGGGAAGTCCGTGATGTGCAGAATATCGCGGATATTCTCGTTGATCCCGAAGGCAGCCTCGACAAGCGTAACCATTGGGAAAAGACCAGCCACAGCCTGCTCGTGGGCGCGATTCTGCATATTCTCTATGCTGAGAAGGAAAAGACATTGGCGGGCGTCGCCAATTTCCTGTCCGATCCGCGCCGCCCCGTCGAGGCGACCTTACGCGCGATGATGGACACGCCGCATCTGGGCGAAGCCGGGGTGCATCCCGTTATTGCCTCGTCTGCGCGGGAGCTTCTGAACAAATCAGAGAACGAACGCTCCGGCGTGCTTTCGACCGCCATGTCGTTTCTCGGCCTTTACCGAGATCCGGTTGTTGCCCGCGTGACTGAACGCTGCGACTGGCGCATAGCCGATCTGGTCGGAGGCAAAGAACCCGTCAGCCTCTACCTCGTCGTACCGCCCTCGGACATCAACCGCACCAAACCGCTGATCCGCCTCATCCTCAATCAGGTCGGACGACGGCTGACTGAAGAACTAGAAACGTCCGGTAAGCGGCATCGCCTCCTGTTGATGCTTGATGAGTTTCCGGCATTGGGCAGGCTCGACTTCTTTGAATCGGCGCTGGCCTTCATGGCCGGCTACGGCCTGAAAGCGTTCCTGATCGCCCAATCGCTCAACCAAATCGAGCGCGCCTATGGGCAGAACAATGCCATTCTGGACAACTGCCATGTTCGCGTTGCCTTTGCGGCCAATGACGAACGCACTGCCAAGCGGATCAGCGATGCGCTCGGTACGGCCACAGAAATGCGCGATTCCACGAACTATGCCGGCCATCGCCTCGCGCCCTGGTTGGGGCACCTCATGGTGTCGCGGCAGGAAACGGCGCGGCCACTCCTGACGCCGGGCGAAATCATGCAGCTTCCGCCCACCGACGAGATCGTCATGGTGGCGGGCGTGCCGCCGATCCGTGCGGCCAAGGCACGCTACTATGCTGATGCGCGGTTTCAGGAGCGGGTGATGTCGCCGCCCGATCTGCGCAAACAGCCGGTGAAAATCGCCACATCGGCGCAAGACGACTGGACAAGCCGCGTTGTTGCGGCTGCGACCGGCAATGTCTCCGCCTCAGATACATCCGATGACGATCCGGCCAATGCGGGTATCCGCCGTGAACCGGAACTGCCTGAGCATGAGGAAATTATCCCGCCACCTCCGCCACCATCGAAGGAGTTCGATTTCCTCGATGATGAGCCGGACGTCGATGCCGCCAAGGCCCGTGCCATGCGCCAGCGTATGCGCATGGTGGCGCGGCAGGCGTCACTTGACCCAAATGACGGCATTGAGCTTTGAGAGCGGAGACAGGCATGACGACGCGCACCCGCATGAATGTCTATTTCGATCCCGCTCTGCTGAAACAGGTGGAAGCCCTGGCCTTACGCCGAAATGTCTCGAAATCCGCAGTGATCGAGGCTGCGGTAGCATCCTTCATGTCCGGCGATACAACTGAGCGGCTGGAAGCCGCCATGTCGCGCCGCCTCGACAAGCTCGGCCGTCAGATCGACATGCTTGACGAGGATATCGCCGTGCTGGGCGAAACCCTTTCGCTATTTGTACAATTCTGGCTGACCCTCACGCCGCCGCTGCCGGACAGTGCAAAACAATCTGCGCGCATCAAGGGAAACGAGCGCTTCGAGGGGTTCATGCAATCCCTTGGTAAGCGCCTCGCTACCGGTGACAGGTTTCTGAAGGAATTGTCGCGCGATATGGCCGCTGATGAATGCTGAAAAAATAAGCAGTTTTGCTAACTTATCGTTGCGACATTTCCTGCGCCAGACTCCAAATATTGCCGATCACAGTTCGGACGTTTCAGCAAGATGCGCATGATCACTCGGGTTGCGTTCCCTCGTCGCAGTCCGAATTCACCGATTGGGATACTTCGGGTCGAGCAAGGGCTTCGGCGGAAGCTTCTGATTCAAAGCTCTCTTCGAATTCATTGAGACCGTAATCAGGTGTCGGCGGCAGCTCCGTAGGTTGCGGCTTCAATTTTTGAGAGTCGTTTGCCTGTTCCACCATGGTTGCTGTATGAAGTCCAATGATGTCTCGGATTGAGCCCGCCGCATAAAAAGCGGGGTCTAGAGATAGCAGCAGCACAAACGCACCAAAGGCTCTCACTAGGTGCTGATGGGTTGCTTTGATCCTCGTCACCTTGGCGTTGACCGCGTCCCTCGACATTCGCGAGGCCAGCAAAGTGCTCTTTGTCAATCTTTGTAATGGTGAGGACGTTCGCCAAGCGGCTGCAACATCCCTTTCCACCACGCGCTGAAAACCTGAGACCTGCAACGTTCGAAAGGCATGGTAACCAGCAGCGGCGACATAGATGGTCGCGATTAATAAAATAGAGATCTTGATCCACTCAGGTGCTGGTCCCGACTTATCTTCCCACGTTGCGGCTTGAAGTGTGATGATTAGTGGGACTAGAGCGGCAAGAACCGCCAAGTAGGTTGTTGCCTTGCTCTCTGCAGTCCTCGATCTTTCTATTTCAGCAGTGGCAACCCGTTGCGCTTCGTCTAAGGCACGCCCTGGATCTTTCGAGAATTTGGCGGCATTAATTGCAGAAATGTCATTAACCATGTCCTCGGCGTGAGCCTTCTTCTGCTGGTCAGTAAGGGGCTCAATATAAGGGAAAATTGCGTCCAGACATTTCCAGAAACTCATCTAGAAAGCCCTTGGACGATTGCTGCGCTGATCGGCGCACCAGTTCGTTGTTCTATCCATGCCCATTGTCCATTGGGGTTCGCTTCTAGAAACAAATATCCGCCGTCCATATCCTCAACGAGGTCAATGGCTGAATACCGGAGATCAAGGGCAGCGGTGACTGCAATGCACGCCCGCTCTATGTCATGAGGCAATGAGATCGTACGATGCACAAGGTCGGTCCTGACACCCTTGCGCCAATCGACACTGGTTTCTTCGTGCTCCTGTGAAGCTATAGCTGTAGCGAAGACGTGATCGTCAACGACAATTACACGAATGTCCGATTTCTTCCGCACTTCGCGCTGAAAAATAACAGGTGCCAGCTCAATGTTATCTGCGCAGCCCTCTATGGATGCCCCGATGCGCGACGTGAAGATCACCTTACCGAGCTTGCCATCCTCGATGAGGGCCTGGCGCAGAGGCTTTGCCACGATTTCCCCGCGCTTACTAAAACGAGATGCTTGGTCGGGATCGCTAGTGATGATCGTTTCGGGCACTTCGAAGCCCGAACGACGCGCAATCATCAACTGTCGCGGTTTGTCTTCGGCACGCAATATTGCAAATGGACAGTTCAGCCAGAGACCGTCTAGGGCGTTCCAAATGCTCCTCAGTATCGCGGACCACTCGGCGCTAAGATAGCTGGCCGTTGCGGGACTTTGATCATTAAAGTCCGGTGGCAGCGGACGCCTATAATAGGCTCCTTTGACTTCGCTTAACTCCAACGTCCTATCTTTTCCTTCGAGTCGCAGCCTCGTAGGGTCACCGTCCGGAAGCGTCGTACGATAGGTATGAATATCTTCAGTGTTCAGCCTAAAAAATTCCAGCCCCCTACGTTCAAGTTCGAGCACGATAAAATCGGTCGTAACATCCCTGCGATTGGTGGCGAGGAGGATCAACGTGCAAACTCTCTCAGCATCATACCAAGTTCACCGCTTGATCGTCCGTCTCCTGCTGGACGTCTGTCTTCGTCTGAATCTCAGGTAGCATTAGGGATGCGTCCTGGTCATCGGCCTCCTGTCTCACTTCCGTTATCGTTCTTGTATCAGCCATGGCGCCTCGGCCTTGATCGTCGTCATCGGCTTCAACTTGGGTCATGGTTTTAGTTTGTGTTTGGGCAAGTAGATCCGTCGCTTCCTCGATTATGGGCCGGGATATTCCGCCTGAATCGACCATCCAAAGCTGCCTCGTCTCACAGTAGTATCCGGCCATACTCGGTGTTTCGCCGCTACGCGGCGTTGCAAACTGTAACAGGTAAGGTTCGGTTACCCTTAGCGCGCTCGCTATTGCTCTGCTCATCACTCCCCCTTCTTATCCAAGATCGGCCCAACTTCGATCAATGCCGTTTATCTTTAACCCGTCAAGCATGATCCGTCCGATTTGCCGCCGTTCGCCGCCGCTGGCCGTACGCGCGTAAACATCTGTTGAATCAGCCCAAAATCAGGTTCTTTTAATCGACCCCGATCCGGGGTCCGTCTTTTGCGCTCCCCGTCATGAACGGGGCCGCCATGACTGCATCACATCAAAAACCGGAAACGATTGCCCGTGGCGCGCGGATGCTGCGCACCGCGCTTGGGGCATCCATCGCCCGGTTTCTGGAAGATCCCGGTGTCGTCGAAGTCATGCTGAACCCCGATGGCCGGATCTGGGTGGATCGTCTGTCCGAAGGTCTGGCCGATACGGGGGAGAGCCTGTCCGCCGCCGATGGCGAGCGGATCGTGCGGCTTGTCGCCCATCATGTCGGCGCGGAGGTTCACGCCCGCGCACCCCGCGTCTCGGCAGAGCTGCCCGAAACCGGTGAGCGGTTTGAAGGACTACTTCCACCCGTCGTCGCGGCGCCCGCCTTCGCCATCCGCAAACCTGCAGTCGCGGTGTTCACGCTTGATGACTATGTGACCGCCGGGATCATGACCAATCTTCAGGCCGAAGTGCTGCGCCTGAACGTCGCCACGCGTGCTAACATCCTCGTCGCAGGCGGCACCTCCTCCGGCAAAACAACACTGACCAATGCGCTGCTGGCCGAGGTGGCGAAGACCTCGGATCGCGTGATCATCATCGAGGATACGCGCGAGCTGCAATGCGCCGCGCCCAATCTCGTCGCCATGCGAACCAAGGATGGCGTTGCCACGCTCTCCGATTTGGTCCGCTCCTCGCTGCGCCTTCGCCCTGATCGCATCCCGGTCGGCGAGGTGCGCGGGTCCGAAGCGCTCGACCTGCTCAAAGCCTGGGGAACAGGCCATCCCGGCGGCATTGGCACCATCCATGCCGGTTCCGGCATCGGTGCGCTGCGCCGCCTCGAACAGCTCATCCAGGAAGCCGTCATCACCGTCCCGCGCGCTCTGATAGCCGAGACCATCGACCTTGTTGCCGTGCTTGCCGGACGCGGATCGTCGCGACGGCTGGTCGAACTCGCCCGCGTCGATGGGCTGGGACCGGATGGCGACTACGCAATCACCCCCGCTACCACCTCAAAAGGAGATCCTTCATGATCCGCACGATTTCGCGCGGCTGCCGCATCATGGCAACCACC
Organism: Sphingomonas flavalba; assembly: GCF_047553045.1. Lineage (GTDB taxonomy): Bacteria > Pseudomonadota > Alphaproteobacteria > Sphingomonadales > Sphingomonadaceae > Sphingomonas_L > Sphingomonas_L flavalba_A. The sequence continues at coordinate 1,310,625 of NZ_CP180208.1, read as the reverse complement.
GCCGCCACTGTTTCCATCAGCCTGATGCTGGCGCCCGCAGCCCATGCTTCCGGCTCGTCGATGCCCTGGGAAGCGCCGCTTCAGTCGATCCTCCAGTCGATCGAGGGGCCGGTTGCCAAGATCATCGCGGTGATCGTCATCATCGCCACCGGTCTCGCGCTGGCCTTCGGCGATACCTCGGGCGGATTTCGCCGCCTGATCCAGATCGTCTTCGGCCTCAGCATCGCCTTCGCCGCCAGTTCGTTTTTCCTGTCGTTCTTCTCATTCGGCGGCGGGGCGCTGATCTGATGGCAGGCGGTCTCGAACAGCTAGACGCGGTGCCAGGATTTTCGATCCCGGTCCATCGGGCGCTGACCGAGCATATCCTGCTCGGCGGCGCGCCGCGCTCCATCGCCATTATGAACGGCACGCTGGCCGGGGCCGTCGGCCTCGGCCTCCGTCTCTGGCTGGTTGGCATCGCCATCTGGGCGGTCGGTCATTTCCTCGCGGTGTGGGCAGCCAAACGCGATCCGCTCTTTGTTGAGGTCGGTCGCAGGCATCTGCGCATCCCCGGTTATCTGTCGGTGTGAGGGCGCGAGCATGATGAACCTCACCGAATATCGCCGCACCTCCGCTCGGCTTTCCGACTATCTGCCATGGGCAGCCCTGGTTGGCCCCGGTGTTGTGCTGAACAAGGATGGCAGTTTCCAGAGGACCGCGAAGTTTCGCGGGCCGGATCTGGATTCTGCCGTCGCCGCCGAACTGGTTGCGGTCGCCGGCCGCATCAACAACGCCGTGCGCCGTCTGGGTTCGGGCTGGTCGATCTTCGTCGAGGCGCAGCGGTCTGAGGCCGCAACCTATCCCGACAGCAGGTTTCCAGATGCGGCTTCCGCACTGGTCGATGCCGAGCGCAAGGCCGGGTTCGAGGAAGCGGGCACGCATTTCGTGTCCGGCTATTTCCTGACCTTCCTCTGGCTGCCGCCTGCGGAAGACGCTGCCCGCGCTGAGACCTTGCTCTATGAAGGCCGCGAGCAATCCGGCGTCAATCCGCATGAACTTTTGCGCGGCTTCATCGACCGCACCGACCGCGTACTGGCGCTGCTCGACGGCTTCATGCCGGAATGCCGCTGGCTCGATGATACCGGCACGCTGACTTATCTCCATTCGGCTATTTCCACCAATCGTCATCGAGTGCGCGCGCCTGAAGTGCCCATGCATCTTGATGCGCTGCTCGCCGACCAGCCCCTGACAGGCGGACTGGAGCCGCGGTTGGGCGATCAGCATCTGCGCGTCCTGACCATCATCGGCTTCCCGACAGCGACCACGCCCGGCCTGCTCGACGAGATGAACCGGCTCGCGTTCCCGTATCGCTGGTCCACCCGCGCCATCCTGATGGACAAGACGGACGCGACGAAGCTCCTCACCAAAATCCGCCGCCAGTGGTTTGCCAAGCGCAAGAGCATCGCCGCGATCCTCAAGGAGGTGATGACCAACGAGCAATCGGCGCTGGTAGACACCGATGCGTCCAACAAGGCGCTCGATGCCGACATGGCCTTGCAGGAACTCGGCGCTGACGTCGCGGGCATGGCCTATGTCACCGCCACCGTCACGGTCTGGGACGCCGATCCGCGTATCGCCGACGAGAAGCTGCGTCTGGTCGAGAAGATCATTCAGGGCCGCGATTTCACAGCGATGCCGGAAACCGTCAACGCCGTCGATGCCTGGCTCGGCTCGATCCCCGGACATGCCTACGCCAATGTCCGTCAGCCGCCGATCTCGACGCTTAACCTTGCCCACATGATCCCGCTATCGGCCGTGTGGGCGGGGCCGGAACGGAACGAACACCTCGGAGCGCCCCCCTTGCTGTATGGCAAGACCGAAGGTTCGACGCCGTTCCGGCTTTCCCTTCATGTCGGCGACGTGGGCCATACCCTCGTCGTCGGCCCGACCGGCGCGGGCAAGTCCGTGCTGCTGGCGCTGATGGCGCTGCAATTCCGCCGCTACGAACGCAGTCAGATCTTCGCCTTCGATTTCGGAGGATCGATCCGGGCATCCGCGCTCGCCATGGGCGGCGATTGGCATGACCTCGGCGGCGGGTTGACCGAGGGATCGGAGGTTTCCGTCTCCCTGCAACCGCTCGCGCGAATTGATGACGCTTATGAGCGTTCATGGGCCGCTGACTGGATCGCTGCGATCCTGATGCGTGAAGGCATGACCATCACGCCGGAGGTGAAGGAACATATCTGGACGGCGCTGACCTCGCTGGCATCCGCACCCGTCAGCGAGCGCACCATCACCGGCCTTGCGGTGCTGCTGCAATCCAATGACCTCAAACAGGCGCTGCGACCCTATTGCATCGACGGCGCCTATGGCCGGTTGCTCGATGCCGAGGCTGAACATCTCGGCCACGCCGATGTGCAAGCCTTCGAGATTGAGGGACTGGTCGGGACCGGCGCGGCCCCGGCCGTGCTGGCCTATCTGTTCCATCGCATCGGCGACCGGCTCGATGGTCGGCCAACCCTGCTCATCATCGACGAAGGCTGGCTGGCGCTGGATGACGAGGGTTTCGCCAATCAGCTCCGCGAATGGCTGAAGACGCTCCGCAAGAAAAACGCTTCCGTCATCTTCGCAACGCAGTCGCTCTCGGACATTGATCTGCCCCCCGCTGAGTGGCCCAGAGACTATGATAGTCTGGACCATGAAAGGGACATTGAATGCCGAGCAAGAAGCACAAGCCGGAAGAGATCATCGGCAAGCTGCGTGAAGTTGAGATTGTGCTGGCGCAGGGAGCGAGCACGGCTGAAGCCTGCCGCCGGATCGCGGTCAGCGAGCAGACCTATTATCGGTGGCGCAAGGAGTATGGCGGCCTGAAGACCGACCAGGCGCGGCGGATGAAGGATCTGGAGAAGGAGAACCAGCGGCTGCGCCGGGCGATCTCGGACCTGACCCTGGACAAGCTGATCTTGCAGGAGGCTGCACGGGGAAACTTCTGAGCCCCGCGCGGCGGCGGCGCTGCATCGATCAGGTACGACGGGATCTGCCAGTGCGGGTATCCGAGCGACGGATATGCCGGGTGCTGGGTCAGCATCGATCGACGCAGCGCAAGATGCCGCGCGGGGCGGATGACGAACAGGCACTGACCGAGGACATCATTGCATTGGCGAAGCAATATGGTCGTTACGGCTACCGCCGGGTCACGGCGTTGCTGTGCCATGCGGGATGGACGGTGAACCATAAACGTGTCGAGCGGATATGGCGGCGTGAAGGACTGAAAGTCCCGCAGCGCCAGCCAAAGCGCGGGCGTCTATGGCTCAATGACGGATCGTGCATCCGGCTACGCCCCGAATATCCGGGGCATGTCTGGGCCTACGATTTCGTCGAGGGGCGGACGCATGACGGTCGCAAGTTCCGCATCCTCACGATCATCGACGAGGCCAGCAGGGAATGCCTGGCGCTCATCGTTGCACGGCAGCTCAAGCATGAGGATGTTCTGGCGGCCCTGGCCGACCTGTTCATCTCGCGTGGGCCGCCAGCGCATATACGATCCGATAATGGTAGCGAGTTTATCGCGACCGCCGTCCAGAAATGGCTGGGGCAGATCGGCGTAAAGACCCTCTACATCGCGCCGGGATCACCATGGGAAAATGGCTATAACGAAAGCTTCAACGGGTCGCTTCGCGACGAACTGCTCAATGGCGAGATCTTCTACAGCCTCGCCGAGGCCAGGGTGCTGATCGAGGCATGGCGGCGGCATTACAACACCGTCCGCCCGCATAGCAGCCTGGGCTACCGGCCACCGGCACCGGAAACGGCGACACCGCCATATCCGGCCTCCGGTTCCGCTTCGCTCCACCTCCGTCCGGATATGGCGGCGATGAGCTTAATGCACTAACAAACCAATCGGTCCACTCGGTGGGGGCAGACCAGTATCCTTGCTGGTCGTGACTGGAAGTGAGAGATAGGGCATGTTGAAAGTCGCGAAGGTTTCACGAACCTTTGCCCGGATCTCGCCAACCTCCTCGCGCTCGTCGGCGTCCGGAATCGCTTCCTTGGCCCACAGCTTGTAACGGTCATTGGCAGCGTCTCCCGGTGCGCACAAATCGAGCGGGATCATGCGACGGCTCCAAAGCTGCGCTGGGTTATTTGCCCAGAATGGCCGCCGCTCCTTGTCTCCGGTCTTCTTCCAGCGGCCTATGGAATCGACATAGTAAGGCATGCCTGATTCCTCATCCTCCGAGAGATAGAGGAAATAGGTCCGATCCTCGTAATTGTTGTGTAGCCCGCGCCACAGCGCTGTCAGGCGTTGCTGACCATCCAACAGATGCTCCGTAATCCTTTCCCCATCGGTAGGGGCACCAACTATTGGCCGGGAAATGAAAGGTTCCTCATTCCCGATTTCCAAGATCAGGACAGCTCCGAGCGGAAGCCGACGCAAAATGGTGTTGAACATCTGCGTGACGTTGGCATACCCCCATGCTTCGAAACGCTGAAACCGGGGAAGAACAGTCTGCCGTGTCCGCACCCGGGAGAACCAATCTGGCAGAAGCCTGTTTTGCGCATTTATTGTCATTCTTTCCCCCTCATACTGGTGCCGTCGCGCGTTCAAGGAGCCGCGGTAAATGAAACTGGATCGCTGTTTCCAAGAAGGATGGTTCCCTCTCCACAAGCGGCCCGCGCAGGTAGCGGGGTTCATGGACGAAACCGGAGGCGACTTGGACGATAGCAAGAATGAACTTTTCCGGCTCGTGCAGGGACGTAATGATCTCCTGACGCGTAACCATCACACTGTCCGCGCCGTCAATGCGCCCCTTGACCTCAATGAAGCGCAGATGCCCCGACCTCGGATCGTGGGAAGCAATATCGTAGCCGATCTTCTGGGCTGAAACGTCGACCGGCTCATTACCCAACGCCCGCTCGGCTGCCATGACGGCCTCCATCGCCGCGAGTTCGATGGCGCGACGTGCAGCAGGGTCTTCCGCGAAATGACTTGGCACGCTTGATGCCCCGCGTGCTTCCAGCAGGCCACGCGGAATAACCACCATGCCTCCCCGGACACGCGGCGGCTGCGACGAGATGAAACGTTCCCGCTCAAGCTGGTCCATGCGTCGCTTTTGCCGATCTGCGAGCTCCTCGGCCCGGCGCTGCGCATTCTGCCAGTTCACCCGCGTTTTCTTGCCGGCGCGTTCTTCCTCCTTCAGCTCGAAGGCGCGCGAGTCCCAGTAATTGATCTCCTTCTTGAGGCGGGCGCGTACCTCCTGCTCAACCTTTTCGATCTCAGGCAGACGTCGCGCTTTGACCTCGGCAGTATGGCCTTGGGCCAGTTCGACTGTCGCAAACCGGATCGCGGCTTTCTCCAGATCAGTGGTCAGCCAAGTCTCGTCCAGAAGATCGCGCACGCAGGCAACCTCCTCCGGCGTTGCTGGGCGCAGATTCAAATGCGGCGCGATGCCGGCGTTGACAGTGCTTCCCGCCTTGTCGATCGCAGCGAACTGGAGCCGCTGCGAGATCACATGCGGCTTGCCTGCGCTGGTGACGCGACCGTCCTGGACAACATGTTCCAGCAGGAAAATCGCCGACAGCGTATCACCCGCATCTGTGTCATCGACCAGGATCGCGCCCTGCCGCATGATCTGCTCATACTGTTCGCGGATCATGCTAATCACGGCTTCGAGCAGCGGATGGCCGGGACAAACGAAGGTGGCGACCGGCTGCTGGTTGATCTTGTCCTTCTCGAAGCAGATGCGCTCATACTGCGTCTGAAGCGGCGCACCGGTTCCGATCTGGCGATCCCGTTCGCGGATCCGCACCGGGACATGCGTAACCTCCCAACGCCCTTCTTCCCGGCGTTTGATCTTGCCACCCAGATGTTGGAACGCTTCGACGAAGAAGCTCTGGATGTGGTGGGGCTGTAGGCGCAGCGCCTCAGCGCGTTCCATTTCCAGCCGCAATTCCTCGACCCTTGCTTCCGGCATGGTGTCGTTGGTCAGAGCGCGGCGGCGCAGCAGTTCGAGCAAGTGCGCCTGATCGACCGCACCATCGACCTGCTGGAAAAGACGCGCTTTCACGTCCTCCTGCTCGCCATACTGGATCGCTTCGAACAACAGATCCTTGAGCGCAACGCCGTCGAACAATTCGCCGAGCACGTCATAGACACGGCCGCCCAGCGCCTCGCGCGCAGCTTCCAGTTTCTCCAACAGCCGCGCGTAAACCTCGCCTTCGCGCGTATCGGCCGCGACGAGATTCCAGAGGTGGCAGACCTCCATCTGGCCGATGCGGTGGATGCGGCCGAACCGCTGTTCGATCTTGTTCGGATTCCACGGCAGGTCGTAATTGACCATGAGATGGCCGCGCTGGAGGTTCACGCCTTCGCCTGCCGCGTCGTTGGCGATCAGGACCAGCATGTCCTTGTCCTGCATAAAGCGCTCGACGACCTTTCGTCGCTCTTCGCGCGACACGCCGCCGTGGATCACCTCGACGGCCTCGGGATTGCCGAGCCGCGCCCGCACCTTGTCGAGCAGGTAGTGCAGCGTGTCCTTGGGCTCGGTGAAGATGATCAGCTTGCGGCGATTGCCGGCCGCGTCGATCATCAAATCATCGTCGAGGATCCGGTTGAGCTGGCTCCATTTCGTGTCCACGCCCGAGCGCAGCACGCCGAGCGCCATCGTCTCCAGTCCCTTCAGGGTCTCGACCTCCAGGGCGAGCTGCTCGACCGTCTCGGCCGTCGTCGCGCCCGTCGAGATCAGATCCTCAAGCTCGTCAATCTCCTCCTGGCCATACTCCTCGATGTTCCGCAGCATGTCGGCATTGATCGCGGGTTCCGATGCGCCGGGCCTGCGGCCCTTGGCGGCAAGGCGCGCTTCGCCCAGCTCGTTTTCCAGCCGTTCCCGGCGGCGCTTGAGCGACTGGTAGATGGCGGCCGGCGACGAGGCGAGACGCCGCTGAAGGATCTGCAAAGCGAAACCGACATTGTTGCGCTTCTTCCCATCGCCCTCGGCGAAGCGCTGCACGCGGTTCATCTCAGTACGCACATATTCAGTGACAGCGGTATAGAGCGCGGCCTCCCCTTCGGAGAGCTGATACTTGACCGTGCGCGCCCGCCGCTCAGGGAATAGCGGCCGACCATCGAACTTGAGCAGTTCCTCCTTGGTCAGTCGCCGCATCATGTCTTCGGTGTCGGCATAGTGGACACCATCGCGGAACCGGCCCTCGAACCGATCACCGTCGAGCAGCGCCATGAAGAGCTGGAAATCCTCCTCCTTGCCGTTGTGCGGCGTCGCCGACATCAACAGCAGGTGGCGGCAGACCTGGCCGAGCTTCTGGCCAACCTGATAGCGCCGCGTATATTTGACCTCCCCGCCGAAATAGGTGGCCGACATGCGGTGGGCTTCGTCGCAGATAATCAGGTCCCATTCGCGCGCGCTCATGAGCTTCTCCTGAAGCTCCTCGTTGCGCGCCAACACGTCGAGACGCACGATCAGCCGATCCCGATCGCTGAATGGATTGCCCGACCGCGAGTTCTCAATCATGTCGCGGGAAAGGATGTCGAACTCGAGATTGAACTTCTGGCCGAGTTCGTCCTGCCACTGTTCAACCAGGCTGCCCGGCGCAACCACGAGGCAGCGTTCCAGATCGCTGCGGGCTATCAGTTCCTTCATCAGCAACCCAGCCATGATGGTCTTGCCGGCACCGGGATCATCGGCCAGGAGGAAGCGCAGCGGCTGGCGCGGCAGCATCTCGCCATAGACCGCCGAAATCTGGTGCGGCAGCGGATCGACAAGACTCGTGTGGATAGCCAGATACGGGTCGAAAAAATGCGCCAACTTGATGCGATTGGCCTCCGTCACCAAGCGCAGCAACGCGCCATCGGCATCGAACGACCAAGCCCGTCCGCTTTGTTCAACTTCAAGGCGATGCTCGTCGTCTCGGTACAAAATGGCCTCTGCCACCGCACCGTTGTGATCACGAAAAACGACACTGATCGCCTGGTCCCCGATCCAGTCGACGGAAACAACATGCACAGCTTGGGCCGAAGCCACGCCTCGAACAGACGCGCCGTTCTTAATCTCCTCAAGCTTCGCTGCCATCATTCATCTCCCCGGGCACTCATAGCTGAAGCTCCGCTCGTTCAAGCGCGTCTTCAGTTTCCTTGCGATTTATTGTCACGATATGTTGAGTGTACGGACTTTGCTTTGAAGCATCACCAAGCAAACCAAGGCGCTTTAATACATAGAAGAGCATCGCATAACGAACTGTGAGCACGTCGTTGCCGTGATCTAGTCCGTAATCTTTGGCGACAACCTGCTTCTGACTAGCCGTTAGAGCGGGATGCGGACCGATAATCACGTCAAAATAATTGTTCCAGAGCCAGTCCCGCTCTCCGAGTTCTCCCGGTTCACTCTTGGCGCCAGCATCCAGAACGCGTGGCAACAGGAAATCTTTGAACTTATGCTCTAGATGGCAATAGGCTCGCGCGTGCCAGCGAAAACTGGACTGCCCGCGATGACTGGTCCGGTTTCATGATTAGCTGATCCGCATTTCTGATGCCAGCCTGGGCGGGAGGTGGAGCGCAGCGGAGCCGAGCGGCCAGGCTGGCATCTTGATGGTTTCCGGCGCTGGCGGGCGATAGCCGAGGCTGCTGTGCGGACGCAGTCGGTTGTAATGATCGCGCCACCAGCCGGTGACGCAGCGGACCTCCTCAAGGCTGTAGAAGATCTCGCCGTTGAGCAGCTCATCGCGCAGGCGTGCATTGAAGCTCTCGATGTAGCCGTTTTCCCACGGGCTGCCCGGCTCGATGTAGAGCGTGGTGACCCCGAGCCGGCCCAACCATTCACGCACCGCATGCGCGACGAACTCAGGGCCGTTATCGGACCTGATATGCTTGGGCGGCCCGTGTTCGATGAACAGATCGGCCAGCACGTCGATGACGTCATTGGACCGGAACCGCCGCAGCGGCACCATCGCCAGGCATTCCCTGCTATACTCATCGATGATGTTGAGCATCCGGAACTTGCGCCCATTGCGCGTCTGATCCTCGACGAAGTCGTATGACCAGACATGTCCGCGATGCTGCGGGCGCAATCGGATGCACGATCCGTCGCCCAGCCAGAGCCGACGTCGCTTCGGTTGCCGCTTCGGCACTTTAAGACCCTCCCGCCGCCAGATGCGCTCGACAACCGATAGGCTGACCTGCCAGCCGGCATGGCCGAGCAGAGCATGGATGCGGCGATAGCCGTACCGGCCATAATCCTTGGCCAGTGCGGCAATATCAGCTGTCAGACGCTGCTCGTCGCTGTCATCCTTTGGACGATGTCGCTGCGTCGAGCGATGCTGAACCAGAACACGGCAGGTCCGACGCTCCGATACTGGAAGAATGCGTCGGACCTGCTCGATCGCCTCGCGGCGACGGGAGGGGCTCAAAAAGTCAGCTTTGACGCCTCTTGCAGGATCGCCTTGTCGAGGGCGAGATCGGCAACCAGCTTCTTCAACTGCGCATTCTCCCGCTCCAGATCCTTCATCCGACGCACCTGGTCGACCTTCAGGCCACCATATTCCTTGCGCCACCTATAGAGCGTCTGTTCGGCAATCCCGATCTGCCGACAAGCCTCGACCGCGGTCCCGCCCCGCCCAACAATCACATCCACCTCACGCAGCTTCGCGATGATCTGCTCCGGCGTAAATCGCTGACGTCCCATATATTTCTCCAATCCTTTCGCCCAATCGGGCTCTCTTCAGAATTGGACCAACTTTCTCAAGGCACACCAGCACGCCGCGACGAATTCGTCCCGCAGATCCCGGTCCAACCTGATGCGCAACCCGACATCTTTTTTGGTCATGTGGGAAGTGTACCCAATGGATACACATCCGCAAGAGAGATCATTCCACAAGGAACGGCGGTCCGGATGCCAGTGTCTCCAGTCCTGCGCGTTGCTACATCCTGATCCAGTTAACGCGCTCGATCTCGACTTTGCTCTGGCCGAACTGGCTGCTTGCCTCGTCTACTTCAAGATAGTCACTAAGGGCGTTGCCCTCGCGCCAGCAAGGTAAGTGGAACCGTCCGGGGCGGTATCCCCGGCCTTCCGCGCTTCGCTTGTGCAGACCGGGTGATCCCCCTCCACCCCGGCCGCCCTTGCTCGTTGCTACCCCAGTCTCGGCGACGGCCAGAAGGTCAGGCGCGGCGTTCCGCTTCGCTGACCTTCAGACCCGAGGATCAGAGACATGACCAACGTATCCGACAGTACCCCCCGCATCTATGTCGCTTGCCTTGCCGCCTACAACAACGGCTATCTGCATGGCGCTTGGATCGACGCGGATCAGGACGCGGACCAGATTAGGGGCGCGATTGCCGCGATGCTTGCCCGTTCCCCTGTCGAGGACGCGGAGGAATACGCCATTCACGATTACGAGGGCTTCGAGGGCGTCAGCATCTCGGAATATGCCGGCATCGACATCGTGGCGCGGATGGCCAGTTTCATCGCAGAGCATGGCGCACTTGGCGCGGGCCTGCTGGAGCAGTTCAGCGGCGACATGGACCAAGCCGAATCCACGTTGGAGGATTGCTATCATGGTCAGTTCGCCAGCCTCGCCGACTACATGGAGGAATTGACCACCGAGAGCGTCACGATCCCCGAAGCGCTGCGCTACTATGTCGATTGGGAGAGGATGGCGCGCGACGCCGAGATGGGCGGCGACCTGTTCACTATCGAGACCGCGCACGGCGAGGTCCATGTGTTTTCCAACAGGTGAAAACATGACTGCCTGTCCGTCCTCATACGGGCAGGCGTCGCGGAGTCGCCGGGCTGTCGCCAAAAATACCAAAAATGATCGGGTTAGCCGCTCAAGGTATCTGCTTTGAGCGGCTTCTATATTTCCAGTGATGATTGAACCTCTTCTTGCCGGGCGCTGCCCAGCATCCCGGCTCGGGGAGGTGACGCCATGCTCAACATCGATTGGCGATCACCGGCGGCATACGGGCACACAAAGCACATCCCTGCCGCTGGTTTCGCTTGGGAATACCTGCGCCGCAACGACGAATATCGTCGGGACTGCCGGACCATCGCATTGACCGCAGGGGCGGCTGCCCGCGACCTCGAAGAGTTCGCGCATCGCTGGGGTTTGCGATTTCCCGTGCGATCCCGACGCGCCGCATGATCGGCAATCGCCGATCTGGAGTCCGCGCCTTCAACCGCAAGCCGTGATGTTGTCGCCAGTCAATCACAAGGACGACGACACCGAACCGGTACTGACGTTGGCGCATCTCGACGGCCTCGATATGCGCCGCGCTGCCGATGGCTGGCACGGCATCTGGCAGGCGGACGGCGTTGCGCATCAATTCTGGCTACCCGTGGCCGTGCCGGACACCGCCGCATTTTACGCCGTCACGCTACCGATGGACGCCTTTCTGGAGCTGCGCGCTCACGCTGTCCGTCGATTCTGGCGGTCCCTCAATGGCCGCGCGCCCGGTCCCGACTTCCGGGCGATCCCCGCCCAGCTCCGGCAATGGCACATCCTGTCCCTGCGTGCGCTCGACGCACGGTTCCGCGGCGAAAGCTACCGCACCATCGCCAAAGTCCTGCTCGGCTTTCGCGGCAGGAAGGAGGATTTTGAGAACGACCCGCGCAAGAACAAGGCCCGCCGCCTAGTTGCGCATGGCATCAAGATGATGCGCGGCGGCTATCGCCTGTTGCTTCATTACCCGATCAAACCCTGCAAGCGTTAATCGTCTGCGAGCCCTATCTGTCGAAAATCGTGTCGCAAATTTGTGCCACTTACGACAATGACATGCAACACGGAAACCCCTTGCTTCTCCGAGACCGGCCGATCTGTTAGAGAATTTTAGAAATTGCGTGACGGTGATGGTATTTGCCGGTCAGATCGATAGGGGCCGTTAAAAATAGCACTTACGCTTCTCGCCCCCTATCTCGCAAGGGATGCAATTTCGAGAATGACGGAGTTTGGTGGTTCTGCCACTGCCAGCCTGTGTTTCATTTGCCGTGGTAGCTGTCGTCTAATATCAAAAAAGCTCGTCCAACATCAGGTGGAATAGCAGCTTGCTTGGATCTGGCTTAGGAACGCCGTACCGGGCGAAAAACCTGTCCTGTAACGCCTCATCGAACTCTCCGAGACAGTTCCAGAGTATCGCCAAATCTTGGTAGCGGTCGGCAATACCGACACGGCCTGCGTCGATACAGCCGATTACCACACCATCCACCATAAGAAGGTTATCGAGCGAGAAGTCCCCATGTGTGACAACCTGATCGGCCATGAAAGGCAGGTGTCGATGCATTTCCTGCCAAACCTGTTCTGCTGTCCAGCCTTCGCGTTCCTCATCGAAATCGTCTTCTTCGACCAAGCCGGCGTCGATCCGTTTGCGCGCCAGTCCGAGTCGATAGCTATGATCGCTGGTAAATGGACATTCGCTGATCGGAATTGCATGTAGCGTCCGAAGGAAGTCCGCCAGCGCATCAACAATGGTCGTTCTCTCCTCTGGACGCGCTTCCAGAGCCTGATATGCGGTTTCACCTGCCAAGGCCGTCATAAGGAGCCAGGCTTCGTCGGTAGTGCTGACGAAATGCGTGACGGTGGGAACCGCGATGTGGTTGGCCATCCAACGCAGTCTAACCATCTCATCCACGAGATCATTGGCAACGGTATCGCGACCATGCTTCAGGAAGAGATCGGGTGCACCTGCCTTGCCGTAGAGCCGATATACCACTCCCCCGGACTCACCGACATTATTCCGCGCCCACGAATATCCCTTCACCTCTTCCGATAAACCCGCCGGCACTGGCATCGCCACGCAGTTTACTTCCCTATATTCATCCATAGCTTGCCTATATTCATCCATAGCTTGCGTAAATCTACTTGCGGGTAGTTGTCGCAACAATCCCGAAATCTGCGACAAGAAACAAGCTGAAATTGTCTCCGATCTTCATACCTTGTTGGCTACCGCCTGCTCCAGAATCTTCCGATAGCCTTCACGCGACAGCCATTGCGCGCGCTCCAGATGACTTTGCCAGCATCGGCGCGACCGAAGTTCCTCGGCGACGGGATCGCGGTGCAGCACGATCCGCGCGACCTCCTTCCAGTCCGCATCTTCGGCCTTCGCATCGAGAAGGCGCAGATACGTCACGAAATGCCGTTCGTCATAGACGGTTATGCTGTCGCCTGTCGGCGCGATGTCGTCCACATCGGGATCGAGTTCGACGGGAACCCGCATAGTCATTCCCCGTATCCGAGAGATTTTTGTCTGCGGTGCGCCCCCGCAAACGATTCTCTCTGACTCTTGGTGATCGGGGAGTTCGAAACCGTCACGAAACGGCCCCATGGCCTTTAGCTCGGAAAGCCTGTTGTATACGCCACAGGCTCCCCGACCATAGGTCAAGGAGTTGGTGCCGTTCTGGCCAGCACCAGCCATTCGTGAGGGGTTTCGACGCCCCAGAGCAGCGCGTCTGCTCCGCCTACATTCCTAGCCGAACCGTGCGCAAATGTCTTTGCCTATTCGGCATGGCAGGCGTTGAGCCGCTGAAATCCCTCATCATATTGGACGCGCGCCGCCCCGAAGGGGGGTGCCGTTAGCGCATAGGCGCAAATGCGGCACGCTACGCGCCGCCGATCCCCCGCCATGGTTCGCCACAGTCCGCTGCCGCCCCCGGCAGCCCAATCCCGACTGGAGGTGATCCATGCCCAACCCGCTTGCGGGCCTGCCGCCGCGCCTGCTGCGCACCAAGGAAGCCGCCCGCTTCCTCGGGATATCCATCCGCACCCTTGAGAAGCATCGCACCTATGGCACCGGCCCGACCTATCGCAAGGTCGGCGGGCGCGTCCTCTATACCGTCCGCGATCTGGAAGACTGGAGCGCGGCGGGCGAGCGCAAATCCACCCGCGACAAGACCGCCGGCACCGTCTTTCCCGCGCGTCCGCTTACGCCCGAAGAACGGGGCGACTGCTAGATGCTGCGCGAGGACGATCACGACCCCGCGCAGCCGGCCGAGGACAGCGAGCGCAGCCGCCTGGACCCTTTCGTGGTCGCAACGGGCGACGCGCCGCCGCGTGACCAGCGCGATTTGATGGAACGGCCGTTCTTCTCGCTGGCGAAGACCCCGCGCACCAAGCCGATTCTCTACAAGGCCGCCGACATAGAGGTGCAGGTGTTCGGGATGCCCGAGCATGGCATGGCGACCATATGGGACGCCGATGTGCTGATATGGGCGGCCTCGCAGATCGTCGCGGCCGAGAACAACGGCCTAACCACGTCGCGCTTTGTCCGCTTCACCCCCTACCATCTGTTGCGCGCCATCGGGCGGCCGACCGGCAATCACCAATACCGGCTTCTGAAAGCCGCGCTGGCGCGGCTGCAATCGACCGTCATCGCCACCACCATCCGCAACCGCCCGCATTGGCGTCGCCGGCAATTCTCATGGATCAACGAGTGGGAGGAAATGACGACGCGCGCCGGCCGCGTCGAGGGCATGGAGTTCGTCCTGCCCGAATGGTTCTACAACAGCGTCATCGACCGCTCGCTGGTCCTGACCATCGACCCGGCCTATTTCCGGCTGACTGGCGGCATCGAGCGATGGCTTTACCGCGTCGCCAGAAAGCACGCCGGGCACCAGCGCCACGGCTGGGTTTTCGAGGTCGCGCACCTTCACCAGAAATCCGGCAGCCTCGCGCGGCCGTCCGACTTCGCGCTCGACCTGCGCCGGATCGCGGCCCGCCAGCAGCTTCCCGGCTACCTGCTCCAGATCGAGCGGGAAGACGGCCGCGAGTTGCTGCACATCCGCCCCGAAAACTTGTCCACAGGCACTGTTGACAACCCTGTTAATGCCATCGGCAGATCAGGCGCACGGGGTATCGGCACATCAGGCGCACGACTATCGGCAGATCAGGCGCACGAACCGCAGCTAACGCTTTGGCCTGAAAAGCGGAATCCGACCGCTAACTTATCTAACAGAGAATCTAACTCTCTTTGTTTGACGCGCGCGCAGGCGAAGCGTGGTGCCGGTTCTGCCCGAAGGGGCGAGCCATGACGCCCGCGCTCGACGCGCTGCGCTCGCGCAGCCCCCAGCACATCCCCGGAGACGAACAATGACCCGTCGCGCCCACCGCAGCGCGCACGGCCGTCCGCTGCCGGACGGGCCTGCGCCCTTCACCACATTGGTCGAGCTGACCTTCGAGAAACGCAAGGTCGAGCACTGGATACGCTTCGGCCGCAAGACCTACGAGCAGATCATCGACCGTCGCCGCAGCGTCGTCGGTTTCGCGCCGAGCAGCGTCTTTGCCTTCGTGCGATGGGCGAAGGGCGAGCACGGCACTGTCGTTTCCCGCATCGACATCGTGCGCGCCATCGGCCGGGGCGAGCCGTTCCAGACATTGCCGTTCGTGCGCCCCGGCGGCGAAATCCTGTTGCGCCTCGATAGCTGGCCCAAGGTGCAGCGTGCGCTTGTAGCTATCGACGCCGTGGATGCGCTCGGCCTCGATCCGGCCGATGCCTCGCCGGATCACTGGCGGCACGTCCACAACCGTTTAACCGCCAATCTGGAGCCGCACGCCTACACCCCCGAGCGACACGCCGCTTGGCTTCACTGCCGAAGGATCGCCCCATGACGCGCAGCCGCACCCTCACGGTGACGGCGCTCGCCGTCATCGGCATCGCCGCCGCAAGCGCGGTCGAGACACCGACGAAACTCATATGGAACGCCACCGCCAGCGCGCCGGTCGGGTTCTACACCGTCGAGCCGGCCGACGCGCTTGATGTGCCCGAGCTGGTCGCCGTCATGCCGCCCGAACCGCTCGCCGCCTTCATGGTCGAGCGCGGTTATATCGCGCGCGGCGTCCCGCTGTTGAAGCGCGTCGTCGGCCTGCCGGGGCAGCGGGTTTGCCGCTTGCGATCCACGATCACGGTGAACGGGATCGAGATGGGCGAGGCGCTGGAGCGCGATAACCTCGGCCGCGATCTGCCCGTCTGGCAGGGCTGCCGCGTCATCGGCGACGACCAGCTTTTCCTCATGAACTGGGAAGTCCGCGACAGCCTCGACGGCCGCTATTTCGGACCCATCCCCGCAGCTTCCGTCATCGGTCGAGCGGTCCCGCTCTGGACCGATGAGGAAGGCGTCGGCCGCTACGAGTGGCGCACGCCGACGCACTGAAACGATCCCCGAAAGCCAATCACAGGAGATTTTCCATGGCAGAAATAGGCACCTTCACCCGCACCGAAACCGGCTATGCCGGGGAGCTTCATTCGTTCGGCCTCCACGAAAAGCTGTTCATCGTTCCGGCCAAGCCGAGCGATATGAAGAACGCGCCCGACTATCGCCTGCGCCTCGATAGTGAGGACGGGCCGGACGCCGGCCCGGCATGGAAGGACGCAAGCGAAAATGCCGGCGACTTCGTGTCGATGAGGCTGGAGGGACCGATCTTTCCGTCCCCGATCCGCGCCAAGCTGTTCCAGTCCAACGACGATCCTTCGGTCTGGACGCTGCGTTGGAAGCACCCCCGGAAAGTCGAGGACGAGGAATGACGGCCGCGCGCGTACGGCCCGCCATCCGGTCCAAGATCGTCATCCCTTTGTTCGCGGAAAAGCCGTCTCATCCCTTCGTCCCGCTCGGCGGCCAGACGGCCGGCGCGCGCAGCGAAGGTCAGGGGCGGCCATCGGCCGGCGCTTGCGCCTTGCCCTTGACCGCAGCGAGCACGCTGGCAGGCTGGCGGCGAACCGGAAGCAGGCCGGCATGGCATTATGCTGTCCTGCTGCTGGCGGGGGCGATTTCCGTCTGCATCGGATCGGGCGTCGCTGTCGCGCAATCCACGTCGGTCGAGCGCCCGGTCGCCGCCCATCCGTATGCGATCCACATCGCCGAGGCGTCACAGCGTTTTGGCATCCCCGAGCACTGGATTCGCGCCGTGCTGCGCGCCGAGAGCGCGGGCGACGTGCGCGCCGTATCGTCGGCTGGGGCGATGGGATTGATGCAGGTGATGCCCGACACATGGGCGGGCTTGCGCGTCCGCCATGGCCTCGGCCGCGATCCCTACGTCCCGCGCGACAACATCCTTGCAGGCACGGCCTATCTGCGCGAGATGTTCGACCTCTACGGCAATGTCGGCGCGATGCTCGCGGCTTATAACGCCGGCCCCGGCCGCTATGACGAGCACCGTGCGACGGGCCGCCCGCTTCCCGCCGAGACGCGCGCCTATGTCGCCGCACTCGCCCCGATCCTTGGCGGCGCGGCTCCATCGGATGCGCCGTTGCAACCACCGGCACCGCCGCCCGACTGGCGCGAGGCACCACTATTCGTCATGCGCCCGGCCGACACGCGAGCTACCGCCGCGCCGCCGTCCGAGGTGCAATCAGGCGACGGCCGCGCTGCCGTTCCGGCGCGCGACCCTGCCCGTGCGGAGCCGCAGTACGGCAGCATTTTTGTCGCCGACGCGAGCGGCGGGGGAACGCCATGAGGGCGGCGTTCCCGCACTCGGCGGCGCTCATTCCGGTGTCCAGTCAGGCAGGTTCTTGCCCGGCTGACTTCCCGGCAGGAGGGGTGGAAAAGGCAGAAAGGGCGGAGGGCAAGATTAAAGAAGACGGCACCATATGGGGCCGCTTCTGGAAATTGTTGTTGTCTGCACACTGGTTAGGTGGCCGGTTCCGGCACCATGGTTTTGAGGGGCCGCGTGCCGCGATTTTGCGCAAAGCCTTGGCTTTGCAGGGTTTCGAGCGGCACCATAGGCGCAGATCGGCCGTTTTTCGGCGGTTTGGGCTGGAGTCGCGCCCTTGAGCGCCGACGACGAAAACCGCTTCCGTCCGAAGCCCGGCCGCATCCGATCCGACACGCCGAAGGCCGGCAAGACCAAGAGCTTTTTCACGCAGGTCAGGAAGATCACCCGCCAGCATCAGGCGGCAGCCTCACGCGATCCTTCCATGCCGTCATCCGCGCGCCCGTCATCGCCGGGGCGGTCTCGCGCCATGGCCGCCAGCGGCAAGGGCGTGAAGCGCGGCCGGGGCGCGAGCTTCGTGCGCGCCCGGAACATATCCGGCAACTGGCATCATCGCCAGCCGGGCAGCCGCCGCGTGATCGTCAAGCAGCGCAGCGTCCGGGCCGCATGGAAGGGCGGCCGTGCCCGCGCGCATCTGCGCTATGTCCAGCGTGACGGAACCTCGCGCGACGGCGAACGCGGCCAGCTCTATTCGGCGCATGAAGACCGCGCCGATGGCGACGCCTTCCTTGATCGTGGTCAGGATGACCGCCATCAATTCAGATTCATCGTCTCGCCCGAGGATGGCGCGGAGCTGTCGGACCTCACGGCCTACACCCGCGATTTCATGAAACAGGTGGAAGGCGACCTCGGCACGAAGCTGGATTGGGTTGCCGTCAATCACTACAACACCGGCCATCCCCATGTGCATGTCATCGTCAACGGCCGCGATGATACGGGCGGGGATCTAGTCATCAACGGCGACTATCTCGCCAACGGCCTGCGCGAGCGCGCCAGCGAGCTTGCCAGTCTGGAACTCGGCCCCGTTACCGAGATTGAGCAGACCCGCAAGCTGTCCGCCGAAATCGACCAGGACCGTTTCGCCCGCATCGATCGCGCCATGGCCGAGGAAGCCGATGCCCGTTTCGTCGACCTGCGCCACGAGCCGGCAGCGCCGAGGCGGCAGTTCGAGCGAACGCTACGCCTGCGCAGGCTCGCCAAGCTGGAGAAGATGGGGCTGGCGACCGAGCACGCGCCCGGTGTTTGGGAATTGAGCAAGGACATGGAACCGGTCTTGCGCGAGTTGGGCGAGCGGGGCGACATTATCCGCACCATGCACAAGGCGCTTGGGCCGCAGGGCGGCGAACGCGATCCCATGAGCTTCCAAATCCATGACGGAGCGCCCGAGACGCCCATCGTCGGCCGCGTCGTGGACAAGCACCTGTCCGACGAGCTGGGCGAGAACCTGACAATCGTGGTGGACGGGATCGACGGCCGCACACACCACATTGCCGGCATCGCGCCCGAGCGGCTGGAGGACGCCCGCATCGGCAGCGTCGTCCAGATCGGCCCGGCCGAGGCGGCAGCCCGACCGTCCGACCGCACCATCACCGCCATCGCCGAGGACGGCATCTATCGGCCGAGCCGTCATCTGGAGCAGGCGAAATTCGAGGGCCGCGTTCCCGGCGGCGACTATGAGGGCTATATCGATGCCCATGTCCGGCGGCTGGAGGCGCTGCGCCGGGCCGGCATCGTCGAGCGCATCGACGCCGACCAATGGCGCATCCCAGATGATCTGGTCAGCCACGCGGCTGATTACGATGCCGGCCGCGACCGGCAGGCCAGCGTTCGCGTGCTTTCCCCGGTTGATCTGCAAAGGCAGATACGTTCGGACGGCGCGACATGGCTGGACCGGCGATTGGTCCATGGCGAAACGGCCGACCTTGCGCCGACCGGCTTCGGGCAACAGGTCCGCGAAGCCATGGACCAGCGCCGCGAGCATCATATCGAACAGCGCGACGCTACGCGCAACAGGGACGGCCGCATCTTCTACCGGCGCAATCTTCTCGGCACCTTGCGCGAGCGCGAGGTTGCCCGCGTCGGCGCGGAGATGGCCGAGAGCAAGGGACTGCCGTTCCGCGCCGCTACGGACGGCGAAAACGTCAGCGGCAAGTTCACCGGCACCGTGCAGCTATCGAGCGGCAAGTTCGCCGTGGTCGAGAAATCCCATGAGTTCACGCTTGTCCCGTGGCGGCCGGTCATCGACCGGCAGCTCGGCCGCGAGGTCATGGGCGTCGTGCAGGGCGGATCGGTGTCGTGGCAGTTAGGGCGGCAGAGGGGGCTGGAACGCTGAGTGCGCCCATGCCGCATTGCGAAGCAAAAGATAATCGGATAAAAGGTAGCAATTCATATTCGTAAGCGTGGAGTAATCAGATGGGAAATTCCAAGTCAGCAGACAAGTAAGCCGCAACAACCAGTATTGTTGTTGCGGCGCTCTGTAAGGCTAGTCTCATCTGATTGCTGACGAGCAGACGTCGCCCGGTATTCCTTAATCGAGCGGTTGATTCGTCATGACCACCACACGCCCCGCGTGGGCCTATACGCTGCCGGCAGCACTGCTGCTGATGGCTCCTTTCGACATCCTCGCTTCACTGGCGATGGATATTTATCTCCCTGTCGTTCCAGCGATGCCCGGCATCCTGAACACGACGCCCGCTATGATCCAACTCACGTTGAGCCTCTATATGGTGATGCTCGGCGTGGGCCAGGTGATTTTTGGTCCGCTCTCAGACAGAATCGGGCGACGGCCAATTCTACTTGCGGGCGCAACGGCTTTCGTCATTGCGTCTCTGGGAGCAGCTTGGTCTTCAACTGCACCGGCCTTTGTCGCTTTCCGTCTACTTCAAGCAGTGGGCGCGTCGGCCATGCTGGTGGCGACGTTCGCGACGGTTCGCGACGTTTATGCCAACCGTCCTGAGGGTGTCGTCATCTACGGCCTTTTCAGTTCGATGCTGGCGTTCGTGCCTGCGCTCGGCCCTATCGCCGGAGCATTGATCGGCGAGTTCTTGGGATGGCAGGCGATATTCATTACTTTGGCTATACTGGCGATGCTCGCACTCCTAAATGCGGGTTTCAGGTGGCACGAAACCCGCCCTCTGGATCAAGTCAAGACGCGCCGATCTGTCTTGCCGATCTTCGCGAGCCCGGCTTTTTGGGTTTACACTGTCGGCTTTAGCGCCGGTATGGGCACCTTCTTCGTCTTCTTCTCGACGGCTCCCCGTGTGCTCATAGGCCAAGCGGAATATTCCGAGATCGGATTCAGCTTTGCCTTCGCCACTGTCGGGCTTGTAATGATCGTGACAACCCGTTTCGCGAAGTCCTTTGTCGCCAGATGGGGCATCGCAGGATGCGTGGCGCGTGGGATGGCGTTGCTTGTTTGCGGAGCGGTCCTGTTGGGGATCGGCGAACTCTACGGCTCGCCGTCATTCCTCACCTTCATCCTACCAATGTGGGTTGTCGCGGTCGGTATTGTCTTCACGGTGTCCGTTACCGCGAACGGCGCTTTGGCAGAGTTCGACGACATCGCGGGATCAGCGGTCGCGTTCTACTTCTGCATCCAAAGCCTGATAGTCAGTATCGTCGGGACATTGGCGGTGACGCTGTTAAACGGCGATACAGCGTGGCCCGTGATTTGTTACGCCACGGCAATGGCAGTGCTGGTGTCGTTGGGGCTGGCGCTCCTTCGATCCCGTGATGCTGCCACCGAGAAGTCGCCAGTCGTCTAGCCGACGACTGGAAGCAAGCCCGCTCCGATGCGGCGCAATAATCATCGAAACCTTGTGAATGGCGGTATCCTGTCCGGCAAGATACCGCTCATTTCCCTTGTCCCGTGGCGGCCGGTCATCGACCGCCAGCTCGGCCGTGAGGTCATCGGCATCGTGCAAAGCGGATCGGTGTCGTGGCAGTTGGGGCGGCAAAGGGGCATAAGCCTCTAATCTGTTGTAGATGAACGCAGCCGCTCGAAACCAGCGATGAGGCTGTCGAGTCCGAAGTTGAACGCAGCATCCATGCCGTCTGTTTCCAACTCGTGAAACAGATCGTGCAGGAAGGACGACGGTGCTTGCTCGGACACATCTGGCCTGTCCGGAACTCTCTCATCGGCATCAGATGCCTGCTGCTCGAGAACGGAACCGACCACATAGTGACTGACCGCCCGGAGCGCCCAAACAGCGTGCTTCGGACCAAAGCCCGCCGCGCAGAGAAAGCGTATTTGTGTCTCGGCAGCGCCAAAATTCGGTTCTGTCGGTCGAGTGCCGGCATGGATGCGCGCCCCGTCGCGATAATAGAGCAACGCCGTTCTGAAACTCTGGGCGTTCTCTTTCAGGAATAGCCGCCAGTCTTCGTTCTCTTCGGGTAGCGAGCGGGTGTGGCGTTCCGTCAGCATTGCCTCGGCCAGTGCGTCAAGCAGCGCGCGCTTGTTCTGGAAATGCCAGTAAAGCGCAGGCTGCTGAACCTTGAGGCGTTCAGCGAGCTTTCGCGTCGTCAGGTTGTCCATGCCAACCTCGTTCAGCAGCTCCAGCGCCGCTGCGATCACGGTGCCCTTGTCCAGTTTGGTCATTCACGTTCCTTCGCCAACGCTTGACAATTTATCACCGATAAGTTCTATGTCCATGTCCTTATCATTGATAAAGTCGCTCGCATTGAGCGGCGCTGGAGTTTCAGGTGCGCAGCTCTGCCATCATCGCCCTGCTGATCGTCAGTCTCGACGCCATGGGACTCGGCCTCATCATGCCGGTCCTTCCGACGCTTCTGCGCGAGCTTGTGCCGGCGGAGCAGGTCGCTGGTCACTATGGTGCTTTGCTGTCACTCTATGCGTTGATGCAGGTCATCTTCGCGCCCGTGCTTGGACAATTTTCAGATGCTTACGGTCGGCGTCCGGTGCTTCTGGCTTCCCTTGCGGGGGCCGCAGTCGATTACACGATTATGGCATCAGCGCCGGTCTTATGGGTGCTCTATATCGGCCGGCTCGTCTCCGGCATCACGGGCGCAACCGGAGCTGTAGCTGCCTCAACCATTGCGGATTCGACGGGGGAAGGTTCTCGCGCACGCTGGTTCGGCTACATGGGGGCCTGTTATGGGGCAGGCATGATTGCCGGGCCAGCACTTGGTGGTATGCTCGGTGGTATTTCTGCCCATGCTCCGTTTATCGCCGCTGCCCTTCTCAACGGCTTCGCGTTCCTGCTAGCCTGCATTTTCCTCAGGGAGACTCGTCGCGGCGATGGCGAGACCGGAAAGCCGGTTCGCATCAAACCATTCGTTCTGTTCCGGCTGGATGATGCATTGCGCGGGCTAGTGGCCCTTTTCGCAGTTTTCTTCATTATTCAACTGATCGGCCAGGTCCCTGCGGCCCTATGGGTCATATATGGCGAGGATCGTTTTCAGTGGAACACCACGACCGTTGGCTTGTCGCTCGCGGCGTTTGGAGCAACACACGCGATTTTTCAGGCGTTTGTTACCGGCCCTCTTTCAAGCCGGCTTGGAGAACGGCGCACGCTACTGTTTGGCATGGCTGCGGATGCGACTGGCTTCATTCTTCTGGCTTTTGCCACGCAGGGATGGATGGTGTTCCCGATTTTGTTGCTGCTTGCCGCCGGAGGTGTTGGCATGCCGGCCTTGCAGGCAATGCTTTCAAACAATGTCAGCAGTAACAAGCAAGGAGCTTTACAGGGAACGCTTACAAGCCTCACCAATCTAAGCTCTATCGCGGGACCGCTTGGCTTCACGGCACTCTATTCTGCCACCGTAGGAGCATGGAACGGTTGGGTTTGGATTTTCGGCGCGATCCTCTATTTAATATGTCTGCCAATACTACGCAGACCTTTCGCAACTTCATTGTGATTGAGTCATGGCGAATTGGTATGCGTAGACTTACGAGAAATGACGGATTAAATCCGTTGAGCAATCATCTCCTTTCGGGGCGAGTGCCAATGATGACCTTAGTTCACACTCTCGCTGTCGCCGAATATCTCAACTTCCGTCACGCCGCCAATGCGCTCGGCGTTGCACAGTCCAGCGTCAGCGCCCGCGTGAAGGCACTGGAAGAAGACCTCGGCATCCTCTTGTTCGAGCGTCATGCACGCGGCGTTCGGCTGACCGAGGCCGGACGCCATTTCGTCGAGCGGATAGCCGTAGGTATTGACCAACTCGACCATGCGGTGAAAACCGCCGGCATGGCGGCAGCCGGAGAAAGCGGCCGGCTTCGTATCGGTATCCATGCCCTGATTCCGCATAGCTTCCTCGCAAAGCTGATCGGCCAATACCGCAAGGATCACCCCGATGTTGAAGTCGAGATCGCCGAAGGCCCGGCCCGTGAAGCGGTGGTGCAGCTTCGCGCCGGCAGGTTGGACGTGGCGTTCGTCGCGGGCACGCCCCAACCACCCGACTGCCATTCCCGTCGCACATGGACCGAACCGCTCTTGGCGGTGCTACCGGAACGGCATCCGCTCGCCAAGCGGTCAGCCGTCACATGGCCCGATCTGGCAGGCGAGACGTTCCTTGTCCGGCATGGCGGCACTGGACCGCAGGTTCATAGCCATATCATGCTACGCCATGCCGAGCGCTGGCCTGCGCCGTCGATCCTGCGCTTCGACGTGGGGCGTGGCACCCTTTTGTCCTTGGTCGGACAGGGCTTCGGCATCACCATCGTCGGCGCGGCCACGGCGCTGTTGCCGACAAACGGCATTGTCTTCTTGTCCTTCGCCGACGAGCCGGAGCCGGTCGCCTTCTCGGCTGTCTGGTCGCCGTCCAACCGCAGCGCGGCGCTTCGTAACCTGCTCAGCCTCGCCAACGACATGGGCCGGCAGGTCTGCACGAATTCAGTACTGCCACGGATAGCGAGGGCGTGAGCCGAAGTGGTCGCGGAAGCACCGTCCGGGACTGTTATTGCCATCGCCGGAAAGCGACACTTGCATTAACGCCGCCAAAGCCGAATCCGTTGGAAATGGCATGTTCCATGAGAACAGGCCGTGCAGATTGGCGAACCAGATCGATACCTACGGCAATAGGATCGGGGCTCTCCAAATTTCTCGTTGGGGGAGCGATTTGATCCCGTAAGGCGAGTATCGTGAAGATCGCCTCAATGCCGCCAGCGGCACCGAGTAAGTGCCCCGTCGCTGACTTCGTGGCGCTTACAGCTACATCATGATCGCCAAAAACGGATTTTATCGCGGCTATTTCTCCTCGATCCCCTACGGGGGTGGAGGTTGAATGAGCGTTCAGATGTTGAACATCGTTGGGCTTCAAACCGGCACTTTGTAGCGCGATTTTCATTGCACGGGCCGCGCCTCGACCGTCCTCTGGACCGGCAGTCACATGGTGTGCATCAGCGCTTGTGCCGTATCCTACCAATTCGGCTATGGGTTTGGCACCCCGAGCAAGGGCATGTTCCAATTCTTCTATGACGATCAGACCCGCCCCTTCGGACATTACGAAACCATCGCGCTCGGTGTCGAACGGCCTTGACGCCATTTCAGGTGTAGTATTGTAGCCGGTAGATAGTGCTCGCGCGGCAGCAAATGCCCCGAGACTAACCTTGTCAATGCACGCTTCTGCTCCACCGCACAGAGCGATATCGGCTTCGTTGGAGCGTATCAGCCGCGCGGCGTCTCCGATGGCCTGAACGCTCGCAGCGCAGGCGGTTACAGGCGTGCCAATTGGGCCTGTAAATCCATGCCTGATGGTAACGTGTCCTGCTGCAAGGTTGGCAAGAAACGACGGCACGGTAAACGGTGAGAGCCTCCGTGCTCCCCGTGTATCCGTTATGCGAACTGCCGAAGCGATAGCAGGAAACCCGCCTATACCAGAGGCGATAATTGTCGCCGTGCGCTCACGTTCGTAGTCGCTCGTGGGATGCCATCCTGCCGTTTCAAGAGCCTCCTTCGCGGCCGCAAGTGCAAACAGAATGAAGCGATCCATTTTTCGTTGATCCTTTGTGTCAACGATTAAATCTGGATCAAAACCGGCTTCGGAATCTTCAATCAGGCTGGGAACGATTCCCCCGATTTTCACCGGTAGATCATTGGAGATTTCATCAGGCAAATTCCTGATTCCCGATTTCCCGTCGAGGAGTCTTTTCCAGCTTATTTCAGTGCCAGAACCAAGGGGGCCAACTAAACCCATGCCGGTTACAACAATTCGGCGCATTGGATTATTCCGTTTCTTTTTCTGAGCTTATTCGCTTCATGCGATTTATGACGCGCATCGTTTCCTCTGTTGCGGCGGGGCCTGCCAGAAGAACGGTGTTTTCGGGAGTGATTGCTTCTCCTGTATTCGCGTCGATGATAACGGCGGTCCTCTCCTGTCCGGTTTTCTTGTCACCAAGGCGCATGGCTATTTCATTGGGCGCAAGGTTCCGGTTCCCCCATGCGAACAGGGCGATTGCTACCGGATAGAAATCTCGCCCCTTGTCGGTAAGGACGTATTCAAATCGAGGCGGATGATCATTGTATCGTTGCCTTTCAAACAGTCCTTCCGCCGTGAGATGCTTCAATCGCCTCGCCAAAATGTTCGCGGAAATACCGAGATTCTTCTCGAATTCATCGAATTTGCTAAGCCCTTGGAAGGCGTCTCGCAGGATCAGGATGCTCCACCAGTCACCGACGCTTTCCAGCGCTCGGGCTGCGGGACACTCGAATGACAGAAAGCTTGTTCGTTGCATGACACATCCATAATGGTGTAACTTCCATCATGCAAGTCACCTATGCGCAGTAGGCGACATAGTAGGAGGGGTAATCCAATGCGTCATTCTAAGGGAGCCAAGCACCTGCGTCTGCTACGGCGTGGAACAAAGCACTGTAGTGGCATTTGAGCGATGCGGCGGCGATCAGCACCGATGGATGGTTGCCCATGGGGTATGCCGACCACGCTCGGATCGCGTATCCCCCTCGCATCGCTGATCCAGACACTCGCCGTCGCCGAATATCTGAACTTCCGCCACGCCGCCAATGCGCTCGGCGTGGCGCAATCCAGCGTCAGCGCCCGCGTGAAGGCGCTGGAAGAAGACCTTGGTATCCTTCTGTTCGAGCGTCACGCGCGCGGCGTCCGACTGACCGAGGCCGGACACCACTTCGTCGAGCGGATAGCGGCCGGCGTCGATCAACTGGACCATGCAGTGAAGACCGCCGGCATGGCGGCAGCGGGAGAAAGCGGCCGGCTTCGTATCGGTATCCATGCCCTGATCCCGCACAGCTTCCTCGCAAAGCTGATCGGCCAATACCGCGAGGACCATCCCGGCGTTGAAGTCGAGATGACGGAAGGGACAGCTCGCGAAGCGGTGATGCAGCTTCGCGCCGACCGGCTGGACGTGGTGTTTGTCGCGGGCACGCCCGAGCTGCCAGACTGCCACACCCACCCGATCTGGACCGAACAGTTGGTTGCCGTGCTGCCGGATGGGCATCCACTCGCCGGGCAGTCGGCCGTCACATGGGCCGATCTGGCAGGCGAGACGTTTCTTGTCCGGCATGGCGGCACAGGTCCGCAGGTTCATAGCCATATCGTGCTGCGCCATGCCGGGCGCTGGCCCGCGCCGTCAATCCTGCGCTTCGACGTGGGGCGTGGCGCGCTGCTGTCCATGGTCGGACAGGGCTTCGGCATCACCATCGTCGGAGCAGCTACGGCGCTGCTGCCCACGTCCGGCATCGTCTTCCTGCCTTTCGCCGATGAGCCAGAGCCGGTTGCGTTCACCGCCGTCTGGTCGCCGTTCAATCGCAGCGCCACCCTGAAAAACCTGCTCAACCTTGCAAACAATATGAGGCGTTGCGGCGATTCGCCCGGCCAGTTGCGCAGCGGCGATCACCCGGCCGGATGGCGGTGAACGCAACCCGTCCTATTTGC
Source organism: Sphingomonas flavalba (assembly GCF_047553045.1). Classification (GTDB taxonomy): domain Bacteria; phylum Pseudomonadota; class Alphaproteobacteria; order Sphingomonadales; family Sphingomonadaceae; genus Sphingomonas_L; species Sphingomonas_L flavalba_A. The sequence goes on along the minus strand of NZ_CP180208.1, from coordinate 1,283,295 downwards.
CGCCGATAGTATCCGGTAGCCCTCCCGCACCCCCTTTCCTGTTGCCTGTCCGGTTTTGCCTACTCTCTGATCGGCTCCGTTTCTTTTGCCGACTGGAGCCTGCATTGCGCGGAGGCCGAATCCTTTGGGGTCAAATCGCTGTCGTCTTCACCATCGTTCTGGTGATGGTGTGGGCAGCGACGCAATGGACGGCGTTCCGCCTCCGCTTCCAGCTCCAGCTTGGCAATCCGTGGTTCGAGCTGGCGGGCTGGCCGGTCTATTATCCGCCGGCCTTCTTCTGGTGGTGGTTTTCGTTTGACGCCTATGCGCCCGCAATCTTCGTCGAAGGTGCCATCATCGCGGCGTCCGGCGGTTTCATCGCCATCGCCGCCGCCATCCTCATGTCGATCATCCGGGCACGGGAGGCGCGCAACGTCGCCACCTATGGTTCGGCGCGATGGGCGGAGGATCGCGAAATCCGCGCCGCCGGTCTGCTCGGCCCCGATGGCGTGGTGCTCGGCAGATACGACCGGCACTATCTGCGCCATGACGGGCCGGAGCATGTGTTGTGCTTCGCCCCGACTCGCAGCGGCAAAGGTGTCGGGCTGGTGGTACCGACGCTGCTGACATGGCCGGGAAGCTGCATTGTCCACGACATCAAGGGCGAGAACTGGACTCTGACGGCCGGCTTTCGCGCCCAGCATGGCCGCGTCCTGCTGTTCGATCCCACGAACGCCAGATCGTCCGCCTACAATCCGCTGCTCGAAGTGCGGCAGGGGGAATGGGAAGTCCGCGACGTGCAGAACATCGCGGATATTCTGGTCGATCCCGAAGGCAGTCTCGACAAGCGCAACCATTGGGAAAAGACCAGCCATTCGCTGCTGGTCGGCGCGATCCTGCATGTTCTCTATGCGGAGAAGGACAAGACCTTGGCGGGCGTCGCCAACTTCCTGTCCGATCCCCGCCGTCCGGTCGAGGCGACCTTGCGCGCCATGATGGATACGCCGCATCTCGGCGAGGCGGGCGTTCATCCCGTCATCGCGTCGTCGGCCCGCGAGCTGTTGAACAAATCCGAGAACGAACGGTCGGGCGTGCTCTCCACCGCCATGTCGTTTCTCGGCCTCTACCGCGATCCCGTGGTGGCGCGGGTGACGGCGCGATGCGACTGGCGCATTGCCGATCTGGTCGGCAGCCGCCAGCCCGTCACGCTCTACCTTGTCGTGCCGCCGTCCGACATAAACCGCACAAAGCCGCTTATCCGCCTGATCCTCAACCAGATCGGCAGGCGGTTGACCGAGGAATTGACCACCTCCGGCAAGCGCCATCGGCTGCTATTGATGCTGGACGAGTTTCCGGCGCTCGGCCGGCTCGATTTCTTTGAATCGGCGCTCGCCTTCATGGCGGGCTACGGAATCAAAGGCTTCCTGATCGCGCAGAGCCTCAACCAGATCGAGCGCGCCTATGGCCCGAACAACGCGATCCTCGACAACTGCCACGTCCGCGTCAGCTTCGCCACGAACGACGAAAGGACGGCGAAGCGTGTTTCAGACGCATTAGGCACGGCGACCGAGCTGCGCGACTCCACCAACTACGCAGGGCACCGCCTAGCCCCGTGGTTAGGTCACTTGATGGTGTCGCGGCAGGAGACGGCCCGGCCGCTGCTCACGCCGGGCGAAATCATGCAGCTTCCACCCACCGACGAAATCGTCATGGTCGCGGGCACGCCGCCGATCCGCGCCATCAAGGCGCGCTATTTCGAGGATGCGCGATTGCAGGAACGCATCCTGACCCCGCCCGATCTGGTCGCCGCTCCGCTGGCGCCCAGCCCATCCGCCGATGATTGGTCCGGCCGCGTGGTCGCGGCGGAAAGCCGTTCCGCGACGTGCGGAAGCGAGGCCGAAGGCGATCCGGCCAATGCGGGCATCCGCCGCGAGCCGGAATTGCCCGAGCATGAGGAAATCGTCGCCCCGCCGCCATCCCCCGAACAGGAGTTCGAGTTTCTGGACGACGAGCCGGACGTTGACGCGGCCAAGGCCCGCGCCATGCGCCAGCGCATGAGGATGGTGGCGCGGCAGGTGGCGATGAACCCCGATGATGGAATCGACCTTTGAGGATACGCCCATGGCAACCAGAACCCGCCTGAATCTCTATTTCGACCCCGCGCTCATTCCACAGATCGAGGCGATGGCGCTGCGCCGCTCGGTGGCGCTGCGCCGCAATGTCTCGAAATCCGCCATCGTTGAGGCGGCGGTCATGTCCTACCTGTCCGGCGATTCCGCCGACCAGCTTGAAGCCGCCATGTCGCGCCGCTTGGACAAGCTCGGCCGCCAGATCGACACGCTCGACCTAGATCTCGCCGTCCTTGGCGAGGCGGTCGCGCAGTTCATCCATTTCTGGATGACCCTCACGCCGCCGCTTACGGGAGCCGCACAATCCGCTGCCCGCGCCAAAGGCGCGGAGCGCTTTGAGGGCTTCATGCAGAATCTCGGACGGCGTCTGGCGACGGGCGACAGGTTCCTCAAAGAGCTGTCGCGTGACCTCGACTCACTTCCCGACGATCCGTTGCCGGACGAGTCCGAGAGCAACGGCGATCAAGAATAAGTATTCGGACCCATCCTATTTACCGCCGTTCGCCGCCGATCACCGCACGCAGCTAGATACTTGTTGAACCGGCCAGATTTCGGCCTCTCTTAATCGACCCCGATCCGGGGATGGCCTGTCGCGTCCCCGCAAGAAGCCGGGGCCGACATGACCACCAACCACCAAAGACCGGAAGCCATTGCGCGCGGCGCACGCATGTTGCGCACCGCGCTCGGCCCCGCCATTGCCCGGCTGCTCGAAGACCCGGCCGTGGTCGAGGTGATGTTGAACCCGGACGGGCGGTTGTGGATCGACCGCCTGTCCGAAGGGCTTTCCGATACGGGCGAGCGCCTGTCCGCCGCCGATGGCGAACGCATCGTTCGGCTGGTCGCGCATCATGTCGGCGCGGAGGTTCATGCCCGCAGCCCGCGCATCTCGGCCGAGCTGCCGGAGTCTGGCGAAAGATTCGAGGGCCTGCTGCCACCCGTGGTCGCCGCCCCGACCTTCGCCATCCGCAAGCCCGCCGTCGCCGTGTTCAGCCTCGACGACTATGTGGCGGCGGGGATCATGTCCACCGATCAGGCCGCGACGTTACGCGCGGCCGTTTCCTCCCGCGCAAATATCCTCGTGGCGGGCGGCACCAGCACCGGCAAGACCACGCTGACCAATGCGCTGCTCGCCGAGGTGGCGAAGACGGCGGATCGCGTCGTCATCATCGAGGATACGCGCGAGCTGCAATGCGCCGCGCCCAATCTAGTGGCGATGCGGACGAAAGACGGCGTGGCGACGCTTTCCGATCTGGTGCGTTCCTCGCTGCGCCTGCGCCCCGACCGCATCCCCATCGGCGAGGTGCGCGGATCGGAAGCCCTCGACCTCCTGAAAGCGTGGGGAACGGGACACCCCGGCGGCATCGGCACCATCCATGCAGGCACCGGCATCGGTGCGCTCCGTCGCCTTGAACAGCTCATCCAAGAGGCTGTCGTCACCGTCCCGCGCGCCCTGATCGCCGAGACAATCGACCTTGTTGCTGTCCTTTCCGGGCGCGGTTCCGCGCGCCGGCTTGCCGAGCTTGCCCGCGTCGAAGGGCTGGGGCCGGACGGCGACTACCGCATCACCCCCGCAATCCAAACCAGCACAGGAGAATCTTCATGATCCGCACGATTTCGCGCGGCTATCGCTTCGCCGCGACCGCCGCATCCACCCTTGCTATCAGCTTCATGCTCGCCCCGGCCGCCCATGCGTCGGGATCGTCGATGCCGTGGGAGCAACCGCTTCAGCAAATCCTTCAGTCCATTGAGGGACCCGTCGCAAAAATTATCGCGGTGATAATTATCATCGCCACCGGCCTGACCCTCGCGTTCGGGGACACCAGCGGCGGCTTTCGCCGTCTGATCCAGATCGTGTTCGGCCTGTCGATTGCTTTCGCCGCGTCGAGCTTCTTCCTGTCGTTCTTCTCGTTCGGCGGCGGGGCGCTCGTTTGATGGCCGTCGCGTTCGAGCAACTGGACGCCGTGCCGGGCTTCACGGTCCCGGTTCACCGGGCGCTGACCGAACATATCCTGCTCGGCGGCGCTCCGCGCGCCATCGCCATCATGAACGGAACGCTGGCCGGAGCCGTGGGCCTCGGCCTGCGCCTCTGGCTGATCGGCATCGCCATCTGGGCAATCGGCCACTTCGCGGCCGTATGGGCGGCAAAGCGCGATCCCCTCTTTGTCGAGGTCGGGCGGCGGCATCTCCGCATCCCCGGTCATTTGGCGGTTTGAGGGTGCAGCCATGATGAACCTTTCCGAATTCCGCCGCACCGCCGCGCGCCTCTCTGATTATCTGCCATGGGCCGCGCTGGTCGGTCAGGGCGTTGTGCTCAACAAGGACGGCAGTTTCCAGAGGACGGCGAAGTTTCGCGGTCCCGATCTGGATTCCGCCGTCGCGGCCGAGCTAGTCGCCGTCGCCGGCCGCATCAACAATGCCGTGCGCCGCCTCGGCTCCGGCTGGAGCATCTTCGTCGAGGCGCAGCGCAGCGAAGCCGCCACCTATCCCGACAGCACCTTTCCCGATCCCGCGTCGGCGCTGGTCGATGCCGAGCGTAAGGCCGGTTTCGAGGAAGCGGGCGCGCATTTCGTGTCCGGCTACTTCCTCACCTTCCTCTGGCTGCCCCCGGCCGAGGAAGCCGCCCGCACTGAGGCATGGCTCTACGAGGGCCGGGAGAAAACGGGGGTGGACCCGTGGGAAGTCCTGCGCGGCTTCATCGACCGCACCGACCGCGTGCTGGCCTTGCTTGACGGCTTCATGCCCGAGTGCCGTTGGATGGATGACGGCGCGACGCTGACCTATCTCCATTCCACCATCTCGACCAACCGGCATCGTGTGCGCGTGCCCGAGGTGCCCATGCACCTCGACGCGCTGCTCGCCGACCAGCCCTTGACCGGCGGGCTGGAGCCGCGCCTTGGCGACGCGCATCTGCGCGTGCTGACCATCGTGGGATTCCCGACCGCGACGACGCCGGGCCTGCTCGACGAAATGAACCGGCTGCCGTTCCCATATCGGTGGAGCACCCGCGCGATCCTGCTCGACAAGACCGATGCAACCCGGCTGCTGACCCGCATCCGTCGCCAATGGTTCGCCAAGCGCAAGAGCGTCGCCGCGATCTTGAAAGAGGTCATGACAAACGAGGCGTCCGCGCTTGTGGACACCGACGCCGCCAACAAGGCGCTCGACGCCGACATGGCGTTGCAGGAGCTTGGGGCGGACGTGGCGGGCATGGCCTACGTCACGGCGACCGTCACCGTATGGGATGCCGACCCGCGCCTTGCCGACGAGAAGCTGCGCCTGGTCGAGAAGATCGTTCAGGGCCGCGACTTCACCGCCATGCCCGAGAGCGTCAACGCGGTTGATGCATGGCTCGGCAGCCTGCCCGGACACGCCTACGCGAATGTCCGTCAGCCGCCCATCAGCACTTTGAATCTCGCCCACATGATCCCGCTATCGGCGGTGTGGGCGGGGCCGGAACGGGACGAGCATTTCGGTGCGCCCCCTTTGCTCTTTGGAAAGACCGAAGGCTCAACCCCGTTCCGGCTAAGCCTCCATGTCGGCGACGTAGGCCATACCCTTGTCGTCGGCCCCACTGGCGCGGGCAAATCCGTGCTGCTCGCCCTCATGGCCTTACAGTTCCGGCGCTATGAGGCCAGCCAAGTCTTTGCCTTCGACTTCGGCGGTTCGATCCGCGCCGCATCGCTCGCCATGGGCGGCGACTGGCACGATTTGGGCGGCGGCCTCACGGAAGGGGCCGAGACGTCCGTTTCGCTCCAGCCGCTTGCCCGCATCCACGATACCTATGAACGCGCGTGGGCGGCGGACTGGATCGCCGCCATCCTCATGCGCGAGGGGCTAACCATCACGCCCGAGGTCAAAGAGTATCTTTGGACGGCGCTGACTTCGCTGGCCTCGGCCCCCGTCGAGGAACGCACCATCACCGGCCTTGCCGTGCTGCTGCAATCCAACGATCTGAAACAGGCGCTCCGGCCGTTCTGCGTCGGCGGTGCCTATGGCCGGCTGCTCGACGCCGAGAGCGAACATCTCGGCTCGGCGGACGTGCAGGCGTTCGAGATCGAGGGCCTTGTCGGGAGCGGCGCGGCCCCGGCCGTGCTTGCCTACCTGTTCCACCGCATCGGCGACAGACTCGACGGACGCCCCACGCTGCTCATCATCGACGAGGGCTGGCTTGCGCTGGACGACGAGGGTTTCGCCGGCCAGCTCCGCGAATGGCTGAAAACGCTGCGCAAGAAAAACGCCAGCGTCATCTTCGCCACGCAAAGCCTGTCCGACATTGACGGCAGCAACATCGCGCCCGCCATCATCGAGAGCTGCCCGACGCGACTCTTGTTGCCAAACGAGCGCGCCATCGAGCCGCAGATCACGGCCATCTATCGCCGCTTCGGCCTCAATGACAGGCAGATCGAAATCCTCGCACGGGCCACGCCCAAGCAGGACTATTACTGCCAAAGCCGCAGGGGCAATCGCCTGTTCGAGCTTGGCCTGTCCGAAGTCGGCCTCGCGCTCTGCGCCGCATCGGCCAAATCCGACCAGACGCTCATTGCGCAGATCGTCGCCGAACACGGCCGCGACGGCTTCCTCGCCGCATGGCTGCGCGCGCGCGGCGTCGATTGGGCGGCCGAGCTGATCCCGAACCTCATCAATCTCATCCCCCAGCCTGAAAAGGAGTCCACACAATGATTATCCGTTTCCCGACCCCTCGCGCCGCTCTGATCGCGGCGGCGGTTCTCGCCGTGCCAGTCGCGCTTTCGCCCATGCTGGCAGGCCCGGCCCATGCGCAATTCGGCTTCGGCCGGATCGTCTATGACCCGACCAACTATGCGCAAAACCTGCTTACCGCCGCGCGGACGCTGGAGCAGATCAATAACAAGATTCAGAGCCTCCAGAACGAGGCGCAGATGCTCATCAATCAGGCCCGCAATCTGGCGAGCCTGCCGCATTCGTCGCTCCAGCAGATCCAGCAGAACGTCAAGCGCACGCAGCAGCTTCTCGGGCAGGCCCAAAATCTCGCGTTCGAGGTCGGCCAGATCGACCAGGCGTTCCAGAGCCAATATGGCAATGTCTCGCTTTCGGCGACCGACGCCCAGCTTGTCGCCGACGCGCGCGGCCGTTGGGAAAATACGGTTGGCGGTTTGCAGGACGCCATGCGCGTGCAGGCAGGCGTCGTCGGCAATATCGACAGCAACCGTGCCGAGATGGCCGCGCTTGTCGGCCAGAGCCAAGGCGCGACCGGCGCGCTGCAAGCCACGCAGGCGGGCAACCAGCTTCTCGCCCTCCAGTCGCAACAGCTTTCCGACCTGATCGCGGTCATCTCGGCGAACGGCCGCGCCGACGCGCTGACCGAGGCCGAGCGCGCCACCGCCGCCGAACAGGGCCGCGAGCAGCGCCGCCGCTTCCTCACGCCCGGTAGCGGCTATCAGCCCGGCAACGCGCAAATGTTCAACAACGGCAACAACTGACCGGGAGGCTCGCCATGGACGGCAAGATGCTGGCCCAGCTCGGGGCCGTGGTGTTCGTCGCCATCGCCGTCACGGCGACCGCAATCGACATGGCGCGGAAGGATGAACCTTCCGCGCCACCCCCAGCGCCGGCCTTCCAGCCGCCGACCGATCCCCTGCGCGAAACCCTGCGCCGTTGCCAGCAGCTCGGCGAGGCGGCCGCGAGTGACGCCGGCTGCCTCGCCGCATGGGCTGAATCCCGCGACCGTTTTCTCGGCCGTGACCGCAGCGAGGCGCGCTGACCATGGGCAACACGGGCGTCATCGACAATTTTCTCGGCGTATTCACCTCCTACATCGACAGCGGTTTCGGGCTGCTCGGCGGCGAGGTCGCCTTCATTGCCACGACGCTCATCGTCATCGACGTGACGCTCGCTGCGCTGTTTTGGGCATGGGGTGCGGATGACGACATTATCGCGCGGCTGGTGAAGAAGACCCTATTCGTGGGCGTATTCGCCTACATCATTTCAAACTGGAACAACCTCGCCCGCATCGTCTTCGAGAGCTTCGCCGGCCTCGGCCTCATGGCGTCGAGCACAGGCTTTTCCGTCACCGACCTGATGCGGCCGGGCCGCGTCGCGCAGACCGGCCTCGACGCCGGCCGCCCGCTGCTCGATTCCATTTCCGACCTGATGGGCTGGATCGCGTTCTTCGAGAACTTCATCCAGATCGCGTGCCTGCTGTTCGCATGGGCGCTGGTGGTGCTGGCCTTCTTCATCCTCGCCATCCAGCTTTTCGTGACGCTGATCGAGTTCAAGCTGACCACGCTTGCCGGCTTCATCCTCATCCCCTTCGCCCTGTTCGGCAAGACCGCGTTCATGGCCGAGAAAGTCTTGGGCAACGTGGTGTCGTCCGGCATCAAGGTCTTGGTCCTCGCCGTCATCATCGGCATCGGCAGCACCTTGTTTTCGCAATTCACGGCCGGTTTCGGCGGGGCGACCCCGAGCATCGACGACGCCATGGCGATTGTGCTCGCCGCGCTGTCGCTGCTCGGCCTCGGCATCTTCGGCCCCGGTATCGCCAACGGCATCGTCTCGGGCGGCCCGCAGCTCGGCGCGGGCGCAGCCGTGGGAACCGGGCTTGCGGTCGCAGGTGCAGGCGTCGCCGCTGGCGGCGCGACCATGCTGGCCGCAAAAGGTGGTGCCGACGCCTTGTCCGGCGGTGCCGCGGCCGTCCGCGGCGGTGCGACCACCGCGGGCGCGGCGACCGCCGCCTACAGTGTCGGCTCGCTCGGCCACTCCGGCGCGGCCGGTGTCGCCTCCGGCCTTGGCGGCGTCGCGCGTGCCGCAGGCTCGGCCGCCATCTCGCCCCTCAAACGTGCCGCCGCGAGTGCCAGCGAATCCGTCAAGTCCAGTTTCACCGATGGCGCACGCGCAGGCTTTGCTGCCGGAGGCGGCACATCCTCCATGGGCACGGTCGGAGGCGCGAGCGCCGCTGCCGCGCCGTCCGCCTCAGCCGCAGGCACGCCGCCCGCCTGGGCGCAGCGGATGCAGCGTTCCCAGGCCATGAACCACGGCACGACCATGGCCGCCCATGCGGTGCGCTCCGGCGACAGCCACGGCTCCGGTTCCTCCATCAACCTTTCCGAAAGTGACCGCTCATGAGCATCTTCAAACGACCCGCCACCCATTACGGCAAATCGCCGGAACCAGAGACACCCTATCAGAAGGCCGCGCAGGCGTGGGACGAACGCATCGGCTCGGCCCGCGTGCAGGCGAAGAACTGGCGCTACATGACGTTCGGTTCACTGATCCTTTCGGCCGGCTTCGCCTCGGCGCTGGTCTGGCAGTCCGCGCGCGGGACCGTGGTGCCGTGGGTGGTGCAGGTCGACAATCTGGGTCAGGCGCAGACCGTCGCGCCTGCCAACGCCGACTATCGGCCGACCGATCCGCAGATTGCTTTCCATCTCGGCCGATTCATCGAGCAGGTGCGTGCGATCCCGGCCGACGCGATCATTGTCCGCCAGAACTGGCTTCGCGCCTATGAGTGGACCACGGATCGCGGCGCGGCAGCATTGAACGACTACGCGAGGGCAAACGATCCCTTCGCCAAGGTCGGCCGCCAGCAGGTCGCCGTCGAGGTGTCGAGCGTCATCCGTGCGTCCCCCAACAGCTTCCGCGTGGCGTGGACCGAACGTCATTTCGAGAACGGCCAGCTTTCCACCACGGAGCGATGGACAGCCATCCTCACCATCGTCATCCAGCCGCCGCGCGACGCCGAGCGCCTGCGCGCCAACCCGTTGGGAATCTATGTCAATGCAATTTCGTGGTCGCGGGAGATGAGCCAATGAGGACGATCACCCGCACCCCGACAATCGCGACCGTCCTGCTTTCGGCCACCATGCTCGCAGGCTGCGCCACCAACCGGACGCCGCAATTCAGTTATGATACCAGCGTGCCGCCGCTGCCGACCGTGCAGGTGGCGGCAACCGACAACACGCCCCGTCCGCTGCATGTGCCCCCGGCATGGACCGTCGCACGCGGCGGCATCGCCGCAGGCACGCCGACCGGCCGCGTCGAGAACGCCAACGCCGCCGCCCGTGTCGAGCCGCGCCGGGAAGGCTACTACAACGCGATCCAGATTTATCCGTGGTCGGAAGGTGCGCTCTATCAGGTCTATGCCGCAGTCGGGCAGATCACGACGATCGCGCTGGAGCCGGGCGAAAGCCTGACAGGCGCGGGACCGATTGCGGCGGGCGACACCGCCCGCTGGATCATCGGCGATACCGAGAGCGGCAGCGGTGCGAACCGCCGCGTCCATATCCTCGTGAAGCCGACGCGGACGGACATTTCGACCAACCTTGTGGTCACAACCGACCGACGCACCTATATGATTGAGCTGCGTGCGCAGGAATCACTCTACATGCCAGCCGTCGCCTGGGCCTATCCCGCACCGCCGGCCGGGCAGCGCCAGACGGTTCCGGCAGCCCCTGTCATCCCGGCCGAGGCGGCGCGAAACTATCGCTATGGGTTGCAGGTGCAGGGCGATAGTCCGCCATGGCGGCCGGTTTCCGTCTTCGACGATGGCCGGCGCGTCTATGTCGTCTTCCCGGCCGGGATCGTTCAGGGCGAGATGCCGCCGATCTTCGTGCTCGGATCGAACGGCGAGCCGCAGATCGTCAACAGCCGAGTCCACCAGAACGTCCTGATCGTGGACCGCCTGTTCGGCGCGGCCGAGCTGCGCCTTGGCAGCGGTAACCGCCAGCAGGTCGTCAGGATCGTCCGCACCAACCCGACGCAGGCCGCAGCAGAACCAGCCAGCACGACCACGGGAGGATCGTCCTCATGAGCGAGACCGATACCGCAGCCCCTATGCGCTTGCGTGCTGAATCGCCCCGCGTCACCCGCCTGTCGCGCAAGATGCTGTCAGGCGTCGGCGCTGTCGCCTTGCTCGGCATCGGCGGCGCACTGATATACGCGCTCCAGACCCGCGATGCAGGGCCGGGAGGCGAAGAACTCTATTCGACCAACAACCGGCAAACTGCCGATGGGCTGGCGGGCCTGCCGAGCGACGGTGCTCGGCCCCACGCTGCCCGGAGATTTGGGCCGCCCCATTCTCGACGCGCAGAACCGGGGACAGCCAGTCGTGCCGCCCGCCATGGCGATGCCCGCCGTCGATCCCGAGGAAGAACGCCGCCGCGCCGAGGAAGAAGCCGCGCGGTTGAGCAATGTGTTCTTCGAGTCCGGCCCGCGCACGGGAGCGCCGGCAGGGACGACCATGCCCGGCCTTGCCGGTCTTGGCCTTGGCGGACAGTCCGCGACGCAGGACCGGCACGCGGCTTTCCTCAATGGACCCGTGGACCGGCAGACCGTCGCGCCGGATCGTGTCGCGCCGCCGGCATCGCCCTACATCCTCCACGCCGGGGCGGTGATCCCGGCCGCGCTCATCACCGGCATCCGTTCCGATCTTCCGGGCCAGATCACCGCACAGGTGACGGAAAACGTCTATGACAGCCCCACCGGCTCGCTGCTGCTGATCCCGCAGGGCACCCGCATCATCGGCCAATACGATGATGGCGTGACCTTCGGCCAGCGCAGGGTGCTCTTGGTGTGGAACCGCCTGATCCTGCCGGGCGGTCGCTCTATCGTTCTGGAGCGCCTGCCGGGCGCGGATGCCAGCGGCTATGCCGGGCTTGAGGATGGCATCGACTATCATTGGTGGGATCTGATGAAGGCCGTAGGGCTGTCCACGCTGCTTGGCATGGGCACGGAACTGGCGACCAGCGACGAGGACCGGCTGATCCGCGCTATCCGAGACGGGGCGCAGGATACCGTCAATCAGGCGGGACAGCAGATCGTCCAGCGCCAGTTGCAGGTCGCGCCGGCGCTGACCATCCGGCCGGGCTTTCCGGTCAGGATCATCGTCACCCGCGACCTTGTGTTCGAGAACCCAGGAGGATGACCATGATAAAACTCAAACTCGGCCCGCTCCCTGACGATAAGCCGGTAAAAGTTACGGTGGAGCTACCCGCGCCGCTTCACCGCGATCTGACCGCCTACGCCGAGGTGCTGGCCCGTGAAACCAGCAAGCCCGTCACCGATCCCGTCAAGCTCATCGTGCCGATGCTGGAGCGGTTCATCGCCACCGATCGCGGGTTCGCAAAGGCGCGGCGGACGCCGCTGCGCTAAATAGTTGCTCGCTTGCGTGCAAGATCGAGCAAACCCCGAAGTGCGTTGCCGCCATTGTGCGGCGACCATACGGCTCCGAAGCTGATCGGCTCGGGTTCGTCCACAATCGGAACGAAAGCCACGCCTGCAACAACGATCTTACTGGTAGCTTCGCTGACAAGCGTAACACCATAATCGGCCCCAACCATCGACAATAGGGTGCAGCGATCCACGTCGCATCGCTGCACCTTCGCTTGAAGCCCTCGTTCCCCGAAACGGCGGGCTATGTGTTCATGCGCTTGCGGGCCGGTTCCCTCATATCGAACAAGGAAAAGGTCGTCTCTGAGATCGCTCCAAGACAGGCCATTTTTATGCGCGCGTGGATCACTTTGGGCCACAGCAATAAAGAGGGGTTCCGCCCATAGCGGCCGCGAATGACAATCGGGAACTTCCGTTACCGCCGCCACAAATGCCACGTCTAGCCGCCCTTCACGAACTCGAGAGATTGCTTCCCGCGCGCGGCCATCAAAAAATTCTATTTCGATATCTGGCCACCCTCGACGATAGGAATACAATAGCTCTGAAAGGAAACCTGCCAATATGGGTGTGGGGACAGCAATTCTGATCCTTCCAGCTTTGCCACTCTGGATCATAGCCGCTGTCTTTACCGCATGATCGATTTGCTCAATTCCGACCGCAACACGTGCGACAAAGTTTTTTCCAGCTTCCGTAAGCCGAACGCCTCGGGTGTTGCGCTCAAATATCGTGATGCCGAGTTCTTCCTCCAATGTGATCTGCCCCCCGCTGAGTGGCCCAGAGACTATGATAGTCTGGACCATGAAAGGGACATTGAATGCCGAGCAAGAAGCACAAGCCGGAAGAGATCATCGGCAAGCTGCGTGAAGTTGAGATTGTGCTGGCGCAGGGAGCGAGCACGGCTGAAGCCTGCCGCCGGATCGCGGTCAGCGAGCAGACCTATTATCGGTGGCGCAAGGAGTATGGCGGCCTGAAGACCGACCAGGCGCGGCGGATGAAGGATCTGGAGAAGGAGAACCAGCGGCTGCGCCGGGCGATCTCGGACCTGACCCTGGACAAGCTGATCTTGCAGGAGGCTGCACGGGGAAACTTCTGAGCCCCGCGCGGCGGCGGCGCTGCATCGATCAGGTACGACGGGATCTGCCAGTGCGGGTATCCGAGCGACGGATATGCCGGGTGCTGGGTCAGCATCGATCGACGCAGCGCAAGATGCCGCGCGGGGCGGATGACGAACAGGCACTGACCGAGGACATCATTGCATTGGCGAAGCAATATGGTCGTTACGGCTACCGCCGGGTCACGGCGTTGCTGTGCCATGCGGGATGGACGGTGAACCATAAACGTGTCGAGCGGATATGGCGGCGTGAAGGACTGAAAGTCCCGCAGCGCCAGCCAAAGCGCGGGCGTCTATGGCTCAATGACGGATCGTGCATCCGGCTACGCCCCGAATATCCGGGGCATGTCTGGGCCTACGATTTCGTCGAGGGGCGGACGCATGACGGTCGCAAGTTCCGCATCCTCACGATCATCGACGAGGCCAGCAGGGAATGCCTGGCGCTCATCGTTGCACGGCAGCTCAAGCATGAGGATGTTCTGGCGGCCCTGGCCGACCTGTTCATCTCGCGTGGGCCGCCAGCGCATATACGATCCGATAATGGTAGCGAGTTTATCGCGACCGCCGTCCAGAAATGGCTGGGGCAGATCGGCGTAAAGACCCTCTACATCGCGCCGGGATCACCATGGGAAAATGGCTATAACGAAAGCTTCAACGGGTCGCTTCGCGACGAACTGCTCAATGGCGAGATCTTCTACAGCCTCGCCGAGGCCAGGGTGCTGATCGAGGCATGGCGGCGGCATTACAACACCGTCCGCCCGCATAGCAGCCTGGGCTACCGGCCACCGGCACCGGAAACGGCGACACCGCCATATCCGGCCTCCGGTTCCGCTTCGCTCCACCTCCGTCCGGATATGGCGGCGATGAGCTTAATGCACTAACAAACCAATCGGTCCACTCGGTGGGGGCAGACCACAAACAGCGCTACCGATACCGAAGCTCCGATAAATGCAAGGAATGGCAACCACCCGATGTTTCTTCCCTTCCCAATTTCAACAATGCCATAGGAAAATAGGAGTGGAGCACAGGTCAGCAGTATAGATCCGAAAACGTCGAGGGGCTTACGCTCTCGAGGCTTATCACGCGGCAATAGTGCTGCCGTGGTCACGAGAACGAACAAGACAATTGGAACCGCAATCAGGAATATCCATCGCCACCCGAGAAACTCGACGATGATGCCAGACAGGAGAAAACCTAAGACTAGACCGCAACTGGCCACAGCCGCCCATATGCTCAGGGCGCGTGAGCGAGAAGGACCTTCGGGGAAGAGTAGCACAATCATTGCCATAGCGGCCGGAAGGGCCAACGCTTCCCCGACCCCCTGGAATATCCGAGCAATTACAAGAACTAAGAACGATTCTGCCAAACCCGCTGCAAGTGAAGCTACGCCGAAAACAATCGTTCCAATGATAAGAAGATTGCGACGCCCGAAGGCATCGCCTAGACGCCCGCCGAGCATAAGCAGGCCGCCGCCCGTAATAGTATAGGCGATAACGATCCATGGTAGCGTGTTCTGGTCAATCTCAAACGAGTGACCGATTGAAGGTAGCGCGATATTGACGATAGTCACATCGACGGCGATTAGAAATTGCAATGCCGACAGGCAGATAAGCACCACCCATGGACGCACTGCCGATGCGCGATTAGACCGCGCGACAGGAATGTATGGAAACATAGAAAAAGTCCGCTGCTGAAGTAACAACAACGACGAAGCAATGCATGCCGCGCCGAGCTAACTAACAGCGACGAAACGTGAAGAGTGCCTAAGAACGTTCCGCCGCTAGCGGAGCGTTCTAGTCACTGCGGAAGCTGCGGCGGCTGCCGCCGATTCAGAATCAAGACTAATCATGCCTTCGAAGCTGCCATCGCAGCTTCAGTATGTCAATAGGAACGGTTGGCAGTCTGGTGATGCATGCTGCGTAATGGTTCGTTCTACGAATAAAGTCGCTTGGAAGAGCCAAGTGCAGCAGGCTCGTAACGTTCCGCCCGCCTTAAGGATGACACCCTGCCGCAATGTCCTTCTAGCTCGATTAAGTTAGGGTGCCGCCAGCACCTCTACGCAAATGCGGCACGCTACAGGCCGCCGACCACCCTCCATGGTTCGTTTAATTCCGGGGCTCTGAACGCCCCGGAATCGACCAGAACCAAGGAGGATTCCATGTGCGCAGAGTGCCGCCACGCCCGCAAAGGGCGACCGCGACAATCGATCCCCGAGCCACTTCCCGACGATCTCTTCGACTACGCGGACGATCCCGCGCCGGAGGGCCGGGCGCAAGCCGGCGACGCGCCGCTTCTTACACCGAATGGGCAGAGGATGCGTGTTACTGATGATTGGCCCGAGGATATTCCCATCACCGAGGCCGAGATTGACGTGTTCGAGCGTTGGTTCGGCGATGTGTTCGACGACCTTCTGAACCCGAGAAAGCCGGATGATGGCTTGCAATTCCTATCACAAACTGATAGGAAAAAGGCGTGAGCGCGGATCGTGATCCGGGCCTCGACACGCTTCTGGACCTCGACGGACAGATGCTCTTTGTCGATCCCGAAGGCGGCTATTGGGTGAAGTTTGTCGTCACCCGCGTTCCGGCCTCGCCGGAAAAGCCGCACGGCCTAGATTATTCGCTCACGCTTCACGGGCCTTCGGGCGAACGGCTGGTCGGCTTCGATAACGCCCATCCGGTCGGCCGAGGCAGGCGGGGCGAGCCGATGGACCATAGGCATCGTCTCCAGACCGTGAAGCCCTACGCCTACGAGGATGCGGCCACGCTGTTGGCCGACTTCTGGCAGGCGGCAGACGCGGTTTTGAAGGAGCGAGGTGCCCTATGACCACATTGAAGGTCGGGATTGCCGACTATGAAGAAATGAAGGCCCGCACCATGCGGATTGCCAAGGGCGAGGAAAAGCCCGCGCCCGGCGACCCGAAGGTGTGGTTCACCTCCACCGAATCCTTCGCCAAGGTGCTGTCGGCCGGGAACCGCGAGTTGCTTCGCGTCATCGCGGAGAAGGCCCCGGCGTCACTGGAGGAACTGGCGGAAATCACCGGCCGGGCCGGCTCCAATCTGTCACGCACCCTGAAAACCATGGAGAGCTACGGCCTTGTGCGGTTTGAGCCGGGCCACGGCCGCAAGCTCGCGCCCAAGGTGGTGCATGACCGCGTGGAGCTGGCGTTGCCCCTGATAGACCGCGCCAAGCCGAGGAAGGCTACAGGAGATCGGCCATGAACATGCACAGCTCAACCTTTACCGCCCGCGCCGCGCTTTACCTGCGCGTCTCGACTGCCCGACAGGCCGAGCATGACATTTCCATTCCCGACCAGAAGCGGCAGGGCGAAGCCTATTGCGCGCAACGCGGCTACCAGCTCGTTGAAACCTATGTCGAGCCGGGCGCAACCGCCACCAACGACAAGCGCCCCGAGTTCCAGCGCATGATCGAAGCGGGCACGTCGAAGCCTGCCCCCTTCGATATTGTTGTGGTACATAGCTTCTCGCGCTTCTTCCGCGATCACTTCGAGATGGAGTTCTACGTTCGCAAGCTCGCGAAGAACGGCGTCAAGCTGGTGTCCATCACGCAGGAGATGGGCGATGATCCCATGCACCAGATGATGCGGCAGATCATGGCGCTGTTCGACGAGTATCAGTCCAAGGAGAACGCCAAGCACGTCCTGCGCGCCATGAACGAGAACGCCCGGCAGGGCTTCTGGAACGGCGCGCGACCTCCTATCGGCTATCGCATCGTTGCGGCCGAGCAGCGCGGATCGAAGATCAAGAAGAAACTGGAGATCGACCCGCTGCACGCCGACACCGTGCGGCTGATCTATCGGCTGTTTCTTGAAGGCGACGGCACGCGCGGCGCGATGGGCGTCAAGGCTATCGCCACCTATCTCAACGAGCGCCGTTTCTTCACCCGCGACGGCGGACGCTGGGGGCTGGCGCAAATCCACGCCATCCTGACCCGCACCACCTATATCGGCGAGCACAGGTTTAACACCCGCTCGCACAAGGACCGGGAGAAGAAGCCGGAGAGCGAGGTCGCCATCATGGCGGTGCCGCCCCTGATCGAGCGCAAGCTATACGATGCGGTGCAAGCCCGCCTCAAATCCCGCAATCCCATGGTGACGCCCGCGCGCATCTCCAGCGGCCCGACGCTGCTGACCGGCATTTGCTTCTGCGCCAAGTGCGGAGGTGCGATGACGTTGCGCACCGGCCAAGGCAGCACGGGAGCGACATACCGCTATTACACCTGCTCGACCAAGGCGCGGCAGGGCAAGACCGGCTGCAAGGGCCGCACGATCCCGATGGCCAAGCTGGACCATCTTGTCGCCGATCATATCGGGGATCGGCTGCTCCAGCCCAAGCGACTGGAAACTGTCCTCGCCAGCGTCATCGACCGGCGGCAGGAGCGCGCCGAGCGCCGCCGCGAGCATCTTGCCGAGCTTCACAGGCGAATCACGGAAGCCGACCAGCGGCTCGGCCGTCTCTTTGACGCTATCGAAGCGGGAATGGTGGACAAGGACGACGCCATAGCGAAAGAGCGCATGGCGAGCCTCAAGGCGTTGCGGGATCAGGCAACGGCCGATGCCGAGCGCACGCAGCTCGCCCTCGACAGTTCAGGCAATCAGGGCGTCACCCCTGACATGCTCAAGGGGTTCGCCCGTAAGGCCCGTGAACGCATAAGGCTCGACGATGGCGGCTACCGCCGCGACCACCTGCGCGCGCTAGCGCAACGCGTCGAGGTTGCTGACGACGAGGTGCGCATCATTGGATCGAAGTCGGAATTGCTGCGAACGCTGGTCGCCGCTTCCAGCGTAGAAACGGCGGCGTTCGGCGTTCAGAGTTCTGTACTGAAATGGCGCACCCGACACGATTCGAACGTGTGGCCTCCACCTTCGGAGGGTGGCGCTCTATCCAGCTGAGCTACGGGTGCATCGTCGTTTTGATAGTGTGCGAGATCAACCAAGGTCAATCCCGAAACCAGTTACTCGAATCAACGTCATTCATGCGGTTCCGAGGGCCGCCAACTTCCGTCGTTCTTACTCTACAACCTCCTTAAAGTTTGCTTCCGTGGTGCTTCCGCGACCAAGAGAGCGATTTTCACAGTTCTATCGACTTCCACCAATTCCTTGGTTTCTATCGACATTTTCTACACCCACAACAAAGCCACTTGACTTACCTCTGCCTTCGGAGGGCAGCGCTCTATCCAGCTGAGCTACGGGTGCGTTGGGGGGGCGCTTAGCAAAGCGATACCGGCTCCGCCAGCGTTAGTTGGCGGGGCGGTCGATTGGCTGGAACGGGCCGAGGCCGCAGCTTGCCCCGCGGCTGGGACCGGGGGTGTGCAGCACGGTGATAATGTCGACCGAGCAGAGCTGCGCCGTCGAGGTCCTGTAGGCGAAACGCTGTTCGAAGCCGAGCGACGGGCAGGCGTTGGGCAGGACGTTGCGCAGCACCTTGCCGCCCGTCATCTCGAAATCGATCACCCGGTCGCCGCGGACGCGGGTCGAACGGATGTTGATCGTCTGAACGCAATCCTGCGCGGTGCCGGCCTTGGTCGCGCCGTCGCCATAGCGGGTGCCGCCGGCGTCGAGGTCGGCCGCCCGCGCGTCGGCGGCGCGCTGTTCGGCGCGCTGGGCGGCGGTGCCGGCGCAGGCGGTGAGCAGGACCAGTGGGACAGCGGCGATCAGCAATGAGCGCATCGTCATTCTCCTCAAGCAGCCGGCGCCGGCGTTTTCGGCCGGTATCGGCACAGGTCGGCGACTATACACCGCCAGCATTCCGGGCGCCGCGCCTTGCAGACATAGCGTCCGTGCAGGATCAGCCAGTGATGGGCGCCCAGCCGGAACGGCTGCGGAACGCGCCGCTCCAGCTTTTGCTCCACCGCGAGCGGCGTTTTTCCCGGCGCGAGGCCGGTGCGGTTGCCGATACGGAAAATATGGGTGTCGACCGCGAAGGTTTCCTGCGCGAAGGCGACGTTCAGCACGACATTGGCGGTCTTGCGGCCGACGCCGGGCAGCCGTTCCAGCAAGGCACGGTCAGCGGGGACGACGCCGCCATGTTCGGCGATCAGCAGGGCGCTGAGCGCGATCACGTTCTTTGCCTTGGTATTGAACAGGCCGATCGTGCGGATGTGCTGCTTCAGCCCGTCTTCGCCGAGCGCGACCATCTTGTCCGGCGTGTCGACGGTTTCGAACAGCGCCTGTGTCGCCTTGTTGACGCCGACGTCGGTCGCCTGCGCCGACAGCACGACCGCGACCAGCAGGGTGTAGGGATTGGTCCAGCGCAGCTCGGTTTCGGGCGCGGGGTTGGCCTCCGCCAGCCGCCGGAAGAATTCGAACGTGTCGGCCTTGTTCATTTACAGGCCGAGGACATCATTCATCGTGTAGCGCCCGGCCGGGCGGCCGATCAGCCATTCCGCCGCCGCGACCGCGCCGCGCGCGAAGATCGCCCGGCTTTCGGCGCGGTGGCCGAGTTCGATCCGCTCCCCCTCCCCGGCCAGCACGACCATGTGATCGCCGGCAACCGAACCGCCGCGCAGCGACGCGAAGCCGATTGCGCCTTCCGTCCGCCGGCCGTTGCGATCGGTGCTGGCGACGGCATCGAGCGCGACACCGCGCCCCTTGGCCGCGGCGGCGCCGAGCAGCAGCGCGGTGCCGGATGGCGCGTCGACCTTGTGGCGGTGATGCATCTCGACCACCTCGATGTCCCAATCGGGGCCGAGCCGGGCGGCCGCCTGTTCGACCAGGCTGGCGAGCAGGTTGACGCCGAGCGAAGTGTTGGCCGATTGCAGCACGGCGACGGAGGCGGCGGCGCGGTCGATCCGCGCATGGTCCTCCGAGCCGAGACCGGTGGTGCCGATCAGGATCGGCGTTCCGGCGGCTACGGCGGCGTCGAGATGGCCGGCAAGCGCGGCGGGCACCGAGAAATCGATCAGCACCGCGCTGGCGCGGGCAAGCGCGGCGGCGTCCGCATACGGCCCGACGATAGCCTCGCCCCGGTCGACCCCGCCGGCGACGGCGACACCCTTTTCCGCCGCGACCGCGATGATCGCCTTGCCCATCCGGCCCGCCGCCCCCAAGATGCCGATGCCCGTCACCCGTCAACTCCCGTTCGATCGTTCCAATCCGCGCCGCGCCGTTCTGGCAGAGGATCGCGGGGCGGAACAGGCGATAATGCGCGCCGCCCGCCTTGCGTTATGCGGCGATCGCTGGCCTATGCGGGCAAATGACCAATCGCCGCAACATCGTCGTGCTGACCGGCGCCGGCATTTCCGCGGAAAGCGGCCTTGCGACGTTTCGCGGGCCGGACGGGCTGTGGGAAGGCCACCGGGTCGAGGATGTCTGCACGCCGGAGGCGTTGGCGCGCGACCCGGTGCTGGTCCACCGATTCTATGACGCGCGGCGGGCGGCGCTGGCGCACGTGACGCCGAACCCGGCGCATGCGGCGCTGGCGCGGCTCGACGCGGCATGGCCGGGCGGGCTGCTGATCGTCACCCAGAATGTCGACGACCTGCACGAGCGGGCCGGGGCGCGGCGGATGCTCCATATGCACGGCGAATTGCTGTCGGCGCTGTGCACGGCCTGCGGACGGCGGCGGCGCTGGGACGGGCCGATGGGTGGACAACCGCCCTGCCCCGCCTGCGATACGGCAGCGCTGCGCCCGGACATCGTGTTCTTCGGCGAGATGCCCTACGGCATGGCGCGGATCGAACAGGCGCTGGCGACGGCGGACCTGTTCGTGTCAATCGGCACGTCGGGCGCGGTATACCCGGCCGCCGGTTTCGTCCGGACCGCGCGGATGCATGGCGCGGCGACGCTGGAGATCAACCTGGAACCGTCACAGGGCAGCGCGCTGTTCGACGAAACGCGGGTCGGCCCGGCGGGCGTGCTGGTGCCCAAGTGGGTTGAGGCGGTGCTAGCGTAACGCCACCGTCAGCGGCTCCAGTCGCCGCTGGTATCGGCGCCGCCCGCGACGCGGAGCATCTCCAGTGCGCGGAAGGCGCGGATACGGAACAGCACCGCCAGCCCGCCCATCCGCCCCCGCCAGCCCGGCAGGCGGGGCGAAACGAGCAGCCGCACGCCGTGCGGGATCGCGGAGAGCAATGTGGCACCGGTCAGCGCCAGCCAGCGCAGACGCGAACGGCCGCGCGGCCCGGCCCGGTCATGGGCGATATGGCGGCGCCATTTCGATTCGAGGTCGGCGAAGGCGGCGCGCGCCGGGTGATAAACGATCATCCCCGGCACATAGCGGGCCGGGTGGCCGGCGATGGCGGCCCGCTGCCCCCAATCGCGGTCCTCGGCGATGCCGATGCCGCCGAACAGCCCGATCTTTGCCCAGACATCCGCCATGACGGCAAGATTGCCGGTGCCGGAAAACCGCATCTTTTCGATATATTCGCGCTGACGAAAGGCGAAGACCGCCTCATAACCTTCCAGCGCGGTCGGGCGGGCCGGGTCGCCGAAATCAATACGGACATCGCCGCCGACGACGCCGGTCGCACCGGGCGCCGCCAGCCCCGCGACCGCCTGCCGCAGCCAGTCCGGATGGGCGCGGCAATCGGCATCGATGAACGCGAGCAGGCTGCCGCGCGCGCTGCGTGCGCCGAGGTTGCGCGCCGGACCGGGGCCGGCTTCCCTCTCGATCAGAAAGGTCACTTCGGGGAAAGCGGCGCGGAGCGGCGCCAGGTCCTGCACCGACCCGTTGTCGACCAGGATAATTTCCGTCCGCTCTGCCGGCCAGCTCTGCGCGCGCAGCGATTCGAGGCAGCGCGCCGCCGCCGTCACCTGATTGAAATGCGGGATGACGACGCTGACCAGCGCCGGGCCATCCTCCATCGAAGCGGTCATCGCCGCCCCGATCAGGCGGCGCCGGCCCGCCGCCGCGCCGGCCGCTGCTGCTCACCATTGCCGGCGAACTGGTCGCGGGCGACCCGCATCAGCAGATAGGTCGGCAGCGCTTCGTCACGGAAGCGGTAACGGCGCGGGTCGACCGAAGCGTCGACGTCGAACAGCTCGCCGGTTTCGGCCAGTTCGGCAAGCAAAGTCGCGGCGTCGGTCCGACCGTCAATCAGCGGGCCGACGTCTTCGGCGGCGAACCAGCCGTCCGGCGTGCTGGCGGCACGGGCCACGGCGGCAAGCGCGGTGCCGTCGCGGCTTTCCAGCAACTGCTTGGTCGCCGCCTTGCTGAGCGGAGAGATCCGGCTCTGCGCTTCATCGACGATGCTGTCGAGCGCGCCCCACACATCGGCGAGCGTGACCGACAACCGCCCCTCGTCCATCGCCCGCAGGCTGGAATGGTGGCAGATCAGCCGCGCCAGATAGGGCGAGCCGTTGGACAGCAGCCGGACCATCTTGACCGCCGGCTCCTCGAAGGTGACGCCGGCGGCGTTTTCGCCGATGCGGATCAGCGCGTCGACTTCCGCGTCGGTCAGCCGTGGCATCGGCAGGCCGACGATGTTGCGGCGGATCGAGGGGATGTAGCCGATCAGTTCCTGCAGGTTCGATGCGACGCCGGTCAGGATCAACTGCACGCGCGCGGCGCGGTCCGACAGATTCTTGATCAGTTCCGCGACCGACTGGCGGAATTCCGGGTCGGTAATCCGATCATATTCGTCGAGGATGATCAGCACCCGCGTGCCGACGATCTGCGAACAGAGTTCGCTCAGCTCGCGCGGGCCAAACACGCCTTTTGGCAGCCGGTCCGCCATCACGGCGCCGCCTTCCGCTTCCGGCGCGGTCGGCGCGACGTTGCGCAGATAAAGCTGCGGAATCTCGTTCAGGATCGCGCGGAACATCTCGTCGAAACGGGAATTGGCGCCGCAGGACGCATAGACGACCTGATAACGCGAATCCCGCGCGACGTCGGCGAGGATATGCACCAGAGAGGTCTTGCCGATGCCCCGTTCGCCATAGACGACGACGTGGCTGCGCTGTTCCTCCAGATCCTCGATCAGCTTGGCGAGGACACCCAGTCGCCCGGCGAAGCGGGTCCGTTCCGTCACCGGCTGGGCCGGGGTGAATACGTCGCGTAGCGCAAGGCGGGCGCGCATCAGCTTGTTGTTGTCGGTCAACGTGTTCAGTTGGTCGATCGCGGTGGCGCGAAATGCCGGAAACTGCGCTTCCGCCGGCTGCTCCGCGTCTTCAGCGCTCCACCCCATCCGCAGATGGCGGTGATCGCCGGCACGGAAAGACACGCGCTCCGGCCCGTCGAAAGTGCGTTTCCGCCGACTGAACAGGCGAGGAATCCAGTTGAACAACGCTGCCACTCTTTACTCCCCGGCACCGACCGCCCGAACGCGGAGCAACCGCATGCCTGTGCTATTTCCTTCGCCCGAACGGCTTCAGGACGAAGTAGCTGTACGCAAGAACTGCTACGATTACGATAACGGCGAAGGCGTCATAACCTTCATTGCCGAGATAATTGGCCACCGCGCAGCCAACCGACGGCGGCAGGTAGCTCCAGATCGAATCCTGCGGTTCGTCGTCTGGCACCGACCGTTGCAAGAAAATGACGATCAGCCCCGCGAAGATCGCGATCGTAATCCAGTCATACGGCGTCTGCATCGTCATCAACCCCCAATACCGGTGGTGCGACCGCCTAACATCGAACCCCGCCCAAGACAAAGCCCCCTCGCGTTCACGACGGCGCGAAAATGCGTTAACAGTGCGATCCGGGTGACAGGGCGGACCGGACAGACCGCGCGCGGGTGTTGCCTGAAAAAACCGCTGATTCTGGAATCATGGTTTCCAAAAGGCCAACGATATTGTGTCCTCGCCCGCAAAAGGTTAGCTCACCGGCTGGCCCGGCGCCTTCGTCTGGCTGCCGGATGGCCTCTGTGGCGTAATATGTGGGGTGGCACTGTGAGACTGGCTTCGATCATCGCACTCGGGCTGCTGTCCACCAGCAGCGCCGCTTTCGCGCAACTCAAGGCGCCGGTGGAACGGCAGGTCAACATTCAGGCCGCGACCACCCTCACCTATGATTCCAACGTGTTCAACACGAACGCGGTGACCCAGCAGCTATTCGGACAGCATGGCAGCGACATCCGCGCGACCCCGTCACTGGATTTCGACGTGGTGCTGCCGGTCAGCCGCCAGTCGGTCTACGCTCACGGCTCGGTCGGCTACGATTTCTACAAGCGCAATCACCGCCTGAACCGCGAGCGGATCGGCGTCGACGCCGGCGCCAATCTGGATATCGCCGGCTGCGCCCCAAACCTTAATGTCGGCTACACCCGCGCGCAGAGCAATTTCGCCGACATCTTCACCCCGACCGGCCGCGGCAATGTCGAAACACGCAAGACGATGGGCGCGAGCGCGGTGTGCGGCGGGCCGCTCGGCCTGCAGGCCGGTGCCAGCTACAGCCATTCCGAATCGCGGAACAGCGGTGCCTTCTTCGACCGGCAGAGCTACAATTCCGACACGATCGGCGCCAATGTCGGCTATATCCGGCCGACATTCGGCGTGCTGTCACTTTACGGCAACTACACGACCACGTCCTATCTGAACCGCCGGTTCCTGGTGCCGGGCGTCGGCATCGTCAACGACGGCATCGAAACCTATGCCGCCGGCGTCGAGTTCCAGCGTAACATCGGCTCGCGAATCAGCGGTTCCGTCTCGCTCGGCTACACCTGGGTCCGGCCCAAGCTGCCGATCTCGCCACGGTTCAACGGCGCATCCTATGGCGCCGACATCACGCTGATGCCGACCGACGGTTTTCAGGTCACCCTGTCCGCCGGGCGGGATGTTTCGGCGTCCAATCTGCTCGACGTCAGCTACACGATAACGGATCTTTATTCGTTGGGCGGTACTTATGCGCTCGGGCAGTCGCTGACCCTGACCTTCGACGCCAGCCACCGCAGCCGCAAGCTGCGCGGGCCGGCGGTGGTTCAGGGCCTCATGCTGCAGGATGACACGGTTATCACCGGAGGAGTCGGGCTACGCTATCGCATGAATGAAAGACTGATGTTCGATACCCACTTTTCTCAGGTGCGGCGCGATTCGGATGCGCTGTTCCAGCGGTATCACGGCAGTCAGGTCAGCTTTGGCGTAAGCCTCCGTCTCTAGTAGTATGAGGATGAGTAGAATGAGAACGACCACCGCCTGGCTCCTTGCCGCTGCCAGCCTGTGGGCGACCGGCGCGGTTGCACAGGTTCCGGCGGCGGCGCCGGCTGAACAGCCCGCGGTCGCCAGCCAGGAAAAGGATGCTCTCAAGGGCTATATCCTTGGTCCGGATGACGTGATCGAGGTCGATGTGCTCGGTCAGCCGGAATTCAAGACCCGCGCTCGCATCCGCACCGACGGAATGATCGCCCTGCCCTTTCTCGGCGAAGTGAAGGCATCCGGCATGACGCCGATCAGCTTCGGCGAGATGATCGGTGAGCGGCTGCGGGCCGGCGGCTTCTACGCCAAGCCGATCATGAACGTCGAAGTGGTCAGCTTCGCCAGCCGCTACGTCATCGTCCTCGGCCAGATCGCCAACCCCGGCCTGCAGCCGGTCGACCGTTCCTACCGCGTGTCCGAAGTGATCGCGCGCGCCGGCGGACTGCGCGAAACCGGCGCCGACTACGTCGTCGTCCGCCGCGCCAGCGGTGAGGAACTGAAGCTGCCGTTCGAGAAACTGGCGGCCGGCGGCCCGGAAGACGACCCGATGATCCAGGCGGGCGACAAGCTGTTCGTGCCGCAGGCCGACCTGTTCTACATCTATGGCCAGATCAACGCGCCAGGCGCCTACCCGCTGAAGCCGGGAATGACGCTGCGCAAGGTCATCGCCCGTGGCGGCGGCCTGACCCAGTCCGGCTCCGAAAAGCGGATCAAGGTCTATCACGACGGCGAAGAGCTGAAAGTGAACCTCGACCATGTCATCGGCGCCGGCGATGTCGTCGTCGTCGGCGAACGGGTCTTTTGATCCGGCAGGCGAGAGGAACCGCCCCGTGAATATCATCCAGTTTTTTCGCATCCTGCTCGCGCGGCGCGCCATCATCCTGGTGACGCTGCTCGCATCGCTGTTCACGGCGGTCATCGTGTCGCAGTTGCTGCCGCCGCGCTATGAGGCGCGCAGCCGCGTGATCCTGAACACGCTGAAGGCGGACCCGGCGACCGGACAGTTGCTCGCCACCAACATGCTGCGCAACTATATCAGCACCCAGATTCAGCTGATCAAGGACATGCAGATCGCCGGGCCGGTCATCGACAAGCTCGGTTGGGCCAACGATCCGGCCCTGATCCAGAGCTATGCGAACGCAACCGACGGCCGCGGCACCGACATCCGCCGCTGGCTGGCGCAGCAGATCATCGACAACACCACGGTCAGCAGCGTCGAGGGCAGCAACATCCTCGAAATCGGCTATCAGGGTTCCTCGCCGGAATTTGCCAAGCAGATCGCCGACCTGATCCGCGACACTTTCATCGAGCAGAATCTGCGCAGCCAGCGCGAAACCGCGGCGCGCAGCGCCGACTGGTATCGCGACCAGGCCGACCGCACGCTGCGCGCGCTGGCAGTGGCGGAGAATGCCCGCACCGCCTACGCCAAGGAAAACGGTATCGTCCTCGACGCCAACAATGTCGATCTTGAAAGCTCGAAGCTGCAGGCGCTGTCCACGTCGAGCGCGATGCCGACGGCGGCGCTGGCGGCCCCGATTTCCCCCGCCAAGGTCCAGCTCGACCAGATCGACCAGCAACTTGCCCAGGCGGCAAGCACCCTCGGTCCGAACCACCCGACCTTCCAGGCGCTGCAGCGGCAGCGCGCGGTGGTCGCGGCGGAAGTCGCCCGTTCGGGCGGCGGCCTCGGCGGCGTCAGCCAGGGGCAGATCCAGAGCGCATATGCCGCGCAGAAGTCCCGCGTGCTGAGCGAGCGCGACAAGATCGACCACCTGAACCAGTTGCAGCGCGACATCGAGATCAGGCGCGAACAGTACCAGAAATTCGCGGAATCCGCGTCCACCCTGCGCGCGCAGGCCGACGTCGGCGAGACCAGCCTGGAACCGCTGGGCAACGCCACCGCGCCAACCCGGCCGAGCTTCCCCAACGTGCCGTTGATCATCATCGGCTCCGTCTTCCTCGGCGCGATCCTCGGCGTCTGCCTCGCGCTGCTCGTCGAGTTGCTGAACCGGCGCGTCCGCAGCGACAGCGATCTTGAGCACGCGGCCGACGCGCCGGTGTTCGCGATCGTCGGCAACCGCCGCAACCCCAACGGCTGGGTCAGCCGGCTTGTCGCCTGGTACAACCGACGCAGGCAACGCGACCAACTGGTGGAGGCGTGAGCGTGAGCGAGTCCGTTATGACCGACGAAGCCATCGACGACACGGCCGCCCCCGTCATCGACGCGGAAACCGCGCGCGATGCAGCAGAGGCCGAGCGCGAATATCATATCGCATCGGTCATGCTGTCCGACCCGACCGGGCTGGAAGCGGAAGCGATTCGCGGCCTGCGCACCCGCATCGTCGCGCAGCACGTCCGCGAGGGCCGGCGCGCGATCGCCTTCTGCACGCCGTCGACCGAATCGGGCTGCACATTCGTTGCGTTCAACCTCGCCGTGGCGATGGCGCAGATCGGCATCCCGACGGTGATCGTCGACTGCGACCTGCGCAATCCCGGCATCGCCGAACTGTGCGGCATCGGCGAAGACGAACCCGGCCTGGCTGAACTGCTCGGCAACGACACGACCCACATGGCGCAGTCCATTCACGGCGAAGTGTTGCCGAACCTGTCGGTGCTGCCGGCCGGCAACCGGCCGACCAACCCTCAGGAACTGCTGTCCAGCGACCGTTTCCGCACGCTGGTCGACCAGTTGCTGCGCCAGTTCCAGCTGACCATTCTGGACACCACGCCGGCCAACACCTGCACAGACGCGCAGCGCGTCGCCACCGTCGCCGGCTACAGTGCGATCGTCGCGCGCAAGCACCAGACCCATTATTCCGACATCCAGACGCTGGCGCGGCTGCTCCGTGCAGACCGTTCGGCGGTGGTCGGCACCGTACTCAACGATTTTTGATGGAAGCGACCGCCCCCGCCCCGCGCACGCCCTTCCCGCTGCTTGCCGCGCATTGGCCGCTGGCGATCGGGCTGCTGGCGTTGCTGATCCCGACACTGATCTCGCTTGGCGAGCAGACCTGGTCGACCGATGCCGGCGTCCACGGGCCGATCATTCTTGCCACCGGCATCTGGCTGTTCGCCCGGCGCTGGCACGAATTGCAGGCGATCCGCACGCCAGGAAATGGCGCGCTGGTCATCGCCGCCACCGCCTTCGCCTTGCTCACCTACGTGTTCGGCCGGGCGTTCGATTTCCTGGCGATCGAGGTCGGCGCGCTGATCCTGCAGTTCGTCGTGCTGTTCTATGCGCTGTTCGGCTTCGAGGCGACGAAGCGCATGTGGTTCCCGATCCTCTACCTGTTCTTCGTCGTGCCGATCCCCGGCTGGGTTGTGGATTCGTTGACCGCGCCGCTGAAATCCTATGTTTCCCACAGCGCCACCTGGCTGCTGTCGGCGGCCGGCTACCCGATCATCCGTGAAGGCGTCGTCCTGTACATCGCCCAGTACCAGTTGCTGGTCGAGGATGCCTGCGCCGGCCTCAATTCACTGATCAGCCTGACCGCGATCAGCCTGTTCTACATCTACATCCTGCACAATGCGTCGTGGCGCTATTCGCTGCTGCTGATGCTGTGGGTGATCCCGGCGGCGCTGCTCGCCAACCTGGTGCGGGTGATCGCGCTGGTGCTGATCACCTATTACATGGGTAACGAGGCGGCGCAGGGCTTCCTGCATTCGACCGCCGGGCTGATCATGTTCGTGACGGCGCTGCTCGGCATCTTCGCCGCCGACAGCCTGATGACCCCGATCCGCAAGGCGTTGACGCGGGAGAATGCGGCATGAACCGGCGGGACCTCCTGATTGGCGGCGCCTGCCTCGCCGCAGCCGGCAGCGCCCATGCGCTGCGCCCTCGCGACCGCATGTCACTGGTCCACGGCCGCAAGATCGCCGACGCGATCCCAGAGAGCTTTGGCGGCTGGCAGAAGATGGACAGCAACGCCATCGTCGCGCCGGAAAGCGACAACAGCCTCGCCGCCAAGCTGTATTCGGAACAGGTGTCGCGGCTCTACGTGCTGGACGAGCGCAATTACGTGATGCTGCTGATCGCCTATGGCGACACGCAGAGCGACACGTTGCAGTTGCACCGGCCGGAGGTCTGCTATCCGGCGTTCGGCTTTCAGGTATCCGACAGCACGCCGACGCAACTGGCGCTGGACGCGGGGCTCTCGATCCCCGGTCGCCGGCTGACCGCATCGACCCCCGACAGGGTCGAACACATCAGCTACTGGACACGCATCGGCGAGTACCTGCCGGTCGACGGCAACGAGCAGCGCGTAATGAAACTGCGCACCGCCTTTCAGGGCAAAATTCCGGACGGCGTGCTGGTTCGCCTGTCCAATGGCCTGAACGATCCGGATGCCGCAACCCGGTTGAACGAACGCTTCGCCGCGGCGATGGTTCGGGCCATGCGCCCCGACATGCGGGCCGCGCTGATCACGACGGAGAAGGCGCAGGAACTGGCGCGGCGCCTGGGCCAGGGCTGACTCCGCCATGCCGGATACCGACCGTACAGGCTTGAAACCCGCGATCGCCGATTCGACGACGACGTGTGCGCCAGTCGCCGATCTGCCGCCGCGCACGCCGGTCCTGCTCGATCTGACGACATTCCTGATGCGCATCGCCGAGTTGCTGGCCGTTCCGGCGGCGGCGGCGCTGGCGGCGTTGTTCACCCTCGACGTCATCCCGGACGGGATGGAGTCGGCCTATTTCAACACGGCTTTGATCGCGACGCTGTTCTTCGGCGGACTGGCGGAAATCACCGGTTGTTACGACGTCGATGTGCGCTTTTCCGCGCGGGCGGCGTGGACGCGGGTGATGACCGCGTGGACAGCAACGTCGATCTTCCTGCTGACCCTCGGTTTCCTGCTGAAGGTATCGAGCGATTATTCGCGCGGCTGGGCGCTGGCCTGGTTCGCGATCGGCGGCCTGGCACTGCTCGTCGTCCGTGCCGCCGGCACCGCGTGGATGCTGCGGATGAAGCGGCGTGGCGTGTTCAACCAGCGCGTCGCGATCTTCGGCGCCGCCGCGCAGGGCGACCGGCTGGCTCGCTATATCAGCGGCAACGAGAAGCTGACCATCGACCTGGTCGGCTTCTTCGACGACCGGTTGCCGGACCGTCTGCCGCAGCGTGAAACCGCGCTGGCGCTGCGCGGCAACCTGCACGACCTGATCGACCTGATCCGGCGTGGAGACGTCGATCAGGTCATCGTCGCGCTGCCGTGGTCGGCGGAATCACGCTTGCAGGAAATCGTCGGCGAACTGGCGATCACGCCGGTCCGTATTCGCCTTGCGCCGGATCTGGCCAGTTTCGCCTTTGCCCAGCGGCAGGTGGTGTTGCTGGGCGACCTGCCGGTGATGACGCTGTTCGAACGGCCGATTTCCGGTTTCGATCAGATCGTCAAGAAGGTTGAGGATCTGGTCCTTGCCAGCCTGGCTTTGATCCTGCTGTCGCCATTGCTGCTGCTGACCGCGATCGCGATCAAGCTCGACAGCCATGGCCCGGTGTTCTTCCGCCAGGAACGCGAAGGTTTCAACAACCGCCATTTCCGCATCTGGAAATTCCGGTCGATGCGGACCGATCGCTGCGAGACCGACGCGATCGTCCAGGCGACCCGCGACGACCCCCGCGTCACCCGGGTCGGCCGCTTCCTGCGCCGGACCAGCATCGACGAACTGCCGCAGCTGTTCAATGTGATGACCGGCGAGATGTCACTGGTCGGTCCGCGCCCGCACGCGCCGTCAACCCGTGCCGGACAGCGGTTGTTCTCCGAGGTCGTCGGCCACTACGCCGCGCGGCACAAGGTGAAGCCGGGAATAACCGGCTGGGCGCAGGTCCACGGCTGGCGCGGCGAGACCGACACCGAGGAGAAACTGCTCCGCCGGCTGGAGCACGATCTCTATTATATCGAAAACTGGTCGGTCGGGCTGGACATCTACATCATGGCCCGCACCGCCCTGGCACTGGCGTTCCAACGCACCGCTTACTGATCAGCAGGCGCGCACCCGCGCGCGGAAAGTTCCACGACAACAACGCATCGCCAACGCTTCGCCCCGAAAGCTTGGCGATTCGCCGTCATTCACCATATTTTACTTGCGTCAAGCGGCCAGTCCGATCGAGATAAATAAAGTCAAAATTCTCAAATTGGATAACGCCACCGAAATGAACTGACCAAACCCGCTCAGTCCCTGAAATACTCACCAACTATTTCTATAAAATCGCAACCGTTAACCAACGGCGCAATCGACAGTCGATTGTGACGACGGCGAAATATTGCCCGCATTCCAAACCGGTTAATTGGTTTCCTGAAATTAACTATTGAAATGAACCGATATATAATGCTCACCGCAGTACAGATCGAACCCTCAATAGATGCGTCGGCCCCAGGAACGGTCGGCGAGTGGGGGTCGCGAGTGGACGAGATACACATCAACGGCCGGGCCGAGTTGCTCGACGCGCTTAGCCGCGCCACCGGGGGCGAGACTTTCATTCTCGCCGCGGGCGACTATGGCACGTTGTCAGTGTCCGGTCGCAGCTTCCTCGACACGGTGACGATCAAGGCGGCCACCGCCGGGGATTCAGTTCATTTCGACGGCATCAAACTGAACAATGTCACGAACATGGCGTTCGACGGCATCGACATGGGGCGGGCGCTAAAGGCCGGCGAGCCTGAGTACACGCAGATCAACCGGGTCGATGCCTCAACCAACATCAGCTTCAACAACGTCCATATCCATACGTCACAGGACAATGATGTAACGAACGACGCCTGGGGCATGTATGTCGTGCGCTCCAGCCAGATCAGCATCACAAATTCGGAGATCAGCGACGCCTTCCGCGGTGTGATCTTCGACAAGACCAACGACATCGTATTTCAGAATAATTTCGTCCACACGCTCCGCAGCGACGCGGCCAATTTCAGCGCGGTCAACAACGTGCTGATCGACGGCAATACCTTCACCGATTTTTTCCCGGCGGATGGCGATCACCCGGACACGATCCAGTTCTGGACCAACGGCCAGACGGTCGGCTCGTCCAACATCGTCATCACCAACAATGCGATGCTGCAAGGCAAGGGCGTCGGCCCGCAGGGCATCTTCATGGGCGAAGAAGTCGGCACGCTTCCTTACACCAACGTATTGATTCAGAACAATATCCTTTTCTCCGCCGATCAGTATCATGGCATCTCTGTCTATCACGGCGACAACGTCCGGATCATCGGCAACACGGTCACTTCGCCGAGCAATGACAGCAAGATGTACTGGATCCTGGCTGATCGCCTGACGAACAGCACGGTCAGCAACAATGTGGCGGATAAGATTCTGAACGTTAACTCCGCGGGCCTGGTGACCGACCACAATCTGTTGCTGAGCGGCAATACGGAAGCCGCCGCGCTGATCCCCAATCTGCTGGCCGGGGCAGGAACCACGATCGCCGATCTGCTAATTGCCGGCTATGGCTATCAGCGTCCGGTCGAGAAACCCACACCGACGCCGGAGCCAACACCGACGCCGGAGCCAACACCGACGCCGGAGCCAACACCGACGCCGGAACCAACACCGACGCCGGAACCAACACCGACGCCGGAACCAACACCGACGCCGGAACCAACGCCGACGCCGGAACCAACGCCGACGCCGGAACCAACGCCGACGCCGGAACCAACGCCGACGCCGGAACCAACGCCGACGCCGGAACCAACGCCGACGCCGGAACCAACGCCGACGCCGGAACCAACGCCGACGCCGGAACCAACGCCGACGCCGGAACCAACGCCGACGCCGGAACCAACGCCGACGCCGGAACCGACGTTACCGGCAGCCGGGCACAATGCAGGTAGCCTGTTCGGCACGGCGATCATCCATGCGTTGCAGGACCTTATGCTGTCCCCCAATGCGCGCGGCAGCGCCACTTTGTCGCTGTCCAGGGCGCTGAACGTGATCGAGCCCGTCGATAGCCGCGATACGGCGCCGGCCGCACCGAGTGCTCAGGAAGTTCACCACGCGGTGATTGCCGGCATCGGCGACAGTGCGGCGGCGGCCGGGATCGGCGGGCTGATCGGCAATGCCCTGCCCGGATTCGGCTTCGGCGCCGCACATGAAGCGTCTGGCAACCCTTATCTGTACATGAGCCATAGCAGCCCTGGCGTCATGCCGTGGCTGCGGACCGAGAATTTCGCCTGAACCGGCGACAGGGGCGGCCCGCGCCGGCCGCCTACTCGGTCCAGTCGAGGCCGATGTCGCGGTAGACGGTGCGGTCCTCGTCCCAGTCGGGTTTGACCTTGACGTGCAGGTAGAGGTGGACGCGACGGCCAAGCAGTTGTGAAAGCTCGGCACGCGCGCGGGCGCCGATTTCCCGGATGCGCTGGCCGCCCTTCCCCAGAACGATCGCCCGCTGGGTCGGCCGTGCGACCAGAATCTGCTGATGGATCTCGACCGATCCGTCGTCCTGCTCGCGATACTGCTCGGTCTCGACGACGCTGGCATAAGGCAGCTCGGCATGGAGCTGCAGGAAGATCTGCTCACGGGTCACTTCCGCAGCCAGCATTCGATCAGACGCGTCCGAGACCTGATCTTCCGGGAAATGCCAGGGGCCGGACGGCATCCGCTCCGCCAATCCCTGCTTCAGGTCGGCGATACCGTCGCCGGTCTCGGCGCTGACCATGAACACCGCATCGAACGCCAGCGTTGCGCTTAGCCTGTCGGCGTGGACAAGCAGCTTGTCTTTCGCCGCGATGTCGACTTTGTTCAGCACCAGCAGCTTCGGCTCCCGCCGCCGGGCCAGCGCCTCGACGATCGTCATCACCTTCGGACCGAGACCGGCGCGCGCGTCGACGACCAGCGCGATCAGGTCGGCGTCTTCCGCGCCGCCCCACGCGGCGGCGACCATCGCCCGGTCGAGGCGCCGGCGCGGTTCGAAGATGCCGGGCGTGTCGACCAGCATGATCTGCGCGTCACCGGCAATCGCAACACCAAGCAGACGGGTTCGCGTCGTCTGCGCTTTCGGGCTGACGATGGCCACCTTCTGGCCTACCAGCGCGTTGACCAACGTCGATTTTCCGGCGTTGGGCGCGCCGACCACGGCGACCAGTCCGCAGGATTGACCACTCATCCTTCGTTCCCTTCAACACCGGTCAGCAGCGCGAGCAGCGTGCGCGCCGCCGCCGTTTCCGCTTCCTGTTTCGAGCTGCCCTCGGCCTGCGCGTCCCCAGCCCCTTTAATCGTCACCGACACGGTGAAGCGCGGGGAATGATGCGGGCCGGATCGCCCGGCCAGCTCGTAGACCGGCGGCTTGCGGCGGTTGGCCGCCGCCCATTCCTGCAGCGCCGATTTCGGGTGCTGAGGCGCCCGTTCACGAGCGATCCGTTCGCCCCATGCCGCGCGGACAAACCGGTCGGCGGCGTCGAAACCGCCGTCCAGATACAACGCGCCGATCAATGCCTCCACGACATCGCCCAGCACATGGTCGCTTTCCATCGCGCCGTCGTCCCGCGCCTGCTTGCCAAGGCGCAGATTCGGGCCGACTCCGATTTCCCGCGCGATTTCCGCGCAGGTTTCGCCAGAAACCAGCAGGTTCAGCCGGCGCGACAGTTTGCCTTCCGGTTCATCCGCGAAACGGGTGTAGAGCCAGCGCGCCACGATCAGGCCAAGCACGCGGTCGCCCAGGAATTCCAGCCGCTGATAGTCCTCCGCCTCGCGGCTGCCATGGGTCAACGCGCGCCGGAACAGCGCCTCGTCCGCCGGGCGATGGCCAAGCGCGCCGGTCAGCCATCCGGTCAGGTCGCCGCTCATCAGAATAACCCTCCGATCCGTTCGGCCCGCACCGCCGGCCACCAGGTCCACGGTCTGGCCGGGCTGGCGGAGCCGTCGGTCGAATAAACGACGATCAGCGCCTTGCCGATCAGATTATCCTGCGGGACCAGTCCGATGCCGCCGGCCTCGGGCGCGACACGGCTGTCCTCGCTGCGGTCGCGGTTGTCGCCCATGACGAACATATGCCCCGCCGGCACGTTGAACACCGGGGTATCGTCTGCGCCGGTTACACCGATGTCGAGCGTTTCGTAGCTGCGCCCGCCGGGCAGCGTTTCGCGATAGCGCGGATAGCGGCAGGCGGCGCCTTCCCCAGCCCCCTCGCGGTAGAGAGAGGAAAAGCACGGGCTGTTCGGACTGGCCGGCACGACAAGATCGGCAATCCGTTCGCGCGGCAACCGCTGCCCGTTCAGGATGACCCGGCCGCCACGCAACTGCACGCTGTCGCCGGGCAGGCCGATCACCCGCTTGATATAGTCGCGCTGGTTGGCCGGTGGCGCGCGGAAGATGACGACATCTCCGCGCTCCGGCTGGGCGGCCAGCACCCGACGGGGCAGCAGCGGCGCGTCGAACGGCAGACTGTAATGCGAATAGCCATAGGGCCATTTGGCGGCGAGCAGATAGTCGCCGATCAGCAGCCGCGGCTGCATCGATTCCGACGGAATGGTGAACGGCGCCACGACAAAGCTGCGCACGACGAACACGACAAGCGCGAGCTTGACGAGGAAGAAGAGGAAGTCGCGCATCTCGGACCGGGATCGCGAGCGGCGCCGGGCGCGATCGCCGGCGGCGTTTCTGGGCATTGCCGGCCTTTGCGGCGACCGGCCGCGATCGTCAAGGACGGCGGCCCGCGCGGCAGGAAAGCGGCCTTCCGTGGTTGACAACCAGCCGCTTGTCCCGTAGCGGGCCTGCTTTCCGAGCCGGGCTAACGCCTGGTCGCGGAATTCAGTCTTGAAGAAGTGATGAGAGCCATGTTCGCAGTCGTGCGCACGGGCGGCAAGCAGTATCGCGTTGCCGCAGGAGACAAGATCGTCGTTGAGAAGCTTGCCGGTGAGGCGGGCGACACCATCGCGCTCAGCGATGTGCTGCTGGCCGGTGACGGCGGGGATCTGACCCCCACCGACGGGCTGACCGTTTCGGCCGAAATCGTCGCGCAGGCGAAGGGCGAAAAGGTTATCGTCTTCAAGAAGCGCCGCCGGCACAACTACCGGCGCCGCAACGGCCATCGCCAGCAGCTGACGATCCTGAAGATCGTCGCGATTGGCGAAGAGAAGAAGGCTGCGCCGAAGAAGGCCGCCGCCGAAGACAAGCCGGCCGCCCCCGCCAAGGCCGAGGCCGCTGCGGAAACCGCAGCGCCCGTCGAGGCGAAGAAGGCACCGGCAAAGAAGGCCCCGGCGAAGAAGCCGGCGGCTGACAAGGAGTAACGAGCAATGGCACATAAGAAAGCAGGCGGCTCGTCGCGTAACGGTCGTGATTCCGCTGGCCGTCGCCTTGGCGTGAAGAAATATGGCGGCCAGGAAGTCGTTGGCGGCAACATCATCGTGCGTCAGCGCGGCACCCGCGTGTACCCGGGCCGCAACGTCGGCATCGGCAAGGATCATACCCTGTTTGCGCTGACCGCGGGCCGCGTGGCGTTCCACGAAGGCAAACTCGGTCGCAAATACGTATCCGTGGATATTATGGCCGAGGCGGCCGAATAACGGACGGACCGGTTATCGGGTCGTCCTGGGGGCGACCCGAAAGCCTGCTGCGGCAGGTGTAGAGGGAGACGGGTAGCCCCCGCTCCCTTTTTGCATTTCTCCCTCAAATCCCTGTCGCACCGTTGTCATGCCCCGCTGGCATGGCGGCGCCGGAATTTGGAGAGAGATATGTTCGCGCGCACCGATAGACTGTTGCTGCGGCCGGGCTGGGCCGAGGACGCACCGGCCCTGCATGCCGCGATCGCCGAGCCGGCGGTTGTTCGCAACCTCGCGCGGGCGCCCTGGCCCTATCGCCTGAGCGATGCCGAGGCCTTTCTTTCCGGCGCCGAAAAGCACCTGCCAGCCTGCCTGCTATTTGCTCGCACTCGTGGCGCCCCCCGGCTGGTCGGCGGCATCGGGCTGCACCCGGCGGCCGGCGGACAGGTTGAACTCGACTTCTGGATTGCGCGGCGGTTCTGGGGTCTCGGCTATGCAACGGAGGCCGGGGAAGCGATGCTGGCGGCGGCGCGCGATACGCTGCGCCTTCCGATGATCGCAGCGGCGCATTTCGTCGACAATCCCGCCGCCGGCCACGTGCTGCGCAAACTCGGCTTTCGTCCAACCGGCTGTGTTGCCTCGCGTTTCAGCATTGCGCGCGGCGAAGCAGCACCCAGCCTGTGCTATGTCAGCGAAGGCGACGGAATGCCCTGTGGCGGGGACATGCCGCAGTTGCAGGCGGCTTGACCCCGGAACCCGCCCCGCGCGCCGGGCGTTGATCGCAAGCCTGTTTTACAAGCGTTGGAGTTCAGTCGATGTCGAAATTCCGTTTTTCCGCCCTTGCCGCCGCAGCGGCGATGCTCGTCACCAGCCCGGTGCTTGCCGCCGGGACCAGCGCCAGCCGCCTGTCGGTCTCAAATGCGCGCGTGGCAGCGCCGAGCGCCCAGACGAGCGAGGCCGGCGGGGGGAATGTGATCGCGCTGGCTCTGGCTGCTGGCATCGCCGCCATCGTCGTTCTGGCCGCGATCAACAACGACAAGGATGACAAGCCCGCCAGCGCCTGAACCGGCTACCGAGCGGGAAGCGGCGCCGCCCTGGCCAATGCCGGGGCGGCGCTTCGTATATCAGGCAACGCTCGGCATCAGCGCGGCTTCATAGGCGCTATCGGCAAGCCGGATCAGCGCGCGGTCGTCATGGTTCCACGGGTGGAAGCCCGGCATGAAGTAAGCGACCCACGCCGGCACCAGCCGGCGCAGCACGCCCGGGCTGCCTATCAGGTAGCGGGCGATCCCCCAATAGGCGCGAGCGCCGGTGATCCCGTCCTGCCGCAGCAGGCAAAGCATGCCCTGTACCCGGCGAATCCAGAATTCGCGGGTGACCAGCAGCATCATGATCGCACGGACCTTCCACCGCTTCCACGCGCTCCAGTCGCGGGTCGCGTGCATCCAGGTGTCGTAGGCGACGCCCTTATGCTCGATCTCCTCGACCGCGTGCCACCGCCACATTTCAGCGATTTCGGGGTCGGCGCCCTGGAACAGGTCGCCGCGCAGGATCATCGCCGCCATCATCGCGGTGTAATGCTCCAGTGCCATCGTCACCGCCAGATTGAGTATCTGCGGGCGGTCCCTGGTCAACTCCAGCGATTCGGTTACCCGGTCTTCCAGCGCCGAAACGTCATAACCGGCATCGGTCACCCGCTTGTTGAACGCGACATGCTCGCGGCTGTGCATCACCTCCTGCAGGGTGAAGGCCTTGATCTCGCGTTCCAGCTTGGGCGGGGCGCCGTCACGGAATGCCTTCACCGATTCGATGAAGAACGCCTCGCCGCGCGGAAAGGTGATCGACAGCGCGTTATAGAAGGCCGTGCCGATCGGATCGCCGTTCATCCACCAGCGTTTTTGCGCCAGCCCACGGCCGAAACGCCGGTCGCGCGGCGTGATCGTCAAGTCGACGGGTGTTTTATCCTGCGCCATGCTATCGGCTCCATTGATTGCAACAAGCTGGTGTTTGTTTACATAAATGTCAATAGTGAGAAAAAGGCTTACCCCTGAGGAAAGCCGGGCCGCCGCGCTACAGGCGGCGCGCGCGCTGCTGATCGAGGCGGGGCCGCAGGCCGTCACGCTGAAGGCGGTCGCCGCGCGGGTCGGCCGGACACACGCAAATCTGCTCCACCATTTCGGATCGGCCGCCGGCCTGCAGAAGGCGCTGGCCCAGCACCTGGCGGAAACCGTTACGCTCAGCATCGGTGAGGCGGTGCTGCGTGAACGGCGCGGCGACGCGGGACCGGACGAGATCGTCGACCTGACGTTCGACGCGTTCGACAAGGAAGGCGCCGGGGCGCTCGCGTCCTGGATGATCCTGTCCGGCAGCCACGACGCGCTCGACCCGATCCTCGACGCGATCCGCCAACTGGTCGAGGACCTGTCGGTCGAGCACGGCCATGCCTTTGTCGCCGAACGGACGCTGTCGCTGGTGCTGATGGCGATGGGCGACGCGCTGCTTGGCGCGCCGATGGCCCGCGCGCTCGGCCTGCCGCGCGGCAAGGCGCGCGAACTGGCCCTTCGCCAGTTGGCCGAAGCGGGGCTGGGCACGGAGGGCGTTGTCGCCTAGGGCATGGCCCGG
Source organism: Sphingomonas flavalba (assembly GCF_047553045.1). Classification (GTDB taxonomy): domain Bacteria; phylum Pseudomonadota; class Alphaproteobacteria; order Sphingomonadales; family Sphingomonadaceae; genus Sphingomonas_L; species Sphingomonas_L flavalba_A. The sequence continues at coordinate 1,243,752 of NZ_CP180208.1, read as the reverse complement.
CCGGCGCGAAAAGCGCGCCGGCACTTTCCGTCCTTTCCTCTTTCGGCGCGCCGCCCTGTTTCGTGCACGCCCGAAATGCTCTAGGCACCCGGCGATGCACTTCCTCGACCAAGCCAAGATCTTCATCCGTTCCGGTGCCGGCGGCGGCGGCGCCGTCAGCTTCCGGCGCGAGAAGTTCATTGAATTCGGCGGCCCGGACGGCGGCAACGGCGGCAAGGGCGGCGACATCGTGTTCGAAGCGGTGCCCGGCCTCAACACGCTGATCGATTTTCGCTACACCCAGCATTTCCGCGCCCGACGAGGCAATGGCGGTTCCGGCAGCAACCGGACCGGCGCCGGTGGCCCGGACCTGATCATCAAGGTCCCGGTCGGCACCCAGGTGCTGTCGGAAGACAGGGAGCATGTGCTCGCCGACTTCACCCGCGCCGGCCAGCGCATCGTGTTGCTGAAGGGCGGCGACGGCGGGCGCGGCAACCTGAGCTACAAGACGTCGACCAACCGCGCCCCGCGCCAGCACGGCACCGGCTGGCCGGGCGAGGAGATGTGGGTCTGGCTGCGGCTGAAGCTGCTTGCCGATGTCGGGCTGGTCGGCCTGCCCAACGCCGGCAAGTCGACCTTCATCAACGCGGTGACCAATGCCCAGGCGAAGGTGGGCGCCTATGCCTTCACAACCACCCGCCCGCAGCTTGGCGTCGTCAGCCGCCACCAGCGCGAATTCGTTGTCGCCGACATCCCCGGTTTGATCGAGGGCGCGGCGGAAGGCGCCGGGATCGGCGACCGCTTCCTCGGCCATATCGAGCGGTGCCAGGTGCTGCTCCACCTCGTCGATGCCGAGGGCGAAGACCCGGCCGAGGCATACCGCATCGTCCGCGAGGAACTGGCGCGTTACGGCGCCGGCCTGTCCGACAAGCCGGAGGTGATCGCGCTGAACAAGGTCGACCTGCTCGATGCCGAGCTGATCGCCGCGATCAGCGCCGAACTGGCGGCGGCCAGCGACGCGGAGGTGCTGCCCCTGTCCGGCGCCGCCGGCATTGGCCTAGAGGCGGTGCTCGACCGGCTGGAAGCCGCCCTGCCCCCGTCGCGCGCGGACGATGCCGCCGCCGACGGCGAAACCGACGGTGAATGGTCGCCGCTATGAGCGACGCCGCCGCGCCGTTCGCGCCGGGCGCCTGCCCGCGCCTGGTCGTCAAGATCGGCTCGTCGCTGCTCGTCGACCGCGAAGGCGCGGTGCGACGCGAATGGCTGGCCGGGCTCGCCGACGACCTCGCCGCGCGCCACGCCGCCGGGCAACGGCTGGTCATTGTCTCATCCGGTGCGATCGCGCTCGGCGCGCGCCGGCTGGCGCTGGCGAAGGGCGGCCGCGCCAGCCTGGAGGATGCGCAGGCGGCGGCGGCGGTCGGCCAGATCGCGCTGTCGCAGGCCTGGGCGGAATTGCTTGGTGCGCGCGGGCTGGCCGCCGCGCAGATGCTCGTCACCCTGGACGATCTTGAGGATCGCCGCCGCTATCTGAACGCCAGCGCCACCCTCGGCCGGCTGCTCAGCCTGGGCGCGGTACCGGTAATCAACGAAAACGACAGTGTCGCCACCGCTGAAATCCGTTTCGGCGACAATGACCGGCTGGCGGCCCGTGTCGGTCAGGCGGCGGGTGCCGACGGCGTCGTCCTGCTCTCCGATGTCGACGGGCTGTTCACCGCCAACCCCGCCCGCGACCCGTGCGCTACGCTCATCGAGCGGGTCGAGGCGGTCCACGCCGGTATCCGCGCGATGGCCGGGGCGGACAGCGGTTCGGGCATGGGGTCCGGCGGCATGGCGTCAAAATTGCAGGCGGCGGAGATCGCCACCCGTGCCGGCATCGCGCTTGCCATCACCTCCGGCACCCGCGCCAATCCGCTTGCCGCCTTCGCCGCCGACGGGCGCGGCACGCTGTTCGTCGCCAACGGTCGGGCGCGTGCACGGCAGGGCTGGCTCGGCGGCCGGCTGACCGCACGCGGGCGCATCCGGGTCGACGCCGGGGCGGTCGCCGCACTGCGCGCCGGCAAGAGCCTGTTGCCCGCCGGTGCGGTCGGCGTCGAAGGGCGGTTCGAGCGCGGCCAGGTCGTCGACATCACCGGGCCGGACGGCGCCGTCGTCGCGCGCGGACTGGCCGAATATCCGGCGGCGGAAGCGGCGCTGGTCGCCGGCCGCCGCAGCAGTGAACTGGCCGACCTGCTCGGCCACGCCCCACGCTCCGCTCTTGTCCACCGCGACCATCTGGTGCTGCTGTGAAGCCGCCGCGCCCGACGCTGGCGATCACCGGCGGCACCGGCTTCGTCGGCTCAACGCTGATCCGCCACGCCGCCCGGCGCGGTCACCCGGTCCGCGCCCTGACCCGGCGGCCCCAGGATGCGCTGAAAGGCGTTACCTGGATCGACGGCGCACTTGATCGGCCCGACAGCCTGAAGCGGCTGGCGGAAGGGGCGGATGCGGTGATCCACGTCGCCGGTGTCGTCAATGCGCGCGACCGCGCCGGTTTCGCCGCCGGCAACCCCGAAGGCACGCTGGCGATGGTCGAAGCGGCCAAGTCTGTCGGCGTGCGGCGCTTCATCCATGTCTCGTCACTGGCGGCGCGCGAGCCGGACCTGTCCGACTATGGCTGGTCGAAGGCGCGGGCCGAGCAGATCGTCGCGGCGAGCGGGCTGGACTGGACGGCGGTGCGCCCGCCCGCCGTCTACGGCCCCGGCGACCTGGAGATGCTGGAACTGTTCCGCATGGCGAAGCGGCGACTGATCCTGCTGCCGCCGCCCGGCCGCATATCGGTGATCGAGGTCAGCGACCTGTCCCGGCTACTGCTGTCGCTGGTGCCGGAGAATGAAGAGACGCTGACCGCGATCTACGAAGCGGACGACGCGCGGCCCGGGGGGTGGAGCCATGCCGAGTTTGCCGAAGCGATCGCCGCCGCCGTCGGCCGCCGCGCCGCCGCCATTCACGCGCCAGCGCCCCTGCTCCGCGTCGCGGCGCGGATCGACCGGCTGGTCCGGCGCGGGCGGGCCAAGCTGACCCTCGATCGCGCCGCCTATTTCTGCCACCCGGACTGGGTGATCGACCCGGCCCGGCGGCCGCCCGTCGACATATGGCAACCGCATATCGCGACGCTGGTCGGGCTGAAAGCGACGGCCAACGCCTACCGTGCCGCAAGGCTGCTGTAGCACGTCCCGATCCTGCCCCATCGCTGCCGTAATCCCTTGGCAAGCCGCGACCATCCCCTTTAAGGACGGACGATGACCGACCGCGCACAGATATTCGACACGATTTCCGCCCAGATCGCGCCGTTCAACAAGAAAGGCATCGCACTGACGGAGACGACGACCTTCGCCGGCGATCTGGAATGGGACAGCCTGACCGTGATGGATTTCGTCGCCGCCATCGAGGACGAGTTCGACATCATCATCACGATGAACATGCAAGCGGAAATCGAAACCGTCGGCCAGCTTGTCGACGCGGTCGCGAAGCTGAAGGGCTGAATGACAATGCGCGCCAGGGGGCCGCGCCCAGGGACACCGAAATGACCGATCTGCTTTCCAAATTCGATCCGCTGATCGCGGAGCGGCAGGCGCTGCTCGACACCGGCGTGCGCGATCCGTTCTCGATCGTGATGGACGAGGTGAAATCGCCTACCCTTGCCGTCATCAAGGGCAAGGAGACGATCCTCCTCGGTACCTACAACTACATGGGCATGACCTTCGACCCCGACGTGATCCAGGCGGGCAAGGATGCGCTCGACAATTTCGGGTCCGGCACCACCGGCAGCCGGGTGCTGAACGGCACCTATCAGGGCCACAAGGAATGCGAGGAGGCGTTGAAAGCCTTCTACGGAACGGAACACGCGATGGTGTTCTCGACCGGTTATCAGGCCAATCTGGGCATGATGTCGACGCTGGCCGGCAAGGGCGAATACATCATCCTCGATGCCGACAGCCACGCCTCGATCTACGACGGCTGCGCCCTCGGCAATGCGGAGATCGTCCGTTTTCGCCACAATTCGGTCGAGGACCTCGACAAGCGGCTGGGCCGGCTGCCTGCCGAGGCCGGCAAGCTGGTCGTGCTCGAAGGCGTCTATTCGATGGTCGGCGACATCGCCCCGCTGAAGGAGATGGTCGCCGTCGCCAAGAAGCACGGTGCGATGATCCTGTGCGACGAGGCGCACGGCATGGGCTTCTTCGGCGCCAACGGGCGCGGCGTGTTCGAGGAAGCCGGCGTTGAGAAGGATGTCGATTTCGTCGTCGGTACTTTTTCCAAATCGGTCGGCACCGTCGGTGGTTTCTGCGTATCGAACCACCCGAAATTCGAAGTGCTGCGGCTGGTCTGCCGGCCCTACGTATTCACCGCGTCGCTGCCGCCGTCGGTGGTGGCGACGGCCGCCGCGTCGATCCGCAAGCTGATGCACGCCGGCGCCAAGCGCCAGCATCTGTGGGAAAACAGCCGCCGTCTGCACGGCGGGCTGCGCGCGCTTGGTTTTACGCTGGGGACCGAAACGCCCCAGTCCGCGATCATCGCGGTGATGCTACCCGATCAGGAGCAGGCGGTCGGCATGTGGGCGGCGCTGCTGGAGCTTGGCCTGTACGTCAACATGGCCCGGCCACCGGCGACTCCGGCCGGCACTTTCCTGCTGCGCTGCTCGCTCTGCGCGGAGCACTCGGCCGAACAGGTCGAGCAGATCCTCGGCATGTTCGCGGCGGCCGGTCGCGCGGTTGGCGTTATCCCGCCGGCTGTGTAGGGTGACGAAAGGCGATGGCCTTTTGGACCCTGATTGATGGACGAAGACGCGCTTCCGGCTAACCCCGGAGAAACGGCATCGATCGGCTGGCGCCGGGTCCTGCTCGCCATCGGTGGTGTCGCCGCGGCGGTCGCCCTCGTCGTACTGATCGTCATGGTCGCGATGTCCAACCGCGACCGCGACCGCGCCCTCGCCGCCCAGCGCCACAGCTTCGAAGTGATGATCCTCGCTCGCACGCTGGAAAGCACGATGACCCGGGCAGAGGCTGCACTCGGCCGCTTCGTGGTCAGTGGCGACAAGCAGGTCGGCCGATTCTATTACGACGAATGGCGCCGGGCCGGGACGATCATCGACCGGCTGGACACGGTAACCCGCGACAACGCGGAACATACCGCGCTGATCACGACGCTGCGCGGCATCTATCGCGAGCGTGGCCAGCAATTGTCCGAAACCGCGCTACGCACCAATTACGGCCAGGGCTGGAACGCGCTGTCGCGCTATTACCAGGCCGGGCAGGCCCGTAATCTGGAAGAATTGTCGGAAACGCTGGACCGGATCATCGCCAACGAAGCGTCGGTGCTCGATCGGCGCAACGGCGCCGCCGCGCGCTCGATCGCCTACTCGAACCGGCTTGCGAAAACGCTGTCGCTGTTCGGCATTGCCGCGGTGATCGGCGCGATCCTGCTCGGCTGGGCGACGCTGGAGGCACTGGCCCAGCGCCGCCTTGCCCGGCGCGACACGGCGGAAGTTGCCCGCCATGCCGACGAGATGGAAGAAGCGGTGCGCGACCGCACCGCCGAACTGCGCGACGCCAACCGCCTGCTCCGCGCCGAGGCAACGGAGCGCAAGCAGGCCGAGGCGCAACTGCGTCAGGTCCAGAAAATGGAAGTGGTCGGGCAGTTGACCGGCGGCATCGCCCATGACTTCAACAATATGCTGGCCGTGGTCGTCGGCGGGCTGGAACTGGCACGGCGGCGGCTGGCCGACAACACCGCCGAGGCCGCCCGCCATATCGACAGCGCGATGGACGGTGCCAAACGGGCAGCCGCCCTCACCCGCCGGCTGCTGTCCTTCGCCCGTTCGGCGCCGCTGCTGCCTCGCGCCGTCGACCCGCACCAGTTGATCCAGGGCATGTCAGATCTGCTCGACCGCACGCTGGGCGAACGAATCACCGTCACCGTCCGCAACGACGATGACGGTCCTGCCTGGCTGATCTGGGTCGATTCCCACCAACTCGAAAACGCGCTGCTCAATCTGGCGGTCAATGCCCGCGACGCGATGGACGGCGCCGGCGAACTGACCATCGCGCTGGGCCAGAAACGGCTGGCGGCCGGCGAGCGGCCCGACACCCCCGCCGGCGACTATGCGACAATCAGTGTCATCGACAATGGCGCCGGGATGACGCCCGACGTGCTTGAACATGTGTTCGAACCATTTTTCACCACCAAGCCGGCGGGCAAGGGCACCGGCCTCGGCCTCAGCCAGATATTCGGCTTTGTCCGCCAGTCGCGCGGCGGGATCGACATCGCTTCCACCCCCGGAGAGGGCACGACGGTGACGGTGCTGCTGCCGCGCCATGCCGGGCCGATGCCGGCAACGCAGCCGCCCGGCGCCCCGGCCGTCGCCGTTGGTGCGGCGCAGCGGGTGCTGGTGGTCGAAGACGATCCGCGCGTTCTGGCGGCGACGACGGAAACCCTTGCGGAACTGGGTTACGTGCCGGTGCCCTGCGCCGATTCCGCCGATGCGGCAGCAATGATGGCGGCACAGCCCGACATTGCGCTGATCGTCAGCGACGTGGTGATGCCGGGCCTGTCCGGGCCGGACATGATCGCCGCGCTGCGCCCGGATTATCCGGATGTCGCCGTGTTGTTCGTCACCGGTTTCGCGGGCGAAGTAGAGAACGCGGATGCCTTTGGCGGGCATGAGGTGCTGCGCAAGCCGTTCACGATGGCGGCGCTTGCCCGCGCGGTTGAAAAGGCGCTGACCGCCGCCGCCCCGTCAAAAACCGTCAGCGGATCGAGCCGGATAGCAGCAGACGAGGCAGCAGGCTGATCGCGCCCGCGATCGGCCAGCGCCGCTGCCAGGGGCGTAGCACGATCGGCGTGCCCGAATGGCGGCTGATCTTCCACGCCAGATAGTCGATGCCACCCGCAAAGGTCAGCGATGCCTTGGCCAGCCGGACCAGCGTCAGCAGCTTGCCGCGCCGACGCAGCCCGCGCCAGCGCCGATCAAGGCCAGGCAACGGGGCGACAGCAGGTAACGCGACGGACAGCGCACGATACCAGTCCGGCGCGAAATCGACGATCGCCCCCGGCCGGTCGCCCCTCTCCGCCCGCAATTCCGCGCCATAGGTCAGGGTGAAGCCGCGCCGCCAGCGATCCAGCGCACCGTCCGTCGCCTCTGCCGGGGTCAGCGCCAGCAGGCTTTCCGGCGCCTGCGCGACCGCCGCCGCCACCGCCCGCGCCGCCGCGTCGTCCGTCCGCCAGGCCAGCCGCACCGGCTGGGCGAAGCGCGCCCAGACCGAAACCGTCGCTGCGTCCGGCCGGCACAGCCGCGTCAAATCGTCCTCGCTCAACACCGCGAATTTAGCGGCAACGCCATCGGCCTCGAACGGAAAGACATTGGGCGGGATCACGCGGTTTGCCGCCGCCAGCCAGCCGCCGCCATAAGCGGCGCGATAGTCCGAAACGATCAGGTAGAAATCCAGCATCTGCCCGTCGATCTCGCCGCTGCGCAGACAGGAGCCGTAGAACAGAACCGCCCGCGCCGCGCCGGGGTAGCGCGCGGCAACCGCGGCGGCGGCGACGGCGACGCGCGGATCTATCGGCTTGTCCAGCTCGGCCGCGACCAGCCGCTCGATCGGTGTCGATGCCATCGGCAGCGGCGGCGTCAGGCCGCCAGCTTGACGAAGGATACCGGCTGGGTGGTGCGCAGCACGATCGGCTGGCCGACCCGCGCTTCGAACAATTCGCCGTCAAGGATCACGCTCGACCGGTCGCCGTCGATGCGGATGACGTCACCGCGCTCGACATGCACGCCGGTCAGCAAGCCCCGCCCCAGCCGGCCGAGCAGGCTGGCATAGGCGGCACGCAGTAAGGCCATCGGGCTCTGGTCCACCGCCATCAGTTTCAACCGGCCGTCGTCGCCGGTTTCGGTGCGGCTGCCGAACAGCATCCTCTCCAGCGTGGTGACGATCAGCAGGGTGAAACGCCCGCTGATCTGCCCTTCGCGGATCAGCGAAACGCTGATCGGGCGCGGGCGCGGTGGCAGGAAGCCGGCGCTGCCGAACACCAGCGAGACCAGCACCGCCAGAAAGGCAATCACATGGCTGATCCCGTTGGGCAGACCGAGCGGATAGATTTTGTTGCGGCAATAGAGCATCGCATCGGCCAGCCCGGCGCCGCCGAGGAACATGCCGAGCACCGGCCGGTCATCCTCCTCGCCGTTGCTGAGCGCGATCAGCTCGCGCAGCACGATGTGCGGCGCCATGTCCGCCTTAGCGATTTCCACCACCCGGTCGAGCGCGGCGAGCGGGTCGCCATGCGCACCCAAGTCGAGCGCGATCAGGTTGGTCTTGCCGTTGGGCAGCACCGCCACCGGCGGCGGCGCGCCGTTGAAATGGCCGCCGACATGCAGTTCGGTCAGCGCCGCCTGCACGGTGCCGTCGCCGCCGTTGATAACCAGTACACGCGGGTTGACGCAGGCGATCGACCGCATCGCGTCGGCGATCTGGTCGACATGCTCGACCTCATAATGGAAAATGTCCGGGTGCCGGGCGCAATAGCTGCGCACCTTCGGCAGCAGCGCGCGATTGCCCGTCGATTTCGGGTTGGACAGAAGCGCGACACTGACCATCTGGCTAGCGAGCCTCCCTGATGGGCCCAATCGACAGGCCACGGAAATAGTTGAGGACGACGTCAACCGGCAGCGGATGGCCGCCGACCGAAATCGCGACATCCTGATATTTCGGTTTCAGGCTTAACAGCGACAGGCCGGGGTTGCGGGAAAAGCCGCCGCCGTCGCTGCGGTCGCCCGACTTGCCGTTGCCGTTCACGTCATGGCGCACCGCGACCGCGTAGGCGCCGGGCTTCGGCAGGCCGACACAGACCTCGACCGGGCCGTGCGGCCGGACGGGAACCTCGATCCGCTTCAGCCAGCGGCCCTTGGCCAGAAAATCTTCGGGCTTGTCGCCGTAAATCTGGACGCGCAGCGTGCCGGTGCGTGCCTTGAACCCTTCCACCCGGACCAGAACCGCCGGCTCACCGCCGCGCGCGCAGATCGCCGCGTCCGGGCCAATCGGGGTCGCCTGCGCCTCCGCCAACGGCGCAATCATCGCCGTAGCGGCGGTGAAGGCGATGAAAGCGAATTTCGACATGACCAACCCACTCCTGGAAGCTATAGGCTCTGCCGAGCGGCAGGCGATGTGCTTGCCCCCAATGCTGGTCTAGATCGGCTGCGTTTGCGGCCAAAACATGGTCGAGAGGCGTCGAAATCCTGAAATGCTGACGGCCATGGACCGCTATATCGCCCGGCTCATCGCCCTGCCCCTGTTCGGGACGCTGGTGATTGCGGCGATGCTGCTTGTTCTCGACAAGATGCTGCGTCTGTTCGACTTCGTCGCGCAGGAAGGCGGGCCGGTCAGCGTCGTCTGGCGGATGCTCGCCAACCTCATTCCCGAGTATCTGTCGCTCGGCATACCGATCGGGTTGATGCTGGGCATCCTCCTTGCCTTCCGCCGGATCGCGATGTCGTCGGAACTCGACGTGATGCGCGCCCTCGGCCTCAGCTACGGGCGGCTGCTACGCGTACCCTATATGTACGCGATCGGGCTGGCGCTGGTGAATCTGGCGATCGTCGGCTTCGTTCAGCCGCATGCCCGCTACGCATACGAAGGGCTGCAGTTCGAGCTGCGTTCAGGCGCGCTCGGCGCGTCGATCAAGGTCGGCGAGTTCACCAATCTCGGCCGCAAGATGACGCTCAGGGTCGAACAGAGCCGCGACAACGGCACCCAGTTGTCCGGTCTGTTCGTGCGGGCGGAGGGCAAGGACGGCAACACCGTGGCGGTGACCGCGCAGCACGGCCGTTTTCTCGCCACCGACGATCCCAACGTCATCATTTTGCGGCTGACCAACGGCACGCTGGTCAACAACGCACCCGAATTCGCCGCGCCGCGCGTGCTGAGCTTCTCGTCGCACGACCTGCCGATCGACCTGCCGAAGATCGAAAGCTTTCGGGGGCGCGGCCAGGCCGATCGCGAATTGACCATCCCCGAACTGGTCCGCATCGGCGGCGCGCCGGACACCAGCCTTGCCGTCCGCAACGAAAGCCGGGCCAATTTTCACTTCCGCATCGCGGAGGTGGCGATGATGATGCTGCTGCCGTTGCTCGCGGTGGCGCTGGCGGTGCCACCGAAACGATCGTCCTCCGCGCTCGGCGTATTCCTGTCGATCGTGATGGTCGTCACCTATCACAAGATCAACGAGTATGGCGAAGCGATCGGCACGCTCGGCCGGGTTGACCCGGCGCTGGCGCTATGGGGCCCGTTCCTGCTGTTCGCGCTGCTGATCTTCTGGATGTACCGGCAAATCGCCTATGTGCCGGGCGGCCAGCCAATCGGCGGACTGGAACGGGTTGCGGCGAAGATCGGCGGCGCGCTGCGGCGCTGGCTGCACATCCGCAAGCGCCGGGCGACGGGAGGCTGATCCGCAATGCAGACGCAATTCTTCCCGTCACGCACCAGCACGCTCTACATGGCGCGGATGTTCCTCGTCCGCACCTTCTCGGTGCTGGCGGCGCTTGTCCTCGTCCTGCTGGCGCTCGATCTGCTCGGCGAATCCGGCGACGTTCTCGCCTATCCCGGCAACGGAGACGCCCAGCTCTGGTATTATGCCAGCCTGCGCACGCCACAGATCATCGCGCGCTTCCTGCCCTTTTCGGTCCTGCTCGGTACGTTGGTCACGCTGACCACGCTCAACCAGAACAGCGAGATCATCTCGTTGAAGAGCGCCGGGCTTTCCGCCCATCAGATTCTGGCGCCGCTGATCGTCGCCAGCCTTGGTGTCGCCGCCATCTCCTTTGCATTCAACGAGCGCGTCGTCGCCCGTTCGACGGCAACGCTCAGCCGGTGGCAGGCGGTGAATTACGGCCCCCTCCCCCCCGGCACCGGCGTGCTGACCAACATCTGGGCGCGCGAGGGCGACGACCTGATCCATGCCGACACGGTGTCCGGGCGCGGCGAGGCGACCCGCCTTAGTGGCGTCACCGTCTATGACCGGACCAACGGCGCCCTGTCGGCGATCATCCGGGGCAAGGATGCCCACCGCGCCACCGGCGGGTGGCAGTTGACCGACGCATCGCGGTTCAGCGTCGCGACCGGCGAGGTGGAAACGCTCGGCACGGTGCTGGTCGCGCGCGGCGTCAGGCCGGACCAGTTCACCCTGACCCGGGTCGACCCGGACGGGCTGTCCTTCACCGAACTCGCCGCCGCGGTGAAAGACCTGAAAGCCGCCGGGCGGCCGACCGACGCGCTGGAAGCCAGCCTGTGGCATAAATTCTCAGGCCCGTTGTCGTCGGTGCTGATGCCGTTGCTCGGCGCGGTCGCCGGCTTCGGGCTGGCGCGCTCCGGCCAGTTGTTCCTCCGCGCGGTGATCGGCATGGGGCTTGGCTTCGCCTATTTCGTCGCCGACAATTTCGCGCTCGCGATGGGCAATCTCGGCGCCTATCCGCCATTTCTGGCGGCGTGGGCACCCTTCCTGCTGTTCCTGCTGATCGGCGAAACCGTTCTGGTCCGTACAGAGGAATGAGTGGCACCATCGGGCGCCGGGACGTTGCCCGTGGCGCCGGGCTGGCCGCGCTGTCCCGGCTGGGCGCGCTGATCGAGGTTATCTCCCAGCCTGCCTTCACCTGGATGTTCGGCATTGCCACCTACGGCATTTACACGGTGCTGTGGGCGGTGGTGAACATCGTTGAAAACATCATCGACCTGTCGATGACCCAGGCGTTGCAGCGCATCGTCCCGCGTGAGGACGAACGCGGCGCCCATGCCGCCGTGCGCTTCGCGCTGCTCGTTTCGGTCGTACCGGCAACGGTGATCGCGATTGCCGTCACTCTGTTCGCGGTGCCGCTGTCCGGCTTCCTCCAGACGGCGGCGGGGGACCGGGCCACCCTGCCGCTCGGCATTGCGCTGTTCGCCTGGGCGCTGCCCTTGTGGACATTCATCGAGGTGGCGACCTCGGCGGCGCGGGCGCGGCGTGCCTTCGGCCCGGAAATCCGGCTACGGATTTTCTGGGAACAGGTGGCGCGGCTGGCTTTTGCCGTACTGCTGTTCGCCGTCGGCTTCCAAAGCCTTGGCCTGCTCGTCGCGCACCTGCTGTCGCTGACCCTGACCGCGTTGCTCGCGGTGCGGCTGCTCGGCCGCTATTACGACCTGTCGCTGCTGCTGTCGGTGCGCGCCAGTCCGGAACTGCGCCGCGAACTGCTGATCACCGGCTTCGCCCTGCTGCCTACCAACATTGCCCGGCGGCTGTTCATCGACCTACCGCCGGTGATCCTGAACCTGGTGCTGCCTGGCGCGAAGGGCGCGACCGCCGCCGGCCTGTTCGGCATCGCCCGCAAGATCGCGACGATCCCGCTGATCGTGCGCCAGGCATTCCAGTATGTTCTGGCGCCGCTCGCTTCGGCGCAAGCAGCGGTCGACCGTGCCGGCATTGCTCCGCTCTATGCCTTTTCGACCCGGCTGTCGGTCGCGGTCGTCGTACCGCTGTCGACGCTGCTGATCCTGACCGGCCGCGACATACTGAGCGCCTTCGCGCCCGGCACCATGGCCGGACTGCCGCTGCTCGTCATCCTCGTCCTTGGCCGGGCGATGGAGACGATCGTCGGCCCGGCAACGCCGGTGATCGAGATGATCGGGCACCGGCTGCTGCCGCTGGTCAACACCGTCGCCGGTTTCGCCGCCTGGGCGGCGTTTGGGTACTGGCTGATCCCCTCGCACGGGGCGACCGGCATGGCGATCGCGGTCAGCATCGGCACGGTGCTGATCGCGTGGATGGCCAGCATCGAACTGCGGATCAGCGACGGCCTCTCCGCCTTCGATCGCGGCACATGGCGGGCGCTGGCGGCGGCGGGGCTGGCGGCGGGACTGCTCGTCGCCCTCGCCTTCATCGTCCCTCGCCCGGCGCCGCTGCGCGCGACATTGCTGCTGATCGCCTTTTTCCCCGCGCTGTGGATCGGTCTGCGCGCCGGCCTGAACGGCGAGGATCGCCGCGCGCTCGGCCCGGTTGCCCGCCGGCTGCGTCTTGTACGCGGCTGATTATGGCATCATATCGGTGATGCGGTCGCAAAACCGCCGCATTGCCCGGCCAGAAGCGCGCGACGCGCATGACTAAGGAACGTCCCGTGAAAACTGCTGACGCCAATGCTTCCGCCTTCTGGAAGCGATCGCATCATCTGGACCGGATGACCTTCCGCGAACTGGTCATTGCCTATTTCCAGTATCCGGCGATCATCGCCTATCTGCTGCTGGCGGCGGCAATGATCGGCGTGTGGGCGTGGCAACCGGCCGGCGTAGTGGCGACGGCGGTCTCCGTCTCGGCGGCGGTCCTCGCCTATCCGCTCGCCTGGTATCTGCTGCACCGCTATGTCCTGCACAGCCGCTGGATGTTCAAGGTGCCGTTCCTGGCGGGCACGTGGAAGCGCATTCACTACGACCATCATCAGGACCCCAATCATCTGGAGGTTCTGTTCGGCGCGCTGCACACCACCCTGCCGACGATCGCGCTGGTGACCGCGCCGTTCGGGTACATGGTCGGCGGCATTGGCGGCGCGGCCGCGGCGATGGCGGCGGGGCTGCTGACCACCTGCTTCTACGAATTCTGCCATTGCATCCAGCACCTGTCCTACAAGCCAAAGAACAAGCAGCTGGCGCTGATGAAACAGCGGCACATGATGCACCATTTCCACGACGAAGACGGGAATTACGGCATCACCAACTTCTTCTGGGACCGGCTGTTCGGCACGATGTACGAACGGTCCGGCGAGCGGCCGAAAAGCCCGACGGTGTTCAACCTCGGCTACACGCAGGAAGCAGCGGAGAAGTACCCGTGGGTTTCGCGCCTGTCCGGCGGCGTCGCCGTTGGCCACCCGCGCTACCGCGACCAGCAGCAGGGCTGAACACGGCCGGCGGGTGACGCATGACAAGCGACGCGGCTTGGGCTAGCCCCCGGCTATGACACCCGCGCTCACCATCGCCCCCGTCGACGGCAAGGCCGGCCGCGCCGCCTTTGTTGCCTTCGCTTTCCGGCATTACGCCAACGACCCGAACTGGGTGCCGCCGTTGCGTGGCGAGGCGATCGGCATGCTCGATCCGGCGAAGAACCCGTTCTTCGGCCATGCCGAGGTGAAGCTGTTTCTCGCCCGGCGCGACGGCCAGGTCGTCGGCCGAATCGCCGCGCATATCGACCGGTTGGCTCTTGCCCAGCCGCCGGAACAGGGAATGGGTCCAGGCACCGGTTTCTGGGGCTTCATGGACGCGGATAGCGAGGCGGATGCCCACGCGCTGATCGCCACGGCGGAGGACTGGCTGCGCGCCCGTGGCATGACCCGCGTGCTCGGCCCGATGAGCCTGTCGATCTGGGAAGAACCGGGCCTGCTGGTCAGCGGTTTCGACCACCCGCCGACGGTGATGATGGGCCATGCCGATCCGCGCTACCGGGCCTGGATCGAGAATGCCGGCTACCACCCGGTCAAGACGCTCAGTACCTACGACCTCGACATCACCGGCGGCTTTCCGCCCATCGTCGACCGGATCGTCGCCGCCGGCGAGAAGAATGCGCGGATCAACATCCGCCGCGTCAACAAGCGCCGCTTCGGTGACGAGGCGGCGATCATCCTCGGCATCCTGAACGATGCCTGGTCGCACAACTGGGGTTTCGTGCCGCTGACCGATGCCGAGATCGCCGACATCGGCAAAAAGCTGAAACCGATCGTCCGCGAGGATTTGATCCGCATCGCCGAAGTCGACGGCGAAGCCGTCGCGTTCATGATGACGCTGCCGGACCTGAACGAAGCCATCAAGCCGCTCAACGGGTCGCTGCTGCCGTTCGGCTGGGCAAAGCTGCTGCTATGGCTGCGCAAGCCCAGAACGCGGACGATGCGGGTGCCGCTGATGGGCGTGGTCAGCCGCCTGCAATCCTCGCGGCTGGCGAGCCAGCTCGCCTTCATGATGATCGAATATATCCGCCGCGACGCGATCGCGCATTACGGCGCCAGCCGGGGAGAGATCGGCTGGGTGCTCGATGACAATCAGGGCATGATCGCCATCGCCGACGCGATCCAGAGCAAGATCAACAAGCAGTATGTGATCTTCGCGAAAACACTGTAGCGCCCGTAAACGGCGCACATCCGCCGTTTCTACCGCAGGGTGATCCACGTCGGGGCGTGATCGCTCGCCTTTTCCCGCCCACGATACGCCTTGTCGACGCCGGCGGCGGTCAGCCGGTCGGCCGCTTCCGGGCTAAGCAGCAGGTGATCGATGCGGAAACCGGCGTCACGCTGCCACGCCCCGGCCTGATAGTCCCAGAAGGTATAGAGCGCCCCTTCCGGCTGGCGGGCGCGCAGCGCGTCGGTCCAGCCCTGCGCCAGTAGTCGGCGGAAGGCCTGCTGGCTTTCCGGCTGCATCAGCGCGTCGTCCGCCATCGCCCGCACCGAATAAGTGTCGTCATGGCTGTGCGTCGGGATGACGTTGTAATCGCCGGCCAGAATCACCGGCAGCTCAAGCGCCATCAGTTCGGCGGCCCGCGCTGCCAGCCGCTCCATCCACGCCAGTTTATAATCGAATTTCGGCCCCGGCTGCGGGTTGCCGTTGGGCAGGTAGAGCGACGCGATGACGATATCGCCGACCCGCGCCTCGATATAGCGGCTGTGGCTGTCCTCCGGGTCGCCGCCCAGCCCGCGCCGCACATCCTGCGGATCGGCGCCGCGCGTCAGGATGGCGACGCCGTTGAAGCCCTTCTGCCCGTGCCACGCCACGCCATAGCCCGCGGCGCGGATGTCCGCCTCCGGCACGGTCTCGTCGCTGCTTTTCAGTTCCTGCAGGCAGACGATGTCCGGCTGCTGCTCGGCGAGATACTCGATCAGGCGCGGCAGCCGCGCCTTGATGCCGTTGACGTTGTAAGTGACGATGCGCATCGCGCGGTCATGCCCCAGCCGGCGCGTCGGCGCCAGTGCATCGGCGCGGTTTCAGACCGAGAAGCTGGACCCGCAACCGCAGCCGGAAGCCGCGTTAGGGTTGGTGACCTTGAACGCCGCGCCGCCCAGATCCTCGACATAATCGACACTGGCGCCACGCACGAGGTCAAGGCTGACCGGGTCGACGACCAGGATGACGGAATCGCGCTCGATCCGCACGTCGTCCGCCTCGACGGCATCAGCAAGGCCGAAGCGATACTGAAAGCCGGAACAGCCGCCGCCCTCGACCGCAAGACGTAATATCGCTGGCTTGCCCTGACGCGCGGCGATCGCCGCGACGCGCGCGGCGGCCGATCCGGTCAGGGCCATGGCAGGGGTTTCGCTCACCCCCCGGAGATAGGCGCGCAGGCCGCGCGCCGCAAGGTCACTCGGCCGGGCCGCCCAGTGCCAGCGCGTCGGCGCCAGTGCGCTCGCGCACGGCCAGCACGTAATCGGCGGATTGCAGGAACGGCATCGGGTTCACCGCCCGCCCGTCCAGCCGCACTTCATAATGCAGATGCGGGCCGGTCGACCGGCCGGTCGAACCGACGCGGGCGATCAGCTGGCCGCGCTTCACCCGCGCGCCCGGCGCGACCAGGATGCGCGACAGATGGCCGTAGCGGGTCTGCACACCCCGCCCGTGGTTCAGTTCGACAAGATTGCCGTAACCGCCGTTCCAGCCGGCGCGCTCAACCACACCGTCCGCGGTCGCGTAAACCTCGGTGCCGGTCGGGCCGGGAATGTCGACACCGGCATGCATCGCCGCGCCGCCACGGAACGGGTCGGAACGGACGCCGTACATGCTGCTGAACGCCATGTCGGCGACCGGCTTGCGCGACGGGACCGCCATGACGCCCTGGCTGCCATTATCGGGGCGCGCCCAGGACTGAAACAAAGCCTTGAACTGCGGGTCTCCGGCGCCGGCGTCAATCGCTTCGAACGGGCCACCGGTGCCCCCGTCAACGGTCGCTTCGGCCGGCGCTGCCGTTTTGCCGGCCGCGATGGCGGGCGCGGTGGCGACAAGGCCGGAAACTGCGGCAACCCAGACACAGGCTGAAATCGGGAACCGCACGGCACGGCGATCGTTATAGCTGGACGACGAAAAAACCATAGCGATGCGGCGCAACCCTTTTCTTGCGCCACCCGCAGGGCAGACGCCTGATTATTCCAGCGAGTGCGGATCAAGCCCCCCGCATTCGGTATTGACGGTGTGTCGCGCCCCGCCGGGCATAGCAATAGCGGCATAATAATCGCGCGTTAAACCGGCTGCACCGCGCGCCGAGTCGTTGAACGGCGGCTTAACGGCGCCTGGAACATGGCGTTCAACCTGCTTTTTCCATTGATCGACCGGGTCGAGGCCGGACGATTCGCAGGCGTATTGAAACCACGCGGTGCCGATGCCGACATGGCCGATTTCATCGTTCAGGATACGGGTCAGCACCCGTGCCGTCGCCGAATCGCCCGCCGCTTCGCACTGGGCGATCATCGTCGGCGTCACGTCCAGCCCGCGCGCTTCCAGCACCATCGGTACCACCGCCAGCCGCGCCACCGGATCGCCCGTCGTCGCGGCGGCCGCCTCCCACAGCCCATCATGCGCCGGAAGCGCGCCATAGTGGCTGCCGAAGGCGCGCAACCGGCGCTGGAGCAGCGCGAAGTGCATCGCCTCCTCCGCCCCGACACGGAACCAGTCGGCGGCGAATGCGGGCGGGAAACGGCCGCCGAACCGGCCCGCCATGTCGAAGGCCAGGTCGATCGCCACCCATTCGATATGGGCAATCGCATGGAGCAGCGCGATCCGCCCGCGCAGCGATCCGCCCCTGCCCCGCTTCGGCATCCTGCCCGGTGGCAGCAGTTCGGGGCTATCCGGCCGTGCCGGTCGATCCGGCATCGGCGTATCGAAACGCGCGGCGAGCCGGCCCGCGCGCAACGCCCGCGCCGCCGCGCGCGCTGCCTTCACCTTCGCGGCGGGATCGGCGGCGTCGAGAACCGCGCGGGCGGCATCGGCAACACCCGTCCCTTCGGCCAGGGTCAATCGCCGAGCGCCTTCGCCGCCGCCAGCACCGCTTCGGCATGGCCGGCGACCTTCACCTTGCGCCAGACCTGCGCGACCTTGCCATCGGCATCGATCAGGAAAGTCGCGCGCTCTATCCCCATATATTTGCGGCCATAGAGGTTCTTTTCCACCCAGACGCCAAACGCCTCGCACACCGCGCCGTCCTCGTCGCTGGCCAGTGTCACCGTCAGCGCGTGCTTGGCGGCGAATTTGCGGTGGGATTCAAGCGAATCGCGCGACACGCCGAGCAACTGGACGCCCGCCGCCGCGAAGTCACCGGCAAGCGCGGTGAAGTCCAGCGCCTCGCGGGTGCAGCCGCTGGTGTCGTCCTTGGGATAGAAAAACAGGACGAGCGGGCGGCCGAGATAATCGGAAATCTTGCCGCTGCCGACATCGCCCAGCGCGAACGCCACGTCGGGTGCGTGCTCTCCGGGTTGGATCATGGCTTCGTCTCCTCCTCGATACCGGCGGCAATCGGCCGCCACAGGGCGCTGACCGTCTGCCGCGCCTCGGCATAGGCGGCAAGCAGCGCCGCCCAATCGGTAAAACCGCAGGCCCGCGCCGCAAGCGCCTGGGTCGCCGGCGCCGGCTCCTGACCAATCAACCGCAGCACGACCAGCAAACGCGTCAGCATCTCATTCGCTTCGCCCAGCGCGGCGGGCAGGTGCCCGGCGGCGGCCAGCGCCGCGATCGCGCCGGGCAGATGCGGGTCGAAACCGGCGCGATTCTCCAGTTGCGCGACATGAACGCAGAATTCCAGGTCGACCAGCCCGCCGGGAATAAGCTTCGCGTCCAGCAGGCCTGCCGGCGGCTTATGGCGGGTGATTTCCGCCCGCATCTCCGCCGCCGCCCGCCGCGCCTCGCCCGCCGCGCGCGGGCGGTGAAGCACATCGGTGACGATGTCGGCCAGCGCCGCCCTTGCCGCCGCCGATCCGTAGACCGGCCGGGCGCGGGCAAGTGCCATATGCTCCCAGGTCCACGCATTTTCGCGCTGATACTGGGCGAAGCTGTCGAACGACACCGCCAGCAGCCCCTGGTTGCCGGACGGACGCAGCCTTGTGTCGACCTCGTATAGCGGCCCGGCGGCGGTCGGCACCGACAGCGCGGCGCTGACCCGCTGGGCCAGCCGGTTGTAATAGAGCGTGGCGTCGAGCGGCCGCCGCCCATCCGAACTGGCGGTGAAATCGCCGGTGAACAGATAGACCAGATCAAGGTCGGACGCGTGGGTCAGCGCTTCGCCGCCAAACCGGCCAAGGGCAAGGATAACCAGCTCGCTGCCCGGCACCCGCCCATGCGCTTCTTCGAACGCGGCGACCGCCGCGTCGGCGAGCACGGTCAGCGCCGCCTCCGCCACCCGCGAATAGCCGGCGGCGACGGCCAGCGGATCGCGACCGCCCTCGATAAGCTGCACGCCCAACGCAAAGCGCTTCTCGTTGACCCGCCGCCGAACCCCGTCGAGCAGCGCCTGATAATCCTCCCCCTCTTCCCCGGCGGCGAAGGCGCCGACCAGCGTCGGCACATCCCCCGGCGCGGCGAGCGCGGTCGCGTCGATCAGCCCGTCGAGCAACTCCGGCCGTCGCCCGATCTGCTCGGCCAGCGCCGGGGCATGGCTCAATATGTCGGCCACCATCCGGGTCAGGCCGGGCCGCGCCTCCATCAGCCGGAAGAAATTGATCGCGCTCGGTAGCCCGCCGACCAGCGCGTC
Organism: Sphingomonas flavalba; assembly: GCF_047553045.1. Lineage (GTDB taxonomy): Bacteria > Pseudomonadota > Alphaproteobacteria > Sphingomonadales > Sphingomonadaceae > Sphingomonas_L > Sphingomonas_L flavalba_A. The sequence continues at coordinate 1,224,015 of NZ_CP180208.1, read as the reverse complement.
GAAACGGTTGATTGCCGCATCCGGGTCCGGCGCCGCGCCAAACGCCGCAACCAGCGCCGGCAACACCCCTTCCAGCGCCGCACGCGCCGGTTCGCTGCGCAACGCGCGGATCGTGCCGTCGCGCCAGCGGGTGATCCGCGTCGCCGCCGCGTCGGTGACAAAGCCGGCCTTGGCCAGCGCGGCGGCGAGAAGCGCCGGGTCGCGGGGCAGCCGCGGCGCCGATCCGTCATCCAGCGCATCGTAAACATGGCCGACCCGCTCGACATGCGGCGCAAGCCGGGCGACCAGCGCGGCGCCATCGGCCAGCCCATGTAGCGCCGCGACATTATCCAGCGCCTCCGCCTGCACCGGCAGGCTGTGGGTCTGGCGGTCGTCGACCATCTGCAACCGGTGCTCGACGGTACGCAATACCCGGTAGGCAGCGGCCAGCGCCGCCGCGTCGCGCGGGTCGATCCGCCCGGCATCGGCCAGCGCGGCCAGCGCGGACAGCGTCGCCGGCGCGCGCAGCTCCGGTTCGCGCCCACCATGGATCATCTGGTGAATCTGGGCGAAAAACTCGACCTCGCGAATCCCGCCGCGCCCGCGCTTCAAGTCGTATCCGGGGCCGAGGATCTGGCCCTGCGCGTGGTGGTCGCGGATGCGCGACGACATTGCGCGGATCTGGCCGATCGCGCCAAAATCCAGGGTCCGCCGCCAGACAAACGGCCGGATCGCATCAAGGAAATAACTGCCTAGCGCACAGTCGCCGGCGCAGGCGCGGGCGCGGATGAAGGCGGCGCGCTCCCACGGCAGCGCGCTTGATTCGTAATGGCTGATCGCGGCGTTGACCGGCAGCACGATCGGCGTCACCTCCGGTGCCGGGCGCAGGCGCAGGTCGACGCGAAAGACATGGCCGTCGGCATCGCGCGCCTGCAGCAGTTCCACGACACGTCGGCCGATCCTGACCGCCGCGTCTTCCGGCTCCTCACGCGGCCGGGTCGGCAGGGTTTCCGGGTCGAACAGCAGAATGGGGTCGATATCCGACGAAAAATTCAGCTCGCGACTGCCATGCTTGCCCAGCGCAATGACCGCGAAACCGCGCGCTTCGGCCCCCGGCGTGCGTTCGGCGATCGCCGCCGCAATCGCCTCGTCCAGCGCCTGATCGGCAAGGTCGGACAGCGGCTCGACGACCTGTTCCAGCGTATAGGCCCCGGCAAGGTCGCCGATCGCCAGCACCATCATCACGCCTTCGCGCAGCCGCCGCAGCCGCCGCGCAACCGGTGCATCCGGGTCCGCGTCGCCGCGCCAGGCAAGCGCCAGCGCCGCATCGAGCGCACCGTCGGCCAGCCACGCCGCAATATCCGGCCGCCGGCCGATGGCATGGCGCAGAAACGGCGAATGGCCTTCCGCTCGCGCAAGCGCGCCGGCGATACCGTCTGTTGGCGTGTCGATCATCGGCGCTGTTTCGCGTGCCCGGCGCCAAGAGGCAATGGCGCCTTGGCCCGCAACCCTCTTTTCGGCGCCCGAAAGGCCGATCAGCGCTGTCCGCTCAACGCGTCGACTTCCGCCATGATCGTGTCGAGCGCGCTGCGCCCCCCGTTCGACGGCCCTTCCCGCCGCGATGGCAGGGCGCCGCCGTTCATAAGCCCTTCCAGTGCCACCCTGCCCCGCGCCACCCGGCTCTTGATCGTGCCGACGGCAACACCGCAGATTTCCGCCGCCTCTTCATAGGCAAAGCCGCCGGCGCCGACGAGGATCAGCGCCTCGCGCTGCGGCTGCGGCAGGTGGAGCAGCGCGCGCTGCATGTCGGCCAGTTCAACCTGCTTGTCCTGCCCGGCCGGCGCGGCGAGAATGCGGTCGGCGACCAGATCGTCCCATTCGCCGCGAAAGCGGGCGCGCCGCATCTGCGACAGATACAGGTTGCGCAGGATGATGAAGGTCCAGGCACGCATATTGGTGCCGGCCTGAAAGCGCTTGCGCGCCGCCCACGCCTTCATCAGGGTTTCCTGAACAAGATCGTCAGCGGTATCGCGGTTACCCGATAAGGAGCGCCCGAACGCGCGCAGATGCGGAATCACCAGCGACAGCTCCGCCTTGAAATCCGCGTCCGACAGGCTCTGGTGCGGCGGCGCTGCTGCCTCGACGCTATCCGATGTGACTGTCATGCAAGTCCGATCAATTGACCAGCGCGGCGACGATCATCGCCAGCACCGCCAGGGCCAGTGAAATCAATAGAATATACCGCACGACATGCGGTGTGATCCCGGCGCGCGCTTCGGTCTTGCTGCGATGTATCTCCTCGTCTCGCATGGCTCCACGCGCTCCCTTCCATTCCGGCAGCAAAACGCTTCCCCATGCGGCGAGTTCCAATCGTTTCTATGCCGGAACGGTTTCCGCGTCGAAGAACAGCGCCTGGGCGATCGCCGCCTTCACCGTCGCCCGCTGGAACGGCTTGGTGATCAGGAAGGTCGGTTCCGGCCGCTCCCCGGTCAGCAACCGTTCGGGGAACGCGGTGATGAAGATAACCGGCACGTTGAAACGCGCCAGAATGTCCTTGACCGCGTCGATGCCGGAACTGTCGTCGGCTAACTGGATATCGGCGAGCACCAGCCCCGGCCGGTCGGCCAGCGCCTGTGCCACCGCTTCGTCGCGGGTCACGGCGATGCCGGTAACGTCGTGGCCCAGATCGCGAACGATCGTCTCCAGATCCATCGCGATGATCGGCTCATCCTCGATGATCAGCACCCGCGAGCGCGTCTGCCGGGCAATCTCGGCCAACGCGTCGGCCACCAGTTCATCGATCTCGGCCGGGGTCGAATCGATCAGATAGGCGGCGTCCTCGGCGGTAAAACCCTCCATCGCGGTCAGCAGCAGCGCCTGGCGCGACAGTGGCGTGATTCGTCCAAGACGGGCACTGGCAATGCCTTCGCGCCCCGCCGGGTGGGCGCTGCCGTCGTCGGATTCAGGGTTGGCGGAACTCCAGATCGCCTGAAATGTTCGATAGAGACCAAGCCGGGGATCGACATCGAGCGGAAACTGTTCCGGCGCCTCGATAATCGCCTCCAGCGCGGCTTTTACATAGGAATCCCCGTGGGACTGGCTACCGGTCAGCGCCCGCGCATAGCGGCGGAGGAAAGGCAGATGGGGCGCCAGTTTCTGGCCAAGCGACATGGGTTCCTGCACTCCTTCTTCTTGCTGGCTCATCACGCAGCCAGGGGAAAAGAGGCACGCCCCGCCCCCCGGGCTTGAGTTGAATGTCCGCTTTTCGCATGGAAAGCGCAATTGACGTGGAACAAACCAGCGGTGATTTGGTTTCACCGCAGTTACAGATAGTGTGCTCGACGGCCCCGGGTAGCCGCCGGGACGGATGAGAGAAGGCCATGCTGGAAACGGCGCACATGAATGGGGGGTCTGCCTTGGTTTCCGATACCGCCAACCGGACACCGGGCGCAAAGGGCAAGCGCCGCAGGCGGGATGTCGAAAATGCCAATGGCAGCATCGGCCGCGCCCTGCGGACGGTGTACCAGCAGACCGTGGACGAACGCGTGCCCGACGACATGCTTGAACTTCTGCGGAAACTGGACTGACGGCTGACGGAGGTGAGCGGCCCGGCGCCCGCGCCCCCCGACGGCATTCTCGACCGGCTCGGCCGGCTGTCCACCGCCGCTAAGATGCTGGGCCTGCTCAGCATCGCGCTGCTGCCGCTCGGCCTGATCATCCTGCTCGCCTCGCTACAGACCAGCCGCACCGCCGACCTTGAACGCCGCGCCGTCCTGCGTGTCGCGCTGAGCGAAAGCACCCGGCGTGTCGCCTCCGAAATCGCCTTCGATATAGAGGCATTGCGCGCCGCCACCGCCGCGCTCGATGCCGGCAGCTCCGCCGACAGCGCCTGCGCGCGCACCCGGGCGATCATCCACACCGCCGCCGGCGATCTGGCCGGCTTCGTGCTTGTCGACCCCGCCGGCAATCCGATCTGCGGCACACCGGGGGTGGCGCCGCCGGCGCGCGGAACCGGCCCGCTCGGCCCGCCGGCAACGCTGACTCTCGACGGCAATGTGCTACGCATTAGCCTAAGCGGCGCGATCGGCGGTCATGCCGGCGCGGTGGCGCTGACCACGACGCAGCTCGCCCGCCTCGCCCGCCCGCTCGATTTCCAGCTGCCCTACCGGCTTGAGATATCGGATAGTCGCCATGTCGCCGTTCTCGCCGACATCGCCCACCTGCCGCCGCTCGCCCGGACGGAGGAGGTAACGAACCGCATCCGCGACACCAATCTGTCCCTGACCATGCAGGTCCGCGCGATTCCGCTCACCCCGCCGCAATTGCTGACGATGCTGGTGCCGTTGCTGATGTGGGCGGCGGCGTCGCTGATCGGCTGGCTGGTGGTCGACCGGCTGGTGCTGCGGCCGCTGGCGGAACTGCGCGCCGCGATCGAATCCTACCAGCCGGGCGAACCGTTTGGCGAAGGGCGAAAGCTCGTCACCCCGGCCCGGGAAATCCGCGCCCTTGGCGACACGTTCAGGACGATCACCGAATCACTCGCCGCCCACGAAACCGAACTGGCGCTCGGCCTGCGCGAACAGACCCGGCTGACTCGCGAGGTTCACCACCGGGTCAAGAACAACCTCCAGATCATCGCCAGCCTGATCAACCTGCACGCCCGCGGCGCCAAGTCGGCGGAAACCGTTGCCGCCTATGCGTCTATCCAGCGCCGGGTCGACGCCCTCGCCGTCGTCCACCGCAACCATTACGCCGAACTGGAAAACAGCCGCGGCGTCGCTCTGCGGCCGCTGGTCGGCGAAATCGCCGCCAGCCTGCGGGCAACAGCGCCAACCGGCGCGGGCGCGGAATTGAGCGTCGAGGCGGCGGCCGATCATGTCACCCAGGACGTCGCTGTCGCGCTCGCCTTCCTTATCACCGAACTGGTCGAACTGGCGATGCTGACCGATCCGGCCGCCGCGATCCGCATCACCGTCACCCCGGCCGACACGCCGGCGCAGAGCCGGCTGACCGTGACCTCAACCGCGCTCACCGACAGCCGCCGTCTGCGCGATCGGCTCGACGAACGCTACGGCCGGGTGCTGGAGGGGCTGGCCCGGCAACTGCGCGCGCCGCTCCACGTCGACCCGCTGAATTTCAGCTATTCCATTGTTTTCGCGCGGGTCTCTGGCGGCTAACCCAACGACTCCGAAAAATACGAAATTAGCGGGAACCGGCCTCTGGATCGGGCGTTCTAAGCCACGGATAGTGACCTTTTGCCCCCCGCTCTCGCTATCCAAGGAACGGACCCGGAGTCGTCGCCATCCCCCCCGGCGGCGGTTCCGGGTCCAATTCGTTTATTTCAGCATCGGAACGAAATACGCGGCCGCGCATTGTCTCCTGCACGTCTCCCCTGCCGGGGAGCCATAGGACAAGGAGACAGGATATGACCCGCAAGATCATCGCCGTGGCGCTGGTTGCCGCCGCATTCGCCGTGTCGGCGTGCAATACGGTTTCGGGCGCCGGTGACGACCTGAAATCGGCCAGTCAGGAAACCAAGGACGCGATCAACAAATAAGCCCACGCGCCACCACCGGATCAGCGCGGGCGGCCCCCCGCCCCGCCGATCCGGTAGAAATCCGCCAGCCGGTCCAGCGCCAAACCCAGCACCAGCTTTCCGGCCCGCGCCGGCCATCCCAGCGCCCGTTCCGCCGGCGCCAGTCCTTCACCGCCACACACCACCCGCCAGACGATATCGGAAAGGCCGGGGCCGACCGCCGCTATCGCCGCGTCGAACCGGCGCCGTGCATCAAGAGCGGCTAGCGATGGATCGGCTGCGCCCCGCCCTCGACCGCCCCGCCCGGCACCGTCCCAGCGCATCGTCACTCTGGGTGCCATCCCGGCACGTTCCCAGTCCGCGCGCAGCTGTTCTCCGGCATCGAACTGGCGGGCGCTCAGCCGCCCCCGCGCTCGCAACCAGACCAGCGGCGATTCCGCCAGGTTCACCGTCACCGTCCGCGCCACCGTCGCCACCGGCCGGTCCTCCGCCGCACCGTCGGCGCGAACCGCGCGTTCCGCCAGCAACCGTGCCCCTACCCGCCTGATGTCACGCCCCGCCATTCCGCCCTCCACCAATTTCCTCACCGGACTCCTTGCCATGTCGGCAATTATGTAGGACAGAGAAGAACCAATATGGTTCAAATGCCGACTAACGAGGATTGTCGATGATCACCGCCATCCGCGAAATCCGCCGCTCCCGCGGCCTGACCCTCGCCGACGTCGCCGCTCGCTGCCAGCCACCGACGACGGCGCAAACGATCGGGCGGTTGGAAACCGGCACCCGCACCGTTTCCGTCGCCTGGCTGAACCGGATCGCCGACGCGCTTGGCGTCACCGCCGCCGATCTTGTTCAACTGCCGGAACGGCCGGACCTGCCCGTCGCCGCGATCCTCGCCGCCGATGGCGCCCATGCGCCGCGGCACGCCGCCACGGTGGCACCGCCACTGCCCGGCCCCGGCCTGGTCGCGCTGCTGGTGGAAACCGGCGTCGGCGATTATCGCGCGGGGGACGAAATCTGGTGCGACCGTCTGGCACCGGCCGCCTTCGCCACCGCGCTCAATTGCGACGTACTGGTGCCGCGCCCGGCCGGGCGTTTCCTGTTCGGCCGGCTGATCGGCCGCGACGGCGAGCGGCTGCACCTGCTGCCGCCCGGCGCCGGCGCCCGCCAGCAGGTTGTTGCCGCCCCGCCCTGGCTCGCCCGCGCCACCCGCCTCGTCCGCCCGCTTTAGAGTTTGCCGTATTAGGCAGCGGACCGGCACCGACCCCCGCTCCATGCCTTTACAGCGCCTCACCACCGATCTTGTAGGTCAGTTGCAGGAACATGCTGCGGCCGATGCTGTCGAACCAGCTGGCGTTGTAATACGGGTAGGCCGACCAGGTCGGGTCCTTGACCGGCATCTTGTCCAGCAGATTCCGTACCGTCAGCGAGCCGCGCAGATAGTCGGTGAAATCATATTGCAGCGTCGCGTTCAGCAGATAGCTCGACTTGATATAGGCGTCTTCGTAGTAATTCGGCAGCTTGCCGAGCCGGGTGCCCGACAGGGTGAATTTCACCGCATCCGCCGCCCAGGTCAGGCTGGCGTTCGATTTGTCGCGGGGAATGTAATAGCTGCTGTCATAGGCCAGCTTGTTGATCGGCGTGTCGCCCGGATACCGCTGGAAACTGTGGCTGAACACATGGCTATGGCCGACGGACAGGGTGAAATCGCCGATCCCGGTCGGCAACGTTCCGCGCAGCGCCACGTCGATACCGCTGGTTTTCTCCCGCGCGACGTTGATCGGGTTGATCAGGATCGATTCGACCTGTCCGTCAAGCGGCCCGCCGGAAAAACGCCGGATGCGGGCGAACGCATCCTGGCAACTGGGTGAACCGGGGTCGAGCACCGGCGCGCCGCCGGGGGTGGCGGGCAGGCAGTTCGCCTCGACCCGCATCAGGTTCTCGACATCCAGGTCATTGACCTGATTGGTCAGGGTGACGCGGAAATAATCGACCGACAGGTGCAGGCGCGGCGTCGGTGAAAACACCATGCCGGCGGTAAGCGTGCGGCCGGTTTCCGGCTTCAACGCACGGTTGCCCGAACGGCTGGCGACAATGCCGGTATCGGCATAATCGCATACGTCGATTGGCTGGCCGACCTCGCGGCACAAACGATAGTCGGTGATGGTGGATTCGACATTGCCCGGCCCGGTGAACAGGTAATGCAGGTCCGGCGCGCGGAATGCGGTGCCATAGGCAGCGCGGAACAGCAGGCTCTTGGTCGGCCGCACCTCGATGCCGCCGTTATAGGTGAACTTGCCGACATTGCGGCCGGCAAAGCCGAAACGGTCGTAGCGCGCCGCACCGGTCAGCGTCACGCCGTCGATCACCGGCGCGCGAACCTCGCCGCCGATCGCCGCATGGCTGCGCTTGCCGACGCCGTCGCTGTCCTGCCAGCTATAGTAATAGTCGGTCAGCGCCAGCGGGTCGGGGCGCAGGTTGTACCCCTGCTTGCCATATTCGGCGACCAGCGCGACGCCCAGCGCGCCGCCCGGCAACTGGAACAGCTCGCCGTTGGTCAACGTCGCCTGCAGGTTGTTGGTCCAGCTATACGGTCGGTAGGTGGTGTAGGCGAAAATGCTGTCATATTCGGCGCGGGTCAGCGCCGTGTACAGCCGGTCCGGGTCGGCATTGTACATCGGGTAGCCGGTGCCGGCATCGATACCCAGGCGCGGCCCCAAAAACAGGTCCTGCGCCTTTTTGCCGACGATCTGCGGCCAGCGCACCGTCGACGAATAGCGGCTGTAGTTGAACGACAGCTCGTAGTTCCAGCTCTTACCGAAATCGCCGCGGATGCCGGGGGTGATGCTGTAGGTCGTCTGTTTGGTGTGTTGCATCTGCAACCCGCCGGTTTCCTCCGGCGTGAACTTGCGCGACCAGTCCTCAAGCTGCCCGGTGAACGTATTGAAGAAATAATTGTCGGAACTGCTCGACGATTGCTCGAACGCCCAGCTTGTCACGTCGTACATCAGCCGCAGCTTGCTGATCCCTAACTGAAAATCGGTGAACAGCTTGGCATTGTCCGACAGCTCGTAAGACATCGTGCCGAAACTGTTGAACCCCTTGCGGGCGGAAACGATCGTGCCGTAGCCGATCGACGTCTTGCTGCCGCAGTAATAGCCATAGCGCGGCCGGAATGCGGTGATGATCGATCCGTAATCCAGCCCGGCCAGCGCATCGCAGGCCCCCGCCGGCGGGTCGATATAGTCGACATTGTCGTCGATGCGCAGGAAGGTACGGCGCGGGATCGCGGTCGACGCGACCGGGCTGTCGTCGGTGCTGTCCTGAACGCTGCGGCTATACGCCCAGAGCGGCCGCTGATCGATATACTCGATGCCGCCGGCAATGCTGAACCGGTCGCTGGCCCAGCCCGCCGTCGCGGTGATCCGGTGTGACGCGCCACCGCCATGCTGGGTCCGGCCATAGCGATAATCGAGGGTGATGCCGTCCAGTTTCTCCTTCATCTTGAAATTGATCACGCCGGCAATCGCGTCCGACCCGTAAATGGCGGAAGCGGCGCCGCTCAGTATCTCGACCCGGTCGATCAGGCTGACCGGAATATTGGAAATGTCGGTGAAGTTGCTGCGCCCGACATAGGGCAGCGGGAAATCGGCAATGCGCCGGCCGTTGACCAGCACCAGCGTATGATTGGGGCCAAGGCCGCGCAGGTCGACCTGCTGCGCGCCGGGGGTGAAATCGGCGCTGCTGCCCGACTGCGGGCTCATCGTCTCGCCGCTATTCTGGGTCATCGACGCCAGCAGTTCGGGAACGCTGGTGTAGCCGTTGGCACGAATCGCGTTCGAATCGATCACGGTAACCGCCGAAGGCCCCTCATCCCTGATCGTCGGGATGCGCGATCCGGTGACGATGATCTCGTCCGGCGCGGCGGCGGCGGGCGTCTCGTTCGCCTGGCCAAATGCCGGCGCGGCCAATGCCGGCAGGCAGCACCCGATGATACGAAACGCGCGGCGTTCAACAGCATTCATGGCGATGCCCCCTTGTCGCAAAGGGCGGGTTGACCCCTGCCCTTCCTCTCCTGACCATGGCACGCTCTCAGAAATCGTCGGACATTTCAATCATTATGACATAATCAACGACCATATTGTTTTTTTGTGCGTTCATTATGTAACATACGTGTTCCAATATGCCCCGACCAAGCGGGCGCGAGGGGGAGAAGATCATGCTGCGACCCACGCTGTTCCAGGCGATTGCACTGCTCACGGCAGGAATAATGCTGGCGGTTTCGCCGGCGGCGGCACGAGAGGCTGCCTATCGCCGGCATGTGATCGGCACGCTGTCCTCCCCCACCCCCGCCGCGGTATCGGGCGGGCTGTTGCTGATGGGTGGCGGCGATCGCAATCTCGACGCGATGCGCTGGTTCACGGCCAAGGCCGGGCATGGCCACATCGTCATCCTGCGCGCGTCGCAGGGGCCGGAAATCGGCGAAGAATTCTACCGCGATGTCGGCGGCATCCAGTCGGCGGAAACCTTCGTTTTCGCCAGCCGCGCCGCCGCCACTGATCCGAAGCTGCTCGCCAGCCTGCGCAAGGCGGACGGCATCTTCATCGCCGGCGGCGACCAGGCCCGCTACGTCCGCTACTGGCGCGGCACACCGGTGGCCGAGATCCTCGACGCTCATGTCGCCGCCGGCAAGCCGCTGGCCGGGACCAGCGCCGGGCTGGCGATCCTCGGTGAGCGGCTCTACGGCGCGATGGACGACGGCAGCATCACCAGCCCGGAGGCGCTGGCCGCTCCGTTCGGCCCGGCCAACACGATCGAGGGCGATTTCCTGCATATCGCGCTGCTGAAGGGCATCGTCACCGACACCCATTTCAAGGAACGCGACCGGCTCGGCCGGCTGTTCGCCTTCGTCGCCAAGGCGCAGGAATCGCTTCCCGCCGACCAGCCGGCGATGCTCGGCCTCGGCGTCGATGAAAGCGCGGCGCTGGCGGTCGAACCGGACGGCACCGGCCGCATCTATGCGACGGAACCGGGCGGCGGCGCCTGGCTGGTCGACGGCGCCGCCCTGCGCGGGCTGGACCGGCGCGGCCCGCTCGACGCGCCGCGTATCCGCGTGACCGGCATCGACACGAATTCCCTCATCCATCTGCCCGCCGGCACCATCGACCGGCCCAGCTTCGTGCGCCACTATGCCGTGCGCGCCGGCGCGGTGTCGGAGGTGCCGCGCTGGTCGCTCGCCATCCACGGCGGCGCCGGCGTCATTGAACGGGGCACGCTCACCCCGGACAAGGAGCGCGCCTATCGCGCCGCGCTCGATCAGGCGCTGCGGGCCGGCGGCGCCGTGCTCGACCGCGGCGGCCCCGCGCTCGACGCGGTCGCGGCGGCGGTCCGGGTGCTGGAAGATAATCCGCTGTTCAATGCCGGGCGCGGCGCGGTGTTCACCGCCGAAGGCCGCAATGAACTGGATGCCGCGATCATGGACGGCAAGACGTTGAAAGCCGGTGCCGTTGCCGGCATCACCCGCACCCGCCACCCGATCGACCTCGCTCGCGCGGTGATGGACCACAGCCCGCACGTCATGCTGATCGGCGCCGGCGCCGACCGCTTCTCTGTCGAACAAAAGCTGGAGCAGGTTGATCCAGACTGGTTCCGCACGGAACAGCGCTGGCAGCAGCTGGAGGCCTGGCGCCGCAACCAGCAGGCGGCGATCGATCCGACCCACCTGTTCGGCACCGTCGGGGCGGTCGCGCTGGATGCCGACGGCAATCTCGCCGCCGCCACCTCCACCGGCGGCATGACCGGCAAGCGTTGGGGCCGGGTCGGCGATTCGCCGATCATCGGCGCCGGCACCTATGCGAAGAACGGCCAGTGCGCGGTCTCCGCCACCGGCTCCGGCGAATATTTCATCCGCGAGAGCGCCGCGCGCCAGCTATGCGACCGGGTCGCCTGGCACGGCGAAAGCCTGGCCGACGCGGCGCGGGCGACAATCATGGCGGTCGGCGCGATCGGCGGCGACGGCGGGCTGATCGCGATGGGACCGGACGGGCAACCCGCTTTCGCAATCAACGATCTGGGCATGTATCGCGGCCGGATGACCGCCGTGTCCGCCCCCGCCACCGCGATCTTTGCCGATGAAAGGATCGGTGAATGATGGCAATGCCCCGCCCCGTGCTCGACGATATCGACGAGCGGCTGCTCGCCCGGCTGCGCGAGGACGCGCGCCAGGCGATCGCTCAGTTGGCGAAGGATCTCGGCATCTCGCGCGGGCAGCTCTATTCGCGCCTGTCGCGGCTCGAATCGGAAGGGGTGATCGCCGGCTATACCGTCCGGCTCGGTTCCGCCTTCGTCGCCAGCCGCCTGCGCGCGCACATGATGATCAAGACCCGCCCGCGCTTCCACCGCGAGGTCGAACAGGCGCTGGCGGACATCACCCTGATCCAGGCGATCCACGCGATCAGCGGCGAATATGACATCATCGCCGTGCTGGAAACGGAAGACGGCACCCAGATGAACGAACTGATCGACCAGATCGGCCTGCTCGACGGCGTCGAGCGCACCACCACATCGATCATCCTGGCGACCAAGCTGGAACGCTAGGCGACGTTCCGTTTCATCGGCATCGGCGCCGTCAGGCCGCCGACGGCACCACCTGTATGTGCCACCACTCCTCCAGCCGATCGACACGGCCGTCAGCGGCAAAACGGCAACGGAACATGCCGTCCAGGTCGATCGCTTCGCCGCCCGGAACGCCCTTGAACGCGGCGTGCCAGTGGCACAGGCCGGTGTCGCCCGTGCAGGTCACGCCGTCATAGGTGAAGACGACGCCCGCCTGCCCGGCCGTCACCTTTTCCCAATAGGCGCGAACCCCCGCCTGCCCTTCCAGCGGCGGGTCGTAGGGCGTTTCGTGATAGCGGGCGTCCGGCGTGAACAGCGCGGCGGCGGCCTCCGGGTCGCGCCCTTCCCATGCCGCCTTGTAGCCGTCGAGCCAGGCGGCAAACGCCGCTTCGGTCACTGCATGGGTCATCAGTTCTGCCCTCCCTTTTTCATCCGCGCGGCAATCTCGGCGACATGCCGCCCCTGAAAACGCGCGCCGTCCAGTTCATTGCCGCTCGGCTGGCGGCTGCCGTCCGGGCCGGCGATGGTGCTGGCGCCATACGGTGTGCCGCCACTGATCTCGGTCATGATCGTGTTGCCGGCAAAGCTGTACGGCAGGCCGACGATGATCATGCCGTGGTGCAGCAGGGTGGTGTGGATCGACGTAATTGTCATCTCCTGCCCGCCATGCTGGCTGGCGGTGGAGGTGAAGGCACTGCCGACCTTGCCGACCAGCGCGCCCTTCGCCCACAGCGGACCGGTCTGGTCGAGGAAGTTGCGCATCTGCGCGGCCATGTTCCCGAACCGGGTCGGCGACCCGACGATGATCGCGTCGTAATCGCCCAGTTCCTGCGGGTCGGCGATCGGCGCGGCCTGATCCAGCAACACGCCGGCGCTGCGCGCCACCGCTTCCGGCATCAGTTCAGGCACCCGCTTCACCGCCACCTCGGCACCGGCCGCGGCGGCACCTTCCGCCACCGCCTGCGCCATCGTCTCGACATGGCCGTAGCTTGAATAATACAGAACCAGAATCCGCGGCATTGCCTGCTCCCGAACGATCAGAACCTGAAACCAAGCTCGGCGCCGTAACGGCGCGGCCGGGCCTTGAACACGAACCCGCCGGGCGAGAACTCGGCGTTATATGTCTCATTGAACAGATTGCTGGCGAAACCGGCGACGGTGAAGCCGCCGAAATCGACGCTCACCCGCGCATCGACCAGGTCGACCGGCTTGCGAACCGTCGAATTCTCGACATCCCACCAGGTCTTGCCGGTCCGGCGGTAATCGACCCGCGCGGTCAGCGTCACATCGTCGCTCACCGCGGTACGGTACTGCGCGCCGGTGTTGAAGGTGTAGCGCGAGATCAGCGGCGCCTCGTTGCCGATTGCCGCCGGATCGGGGAAGGCCCTGATATCGCTGGCGGTATAGCCAAAGCCGACGTTCAGGTCGAAACCGGGCGCCGGCCGCGCGGTCGCCTCCAGCTCAAAACCCTTGATCCGGGTGCGTGGGACGTTGCCCAGATTCTGGGTCGAGTTGGCGGCGAGGAAGACGAAGAAATACGAGTTCTTGGATTCCGTCGTATAGGCATTGGCGCTCAGCGTCAGTCGCCGGTCGAGCAACTGGGCGCGCGTGCCGATCTCGAAGGTGTCGGCCGTCTCCGCCTGGAAAATATCCTCGACGCCGACGATGCCGTTTGTCGCCGCGACGCCGCCGACCCCGGTCTGGTTGAAACCGCCGCTGCGGAAACCCCGGCTGTAACCGCCATAAACGGTCAGCATGTTGGTCGGCTTCCAGGTCAGCGTCAACTTCGGCTGCCAGTCGTCAAACGTCGCCTTGCGGATTTCGCCGGTGGTGCCGTCGGGTAGGCCGGGGCCGTTCATGAACTGCGCCGGCGTCAGCGTCGTGTTGCGGCGGCGGTCGCGGTCATAGCGGATGCCGAAATCGGCGCGGAACTGGTCCGAAAAATCATAGGACAGGTTGGCGAACACCGCCCAGGCGAAATTATCCTGCTTGTCCGACAGGAAACTGAACTGCGGGTTCAGTGGGTTTGTGCTCGGCTCGCGATAGACGGGAAAAGCGTCGTTGCCGGTATCGATCATGTTGCCGGTCGAAATGAACCGGTTGGTATCGATGAAATAGGCGCCGACAATATAGCCGAACCTGTTCTCCGCCGGAGAGGTGAAGCGGATCTCCTGGCTGAACGCCTTGACGTTCAGATACTGGCTCTGGTTCAGGTCGAAGCCGAATATCTGGTAGAACAACGACTCCTGGATCGGCAGGAAGTCGAAAGCGTCGCCGGTCAGTATCTCCTTCAGCGTGTCGTAGGAGGTGACGGAACTGATCACCCCGGCGCCGGTGTCATAGGTCAGGCGCAGCGACAGGTTGTTGATGTCGCGGTCGTTCTGCCCGCGGTTGTTGACCCTGACCGGCAGGCTGGTGTCGTTCACGTCCGACACGATGTTGAAATACAGCGCCTGAGTCCGCAGCCGGCTGATCGATCCGCGCAGGTCGGCGGTGAATTCCGGCGTCGGGTTCCACAGCAGCGTGCCGCGCAGGCCCAGGTCCTTCACCGGGTCCGCGTCTTCGTTCAGATAGGCGTTCCGGATGAAACCGTTGGTGTCATACCACGACCCGGCAAGGCGGAAGCGCACGGTGTCGGACAGCGGCCCGCTGACTCCGCCGCGCAACCAGTAGCCGAAACCGTTGTCGATGCCGGCGCGCGCCTGCCCCTCGAACGTGTCGGTCGGCTGTTTGGTGCGGATGACGATCGCGCCGCCAATGGCATTACGGCCGTAAATCGCGCCCTGCGGCCCCTTCAGCACCTCGATCTGCTCGATGTCGAACAGTTCCTGGTTGAACTGGGCCGGGTTGACCTGCTGCACCCCGTCGACGACGACCGCGACCGACGGCTCGGAATTGCGCGCCTGGGTGATGCCCCTGATGATGATGAAGGCGTTGCCGGCGTTCTGGGTCTCGACCAGGTTGACGTTCGACGTCAGGTTGATGAAGTCGCTCGGCCGCTCGATGCCCGCCGCCGCGATCGTCTCCGACGTATAGGCGGCAATCGCCGCCGGCACATCCTGCAAGGATTCGGAACGGCGCAGCGCGGTAACGACGATGTCTCCGTCACCGGTGGAAGCCGCCGCATCGCCACCGGCGGAAGCCGCCGACTGCGCTTCGGCCCCGCTCGCGGCGATACCGGCAATTCCCATTACGCCCGCCAGCAGCAGGACACGCGCAGACCGAAGCTTCCTCATCCCCATTCCCCGCTTTTGTTGGCTCGGATCGGCACCCGGCACCGGTCGTTTTGCCGGCCGGCGGGCACCTCTCCGATCATCGATCGGGGTACGAATTTCGATTATCGAAGTCAAGTTCGCATTGCGAAATTCACATAAAGCGGCGCGACTGTTGCGCGCCGGAAACAATATCCGGCGCGGCAGCGCGGTTTTCTTACGGTCAGAAAAGGGGCGTTACGGCCGCAGCGCGTGCGACAGGAACGGCCAGCGCTGCAACGCGCTCTCCATCTCGACGGCGGCGCGCTGGAGCAGCGGCAGCCGACTGGAGACGAGTTCGTCACGCGCGATCCGGGTGGTCGATGTCGAACAGTTGATCGCGGCGGCGATTTGCCGGTCCTTGTCGAACACCGGCACCGCCACGGACACGACGCCGTAATCCAGCTCGTCCTGGGCGGAGGCATAGCCGTCGACCCGCGTCGCGTGCAGGCTTTCGCGCAGCACCGCCTTGTCGGTCACCGTATGTTCGGTGAACCGGTTCAGCACCACCGAGTCCAGATAGGCGTCGATCGCCGCGTCGCCCTGATAAGCGAGCAGCACCTTGCCCAGCGAGGTGGCATAGGCGGGAAAACGGGTGCCGACGCTGGCGCCGATGCGAATGCGGCGGTTGGTGGAAACATGGGCGATGTACAAAATGTCCTCGCCTGACAGCACCGCCATCGACGAACTGTCGCCGGTCTCGTCGCGCAGCGCCTGCAGGTGCGGCCCGGCCACCCCCTCGACGTTCATCGACGCGAGGAAGGCGGAGCCGAACACCAGCACCTCCGGGCGCAGCAGAAAGCGCCGACCGTGTTGCGCGACATAGCCGAGCTGGACCAGCGTGTTCAGGCATCGCCGCGCCACCGCCGGGTTCAGCCCGGTCGCCGTCGCCACCTCGCTCAGTTGCATTTCCGGCCGGCTCTGGTTGAACGCGCGCAGCACCGACAGGCCGCGCGCCAGCGTCGAGAGATATTCCGGGTCCTGTCGCACCTTCGGCGTCTCAGCCATCCTGCCGCCCCTTCGTCGTTCCGGCGGCTATAGACAGGCGCGGCCCCGCGCGCCAGCCGCGCTATTTGCCGGGCGGCGTCCAGGCCGGGCGGCCCAGCACCGCCGGGTTGTCCGCGCCCAGCACCGGCGGCGGCACCACCGTGTCCGCCCGCTCGCCGTCGAAACTGACCGGCGAACGGATTGTGCGGAACAGCCCGGTCTCGGGGTGGCTGGCCGATACCTCCAACGCCAGCGCCCGCGCCTGCTCGGTCTCCAGCACCTCGTCCGACGCATAGACCGGCGACGACGGCACTTCCTTTTCCAGCAGCAGCCGGCGCCAGCTTTCCCGGTCGCGGGTGCGAAAGATCGGCGCGAGAAAGGCGACGACACCCTCGTAATTGGCGATGCGCGCATTGCGGTCGGCGAATGCCGGCAACGCCAGCATGTCCGGTCGCCCGACAGCCTCGGCCAGCGCCTCCCAGAATTTGGCGGGGGACGACATGTGCAGCGCGATCCAGCCGCCGTCGGCGCACTGGAAGACGTAGGATTGCGATACGTTCGGCCGGCTGTACGGCCCCATCACTTCGCCGGCGGAGAAATAATGGGTGAAATCGTCAAGGTTGAAATGGCACATCGCCTCCAGCATCGACACCTCGACCACCCGGCCCCGCCCGGTCGTCGCGCGCTCGTGCAGCGCCCCCAATATGCCGTAGGCGGCGTAGAATCCGGTGACGGAATCGGCGATCGCCGGGCCGACGACACGGGGCTGGGCCGGATTGAGCAGCAAACGCAGGAAACCGCTCGCCGCCTGCGCCACCGTGTCGAACGCCGGGCGCTTGCGGTCAGGCCCGGTCGCGCCGAACCCGGAAATCGCGCAATAGATCAGCCGTGGGTTGATCGCCTGCAGCCGCGCCGCGTCGACGCCCAGCCGGGCGGCAACGCCGGGCCGGAAATTCTGGATGAACACGTCCGCATCGGCGACCAGAGCGTCGAGCGCGGCCAGGTCCTCCGGCGCCTTGGTGTTCAGCGTGATGCTTTTCTTGTTGCGGTTGTAGGTCTGGAAATGCGGGCTGTAGAACCCGCCCTTGAACGCGCGAAACGGGTCACCGCCGTCGCTGTTCTCCACCTTGACGACGTCGGCGCCCAGGTCGGCGAGCAGCATCCCGGCGGCCGGGCCGGTGATGAACGTACCCATTTCCAGGACACGGACATCGCCTAGAACCTTCGCCATCAACCACCCTCCCAAACGAATCGCCCCGGTCACGGGCAGCGCCGCACGACCGGACCGCCTGCATATAAGAAAATTCGTATAGCGAAAACAACTTCGAAATGCGAAAGGTTGTGAGTCGGCATGTCCGCCGATAGCCTCGCCACCCCGCCCGGCCGGCCGTTTCCGCCGCCGGGCACGGCCAGCGGGGCCGGGCACAGACCAGTGAGATGGCGATGAGAATAGGCAAGCAGGACCAACCGTACAGCGCGATTTCCACCTCGACCCCGGCTGCGATCACCGTGCGCGGCAAGGATTTGTGCGGAGAGGTGATCGGCCAGACCGACTTCACCAGCTATTTCTGGCTGCTCGTCACCGGCGTGGAGCCGAATGCCGACCAGCTGTTCTTCGCCAACGCCGTGCTCACCGCCCTTGCCGAACATGGCCTGGTGCCCAGCGTCGTCGCCGCGCGGATGACCTACGCCGCTGCGCCGGAGGCCTTTCAGGGCGCGGTCGCCGCCGGGCTGCTCGGCTGCGGCTCGGTCGTCCTCGGCAGCGCGGAGGTGGCCGGCGCCTTCCTCGCCGACATCGTCGCGAACGACCGGACGCCGGAAGATGCGGTGCGCGCCCTGCGCGCGGCGGGCAAGGCGGTGCCCGGTTTCGGCCACCCGCTCCACAACGAGGGCGATCCGCGCGCCAACCTGCTGCTGCGGCTGGCGGCGGAACGCGGCACGGAGGGGCCGCACATCGCCGCCCTGCGCGCGGTGAAGGCCGCCCTCCCCGCCACCATCGGCC
The DNA here is from genome assembly GCF_047553045.1 of Sphingomonas flavalba. Taxonomy (GTDB): domain Bacteria; phylum Pseudomonadota; class Alphaproteobacteria; order Sphingomonadales; family Sphingomonadaceae; genus Sphingomonas_L; species Sphingomonas_L flavalba_A. The sequence continues at coordinate 1,205,645 of NZ_CP180208.1, read as the reverse complement.
GCGACCTGCCGATCAACGTCAACGGCGCGATCCCGGCGGTGATGCTCGACGTCGGCTTCCCGTTGCGGGCGCTGAAGGGCATCGCCCTGCTCGCCCGCACCGCCAGCCTGATCGGCCATCTGCAGGAGGAAAGCGAACGGCCGATCGGATTCATCCTGTCCGGGCACGCGGCGGCGGCGATCGCCTATGACGGTCCCGGCGCGGACGGCGCCAGTTCCGATCCCGAAACCCATTGATTTTCGATATGCGAACTTTACTTCGCAAAACGAATTGATGGCTTTCGTCGCCTGTGCTAGCCTTCCAGCGGGGCCGGGCGCGCGCGACGCTCAACCCGTTGAGGAGAGGAACCGACCATGACGAGATTGCCGTCGCGGCTGCACCACACCGCCTATGTCAGCAAGGATCTGGAAGCGACCCGCAAGTTCTACGAAGAGGTGATCGGCCTGCCACTGATCGCAACGTGGAGCGAGAAGGACGTGCTGTTCGGCGCGGAACGGGTCTATTGCCATTGCTTCTTCGGCCTTGCCGATGGTGGTGCCCTTGCCTTCTTCCAATTCGCCACGCCGGAAGATCAGGCGCTGTTCGATCCCGATCTCGCCCCCTCCCCCTTCCGCCACATCGCACTCAGTGTCGACGCCGAAACGCAGGCGGAGATCGAACAGCGGATCAAGGCCGCCGGCTACCGGGAACCGGACACCTATGTCCTCGAACATGGCTATTGCCGCTCGGTCTACATCACCGATCCGAACGGCATGATCCTCGAATTCACCCTCGACGCGCCGAACGCGGATGAAATCAACGCGAAGCGCCGCGCCGTCGCGCATGAGGAATTGCGCCGCTGGCTATCGGGGGATCACGAAACCAACAATCATTTCCGCCACGAAGAGCACGCCTGATCGCCCGGCCATGGCCAGCCTGCCCGCAGCCGGTGCGACGATGGTCCACGACATCCCGGTCGCGGACGGCACCGTCCGTATAGAGGTCGCCGGCGAAGGCCTGCCGCTGGTCCTGCTCCACGGCTGGTCGCTCGATCGCGGCGTCTGGCACGCCCAACTCGGCGCGCTGGCCGCCCGCTTTCAGGTCATCGCCGTCGACCGGCGCGGCTTCGGCGCCTCGACCGCCCCACCCGGCCTTGCCGATGAAGATGGCGACCTGTTCGCCATCCTCGACCGGCTGGGGCTGGCGCGCGCGGTCATTGTCGGCATGTCGCAGGGCGGGCGGGTCGCGCTGCATTTCGCCATGGCCCATCCCGACCGGGTGATCGGCGTCGTCCTGCAAGGCGCGCCGCTCGACGGCTTCCTGCCCGGCCCGCGCGGCGACGACCGGATACCGATCGCCAGCTATGCCGCGCTGGTCCGCAGCGGGCGGATCGACCGGATGAAGGCGCTGTGGCGCAAACATCCGCTGATGCGGGTCGACGATCCCGCCGCCCGCCGCACCGTCGATAGGCTGCTCGCCGCCTATCAGGCGCGGGACCTTGCCGCCGCCGCGCCGCCACCGCTGACGCCGCTCGCCGGTGAGCTCGACGCCATCTACGCACCGGCGCTGGTGCTGACCGGGGAACAGGACACGCCCTGGCGCCGTCTGGTCGCCGATGCACTCGCCTACGGCCTGCCCAACGCCCGCCGCATGACCATCGCCGCCGCCGGCCATCTGTGCAACCTGACCCATGCTGACGCGTACAACGCGGCGCTCGCCAGCTTCGTCGACCGCATCCGCTCTCCGCTCGTCACCCCGGCCTGACCGCCAGCGGAAGGCTGCCCGCTATCCCCAGTAGCGTTTGCTTGCCCGCCGCGCGCCTTCGGCCAGCGCGCCAAGCTTGGCCCACACCACTTCCGGGTCCAGCCCGCCGCTGCCGACATGGATCGAAAAACCGCAGTCGACGCCACCAATCACCCGTTCGCGGCCGACCAGATCGGCGTATCGGCCGATCCGCTGGGCAACCAGATCGGGATGCTCGATATAGGGCGATTGCGGCTCGATCAGCCCCGGCGCCAATATCTTGTCCTCGGGCGGGCGAACGGTTTCGAACAGCGCGAACTCATGCGCGTGGCGCGGGTTTGCCGCCTCGAGCAGCACAGTGCGCGGCTTGGCGGTCCACACGATATCGACAATGTCGGCCAGCGGCACGTCGCAATGGTGCGGGCCGGGGTAATTGCCCCAGCACAGGTGCATCCGCAGCCGCTCCGCCGGAATGTTGGCGACGGCATGGTTCAGCGCCTCGATGTGCAGGGCGATCTTCTTGCGGAACCCGGCAACGTCGAGGTCGGCATATTGGACATGGCGGCCCATCGCCAGGTCGGGACAGTCGATCTGCAGGTCGATGCCGCTGGCGGCGATCGTCTCATATTCGTGCCTCAGCCCTTCGGCGATCGCGAACAGATAGGATTCATAGTCGGGGTAATGGGTGTTGCCGAAGAACAGCGCCGTCGTTCCCGGCGACACCGCGCTCATGAACAGCCGCCGGTCCGCCGCCGCCGCCTTCAGCCGCTCGGCATCGCGGCGCGGCGCCTCCATGTCCTTGACGGAGATCGGGCCGTTGCACGCCGGGGCGGTGCGCCGCGCCCGGCCGGTATCGGCGAACACCTTGGCCTTGGTCCCCGGAAACTCGTCGAGGTCGCGAAAGCTGTAGCTGCCGCTCTCTCCGCCAAAACCGTTCAGCCGATCCTTGATGTAGGTGGCATAGCTCGGCTTCGACATCTCGCCGTCGTTCATCACGTCGATACCGGCTTCCGCCTGCCGCGCGACCATCAGCGCCACCGCCTCGTCGACCGCCACCGCCAGCGCCTCCGGTTCGATCGCCTCGCCCGCCTGCTGCGCGAACATCATCGCCATCAGCGCCGCCGGGCGCGGCAGGCTGCCGGTATGCGTGGTCAAAAAGCGATCGGCCGCCATTCCGCCTCCCCAATATGCGCTGGATATCAGCCGAGCACGCTAGATATTCGCATATCGAAGTCAAGTTCGCTCTATGGCGATTGCGCGATCAATTGCCCACAAACGCGTGGACCTGCCCGCATAAGGAAAACGCATACAACTGGCCGGGGATGGTGGGCGCTGACGGGCTCGAACCGCCGACCCTCTCGGTGTAAACGAGATGCTCTACCAACTGAGCTAAGCGCCCCGCCTGACGGGAATGGCGGCCTTTATGGCGTTTGGCCGCGTTCGCCAAGCCCGAACGGTCATGGGTGGGTGGATCAGGCGAGAATCGCCCCCGCCTGCCGCGCGGCGGTGAAATAGTGCTGCATCGCCTCCGCCGCCCGGTCAGCCAGAGATATGAACACCCGCCGCCCGTCGCGCTGGTCCGGCCGGCGTTCGATCAGATCGGCATTGGCCAGCGCCTGAATCCAGCGCAGCGCCGTCGTCGGCGGCACCGCTGCGGCGATGCACAGGCTGGACACGGCGACCGGCCGTCCCTCCAGCCGCGCCGCCATCAGGTCGAGCAACATGTCCCACGCCGGGTCGGCGAACAGCGCCGCTGGCAGGTACTGGTCGCGCAATCGCCGTGCGCGGATCACCGCTCGGACCGTCGCGGCATCGACCGGGTCGCTCCGCGTCTCGGCGGCGAAGCGCCCGGCGCCGTCATGTACCGCCGGGCCCGGCCCCGGTTCGCCGGCGGACAGTTCGGCCAGCGCCTTGGCGATCCGCGCCACCTCCCGGCTCAGTTGCATCAGCCGCTGCGCCTCGGACTCCGAGCCGATATCCGCCAACATCGGCTGGCGGGGTTGAACGGCAAGTTGCAGCGCGGCCACCCGCTCGATCATCGTCGGCGCGCAGAGCAGGGCGATACGCCCACTGCCGATCGCCGCCGCGACAATGTCGATCAGCGACTCGGGAAAGCAGATCACCGCGTCAATCCCGCTATCGCGTGCTGTCCGGTCGATCAGCGCAAGCAACGCGTCCAGTTCCAGGCCGCCGTCGCTGTCCAGCTCGACGATCAGGGCGTCGGCGCCGCCGATCGCGATCAACCACGCATCCGCCGCCGCGCCCGGCTCCAGCAATTCGGAACGCAGCACTCGCGCGCCCAGCACATCGGCGGCCTGTGCCGCGACCGACAGCCCCGCTGGCGTATCCGCCAGCACCACCACCGCCCTGTCGGCCGCCGTCGTTCCGCCGTTGCGATACCAAAGTTCCATGGCCACCCCTGTTGCCCCGCGTTTGATCCATACTGGACCATGCCCGATCCTGGATCGGACTCCAGCGAATACTTGTCCATTCCGGACAAAAAATGCAATCAGGTCTGTGACATAGCGGAATTTTGGCGGTCGCGCGCCAGCCTTTCGGCCTCGCCAATTGCCGCATCTACCGCCGCCAGACAGGCGGCATGGTCGGCGCGTGTTCCGGGCGGCGCGCCGGTCCGCGCCAGCGCGGCTCTGGCCGCGCGTAACGCGGCGGCGATTTCGTCGATATCCAAGGGTCGGTCCTCCAGAACGGAGGACGACCAATGCCGTGACGGCTTGCGCGGCGATTGATCCGCGGCGGAGCGTCGCCGCCCGCGCCTACTCCATCGCCTTGACGATTTCCTCGACCATCTTCTTCGCGTCGGCGAGCAGCATCATCGTGTTGTCGCGGTAGAACACGTCGTTGTCGACACCGGCATAGCCGACCCCGCCCATCGACCGCTTGACGAACAGCACCGTCTTCGCCTTCTCGACGTCAAGGATCGGCATGCCGTAGATCGGCGAACTCTTGTCGGTCTTGGCCGCCGGGTTGGTCACGTCGTTCGCGCCGATAACGAAGGCGACATCGGTGCGCGCGAATTCGGAGTTTATGTCCTCCAGCTCGAACACCTCGTCATAGGGCACGTTCGCCTCGGCAAGCAGCACGTTCATATGGCCCGGCATCCGCCCGGCGACCGGGTGGATCGCGTATTTGACCGCGACGCCATGCTCCTTCAGCTTGTCGGCCATCTCGCGCAGCGCATGCTGGGCCTGCGCCACCGCCATGCCGTAACCGGGGACGATGACGACCTGCTCGGCCTGGCTCATCAGGAAGGCGGCGTCCTCGGCGGAGCCGCGCTTCCACGGCCGGTCGGTCTTGGCCACAGCCGCACCGCCGCTATCGCTGTCCCCGGCGCCGAAGCCGCCGGAGATCACGCTGATGAAGCTACGGTTCATCGCCTTACACATGATGTAAGACAGGATCGCGCCCGACGATCCGACCAGCGCGCCGGTGATGATCATCGCGGTGTTGTGCAGGGTGAAGCCCATCGCCGCCGCCGCCCAGCCGGAATAGCTGTTCAGCATCGATATGACGACCGGCATGTCCGCCCCGCCGATCGGGATGATCAGCAGGAACCCGATCAGGAAGGATAGCACGACGATCGCCCAGAACAGCTCCGGCGTATCGGCGTGGAACAGGAAGACCAGCGCCAGGATCGCCGCCAGCATGGCCAGGTTGATGACATGGCGCAGCGGCAGGATGATCGGCGCGCCGCTCATATTGCCGTTCAGCTTCAGGAAGGCGATGACCGACCCGGAAAAGGTGATCGCGCCGATCGCGACGCCCAGACCCATCTCGATCCGGCTGTTGAACGCGATGTCGAGGCCGTCGGCGGCAAGAATGCCGAACGCTTCCGGGTTCAGGAAGGCGGCCGCGCCGACCAGCACCGCCGCCATGCCGACCAGCGAGTGGAAAGCGGCGATCAGCTGCGGCATTGCGGTCATCGCGATCCGCCGGGCGACGATGAAGCCGATCGTCCCGCCGATCAGGATAGCGCCGGCGATCTCCGGCAGGCTGGCGATGTCGTGGGTGACCAGCGTGGTCGCGACGGCCAGCGCCATGCCGGCCATGCCGAAACGGTTGCCCCGCCGGCTCGATGCCGGGCTGGACAGCCCGCGCAGCGCCAGGATGAAGCAGACGCCCGCCACCAGATAGGCGAGCGCGACCCAGGGATTGACGGCGAGCGCCTCGTGCATGGTCCTAGCGCCCCTTCTTCTTGTACATCGCCAGCATTCGCTCGGTCACCGCGAAGCCGCCGAAGATATTGACACTGGCCAGCACCACCGCCGCCAGCCCCAGCCATTTCGACAGCGGCGACCCCGCCGCCGCGCTGGCGATCAGCGCCCCGACGATAATCACCGACGAAATCGCGTTGGTCACCGCCATCAGCGGCGTGTGCAGCGCGGGCGTCACCGACCAGACGACATAATAGCCGACGAAGCAGGCGAGCACGAAAATCGAGAGGATCGAAATGAAGTCCATCGTCGAGGTCCTTGTCTCGCGGTCAGCCGAGCAGCCGGGTGTTCACCACCTTGCCGCCCTGGGTCAGGCGGATCGCCTGTGTGATCTCGTCGTCGTCGGGCAGGACCGGGCGGCCCTGTTCCTTGTCCCAGAACGCGCTGAGGAAATTGTACAGGTTGCGCGCGAACAGCGCCGATGCGTCCGCCGCCAGCCGACCCGGCACGTTGCGGTGGCCGACGATCCTGACGCCGTGCTTCTCGACGATCTCGCCGGCAACCGCGCCCTCGACGTTGCCGCCCTGCTCGACCGCCAGGTCGACGATGACGCTGCCCGGCCGCATCGACGCGATCTGCGCGTCGGAAATCAGCCGGGGCGCCGCCCGTCCGGGGATCAGCGCGGTGGTGATGACGATGTCCTGCTTGGCGATATGGCTGGAAACAAGCTCGGCCTGCGCCGCCTTGTATTCGTCGCTCATCTCGGTAGCGTAGCCGCCGGAACCTTCGCCCTCGATCCCCTTCACCGCCTCGACGAAAATCGCCTTGGCGCCGAGGCTCTCGATCTGCTCCTTGGTCGCGGAACGGACGTCGGTGGCGGAAACCTGCGCGCCCAGCCGCCGCGCGGTGGCGATCGCCTGCAACCCGGCGACGCCCACGCCCATCACGAACACCCGCGCGGCGGAAATCGTGCCGGCGGCGGTCATCATCATCGGAAAGGCCCGGCCATAGACGCCGGCCGCGTCGATCACCGCCTTGTACCCGGCAAGGTTCGACTGCGAAGACAATATGTCCATAGACTGCGCGCGGGTAATGCGCGGCATGAACTCCATCGCCAGCGCGTCCACCCCCAGCGCGGCATAAGCGTCGACGCGGGCCCGCTCGCCGAACGGGTTCAGCCCGGCGACCAGCCAGGCGCCCGGTTTCACGCCTTTCAGGCTGTCGGGCGTCGGCCCCTGCACGCCGAGCAGGATGTCGGCATCGGCCAGTGTCGCGCCGCGGGGGCCGACGGTGGCGCCAGCATCGGCATAGGCGGCATCGGCAATCGACGCGGTGGCGCCGGCATCGGTCTCGACCGCAACGGCGGCGCCCAGCGCGATGAATTTCTTCACCGTCTCCGGGCTGGCCGAAACGCGCGTTTCGCCGGCGGCGGTTTCCTTCAGGACCGCTATCTTCATCGCGGCGCTCAGCGCGCGATCAGCATGACAATGATCATCACCGCTACAAAGCTGATAATCGCCGAATATTTAACCAGCGACATGAAGCCGGAATAGGTCCGCTCGTGAACGTCGTAATCATTGGTCGCCACGTGCGCGCCCTCCCCTTGAATCCCTACGCCGCCTCCTTAGCCAGCCGGCCTGTCCTTCTCAAGCCCCTTGGTCCGTGCGCCGGCCGCGCGGTTTAATCCGCCATTTACATTGCGATGTTAGACCCCGTCTCTCAAAGGGACTGCTGGATGGGGGATCATGGCGCGCAACGGAGTTCGCCTGTTGATGCTGGTCGATGACGAACCGGCGCAGCGCCGGCTGGTTTCGGCCATCGCGGCGCGGGCCGGCTGGCGGACGATCGGCGCCGCCGACGGCGAAACCGCGATCGCCACGCTCGGCACCCAGGACGGCCTGTCGCTCGACGCCGTACTGATCGACCATGCCCTGCCCTCGGCGGATCTGACCGGGCTGATCCGGGCCATCCGCGACCGTCGGCCGGCGCTGCCGGTGGTGACGATGACCGCGCTCGATTCCGCCGAGGTCGCGGTAGAGGCAATGCGCGCCGGCGCCACCGACTTTCTGTTGAAGCCGATCGCGCCGGACCGGCTGCTCGCCGCGCTCGATGCCGCGGTGACCAGCGGTGCGGGCGGCGGCGAACTGCGCCCGCTGTCGGAAAAGATCAGCGCCCCGCTCGGTTTCGACGAGATCGTCGGCGCCGCGCCCCGCTTCCGCGCCGCCCTCGCCATTGCCGCCAAGGCGGCGCGCGCCCGCGTCCCCGTGCTGATCGAAGGCGAAAGCGGCACCGGCAAGGAACTGGTGGCCGAGGCGATCCACGCCGCGTCGCCCCGCGCCAAACGCCCGCTGATCGCGGTAAACTGCGGCGCAATCCCCGAAAACCTCGTCGAATCGGAATTGTTCGGCCATGAACGCGGCGCGTTTACCGGCGCGTTCGAACGCAAGGTCGGCCGCTTTCAGGAGGCGGATGGCGGCACCCTGTTCCTCGACGAAGTCGCCGAACTGCCGCTCGATGCACAGGTCAAGCTGCTGCGCGTGCTGGAATCCGGGGACATCCAGCCGGTCGGCGGCCGCGTCATTCACGATGTCGACGCGCGCGTCATCGCCGCGACCAACAAGGTGCTGCTGGACGAGGTCGCCGCCGGGCGCTTCCGCGAAGACCTCTACTACCGGCTGAACGTCGTCCAGCTCGTCATCCCGCCGCTGCGCGACCGCAAGGGCGACATCCCGGCGATTGCCCGCCATCTTCTCGCCCGCATCGCCCGCCAGCCGGGCCTGCGCGGCCTTGGCATTACCGACGAGGCGCTGTCGCTGCTGACCGGCTATGACTGGCCGGGCAATGTCCGCCAGCTCCAGAACGCGTTGTTCCGCGCCGCCGTGCTGTGTGAAAGCGACGCGCTGACCACCGACGATTTCCCGCAGATCGCTCAGCGGTTCAGCGACGGTGAACAGCCCCAGGCATCGGCTACCGCACTCAATGCCACCGGCTCCGGCGTCACCCTGTTCGAATCGGACGGGCACCTGCGTTCGCTCGAAGCGATCGAGGCCGACGTGATCCGCCTCGCCATCGGCCATTATCGCGGCCGGATGACGGAAGTCGCCCGCCGCCTCGGCATCGGCCGCTCGACGCTTTACCGCAAACTGGCGGAACTCGGTATCGGTGACGCGGCGGCCTGATCGCCGCTCCCCTTCCTTCAATTCGGCTATGATCGCTCCTACATAGGCGACAATGCCCACCGCCATCCTGTCCTCCATGATCGTCGCCGACGGGCTACGCCTGCCGTTGCGGCTTACCCCGCGCGCGCGGCGCAGCGCGATCACCGGCCTTGGCGCCGACGCCGATGGCCGCCCGCTCGTTCAGCTGCGCGTCGCCGCGCCGCCGGTCGAGGGGGCGGCCAACACCGCGCTCGTCGCGTTCCTCTCCAGCGCCCTTGGCGTCCGCAAGACCGACGTCACCTTGCTGTCCGGCGCCACCGCGCGGGTGAAGATGGTGCATGTCGCCGGCGACGGCCCGGCGCTCGCCGCCCGTCTCGGCACCCTTCTCGCATCCGAATCATAGGAGTTTCCGCATGACCGACCTGTCCGCTTTCCCGATCACCGGCCGCTGGCCCGCCGCCCACCCCGACCGCATTCAGCTCTATTCGCTGCCGACGCCCAACGGCGTGAAGGCGTCTATCATGCTGGAGGAAACCGGCCTGCCCTACGAACCGCACCTGATCGAGATCGGCAAGGACGAGACCTGGACGCCCGAATTTCTGTCACTCAACCCCAACGGCAAGATCCCGGCGATTATCGACCCTGACGGCCCCAGCGGCAAGCCGATCGGCCTGTTCGAATCCGGCGCGATCCTGCTCTACCTCGCCGAAAAGACCGGCAAGTTCCTGCCCGCCGATCCGGCGCTGCGCTATGAAACGATCCAGTGGGTGTTCTTCCAGATGGCGGCGATCGGGCCGATGTTCGGCCAGCTCGGCTTCTTCCACCGCTTCGCCGGCAAGGACTATGCCGATAAGCGCCCGCTGGAACGATACACTACCGAAACAAAACGCCTGCTTGGCGTGCTGGAAACCCGGCTCGACGGGCGCGAATGGATCATGGGCGACGCCTATACCATCGCCGACATCGCCACCCTCGGCTGGGTACGCAACCTGATCACCTTCTACGAAGCCCGCGATCTCGTCGATTACGACAGCCTGACCCACGTTCCGGCCTGGCTCGATCGCGGCCTCGCCCGCCCCGCCGTCCAGCGCGGGCTGACCATCCCGGCCCGCCCGGCGGCCTGATAGTCTCGCGGTATCCGTCATCGCACGCACGCGGTGGCGGATACCGCGGTTACCCGACCAGCGCCTGATCGCGCATCCCGCGCCACAGCTTCACCGCCTGCACCGTCTCCGCCGCGTCGTGGACGCGCAGCAGATGGGCGCCGCGCGCCATGCCGTGCAGCGCCACCGCCAGCGATCCGCCCAGCCTTTCGTCAGCCGGCACCTCGCCGGCCAGCGCGCCGATGAAACGCTTGCGGCTGGCGCCCAGCATCACCGCGCAGCCGATGCCGTTCAGCATCGCCAGCCCGTTGAGCAGCGCCAGATTGTCCGCCACCCCCTTGCCGAAGCCGATGCCGGGGTCGACGATGATCCGCTCGCGCGCGATACCGGCGGCAACCGCGGCGTCGACGCGGTCGGCCAACCAGTCGTACACCTCGATCACCGGGTCGCTCAGCTTCGGCCCGTCGTGCAGGTTGCGGCCGCTGTGGTGCATCAGGATGACCGGGCAACCGGCCTTCGCCACCACTTCGGCGGCGCGTTCGTCGTGGAGCAGCGCCGACACGTCGTTGACCAGCCCGGCACCGGCGGCCAGCGCCGCCTCCATCACCGCCGCCTTGCGCGTGTCGATCGACACCGCGACACCGCTCGCCGCCAGACGCTCGACCACCGGCACCACCCGCGCGATCTCATCGCCTTCCCAGACCGTCGTGGCGCCGGGCCGGGTCGACTCCCCGCCAACATCGACCAGCGCCGCGCCCGCCTCCGCCATCGCGAAGCCGGCATCGGCCGCCGCCTCTGGATCTGCCGCCTTGCCGCCGTCGGAAAAGCTGTCGGGCGTCACATTGACGATCCCGGCGACCTGCGGCTGATCGAGCCGGATCACGCGCTGGCCGACCGTAATCGGCGCCCGCGCCGCCGCGAAGCGGGCCAGCAGCGGCACGACTTCGTCCGGCAGGCGGTCCTGTTCCGTCACCGGCACCAGCGCCCGTCCGCAGCGGACGCCGCCGCTCTCGACAATCACTTCCCACGCCGCGTGCCACAACATCGTGCCGGCCAGCCGCGCGACCTGCCCGTCATTGCCGACCGGCGTGTCAACGAAGCCCTCGGGCCGCAGATAGACTTTGGCGCCCGGCGGAATCGCCGGCAGCGTCACGGCTGGGTCGCCAGCAGATAGGTCTGGCGCAGGCTGTCGACCGGCTTCAGCGTCCCGTCCTGCTCATGGTGCCAGAATGTCCAGCCGTTGCACGATGGCGCCCCCTGCACCACCGCGCCGACCTTGTGGATCGACCCCGTCGCGTCGCCCGACAGCAGCGATCCGTCGGCACGCACCGTCGCCCGCCAGCGCCGCTTGATGTCGGTCAGCACCGTGCCCGGCGTTATCATCCCGGTCTCGACCAGCGTGCCGAACGGCACGCGCGGCGCGGCGCGCGGCGCCTGCATCGTCGCCAGCGCGGATTCGTCCAGCGGCAGCGCGTCGGCAATCCGCTGTTCCGCGACCTCGACATAGGCCGGCTCGCGCTCGATGCCGATGAAGTGGCGGCCCAGCCGCCGCGCCACCGCCCCGGTGGTGCCGGTGCCGAAGAACGGGTCGAGGACGATGTCGCCCGGCTTGGTGCACGCCAGCAGGATGCGGTAGAGCAGCGCCTCCGGCTTCTGCGTCGGGTGCGCCTTGGTGCCGCCGCGCTTCAGCCGCTCCTGCCCGCCGCAGATCGGCAGCACCCAGTCCGACCGCATCTGCAATTCGTCGTTCAGCGTCTTCATCGCGCGATAGTTGAACGTGTAGCGCGCATTCTCGCCATTCGCGGCCCAGATCAGCGTCTCGTGCGCGTTGGTGAAACGGGTGCCCTTGAAATTCGGCATCGGGTTGGCCTTGCGCCAGACAATATCGTTCAAAATCCAGAACCCGCCGTCCTGCAACGCCGTGCCGACACGGAAAATGTTGTGATAGCTGCCGATCACCCACAGGCTGCCGTCGGGTTTCAGCACCCGGCGCGCTTCGGCCAGCCAGGCCCGCGTAAACCGGTCATAGGCGGCGAAGGTGTCGAACTTGTCCCAGTCGTTGTCGACGGCATCGACGCGCCCGCCTTCCGGCCGGTACAGGTCGCCGCCCAGTTGCAGGTTGTAGGGCGGATCGGCGAAAATCATGTCGACGCTCGCCGCCGGCAGCGCCCGCATCGCGGCGATGCAGTCGTCCATCAGAATCCGGTCGACCGGCAGTCCCTCGACCGGGGCCGCCGTGCTCTGCCTGACCTTGGTGATAACCCCCAAAATACCCTCCCGAGAAATCGGTGGGCAAAGTGAGTCAGCAGCGACTCGGGGTCAAGTCTCGGTTTTTATTTTACCGAAGAGTCAAGACCCGATATTTGAAAACGTAACGGGAACGACCCCAACATATCGCGCCGCGGTCGCACCCGGCACCGCAAGCGCTGGTGGTGTGATTCAAAAGACTCAAGCGCCGGATTTATAGCGCCAGCCACGCCTGCGCGACCGGGGCAAAGCTGCGCCGGTGGTGCGGTGTCGGACCAAGCCGGCGCAGCGCCTCGCAATGCTCGCGCGACCCGTAGCCCTTGTTGCGCGCCCAGCCGTAACCGGGGAATTCGGCGTCCAGCGCGATCATCATCGCGTCGCGATGCTGCTTGGCGACGATCGATGCGGCGGCGATCGACAGGCACCGCGCATCGCCGCCGACGATGGCGGTCGACGGGTGCGCCCAGCGCGGGCAGCGGTTGCCGTCGACCAGCACCATGCCAGGCGCAATGCCGAGCGCGGCGACCGCCCGCTCCATCGCCAGCATCGTCGCGTGGAGGATGTTCAACCGGTCGATCTCCGCGACGTCGGCCATGCCGATGCCAACCCGCGCCACCGCCCGGATGCGGTCGGACAGCGCCGCGCGGGCGGCGGCGGACAGCTTCTTGGAATCGTCGATCCCGTCCGGCACCGCGCCTTCGGGCAGGATCACCGCCGCCGCGACGACCGGCCCGCACAATGGCCCCCGCCCCGCCTCGTCGACGCCGACGACCGGCGCCGGGTGGCCGGCCTCAAGCCCCCGATCCGGCCCGCTCACCCCAGCCGCCACGGCGGATAGCGCCGGTTCTCGCCTGCCCGGTAAAGACAGACGCGGTTGCCGGCCGGGTCACACAGCCACGCTTCGCGCCAGCCCCAGCGCTGGTCGGTCGCCGCCGCCTCCACCGCATAGCCCGCCGCCGCCATCCGCGCTGCCGCCGCATCCGGGTCGGCACATTCCAGATAGACGCCGCCCGCCGTCCCCGCCTCGACCGACAGGGTCGCGCCGCCGGCGCTCTCGAACCGGGCATAGCGCCCCGGCGCGTCGACGATCCGGGTCAGGCCAAGCGCCTCGTAGAACGCCGCTGTCGCTACCTGATCGGCAGCCGCCACCGTCACCTGGTTCAGCATAGGCGCATCTCCGGCAACATCGAGCCGGACGGCGGCGTGGCCCATCGGCCCGTGCCCCCGCCCCAGCCCCGGCGCCGCCTTCAGCGCGATCCGCACGAACAGCCGCGCCCGCGCTACCGCTTCGGGCAGGGGCAGCCCCGCGCCCAGCCCGGCGGCAATCGCGCTGGCCAGCGTGCAGCCGGTGCCGTGGCTGTGCACCGTGTCGATCCGCTCGCCCTCGAACCGGGTTTCCCCGTCGGGCGCGATCAGCCGGTCGACAATCGTCGCGCCATCGGCATGACCGCCCTTGACCAGCACTGCCCGCCCGGTCCGCGCGACGATCGCCTCGGCATCGCCGCCCAGCGCCGCAAGCTCCGGCAGGTTGGGGGTGGTGACGGTGGCAATCGCCATCAACCGGCCAAAGGCGGCGATCGTCGCCGCATCGGCCAATACCGATCCGCTGGTCGCGATCATCACCGGGTCGAAGACGATCGGCACCCCGGCCATCCGCGCCAGCCGGTCGGCGACCGCATTGGCGGTTTCCGGCGATCCGATCATGCCGATCTTGACCGCGTCTATGCCAATATCGTCCGCCACCGCGTCGATCTGGGCGATGACCATATCGGCCGGCACCGCGTGGACCGCGCTCACCCCCAGCGTGTTCTGCGCGGTGATCGCGGCGATCGCGGTCATCGGGTGGCCGCCCAGCATGGCAACGGTTCTGATATCGGCCTGAATGCCGGCACCGCCGCCGGAATCGGAGCCGGCGACGATCAGGATGCGCGGGGTCACGCCACCTCCGCCACCGACGCACAGATCCGGTCGACCAGCGCCTCGACCTGCGCCGCGTCGTCGCCCTCCGCCATCACCCGGATCAGCGGCTCGGTGCCGGACCGGCGGATGACCAGCCGGCCGCGCCCGTTCAGCTCCGCCTCCGCTTCGGCGATCACCGCCTTGACCCGCGCATCGTCGAGCGGACGGCCGCCGCTGTGACGAACATTCTTCAGCAATTGCGGCACCGGCTCGAACAGGCGCAGCAGCTCGCTCGCCGGCCGCCCCTCGGTCACCAGTTCGGCCAGAATCTGCAATGCCGCGATCAGCCCGTCGCCGGTCGTTGCGTGGTCGGACAGGATGATATGGCCGGACTGTTCGCCGCCGACGTTGAAGCCGCCGGCCCGCATCCGTTCCAGTACATAGCGGTCGCCGACCCCGGCACGCTCCAGCGTCAGCCCCGCGCCGGCCAGCAGCCGCTCCAGCCCCAGGTTCGACATGACCGTCGCGACAAGGCCGCCGCCGCGCAATTGCCCGCGCCGTGCCCAGCGTGTCGCGATCAGCGCCATCAGCTGGTCGCCGTCGACCACCCGCGCTTTTTCGTCGACAACGATCAGCCGGTCGGCATCGCCGTCCAGCGCGATACCGATATGGGCACCCGAAGCGGCCACGGTTTCCTGCAACAGCGCCGGCGCGGTCGAACCGACCTGATCGTTGATGTTGCGGCCATTCGGGGTGACGCCGATCGGGATGACATCGGCGCCCAGTTCCCACAGCGCCGCCGGTGCGACCTGATAAGCGGCGCCGTTGGCGCAATCGACGACAACGCGCAGCCCGTCCAGGCTCAGATGGTCGGGAAAGGTCGACTTGGCGGCGTGGATGTAGCGTCCGCGCGCATCCTCCACCCGGCGGGCACGGCCGGTGCGCTCGGCCGGCGCCAGCACCGGCTCGGCATCGATCAGCACCTCGATCGCCGCCTCGTCGGCGTCGGACAGCTTGTAACCGTCCGGCCCGAACAGCTTGATGCCGTTGTCCTGAAACGGGTTGTGGCTGGCGGAAATCATCACCCCCAGGTCGGCGCGCATCGAACGGGCGAGCAGCGCCACCGCCGGCGTCGGCATCGGCCCGACCTGCACCACATCCATGCCGACGCTGGTGAAGCCGGCGACCAGCGCCGATTCCATCATATAGCCGGACAACCGGGTATCCTTGCCGATGACGACGCGGTGGACATGGTCGCCGCGTGCGAAATGGGCGCCGGCGGCCATGCCGACCTTCATCGCCATCTCGGCGGTCATCGGCGCCTGGTTGATCCGGCCGCGAATGCCGTCGGTGCCGAAGAATTTCCTGTTCACATCCTACCCCGATCCGCCACTATGGCCCGCCCTGATAGCGCGGAGATGCCCTTCATGAAATATCGCACGCTGGGAGACGGGCTCGTCGTTTCAGCCCTTGGTCTTGGTTGCATGCCAATGGCGGGCGTCGGCGGCGACATGTACGGCGTCGCCCACGAAGCGGAATCGATCGCGACGATCCACCGCGCCATCGATCTTGGCGTCACTTTTTTCGACACCGCGGAAATCTACGGCCCCTATCTCAACGAGGAACTGCTCGGCCGGGCGATCCGCGGCCGGCGCGACGGGCTGGTCATCGCCACCAAATTCGGCTTCCGCTTCGCGCCCGACACCAGTGTCACCGGCGTCGATTCCAGTCCCGCCAACCTGCGCCGCGTCTGCGACGAATCGCTCCGTCGTCTCGGCATCGACACGATCGACCTGTTCTACCAGCACCGCGTCGATCCGGCGGTGCCGATCGAGGAAACCGTCGGCGCGATGGCCGATCTGGTCCGCGCCGGTAAGGTCCGCTACCTCGGCCTGTCCGAAGCCGCGCCCGAAACCATCCGCCGCGCCGCCGCCGTCCACCCGATCGCGGCGCTGCAATCGGAATATTCGCTGTGGGAACGGGATGTGGAGGCAGACATCCTGCCCACCTGCCGCGCTCTCGGCATCGGCTTTGTTCCCTATTCCCCGCTCGGTCGCGGCTTTCTGACCGGCCGCTTCGCCACCCGCGCCGATCTGCCGCCCGGCGACTACCGGCTGACCGACCCGCGCTATGCGGAGGGGAATTTCGAACGCAACATGCGCGTCGTCGCCGTTGCCCGCGGCATCGCCGCCCGGCTCGGCGTGTCGGCGGCGCAGGTCGCGCTCGCCTGGCTGCTCGCGCAGGATGACGCAATCGTGCCGATCCCCGGCTCGAAACGCCGGGCAACGCTGGAAGACAGCATGGCGGCCGCCGCCGTCGCGCTCAGCGTAGAGGACCTCGCCGCGCTCGATGCCGCCGCCCCGCGCGGCGGCACCGCCGGCCTGCGCTACGGCAACGAACGCGCGCTGGCGATGGTCCGGCTATAGGCACCGGCATGCCCGTTCCGGAAATCCTCGTCGATGCGGATGCCTGCCCGGTCAAGGACGAGGTCTACCGCGTCGCCCTGCGCCGGGGCGTGCCGGTCACGATCGTCAGCAACGGCCCGATCCGCATCCCGCCCCACCCGCTGATCGGCCGGGTGCAGGTCGGCGCCGGCTTCGACGCGGCGGACGACTGGATCGCCGAGCGCGCCGGGCCGGCGGCGCTGGTCGTCACCGCCGACATCCTGCTCGCCGACCGCTGCCTGAAGGCCGGCGCAACCGTCCTCGCCCCGAACGGCAAACCGTTCACCACCAGTTCGATCGGCAACGCCATCGCCGTGCGCGCGATCATGGCGGACCTGCGCGCCGGCGGCGACAGCATCGGCGGCCCGCCGCCCTTTTCCAAGCCCGATCGCTCCCGATTCCTTTCCGCGCTCGACGAAGCCCTGTCCCGCCTCGCGCGCAGCCTGCCCGCCCAGCCGCCTGCGCCAGTCTAAAGCCCTTGCTAACCATCGCGCTGCTATCGCCCGTCCAATGTGGGCGGGACTGGCAAGCGGCGACTGGGTCAACGAACGGCGGGTGCGGCGGGTCTGCTGGCTGCTGATCGCGGTCACCCTGCTGTCCGCCGCCGCGCTGCTGCTCACCGCCAGCGGCACGCTCGACCACCTCGGCCGGCCGATCGGCACGGATTTCTCCAATGTCTACGCCGCCGGGCGGATGGCGCTCAGCGGCCACGCCGCCACGGCATGGTCATGGCCCGACCATTATCAGGTCCAGCAGGCGGTCCATCACAGCGCGACCGTGCCGTTCTACGGCTGGCACTATCCGCCGCCGTTCCTGCTGCTTGCGGCGCTGCTCGCCCTGCTGCCCTATCTCGCCGCGCTGGCGCTGTGGCAGGGGGCGACGCTGGCCGGCGCGGTGCTCGTCGTCCGCCGGATCGCGCCGGGGCGCGGCACCTTGCTCGCCGCGCTCGCCGCCCCCGCAACCTTCGTCTGCCTCGGCCACGGCCAGAACGCCTTCCTGACCGCCGCGCTGCTCGGCGGCGGACTGTGGCTGCTCGATCGGCGGCCCTGGCTTGCCGGGCTGCTGCTCGGCTGCCTCGTCTACAAGCCGCAATTCGCGCTGCTGCTGCCGGTGGTGCTGGTCGCCGCCGGCAACCGCCGCGCCTTCCTCGGCGCCGCCGCCTCGTCGCTCGGGCTGACCGCCGCCACCCTCGCCATCTGGGGCTGGCCGGTGTGGCAGGCGTTCCTCGATTCGCTGCCGCTCACCCGCGCAGTGGTGATCGAAGCGGGCGAGACCGGCTGGGAAAAGATCGTCAGCGCCTTCGCCGCCGCCCGTGCGCTCGGCGCGCCTCTGCCGCTCGCCTACGCGGCGCAGGGACTGGCGACCGGCCTCGCCATCGCCGGGGCCGCCGCCGCCGCGCGCTGGGCCAGCCCGGCGGTGCGCGGCGCCGCCGTCTGCTGCGCGGCGGTGCTGTCGACACCCTATGTGCTCGACTATGATTTGGTCATTCTCGGCCCGGCGATCGCCTTCATCGTTGCAGACGCCCGCGCTCGCGGCTGGCTGAGCTGGGAAAAGAGCCTGCTCGTCCTCGCCTATGCCGCGCCGCTGTTCGGCCGGCAGGTCGCGGCGTTCAGCCTGATCCCGGTCGACTGGCTGGCGACGGCGGCGCTGTTCGCCGTCGCCCTCCGCCGCGCCTGGCTGCTCGATCTCAACGCCCGCGCGCCGTGGCGGCGCGTGGCCGGTCAGCGATCATAGGCTTTCGGCAACGCCCCCTCGCCCGGCACCGCATAGCGGTCGCGCAGCCGCTGCTGGCGGGTGACGGTCGGCTGCGCGACGCCGTCGATGAACACCGCCTCGGCGGCGGAACTCAGCTCCAGCGGATCGCCGCTCCACACCACCACGTCAGCCCGGCGGCCGGGGCGCAGCGATCCATATTCGCCGCCCAGTCCCATCGCCTCGGCCGGGCCGGAGGTGATCGCCGCCAGCGCCTGCGCCCAGCTTAGCCCGGTCGCACCCGGCACTTTGGCCAGACCAACCAGATTCCCGGCATATTGCAGCTCCTGCCGCGCCTGCCGCGTATCGTTGTCGCCGATCATGCCGATGCCGACCGTGACCCCGGCCTTGACCATCCGGCCGATGTTGGACTGGGTCGCCGCCAGCGTCTCGAACGCCGCCGGCAAATCGTTCAGCGCGGACGCGATCACCGGCACCCCGGCGGCGGCGATCTGCGGCGCCACCGTCCAGCCTTCGCTGACCCCGACCAGCACCAGCTTCAGCTCCGGGAACTCCTTGCCCAGCGCCAGCGCGGCCAGAATGTCGCTGCCGCGCTCGACATGGGCGAGCAACGGCACCTTGCCGGTGACAACCGGCACCAGCGCCGCAGCGTCGGCGCGGTTGAACAGCGCGGTTTTGTCGCCGCCGCCATAGCCGGCCGGGTTGCGCGCATAGTCGCGTGCCGAATTGAGCGCGTTGCGCAGATAGGTGTGGGCCGCGCCCCGGCTGCCGCCGGCGCTCGCCGCCCCGCCTTCGCCCAGCGCGACGAACTGGAAGGCGCGCGGTCGGCTTACCGCGTCCATGTCGGCGCCCATGTCGATGATCGCGCCCTGCCCGGCGAACATCCCCGGCCCGGTTTCCGGCGCGACGATCGCCCGCGTCACGCCATGGGCGCGGCTGACGGTGATCGCACTGCTGCGCGGGTTGACCGCCGGCGCGATATCGATCGCGGCGGAAAATGGCGCGTTGCGCGCGCTGGTATCGTTGGTCTGGTCAACCCCGTCGACCTCGACCAGGCCGATGCGGCTGAACCCGGCGAAGATGCCGGGCGTCACCCATTTCCCGGTCGCGTCGATGCGGCGGGCGTCGGCGGGAATGGCGACGCCGCTGCCGGCGGCAACCACCCGGCCGTCACGAATGACGACGGTGCCGCCCTCGACCGGGGCCGTTCCGTCGCCGATCGCGACAGTGCCGCCGGTGATCGCGATCGTCTCGGCGGCGGCGGGCGCGGCGATCAATGCGGCGCAGGCAAGCAGCAGCCCCTTCATTTCACGTCTCCCTCGCCGGGCTGGCCCAGCTCGAAATCACTGACCGGCCGCCGTTTCGGGTCGCTCGAATCATAGAGCAGCGCCCCGTCGACCCACACCTTCTCCGGCCGCGAATAGACGCTGAGCGGATCGCCGTTCCACAGCACCACGTCGGCTTCCTTGCCCGGCTTCAGGCTGCCGGTCCTGTCGGCGATGCCCAGTGCCTTGGCCGGGTTGATCGCCAGCCAGGTCCACGCCACCTCGTCGGGAATGGTCAGGCCCATGCGCCGCCCGGCGGACAGCGCCTTCGCCACCTCCTGGTTCAGCCGCTGGATGCCGTTCTCGTCGTCGCTGTGGATCATCGCGCACGCACCGCCATTCTGGAGCAGCGCCAGATTCTCGTCGATCGCGTCGTAACTTTCCATCTTGAAGCCCCACCAGTCGGCCCAGACGGCAGCGCAAACGTCATTCGCCTTCAGCAGGTCGGCGATCTTGTACGCCTCGACCGCGTGGTGGAACGCGGTGACCTTGTAACCGAACTCCTTGGCCATATCGATGACATTGGCCATCTCATCGGCGCGATAGCAGTGGTTCTGGATCAGGATTTCGCCGGCCAGCACCCCGGCCAGCGTCTCCATCTGCAGGTCGCGCGCCGGCATCTCGCCGCCGCTGGTGTTATACTTGTCCCATTTGCGCTTGTATTCCGCCGCCTTGGCCCAAGCCTGCCGGTCGACCGCCATATTGCCCATCCGCGTCGACGGCATCTGGTTGCGGCTGCCGAACACCCGCTTCGGGTTCTCGCCGCACGCCATCTTCAGGCCGTAGGGCGCACCGGGAAATTTCATCCCCTGCGCGGTGCGGGCATAGACGTTCTTCAGCACGACGGACCGCCCGCCGACCAGGTCGGCGGAACCGGGCAGGATCTGCAGCGTCGTCACCCCGCCATTGGCCAGCGCGCGGCTGAACCCCGGGTCCTGCGGCCAGACGCTGTGTTCCGCCCACACCTCGGCCCGCACCGGCGCCGTCGCCTCGTTGCCGTCCGAATGGGCGCGGACAGACGGGCTTGGGTAGACGCCCAAATGGCTGTGAATGTCGATCACGCCCGGCGTCACCCATTTGCCGGTGCCGTCAATCCGGGTCGCCCCGGCTGGCGCGTCGACACTCTCGCCCAGCGCCACCACCCTGCCGTCGGCGAACAGGATCTGGCCGTTGTCGATCCGACCGCCCTCGCCATCGTAAATGGTCACGCCGGTAACCACCGTCGGCACGCCCGGATAGGGCTTGTAGGTCGACGGATAAGGGTCGGCGCTGAACGCCGGTTTGTTCGGCGGCGGCGTGGCGGCGGCCGATTTCGGCGCCTCGCCGTTCGCGCACGCGGCGAGCAGCGAAGTCGCGAGGAGGGCGGCGAAGCGCTTATTGAACACCATGCATCCACTTCTTGATCAGGGGTGACAGAGCAAGCAGGACAAGGCCGATAGCGGCGGCGGCGACACCGATCGTCCAGAACACCCCGGCATAGGTTTCCAGGCTGACCTTCAGATTGGTCACCTGCCCGCCGACGGTCTGAACGCTGGCGACCTGGGCGACCAGCCCGGCGACGTACTGGGCGCAACTGATCGACAGGAACCACACGCCCATCATCAGGCCGACGACGCGGGCGATCGACAGCTTGGTGATCATCGACAGCCCGACCGGCGAAATGCACAGTTCCGCTGCCGAATGGACGAAATACAGGCCGGCCAGCCACCACAGCGCCACCTTGAACCCGGAATCGGCATATTGCGTGCCCCAGACCAGCAGCAGGAAACCGGCGCCGACGCCGATCAGCGCGATCGCGAACTTGACCGGGATCGACGGCTCAAGCCCGCGCCGGCCCAGCGCGCCCCACAGCATGCTGAACAACGGCGCCAGCGTGACGATGAAGAAGGCGTTGAAGAACTGCGTCTGCCCGGCGGAGATCGAGAACAGGCCGAACACCGACAGGTCGGTATTGCGGTCAGCGAACAAGGTCAGCGACGACCCGGCCTGTTCGAACAGCGTCCAGAACACCACGTTGAACACCACCAGCACCATCGCCGCCAGCATCATCTGGAACTCGACCCGGCTGCCGACCTTCGCCGACCAGATCAGGATCGCCGGGACCGACAGCAGGAAGGTGCCGAACAGCAGCTTGCCCATCAGCGGCAGCCCGGCGAGATAACCGAGGAAACCGGCCCCCGGCTCGACATGCGGGGTGTTCATCAGGTTGTAGAACAGGAACAGCACGACAGGCCCGGCAAGCAACGCACCGACATAGATCAGCAGGCTGCGGTCGCGCCCGCCGGTCTCTGGCGGCTCGCCGACCCCGTCCAGCGCGCCATGGTCGAACTGGATCAGGTACCAGGACAGCATCATGCCGATCGCGGCCAGGCCAAACCCCGCCCACCAGCCGACCGTCGTCGCCAGCAACGGGCACAAAAGCTGCGAAAACAGCGATCCAAGGTTGATGCCCATGTAGAATATCGTGAAACCGGCATCCCGCCTTCGGTCGCCGGGGGCGTAAAGCGTGCCGACCATCGTCGAAATGTTCGGTTTGAAGAAACCATTGCCGATGGTAACGAAAGTCAGCCCGATCAGCATCAGCAGCACGTAGAATTCGGACCGGTCCGCCCCGGCGACGAAACCGCCCTTGCCAATGGTGCGGGCAACGGCGCCGTCTTCGGCCAGTAGCTGGATCGTGCCGTCTTCCTGGCCTTTGATCGCCAGATGGCGGTCGCCGTCGATAACATATTGCTGCTTGGCATCGGAGGCAGAGCCAACGACAACCTCGTACCGCGCGCCCTCTATCGTCGCATAAGGCTTGGCCGCGCCGCCCTCGAAACACAGGATGAAATAGCCGAGCGCCATCAGCACGGCGCCGAATTTCACCGACCGCTTCGACCCTAGATAGCGGTCGGCGAGCAGGCCGCCGATCAGCGGGGTCAGATAGACCAGCGCGGTAAACCCGCCATACAGGCCGTTGGTCGTCTGGTCCGAAAACAGGAAATAATTGGCAAGGTAGAGCGTCAGCAGCGCCCGCATGCCGTAGAAACCGAACCGCTCCATCGCCTCGGTGGTGAACAGGCGGGCAAGCTGCGGCGGGTGCCCGAACCAGGTCTTGCCCCCTTGTGTGTCGGCTGCCGGCGTCGCCATGCGTACTATTCCCTCGCGCTGTGCGACGGGCGTCGGGCACCCCCCGCTTTAAGCCCGTGAAACTAACGCGAAAATTGCGCGTGTGAAGAAGATTATTGCGCGGGGCGCAGCGCGGGGGGCGGATCGAGCGGCAGGCCCGCCGCCCGCCGGGCTTCCACCGCCGCGATTTCCGCCTCGGCCGCCGCTACCCGTTCGCGCCGGCCGTCATGGGTGCCGTCGGACAGAATACCCCACCCCGTCCGCCGTTCGAACCGGTCCCAGAACGCCGGCGCCGCCGCGATCGCATAGCCCGCGCGCGCGGCAAGCCAGATCGCCAGCCGGTCGGCCTGCCGCTCGGTCGCGCGGATGCGGCTGCGGTTCTTGCCGAACGCGGCGAGCATGCCGCGCGACACCTTCTGCGCGTCCAGCGTCTCGCGGTGGCGCAATATGTTGTGGGCCAGTTCGTGCGCGACGACGATCGCCAGTTCGTCGTCACTCGCGGCAAACTGGATCAACGCCGCCGATACCTGAACATAGGTGCCGTCGGCCGACGCCTTCAACCCGTCGGTCGCCAGCACCTGAAACCGGGTCGGGCAGCCGCTGTCCGTCGTGAACGCCACCGCCGCCACCCCGCCGTCGCGCGCGACGGACAGGCGCAACGGCGGTTGGGCAAGCGCCTGTTCGATCCGCTGCTCGACCGCCGCCACCCCCGCATAGTCGGCGCGCCCTTCGGCCGGCACCGGCGCCACCGCCGCACCGGCCACCGCCAGGATCGCGTCGCCGGCGCGCAGCCCGGCCGCTTCCGCCGCCGATCCGGGCACCACCGCCAGCACCGCCGGCTGTTCGCCAAGGCCGAATTGTTCGGCCGCGGCGGCGCGCGCGGCGGGCTGGTACTGTTTCAGCGCGTGGACGGCAAAGCCCGGCAACGGCCGCGCATCGGCACACAGCCCGGCCGCCGCCACCGCCAGCCGGTTGCCGACCTGTGCCAGCCGCGAATCGAGCTGCTGCAACGCCGCCAGCCCGGAGGCATCGACCCCGGCCGCCGCCACCGGCGCGGCAAGGCACAGAGAGACAAGGGCAAGCAGCATCCGCGCAAACATGCCGCCGCTTGTAGCGCATAAACCCGTCGCTTCGCCAACCGCCCGCGCGCGCCGCCGCCGCTCCACCTTGCCGCCGCGCCCGCCCGTCCATATCTCCACGCCATGTTCAACGATCCCAGCAGCCCCGCCCAATTCCTCGCCACCCGCCGCTCGGCCAAGCCGCGCGATCTTGTCGCGCCGGGGCCGGACGATGCGGCGCTGCGCGCCATCCTGACCACGGCGGCGCGGGTGCCCGATCACGGCAAGCTGGCGCCCTGGCGCTTCGTCATCGTCGGCGCCGACCGGCGCGATGCCTTCGCCGCCCTCCTCGCCGACGCCTACCGCGCCGACAAGCCCGACGCCGGCCGGCTGGAAATGGAGGCGATCGCCCAGTTCGCCCACCAAGCGCCCACGCTAATCGTCGTTCTCTCCGCCCCGCGCGAAGACAGCCACATCCCGCTGTGGGAACAGGAACTTTCCGCCGGCGCCGCCTGCCATTCGCTCGTCGCAGCGGCGACGGCCACCGGGTTCGGCGCCGGCTGGCTGACCGGCTGGGCCGCCTATTCGAACCGGGTCCGCGACGCATTCGGCGCCGCGCCACAGCGCATCGCCGGCTTCGTGTTCATCGGCACGCCGTCGAAGCCGCTGGAAGAACGCCCGCGCCCGGATCTGGACGCCGTCGCAACCCATTGGTCAGGCACCGCATAATCCGCCCGAAAAGCGCCGCCCCCCCTCGACATCCGCCACGCCGCGCGCGAAGGGGCCGGCATGGGCATTCTCCATCAGGTCATCGCCGCCGTCACCGCGTGGATCATCGCGGTCATCTCGGCCGGCTCCTACGCGGGCGTCGCCCTGCTGATGGCGATCGAGAGCGCCTGCATCCCGCTGCCGTCGGAAATCATCATGCCGTTCGCCGGCTATCTGGTGTCTCTCGGCGAAATGAACCTGTGGTGGGTGGCCACCGCCGGGGCGATCGGCTGCAACATCGGCTCGATCCCGGCCTATGAGGTCGGCAAGCGCGGCGGCCGCCCGTTCGTCGCCCGCTTTGGCCGCTACGTGCTGGTCAGCGTCGACGATCTCGACCGGGCCGAACGCTTCTTCGCCCGCTTCGGCAGCCTCGCGGTGCTGATCTGCCGAATGCTGCCGGTGGTCCGTTCATTCATCGCCTTCCCCGCCGGCATGGCGCGGATGCCGCTGGTCAGGTTCCACATCTACACCTTCCTCGGCTCCTGGCCCTTCTGCCTGGCGCTGGCCATCGTCGGGCGGGAACTGGGCGAGGCATGGCACAACAGCCCGCGCCTGCAGGCGCTGTTCCACGAACTGGACGTCGTCATCGTAGGCGCCCTGCTCGCCGGCGGCATCTGGTTCGTCTGGCACAAACTGCGCGCCGCGCGCCGCGGTCGCGCCGCCGGCTAAACGGAAAGCTGGCGAGCCACACCGCAAAACCCTGTCGGCAATACCCCCTGCCTTCGCAGGAACACGCCTACCGCCAGCCCCTACTCCGCCGCGTCCGCCGCATCCTCCTGCGGCACCGCCAGCTTGGTCAGCGGCCGGGGTGATGCCTCGACCACCGGCAGTTCCTCGATCATTTTGCTGCCGTCCGCCACCTTCAGCGTTTCCAGCCGCTTGGCGGACGTCATCACCTGCGATTCCAGGCTGCCGACAAAGGCGTTATACGCCCCCGTCGCCTGCGCCAGGTTGCGGCCGACCTTGGCCAGGTGCCCACCCATCGTCGCCAGCCGCCCGTGCAGTTCCTTGCCCAGCCGGGCGATCTCGGCGGCTTCCTCGGCCAGTTTCTCCTGCCGCCACACGGCGGATACGGTGCGGGCGATCGCGATCAGGTTGGTCGGCGTCGCCAGCAGCACCCGCCGCTCGAACGCCCATTCCCACAAATCCGAATCCCGCTCCAGCGCGGCCGACAGGAAATGCTCGCCGGGGATGAACATCACCACATAATCGGCGGCGGCGCCAAACTGCGTCCAATAGGCTTTCTGACCAAGCTGGGTGGCATGATTGCGGATCGCGGCGGCGTGCAGGCCCATGAACCGCTTGCGCTCTTCCTCGTCCACCGTGTCCGACGCGTCGAGATAGGCGTTGAGCGAGCATTTCGCGTCGATAATCAGCTGCCGCCCGCCGGGCAGGCGGACGACGACGTCCGGCCGCAGCCGTCCGTCACCGGTGTCGACCGACACTTCCGCCTCGAAATCCGCATGTTCGGCAAGCCCGGCCATCTCCAGCACGTTGCGCAGCTGCTGCTCGCCCCAGCGCCCGCGCGCCTTGGGGCTGGAACGCAGCGCATTGACCAGCCGCGCCGCCTCGTCCTTCACCGCCGTCTGGCCGACGCGGACCTGCTCGACCGCCTCGCGCAACCCGGCATAGCTGTCGACCCGCTCCTTCTCGACCTGCCGCAGCCCTTCCTCATAGCGTTTCAGTGTCGTCTCGACCGGCTGGAGCAGCGCCTTCAGCGACGCCTCATTCTGCTGCCCGGCCCGGCTGAACCGCTCGTTCGCCGCCTTCAGGAACTGTTCCTGCGCGGCGTTCAGCATCTTGCCGCCAACCTCGCTGAACTGCCCGGCAAGCTGCTCCTTCGCCTCCAGCAGCATCCGTTCCTTTTCGGCATGGGCCTGGTCGCGGGCGCTGCGCTCTGCCTCCATCCGCGCCAGCGCCTCGCGCGCCTCGCCCCGGCCGCGTTCCGATTCGGCCAACGCCGCGCGCAATGCCTCCGCTGCCTTCGCCCGCTCCTCGGCGGAGGCAAGGTCGGTGATCGCCTGCCGAAAATTCTCAAGATGCCGGTCGCGTTCGGCCCGCAGCGCCGCCTGCCCTCGCCCGAACGCCAGCCACCCGGCGCCCAAGCCGATGCAGAGCGCGGCAATGATGGCAATCGGGATCATCGGGTCCATGGGGCAGCCTTCACCGGAACATTCCGGCAACATTGGCCGGTTATGCGCGGCTTGGCAAGCGCCGGATCAACCCGGTCAGGCGGCGCGCACCCGCGCCTTGGCCAGCTTCTTCAACAGCATGTCACGCTTCAGCTTCGACAGATGGTCGATGAACAAAATGCCCTCAAGGTGATCCATCTCGTGCTGCAGGCAGATCGCCATCAGCCCGTCCAGATCCTCCTCATGCGCCTTGCCCTGCTCGTCCAGCCAGCGCGCGCGGATATGGCTCGGCCGCTGCACCTCGGCATATTGCTCCGGCACCGACAGGCAGCCTTCGTTATACGGCACCAGGTCGTCGGACGCGGACAGGATTTCGGGGTTGATGAACACGCGCGGGTCGCGCACCGCCTCGCCGCCTTCCTCCTCCGGCTCCTGCAGGTCGATGACCAGCACGCGCTTCGCCACGCCGACCTGGATCGCCGCCAGCCCGATGCCGGGCGCGTCGTACATCGTCTCGAACATGTCGGCGATCAGCGCGCGCAGGGCGTCGTCGACCTTGTCCACCGGCTCGGAAATGACGCGCAAGCGCGGGTCGGGCGTCTCGATGATCGGAAGGATGGCCATCGCTGAAATTTAGGTTCGCCGCCTGTGCCGGTCAAGGTCAGGCGACCGGCCGCCGCGCCCGCAACGCCTGCGCCAGCGTGCCTTCGTCCAGATAATCCAGCTCGCCACCAACCGGCAGGCCGTGGGCCAGTTGCGTCAGCCGCACCGGAAAGCGTTCCAGCCGCTCGGCAATGTAATGGGCGGTCGTCTGGCCCTCCAGCGTCGCGTTCATCGCCAGCACCACCTCGTCGACGCCGCCGTCGGCAACGCGGGCGACCAGCGCGTCGATGCGCAGATCCTCCGGTCGCACCCCTTCCAGCGCCGACAGCCGGCCGCCAAGCACGTGGAACCGGCCGGGGAACAGCCGGGCACGGTCGAGCGCCCACAGGTCCGCCACCTCCTCGACCACACACAGCGCCCGGCCGTCGCGGCGCGGGTCGGCGCAGATCGCGCAGGGGTCGGTGGTGTCGACATTGCCGCACACGTGGCAGGTCGCCAGCCTTTCGCTGACCGCGCTCAGCGCGCGCAGCAGCGGGTCGAGCGCGGTCTCGCGCTTTTTCATCAGGTGCAGCACCGCGCGCCGCGCCGAACGCGGGCCAAGGCCCGGCAAGCGGGCGAGCGCCTGGGTCAGCGCCTCGATCTCGGAAGATGCCATCGCACGACAGATAAGGGCTTGCGCTCGTCCGTGCCAAGGGTTTCAGAGCATCATGCGCATCGCTTTCATGGGAACCCCGGCCTTCGCCGTACCGACGCTCGACGCGCTGGTCGCCGCCGGCCACACCGTCGCCGCCGTCTACAGCCAGCCGCCGCGCCGCGCCGGGCGCGGCAAGGCGCTGACCCCGTCGCCGGTGCAGCAGCGGGCGGAGGCGCTCGGTATCCCCGTCCGCACGCCGCAGACGCTGCGCGATGCGGAGGCGCAGGCCGCCTTCGCCGCCCTGTCGCTCGATGCCGCGATCGTCGCCGCCTATGGCCTGATCCTGCCACGCCCGATCCTCGATGCGCCGCGCCATGGCTGCCTCAACGTCCACGCCTCGCTGCTGCCGCGCTGGCGCGGCGCCGCGCCGATCCAGCGGGCGATCCTCGCCGGCGATACCGAAACCGGCGTCACAATCATGCAGATGGAGGCGGGGCTGGATACCGGGCCGATGCTGGCCAAGGCGGCGACGCCAGTCGCCGGCAAGACCGCCGGCGCGCTGACCGACGAACTGGCCGCCAGCGGCGCCGCGCTGCTCATCCGCGTCCTCGCCAACCTCGCTGCCCACCCGCCGGTCGCCCAGCCGGAAGACGGCGTCACCTACGCCGCCAAGATCGACAAGGCGGAGGCGCGGCTCGATTTCACCCAGCCGGCACCGGCGGTGGAATGCGCCGTCCGCGCCTTCAACCCCGTCCCCGGCGCGTTCTTCGAGCATGGCGACGAACGGTTCAAACTGCTCGCGGCGGAAGTCGTACCCGGCTCCGGCACCCCCGGCACCGTCCTCGACGCGCAACTGACCATCGCCTGTGGCGAAGGCGCGCTCCGCCCGCTGCTCGTCCAGCGCGCCGGGCGGGCGGCGATGCCCCCGGCGGAGCTGCTGCGCGGCCTCACCCTGCCGCCCGGCACCCGCCTCGCATGACCCGCTTCGCGCTGACCATCGAATATGACGGCCGCCCGTTCATGGGCTGGCAGCGGCAGGATCACGGCCCCAGCATACAGGCGGCGGTCGAACGCGCCGCCGCCGCCATGCTCGGCGCGGAAACCGCCGTCCACGCCGCCGGCCGCACCGATGCCGGCGTCCACGCCACCGCGATGCGCGCCCATCTTGACGTCATGAAGCCGCTCACCCCGTTCCGGCTGATGGAGGGGCTGAACGCCCTGCTCCGCCCCGATCCGGTCGCCATCCTCGCCTGCGAAGCGGTGGCGGACGACTGGCATGCGCGCTTCTCCTGCACCGGCCGCGTCTACATCTACCGGATCGTCAACCGCCGCGCCCCGCTCGCGCTCGAACGCGGCCTCGCCTGGCGGGTGCCGACCGCGCTCGATGCGGCGGCGATGCACGACGCGGCACAGCGGCTGGTCGGCCGCCACGATTTCACCACCTTCCGCTCCGTCCATTGCCAGGCAAGCAGCCCGCTGCGCACCCTCGACCGGCTCGACGTCACCCGCGATGGCGATCAGATCAGTATCCGGGCGGAAGCGCGCTCTTTCCTCCACCACCAGGTCCGCTCGATGGTCGGCTGCCTCGCGCTTGTCGGCCGGGGCCAGTGGACCGTCGACGACATCTCCGCCGCCCTCGCCGCCCGCGACCGCGCCGCCCTAGGCCTCAACGCCCCGCCCGACGGCCTCTACTTCGTCGGCGCGCGCTATTGATCGGCTGCGCGCCTACCCCGCGCCGAACAACCGCCCAATCGCCCGGTCCAGCATCACCAACTGCCACAACAGCCGGCCATGGTCGCTGCGCCCGCTCCGGTGCGCGGCAACCACCGCCGCCACCGCCTTCGGCTCAAACCACCCGGTCGCCGCCAGCGCGGAGCTCGTAGCAATCCGCTCCGCTTCGCCCGCCAGCGCCCCCCGAAACCACGCGTCAACCGGGGTCACGAACCGCGTGTTTGGCCGGTGGAGAATGTCGGGCGGCAGATAGGCGGCCACCGCCTTCTTCATCAGCCATTTGCCCACGCCGCCGCGCAGCCGCAGCCCCGGCGGCAGCGACGCGGCAAATGCGACCAGCTGGTGGTCAAGCAACGGCGCCCGCACCTCCAGCCCCACCGCCATGCTGGTCCGGTCGACCTTGGTCAGGATCTGACCGGGCAGGGCAATCTTCAGGTCGGCATATTGGGCGCGGTCCAGCCCGCCCCGCGCCGGCGCGTCGCGCATCGCCACCGCGTAGCGTTCCTCCGCCCGGTGCCCGGCAATCGCCCGGCGAAACCCGTCGCTGAACAGCCCCGCCCGCAGTTCCGGCGGCGTAACCCCCACGGCGCGGGCATAGGCCTCGCCGCCATCGCCGGCCAGCGCCAGCAAGGTCGCCCCGATGCGCGGCGCCCTGCCCGCCGCGCCGAGCAACGACCGCCGCAGCCCGGCGGGCAGCAGCCCCCTCACCCGCTCCTCCGCAGCATGGACGCGGTGGCGACGATGCCCTGCCAACACCTCGTCGGCGCCGGCACCTGACAGTGCGACCGTCACCGCCTCCCGCGCAAATTCGTGCAGCCGGTAATGGGCAAGCGCCGACGCGTCGGCAATTGGCTCGTCGAACGCCATCGCCAGCCGGTCGATCAGCGCGAAATCATCGGCGTCGACCATGCGACTGCGATGTTCGGTGGCAAAGCGTTGGGCAACAGAGTCGGCGTAACCGCTCTCGTCATGCCCCGCCGCACGAAAGCCGATCGTGCATGTGGTCACGGCGCGCGGGCTCGCCTCGGCCATCAGCGCCACCACCGACGCGCTGTCGACCCCGCCGGACAGGAGGGCACCCAGCGGCACGTCGGCGCCCATGCGCGACCGCACCGCACCGCGCAGCCGCGCGAGCAGTTCTTCCTGCAACGCCGCCCGCGACCCGCTCGCCCTCGCCGAGAAATCGACGTCCCACCAGCGCTCCGGCGCCGGAAGCGGCTTACCGCGCGTAACCAGCATCCGCGTGCCGGCCGGCAATTTGTGCACCCCGCTGACGATGCAGGCATCGTCCGGCACATAACCGAACGCCATATAATCCTCGACCGCGCGCAAATCGGGTTCACGCCGGATCAGAGGATGAGCCAGCAACCCTTTTACCTCAGACGAGAAAATCAGACTTCCGTCACTGACCGTCGTATAATGCAGCGGCTTCACGCCCAGCCGGTCGCGGGCAAGAAACAGGCTTTGGCGCGCGGCATCGTGCAGTGCGAAGGCGAACACGCCGTTGAAATGGTCCAGGCACTCCGCCCCCCATTCCCGCCAGCCGGCAAGGATGACCTCGCTATCGCTGGCGGTGCGAAAACCGTGACCCCGCCGTTCCAGCTCGGCGCGCAGTTCGGCGTGGTTGTAGATTTCGCCGTCAAAGGTAACGGCCAGCGCCCCGTCGGCGCTCACCATCGGCTGCGCGCCCCCGGTGGTGTTTACGATCGCCAGCCGCCGGTGGCCCAGGCCAACGCCCGGCGCCACCCATGCGCCTGCTCCGTCCGGCCCGCGATGCGCCAGCGCGTCGGCCATCGCCCGCACCCGATCGGCGCCGACCGGCTTGGCTGTCCCGATATGGAAGATTCCGGCGATGCCGCACATAACGCGCCTATTCGTCCCCGGCGGCGCACTCCGCAACCCCGGCGCCGGGGTCGGGCGCGTTCAGGAAACGGTCGATCGCGGCGCGGCCCCCGCGTCCTTCGGCGAAACCAGCACCGCCACCGCCCGCTGCCGCCCGCCGATCAGCACCGTCGTCATCGGCAGCTCGACCAGCGCGCTGTCGGACAGCGGGCGATAGGGAAAGCGCGGCGCTTCCGGCCAGCCGTACTGATCGTGCACGACCGGCGCGGCGCGCGATGAACAGGCATAACCCGCCGCATGGTCTATCGCCTTGCACGCATCAGCCAGGTCGGCGTTGTCGACCGCCCCCTCGAACGCGCCGACCTGAAACCAGCCCTCGACGTCGACCGACAGCGCGTTGCGCATCCATCCCCCTCAAGCGCCCTCACCCCGCCGTTCCGCCGCCTCGACCCAGTCGACCAGCAGCGCCAGAACACGTTTCAGCGCCTGCTCCTGCGCGGCGATCCGCGCCTCCAGCGCCGCGATCCGCGCTGCCGCGACCGGTCCCACCACGGCTTCGCCGGCGCCCGCCTGCGGCCCCGCCACCGGCTCTGGCACGTCCTGGGTCAGGTCGGCAATCGCCCGGCTGACGACCGCGGTGTCGATCACGCTCAGCTTCCCGATCGCACCAAGCAGCAGGATACGAGACAAAAGCGCGTTGATCTGGCGCGGAATCCCGCCGCTGAAATCGTATATCGCCGGAAAGGCTTCGGGCGTAAAACGCGGGTTGCCCGCCCAGCCGACCAGCGTCAACCGATGGACAATATACGGCTCGACCTCTTCGGCGTGCATCGGTTCCAGATGGTGGGTGGCGATCACCCGCTGGCGCAGTTGCTCCAGCCCTTGCAACCGCTCGCGGAATTCCGGCTGGCCGAGCAGGAATATCTGGAGCAGCGCATGGTCGCGAGCCTGCAGGTTGGACAGCAGCCGCAACTCCTCCAGCGCCGACACCGGCAGATTCTGCGCCTCGTCAACCACCAGCAGGCTGCGCCTCCCCATGCGCGACTGGTCGATCAGGAAAGATTCGATACGCTGTAATATCAGCGCCTTGTCTGCACTATCTGTGACAATGCCAAAACCCTGCGCGATCAGCCGCAGCATGTCGTCGCTCTCGACCTGGGTAGAGGTGACCCGCGTCGCGGTCAGCCGCCCGGCGTCAACGCTTGCCATCAACTGCCCGGTCAGCGTCGTCTTGCCGGCGCCGATCTCACCGGTGATGACGATGAAGCCTTCGCCCTGGGCCAGACCGTAGCCGAGATAGGCCATCGCCTTGCGGTGGGTGGCGCTGTCGAAATAAAAACGCGGGTCCGGGGTCAACTGGAACGGCCGGTCGCTCAACCCGTAGAAGCTGTTGTACACCACCGTACCCCCTAGAATGTATAGCGCATGCCGAGCAGCGCCGTCCCGACGGCCTCGCTGCCCGCGCCGTCGACATCGGCCCTATAGAGGCCAAGCGCCGCGCTTGCACTCAGACTGCGCCCGATCAGACGATAATAGGCGGCGGTGGCCCCCGTCGAGGTCGCATTGCCCTCCACGCTCGATTCCGCGTCGATCCGGCTCCCGGCACACCCGGCCCCGCCGCGCGCATGCCGGAACGCGCCCGCGCCGCAATCGCCCCGCTCTCCAGGCCCGCCAGCCCCGGCGCAACGGCCAGCCCGCCCGCGCCTCACCCGACCAGCATCTCCGCCGCCGCCGGATGGCCGAGGAACGCCGCCGGGCTGGCGCTCGCGCCATAGGCCCCGGCCAGGAACACGGCGATCAGGTCGCCCACCGCCGCGCGCGGCAGCGCAACCGCGTCGCCCAGCCGGTCGAGCGGGGTACACAAACAGCCGACGACGCTCACCGTCTCCACCGGCCCGCCGGCGCCGCTGGCCAGCGCGATCGGGTAGTTGCGGCGAACGACGGTGCCGAAATTGCCGCTCGCCGCCAGTTGGTGATGCAAGCCGCCGTCGGTAACGAGGAACGTCTCGCCATGGCTGGTTTTCCGGTCGACGATCCGGGTCAGGTATACCCCGGCCTCCGCGACCAGCCAGCGCCCCAACTCGACTGCGAACGCGCTGTCGGCCAGCACCGCCGGCCGCGCCGCCAGCGTCTGGGCCAGCGCGCCGCCGACTGCCTCGACATCCAGCGCCACGTCCCCGGCGAAATAGGGCACGCCGAACCCGCCGCCGAGATTGACCAGCGGCGGCGGCGCCCCGGCCGCCTCGGCCAGTTCCCCGGCCAGCGCCACCGTCGCCGCCTGCGCCTCGGCGATCGCCCCGGCGTCCAGCGCCTGCGATCCGGCAAAGACATGGAAACCGCGCCACTCCGCCCCGGCCGCGATCAGCCGCCGGACCAGCGCCGGCACCCGCGCCGCGTCGACGCCGAACGGCTTGGCGCCGCCGCCCATCCGCATCCCCGATCCGCGCAGGTCGAAATCCGGGTTGACCCGCACCGCCAGCTTCGGCGTCCGCCCGGCCCGCCCGGCAATCGCCAGCGTGCGCTCCGCCTCGCCTTCCGATTCCAGGTTTATCGTCACCCCGGCGTCGATCGCCGCCGCGATCTCGCGGTCGCGCTTGCCCGGCCCGGCGAAGGACACCGCCGTCCCGCCCGCAGCCCCACCCGCCGCCAACGCCAGCCGCATCTCGCCTTCCGACGCCACGTCCAGCCCATCGGTCAGCCCGGCGAGCGCGGCGACCAGCGGCGCGAACGGGTTGGCCTTGACCGCGTAATGCACGCCAACCCCGGCCGGCAGCGCCGCGCGCAACCGCGCCACCCGCGCGCGGACCACGCCCAGATCGTAGACGAACAGCGGCGTGTCCCCGGCCCGCGCCGCCAGCGCCTCCGCCGTCTCGCCGCCGATCAGCAGCGGCCCCTCGCCCGCGAATTCCGGCGGAATCGGCCCGGTCGGCTTCATGCGTCCATCTCCCGCTTCAACCCGGCGCGGTCGATCTTGCCGTTGGCGTTGCGCGGCAGTTCCGCCCGCCACACCACGTCGCGCGGCTGCATGAACGCCGGCAGTTCCCATTTCAGATAGGCGCGCAGTACGTCCTCCCCCGACCCGTCGCCGCGCGCGACGAGCAGCACCGCCTGCCCCAGCCGATCGTCGGCCACGCCGACAGCCACCGCCTCCGCCGTCGCCCCGCTGGCTACCGCCGCCTCCTCTATCTCGTTCGGACTTATGCGGTTACCGGACACTTTTATCATCTCATCATAACGCCCGACGAAACGGATCAGCCCGTCCGCGCCCTGCACCGCCGTGTCGCCGGACCACACCGCCGTCCCGCCATGGCGCGATGCCGCCGGTGCCGGGCGGAACCGCTCCGCCGTCCGCGCCGCGTCCCGCCAATAACCCTGGGCGACCAACGGCCCGGCATGGACCAGCTCGCCCGGCTCGCCGGCACCGGCCACCGTCCCGTCCGGCCGCACGATCAGCACCTCGGCAAACGGAATAGCGGTGCCGATCGATTCCGGCTGCGCGTCGATCAGCGCCGGATCTAAGAAGGTCGATCGGAACGCCTCGGTCAGCCCGTACATCGCATAGAGCGCGGCGGCCGGAAATTTCGTCCGCAGCGCCCGAACCAGCGGCACCCCCAGCGCCCCGCCGGAATTGGTCAGCCGGGTCAGCTTCGCCGCCACCTCCGCCGGCCAGTCCGCCTCGGCCAGTTGCACCCACAGCGGCGGCACCCCGGCCAGGGTGGTGACGTCATGCCGCCCGACCGCGCGGACCACGTCTTTCGCCGTCAGGTAATCGAGCGGGATCGCGCAGCCCCCCGCCCGCCAGGTCGATAGTAGTTGGTTCTGCCCATAGTCGAAGCTCAGCGGCAGCACGCACAGCACCCGGTCGTCCACCGTCAGCCGCAGGTAATGCGCGACGGAGACCGCGCCCAGCCACAGGTTCGCGTGGCTCAGCATCACCCCCTTCGGCCGCCCGGTCGACCCGGATGTGTAGAGGATCGCGGCCAGCGCCGCCGGGTCCGCGCCGGATGGCGGCAGCCCCTCGCCGGGCAGCACGATCTCGCTGTCGATGGCCAGCGCGCAGCCCGCCGGCCGGTCGCCCGGCGCCAGCGTCTCCGCCCGCCCGGCGCCGGTCACCAGCAACGTCGCGCCGCTGTCGGCCAGAATATGCGCCACCTGCGCCCGTTTCAGCAGCGGGTTGACCGGCACATGGATCGCCCCGGCGCGCGGCGCCGCCAGCGGCAACAGGCAGGCGTCGATCGTCTTGGGCAACCAGCTTGCCACCCGGTCGCCCGCGCCCACGCCCTGCGCGCGCAGCCACGCCGCCAGCCGCCCGACCCGGTCCTCCAGCGCCGCATAATCCAGCACCTCGGCCCGGCCGATCAGTGCCGGCGCGCCGCGTTTTCCCCCACCAGGGATGTGGTCGATCGGCCGGGGGGTGGGGTCCAGGGCTTGCACCCGCTCGAATTCCTCTGCTTATGGTCGCGGTGGGGCGGAAGGGAGCGATAGCGCCTTGTGGGTCAAGGGGGAATATTTCGATGATCTTGACGCGGTCGCCGCCACGGCCCGCGCCACGCTCGATCGCCCGGCCCAGCTCAGCCCGTTCGACCGCCTGGAATGGTTCCGCCGCATCTGGGCCTGCTGCCCGCCCGGCGCCGCGCCGCTCGTCGTCCGCACCCGGACCGACGGTGCCGACGCCTGGCTGTTCCTCGCCCGGCAGGGGCGTGGCCGGCTGGTCGCCCTCGCCAGCTGGTACACGCTCGCCTTCGCGCCGGCTTATTCCGGCGCGCCCGACCCGCCGCTGAAACGGCGGCTGCTGCGCGCCATCGCCCGGCGGCTGCGCGTTGCCAGCCTCGGTATCGCCCGCATCACCCTGTCGCCGGTCCCCGCCGACGAAGCGGCGCTGCTCGCCGGCGCCTTCCGCCGCGCCGGCTGGCTGGCGCTATCGACACCGGCGACGGTCAACTGGCGGCTGCCGGTCGGCGGCCGGGTCTTCGCCGAATATTGGGCGGACCGCCCCGGCGCCCTCCGCACCACGGTGGAACGCAAGCAGGGCCGCGTCGCGACCCGAATCCTCGACCGTTTCGATGCCGACGCCTGGGCCGCCTATGAGCAGGTCCATGCCGCCAGCGGGAAACCAGAGGAGGGCGCCCCCGCCTTCCTGCGCGGCTTCGCGGAGGACGAAGGCGCCGCCGGCACCCTCCGCCTCGGCCTGGCGGAGGTGGACGGCCGCCCGGTCGCCGCTCAGTTCTGGACGGTGGAGAACGGCACCGCCGTCATCCACACGCTCGCCCATGTCGAGGACGCGGCGGAACACTCGCCCGGCACCCTGCTCAGCGCCGCGCTGTTCGCCCATGCGATCGACATCGACGGCGTCCAGACCATCGATTTCGGCACCGGTGACGACAGCGACAAGGCCGACTGGATGGAGGAACGCCAGCTGCTCTACCATGTGGATCTGTTCAACCTGCGGCGCCTTTCGGCATGGCCTGGCGCCGCCCGTGCCCGCCTGTCCGCTCTTGTCGGCCGCCGCCGCGTCGATTAACCGGCGCTTCCGGCTAACGGGAGAAGAACATTGAGCGAAGGTCTGGACGCGGTGGCGGCAACGGTGCGCGCCGTCCTGCGCGATGTGCTGGCGCTCACCGACGCCCGCGCCGCCGCGCTCACCGACGACACGCCGCTGTTCGGCGCGATGCCGGAACTCGATTCGATGGCCGTCGCCGGCCTACTGACCGAGATCGAGGACCGCGTCGGCATCGTCATCGAGGATGACGAGGTCGACGGCGAAATGCTCGAAAGCTTCGGCAGCCTCGTCCGCTTCGTCGGCGCCAAAGCCCTGCACTGATAGACGCAGCGGCGCGCCCTACGCCTTCGCCATCGGTGCCAAATTCCCTGTACAAATTATCGTTATTCCACCACTTTTCTTCGAAGCGAACCGCAGCCGCCGGCGGATCATCACCATCCTTCGCAACCTTGCCGCACGCCGCCTCGGCAGTCGGCTGGTCGACCTCTCCGGCACCCCGCTCTGGCACCGTGTCGAACCGTGTGAGGACGCCGCTCTCGCCGCGCTTCTGTCGGACAACATCCACGGTTTAACAGTGACTTGTGACGCATCCTGACCCTTGAATGCGAAAAGGCGGCCTGCGCGGCCACCCTCGATCCGGCGGCGGATACGACCGGGTTGCTTATCGCCTCGGGCCGCAATGAAGTCCGCACCGTCACGCATGACGGCATGACCCACATCGCCACGGTCGGCGCGCCGGTCTGGCGCTCCGACCAGCACGGCGTCGGCAACAGCGAAGGCAGCAATCGCGGCTATGCGGCCAGCGGGCCGGACATCGCCGCCGCCGCCACCCGCCCGCGTCGCGATCCCGCTCACCACCATCCCGCCCGCCTCGCACAGCGTCGCAGATGACGCGGCGGAGGAGACAGGCTCGTCGCCGATCGCTCTGCTCCGCTGCCCCGTCGCGCCGCCCGGCATGACGATCGCCGCATTTCGGCCTAGACCGGTCTTCGAACTGAACGCAGGACGCCAGATGACGCAGCCATCCTCCGCTTCCGCCCCGGCGCGCGGCCCGCTCCACGGCCTGCGGATCGTAGAGGTCGCCGGCATCGGGCCGGGGCCGTTCTGCGCGATGATGCTCGCCGATCACGGGGCAGAAGTGATCCGTGTCGCCCCGCCCGGCGCGGCGGAGGGCGCAGCGGCGGCGGCCCACCGCCTGCTGGTCCACGGCCGCCCGACCCTGACCGTCGACCTGAAGGCGCCGGCCGGCCGCGCGCTCCTCCTCCGCCTCGCCACCGGCGCCGACGGGCTGATCGAAGGGTTTCGCCCCGGCGTGATGGAACGGCTCGGCCTTGGCCCGGACGCGCTGCTCGCCGCCAATCCGGCGCTGGTCTACGGCCGGATGACCGGCTGGGGACAGGACGGCCCGCGCGCGGCGGAGCCGGGGCACGACATCAACTATATCGCACTCGCCGGCGCGCTCGGCCGGTTCGGCCCGGCGGACGGCAAGCCGGCGCCGCCCGCCAACCTGATCGGCGATTTCGCCGGCGGCGGGCTGCTGCTCGCCTTCGGCATGGTGGCCGCGCTCCACGCGGTGCGCGGCGGCGCCTCCGGCCAGGTCGTCGATTGCGCGATGACCGAAGGCGCCTCGCTGCTGATGACGATGCTGTGGTCGCTCCGCGCCGCCGGCCTGTGGACCGACCGGCGTGGCGCCAACCTGCTGGACGGCGGCGCGCCGTTCTACGATACCTACGCCACCGCCGACGGCGGCCATGTCGCGGTCGGCGCGATAGAACCGGCCTTCTACGCCGCGCTGCTCTCCGGTCTCGGCTGCGCCGACGACCCGGATTGCGCCCGCCGCGACGATCCCGCCGCCTGGCCGCTGCTGAAACGCAAGTTCGCGGCGATCTTCGCCACCCGCAGCCGCGCCGAATGGGAAGCGGCGTTCGCCGGCACCGACGCCTGCGTCACCCCGGTGCTGTCGATGGCGGAGGCGGCGCGCGATCCCCACGCCACCGCCCGCACCGCCTTCACCGACGCCGGCGGCATCCCCCGCCCGGCCCCCGCCCCGCGCTATTCCGGCTTCACCCTCGCCCCGACGCCTACCGCCGACCGGGCAGGCCTGCTCGCCTCCTTCGGCATCGACGAGACAGAACAACGCGCGCTGATCGCCGCCGGCGCACTCAACCCCTAGCGCCGCCGCATACCCTTCGCCCTTACATTCGCCGGCCTTCCCCGCCGCCTTATCGGGGGTCGGTAACTATTACCTTCATTATCAATGACTTCAAAGCGCAATGCCCCGCTCACCGGGTCCGCCGCCGCCAATTTCAAAGCTAAGGTTTGCCCGATAACATAGCGGGTAAGGCTGTCCTCCCCGGTCAGGCTGTGCTCGCTCTCGTCATAGCGGAAATATTCCCGTCCCAGCGTCGACGCCGGCACCAGCCCGTCGCCGCCCAGTCCCTCGACCGCCGCGAAGAATCCGAACGGCTGCACCCCGGTGATCCGCGCCGTCACCACCTCGCCGACCCGCTCGGCCAGATAGGCGGCGACATAGCGATCGACGGTGTCGCGCTCCGCCTCCATCGCCCGCCGCTCCAGCTGGCTGATCGTCTCGCCGGTCTGCGCCATCGTCGCCATTTCCTTGGCGGTCAGTTCCCCCTCGCCCAGCCGGTACGCGCCGACCAGCGCCCGGTGGACCAGCAGGTCGGCATAGCGGCGGATCGGGCTGGTGAAATGGGCATAGGAGCCAAGCGCCAGGCCGAAATGGCCGGCATTGGCCGGCGCATAATAGGCCTGGGTCTGGGTGCGGAGAATCTGCTCCATAACCTGCGGCCGGAAAGCAGCGTCGCCGACCATCTCGATCACCCGGTTGAACGTCGCCGGACGGATCACCTGCCCCAGCGCCAACGGAACGTCGAAGGTGGCAAGATAGTCTTTCAGCGCCACCAGCTTCTCGCGCGACGGCGGCTCATGCACCCGGTACATCACCGGCGCGCCCTTCGCCTCCAGCGCCTTAGCGGCGGCGACGTTGGCGGCGATCATGTAATCCTCGATCAGCTTGTGCGCGTCGAGCCGCTCGCGCGGCGCGACGGACAGGATGCGCCCTTTCTCGTCCAGCACGATCCGCCGTTCCGGCAAGTCCAGGTCAAGCGGCCCGCGCGCATCCCGCGCCTTGGCCAGCGCCTGCCAGCACCCCCAGAGCGGCTTCAGCGCCGCATCGGTCAGCGCCGCCGGCACCGATGTCTCGCCCCCGTCGATCGCCGCCTGCGCATCCTCATAGGCGATGTTCGCCGCCAGCCGTACCACCGCGCGGGTGAAGCGCCAGCCGCTGACCTTGCCCTGCTTCGATATGGTCAGGTGACAGGCAAGCGCCGCCCGGTCCTCCCCCGCCTTCAGAGAACAGATGCCGGCGCTCAGCATCTCCGGCAGCATCGGCACCACCCGGTCGGGGAAATAGACGCTGTTGCCCCGCTTCCGCGCTTCCCGGTCCAGCGTAGAGCCGGGCCGGACGTAGAAGCTGACATCGGCGATCGCGACGATCGCCCGCCAGCCGCCCTCCCCATCCGGCGCCGCCCATACCGCGTCGTCATGGTCGCGCGCGTCGGCCGGGTCGATCGCGACGATCGGCAGGTCGCGCAGGTCCTCCCGCGCGCCGAGCGCCTGCCCCGCCACCTCGCCCGCTTCCTCCAGCGCGGCGTCGGAGAAGACGTCCGGTATCCCCAGCTTGTGGATCGCGATCAGCGAGAAGCTGCGCGGCTCGAACGGATCGCCAAGCCGCTGGGTCACCCGCGCGGTCACCCGCGGCGGCCGCCCCGTCCGCTCCGCCAGCACCAGGTCGCCCGCTTCGGCCTCGCCATGGTCGGAAACCGGGAAGTCGCGCCGTTCCTTCTTCTCCACCCCCTGCAACCACCAGCGGCCGCTCTCCTCGCGCAGCACGCCCAGCATCAGCTCGCTGCCGCGCGCCAGCTTCTTCATCGGGTGGGCGATCCAACCGTTCCCGGCTTCCTCGGTCCGCGCGAGGAAGCGGTCACCGACCCCCATCGCGCCCTTGCGGCTGCGTTCGCGCACCCGCAGTCGCGGCTCCGGCGCACTCGCCTCCCACCGTTCCGGCACCGCCCAGCTCTGGCCGCTGTCGTCGACATCGACGACGCGCAGCACCGTCACCTTGGGCAGCCCGCCCATTTTGTGGAATGCCCGGCCGGGGGCGCTGTCGATCAGCCCCTCGTCGGCCATATCCTTCAACAGCACCTTCAGCGCGATCTTGTCGGCGCCGTGCAGGGCAAAGGCGCGCGCGATCTCGCGCTTGCCCGCCGCCTGCTCGGACTCGCTGATGAAACGGAGGATCTGGTCGCGGGACGGCAGGCCGGCGCTACGGGGCTTCTTCATCGCCAGAGCCTAGAGGAAGATCGCCGCCCGCGCCATTGCGGCTTCGCCCTTCGCCGGTTCGACGATAAGCAAGGGTGATGACCCATGATCTGCTCATCGTCGGCGGCGGCATCAACGGCGCCGCGATCGCCCGGGAAGCGGCGCTGAACGGCCTGTCCGTGCTGCTGGTGGAAAAGGGCGACCTTGCCGCCGCCACCTCCTCCGCCTCGACCAAGCTGATCCACGGCGGCCTGCGCTACCTCGAATATTACGATTTCAAACTGGTGCGAGAGGCGCTGATCGAACGCGAACGGCTGCTGAAGGCGGCGCCGCACCTGATCCACCCGCTGCGTTTCGTCCTGCCCCACGAACATGCGATCCGGCCGTGGTGGATGGTCCGCCTAGGCCTCGTCCTCTACGATCATCTCGGCGGGCGCATCTCGCTGCCCCGCTCGCGTGGCTTGCGTGCCGGCGACACGCTCTACCGCGCGCCGTTGAAGGATGGGCAGCGCGGCTTCGTCTATTCGGACGCGCGGGTCGACGATTCGCGGCTGGTCATCCTCAACGCCCGCGACGCCGCCGATCATGGCGCCGAAATCCTGACCCGCACCGCATTGGTTTCCGCCACCCGCGACGGCGCCGTCTGGCGCGCGGCGCTTGGCGATGGCGACACCGCCACCGCCAGGGCGATCGTCAACGCCGCCGGGCCGTGGGTCGCGCCGGTCAACGCCCTGCTCGGCATCGACAGCCGCGCCGGCGCCCGGCTGGTCAAGGGCAGCCACATCATCGTGCGCCAGCTGTTCGCCGGCGACCACGCCTATATCCTGCAGCAACCGGACCGCCGCATCGTCTTCGCCATCCCCTATCTCGACGGGCTGACCCTGGTCGGCACCACCGACGTCCCGGTCGAACGGGCGGAGGACGCCCATATCGATGCGACGGAAAGCACCTACCTGCTCGACGCCATCAACCGCCACTTCACCCGCCAGACCGACCGGGACGCCATTGTCGCGACCTATTCCGGCATCCGCTCGCTCTATGACGACGGCGCCAGCGAGGCCCGGCAGATCACGCGCGACTATGTGCTTGAAATGGACGATGGCGGGGACGCGGCCACGCCGCCTCTGCTGTCGATTTTCGGCGGCAAGATAACCACCGGCCGCCGGCTTGCCGAGGATGCGTTGGCCAAGCTCGCCCCCCGGCTCGGCATCACGCCGGCGAAAGTGACGCGCAACCGCCCGCTGCCCGGCGGGGACATGCCGGATTTCGGCAGCTTCGTCGCCGAGGTTACCACCCGCTGGCCATTTCTGGGCGCCGCGCGCGCACGGCGAATGGCCGGCGCCTACGGCACCCTGCTCGCTACCCTGCTCGACGGTGTCACGGACGACAGCGGCCTCGGCGAAGATTTCGGCCTCGGCCTGACCGCGCGCGAGGTTCAATGGCTGATCGACCACGAATGGGCGCGAACGGCGGAGGACATATTGTGGCGCCGCACCCGCCTCGGCCTCAACGCCCCGGCAGGCATGGCGGCACGCCTGACGACCTTCCTAGCGACACAGGCTGATAAGTCCTGTTGATCGCCACGATACCCGCAGCTATAGCCCGCCTCTGCCAGCGGCCCGGAGACGTGGGTGAGTGGCTGAAACCAGCGGTTTGCTAAACCGCCGTAGGGGCTTTACCCCTACCGAGGGTTCGAATCCCTCCGTCTCCGCCAACATCTCAATGCGAATCAATGAGATCGGCCTCGTGGGGCCAGAAAACCCCCAGCTTACGCGCCGTTTTGCCGTTGGCGCCTAAACCCAAGAGACTGCCAGACACGCCAAAATCAGTCTCTGATCGGCTTTCGTCTCTTTTCACCTAAACCTTGGCGCGGAAGGTATAGGCCTCGGAAATGACGCATTTCTGGGCTTTTCTGCCTTGCCGTCATCTATACCGTTTCCGTGCAAACCCGGCAGCGGATGTGGTGTGAGAATCCGGGGTATATGCGTTTCACTGTGATAACCGGTTCCATTGGTTGCCTGTTCAAGGGGCGTTCCGCTGTGAAGGATCGCGGCTGAAGGTGGGCGCTGCGGCTGGTATGCCCTCAACGGCCCGCTGCGCCCGGGCGGCTGCAGCCCACCAATCCAACTGGGCAAGTGTGCGTCCAAAATACCCTTGCCAGGCCTCAGCATCGATGCCCTCGGCAAAATCGCCAATTTCGGTCAGGATATCCTGTGCTTGCGGCAGGTGGATCATTGCCGAAACCGGCAGACAACCCAGCTCCGACAGGAAGGTGCGCATGTTCACCGCTGCACGGGCGCCGCCCCACTGTCCGGCCGAATAGGTCACGATGGCGCTGGGCTTGTAGGAAAAGAGCGAGCTGCCAAAGTGGTTCAGCAGATGCGCCAATGCCGGGCTCATGGAGTGGTTGTACTCGGGGCTGACCATCACATAGCCATCTGCCGCTTCGATCTTCGCAGCCAAAGCGTCCAGAGCCTCCGGAGCTGCGCTCTTCGCATAGGCAAAGTGGGGCTTGAACGCGGCCGGAAGTTCGATCGACAATGGATCGATTAATTCAACGGCATGACCCATTTCCTGCAGATGCTTCTCGCATTGCCAGGCAACTCGCAGGCCAAGCCTGGCTGGGCGCGGAGGCGTGCTGTCACGAACTGACCCGAGGAACACCAGAAATTTCTGCACGGATAATAGTCCCCTTGATTTAATGTCTCGGTTATCAGCTTGTGAATCGTCGCTGACAGACCATCGGCGCGGGCCTATTGTTACACTATTAACAGGAGAAACGCCGGT
This sequence comes from Sphingomonas flavalba, assembly GCF_047553045.1. Classification (GTDB taxonomy): domain Bacteria; phylum Pseudomonadota; class Alphaproteobacteria; order Sphingomonadales; family Sphingomonadaceae; genus Sphingomonas_L; species Sphingomonas_L flavalba_A. The sequence goes on along the minus strand of NZ_CP180208.1, from coordinate 1,161,352 downwards.
GTCCCGTCTTCACCCACATCCGGAAAGCCATCTGGTCGCCCGCATTGGCTGGCTTCGTGCGGCCGTTCTCGGGGCCAATGACGGCATCGTCTCGACCGCCAGCCTCATCGTCGGCGTGGCTGCGGCATCGGCTGCCACCTCTGAAGTGCTTGTGGCCGGGGTCGCCGGTCTTGTCGCTGGCGCCATGTCGATGGCCGCGGGCGAGTATGTCTCAGTCAGCTCGCAGTCCGATACGGAGCAGGCGGACCTCGCGCGTGAACGGGCTGAGCTTGCCAGCCAGCCGGAATTCGAACGAGAGGAGCTGACGCGCATCTATATGGATCGCGGCGTCGATGCAGAGCTGGCGCGCCAAGTCGCTGACCAGTTGATGGCAAAAGATGCGCTCACGGCCCATGCACGCGATGAACTTGGGATTTCGGAAGTCACTGCGGCGAGACCGATACAGGCTGCCCTGACTTCGGCCGCTACCTTCGCCGTCGGTGCTGCGCTGCCTCTCTCCATGGTAGTGCTTCTGCCTAACACACTGCTGGTCGCCGGTGTTTCGATCGCCTCGCTGATTTTCCTGGCTCTGTTGGGAGCGATTGGCGCGCGGGCGGGAGGCGCGAACATAGTTCGGGCGACTGTCCGTGTGACGTTCTGGGGGGCGCTCGCCATGGCCCTGACTGCGGGCATCGGATCGATATTCGGGACGGTCGTGTGATCAGTGGCCTTGACCAAGGACAATGCATTGCTCTTGGCCCTGCATATAGCCTGAAAGCCGAATGTGAGGCTCGCAATGAATTCAACTGATATTCGCCAGCGTTTTAACTCCCTGTCGATCGCTCTTCACTGGGTCATGGTCCTGCTGATTTCCGCTGTGTATGCGACGATCCTTTTGCGGGAGAACTATCCCAAGGGAACCGACATCCGCGAAGGTCTTAAGGCTTGGCATTTCATGCTAGGGCTGACTGTCCTCGCCTTGGTTATCATCCGCCTGATAGCGCGCCTCAGCAGCCGTAGGCCGCCTATCTCGCCGGAACCGCCAGCCTGGCAGTCGCTGCTCGCCAGCGCGACGCATTTTGCGCTCTACGCATTCATGTTGGCGATGCCTGTCGCCGGCTGGGTGATACTCAGCGCCTCAGGCAAGACGATCCCCTTCTTTGGCTTGGAACTTCCCGCTCTAGTCGGTCAGAGTAAGGCGCTGGCAGGGCAGGTAAAGGAGTTACATGAGACGGTTGGGACGATCGGATACTTCCTGATTGGCATCCATGCTCTGGCGGCGCTCTTCCATCATTATGTCGTCAAGGACGATACCTTGCGCCGGATGTTGCCGGGCCGGCGCTGATGGCCACCAGCAAATCACGAGTGTGAGAAAGGCCAAGGGCAGAATGACAACGCTTCACGTCAGCTCCCTTTAAAATGAGAATTCGCCTGATTTTCAAGGAAATTGTGCCTTTTTACTTCAGGCTGGTGGTGCTTGCGGCTGTCACCCTGTTCATCGACCTCATTCTCCACCTCACAGATCTGGTCTGGATTGGCCGCTACCTCGGCATCCCCGGCGTGATCCTGATACTGCTGTCGTTCGGCCATTCCTTGCGCAAGCGGGGCTTGATCAAGAGTGATAACCCGATCCGCCTGCTACGATTACACGAATGGCTGGCCTGGATCGGCTCCACGCTTGTCCTTGTCCACGCAGGCATTCACTTCAATGCCGTCCTTGCCTGGCTCGCTGTTGCGGCGATGGGCGTGAACATAATCAGTGGTCTGACTGGCAAGTATCTCATGTCGCGCTCCCAGCGCTGGATGAAGCAGGCCAAAGCCGATTTACGAGAGGCAGGTTTCGCTGAACCTGAAATTGAGCAGCGTTTGTTTTGGGACAGCCTGGCCGCCGGCCTGGTGCGCAAATGGCGGACCATTCACCTGCCGATTGCGCGCGCGTTCGCTGTGCTTGCCACTGCCCACATCCTCTCAACCTTCCTGTTCTGGGGGTGGAAGTGAAACGCTCAGTCTGGATCGGGATTTCGCTGATACTGGCGGTAATCATCTACCTCAGCTTCACCCGGCCACATGAAATGGTCAGCCCTGGCAACCTGATCCCGGCGCATGCGGGGCTGGAGAGCAATTGCTTTGCGTGCCACGCGCCGTTTCAGGGGGCCTCGGCCGACCGCTGCACCACCTGCCACGCCGTAGCGGACATTGGCTTGCGCACCACCAAGGGTGTGGCCATCCCGCAATCGGAGCGGCGCCCAGCGTTCCATCAGGCGCTGACCGAACCCAACTGCATGTCCTGCCATAGTGATCACCCCCGACCGAGGCTGACGAAAGCCAGTGCAGTGAAGTTCGACCACGGACTGCTGAAGGTTGATGCGCGCGCGAATTGCCAGTCGTGTCACACGGCTCCGCAAGATGACCTGCACCGCGGTCCTAAGCTGGCATGTGCGACATGCCACCAACCTGCGCACTGGAAACCGGCTACCTTCAACCACAGCCGATATTTCCTGCTCGACGGCGATCACAACGGCACCTCCATGGGGTCGTCCACGGCTGCCTGATGCATCGCGGTCTGGAAGCCATCGATCGCGACGGTGATCAGCTGGAGCACCTGCTCCTGCGACCATGCGGATGGTGGGGAGTGCCAGCCGATCGTGTCGATCAGGGCTGCGACAGGTTGCAGCGTCGCACGGATCGCGGCCTCTTCGCGGGCGGTCAGATCAACCATGTCCTGCACCTTGCGCGCCCGCAGCCAGAAGAAGCGCTGGCAGCTGATTGAGCAGAACCACACAGAGGGGCCCGATCGTCTCGTGCGTTGCGGGCCCGACCAGCCGAAGCCAGAGGTTGGACGAAGGCAGACAGCACACAGCAATCCGCGTGGATGCCAGCACCGCAGTCGCTTTTCGGCAGAGGGCGATTTTTCCATGGGCGGTATCCATCACGCCGCCTCCCGCAGAGCATGCGGATCCTGGCCTGCTGGTGCTCATGGCAGCCATAGCAGGTGTATTGCTTGTAGTTGCCGCCCAAGTGACAGGTCGTGCAGGCGGTGTTCTGATGTTGGACTTCAATCACCGTCCCGCATTCGGCGAACGTCTGAATGCCCTCGTCGATAGCCATCTCGTGGCAGACAACGCCGCGCGCAGCCCGCGGGATTATCTCGGCGGCTCGCGGATCGGTGTTTCTTGCGAGCGCGCGCTCCAGTTCGAGTTCACGGCCACGCCCATGGACGAAAATGCGGGCTTCTCAGGCCGAACCCTGCGGATTTTCGCGATGGGTCACGCCCTGGAAGACCTCGCTATAGCCTGGCTGCGCGGTGCCGGCCTCGATCTGTTCACCCGCAAAGGCAATCGTCCGGACGGGGAGCAGTTCGGCTTCTCGGCCGCTGGCGGGCGCCTGCGCGGTCACGTCGATGGGATCATCGCCGGCGCTCCTGCTGCGCTTGGGCTTCGTGTCCCCGCGCTCTGGGAATGCAAGACCATGAACGCGAAGAACTGGCGCGAGACCGTGTCGAAGGGCGTCGTGCTGTCGAAGCCAGTCTATGCCGCCCAGATCGCGCTCTACCAGGCCTATATGGAAGCCAGCGTGCCGGGGATTTCGACCGCGCCAGCGCTGTTCACCGCGATCAACAAGGACACGGCTGAACTCCACCACGAACTGGTCCCGTTCGATGCAGACCTGGCCCAGCGCATGAGCGACAAGGCCGTGCGCATCCTGTCAGCCACCGATGCTGGGGAATTGCTGCCGCGCTTCTGCACGGCATCTATACCCAGGCCAGCGCTTTCGCCGCGCCGATCACCATTCCGGCCACCGTCACCAAGATCGACGTGCTGCGCCTCGCCATGCTGCAGGCGGCCCTTGCCGAGCTGCCGACCACGGGCGCGGTGATGCACCCGACCGACTGGGCGAGCATCGAGCTCCTCAAGGAGACGAGCGGCGCCTACCTGATCGGCAACCCGCAGGGCACGCTGTCGCCGACGCTCTGGGGCATCCCCATCGTCACCACCCAGGCGATCGCGCAGGACAAGTTCCTGACCGGTGCCTTCCGGCTGGGCGCGCAGATCTTCGACCGTTGGGACGCCCGGGTCGAGATCTCGACCGAGGATGACCAGAACTTCCGCAAGAACCTGGTCACCATCCTCGCCGAAGAGCGCCTTGGCCTCGCCGTCTATCGCCCGGAGGCCTTCATCAAGGGCGACTTCTCCGACGCGGTGACCGCGGCAACTGCCGTCTGATCCTGATCCGGGGCCGGCTGACGGGTCGGCCCTGGAACTTTTACGGAGAACTCCCCCATGCTGATGAAAGCCCTCGACACGCTGCATGTCAGCGCGGTCGGCCCGGACAATATCCTTCCCGGCCAGACCTTCGAAATCGCGGACGCTGATGGCGAAATCCTGCGCCAGCGCGGTCTTTCCGAGCCGGTCGAGGCTCAGTCCGAAGCGCCAAAGCCTGCGCGGACGCGCACGAAATGATCACGACCGTCACCGCACCAACCATGCGCGCGGTGACACTGGAAGAGGCGCGCCAGCAGCTGCGTCTCAGGGCATGGGCTCGGTGCTCGACAAGATCCCGGTGATCGGCGGCATCCTGGGCGGTGTGGTGGGCGCGGTCGGCAAGCTGATCGGCTCGCTGTTCGGCACGAAAACGAAGATCGTCGGCCAGGGCATCTATGGCGGCGCCCAGTCGCTGGGCAGCATCATGTCCGGCGGGTTCGACGCCAGCTACTACACCGATATCCAGAAAAAGAAGAAGTTCTTCGGGATCACCACCAGCACAAAATACTCGACGCAATATTCCGCCGCGAGCGCCGAGCTCGAACGCCAGTTTGCGCTGATCTTCACCGGGTTCCATGACGCCATTGCTGCCGCTGCCGGACCGCTGGGCCTGTCGCTGGGCGAGGTCGAGGCGCGGCTGCAGGGCTTCGTCGTCAATATCGGCAAGATCGATCTGAAGGACCTGACCGGTCAGCAGATCCAGGAGAAGCTGGCTGCCGTATTCGGCGCTGCCGCCGACAGTCTCGCCCGCTACGCCATTCCGGGGCTCGAGCAGTTCCAGCAGGTTGGCGAAGGCTATTTCGAGACGCTGATCCGCATTGCCTCCAGTGTCGAGGCAGTCACAAGCGCGATGACCATGCTCGGGCGCTCGACCAACCTCACGATCGCGGCCTCGATGGATCTGGTCGACCTGTTCGGTACGGTCAGCGACATGACCTCGGCGACGGGCGAGTATTTCTCGCTCTATTATACCAATGCGGAACAGGCTGCGGCCCGCACTGCCCAGATGACTGCGGTGCTGGCGAGCCTTGGCCTTGCCATGCCCAGCAGCATCGCGGGGTTCCGCGCACTGGTCGAGGCGCAGGATCTCACCACCGAGGCGGGCCGCGCGGCCTATGTTGCGCTGATCCAGCTGGCCCCGGCCTTTGCCGATCTGGTCGGCGCGGCGCAGGATGCGGCGAGCGCCGCGGCCATTGCCGATGAGCACCTGTCGCTGCAGCGGCGTCTGCTCGAACTGCAGGGCGATACCGTGGCCCTGCGCGCGCTCGATCTCGCCCGGCTCGATGCCAGCAACCGGGCCTTGCAGCAGCAGATCTGGGCCCTCGAGGATCAGCAAAAGGCCGCAGAGGACGCCGCCAGTGCCGCCGAGAAGCTGCGTTCGGCCTGGGCGGCGATCACCGATGGCCTCATCGCCGAGATCAGGCGCATCCGGGGCGTGATGGGCAGCGAGACCATGACCTATGCCCGCGCGCTCGCGGAGTCAACTCTGCGACCAACGCCGCCCGAACCGGGGATCAGGAGGCGGCCAAGGCGCTGCCCGGGCTCAGCCAGGCCCTGCTGTCGGCGGCGGCCAATGCCGCGACCTCGTCGCAGGACCTGGCGCGTATCCAGGGTCAAACTGCCGCCAGTCTCGAGCAGACGCTGGCGGTGATCGATGCCATGAGCGGGGCCATGACCGGGGTCGGCGACAACGCTACCGGTACGGGCACGCCCAGCTGGTGGGAGCAGTTCGCGGCGACGCAATCTGCCGCCGCCACCCCGGCGGCCAACGACAGCCAGAGTGCGCTGCTCGATGAACTCCAGGCCTTGCGGCAGGAGGTGGCGGACCTGCGCGAAGACCAGCGCATTGCCTCGGCCACGATCGCCTCGGGCACCAGCAAAACCGCGCGCATCCTCGAGCGGGTGACGCCCGATGGCGACGCGCTGGCGGTGAGGAGTGCGGCATGAAGCTGATCCGGCCCACCACCATCACCGATGCCATGCTGACCAGCAGCACCATCCCCGAGAATGACCATCCGGCATGGGCCACCGGCACGGCCTATGTGACCGGCAACAGGGTGATCCTGACTTCGACCCACCGGCGCTACGAGGCGCTGACCGCGTCGACCGGCGTGAACCCGACCAGCGATCCGACAAAGTGGCTCGATCTTGGCCCAACCAACCGCTGGGCGATGTTCGATGACCGGGTCGGCACCGCCGCCACCCGCACCGGCTCGCTGGAAGTGGTGCTGGCGCCGGGCGCGATCGATGCCGTGGCGCTGATCGACACCGATGCCGAAAGCGCCACCGTCACGCTCAGCGTCGGCGGGGTCAGCCCTCGCGGCAGATCGGAAGATACGCATTGTCTTTCGTGAGATCAGGTGACGCTGGACGTTGAAGGTGTTGTAGATTGCGCTGTGTGTCGAGACGAACCGCTGAGCTTGGCCTTGGGACTTGAACCGCTGCATCTTTCGCTCTCGTCGTCGGACCGGCAGATGCGAGTTCTCGACCCGATTGTTCTCGCGCAAACGCCCGGGCCTGTGTCGAGACAGGCATCCCAGATCTCGCAGTGCGGCTGGATATGAGAGCAGGCCGTCAGTGACGATCTGCTCGGGCACGTAGCCCCGGTTCTTGAGCAATTTCCGCAGCAACTTCAGGGCTGCGGCCTTGTTCCTGCGCTTCTGCACAAGCACGTCAAGGACCTCGCCCTCCTTGTCGACGGCTCGCCACATGAACATTCGTTTACCGTTGATGCGGACCACCATCTCGTCGAGATGCCAGACGGTGTCGGCCCGGCCACGACATCTGCGAATGTTGGCGGCGATGGCGGGGCCAAACTTGTTGGCCCAGCAGCGCACGGTCTCGTAAGTGACGTCGATTCCGCGTTCGGCGAGCATCTCTTCGACGTCACGGAGGCTCGTGGTGAAGCGGAAATAGAGCCAGACCGCGAGCCGGATCGTGTCCGGCGGGAACCGGTGACGCTTGTAGGATATGGCGTTCATTCTCGTCCCTCTATGCGACGGAAGGCCGCTAGCGGAGACAAGTTAGCGTTTGCCTGACAGCACCTTTACGACTGCACAGTGTCATTCAGCAAACCGATCACACTCGCCGACAATTTATCGTCACTCGCACCGCGCCTGCGCGCTTCTGTCCTGTGGGATCGCCAGCTCATCGCCTCCTCTGGTCCCCATCGCCAGTCTAGCGACGCGCGCGATAAGCCATCGCAATCATTCACTCCTGCTGGCCTCTTTATTCAACGGTTTGGTCCTTCCGCCAGAGGATCGGAAAATCGCCTTGCGGGTTGGCAAACCAGCGCATGAACGCCTCGACCTTGGCGCGGGAACCGGTAACCTGTGCGCCGGGCGGGATTGCCCCACCAAAGGTCAACGCGGCAAGTTGCTGGCGATTTCCAGTAACCGTGGCGTCGGTGGGCGGGCCGGATGGCTCACTATCGTAGGTCAGCACCTGATTGCGAACAGAGACGCGAATGCGCTCGGACCGGTCGGGATTCACGAAGTCGATTTCCGCGCTTTCATTTCCGACTTTGGCCGGATCGAGCCGAACCGCCAGCAACTCGAACAAGTCCGCCGTATCGATCAGTTGCAGGAGCTGCGATGCGCCGCTGCGGGCCATCATTCCTTCGCCGATTCCGTTGCGCAGTTCGTCGGCCGCGACAAGATACTGCGCTCGCCAGACAGCGTTCTCCTGTCCCAGAGCCATGCGCTCGTAGACGCTTGCCAGCAGGTATCTTGCCTCCTGATCCAGGGCATCGGCCATGACAAGCCGGTTGAGAAGTTCGCTCGCCCACCGGTCGTCGTGCTGTGATGAAGCCTTCTGCGCCAGCGCAAAGGCTCTGTCGCGGCCGCCCATTGCCTCGACGTAGCGGCGCGCCTCGTCGGCAGGCTCCAGCGGCTGGAGGTCGACCGGGTTGCCCTGATACCAGCCGAGATACTGCTGGTAGACGGCCCGCGCGTTAAATGTCAGCTCGCCGTAATAGCCCCGATTGTACCATTCTTTCGCCAGCGCATCGGGTAGCCGGATGCGATTTGCAATCTCGTCCGGTAAAAGCCCCTCGTTCATCATCCGCACTGTCTGGTCGTGAAGGAACTTGTAGGCGTCTCGATGTTTCGAGAGAAACTCGACGACTTCGGTTTGACCAAAGCGGGGCCATCCGTGGCTGAGAATGACGACGTCGCTCTTCTCACCGAATAGCCTGATGGACCGGGTCAGCTCGTCAGCCCAGACCTTGGCGTCGCGCACGCGCACGCCGCGCGGCGAGAGGACATTGTGAAGCGTCACATTCGCGTTCTCGGCCATATCGAGCACGCGAAACTGGGGAAGATAGATGTTCATCTCCGCAGGCGCCTCGGTGCCCGGAGTCATCTGGAATATCAGGTCCACGCCATCGATGGTCAGCTTCTCGCCCGTTGCTCCGACGTTGCGTGTCGGGGGGATAAGCGATCTCCGGCCATTGCCCACGGCGTCGCCGAGGCCAGCGTTTACTGTGCCGCGCGCGGAACGCTCAAGCCCGAGCCCGTTGAACGCTGAACGCCTGTACATGGCCGCGCCGTTGACAAGAAACTCGGAGAGAAACGCCTCCATGAACCCGGCGGGAGCGATGATCTCCACCTTGCCCGCGTCAACCTCTTGCCGTGACACAAGCCCTTCAACGCCCCCGAAATGGTCCGGGTGCGTATGCGTGTAGATGACGGCCTTGATCGGGCGGTTGCCGAGATGCTGGGTCACGATATCGAGCGCAGCGCGGGACGTTGCCGCCGTCACAGTGGGATCGATAATGATCCAGCCGGTTTTCCCGCGCACGAATGTAACGTTCGTGGCATCGAACCCTCGCACTTGATATACGCCCTCCACGACCTTGAAAAGTCCAGCTTTTCTTAGCAGCCGTGCTTGGCGCAGCAGGCTCGGATGGACGGAAGGGATATCCGGAGCGGCAAGAAACGAGCCTTCCTCCATGTCGAGAACGACGTGTCCGTTTTCATCCCGGATCTTGGGATCGTTCCGGTTGGCGATGAACCCCCGGTCCGCAAAATCGAAGTCGCGGCGGTCGGTCCAGTCCATTGGCATCTCGCCAGGCGCGGGATTCTGCGATTGCGTTGAAACAGACGGTTCCGTTCCCGGACCAGCCGCCACCAAAACGGGAGCCAGCATCGCGAGTAGAAATGGTCCTCGATAGTGCCTCATTGCGGCCTCCCCATTAGATATCGCCTGTCGCCGGACATGTTCGCTGAGCTGCGGCGTTGACAATTATTTTCGCACTGGGCGCCGGCCGCACGGACCCGGACTTCATTGTGCGGCATCGAACGCAACAAGAGTCCGTGTCGCAACGCGTCTTGCGCCTCCCCGCACAGCTCAGCATTGCACCGGCTGAATGTTTACAGGTATAGCCGACATGCGCGGCATGGCGTTGATCGGTTCGAGATCGCGATGCATCGAGATCAGCAGTTTCACGTTGGAGCCGACCTCATGGTATTTCGCCCCATCATCGGGCAGGTTTCTCCCTGAATGGGTCATGGAGACTGCCCCGCGGCGCAAGGCAGGCTCCGCCTCGAGAACGGCGTCTATGCGACCGCAGCCGGACTCGATAGCCACCCGATCCCCTGACTTGAAGGGTTGGACGAATACATCGGCCAGTCGTGCCGGTACATCGCCGCCCATCGTACCGAAATAGCCGGAGACGTTCTGCGGACCGTCCTCTGTCAGAATGGTCTGGAGCCTATCAGTCACTTCGTCGAGCGCGTCTTCGGCCGGGGTTGGCCGGAACTCACCATCCGCGCGCCGCTTCATCGTATGCAGCGGACGCTGCGGACCGTTGTGCGCTTCCGGGGCGACCAGTCCCTTCAGGCAGGCAAAGCCTTGCGTAAGCGGACGGTCCATGTCGCCGCAGACTTTCGCGACACGTCCATGTTCGTCAACGGCAATCTTGACGCCGCAGAACCCGGTGCAGGTGCGGCAGAAGGATTTTTCCTCTCCAACTATCATATCGCAGGCATTTCTGGCGCTCTCCCGGTTGCGAAGGTATCACACCCTCGCCAGGAGCTGTCAAAGGGATTGCACCGTGCCGGCGTGAGGGTAGGGCGGACTGATGCCTCGTCCCAAGAAGTCAGCCAATCCGTTCCGCTACTTTCACTCGTCGCCGGAAGTGATCCGGTTGGTGGTGTTGATGTATGTGCGTTTTCCGCTGTCGCTGCGGAACGTTGAAGATCTGCTGCATGAGCGTGGGATCGATCTGTGCCATGAGACCGTGCGGCTGTGGTGGAACAGATTTGGCCCGATGTTCGCGGCTGATATCCGGCGTCAGCGGGTAAGCCGAATGCGGAGCTTTCGTCATTGGAAATGGCACGTCGACGAAGTCTACGTTCGGATCAACGGTGAGACGCATTACCTGTGGCGTGCGGTCGATCACGAAGGCGAAGTGCTGGAAAGCTACGTAACCAAGACGCGCGACAAATCAGCTGCTTTGCGTTTCCTGAAGAAAGCGCTGAAGCGTCATGGCAAGGCAGAAGCGATCGTCACCGATGGGCTGCGCTCCTACCCGGCAGCCATGCGCGAACTTGGCAACGAGAACCGCCGCGAAGTGGGGCGCCATCTCAACAACCGGGCCGAGAACAGTCATTTACCATTCCGGCGACGAGAACGAGCGATGCTGCGCTTCCGCCAGATGAAGTCGCTACAAAAATTTGCCTCTGTGCACGCGTCGATATCCAACCACTTTCAATCCCAGCGCCACCTCGTCGACCGCCAGACTTACAAGACCCTCCGCTCGGCCGCACTGGCCGAGTGGCAGAGCCTCGCAGCATAAAATCAGCTCCGCCCGGGCAAGCTGCGCCAAGCGGAGACGAGTTCGCATCGGACTGACAGCTCCATCGGACGGAACGCGGGCGAGCGGCGCAGCGAGACAGCGAGCGCAATCGCCGCCGCGAACAGGCCCGCCCATGGCGAAAACCCGCCCTGCCAAACCTGGACGATGGCCACCGGCTCCGCCGCAAATGCCGCCCAGTTCCGCACGACGAAACCAACGCGGGCCGCCACGATCCCGAAAAGCAACGCCCGCCAGGCGCCCCGGTCGCAGATCGCCCCGTAACGCCGGCCGAGCCGGCCCGCCGCCGCGATGAACACGACAATGCCGAGGATCGCGAACAGCCGCTCCAACGCCAGCGCAAGCGGGCCGAGAGTGATCATCCGCCGCCGGACTCAGCCAGCGGCGTCGTCATCGGGATCCGAATGGAATTCGTGCCACATGCCGTTCAGAATGCCGAAACCGACGGCAAGACCAACGCCCAGCACCCAGCTGAAATACCACATCGTCGTCGCCTTTTCAGTAATAGTCCGGGTTGGTATCGACCTCTGCCAGCGTGATCCGGCCGAACAGCACTTTGTAGACCCAGGCCGTATAAAGCAGCACGATCGGCAGGAAGATGACGGTCACCACCAGCATGATGAACAGCGTCACATGACTGGACGATGCGTTCCAGACCGTCAGGCTCGACGCGGGATCGATCGAACTGGGCAGGATGAACGGAAACATCGACAGGCCGACCGTCGCGATAATGCCGATGGCGCCGATCGACGAGCCGCCGAATGCCAATGCCTCTCGGCCCTTGCGGATACCGGCCCAGGCGATCAGCGGCCCGGCGAAGCCCAGTACCGGCGCGATCATCATCCAGGGATATCGGCCGTAATTGTCGAGCCACGCCCCCGGCGCCGCCACCGTGCCCGACAGCAACGGATTGGACGGGCCGAACGGGTCCGCAGCGTGGGTCAGGCGAAAGCCGTACCCCATCGTCGCGATCATCACACCGCCGAGAGCGAACAGCAGAATCGCCGCCCCCGCCGCGAACTGACCGAAACGGCTGGCGCGGTCATGGACGACGCCGCGTTCGATCTTGATTGCAAGCCAGCTGGCGCCGTGCAGCACGATCATCGCGACCGACAACAGGCCGGCGACCAGCGAAAACGGATGGAACAGACCCATCAGGCCGCCGTCGTAGAAAGACCGCAGATCGCTATCGAGGCGGAAAGGAATACCGGTCAGCACATTGCCTACGGCGACGCCGAACACCAGCGCCGGCACGAAACCGCCGACGAACAGCGCCCAGTCCCACCGCGTCCGCCAGGCGGCATCCGGCCTCTTCGAACGGTATTTGAACCCAACCGGCCGCAGAATCAGCGCGGCGAGAACGAGGAACATCGCCAGATAGAAGCCTGAAAAGCTGACCGCATAGACAAACGGCCATGCCGCGAAGATCGCGCCGCCGCCCAGGATAAACCAGACCTGGTTGCCTTCCCATGTCGCGCCGATCGCATTGATGACCATCCGGCGCTCTGCGTCGGTTCGGGCGACGAAGGGCAGCAGCGCGGCGGTCCCCAGATCGAACCCATCGGTCAGCGTGAAGCCGATCAGCAACACGCCCATCAGCAGCCACCAGATCAGCCGGAGCGTTTCATAGTCGATGGGAGGTGCCATGACCTGTTCTCCTTATTCGGCGGGAATCGGCGCGTAGCCGTCGGAAACATCCGGCGCCGGCCGATCCGTGCGGTGCTGGTCCGGCCCCTTGCGGATCGCCGCCAGCATCAGCCGCACCTCGATAACGGCGAGCACGCCATAGATGACGGTGAAGCCGATGATCGTCGTCCACAGTTGCGCGACGGTCAGGCTCGACGCGGCGAGAAAAGTCGGCAGCACCCCGTCGATCGCCCAGGGCTGACGGCCGATTTCGGCAAGAATCCAGCCGGATTCGATGGCGATCCATGGCAACGGGATGACCCAGACCGCGGTTCGCAGGAAGGCGCGGCGGAAACGGCTGTCGCCATCCAGCCGGCGGGTCGAAGCGATCCAGAACGCCGCGCCGAAAAAGGCGATGAAGAAGAATCCCAGCCCCGCCATCACCCGGAACACCCAGAACATGACCGGGACATTGGGCACAGTCGACCACGCCGCCTGTTCGATCTGCGCCGGCGTCGCCTGCCGGGGATCGGCGACGAAGCGCTTCAGGAGCAGCGCATAGCCAAGGTCCGCCTTGGCCTCCTCAAACGCGGCGCGCGCCGTCATATCGTGCTGGTCGACCTTCAGCCGCTCGACCGCGTCATAGGCCTTGATGCCATGCTCGATCCGGTCCTGCGCCTTCGCGACCAGTTCGAAAACGCCGGAAACCTCGCCGGTCAGGCTGCGTGTGGAAATCAGCCCCAGCACATAAGGAATCTTCACCTCATACCGGGTCTCGCGTCCTTCAAGGCTGGGAATGCCGAATACCGCGATGCCCGCTGGCGCCGGCTCGGTGTGCCACATCGCCTCCAGCGCGGCGAGCTTCATCTTCTGGTTGTCGGTCAGCGCGTAACCGCTCTCATCACCCAGCACGACCACCGACAGCGAAGACGCAAGGCCGAAGGCCGCCGCGACAATAAAGCTGCGCCGCGCCAGCGCCACCCACTTGCCGCGCAGCAGATACCAGGCCGAAACGCCAAGCACGAACACCGCCGCACAGACATAGCCGGCGCTCACCGTGTGGACGAACTTGGCCTGGGCGACGGGATTGAACAGCACCGCCATGAAGTCGGACACCTCCATCCGCATCGTCGCCGGGTTGAAGCGGGCGCCGGTCGGATGCTGCATCCAGCCATTGGCGACCAAAATCCAAAGCGCCGACAGGTTGGACCCCAGCGCGACCATGAACGTGGTGAACAGATGCGCCGGCCGCGACAACTTGTCCCAGCCGAAGAACATCAGACCGACGAAGGTCGCCTCGAGGAAAAAGGCCATCAGCCCCTCGATCGCGAGCGGCGCGCCGAAGATGTCGCCGACATAATGGGAATAATAAGACCAGTTCGTCCCGAACTGAAATTCCATGGTGATGCCGGTGGCGACACCCAGCACGAAGTTGATGCCGAACAGCTTGCCCCAGAAACGGGTGATCGTCCGCCAGATTTCCCGGCCGGTCATCACATAGATGCTCTCCATGATGACCAACATGAAGGACAGGCCAAGGGTCAGCGGAACGAACAGAAAATGGTAGAGCGCGGTCAGGGCAAACTGCAGCCGGGAAAGTTCGACAACCGCCATGTCCATGGCAAGACTCCCTGCATTCCGGCCCGGCGCCCATACCCGCCATGAGTCGGTTGAAAAGGCTATGATTAGCCACTACTCGTAACTGAGTATATGAGCAACCAGTTTGATAGGCGCGGCGCGGCCGTTTTCTGGGCTGCCGACAGTGTCGCGGCGGTGCTGGTTGCGGCCATGCTCGCCGGCGCCGTGGCCGCCACCATGCGCGGCGATCATCATATCGCGCTGGTCGCCACCGGCGGGTTGATCGCGGCGGCGCTGCTGCGCAGCGGGGTCCAGATCGCCGCCGCCGACGCTGGTGAGGGCGCGGCGGTGGCGGCCAAGGCGCAATGGCGGCACCAGGTCTACCGCCGGGTGCTGGTCATGGCGCCCGGCGCGCGCCGGATGCTGGGTGAAGCGGTTGCCGATGCCGTTGACCGCATCGAGGATCTTGGCGGCTTCCACGCCCGTTTCTTGCCGCTGCGTCGCGCGGCGGTCCTGGCACCACTGGTCATTGCCGCAGGAGCCGCAGCCGCAAGCTGGTTCGCCGGGGCGATCCTGCTCGTGACGCTGTTGCCGTTCGGAATCTGCATGGCGCTCGCCGGCACCGCTGCCGCGCGCGCCGCCGCGCGCCAGCTCGATGCTCTCAGTCGCTTGTCGGGGCTGTTCGTCGATCGCGTCCGCGCGCTGCCGGTGATCGCCGGCTATGGCGCGCAGGACCGGATCGGCCGCCATCTTGCCGACGCCACCCGCGAAGTCGCCGAACGGACGATCGAGGTGCTGAAAATTGCATTCGTATCGAGCGCGATCATCGAATTCTTCGCCGCTCTCTCCGTCGCGATGGTCGCGCTGTACTGCGGCTTCAACCTGCTTGGCGTGCTGCCCTTTCCCGCTCCGGAACAGCTGACCCTCGGCGAAGCCCTGTTCGTGCTGGTGCTTGCGCCTGAATTTTACCTGCCGATGCGTCGGCTTGCCGCCGCCTATCATGACAAGCAGGTCGCAGAGGCTGCGGTCGAACGCCTGAATAGCATCGCACCCGCCACGCAGCCGACGGCACAGCAGCCGATCGTTATGCCCCCCGCTTTGCACTTCGACCGGGTGGTCATCGCCTATGGAGACACGACCGTCGGCCCGTTCACGCTGGAGGTCGCCGCCGGCCGCTGCCTTGCCCTGCGCGGTGTAAGCGGCGTCGGCAAGTCCAGCCTGCTTCACGCGCTGCTAGGCCTCGCCCCCATGGGCGGCGGCCGCATCCTGATCGACGGTCGAGACGCCGCGACAGTCGCGCTGTCCGGCCAGATCGGTTGGGCCGGGCAATCCGTCGCGTTCGTGCCCGGCACGATCGCCGACAATATCCGCCTCGCCCGGCCCGATGCCGACGACTCGGCGGTCGAGGCCGCCGCGCGCCGCGCCGGCCTGGGGCACTTGATCGCCGCTCGTGACCGAGGCATGGCGCTACCGCTCGACCACCGCGGATCGGGCCTTTCCGGCGGCGAGCGTCGGCGCATCGGCATCGCCCGCGTGCTGCTGAGGGATGCGCCGCTCTGGCTGCTCGATGAACCAGTGGCTGATCTTGATACGCAATCCGCGGCCGACATCGCTGAAATCCTGACGTCGGCCGCCCGTGGGCGGACCGTGCTTATGGTCACCCACAGCGCCGCGCTGGCCGCGATCGCCGACGATGAAGTGGTGCTGACGTGAACCGCGCCGACATCGAACGGCTGCTCGCCGAAGCCGCCGGGCCGGAACGCCGCACCTTCCGCGTCGCCGGCACGCTCGCAGCCATTGCGACAATCGCAGCGGTCTTGCTGCTCGGGCTGTCGGGGTGGTTCATCACCGGCGCCGTGCTTGCCGGACTGGGCGGCGTATTGGCGGTGCAGGCGTTCAACTATCTCGTGCCGAGCGCGACGATCCGCCTGCTCGCGATCATCCGCACCGGCACCCGCTACGGCGAACGGCTTTACGGCCACCGCGCCGCGCTGATGACGCTGGCTGCGCTGCGGGCGCGGCTGTTCGGCCGCATCCTGACCGCGCCGGATCTAAGAGCGGTGTCCGCCGCCGATGCGGTGACCCGGCTGGTTCAGGACGTCGGCGCGCTGGAGGACCACCTAGTCCGCAGACCCGCGCTGCCTGCCGCGCTCGCCGGGACGGCGATCGGCCTTACGCTTGCCTGGCTTGCCGGCCTGTGGGCAAGCCTGTCTCTGCTCATCATACTCGGCGGCCTCGCCATGTGGGCGCGCGGCGCCACGCCCCGGCTGCTCGCCGCCGCAGCGACCGACATGACGGCGGCGCTGGCGCGGCTGAAAGCAGGAATGGTCGACTATGCGGCGGCGTCGCCGGAAATTGTCGCCTACGGTCTCGCCCCGGCGATCGAACGGGGGCTGGCAGCCGAAACCGCAGCGCTCGACGCGGCCCGCCGCCGCTTCGCCAGGGGAGAAGCGATCATCGACGCCGGGCTGGTGCTCGGCAGCGGCGTCGCGATGGGCGCCGTCCTCCTCCTTTCTGCCGCCACGCTGCCGATGACGGTTCTGGCAATTCTGGCGGCGGCCGGCGCGGTCGAATCCCTGTCCGGCTATGTCCGGGGCGTATCGCGCGGCGCGCTGGTCGCCGCCGCGCTCGTCCGGCTGGAAGCGACCGCTGGCCCGCCCGCTCCGGCTGGCGGCACGACCGCGCTGACCGGGCGGACCATCGCCTTCAGTCTGGGCGACACACAGCTCCGGCTCGCGGCCGGCGACCGGCTGGCGGTCGCCGGGCGCTCGGGCAGCGGCAAGACCAGCCTCATCGAAACCCTCGCCGGCATCCGCCCTGCGGTGGACGATTACGGCATCCGCGTTGACGATCGGCCGCTTACTGCGCTGCCGCCTGACGCGGCACGCGCCACTTTCGCCCTGTCACCGCAGGATGCCCAGTTGCTGTCCGGCACCGTTCGCGACAATCTGCGCGTCGCACGCCCCGGTCTCTCCGATGATCAGCTTTGGGCAGCGCTCGACATCGCCTGCCTGGCGGAAGATGTCCGTGCCATGCCGGGCGGGCTTGATCACTGGGTCGGCGACGGCGGCGCACGCCTGTCCGGCGGGCAGCGCAAGCGCCTGTCCCTCGCCCGCGCCCTGCTCGCCGGCAGGCCATGGCTCCTGCTCGACGAACCAAGCGAGGGCCTGGACACGGCAACCGAGGCGCAAATGATCCAAAGGCTCGGCCGCTGGCTGGACGAAACCGGAACCGGCCTGATCGTCGTCAGTCACCGGCCAGTGCCGCTGACGCTGGCGGCACGACGGCCGATCATCGATCTCGGCGCCTGACCCGGCGAGTTACAGAATTCTGGCGAAAGCCGCCGCCGATCCGCGCGCGGGTCTGCCGGCAGCGGCGGCCGACGACGCGGCCTGCGGCGCCGCGCCGGACAAGGCGCAGAGTAACGCCGCCGTGCCCGTCAACGCCCCTGCGGCAATGCTGTAGAAAACCAGCTTTGCGTCGCGGCGGGTCTGCACCAGCCCGGCCTTGCGCAGTACCGCCAGTTGTTGTGACAGGCCGGGCTGGCCAATGCCGGTCATTATTTCCAGTTCGCCCACCGACTTCTCGCCGCTTTCGAGCAAGGCCCGCATCAGCTTCAGTCGCACGTCATGGGCGAGCGCCTTGAGAACGTCGATAACCGCATCAGGCTCACTGTCGGTGAACCGCTTCACCGGACCTCCTCATCCGCATGCGCGGGGCGAACGCGGTGGAACCAGCAGGAATCGTCCGCCGCCGCCAGCGCTTCGGCCTGATCCTGGCAGGGCGGCAGCAGAACGGCGTCACCGGGGCGCCAGCCTTCGGGTGTCACCACATCGTCGCTGTCGACCCGCTGAAGGGCCGCAACGACACGTAAAAGCTCCTCCACCGATCGGCCGATTGTCGCGGGATAGCACAACTTGGCGCGAATAATGCCGTCGGGGTCGATAAAGAAGGTCGCGCGCAGGGTTGCCGCATCGGGCGCGTTTTCCGCCAACATCCCGTAAGCCCGACCGATCACCATCGACGGGTCCTCGACGATCGGGAAGCCGACGGTCACACCGAAATGACGATGGATCGCCCGCACCCAGGCAAGGTGGGAATAAAGGCTGTCGACCGAAATCGCGACCAGCGCGCAATCGAGCGCCTCGAACCGGGCGGCGGCGCGCGACAGGGCGACGAATTCGCTGGTGCACACCGGCGTGAAATCGGCCGGATGCGAAAACAGCAGCACCCAGCGCCCCCGATAGTCGGACAGGCTCATCTCACCCATGGTGGTACGCGCCCGAAAATTGGGCGCGGCATCGCCGATCTGCACCGGTGAGCCCCCCCCATTATCGGAGACGAATTTCACGTCGGAATCCAAACGCCCTCCTCCCCAGGCCATGCAGTCTTGAACCGCATCTTTTACACGATTACATCATCCGGGTAAACGATTATGCCGCGGCGCAGGCAATCAGCGTCCGCGGCTGGAAGATGGGGATTAACGTGAAGGGTCATTCGGAAAAGCCGTCGAACGCGCTGGCCGCGCATGACTGGGCGGGCGACGCCGGCGTCCGGTGGCTGGCCCAGCTCGACCGCTTCGAGAGCATGATCGAGCCGATCGGCAACGCCCTGCTCGCCCAGGCCGGCTATGCGCCGGGCGAGACGGTGATCGATGTCGGCTGCGGCGGCGGGCGGACAACGCAGCAAATCGCCACGGCGGTCGGGAACGGCGGCCGCGTCCTCGGCCTCGACATATCGACCGATCTGGTGGCCGCCGCCGGTGACCGGGCAAGGCGCGCCGGCCACACCAACATCCGCTTCGAACAAGGTGACGCAGCGACGGCGATGCCGGGCGGCGCTCCGTTTGACCGGCTGTTCTCCCGCTTCGGGTTGATGTTCTTCCCCCACCCCTACCCCGCCTTCGCCAATTTGCGACGGATGTTGCGGCCGGGCGGGCGGCTTGACATCGCGGTCTGGGCGCCGGTCGCCGACAACCCGTGGCGGCGTGAGGTCGTACAGGTCATAAGCAGCCACATCGCCCTGCCGCCGCCCCAGCCGCGTTCGCCCGGTCCATTCGCCCTGGGCGAACAAAGCTACGCGACAGACCTGCTGCAAAGCGCCGGCTTCCGCGCGATCCGGTTCAACGCCTGGACCGGCGGCCAGTCGATCGGCGGCCCGGGCAGCAGCCCTGAAAGCGCCGCCGATTTTGTGTTGAGCGCCATGCAGATCGGCGACCTCGTTCAGGCGCAGGGCGCGGAAATCCGGGCGGCCATCCGCGCCGACCTCGTCGCCATGTTCGAACGCCACCACACCGATGGCGGCGTTCGAATGGACGCGAAGGCCTGGCTGATCGGCGCACTGGCGTGATACCATCGCCGATCGCGTGATGAACGACGAATTTTTTCACCGCCCCCACTGGCAGACCGCGCCGGTGATCCGATATTTGCGGGGCTTCACCCTTGTATCGGGATGATTGTTGATGTCGCGTATCTTCCTTCTGGCCGCTGCTCTTGCCGTGTCTGGCCTGCCCGCCACGGCCCACGCCGAAAAGCTGAGCGGCTATGCCGTACAGACCAGCGGCGACTACACGACGCGCGGCGGCAATGAGATTTATGGCAAAGTGGCAGTCGGCGGCAACATCACCGCCAACGCCGATCGGTTCGGCACCCATCTGACCGCCGCCGACAACGGCTCGCCGGGCGTGGTCGTGCTGGGCGACATCAACTACGCCAACAGCCAGCTGCTGCACGGCGACGTCGTCTATGGCGGCAGCAACCTCAGCCCGCTCTACCACCCGATCGCCACGCCCAACGGCGCAACCTATCAGGCGACCCCGCTCGTCTTCGACGCAATGAGCACGGCTGCCGCCACCGTTTCGGCGCTGTTCGGCGGAATGAACACGACCGGTTCGTACAGCGACCTGTGGGGCGTCGGCACACTGACCGCGACCGCGCCGGGCCTGAACATCTTCCAGCTGGACGCCGGGCAGTTCGACAGCCTCCACCAGCTCAATCTCGTCGGCGCCCCCGGTGCTGTCGCCGTCATCAACATCTTCGGCTCGGTGTCGGACCACCTCACCTTCAACATCGGCAATTTCACCCCGGATTCGGTGTTGTTCAACTTCGTCGATGCGACGCGAGTCCAGTCTAACGGCATTGCCTGGCAGGGGGCGATTCTCGCACCGAACGCGCTGGTCTCGCTGGAAGGCGGCTCGGTGCTCGGCAGCGTGGTGAGCAAGCATTTCGACGCCGCAGGCGCCACGGTGCGGGGTGACAGCTTCGCCTATATACCGACCACGACGGCGGTACCGGAACCGGCGAGCTGGGCGATGCTGATCCTCGGCTTCGGGGCAATCGGGCTTCTCGCCCGCCGCCGTCGCTACCGCGGCCGACCCGCGGTCAACTGACCCCGGCGGCTAGGCCGCGCTAGCCGCGTGTAACGCCCGATCCAGGTCGTCGATCAGGTCGTCTTCCGCCTCCAATCCCACGGAAAGGCGCAGCAGCCCGTCGGTGATCCCGGCGACGGCCCGCGCATCTTCACCCATATCGGCATGGGTCATCGTCACCGGGTGTGCGACAAGGCTTTCGACGCCCCCGAGCGATTCCGCCAGAATGAACATGTCTAGCGCCGTAACGAAGCGGCGCACCGCCGCCAGCCCGCCAGCCAGTTCGAAACTGAGCATCGCGCCAAAACCACGCTGTTGCCGGGCGGCGACGGCATGGCCGGGGTGGCTGTCCAGCCCCGGATAGTGGACACGGCTCACCGCCGGGTGCGCTTCCAGCCGCTGTGCGATCGCCATCGCGTTGCGCTGCTGCCCGTCGAGCCGTGCGAACAGCGTTCGCAATCCGCGCAATGTCAGCCAGGCGTCGAATGGCGCGCCGACACTGCCGACCACCGTCGCCCAGTGACGCAGGGCCTCCACCTCGGCCGGATCGGCGGCGATCACCGCGCCACCGACCACGTCGGAATGGCCGTTCAGATATTTGGTGGTCGAATGGATCACATAATCCGCCCCCAGCGCGATCGGGCATTGCAGCGCCGGTGAGAGAAAGGTGTTGTCCACCGCAACGCGCGTGCCCACCCGCCTCGCCTCGGCGCTGATCGCGGCGATATCCACCACCCGCATCAACGGGTTGCTCGGGCTCTCGACGAAGACGAGCGTCGGGTGGTCGGCCAATGCCCCGGCCAGCGCGGCCGGATCGCCCTGGTCGACGAAACGCAGAGCAAACTGCCCACGCTCGGCCCGCGCCTTCAGCAACCGCATCGTCCCGCCATAGCAGTCGTGCGGCGCCAGCACGGTATCGGCGGGGCCAAGCCGTCCGATCAGCAGGTCGAGCGCGGCCATGCCGCTTGCGGTAACGACGGCGCCGGCACCGCCCTCCAGCTTCGCCAGCGCTTCGGCCAGCACGTCGCGGGTCGGGTTGCCCGACCGGGTATAGTCGTATCGGCCCGGCGTCTCGAAGCCGGAAAAGGCATAGGTGCTGGTCAAATAGAGCGGCGGCGCGACGGCGGCGAAGGCGGGGTCCGTCGCGACGCCGTGCACCGCCGCGATCGTCTCCGGCCGACGATTGGTCTCGTCACGCTTGCTCATTGAAATACCGTCCTTTCGCCGTCCTGGCCATTGCCCGCTCGTAATCCGGCGCCCGCCACGGGTCCATCTATTCCCGTCGGTTAGCCAAGCAGGGCGGCGCGAAGAGCCGGAATCCGGCGCGGCTAGAACAGCGCCCGCGCCCGTGCCATGCGCTCGATCGCCTGATCCAGCGTCTCGTCATTCTTGGCGAAGCAGAGGCGCACGACGGAAACGACCGGGTCGGCATGGTAGAAAGCAGAGAGCGGAATGGCCGCCACCCCCGCTTCGCGAACCAGCCGGTCGCAAAATGCGGTGTCGTCCAGCGCGATGCCGGACGCGGCCAGATCGACCGACAGAAAATAGGTGCCGACGCTCGGCTGGGTCCGCCAGCCCGCCGCCTCCAGCCCCTGTGTCAACCGGTCGCGAGAGCGAGCGAGGTCGGCGCGCATCGTCGTGAAGTATCGTTCGTCCTTGCCAAGGCCGTGGGCGATGCCCGCCTGCAGGTTGGGCGGGGTGGTAAAGGTCAAAAACTGATGCGCCTTAGCGACGACGCGGGTCAGGCCCGGCGCGGCGCACATCCAGCCGACCTTCCAGCCGGTCAGCGCGAAGATCTTGCCGCCGGAGCCGATCTTGACCGTGCGGTCGCGCATGCCGGGCAACGCCATTGCGGTCAGGTGCGGGCGGCCGTCGAACACGACATGTTCCCATACCTCGTCGGCAATCAGCACCGCGTCGTGGCGGACCACTCGCTCGGCGAGCAGCGCGAGGTCGGCGGCGGCGAACATCGTCGCGGTCGGGTTAAGCGGGTTGTTGAGGATGGCGACGCGGGTCTTGGGGCTGAACGCCGCGTCGAGCGCCTCCGCCGTCAGCCGCCAGTCCGGCGGCGCCAGCCGCACGAAGCGCGGGACGCCGCCGGCGCGCAGCACCAGCGGCAGATAGGCGTCATAGGCCGGTTCGATCAGCACCACTTCGTCGCCGGGCGTGACCAGCGCGAAGATGGCGGCGGCGATCGCTTCGGTCGCGCCGGAGGTGACGGTGACTTCGTCCGCCCAGCTGAGGTCCAGTCCCTGATGCCGGGCATAATGATCGGCGACCGCCTGGCGCAGCACCGGCAGGCCGGCCATCGGCGGATACTGGTTCGACTGGGTGAACAGCGCCCGCGACGCGGCATCGACGACATCGCCGGGGCCGGTGGAGTCCGGAAAGCCCTGCCCCAGGTTGATCGCGCCCAGTTCGCGGGCAAGACCCGACATCGTTTCGAAGATCGTCGTCGGCATTGCGGCGTAGAGCGGGTTCATGGCGCCTGTCATGCCAGAACGGACCGAAAAATCCACTAACGCCGCGCATGGACCGGCGGACGGCGTTGTTGCATAGGTTAACGGTGCCTTATCACCCCCCCGAATCTCCTACAGCCGCGAAGCAGGCGATCATCGCTGTAGGACGGGCGTTCGACGCGCGCGGCTGGGCGCCGGCGACCAGCGGCAATTATTCGGTGCGGCTGGCGGACGGGCGGATCGCCGTTACCGTGTCCGGCGCGCACAAGGGGCGGCTGGACGAGGACGACGTGATGCTGCTGGCAGCGGACGGCACCGCGCTGGAGGCGAAGCGGCCGTCGGCGGAAACCGCGCTGCACCTGGCGCTGTACGCCCATTCACCGGCGATCGGCGCGGTGCTGCACAGCCATTCGAGCGCCGCCGTCGGGCTGAGCCGGGCGCGGCGCGATGCCGACCATGTCACCCTTGCCGGGCACGAGATGCTGAAGGCGCTGCCCGGCGTCACCACCCACGCCCATGCGATCGCGATCCCGATCGTCGCCAACAGCCAGGACATGGCGGAGATCGACGCGGCGCTGGGCGGGCGGATCGACGCCGCGCCAGCCTATCTGATCCGCGACCACGGCCTCTACGCCTGGGGCGGCGACATTGCCGAGGCGGAACGGGTGACAGAGGCGATCGAGTGGATGATCGCCGCCGAGCTGGCCGAACTGACCTTTGCCGGAGCCGCGCGATGAGCCGCCTGACCGTCTATGCCGAAACCGACCCGGCGACCGCGCTGATCGACACCCGCGACGGCGCGCGGATAACCGACGCGCTGGCGGATATCGGCGTCGCCTTCGCCCGCTGGCCGGCCGAAGCGGTGCTGGCCGACGATGCCGACGACGCGGCGGTGCTCGCCGCCTACGCCCCGGAAATCGAACGGCTGCGCGCCGCCAACGGCTATCAGGCGGTCGACGTCATCCGCCTCGCCCCCGGCCACCCGGACCGCGCGGCATTGCGCACCAAATTTCTCGACGAGCATACCCATGGCGAGGACGAGGTGCGCTTCTTCGTCGAGGGCGAAGGGCTGTTCAGCCTGCGCGCCGCCGGCCGCGTCCACGCGGTGCTGTGCGAGGCGGGCGACCTGATCGCGGTGCCCGCCGGCATCCGCCACTGGTTCGACATGGGGCCGGAGCCGCATTTCACCGCGATCCGCCTGTTCACCAGCCCCGAAGGCTGGGTCGCCAGCTTCACCGGCGACCCGATCGCCGCCCGCTTCCCCCGCCACGAACCGGCGTGATGCCGATCCGCGCGATCCTGACCGATATCGAGGGGACGACGAGCAGCATCGCCTTCGTCGCCGAGACGCTGTTCCCCTATGCCCGCGCCCGGATCGACAGCTTCATCGCCGCCCACCCGGCGGAGACCGCAGCGGTGCTGGACGGCATCGACGCCGAAACGCTGAAGCGGTGGATCGACGAGGACCGCAAGGAACCGGCGCTGAAAACGTTGCAGGGGATGATCTGGGCGGAAGGCTATCGCAGCGGCGAACTGGTCGGCCATGTCTATCCCGACGCGGCCGAGGCGCTGCGCCGCTGGCACGCCGCCGGGATGGTGCTGGCGGTATTCTCGTCCGGGTCGGTGGCGGCGCAGAAGCTGATTTTCGGTCATAGCAGCGCCGGCGATCTGAGCCCGCTATTCTCCGGCTGGTTCGACCTGTCGACCGGGCCGAAGCGCGAGGCGGCATCCTATAGGGCGATCGCCGCCGCGCTGGGTTTTGCGCCGGCCGAGATCCTGTTCCTGTCCGACATCGCGGCGGAGACGGACGCCGCCGCCGCCGCCGGTTTCGCCACCCGGCTGATCGACCGGGAGGCCGGCGACAGCTTCGCCGATATCGCACCGTGAAGCTGGACGGCGTCCCGCACCGATCGATCGCGCGCACCGCCGACGGCGCCGGCGTCCGCATCCTCGACCAGCGGCGGCTGCCGTGGGAGGTGGTGTGGGTCGAGCTGCGCTCCGCCGAGGCGTGCGCCACCGCGATAAGCGAGATGTGGACACGGGGCGCGCCGCTGCTGGCGATGACCGGCGCCTATGGTCTGGCGATGGCGCTGGCCGAGGACGGGGCCGATGCGGCGCTGGAGCGCGCCCATGCGGTGTTGCTCGCCACCCGGCCGACCGCGATCAACCTGCGCTGGGCGCTCGACCGGGTGCGCGAGCATGTGCTGCCGCTGCCGCCGGAAACGCGCGGGGCCGCCGCCTTCGCCCGCGCCGATGCGCTGTGCGACGAGGACGTCGCGCTCAACCGGGCGATCGGCGCGCATGGGCTGGCGCTGTTCCGCGACCTGCATGCCAAGAACCCCGGCCGGCCGCTCAATATCCTGACCCATTGCAACGCCGGCTGGCTGGCGACCGTCGATTACGGCACCGCGCTGGCGCCGATCTATCTGGCCCATGACGAAGGCCTGCCGGTCCATGTCTGGGTCGACGAGACGCGGCCGCGCAATCAGGGCGCGCTGACCGCGTTCGAACTGGCCAGCCACGGCGTGCCGCATCAGCTGATTGCCGACAATGCCGGCGGCCTGCTGATGCAGCGGGGCGAAGTCGATCTGGTGATCGTCGGCACCGACCGGGTGACCGCCAATGGCGACGTGTGCAACAAGATCGGCACCTATCTGAAAGCGCTGGCCGCGCACGACAATGGCGTGCCGTTCTACGTCGCCCTGCCCTATACGACGATCGACCGGACGATTGAGTCGGGCGATCAGGTGCCGATCGAGGAGCGCGCGGCGGACGAGGTGACGTGGCTGACCGGGCCGGACGCCGCCGGTACCCTGCGCCATGTGCGGGTGACTGCATCGCCGGCACACAACCCGGCCTTCGACATCGCCCCGGCGCGGCTGGTGACGGGGTATATCACCGAGCGCGGGGTGCTGGAGCGGCCGTAGGGGCGCGTGCCCATCAAGGTGCGACAGACCTTGCCTTTTCCGCCACCTGCGATCTGGACAGGGCCGGGGCAAGCTGCGACACACGAGGCATGAAAGACACTGACACGCCAGCCTATTTGTCTGGCTTTGCAGGCGATCACGAGAGTGAGGCGGTGGCCGGCGCCCTGCCCGTCGGCCGCAATTCTCCGCAGAGGCCCGCCTTTGGCCTTTATGCCGAACAACTGTCCGGCACGGCCTTTACGGTGGCGCGCGCCGACAACCGGCGGAGCTGGCTCTACCGGATGCGGCCGAGCGCGGAACATCCGCCCTATCGGCGGTACGACGGCGCGGCGCAGTTTGCCGCCGGGGCGGCGGACGGGCCGATCGCGCCCAACCGGCTGCGCTGGGACCCGGTGCCGCTGCCCGATCCGCCGACCGACCTGATCGACGGGATGGTGACGATGCTCACCAACCGCGAGCCGGCGACGCTGGAGGGGGTGGCGGTGCATGTCTACGCCGCCAACCGCGACATGGAGGCGCGCGCCTTTGTCGACGCGGACGGCGAATTGCTGTTCATTCCGCAGCACGGCCGGCTGCTGCTGCTGACCGAGATGGGGCGGATGCTAGTGGCGCCGGGCGAAGTGGCGCTGGTGCCACGCGGCGTACGGTTCCGCGCGCTTCTGCCCGATGGCGAAGCGCGCGGTTATGTCGCCGAGAACCACGGCGCGCCGTTCCGCCTGCCGGAGCTGGGGCCGCTGGGGTCGAACGGGCTGGCGGCGGCGCGCGATTTCCTGAGCCCGGTCGCGTGGTTCGAGGACCGTGACGAGCCGTTCGAGCTGGTCCAAAAATACATGGGCGCGCTGTGGGTGACGACGCTCGACCATTCGCCGCTCGACGTTGTCGCCTGGCACGGCAACCTCGCGCCGTGCAAATATGATCTGGCGCGGTTCAACACGATGGGCACGGTCAGTTTCGACCACCCCGATCCGTCGATCTTCACCGTGCTCACCTCCCCCAGCCAGACGCCGGGGCGGGCCAATGCCGATTTCGTGATCTTCCCGCCGCGCTGGATGGTGGCGGAGGATACGTTCCGCCCGCCATGGTTCCACCGCAACGTGATGAGCGAGGCGATGGGGCTGATTCACGGCGCCTATGACGCGAAGGCGGGCGGCTTTGCCCCCGGTGCGCTGTCGCTGCACAACATGATGGCGGGGCACGGCCCGGACGCGGCAAGTTGGAAGGCGGCGAGCGAGACGACGCTGGCGCCGCACAAGATCGACGGCACGATGGCGTTCATGGTTGAAAGTTGCTGGCCCTACCGGCCGACGCCGCACGCCATGGCCTGCCCCGAACGGCAGGCGGATTACGATGCGGTGTGGGGCGGTTTTCCAAAGGCGAGGTTGCGATGAAGCTTGCAAGTTTGAAGGGCGGCCGCGACGGGCGGCTGATCGTCGTTTCCAGCGACCTCGCCTGGTACGCCGAGGCGGAGAATATAGTGCCGACGTTGCAGGCGGCGCTGGACGATTGGGACCGGTACGCGCCGCTGCTCCGCAACCTGTCGACCGACCTGGAACATGGCAGCATTCCGCGCGAACGCTTCCACGAGCGCGAGGCGGCGGCGCCGTTGCCCCGCGCCTACCAGTGGGCGGACGGGTCCGCCTACGTCAACCATGTCGCCCTTGTCCGGCAGGCGCGCGGGGCGGAGGTGCCGGAGAGCTTCTGGAGCGATCCGCTGATGTATCAGGGCGGGTCCGACGATTTTCTGGGGCCGCGCGACGCGATCCCGCTCGCCGACGAGGCATGGGGTTGCGACCTGGAGGCGGAGGTGGTCGTCGTCACCGGCGATGTCGCACAAGGCAGCGGGCGCGACGATGCGCTGGGCGCCGTCCGGCTGATCGGGCTGACCAACGACGTGTCGCTGCGCAATCTGATCCCGGCCGAACTGGCCAAGGGGTTCGGTTTCTTCCAGTCCAAGCCGGCGAGCACCTTTTCCCCGGTGTTCGTGACGCCGGACGCGCTGGGCGACTGGTGGCGGGACGGCAAGTTGCACCGCCCGTTGATCGTCGAGCTGAACGGCGCGCCGCTCGGCCGGGCCGACGCCGGGATCGACATGACCTTCGATTTCGGTACGCTGATCGCCCATGCGGCGAAGACCCGCAACCTGCGCGCCGGCACGATCATCGGTTCCGGCACCGTGTCCAACCGCGGCGCCGACGGCGGGCCGGGCAAGCCGATCAGCGAAGGCGGCGTCGGCTATAGCTGCCTGGCGGAGGTGCGGACGGTGGAGACCATCCTGTCCGGCAAGCCGGTGACGCCGTTCCTGCGCCACGGCGACACGGTGCGGATCTGGATGGAGGACGAGCGCCACCGGCCGGTGTTCGGCACGATCGAGCAGACGGTGGCGGCGGCGGGATGATGATCCGGCCGGCGATGGCCGGGGACGAAGACCGTATCTGGGCGATCATCGAGCCGGTGCTGCGTGCCGGCGAAACCTATGCCCTGCCCCACGACTGGAGCCGGGACGAGGCGCTGGCCTTCTGGCTGGGCGCGCCGCACAGCGCCTATATCGCCGGCGACGGCGGGCGGATGGTCGGCACCTATTACCTGCAACCCAACCAGCGGGGCGGCGGCGATCATGTCGCCAATTGCGGCTATATCGTCGCTGGCGATGCGATAGGGCGCGGCGTGGCGCGGGCGATGTGCCTGCATTCGCTGGACGAGGCGCGGGCGAAAGGATTCCGCGCGATGCAGTTCAACAGCGTCGTCGCCAGCAACAGCCGCGCCGTCGCGCTGTGGCAGGCGCTGGGCTTCGCGACGGTCGGCACCGTGCCCGGCGCGTTCCGTCACCCGGCACTGGGCGATGTCGATGCGCTGGTGATGCACCGAACGCTTTGATCCGGCGCGGTTCGGCGCTATCGGGCGCGTAGAATTTTCCGGGACAAACCAATGCCGACCAGCCAGCACCCCACCGTCCTCGTCACCGGCGGGGCGGGCTATATCGGCAGTCACGCGGTGCTGGCGCTAAGGGACGCCGGCTGGCCGGTGGTGGTCATCGACAACCTGACCACCGGTTTTCGCTGGGCGGTGCCGGAGGGGGTGCCGTTCGTCGAGGGCGATGTCGCCGATGACGCGGTCGTCCGCCCGCTGATCGCTGCGTATGGCATCGGCGCGATCCTGCATTTCGCCGGGTCGATCGTCGTGCCGGAATCGGTGGTCGACCCGCTCAAATATTACCGCAACAACACTGTCGCCAGCCGCGCGCTGCTTGAAAGCGCGGTGGCGGGCGGGGTCAGGCATTTCATCTTCTCGTCGACCGCCGCGACCTATGGCGCGCCGGAGAGCAGACCGGTCGACGAGACCGCGCCGCAGCGCCCGATCAACCCCTATGGCATGTCGAAGCTGATGACCGAGGCGATGTTGGCCGATACCGCCGCCGCCCACCCGATCAACTATGCTGCGCTGCGCTATTTCAACGTCGCCGGCGCCGACCCGCAGGCGCGCGCCGGCCAGTCGACGGCGGGCGCGACCCACCTGATCAAGATCGCGGTCGAGGCGGCGCTTGGCCTGCGCGACCATGTTTCGGTGTTCGGTACCGATTATGCGACGCCGGACGGCACCGGGGTGCGCGACTATATCCATGTCAGCGACCTGGCCGCCGCCCATGTCGCGGCGCTGGAGGCGCTGATCGCGGCGCCGGACGACAATATCCTCGTCAATTGCGGCTATGGCCGGGGCTATTCCGTGCTGGAAGTGCTGGACGCGGTCGACCGGGTCGCCGGCGTTACCCTTGACCGCCGGATCGGCCCGCGCCGCGCCGGTGACGGGGCGATGCTGGTCGCGGACAACCGCGCGATCCTTGCCCGCCTGCCCTGGCGGCCACGCCATGACGATCTGGACAGCATTGTTCGCCACGCGCTGGCGTGGGAACGGGCGCTGATGGAGCGGCGCGGCTAGGGCATGCGCGGCGGATTGCTTCGCGACGCTACCGCTGGCGGCAAGCGGATCAGCGTTTCAGTTCGCGGGCGATCGCGCGGCGGGTGGCGGCGCCGTAGGGCGGCTTGAACCCGGCGAGCTTTGCAACGTCGAGGCGCGGCTGGCGGTAGACCGCCTTGGCGTGGCTGAACGTGCGGAACCCGTCGATGCCGTGATAGCTGCCCATGCCGGACGGGCCGATGCCGCCGAACGGCAGATCCTCCATCGCGGTATGGAAGATCACGTCATTCAGCGTCACACCGCCGGAGATCGTCCGGTCGAGCACCGTCTGCTGCTCGCCCGCGTCCTCGCCGAAATAATAGAGGCCGAGCGGGCGCGGCCGGGCGTTCACCTCCGCAATCGCGTCGTCGATCGCGCGGTAGCGGCGGATCGGCAGGACGGGGCCGAAAATCTCCTGCTGCATCACCGTCATCTCGTCGGTGGCGCCGCGGATGATGTGGAGCGGCATCCGCGTGCCGTTCGACCCGGCGAAGTCCTTCCCCGCCGGGTTGATGACCTCTACCGTCGCCCCCTTTTCGCGGGCGTCGGCGACCCAGTTGTTCAGCCGGTCGAAATGGCGGCTGTTGACCACCGCCGTATAATCCGGGTTGGCGCGCATCGTCGGGTAGAGGCGTGCCGCCGCGGCGGCGAGGCCGGCGACGACGGCGTCCTCCCCCTCCTCCGGCACCAGCAGGTAATCGGGGGCGAGGCAAATCTGGCCGGCGTTCAGCAGCTTGCCCATCGCGATGCGTTCCGCCGCGCGGGCGATGTCGGCGGAGCGGCCGATGATCGCCGGCGACTTGCCGCCCAGTTCCAGCGTCACCGGCGTCAGATTGTCGGCGGCGGCATGGAGGATGTGACGGCCGATCCCCGTCGCGCCGGTGAACAGCAGATGGTCGAACGGCAAGGCGGCGAAGGCCTGCCCCGCTTCCGGCCCGCCGCCGAACACCGTCAGTTCGTCCTCCGCGAAATAGCGCGGCACCGCCTGTTCGAGCAGCGCGGTGGTCGCCGGAACATATTCCGACATTTTGAGCATCGCCCGGTTGCCGGCGGCGAACGCCCCGGCGAGCGGCGCGAAGGCAAGCTGGATCGGGAAATTCCACGGCGCGATGATGCCGACGACACCCTTCGGCTGCCAGGCGACCCACGCCCGCGCGCCGAGCAGGCCGAGCGGAAAGTCGAGCCGCCGCCGTTCCGGCCGCGCCCAGCGCGCGGCATGGCGGGCGGCGTGCTTCAGCGCGCGGATCGCGCCGAGCACGTCGGTCAGCAACGTCTGTTCGCGGCTGCGGTGGCCGAAATCGTCGGACAGCGCCACCGCGATCGGCTCCGCCTGATCGACGAGCAACGCCACCGCGCGCTGCAACCGGTCGCGGCGCACCGCGACCGGTACCGGCAATTCCGCCATGATGGCCGCGCGCTGCGCCGCCAGCACCGCCGCCATCCGATCGGCCATCACCGTGTCCCCCTCCGGTTCGTTTCGCATCGCCTTATCCGCTGAAGATCAACCATTGTCGAACGGGAATGAAGGCCCTACTCCGGCGCCCGTCCATCCTGATGCGGAGCGCGCCTTGGCCGAGACATTCCATACCGTCATCCTGTTCGGCGCCACCGGCGACCTGGCGCACCGCATGTTGTTTCCGTCGCTTTACAACCTGTTCGCCGACCGGCTGCTGCCCGACGATATCGCGATCATCGCGTCCGGGCGCAGCGAGATGACCGATGCGGCGTTCCGCGCCGACATCGCCAAGAGCCTGCCCGGCTTTCTGGGCGAAGGCCGCCACGACGCGGAAACCGCCGACGCGTTTCTGGCGCGCATCCGCTATTGCCCGGTCAGCGTCGGCAAGGCGGCGGATTTCACCCGGCTGGCCGATATGGTCGGCCCGGCGCGCGACAAGGGGGTGGCGGTTTACCTGTCGACGCCGCCGTCGCTGTTCGCCCCGGTCGCCAAGGGGCTGGGCGAGGCCGGGCTGGCCGGCGCCCATGTCCGCATCGCGATGGAAAAGCCGATCGGCCAGGACCTGGCATCGTCGCGCGCCGTCAACGACGGGGTGAACGCGGTGTTCGCCGAAGACCAGGTGTTCCGCGTCGACCATTATCTTGGCAAGGAAACGGTGCAGAACCTGCTGGTCCTGCGGTTCGGCAACATGCTGTTCGAGCCGCTGTGGAACGCCGGCGCGATCGAGCATGTCCAGATTACCGTCGCCGAGACCGTCGGGCTGGAAGGCCGGGTGTCCTATTACGACGGCGTCGGCGCGCTGAAGGACATGGTGCAGAACCATATGCTGCAATTGCTGGCGCTGGTCGCGATGGAGCCGCCGGCGTCGATGAGTCCGGCGTCGGTGCGCGACGAAAAGGTGAAGATTCTGCGCTCTTTGCGAGCGATGGATGCCGCCGATGCCCAGCGCCACAGCGTGCGCGGCCAGTATGACGCCGGCGCCGTCGGCGGCCAGCCGGTCAAGGGCTATGCCGAAGAGCTGGGCCAGGACTCCGCCACCGAAACCTTCGTCGCGGTCAAGGCGTTCATCGACAACTGGCGGTGGAAGAACGTGCCCTTCTATCTGCGCACCGGCAAGCGGATGCCGGAGCGCCGGTCCGAAATCCTCGTCCAGTTCCGGCCGGTGCCGCATTCGATCTTTTCCGGCAACGGCAAGCCGGCAGCGTTGCGGCCGAACACGATGATCATCAGCATCCAGCCGGAGGAAAACATCCGCCTGCTGGTGATGGCGAAGCAGCCGGGGCTGGACCGCGACGGCATCGAGCTGCGCGAGGTCGCGCTCGACGTGTCGCTGTCGACCAGCGCCGCCGGGCAGCGCCGCCGCATCGCCTACGAACGGCTGCTGCTCGACCTGCTGGAAGGCGACCCGACGCTGTTCGTCCGCCGCGACGAGGTGGAAGCGGCGTGGACGTGGATCGATTCGATCCATGCCGCCTGGGCCGGGGCGCAGGTGGAGACACGGCACTATACCGCCGGCACATGGGGGCCGAGCGCGGCGATCGCGCTGATCGAGCGCGATGGAGCCAGTTGGCATGACTGACGTTGACAGTAGGGCCGCGATGCGGCCGGGAGCATGATGAGATGAGCCGCCTCGACCCCGCCGTCGCCCGCGTTACCGACCGGGTGATCAGCCGCAGCCAGGCCAGCCGCGCCGCCTATCTGGAGATGATCGAGGCGCAGCGCGACCACGGCACCAATCGCGGCGTGCTGAGCTGCGGCAACCTGGCCCACGCCTTTGCCGCGGCGGAGGAGGACAAGCCCGCCATCCGCGCCGGCGGCGCGATGAACATCGGCATCGTCACCGCGTATAACGACATGCTGTCGGCGCATCAGCCCTATGGTCGCTACCCGGAACTGATAAAGGTGTTCGCCCGCGAAAAGGGCGCGACGGCGCAGGTAGCCGGCGGCGTGCCGGCGATGTGCGACGGCGTTACCCAGGGGCAGGCCGGCATGGAACTGTCGCTGTTCAGCCGCGACAGCATCGCGCTGTCGACCGCCGTCGCGCTCAGCCATGCGATGTTCGAGGGCGTGGCCCTGCTCGGCATTTGCGACAAGATCGTCCCCGGCCTGCTGATCGGCGCGCTGCGCTTCGGCCATGTCCCGGCGATGCTGATCCCCGGTGGGCCGATGCCGTCGGGCCTGCCGAACAAGGAGAAGGCCCGCGTCCGCCAGCTTTATGCAGAGGGCAAGGCCGACCGCGACGAACTGCTCGACGCGGAGGCGGCAAGCTATCACAGCCCCGGCACCTGCACATTCTACGGCACCGCCAATTCCAACCAGATGATGATGGAGGTGATGGGCCTGCACGCGCCCAACGCCGCCTTCGTCAACCCCGGCACCAAACTGCGCCAGGAACTCACCCGCGCCGCGATCCACCGGATCACCGAGATCGGCTGGAGGGGCAACGACTACCGCCCGCTCGGCCGGATGATCGACGAACGCGCTATCGTCAACGCCGCCGTCGGGCTGATGGCGACCGGCGGGTCGACCAACCACGCGATCCACCTGCCCGCCATTGCCCGCGCCGCCGGCATCACCATCGATTGGGCCGACCTGGAAGCGCTGTCGGAAGCGGTGCCGCTGCTCGCCCGCGTCTACCCGAACGGCCAGGGCGACGTGAACGATTTCCACCGCGCCGGCGGCATGGCCTTCGTCGTGCGCGAACTGCTCGACGCCGGGCTGCTCCACGGCGACATATTGACCGCATGGCCGGGCGGGCTGGACGCATGGCGCAGCGAGCCGGCGCTGGACGGCGACGCGCTGGCCTGGACCCCGGCGGTGGAGACCAGCCGCGACGACGCGATGCTGCGCCCGGCATCCGCGCCGTTCCAGCCGACCGGCGGGATGCGGCTGCTGCAGGGCAATCTTGGCCGCGCGGTCATCAAGACCAGCGCGGTCGAGGAAGAACGCTGGGTGATCGAGGCGCCGGCGCGGGTGTTCGCCGATCAGGACGCGGTGATCGCCGCGTTCAAGGCGGGCGAGCTGGAACGCGACGTGGTCGTCGTCGTCCGCTTTCAGGGGCCGGCGGCGAACGGCATGCCGGAACTGCACAAGCTGACCCCGTCGCTGGGCGTGCTGCAGGACCGGGGCTTTCGCGTCGCGCTGGTCACCGACGGGCGGATGTCCGGCGCGTCCGGCAAGGTGCCGGCGGCGATCCACCTCTACCCGGAGGCGCTGCACGGCGGACCGGTCTCGCGCATCGCCGACGGCGACATCATCCGCGTCGACGCGGTGGCCGGGACGATAGACGCGGTCGGCGTCGCCCTCGAAACGCGGCCGCCAGCGGCGCGGCCGAAACCGGCGCCCGGCACCGGCCGCGAGCTGTTCGCCCTGTTCCGCACCGGCTGCGACGATGCAGAGCACGGTGCATCCCCCCTGTTGCACGCGATGGAGACCGAATGATGCAGCCAGTCGAGACGATCATGCGCACCGCCCCGGTCATCCCGGTGCTGGTGGTCGACGAGCCGGCGGACGCGCGGCCGATCGCCGAGGCGCTGGTCGCCGGCGGGCTGACCGTGCTGGAGGTGACGCTGCGCACCCCGGCGGCGCTGGAGGTGATCGCCGAGATGGCGCAGGTGGAGGGCGCGATCGTCGGCGCCGGCACGGTGCTCAACGCCCGCGATCTGGAACGGGCGATGGCGGCGGGCGCGCGCTTCATCGTCAGCCCCGGCCTGACCGACGCACTTGGCCGCGCCGCGATCGACCGGCAGGTGCCGTTCCTGCCCGGCGTCGCCAATGCCGGCGACATCATGCGCGGCCTCGATCTGGGGTTGGACCGGTTCAAATTCTTCCCGGCCGAGGCGGCGGGCGGGCTGAAGGCGCTGAAGGCGCTGGCCGGGCCGTTCGGCGACATCCGCTTCTGCCCGACCGGCGGCATCACCGCCGACAGCGCCGCGCAGTGGCTGGCCGAGCCGGCGGTGCTGTGCGTCGGCGGAAGCTGGATCGTCCCGCGCGGGCCGGTGGATACCGCCGCGATCACCCGCGCGGCGCAGGCGGCTGCGGGATTGCGGTAGGCGGGATTTCGGTTTCGGCGCGGGCCGGCACCGCGATCAGCCCACCATCACCACCATCACCACCGTCACCAGCCACAGCGCGAAGGCGGCGGCGGCGAGCAGGGTGCCGAACGGCAGGCGGGTCGCGCGGCAGGGGCGCTTGCCGAGTGCCGCCATGACGGCAACCGCCGCCAGCCCGCCGACGCTGGCGACAAGCAGCACCCAGGGCAGCAACGCCCAGCCGAGCCAGGCGCCGATCGCGCCGAACAGCTTCGGGTCGCCGCCGCCCAGCCCGACCCGGCCGCGCAGCAGGCGATAGCCCTCCGCCACCACCCACAGGCTGCCGAAGCCGACGACCAGCCCGGCGACACGGTCGGCAAGCGGCGGCGCGACGCCAATCAGCCCGGCGCCGAGGCCGAGGGCGGCGAGCGGCAGGGTCAGCCGGTCCGGCAGCCAGAGATGGTCGAGGTCGAGCACCGCCAGCGTCAGCAGCATCCAGCCGAACAGCGCCCCCGCCGCCCCGGTCGCCCAGTCCGGCGCCAGGCCGAGGGCGAGCGCCCCGACCACCGCCGCCGCCGCCTCTATCGCCGGGTGGCGGCGATTTATCGGCGCACGGCAGGTGCGGCAGCGCCCGGCGTGGAGCGCGAAACCGAGAAGCGGGATCAGCTCGACCGGGCCGAGGGTGCGCCCGCAACCGTCGCAGCACGAACGCCCGCGCGCGACCGACACGCCGCGCGGCCAGCGCAGCACCACGGTCGCGGCGAAACTGCCGGCGATCGCGCCGGCGCCGGCGCCGGCCACGGCGGCGAGCAGGGTCATCGCACCGTCATTCCGGGCGTGGGCCCGCGCGGGCGCATGGGGGAACGGGCGGCGGCTGGCATCGGCGGCTTATCGCCTTGCCGCCGGGATTCGGCAAAGCTGAATCGGCGCGCTCAGCGCAGGGCGATGCGATCGCCGAAGCGAAGGCGGGCGCCGTCGGTGATGACCACCGGGTCGCCGAACCGGGTCTGGGCGAACAGCAGCGCGGCGAACGCCACCGGCACGCCGATGCAGCCGCGCGGCGACGGGCGTGACCCGAGCCGGCGGGAAGGCGCGGTCGGCGCGAGCAGCCCCGCCGCAAGCCGCCCCCTAGCGACCGGGGCGGCGAGGCGCTACGCATTGACCATCCTTACTTTTCCGGAGCCGCCCGATGAGCGTTTCACGTCGCACCTTCGTCCTGTCCGCAACCGCCGCCGCCGGCCTGGCCGGCACAGGCTGGCCCGCCTTTGCCGCGATCGACCCCCGGCTGGCGACGGTGCTCGACACCATCGCCAACGAGTCGCTGAAGGACTCGCCGGAGGCCTACAGCTACCTGGGGCTGGACAGCGGCGCCAACGCCTGGGCGCGGACGAAGCTGGGCGACCGATCGGCCGCCTCGCGTACAAAGACGTTCGCCGACATCAAGCGTTTCCAGGCGATGCTGGCGGCGGTCGACCGCGGCGCGCTGCGCGGCCATGACGGCCTGCTCTACGACTCGGTCGCCTATTCGCTGGGCAACGGCGCGGCGGGCGAGCGCTTCGCCTACGGCACGGTCGACACGTTCGGCGGCGGCGCGCCCTACATCATCAGCCAGCAGGACGGCGCCTACCAGAGCATCCCCGAATTCCTCGATTCCGTCCATCGCATCGAGGCGCGCGCCGATGCCGAGGCCTATCTGTCCCGCCTGTCCGCCTTCGCCATCGTGCTGGACCAGGAAACGGAGCGAGCGAAGCACGACGCCGCGCAGGGGGTAATCGCCCCGACCTTCGTCCTCGACACGACGCTGGAGGGGCTGCGCGGGCTGCGCGCGGTGCCGGCGGCCAAGGCGCGGATGGTCCGTTCCCTCGCCGACCGCGCGGCGGAACGGAAGATTTCCGGCGACTGGGCGGCGCGGGCGGCGAAGATCGTCGAGAGCGCGGTCTACCCGGCGCTCGACCGCCAGATCGCGGCGATGACCGCGATCCGCGCCAGGGCCAATGCCGATGCCGGCGCGTGGAAGCTGCCGGACGGCGAAGCCTATTATGCCTGGTCGCTGCGCTATGCGACGAGCACCGACCTGTCGCCGGAGGCGGTGCACCAGATGGGCCTGGACCAGGGCAAGGAGCTGGACGCGCAAATGGACGCGGTGCTGAAGGCGCAGGGGATGACGCAAGGCACGGTCGGCGAGCGGCTGGCGGCGCTGACCCGCGACCCGAAGCAGCTTTTCGCCAACACCGACGCCGGCCGCGCCGAGGCGATCGCCTACGTCAACGAGAAGATGGACGAACTGCGTGCGCTGTTGCCGCGCATATCGCGGATGGTGATGAAGGCGGACGTGACGGTGAAGCGGGTGCCGCCCGACATCGAGGCCGGCGCCCCGCTCGGCTACATGAACTTCGCCTCACTCGACGGCACCCGGCCGGCGATCTACTACATCAACCTGAAGGATACCGGGAACTGGCCGAAATTCACCATCCCCACGCTGTCGGCGCACGAAGGGTTGCCGGGGCATAGCTGGGAGGGGGCCTATGTCGCCGAGCATCGCGACGACGTGCCGCTGATCAGCTCGCTGATGGGGTTCAATGCTTATACCGAGGGATGGGCGCTGTATTCCGAACAGCTGGTCGACGAGCTCGGCTTCTACGACAACGACCCGCTCGGGCGGCTGGGCATGTACCAGGCGCTGCGTTTCCGCGCGTCGCGACTGGTTGCCGACACCGGGCTGCACGCGAAGAAGTGGAGCCGCGACCAGGCGATCGATTTCCTGGTGTCCAGCACCGGCCGCGCCCGCGCCGCCTGCACCAGCGAGATCGACCGCTATTGCGCGGCGCCGGGGCAGGCGTGCGGCTACAAGGTCGGGCATAGCGAGATCGTCCGGCTGCGCGACAAGGCGCAGGCGGCGCTGGGCGACCGTTACGACGTGCGCGATTTCGACGACGCGGTGATAAAGGCCGGGGCGGTGCCGCTGGCGGTTCTCGCGACGGCGATCGACGCCTATATCGCTACCGGCACAGCCTGAACCCTGGGGGGAGTAACAGCCAGTCGTGACCGCAGCGCCCCGCGCCCATTCGCTCCACCAGCGCATCCGCGGCGCGATCGAGGGGCAGATCATGTCCGGGGCGCTGCGCCCCGGCGATCGCATTCCCTACGAGCATGAACTGATGCAGCATTATGGCTGCTCGCGGATGACGGTGAACAAGGCGGTGGCGGCGCTGGCCGATGCCGGGCTGGTCGTCCGGCGGCGGGGCGCCGGATCGTTCGTCGCCCAGCCGCGCGCCCATGTCGCGACGCTGACCGTGCCGGACGTGCCGGCGGAAATCCGCGCGCGCGGCATGGCCTATCGGCTGGACCTGATCGACCGGGCGGTGATCGACGCCGGCGACGCGCGGGTGGCGGCGGCGATGACGGTGCCGGCGGAAAGCACGGTGCTGGCCGTCACCTGCCGCCACAACGCCGACGGCCGGCCGTTCGCGATGGAGGAGCGGCTAATCAGCCTTGCCGAAGTGCCGGAGGCGATCGACGTCGATTTTGCCGCCGTGTCGCCGGGCAGCTGGCTGCTCGCCCATGTGCCGTGGACGGAGGCGGAGCACCGCATCATCGCCCTCCCCGCCGCCGGCCATGCCGCGGCGCTGGCGGTAGCGGCGGACACCGCCTGCCTGGTGCTGGAACGGCGGACCTGGCGGGCGAAGCACACGATCACCTGGGTGCGGCAGACCTTCCCCGGCGCCTTCGCCCTGACCGCGCGGTTCGTCGGCTAGGCTTTGCTATCCGGCGATCAGCCGGGCGACGCAGCGGCGGTAGCGGGCGGCGACGGCATCGCGGGCGACGTGGCGGCCGGCGGCGACCACCGGCCGGCCCCGCCGCCATACCCGGTCGATCGCACCGCGCCCGGCGGCGAACAGCAGTGCGTCGGACAGCGCCGGGCCGCTGCGGCCGGCGAAGGACGGATGATCCCCGTGCAGGCCGATCAGGTCCGCCGGATGGCCGGGCGCTATCCCCGCCGCCATGCCGAGCGCCTGCCCGCCACCGGCGACAGCGGCGCGGTATAGCGTATCGCCGGTCGAGTCCCCGGCGGCGCGGGCCAGCCGGTTGCGGCCGCGCGCGGCGAGGCGCTGGCCGTATTCGAGCAGGCGCAGTTCCTCCGTCGCGTCGATCAGCACGTTGGAGTCCGAACCGACGCCATAGCGGCCACCGGCGGCGAGGAAGGGTTCGGCCGGGAAGATGCCGTCGCCCAGATTGGCCTCCGTCACCGGGCACAGGCCGGCGACAGCGCCGCTTACCGCCAGCGCCGTCGCTTCGCCGTCCGTCATGTGGGTGGCGTGGACCAGGCACCAGCGCGCGTCGACCGACGCATTGGCGAGCAGCCAGGCGACCGGACGAGCGCCCGACCACGTCACGCAATCCTCAACTTCCTTCACCTGTTCGGCGATGTGGATGTGGATCGGCGCGGCCCCGGCCAGCGGCACCAGCCGCGCCAGTTCGTCCGGCGTCACCGCGCGCAGACTGTGCGGGGCGACGCCGACGATAGCGTCGGGCAGGCCGGCCGTCGCGCGGCGGGCGCCGTCGAGCAGCGCGGCGAAGCCGTCGCCATCGTTGATGAAGCGCGCCTGCCCGGCGCCCGGCGCCGCGCCGCCGAAGCCGGAATGGGCGTAGAACACCGGCAGCAGGGTCAGGCCGATGCCGGATTCGGCGGCGGCGGCGGCGATCGCCGCGCTCATCTCCGCCCGGTCGGCGAACGGAGTGCCGCCGCGATCGTGGTGGAGATAGTGAAACTCGCCGACGCGGGTGAAGCCGGTTTCCAGCATCTCGACATAGGCGAGCGCGGCGATGGCGCGCAGATCGTCCGGGGTGATGCGCTCGACGAAGCGGTACATCGCCGCGCGCCAGGTCCAGAAATCGTCACCGGCCGGGCCGCGCACCTCCGCCAGCCCGGCCATCGCCCGCTGGAAGGCGTGGCTGTGCAGGTTGGGCATGCCGGGCAGCGCTACGGGCACGGCGGTGTCGCCGGGGCGGGCCGGAACGCCGGTGTCCACCGTTTCGATCAGCCCGCCGACCAGCGTGATCCGCACATTCGTGGCCCAGCCGCCGGGCAGCAGGGCCTCGGCACAATGCAGGGCGGTGGCAGGTGGCGGCAGCATCGCCCGGTCTCCTCGGCGGATTGATTATGTCTATACATTTAAAAGCCGTGGTGCAATAGTTCCGGCACAGGACGGGAGCAGGCAATGCGCTGTGACAAGATGTGGACCAACGCGCGTATCGCCACCCTGTCGGCGCCCGGCCTCGGCGTGATCGAGGACGGGGTAATCGCGGCGCGCAACGGCCGCATCGCCCATGTCGGCCGGGCGGCGACGGCGCCGGAGATCGACGCGGCGGAGACGATCGACTGCGCCGGGCGCTGGATCACCCCCGGCCTGATCGACTGCCACACCCATCTGGTCCACGGCGGCGACCGCGCCCGCGAGTTCGAGATGCGGCTGGAAGGCGCATCCTATGAGGACATCGCCCGCGCCGGCGGCGGCATCGTATCGTCGATGAAGGCGACGCGGGCGGCAAGCGAGGACGAACTGGTCGCGAGCGCCCTGCCCCGCCTCGACGCGCTGATCGCCGAGGGGGCGACGACGGTCGAGGTCAAGTCCGGTTACGGCCTGTCGACCGAGGCGGAATTGAAGATGCTGCGCGCGGCGCGGCGGCTGGGCGAGGAACGGCCGGTGCGGATCGTCACCAGCTTCCTCGGCGCCCATGCGCTGCCGCCCGAATATACCGGCGACGCCGACGGCTATGTCGCGATGCTGTGCGACACGATGCTGCCGGCGGTGGCGGCGGAAGGGGTGGCCGACGCGGTCGACGCCTTCTGCGAGGGGATCGGCTTTTCCGCCGATCAGGTCGACCGGCTGTTCACCGCCGCCGCCGCCAGCGGCCTGCCGGTCAAGCTGCACGCGGAGCAACTGTCCAACCAGCATGGCGCGGCGCTGGCCGCCCGCCACGGCGCGCTGTCCGCCGACCATCTGGAACATCTGGATGCGGACGGGGTGGCGGCGATGGCGCGGGCCGGCACCGTCGCGACGCTGCTGCCCGGCGCTTATTATTTCATGCGCGAGACGCGGCAGCCGCCGGTCGCCGCGCTGCGCGCCGCCGGCGTGCCGATCGCGCTCGCCACCGACTGCAACCCCGGCACCGCGCCGCTGACTTCGTTGCTGCTGGTGATGAACATGGCGGCGACGCTGTTCCGGCTGACCGTCGACGAATGCCTGGCCGGCGTCACCCGCAACGCGGCGATGGCGCTCGGCATCGGCTGCAAGACCGGGACGATCGCCGTCGGCAAGAGCTGCGATCTGGCGATCTGGAACATCGAGCGGCCGGCGGAGCTTGTCTACCGCATCGGCTTCAACCCGCTGCACGCCCGCGTCTGGAGGGGCCAATGACGATCATCACCCTGTCCCCCGGCCGGGTGCCGCTGGCCGACTGGCGCGCGCTCTATCGCGGGGCGGACGCGCGGCTGGACCCGGCATCCGCCCCGGCGATCGCCGCCAGCGCGGCGGCGGTCGCGCGCATTCTGGCCAAGGGCAAGCCGGTCTACGGCATCAACACCGGCTTCGGTAAGCTGGCCAGCGTCAGCATCGCCGCCGACGAGCTGGAGACGTTGCAGCGCAATATCGTGCTGAGCCACGCCGCCGGCACCGGCGCGCCGTCGCCCGTCCCGGTCGTCCGGCTGATGATGGCGTTGAAGCTGGCGAGCCTGGCGCAGGGCGCATCCGGCGTGCGGCCGGACACCGTGGCGCTTCTGGAGGCGATGCTGCGCGGCGGGCTGACCCCGGTGGTTCCGGCGCAGGGATCGGTCGGCGCCAGCGGCGACCTTGCCCCGCTCGCCCACATGACCGCCGCGATGATCGGCGTCGGAACGATTGCGGTTGATGGGCGGGCGGTGCCGGCGGCGGACGCGCTGGCCGGCGCCGGGCTGGCGCCGTTGGTGCTGGGGCCGAAGGAAGGGCTGGCGCTGCTCAACGGCACGCAATTCTCGACCGCCAACGCGCTTGCCGGACTGTTCGAGGCGGAACGGCTGTTGCAGGCGGCGCTGGTCACCGGCGCGCTGGCGACCGAGGCGGCGAAAGGGTCCGACACCCCGTTCGACCCGCGCATTCACGCGCTGCGCGGCCATGCCGGGCAGATCGAGACGGCATCGGCGCTGCGCGCGCTGATGGCCGGATCGGCGATCCGCGCGTCGCATCTGGAAAACGACGCGCGGGTGCAGGACCCCTATTGCCTGCGCTGCCAGCCGCAGGTGATGGGCGCGACGCTGGACGTGCTGCGCCAGGCGGCGGCGACGCTGGCGACCGAGGCCAACGGCGTGTCCGACAACCCGCTGATCTTCGCCGACGCCGACGAGGCGCTGTCCGGCGGCAATTTCCACGCCGAGCCGGTGGCGCTGGCCGCCGACATGATCGCGCTGGTGCTGTGCGAGATCGGGTCGATCACCGAACGGCGGATCGCGATGCTGGTCGACCCGGCGCTGTCCGGCCTGCCCGCATTCCTGACCCCGAAACCGGGGCTGAATTCCGGCTTCATGATCCCGCAGGTGACGGCGGCGGCGCTGGTTTCGGAGAACAAGCAGGCCGCCTACCCGGCCAGCGTCGATTCGATCCCGACCTCCGCCAATCAGGAGGACCATGTGTCGATGGCGGCGCACGGCGCACGGCGGCTGGCACCGATGGCGGCCAACCTTGGCGCGATTATCGGCATCGAATTGCTCGCTGCCGCACAGGGCTGCGATTTCCACGCGCCGCTGGCGTCGAGCGGCCCGCTGGAGTCGGTGCGCGACCTGTTGCGCGCCAAGGTGCCGCATCTGGATGACGACCGCCATTTCCACCCGGATATAGAGGCGGCGGCGGCACTGGTCCGTTCCGGCGCGGTCGGCGGCGCCGCCGGCCTGCCGCTGCCGGGGCTGGCATGACCGACTGGCTGCATGTCCGCCGGGGCGCGGCGCCGCTGATCGTCGCCTTCCCGCATACCGGCACCGCAATCCCCGACGCGGTGCTGCGCACGCTGTCGTCGCCCTGGCTGGCGCGGCGCGATGCCGACTGGTGGGTCGACCGGCTCTACGCCTTCGCCGCCGACATCGGCGCGACGACGGTGCGGACCGACATTTCGCGCACCGTGATCGACGTCAACCGCGACCCGAGCGGCGCGTCGCTCTACCCCGGACAGACGACGACCGAGCTGTGCCCGACGACCAG
The DNA here is from genome assembly GCF_047553045.1 of Sphingomonas flavalba. Lineage (GTDB taxonomy): Bacteria > Pseudomonadota > Alphaproteobacteria > Sphingomonadales > Sphingomonadaceae > Sphingomonas_L > Sphingomonas_L flavalba_A. Next base: position 1,117,671 of record NZ_CP180208.1, on the reverse strand, counting down.
CTTCGACGGCGATCCACTCTACCGCGCCGCACCGCCCGATGCGGCTGAGATCGCCCGGCGCACCGAACGCTATTTCAAGCCCTATCACACCGCGCTCGCCGCCGAGATCGCGCGGCTGCGCGCCGCCCACGGCCGCGTCGTGCTGTACGACGCCCATTCGATCCGCTCGCGCATTCCCCGGCTGTTCGACGGCGAATTGCCGCAATTCAACATCGGCACCAACGGCGGCGCGACCTGCGCGGCGGAACTGGCCGACGCCGTCGTCGCCCGCTGCGGGGCGAGCGGCATGGGCCATGTGCTGAACGGCCGGTTCAAGGGCGGCTGGACCACCCGGCATTACGGGCGGCCACAGGACGGCGTCCACGCCATCCAGATGGAGCTGGCCTGCCGCGGCTATATCGATGAGCCGGCCGTGCCGGCGCCGGCCAACTGGCCCACCCCGTTCGACCCCGCCCGCGCCGCGCCGCTGACCGCCGTGCTGGAAGGGATATTGGCAGGCTGCCTGGCCTTCGCCGGCAGCGGAAAGGACATGCAATGACCCGCCACGACAACAGCCGCGCCGTCACCCCGCCGACCGGCACCGCCCTGTCGGCGAAAAGCTGGCTGACCGAGGCGCCGCTGCGCATGCTGATGAACAACCTGGCGCCGGACGTGGCAGAAAACCCGCATGAACTGGTCGTCTACGGCGGCATCGGCCGGGCGGCGCGCGACTGGGAAAGCTATGACCGGATCGTCGAGACGCTGAAGCGGCTGGACGCGGACGAGACGCTGCTCGTCCAGTCGGGCAAGCCGGTCGGCGTGTTCCGCACCCATGCCGACGCGCCGCGCGTGCTGATCGCCAATTCAAACCTCGTCCCCCACTGGGCGACGTGGGAGCATTTCAACGAACTCGATCGCAAGGGGCTGGCGATGTACGGCCAGATGACGGCGGGGTCGTGGATCTACATCGGCAGCCAGGGCATCGTGCAGGGCACCTACGAGACGTTCGTCGAGATGGGGCGCCAGCATTATGGCGGCGACCTGTCCGGCCGCTGGCTGCTGACCGCCGGGCTTGGCGGCATGGGCGGCGCGCAGCCGCTGGCGGCGGTGATGGCGGGCGCGTCCTGCCTTGCGATCGAATGCCAGCCGAGCCGGATCGAGATGCGGCTGAAGACCGGCTATCTCGACCATGCCGCCGACAGCATCGATCAGGCGCTGGAGATCATCGAGCGGTCGTGCCGGGACAGGAAGCCGGTGTCGGTCGGCCTGCTCGGCAACGCCGCCGACCTGCTGCCCGAACTGTTCCGGCGCGGGGTGCGCCCCGACCTGCTGACCGACCAGACATCGGCGCATGACCCGGTCAACGGCTACCTGCCGCAGGGCTGGACGCTGGACCAGTGGGCGAAGGGCCGCGCGCAGGACCCGGCCGGGGTCGCCAAAGCCGCCGGGCAGGCGATGGCGGTCCATGTCCGCGCGATGCTGGACTTCCAGAAGGCCGGGGTGCCGACCGTCGATTATGGCAACAACATCCGTCAGGTGGCGAAGGACAATGGCGTTGCCGACGCCTTCGCCTTTCCCGGCTTCGTCCCCGCCTATATCCGCCCGCTATTCTGCCGCGGGGTCGGGCCGTTCCGCTGGGCGGCGCTGTCCGGCGACCCGGAGGACATCTACAAGACCGACGCCAAGGTGAAGGAGCTGCTGCCCGACGACGCCCACCTGCACAACTGGCTGGACATGGCGCGCGAGCGCATCCGCTTTCAGGGGCTACCGGCGCGGATCTGCTGGGTCGGACTGGGCGACCGCCACCGGCTGGGGCTGGCGTTCAACGAAATGGTCGCATCGGGCGAGCTGAAGGCGCCGATCGTCATCGGCCGCGACCATCTCGACAGTGGATCGGTCGCCAGCCCGAACCGCGAGACAGAGGCGATGCGCGACGGATCCGACGCGGTCAGCGACTGGCCGCTGCTTAACGCCCTGCTCAACACCGCGAGCGGCGCGACCTGGGTCTCGCTGCACCATGGCGGCGGCGTCGGCATGGGTTATTCCCAGCACGCCGGCATGGTCATCGTCGCCGACGGCAGCGATGCGGCGGCGCGGCGGCTGGAACGGGTGCTGTGGAACGACCCGGCGACCGGCGTGATGCGCCACGCCGACGCCGGCTACCCGGAGGCGCTGGACTGCGCCCGCGAAAAGGGGCTGGACCTGCCCGCCATCACCGGCTGAACGGCGACCGACCGCCCCTCGCTCAGGTGTGGCCGAGACGCGGGTCGTCGTACAGGTCGTTCACCTGATTGGGGTTTTCGTCCAGATCGCCGGTTTCGCCCATCAGTACGGCGCGGAAGTCGCGCAGCACCGCGCCGCCGGCCTCGATCGTCTCGGTATAGACGTTCTTGACCAGCAGGCTGCCGGAGGCGGCCGCCGGCCCGCGCAGGTTGACGAGATGGGCGGTCTCGCCGTCCGCCTCCTGCCGCTCGCGCGCCGCCGCCGTCGCCGCATTGACGCAGCTATGGCGGATCAGGTTGCCGAAATTGCCGATCTCGTGGCTCTGCGCCCCGTCGTAGATGCTGGTGGTGTGGACAACGTGGTGCGGACCGTCGGCGTGCATGGTGATCTTGGTGCCGTCGTCGAGCAGCAGGGTGCGGCGACTGCCGTCCCAATCCTTGATATGCTTGCCGTTCAGATTCTCGTGCGGATCGCCCCACACCTGCCATGTCGCGCTGCGCGGCCCCATCGCGCGGGTAACGGTGATGGTGTGCTTGTCGATCTGGACGGTCCAAAGCCCGCTGCGGCTGACATAGCGCATGGTCGAATCCGTGTTCTGGACCAGATTGCCGCGCGGCTGCGGGACGGCGTCGCACACCGCGTCGACTTCGGCCGGCGCCGGCGGCAGGGCAAAGCCATAGGCGTGCACCGCGTCGGCGAGCTGCCGCCCAAGCGCGAGGGTCGCGATCCGCTTTTCCTGCGGATTGCCGCTCGCGTCGGCATCCTCGACATAGACATTGGCCAGATACAGCCCGGCGCCCGGCGCACCGATCAGATACGCCGCTTCTCCGTCATGCTCGGCGGCGTCGCGGCTGGCGGCGACCGGCGCATCGACCTTGCTGTGCATGATCGTCTGGGTCAGCACGTCGATCTCGTGGCTTTCGTCGCCATCATACAGGCTGACGCGCAGCAGCGCGCCGTCCTGCCCGTGCATCGTCACCTTGCCGCCACCCGGCAGCAGCAGGCTGCGGCGGTTCTGCGCCCAGTTCCGCACCTCCTGCCCGCCGAGCGCCTCGCGCGTGCCGCTGGAGGTGTATTGGAAGGCGGCGTGGCCCGGCGTGCCGGCCGGCGGCCGCACCGTCACCACCCCGTCGGCAATGCCGACCCGCCAGCCGCTCAGCGTCACATAGGACAGCGGGCCGCGCGTCGTCGCCTGAACAAGCCGCCCGGCGGGCAGGATGGTTGCCGGTGGGGTCGGGCTGGGCGTCGGCGTCGGCGTGACCCGGATCGGCGGGGTCGGCGTGTCACGCCCGCAGGCGACGAGCGCCAGTACCATCGCCGCAATGCCGCACCCCCGATATGCCCGGCTGACGTGCACGCTGACTTTCCCTACCGGCATTCGCGCCGCTCCTCTCGCTATTGTCGATGATGGCCGGCGGGCGTGGTCAACAGCATATTCACGCTCTGGCAACGCTACCCCCGACCCTGTGGACGGGCCGGCCTTCGCCGCCCCGTTCGACTGTAAAGCGCAGTGCAACGGCAAATCGGGGCACGATTCCGGTTAGTTCTTTCGCACCACGCCTGGCGGGGAGCAGCGCCGCCGGTCGGATGCCTCTGCCCTAATGGCGGACCGGGGTCGCCAGCAGCAGCATGCCGTCGATCGTGAAGCCGCTGCGGGTGGCGGCCAACGCTATCGTCATCCGGTGTTCCTCGCCGCCGCGGCCAAGCAGTTCCAGGTCGAGGACACGGGCATCGCCGCCGGTCAGCACGCGCTCGATCGCCTCGTTGACCGCGACGCGGCGGCCGACCGGCACGACATCCGACAGGCGGGCATGGACGATCTGGATCGATTCGAAACCGAGCATCGCCAGCAGCGTGTCGTCGACGGCGGCGAAGGTGCCGCGTGGGGTCAACCGCGCGGTTCCCGCTTCGCCGTGCACCGCCATCGCCGCGACCAGCGCGTCATGGTCGGCGGCGAGCGCGCGGGCCGCGACATCCTCGTCGATCCGGGTGGTCAGATAGCCGACGCCGCCGTCATGGCGGAACGCGTCGATACGCAACGATTCACCCGCCAGCCGCCCGGACGGCGCCTCGACGCTGGCCGGCTCGCCGGTCTGCAGCACCCGTTTCAGCAGGCGGGTCAGCACCGCCGCGGTCAGTTCCGGGTAGAGATCGGTCAGGCGCAGGCCGATCAGTTCCGCCTCCGCGCGTTGCAGGCGCTGCTGGGCGGCGCGGTTGGCGCCGGTGACGCGCAATTGTTCGTCAAGCGTCACATAACCCTGCGCCATCTGGTCGAGCATCACCGGCGGAACCATGTGGCGGCCGTCGGCCCCGCCCGGCCGGTCGCGGCCGAAATCGTCGATCGACAGCAGTACCGTCTTCGGCCGGCCGTGGTTGGTGACGGTCACCGGCCCACGCATCGCCCTGTCCTGCCAAAGCCCGAAATTGCGGCACACTTCCGCCGCCGTCGCCGTTGTCATCCGTTGCGGGTCCATCATCGATTCTCCCATCAATCCGCGCGCTCTGCGCAAGTCACACAGGGAAGGACGGCACGCCGCCGCGCGGCATTAGGGCTTCGCCGCCCGTCTGATCCAAGGTGGAACAGACGACGCTACATCGCTCGAAAATGGAGGTTTTACCGGCTTTTCCGTAACTTGCGGCGAAGCGAATTGACTATACCCCGCGCGCGATAGTGCCCGGCATCGTCAACCAACCGCGGAGACGCGCCATGCCGTTCCCCCGCCCCGCCCGCCGGCGCCCGCCGCACCGGGCCATCGCCGGCACCGCGCTGATCGAATTCGCGCTGCTGCTGCCGATCCTGTCGACCCTGCTGTTCGGCATCCTCGCCTGCGGCAATTATTTCTACCTCGCCCATTCGATGCAGCAGCTCGCCAACGACGCCGCCCGCGCGACGATCGCCGGGCTGACCGCCGCCGAACGGACGACACTCGCCACCGGCGCGGCGCAAGCGGAGGCCCGCGACGGGCTGGCGGTCGATCTGACGCGGATGCAGGTCGGCATCAGCGACCGTGGCGACTATATATCGGTGCGGATCGCTTATGACGCGTCCGACCAGATGCTGTTTCGGCTGGGCTTCGCGCAAATCGTCGATCCGGTGATCCGGCGCACCGCCGTCGTCCGCAAGGGCGGCCTGTGATGCGCGCCCTGCTCCGCGACCGCGCCGCCAGCGTGACGATGATCGGCGCCGGGGCGATGCTGATGGCGCTGGGCTGCGCCGCCTTCGCCGTCGACCTCGGTTCCATCTGGGTGCGAACGCGCGCGTTGCAGGGCGCCGCCGACGCCGCCGCGATCGCCGCCGCGCAGAATCTGTCGGACCCGGCCGGGGCGGCGCGCGCGGCGGCGGCGGCCAGCGGCTGGGACGGGCCGGTCGCGGTCGAGGTTGCCGCCGGCCATTACCGTTTCGACGACGCGCTGGCGCCAGGCCAGCGCTTCACCACCGCCAGCGGATCGCCCGACGCGGTGAAAGTCACGCTCCGCGCCACCGCCCCCGCCTATTTCGCGCTGGCGTGGATGACGAACAACCGCGTGCCGATCGCGCGCGGCGCCACCGCCGCCCGTGCCCGGCTCGCCAGCTTCTCGATCGGCAGCCGGCTGGCGGCGGTCGACGGCGGGATGGCCGGGCGGTATTTGTCGCAACTCGCCGGCATCGACCTGCAACTGAGCGTCATGGACTATAACGCGCTGCTCGGCGCCGATCTGGGGTTGCTCGGCTTTTCCGACGCGCTGGCGACCCGGCTGCACCTGACCGGGCTGAGCTTTTCGGACCTGTTGGCGAGCGAGGTGACGCTGCCGCAACTGTTCGGCGCGCTGGGGGACACGCTCAGCGCGCAGGGAGATGCGACCGCCGCCGCCGCCGCCCGCCAGATCGCGGCACGGGTGCCGGGGCAGAAAGTGGCGCTGTCGCGGCTGATCGACCCCGGCCCCTATGGCGCGCAGGATAGCCGCGGCGGCAGTGGCGGCGCCGACATGAACGCCTATGGCTTCACCCGCGCCTTGCTCGAACTGGCGGCGGGCGGGCGGCAGGTGAAGCTGGACCTGGGCGCCAGCATCCCCGGCCTGTTCGACACCAGCCTGTGGATCGCGGCGGGCGAGCGACCGGCCAATTCGCCCTGGCTGACCGTTACCGACCACGGCGAACCGATCGTCCGCACCGCGCAGACCCGCGTCTATCTCGAGGCGAAGACGCCGGGCGTCGCCGGCATCGGCCAGGTCCGCCTGCCGCTCTACATCGAGCTGGCGAGCGCGGAGGCGAAGCTGGCCGACATCGGTTGCGGCGGCGGCGCGGCGGGGCAGACGGTGGCGCTCGACGTGCGGCCGAGCATCGGCCACGCATCGGTCGCCGACATCGATCCGGCGCGGCTTGGCGACCACCAGACGCCGCTGACCGAGGGGCCGGCGACGCTGGTCAACCTGGCGGTGGTCAAGGTGCGCGGGCAGGCGCGCGTCGACCTGGGCGGCGTCGGCTGGCAGCGGCTGAATTTTTCCGCCGCCGACATCGCCAGCCACCGCGCCCTCAGCGTGTCGACCAACGACCTGACGACCGGGCTGGCCGCGTCGCTGATCCGCAATATCCGGCTCGACGTGCAACTGATCGGCCTGCCGATCGGGCTGGGCGGGGTCGGCGCGGCGGTCGGCGGCGCGCTCGCCACCGCGGCCGGACCGGTCGACCAGTTGCTGGGGATGGTGACCGATCTGGTCGGCATCCGGCTGGGCCAGGCCGACGTCCGCATCGAAGGGGTTCGGTGCGGACGACCGGCGCTGGTCGCCTGACCCGCCACAAACGGGAAACGCATACGCTACACTACTGCCGCCCGAACGCGCGGCCGGCCGATCCGATCCACCGCTTGTCACCGGCGCCGCCGGGTCCCTATAGCATCGTCATGTCCGATGACCTGTTCGCCGCCGATGCCCCCGTTTCCGACAGCTATGACGCCTCCGCGATCGAGGTGCTGGAAGGGCTTGAGCCGGTTCGGCGGCGGCCGGGCATGTACGTCGGCGGGACGGACGAGCGCGCGTTGCACCATCTGGCGGCGGAGGTGCTGGACAATGCGATGGACGAGGCGGTCGCCGGCCACGCCACCCGCATCGAGATCAGCCTGGATACCGGAAACCGGGTGACCATTTCCGACAACGGGCGCGGCATCCCGATCGATCCGCACCCGAAATTTCCCGGCAAATCGGCGCTCGAAGTCATCATGTCGACGCTGCATTCGGGCGGCAAGTTCGCCGGCAAGGCTTATGCGACGTCGGGCGGCCTGCACGGCGTCGGCGTCAGCGTGGTCAACGCGCTGTCGGCGGAAACGGTGGTCGAGGTTGCCCGCAACCGCGAACTGTTCCGCCAGCGTTTCGCCTGCGGCGTGACGCAGGGGCCGCTGGAATCGCTGGGGCCGACCCAGAACCGGCGCGGCACCACCGTCAGCTTCGTGCCCGACCCGGAGATTTTCGGCGATCTGAAATTCCGCCCGGCGCGGCTGCACCGGATGGCCCTGTCCAAGGCCTATCTGTTCGCCGGGGTCGAGATACGCTGGCGCTGCGCGCCGGAACTGATCACCGACGAGACGCCTGCCGAGGCGGTGTTCCAGTTCCCCGGCGGCCTCGCCGATCATCTGCGCGAGCAGCTGGCCGGGCGCGAATGCGCGACGACCGAATTCTTCTCCGGCGCACAGGATTTCCCGGACGGGCGCGGGCGTGCCGAATGGGCGGTCGCCTGGCCGCTGTGGAGCGAGGGCAGCTACCGCTGGTACTGCAACACCATTCCGACGCCGGACGGCGGCACCCACGAGGCCGGCCTGCGCGCGGCGCTGACCCGTGGTCTGCGCGGATTCGGTGAACTGGTCGGCCAGAAAAAGGCCAAGGACCTGTCCGCCGAGGACGTGATGAACGGCGACGAGCTGATGCTGAGCGTGTTCATCCGCGACCCCCAGTTCCAGAGCCAGACCAAGGACCGGCTGACCAGCCCGGAAGCGGCGCGGCTGGTCGAGGCGGCGGTGCGCGACCATTTCGACCATTTCCTCGCCAGCGACATGGAGCGCGGCCGCGCCCTGCTCGGCTTCGTGCTGGACCGGATGGAGGACCGGCTGAAGCGCCGGGCAGAGCGCGAGGTCAAGCGCAAGACCGCCACCTCCGCCCGCAAACTGCGCCTGCCCGGCAAGCTGACCGACTGTTCCGCCGACGACCCGGCCGGGACCGAAATCTTCATCGTCGAGGGCGACAGCGCCGGCGGCTCCGCCAAGCAGGCGCGCGACCGCAAGACCCAGGCGGTTTTGCCGATCCGCGGCAAGATATTGAACGTCGCCTCCGCCAACAGCGCCAAGATTTCCGCCAATCAGGAGATCGCCGACCTGACCCAGGCGCTCGGCTGCGGCATCCGCGACCGCTTTCTGCCGGACGGGCTGCGCTACGAACGCGTCGTCATCATGACCGACGCCGATGTCGACGGCGCCCATATCGCGACGCTGCTGATGACCTTCTTCTTTCAGGAGATGCCCGAACTGGTCCGGCGCGGCCATCTCTACCTCGCGCGGCCGCCGCTCTACCGCCTCGCCGCCGGCAACAAGAGCGCCTATGCCCGCGACGACGCCCACCGCGCCGAGTTGGAGGAAACCCTGTTCAAGGGCCGCAAGGTCGAAATCAGCCGGTTCAAGGGCCTGGGCGAGATGAACCCGCAGCAATTGCGCGAAACGACGATGGACCCGGCGACACGCAGCCTGATCCGCATCGTGCTGCCGCGCGAGTATGAGCAGCGCGCCGGGGTGCGCGATCTGGTCGAGCGGCTGATGGGCCGCAACCCCGAACACCGCTTCCAGTTCATCCAGGAAAATGCGGCGCGACTCGACGGCGAGGCGATCGACGCCTGACCCCGTCGCAACCCGCCACGCTGGCGGATTGTCCCGTTAAGAGACGAATTGTCCCGATTCGCTCCGTGAATCGTGCAGATTCCTCTACGAAACGTCGCATTCGTACAGGACAAGGTTAGCAGTTTGTTAGTACTATCGCGGCCTGCGCAGTGAGTCCGGGTGGGCGATTCATCAAAGCGCGTAACCGAGTGTGAAGGGGTATACCATGAAAGCATATCTTCTCGCCGCTGCGGCTGGCCTTGCGGTCCTCGCTGCTCCGGCCATGGCGGGCGTGACCGTCACGACGCACACCAATGGCGTCAATCCGGGTGTCGATGTCGGCTATGCCGGCCTCGGGCAGACCCTGCTTTATGATTTCGACGGTGCGTCGCCGACCGCCGGCAACCTGACCGGCAACTACACCATCTTCGCTGCGCCGGGCACCGGCGAGAGCGCGGCGCCGGCCGGCACCCCGGCTGGTGAGCATTATCTGAGCGTTCCGAACCCCGAACAGAACGGCTCTGCCGACATCCTGCTCGGCGGCGGCTACTTCTCGGCCAGCTTCTACTGGGGCTCGATCGACGGCTACAACACCGTCGAGGTGCTTGGCGCCAACGGCAACGTCATCGGCACCTGGACCGGCAGCGCCCTGCCGACGCCGACCAACGCCAACGGCAACCAGAGCGACTTCACGTCGAACATGCGCGTGAACTTCACCGCTGACGGCGGCGACTACATCACCGGCTTCCGCCTGCACTCGAACGGCTTCGCGTTCGAAACCGACACCTATGCGGTCGGCGCGGCGGTTCCGGAACCGGCGACCTGGGCGATGCTGCTCGGCGGCTTCGGCCTGATCGGCGGCGCGATGCGGCGCAGCCGCAAGACCGCGCGCACGGTCCTCGCCTGATCCAACGATCGGGGGTAAAAGGAAGGGGCGGCCTCCGGGCCGCCCCTTTTTTGTGTCCGTAGCCCCGGTTTATCCGGTCGCCGCCATCGCCTATCCTCCGCCCCGGCGGGCGGTAAGTGAGGAGGATCGCGATGCGTGGATACGCGGCTTTGCTGGCGCTTGCGACGATGGCGAGCGCACCAATCGCGGCGCAAACCCCGGCCAGCCCGCAGAACCGGGCGGAGGCTGTTCGGATCATCGCCGGCCTGCGGCAGATCGTTAGCCCCAACGGCCTGCAATCGGTCGAGACGATCCCAATCGGCGGCATCGATCAGGTGGTGTCGATCCGCAGCCAGGACCTGCGCAACCCGGTCATCATCTATTTTCACGGCGGTCCCGGTTTCGTCGAAATGCCGCTGGACTGGTGGTGGGGGCGCGGCTGGGACGAGTTTTTCACCGTTATCCACTGGGACCAGCGCAACGCCGGCAAGACCTATACCGCCAGCGGCCCGAACGCGGCGGCATCACTGACCCCCGAACGCTTCCAGCGCGACGCCGAGGAAATCGTTCAGTGGGCGCTGAAACGCTTCGGCAAACGCAAGCTGTTCGTCATCGGCCATAGCTGGGGCAGCATGCTCGGCCTGCGGCTGGCCGCCAGCCACCCGGAATGGCTCCACGCCTATATCGGCATGGGTCAGGTGACCAACGCCCCGGAAAGCGAGCGGCGCGGCTGGGCGTGGACAATGGCGCGGGCGCGGGCGGACAACAATGCGGAGGCGATCCGCGCGCTTCAGGCCATCGCCCCCTATGCCGCCGGCCCCGGCCCGATCCCGGTCGAGGCGATCATGGTCCAGCGCAAATGGCTCAACCATTATGGCGGAGCGGCATGGCGGCGGCCGGGCGGCGATTTCGAAGCGGCTGCCTTCACCCTGGCCCCCGAATATAGCGACGCGGACGTCCGCAACGCGTTCAAGGGGCAGGCCGCCGTCACCCAGGCGCTGCTCCCCGATGTCCTGACCGCCGACCTGTCGACGATCCGCACGCTGAAAACGCCGCTGATCCTGCTGCTCGGCCGCCACGACATCAACGTATCGAGCGAAGTCGCCGCCGACTGGTTCGCCACGGTCAAGGCGCCGTCAAAGCGGCTGGTCTGGTTCGAGCGTTCCGGCCATCACATCACCAGCGAGGAGCCGGGCAAGCTGCTGATGACGCTGGCCGCCCACGCCCGGCCGATCGCGGCGCGGGCGGGCGACGTCGCGCCATAACATCAGGGTCAGAACGCCGTGACGGTCAGGCCCCGGTCAGGGCGGCGGCGAGCGCTTTGACCTTCTTCTGCCGCCATTGCGGCATCGGCGCGATCAGCCAGTAACCGGGCTTGCCGTCCTGCGGCCCGTCGACCGCCTCGACCCGCCCGGCGGCAAGATCCGTCTCGGCAAGCAGCGCCGGGACATGAGCGATACCGAAACCGGCGGCCGCGGCATCGATCGCCAGTCCGGCGTCGGCGACCTTCAGCGCCGGCGGCGCCTCATTCTCTCCGCGCGGGCAGCCGGGCCATTCGATCCGCCCTGTGCCGCCACCACCGGGGCGGCCGACGGCGATAAATCCGGGCGCGGCCAGCGCCATGCCCTCATGCTCGCCCGGCCCGTCGAGCAGCAGGATCGCGCAATCGAGATTGGCCTCGGTGAAATCGATCGCGGTATCGGCGGCGATCAGGTGGAAACGCAGTTCCGGGTCGGTCGCGGCATAGGCGGCCAGCCGGGGCGCCAGCCATTTCGCCGTCAGGTCGCGCGGCGCCGCAATGGTCAGCGATTTGGAGGTCTGGCCCGCCTGCATCGCCCGCACCGCTTCCTCGAAATTCAGGAAACCGGCGCGCAGCGCGTCCAGCCCGGCCTCGCCCTCCGGCGTCAGTTCCAGCCCCTTGGCGGTGCGGCGAAACAGCACGGTGCCCAGCGTATCCTCCAGCGCGCGGATCTGCTGGCCGACCGCCGCCGGCGTCACCGCCAGTTCATCCGCCGCGCGGGTGAAGGACAGGTGCCGCGCCGCCGCGTCGAGCACGCGCAGGCCGTTCAGCGGCAGGTGGGTCCGCTTCATTGCGCCACCGCCGGCGCAACCAGCGGAAAACGCGGGATCGCGATGTCGAAGGTGCCGCCATCCTCGGCGATCATGCCGTAATGGCCGACCATCTGGCCGGTCGGCGTCGCCAGCGGGCAACCGGATACATAGTCGTAGGACTGGCCGGGCGCGATCATCGGCTGTTCGCCGACCACGCCGTCGCCCTGCACCTCGTGCCGGGCACCGCGCCCGTCGGTGATGATCCAGTGGCGGGTCAGCAACTGCACCGCCTGCGGCCCGTCGTTTTCGATGCGGATGTGGTAGGACCAGAACCACCGCCCCCGCGCCGGCTCCGCCTGTTCAGGCAGAAAGCTGACCGCGACCCGCACCGTTACCCCGCGCGTCGTCGCGACGTGGGGGAACAGCGCTTTCACAGTCCGACGGCCCGCAACGCCTGGTCGAGATCGTCGATCAGATCCTGCGGGTCCTCCAGCCCGACATGCAGGCGCAACATCCCCTCGCCAATGCCCATCGCTTCGCGGACATCGGCGGCAAGGCCGCTGTGGGTGGTGGAACAGGGATGGGTCATCAACGAGCGCGTATCGCCCAGATTGTTCGATATGTCGATCAATCCCAGCGCGTTCAGCAGGCCGTGTGCCTGCGCCCGGCCGCCGTCCAGCCGCACCGCCATCACCGTACCGCCCAGCCGCATCTGGCGCATCGCCAGTGCGTGCTGCGGGTGGCTGGTCAGGCCGGGGTAGAGTACGCCCGGCACCCGCCCTTCCAGGAAAGTGGCGACCGCCAGCGCGTTCTCGCTCTGCCGCGCGACGCGCAGTTCCAGCGTTTCCAGCCCTTTCAGCACCACCCAGGCGTTGAACGCGCTGAGCGTCGGCCCGGTGTTGCGGGTAAACGGCAACAGCGTGTTCTCGATGAAATCTTCCGAACCGCAAACCGCGCCGGCCAGCACCCGCCCCTGCCCGTCCATCATCTTGGTCGCCGAATAGGCGACGATGTCGGCGCCGAAATCGATCGGCCGCTGCAACGCGGCGGTGGCGAAGGCATTGTCGACGACGCTCAGCAGCCCGCGCTCGCGCGCAATGCCGCACACCGCCGCCAGATCGACGATGTCCAGCGTCGGGTTGGCCGGCGTTTCAAAGAAGAACAGGCGGGTTTCCGGCCGCACCGCATCGGCCCAGGCCTGGGTGTCCGGCCCGTCGACAATCGTCACGCCGACGCCAAAGCGCGGCAGCAGCGTATCGGTCAGCCAGCGGCAGGAACCGAACATCGTCCGCGCGGCGACGATATGGTCGCCCTGCGACAACTGACAGAGCAGCGCCGCGGTCATCGCCGCCATGCCGCTGGCCATGCAACGCGCCGCTTCCGCCCCGTCGAGCAGGGCGATACGCTGTTCCAGCATCTCCACCGTCGGGTTCTGCAGGCGTGAATAGGTCATGCCGGTTTCAGTGCCGGCGAAGCGGGCGGCCGCCGCCTCCGCATTGTCGTAGCTGTAGCCCGAATTGAGGAACAGCGCCTCGGACGTCTCGCCCCATTCGGATCGCGCGGTGCCACCGCGCACCGCCTGGGTTGCGGGGCGCCAGTGGCGGGTGATGCTGCGGTCCTGGCCGGTCGTGCGCTTCATGGCCCTCGCCTTTGCAGTGGAGCGGCGGCGCAGGTCAATCATTGCGCCGCGTAATATTTCCTTTGGCTTGCCGTAACGATGCTAGCGGCCGCGGTCCGCCCCATGCGCTCCCCCCCTTCTCTTTTCCGGCAAAGCCGACGACAAGACGCAGGCGGACGTGGGGAACGGGGACGCGGAATGCTGGATCGGACGGTCGCATGGCTGGCGCGGCGCAGCGCGCTGGAACTGGTGCTGCTGCTGGCGCTGGTCGCCGAGGCGCTGTTCCTGTGGGACCTTGGCCACCCGGCCAGGCTCATGTTCGACGAAACCTATTACGTCCCCGCCGGGCGCAGCACCTACGGCATGACCGGGCCGGCAAATGTCGAGCATCCGCTGTTCGCCAAATGGCTGATCGGCCTGTCGATGGCGCTGTTCGGCGACACGCCGTTCGGCTGGCGGGTGCTGAGCACGCTGGCCGGCACCGCGACGATGGTCTCGCTGTTCGCGATCGCACTGGCGCTGTTTAGGGATCGGCGGGCCGCCGTCACCGCCGCGCTTATCGCGCTGCTCGACCAGATGCTGTTCATCCAGGCGCGGATCGCGATGCTGGACGTGTTCATGGGCGCTTTCCTGACCGCCGGCATCGCGCTGGCGCTCTGGGGCTGGCGGACGAAAGGCGACGCGCGGCCGCGCCTGTTCGGCGCCGGCCTCTGCCTGGGGCTGGCGGTCGGCTGCAAATGGACGGCGATTCCCTATGTCGCGCTCGCCTGCGCCGCCGCCGCGATCGCCCAGTTCCGCGATCCTGCGGCATTTCGCCGCGCCGGGCGCTGGACACCGGCGCTGTGGATCGGCGTGCCGGCGCTGGCCGCCTATTTCGCCACCTTCGCCCCCGCGCTCGGCTATGCCGAACAGCCGCTGCGGCCCGGCGACCTTATCGGCTATCAACTGTTCATCTACGGCGAACAGATCAAACCGCTTTCCGCCCACACCTATATGAGCGACTGGTGGCAATGGCCGCTGATCAGCCGGCCGATCTGGTATTTCTACGAGGTCGACGACGGCGCCCAGCGCGGCGTCATCCTGCTCGGCAACCCGGCGGTGATGTGGGGCGGGCTGATCGCGGTCGGCGCCTGCCTGTGGTGGGGGTTGAAGGCGCGTTCGACGCCGCTGCTCTGGGCAGCGGGCGGCTATCTGTTCGCGATCGGGGTGTGGATCGTCATCCCGAAGAAAATCGGTTTCTATTACTATTACTACCTGCCGGCGCTGTTGCTCAGCATCGCGCTGGCCGGGGCGCTCCACCACATGCGATCTGGCCGCGTCGCCGCGCTGTTTCTCGCGGTGGCGGCGGCGATGTTCGTCTATTTTCTGCCGATCATCTCCGCCGCGCCGCTGGCCGACGCGCAGGCCTTCCGCCACTGGATGTGGTTCTCAAGCTGGCCCTAGAGTTTGTCCTGTTTAAGCGGCACCGGCCCGCTCCCCCACCCGGCCTCCCAACGGCAGTATCATATGGGAGGCCGGGTGGGAGAGCGGGCGGAAGCGCCCAAGGTTTCGAAGATGCGCAGCATCGTTGGAATGGCGCTGGAGGGCGGTGCCGTTTCCGCCCGAAACCGACGAAACCTAGCGATACCGGCCCCAGGTGAAGCGGGACGACAGCGCGAAATTCCACACCGCGCCGACCAGAACGCCGGCCAGCGCCGACACCGTCCACAGCGCATGGCGGAATTCGAACAGGAAAGCGGCGACGCCGACATTGGCGAGCGCCCCGACCGAACAGACCAGGCAGAAGCTGCCCCAGCCCCACAGCAGCGCCCGCGCCCCGTGCAGCCGCCGGTCGCGGTAGGTCAGCGCGTTGTTCAGGAAGAAGTTGAACGTCATCGCCGCCATCGTCGCGATCGTCTGCGCCGCGACGAACCCCAGGCCAAGGCCGCGATATGCGACGGTCAGCAACGTCATGTGAACGCCGATGCCGATCGCGCCGATCGTTCCGAACATCGCGAAGCGGGTCGGGACGATGCGGCCGAAAGTCCGGTCGTAGAGCGCGATCAGGAATTCGAGCGCGACGACATGGTCCAGCTTGCTCTCCCCCGCAAAGCGGGCATGGAAATGGTACGGAATCTCTTCGAAACGCAGCGGCCGGCGAGCGGTGGTGAACAGGTCGAGCAGGATCTTGAAGCCAATGCCGGACAGGCGCGGCGCAATCTGGCGGAAACGGTCGCCGCGGATCATGAAAAAGCCGCTCATCGGGTCGGCAAGCTCGGCGCGCAGCACCAGCCGGGCGATCCGCGTCGCCAGTTCCGACTTGGCGGCGCGGTCGCGGTCCCAGTCGCCGGTGCCGCCGCCGGGAACGAAGCGCGAGGCGACGACCAGCTCCAGGTCCGGTTTCTCCGCCAGCCGGTCGAGCATCGTCGCGAGCAGCGCCGGATCATGCTGCAAATCGGCATCCATCACGGCGATGCACGGTGCGGAGGTGGCCATCATCCCCTCGATGCAGGCCGATGACAGGCCGCGCCGCCCGACACGCTCGATCACCCGAACCCGCCGGTCATGGCGGCCGATCTCGCGGACGCGGGCGGCGGTGCCGTCCGGGCTGCCGTCGTCGACGAAAATCGCTTCCCACGCCCGCCCGGCCAGCGCCTTGTCGATCCGCTCGACCACCGCCGCGACATTGTCGACCTCGTTGAAGGTCGGCAGCACGATCGCCAGTTCGAGCGGCCCGGTCATGCCAGGGCGGCCAGCACCCGGTCGCCGATCTCGCGGGTCGAATGGCTGCCGCCGAGATCGGCGGAGCGGGCGCCGCCGGCCAGCGCCGCCGCCACCGCCGCCTCTATCCTGTCCGCTTCCGCCGCGCGGCCGAGCGAATGGCGCAGCAGCATCGCCGCCGACAGGATCGTCGCCAGCGGATTGGCCTTGCCCTGCCCGGCAATGTCGGGCGCGGACCCGTGGATCGGCTCGTACAGGCCGGGGCCGCCCGCGCCCAGCGCCGCCGACGGCAACATGCCGATCGACCCGGCACACATCGACGCCTGATCGGACAATATGTCGCCGAACAGGTTGCCGGTGACGATCACGTCGAAATGGCCGGGCGCGCGGACCAGCTGCATCGCGGCGTTGTCGACATACATGTGCTCCAGCGCGACGTCGGGATAGCGCGCGCCGACCTCGATCACCACGTCGCGCCACAATTGCGAGGTTTCGAGCACATTGGCCTTGTCGACCGAGCACAGCCGCCGCTTGCGCCCGCGCGCCGTTTCGAACGCGATGGTGGCGATGCGCGCGACCTCATCCTCGTCATAGCGCATCATGTCGAACCCCTCGCGCCGGCCGGTGTCGGTGGTGCGGCGGCCGCGCGGCTGGCCGAAATAGACGTCTCCGGTCAGTTCGCGGACGATCACCATGTCGATCGAACGCGCGATCTCCGGTCGAAGTGCCGAGGCATCGGCCAGTTCGGGAAAAAGCGTCGCCGGGCGGAGGTTGGCGAACAGGCCCAATTCCTTGCGCAGGCCGAGGATCGCCTGTTCCGGCCGCAGGTGCCGGTCCAGCGCGTCGCAGGCCGGGTCGCCGACCGCGCCGAACAGGATCGCGTCGGCGCGTTTGGCCAGCGCCAGCGTTTCCGGCGGCAGCGGGTGGCCGGTGGCCTTGTACGCGGCGCCGCCGACCGGCGCCTGCTCATAACGAAGGTCGGGTGCGACGTGTTCGAGCACGCGCACCGCCTCCGCCACCACTTCCGGTCCAATTCCGTCCCCCGGCAATAACGCGATCAGCACGCTCGAAACCCCTTCCCTGTTACTCGGCCCCGTCATTCCGCGGCACGCCGCAGCCGGTGGATCAGCCGCGCCCGCGCTGCCAATATGTCCGCCTTGCGGTCGACCAGAATGTCGCGGGCGAGGAAATGGCCGGTGATCGCCAGCGCGTCAAACACTTCGTCCCATCCGGCCGCGCCGCCGTCGCGCAGGAAGGGCGGCAGGCGGAACAGCCGGTCGACATGGCCGCCCCCCGCCGCCCGCCCGACCGCCTTGCCGCTGCGCGGGCTGACATAGGCCAGATCGTCTTCCGCCCCGGTCACCGCGCAGCGCCGCAGGTCCAGGCCGAAGCCCAGCTCGGCGAGCAGCAGCAGTTCGTAGCGCGCCAGGCTCGCCGCCCAGCCGCGCGCCGACGGCGCCGCCTCGACCGCGCCGAGCACGCCGTCCAGCGCCACGAACAGCCGGGGGTGGGCCAGCCCCTCCGCCAGCGCCGTCGCGGTCAGGCCGCACGCCCAGTCGATCGCGGCGGCGGGCAGCGGCTCGGCGAACAGCGGCGCCCGGCTGTGCGTCAGTTCAACGGTCAGCCCGGCAAGCTGCTCGGCGGTGCGGGCACGATATTCGGCATGGACGAGGTTGCCCGGCATCAGCACCGGCCGCAGCCGCCGCGACCGCCCGCCCCGGACATAGCCGGCCAACAGCCCGTTGTCCGGGGTCAGCGCGCGGACGACGGCGCCATGCTCGCCATGCCCGCGCACCGCGCAGATGATCGCCAGGCCCTCTATCCGCATGGCCCGGCCATAGGCCGTCGTGCCGCGCCGCACCAGTTCCGCGCTTGCATCGCCCGGCATCCTCGGTCATCGCGCGCTGCGTGACTCACCTGTTCCGTACCCTGTTCTGGCTCGCCGTCGCGGTGACCCTCTATTTCGCGTGGTCGCCGCAGCCGCCGCAGATCCTGCCGGGCGACAAATACCAGCACGCGCTGGCCTTCGCCGCGCTGGCGACGATCGCGACGCTCGGCTGGCCAAGCATACGCTGGTGGGTGACGGCGGCGCTGCTCGCCGCGTTCGGCGGGCTGATCGAACTGGTTCAGGCGATCCCCGCCATCCACCGCGACGCCGACGTGCATGACTGGTATGCCGACATGGCCGCCGTCGCGGTCGCGCTGCTGCTGTCCCACCTGCTGCTGCGGCTGCTGCGCAGGCGCGACCGGGAAAGCTGAACACGCGGGAACCTTGCGCCGGTTTTGCCGTCCAATGGCGGCAATGGGGGATGAAGCATGGGTGCCCAACCGCGTATCGATTACCAGCAACTGTCCGACCCGGCGCTGGCCGAGCGCATCGCCGCGCGCGACCCGGCCGCCGTCCGCCTCGTCACCACCCGCCACAACCAGCGGCTGTTCCGGGTGGCGTACGGCATCCTCAAACACCGTGGCGACAGCGAGGACGTGCTGCAAAACGCCTATCTGAAGGCGTTCGCCGCGATCGGCGGCTTTCGCGGCGATTCGGCGCTGTCGACCTGGCTGACCCGGATCGTCATCAACGAGGCGCTGGAACGGCGGCGGCGCAAGCTGCGCGAAACGGCGCTGGCGCAAGGTTCCGTGGTGATGCTTGACGAATATCGCGAGAAGCTGGCCGGCGGCGCCCGGCCGCAACCGGACGCGGAACTGGCCCAGCACCAGATCCGCGTGCTGCTCGAACAGGCGGTCAGCCGGCTGCCGGACGATTTCCGCCTGGTCTTCGTGCTGCGCGAGATCGAGGGCGTCAGCGTCGACGAGACCGCCCGCCTGCTCGATATCCTGCCGGCGACGGTCAAGACCCGCCACCTGCGCGCCCGCCGCCGCTTGCAGAAGGATCTGGGGCCGCAACTGCGCGCCGCCCTCCACGGCAGCTTCCCGTTCGCTGGTCTCGCCTGCGAGGCGATGACCGAACGGGTGGTCGGCGCGTTTTGCGGCGAAACCGGGGAACCCTAGGCGCCACATCGCCATCCAAGCGGCAGGGCGGGCATGGCGCCCGCCGGCAATGGAGATGGCACAATGATGAAGACAATCGGGTTCGCGGCGGCGGTCGCCCTGGCGGCGCCGGTCGCGGCGCAGGCACAGGCGCAGGCGGCCGCCCTGACCGACCCGCAGATCGCCCACATCGCCTACACGGCGGGCGCGATCGACGTCGAGGCCGGCAGACAGGCCATTGCCAGGGCGCAGAGCCCGGCGGTCCGCGCCTTCGCCGAAACGATGGTGCGCGATCATCAGGCGGTGAACGAACAGGCGCTGGCGCTGGTCAGGAAACTGGGCGTGACGCCACAGGACAATCCGACCAGCCAGGCGCTGTCGGCGGAAGCGGCGAAGCAGTTGAAGGCGCAGGCGGCGCTGAGCGGCGCGGCGTTCGACAGGGCCTATGTCACGGGCGAGGTGACGTTCCACAAGACGGTCAACGGCGCCCTGTCCGGCCTGCTTATCCCCAGCGCCGGCAACGCCGAGCTGAAGGACCTGCTGGAAGCCGGGCTAAAGCTGTTCAGCGAGCATCAGGGCCATGCCGAGCACCTCGCCATGACGGTGCGCTGATCATGCGCGCGCCGCACCCGGTGCTGCTCGCCCTCGCCAGTGCCGCGCTCACCGCGGCACCGGCCCCGCTGCTCGCGGCGGGCAAGACCTATGTCGTGACGATGAAGGCGATGGCGTTCGGCCCGGTGCCCGCCGGGCTGCGCGTCGGCGACACGATCGAATGGGTCAACGACGATGTCGTCCGCCACACCGCCACGGCGGCAAACAAGAGCTTCGACGTCGACCTGCAACCAAAGGCGCGCGGCCGCACATTGCTGACCGCCGCCGGGGTGTTTCCGTTCGTCTGCCGCTTCCATCCTGGCATGAAAGGGGTGCTGCGCGTCGCCAGACAATAACGCATGTCCGCATTTGGCATCGGCGGCCGCCTGCCCTAGATAGCCCCCTCGTCATTCCAGAGAGGCACACGTCATGGCCACCGATCCGATCGTCATCCTGTCTTACGCCCGCACGCCGATGGGCGGGTTTCAGGGCAGCCTGTCCGGCGCCAGCGCCACCGATCTCGGCGCCGCCGCGGTCGGCGCGGCGGTCACCCGCGCCGGGGTGGCGGGCGATCTGATCGAGCGGATTTACATGGGCTGCGTCCTCCCCGCCGGGCTGGGGCAGGCCCCGGCGCGTCAGGCGGCGCTGAAGGCCGGCCTGCCGCAGTCGGTGGAAGCGGCAACGGTCAACAAGATGTGCGGGTCGGGCATGATGGCGACGATGCTCGGCGCCGACGCGCTCGCCGCCGGCTCGGCCGATCTGCTCGTCGTCGGCGGCATGGAAAGCATGACCAACGCGCCCTATCTGCTGATGAAGCATCGCGGCGGCGCCCGCATCGGCCATGACCGGGCGATGGACCATATGTATCTGGACGGGCTGGAAGACGCCTACGAACCCGGCCGGCTGATGGGCAGCTTTGCCGAAGAAACCGCCGCCGCATATCAGTTCACCCGCGAGGGGCAGGACGAATATGCCGTCGCCTCGCTCGAACGGGCAAAACAGGCGCAGCAATCCGGCGCCTTCGATCGCGAAATCGTCGCGGTCGACATCGCCGGGCGCAAGGGCACGACGACGGTCGCGCTCGACGAACAACCGCAAAAGGCCGATCCGGCGAAAATCCCGACGCTGAAACCCGCCTTCGCCAAGGACGGGACGATCACCGCCGCCAACGCCTCGTCGATCTCCGACGGCGCCGCCGCGCTGGTGCTGACCCGACAGAGCGTCGCCGACCGGCTGGGCGTCACCCCGGTCGCCCGCATCGTCGCGCAGGCCGCCCACGCCCATGCCCCGGCCCTGTTCACCACCGCGCCGGTGTTCGCGATCCGCAAGGCGCTGGACAAGGCCGGCTGGAAAACCGGCGACGCCGACCTGTACGAAGTGAACGAGGCCTTCGCCGTCGTCGCGATGATCGCGATGCGCGATCTTGGCCTCGATCACGCGATCACCAACGTCAACGGCGGCGCCTGCGCGCTCGGCCACCCGATCGGCGCCAGCGGCGCGCGTATCCTCGCCACCCTGCTCTCCGCCCTGCAGGCGCGCGGCGGCCGGCGCGGCGTCGCGTCGCTGTGCATTGGCGGCGGGGAAGCGACGGCGGTGGCGGTGGAACTGATCGCCTGACCAGTCGCCGCCGCCCCGATTGACTCGTTGACCGCCAACCGCGCTTGTGGCAGTCGACGCCGCGCGCGCGGGTGTAGCTCAATGGTAGAGCAGAAGCTTCCCAAGCTTACGACGAGGGTTCGATTCCCTTCACCCGCTCCACTCTCCTGTCCGATGACGTTCATATCCGTCTAGACAGACCCCCCAAATCCACGGTATTCAGCGGTAATCAGGCCGCAAGCGTTCAGCCGCGTTCGCATTCAGCCACCAGCCGGTGGGGGTACGATTGGGGGGTACTGGCAAAGTGGCCAAGTCGATACCCCCAAGCCTGGGGGTATATTGGGGGTACAGACCTCGGATAGGCTGGCGGTTCCTATGGCTCTGACTGATGTTGCAATTCGGAATGCCAAGCCCGGCGCAAAGGCGATCAAGCTGGCAGACGGCGGCGGCATGTTTCTGCTGGTCACACCAGCCGGGGGCAAACTCTGGCGGCTCAAATATCGTGTCGATGGACGCGAGAAGCTGCTGGCCATCGGAGCCTATCCCGAAATCGGACTTGGCGAGGCTCGCCGTCGCCGGGAGGAAGCGCGGGAACTGATCGCGTTTGGCAAAGACCCTTCCCGCGAAAAGCAGCGCGACAAGGTGCGCGCCCGCCTAAAGGCGGCGGACACGTTCAAGGCGATCTGCGACGAATATTGCGAGAAGAGGCGACGCGATGGGGTGAAAGGCTGGGCACCTGCAACAGCCACGCGAAGCGAATATCTGCTGTCTTTAGTCTGCGGGTCCATCGGCAAACTGCCTATTGGTGAGATTGAACCGGCGGACGTGCTGACGGCCATTCGCAGGATTGAAGGCAAGGGAAAACTGGAGAGCGCCCGGCGCAGCCTGCAACTGGCCGGTTCCGTGTTCCGCTACGCCGTAGCGACCGCGCGGCTGGCGTCCGCCCCTACCCGCGATCTGCGCGGCGCGCTGACCGCGCCCACCGTCACGCATTACGGCGCGATTACCGATGCGCGGAAGGTCGGCCAATTGCTTCGCGCCATCGATGACTATGACGGCAGCGGCATAACCAAGCTGGCGCTGCAAATCGCCCCGCATGTCTTTGTTCGCCCCGGCGAGCTGCGCCATGCCGAATGGAGCGAGTTCGATCTGGACGGCGCGCTCTGGATCATCCCGGCAGGCAAGATGAAAATGCGCAAAGCGCACCAAGTCCCGCTATCCCGGCAAGCGGTGGACCTATTCCGCGAAGTGCAGGCGGTCACGGGACCGGCCGGGTTTGTCTTTCCGTCGGTTCGCACTCGCGCACGCCCGATGAGCGAGAACACGATCAACGCCGGGCTGCGCCGGCTGGGCTATACCAGCGACGAAATGACCGCGCACGGGTTCCGGGCGATGGCATCAACGCTGCTGAACGAATGCGGGAAGTGGCATCCGGATGCCATCGAACGCGCACTTGCCCATGGCGACGACGACAAGGTGCGCGCGGCTTATCATCGCGGCGCGCACTGGAAAGAGCGCGTGAAAATGGCGCAATGGTGGAGCGACCATCTGGATACGCTGCGCAGGGGTGCGGAAGTTGTGCCCATCCGCGATCAGGGAGCCGCATAATTGCTCAGCGTCACTTTTCCCCCGGTAATCAGTTGTGGAATGGACTTTCCTATTGAATATTCCCTGTCTGTTCCCAAGCTGATCCATCGGGGATAGGCAGGCCAGCCGACAAGCGCGCATCCCACGTGCTTCCCCGTTTTCAACTGGGGCCGCGAGGGAAGCGGGTTGAGCGAAGATAGAAAGAACCCTCTTAGTGAGACGATGCGTGCAGACCCGTTGGGTCGAGCGCAGAAGCAACTGGCCGAGTTACGTGATCACTGGTTAGCGAACGGAGCTGCCGCCGATCCAGTGCCGCTCGTTCCGAAAGACCCCGCGCTGCCAGGGAGACATTGGCTTCCGGAGCCGAACTGGATCAGCGGCTGGGATGCATTCGAAATTTTCCGGATGCAAACGCCGCCATATGAAACGGCACCGCCTCTCGCCCGGATTTGTACAACCATCATCGATCAGGTGGATCGTGACGAGGTCGGCCTAAACTATGCCTTGGCTCGCCTTCCGCCCAATCACGAACTTTTACGGGATTTTCCGCTCGGCTCGATCCACTGGTTTCGGGCGCTTTATAGCGTGCTTACCTTGAAAGGGGCCGATGGAATCGAGGGCTGGGAAGCTTTCGAAAGCGACCTCTACGATTGGGTAGGACCATGGGACAATCTGCGTCTCCTCGCGTACGATGTGCTCGACAAGGTGCTGACGCTCGACTGGGCCTATCACGACATTTCGCTGCCCGAGGCAAAGCAGGAGCCGATCTGGTCATTCCCGAAGGCAATGGCGTGGATCGCTACCAGAGATTATCTTGCTCTAGCGAGGATGGGATATTTCCGCCGCGCCGAAGGAGAGGACGAGCCGGTCGCTACAGACGGTGTCTGCAAATACAATACTCAGGCGTTAGGTTGGCTACATGCGGCGATCACATACACGCATTGCGAGTGCGGCGCGCTGCGAGACTTTGGCTTTGCGGCTTTCAAGCACTGCACCTGCATATCCGTCGCGTGGGAAGACCTGGTCCGCTTTAATGGGGGGCTATCTCCCTCCACGCCGGAACTGGTGTTCGGCCTCCAAGAAGGCTGGCTGTCGATGACCTGGCCCGATGGTGCGGATGACATTCGTTTTCTTCGCAGGGACATACAGGACCGATGGCCGGCACGAGCGGTGGCTAAGCGCGAAACGCCCGCAATCGAACAATCGACGACGACCGGCGAGCGGGCTTGCCGAGAGTGGCTAGTTCAGGAGTTCGCAGCCGACCCAGAGAAGCGGCGCTCAAAAGCAGATTTCCGCATCGCGGCGCTGGCGAAATTCGGAGGTCGGCTCAGTGAACGCGGGTTCAACCTGAGGGTTTGGCCTGACCTAGCGCGCGAGCATGGGCGCGATGGCGCCGGGGCAAAGCGAAAATCGTAACGCCGATTCGATTCGCCAGTTTTTCGCGCCGGCTATCCGCTCGATTTTCGACTGCCGATGTTTGGCCTCGTTCAATCCGCAACGAGGTGTTTCCATGCCGTCCGAAAAGCCCGAACTTCCCAAGCTCGCTTATAGCATCCGCGAAGCCTGCCACGTTTCCAGCTTGGGCCGAACCACGATCTACAATCACATCGCGGCTGGCCGGCTCCGCGCCAAACGCATCGGCGGCCGCGTCGTCATCCCGGCGGACAGCCTCCACGCCCTGATCGACGGGCAGGCCTGAGCGTCATGCCCGCCCGCCGGGCCAATCCCAATCGAGTGAAGCAGCATCGAAGCTACAGTGTCGATGAACTCGCCCGCTGCTGCGACGTACACAAGAACACGGTGCGCAACTGGCAGCGGAATGGCCTCAAGCCGATCGACACCATCCGGCCGATCCTGTTTCACGGGGCGGCCGTTCGGGACTTCCTCACCCGCCG
Source organism: Sphingomonas flavalba (assembly GCF_047553045.1). GTDB lineage: Bacteria > Pseudomonadota > Alphaproteobacteria > Sphingomonadales > Sphingomonadaceae > Sphingomonas_L > Sphingomonas_L flavalba_A. Next base: position 1,092,720 of record NZ_CP180208.1, on the reverse strand, counting down.
CAACTCCAGCCGGAAGCGCCCGTGCCCGCCCGGCAACCTCTATTGCTTCCGCTGCCGCTGCCCCCGTCGCCCCGCGCTGGGCATGGTCGATTTCGTCCCTATGAGGCCTGGCAGCGGCAATCTGCGCGCCCTGTGCGAGAGCTGCGAGGCGATCATGCACCGCCGGGTTCGCGAGGCCGATATTGCCAAGGTGATGCCCGGTTGCGCCGTCCAGTTTGCGGAAGGCCGGGCAAGCCTAAGTGGGCAGGCCGATCCTTCCCTTGATTGTGACTCCGAAAGGCTGGGCTAGACCATGGCAAAACACAACGCATCGAACGAACGGGTGAAGCGCGACTATTTCCGCTTCCTGGCCGAAGCTAAGGGCCGCGATACGGCAACCGTGGATCGCGTCGCGGCATCGCTCGCCCGCTTCGAAGCCGGCACCGGGCAAAAGGACTTCAAGCGGTTTCACCGCGAACAGGCCGTGGCCTTCAAGCGCCGGCTGGGCGACAGCATCAATGCCCGTTCCGGCGAGAAGCTGAGCAAGGCGACGGTGCAATCCACCCTGCGCGACCTCAAGGCTTTCTTCGAATGGCTCGCGCGCGAACCGGGGTTCCGGTCGCATTTGGATTATGCCGATGCCGACTATTTCAACCTGAGCGAGAAGGATGCCTCGATCGCCCGCGCCCGGCGCGAGAAGGCCGTGCCGACGCTCGATCAGGTCCGCCACGTCCTTGCCACCATGCCCGTCGCCACTGCGCTGGAACGGCGCGACCGGGCACTGATGGCCTTCGCCGCGATCACGGGTGCGCGGGTGATGGCGCTGGCGACCTTCCGACTGGGTCACGTCAATCTCGATGGCGGCTTCGTCGAACAGGACGCCCGCACCGTGGCGACCAAGTTCGCCAAGTCGTTCCGCACCGTGTTCATGCCGGTGTGCGATGACGCGCTGGAGATCGTGACGGACTGGATCAGTGAACTGCGCGAGCAACACTTGTGGGGGCCGGATGATCCACTGTTTCCGGCGACCGCCATGGGCCTGGACGAAGCCGGCGGGTTCCAGCCGCAAGGCCTGGCCCGTCACGGCTGGGCATCCAGCGGCCCGATCCGCGACCTGTTCCGCCGTGCTTTCGAAGGGGCGGGCCTGCCCTACTACAACCCGCACAGCTTCCGCGACATGCTGGTGCGCCACGCCATGACGCTGGACCTCACGCCCGAGGAAATGAAGGCCTGGAGCCAGAACCTGGGCCATAGCGACGTGCTGACGACGTTCACCAGCTACGGCACGGTTCCACTGCACCGGCAAAGTGAACTGATCCGCGCCAGCCGGCCGGCCGCCAGCCGCGACATACTGGACGATCCTGACATTCTGGAACTGCTGGCAAAGATCAGACGCAAGGCAGCGTGATCGCAGCTTGTCGCCGTTCCTATACCGCTGCTACCTGTCGCCCATGTTCGAACAGACCTTCAAGAACCTCGACGATATTCTGCGCAAAGAAGCCGGCTGCGCTTCCGAGCTGGACTACACCGAACAGACCAGTTGGCTGCTGTTCCTGAAATACCTTGACGATCTGGAGACCAGCCGCGCCACCGAAGCGGAGTTGCGCGGGCAGGCCTACACCCCGATCATCGATGCCGCCCACCGCTGGGGTCTGTGGGCAGCGCCGAAGGATGCCGCCGGCAAGCTCGATCACAACCGCGCGAAGACCGGGCCGGACCTGATCGCCTATGTGAATCGCGAGCTGTTCCCCTATCTCGAAGGCTTCAAGAGCCGGGCCGCCAGCGCCGATACCATCGAATACAAGATTGGCGAGATATTCGGCGAAATCCGCAACAAGTTCCAGTCGGGCTACTCTCTGCGCGACGCGATTGACGCGATCGATGAACTATCCTTTGGAAGCCAAGTTCAGAAGCATGAGCTTTCGGAGCTGTACGAAGCCAAGATCAAGAACATGGGCAACGCCGGGCGCAACGGCGGGGAATATTACACTCCGCGCCCGCTGATCCGCGCGATGATCAAGGTGGTCAAGCCGACGCTGAACGACACGATCTATGACGGCGCGGCTGGTTCCTGCGGCTTCCTGTGCGAAGCCTATGACTATCTCCGGCCGCTGGCAAAGATAGCCAGCGACCTTGAACGGCTCCAGAAGCGCACCTTCTTCGCCAAGGAGAAGAAGAGCCTCGCCTACGTCATCGGCACGATGAACATGATCCTGCACGGGATCGAAGCACCCAACATCGTCCACACCAACACCCTGGCCGAACAGGTGCTGGACATTCAGGAGAAGGACCGCTTCGACGTCATCCTGGCCAACCCGCCCTTCGGCGGGAAGGAGCGGCCGGAAATCCAACAGAACTTCCCGATCAAGACCGGGGAGACCGCCTATCTGTTCCTCCAGCACTTCATCAAGTCCCTGCGCGCGGGCGGATCGGCGGCGGTGGTGATCAAGAACACCTTCCTGTCCAACACGGACAATGCCAGCGTGGCGCTGCGGCGTGAACTACTGGAAAGCTGCAACCTGCACACCGTACTCGACATGCCCGGCGGCACCTTTCAGGGCGCGGGCGTCAAGACCGTGGTGCTGTTTTTCGACAAGGGCGAGCCAACCCGCAGCATCTGGTATTACCGGCTCGATCCCGGCCGCAACATGGGCAAGACCAACCCGCTGAACGATGCCGACATGGCAGATTTCGTCGAGCGGCAGGCGAGCTTCGCCGAAGGACCGAACAGTTGGTGCGTGGCGGCGGACACGCTCGATCCCGCGACCTTCGACCTGACCGTGCGCAATCCCAACGCACCCGAAGCTGAGGCGCTTCGCAGTCCGGGGGAGATATTAGACGAGATTGCCGTGCTGGATGCCGAGAGTGCGGAGATATTGGCGCGCGTGAGGGAATTGCTGTGAAGGCGGGTTGGTCAGATTTCACACTCAAAGACATTTGTGTCGTTGACTGGGGCAACACCAACCTGACCAAATCGTCATATTCCGACGGTGGGCAGTTCTTGGCAGTTTCTGCCGCAGGATGCGATGGGCGGATCGGCCATAGCGAGCACAGAAAACACACGCCCGTTCTGTCCGCTATAGGAGCGCAGTGCGGGAAAATGTTCTTCCCGGAAGAAGACTTCACCGCGATCAAAAACACCATAACATTGACGCCGCGAGAGGCACTTTGTGATGGGCGTTTCCTCTACTATTTGCTTACGTTCGTCGAGCTGCCGCAACGTGGGGCAGGGCAACCCTTCATCTCCAAAGGTGACATTCAAAAATTTCGGGTATCGATCCCGCCCCTCGAAAAACAGCGGCGGATTGTGGCGGTGCTGGATGAGGCCTTCGCCGCCATCGCCACCGCAACCGCCAACGCCCAAAAGAACCTCGCCAATGCGCGGGCGTTGTTCGCGTGCACGATCGAGCAAATTTTGGAAGGCGCCCCTGGCTGCCGAACAATGACGCTCCTGGCTGCAGCGGATGAATCGTGTTCGCTGTCTTACGGAATCGTTCAGCCTGGGGATGATCAGGCGGGGGGCCTTCCCATCGTCCGCCCCACGGACTTGCAACAAAAATACATTGAACTCGGCCCGCTGAAACGCATCGCTCCCGATTTAGCCGCTGGCTATCAGCGGACTAAGTTGCGCGGCGACGAACTGCTTCTCTGTGTTCGTGGCACCACCGGCACTTTGTCTATTGCCGCGCCTGAACTGGCAGGCGGCAATGTCACGCGCGGAATCGTGCCGATCCGATTCAACCCGGCAGTCCTCTCACAGAAACTGGGCTATTACCTACTCTTATCCGAAGCAGTCCAAAAGCAAATCAAGGCAGCCACTTACGGCACAGCGCTCATGCAGATCAACATCCGCGACCTGAAACAATTAGAACTGCGAGTGCCGAAGTTGGCAAGTCAGGACGCATTGGCCGACCGGCTGGACACGGCTCAACGTCACACGGAAGGACTGCAAGCCAATTACTCGGCCAAGCTCGATGCCCTAGCCGCTCTCAAACAATCCCTCTTGCACCGCGCATTTACCGGCGAACTGACCGCCGCGATGCCGGAAACCATCGCCGCATGAATGAGGCCGTGGAACAGGAAAGGCGTTCGCCCCCACCAAGACTGTCACCAGAGCGCGTGGCTTATTGGTATTTCCGACTGAACGGGTTCCTTCAAATCGAAAACTTCGTGGTGCACCCCAAGCTCAATGGTGGGCAACGGACGGATGCTGACTTGATCGGAGTGCGCTTCCCGTTTCGCGCGGAGCGCCTGATCGACGATCCAGATGACTTGATGCAAGACGATGCGGACCGCCTCCAACTGCTTAACGACCGTGCTGATATTGTCATTGCAGAGATTAAGACTGGTCTCTGCGCATTGAATGGCCCTTGGACCAACGAAGAACATCAAAACATTCATCGCGTCCTTGCGGCCATCGGGAGCCTACCAGCCTATCTGATCGATGAAGCTTCGAACGCACTTTATGCCGACGCCTCATTCGATCGACCGGATTATCCGCGCATCCGATTGATCCTTGTGGGCCGCGAACCTGACCCCGCCATTGCCGAGAAGTATGCCGGAATTACCCAACTGACCTGGGCGGAAATCCTGTCATTCATTTGGCAACGGTTCCAGAGATATTGGAAGCAAAAGAAGCAGGTCGAGCAGTGGGATCAGGTTGGCCGGCATCTGAAGGATTTGGTCCGACGGACAAGCGAAGAGGATTTCATCGCTAGCACGATCGGGTTGATGGGTGTGCTCGCCAATAAACCGGAACCGACCGATTGAACGAAGCTGAGACCCGCGCCGAACTTATCGACCCCGCGCTGCGTGAGGCCGGCTGGGGCGTGGTCGATGGCAGCCGCACCCGGCGCGAGGTAATCGCGCCCGGCCGGATCATGGGCAAGGGCAAGCGCGCCCGCGCGCTGTCCTGCGATTATGTGCTAGTCTATCGCAACACCAAGCTGGCCACGCTCGAAGCCAAGGCGGCGACCAAGAGCTATACCGAGGGCGTCGGGCAGGCGAAGGACTATGCTGCCCGCCTTCAATGTCGCTTCGCCTATGCCAGCAACGGCAAGCAGATTTACCGCATCGACATGCAGACCGGCGCGGAAGGGCTGGTCGATGCCTACCCCACGCCGCAGGAACTGTGGGACGCAACCTTTGCCGAGGCGAACCGCTGGCGCGACCGCTTCGCCGCCGTCGCATATGAAACCGGCGGGGGGCGCTTCGAGCCGCGTTATTACCAGCACAACGCCATCGAGCGCGTGCTGGAGGCAATAGCTGAGAACCGCGACCGCGTGCTGCTGACGCTCGCCACTGGCACCGGCAAGACCGCCATCGCCTTCCAGATCGCCTGGAAGCTGTTCCATGCCCGCTGGAACCTGTCCGACTGGAAAGCGGATGGCGAGCCGCAGCGGCATCCGCGCATCCTGTTCCTAGCCGATCGCAACATCCTCGCCGATCAGGCCTACAACAGCTTCGCCGCCTTCGATGATGGCGCGCTGGCGCGGATCACGCCGGGCGACATTCGGAAAAAGGGCGCGGTGCCGAAGAACGCCAGTATCTTCTTCACCATCTTCCAGACCTTCACCAGCGGCACCGACGCCAATGGCGATCCCGCGCCCTATTTCGGCGATTATCCGCCTGATTTCTTCGACTGCATCATCATCGACGAATGCCATCGCGGCGGCGCGAAGGACGAAAGCGAATGGCGCGCGATCCTCGACTATTTCGCGCCCGCCGTGCAGATCGGCCTGACCGCCACGCCCAAGCGGAAGAACAACGCCGACACCTACGCCTATTTCGGCCAGCCAGTTTACACCTACTCGCTGAAAGAGGGTATCAACGATGGCTATCTGACGCCGTTCAAGGTCCGCCAGATCGGCACGACGATCGACGAATATGTCTATACCTCTGACGACGCCGTGATCGAAGGCCAGGTGGAGGACGGTAAGCGCTACACCGAGGGCGATTTCAACCGCACCATCGAAATCCGTGAGCGTGAGGCTTACCGCGTTCGCACTTTCATGGACATGATCGACCAGCGCGAAAAGACGATCGTGTTCTGCGCGACGCAGGAACATGCCGGCATCGTCCGCGACCTGATCAATCAGGTGAAGACCAGCACCAACCCGAACTATTGCGTTCGCATCACCGCTTCGGACGGTGCGATCGGCGACCAGTGGCTGCGCACCTTTCAGGACAACGACAAGACCATCCCGACGATCGTGACGACCTCGCAGAAGCTGTCCACGGGTGTCGATGCGCGCAACGTCCGCAACATTGTGCTGATGCGGCCGGTCAATTCGATGATCGAGTTCAAGCAGATCATCGGGCGCGGGACGCGGCTGTTCGACGGCAAGGACTACTTCACGATTCTCGATTTCGTGAAGGCCTATGAGCACTTCAACGATCCCGAATGGGACGGAGAGCCGCTGGACCCGGAGCCACCCAAGAGGCCGCGAACTGGCAAGCCCGAAGGCGATCCGCCTGAGCCGCCTGAACCGGGGCCAGACCCTGAACCGCCTAAGGCAAAGCTGGTGATCCGGCTGGCCGACGGAAAGGAACGCGCGTTTCAGCACATCAGCGCCACGACCTTCTGGAGCGTGGATGGCAAGCCGGTTTCGGCACAGCAGTTCATCGAAGACCTGTTCGGCCAATTGCCCGACCTGTTCCGCGACGAAGACGAACTTCGCACGATCTGGAGCCAGCCGGACACCCGGCGCAAGCTAGTGGAAGGCTTGGCCGAACGCGGCTTCACCGGCGAAGCGCTCGACGGCATTCGCCGGGCGACGGACTCGCAGGAAAGCGACCTGTTCGACGTGCTGGCCTTCATCGCCTGGGCACGCCCGCCGCTCAAGCGGATCGAGCGGGCAGACACGCGGCGCGAAGCGATCCTCTCCCATTACGGCGACAAGCAGCGCGACTTCCTCGATTTCGTCCTCTCGCAATATGCGACCGTTGGCGAAAGCGAACTGGACGACGGCAAGCTGCCGGCCTTGCTGGAGCTGAAATACGGCACGCCCATGGATGCCGTGCGCGAGCTTGGATCGGTGGCCGAAATCCGCTCGACGTTCCTCGGATTCCAGCGGGGACTGTACGAGGGCGACGGCAAAAATTAAGAGTATGGTCAAGCGGCGATCATTCGAAATGACTTGGATTCAAGTCGTGCGGTTGGCCGCCGACCTGGCCGGAGAACGGCTGATTTAAGCCACTTTTGGCGGTCCCAAGTCGAATCTGACTTGCCGATCCACCCCAAGTTGAATCTGATGGAGAAGCTGCCATGTCTGGAGAGGCGCGGAAATCCTCGCTTTTCGCCTGCGATTTGTCGCGTACGGTGTGCCGGGTCAACCCGGTTCCTCGCTGCGGCAGATGATCCAGTAACTCGAACTAGGAAGCAGCTGTCGCCCGTCCAGATTTCCGGCGGGATTGACCGCCGAAAGCGGCCATCGAGCGGCTATCAATCACGCCGCTGGGTCAATTGCTCGCCAATCATGACCGGTATACTCACTCGCACAGGGCTGCGATGTATGGCATTCGGCTCCGGCGCGGACGCGCCGGGACGTGGATACTAAGACGTGCCGCCACGACTTTAGCCTGGGGATCATGCTTGCCTTGCCAAATGGCAGCGGGTCGTCCCCGAGGCGAAGCGCTTGACGGCACTTGGTATCCACCTCACGAACGACGAGGCGACCTGCGAGCGCTACGATTGCTTTTGGCAAAACGACAGGAGTAGGAGTGAGCTACCAGATTCAAAACTTAAAAGCCGAGACGGCAGCAGCCTTTACCGGGCTGTTCGCGATCACCTCGGAGAATGTGCGGCACTTTGAGAATGGCGAGTATTTTGTCCTCTATGCTCGAGGTTCAAAGCGCGTTCAAAGCATTCTAGGAGCTGAGCGAGAGATTTTAGTCCTCGGCAACGTTTATGACGATCAGCAGGCGCGTTCAGTTCGATTCGCCCGGCGCCTCATCAACGAGTCTGATGGTCGCCTTGAATCGTCGCTATGTGTAATCGTCCATCAAGACCCGCGAGGGAACGCCAAGCTGAAACGCTGGGGACGCGAGAACGGCCTTGCGGTCATCCCCGTGTACACCTCGACAGGCGTGCTACCCCGCAACCAAGAACTGGAGCGCTTACTCTCTTACGAGTTTTTCACTCAGGACCCGTTTGATGTTACCGGACCGGTTGCCAATGACGCCCAGTTTTTCGGCCGTCGGACGGAGGCGCAGGAACTCGCCCGCAAGCTCCAATCTGGTCACATCCGCGCATGCTTTGGCATTCGAAAGATCGGAAAAACCTCAATTCTTCACCGAGTTTTGGCCGAATTGAAGGACAATTTCGATGCCGTCACGCTGTTCATAGATTGCCAACGAGACGATGTGTTCGGCATGGATGCGGCGGGTTTGATGCACTCCATAACCCAGTCGCTCCTGTCACTGAAGGCTTCAGGCCGTGCTTACGCAGAGGTAGATGCATGTCCTTCGGGGCCGTCAATCGCGGAAGCTGCGCGCCAATTCCAAGCCGCACTCAGTGAGTTCGATCGCGCTGTGGTCCTCGCATTTGATGAGATTGACTACATTACCCCGAGTAACGGTGGAGCCGAGCAATGGCGGGCCGGCTTCGTAGAGTTCTGGCGCAATGTACGCGCGGCCTACCACGCTGCCGCCCGTGACGAGCGACGAGTGTCGCTATTGGTCAGTGGTGTTTCCAGTCGCTGGTTCGCTGTGGAGTCAATCGATGGGGTTGAAAATGCCGCCCTGGCATTCATTCCTGAAGAGTACCTCAGTCCGCTGCCGCGTGGTGCTGCCAACGCAATGATAAAGAATATCGGCGCGATGGCCGGGCTTCGTTTTGAGGAAGCGGCACTGGAGGCCATCTCGTCTTTCTGCTCAGATATGCCGTTCTGGATCAGAAAGGCCTGCTCATCAATACACAGCAAAATCGAGACGGCAGTCAGGCCGATCACACTTCAAGCATCCGTCGTCTCGGCCATGCTTGAGGCATACGGACACGATGAGGGCGCCGCACTCGCAAAGGTCGCGCTGCAACATCTCTTCCGCGTGTATCCCGAACTCAGGGAGCCTTCACTCGCGCTCCTTGTAGAAGATTCGCAGCTACCCGCCGGCGTTAGGCGGACGCTTAACCGCTACGGTATTGCGGATACGACGGGTAGGGTTTCGGGATCAATGATGCGGATGGCACTGGTCATGGTAGCCGACGAGGTGCCGTTCACTGATAACAGCGCCCCCAAGCAAGACGAGGCGCGTCCACTCGTGAGTGAATGGGCGGAGGAACTGGCCGGCATCTCTTATCGGCGCAATACAATGGAGCGCGCTTTGCGTTCTCTCGTGATAAATTTCCTAAGAATGTCAGCGCTGACCAATAAAGATGGCGCGTCCGCAAAGGCATCTCTTCTGTCTGCCATTCCCGAAAAGCGTCGGTTTGATTTAGAACCCTTCAACTTAGAGTTAATTGCCGACAAACTGTTTTGGCTTGAACTCGTTTCTGTCATCAATAAGCATTGGCAGTTGTTTGAGCGCATTTTTGGAGATAAGTCTGCTTTCAACGAGAATGCCAGCATTATTAACGACCGACCAGATGCCCACGCTAAACATCTTGAACCCAGCGACGTCGCGATGCACCGTCGAGCGCTGCAATGGCTAGATGAACGCATAGCGAAGGTTTGAACTGCCAAGGTTGCAAGCAACTGGTTTGAATGGGAGGCTCCCAACCTTTGGTTTGCGGGTTTTTCGCGTCAGGTATCAGCCAGACGATGACCATCAGCCGAAGTCAGTCGTCCCGTCACATCCGACGATTTTGGGGGTATTTTTGGGGGTATGCCTTCAAGGCGGCGGAGATAAGATGGCTCAAGAATGCCATTTAAGCCCTACTTTGCGGTTCCCTTCACCGCTCCAGAGAACCTCTTCCCCGGCCGCAAGGCGTTACGGGGCAGGCCCTGCCCGCCCCGTCCGACGCATTACAGGCCGTCGACCGCCTTGCTGACCAGGATGTTCACCGAAACCCGGCGATTCTGCGCGCGGCCTTCCGGCGTTTCGTTGTCGGCCAGCGGGTCGGATTCCGCCATGCCGGTCGGCGTCAGCATCCGGTACGGCGCCCAGCGGCATTGCTGCTGCAGGTAATTGACGACGCGGCCGGCGCGGCGTTCGCTCAGCACCTGGTTATAATCCTCGTTGCCGACCGAATCGGTGTAACCGACGACGAGCAACAGGGCGTTGTTCGTGCCTTCCGCTTCGCGCACGGTGGCGCAAAGCTCGCTCGCCGCCTGCTGCGAAAGCTGCCACTTGCCGGTGTCGAAATAGACGTTGGTCGTCCGCTTCACGTTATACTGGTCGATATCGCCCATCCGGCCGCGCAGCGCCTCGGTGGCGGCGCTCTGTTCGGCAAAGCCCTGGGCGGTGCCGCTGCGGATCATCGCCGCCGTCTTCAGGTCGACATCCTTCAGCCGGACCCGGCTGGCGAGCAGGCCGCCGCCCCACTGCACCGTCTCGACGGTGACCGGCAGGCCGTTGAGCAGGGCGCCGGCGCCAAGCGGCGTCCGCTTCATGCCCAGGAAGCCGCCGCGCCCGCGGATTTCGGTGCCTTCGCTGAGCGCGACGACGGTCGTCGTCTCGTCCGCGCCGGTAACCTGCATCCGCCCGCCGCTGCGCGCCGAAATAATGCCTTCGATCGCCGGCCCAGCCGGCAGCCCGGTCAGGTCGGCCGGCGGCGATCCATAAACGTTGATCTGCTCACCGTCGGCCGGATCGGCCAGTTGCGCCAGCGCCACGCCGGGCGCCGCAACGGCGATCAGCGCGGACATGACGAGAGGTGTTGAAATACCCATTCCGTTCTTCCTTCAAACCACAATAGCCGGTTGCGCGGATGCGCGAATGTCGCCCGGCCACCGCCCGCATCGGCGGGTTCGGCAACCGGAATACTCTAACTGTTCACGCCAAACTGTCGTGTGGATGAACGGTTTCGACAGCAAACCATATTGCCGCCGATCGGAAGGGATCGTGCGGCGAACCGATCTTGCCGCCCGCGCCGGGCGCGCAACGGCGCGGCGCACGGGTCAGTCGGCGACCGCGTCCGCCGCCATCTTCTCGGCATCGCGGCGGCACCGGCTCGCCTCGGTTCGCAGCACGCGTTCCGCCATGGCCCGCCATACCGCTTCCGAACGCAGGCAACGCTCGCGCACATTGGCGAGGTCGGTGGCGCGGGCCTCGCGGGCGCAATCGGTGGCGCGGGCCAGATAGAAGCTGCTGGTAGTGGACACGGCGCGTTTCTCCCGGTTGTGGATCAGTCGATCATTTCGGCCACCGCCCGGCGCAAGGCATGCCGGGACAGGGTGGCACCGGCGACCGCCGGTTTCCGGCGGAAACCCAGGCGGTGTGGCGGCCGTGCCGCCGGCCGGGATTCAGGTGCGTGATGTGAAAAACGAATTGGAAAGCGCATAATATCCCTAAAAATGCGGCCATCGGGCACGCATGAGTTCATAAACCGGGCTGGTGCCCGGGTGGACGGCCCCGGCCCGTGGGCAGGTACACCGGACATGTCCGGCGCCGCCCACGGGCCAGCGGCCGTCATCGTCGACAGGTCAGTCGGCGGCTTCCAGGTTCACCGCCGACGAACGGCCGCGCTGGTCGGTCTCGATCTCGAAGGTGACCCGCTGGTCCTGCCGAAGCGTGCCCATGCCGGCGCGCTCGACGGCGCTGATGTGGACAAAGCTGTCCGCCCCGCCATCATCCGGCTTGATGAAACCAAAGCCCTTTTCGGTGTTGAAGAATTTAACGGTACCAATAGGCATGATGTGTCCTTTACAAACACGAAGATAACCCGCCGGCGAAATACCGACGGAGCTTGTAGCGTGAGAAAGGAAGGATCAGCCTGAAGCGTCAAATTCCGTCGCAGGCGACGTTAGCGCCCTATTTATAGGCAACAGGTGCCAAATAGTCAATATTTGGTCCAATAATACTGGATCGACGCCAATATTATTGGCGCTCAGCGGCCGGTTTGTCCTGCGATTATAACGGGCCGCGCCGCGCCCGGCGACCGGCAGCCGGCCCCCCGGCCCGGCCACCCGTCTTTCCGGTTTATTCGCCCAGCCCCGGCGTCGTCGGTGGTACCAGTTCCTGCTCGATCGCGGTGGTCGGGATCATGCCGGCGTCGTTGAACTGGCGCATCAGCTCGCGCAGCGCGAACGGCTTGCCCGCCTTGTCCTGCGCATGGGCGTAGCGGGTCAGCAGCCGGTCGAACAGCAGCTTGCCGGAAATATAGCTGGTGCCGTAGCCGGGCTGGCGCAGGTACAATAGCTGCTCGAACGTGGTCAGCGAATCCCGCGCCCCGGCCCAGCCGCGCGGCGTCCATTCCGCCTGGAACAGCCCGGCCTGTTCCAGCGTCCACATATTCGCCTGGACATAGAGCGAGGCCAGCCCCCGCGCCGCCCGGTTGGCGAGCATGATCCACACCAGCTCCCGCGCGCGGGGATTGTCGTCGTACAGCCCGGCATGCATCACCAGCTCCTCGAAGCCGGTGGCAAAGCCCTCGGCCCGGCTGTCCCAGATGTTGGACAGCAACGTCCGGCGGCGGATCGGGCTGGCGTGCGGCTCGTCGCGCATCCGCGCCAGGTCGATCCAATGATAATCATGCGCGTAAAGCAGCATCGGCTCGCGGTGGGTGACATGGGCGAAGAACTGCCGGTCGCCCGGCGGCACGAACCGCACCGTCTGCGGGACCAGCGATTCCTTCAGATACGGCTTGTCGGGAATGATGCCGTCGTCGACGAGGAAGGCGACGAAGCGGTCGAGCCGTTCGGCCGCCAGCCGGTCGAGGCTGGCCTTGTCGTCGGCGGGGAGCAGCGGCGGCAGCGCGCGGTTGTTGTGCTCCTCCAGCTTCAGCGTCGCGTGGGCGCGTTCCAGCTCGCGGCGGAGCAGCGCCACCTCGTCGTCCCAGCTGTACGGAACGAGGTGGACGTTCTTCAGATACCAGCTGTAATTCTCTTTGCCGACGCCCGACGGGCCGGTCTTGCCCGGCGCCTCCGCTTCCAGCCAGCGGACGAAATCCTCCGTCGCCGCCCGTGCCTTCGCCACCGCCGCGCGCAGCGCCGGGCTGGCGCCGGCCAGGTTGGCGTTCCACGCCCCTTCCAGCGTGGTCACCGTCAGCGTCCCCGCTTCCAGCATGGCCAGCGCCTGCGCCTGATTGCGCAGGCTCTGCGTGCCGTAGACCCACAGGTCGCGCGCATTGCTATCCTTCAGGTTGACCCGCGCCTGCGCCAGAAAGCCGGGGATCGCGGCAAACTGCCGCGCCAGCACCGCCTGATCCGCCTTCGCCAGCGGGAATTTGTAATTATACAGCTCGATTTCCGGGAAGGAGACCGGCGCGTCGCGCGACGGCACGTCGGTGCGGTGCGGCCAGACGCTGACGTAGAAGGCCGGGTCGCGCGCCCACGGCCGCAGCACGCGCAGGTCGAAATCAAGGCCGTTGATCTCCGCCGCGACGAGCCGGTGGTCGACCAGTTCGGCCTGCGTCCAGCCGGCGGTCGGGATGGCGGCCAGCCTGTCGCGGAACGCGCTCAGCCCGGCGGCCTTTCGCGCCATCGCGGCGGCGCCGTAATCCGCCGCCCCGTCGACCATCGCCGGCCGCTCAAACGCGCGCCATTCGTCGAACAGCTTGGCCAGCGCGTCATAGCCGGTGGAAGCGGCCAGTGCCGGCGAAGCGACCACGCCCGCCATCATCGCCCCCGCCGCCCCGGCGGCCAGCGCCGCCCGCGCCAGCCAGCCCCGCTTCGTGCCGTCGTGCCGTGCCATGCCCCGTCTCCTTTACCGCCCGCCCGGCGGCAGATTGTCGTTCAGATAATCGGTCATCAGCGTCTGCAAATGCAGCCGCGTGCCCGGTTTTTCGCTGATGCCGTGGGTCCGGTCCGGATAGGCCATCATCGAGAACTGCTTGCCGTGGGCCATCAGCCGGTCGACCAGTTGCTCCAGATTCTGGTAATGAACATTGTCGTCCGCCGTGCCGTGGATGACCAGCAGCCTGCCCTTCAGATTCTGTGCGAAGTTGATCGGCGAACCGTCGGCATAGCCTTTCGCATTGTCGTCCGGCAGGCCCATGTAACGTTCCTGGTAGATCGCGTTGTACAGCCGCTGGTCGGTGGGTGACGCGATGGCGATGCCCGTCGCGTAGAGGTCGGGATAGCGGAACATCGCGTTCAGGGTCATCGCGCCGCCGCCGCTGCGCCCCCACACGCCGATCCGCGCCGGATCGATATAGGGCCGGCTGGCGATCATCGCCCGCACCGCCGCCGCCTGATCGGCCGACGCCAGAATGCCGACCTGACGGTAGATGCTCTTGCGCCAGTCGCGCCCGCGCGGGGAATTGGCGCCGCGGCTGTCGATGCTGGCAACCAGATAGCCGCGCTGGGTCAGCATCAGGTGCCACAGATAACGGTCGCCGCCCCAGCTATCCTGCACCGTCTGCCCCGCCGGTTCGGAATAGACGTAGATCAGCATCGGGTATTTTTTCGCCGGGTCGAAACCGGGCGGCTTCATCATCCACGCATCAAGCGCGACGCCGCCGCCGATGTCGACCCGGAAAAACTCCGCCGCGCCCTTGTCAGCCGCCGCGACGAACGTGCGCATCGGCGCGTTGGCCGACAGCGTCCGCGCCGGCCGGTGCGCCGGCAGGCTGACGACGTCGGTCACCGGCGGGCTGTCGAACCGCGATACGGTGTGGAACGCCCAGCGCGCGCCGGGCGCGACGTCATAGGCGTGGAACCCCGCCTCCGCCGCCGGGGTCAGCCGCTCGACCCGCGTCTTGCCGCTCAACGTCGCGCGGTACAGGCAACGCTGGGTGACGTTTTCGGGCGAGGCGATGAAATAGACATGGCCGCCGGCCAGGTCGATATTCTGCACGCTGACCACGTCGAAGGCGCCGGGGGTCCGCAGCTCCGCCTGCCTGCCGTCGCGCGACACGACATACAAATGGCGCCAGCCGTCGCGTTCGCTGAGCCAGGTGAAGGCGCGGCCGCCGGCCAGCCATTGCGGGTCGTCGTTGACGTTGACCCACGCCGCGTCGGAATCGACGAAAATCTCGCGCACCGCCCCGGTCGCGACGCTGCCGAGCAGCACGGCGTTGCGGTTCTGCAGCCGGTTCTCGTGCTGGATCAGCACCTCGTCGGCGCTGGCCGCCCAGTCCATGCGCGGGATATAGGTCTGGCGCGGGTCGCCGGGGACGGCGAACCAGGTCGTCGCCCCGCCGTCGACCGCGACGCTGCCGACCCGCACCGCCGACAATGTCGTGCCCGGTTTCGGGTATTGCTGCGGGATCACCGTCGAATACACATCGCCGGTATTGCGGATCATGTAGAAGGTGCCGATGCCGGTCGTGTCGAACTGCCAATAGGCGATACGGCGCGAATCCGGGCTCCACGCAAAGGCCTTGCCGAGCCGGAATTCCTCCTCATACGCCACGTCGGCCCGGCCGTTCAGCAACAGGGCGCTGCCGTCGGCGGTCAACTGGCGCACCGCGCCGTCGGCCAGCGTTTCGACATACAGGTTGTTGGCCTGAACATAGGCGACAGACCGCCCGTCCGGCGAGAATTCGGCATAGAGCAGGCTGAGTGCCGGCGCGGCGCCGCCGATCCGGCGCAGCGCCTTGCTGTCCAGGTCGAACAGCCAGTAATCGCCGACCGGGTTGTTGCGGCGCGCCTCGGCGCTGCGGACGAACAACAGCGCCCGCCGCCCGTCCGGCGACCAGGCATAGTCGGAAACGGCCAGCGGCTTGTCCGCGCCCGGCGGGGTCAGCGCGGCGGCGGCGATCAGGATCGACCGGGCGCCCGTCGCGGTGGCGTAGCGCGCGATGTCGACACCGCCGCCCGCCGCCGGCTCGATCACCGTATAGGCGTCACGCCCCAGCCATTTGCTGATCAGCCGCGGTTCGAGCTGGACGGCGTCAGCGCCGTAGATCGCCTCCAGCGTCAGCGGCCCGGCATGGGCCGGTGCCAGTAGCGCCGTCATCGCCAGCGCCCCGGCGCAGGCCGGGCCAAGCAACGCCATCCATCCGAAGTGCCGTCGCATCATCACCACCCCAGACCAATTTCGTATACGGTATTCGGGCAGGCGTCGGGCTTGTCAACTCTCGATCGTCAACTGCTGGCGCAGGTCGTCGCGGGTCTTTTCCAGATGGCGCTCGGTCAGCACGCGGATGTTGCGCAGGTCGCGCGCCAGCCAGATCGCCAGTATCTCGCGATGCTCCTCATTCGCCCGTTCGTCGCGGCCCAGCGGCTCCAGATGCTTGCGGACATACCGGTCGGCCATCACGTGCAGCCGCCGCAGGATGCCGAGTACGATCGGCTGGCCGGCGGGCCGCAGCAGCGCCATGTGAAAGGCGCGGTTGAACGCGGCAACGCCGGCGCCGCCCGCTTCGGTCACCTGATACAGCGTCGCGAACACATCCTTTGCCGCCTTGCGCTGCTGGGCGGTCGCCCGCTCGGCGCTCAGCACCATCACGTCCGGCTCCAGCTTCAGGCGCAGGGCGAACACCTCCTCCGCCTCTTCCGCCGACAGCGGCCGGACGAAGAAGCCGCGATTGGCCTGCGAAACCAGCAGTCCTTCCTGCTCCAGCCGGGCCAGCGCCTCGCGCAGCGGGATCTTGCTGATTCCCAGTTCACTCGCCAGCGCATCCTGCCGGATCGCGCTGTTCGGCAGCACCGCGCCGGACAGGATACGGTCACGGACCAGATCCACCAGCTGCTCTGAAAGATTGCGGACGACTAGGCTCATGCAAAAACCAGTATGAAATGGCAGGATTACGGACGGCTCTGTATGAAATTTGCGGTAAACAGGCAATGAAGGCCGCGGCCCACGCACCGGCCGGGCCATGGCGCGCGCGGCGGCGCCCTTCTCTCCTCCTTCCCGCGGTTGTGCATATTTCCGCTGGCAATTTCTACTATACAATATAGATTTCCCACATAGCTATTTAAAAAGGGGGAGATCAGCATGCCGGGACCGTCAAAGCATCTGCGCCTGATGGCCGGCATCGCCGCCGCCGCGCTGTTCGCCCTGCCCCAATCCGGCGCGGCGCAAGAGCTTCAGAAAACCGGGATCAGCACCGTCCTGCCGCGCACCGCCACGGCAAAAATCGAAATCGCCGACCTGTTTCACCTGAAATCGGCCAGCGACCCGCAACTGTCGCCGGACGGCCGCACCGTGCTGTTCACCGTGCAATATGGCGACCGCGTCGGCATGCCCTACACCCGGATCTGGAGCGCCGACGTCGCGACCGGAAAGGCCGCTCCATGGGGCGGCGCAGAGGGCGTGGCCGGCGGCTCGCCGCGCTGGGCACCGGACGGCAGGCGCGTCGCCTGGCGTGGCGGTGACGGCATCATGATCGCCGACGCTGCCGGCGGCGGCGCACGGTTGCTCGCCCCGGTCGACGACAGCAACCACCCGCTGCCGCGCGCCAGCAAGGATTTCGTCTGGTCGCCCGACGGTAGCCGGATCGCCTTCGTCTCCGCCGTTCCGTCGACGGAACCGCCGATGGAAGCGGACCCGATCATCATCACCCGCTACTGGTACCGCCCGGCGCGCGGCTGGCCGGAACGGTTCAACGACAACAAGCGCCTGCATCTGTTCGTCGTCGACGTGGCGGGCGGCAATGTCACCCAGCTGACCGACGGCGACCGCTACGAACATTCGCTGTCCTGGGCGCCGGACAACCGGACGCTGCTGTTCCTGCAGAACCCGGAAAAAGACCAGGATTTCACCTATAATTTCGACATCTTCACTGTCGACATCGGCACGAAGGCGATCCGGCGGCTGAGCGAGACGCGCGGCGTCGAATATGCCGCCAGCTTCTCGCCGGACGGCAAGACCATCGCCTTTTCCGGCCTGATGCGCCCGGTCACCTCATCGGAAACCAACATGGAAGACCCCCATGTCTGGACGCTGGACGTGGCAACCGGCGCGCGCCGCGATCTCGGCGCCCAGATCGACAACGTCCAGGGCCGCCCGCAATGGTCCCAGGACGGCCGCCACCTTTATTTCACCGTCCAGTCGCGCGGCAGCGTCGGCCTCTACCGCCTGCCCGCCAGCGGCGGCGCCGCAGAGCGCATCGGCCCGGAAGCCGGGACGCGCGGCTCGGTCATGGGCTTTTCCGTCGCGCGCAACGGCAGCGTCGTCGCGGCGATGGCAACGCCCGCCAATCTGCCACAACTCTATGTGCTGCGCCCCGGCGGCAAGGCGACGCAGCTTGCCGATCTGAACGCCGACGTGTTGCGCAACAAGGCGATCGCCGAAACCCGCGCCTTCACCTTCAAAAGCTATGACGACCGCGAAATCGAGGCATTCCTGACCATCCCGCCGGGAGCCGGCGCCGGCACGCCGGCGCGGGCGCACCCGATGATCGTCAACATCCACGGCGGCCCGCACGGGCAGCAGGGGCCGAATTTCGTCCACAAGGCGCAGGCTTATGCCGCCCATGGCTATGCGGTGCTGATGGTCAACTATCGCGGCTCGACCGGCTATGGTCAGGCCTTCGCCAACGCCATCGCCCGCGACCAGAACGGCGGCGAGGCGATGGACGTGCTGCGCGGCGTCGACGCGGCGCTCGTCCAATTCCCGTGGATCGACCCGGAACGGCTGGGCGTCGAAGGCGCCAGCTACGGCGGCCAGCTGACCAACTGGGTCATCACCCAGACGCCGCGCTTCAAGGCGGCGATCCCGTGGGCCAGCATCTCCAACCTGGTCAGCCACAACTACATGTCGGTCTACCACGATTATCTGGAGCAGGAATATTTCGGCAAGCCACACACCGGCGGCATCATGGACATGCTGTGGAACCGCTCGGCGATCCGCTTCGTCCATCAGGTCAGGACACCGGTGTTGCTCAGCCACGGCGACGCCGACCTGCTGGTCAATGTCGCCGAGATCGAGCAGTATTTCACCGCGCTCTACGATGTCGGCGTCGAAGCGGTGATGCTGCGCTACCCGCGCGAAGGCCACGGCATGCGCGAGACCCAGCACCTCGCCGATTTCACCCAGCGCTCGATCGCCTGGTACGACCGCCACTTCGCCGGGAAATAGCCCGCACCTAGCGGCGGATATCCCCGGTACCGCCGATGACGAAGGCGTCCAGCCCGGCGGCGTCGCCGATCCACACGTCGCCGGAAATGAAATGCTTCTGGACGGCGGCGGCCAGCCCCACCCGGGCGGCGCGGGCCGGGTCGCCGCCGGTCGCCAGCCCGTGCAGCACGCCGGCGGCAAAGGCGTCGCCGCCGCCGATCCGGTCGACGATGCCGGTCAGCGCGGTTTCCTCCAGCTGTACGGCGTCGTCCGGCGTGTCGATCCGCGCCGACAGGCGGTGGGTATCGGCGCCGTCGACATGGCGGCTGGTCGACGCGATCGTCGTCAGGTTGGGGAACGCGGTGAACAGCGCCTCGGCCGCCGCGCGGCGCCGCTCCGGCCCGTCGCCATCGAACGCCGCGCCGGTCAGCAGCGCCGCGTCGCGGTAATTGCCGAACAGCAGGTCCGCCTCCGCCGCCAGCGCGCCGAGGATGGTCGGCGCGTCGCCGCCGGACGCCTGCCACAGGCTGGGGCGGTAATTGCAGTCGAACGACACGCGCAGTCCGGCGGCGCGGGCGGCGCGGGCCAGCGCCAGCGTCGCGTTCGCGGCGACGGCGGTCAGCGCCGGGGTGATGCCGGACAGGTGCAGCCAGCCGCCGCCGGGCAGCGCGTCGTCCCAAACCGCCGTGCCCAGCCCGTCGGCAAAGGCCGATCCGGCGCGGTCGTAGACGATCTCGCCGGCTCGCGCCCCGGCGCCGGGTTCGAAGAAATACAGTCCCATCCGGCCGGGGCGCCGCGCGATGCGCCGGGTGTCGACGCCGCGCGCGCCGAGCGCGGAGATCGCCGCATCGCCCAGCCGCGATTCCGGCAGGATCGACAGCACCGCCGCGTTATGGCCCAACTGGGCGAGCGCGGCGGCGACATTCGCCTCCGCCCCGCCGACATGCATCGCCAGACTGCGGCTCTGCACCAGCAGATCGCCGCCGGTCGCGGCTAGGCGAAGCAGGATTTCACCGAAACACAGTATGCGCGCCATATCAGATCCTTGAGAGGGGCGATCCGCATAGCAATATTATCGCCGGCATGCGCAACTTTCCTGTGCGGGGGAGCACCGCTCTCCCGTTGCCGTCGGGCCGGGCGGGCGGCACACACCCGCCCGGCCGCCGTTTCAGCGCATGTACAGTCCGCCATTGGCGTCCCAGGTCGCGCCGGTGACGGATGCAGCCGCCGGCGATGCAAGCTGGACGACGATGTCGGCGATGAATGCCGGGTCGCCCAGCCGCCCGGCCGGAATGCCGGCAATCAGCCCGTCCAGCTTGTCGGCCGGCACGATCGCCCGCACCGACGGCAGGTCCAGCGGCCCCGGCGCCACCGCGTTTACGGTGATGCCACACGCCGCCAGGTCGCGGGCGAACACCTTGGTCAGGGTGATGATCGCGCCTTTCGACGCGGCATAATGCGCGCCGGTCGCCGATCCGCCATTCTGCGCCGCCAGCGACGCCATGTTGACGATCCGTCCGTAGCCGCGATCACGGAAATGCCGGCCGAACACCTGGCTGCCGACAAAGGTGCCGCGCAGGTTGACCGCCAGCACTGCGTCGAACTCCTCCGGCGGAATGTCGAGCACCGGCCGCGCCACGGTCATCACCGCGTTGTTGACCAGTATGTCCGCCCCGCCCCAGGCCTCGACCATCCGGTCGCGGGCCGCTTCGAACCCCGCCTGTTCGCGCACGTCGAGGGCAAGGCCGATGGCGGTGGCGCCGCTCGGGTCAAGCGCCGCCGCCAGCGCCGTCGCCTGCCCCTCCGCTATATCGCCGATCGCGACGCGGTAGCCGGCACGGTGCAGGGCGCGGACAATTTCCGCGCCCAGCCCCTGCGCGCCGCCGGTGACCAGTGCCGCCTGTGGCGCGCCCTCGCTCATGCCGGGATGACCAGTTCGCGGCCCAGCCGCGCTTCGATCCGCATATATTTCCACAGCCGGTATTCGCCGACCGGGGTGGTGCGGAACAGGTTGCACACCGCGACCGCCGCCGCCCGGTCCGGCACGTCGGCCATGATGTAGAAAGTCCACGGCCAGCCATTGGGCGACGTGCCGACCATCGTCTCGTCATCGTCGATCGTGCCGAGGATCTGGACGCCGGGAATCCCGCGGATGCCTTTCAACATCTCGCCGGTCGCCGCCCAGACCGCGCCGATTTCGGACGCGGGCAGGTCGAAAAAATTCTGGGTCACCGCCGCGCAGAACAGCGCGCGGATCGGCTTCTGGGTAGAATCGGTCATAATCATCCTCTCTCGTGTCGATCAGGGGAAACCGGGGGCGGATTCCAGCCCCAGCAGCACGCGGCCGGCGCTCTGCCACGTTCCTTCGGACAGGAAGGCATGCTGCACAACCACCATCGCGTCCTGCAGGTGCCGGGCGATCGGGTGAGCGGTGTAGATGCCGGTGGTGCCCGACAATTTGTAGGCGATACCGGCCACGTCGGAGCCGACGCGCGCGGCGTGGCTGGCGGCAAGGCGGATCAGGTTGATGTCCTCGATCGGCAGCGTCTCTCCGGCGACCAGCTTCTGCCAGGCGGCTTCCGTCGCTTCGTAGAAGAAGGCACGGGCCGAACGCAGCGCCGCCTCCGCCTTGGCGACTTCGATCTGGACATAGGCGCGGTCGGCCAGCACCGGCGCGCCGGTGATCGATCCACGCCCGCCGGCGATGCTGGTGATCTCGTCCAGCGCCGCCCGCGCGACGCCCAGGCCGACCACCGCCAGCACCTGCGCCGCGAAGCCCATCGACGGATAACGGTAGAGCGGGCCGTCCAGCGTCGCCTTGCCGCCGCGGATGAAGGTCCAGCTTTCGGGCACGACAACGCCCTCGACAACCAGATCGTGGCTGCCGGTGCCCTTCAGGCCGTTGACCTCCCAATTGGGGACGACCTTCACCTTCTTCGCGGGCATCACCGCCATGCGCGGCAGGCCGGCATTCTGGCCGCCGTCGACCTTGATGCCGACGCCGATCAGGTCGGCGCCGGTCGATCCGCTGCCGAACTTCCACTTGCCGGTCACCTTCAGGCCGCCGTCGACGACCTCCGCCGTCTGCGGCGGGAACAGCCCGCCGGCGAAAATCACGTCCGGCCCGTTGCCGTAAATCTCGTTCAGCGTCTCCATCGGCAATGACGCCAGATACAGCACCGATATGCCAAAGCTCGCCACCCAGCCGGCCGATCCGTCAGCAATCGAAATCCGCTCGATCATCCGCAGGAAATCGGCGGGCGAGCATTCGTCGCCGCCGAAGATGCGAGGGACAAGGGCACGGTACACCCCGGCCGCGCGCAGCTTCTCGACGACGTCCGCGCTCAGCTGCTGCTGCTCGCTGAACTCCGCCCGGCGGGCGGCGATCTCCGCGAGCAGCGGGACGAACGGGTCCGCTTCGGCGGCTACCGGCTCCACATAATTCATTGGCCTGTTCCTCCTGATTGTTCCGTTACGATGTCAAGCGCGCGGGCAACCGCGCACAGCCGGGCGTCATCCCCGCGCCGGCCGATGATCTGAAGCCCGGCGGGCAGCCCGTCCGGCGTTTCCAGCGGAATGCTGAGCGCCGGGTGGCCGGACAGGTTGAACGGCCGAACGAAGGC
This sequence comes from Sphingomonas flavalba, assembly GCF_047553045.1. Lineage (GTDB taxonomy): Bacteria > Pseudomonadota > Alphaproteobacteria > Sphingomonadales > Sphingomonadaceae > Sphingomonas_L > Sphingomonas_L flavalba_A. The sequence goes on along the minus strand of NZ_CP180208.1, from coordinate 1,070,074 downwards.
GGTGGAGCCGATCGTCGCGCGCGCGTCCACCGCCGCCGCCAGGGTCAGCGGCAGGCCGGGCATCGTCGGCAGCACCAGCGCGTCGACCCGGTCGAGCGCGGCGTCGACCTCGGCGGTGAACGCCGCGCGCACCACCTCCGCCCGCGCCAGCTGTTCGGCGGTCACCGCCTCGGCGGCGCGCAGCCGCTCGCCGACATCGGCGCCCAGCAGCGGCGACCGGGCGAGATGGCCGAACGCCCGCCAGTTCTCGGCGGCGATGATCGCCAGCCCGGCGTCATAGGCGGCACCCATGCCCGGCAAGGCGACCGGCACCTGCTCGACCGGCGCGACGGCCAGCCGCGCGGCGACCGCCTGTGCGACCGGCTTCGCAACCGGCGCGTCCGCCGTCACCGCGACGACGCCGATCCGCGGCCGGACGACGGCGGCTTCGGCGTGGAAAGCGGGGTCGAGCAGTGCCATCGCCCGCTCGATCATCGCCAGACTCCGCGCCAACGGACCGACGCAATCCAGCGACGAGTCCGCCGGCAGCACCCCGTCGCGGCTGATTCGGCCGAATGTCGGCTTCAGCCCGTACAGGCCGCAGCAGGTCGCCGGGATGCGGATCGACCCGCCGGTGTCGGTGCCCAGCGCGAAATCGCATAGCCCGGCGGCGACCGCGACCGCCGATCCGCTCGACGATCCGCCGGGCACCCGGTCCGGGTAGCGCGGATTGACCGGCGTGCCCGTCCAGCCGTTGATCCCGGTCACCCCGTACGCCAGCTCGTGCATATTCGCCTTGCCGATAATCCGGCAGCCGGCGTCGAGCAGCGCCTGAACGACGGCGGCATGGGCGGCGGCGGGCGGCGCATCGGCAAGCGCCCGACTGCCGACGCGAGTCGGGTAACCGGCCACGGCGATCGAATCCTTGACCGCCACCGCCGTTTCGCCCGTGCCCAGGGCCAGTTCCTCGACGAGGATCGCGCCCATCTCCCTGCCTCTCGCCTGCGTTGTTCTCGATGGCGCATCACAAGCCACATTACGTGATTAGTCAAGTAAATTCCACAGGGGGTAGCCGCCCCCTCTCCGCCCATCCTTGCGATGCAAAGCCCGGCGAGACAGTCGTTTCCCGCTTGACAGGCCGCCACCGCCGCCCGTTAGACTGCACGCCGGCCCCAACGGGCCACCGTTATCGCCAATTGCCATTTTCCGCAGGAGTCCCATGGACATGAGTAGGACTGTTCCGGTCGATTCGGCCGGCCGGTCACAAGCGGAGCCGGACGGGTCGTCTCGCGACTTCTCCTTCCGGACCTGGCCGTTCTACTGGCTGGCGCAGGCCAATGGCCGCTATCTGGGCAATATGGAGCAGGCGCTGAAGGCGATCGGCCTCGACATCCCGCGCTGGCGGGTGCTGATGGTCCTGCACCTCGAACATTGCGCCAGTGTCAGCGAAATCGCCGACCATGCGATCGCCAAGCTGCCGACGATGACCAAGATCGTCCAGCGGATGCAGGCGGACGGGCTGGTCGTCTGCAGCCCGCGGCCAAGCGACGGCCGCGTCACCGAAGTAACGCTGACCGATGCCGGCAAGGACGCCGGGGCAAAGGCGTGGGCCGCCGCCAACCAGCTTTACGACGAAGCGTTCCGCCACCTGAAGAAGAACGAGATCGCCACCCTCAACCGCCTGCTCGAAAAGCTCGCCACCAACCTGATGCGCTGACCGCGTTCTTTTTCGCCCCGCGTGAAAAAAGAAGGGCGGTCGCCGACCGGCAACCGCCCAGTGTGGGGACAGATGACACCGGGCGGCGCACCGCCCGGCCCGTCCAAGGGCGTCAGGCCCTCAAACCTCGTTCAGCAGGCATCGCCGGCAATAGGCGATCGCCCGGCGCAGTTCGGCGTCGCGGTCGGCCCCTTCAGGCAGCGGAATCTCATATTCGATCGTCGCCTGAATATGGGACCACCGGTTGTCGCGGATCGCCTGCAAAATCGCCTTGACCGGCGTGTCGCCGGTGCCGAACGCGACATTGCGGTTGTCGCGCGTCTTATCCTTCACATGCAGGTGGGTGATCCGTTCCGGGTAGCGCGCGATGAACGGCAGCGGCGATTCCCCGTTGCCGGCGAAATAGTGGCCGATGTCGACATTGGCGCCGATGTAACGCCCCTTGGCGAACGCCGCCTCCCAGATCGCCGGCGTCACCGCCAGATGATTGTGCAGCCCGGCCCAGACCCCGTGCCGTTCGGCCGGCGCCGCCATCTGCTCCGCCGCCCGCATCGAGAATTCGCCGGATACGGTGCGCGCGCCCAGCGCCTTCGCCAGCCGGAAGATGTAATCATACTCCTCCGGCGCCATTTCGCTGATGCCGTCGAACTTGATGACGCCGATCTGCACGCCGGCCCGCTCATAGGCGGCGCGGATCGCCGCCGCCCGGTCCATCGCCACCGTCGCCCGCCAGGCGCGCAGCCGCGCCGCCGCCACGCGATAGGTGGCGATCTGCGCCTCACTCAGCCGGGTGCGCGTCGGCGCGTTGGCGGCCATCACATTGCCCGGCGCTTCCGGCAGGCCGGACCCGGTCTCGTAGACAGCGGTATAGTCGCTCGGCGCCGGGCCAAGCACCAGATCTTCCGGCAGGCCGAGCGAAATCTCGATCGCCTGCCCGCGCAGTTCGACCGTGCTCACCCCCAGCGCGACGCAACGCCCCAGGATTTGTTCCGCGTTCATCGCCGTCCGGGTGCCGAAACTATAGGGCACGTTCAGGCCGACCTGCACGCCCGCCCACCGCGAATTGGGCCGCCGCCCGGCCGCGCGCGCCACCCCGGCGAGCGGGTGGACAAACAACCCCGCCGCCGGCGCCGCGATCAGCATGCGCCCGAAATCCCGCCGTGAAATCGTCATCGCCCTACCTCCCCGTCCGTCCGGGCCGGCGCCCGCCTCAACGCCGCGCCGGATAGATCGGCGCGATCTGCTGCCAGACCACCGGCAACGCGTCCGCCTCGGCCGGGGTCAACCCGTCGAGGGCCGCCTGCCATGCCTTGCGGTGCGCGGCACGCCAGCTTTCGACATCGCGCAGGCCGGGGCCTTCGCCGGCGACATGCATCGCGCCGATCGCCGAGAACGGCACGGTTTCGGCGGCGATGACACGATAGAGAAACGCCGGCTTGCCGTCGAAGTCGACGACGAGGACGACATCGCCCGCTTCGGGCACCTTCCAGCCGCGCTCGGCGAATTCGGCGAGCCGTGCGACGGTCATCGTCTTGTCGCCGGCCAGCACCTGTTCGGTGATCCGGCGGGAGATATCGGCGTTGCGCCCCATCGTCCGCGCCTGGCTGACCCGGTCAAGGCTGGCCTCGGCGCGCGCCTGTGCGAGAAATGCGTCGATGGACCCCGCCGGGGGGCCAGACGCGGCGATCAACAGCAGGGCCGCCAGCACCGACTAACCCGCCTTGACCATGCGGGCGATCTGCCCGGAAATCGTGCGGCTGGCCAACGGCGCTTCCGTCTGCACATCGGACCAGATGCACTCTACGGACAACGGGCCTGCATAACCGACATCCCACAGCGCCTTGAAATAGGGGATGAAATCCTCGTTGCTGACGCCCGGCGCCCGCCGCCCCTGCTTCTCGGCGATCTGCGCGTGGTGCAGCAGGTCGCCATTGGCGAGAATGCTCTGCGGCCCCTCGTCCTCGGTCTTCATGTGGAACAGGTCCGCCATCAGGCGGAAATGCGGATGGCCGGCGGCGCGGACGATCTCGGCACCCTCGCTGACCCGGTTGATGAAGTTGGTCTCGCTCTGGTTCAGCGGCTCCAGAACCATGATGACGTCGTTCGCCTGGGCGATCGGGCCCAGTATCCGGCCCAGCGCGACCAGTTGCGCTTTCGCCGCCTCGCGCGAAAAGCCGTCCGGCACCTTGCGCGAACGCGGGCTGCCGAACACGATGTAACGCACCCCGGCCCGCCGCGCCCGGCGAAACACGATCTCGGAAAAGGCGGCGATGCCGTCATGGTTCGCATCCGGGCCGATGCTCTGCAATTCCGGCGGCAGGAAACGAACGCAGGACAGCACCGGAACCGGCTGCCGCGCCGCCGCCGCCAGATTGCGCTCGAACGCCGCCTCGTCCCGGCCGGGGACAAGGAAACGGTCGACTTCCTCTTCGACAAAGCCGTAGCCGGCCGACGCCAGCAACCCGCAATTGTCGAGCGACGTCCATGCCCCCAGCAGCGGGGCGAAAGGCCGCCGCACCGCCGCCCAGGCGGGAAGGCCGGCGGCAACGGCCGCCGCCGTCGCCCCCGCCCCGTACAGGAAGCTCCGGCGGCTCGCCCGCGGCGCCCCACCCATCAGAAATTCACCGTCAGGCGCGCACCAAACGTCCGCGGCGCCTGATACGTGTAGCGATAGGTGCCCCAGGTGCCACCCGTCACGTCGGCGTAGGCGAGGACCGGCTCGTTCTCCAGGTTGCGGACATAGGCTTCCAGCGACCAGCGGTCGTCCGGCGCCCGGTAGGTTAGCGTCACGTCCGACCGGTGGTACCCCGATTGCTTGTCGGACTCGTAGTTGAAGAAGGTGAAGTAGCTCTTGCTCTCGAAATGGGTCTGCGCGCGTGCGGTCAGCGTGCCGTCGCCGACATCCCACGTGTGTTCGTAACCGATGTTCATCGTCCAGTCCGGCGCCTGCTGCAGCCGGTTTCCGGCCAGCTGCTGGTTGCCGCCGCTGAACACGACGAAATCCTTGAAGCGGGCATGGAGGTAACCGATGTAGAAATCGAACCGGTCGGACGAGCTGGGCTGCCAGATCAGGTCCAGGTCGGCGCCGTAGATCTTCGATTTACCGGCGTTGACCGTGCCGGTGCCGACGCCGCCCGACGGCAGCGTGATCTGCTGCTGCACCTGCTGGTTCTTGTAATCATACAGGAACGCGGAAGCGTTGATCTGCAACGTGTTGCCAAGGAACCGGTTCTTGGAACCGATCTCATAGGCGGTCAGATTTTCCGGGCCGTAGGGGTTAAGGTCGGTGAACCCGCCCGCCTTATAGCCGGTGTCGTATTTCACATAGAGCAGGTTCTGCGGCGTCCACTGCAGGTTGGCCGCTGCATGATACGTCACCTTGCTCGACGAAATCTCCGTCGCTGTCGGCGGGTTCGAAACGTACGAAATGGCGCCGGTCGCGATGTAATTGTTGACGTTGGTCGCAAGGTTGGTCGCGTTCAGGTTATGCTTGTTGTCCTTGGAATACCGCAGCCCCGCTTCCAGCCGCAGCGTATCGGTGACGGCATAGGATGCCTGACCAAACGCCGCTGACGACTTCAGCAGCAGATCCGGCTTGACGAAGATCTGCAGGTATTTCGCCGGACCCATCAGGCCCGGGCTGCCCGGGAAGTCGGCGAACAGCGACTGGGTGCTGTTCTTCTCGCTGAAATGGTAGAGGCCGGCCTGCCACAGCAGCGGCTGGTCCTGCGCGGACGTGATCCGGAACTCGTGATTCCACGAATTCGGCCGCTCCTGCTGGTCGAATGAGAAATTCTGCCGAGCCGAACCAAACGGCGCGCCCAGCCCATTCAACCGGTCGAGCTGGAACTCGCGGTATCCACCCAGATAGGTGACCGACGCCGGACCGAAATCATAGCTGGTGTTCCAGCGGAAATTGACGGTCTGGGTCCGCAGGAACTGCCCCGGCGGAGTCGGGAATTTCTTGCCGGCGTTGGGGACCGGCGGCTTGGAATAATCGACGTTGCTGGTGCCGGCGATATAGCGCCACGGAATCGCCTGGAGCCCCGGACCGGCGCCGTTGGTCTGCGCATATTCGCCGGTGATCAACAGCGTCCACTCCGGCGTCGGGTCGAACTGGACGTGGATGCGGGCGGCCTTGCTGTGCTCGTCGTCGGCGTCGCGGCCCGGCGCATTGTCGCGGTAGCCGTCACGGTCGCGGGTCTGGAACGACGCGCGCATCTTGACGCCTTCGGCCAGCGGGATGTTGACGAAGCCCTGAGTATTGAACGTGTCGTAATTGCCGTATTCCACCGTCGCGGACGCCGCGAAATGATCAAGCGGCTTGGCGCTGACGATGCTGAGCGCACCACCGGTGGCGTTGCGGCCAAGCAGCGTGCCCTGCGGCCCGCGCAGCGCTTCCACCCGCTCCAGATCGAACAGCGCGGCGTTCAGGCCCAGCGCGCGCTGCAGGTAGAAACCGTCGATGCTGATCGAAACCGCCGGGTCGCCCAGCTGGTTGGTGTCGCGGCTCGACACACCACGGATGGTGATGATCGACGAAGGGCCGTTAGTCGCGAAATTGACGCTGGGCGTCAGCGTGGTCAGGTCGGCAACGTTGCCGACACCCTGCCGCTTCAGTGCCTCGGCATCGACCACGGTCAGCGCGATCGCGGTGCGCTGGGCAACGCTCGGCCGCTTTTCAGCGGTGACGATAATATCGGCCAGCCCCTCGTCGCCGCCCTCCTGCGCGTGGGCGGGCGCCACCGGCAGCAACAGACAGGCAGCCGCCGAACACAGCGCGCTGGTCGATAGGAATTTCCGCATGATAGCCCCTCCCTTTTGGGTACATTGCCGCTCAGATCGTCGGCCTAACCTACATGTATGACCTGATCTGCCTATTGTGGAATAATTGGCCTGTCAATATTTGATAGAGTGGTAAGTCCTGTTTGCCGCACGCATCGCCGTTGACGACCGCCGGGCAGATTCGCGCCCGGCGGGACGGCGGCTCACCAGTTCCACATCGTGCCGTCTTCCAGCCGGGTAACCGGCAGGTAAGCCGGTTTGTACGGGAAGCGCGCCGCCTCCTTCTCGTCGATGTCGACGCCGTGGCCGGGCGCGTCGCCAGGGTGCAGCAGCCCGTCCTCGAAATAATAGGCGTGCGGGAACACCGCGTCGGTCTCCGGCGTGTGGCGCATATATTCCTGGATGCCGAAATTCGGCACCCAGCTGTCGAAATGCAGCGCCGCGCCCATCGTCACCGGCGACAGGTCGGTCGCGCCGTGGAAGCCGGTCCGCACCTGATGCAACCCGGCAAGGTCGGCGATCCGGCGCAGGTGGGTGATGCCACCGGCGCGCACCACCGGCACGCGGATATAGTCGATCAGCTGGTTCTGGATCAGGTCCTTGCAGTCCCAGATGCTGTTGAACACCTCGCCCACCGCCAGCGGGATCACGGTGTTCTCGCGGATCAGGCGGAACGCCTCCTGATTCTCCGCCGGGGTCGCGTCCTCCAGCCAGAACAGGTCATACGGCTCCAGCGCCCGGCCCAGCCGGGCCGCCTCCATCGGGGTCAACCGGTGGTGGACGTCGTGCAGCAATTGCGGCGCCTGACCATAGGTTTCGCGCAGCTTTTCGAACAGGCCGGGGACGAACTGCATGTATTTGCGCGTGTCCCACACCGTCTCGGACGGCAGGCTGGCGTCGGCCGGCTCGTAATAATCCTTGCCGCGCCCGACGCCGTAAGCGGCGGCGAGACCGGGGATGCCGGACTGGGCGCGGATCGCCTTGTAGCCCAACCCCAGATAGCGGCCGACCTCATCGACGGTCTCGGCAATGTCGGCGCCATTGGCATGACCATAGACCAGCACGCCGTCGCGGCTCTTCCCGCCCAGCAGGTCGTATAGCGGCATCCCGGCCATCTTGGCCTTGATGTCCCACAGCGCCATGTCGACCGCGGCGATCGCCGACATCGTGACCGGCCCGCGCCGCCAGTAGGCGCCGCGATACAGATACTGCCAGATATCCTCGATCCGGCGCGGATCGCGCCCGACGACGCACGGCAGCACGTGATCCTGAAGATAGGATGCCACCGCCAGCTCCCGGCCGTTGAGGGTCGCATCGCCCACGCCGTAAACGCCTTGATCCGTCTCGATCTTTACCGAAACGAAATTGCGGCCCGGCGAGGTGATGATAACCCTCGCAGCGTCAATTCTCATGGCTCTCCCCCGCGAAGTCGGTTATGGTCATGCGTCTTGACCTGACAATATTGGTCTGTCAAGTTTGTACATAGTGTTAGACCAATAATCCTAACACCCGGAGGATTCCCCGTGCACCAGGTTCTGAGCGAGAAAATAGATGTTGCGCCCCCGGCGGATTCGCAGCGCCTCTATCGGGAGATCGCGCACAAGCTGATGGACCGCATCAACGACGGCACCTACCCGGTCGGCGGGCGGATGCCGGCGGAGCGGGAGATATCGGCCGAATTCAACGTCAGCCGCCCGACGGTGCGCGAAGCGATCATCGCGCTGGAAGTGCAGGGCGTCGTCGAGGTGCGGGTCGGCTCCGGCGCCTATGTCCGCCGCCAGACCGGCCGTCGCGAGGCACCCGGCTTCGGCGTCACCGCCTTCGAACTGACCGAGGCACGCCTGCTGTTCGAAAGCGAGGCCGCCGCCCTTGCCGCCACCAACATCACCGACGAGGAACTGGACGAACTGCCGCTGCTCGTCGCGCGGATGGATGCGGCCGGAGACCCCGCCGCAGCGGAGGAGGCGGACCGCGATTTCCACATGCTGATCGCCCGCGCCACCCGCAACGCCGCCATCGCCAAGACGATCGAAGCGTTCTGGGAAATGCGGCAATCCGCGCCGGAATGCGCGCTGCTCCACGAAAAGGCGCGCAACGCCCAGGTCAAGCCGGTGATCCAGGAACATATGGGTATCGTCGAGGCGCTTCAGGCCCGCGACCCCGCCCGCGCCCGCACCGCGATGCGCGAACATCTCGGCGCGGTGATCGAGCATCTGCTGTTCGCCACCGAGGAAGAAGCAATCGAGCGCGCCCGGCAGCAGGCGCGCAGCACCCGCGACCGGTTCGTTCGCGTCGTCTCGATCTAGATGGCCACCCCCCTCGTCCTCCATCCGGACCGCCTGTTTCCGGTCGACCCCGGCGTGCGCGCCATCGCGCGCCGGCTGTACGAAGCCGTCGCCGGCCTACCGATCGTCAGCCCGCACGGCCACACCGATCCGGCCTGGTTCGCGGACGACGCGCCGTTCGCCGACCCGACCGCGCTGCTGATCGCGCCCGACCACTATGTCTTCCGCATGCTCTACAGCCAGGGCGTCCGGCTGGAAGATCTGGGCATCGGCGGCGGCCCGGTCGATTCGCGCGCCGCCTGGCACATCTTCGCCCGGAACTACCACCTGTTCCGCGGCACCCCGTCGCGGCTGTGGCTGGACTGGGTGTTCAGCGAGGTGTTCGGCCTCACTGTCCGGCTGGAGGCGGAAACCGCCGACCTGTATTACGACCGGATCGCCGAGCGGCTGGCCCAGCCCGCCTACCGCCCCCGCGCGCTGTTCGACCGGTTCAACATCGCGGCGCTGGCGACGACCGAGTCGCCGCTCGACCCGCTGGAGCATCACGCGAAGATCCGCGCCTCCGGCTGGCCGGGCCGGGTCATCACCACCTTCCGCCCCGATCCGGTCGTCGACCCGGACTATGAGGGCTTCACCGCCAACCTCGCCCGCCTGTCGGAGATGACGGGGGAGGATTGCCTGTCCTACCCCGGCTACCTCGCCGCGCTGCGCCAGCGCCGGGCCGCCTTCATCGCCGCCGGCGCCACCGCCAGCGATCATGGCCACCCGACCGCCGCCACCGCCGTGCTGACCGCGCCGGAAGCGGAGGCGCTGTTTACCGAGGTAACCGCCGCCACCCCGCCCGCCCCGGACCGGGCCGAGCTGTTCCGCGCCCATATGCTGACGGTGATGGCCGATATGAGCCGCGACGACCGGCTGGTCGTGCAGATCCACCCCGGCTCGTTCCGCAACCACAACAGCGCGCTGTTCGCCCGCTTCGGCCGGGACAAGGGCGCCGACATCCCGACCCGCACCGATTTCGTCGGCGCGCTCCGCCCGCTGCTCGACCGGCACGGCAACGATCCGGCGCAGACGATCATCCTGTTCACGCTGGACGAGACCGTTTACGCGCGCGAACTGGCGCCGCTCGCCGGCCATTACCCGGCGCTGCGCCTCGGCCCGGCCTGGTGGTTCCACGACAGCCCGGACGGGATGCGCCGCTTCCGCCGCCAGATGACGGAAACGGCGGGCTTCTACAATCTCGTCGGCTTCAATGACGACACCCGCGCCTTCCTGTCGATCCCGGCGCGGCACGACGTCGCCCGGCGGATCGATTGCGGCTTCCTCGCCGAACTGGTCGCAGAGCATCAGATCGACGAGGGCGAGGCGGCGGAGCTGGCCGTCGCGCTGACCAGCACGCTGGTCACGTCGGCCTACCGGCTGTGAGCCGCCCGCGCCTGTCGCCGGGAAACATCCCGGCCGGTGTCGCCCCGATCGGCTATGTCCGCGACCGGACGACAAGCGGCATCGTCCACCTCGGCATCGGCGCGTTCCACCGCGCCCATCAGGCGGTCTACACCGACGACGCGCTCGCCGCCGGCGACACCGGCTGGGGGATCACCGCCGTGTCGCTGCGCTCGCCGTCGACGCGCGATGCGCTGGCGCCGCAGGACTGTGTTTACATGGTAGAGGAACGCAGCGGCGCCGGCCCGGCGCGGCGGCTGATCGGCGCGATCAACACCGTGCTGGTCGCACCGGAATCGCCCGAACGGGTGATCGCCGCGCTCGCCGACCCCGCCGTCCACATCGTAACCCTAACCGTCACCGAGAAGGGCTATTACCGTGATCCGGCCGGGGACGGCCTGCTGTTTGACGATCCGGCGATCGCCCATGACCTGTCCGGCGCCGCGCCGCGCACCATTTTCGGCTATCTCGCCGCCGCGCTCGACCGGCGGCAGGCGGCTGGCTCCGGGCCGCTGACCCTGCTGTCCTGCGACAATCTGTCCGGCAACGGCGATCTGCTCGACCGGCTGCTCGGCGCGTTCCTCGCCCGGCGCGGCCGGCCGCTGGAACGGCGCTGGACCTGCCCGAACACGATGGTTGACCGCATCGTCCCGCGCACCACCGCCGCCGACATGGACGGCGCACCGGTCGACGATCGCGGCCTGGTCGTCACCGAACCGTTCCGCCAGTGGGTGATCGAGGACCGCTTCGCCGGTCCGCGTCCGCGCTGGGAAGTCGGCGGCGCTCAGATCGTCGCGGACGTCCACCCGTTCGAACTGGCAAAGCTGCGCCTGCTGAACGGCAGCCATTCGACCCTCGCCTATGTCGGCCTGCTTCTTGGCCACACCTATGTGCATCAGGCGGTCGCCGATCCCGCCCTCGCCGCGCTGCTCCGTCGCCAGATCGACGGCGAGGCGATACCGACGCTGGCGCCGGCCGCCGGGCTGGACTACCCCGCCTATGCCGACGCGCTGCTCCGCCGGTTCGACAACCCCGCCCTGCCCCACCGGCTCGACCAGATCGCGATCGACGGATCGCAGAAGATCCCGCAACGCTGGCTGGCGGCGATGGTCGAGCGCGACGCGCGCGGCCTTGCCAGCCCCGCCTATCTGCTCAGCCTCTCGGCGTGGATCGTCCATGTCGGCGGCACCACCGGCCGCCCGGTCGACGATCCGCTCGCCGACCGACTCGCCGCGCTCTGGCAGGGGGCGGCGGGGGACGCGCACGCCGCCGCCGCCGCGATGGTCGATCAGTCCGGCGTCTTCCCCGCCGCGTTCCGCGACAGCGCGGCGCTGCCTTCGGCGCTTGCCGCCATGCTTGCCCGGCTGGTCGCCGGCGATCCGCGAGCGCTGATCGCGGCGATAACCGCACCAGCACTATTGACTGACCAATTTTGAACAAGTAGGAAATTTTGGTCATACATGTGTGGCTAACCACACGGGGCGGAGAGAGACCATCGCACAGCCTGATTCCGACCTGCCCTGGTGGAGAACGGTCACCCGCTACCAATGGTTCGTCTTCGCCGTCGTCTCCGGCGCCTGGCTGTTCGATACGATGGACCAGCGGTTGTTCTCGCTGGCGCGGATTCCCGCTCTTGCCGACCTGATGGGCCTGCCGGCGGGCAGCCTTGAAGTGCAGGCCTTCGCCAAGACTTCGACCGCGCTGTTCCTGGTCGGCTGGGGCATCGGCGGGCTGACCTTCGGCGCGCTCGGCGACCGTTTCGGCCGGGTCCGCCTGCTGACCATTTCGATCCTGCTCTACTCGGTCTGTACCGGGCTGACCGCGCTGTGCCGCACGCCGGAAGAATTCGCGATCCTGCGCTTCGTTACCGGCCTCGGCATCGGCGGCATCTTCGGCCTTGCCGTCGCGATCATCGCCGAAACCATGTCGGGCGCGGCGCGGCTGGCGATGCTCGCCGGGCTGCAGGTGCTGTCGACCTTCGGCAATGTCGGCGCCGCCTTCGTCAAGATGGGGGTCGACACCCTCGGCGCGCACGGCTGGATAGACGCCGCCCATGGCTGGCGCTGGCTGTTCGCGATCGGCGCCCTCCCGGCCCTGCTCGCCATCCTGTCGGCGCTGCGCCTGCGCGAATCCGATGCCTGGCTGAAACTGAAAGCGGACGGGCAACTGCCCAAGGGGGTTTTCGGCTCCTATGGTGAATTGCTGCGCCAGAAGGACGAACGGCACAATCTGCTGATCGGCACGCTGCTCGCCGTTGCCGGTGTCGTCGGCCTGTGGGCGATCGGCGAATATGCCGTCGACCTGCAACATGCGGTGTTCACCGGCTGGTTCTCTGCCCGGCTGCCGGCGGATCAGGTCGCCGCGGCAGTCGCCAGCGCCAAGAACTGGTCGTTCATGCTGCAAATGGCCGGCGGCGCGATCGGCATGTGGATCTTCTCGTGGATCGCCGCGCGCTTCGGCCGCCGCCCGGCCTTCGTCGCCGGGTTCAGCGCCGCGCTCATCGTCACCCTGTTCGTCTACTGGCGGCTGGAAAGCCCGGCCGACGCCTATTGGATGATGCCGCTGATGGGCGCCGCCCAGTTCAGCGTCTTCGCCGGCTTCTCGATCTATCTGCCGGAACTGTTCGGCGCGCGGACGCGGGGCACCGGCGTGTCCTTCGCCTATAATCTCGGCCGCTTCGCCGCCGCCATCGGCAGCTTCGGTTCGGCTTATCTGACCACCCACCTCTATGGCGGCCTGCCGGCGCCGGACCCGCTGCGCTTCTCGGCGATGACGATGTGCGCGGTGTTCCTGATCGGCATCGTGACGGCGCTGTTCGCGCCCGAAACGCGCGGCCGCGCCCTGCGGGACTAACGGCGCCTCGCGCGCGGGAAAGGAATGACATGACGACCAGGCCGGTGCGTATCGGTATCATCGGAGCCGGTTTTTCGGCGCACTTCCACCTTGCCAGCTACCGCAAGGTCTATGGCGAGGCGTTCGAGGTGGCGGCGATCGCCGGGCGCGATCCGGCGAAGGCGGCGGCGCTCGCTGCCCAGTTCGGCATCCCCCGCCAATATGCCAGCGCGGACGAACTGCTCGCCGACCCGGCGATCGACATCGTCGACCTGTGCGTGCCCAACAACCTGCACGTGCCGCTGGTCCTGCAGGCGGCGGAGCGCGGCAAGCACGTGATCTGCGAAAAGCCGCTCGGCGGCTTCTTCGGCCCGGACGGCGCCGGCGCGGACTGGACGGCGGACGGCTATTCGCGCGCGGCGATGCTCGACGCGGTGACGGAACAGACCCGCGCGGTCGAGGAGGCGGTCGCTCGCGCCGGCATCACCTTCTGCTACGCGGAAAACTGGGTCTACGCCCCGCCGATCGTCAAGCTGAACCGGCTGATGGCGGCCAGCGGATCGACGCTGCTGCGCATCCAGGGCGAGGAATCGCACTCCGGCTCGCACGCCGCCTATTCGCGGCGCTGGCGGACGGCGGGCGGCGGCTCGCTGCTCCGGCTCTGCGCCCACCCGATCGGCGCCGCCCTCCACCTGAAGCACGAGGAAGGCCGCCGCCGCGACGGCAAGCCGATCCGCCCGGTCTCGGTCAGCGCCCAGGTGGCGAAGCTGACCGCGATCCCGTCGTTCGAGGCGGAGGCGCGCAAGCACATCGTCACCGGCTGGGAAGATGTGGAGGACTGGGCGACGATCACCCTCGCCTTCGAGGACGGCTCGGTCGCCCAGCTCACCTCCACCGACACCCGGATGGGCGGCATCCGCAACTATATCGCCGCCCACGGCTCGAAGGCGGTGGTGACGGCGAACATCAATCCCAACACCACCTGCCAGGCCTACACCCCCGACGGCGCCTATTTCGACAGCGAGTATCTGGTCGAAAAGACCGAGACGAAGGAAGGCTGGTCCTTCCCCGCGCCGGACGAGGACATGGTAACCGGATACCCGGACGAACTGCGCGACTTCATCGGCGCCGTCGCCAACAACCGCGCCCCGCGCAGCGACCTGCTGCTGGCGATGGACGTCATGCTGGTCATCTACGCCGGCTATCTCAGCGCCGCCGAACGCCGCGTCGTCGACGTGCTTCCCTATCTGCAACGCTGACATTCACCCGATAACCTATCTGAAAGGCCGTCCCCATGAACCGTCGCGACCTGCTCAAATATTCCGCCCTCGCCCCCCTCGCCGCCACCGGCCTCAGCCCGCTGATCGCCGCCAACAAGAAACCCCGCCGCTGGGGTCTCCAGGGCGGGACGATCATCAAGGCGCTGGAAGCGGATTTCGAAGGCACGCTGCGCGAAGTCGCGGCGATGGGCTACAAGGAAATCGGCACCACCGGCAGCTTCGGCCGCGACCCGGCCTATGTCCGTTCGGTCCTCGACCGCTACGGCCTGACCTCACCGAACAACCACGTCGCGCCCAACCCCACCTACAAGGCCTTCGCCAACTGGGTGACGCGGGCCGCGCCCGACAATGACGTGATGACCTTCTACGCCAACACCTTCTCGCTGAAGAACGCCCGCGCCGCGTTCGAGGACGGGATCGAGACGTCGAAGATCCTCGGCCAGACCTACGTGATGTGGGCGATCCTGCTCGACGGCCAGATCGCCGACCGCCCGACCATCGACGCCTATATCAAGCTGTTCAACGAGATCGGCGACATGTGCGCGAAGGAAGGCAAGATCTTCGCCTTCCACAACCATGCTCGCGAATTCGCCAAGGTCGGCAACGACGTGATCCTCGACCTGTTCCTGCAGAACACCGACCCGGACAAGGTCAAGTTCGAGCTGGACTTCTACTGGACGACCAAGGCCGGCGCCGACCCGATCGCCTATCTGGAGCGTTACGCCGGCCGCACCAAGCTCTGCCACCTGAAGGACATCACCGCCGATGGTGATTTCGCTCCCGTAGGCCAGGGCACACTCGACGTCCCGGCGCTGATCAAGACCTGCGACGACGCCGGCATCGACCATATCCTGGTCGAGATCGATCGTGCGGACGATCCGATGGCGGCGATCCGTACCTCGATCGATTATCTCCACCGCACCATCGGCTGATCCGCCGCCGTTCCTTCCTGCCTGAAAGGCCGTCCCCATGAACCGCCGCGACCTGCTGAAATACTCGGCCCTCGCCCCCCTCGCCGCCACCGGCCTCAGCCCGCTGATCGCCGCCAACAAGAAACCCCGCCGCTGGGGCCTCCAGGGCGGGACGATCATCAAGGCGCTGGAGACGGACTTCGAAGGCACGCTGCGTGAAGTCGCGGCGATGGGCTACAAGGAAATCGGCACCACCGGCAGCTTCGGCCGCGACCCGGCCTATGTCCGGTCTGTCCTCGACCGCTACGGCCTGACCTCACCGAACAACCACGTCTCGCCCACCAACCCCACCTATAAGTCGTTTGCCGGCTGGGTGAAGCGAGAGGTCGACACCGCCGTCAACCGGCAGGTCTACGCCGACACCTTCTCGCTGAAAAACGCCCGCGCCGCGTTCGAGGATGGGATCGAAACGTCGAAGATCCTCGGCCAGACCTATGTGATGTGGGCGATCCTGCTCGACGGTCAGCTGGCCGACAGGCCGACGATCGACGCCTATATCAAGCTGTTCAACGAGCTTGGCGACATGTGCGCCAAGGAGGGCAAGGTCTTCGCCTTCCACAACCACGACCGGGAATTCGCCAAGGTCGGCAACGACGTTATCCTCGACCTGTTCCTGCAGAACACCGACCCCGACAAGGTCAAGTTCGAGCTCGATTTCTACTGGACGACCAAGGCCGGCGCCGATCCGATCGCCTATCTGGAGCGTTACGCCGGCCGCACCAAGCTGTGCCACCTGAAGGACATCACCGCCGATGGTGATTTCGCTCCCGTAGGCCAGGGCACGCTCGACGTCCCGGCGCTGATCAAGACCTGCGACGACGCCGGCATCGACCATATCCTGGTCGAGATCGATCGTGCGGACGATCCGATGGCGGCGATCCGCACATCGATCGATTATCTCCACCGCACCATCGGCTGACGCCGGCTCAGGGGAAGCGCAGCGACGGGCTGCTGCCGCCCAACGCCGGCGCATGGTCGCCGGGCGCGATCGCGTGGCAGGCGTCGTAGGCGCCGGGCACCAGGTCCAGCGCCAGCTCTTCCGACGCGCCGGCTTCCGACGTGTAATAGCCGAAGATCGTCAGCGCCTTCATCTGCGCGACGAACGGCCCGTCCGCCGGCACCACCAGCTCCTTCGGCGCGGGCTTCGCTTCCTTCTCGGCGATCATCGTCAACACGCGCAGCTTTTCCGGCGCCGGCAATTCCACATAACCCTTGCCGGCGATCCGCCGCACATCCGCATCGAACCGCTTCATGCCCGCCAGGAAGCGGGTCCGCTCTTCCGGGTGAAGCCAGGTGTCGACCATCTTCTCGATGAACGCGACGACGCCGGCGGCTTCGGCCCCGGCGGTGTCGGTCGCCGGGATGATGGTTTCCGCCACCGCGCCGAGCAGCACCTTCTGCGCCGCGCCGATCCCCTCATCCCCGTCGCGCGGCGTGCAGCCGCCAACCAGCACCGACGCAATGCCGCCCAGCCCGAGCGCGGTGAAAGCCGTCACCATGTCGCGACGGGTGAGCGTGACGCCTTCGCCCGCTGCTATCGAATCCGTCATCACAACGCCCCCTGCTTCATCCGGGTCAGCGCATAGTCGGCCGCGCGCGCGGTCAGCGCCATATAGGTCAGCGACGGGTTCTGGCAGGGCGAGGACGACATGCAGGCGCCGTCGGTGACGAACAGGTTCGGCACGTCATGCGTCTGGTTGAACCGGTTGAGCACCGATCCCGCCGGGTCATGGCCCATCGGCGCGCCACCCATCTCGTGATTGGTCTCGCCGCCCGGCTTGATCTCGTTGATCTTGTCGATGCGGACGGCGCCGGCGGAACGGAGCATCGCTTCGCCCTCGGCCAGAATGTCGTCGACCATCCGTCGCTCATTATCTGACCAGGTATGGCGCACGCGCAATTGCGGCAGGCCCCATTTGTCCGTTTGTTTCGGGTCGAGCGAAACCTGATTGCGGGGATTGGGCAGCGGCTCCGCCATTCCGGCCAACATCAATTGCCACGGCCCCGGCTTGCGCAGCGCCCGCTTCAATTCGGCACCGAATAGCGGCAGGTCGACCCCGCGCGTCCACAACGCGCGTGAGGCACCGCCCTGGAAGCCGTAGCCGCGCAGGAAATCGGCATCTTTTGCACCGACGTTGCGGAAGCGCGGGATATAGATACCCGCCGGCCGGTTGCCGACTGGCTGAAAGCCGTCATACCCGTCGAAAGTTCCGGTCACCACCGGCCCCTTCATCGTGTCCATGATGCCGTGGCCCAGCACGCCGCTGCTGTTCGCCAGTCCGCGCGGAAACGCCTCGCTCACCGAATTGAGCAGCACGTGCAGCGTGCCCAGCGTCGATGCATTGACGAAGATCAGCCGGGCTGTGAACGTCCGCCGCTCGCCGGTCTTGCTGTCGATCGTCCGCACGCCGGTGGCCCGCTTGCTCTTCGGGTCATAGTCGATGCCGGCGACGATCGTGTCGTTGAGCAGGGTCAGCCGGCCGGTCGCCTCGGCCGCCGGCAGCGTCGAACTCTGGGTGCTGAAGAAAGAACCGGTCGAGCAGCCATGGTGGCACGGCCCGCAGAAATGGCATTTGGCGCGCCCGCCATGGTCCTCGCTCAACACCGCGGTACGCGCATGGATCAGCCGGCGGTCGGGGAAATTGGCCTTGATCGCCTTGCTGGCATGCTCCTCGATACAGTTCATCGCGAATGGCGGCAGAAACACACCATCGGGCAGACTGTCGATCCCGTCCCTGTTGCCGCTGACGCCGATGAACCGTTCGACATAATCGTACCATCGGGCGATGTCGGCATAGCGGATCGGCCAGTCGACCCCATGGCCGTCCAGGCGGTTCTCACTGAAATTCAGCTCGCTCAGCCGCATCGCCACCCGCCCCCAGATCAGCGAGCGGCCGCCGGTCTGCTGGCCGCGCAGCCAGGAAAAGGCCGATCCCGGCTCGACCTGATAAGGGTGGTCGCGGTCGTTCGCATAGAATTGGGCGCTCGCCTCGTCGAACGAGCGGCTGCGGCTCTGGACCGGGTAGTCGCGCTCTATTCGCCGGCGGTCGCCCAGGCCGCGGAACGGCATTTCCCACGGCGGCACATGTTCGTAGGTATAGTCCTCGCCGTGGCGGACGTTGCGGCCGCGTTCGATCATCAGCACCCTGGCGCCGCCCTCTGTCAGCTCCTTGGCCGCCCAGCCGCCGGAGATGCCCGATCCGACGACGATCGCGTCGAACATGGTTGCGTCGCTCAAGCCTACCTCCCGCTGCGCCTATCCGCCGCGATATTGCGCTGGCGCCAGATGGAACCTTGTGTATCACACGCGGCCTTGTCAATATTGGTCAGTCTACAATGTCATGCCGATTTTGCAAATTTGGCCTGACTCTTTCATCTCGCATCTTGCGTTCGGCGCACGATCGGAAAACATCTGCTGCGACCGGCGTCGATCGCCGTCATTCGGGGAGAACAAGTATGAACACAGCCACCGGCAGCCCGGTCTCGGAACGCCACGCCTGGTATGTCGTCTGGCTGTGCATGGTCGCCTATATCTTCTCGTTCATCGACCGGCAGATCCTGGCGCTGCTGATCGGGCCGATCCAGGCAGACCTCGGCATTACCGACACCCAGTTTGGCCTGCTCCACGGCCTCGCCTTCTCGATCTTCTACGCAACGATGGGCATCCCGATCGCCACCTTGTCGGACCGGACGTCGCGGCCGCTGATCATCGCCGCCGGCGTCGCCTTCTGGAGTCTGGCGACGGCGGCCTGCGGACTGGCGCGCAGCTTCACCCAGATGTTCATCGCCCGCATCTGCGTCGGCGCGGGGGAAGCGGCGCTGTCGCCGGCGACCTATTCGCTGATCAGTGACCTGATGCCGCGCGAAAAGCTGGGCCGCGCCGTCGCGCTCTATTCCCTTGGCTCGTTCCTTGGCGCCGGCATCGCCTTCCTCGTCGGCGGATCGGTGATCGCGATGGTCAGCGGCGACGGGCCGAGGATGATCGCGGGCATGGAATTCAAGCCGTGGCAGCTCGTTTTCCTGATTGTCGGCCTGCCCGGCCTGTTGCTCGCGCTGGTAATCGGTTTGACCGTGCGCGAACCGGCCGGCGGGCGGCGGACGGTGGAACCCTCCCCACCCTTTTCCGCCGTGTTGCGCTTCCTGTCGGCGGAACGTGGTATCTTCCTGCCGCATTTCGCGGGCTTTACCCTGGCGGCGATGGCGTTGTTCACCCTGCTCGGCTGGTCGCCGGCCTATCTGATGCGCAGTTTCGGGCTAAGCCCGGCCAGCTGCGGCCTCTACCTCGGCATCATCGCGATCATCGGCGGCGGCGGTGGCGTGCTGACCAGCGGCTGGCTGAACGACCGGTTGAACCGCGCCGGGCATAGCGACGCCCCGTTCCGGGCGGGCATGGTCGGCATCGGCGGCGTCATCATCCCCACCGCACTGCTGCCGTTCGCGCCGTCACTTCCGGTCGCTCTCGGCCTGTTGCTCGTCGCGCAGTTCTTCGCGTCCTTCCCGATGCCGCCGTCGGCCGCAGTGATGCAGATCGTGCCGCCGCCGCTGATGCGGTCGCGCGTCTCGGCGCTGTTCCTGTGCGTCAACTCCCTGCTCGGCCTTGCGGTCGGCTCGGCGCTGGTCGGCCTGCTCAACGACAAGGTATTCGGCTCTCAGGCGGCGATCGGATCGTCGATCGCGCTGGTTACGGCCGGTGCCGGCATCTTCGGGCTGTTGCTGCTCAGCCTGGGCATGGCGCCGATGCGGCGGTTCATGGCGCGCGAGGCCGCCTGATTCAGGCCGCCGGCGCCGGCGGCCGGGCGAAGCACATGGCGACGAAGGTGACGAGGCATACCGCCGCCAGGTAGAGCGCGACCGGCACCGCCGACTGGTAGTAGGCGAACAGCGCCGTCGCGATCATCGGCGCAACGCCGACGATCAGCGACGATACCTCGTGCGCCATCGCCAACCCCGAATAGCGCACCTCGGTGCTGAACATCTCGCTGAACAGCGCCGGCTGCACCCCGACCATCGCCGCGTGGCAGATGCCATTGCCGACGACCAGCGCCGTGATCATCAGCACCGGGTCGCCGGAACCGATCATCAGGAAGAACGGGTAGCCGAACAGCGCCATGGAAATTGCGCCGAACATGTAGACCGGCCGCCGTCCCAGCCGGTCGGACAGCGCACCGAACACCGGCATCATCACGCTGTCAGCCAGCATCGCCAACGCCACGCCCAGCAACATTACGTCGGTCGGCGCCCCCCTCGCCTTGGCATAGAATAGCGAGAAAGTGATCAGCAGGTGCGACCCGCAATTCTCCGCCAGCCGCGCGCCGATGCCGACCAGCATCTCGCGAGGGTGCCGGCGCAGCAACGTCACGAACGGCATCGCCGCCGTCTGTTCGGTGCGCGCGACTTCGCCGAACTCGGCGCTCTCGTTGACCCGGTAGCGAATGAACACGCCGACGGAAAAGATGACGATGCTGATCAGGAACGGCACGCGCCAGCCCCAGGAAATGAAGGCTTCGTGCGGCAATTGCTGCGCGGCGAAAAACGCCAGGGAAGACAGCACGAATCCCATACCGACGCCGACCTGGCTCCATGCGCCGAAAAAGCCGCGGCGGTGCGCGGGCGCGTTCTCCGTAATCATCAGCACGCCGCCGCCCCATTCGCCGCCGGCCGCGATCCCCTGCAGGACACGCAGGATCAGCAGCGCCGCCGGCGCGAACAGCCCGATCTGTTCATAGGTCGGCAGCAGCCCGATCAGGAAAGTCGCGATCCCCATGATCGACAGGGTCCAGATCAGTGATGCCTTGCGCCCGTGCCGGTCGCCGACATGGCCGAAGATGAACCCGCCGAGCGGCCGCGCCGCGAAACCGACGGCGAAACTGGCGAACGCCGCCAGCGTGCTGGCCAGCGAATCACCCACCGGAAAGAACAACTGACCGAAAATCAGCGCTGCAGCGGTACCATACAGAAAGAAATCATACCATTCCAGCGTGTTGCCGACAACAGAGGCCAGAACAGCCCGGCGCAACTGCACTTTCGAATCGATCGCGACCGCCATCACCTCCCCTTTACCGGCATCATCAATTTGTTTTAGTTTTCAACTTATCGCCCGCGCAGAGCCGGGCGTGGCCTTACCTCTTTGGCAAGACCAATATCGTCTTCCATCGCTCAGCGCCAGTCGATCCGCCGCCAGCCGCGCGCGGCGGCCAGGCGGCGCAGCCGGTCATGGGCGTTGACCGCGAATGCCTCGTCGGCCCAGGCCAGCGCCGGCTCATCCGACGCATGGTCGGAATAGAACCGGATCGTCGCTTCGTCGCGGGCGATGCCCTGCCCGGCCATCCACGCCTGGATCATCCGCAGCTTGGCCGGTCCGTAGCAATTTTCGCCGTCGATCATTGCGCTGACCCTGGAATCGAGGCCGATCATGCTGTCGGTGGCGATCACCGCGTCGAAGCCGAGCCGACGGGCGATCGCCTCGACGTAATGGCGGTTGGACGCGGTGGCGAGGACAAGGCGATAGCCGTCGGCCCGGTCGGCGGCGAGCCGTTCCAGCGCCTGCGGGTAGATGTTGGTCGCCAGCGTCTGTTCGGCGAAACCGTCGGCGAGCGGCGCCAGTTTCGTCGGCGCGATATGCGGTCCAAGCAGCCAGCGCTGGCTCAGTTCCTTCAGCCGCCCCCGGTCGATCCGCTTCAGCGCATAGGCGGCGAGCGCCGCGCCGACGACGGGCAGGAACACCACCCGCCACGGCGCCAGCCGTCGCACCGCATGGGACAGGAACGGGTTGAACGTCGCCCGCCGCGTCAGTGTCTTGTCCATGTCGTAAATGGCGAGGCGGATCATCAACGGCTCTCGGTGGTTTATGTGCGGGGCGCGTCCACGGCCCGGCGGGGTCAAGCCGTTTCTAACCTTTTGTTCGCTTGCCGATCCAGCGAATATGCCGCAGGAGCAACCTTATGGCTGCCACCGCCGACTTCACGGAGGACCAGCAGAACGGGGAGCGCACACTGCGTTTCACCGGCTCGCTGACCGTGGCGGCGCTCGGCGACCTGCCCGAACGCATCCGCCAGGTGCCCGGCCCGCTGGCCCGGCTGGACCTGTCGCAGGTCGAACGCATGGACACGATCGGCGCCTGGGTCATCCACCGGCTGGCCGCCGACCATGCCGCGACGATCACCGGCGCGAACGATCAGGCGAGCAAGCTGATCGGGCAGGTCGACCGCGCGGACCAGCCGGTTCGCATGCGCCCGGACCGGACGCCGACGCTGTTCAAGGTTTTGAACGAGATCGGCGCCGCCACCGCCACCGCCGGGCGGACGATGCTGGGCCTGCTCGGCTTCTTCGGGGCGCTGGTCGTCTCGATCGGCCATGTCATGGCGCATCCGTCCCGCTTCCGCATCAACGCGGTGATCCAGCGCTTCGAGGTCGTCGGCGTCTCCGCCCTCGGCATCATCGGACTGATGAGCTTTCTGATCGGTATCGTCATCGCCCAGCAGGGCGCCGTCCAGCTCCGCCAGTTCGGGGCGGAGATCTACACGATCAATCTGGTCGGGCGGCTGACGCTGCGCGAACTGGGCGTGCTGATGACCGCGATCATGATCGCCGGCCGTTCCGGCTCCGCCTTCGCCGCCCAGCTCGGCACGATGAAGCTGACCGAGGAAATCGACGCGATGCGGACGATCGGCGTGTCGCCGATGGAGGCGCTGGTTCTGCCGCGCACCCTTGCTTCGGTGGTGATGATGCCGCTGCTCGGTTTCTACGCGTCTATCGTCGCGATGATCGGCGGCGGCATATTATGCTGGGCGGCGCTCGACATTCCGCCCGTCACCTTCATCCAGCGCATCCGCGAGGTGACGCCGATTACCGACCTCTATGTCGGGCTGATCAAGGCGCCGGTGTTCGGCTTCATCATCGCGCTGTCCGGCTGCTACCAGGGCATGCAGGTCAAAGCGGACGCGGAGGAGGTCGGTCTCCGCACCACCGCCGCCGTCGTTCAGGCGATCTTCCTCGTCATCGTCCTCGACGCCTTCTTCGCCGTGTTCTTCACCTGGGTCGGCTGGACATGAGCCCGGTTCTTCCCGACGACGCGGACGTCGTCATCCGCGTCCGCGGCCTGAAGACGGCGTTCGGCGAACAGGTCGTCCACGAGGCGCTCGACCTCGACGTCCGCCGTGGCGAGGTTCTCGGCGTCGTCGGCGGCTCCGGTACCGGCAAGTCGGTACTGATGCGCGCGATCATCGGCCTGCAAACCCCGGTCGAGGGATCGGTGGAAGTGTTCGGCGAATCGATGGTCGGCCGTGACGTGACCGATGCGCTCGACATCCGCAAACGCTGGGGCATTCTGTTTCAGGGCGGCGCGCTGTTTTCCACCCTGACCGTGGCCGAAAACATCCAGGTGCCGTTGCGCGAATATTATCCGGATATCCGCCCGCCGCTGCTCGACGAGATCGCCGCCTACAAGGTGGTGATGGCCGGCCTGCCCGCCGATGCCGGCCCGAAATACCCGGCGGAACTGTCCGGCGGCATGACCAAGCGGGCCGCGCTGGCGCGGGCGCTGGCGCTCGACCCGGACCTGGTGTTCCTCGACGAGCCGACCGCCGGGCTGGACCCGATCAGCGCCGCCAATTTCGACACGTTGACCCGCGAATTGCAGCAGACGATGGGGCTGACCGTCTTTCTCATCACCCACGACCTCGATACGCTCTACGCGCTGTGTGACCGTGTGGCGGTGCTTGCCGACCGCAAGGTGATCGCGGTTGGAACGATCGACGAGCTGCTCGCATTGGACCATCCGTGGATACAGGAATATTTCAACGGCCCGCGCGGGCGGACGGCGATGAAGTCCGCCCGGCCGGCGACGACGGACAGGACATGAGGCGCTGATGGAAACCCGTTCGAACCATGTTCTCGTCGGCGTCGCGGTGCTGGCATTGCTTGCCGCGCTGCTCGTCTTCACCGTCTGGCTTGCCCGCGTCTCCGGCGGGTCGGAAAAGGAATATGACGTGTTCTTCAAGCAGGCGGTCGACGGCATCGCCAAGGGTTCATCGGTCACGTTTTCCGGGGTGCCGTCCGGCCAGGTCAAGGAAATCGCGCTATGGCGCAATGACCCGCAATTCGTCCGCGTCCGCATATCGGTGAAGGAGGAAACGCCGATCCTGCAGGGCACGACCGCGACGATCGAAGGGGTCGGCTTCACCGGTGTCTCGCAGATCCAGCTCGACGGCGCGATCAAGGGCGCGCCGCCGATCACCGACCTCGGCCCCGGCGGCGTCCCGGTCATCCCGACCAAGCCGGGCGCACTCGGCGAATTGCTAAACAGCGCGCCGAAGCTGCTGGAACGGCTGACGACGCTGACCGAGCGGCTGACCGAACTGCTCGGCGACAAGAATCAGGCGTCGATCGCCGGCATCCTCGCCAATGTCGAGCGGCTGTCCGACGCGCTGGCCGATCGCGGGCCGGAAATCGCCGCCACCCTCGCCCAGACCCGCATCGCCATCCAGCAGGCGGGTGACGCGGCAGAGGAGATCGGCAAGCTGGCTGGCACCTCCAACGCGCTGATCGCCAACGATGCGAAGCCGCTGCTCGCCGAACTGCGCCGCACGGTAAAGGCCGCCGGGCAAAGCATGGAAACGCTCGACACGACGATCAAGCAGGCGCAGCCCGGCGTTCGCGCCTTCTCCAACCAGACGATCCCGGAGGCGGGGCTGCTGATCCGCGACCTGCGCGAAATGGCGGAATCGCTGAACGCGGTCGCCGAACGGGTCAATCACGGCGGTGCCGGTTCGCTGGTCGGCAGCCGCAAGCTCCCCGATTACAAGGGACCAAAGAAATGAAACCTTCGCTCCCCGCCCTGCTGCTCCTCAGCCTTCCGCTCGCCGGCTGCATCAGCCTGGGCAGCGAGCCGCCAAAGGAATTGCTGACGCTGACCGCCAGCGCCAGCCCGGAGGCCGGCCGCACCCTGACCGCGAAATCGGGCGAGACGATCACCATCCTCACCCCGGCCCTGCCGCAGGCGCTGGCGACCGGGCGCATCCCGGTCCAGTCCGGCGCCACCGCCATCGCCTTCGTCAAGGACGCGCAATGGGTGGAGGCACCGAACCGGCTGTTCCAGCGCCTGCTGTCCGACACGATCGAGGCGCGTAGTGGCCGCAGCGTGCTCAGCCCGCGCCAGTTCGCGCTCGATCCCGGCATCCGCGTTTCGGGCGAGCTCAGCCGTTTCGACGTCGACGAGGGCAGCCGAACCGTAATTGTCCGCTACGAAGCCAGCATCGCCCGCGACGACAGCGTCGAAACCCGCCGCTTCGAAGCGCGCGCGCCGGTTGCCGCGATCGAGGCGCGCTCGGTCAGCGCCGCTCTCAATCAGGCGGCGAACCAGGTCGCCGCCGAGGCGTCTGACTGGATCACCGGCGCCACCCCGGCACAATAGACCGCTTCGTCATTGCGCGACGCGTAGCGCCGCGTGCGCCCTATTCGTGGGCCAGCAGATAATCGACAATCAGGTCGGCCGCCGCTTCGGCGCTCATCCCGGTCGTGTCGATGCGGATGTCCGGCGCCTCCGGCGGCTCATAGGGCGAATCGATGCCGGTGAAGTTCTTAAGCTGGCCGCTGCGCGCCTTGGCGTAGAGGCCCTTCACGTCGCGCTTTTCCGCTTCGGCCAGCGGCGTATCGACGTGCACTTCAATGAAGCTGCCCGGCGCCATCATGTCGCGCACCATCTGCCGCTCAGCACGGAACGGGCTGATGAACGCGGTGATGACGATCAGCCCGGCGTCGGTCATCAGCTTGGCGACCTCGCCGACCCGGCGGATATTCTCGATCCGGTCGGCATCGGTGAAGCCCAGATCGCGGTTGAGCCCGTGGCGGACATTGTCGCCGTCCAGCAAAAAGGCATGGCGGTTCATCCGCGTCAGCTTGCGATCGACAAGATTGGCGATCGTCGACTTGCCGGCGCCGCTCAGCCCCGTCAGCCACAGCACGCTTGCCTTCTGGTTCTTCAGCGCGGCGCGCCGTTCGCGGGTGACGTCGATCGCCTGCCAATGGACGTTCTGACTACGCCTCAGCGCGAAATGCAGCATGCCGGCCGCGACCGTGGCGTTGGTCAGCTTGTCGATCAGGATGAAACCGCCCAGCGCCCGGCTGTCCCTGTAGGGCGCGAATACGATCGGCCGGTCGGTCGACAGATTGGCGACACCGATCGCGTTCAGCTCCAGCGTCTTTGCCGCCAGATGCTCCAGCGTGTTGACGTTGATCTGGTATTTGGGCGGCTGGACGGTGGCGGTCACCGTCTGAGTCCCCAGCTTCAGCCAGTAAGGCCGGCCGGGCAGCAGCGCATCGTCGGCCATCCAGACGATCGTCGCCTCGAACTGGTCGGCCACCTCCGGCGGCGCGGCGGCGGCAGCGATCACGTCGCCGCGTGAACAGTCGATCTCGTCAGCCAGCGTCAGTGTCACGGACTGGCCTGCGCCCGCTTCCGGCAGGTCACCATCCAGCGTGACGATCCGCGCCACCGTCGATGTCCGGCCGGACGGCAACACCCGCACCGCGTCGCCGGGCTTGACGGTGCCGCCGGCGATCAGCCCGGCGAAGCCGCGAAAGTCCAGGTTCGGCCGGCTGACCCATTGCACCGGCAGTCGGAGCGGCCCGGCGCGGTCAGCCTCGGCATCGACCGGCACAGTCTCCAGATGGTCGACCAGCGTTGGCCCGTCATACCAGGGCGTCGCCGCTGAACGGGCCGCGATATTGTCGCCGGCCAGCCCCGAAATCGGGATCGCGACAAAATCGGCGATACCGATCCCGGCGGCAAAGGCGCGGTAATCGGCGACGATCGCGTCGAACACCGCCCGGTCATAACCGACCAGATCCATCTTGTTGACCGCCAGCACGACGGACCGGATACCGATCAACTGGGCCAGATAGCTGTGCCGCCGCGTCTGGGTCAGCACGCCCTTGCGCGCATCGATCAGGATCACCGCCAGGTCGGCGGTGGAGGCGCCCGTCACCATATTACGCGTATATTGTTCGTGCCCCGGCGTATCAGCGACGATGAATTTGCGCTTCGGCGTCGCGAAGAAGCGGTAGGCGACGTCGATGGTGATGCCCTGCTCGCGCTCCGCCGCCAGCCCGTCGACGAGCAGCGCGAAATCGATTGCCTGCCCCTGCGTGCCGACCCGCTTGCTGTCCGCCTCCAGCGCCGAAAGCTGATCCTCGAAGATCTGCTTGCTGTCGTAGAGCAGCCGGCCGATCAGCGTCGACTTGCCATCGTCCACGCTGCCGCAGGTGATGAAGCGCAGCAGCGTCTTGTTGCGGTGCGCCTCCAGATAGGCGTCGATGTCCGCGGCAATCAGCGCGTCGGGCGCGTAGGGGCTGTCCTGCTGCGCGGCCATCAGAAATAGCCCTCCTGCTTCTTTTTCTCCATGCTCGCGTCGCCGGCGTCGCGGTCGATCGCCCGCCCCTGTCGTTCGCTGGTCGTCGCCAGCAGCATTTCCTGGATGACGGCGGGCAGCGTCGCCGCCTCGCTCTCGACCGCGCCGGTCAGCGGATAGCAACCGAGGGTGCGGAAGCGGATCGATCGCTCAACCGGCGCCTCCCCCGGTTCGAAGCGGAACCGGTCATCGTCGACCATCAGGATCAACCCGTCGCGTACCACCGTCGGGCGCGGCGCGGCGAAATAGAGGGGGACGATCTCGATCCCTTCGCGGTGGATATATTGCCAGATGTCCAGCTCGGTCCAGTTGGAGATCGGGAATACCCGGATGCTCTCGCCCTTGGCCTTGCGCGCGTTGTAGAGGTTCCATAGCTCCGGTCGCTGCGCTTTCGGATCCCAGCGGTGGTTTGCCGTGCGGAACGAGAAGATCCGCTCCTTCGCCCGGCTTTTCTCCTCGTCACGCCGCGCGCCGCCGAAGGCGATGTCGAAACCGTGCTTGTCCAGCGCCTGCTTCAGCCCTTCCGTTTTCCACATGTCCGTATGAAGCGGTCCGTGGTCAAATGGGTTGATGCCCCGCGCCTCCGCCTCCGGGTTGCGGTGGACGATCAACTCCATCCCCGCCTCGGCCGCTGCCTTGTCGCGCAGCGCGTACATCGCCCGGAATTTCCAGGTCGTGTCGACGTGCAGCAGCGGGAACGGCGGCGGGCCGGGGAAAAACGCCTTGCGCGCCAGATGCAGCATCACCGCCGAATCCTTGCCGATGCTGTAGAGCATCACCGGGCGTTCGGCCTCCGCCGCCACCTCGCGCAGGATATGGATCGATTCGGCTTCCAGCCGCTCAAGATGGGTCAGGCTCATATCCCCCCGCTACACGCCCCGGCGCCGGCTGGAGAGCAAGTTTTTCTGAACCCGTGACAAACAGGCAAGCGCCGAGGCACGCCGCCATGAAAAAGCCGCGCGGTCCACTGGGGACCGCGCGGCCATTTTCATCCGGAACGATCGGTCGATCAGGCGTCGGTTGCCGCCTCGCCTTCCGGTTCGGCGCCTTCGGCCGCGGCCTCCGGTTCGCCGGCGATCGTGCCCGGTTCGGCATTCGGATCAAAGGCTTCGGTGAAACCGCTCTGATCCTTTTCGAACATCTCGGCCATCACGTCGACGCCCTGCGCCTGCAGGTCCGCCTCTTCCGGCGAGCGGGCGACGTTGACCTGAACCGACACCGCCACTTCCGGGTGGAGGACGACGCGGACCGTGGTCACGCCGATCGCCTTGATCGGGCGGTCGAGGACGATCTGGTTCTTGGCGATCTTCTTGCCGTCGGCGACCAGCGCCTCGGCAATGTCGCGCACCGAAACCGAACCGTAGAGCTGGCCGGTGTTCGACGCCTGACGGATCAGCGTCACCGACGCGCCGTCCACATGCTTCGAATCGGCCTCGGCGGTGGTCCGCCGCGCGGCGTTATCGGCCTCGATCTGGGTACGATTGGCTTCAAAAACCTTGCGGTTGGCTTCGTTGGCGCGCAGCGCCTTCTTGCGCGGCAACAGATAGTTGCGCGCGAAACCGGCCTTGACGTTGACGACATCGCCAATCGCGCCAAGCTTGTCGACGCGCTCGAGCAGAATGACTTCCATCTCCGGCCCTCCTTATTTCACGATGTAGGGGAGAAGCCCGATATGCCGGGCGCGCTTGATCGCCTTGGCGAGCTCGCGCTGCTTCTTGGCCGACACCGCGGTGATGCGGGACGGAACGATCTTGCCGCGCTCGGACACGAAGCCCTGAAGCAGACGGACATCCTTATAGTCGATTCTGGGCGCGTCCTTCGCGGAGAAGGGGCAGCTCTTGCGACGGCGGAAAAACGGGCGTGCCATGTGTCTCTACTCCCTCAGGCGTCGTCGCGGTCACGGCGGGGGCGATCGCCCCGGTCGCCACGGTCGCCGCGGCGGCTGTCGCGGTCGCTCTTGCGCATCATCACCGACGGGCCTGCCTCATGCGCGTCGACGCGGATCGTCATGTAACGGATGACGTCCTCGTTGATCGCGGTCTGCCGCTCCAGCTCGGCGACAACGCCGGCGGGGGCGTCGATGTCGAGCATCACGTAATGCGCCTTGCGGTTGCGGGCGATGCGATAGGCAAGGCCGCGCAGGCCCCACGTCTCGACCTTCAGCACCTTGCCGGCATTATCCTCGACGATCTTGGTGGCGGCTTCCGCCAGCGCGTCGACCTGGGCCTGGGCCAGGTCCTGCCGCGCGAGAAACACATGCTCGTAAAGAGCCATGCTCGCATATTCCCTATCTTGGCCGATCGCTGACGCCGTGACCATCACGGGCGCCCCTCCGGCTGTCGTTCAAAACAATCGGGGCGGGAAAGCAGCGCCTCCCGCCCGGACCCGGCGCCAATGGCCGAAACCGCTCGCGAATGCAAGGGAAAGATCGGGCGCCAGCCATCGTTGGCGCCCTGTGTTACCGCACGAATTGCGCGACCAGCTTTGCCTCTTCCTCACACCCGGTAGGGCGCGGTGTCGCCGGGTCGGCACGCAGCGCGTCCATTTCTGCTCGCGCGGCGGCCAGATCCGCCTGAAAGGCCGGCTGCGTCGCCACCGCGGTCAGCGTCGCGGCGGACGTCACCCGCCCCGCCTCGACCGCGCTCGCATTGTGGACGCCGCAAATGATCCGGCTTTCGCCGTAGGCGCGACCGCGCGCCATGATCGGCGTCGCCCGGTCGGGCGCCAGTTGTGCGAGGATCGTCGCCCAGGTCCAGCCCCAGGTCGTGTGGCCGGACGGGTAGTCGAAACTGTGTTTCAACTCCTCCGGGTTCTGGCAGGTCCGCCCTTCATCGATCAGATAAGGCCGCTGCCGCTTGTTGTGGTTCTTGGCGATACCGGCCTGGGTGGAAGTATCGACCCCGGCCTTGCCAATCAGCGCCAGCGTTTTGGGCGCGTTGTCCGGGGTCAGCGTAACGCCGACCGCGCAACTGAAATCGCGCAGCATCGCCGGTGGCGTGTAATCGACGTCGTTGGTGGCAAGCGCCCCGCGCGGCGTATCGAGCAGGGCACGGGTCTGTTTGAAGATGCGGCGATCGGCATCGTAGCGCGCATCGCCCTCTGTCGGCGCCGGCGGCAGCACCGCCAATATGTCGAAAGCGCCGGACGGCAGATAACCGGCCC
The DNA here is from genome assembly GCF_047553045.1 of Sphingomonas flavalba. Classification (GTDB taxonomy): domain Bacteria; phylum Pseudomonadota; class Alphaproteobacteria; order Sphingomonadales; family Sphingomonadaceae; genus Sphingomonas_L; species Sphingomonas_L flavalba_A. The sequence continues at coordinate 1,039,213 of NZ_CP180208.1, read as the reverse complement.
GCGCCACCTGCCCGACCACCGCCGCACCGGGCAGCACCATCGCGCCAAGCACCAGAATCGTCGCAACCGGTCGTTTCATCGCTGCCTCCCTGCCTGTTTGCCGCGCCTCGCCGCCCCCGCTTCCCGGTCAGCCCCATCAGTCCGGCCTTGTCAGTCCGGGCGCCGCTTTCTACCCGGAGTGACTCCAAGCCAGAGGAATTTCAATGCGTGCTTTCATCTTTCCGGGTCAGGGCAGCCAGGCGGTCGGCATGGGCAAGGCCCTTGCCGATGCCAGCGCCGCCGCCCGCGCCGTGTTCCAGGAGGTCGACGACGCCCTCGGCCAGAATCTGTTCCGGCTGATGACGGAGGGGCCGGAGGATGCCCTGACCCTGACCGAAAACGCCCAGCCGGCGATCATGGCCAACGCCATCGCCACCCTGCGGGTGCTGGAGGAGGAAGGCGGCATCCGCCTCGCCGACAAGACGGATTTCGTCGCCGGCCATTCGCTCGGCGAATACAGCGCGCTGTGCGCCGCCGGTGCGCTTGATCTGGCGACGACCGCCCGCCTGCTACGCCTGCGCGGCCAGGCGATGCAGGCGGCGGTGCCGGTCGGCGTCGGCGGGATGGCCGCGCTGCTCGGCGCCGATCTCGACAAGGCGCAGGCGATCGCCGATGCGGCGGCGGAAGGGGAAGTCTGCTGCGTCGCCAACGACAACGATCCGTCGCAGGTGGTGATTTCCGGCCATAAGGCCGCGGTCGAGCGGGCGGTGCCGCTGGCGAAGGAGATGGGCGCGAAACGCGCCATCCTGCTGCCGGTTTCCGCGCCGTTCCATTGCCCGCTGATGCAGCCGGCGGCGGACGCGATGGCGACGGCGCTGGCCGATGTCGCACTGCGTGCCCCGCTCGTGCCGCTCTACGCCAATGTCACCGCCGCGCCGGTTGCCGACGCCGACGCGATCCGCGCGCTGCTGGTCGAACAGGTGACCGGGCTGGTCCGCTGGCGCGAATCGGTGCAGGCGATGGCAGTGGCCGGGGTCGAGCATTTCGTCGAATTCGGCGGCAAGGTGCTCGGCCCGATGGTGAAGCGCAGCGCGACAGGCGAGGTCGAAACCACCAGCATCATCACCATGGACGACATCGAAGCGCTGGCGAAGACGCTGTAAGCGACGCGGAGGAAAGGAATAAGCATGTTCGATCTTTCAGGCATGACCGCGCTGGTCACCGGCGCATCGGGCGGCATTGGCTCGGCGATCGCCACCGCCCTCGCTGCCCAGGGCGCCCGCGTCGCCCTGTCCGGCACCCGTGAGGAGGCGCTGAACACCGTCGCCGCGGGCATTGGCGGCGATCCGGTGGTTTTGCCGTGCAACCTGTCGGACGGCGCCGCCGTAGATGGACTGGTGCCGCGCGCGACAGAGGCGCTGGGCGGCACGCTCGACATTCTGGTCAACAACGCCGGAGTCACCCGCGACAATCTGATCATGCGGATGAAGGACGAGGAATGGGATCAGGTGATCCGCGTCAATCTCGAAGCGGCCTTTCGCCTCGCCCGCGCCGCCGCGCGCCCGATGATGAAGGCGCGTTTCGGCCGAATCATCTCGATCACCTCCGTCGTCGGCGCGACCGGCAACCCCGGTCAGGCCAACTATGCCGCCTCCAAGGGCGGGTTGACCGCGATGACCAAGGCGCTGGCACAGGAACTGGCGAGCCGGGGAATCACCGTGAACTGCGTGGCGCCCGGCTTCATCCATTCGGCGATGACCGACGTGCTGCCGGACGCGCAGAAACAGGCGCTGCTCGGCCGGATTCCGGCGGGGAGACTCGGCGAAGGACAGGATGTCGCCGCCGCCGTCACCTATCTTTCCAGCCGCGAAGCGGCCTATGTGACAGGCCAAACCATCCATGTTAATGGCGGCATGGCAATGCTTTGACCCGCCGGTGAATGCCGGATGAACGCAGCGGGGCTTGCCAGCGTCCTGACCCGGCACTAGGTCGACAACGACATTTCAAGCAGAAGGACTTCCCATGAGCGAGACCGCCGACCGGGTGAAGAAGATCGTCGTCGAGCATCTCGGCGTCGAAGCGGACAAGGTCACCGAGGACGCAAGCTTCATCGACGATCTGGGTGCGGACAGCCTCGACATCGTCGAACTGGTGATGGCGTTCGAGGAGGAATTCGGGGTCGAGATTCCCGATGACGCCGCCGAAAAGATCGCGACCGTCAAGGACGCGATCAACTATATCGACAGCAACAAGGGCTAAGCGCGGCGGCATCCGCCGACCGCGCGGATCGCGCTGAAACCCGCGAGAAACGGCTCCCCGACCCGGGACAACACAGGGCCGGGGAGCCGTTTCGCTTTAGGTCAAACTGGAGAGAGTGCCAGCCATGCGTCGTGTCGTCGTCACTGGACTTGGTCTCGTCACGCCGCTCGGCGCCGATGTCGAGACCGCGTGGAAGAACATCCTCGCGTCGAAATCAGGCGCGGGCACCATCACTCGTTTCGATGCCAGCGACTATGCCTGCCGCATCGCCTGCGAGGTGAAGCCCGCCGACCACCCTTATGGATTCGACCCGAATCTGCGAGTCGACCACAAGGTCCAGCGGCAGGTTGATCCGTTCATCATCTATGGCATCGACGCCGCCGGGCAGGCGATCGAAGATGCCGGGCTGACCGACATGGCGGAGGCGGACCGCCTGCGCGCCGGCTGCTCGATCGGTGCCGGTATCGGCGGCCTGCCAGGGATAGAGAGCGAATCGCTCGTCCTCGCCGAAAAAGGGCCGCGCCGTGTCTCGCCCCACTTCGTCCACGGCCGGCTGATCAACCTGATCTCCGGTCAGGTCAGCATCAAATACGGGCTGATGGGGCCGAATCACGCGGTCGTCACCGCCTGCTCGACCGGCGCCCACTCGATCGGCGACGCAGCGCGGATGATCGCGCTCGACGATGCCGACGTCATGCTCGCCGGCGGCGCGGAAGGGGCGATCTGCCCGATCGGCATCGCCGGCTTCGCCCAGGCGCGCGCCCTGTCCACCGCCTTCAACGACACGCCCGAAAAGGGCAGCCGCCCTTATGACCGCGACCGCGACGGCTTCGTCATGGGCGAAGGCGCCGGCGTCGTCGTGCTTGAGGAATATGAGCGGGCCAAGGCGCGCGGCGCGAAGATCTATGCGGAGGTGATCGGCTACGGTCTGTCGGGCGACGCCTATCACGTCACCGCTCCGCACCCGGAGGGTTCCGGCGCCTACCGGTCGATGGAAATGGCGATGCGCAAGTCCGGCCTCGCCCTGTCCGACATCGACTATATCAACGCCCACGGCACCTCGACCCCGCTCGGCGACGAGCTGGAACTGGGCGCGGTCCGCCGCCTGTTCGGCGATGCGATCGGCGGCCTGTCGATGTCGTCGACCAAATCGGCGATCGGCCATCTGCTCGGCGGCGCCGGCGCGGTCGAAACGATCTTCTGCATCCTGGCGATGCGCGATCAGATCGTCCCGCCGACGCTGAACCTCGACAATCCAAGCGAGGGCGTCGCCGGCGTCGATCTGGTGCCGCACGTCGCCAAGCAGCGGCCGGTCAAGGCAATCCTCAACAACAGCTTCGGCTTCGGCGGCACCAATGCCAGCCTGGTGCTGAAGGCGCTCTAGCGATCATCCGGGTGCCATGCGCCGCCTGATCCTGATCGCCGGCCTGCTGGCGTTGCTGGCGGGCGGCGGCATCGTCTGGCGCGGCTGGCTCGGCCCCGGTCCGTCCGTCACACCGGCGGAGGTGACAGTTGTCGAGGGCGCGCGGCTTCGCACCGCCGCCGCCGCGCTGGAAAAGGCCGGCGTCATCCGCTCCGCCGACGGCTTCTACCGGATGGCACGGCTGCTCGGCTCCAATGACCCGATTCAGGCCGGCGATTTCGCCTTCCCCGCCGGGGTCAGCGGCGCCGGCGCGCTCGACATCCTTCAGCACGGCAAGCCGGTGCTGCGGTTGATCACCATCCCCGAAGGCATGCCGTCGATCCTTGTCGCTGAACGGTTGCGCGACCAGACACTGCTGACCGGCGCGGTCGAAATTCCGGCGGAAGGCTCGATCCTGCCCGACAGCTACGCCTTCCAGCGCGGTGAGCCCCGCGCTGCGGTCATGAAGCGGATGCAGGCGGCGATGGACCGGTCGCTGAAGGAATTATGGGCCACACGCAAACCCGGCATCGCCGTGGCAACGCCGGAAGAAGCCGTCATCCTCGCCTCGATCGTCGAAAAGGAAACCGGCAAGCCGTCGGAACGGCGGATGGTCGCCGGCGTCTACACCAACCGGCTGAAACGCGGCATGCCGCTGCAGGCCGACCCGACGGTCATCTACCCGGTGACCCTCGGCCGCCCGCTCGGTCGGCGCATCCTGCGCTCGGAACTGGCGGCGAAGAACGGTTACAACACATACGCCGAACCAGGCTTGCCGAAAGGGCCGATCGCCAACCCCGGCCGCGCCTCGATCGCGGCGGTGCTCGACCCGGAACCGACCTCGGCGCTCTTCTTCGTCGCCGACGGCAGCGGCGGCCATGTCTTCGCCGACACCCTTGCCCAGCACGAGGCGAATGTCCGCAAATGGTACGCACTGCGCCGCGCCCGCGGCGAGATGTAACCGCTCAGACCAGCTCGGCGAGCAGGTCGTCGATGTCGAGCCAGCAAAAGCCGACCATCGAATCGGCGATGCCGTAGGGCAGGAACAACCGCCGCCCCAGCGCCATCGCCCCGCAGGTATAGACGACATTGGGCACATACCCCTCGCGGTCGTCGTCGGCGGGTGACAGGATCGGCACCGCGCTGCGCCCCAGCACCTTGCGCGGGTCGTCCTTGGCCAGCAGCATCGCGCCGATCGCATATTTGCGGACCGGGCCGACGCCGTGGGTCAGCAGCAGCCAGCCTTCGTCCAGCTCGATCGGCGACCCGCAATTGCCGATCTGGACCAGTTCCCACGGGTGCAGCGGCCCGGCGAACCAGTCGCCACCGTCCCAGCGCAGCAGGTCGTCGGACTGGAGGAAGTACAGGCTTTCGCCGTCCTGCCGGCCGATCATCGCATAGCGCCCGTCAATCCGGCGCGGGAACAGCGCCATGCCCTTGTTGCGCGCCGCGTCGCCGTCCAGCGGACGCAACGACAACATGTTGAAATCGGCCGTGGTCAACAGTTCAGAAGCGATCGCCGTGCCGGAATAGGCGGTATAGGTGCCGTAATAGATCACCTGCCCGTCATCCTCGACAAAGCGGACCAGCCGCAGATCCTCCAGCCCGTTGCGCTGGGCGGCGGTCACCGGGAACAGCACCGTGCCCGACAAGGCGGTCCGGCGTTCCCGCATCAGCATCGCCACATCCTGCTCCACCTGCCCCTCCACCGCCATCGCAACCAGCGGCAGCGGCAGCAGTTCGAAATTGCCGTCGGCGTCGACAACGCCCTCGCGGAACTCGACAGAGGATATATGCCCCTCCCCCACCGCGCGCAGCGACAGCACGAATCGCATCGTCCCCTCCGCCAGCCCGGACTGGTTGGGGTGGGGCACGATGCTCGGGTTCATCAGCGCGGCGGCGGCATAGGAATATTCGTGACAGAAATAGGCACCGATCAGCGCCCGGCACGGCGCATGCAATGCCATCGGCATGTCCAGTTCCGCCGCCATCTGGCGGTATCGCCGCTCGAATATCTCGGTAATGTCGCGGTGCCGGTCGCCGAAATCCTGGTAGACCAGCCCCAGTTCGGCCAGGCAACTCCGCGCATCCATCGCCAGCACGCTGTCGACGATCCGCCGCGCCCGGCCGCGCTGCGACGGGTTCAGGCCGCGCGGCTCGACCGCGACGTGAAACGGGCGGATGACGACGCGGGCCGCGTCCGGCTGCAAACGCAGCGGCAGGTGCCGCAGTCTTGGCATCAGGCGACCCCCAGCCGCTCTCTTTCCTCATTGGCGTTGGCTGGCTCCGCCGGCCGCTCGACGTGGCGGAGGCCGTGCATCGCGCAGGTCGCGCGGACAAAGGCGATCACCGATTCCGCGCCCTGGTTCAGGTTGACGCCATCCGGGGTCAGCCCGTCGTGGCAATCGCCGTCCGGCGGGATCGCCACCGCCGCGCCGTGGTCGTTGGCGCCCAGGAACCAGGCATAAGCCCGCCGCGCCTCCATCACCCAATGCCAGGCGCCGCTGGCCGCGAACGCCGCGGTGCAGGCGTCGATCGTCGCCGAAGCCTCGATCGGCTGCTGGTCGAACGGCAACGGCATCGCCCGCTTGCGGCCGAAACCCTCCGACCCGACCGGGCGGAACACGCCGTCGCGCCCGGTCTGGACCCCGCACAGCCAGCGGAGCGCGCCCAGCCCCGCCTCGACATGGCCAGGCGTCCCCAGCGCCAGCCCGGCGCGGATCAGCGCCTCGGGCAGCCGGGCGTTGTCATAGCTCAGGCAGTCCTCGAACCACCGCCATTGCGCGCCTTCGCCCGGCAGCAGGCCCGCCAGCGCGTCGGCTTGCGCGCGGGCCAGCGAAAGCACGGCCGGATCGGCGCAGCCGCCGGCGATCATCGCGCTCAGGCCAAGCAGGGCAAAGGCCCGCGACCGCAGCGGCGTAAGCCGGGCGACGCGCGGCAGCGCGCGCTGCGCCTGCCATTTCGCCCACAGCTTTATGTCGGACGGCAACCGCGCCTCCGCCGCCGTCGCTACCGCCCAGAAGCCGCGGCAGATCGAATCCTCAGACCCTTCCGCCTCCAGCCAGCGCCGGTCGTAGCCCATGAAATTGCGGTAGGTGCCGGCACCGTCATCCCACGCATGATGGACGAAGGCCGCGTAGGTGCGCGCCAGCGTCGGCAGCCGCTCGTCCGGCCCCGGCAGCGCGCACAGGTCGGCAACCGCCATCAGCGCGCGGGCATTGTCATCCAGGCAATAGCCGTGGTTGCGGTCGGGCAGCGCGAAGATGCCATGCTGGGCGATGCCGCAATCGTCGGTCAGCCGCAGCAGCCCGCCCAGCGCCGGGCGGGGCAGTTCCGGCGCGGGCACGTGCCGCAGCTTGACCAGCGCGTCCCGCTTGCGCGCGACCATCCGGAAAATCCGCATGTAGCGCTGGGCAAAGCGGCTCCACAGCATCGTCCGCCCGGCGGCATAGGCGCGGCGGCCGATCGCGGCGCGCCGCGCGTCGTCGGACAGCAGCGTGATCGCCGCGTCGGCCAGCGCGTCGGCATCGCCCACCGGCACCAGCACGCCGCAACCGTCGCCGAGCAGCTCCTCCGCGTGCCAGTAGGGCGTCGATACCACCGGCTTGCCCAGCGCCACGGCGTAGCTGAGCGTGCCGGACGTGATCTGCGCGATGTTCAGGTACGGCGTCACATAGATGTCGGCGGCCGCCAGGTGGCGCAACAGCGCCGCGTCGTCGGCATAGCGGTTGATCAGCACCACCCGGTCGCCGACGCCCCGCGCCGCGGCCAGCGCGGCCAGCCGCTCACGATACGCCTCGCCCTCGCGGGCAACGAGGTGCGGGTGGGTCGCGCCCAGCACGACATAGGTGACGGCCGGGCGCGCGGCGGCGATGCGCGGCATCGCCTCGATCATCTGCTCGATGCCCTTGTTGGGCGACAGCAGGCCGAAGGTAAACAGCACCTCCCTGCCCTCCAGCCCGAACTCGGCCTTGAACGCATCGGGCGGGCTCAGCGGCATGTCGGGCACGCCGTGCGGCACGACCATGATCTTGTGGATCGGAATGTCGTAGACGTCGCGCAGGATCGCCAGCCCGCGCTCCGCCATCACCACCAGCCGGGCGGATCGGCGGGCCAGCGCCATCATCACCCGCCGCTGGTCCGGGTTCGGATCGGTCAGCACGGTATGAAGGGTGGTGACGACCGGCGCGTCCAGCCGGTCGAGCAGGTCGATCAGCCAGGCGCCGGCCGGACCGCCATAGATGCCGAATTCATGCTGGACGCAGACGACGTCCGGCCCGCGCGCGTTCAGCAACGTCGCGGCGCGGCGATAGGCATCGGGGTCGTCCTGGGCGATCGTCATGCCAACGGCGGCAGGAAAGGCATGGGCCGCACCCGGATCGACCATCGCCACCACATCCACCGCACAATCCGGGAATGCCGTGGTCAGCGCGGCGTATACCCCTTCGGTAAACGTCGCGATCCCGCACTGGCGCGGCGGGAAATTGCCGATGAGCGCGACACGCGCAATCGCGCGCTGCACGACCACAACCGGCTGGTCGTGGGTCCAATCCATCTTCATAGGGTCCGATCCCAGATCACAGACCCCCCGCAGGGGTAAGTGCCGGATCAGGCGGAAAGTTCCGCCGCCCGCTCAGTCCTGCGGCGGGGTGAAACGCTCCCAGCCGGCCGGGCCAAGCCGCTCGATCGGCTGGAACCGCGTCTTGTACCGCATCTGCCGCGCCCCGGCGACCCAGTAGCCAAGGTAGACATAGGGTAGCCCGGCGCGGCGGGCGCGAAAGATATGGTCCATGATGATCAGGTTGCCGAGGCCGGGGTAATCGGCGTCATCCGGCTCGAAGAAGCTGTAGACCATCGACAGCCCGTCAGCCTGGTAGTCGGTCAGGCAGGCGCCGACCAGCCGGCCCGGCTTCCCGTCCGCCCCCGGCGCGCGATACTCCATCACATAGGAATCGACCGGCGTCTGCTCGACCATGTCGGCGTAATCCGCCTCGTCCATCCCCGCCATGCCGCCACCGGGGTGGCGCGCGGTCAGGTAACGGCGAAGCAGGGCGAACTGCTCCTCGGTCGACCAGGGGCGGCAGGCGGTCACCTCAAGGTCGGCGTCGCGGCGCAGCAGTTTGCGCTGGGACGCATTCGGCCGGAATTCTTCGACGACGACCCTTACCGACACGCAGGCCTGGCAGTCGACGCAGCTCGGTCGATAGGCGACACCCTGGCTGCGACGGAAACCGATGCGGCTCAGTGCGTCGTTCATCTCGGCCGCGTGCGGGCCGCTCAGTTCGGTGAACACCTTGCGCTCGTTACGCCCCGGCAGATACGGGCACGGCGCCGGACTGGTTACGAAGAACCGTGGAAAGCGGAACGGTGCGGTCACCGGACGTATCGACCCCTGGGCAATGTGCTGCGCGCTCTATCTGGCTGCGCTATGCCTTATCACCCGTAAAGTTGAAAAGCCGGTTTACCATCAAAGACGGTTAAGAACCGGCGTCCGCCGCTCACGCCAGCTCGACCTGGCTCACCTCGTAACCGGCGGCGCCCAGCGCCGCCATCAACCGCCCCAGATGCGCCCGGTCGCGCGTCTCGCATTCGATGTCGGTGATCAGCCCCTTCGCCGGCAGGGTGGTGAACACCCGCTGGTGATAGATTTCGATGATGTTGACCTGCTGTTCGTCGAAGATGCGGGCGACGTGGAACAGCGCGCCGGGCCGGTCCTGCAACCGCACCCGCAGCCGCGCCAGCCGGCCGGACCGGGCAAGGTCACGCAACAGCACGTTGGCCAGCAGCCGGGTATCGATATTGCCGCCGCACAGCACGATGCCGATCTTGCGACCGGCAAAGCGGTCGGGATAGGCGAGCAGCGCCGCCAGCCCGGCGGCCCCGGCCCCCTCCACCACCGTCTTCTCGATCTGGAGCAGCAACGCCACCGCCTTTTCCAGATGGCGCTCGCCGACCAGCACGATGTCGTCGGCCAGTTGCTCGACAAAGCGCGATGTCAGCGCCCCCGGCTGCTTGACGGCAATCCCCTCGGCCAGCGTATCGCCCTCGCACGGCAGGTCGACCTGCTTCACCCGCGCGTACATCGACGGATAAAGCTCCGCCTGCACACCGATCAGGCTGATCGCGGGGTTCAGCCCGCGCGCCGCCGTGCCCATGCCGGAAAACAGGCCGCCGCCGCCGATCGGGATGATCAGCGTGTCGAGGTCCGGCGCATCCGCCATCATCTCCAGCGCCACGGTCCCCTGCCCGGCAATGATATGCGGGTGGTCGAACGGCGGCACGAAAGTCAGGCCGCGCTCCACCTCCAGCTCGCTGGCATGGGCGTTGGCCGCGTCGAATGTCTCGCCGTGAAGGATGACGGTCGCGCCATGCCCCTCGGTCTGGGTGACCTTCACCGTCGGAGTCGGCCGCGGCATGACGATGGTCACCGGAATGCCCAGCCGGCTGCCATGATAGGCAAGACCCTGCGCGTGGTTGCCGGCCGATGCGGCAATGACGCCCTGCGCGCGCCGCTCCACCGGCATCTGCAACAGTGTGTTGAGTGCGCCGCGTTCCTTGTAGGCGGCGGTAAACTGGTGGTTTTCGAACTTGACCCACACTTCGGCGCCGGTCAGCTGCGACAGGGTCTGGCTGCGCAATGTCGGGGTACGGACCACCGCGCCCATAATCCGCTCCGCCGCACCACGCACGTCGTCGATGGTCACGGGAAGGGTTTCGCGGGTTTCTAATGCAGTAGCCATGGCGCGCGCGTAGCGCATCTGGCGCTCCGGGGAAACACGGGTTAATCGCCTTTCATGACCGACATCGCATTCATCGGCCTTGGCGTCATGGGCGCGCCCATGGCCGGGCATCTGGCCGCCGCCGGCCATTCCGTCACCGTCTACAACCGCACGACCGAAAAAGCGGCGGCATGGATCGCCCGCTATGGCGGCCGTATGGCGCCGACCCCGGCGACGGCGGCGGAAGGGGCGGCGGCAGTCTTCACCTGCGTCGGCAATGACGACGATCTAGCCGCGGTGACGCTTGGGCCGGACGGCGCATTCGGCGCGATGCGGGCCGGCGCGCTGTTCGTCGATCATACCACCGTTTCCGCCGCCATCGCCCGGCGGCTGGCGACGGAAGGCGCGGCACGGGGCCTGCTCTGCGTCGACGCGCCGGTGTCCGGCGGGCAGGCCGGCGCCGAAAAGGGCGCACTGTCGGTGATGTGCGGCGGCAGCGACGCCGCGCTCGCCGCCGCCCGCCCGCTGATCGCCGCCTACGCCGCCCGGTTCGTCCATGTCGGCCCCGCCGGCGCCGGCCAGACCACGAAGATGGTCAACCAGATCGCCATCGCAGGGACAATCCAGGGGCTGGCAGAGGCCCTGCGCTTTGCGCAAGCGTCCAACCTCGCGCTCGACAAGGTGTTCGAGGCGGTTTCCGGGGGCGCCGCGTCAAGCTGGCAGATGGTCAACCGCTGGGGAACCATGGCCGAAGACCGCTTCGACTTCGGTTTCGCGATCGACTGGATGCGCAAGGACCTGGGCCTCGCGTTGGAAGAGGCACGGGCCAACGGCGCCGCCCTCCCCGTCGCCGCGCTGGTCGATCAGTTCTATGCGGAGGTACAGAAAATGGGCGGCGGGCGGCAGGATACCAGCGCCATCGTCCGGCGGCTCGACCAGTGAGGCGCAGCGCAAAAACGGGGGTGAAGGCGGCGCTGCTGCTGGCGCTGGCGACGCTTGCCGCCCCGGCGCTGGCCGACGGGCTGATCGACAATGTCGACGGCATGACGTTAACCGGCGACGGCAAGCTGATCCGCTTCAACGGCCTGCTCATCACCACCGACGGCAAGGTAGCAAAGCTGCTCAACCGTTATGATAAGCGGCCGGAAAAGCCTGATTTCCGCCTTGACGCCAAGGGCAAGGCGCTGATCCCCGGCCTGATCGACGCCCACGGCCATGTCATGGAGCTGGGGTTCAGCGCGCTGACGCTCGACCTGTCCGATACCCGCTCGCTCGACGAGGCGCAGGCCCGGATCGCCGCCTATGCCGCCGCCAACCCCGCCCGGCCATGGATTCTCGGCACCGGCTGGAATCAGGAGAAATGGGGTCTCGGCCGCTTCCCGACCGCTGCCGACATCGACGCGGTCGTCGCCGACAGGCCAGTCTGGCTCGCGCGGGTCGACGGCCATGCCGGCTGGGCGAACAGCGCGGCGATGAAAGCCGCCGGCATCACCGCCAAAACCGCGTCGCCCGCCGGCGGCCGCATTGAAAAGACCGGCGCCGCGCCCTCCGGCGTATTCGTCGACGCGGCGCGCGCGCTGATCGACAAGGTGGTCCCGCCGCCCAACCCGCGCGACCGCGATCTCGCGCTGGTCCGGGCGCAGGAGATTCTGCTCGGTTTCGGCGTCACCGGCATCGCCGACATGGGCACCACCCTCGACGACTGGATGACCTATCGCCGCGCCGGCGACGCCGGGCGGCTGAAAATCAGGATCATCTCCTACGCCCACGGCATCGACGCGATGCAGACCATCGCCGGGCCGGAACCGACACCATGGCTTTACGACGACCGGCTGCGGATGGTCGGGGTGAAGCTCTACTCGGACGGCGCGCTCGGTTCGCGCGGCGCCTGGCTGAAACAGCCCTATGCCGATGCCGCCAACGAACGCGGTCTCGGCTTCCTCGACGATGTGCGACTGCGCAACCTGATGAGCCGGGCGGCGATGGATCATTTCCAGGTCGCCGTTCACGCGATCGGTGACGCCGCCAACGCCCAGTTGCTCGACGCGATCGACGAACTGTCCGAAACCTACAAGGGCGACCGGCGCTGGCGGATCGAACATGCCCAGATCGCGGACCCCGCAGACATCGCCCGTTTCGGCCGCCACGGCATCATCGCGTCAATGCAGCCTGTCCACCAGACTTCCGACCGGCTGATGGCGGAAGCGCGGCTTGGCCCGGCACGGCTCTCCGGCGCTTATGCCTGGGCGTCTATCCGCAAAACCGGGGCGCACCTCGCCTTCGGATCGGACACGCCCGTGGAATCGGCCAACCCGTTCCCCGCGCTGGCAGTGGCGATCACCCGCGAGGACGCGAACGGAGAACCGATGGGCGGCTGGCAACCGCTGGAACGGGTCAGCCGCGAAACGGCGCTCGCCGGCTTCACCACCGAGGCCGCCTATGCCGGTTTCGCCGACGATCGCCTTGGCAGCCTGGAACCGGGCAAGCGCGCCGACTTCCTGCTGCTCGACGCCAATCCGCTCGACCTGCCGCCGGCGAAGCTGCGGGCGATGCGCGTCGACGAAACCTGGATCGGAGGACAGCGTGTCTTTGTCCGCAAATAGGCTGGCGGCACTTGCCGCCGTCCCGCTCGCCCTGCTCGCCGGCTGCGACAGCGAACCCAGGGACGCACCGGAGGCGCGGGCCGGCGCGGTCAAGACGATCGGCGGCAATGCCGTCGTCGAGATCGACTATGGCAACGCGGCCGAACCAACAGCGGCGCCAATGGCGTGGACGACGCGAATAGACGGCACCAGCGCCGCCGCGCTCTATGGCGCGTCCGACAAAGATATCGCGCTCGCCGTCCGCTGCGACGCGCGCGGCGGCACGCTCGTCATCCTGCGGCCGGGGCCGGGCAACGCCATTCGCATCGACAGCGGCGGCGGCGGACAGACCTATGCCGGGCGCAACGCCGACGGGCGGGCAGAAGCACGCATCCCGCTCGGCGATCCGCTGCTCGACCGGATCGCGGCGCCCGGTGCGCGCGTCACCGTCTCCGCCGGCGGCGACGCGGTCGAGGCGCCGGGCGGCCACGCGATCCGCCGGGTGCTCGACGCCTGCCGCGGGCCGCAGGCGCCCGTGCCAACCGGCGCGACCTTCGCCGGCAGCACCCCTTGCCCCGACTGCGAGGCGGTCGACGTCACCCTGACCTTCGCGGCAGAGCCGGGCCCCGGCCGCTACCGGCTGACCCAGGCCTATCGTGGCGGCGGCTCGTCGACGACGGACGGGCTGGCGACGGTGACCGACGCTACCGGGCGCGTTCTGCGCCTTCAACCCGACGCCGCCGACGCGCAGGTGCTCTACATCGAACAGATCGGCGCCGACGAATGGGCATTCCGAACCGGCGACAACAAGCCCAGCGAGCCGCTACGCGGCTACCCGCTGTCCCGCCAGCCATAGAGGGCCACCCCGCCCCCACCGGCCGGTGCCTCAGTCGGCGTCGGAATATTTGACCGCGCAGCCATAGGCGCGGGTTTCCGGAACGGAGACCGCCTTGCCGGCCTTCATTTCAGCCAGCGCCGCGAGCACATGGTTGCGGGCGGGGGCAATATCCGCCTTGTCGGTCGTCGGCTTGTCGTCGATCGCGCCCTGATAGACCAGCTTGCCGTCCGGATCGATGATGTACATGTGCGGCGTCGTTTTGGCGGCATAGGTCTTGCCGACCACGCCGTGGACGTCGAGCAGATACTCGTTCGGCTGCGCCTTCTCCTTGGCGACCAGCGCCTTCGCCTCGGCGCCGGTCATATGGCCCTGCTTGCCCGGCGCGCCCGAATTGATCGTCAGCCACACCGCCCCGTCGCGACGGGCTGCCGCCTGCGTTTTCTGCATGTTGCCGCTGTCATAATGCTTCTGCACGAACGGGCAGCCGGCGTTGTGCCATTCCAGCACCACCGTCTTGCCGCGATAGTTGGACAGTTGCACGACCTGCCCGTTGGCATTGGTCAGCTTGAAATCGCGCGCGGTTGCGCCCGTGGTCTGCTGCGCCGCCACCGGCGCCGCCATCATGATTGCGGCCACCGCCGCCAGGCTCATACCAATCCGCATAGTCCTCTCCTCCGCTGGGGACATGAAACCATAGCCTAACCGATCAACGCGGTCAGGCGTTCCGGCGTGAGCACCTGCGGCAGCACTTCCGGCGCCGCCGTGCCCGGCCGGTAGAACAGATAAAGCGGCACGCCGGATCGGCCATGCTGTGCCAGGAACCGGCTGATCGCCGGGTTGCCGTCGGTCCAGTCACCGACCAGCACCGCCACCTTGCCGTCGGCGAAGGCACGGCGCACCTCGTCCCGCTCGATCGCCGCCTTTTCGTTGACCTTGCAGGTCAGGCACCAGTCGGCGGTGAAATAGACGAACACGGGCCTCCCCTCGCCGGTCAGCGCCGCAAGCCGCGCCTCGCTGAACGGCTCAACGCCCTCAACCTGGGCGGTCTGCGCCGCCGCCGGCGCGTCGCGCGGCACCAAAACCGCGATCGCGACGCCGATCGCCAGCGCCGGCGCGAGCACCGGCCACACCGCCCTGCCCCGCGCCTGCCGCCGCCCGGCCGCCCACAGGCCCAGCCCGGCGACCAGTACCGCGAGCAGCCCGACGGTCATCGCGTTCACCCCAGCCTGCCGCCCCAATATCCACGCCAGGCCAAGCGCGGTCAGGAACATCGGCACCGCCAGTATGTGGCGGAACGTGCCCATCCACGCCCCCGGCTTCGGCAGCATCCGGCGCAGCGCCGGCACGAAGCCAAGCAGCAGAAACGGCAGTGCGAGGCCAAGGCCCAGTCCGGCGAAGATCGCCAGCGCCGCCGCCGTAGGCAGCACCAGCGCGGCGCCCAGCGCGGCGCCCATGAACGGCCCGGTGCACGGCGTCGCGATGAACGCGGCCAACGCCCCGGTCCAGAACGCCCCGGCGGTCCCGCCCTTCTCGGCCAACCCGCCGCCGACGCCGATTGTCCCCAGTTCGAACAGCCCGGCAAGGTTGAACGCGATCGCCGCGACCAGCAGCAGCAACAGGGTGATGACGCGGGGGTCCTGCAGCTGGAACGCCCAGCCGGCGGCAACCCCGCCGGCGCGCAGCCCCAGCAATATCCCGCCAAGCGCCAGACAGACGAGGATGACCCCGGCGGTGTAGGCCAGCCCCTCACGCTTCGCCGCGCCCTCGTCGACCCCGGCCTTGGCCAGCGACAGCGCCTTCAGGCTCAGGATCGGGAACACGCATGGCATGATGTTGAGCAGCAACCCGCCGAGCAGCGCGCCGCCCAGCGCGAGCAGAATCGTCGCCAGCCCGCCCGGCGCCGCCTGCGTCTCACCAATTGCCTCGCCCGCCGCCGGCACCGTCCCCGGCGTCGCCTCCAGCGCCAGTCCCTGCCCGTCGCCGATCGCCAGCACTCCGGCGATCCGGTCCGGATGGGTGGCACCCGGCGCGGCCTTCGCCTCGATGATCAGCATGTCGCCCGATCGCGTCACCGTCTGCGGCGCGGCGTAATCGATCGCGTCGGCGGTCAGCGGGTAAAAATAGGGCTTGTCGACCCCCGCCGCCGCCGGCAGCGGCACGGCGATCCGCACCCGGTCGCCGGCACGGGCAAAATACGCCTCGGCGCCCAGCGGGCGGGGCATTCTGGCGCGCCAGCCGTCGAACTGCGTCTGGCGCGCCGGATCGACCCGCCCGTCGCCAACGGTCAGGGTCAGCGCCAGCTCGGCGCTGGCCGGCACGCACACCTCGTTGGTGCATTCCAGCCAGTCGACCGCAACCTTGACCGGCAATCTGGTCCCCGCCGCCAGCCCGGCCGGAATGGTCAGGTCGACGAGTTGGGCATAATCCGCCTCGTAGACATACTGCATCAGCCCGGCGAGCAGCAGTTGCCCCGGCACGGGATAACGCAATTCTCCCGCCGTCACCCCGGCAGGCAGCGTCCAGTCCAGCTTGGTCTCAACCCCCGCATCGCCGGGGTTCTTCCAATAGCCGTGCCAGCCCGGCTCCGGCTTCATCGCCAGCGCCAGCGTCACCGTCCGTCCGGCGGCGGGCGTATCGCTCTCTGCGATCAGCGACGCGGCGATGTGCGGGCTGTCGGCCTGCGCGGGAAGCGCCGCCGGCATAAGCGCGAAAAGCAGGGCGAGCAGCATCGCCAACGGTCCGGGGGGGCAACCTGTCCGCATTGGACCGGCCTGTCGCGAATCCGCCGTCAGGTCAATCCCGCAAACCGGATGAAAGGCCGCACATCCGCCCTTTCGCGCTCTTCCCGACCATGGCGCAGCCACCCCCCACACCCAGCCGGTTGTCGGCGATCCGCAGCGCCTCATGGTTCCGGTGGACGACGAAGCTGGTCCGCCGCGCAAGACCCTGCCCACTCTCGACGACGGTGAATGCCCCGCTCTGCGCCCGGCTCGGTCACCGGTCGAGCGCCAGCATGGCTAACGCCCCGGACAATCGGGGTTAACACGCCGCCGCGCGCTCAGCGCAGGTTCGGCCGCAACCATTTCTCCGCCTGCTCCAGGCTGACGCCGCGCCGGGGGGCATAATCCTCCAGCTGGTCCTGGCCGATCCGGGCGACGCCGAAATAGGCGCATTGCTCATGCCCGAAATAGAAGCCGGAAACGGCGGCGGTCGGCACCATCGCGAAATGGTCGGTCACGGTGATCCCGGCCGGGCCGCCGCGCTCGGTGCCGCCCAGCATCGGGAACAGCAGCGCCTTCTGGCTGTGGTCCGGGCAGGCGGGATAGCCGGGCGCCGGGCGGATGCCGCGATACTGCTCGCGGATCAGCGCCTCGTTGGTCAGCTGTTCGCCCGCCGCATAGCCCCACAATTCGGTGCGGACATGGGCGTGCAGCCGCTCGGCGAACGCCTCGGCGAAACGATCGGCCAGCGCCTTGAGCAAGATCGCCGAATAATCGTCATTATCCGCCTTGAACCGTTCCAGATGCGGCTCGATCCCGTGGCCGGCGGCAACGGCGAAGCCGCCAATCCAGTCGCCCGCCGGGTCGATGAAGTCGGTCAGGCACATCGACGGGCGGCCTTCCCGCTTCGCGACCTGCTGGCGCAGGAACGGCATGCGCACTTCCGGCCTTTCGCCATCCGGCCCGGTGCGGATCAGCACGTCGTCGCCTTCCGCCCGGCACGGCCACAGCGCCGCGATGCCGCGCGCAGTCAACCATTTCTCGGCGATGATCGTGTCGAGCATCGCCTGCGCGTCGGCAAACAGGTTGCGCGCGCTTTCGCCGACAATTTCGTCGTCGAGGATCGCCGGATAGGTGCCGGCCAGTTCCCAGGCGCGGAAGAACGGCGTCCAGTCGATATAGTCGCGCAGGTCGGTCAGGTCCCAGTCGTCGAAAACATGGGTGCCCGGCTGCTTCGGCGCCGGCGGCTTCAGCGCGAAATCGGCAAGGAAGCGGTTGGCGCGCGCGTCCTCCAGCGGCATCAGCGCGTTCTGGCCCTTATTCTCGCGCGCTATACGGATCGCTTCATAGTCGGCGGCGGTGTCCGCGACGAATTTCGCCTTGTTGGTGGTGCTAACCAGCGTCGACGCGACGCCGACAGCGCGGCTGGCATCAAGCACATGGATCACAGGCCCGTCATAGGCCGGCGCGATGCGCAGCGCGGTGTGGACCCGCGATGTCGTCGCCCCGCCGATCAGCAACGGCATGGTGAAACCGGCCTGCTTCATCTCCTCGGCCACCGTCACCATCTCGTCCAGCGATGGGGTGATCAGGCCGCTCAGACCGATCATGTCGGCGTCATTCTCGTTGGCGGTCTTCAGGATGTCGTTCCACGGCACCATCACGCCCAGGTCGATCACCTCGAAACCGTTGCACTGCAACACGACGCCGACGATGTTCTTGCCGATATCGTGAACGTCACCCTTGACCGTCGCCATCACGATCCGGCCCTTGGCGCGCTGGTTCTCGTCCTTCTCCGCCTCGATGAACGGCAGCAGGTGGGCGACAGCCTTCTTCATCACCCGCGCCGATTTGACGACCTGCGGCAGGAACATCTTGCCGGACCCGAACAGGTCGCCGACGACGTTCATCCCGTCCATCAGCGGCCCTTCGATCACCTCGATCGGCCGGGCGTAGTTCTGCCGCGCCTCCTCGGTATCGGCGACGACATGCTGGTCCAGCCCCTTGACCAGCGCATATTCCAACCGCTTGGCCACTTCCCAGCCGCGCCATTCCTCGGCCTGCTTCTCGGCCGCCGCGTCGGTGCCGCGATACCGCTCGGCAAGCGCGATCATCCGCTCGGTCGCGTCCTCGCGCTTGTCCCAGATCACGTCCTCGCACGCCTCGCGCAGTTCGGCGTCGATCGTGTCGTAAACATCCAGCTGGCCGGCGTTGACGATGCCCATGTCCATGCCGGCGGCAATCGCGTGGTACAGGAACACGCTGTGCATCGCCCGGCGCACCGGCTCGTTGCCGCGGAACGAGAAGGACAGGTTCGATACGCCACCGGAAATGTGGCAATGCGGGCAGCGCGCCTTGATCGCGCTCACCGCCTCGATGAAGTCGATCGCGTAGCGGCGGTGCTCGTCGATACCGGTGGCGATCGCGAAGATATTGGGGTCGAAGATGATGTCTTCGGGCGGAAAGCCGATGCCGGTCAGCAGGTCGTAGGCCCGCGCGCAGATCTCAAGCTTGCGCGCCTTGGTGTCCGCCTGGCCGACGGTGTCGAATGCCATGACGACGACGGCGGCGCCATAGGCCATTACCTTGCGCGCCTGCTCCAGAAAGGCGTCCTCACCCTCCTTCATGCTGATCGAATTGACGATCGGCTTGCCCGACACGCATTTCAGCCCGGCCTCGATCACACTCCATTTCGAACTGTCGATCATCACCGGAACGCGGGCGATGTCCGGCTCGGCGGCGATCAGCTTCAGGAAGGTGGTCATCGTCAGCTCGGAATCGAGCAGCCCTTCGTCCATGTTGACGTCGATGATCTGGGCGCCGTTCTCCACCTGCTGGCGCGCGACCTCCACCGCCCTGGTGTAATCGCCGGCCATGATCAGTTTCTTGAACGCGGCGGAACCGGTCACGTTGGTGCGTTCACCGATATTGACGAAGGAGGCGGTCGACTGGGTCATTTGGGCTTTCTTATGGGCGACGCATTGTGAAGTGGTGACGTTACGGGTCAGGCGGCGATGATCATCGGGTCCAGCCCGGACAGCAGGGTGCGGACCGGCGGTTTCGGCACCGCGCGCGGCGGCTTGCCGCCCACCGCCCGGGCGATCTCGCGGATATGATCCGGTGTCGTGCCGCAGCAGCCGCCGACGACATTGACCAGTCCCTGGTCAGCCCACTGGCCAAGGAAACCGCCGGTCGTCTCCGGCGCCTCGTCATACTGGCCCAGCTCGTTGGGCAGGCCGGCATTGGGGTAGACCATGATCAGCGTGTCGGCGATCGCCGCGAGCGACACGACATGCGGGCGAAGCTGCGGCGCGCCGAACGAACAGTTCAGCCCGACGGTCAGCGGCTTGGCATGGCGGATGCTCGCCCAGAAACTGTCGACGGTATGGCCGGACAGGTTGCGCCCGGACATGTCGGTGACGGTGAAGCTGATCATCAGCGGCACTTCGACCCCGCGCGCCTCTCCCGCCTCGATCGCCGCCATGATCCCGGCCTTGCAGTTGAGCGTGTCGAAGATCGTCTCGATCAGGATGAAGTCGACACCGCCGTCGAGCAGCGCGTCCATCTGGTCGCGATAGACATCGCGCAGCTCGTCGAAGCTTATCGCGCGATAGCCGGGGTCGTTGACGTCGGGCGACAGCGACAGCGTCTTGTTGGTCGGGCCGATCGCCCCGGCGACGAAGCGCGGCCGGCCGTCCGCCGCCTCGGCATTGCGCGCCGCGTTGCGGGCGATCTGCGCCGCCGCCAGATTGATGTCACGCACCAGATGCTCGGCGCCGTAATCCGCCTGGCTGACCGTGTTGGCGTTGAAGGTGTTGGTCGACACGATGTCGGCCCCCGCCGCCAGATAGCCTTCGGTGATCTCGGTAATCACATGCGGCCGGCTGATCGCCAGCAGGTCGTTATTGCCCTTCTGGTCGCGGCTCAGATCAAGCCCGCCGCGATAATCGGCCTCGGTCAGGCGATAGCCCTGAATCATCGTCCCGAATGCGCCATCGGTGACCAGCACGCGCTTGGCGGCTTCGGCGCGCAGCCGGGCGGCTGCGGCGGATGTCTCGGTCATGCTTTATTCTCCGGTAACTGACTGTATCGCGGCCTCACGCCGCCTTGACCCGCGCCGCCGGTTTCGGCCGCAACCCGAGCAGGTGGCAGATCGCATAGCCGAGTTCGGCGCGATTGAGCGTGTAGAAATGGAAATGCCTGACCCCGCCGGCATAAAGCCTCCGCGCCAGTTCCGCCGCCAGCGTCGCCGCGACCAGCTGGCGCGCGGCCGGGCGATCGTCCAGCCCCTCGAACAACCGGTCCATCCACGGCGGGATGCTGGCGCCGCACATCGCCGCAAACTTGCGGGTCTGGGCGACGTTGGACACCGGCAGGATGCCCGGCACGATCTCAGCGTCGATCCCCGCCGCCGCCGCCGCGTCGCGGAAACGGAAAAAGGCGTCAGCGGAAAAGAAGAACTGGCTGATCGCGCGAACGGCGCCGGCGTCCAGCTTACGCTTCAGATTATCGATATCGCTCGCCGCATTCACTGCTTCCGGGTGGCATTCCGGATAGGCGGCGACCGAAATCTCGAACGGATGAATCCGGCGCAGCCCCGCAACCAGCGCCGCCGCGCTTTCATAGCCTTCCGGGTGCGGGACAAAGCGGCTGCCCATCACCGGCGGGTCGCCGCGCAGCGCGACGATATGGCGCACGCCCGCCGCCCAATACGCCTCCGCCACCTCGGCGATCTCTGCCTTCGACGCCTCGACGCAGGTCAGGTGCGCGGCCGCCGACAGCCCGGTCTCCCGCGCGATCCGCGCGACCGTCGCGTGGGTGCGCTCGCGCGTCGACCCGCCCGCGCCATAGGTGACGGAGACGAAGCGCGGCTCCAGCGGCGCCAGCGTCTCGATCGCGTCCCACAGCTGCGCTTCCATCTTCTCGCTCTTGGGCGGAAAGAACTCGAACGACACCTGCGCGTCGCCGGAAAGATCGGCGAAGAGCGGGCCGTCCAGCGCGCGCCGGGCCTCCGCAAGCTGCTCGATCGACAGGGTCACGCCGCCTTCTCCTTTACCCGGCCGGGGCGCTCGCCCAGCCACAATTTCACCGTCAACTCGCCGCCCTCCAGCGTTTCCGTCCGCACCGGCTCCAGCCCGGCGGCGGCAAACCAGCCGCCGACCTGCGCATCGTCAAAACCCAGCCGGACATGGGCGTCGCGGGCGCGCAACTCCTCGCGGTCATGGCTGGCGAAATCGACGATCAGCACGCGCCCACCCGCCGCCAGCAGCCGCGCCGCCTCGGCAATCGCTACCCCCGGCTGATGGGCATAATGCAGGACCTGATGCAAAATGACGGTATCGGCGCTGCCGTCGTCCAGCGGCAGCGCGTACATGTCGCCCTGTCGCAATTCGGCGCCGGCGATCGCGCGTTCGCTCAGCTTGGCGCGCGCCAGCCGCAACATCTCCGGGCTGCGGTCGACGCCCAGCGCCCGACTCGCCTGCCCGGCGAACAGCTCCAGCATCCGTCCGGTGCCGGTGCCGACGTCGACCAGCCGGCCGATCGGCCGGTGGCCGATCAGCGCGACCATCGCCGCCTCGACCGCGCTTTCGGCGACATGCAACGATCGAATCGCATCCCAGTCGTCGGCATGGGCGGCGAAATACCGCTCCGCCGCAGCCGCCCGGTCGGCCTTGACCGCCGCCAGCCGCTCGGCGTCCCGCGCCGCAACCGCGTCACCCGCGCGCCCGCCGTCGATGTCGAGCAGAACGGAAAGCGGCGCCATCACCGCGCCTTCGCCCAGGCTCAGAAACACCCAGCTGCCTTCCTTGCGCCGCACGATCAGCCCAGCATCCGCCAGGATGCGGACGTGGCGCGACACGCGTGGCTGGCTCTGGTCCAGCACCTGCGCCAGCTCGCCGACCGAAAGGTCCATCGCCCGCAACAGCGCGAAGATACGCAGGCGGGTCGGATCGGCGATCGCGCGGAATATGTCGAGCAGCGGAACCATTGCGCCCATCATATAAAGAAATCTTTATATGTCGTCAACGAAGCTGATTTTCGGTCAGGGAGGCAATGAATCTGGGGGATTGCGAATGCACAACCACGACGCTAGAGAAATGGGGCTATCTCGGGGAGCCTTCCGAGGGGCAGGATTTTGAACAGGGAGGGAACTCACCCATGAAGAAGATTGCTATCGCGTCGCTGATCGCCGCCGCCACCTTCGGCCTCGCCGCCTGCACCAACAGCGCGCAGAACGAAAGCGCCGAAGCCGCCAACGCCATCGCGAGCGATGTCGCCAACACCACCGACGCCGCGCTGGGCAGCATCGACAACGCGACCGACAACGCCCTTTCGGCGATCGACAACGCGGCCGAGAACGCCGGCGCCGCCGCCGACGCGACCGCCGATGCGGCCGGCAACGCGCTGGTCAATGCCGGCGAAGCGCTGAAGAAGTAAGCGCCAGACGCCTTATTTCAGGAAGGGCCGCGATCCACCGGGATCGCGGCCCTTTTCTTTGCAGAATACCGGCGATGATCCAACACACACTGCCGCTCGCCATCTTCGTGCCCCTCTGCCTCGCCGCCTGCGGAGGACAGCCGGACAACGCCCCCGGCCCCGGCGGCGTCACCGTCGGCAAAGCCCCCGCCATCGACGAAGCCGCCGCCACCCCGGACGCACAGGCCGCGCCCACAAACCAGAGCAATGCAAGCACCGCAGCGGAAGCACGCTGAATAGGGATGGCCACGATTATCTTTTGATTGCTAAGGTTTACGCATCGGACAATGATAGGCTGGTGATGAACCGCCATCAGAACGCCGAGTATGTGACTGAGACGATCAGCTCATTTCTGAACGGCTCGGGTAACGACCATGATTGGGACGACTTCACGTCCTGTTCGCTTCCTGATTCTAGGCTTGATGGCATCCGGCGACGGGCGCTGGCCGTCGAACTTCCGTTGGACGATGAAGGCCGCGCGCAGCTTCAAGCGCTTTTGGATGAATCTCGAAAGATCCGCTACGCGACGGCGGCCGTCGATGAAGCGGGCCACAAGGGGATATCTTGGAAGATTTATCTATTCATTGCGTTTCTGGCATTTTTGGTCGCGGTTACGGGCTCCGACCTCTTCGCGAGAATGACGATAGCAGGGCAGCCATTTGGCGTCGCCTTTTCAGAACATTTGCGAGTTGAATGGATAGGAAATATAGGCCTGCTGGTCCTTTTTTGTCCGTTTGCAGCCAGCGCCCTCATTTGCGCGAGCGTCAACAAACGCGCAGGGGCACTAAGCGCGATCTTGATTTTCTGTATCGCCCTCGCAGTCCTCATCTATTCATATTTTAACGGGTTCCAAGCCGCTCAGCACGCGTTGCTTCAGCAGAGATGGACCGCCGCGGCCCTGTCTGTAGGCTTCTTGCCGTTCTTTACAGGAACCCCTCTCGTCTTTGCCGTTTGGGTTGCGGGATTGATAGTCACGTGGTTCCACCGTCGCCCCGGCGCCTAGAAAGAGCGAACAATCCATAGGCCGAGAAGCTGGACGATCAGGTTTTCGAGCCGCAATCGTGGCCGTGTCATGCCCAATGCTTCACATTGCGGCTGGGTGATCTGACGCGGGTACCGATTGCGAAGGATGGCACCCTGTTGGGCGCATCCGTTATCTGCGAGAGCCAAAAGAAAAGGGAGCCGCCCGCATGGGCGACTCCCTGATCTCGTTTGAAACGAGAAGCCGGGCGCTCAGGCGCTCGCGGGCTTGTCGTCCTTGTCGTCCGCAGCGATCACGATCGCGGCGATCACGGCAGCAGCCGCGATGGCAGCGATCAGAATGCCGCCGCCAGCCAGATCGCTCTTGTTCTCGGTGGCCGCCGCGACGCGCGCGTTGGAAACCGAAAGCCGAGCGGCCGAGGCCGACTGGGCGATCGCCGACGCCGGCATCACCGCCATCGACAGAATGGCCGCGGTGGCCATCACAGTCTTCTTGATCATCACACAACTCCCTTTTTGGCCCGATCCAAAATACTTCGGGCCGCCTCTGGCATTGAATCCTCGTCGATTCAACCCCCTTAAGAGCCCATTCTGCCACCGGCATGGTATCCGCGCCGCTGTTTAGGGACGAACTGTATCCCCGATGCGACACTTGGAAAATGCGGTGCCTTTCCATGCACCGAAAATCATGAACGAATGATTGACGCCCCGCCGCCCGCGCCGCCGGCGACTCAGCGTTCGCCCAACGCCTCCGCCGTCGTCTTGGTGATCGGCTTGGTCAGGTAACGGAAAACCGTGCTCTCACCAGTCTTTATCTCGACAATAGCGGTCATGCCCGGCTGGATCGCGATCGTCTCACCGGCACGCCGCGCCCGCATCATCGCCGTGTCGACGGCCAGGTGGACGCGGTAATAGGTGTCGGCCGGCGCGCCCGGTCGCTCTTCGACCAGCGTGTCGGGCGAAATGAAGGTCACCCGCCCCCTGCCCGTGCCATAGACCGAACTGTCATAGGCATCGAACTTGACCGACGCCGTCTGGCCGACGCGGACGAAGGCGATATCGGCCGGCGCCACCTTCGCCTCGACGATCAGCGCGTCGCCGGTCGGCACGATCGTCAGCATCTCGTCACCGGGGCGCAGCACCCCGCCGACCGTCGTCACCCGCACATTCTTGACCACGCCGTCGACCGGCGACAGCAGGTCGGCGTTGCCCAGCGCGTCGGCGCGCTGGGTCAGCAGTTGCTCGGCGGTGACCAGGTCTTCCTGCGTCCTCGCATATTCGGCCTGCAGGTCCTGCAGGTAACGGGCGCGGCGGCTGGCGACCTGCCCGTCGACGTCGGCGGCGTTGCGCTGCATGCGGATGATCTCGGACCGGGCGACGTCGCCGCTGCGCACCAGCGGCATGTTGAGGTTCAGTTCCTCGCGGATCAGCCGCCCCTGCGATTGCAGCGCGGCGATGTCGGCGCCCAGCGACGCCCGCCGCTGGGCGTAAAGCTGGCGTTGGTTGGCGACGAATTCGGGATAGGCCTGCACGTCCTCCGGAAAGGCCAGCGGCCGGCCGAACAGCTCCGCCTGAATGCGCGCCATCGCGCTTTTCAGCGCCGCCACCCGCGCCCGCGCCTCGTCGACCGACGCCCCCAGCTTCACCTTGTCGAGCGAGACGAGCAACTGCCCCTTGCGAACGGTATCGCCCTCGCGCACGCGGATGCGGGTGATGACACCGCCGTCGGCGCTCTGGATCACCTGCACCCGCCCGGTCGGGATCACGGTGCCACGGGCGCGGGCGATCTGGTCCAGTTCCGCCCACAGCGACCACAGGATGAACCCGCCAACCGCCAGCGCAGCGAGGATGATGATCCAGGTGGAAGCCCGGCGGCTCTGCGCGTAATCCATGGCTCAGCCCTGCTCCGTCAGCTGAGGCGCGCCGTCGCCTTCAACCTGCGCCGGCGCCTGCGGGGCCAGCCGGGCGATGACGTCGCTGGTCGTGCCGTCAAGGACGATGCGCCCTCCGGCCATCACCACCACCCGGTCGACCAGCGCCAGCAATTGCAGCTTGTGGGTGACCAGCACCATCGTGCCGCGCTCGCCCAGTTGCTCCTTGATCGCCTCGAACACCGCGCTTTCCGTCGCCTGGTCCAGATTGGCGCTCGGCTCGTCGAGCAGCATCATCGGCGGTCCGGCGAGCAACATGCGGGTCAGCCCGGTCAGCGCCCGCTGGCCGCCGGAAAGCCCCCTGCCTCCTTCCGATATCGGCAGGTCCAGCCCGCGCGGGTGGGCGGCGACCATCCGGGCGAAGCCGCTCTGCCGCGCCACCTCCATCACCCGGTCGTCGCCGGGGTTGGACAGGCCGAGCAGCAGGTTGTCGCGCAGCGTGCCGTTCACCAGCCGGAAGTCCTGCGGCAGGTAGCCGATGTGGCGGCGGACGACGTCGGTGGCGATCTGGCCCATGTCCAGCCCGCCGATCAGCACGCGCCCGTCCTGCGGCGCATACAGGCCGGCGATTAGCCGCAGCAGCGTCGACTTGCCGGACCCCACGCCGCCGATGATCGCCAGCTTCTCGCCGTCGCGGATTTCCAGCCGCGGCACGTCGATCGTGTCGCGCGTGCCGGGATAGGCGAACTTCACCCCTTCCAGCCTGAGCGGCCCGTTCAGCCGCTCCGGTCGTAGACTGATCGTCCCGGCCGCATCGTCCATCGGCAAGGCGAGCACCCCGTCCAGCGCCTGCAGCGACGAACGCGCATATCCCCACTGGACGATGAAGCCGGGCAGCATCGTCACCAGCGGCCCGTTCACCCGCCCGGCGATGATCGCGCAGGCAATCAGCCCGCCCATCGTCAGGTTGCCGGCCGCCACCTCGACCGCGCCAAACGCGATGATCGCGACATAGGCGATCTGCTGCATCGAGCTGAAAATCGTGCCCGCCATCGACGACCAGCGCTTCACCGGATCTTCGTAATGATGGACCTCGTCCATCAGCCGGTTCCACCGCCCCAGCATCTGCCACTGGCCGCGGTTGGCCTTCACCGTCTCGGCGGAATCGAGCGACTCGACGAGCAGGCCGTTCTTGCGGTTGCCGCTGACCTGCGCCTTGTCGGTGTCGTTCTTGATCGCCCAGGCGAACAGCCAGCCGAGCAGCAGCGCGATCGGGAAAGCGACCAGCGGAACGATGACGATCGCCCCGCCGATCGCGGCGATGACCAGCAAAAACAGCAGCGCGAACGGCAGGTCGGCAACCAGGAACAGCGATCCGGACGACATCAGCGCCCGCACCTGTTCCAGCCCGCGCAACTGGCTCGCCATCGTGCCGACGCCGGGCGGCCGCGCATCCAGCCGCACCGCCTGAGACCGGGCGAAGAAGAATTCGGACACCTCCGTGTCGATCAGCGCCGCCTCGCGCTCGATCATCAAAGCGCGCACGGAACGCAGCGCGAAATCGATCGCCAGCGCAACGACGACACCGACGGTCAGCACCCACAGCGTCGCGAAATTGCCGCGCGGGATCACCCGGTCATAGACCTGCATCGAATAGAGCGAGGTGGCGAGCGCGATGATGTTGGCGACAACGGTGGCAAGCGCGGCACTGCCCAGCACCCCCTTGCGGCTCAGGATCGCGCGCCAGAAAATGTCGACCGCCCTTGGCGTCGCCCCGCGCCGCACCGGATCGGGCAGCTCCACGGCAAAGAAAGTCGCGTCGTCGTCCCAGCCCATCGTCGCGCTGCCGCGCTCGGTGGCGATGCGGATCTCGTCCGCATTCTCCCACTGCTCGGCAATCGCCCAGCCCAGCGCGGTGGTGTAGACGAGCAGCGGAAACGCCTCTGCCTTCGGCCGCCCGGTCAGCGCGCGCGGCGCCGGCCAGCGGGCGTGGGTCGCCAGCCGGCGCAGCCCGTCGCGGCCGTCCAGCCCGCCCTCTTCATCGCCCAGCCCGCCGTGCCAGTCAGGGTCGAGGTCAATGCCGCGCTGCCGCGCCAGCATCGGAATAAGGTGGATCAGCCCGCTCATTGCCCGCCGCTGCCGTCCGGCTGCCAGCGGCAGGTCCGCAGCAACACCCGCGCCGCCGTCTGCATCGCCGATATTTCGGCCGCCGCCTCGGCCAGGTCCAGCGACGACGCCTCGCGCACCGCGTTCATCACGTCGAGCCAGGTCCGGCGCCCGGCGTTGAACTGGCGCTTGTACGATTCGGTGACGATCCGGGCATTGCGCGCCGCCGCCCCGGCGCTGGCGATCCGCCCGCGCGCCGATGCATTCTCGACCAGATCGACGCCGATCGCCTCGCGCAGCGCCCGCTCGGCGGCGCCGACTTCCAGATCAGCCGAATCCCGGCGAATGCGCGCGCTGTCCAGCGCCGACACGCCGGAAAACCCGCCGCTGGTCCGCGCGCGCAGCACCAGGCCAACGCGGTCG
The DNA here is from genome assembly GCF_047553045.1 of Sphingomonas flavalba. Classification (GTDB taxonomy): domain Bacteria; phylum Pseudomonadota; class Alphaproteobacteria; order Sphingomonadales; family Sphingomonadaceae; genus Sphingomonas_L; species Sphingomonas_L flavalba_A. The sequence goes on along the minus strand of NZ_CP180208.1, from coordinate 1,010,856 downwards.
CCGGTAATCTCGTTGCGCGAGTATTCGGCGCTCAGTTGCGGCATCAACTGGCCGCGCGCAACATCGACCTCCGCCTTCGCCACCTGCGCCTCGGCCAGCCTGCGCTGCCGCGTCGGGCTACAGGTCAGCGCCTGCTCCGCCGCCTGCGCCGGGTTCGGGTGATGGGCGGCCGGGTCGTATGCCGGCACATTGCCCAGCGCGAAGGCCGGGTCGCTGACCAGCGCGCGGAACTGACTGAGCGCCGCCTGCCGCCGCGCCTCCGCCGTGGTCAATTCCTGCTCCAGCTGGGCGGTACGCGATCGCGCCAGGTCCAGGTCGGCGCTGGGGCTGACCTCCTGCTGCACCCGCCGCGCGATCGAATCGACCAGCCGGTTATGCTCGTCCAGGCTGTCGGACAGGATCGCCGCTTCCCGCGCCGCGCCGGCAATCGCGAAATACGCATCGACCACGCGCAGCTCTATGGCCTGCACCGTCTCCAGAAGACGGGCGTCAGCAACCAGTTTCTCCGCCTCGGCCTTGCGGATGCCGCCGGAAATCCGCCCCCCGGCCCAGATTGGCTGGTCGACCACCAGGTTGGACGTGATGTCGCGGTCGCCGGTTATCGCCCGCCGCCCGCCGGTAAAACCGAGCACCTCGACCGAAACACTCGGAAACTGCAACCATTTGGCGCCGCGTATATCGCTGCGCGCGGCGCGAATCTGCGCCTTGGCGGCGGCGATCGACGGATAGGTGTCGACGGCGACATCGGCGGCAGCGGCCAGTTCGGGGCTGATCGCCGGCGGGCGCGGCAACGGTGTCGCCGCCACATTCTCTTCGCCCGGCATGACCGGGCCATAGGGCATCGGCGTCGCCGGGGGCGCCATCGCCGGTTTCGGGTCGGACGGCTGCGCGGCCTCGACCGGCACGTCCTGCGCCACCAACGGCGCCCCGACCCAGCCGATGGCGGCCAGGCAACATGCGGCGGCCAGGCGCCGGGGTGTCCCCGCGCCCGCGATCCGTCCGAACGCCCCGATCACGCTCGCCACACTCGCAACTCCATCACCCGCCGCCCGGCCAGCCGCCGGCCGGGCATAACCGGCAACCCTTGCCGACACGTCAAGATCACACCCGCCGCCAATGCGGTCAGCGGCCCACCACCCGGCCGCCGCCTGCCCTCGCTGATTCCATAGGTCCGCCCTTCATCCTCGCGCCTCCCGGCGGTTCGGTGAACATGGCGACCCGCTGGCGATTCATCTTCGAACACATCCCGATCGGCATCGTGGTTAACCCGATTCCATCGCCCGCGCCAGCGCCCGGCACGGGCCTCGTCCGAATCCCGGCGCGCCCTGTGGCACGCAGGAGGATTCTTCGGTGCGAAACGGCGCTCAGGCCAGCGCCAGCAGCGCGTCGCGCTGGGCGATCAGCGCCGGCCGATCGGCCGGCACAACCGCCGGCGCCGGCAGCCCCATCGCCCGGTCCAGCCGCCGGGCGGCGGCCTCGGTTATCGCCGGCAGCCGCGCCGCGGTCGCAATCATGTCGTCCATTCGCGCCCAGCAATTCAGCACGACATCGCACCCCGCCGCCACCGCCGTCGCGCCATTCTCCGCCGGCGCGCCGGACAGCGCCTTCATGTCGATGTCGTCGGACATCAGCAGCCCGTCAAAGCCGATACGTCCGCGAATGATGTCGCCGATCACGGTGGGCGACAGCGTCGCCGGCCGCTCGGCGTCCCAGGCTTGGTAGACGACATGGGCGGTCATCGCCATTGGCGCGTCGGCCAGCCGAATGAACGGCTCCAGGTCGCTCTCCAGCGCCTCGGCGTCGGCGTCGACCACCGGCAGCAGGTGGTGGCTGTCGACCAGCGCGCGGCCATGTCCCGGCATATGCTTGACGACGCCGACGACACCGGCGTCGGCCAGGCCGTCCAGCGTCGCGCGGCCCAGCGCCGCCACCCGCATCGGGTCGGCGCCGAACGCGCGGTCGCCAATCACGTCGGATGCGCCGGGCTGGCGCACGTCGAGCAGGGGCAGGCAATCGACGCTGATCCCGGCCTCGGCCAGCATCAGGCCCAGCGCGCGGGCATTGGCGCGCGCCGCCTCGATCGCGGAGATCGGCGCGACCTCGTACAATGCGTCGAACCGCCCGGCGGCGGGAAAGGCCGGCCATTCCGGCGGCTTCATCCGCGCCACCCGTCCGCCTTCCTGATCGATCAGGATCGGCAGGCGGTCGCGGCCAGACAGCGCGCGCAGGTCATCGGTCAGCGCGCGCAACTGGTCCCGCGCCACCGTGTTGCGCCCGAACAGGATGTAGCCGGCCGGGTCGGCATCGCGGAAGAAGGCGCGCTCGTCGGCGGACAGCGTCTCACCGGCGATGCCGAAAATGGCCGGGGTCATCGCCGGCTCAATTGCCGACGACGATGCAGCTTTCCCCGGCGACCTTCAGCCGCCCGCAAATATCGCGCGCCTGCCCCGGCGCACTGGCCTGCAACCGGTAATACACCTTGCCGTTGACCGTCGCCTGCGTGACGTTCGGGGTCAGCGGCGCCAGAAAGGCGAAGCGCGCCGCCATCCGCTTCCACGCGGTATTGGCGATCGCTTCAGATCCGAAAGCGCCCAGTTGCACCGTCGATCCGCCGCTGCGTGCCGGCGCCGGGGTGGCAGCGGATGTTGGCGCCGGGGTCGGCGTCGCCCGCCGGGCCGGGGTCGCCGCCGGGGTCGGCAACCGCGCCGGCTTGGCCGGAACCGTCGCCGACGCGACCTTGGCCGGGGCCGGCCGGGGCGCGGCGGCCACCGGCGGCGGCGCGGGCGGCGCGTCGACCGGCTGCGGCAGCACGACCGGCGCTTCCGGCACCGCTTCCAGATCCAGCCGGGCGTCGGGCGCCGCGCCCTGGCTGGCGGCATAGGTGGTGTCGCCCTGCCCCTCGACCGCCATGCCGCCCGGCTCGTCGGGCTTGACCTTGTAATCGCCGGCCGGTGCCGCGATCAGGCCGCCTTCGCCTTCCGCCGCCGGGCTGCGGTTCTGCAACCAGTATATGCCGCCGACGACCAGCGCGATCAGCGCCAGGCCGAGCAGCACGAACACGGCGACACGCAGCGGCGAAACGCCCTCGTCGTCATAATCCTCGTCGTCGACCGGCTCCAGCCAGGGCAGCCGATCCTCGTCGCGCAGTGACAGGCCGTCTCGATCGGTGTCGGTCATCACTTCATCTCCTCGACCGCGGCGACCCCCATGATGGCCAGGCCATTGCGGATGATCTGCCCGATTCCGTTCGCCAGATAAAGCCGCGCACAAGTGGTTTCCACATCATTCGCCATCAGCACCCGCCGGTCGGGCCGGTCGTTGCCCATGTTGAAATAGGCATGGAACGCCGCCGCCAGATCGAACAGGTAGAAGGCGATGCGGTGCGGCTCGCGCGCGATGGCCGCCGCCTCGACGATCCGGGGGAACTGCGCGGCCAGCGCGACCAGCGCCAGCTCTTCGCGGTCCAGCCGCTCCAGCTTCGGCGTCCCGGCGCAATCGACCCCGGCTTCGGCGATCCGCCGGCCGATCGACCGGATGCGGGCATGGGCGTACTGGACGTAAAAGACCGGATTGTCCTTCGACGCCTCGACCACCTTGGCGAAATCGAAATCCATCTGCGCGTCGGCCTTGCGGGTCAGCATGGTGAACCGCACCACGTCCTTGCCCACCTCGCGCACCACGTCGGCCAGCGTGACGAAATTGCCCGCCCGCTTCGACATCTTGATCGGCTCGCCGCCGCGCAGCAGCCGGACCATCTGGATCAGCTTGACGTCGAACTGGACCCGGTCCCCGGTCAGCGCGGCGACCGCCGCCTTGATCCGCTTGACCGTCCCGGCATGGTCGGCGCCCCAGATGTCGATCAGCGCGTCGACGCCTTCCGCTTTCTGGGCGTGGTAGGCCAGGTCGCCACCGAAATAGGTCCAGCTCCCGTCCGACTTCTTGACCGGCCGGTCCTGGTCGTCGCCGAATTGGGTGGCGCGGAACAGGGTCAGTTCCACCGGCTCCCAATCGTCGGGCGTCTCGCCCTTCGGCGCTTCCAGCACGCCTTCGTAGATCAGCCCGCGTTCGCGCAGCCGGGCGATCGCCGCCTCGGCCTTGCCTTCGGCGTGGATCGCCGCCTCGGACGAAAACAGGTCGTGGTGGATGCCGAGCAGCGCCAGATCGGCCTTGATCAGCACGATCATCGCCGCCACCGCGCGCTCGCGGAAAAGCACCAGCCATTCGGACTCTGGAACGCCTACGTAACGATCCCCGAATTCCGCCGCGAGCGCCGCCCCCACCGGCTTCAGATAGTCACCGGGATAAAGCCCCTCTGATATTTCCCCGATAACCTCGCCGAGAGCCTCGCGGTACCGAAGATGCGCCGACCGCGCCAGAACGTCGACCTGCGCCCCGGCGTCGTTGACATAATATTCCCGGATCACCTCATGCCCGGCATATTCCAGCAGGCTCGCCAGCGCGTCGCCGACCACCGCTCCCCGGCAATGCCCCATGTGCATCGGCCCGGTCGGGTTGGCGGAAACATATTCGACATTGACCTTGCGCCCGGCGCCGATCGTCGACCGGCCATAGTCCCCGCCCCGCGCGTGGATCTCCGCCAGCTCGGCGCGCCAGACACCGTCGTTCAGCGTCAGGTTGATGAAGCCCGGTCCGGCGACCGCGACCGATTCGACTCCGCCCACCGCCCGCAACCGCTCGACCAGCGCCTCGGCCAGCGCGCGCGGATTGGTCCCGGCCGGCTTGGCCAGCACCATCGCCGCGTTGATCGCCAGGTCGCCGTGCGACGGGTCGCGCGGCGGCTCCACCGCGATATTGGCGCGGCTCAACCCGGCGGGCAGCACGCCGTCCTGTTCAAGCCTGTCGAGAATGGCGCCGAGTTCGGCTGCGAAGCGAGCGTAAAGGGTCACGGGTTCCGTTCATCCGATCATCGAAACCCGGCCGATAGACGATCATGCGCGCGGTTGAAAGAATGGCCGCGGCCTACCCCGGGCGCCGGCGTGGGTGAGGGCCGGCGTCCGGGGCGCTGGTCAGGCCGTGACGATGCGCGACCGGGGGCGGGCCCGCATTGCGAAACCGACCAGCCCGAAGCCGGCGATGAGCATTGCCCAGCTCGCCGGCTCTGGAACCGCCGCAGACGCCGAATAGCCGGTAATCTCGGCCTGCGAATGCGCGATGATGATGTCTCCGTTCAGCAACTGCGTGCCGAGCAGGAAATTGTCGAACGACGCGTGGATCGCGTTGGTCGCTATGCCGAGGTTGGAAACACCATCGCCCCAGACCATCTGCTCGTTCAGCACGATCCTCAAACCGAGCAGATCGACCAGCACGGTATTGGCCGCCGGACTGGCGAATAGCCCGCCGCCAATGCCAAGCGTTCCAAGCACCGATCCGCCGAGCGCCAGCTGCTCCAGCACCGTCGATCCGCCAACGCTCAACCCGGCGCTGGCATCGACCCAGGCGCTGGACTGCACCGTTTTCGAATCAATCCCGGCGATCAGCGCCGGCGGCAACAGCACCGTGTCTAGGAATAGCCCGGCAGACAGATCGGCAACCGTCGCGCTGGCGCTGCCACGCGGCGTCGCCGGATAGTCCGACATCGCCGTTGCTGTGATGAGGCCGCCGCTCAGTTGCTCACCGGCCGACACCAGCGGCGTCGCGATCAGCGCCAGCGACTGATTCAGCGTCAGCAGGCTGTTGCTGACGTCGTAGCTGCCGGGCGCCGAGCCCGACGCCGCCGACACAGGCCCAAGCGAGGCGTTCAATGCTCCGACGACATTCAGGTTCGCGGACACACCGTAGCTGGAGCTGCTGACCGTCGCCGCTGGCGCCGCGGATGCAAGCATCAGCGCCCCCACGGAAAATACGCAAGTTATAATGCCTTGATTCTTCATGATACCCTCCTGTTTCAGGCAGATATCACCAAGCAAATGGCGTGCCGTACCAGGTCACGAGCCAATTATTCATGCGAGAGTCATCACCATTGTTAATGGGATCGACATTATCTTTAGAGAAAAAAATATAATCTATACGCAATGCACGTAAAACTATACGTATATTACACACCAACATCGCAACCAGAATTCGCGAAACCGGCGCACGAATCAGTCATCCACACGCATCCCGGGCGGCGTTTCCAGCCACTGGAAGAATTCGAGCGTATACCCGCCGGGGTCGCGCAGCTTGAACTCCAGCGTATTGCCGTCGCAGCCCCGTTGCAGATGGCTCTCCACCCCGGCGACGCCGGTGTCGACCAGATGGCGGTGCCAGCGCTCCAACTCGCGCGTTGCGATCGTCACCATCGCGCCCTTGTTGACGCCGGCTATCGGCTGCTGACTGCCGACCTCCCCGGACACCAGTCCGACATAGGCGCGATCGATGATCCGGAAAATCGCCAGCCAGCCGTAATCGAGGACTTTCTCGAAACCGACCGCCTGCTCGTACCAGCGGGCCGCCGCCGACACATCCGCATAATAGAACAGGGTGATGACCCCGTCGACGCGGCAGGCCGCGCGCAGCTCCGTGACAGACAACGGTGGATGGGCCAACAATCCGCCGAACTCCTCCTGAGCGATCCGCCGCTCATTTCCGTTCGGTATTGGAAAGGACAGGCCGCCGCAATCGTCGTTGTGCGGCGCAAACCGCGCGTCAGTAATCGTCCTGGGTGATATTGTCCTCAAGCCGGGCAAGGAACGCGCGCAGCGTTGCGATCTCCCTGGCGGAAAAGCCTTCCATCGCGATCCGCTCGTGCCGCCGTGCCGCCGGCAGGATCTTTTCGAACGCGTCGACGCCAGTTTCGGTCAGCACCACCTCGATCATCCGTGAATCCGCGGCCGATGTCCGCCGGGTCGCCCGGCCGTCATTTTCCAGCTGGTCGATCACGCGGCTAACCGTCGACTGTTCCATCAACGTATGTTCGACGATCTTGCCGATGGTCAGCGTGCCATGCGAGCGCAGCACGCTCAGCACCCGCCATTGCGACGGGCTGATACCGATCGCCTTCAACCGATTCTGCAGGCGCAGATTCAGGCGGTTGACCACGCGGTACAGCCGATAGGGCATGAATTCTTCAAGCCAGCCATCGCCAATTTCCAGATCATCCTTTGCCGCCCGCGCGCGCGCTTTGCTCATCCCGTCATCATCCCATTGCCAATCCGATACGCCAGAACACATCCATCCACCGTGGCAGGTCCTGTGCCGCCATATCCGGTCAGTACGACACCTCGACGCCGGTATTCCGCCGCCGCGCCTGATCAAGCACGAAACGCGCCGCCGCAAGGTCCTGGGCGGCGATTCCCAGTGATTTGTAAAGCGTGACATCCTCCGCCGCGCTCCGGCCGGCACAGGCGCCGCTCGCCACCGCGCCGATTTCTCCGACGATGTGGTCGAGTCCAATCGCCCCGGCTGCCAATGCCATCCGGTATTCGCCTGCCTCCGCCTCGGCGGAGGGACGGTAATCGACGAAGAACCGCGCCCGCGCGACCAACGCCGCATCAATCTCCGCCGCGGTCACCACACTCGATCCGACGACGTTAAGGTGGGTGCCCGGTGCCACCTGATCGCCGGACAGGATCGGCGTGCGTGCGCCGGTCAATGTGCAAATGATATCGGCGCCGGTCACCGCCGCACCGACATCGGCCACCGGTTCGATTACGATACCATTGGCCGCGCCCTCGCTCTCGGCAAAGGCGCGCGCTTTCCCCCCGTCACGCGCCCAAACGCGGATTCGCCGCAACGCTCGCACCGCCAGCATCGCCTGCAAATGGCTGCGCGCCTGAGTGCCTGCCCCTAGCAGCGCCAGGTCGCCCGCATCATCGCGCGCAAGCAGCCGCGTCGCCAGCCCGCTCGCCGCCGCGGTGCGGATCGCGGTTATCGCGCTCGCATCGACGATTGCCTCGATCCGGCCATGCTCCGGTTCGAACAGCAGCACCACGCCGGGATGGGAGAAGCCGGCGTCACCGTCGCCGGGAAACAGGCTGACCAGCTTGACCCCGAAACAGGCCGGGTCGGCAAGAGAGCCAGGCATGTTGCCCAGCGCCCCGCCACCGGGCAGCGCCATCACCGAACGCAACGGAAGGACGGCGTGCCCCGCGGATACCGCACGCATCGTTTCGTCCATCAGGGCGATGCAACGGTCGACAGGCAACATCGCCCGGACCTCTGCGTCGCGAATGATCCTGATGGTCATCGGCTCCCGTTACCGCCTCATTCCTGGTTTGGCCCGAATTGCGCCTTCAGCGAGGAAAGCGCGGCAATCGCCGAATCGACATCGGCCTCATTGTTATAGAAGTGGAAGCTCGCACGAACATTGTCGTCGCGGAAAGACGTGACGATGTCCCGTTCCATCAATGCCGCGCACAGCCCCTTCGCATCACGCGACGGGATGGCGACAGTGGCGCCGCGCCTGGCATCCAGATGAGGCGTGACGCTGGGCCAGCCAATCGCCAGCAGCCGCTCGATAAACTGGCCGCTCAGCGCCCGGTTGCGCGCGGCGATGGCCTCCATCCCGATATCGAGCAACAGGTTCAGCCCGGCTTCCGCCGCGTAGCAATTGACCACGGCCGGCGAACCGGCCTCGAAACGACGCGCCGTCGGCGACGGCCGGTTCGCGGTGATATCCATCGCGACGATATCGTCCTGCGCGAACCAGCCGCTGTTCGTCGGCACGAGATCGGGAATCAATGCCTTACGAACATAAAGAAAGCCGATACCGGCGGTGCCGAGCAGGTATTTCAACATGCCGCCGACAAGGAAATCGACGTCCAGCGCGCGGACGTCGATTTCCAGCGATCCGACCGCCTGATAGCTGTCGACCAGCATCTTCGCGCCACGTTCGTGCGCCAGCCGGCCGATTGCACCGACATCCAGCCGGGCACCGTTGCGAAAACAGACCTGGGTTGCGGCGACAAGCGCGGTGCGCTCGTCGATCACATCCAGAAACTGCTCAACCGGAATATAACCGTCGGCGTCGCGGTCGACATGCACGACCTCCGCCCCGCGCGGAACCTGCGCGTGCCAGATCTGGGCGGCGGTCGGAAATTCGAAATCGGTGACCACCACCTTGTTGCGCGGCCCGGTGAAATCCAGCGCGCTGGCCAGCGCGTTCAGCCCGGCGGACACCGACGCCGTCACCGCGATCTCGTCCGGTTCAGCATTGATCAGCCGGGCGACACAGGCACGCACCGCCTCGTTCTTTTCGACCCAGACATCCCAGTTGGCGCCAACCGCAAGCCGATCGTCCATATAGGCTTCGAACGCCTGCTTCACACTGTCGGCCAGCGCGCAATACGAACCGCTGTTCAGATAGGTCTTGCGCGCCAGCAGCGGAAACCGTTGCCGCAGCGCATCGAAATCGACTGTCATCTCACCCCCTCGCCCGTATAAATCCGCGCTACGCTCATGCCCGGTCCGGCTGGCGGCGGTGCCACAGCCAATAGGCCAGCGACAACATGAGCAACCACGGCACACCGACCAGCCACGATACGTTCCACGCCGTATCATCCAGCCCCATCGTCACCAGGATCGCGGCGAGCAGACACAGGCCGACGATCTGCAGATAGGGGAACAACGGCATCCGCACCGGCAGGGTTTCCGGCGGGTTCGCGCGGCGGAAGCCGATATGGCTGCACATCACGATCATCCAGACGACGATCGCGCCGAACAGGGCGATGCCGAACAGGTAGGTGTAGGCCATCGGCGTCAGTTTCGACACCGCCGACACGCACAGGATGCCGCCGCCGGAAAGCAGCGTTGCCACCAGCGGCGTGCCGCTGCGCGTCAGCTTGCCGAGCATGCGCGGCGCGAAGCCGTCGCGCGACAGCGAAAACAGCATGCGCGAGCACAGATAGACATTGGTGTTCATGCTAGACAACGCCGCGCTCAGCACGACGAAATTCATGATCCCGGCGGCGTGCATGATGCCGCTATGTTCGAACACCTTCACGAACGGGCTGGCGGTGATGACCTTGGTCGCGCCGGTTTCCGTCCACGGCACGAACGCGACGACGATGGTCAGCGCCAGCACGTAGAACAGGAACAGCCGGATCGCCATCGTCCGCAGCGCCGCCGGAATCGCCTTTTCCGGGTTCGCCGTCTCGCCGGACGTGACCGCGATCACCTCGATCCCGCTGAACGAGAAAATGCCGACAACCACCGCCATCCAGACGCCGCTGAACCCCATCGGCATGAACCCGCCGGGCAGGCCGGTCAGGTTGTGCAGGCCGGTCGCCGGCATGCCGATGCCAAAGATCGTCGCGGCGCCGAGGATGATGAAGATGACGATCGCCGACACCTTGATAAGCGCCAGCCAATATTCGATCGTGCCGAAATTCTTCACCGACCGCGCGTTGAAATAAACGACGATCAGCGCGAAGCTGACCGACCATACCCATACCGGAATATGCGGGAACCAGAAGGTCATGTAGACGCCGGCAGCCGTCGCCTCCCCGCCGACGGCGATGACCTGCGCCATCCAGTAGGTATAGCGGACGACGAAGCCGGACCAGCGATTCAGATAGGTTTCGGCATAGACGCCGAACGACCCCGCGCTTGGGTGAACCACCGCCATTTCCGACAGGCTGAACACCATCGCCGCAGCGATCAGCGCCGCGATCGCGTAGCTGACGATCACCGCCGGCCCGGCATAGCCGATGGCAAGCGAACTGCCTGCGAACAGGCCGGTTCCGATCGCCCCGCCCAGCCCGATCATCACGATCTGGCGGCGGCTCAGGCTCTGCTGCAAACCGTGCTCGCGCTCGGCTATCTCATCCCGGTTCGCCAACGCCCCTCCCCGCCATCGCAATTTATATTCCGATTCATGTGAATTGTATGGCAGCCAAGCTGACCTGCCTAGTCCGTTTCGTCATCGGCGGGCATCGGATGCACTCCGTTCCACCATTTACCGGCGCGTCACTGCCCCTTGGCAAACTCTATGCAAACTCATATTGATTAGCAAGGACCGGAATAAGGCGCTTGTCACAGCATGATCGACACCCAACCCTTCCAGCTCGGCCTGTTCGGCGCCAACGCCGACGGCGGCCTTGCGGTTACCACCGTGCCGGAGCGCTGGCGCGCCGCCTGGCCGGACCTGCTTGCCCTCGCCCGCCTCGCCGATGGCGCCGGGCTGGATTTCTTCCTGCCACTGGCGCGGTGGAAGGGGTTCGGCGGCACGACCAACGCCCGCCATCACTCGTTCGAGACGCTGACGATGGCCGCCGCCCTCGCCACCGCGACCGAGCGGATGACCCTGTTCGCCACCGTCCACGCGCCGTTCGTCCACCCCGTGCAGGCGGCGAAGGCGATCGCGACGATCGACCACGCCAGTGGTGGCCGCGCCGGCCTCAACATCGTCTGCGGCTGGAACGCGCCGGAATTCGCGATGTTCGGCATGGAGAGGACCGATCAGCCTTATGCGCTGGGCCATGAATGGTATGAGGTGTTTTCCCGCATCCTGGCCGGCGAAGGGCCGTTCGATTTCGACGGCGCCTATTACAAGCTGCGCGGCGTCGAGGGTGCCCCCCTCTCCCTCCAGCGGCCGCGCCCGACCGTGCTGTCGGCCGCCTTCTCGCCCGCCGGGCGGGATTTCGCCGCGCGCACCAGCGACCACATCTTCACCACCTTCGTCGAGATCGCCGACGCGGCGGCGACGATCGCCGACGTCAAGGCGCGCGGCGAGGCGGTTGGCCGGCCGCTCGGCGTGTTCACCGCCTGCCACGTCGTCTGCCGCGCCAGCCAGGACGAGGCGGAGGAGTATTACGACCGCATCGCCGTGCGCGAGGCCGACAAGGGCGCCGTCGAACATTATATGGCGATGAAGCAGGCGACGTCGGGATCGCACGATCCGTCCGCCTATACGCTCCACGCCAAACGCTTCGCCGCCGGCGCCGGCACCTATCCGCTGGTCGGCACGCCGGAGCATATCGCGGCGGAACTGGTCCGGATCCACCAGGCCGGGTTCGGCGGCACCGCGATCAGCTTCGTCAACTATCTCGACGAACTTCCCGGCTTCATCAACGGCGTGCTGCCGTTGCTGGCCGACGCGGGCATCCGGCAATGACCGCATCGCCCTTTCCCAACCGCACGCTTGCCCGGCTGCGCGCGGGCGAGGCGGCGCGCTGCCTGTGGCTCAGCCTGGGTTCGCCCGCGCTGGCGGAGATCGCCGCCGAGCAGGCGCCGGACGCGATCGTCCTCGACCTGCAGCATGGCCTGTGGGACGTCGCGACGACCCATGTCGCGCTGGCGACCGCCGCCGCCGCGGGGGTGACGCCGCTCGCCCGCGTCGCCGACAAGCAGGCGGCGTCGGTCGGCCAGGCGCTGGACGCCGGCGCGGCCGGGGTGATCGTGCCGCTGGTCGACACCGCCGAGGAAGCCGCCGCCGCCGTCGCCGCCGCGCACTACCCGCCCGGCGGCGCCCGTTCGGGCGGCGGCATGAGGCCGCTGCGCGACTTCCCCGCCTATCTTGCCGCCAGCCGGACCGAGACGCTGGTCGCGGTGATGATCGAGACCAGCGCCGGGCTGGACAATGCCGCCGCGATCGCGCGGACGCCGGGCATCGACATGCTGTTCGTCGGCCCCGGCGACCTGGGCCTTGCCCTGGCCGGGGACGGACCACCGCTTGAAACCGCGATCGCCGCCATCCTTGCCGCGGCGCGCGAGGCCGGGGTGCCGTGCGGCATCTTCACCCCCGGCCCGGCGGCGGCGCGCGCGCGCCTGGAGCAGGGTTTCCAGTTCGTCGTCGCCGACGACGACATCCACCTGGCGCGGGCTGGCTTCGCCGCCGCGCTTTCATCCACCAGCGAGAGCCTGTCAGCCTGATGTCCCGTTTCGACCGCACCCTTCCCGCCAGCCACGACATCCGCGCGCAGATTGCCGCCATATCGCTGGACAACATCGCCAACATCGCGAAGGAGGCGTTCGACAAGACGTCGATCATCCCGCTATGGTTCGGCGAAGGCGACCTGCCGACCCCCGCTTTCATCGGTGAAGCAGCCCTTGCCGGCATTCGCGCCGGCCACACTTTCTATTCGCACCAGAACGGCATTCCGCCGCTGCGCGACACACTGGCCACCTACCACAACCGCCTGCTCGGCACCGCGCTCGACGCGGACCGGATCACCGTCACGTCCGGCGGGATGCCGGCGATCATGCTGGCGATCGAGATGCTGGTCGACGCCGGCGACAATGTCATCGTCATCGACCCCGTCTGGCCGAACATCGGCGGTATCGTCGAGATCGTCGGCGGCGAGGTACGTTCCGTGCGGCTCGATTACGGCCCCGGCGGCTGGTCGCTCGACATCGACAAAGTGCGCGCCGCCTGCGACGGGCGGACCAAGGCGATCTTCTTTGCTTCGCCCGGCAACCCGACCGGCGCAATGATCCCGCTCGACGTGCAGATACGCCTGCTGGAACTGGGGCGCGAATTGGGCGTCTGGCTGATCGCGGATGAGGTCTATCACCGGCTGGTGTTCGGCCAGCCGGTAGCGCCGTCGCTGCTGACCGTCGCCGACCCGGAGGACCGGCTGCTGATCGTCAACAGCTTCTCCAAATCCTGGGCAATGACCGGCTGGCGGCTCGGCTGGCTGGTTCACCCGCCGTCGGTTGCCGCACGGCTGGCGGTCATCACCCAATATGTGACCAGCGGCACCACCACCTTCCTGCAGGACGCGGCGATTGCCGCGATCGAGCAGGGCGAAGGGTTTGTCGCCGATATGAACCGCTATTGCGAGCAGGGCATGCGGATCGTCTGCGACGCGCTCGACACAATGCCGCGTGTCCGCATGGCCAGCCGGCCGCCCGGCGGCATGTATGCGTTCTTCGAGATCGACGGCATCCCCGATTCCAAGGCCGGCTGCCTTGAAATATTGCGGAGCACCAGCGTCGGCCTGGCGCCGGGCAGCTTCTTCGGGCCGGGCTCGCAAAGCTTCTATCGGCTGTGCTTCTGTCGCAGTCCGGAAGCGCTGGCGACGGCAATGGAGAAGTTGCGGCCGTCGCTCAGCTAGGCACCACCCCAGCTATTCTTGTCTCGCCATCGCGCCGCGCGAGCGTATAGCGGCCGGCGATGACACTCTACGATGCGCAGCGCCGGGACCTGACGAACCTGGAGCTGCAAGGCCGACGACGACGGCTGATCCCGCGCACCGGCCGCGATTTCGCGTCCAACGACTATCTGGCGCTCGCCGGATCGCCGCAGCTGGCCGCCGCCGTTGGCGATGCGCTGGCGCGCGGGGTGCCCGCCGGTTCCGGCGGGTCGCGGCTGCTGCGCGGCAACCATGAGGAACATGAGGCGCTGGAGGCGGAGGCGGCGGCGTTCTTCGGCGCGGAGAGCGCGCTGTTCTTTTCCAGCGGGTTCGCCGCCAACACCGCCCTGCTCGCCACCCTGCCGCAGCGCGGCGACCTGGTCGTCTACGACGCGCTGATCCACGCCAGCGCGCATGAGGGGATGCGGCTTGGCCGTGCCGAATGCCGGGGCGCGGCGCACAACGACGCCGACGCCGTCGACGACGCGATCACCGGCTGGCGCCGGAGCGGTGGCACCGGGCGCGCGTGGATCTGCGTTGAAAGCCTGTACAGCATGGACGGGGACCGGGCGCCGCTCACCGCGCTTGCCGCCGTCGCCGGGCGGCACGACGCGATCTTGCTGATCGACGAGGCGCACGCGACCGGCGTGTTCGGGCCGGACGGGCGCGGCCTGGCCGCCGGGCTGGACGGGCGCGACAACGTCATCACCCTGCGCACCTGCGGCAAGGCGCTCGGCTGCGAAGGGGCGCTGCTGTGCGGGCCGGCGCCGATGCGCGATTTCCTGGTCAATCGCGGCCGGGGCTTCATCTTCTCGACGGCGCCGTCGCCGCTGATCGCCGCGACCGTCCGCGCCGCGCTGCGCCTGCTTGCCGCCGAGCCGGACCGCCGGGAGCAGTTGGCGGCGCTGATCGCGGCGGCGGAGGCGGCGCTGGCGCCGTGCGGCGTCGCGGCGACCGGATCGCAGATCCTGCCGCTGGTGCTGGGCGACGACGGCCGGGCGATGCGCGCCGCCGCCGCGCTGCAGGCCGCCGGTTTCGACGTGCGTGGCATCCGCCCGCCGACGGTGCTGCCCGGCACCGCGCGGCTGCGCATATCGCTGACCCTGAACATCGGCGCGGCCGATGTCGCGGCGCTGGCCGGCGCATTGACGGAGGCACTGGCATGAGCGCGCGATTGATAGTGACCGGGACCGACACCGGCATCGGCAAGACGGTGTTTTCCGCCGCGCTGGCCGGCGCGCTGGGCGCGCATTACTGGAAACCGGTCCAGTCCGGGCTGGACGAGGATTCGGACAGCGCGACCGTCGCCCGCCTTTCCGGCCTGCCCGCCGGCCTGATAATGCCGGAGGCGTACCGCCTTGCTACCCCCTGCTCGCCGCACCGCGCCGCCGAGATCGACGGCGTGCGGATCGCGCCGGAACGGCTGGCGCCGCCGCCCGTCGACGGGCCGCTGGTCATCGAGGGCGCCGGTGGGCTGCTGGTGCCGCTGACCCGCGATCTGCTCTACGCCGACATGTTCGCGCGCTGGGGCCTGCCGGTGGTGCTGGTCGCGCGCACCGCGCTCGGCACGATCAACCACAGCCTGCTGTCGATCGCGGCGCTGCGCGCGCGTGGCATAGCGATCATCGGCATCGCCTTCGTCGGTGACGCGGTGGAGGACAGCGAGGCGACGATTGCGGCGTTCGGCGGCGTCCGGCGCCTCGGCCGGTTGCCTATTCTCGACCCGCTCGACCGCGACACGCTGGCCGCCGCCTTCGCCGCCCACTTCACCCTGTCGGACTTTGCCGCATGACCTCGCCGATCTGGCACCCGTTCACCCAGCATGGCCTGGGCGAGCCGATCCCCCTCGTCACCCGCGCCGAAGGCGCGGTGTTCCACACCGCCGACGGGCGGCGGATCGTCGACGCGATATCGTCCTGGTGGGTGACGACCCACGGCCACAACCATCCGCGGATCATGGCGGCGATCGCCGAGCAGGCGGCAAAGCTGGACCAGATCATCTTCGCCGGCTGGACGCACGAGCCGGCGGAGGCGGTTGCGCGCGGGCTGGTCGAGATCATGCCGCCGGCGCTGACCCATGTGTTCTTTTCCGACAGCGGCTCGACCAGCGTCGAGGTGGCGTTGAAGATGGCGCTCGGCTTCTGGGCCAACCAGGCGAGCGACCGCCACCGCATCCTGGTGATGGAGCACAGCTATCACGGCGACACGATCGGCGCGATGTCGGTCGGCGAGCGCGGCGTGTTCAACCGGCCCTACGCGCCGTTGCTGTTCGACGTCGGCACCGTGCCCTTCCCCGCCGCCGGGCGGGAGCAGGCGACGCTGGACGCGCTGGAACACTATTGCCGCGCCACCCCGGCGCCGGCGGCGTTCATCGTCGAGCCGCTGCTGCTCGGCGCCGGCGGGATGCTGGTCTACACCCCCGCCATCCTCGCCGAGATGCGGGAGATCTGCGCGCGGCACGCCGTGCTGTTCATCGCCGACGAGGTGATGACCGGCTGGGGCCGCACCGGAACCCTGCTCGCCTGCGAGCAGGCCGCCGTCGTGCCGGATATCCTTTGCCTGTCGAAGGGGCTGACCGGCGGCGCGGTGCCGCTGGCGGTGACGATGGCGACGACGCCGATCTTCGAGGCGCACCGATCGGACGACCGCGCCCGCATGTTCTTCCACTCTTCAAGCTACACCGCCAACCCGATCGCCTGCGCCGCCGCCCGCGCCAACCTGGCCATCTGGCGCGAGGACCCGGTGCTCGACCGGGTCGCCGCGCTGGGCGCCGCGCAGCAAAGCCAGCTCGACCGCATCGCCGCCCATCCGGCGGTGCGCAATCCGCGCCGGCTGGGCACCGTCACCGCGTTCGAGATCGACGTCGCGCAGGGCGACTATCTGTCGGCGGTCGGCCCACGCCTGTTGCACCACGCGATCGACCACGGTGTCCTGCTCCGCCCTCTCGGCAACACCATGTATGTCATGCCGCCCTATTGCATTGACGAGACGGATCTCGACGCGATCTACCGGACCGCAGAGGCCTTCCTGAACGCGCGGGACTGACTGCCGCGCAGCGGCGCTCTAACGGGCGAGGCCGGCGGCGGCGACCAGCGAGGTAAGGGCGGCGATCAGCCCCTGGCTGCTCAGCGGCTCGGCGACGTCGATATGCTCGTCCAACGCGTGGGCGCGCGCACCGATACCGCCAGAGCCGATGGTCACCGCCGGAACGCCAATGCTCATCGGGATGTTCGAATCGGTCGAACTTGCTTCAAGCGTGGGTGATAAGCCCACCGCGCGGATCGCCGCCTGCGTGTTGCGAACCAGCGACGAGTCGTCCGGCGTTTGGCCAGCGGGCCGTTCGCCAATCACTTTCAGCTCGACGCTGATCGTACCGGCGCGGGTCGAGCGGGCCGCGTTCTCATCCGCCACCGCCTGCTCGACGATCGCGCGGAACTTGCCGTCCAGCGCGGCCAGTTCCGCCGCGCTTTCCGACCGCATGTCGAATTCCATGAACACTGCGTTCGGGATCGAGTTGACCGAGGTGCCCCCGCCGGTGACGCTGGCCGAATAGGTGGTTTTCGGGTCCTTGGGCGGAGAAATTTCGTACAGCGCCGCCACCGATTTCGCCATCGCGACCATCGGGTTGACCAGGCCGAAGGCGCCGTAGCTATGGCCGCCCGGACCGCGGAAAATGGCACGATATCGCTTCGACCCGACACCGCCGTTGACGATGCGAGACGCATCCGTCCCATCGACCGAAAAGAAAGCGCTGGTCCGCTTGGCCAG
This sequence comes from Sphingomonas flavalba, assembly GCF_047553045.1. Taxonomy (GTDB): domain Bacteria; phylum Pseudomonadota; class Alphaproteobacteria; order Sphingomonadales; family Sphingomonadaceae; genus Sphingomonas_L; species Sphingomonas_L flavalba_A. The sequence continues at coordinate 993,076 of NZ_CP180208.1, read as the reverse complement.
CGGATCGTTGCCGAAGAAGTGGCGAACGCCGCGCAGGTCGCCCTGCCCCTCCTCACCGACATTGGCGATGAACAGGATGTCGCGCTTCGTCCTGATCTTGCCGGCGTCGAGCGCCCGCGCGATCGCGATCAGCGCCGCGACGCCGCGGCTGTCGTCACCAATGCCGGGGGCGGACAGCACGGTGCCCTCCCGCTTGACCTTTACGTCGGTGCCAGCCGGGAACACGGTGTCGAGATGGGCGGCGATGACGACCAGCCCGTTATCCGCGCCGGTGCCCTTGCGCAGCCCGATGACGTTGCCGACCGCGTCGACACGCACGTCGGAAAGGCCGATCTGGTCGAACATCGCCCGCACCGCCGCCCCGCGCTTTTCCTCACCAAACGGCGGCGCGGGGATTTCGGTGATGGTGACGATGTCGGACACGAAGCGGTCGTGCCCGGCCTTCAGCGCGTCACGCGCCGCCTTCCATTGCGGCGAGGCGACGATAGCCTTGACCGGAGCATCACCGCCCCTGACCGCAGGCGCCGCATGAGCGCTGCTGGCCAGCAGCAGCGCAGCGGCGACACCGAAAAGAACGTGCCGCCGCATGCCGCTTACTTCTTGCCGAGGGTGAGGCCGCCGAAGCGCTTGTTGAAGCGCGCAACCTGTCCGCCACTGTCAACGAGCGACGACTTGCCGCCGGTCCACGCCGGGTGGACGGTCGGATCGATATCCAACTGCAGCGTGTCGCCTTCCTTACCCCAGGTCGACCGGGTCTGGTAGACGGTGCCGTCGGTCATCTGCACCTTGATGAAGTGGTAATCGGGGTGCGTGTCTTTTTTCATGAATCAAGCTCCTTGCGCGGCTGGTTTCCGACCAGCCAGGATGGAAGCGCGGCCCTAGCCGCTGCCGGGGGCGATGGCAAGCCGATCAGACGGCTGGCGGATCGGCGATCATCGCGGTGAAATTGGCCTCCGCCGCCAGCTTGCCGTCGACAAGGGCGCGGCCGGCGAACTTGCACACGCTTGCCCGCTTCTGGACGAATTCCACCTCCAGCCGCAGCAGCACGCCCGGTTCCACCGGCACGCGGAACTTGGCGCCGTCGATCGCCATGAAATAGACCAGCTTGCCGGACCCGGCGAGCCCGAGCGATTCCACCGCCAGCACGCCCGCCGCCTGGGCAAGCGCCTCGACGATCAGCACGCCGGGCATGATCGGCCGGCCGGGGAAATGCCCCTGAAAAAACGGCTCGTTGATCGTCACCGCCTTGATCGCCGCGATCGACCGGTCGGGGATGATCTCCTCGACCCGGTCGACCAACAGCATCGGGTAACGGTGCGGCAGCGCCGCCATCACCCGCCGGATATCCAGCGGTCCGATGGCGGCAGTGCCCGTATCCCCCGTCATCGACCCTGCGGCTGCGCCGGCGGCGTGGCCGGAGCGGCACCCTGCGGAGCTACTTCCTGACCAGGTTCCCAACCCGCCGGCGGCGTGATGCTCGCGTTCGGAATCAGGGTGTTCAGTTCGGTCACGACAGCCGTGGTCAGGTTGGCGGTCGGCTCATAGGCGAAGGCGGCATCGGGGCGCAGCAACACCTTGATCTGGTGCTTGGTCATCGCCGCGCGGGTCGCCTGATCCAGCTTGGCAACGATCTGCTCTTCGACATAGGCTTGGGCGCGGGCGATCGGCTGGTACAGCGGCGCCAGCTGCTGTTGGATCGCGTTGCGCTTGGTCTGGATCGCGTCAAACTGCGGCTTCAACGAAGCTTCGTTCGCGCCCGGCTTCTTCTGCGCTTCCTGAAAAGCCGTGATCAGCGGCTGCAGTTCGCCGTTGAGCGCGGTCTGCCGGGTGGTGAAGGCGTCGATCTGCGCCTTGTAGGTCGTCCGCATCTGGGTCGTTGCGGTCTGGAACGCCGCAGACTGCTGAACGGCGCCCTGCAGGTCGGCGACGGCCACCTGAGCCTGAGCAGCGGCGGGAATAGCGGCGGCGGCAATCGCCGCGGTCATCAGAAAGGTTTTCATCAGAATTGCGTTCCTACGTTGAAAGTGAACAATTTGGTGTCGTCCCCCGGTTCCTTGAGCAGGGCCTTGGCGATATCGATGCGGAACGGGCCGAACGGCGAGTTCCAGTTGACGCCAAAGCCCACGGAGACGCGCGGTTTCAGCGTGTCACCATAGAAGATTTCCCGGAACGGCGAGATGAACTGGGTAAGCGGCGGGTTGGCGGTGCCGTCCTGCCGCACCGGCAGCGTCGTCGAGCCGGTCGCGGTCCCGTCCGAATAGAGCGGATTCCCAGCGCTGTCGCGAACCGGAATGTTGATGCCGTTCTCATTCAGGATCGGCGTCGGCGCCTTCACGCCCCACACCGCCCCGGCATCGACGAACACCGACGGCCGCAGCCCCATGTCGCGCGCGCCGGAACCCAGCGGAATCTCCAGCTCGGCACGGGCCATGTAGTAATAGCGCCCACCGATCGCATCGTCCGTCACCTGGTTCTTGTCGGTGATCAGGATCGGCGTGCCCGGCGTCGTGGTGATGTCGAGCGGATAGCGTTTCACCCGGGGACCGATCCCGCGGATGTCGAAGCCGCGCATCTGCGGCTCGCCGAGGTAGAACCGGTCGACCAGCCGGATCGGATCGACACCGGCCGCGCCCTTTTCCAGCGGCATGATATAGCCGCCCTCACCCTGCACGGAAAAAATGAAGCCGCCGCCGACGCCCCAATATTTTGCGCCCTCAATCCGATTGCGCAGATATTTGACGCTGCCGCCCAGCCCGGCGAAATCCTGATGGATCGCGAAGCGCTGCCCCTTGCTAGGCCGCAGCACATTGTTCAGGTTGTTGAATACCAGAGAATAGCCGATCGACGACGTCGTCCGCTTGCCGAGCGCGTCGCACAGATAGCGGCCGGCGAGCAGGGGACTACACTGCCCATCGAGGTAGAAGCGGTATTTGTCGAGGGTGACATCGTCGAAGCTCAGGCCATAGCGGGCCTGTGCCTGCCAGTATTCGGTCAACGGCACGCCAACGCGGATCTGGAAACCGGTCGTCACCTGCGAATAGGTGGTGTTGCGGTCGCGATTGACGAAATTGAACGAGTTCAGGTCACGACGGAAGATATCGCCGCCGATCGCGATGTTGCGATCGAACAGATACGGCTCGGTAAAGCCGAGCTGGATCGACTTAGAATAGGCGGAATAATCGACCGACGCACGCAGCGTCTGGCCCTTGCCGCGGAAGTTGCGCTGGGTGATCGACGCGTTGATAATGAACCGTTCCAGACTGGAATAGCCGGCTGACAGCTGCAGCTCGCCGGTCGGTTTTTCTTCCAGATTGGTCGTCAGGATCACCCGGTCTGGCGCCGAACCCTGCGACTGCTTGACCTCCAGCTTCTCCTGGAAATAGCCAAGCGAATTGATCCGGTCCTGCGACCGCTTGACCAGGAAGCTGTTGAACGCATCCCCTTCCTGCAACCGGAACTCGCGGCGAACGACCTTGTCCTGGGTAATCGTGTTGCCGTTGATGTCGATCCGTTCGACATAAACGCGCGGCGCTTCAGCAACCTGGAAAGTCAGCGACATCGTACGCGCTTCCGGGTCGCGGCGGAACTGCGGTTCTACCTGCGCGAAGGCGTAACCAAATAAGCCGGCAGACTGGGTGATCGAGTCGACGGTATCCTCGACCCGCTTCGCGTCGTACCAGTCGCCCGTCTTCATCGGGATCAGGCGCTTCACCATTTCCGCCTTGAAGTCGCGGATATCGCTTTCAGCCTCGACCTCGCCGAACTTGTAGCGCTCACCTTCCTCAACAACGTAGGTGATGATGAAATCGCGCTTGTCCGGGGTCAGTTCGGCGATAGCGGAGATCACCCGGAAATCGGCATAGCCGTTGGTCAGGTAGAATTGACGCAGCTTGCCCTGATCATAGGCTAGCCGGTCTGGATCATAGGTGTCGCTGGACGAGAAGAAACGGAAGAAGCGCGACTGCTTGGTCGCCATTTCCGACCGCAGTTCGCCGGCCGAGAACTTGGTGTTGCCGAGGATGTTGATCTGGCGGACCTTGGACTTGTCGCCCTCAGTGATCTCGAACACGATATCGACGCGATTCTGGTCGAGCTGGACCATTTTCGGTTCAACCACAGCGGCAAACCGCCCCTGCCGGCGATACAGCTCGATGATCCGTGCGACATCGGCACGCACCTTGGACCGGGTGAAGATCTGACGCGGGGCAAGGCGGATCTCCGGTCGGATCTTGTCTTCTTTCAGCCGCTTGTTGCCTTCCAGAACAATGCGGTTGATGACCGGGTTCTCGCGCACCTCGATAGTGATGACGCCCCCGGCATCGGCGCGGATCGTCGCATCGGCGAACAGCTCGGTGGCGAACAGGTCCTTCAGCGCCTGGTCCAGGCTCTCGCGGTTATAGGCCTCGCCCGGCCGCAGCTTGACGTAGGATCGGACAGTATCCGGTTCCAGCCGCTGGGAACCGGTGACGTTGATCCGGGTGATGGTGCCGCTGACGGTGTCCGGCACCGGAACGGTGGTTGTCGGCGCAGTCGCCGGAACGTCCGTTGGCAGGGCCTGCCCCCATGCCGGCGCGCAGGCGCCGGCCAGCATCGTCCCGATCAACAGTGCCGGGACGTGATGCCGCCTAGACCCGATCCTTGCCTTCATTGCCGTCACGCATCCCACCCTAACAACTGGAAACAAGGAAAACAGGCACTGCCCGAACCCATTCAACCGATCAACCCGGCTAAGCCGCGCCACAGGCCGAAGGACGACAGGTCGTTGAACGTCACTAGCAGCATCAACGATAGCAGCACCAGCAGGCCCGATCGGTAAGCCCATTCCTGGACCCGGGCCTCAACCGGCCGCCGCCGTATCGCTTCCAGCGCGTAGAAGAACAGGTGACCGCCATCAAGCATCGGAACTGGCAACAGGTTGATGAATCCGAGATTAATCGAGATGATCGCGATAAAGCCGACGAAGGCGGTCAGCCCGCCCGCCATCTGCTCGCCGGAAATCTGGGCGATTCTCAGCGGCCCGCCCATCTCGCTGACCGGCCGCCGGCCGGTGATGATCTGGCCCAGCCCGTCGACCATCATCTGCAAAATCGCGCCCGTCTGGCGGAATGCGACGACCGGAGCCTCGATCAGGCCGACTGGAACGATGACCGGCTGGGCCGAACGCACGCCCAGAACCCCAAGCCTGTATTCATTGCCGAACCGGTCGCGCTCGATCCGCACGCCGATCTCCAATGGCACGTTCAGCGTCGCGCCGCCACGGGCGACATCCAACGCCACCTGCTCATCAGGTCGCGACACGACATAGCGGGCCAAGTCACCGAAGGTGTCGACCGTCCGGCCATTGGCCGACAGAATGCGGTCGCCGCTGCGCAACCCCGCCCGATCCGCGGCGGACTGCGCGACAACCTGGTCGACGACGGCCGGCGTCCGTGGTTCGCCGTGGACCACGGCGAAACCACCAAGGATGACCAGCGCGACCAGAAAGTTGGCGACCGGGCCTGCGGCGACAATCGCCGCACGCTGCCATACCGATTTGGACTGAAAAGTCTGGTTGCGCTCGTCCGGCGGCAATGCCAGCCATTCAGCACTGGGCTGGCTGGCCGGGTTCATGTCACCGGCAAAACGGACATAGCCGCCCAGCGGCAGCCAGCCAAATTTCCAGCGGGTGCCGCGCCGGTCGGTGATCCCGAAAATCTCGCGCCCGAAGCCAATCGAAAAAACATCCGCCCGCACGCCGAACCAGCGTCCGACCAGATAATGGCCGAGTTCGTGGAGGAAAATCAGCGGTCCGATCACCAGCAAAAAGGCGATCACCGTCAAAAGCAGGCCCGGATACTGGGTCACGCGGCTAACACCTCCATCGCCGCGCGGGCCCTGGCTCTGGCTTCGCGGTCGATCGCGAACACCTCGTCCAACCTATGCGGAGCCGGCGGGTCATAACCGTCCAGCGTATCGCGCACAATTGCGGCGATATCGAGGAAGCCGATCCGCCGCGAAAGGAAAGCGGCCACAGCCTCCTCATTGGCGGCGTTCAGCACCGCCGGGCGCGCGCCGCCCGCCGCCAGCGCCGCGCGCGCCAGCGCGATCGCCGGAAAGCGGACGGTGTCGGCGGCCTCGAAGTCGAGCCGGGCGATCCGCGCCAGGTCGAGCCGCTGGCAGGGCGTCTTCATCCGGTCCGGCCAGGCCAGGGCATGGGCGATCGGCGTCCGCATGTCCGGCGTGCCGAGCTGGGCGATCACCGACCCGTCGACATATTCGACCATCGAATGGACAACCGATTGCGGGTGAACAACGATATCCAGCCGCTCCTCCCCGACCGGGAACAGGTGAAACGCCTCGATCAGTTCCAGACCCTTGTTCATCATCGTCGCAGAGTCGACGGAAATCTTGGCACCCATCGACCAGTTGGGATGCTTGACCGCCTGTTCCGGCGTTGCCGCGCGCATTGCTTCCGCGCTCCAGGTTCGGAACGGTCCGCCGCTGGCGGTCAGCACGATCCGCGCCACCCGTTCGGGCGCGGCATGATCGAAGCACTGGAACACGGCGTTATGCTCGGAATCGACCGGCAGCAGCGTCGCCCCGGCGGCGCGGGCGGCGCGGGTCATGATCGCGCCGGCGGAGACCAGCGCTTCCTTGTTGGCCAGTGCCACCGTCGCACCCGCGTCGATCGCCGCCATCACCGGGCGCAGGCCGGCGCTGCCGACGATCGCCGCCATCGTCCAGTCGGCATCCAGCCCCGCCGCGGCGACGATCGCCGCGTCGCCGGCCGCTGCCTCCGTATCGGTACCGGCCAGCCGCTCGCGCAGCGCGCCGAGCAACGCCTCATCGCCGATCACCGCCAATCGCGCATCGGTCGCCCGCGCCGCATCGGCCAGCCTGTCGACATCGCGGTGGGCAGTCAGTGCGACGACCTCGAACCGGTCGCGGTCATGGGCGATCAGGTCCAGCGTCGACCCGCCGACCGACCCGGTCGCGCCAAGGATGGAGATGCGCCGCCGGCTCATTGCACCACCCCGGCTGCGAGCAACAGCGCCACTGCCGGCGCCACCGTCACCACCCCGTCGAGCCGGTCCATCACCCCGCCGTGGCCGGGCAGCAGCGTGCCGCTGTCCTTGACCCCGGCGACGCGTTTCAGAGCGCTTTCGTACAGGTCACCGATCTGGGCGAGGACGGCGAGGATCGGGCTGGCCAGCGCCAGGCCCAGGTCCAGCCCGCCCCATTGGTGGAACGCCAGCCCCGTCGCCAGCGCCGCCGCCATGCCGCCGATCAGCCCGGCCCAGGTCTTGCTGGGCGACACCGCCGGCAGCAGCTTCGGCCCGCCGATCGCCCGCCCCGCGAAATAGGCGCCGATGTCGGTCGCCCAGACCAGCGCCAGCGTCCAGAAGGCGAGCAGCAGCCCGGCCGGCAGCGCACGGATGAACAGCAGCGCGAAGATCGGCACGCCGACATAGGCGATGCCCAGCGCCAGCCGGCTGCTGCGCGTCACCCCGGCGACAAACACCGCCGCGGCGCCGACCAGCCCGAGCGCGAAACCGTCCGGCCCCGCCGCCCACGGCGACATGATGGCGAGCGGCACGACAAGGGCATAGAGTGCAAGCTGGCGGTGGGCGCGCGACGCCCCGGCCAGCGCCGCCCATTCGATCAGCATCGCCATGCCGGCGATCGCGCCAAGCAGCCACAGTGCCCAGCCGCCGCCGTAAAGCGCCAGCAGCGCGACCGCGATCAAAGCGACGCCAACGACGGTGCGCCGGCCTAATTCGCCGCCAGATGTCCGACCGCCGCTCATAGCCCGCCGAACCGGCGCTCCCGCTGCCGGAAATCGGCGATCGCCGCGGCCAGCGCTGCCTTGTCGAAATCCGGCCACAGCGTGTCGACGAACAGCAGTTCGGCATAAGCCGCCTGCCACAGCAGGAAATTGGAGAGCCTGCGCTCACCCGATGTGCGGATCACCAGATCGGGTGCGGGTAGCTCGGCGGTGTCGAGCGCCGCGTCGACGGCGGCGACATCAATCGCCTCCAGCGTCAGCCTTCCCGCTCCGACCTGCGCGGCAAGGGTCCGCGCCGCCCGTACAAATTCATCCCGCGCGCCGTAATTGAGCGCGACGACCAGCGTCTGGCGAGTATTTTCGGCCGTCCGCTCGATCGCGCCGTCGATCATCCGAACCAGTTCGGGTTCAAACGCGCGATAATCGCCGATCACCCTTAACCGCACGCCGGCCCGCGCCAGTTCGTCGAGGTCGGACAGGATGAAGCGACGCATCAGGCTCATCAGGTCGGAGATTTCCGACGCCGGCCGGCGCCAGTTCTCCGACGAGAAAGCGTAGAGGGTCAGCACGCCGATGCCCAGCTCGCCCGCCGCGCGGACGATGGCGCGAGCGGCCTCTACTCCGCGCCGGTGGCCGGCGACGCGCGGCAGGTGCCGGGCCTTCGCCCAGCGGCCATTGCCATCCATGATGATCGCGACATGGCGCGGCGCACCGTCCCCCCCGCCCGGTGCCGGCTGCGCGGCGCTCGCGCTGGCAGAGGTCACTTGCCGAGGATTTCCTTCTCCTTGGCGGATGCGGCGGAGTCGATGTCGGCGATCGTCGCGTCAGTCAGCTTCTGCACCTCGTTTTCGTGGCGCTTGCGCTCATCCTCGCTGTAGACGCCCTTCTTTTCGTCGACCTTCAGCGCGTCGTTGCCGTCGCGGCGAACGTTGCGCGCGGCGACCCGCGCCTTTTCCGCATATTGGCTCGCCAGCTTGGCCAGTTCCTTGCGCCGTTCCTCGGTCAGGTCGGGGATCGGCAGGCGGATGTTCTGCCCGTCGACGATCGGGTTCAAGCCAAGCCCGGCGGAGCGGATCGCCTTGTCCGTCGGCCCGACATTCGCTCGGTCCCACACCTGCACGGTCAGCAGGCGCGGTTCCGGCGCGGACACCGTCGCCACCTGGTTGAGCGGCATCTGCGCGCCATAGACCTCCACCGTGATCGGATCGAGCAGGGTGGTGCTCGCCCGGCCGGTGCGCAGCCCGCTCAGGTCGTGCTTCAGCGATTCGACCGCGCCGCGCATCCGGCGCTCTAGATCGGCCTTGTCATATGCGGCCATGGGTTCAGCTCTCCTCGCTATTCTGGACGATCGTCGCGGTACCTTCGCCCTTCAGCACCTTCAGCAGGTTGCCCTGCTCGCGGATGTTGAACACGACGATGGGGATGTTGTTGTCGCGGCACAGCGCGACGGCGCTGGCATCCATCACCTTCAGATCGTCCGACAGGACCTTGTTGAAGGTGACCCTATCATAACGCCGCGCGCCCTTCACCTTCTTCGGGTCGGCATCATAAACGCCGTCGACCGACGTGCCTTTGAACAGCGCGTCGCAATTCATTTCCGCCGCACGCAGGGCGGCGGCGCTGTCGGTGGTAAAATAGGGATTGCCGGTGCCGGCGGCGAAGATGACGATCCGGCCCTTTTCCATATGCCGTTCCGCCCGGCGGCGAATGAACGGCTCACATACCGTCGACATCGGGATGGCGGACTGAACACGGGTGTCAACGCCGATCTGCTCCAGCGCGTTCTGCACGGCGAGCGCGTTCATCACTGTCGCCAGCATGCCCATATAGTCGGCGCTGGTCCGTTCGAAGCCCTTCGCCGCCGCAGCGAGTCCGCGGAAAATATTGCCGCCGCCGACGACGACGCACAGTTCGTGCCCGGCCGCCTTCGCTCCGGCGATCTCGCCGGCCACGCGGGCGACGGTGTCGGGATCGATGCCGAACTGGCCCTGCCCCATCAGCACTTCACCCGACAGCTTCAGCAGGATCCGGTTGAAGCGCGGGCGTGTCATGGGGAAGGACGATCCGATCTGGAAAAGATTAGCGCGCGCGACCTTAGTCAGCGCGTATCGGGCTGCCAAGAGTATTGCCCGCCCGCGCATGGCGCGCGGGCGGGGTTATGCAGAATAAAGGCGGTATCAGCCCTTGATGCCAGCGGTGGCAGCGACTTCGGCAGCGAAATCGCTCTCTTTCTTCTCGATGCCTTCGCCAAGCTGGAAGCGGACATAGTCCCTCAGCACGATCGGCGTACCGGCGTCCTTGGCGGCGGCGGCGACGACGTCCTGTACCGGCGTCTTGTTGTCGATGACGAACAGCTGGCTGAGCAGCGCCGCTTCCTTCTTGAACTTGGCGATCGCCCCTTCGACCATCTTCTCGACGATGTTAGCCGGCTTGCCCGATTCGGCGGCCCGCTCCGCCGCGATCGCGCGCTCACGCTCGATCACGTCGGCATCCAGGCCCTCCGCATCCAGCGCCTGCGGGCTAGCGGCGGCGATGTGCATAGCCAACTGCTTGCCCAGCCCGGACAGCACGTCTTCCGACGCAGCGCTTTCCAGCGCGACGAGCACGCCGATCTTGCCGAGGCCCGGCGCGGCGGCGTTGTGGACGTAGGAGACGATCGCGCCTTGCTCGACGCTCAGCGTCCGCACCCGGCGCAGCGACTGGTGCTCGCCGATCGTCGCAATATTGTGGGTCAGAACATCGGCAACAGTGCCGCCCTGCGGCATCGCCGCGCCCTTCAGCGCCTCGACATCGTCATCGCCGGCCAGCGCCAGCCTGGTCACGTCGCGAACGAAAGCCTGGAACTGCTCGTTCTTGGCGACGAAATCGGTTTCGCTGTTGACCTCGACGGCAGCGCCCTTCTTGCCGGACACGGCAACGCCGACCAGCCCTTCTGCAGCCTGGCGCCCGGCCTTCTTTGCAGCAGCGGCAAGGCCCTTGGTGCGCAGCCAGTCGATCGCGGCTTCCATGTCGCCGTTGGTTTCCGCCAGCGCCTTCTTGCAATCCATCATGCCGGCGCCGGTGCGCTCACGCAGTTCCTTGACAATCGCGGCAGTGATCTCCGCCATGGTCCGATCCTTTCATTCAATGACGCAACAGGCGGGCGCCGTTTCCGGCGCCCTGCCCACGCTGTGTGACAATCGTGGGTCGACGCCCCGCACGGGCCAGACCCCGGCGCGGCCCTCAGGCGTCCGACTGTACTTCGGTCTCGGCCGCGGCTGCGGCGGGAACCTGTTCATCCTCGGTCACCGGCGCGGAAGCGACCGGCGCTTCCGGCGCCGCCAGAGCGACTTCCGCTGGCGGTTCTGCGAACGCGCCGATGTCGATACCGCGCGCGGCCTGACCACCCTGATTGCCACGGGTCGCGGCCGTGGCGATCGCGTCGCAATACAGACGGATGGCGCGGCTGGCGTCGTCGTTCGCCGGAATCGGGAAGGCGATGCCGTCGGGGCTGACATTCGAATCGAGGACGGCGACGACCGGAATGCCCAGCGTGTTGGCTTCCTTGATCGCCAGCTCTTCCTTGTTCGCGTCGATGACGAACATCACGTCGGGAATGCCACCCATGTCGCGGATGCCGCCCAGAGAGAGCTCGAACTTGTCGCGCTCGCGGGTCAACTGGAGCACTTCCTTCTTGGTCAGGCCCACCGTGTCGCCGGCCAGCTGCTCCTCAAGCGCCTTGTAACGCTTGATCGAGTTGCTGATCGTCTTCCAGTTGGTGAGCATGCCGCCCAACCAACGGTGGTTGACATAATGCTGCCCGGCGCGGCGCGCCGCCTCGGCGATCGGCTCCTGCGCCTGGCGTTTGGTACCGACGAACAGCACCTTACCGCCCGCGCCCACCGTCTGCGACACGAAGTCGAGGGCGCGCGCGAACAGCGGCACCGTCTGCGACAGGTCGAGAATATGGATGCCGTTGCGCTGGCCAAAGATGTAAGGCTTCATCTTCGGGTTCCAGCGGTGCGTCTGGTGGCCGAAATGCGCGCCCGCTTCGAGCAACGCCTGCAGGGAGACGGTGGGAGCCGCCATAACTTGTTCTCCTTACCCGGTTTGACCTCTGGAAAGCAGTGACCGGACAAGGCCCGGCACCGGTATGAGCGCCTTCCATGTGGAATAGGGCGGGCCGTTAGCCGGGTCGGCCCGGAAATGCAAGCGCGGCCGGACTCGCCACCCTCCTTCCCTTGCATTTATCCCACCTGCCCGCTATGCGCCCGCCGTCCGCGCCATGGTCATCCCTGGAGGCATGGCGGGAGTGTTCAAAACCAAGCGAATTGGAGACATGCGATGAGCGATGTGCTGACGCTGTCGGCCGAGACGCGCGACCGGGCTGGCAAGGGAGCCTCCCGGGCCCTGCGCAACTCTGGCCGCGTCCCTGCCGTGATCTACGGCGACAAGCAGGAGCCGACCCCGATCCACGTTGAGGAGCGGGCCTTGATGAAGCTGCTGCATACCGGCTTCTTCATGAACTCGCTGGTTATGGTCGAAATCGGCGGCAAGACCATCCGCACCCTGCCGAAGGACGTCCAGTTCCACCCGGTCACCGACCGGCCGCTGCATGTCGACTTCCTCCGCGTCTCGGCAAACGCCAAGGTCACCGTCGCGGTGCCGGTGCGCTTCATCAACGAGGACAAGGCCCCCGGTATCAAGCGCGGCGGCGTGTTGAACGTCGTTCGCCACGAACTGGAACTGGCCTGCGACGCGGCGCGCATCCCGGACGAAGTGATCATCGACCTGACCGGCCGCGACGTCGGCGACTCGATCCACATCTCGCATGTCATCCTGCCGGAAGGCGCGACACCGACGATCGACGACCGCGATTTCACCATCGCTACCGTTGTCGCTCCGTCGGCGCTGAAGTCGTCCGAAGGCGACAATGAAGAGGAAGCGCCGGGTGCCGGCGACGTTCCCGCCGCCAAGCAGTCGGACGGCGAGTAACATCCGACACCCGATGATCGCCGCCCCTGCCCAGGCCGGGGCGGCGACAGGAAGGCGTTGACCATGCAAATATGGGTCGGCCTAGGCAATCCAGGCGCCCAATATGCGCTGAACCGCCACAATATCGGCTTCATGGCGGTCGACGCGATCGAAGCCGTGGCCGGATTTCTGCCGCCGCGCACCCGCTTTCAGGGCTGGGCGATCGAAGGCCGGATCGGCACCGAAAAACTGCTGCTGCTGAAGCCCGCAACCTTCATGAACGAAAGTGGTCGCTCAGTCGGCGAGGCGCTGCGCTTCTACAAGCTCGACATCGGCGCAGTCACTGTTTTCCATGACGAACTTGACCTCGCACCGTTCAAGGTCAAGGTGAAGTCCGGCGGCGGCACCGCCGGGCATAACGGCCTGCGATCGATCGAGGCGCATATCGGCAATGGTTTCCGTCGCGTCCGTCTCGGCATTGGCCACCCCGGCCACCGGGATCGGGTGACGCCTTACGTCCTTGGCAATTTCGCCAAGGCGGAAATGGATCCGCTCGCTGACATGCTCGGCGCTGTCGCGGCGGAGGCGGAATGGCTGGCGCAGGGCGACGATGCGCGATTCATGAACGCTGTCGCGCTGCGGCTGCAGGGCTAGCCCCGCCGCACCGCCCGTGCCACGGGAAGACGAAGGAAAACACATGCTCCGCTTGCTCCCCATCATGATGCTGGCCGTCGCTCCGGCGCTGATGCTTTCGGCCTGCCAACGCAGCACGGCGCCGGTCGGCGAAGCTGAAAAAACCACCCCTCCCTCCCCCGCGATCCCCGCACCCGAGCCGACCGCAACATCCAGCCCATCCGCCGCAACCGCGGCACCTTCCGCAGCCAGGCCCGCGCAGGACAATACGCCGATCGACGGCACGATCCGCAGCACCGCGGAACGAAGCATGTCTGATATCAAGCATATAGATGCCGTTCAGCGCACAGGAAACGAGGCCGACCGGGGCGCCAATCGACAGGCATTGCCATCCGCAACCAAGCCGGTCCCCCCGGTCGAACGGCGAGCAGTCACCCCAAACGACGCCGATCGCAAGTTACCCGCCGCGCGTGTCCCCGGCCGGGGCGAAGCCGGCAACCGCGCACCGTCAGCGACACCGATCGCGACACCAAGCAACCCGCCGCGCCTTCCGCACCCGCGGATCACCGAAACACCGCGCAACTGATACCGCGCGGACTGGCCTTGCGCGCCTGATCAGCTTATCTGACCACCATCGCGTCGGCGGGGCGGCGCACTATCACGGGATATTTCATGGGTTTCCGCTGCGGCATCGTCGGGCTTCCGAACGTCGGCAAGTCCACCCTTTTCAACGCGCTGACTGAAACGGCGGCTGCTCAGGCGGCCAATTATCCGTTTTGCACGATCGAGCCGAATGTTGGTCAGGTCGCGGTGCCGGACTCGCGGCTTACCCAATTGGCCACAATCTCCGGCTCGGCGAAAATCATCGAGACCCAGCTCGCTTTCGTCGACATCGCCGGGCTGGTCCGCGGCGCCTCGAAGGGCGAAGGTCTCGGCAACCAGTTTCTCGCCAACATCCGCGAGGTCGACGCAATCGTCCACGTCCTGCGCTGCTTCGAGGATGGCGACGTCACCCATGTCGAGGGGCGCGTAGACCCGATCGCCGATGCCGAGACGGTTGAGACAGAGCTGATGCTCGCCGATCTCGAAAGCCTTGAAAAGCGCGTGCCAAACCTGGTCAAGAAAGCCCAGCAGGGTGACAAGGAAGCGAAGACCGCCGCGTCGGTTCTCGGCCAGGCGCTCGACCTGCTGCGTGCGGGCAAGCCCGCGCGGCTGACGTCGCCGCGCGACGCCGACGAACAGCGCTGCTTCGAACAGGCGCAGCTGCTGACCGCCAAGCCCGTACTCTACGTTTGCAATGTCGATGAGGCGCACGCCGCCGACGGCAACGCCCTGTCCGCCCGCGTGTTCGACAAGGCGAAGGCCGAAGGGGCGGAGGCCGTCGTCGTCTCCGCAGCAATAGAGGCGGAGATCGCGACACTGCCTGCAGAGGATCGCATCGCCTTCCTGGCCGATCTCGGTCTCTCGGAAACCGGCCTCGCTCGCATCATCCGCGCCGGCTATGCGCTGCTGCACCTGATCACCTTCTTCACGGTCGGTCCGAAGGAAGCGCGCGCCTGGACGGTCGAGAACGGCGCGAAGGCCCCGCAGGCGGCCGGCGTCATCCACAGCGATTTCGAACGCGGCTTCATTCGCGCCGAAACCATCGCCTATGCCGACTACCTCGCCTGCAACGGCGAGAATGGCGCTCGCGACGCCGGCAAGCTCCGCGCGGAAGGCAAGGACTACATCGTCCAGGATGGCGACGTTCTGCTGTTCCGCTTCAACGTATAGGCACCTCGCCGATGAACGACCGCTCCCTGCTCTACCGCCCCGCCGTCGGAGTGATGCTGCTCAATCCGCTCAGCCGTGTATTCGTCGGCCAGCGGCTCGATAACGAGCTGGAGGCGTGGCAGATGCCGCAGGGCGGCATCGACGAGGGCGAGGCCGCCGAAGACGCGGCGCTGCGCGAACTGAACGAAGAGACCGGCATCGCCCCGCGCCATGTCGACCTCGTCGCCCGCCACCGGGAGGAACTGTTCTACGACCTGCCGCAGGATCTGGTCGGTAAGCTGTGGAAGGGCCGTTGGCGCGGGCAGCGGCAGATATGGTTCCTCGCCCGCTTCACCGGCACGGACGCCGATGTGAACATCGCCACGCCGCACCCGGAATTCCGCGCGTGGCGGTGGGCCGCCCCGGAAGACTTGCCCGCAATGATCGTTCCGTTCAAAAAGACGCTGTACGAGGACGTCCTGAAAGCGTTCCGTTCCCTTATCTGAGGGAGGCGCCCGAAATTCCGGCCGTTCCGGAGGAGCGGCACCATCGTACAGGCCGCGCGCCACCGGCGCGTTGCCAGACGCACGCTGTGCCATGAGTATCGAGGAGCCCATGCGTAAATTTTCCCCCGCCGCCGCCATCTGCGTGCTCCTGCACGCCATGCCCGCCGCCGCGAGCCTACCCGACCCGCTGCGCCAGATGCTTGAAGCAGCGCTGGCTTCGAACAGTGAGGGCGATATCGTCACCGTCGCCAAATATGTCCGTCTCGCCGCCCCCGACGCCGCCGATGAAGTCGATGCCCGCGTCACCGCCTGGCGAGAGGCCCGCAGCGCCGCCCGCAAGGAACGGCTGGTCGAGGCCGGCCCTCTCGATCTGTGGAAAGGCCGCGCTGACATCGGCGGTTTCCGGAATAGCGGCAACAGCGACGCGATCGGCCTGTCCGCCGGCGTCGACATCCGGCGCGAAGGTCTGGACTGGCGCCATCGCCTGCGCATGCGCGCCGATTATCAGGAGGACAACGGCACCAAGACGCGGGAAGCTTATACCGCGTCCTGGGAGCCGAGCTACAAAGTCAACGAACGGCTATCCGTTGCCGGCGTCGCCCAATATGAGCGCGACCCGTTCCTCGGTTACGACAGCCGCTATTCCGCCGCGCTCGGCATCGGCTACCGCGCCGTATCGACCCCGGCGCTGACTATCGACGTCAATGCCGGCCCGGCGTTCCGCTTCACTAGCTTCATTGACGGCACCAGGGAAGACAGCCCGGCGGCGCGCGGATCGACCAGCATCGCGCTCAGGCTTTCACCTTCGCTGAAACTGACAAACGACAGCGCCGCCTATTTCGACGCGACCAACAACACCGTGGTTTCGACCAGCGCTCTTGATGCGAAACTGATCGGCCCGCTGTCGGCGCGGCTATCCTACAACCTTCAATACGAAGGCAATCCGCCAGCCGGTCGCAAGACGCTGGACACCCAGACGCGCGCTTCGCTGGTCTACGACTTCTAGCTGCGGGTCCAGCGGACGGATCGCGCCGTCATGACCCGCGCGCGGCAGCGCTCAAAGGTGGAACTGGATGCCCCGCGTGGATTCGAACCACGATTGACGGAGTCAGAGTCCGTAGTCTTGCCGTTAGACGACGGGGCATCGGAGAGGCGGCTCTAAGGCGCGGAAATCTGCGGGTCAAGGGGGTTTGGCGCGACGCCGTGCGACGATTTCTGCGTCGCACGTGCGACGCTGCCGCGCGATATCATCGCTGATCCGACAGTGCGCCGGCTGCGGCGGCATCCCGTTTGGCCTGCCGCGTGACGGCCATCGCCATGCCTTCCGCTGCTGCGCGCGTGTCGCGGGGCATGTACGTGTCGAGGATCTTCTGGGTTTCCTCGATGCTGTGGCCGCTGAGGGCGGCGATCAGCGGCACCGGCACGCCCAAATCCCGCATCCAGCACATGCCGGAGCGGCGCAGGTCGCGGAATTGGAGGCCGTTCAGCCGCTCGGCCAGTTCCTGCAGGCCAGTCGATCGTGCCTGTTCAACCGCGTGCCTCACGACCGCGCGGAAATGGCGCTGGAACAGCCAGGCCGGGCACCCTCTATCCTGCCCAGGGTAGCGGATCAGATGCGTGCTGGCGACGCGCCCTTCCCGCTGTTCGGCCAGTGCCGCTTCGACGTCTAAACGTGCCGCCGGCGCCAGCGGGATGCCGACCCATGCGTCCGTCTTGCCCTGCTGCAACTGGATGGCCGTGACCTGTCCGTCCGGCCCCGCCAGGGCCGCGCGGGCCTGATCGCTGATGTCGTCCAGCGCGCGCAGGCGGAATGCGGTTGTCGCGAGCAGGTCGCTTTCACGCTGTACGGTGTAGAATCCGAGTGTCAGGCCGATATCGATATGATGATGCGCGAGCGCGGCGGCGGCGGCGTGCAGGTGGGGCAGATCCTCTACCAACACCCTCTTGGTGCGTTTCGGCGCCGTCGGAATGCGGATGTGGCGGGCCGGGTTGGCCGCGATCAGCCCATCGTCCTCAGCAAATTGAAGGAGCAATGACAGAACCCGGAGCAGCGCGGCGGCGCGGTATTTACTGCCGGTCAGGAGCGTTCGGCGAAGGTCCAATACCATCTGCCGATCGATGTCGCGCACGATGGTCTGGCCATCTTCGGCCCAGATTTCGAGAGACCGCAGGCGCGAACTGTATTCGGCCTGGGACGACGGCTTAAGGTCTGTGAAGCTGGGCGAGCGTTTGTAGGTATCGACCAGCTGGTGAAAGCGCAGGCGTTGTGGCGCCGCCGTTGCCGCCCGTTGCGCGCCCGCCTCCCACGCTGCCAGCTCGCGATTGCGGGTGAGCGCCTGTATCATCGCCTTGTCCGCGTCGTCGCCCAGCGCGAGGTTCTTCCAGCCGAGTTTGCGCAGGCGCGGGCTAGGTTTCCAGTGCCAAACAACCCGCCCATCCGCGAGCAGCTGCGATGATAGGTAAGGTATTTGGTTTTTTCGGGCCATGATCGTTCCGGCGAGAGGAAACGAGGTGAAGGACGCTAAACGTCGAGCGAGTCGGTGGTCAAGTGAAGGTGTGGCCCGGCCGTCGGCGGCGAACCGTTTCAGGCACTATGGCCCTTCCCCCGCCCTCATTCATATCTTGATTTCGATCTGGTGTTTATCTTCTCCGTCCACGATCGTGACGTGAAGGCGCTTAGCGCCGACCTCATAGATCGGGTGAAGCGAGCGCGGGAGGTTTTTCCTCAACCAATTCGCGACGGTTGTTTTTCCACACCCCGGCTGGCCGCTTAGAGTGATTGTCAGCATGGATCTATTACTCATTCCTGCTCGCGTCCTTCTGCAAGTATGGTGAAAATGTTGCTCACGAATTCGCGGTGCCCGTATCCAACTTTCACGATTGCGGCGATGGCCGCGAAAGCCATGTCATTTCCCGACAGTTCCGCCCCTTCCGGTGAAAGCAGCCTGACGTCGGATGGGTCGTCGACTTCGATCGCTACTATGTCGACTGCACGTAGTGCTTTCCGATCCGCGGCTGTGATGGCGCCGGGCTTGGTCACGAGAATCTGGCTCACCGCCCGTCTCCTTCGAGCGCGGCGCGGGCCAGTTTCCCTCTGTCCGCCACCGCGGGCGACGGGGATAGCCACATGCTTGCCAGCCAGTTGTCGGGGTCAGCGTAGAAGCGCAGCGCCTCCCGCAGCCGCTCGACCTTGGCTTCTGCCTTGTGGGCGCGCTCAAGCAACGGACGCTCTGCGGCGGTGCGGTAGCGGGTTATAGCGCTGACCAACACACCAAGGTCGAGGACGGTCTTCTCGCCGCACTCCTTCCAAATTTGGCGCAACTCCTTGCAAATCTTTAGCGCGAGATCGCGATCCGCCTGCGTCGGTTCGATCGGTGCTTGCGTGGTCATGGCCGCTCCTTTGCTTTCGCGATCACGGCGCGCGCGAGCGTTGCCCGAACCGTGGCGAGTTTCGAGCTCAATGGTTGATTGATGCCGTAGAACTGCCGTGAGGACGCGCGCAGGTTGATTTCGTCGATCAACATGATCGCTTGACCGTTCGCTTCCCGCAGCCGCTCGACCTCAGCCTCTGCCTTGTGGGCGCGGGTGAGAGCGGTGGAGATTGCGCGAATGGCGGAGGAAGTTGGTGTGATACGGTCGTCCACGCCGTACCGAGCGCCGACGGTGGTGTTCAGCAACACCCGCGCCTCGCGGTCCAGATCGTCACTCATAGCGAATTCCACGCTTCTATTACACGGGGCCAAAGCTGGCGGTTACTGCGGAAATCCTCGTAGATCTGATCGCTGATGCACAGGTCCACGATGAAATCGTACTCATCTTCGGCGCACTCGGCGACCTCGCGCGCCGCCTCCCAAAAAGACCGGGCTTCCGCACGATTCATAGGATATGACGCCACCGTCGTGGGCTGTTGGCCGTCGTCGGTGACACCGCACAGATGGACGCCATTCGTCGGGGTGTGGTAGTTGCTGACGCAGTCGGAAAGCAGGCTGCCGTCCGACCGATACACTGTCCGGCGAGCAGTCGCAGCGTCGTCGATATAGCCGAGCGTGAATCTCGGTTTGTCGTGAAAATCACCCATCGGCCCGCCCTCCACAGGAGCAAGCTGCGACATGGGCATCCGGTATCGAGCCGCCGTCGTCGTCCCAGCCGACCCGCGAGGCGAACCGTTCCAGCGCCTGATCGAGAGCGCTGTATTCTGGCGTTGCGGTGTCCAGCTCGTAGCAGACGTTGCGCGCGGCGATGACCAGGGCGATCACGTCGTCGGGTAGTTGTTCAGTCATCGCCGCATCCTTTTCCAATGGTCTCGCCGTTCTCGCCGGCTGTGAAATCGCGCCAATGCACCCAGCCTTTCGGGCAGTGGAAACCCCACTCGCGAAGCTTCGGGCCGGTGGTGAAAAGCGAGACGCATGGCTCGCTGTCGATCAGTTCAAGGCGGTGGGAATCGGTCGCGCGCCGGCGAACGATCGAGCCGGCCTCGCGGAGATAGGACCCCTCCGGCGTGATTTCCGCGTAGCGGCCGATCAGCAAAAACGAGACGTTGTCCCACGGATGATCGTGGAGCGCGCGGTCATCATCGCTGCGCAGGATCTGGTGCAGATAGGTGTTCTGCGAGGCGTTGCGGGGGATGACGAACCACCTATTCAGATATGTCGGATCGCCGATCGCGAAGTCGACCGGGCGCTGCATCCATGCGCGCGCCCAGGCGGCCATGTCGTCGATGCTGGCGTAGCCGAGATTACTCATCGCTCTTGCCTTTCAGATGGTCGCCGCGCTCGATCAGCATCGATAGGTGCGCGGTGAAATGTGCGATTACGCCAGCCGCTTTGGCCGGGGTCCGACAAATGAATTCAGGCCGAGTTTTGCCAACCAACGATTCCTTGAGGCACCGATCCAAGAACGCCACCACGGCGGCGCGCTCGCGGTCTGCTTCAGTCGTCATGCGGCATCGTCCATGAATGCGAAATTCCTCTGATTGCAGGATGAGCAGAGCATGCCGCCGAGCGTGGGCTTTATGCGTTTGCCCGGCGGCCGGGTGCCCCATTTCGCGTGAACACCAGCGGCGGCCGCTTCGGCTTCAAGAGCACGGATGCGGGCTGCGGTTGCGGGGTAATGCAGGTCGATTTCGACCAGTTCCTCTTTCCGGGCAAACGCGCCGCACAGGCACTCACCGGACATGCACAGCTTATCGGTTACCGGACTGCGCGGGATATGGTGGCGACGCATGTATTCGATTTTGTCGTCGTCGGTCCAATTCAAGATCGGCGCTATCCAGAGCTGGCAGCCGTCGCGGCGGATCGGCACGACGTGCCCCATGCGCCTTTCGCTCTCTGAAAGCCGGACGCCAGTGACCAGCCCGATCCGGTCCCGCCATTGCGTCTTGTGCTCGCGCACCAAACGGTCGACGCAGCGCTCTTTCAGCCGGATGTACATAAAGCGATGACCGCCCGGCCCGGCGAAGCCGTGCTTCAGAACGATATCGCGGTACGGCACCGGCGCGCGGTATTCTATCAGGCGCCACTGGAAGAGTTCAGCCACCGCGCGACCATGCGCCTGGGCTTCGGGGATCGCGATCGTCGTGTCTATCATCGCCGCCCGCGTAAAAGCCGGATGCTGCGACGCGAGGTGGGTTGAACACGCACTGTCGTTACCGCTCGAATAGAGGCCGAATAAGTGCGTGACATTGCCATTTTCGCTCAGCGCTTGATCGATGATGGCCATCGACTGAGCAATCTTCTCGTCCAGATCCGAGATCTGTGGGATCAGCTTCATGCGGCTTCCCCGAACAGGCTGGCTTGGTCAGGCATCGGCTTCGAGCCGAGCAGCGAGAGAGCGGTACGCATGCGCCGCCACCAATGGGACGACGCCGTTTCCACCGGCCCTAAACCGGTCCACCCGATGGGCCAGCCCATCAGCCATTCGACGAACAGCGGGTTCAAGGTGCGGCGCTCGCTCGATGATGTCGGGCCAGCGGGGGTCGGCTGGTCCTGGGGCGAGGAGCGGAACAGATGCTCCACGAAGTTCGGCATCTGCCGGCCTCGATCAGCCGGTTATTCTCCCGCCATTTTTCGGCGTGCTCTTCGGCCTCCGCCAAGGTCGGGCACATATGCACCGACCATAGTGTCTTGTCCCGGCGGGCGCCGGCAATATGGGCCGCGCGCGCGATATAGAACGCGCCACCATATTCGGGGTTTGAGGTTGTGATGGAGGGGGCTCGCATCTCTTCCGTCCCGCGAGCACACTCTCTTCCCAATTGCTTGTGCTGACGTGGGGATAGCGTCGTCTTGCAAGCGGCCATCAGAACGGCACCTCGTCGGCGGTGATATCGGATGATGCGCTGGCGCGACTGGTGCCGGCGTCGAGCGACAGCAGGCGGCTGATGTCGACGGCCAATGCCGGCATCCCCGAGCGGTCCAACATGCTCGCGTAGATGCCGAGGCGGCAATCCAGCACGTCAGCTCTCTCCCGTTCGGCCGCCAACCGATCCAACAGGTAGTTGTTGTGGCTGTGCGCCTCGGCGAGCTTTCCCCGCAAAGATGTGATCGTGTCGCGCGCTGGTTTCTTGGTGACGGACATCATGCTTCTCCTTCGAACTGGGCGAAATGGGCGCGGAGGCGGTTGCGGGCGCGCTCGCTGGCCGGGGCGGGCCGCGGGTTCGCCCAGTCCGGCGGCGCCTCATCGGCGCGCAAGGTCCAGCAGAAGGCGGCGCGCCAGTACATCCAGTGGACGGCCTCGATCCGTTCCTGCTGGCGGCGGGCATCGTCGGGCCGCAGTTTGCCGTCCGCTATGCGGCGCGCGTACCAGGCGCGGCGGATGCATATTTCGCGGCGCAGGCAGGCGGTCTTGTCGACCCAATCAAAATTAACCGGCTGCGCCCAGATGCCGGTTTCCTGAAAGCGCTGCTCCGCCTCCATGTCGTCGGCGATCGCCGCCATCAGGGCTGTTTCGCGTTCGGCGGCAGCCTGAGGAATGCGGCCGCGCTCCACGAGCGTGCCATAGGTGCGGCGGCGCAGGTCCAGTTCGCGGATGATTTCCGCGCGGCGATCGTGAAAGGGAACGTCGCGCGGGTGGGTGCATCCATCGGAAAATTCCGCAAAATGCGGATCGAGAGGTTGCGGAAGAAGCAGATGCGGCTCCGCATCCATCGCGCGGGCCGGCGCGGCCATAGCGCCGATCATCGCAACGCCGCCAGGGCGGATTCCAGTGTCTCCACCTTTTTTCGCGCGCGCGAAAGGCGTTCGGCAACACGCCGGCCGCGCTGCCATTGATTTATCAGCAGGCGGTCCAGTTCTTGCCGCTCATCCGGCGTCAGGCGGCGCTGGCATTCGACAGACTGAAGCGCGGTCAGGCGTGCTTCCTGCATGGCGACGGTCCCATCGCGGCGCTTCATGGCGTCACCGCCGCAACGACGAGCGCGATCAGGCAGCCAATGACGATCGCGGTTGCGATGCGGCGATCGGCGGTGAGCGAACACGCCGGCAGGCGGACACGGCGCGGCGCGGCGCGCGCAAGCACACGGGCGGCCTGCGCGCCGGCATCCGCCTCCATCGCCAGCACTTCTTCCATGACGACGGCGCAGAGCGCGCGGGCTTCGTCCGGCGGCAGGGCGATTATCAGGCCATGACCGACGCCCGGCGCGCGGCGGGCAAGCCAGATGGCGATGCGCCGATCGCAGCGGCCATTCTGCTCGAACGTGCCGGCGACCATGCAGTCGGCGTGACCGACAAGAACATCGCCGATTTCGGGCATATGCTCGACATGATCGGGCACCCGCTGGGTGTAGATCACATTGGTCGCGCCTTCCTGCTCGACCTGCCAGCGCGGGATTGGTTCGCTCATAGCCGCCCATCCAGCCAGGCGCGGGCGAGCTGGCCGACAAAATAGACGCCGGCGAACAGTGCATAACAGACCAGCACGCGACCGAGGGCGCGCTGCCGGCGGGCGACGAACAATATGCATCGCCGCTCAAGGCAACGACGGGGCTTCACAGCGCGATCGCTTTCGCGCGATCAGCGAGCGCGCGGCGGGTCATCGCCCGGCGGCGCGCGTCACCGGCGGCGAGCATGGCCGGCGGCAGATCGTCGTCGAACCACTGATCGACCGCATCGCGCGACCAGATGCTGTAGGCGGTGACCGCGCCGGCGCCGAACAGGCGCTGTCCGCGCAGGAAGCGCGGGGTCTTCGGCCAAGGGAAGCCGTGGCGATCGATCAGGCGGCGGACCGTCATGATGATCGTCCGCCGTTCCCGACCCTCCATGCCGAGCCGCCGCGCCACGCCGTGCAGGTCGATGTCCGCCAGGCTGCGGCGTAGCGGCGGCGGCGCCGGCCGATCGCCCTTTGCGGTGGGCGCGGCCCCGCGCCAGGGGATGATTTCAGCAGTACGCATAGCAGCCTCCGTAACGAGAGGCGATATGATTAAGCGATTTGCGAAATCATATTCAAGGGAAATTTAAGCGGATTGCGAAATGAAACGCCAACAGCCGCACCAGACGGTTCCAGCGCGGCGCCAAAGGCGGACAGATTGTGACGTCGCCGCCCGGCCAGGCAGCGATGGAGGTCAGGCGGCGCCGGCGCGCTTGCGCGGCGTTTCCGGCACGAACGGCACGATGATGTCGCTCATCTGCTCGATCTGCCGCTTCTGATCGTCCGAACCGGCGCGGTAACGCTCAACCAGCGCACGCTCTGCACTGGTCAGGCTGCCGCTGTTATGTTCGGGTAGAAGCAGGTCGGCCGGCTCAACATCGAGCGCGCGGGCGATGCGGACCATCCAGGCATAGGACAGTTCGCGGGCGCCGCGTTCCAGATCGCTGATCTGGGCGATCGAGCAATTGACGCGCTCCGCCAGGTCCTGCTGCTTCCAGTGGAGCGCGCGCCGCTGCTCGCGGATGCGATTGGGTAGGTCGGCCATAGCGACGAAATGTAAAATCACCGCGCTCATAGGTCTTTAGCGTATCTGCTGAATTTTCGACCGTCCAGCCTTGCAATCGGTTAAGCTATTTGCTTAATCGTCCCAGCATGGCACAGCGACGCACCCACCCCCTGAAGCTCTGGCGGCTGACCCAGCGGCTGGAAGACACGCAAACCGGCGCTTCCCGCGCCTGGCGGGTGGCCGATGCCGCCGCCGCGTTCGGCGTGTCGTTCCAGACCTGGCGCGGCTGGGAAATGTACCCTGACGAGCCGGGGCACCGGCGGCCGGACATGGTGAACATGGAGCGGCTGTATATCTTCACGCGCGGCCAGGTGCGCCCCGACCATTTCCACAACCTGCCCAATCTGCGCTGCACCGACGACCGCGATCCGCCGCGGATGGCGGTGGGGCAATGACGTGCTTGCGCCGCCTCCGTTTCCCCTTTCGGGTGCGGCACCATCCGGCCATGAGCGGCTGAGCCGTGGCGCGGGGGCAGGCCGACATCAGCGTGCGCGAAATCGCCGCGATGCTGAACGAGCGGGCGGCGACGCTGGCGCCGCGGCTGTTGCCGCATGGGCGGCGGGCCGGCGGGTTCTGGGAGACGTCGAGCATCGACGATGTGAAAACCGGCAAATATTCGCTGAAGGTCAATGTCGGGCGCGGCCGGATCGGGCTGTGGACGGACTTTGGCGCCGATCAGGGCAGCGCCGATTATAGCGGCGACATGCTGAGCCTGGTCGCGCTGCGCGAGTATGGCGGCGACCTGGGCAAGGCGATCGCCTGGGCCAAGTCGTTCCTGGGGCTGGACGATGCCGATCCCGCCCGCATCGAGCGGGTGCGGCGCGAAGCGCGCGAGGCCGACGCGAAGGCGGATGCCGCGGCAGAGGCCGAGAAGGCGAAGATGCGGTCGCGCGCTTATGCGTTGTGGCGCGGTGCGATCGGCCTCCACCGCACGCCGGCGGAGGCCTATCTGCGCGGCCGGGGCATCGACTTCGCCCAGCTCGGCAGGGTGCCGGGGGCGCTGCGGTACCGCCCCGACGTGTGGTGTCGCGAACGCGGCGGCAAATTTCCGGCGATGGTCGCCTGCATCATGGCGCTGGACGGGTCGCTGATGGGCGTCCACCGGACCTATCTGGACATTTCCGGCTGGGACCATGCGGCGCGGCAGGGCGTGGTGACCAAGGCGGCCGTCGCCGACGCGAAGCTGTCGATGGGCTATTACCAGGGCGGATGCATTCCGCTCTGGAAGGGCGCGTGCCGCAAGACGCTGCGCGAGATCGACGCCGGCACCCCGATCTATATCAGCGAGGGGATAGAGGACGGGCTGTCGGTGGCGATGGCCAAGCCGGACGCCCGAATCGTCGCCGGGGTGGCGCTGGCCAATATCGGCGGGCTGGTGGTGCCTGAGCAAGCCGGGCCGGTGGTGCTGATCGGCCAGAACGACCCGCTGAACAGCAAGGCGGTCAACGCGCTGGAGCGGGCGGTGGCGCGGCAACAGGAGGCCGGACGCAAGGTGCAGCTGATGTTCCCGCCGGACGGTTACAAGGACTTCAACGATCTGCTGATGGGGAAGCGGAAGTGAGCCGGCGGGGCGGCAGCGCATATGCCGCGGCACAAACCGACGACCCGGTCGCCCGGCACCCGGACGATTTTTACCCGACCCATCCGGGCGCGACACAGGCACTGCTCCGCGTCGAAACATTCGACGGTGCGATATGGGAGCCGGCGTGCGGCACCGGCGATATGAGCAAGGTTCTGGAAGCATCGGGCTATCAGGTAGTCAGCACCGACCTGATCGACCGGGGCTATGGCGAAGGCGGCAGAGACTTCCTGATGGAATGGAACCCGATCGCGCCGAATATCTGCACCAACCCGCCCTTTCGATGGGCGGTCGAATTTGCCGACCGCGCGTTGCAGCTGACCACCGGCAAGGTCGCGCTTTTCCTGCGCCTTGCCTTCCTGGAAGGCGTCGATCGGGGCCGCTGGTTTCCCAACACGCCGCTGGCGCGCGTCTGGGTGATGTCCCGGCGGGTGCCGATGCAGCGCGGGCGATTGCAGGAGGAAGGCGACGGGCACGGCGTCATCGCATTCGCGTGGTTCGTGTGGGAACATGGTCATAGCGGCGCGCCGACGCTCGGCTTCCTCGACTGGAAAGCCGCATGACCGGCCCCGACCCGATCGCCGACATCGCCGCCGCCGCTTCGGCGCCGCGCGATGCGCCCGACCTGCGCGGGGACGCGGCGCCGGCGCCGGCCGACGGCTATGACGAGGCCGATCTGGGCACGGATTGCCCGGTTTCGCCACTCGGCTATCTCAAGCAGCGTTATTTCTTTCTCGACCACGCATCCCAGCTGATCGAGCTGGGCACCGAATTCCGCAAGGGCGAAGTCATCGCCCTGTTCGGCGAAAAGATACGCTGGCTGGAAAACCGATTTCCGCAGCACAAGGAAGTCACCGACAAGCGGACCAAAGAAAAAGAATGGATCATCGACGGGTTCAACCAGAAGGAAGTTCAGCGCGCGATGATTATTGCCTGCGCCAAGCGCGGGCTGTTCGACCCGATAGGCCGCGAGCGGGGCCGAGGCGCGCACCGGGGCGATGACGGCGAGATCGTCCTGCATTGCGGATCCGGCATGCTGGTCGGCGGCAAGCCCGGCGTGCGCGGGCGCAAGCGGCCCCAGCCGAGCTGGCATCGGCCCGGTCTTCTCGGCCGCTATGTCTACCCCAACCTGCCGGCGCTGGAGAAGCCGGCGGACGCCGCGGCGCCGGCCGCGCTGGTCGATGAATTGCTCGACCGGCTGGAAACATGGCGGTGGAAGAACGGCGCCATCGACGCCTATCTGATGCTGTGCTGGCTGGGCGCGGCGTCGCTGGGCGGGGCGCTGCGCAATCGCCCGCATTTATGGATCACCGGCCCTTCCGGCGCCGGCAAGACATCGCTGCAGCGCATGTTGCGCGACCTGATGGGCGACTGGGCGATCGCGACAGAGGACGCCACGGAGGCCGGCGTGCGCCAGCTGCTCAACCAGGACACGCTGGCGGTGATGTTCGACGAAATCGAGCCGGACGACGGCAATAGCGACGTGCATACCAAGATCGTCAAGCTGGCGCGGCTGGCCTATAGCGGCAGCTCGTCATTGCGCGGGACGCAGAACCACGAATCGCGCCAGTTCGTCGCGCGGAGCTGCTTCCTGTTCTCCTCGATCCACCACCATGAGCTGCCGTCGCAGGACCGAAACCGGATGGCGATCCTGCATCTGACCAAGTTCCCGCCGAAGACCCCTCCCCTCACCCTGCCCGCCGAGATCAAGAGCTGGGGCGCGATGCTGCGCCGGCGGCTGGTCGAGCAATGGCATCGCTATGACGCGACGCTGGACGCCTACCAGATGGAGATGCTGCGCCAGGGCTATTCCGGGCGCGAACAGGACACGTACGGCACGCTGCTGGCCTGTGGCGACCTGCTGACGCATGACAGCGCGCCCGACCGCATCGACCTGAACGAGGACGAATATCGCTGCGCGGCGGCGATCAAGCGGATCGCCCCGGCGATCGACCGGGCGCGCGCGGAGGCGGAGGACACCAGCGAGCGGTGCGTGCGGCACCTGGCGTCGCATCGCCTGCCTGCACGGGGCGGCGAAATGCAGGAAAATGTGGCGCGCTGGGTCGGGCGCGCGTTGATCGACATCATCAACCGGACGGAGCGCAGCGAGGCCAGAAGCAAGCTGGCGATGCACGGGATGAAGCTTGTGCATGTCAAACCGGGCCACGAAGCCGGCCGCGCCGGATTATTGGCCGCTTACATGGCCGACCAGCAGATTTACTTGGCCGTCGCCGCCAAGAACAACAAGGCGGTGCAGGAAATCTACGCCGGATCGATGTGGCAGAACGGGGTGTGGATGCAGGCGCTGGCGCTGCTGCCCGGGGCGTTCGGCAACAAGAAGGTCAATCTGGGCCTGGGATCGCCAGAGGGCTGCACGATCGTGCCCGTCGGCGAGGTGGTCGACCTGGACGAGGTGCGGCGCGAGGCGCATGTGCTGGCGGTATCTGGCGGCTAGGGCGCGGGCGCCTGGCATGGATAAGCTCCCACACTGCTAGAAAGCCTCCAGCGCGTCGGCCGCGCGCCCCATCCATTGCGCGAGATTGTCCGGCCGCCGGTCGATCCAGTGGAAGGCGCACAACCACTGCTCATCGACCTGATAATCGCCGTCGCTCTGCGGCTCGAACGCGTCATATTCATCCTCTGACAGGACGAGACACAGAAAGCGCGGCGACATCGTGTGAACCAGATATTCGCGCCCGTCGCTGCCATCGCCGCATATCCATTCCGCCGGCACGCGCACCGGCGCGCCATCGCCGAGCAGGCCGAGTAGCCTGCGGGCGAGATTGTCGGTCGGGCCATCCTTGACCGCGCGCCGAATCGTGCGCGCATCAACGTCGAGCGTGCGCGCTAGGGCTGACTGCCAGCCGACAGCCGACCCATGCCAGGCGACACCGTTTGAGATAAATTCTTCGCGAGTCATGCGCATGCTTCGCTGAACTGCGCGTCATAGCGCTGGCCGGCCGCGTAACGCGCTTTCTTGCGCTGCACGCCGGTCAGGTGCGAAAGGCCGATGCGCTCCAGCTCGGCATCGACCCACGTCCGGCGCGCTTCCAGCGCCGCCGCGATCGGCGCGAAACATGCGGCAGCTTCCGCCGCGCGGCGGCGGGCTTCGGCGGCCTTGTTGGCTTCACGGGTGATAACGCCGCGCGTGGCGGCCGGCACCGCCACGCCAGCCATCTCGCACAGCCGGACGACGACGCGCGTCCAGTCCGAGCAGGCCAGGCTGTGCGGGCCGACATCATAGTCCGCCGACCCGTATGACGGCGGCAGATCGTGATCGGAGACGCGGATCTTGTAAGGCTCGACGATCGCTTCGTCGTCGGCATCGTGCATCGACGCGGTGACGTACTGGCTGCTCGACAGGTTCGATCCGTCGCGCGCGACCTGAAAGCCGGCGGCGCGGAGCTGACGGGCGATAGTTTCTGCGGTTTTGTAGGTGTCGATTATCATGCCTGCCGGGCCTCCTTGCCCTTGCGTTCGGCCGGGTCGATCCCTTGCCGATACATGTCCTATATAGGACATTCGCGCGGGTGGCAAGTGGCTGCTTTCCTCTCCCTGACCCACCGCCCGGCGAACAGTAACATGCTGACGCCCCACCCAAGCGGCCAGGCGCGGCGCAGCCGAGCCGGTGCGGCCGCTTTCCGCATCTCCCTCCACATGCTCCCGACCATCTTACCCTGACCCATTTCGCGCGAGCAGGAATGGGCCTTTAATCTGCTGGTGGGAATGGGTCGGGGGAGTTCCTTGCGGAACGGTGAGTTCCCTCGGGGGAACGTCATAAAATGGCGGAAAACTGTGGGTTTTTTGGGCGGTTCCCAAAATTCCGTGTTCTAGGGGAAGCTTCGGGGGTGCGCATACGCGCGCGCCACACGCGCGAGGCGATTTAGGGCATTATGGGAACTTTGCAGAACATATGCGAACGATACTTCATTAAGTAACTGATATGCATGCCTATAATAATTCCCGCTGGATCGATGATGCAGGGAATTGCGCGGAACCTACGGAATTAAAGGGGCGCGACTAGCCCGATGTTCAGCATAATGCTAAATCCGGCGACCTATGAGCCGATCCGATCAGCATCCTGCGAATTTAATAAGGGGTGGATATCCGCTGGCGCCGCCGGGACGGGCCTTTTTGGCGCGGGGGGCGGCGGTCCTGGCTGGGCGGCGGTGGCGCCGCGATCGTGGCGAGTTGGGCGGCGGTGGCGGATCCGGCTGCTCGAGGTCGGCGACGGAAAATCAACGGTTTAGCGAGGGCTGCGCGGGCGTCGTCGCATGGCGGGCGTCGCATGGGATGGCTGTAAGGCCCGGAAATGCGTCGATTCAGGGGGCCAGTCGTCTAATCTCAAATTTGAGGACGGGGGGTGCCAGGTGCCTCGATCGGGCAGCGGGGCCGGCCGGCGGGGCGGTCGCCGGGCCGGGGGGGCATCCCCCCTTTCGCGCGGCGATCGTCCGGATGATGGTCGCGCGCGGGCGACCTGAAATCCACGAAAACGGTTCAGAGCGCCCCGGCCGGCCGGCATCGACCACCTGCCTGAAGATGCCAGGTCGCGAAAATTTTCGAGGCCGTATGGGGTCGGGGGCGCGGGGAAGCCACGATCGGCGCAGGGACCTAGCCGCGGTTGCGGTTGGCGCTGAATCCAATGCTGGCGAACGGGTCGGGGTGCATCGTCGGCTTTCGACGTCTGGGCGAGGGTCGCGAGGCTATGCGGCGGGGGTGGTCGATGTCAACCGCGCCTAGCAGCCTGGAACAAGCATTTCGTGGTGCCACGGAAGGCGGCGCGGTGCTGGGGGCGGATGCCGATGCCACCCAGCTTGACCTGTTGCGCGATCCGAAAACCGGGCGGCTGCCGTCCAACGTGTTCCAGCTCGTCCGCCGTGGCGAGGCACGGCGCGGTCGGCCCCGCGGCGCCGGCAACAAGCGCAACGAGAAGCTCGCCAAGCTGATTACCCATAATCACGGCGACCCGGTCATGTTCATGGCCAGCGTCTACGCGATGCCGCTCGACCAGGTCGTCGAGCTGTTGCGGTTGGCCGACGACGCGGCTGAGCGCGAGGAACGGCTGCTGACCCTGGCCGACCAGGTTGAGCAACACGTCGCGCAGATGGCTGAAGCGGGCGTAGCGAGCGGAAAGAAACTGGAAGCGGTCGAGCGGCTGGTCGACCGGCTGAGCGATATCGCGAAAGTTCTGCGGTCTACGCCGGGCGACCTGGCGGTCAGGGCGCTGGCGCTGCAGGTGCAGGCCGCGCGGGCGACGGCGGAATATGTCCACGGCAAGCAGCCGGTGGCGGTGAGCGTCACCGGCAAGGCCGACATGGTGCTGCTGGTCCCCGGCCTGAACGCCCCCGCCGGCATGGACCCGAAGGCGTTGCAGGACGCGGTAACGCAAGGCGGCCTGGAATCGATCGATTTCGAGGGCATGAAACTGATCGAGGGCGCCGGGCCGGACGACGCCGACGACGATGGCGTCAATGACTGACCGGCGCCCCCTGCCCTGTTCGCCGCTGGCCAGCGGCCAGGTGACGCGGTGACGGCGATCGACGACCTTGACGAAGCGGCCGGCGAGGCGCGGGCGGTGACGATGTTGCCGGTCGGGCCGGTCGCCGATCGCTTCCGCCGCGACCGGACGTTCATATCGACGATCATGGGGCCATATGGGTCCGGCAAGACGACGTCGTGCTTCCAGAAGATCGTCAACGCCGCGATGTGGCAGAATGCCGGTCCCGACGGCATCCGCCGCTGCCGGGTGTGCGTGATCCGCGCGACCTATTCCCAGCTTGAAACCAACGTGATGGCCGACTGGTTCGCGTGGTTTCCGAAAACCAAGGCGAATTACAACGGCGAGACGAAAACGCATCGCCTGCTGATCGACATCCCCAATTTCGGCGCCGTCGAGATCGAGATGCTGTTCCGCGCGCTGGGCGACCTGAAGGCCGAACAGGTTTTCAAGGGCATGGCGCTGACCCTGCTGTGGCTGAACGAGGTCGACACGCTGGACATGCAGGTGCTGAAATACGGCCTGCCCCGCGTCGGGCGCTATCCGATGGCGAAAGACGGCGGGTGCGCGTGGAGCGGCATCATCGCCGACATGAACGCGCCCGATGTCGACAACTGGACCTATGACCTGCTGGTCGAAAAGCGGCTGGATATTCCGCCGGAACAGTTGACCCTGCTGCGCGAAGCCTACGGCCCGCTGTTCGGCATCGAATTCCACCGACAGCCGGGCGGCCGGACGCCGGAAGCCGAAAATATCGATAACCTGCCCAAGGGCTATTACGACCGCATGATGATCGGCATGTCGGACAACGAGGTCCGGCGGTTCGTCGACAATGAATTCGGCGCGGTCAACAACGGCCAGCCTGTCTACCCGGAATTCAACGACAGGTTCCATGTCGCGGCGGAGGCGTTGAAGCCGATCCCGGGCGTGCCGATCAGCCTGGGCGTCGACGGGGGCAGCACCCCGGCAATCCTGTTCGGTCAGCAGGCCGACGACGGCCAGGTTCGGGTGATCGGCGAGCTTGTCGTGTTCAACGCCGACGACAGCAAGTCGCTGGCGAAGCTTGGCCCGACATCGTTCGGACGCGAGGCCCGCGCGTTCATGGACGCACAGTGGCCGCGCGCGCGGGTGGGCGAGGTCTGGGGCGATCCGGCAATGTTCTATGGCGGGGACGAAGAGGATCTGAGCTGGGCGCAGGCGTTCGGCCGCGCCTTTGGCCAGCGGGTCAAACCTTCGCCGGTCAAGGGCAACCGATTGACGCCCCGGCTGGAAGCGGTGCGCGGTTGCCTGACACGAAATGTCGGATCGAAACCGGGGCTGCTGGTGTCCCCTGCCTGCCGTCATTTCCGACGGGGCTTCAACAACGGATATGTCATCCAGCGCACCAAGCTTTCAAGCGGCGGCGGACGGTGGCGCGACGAACCGGAAAAGAATGATTTCAGTCATGTCCACGATGCCGGGCAGTATTTGATTTGCGGCTTCAAGAAACGTGGAAACCCGACACTTGACATGGATGCGCGCCATGACCGGCGCAAGGCGCGCAGCAAGGTTGAATATGGCCAGGGATACTTTTCCGGGAGCGTGAGATAATGAGCAATATCGCGAAAATCGCACTGTCGCCCGTGCTGGCATTGGCCGGCGCTTTCAACAAGCCGAAGCCGGTGGCCCAGACGATGCCGGCGACCCGTAATGCCGCCGCGGAAGCGGCGATGCGCGACGATGAACTGCGGCGCCGGCGGGGCGCCGGAGCCAATGAATTGACCGGCGGCGGAGCGGAGGCGGTGACGCCTGGCGCGAAAACGCTGCTCGGGCAGTGACCGGAAGAAGGAGACGGACCATGACCAAGACAGCGGTAAAGCCGGCGAAAATTGCGCAGACTGCGAAATCAGCGGCGGACGAAACCACGGAAAATAGCGGCGTTGCGGGCGATCCGGTCGCGAAAATCGATTGCGATGACGTGAAGGCGGTGGGCGATGCCAGCGATAGGGCGGACGGCGAAGGGGTTCCTGGCGCTGGGGGCTGGCCGGGCGGCTTGCCCTTTGTCACGCATGAAGAATTGGACGCTGCCGTCGGCAAGGCGGTCGCCGCCGCCCTGCCGGGCGCGCTGGACACGTTCGTGCAGGAGCAGGCGGCTCTCCATGCCAGGGAACTGGCGGCGGCCGGCGGCGAGAAGGTGGGTGCTGCGGACGCCGTGACCAGCCTGGCCGATCAGGCGGAGGCGGACGCCGCCGCCAAGAAGCGCGCCAAAGCGGAGAAGGCGGCGACCAAAGCGAGGGAGGAAGCGGAGATGCGGGCGCGCGAGCAGGCTGCGCTGGACTATCAGGTCGCGAACAGCGGCTGTGCGGTTGTCGCAGCCGAGATCGCCTGGAGCGGCGAAGCCCGGCTGCGTTTTGCCGAGGACGGTGCATTCGTACCGTGGATCGGCCCCATTCCGATCGATGCCGGCGACGTGTCCGTCAACAACGGGCGCGTGGTTTACGACAAGCCGGTGCATCTGAACGGGGACCAGCCCTACGCCAACATCGATGAGGTCTGGCTGATCGGCGGCGACGGGATCGGCGTTCGATGCGCGATTTCCGGTGGCTTGCGCGCCGGCGGTGGGCGGCGGGCGTTTCTGCCCGGCGGGCACCTGATCTTCTGACCGACGAACGGGGGCGCGGGCGATGACCATGTTGCCGGATACCAGCAATGCCGACGACCTGCTGCGGCGGCAGGGGGTGATGGAAACCGCGCGCGCGAATTTCGAGGGGCTGTGGCAGGAGGTGGCGCAGTTGCTGCTGCCCCGCCAGGCCGAATTCCTGGGGTCCGATTTCGCGGCGACGCAAGGGCTGCGCCGGACGGAACGGATATTCGACGAAACCGCGATGTTGAGCCTCGATCACGGCGTTGCCGTGTTCGAGGGCGAGGTCATTCCGCAAGGCGGACTGTGGCAGCGGCTGATGGCGCGCGACGAAGCGCTGTTGCGCAACCAGCGGGTGCGGTTGTGGTTCGAACAGTTGACAGACCGGCTGTTCGCCTTGCGGAATTCACCCTATTCGGGTTTCGCCAACCAGACCCATGAAAGCGTCGCCAGCCTGCTCGCCTTCGGCGTACAGGGCATGTGGGTGGACAGCCTGCGGCAGCCAGGCACCGGGCGGGCGGTCGGCCTGAGCTATCGCAGCGAGCATATCGGCCAGATTTTCATCCAGGAAAATTACCGCGGCGAAGTCGACATCGTTCACCGTCGGTTCCACCTGACCCACAGGCAGGCCCTGCAGAAGTGGCCGGACAACCCGCCGGCCTGCGCGGCCAAGGCGCAGCGCGACGGCAAGCGGCTGGACGACACGGCGTGCTACATCCACGTCCTTCAGCCCAATCCGCGCCACGACCCCGACAGAATCGACGCGCGGGCGATGCGCATCCACAGCGCGTATCTGTCGGTCAGCGACCGGCAGGTGTTCGATGAAGGCGGCTATCGGCGGATGCCGCTGATCGTGTCGCGATACGAGAAAAGCCCGACCGAGCAATATGGCCGATCGCCCGCGATCAACGTGCTGCCGGCGGTGAAGGCGTGCCAGGCCATGCAACGCGACCTGGTGACGGCGATCGAGTTCATGGCGCGGCCGGCGCTGGGCGTGTCCAGCGACATGCAGGACGAAATGCTGTTCTACGCGCCGGGCGGCATCAGCTACGGCGCGATCGACGAGCGCGGTCAGCGCATGATCCAGCGGCTATGGGATGACCCGGACCTGTCGATGGCGCTTCGCCTGCAGGAAACGACGCGGGCGATCATCCAGCGCGCGTTCTTCGAGGATCTGTACACCATCCGGCAGGAGGTGAAATCGCATGTGTCGGCGACCGAGATCATGCAGCGCGAGCAGGAGAAAGGGATATTGCTGGCGCCGCTGAAGCGGCAGGAACATGAATGGTTCACGCCAATGGCCGACCGCGAGCTGGACCTGATGGCGGAGATGGGCATGCTGGACGACATGCCGCCGGAGCTGATCGAGGCCGGCGGCCTGTTCGAAACCGTGTACGAAAACCCGCTGGCGCGCGCGCGCAAGGCGGAACAGGCGGGCGGATTCTATCAGCTGCTGCAGGGGTTCGCGCCGATCATGCAGGCGGACCAGAGCGGCGGCGCGTTGAAGGCATTGCTGACCAAATATCCGCCCGAGCGCGTCCTTGACGGCCTTGGCAAGATCCACGGCGTGCCGGCGAGTTGGGAGGCCAGCGAAGACGAAATCGCCGCCGCGCAGGCGGCCGACGCCGAAGCGGCGCAGACCGCCCAGATACTGGAACTGGGCGATCGCGCATCGGTGATCGCCCGCAACCTGGGCGGTGCGATGCCAGCGGAGGCGCAGAATGTCGCTTGATCGCGATATCCGCGCCGTCGAGCATGGCGGCCGGTCCGCAATTGCCAGCATCAAGCGGCTGATGGCGCGGACGATGGAGCCGTTTCGCCTGTCCAAGGCGGTGTTCCGCGACGAAAACAGCGAGTTGACCCCGGCGGCGATCGCCTGGCTGGCCGACCTGTCGCGCCGGAATTTCGGCGATCGGTCAACATTCGACCCCGATCCGCGCGTCCATGCCTTCAATGAGGGCCGCCGCGCGATGCTGATCGACATCATGAAGCAGCTGCGCGTCGACGAGGCGCGGCTGGCACGCCTTACCCAACAGCTGAAGGATGTTGAAAATGGTTGACGGCAACGGTGGACAGGCCCCGGCGGAGGGTGGCGCAGCGGACGCGGGCACGACGGCTGGAGCGGCTGCGATTGCGGGTGGCGGAGGATCGGCCCCCGAATGGCTGGGCGCCCTGCCCGACGATCTGCGCGGCGACGCGACGTTGAGCCGTTACAAGTCGGTCGAGGAACTGGGGCGCGCCCATATCGAGGCGCACAAGGTGGCGAAATCGAAGCTGACCGTGCCGGCCGCCAATGCCGCGCCGGAGGCGTGGGGCGCGGTTTTCGACGCGCTGGGTCGCCCCGCCGACGCCGCCGGTTACGGCCTTACGCCCGGCGAGGGGCAGTCGCCGGAAGCGCTGGGGGAGTTCGCCGGCCTGGCCCACAAGCTGGGTCTGCTGCCGGCGCAGGCCAAGGCGCTGGCCGAATATGACGCGCAACGGCTGGCCGCAGCGAAAAACGCGTTCATGGAGGCCGGGAACAAGGAAATCGAGACGCTGAAGACCCAGATGGGCGTTGAATATCCCGCAAAGCTGGCGGCGGCCAAAGCCCTGTTCGCCAAGGCCGGCTTCGACGGTGCCGACGCGGAGGAACTGGACCTGAAACTGGGGAGTGGCAAGCTGGTCTCGGGATTCATGAAGCTGGCCGAGCTGGTCGGCGAGCATGGCCGGGTCGATGGCGCAGACGACTTCGTGATGACGGCAAGCGATGCCAATGCCGAGCAGCAGTTGACCACGCTGCAGAAGGACAAGAACTGGCGTGAAAAGCTGGCGGCGGGCGATGCGACGGTGGTCGCGCAGCGGGCGCGGCTGCTGGAAGCGGCGAAGCGGCAGGCGCTTTCGGCGGCGCCGGCGCGCTAAGCCGGGGCGGGCAGCCCGCGCGGGCAGTTGACAGCGCGCGCGGGCTGGCCTTATTTTCCGCCCCTAGCGATGCGGCGTGTCCGCGTCGATCCGGCCATCCCGCCCCAGGGCGGCCCCGGTGCATTCCGCGAAAGCAGCGGCGGGCCAAGCGTCCCGTAATTCGCCAGACCGGCCCCGGCATATGTCGGCCATCCCGATCGAAACCAAGCTTTTATCGGCAACCGTTTCATCGGGGGATATCCCATGGCAATTCCTGGCACGCCGCAGGCGATCGAGACCACCCAGACGGTCGAATACCGGCTGGCGGTGACGTATGAACTGAACGAAAAACCCGGCAAGCTCGACATATTGTGCGGGTCGCGCGGGTCGTACAGCGACAAGATGGCGCAGATCGAGGATCGTTTCGACGATCTGGTCGCGGAAGAGCGCACCGAGCGCAACGCCGACACGCGCAATACCGACATGGACGTGACGCGGCGCTGGATCATGAAGCCCCGCCCGAAGGATGTGTCGCCCCTGCTTGACCGAACGGACATGGCGACGACGAAGCTGGACCTGAAGTCGCCGGCGTCGGTGCAGACCGCGAAGGCGATCCGTCGCGCGCATGACGACGCGGTCATCGCTGGCTTCTTCGGCAACGCCTGGGTCGGCGCGGGCGAGAATTCGCTGTCGTCGGTGCCGTTCAAGTCCGCCAACATCATGGCGGCGGACTATGGGGCCGGTGCGGCGACCGGCCTGACGCTGGAGAAGCTGATCGGCATGCAGCAGATGATGGAGGCCGCGCTGGTCGACATGGAGGAAGAGCAGCCGATCATCCTCATCACGTCGAAGCAGAAGGCCGATCTGCTACGGATCAACCAGGTCCAGAGTCGGGATTACAACCCGCTGCTGCAGCAGGCGCTGCAGACCGGCAAGGTCGCCGATTTCATGGGCTTCCGCTTCCTTCAAACGGAATTCGGCAACCAGAAGGCCTATCCGAAAAGCTTCAATCTGAGCGTGCCGACGGCTGGCCAGCGGGCGTTGCCGGTACTGGTCCCCTCCGCGATGCACCGCGGGTCCTGGGAAGAGTTTTTCGGCCGGGTGAGCGAGCGCGCAGACAAGAGCTACAGCTGGCAGATTTACGGCGAAACCTGCGTCGCGGCGACGCGGGTCAACGAGGACAAGGCGTTCCAGATCCTGGTGACGGAATGATCCGCCGGGGGGCCTTCCCGCCCCCCGGTTCGATCACCAGCCTGCGTCGCGCAACAGAAAGGGCCTGTCATGGCAAAAGGTTATTCGAAGGAAACGGTTGGCGTCCTCGATGGGAGCGTGCCCGAAAAGATCGCCGACGGCCGCGTGCTCGGCGGTCGCGTGCGCGCATTCACCGCGACGTTCGACCTGTCAGAAACGACGGTGAAGCGGGCGAACGGCGACAGCAATGTCTGCTTCCGCATCCCGGCCGGGCACAAGGTGCTGTACGGGCTGTTGCTCGCATCGGTGACGATGGGCGCTTCGGCGACCATCGCGATCGGCAACGCCACCACCCCGGCGAAATATCGGGCGGCGGCGACCCATACCGCCACCACGCCCACCCTGTTCATGCTTTCCTCCGCGCTCGACGACGATCCGTTGGCGGCGGCAGAGGACGTTATCATCACGATCGGCGCCGCTGACCTGCCGTCAAGCGGTATCCTTCAGGTCGTGATGCTCACCAGCGCGCGCTGAGCGCGGGGGTGAAGAAGGCGGGCCGCGTTGCCGTGGCGAGACGGGGGTGGCGGCCCGCCTTCAACACATAGAGGATGATTGCGGGTGACGACACAGGCTTCGCAGACGCGCATCGTCAACAAGGCGCTGACCATCCTTGGCAGCACCTCTCGCGTACTGAGCCTGACCGACAACAGCCCGGCCGCCAAGGTCGCGTTCCGCCTGTGGGATGAGACGCGCGACGAGGTGCTGGCCGAACATCCGTGGAATTTCGCGGTCGCCCGCACCGATATCGCGCGCAGCGGGGACCATGTGCCGGCAACCGGCTGGTCGGCGGCGTTCGAACTGCCCGCCGACCTGCTGCGCTGGCTACCCTGGCGCGAGGACCATCCCGATCATTTCGCGGGGGAGCAGGAAGGCCAGTATATCCTGGCCAACGGCAACGGGCCGCTGTTCATCCGCTACATTCGGCGCATCGAGGATGTCGCCCGCTGGTCGTCCGGCTTCACGGCGGCATTCACCGCGCGGCTGGGGTTCTACATGGCGCGTCCGATCACCGCCAGCGGGACGATGATGGACCGGATGGAGCGCATGTACGACAAGGCGATGGCCGATGCGCGCCGGCAGGACGGGCTGGCGACCGGGCGCACCGCCCGCACCGCGAGTTTCAGAAGCGATTGGCTGGGCGCGCGCGAGCGACCCTATGGCGCCTGACGATGGGTGACAGGTCGACCGCGATCATCGCCAGTTTCAACGGCGGAGAGGTTTCCCCCCGGCTGCGCGGCCGGGTGGACCAGGGGCTGTACCCGATCAGCTGCGAAACGATGGACGGCTGGCTGCCGCTGATCCAGGGCTGCGCGGTAACGGCGCCGGGCACGATATTCGTCGAGAAGGCGGCCGGGCCGTGCCGGCTGATCCCGTTCGAATATAACGTCACCGAAGGCTATGTGATCGAGGCCAGCGCCGGGCGTCTGCGCTTCTACACCAACGATGTCCGCATCGAAACGGCGCCGGGCGTGCCGTATGAGATTGCCCATTCCTATACGATCGACCAGCTTCGGTCGCTGGATTTTCAGCAATCGGCCGATGTTCTGTATCTGGTCGGCGGCGGCGCGCCGATGCGCAAGCTGAGCCGCACCGGGGCGGAGAGCTTCACCCTGGCCGACCTGACCCTGCGCGGCGGCCCGATCGGCGACGGCAATATCGACGAAGGCGTGACGATCAGCGCCAGCGCCGCGACCGGCGCGGTGACGTTGACCGCCACCAGCGCGCTGTTCGCCGCCGGCGATGTCGGCGGACTGATCGAGATCGAGGCTTCGGATTTCAGCGATATCGCCGCCTGGGAACCGGGGATCGAGGTGACGACGGGGGCAAAGCGGGCGTTCGGCGGCAAGGTTTATATCTACAGCGGCGGCGGCAGCGGGCGGACGGGCACGGTGGCGCCGTTCCACGACAGCGGCACCGAATGGGATGGTTCCGGCACCGGCACGGACATCAACGGCAAAGGCCCTTACGGCGTGCCGTGGACGTTCCTCTACGGCCGTTTCGGACTGGTGCGAATCACCGCCTTCACCAATGCGACGACGGTCAGCGCGACCGTCCTCAAGCCGCTGGCCGACAGCGTCGTGTCGGAAGGAAGCTGGCGATGGGCGTTCGGCGTGTTCAGCGCGCGGCGCGGCTGGCCGGATTCGGTGTGCATCTGGAACGAATGCCTGGTGTTGACCAAGGACAATACCGCCTATGTCAGCGTCGTCGGCGATTATGAGAATTTCGCCCGGCGCGACGCCAGCGGCGATTTCCAGCGCGACCTGGCGGGCAGTTTCACCCTGCCCGACCCGGCGCGGATCAACTGGGCGCGTGCCGACCGGCTGCTGCTGCTCGGCACGGAACGCGCGGAATACACGGTCGAACGGGTGCTGACCCAGACCGAAGCCGCCGGGCCGCCGATATTCGACGTGCGGCTGCAATCGTCCAACGGCAGCGCGCGGGCACGGCCGGTGCAGGCGGACGGGCGGGTGCTGTTCGTCCAGCGGGCGCTGCGCAAGCTGATGGAAATGGCCTATTCGATCCAGACCGACCGTTATGACGCGCCGGACCTGACCCGGCTGGCCGATCATATCGGCGCGCGCGGTTTCGTCGAACTGGCGTGGCAGCAGGAGCCGGAGCGGATATTGTGGGCGGCGCAGGCGGACGGGCGGCTGGCGGCGCTGACCTATTCGCCGGGGCAGCAGGTGACGGGCTGGTCGACACGGCGTCTGGGCGGCGGCATGGCGGCGCGATCGCTTTGCCGGATCACCGAACCATCGGGCCAGCGCGACCAGATATGGATTGCCGCCGAACTGGGTGCCGACACGCTGATCCTGCGCATGGCGCCGATCTGGCAGCAAGGCGACGATCCGCTGGGCGCGATGCTGGTCGATGCGGGGCTGAGCTATAGCGGCGCGCCGGTTGCCGCCGGCGTCGGTGCGGCGCATCTGGCCGGCCAGGTCGTGCAGGTTCTGGCGGATGGCAAGCCGCACCCCGACATTACCATCGGCCCCGCCGGCGGATGGGCGATCAGCTACCCGGCGGCGCGCGTGACGCTGGGCCTTGCCTTTCCGGCCCGGTTGAAGCCGATGCCGCTGGAAGCGGGCGCGAGCGAGGGAACGGCGCAAGGCAAGATCAAGCGGATCGCGGCGCTGACCCTGCGCGTGCTGGAAGCCCAGGGCCTGCGCGTGCAGGTGCAGGACGGCGAGCTGTTCCCGATCGAAACCCGCATACCTGCCGACCCGATGGACGCGGCCGTGCCGTTGTTCACCGGCGACCTGCCGATCGAGACCATCGGCGATTTCGACCGTGAAGGCGGCAT
Organism: Sphingomonas flavalba; assembly: GCF_047553045.1. Lineage (GTDB taxonomy): Bacteria > Pseudomonadota > Alphaproteobacteria > Sphingomonadales > Sphingomonadaceae > Sphingomonas_L > Sphingomonas_L flavalba_A. The sequence continues at coordinate 951,416 of NZ_CP180208.1, read as the reverse complement.
CGTGATCGAGCGGTTTCAGCCGGTGCCAGCGACGGTGACGGCGCTGATCGCGGCGGTGGAGGTGGGCGAGGCATGATCCGCATCGAACCGCTGACGCGACAGCATCTCGCCACGTTGCGCGTACAGGCGGCGCAGCTGGCCGAAATCGGCGACGGGCCGCTGGGCGGCGCGGCGGCGCTGGGGCCTGCCTTCGCGGTCAGCGCGGCGGAGCGGGTACTGCTGTGCGCCGGGCTGGCTGAAAGTCACCCGCGCCACGCGACCGCCTGGGCGCTGTTCAGCGATGGCAAGGGTACGGCGATGGTCGCGATCGTCCGGGCGATCCGGCGGGTATTCGAGGCGAGCGGCTATCGCCGGATCGACTGCCTGGTGCGCGGCGACATGGCCAGCGGCCATGTCCTGGCGCGGCTGCTGGGTTTCGAGCGGGAAGGCGTGCTGCGCCACTATACGGCGGACGGCACCGACATGGTGATCTACGCGCGCATCGCCGGGGAGATGGACTGATGGCAGGGGGACCGGTCGCGATCGGCCTGATGGCGGCAAGTGCGCTGATGGAGGGGATCGGCCAGAATAGCGCGCTGCGCGCCCAGGCCCGCGCGCAGGATGAGAATGCCCGGCGTGAGGAATTGGCCGGCGAACTGGATGTGGATACGATCCGCCGCCGGGAACGGGCGACATCGGGCGAAGCGATTGCCGCGCTGGGCGCCAATGGCGTGCGCGTCGGCACCGGATCCGCGCTTGACCTGCTGCACCAGAATGCAGCGGCGCGCGAGGCGGACATACTGAACCGCCGATACAATGCGGCAAGCGAGGCGGACAGCCTGCGCCGGGCCGCGCGCCAGTCCCGCCGATCGGCAAAATTCGCGCTGTTCAGTGGTGTGCTCCGCGCCGGCGCGGCGGCGATGACGCCGGTTCCCGACGCCGGCAATGCCGTTGCCGGCGCGGGGGCGCAGCAATTGCCGATTCCTACGGGTCCGGTCGAAAAGGCGCCGGGTGAGGTCAACATGCCGGGTTGGAAGGGCGCTTTCCGATTTCCGGTGCTTCTGCCCAAAGGTGGATACTGATGGCGGTGCCGCCGACCTACACGCGCAGCGTTCGCGCCGCCCCCGCGCGCCTGCCCAATGTGGACCCGGACGCCTATGGCGTCGGCGCGGCGCGGGCGGTGGGCGCGGTGGGCGAGCAGATGTTGCAGATCGCCCGGCTGGAGGATCAGCGCGACGTGCAGGCCAAGATGGCCGATCGCGCGGCGGCGATGGCGAAGCTGCAGGCGGAGTTGCGCGCCGAGATCGACACCATGCGCCAGAATGCCGGGCCTGGCGCGGCTGGGCATGAAGAGGCGGTCGGCAACCTGATCGACAAGCGCGTCGCCGATTTCATGGGCACGATCGACGACCGGCGCGTGCTGCAGGCGTTGACGCCGGATGTGGCCCGGATCGCCGGCGGCGCCAAAGTCGACGAACAGCGCTTTGCCGTGGGCATGCGGGTCAAGAAGCAGGTTGACGATTACGAAGTCGCCGAGCGCCAGTTCGGCGCGAATGTCTATGCCGATTATAACGGAACCAACCAGCAAACGGCGCTGTCGGCGCTTTACACCACGATCGATAGTACATCGATGCCGGCGGACCATAAGGAGAAGTTGCGGCAGTCGGCGCGGCGGACGATCCACGGCGCGGCGTGGCAGGGTTTTCGCCAGGACGACCCGGAAGGCGCACTGGCGCTGATCGACGAAGGCTTCCTGAACGAGGATTTTTCCGCCGACGAGATCGTGCAGCTGCGCCGGACGGCGGAAGCCGATGTTGCCCGCGCGCGCGTTGCCGCCGATCGCGAGGCGGCAAAGCTGGTCGCCGCCCAGAAGGATGAGGAAGAAACGGTGCTGGCGCGGGTCGGCGACGGTGTCGACTATGACCCTGCCGAACTGGGGGCGATGGCGGCGCGGGCGGCGGCGCGCGGGGATAGTCACCGCGCCGACCAGTTGCGCGAAGCGCAGGTGACGGCACTGGCGGTGGCGCCGTACAGGGCGGCGTCGGCCGTCCAGATTACCGGCGCGCTGGCCAGGATCGAGGCAGACCCAAAGTGGCGGACAAGCGCCGACAAGGTGCGGATGCACACCGCCCTGTCCCGCCTGCGCGATGAACGGCGGACGGAAGAGCCGAACATCGCGCCGCCGAACTGGACCGACCCGGCGAGCATCGATGCCTATGAACGCGCGATGCGGGTCGACGCGGCTGAACGGCAGATGCCGGTGCCGACCTATTTGAGCAAGGACATGCGCGCGCAACTGGCGCCGATGATGGAAACGCCCGGCGGGCGGCGTGAGGTGCTGGGCCTGCTGAGCCGGATGAGCCAGCCCGCCGCCTTTTCCGCCGCGCGCGAACTGGCGCCGAACGACCGGGTGTTCCAGCTTGCCGCCACCCTGCCCGACCATGCGCGGACCCTGGCGCTGTCGGGGCGCGACGCGCTGGCGACCAACCCGGACCTGGCGCCGCCGGCGGCGGTGACGATGGCGTTCAACCGGCGCGCCGCGATCGCGTTGCGCGGGTTCGACACCGACATGAGCCGTGCGGCGCGTGAGGTGGCCGCGGCGATCACGGCGGCGATGCTGAGCAATGCCGGCCAGAAGCGTTGGGATCCAGACACGTTCGAGCAGGCGACGACGATCGCGCTGGGCGGCGGCTATCGCGGCGGGCAGCAGCTGGGCGGCATTGGCAGCTGGCGGCGCCAGCCGATCCTGCTGCCTGACGACATGAGCCAGCCGGAATTCGACCGGCGGCTGTCCCGCCTGAGCGGCCCGGCCAATGCCTATGCCGGCGGGCGACAGCTGGACTGGGCGACGCTGCGCCGCAATTACAGCCCGCTGGCGGTGGGCGACGGGCAGTATCATTTCGTCGATGCACAGGGCCGCCCGGTGATGGCGCGCAACGGCACGCCGTCGCTGCTCGACATCCGCAAGGTGCGCTGATGGCCGGGCCGGCCGCTGCCTATACCCCCCGGCCGCCTGAACCGGGCGCTGCCGATCTGGGGCCCGACATCGGCTTCTTCGACCGCCGAAGCTGGTCGACCGGCTTTGCCCAGGCGCAGGCGGGGCCGGACATCGGCACCAATGAAACCCGTTATACCCAGGCGGCCGGGCGGGAGTTGCGCGACTATCTGCGCAAGCGCGGCTACCCGGTCGAGTTCGTCGAGCCGACTATCTTCGGCACGACGGTGCGCGGCAGCGGGTTTGCGGAGCGGTTTATCCCGCAGGGCGACATCAACCGCCCGCTGTTCGACGCCTGGGCGCAACTGACTCCACAGGAGCGATCGGGACTGCCCGATTTCGCCGATGTGGTCGACGGCGCGTCGCTGCGCGCGCTGGCGATCCGCCGCCAGCAGGCCGATGCGCGCAAAGCGGCGATCGCCGCCGGACGCCTGACCGGTGGCGGCAAGCTGGCGGCGTTTCTGGGCGCGGTGGGCGCGGCCTATGACGACCCGGAAAGCTATATCGGCATAGGGATGGGCGCCGCGCCGGCGGCATTGACCCCTGCCCGCCGGATCCTGTCCGTCGGGCTGCGCGAAGGCGCGCTGAACGCCGGCATCGCCGTGGCGTCCGAACCGCTGGTGCAGCGGTCGGCCGACCGGCTGGGCGTGGGGCGGACGGCAGAGGACGCGGCGTTCGATATCGTCGTTCAGGGCCTGGCCGGCGTGGCGATCGGCGGCGGCATTCAGGGCATTGGAGAGGTCGCGCACGCGATCCGCGCGCGGCGGGTTGCCGCCGGAACGGAGGCGGATCGCGCATTGGTCGCCCAGATGCGTGCGGCGGTGCCCGACGCCAATATGACACCCGACGAACGGGCGGCAATGGCGGTGCTGGAACGCAGCGCGGATGTTACCGAATCGTCTCCCTTCTCGCCGGGCGGGGCCGGCGCGGCGACGCATGTCGACCGGCTGGGGCGGATGATGGACGACATGGCGCTTGGCCGGCCGATCACGGCGCCAGTGCCCGAAACCGTGTCCCCCGCCGATGTCGCGGCCGGCGCCGTCGACCCGGCACGGTTGCGGGCGCCGGCGCGGGCGCAGTTCATGGCGCGGGTGCGCGCCGCGGAAAGCGCCGGGAACGATGCAGCCCGCCCGATCGACCCGCGCACCGGCCAGGCGCGATCCAGCGCGACGGGGCGATACCAGTTCACCGACGCGACCTGGCTGGCCTATTTCAAACGGCGCTATGGCGGTGCCGGCCTGAGCGACGCGGCGATCCTGGCGCGGCGCGGGGACGGCGCGGTGCAGGACGTGCTGATGCACGACCTGACCGACGACCATGCGGCGGCGCTTGACCGGGCCGGGCAGCCGGAAACGGCGGGCAGCCTGTACCTGCTTCACTTTGCCGGCGAGAAGGGTGGGCTGGCGCTGCTGCGCGCGGCCCCGGATACGCCGGTGGAACGGCTGCTGTCCGAAGGCGCCATCCGCGCGAATCCGTTCCTGAAGGGGCGGACGGCGGCCGAGGTTATCGCCTGGGCCGACCGCAAGATGGGCCAGGCCGCGCCGACGCAGGCGGTGGTAGGCGGGCGGCCGGGCATAGCCGATGACGTCCTGCCGACCTTCGCGGAAGCGGAGCCGCCGGCGGTGTATGGCGAGCCGACCCGCGCGGACCTGCGCGTCGAGCTGTTCGACAGCCCGGAGGCGCACGCGCGGGCGCAGCTTGACCAATGGCGGGCAGACGATGCGATCGACGGGCTGGTGAGCGTGGAGGAAGCCGCGCCGTCGCCTCCCGCCGGACCAAGCCCGCAACCGCTTTCCGCCGAGGTTAAGGCACTCATGCCGCGCCTGCGCGACGTGGTGGCTGATCGGCGCGCTTCACTCAACGCGGCAAAGCTTGCGAGTAAGCTGGATGCGACCGAAGCTGATGTTCGCCGCGCTCTGGAGGCGCTTGTATCCACCCGGCAGTCCGGCCTTATCCTGGGGCGTTCTGGTTCAATACGACGGGCGTTGCAGCGACGTGGCCCGGTCGATGCGATAACATTCATCGGTGATCGTGGTGGCTTGTTAGACAATGAGGGGCATGACCTGGTCAAGGGTCGTGGCCTGCAACGAATGGTCAGCGGATCGGGGCCGCTATTTCGTCGTGGCGGCATGTCGATCGACAGGGCTGGAGAATTGCTGCACGAGGCCGGTTACTTCGGTCCACCGTCCACTACCGAGCGCCCGGATGTTGCGGGCGTGCTGGACTATATTGAGCGCGCGTCGGCGCAGAAGCAGTTCGCCGCGACAGACCTGACGGCCACGATCGAAGCCGCCGGGGCGAAGCAGCAAGCATATAGCGACGAGGCGCTGTTCGCCGCGATCGATGATAATCTCGCCAGCAACGGCTTTGATTATGACGACGCGATGCTGCGCATGGTTTATGAGCAGGCGCAGGAAAATGGTGGCGATATTGGCGCGGCGATCGACGACGTGCTTGCGTTCGAATTCGAACAGACTGTCCGCGCGGCCGCAATAGAGACAGACTCGCCGCTCCATGCTATCTACGCCGATCAGGAGGCGCTTGGTTATGGCGGACGACCCGCGAGCGAGATTGATGATGACGCTTTCGAAGGATTCGCGGCTGGCGCCGGAGACCCGCGCGAGAGCGGCGCGGGTCAGTACGAACTTGGCGGCGCGGGAGCGAATGTTGGCGGAGAAATCGGCCTTAGCGCGTCGATCGGCGAGGAAGCCGGATTAGCAAAGTTCAGCGACCCTGTTGGGCCTGAAGCCAGGGCGCAGAGCGACAGTCTGGCGCACGATCTGCAAATGGATGCTTTTGGTGGAGCGGGGCCGGCGGACAGGCGCCTGGTACTGGAGCGGCAGGCCGAAGGACGCATCCGATCGGCAAAAGCCCAAAAGGCGCCTGGCAGCGAAGGCGGATTGTTCGACACGCGCGATACGCAGCAGACGTTCAGACTCGATGAAAATAGCGACGATGTCGGTTTGCCGGATCTGCTGAAAGACCTGGACGACGATATCGACGCAGCGGCGACGCTGCGCGGGTGCATGGCCCCGCCGGGCAAGGCAGGTGGCGCATGAGCCTGCCCGCGTGCATCCCGGGCCTGATCGCCGATGGCCGGATCAGCAAGGCCCAGGCGGAGAAGGCGGAGCGCGCCTATTCCCGGCACTATGCCCGCCTGTCGCGGGAGATGGGGCCGGAGGCCGCCGCCGCCGAGGCGAGCGAGGCGGCGATAAGGGAACTGGAATATCAGGCGGCGCTGGCGAAGCGCCAGACCCTGCTGCAGGTGAAGGCGCAGCAGCGGATTACCGCCGACATGGAGGCCGCCGGCGGCGGGCCGGGCGCGGCAACGAAGGTGTTGGCGGCGGGCAGCGGGCGCAATGTGCTGAACGTCGAGGCGCAGCACCGGGCGATCGCCGGGCGGGCGCATGCTACGATGGAAGGCGTGTTGAGCCGGCACAGCCGCAACCTGATCGGCGAGGCGCGGGACAAGGCCGGGCTGCGCGACATGGTGCGCGAGCGGTTCGGTGAAAAGACCGGCAACGCGTCCGCCGCCGAACTGGCGGAGGCGTTCGGCGCGACGGCGGACACGTTGCGGCGCCGCTTCAACGCCGCCGGCGGCAATATCGGCCATCTGGCGGACTGGGGCCTGCCGCAGGCGCATGACATGGTGCGCGTCCGCGCCGCCGGGTTCGATGCGTGGCGGGCCGAGATCGCGCCGCGGCTGGACCTGTCGCGGATGATCGATTTCGAGACCGGCGCGCCGTTCACCGCCGACACGCTGGACGCCGCGCTGCGCGACGTGTTCGACGCGATCCGATCCGACGGATGGATAAAGCGGGCGGTTGGTGGCGGCGGGCAAGGCAAGCTGGCCAATCGGCGCGCCGACCCGCGCTTCCTGATCTTCAAATCGGCCGACGACTGGATGGCGTACCAGGAGCGGTTCGGCACCGGCAGCGCGTTCGACGCGATGATGGGCCATATCGACGGCATGGCGCGCGATATCGCGCTGATGGAGGTGATGGGGCCGAACCCGCGCGCAACGCTGCGCTGGATGCAGGACGGCTTGCAGAAGGCCGCCGCGACCGACGGCGCCCCCGGGATCGGCGCGGTCGATGCGGCGCGCGGCGCGACGTTGAAGCTGGACCATCTGTACGACGTGGTTTCAGGGCAGATGAATTCGCCGGTCAACCAGATGGCCGCGCGCCAGATGAGCGGCGTGCGCAGTTTCCTGACATCGGCGTTTCTGGGGTCGGCGGCGCTTACCGCGACGACGGACGTCGGCTTCCAGGCGATGACCCGCGGCTATAACGGCCTGCCGATCACCGGCGCGATCACCGGCTATCTGAAGCTGCTCAACCCGCTGAACGGCGCCGACCGCAAGACGGCGATCCGGCTGGGCCTGATGGCGGAGGAAGCGGCGCACCGCGCGGCCAGCCTGAACCGCTATATCGACGCCGGCAACGGGCCGGAGGTGGCGGCGCGCCTGTCCGACGCGGTGCTGCGCCTGTCCGGCCTGTCGATCTGGACGCAGGCGGGGCGATGGGCGTTCGGGATGGAGGTGCTGGGCCACCTGGCCGACGTGCGCGGCAGGCGCTTCGCGGAACTGAACCCGGCGCTGCGCGGTATGATGGAGCGGCACGGCATAGATGCGGCCGGCTGGGACGCGATCCGTACGACGGCGCCCTATCGCTACAAGGGCGGCGAATGGCTGCGGCCGGATGACGTTGCGGACGTGGCGCTGGGCGACGCGATGCTGCGTATGGTGCTGAGCGAGACCGATTACGCGGTGCCGACCGCGACGGCGCGGGCCAAGGCGACGCTGAGTTTCGGCCAGCGGCCGGGCACGCTGGGCGGCGAGATCATCCGCAACGGCGCGCTGTTCAAGTCGTTCGGCGTGTCGATGATCCTGACGCACGGCGCGCGGATGATAGAGGGCATGGGGTGGAACGCGGCGCGCTATGCCGCCGGGCTGACCATTACCACCACCCTGCTCGGCGCGCTGGCCGTGCAGCTGCGCGAAATCGCCCAGGGGCGCGACCCGAAGCCGATGGACGCGCCTGAATTCTGGGGCAAGGCGATGCTGCAGGGCGGCGGGTTCGGCATATTCGGCGATTTCCTGCAGGCCAGCCAGAACCGATTCGGCGGCGGCATCGGATCAACGCTGGCCGGGCCGGTGGCGCAGGGGCTGGGCGATGGGCTGGCGGTCGTGCCGGGCTATGCGCTGCGCGCGGCAGCGGGTGACGACACCATCAACCCCGGCCGCGATCTGGCCAAGCTGGCGAAGCGATACACACCGGGCGGATCGCTGTGGTATGCAAGGCTGGCCTATGAGCGGCTGGTGCTGGACCAGCTCCAGCGGCTGACCGACCCGGACTATGACGACGCCTGGCGACGGGTGGAACGCCGCGCCGACGACCTTGGCCAGGCGCAGTGGTGGCGGGCCGGCGAAGCGGCGCCCGACCGCGCGCCTGACCTGTCCAATGCCGTGCTGGGCGAGACGCCGGAATAGCGTTATTGGCGCGGCTTTGACTTGGTGACGCGAAAATCGCAACCGCCCGCCAATAGAGAGAATATTATCGCTCTACTCGACTTTGGATAATATAACTCACCAAGCCCTCGCGCAGTTTAGTACGAATCTCCTGTGTTTGACCGCGAGCTATATCGAAGGCGCGAGGCCCGTTCCCGGCGGCAAACATTTTAACAAGCACGTTCTCGTATACGCTCTGCTCTCTATCGCAGCTCCCAACGGCAGCAGTTGCTATGTCACCGGCCGATTCGCTTGATTTCGCGTATTGGTTCGCGGCGTTGTAAACGCAGTCCATCCAACTTTTCTGCGCGGCGCCTTGTGCGTGAAAGCCGTAAGGGTCGTCAGCAGAAAAGTTATTCCCCGACTGCACGAGTAGCATAAGTAACATTGCGAACATCTCATCCCCCCCCTTGCCCGATTCGCTATTTAATCGCATAAAGATGCGCGCCCGCCAAAAGCGGGCGTGTGATTGACGCAGGCCCGGGCAGGCTCGCCCCCGACCGGGTTTCAGAACGCGATGGGGGCGAGAATGACGGTCAGCACGACCGCGCGTGAAGCGTCGAGCGCCTGCAACGGCGTGACGATGCAGTTTCCCGCCGGGCTTCAGTTCATTTCCAACAGCGACCTGTTCGTCTATCTGGCGGACAGCGCCAATGGCGCGTTGGCCGATGCGGTGCTGCTGACCGAAGGGGTCGATTACAGCATTACCGGCAACGGGCGGGTCGGAACGGCGATGGTGCTGACCGTGGCCGCCTACCCGCCGGGCAAGTGGCTGCGCCGCTTCCGGCGGACGGCGCGACTGCAGCAGGCCGATTATGTGCCGAACGACGGCTTCCCGGCCGACGCGCACGAAACCCAGCTGGACCGTCTGACCCTGGTCGACCAGGAGATTGCCGGCGACCTGACCGATACGACGACGCGGGCGCTGATGGTGCCGGCGGGCGACGTGGCGCCGCCGGTGCCGTCCCTGCCCGCGCTGGCCGGCAAGGCGCTGGGCGTGGGCGCGGGCGGCAGTATCGTCGGCATCACGATCGGCGACGGCAATGACCCCGGTCTGCGTGATGACCTGGCGGCGAGCGGCGGCATGCAGCTGGTCACTTACAAGGCGCCGCTTGCCGGAGCGGCGGCGCGCAGCGGCCGGGACAAGTTGGGCGATATCGTCTCCGCGCTCGACATCGACGGCGTCGTCGCTGACGGCGCGACCGATATTTCGGCCAAGCTTCAGGCCGCGATCAATGCCTTGTCTTCGGCCGGCGGCGGCACGATCCAGTTCCCCGAGGGCGCCTATAATCTCGGCACGTCGACGCTGGTGCTGCAAGAAGGTGTCTCTCTTGTCGGCAACTCGCCACTGACGCGGCTGGTCTACAACGGCACAGGCAAGGCGGTCGCGCTGCACGACACGTTTGGCGCCTACGGAAACCTGCGGTTCCAGAACTTCACCATCGACGGCGTCGGCGCCGACGCGCTGTTCCTCGCGACAGAGAAAGTGGGCTGTTACGCGGGGCTCGGCCTCGACGTGTCGAATATCTGGATTACCGGCACATGGACGAACGGCGCGACATACGCGAACATGTACAACAGCCGGGTTTCGCGTGTCTCGACCAACGGCGCTACGATCACCAACGCCTGCCATCGTATCCTGGCCACCTGCAACGGGATGGTGTTCGACCGGCTCTACCATGGCGGCCCACGAGGCCACCTGTACGGCATCTATGTCGACCAGCAAGCGCAGGCGGTGACGGGTGGCGACCTGCCCCCGGGCCATGACGTGACCTTGCTGGGTTGTGTCGCTCAAGGCGGGAAATACGGCTTCTACGTGCGGCACGCGCGCGGCCTGAACATCATCACGCCGTACACGGAAGCGTGCGCGAACCCGATCGTCATTGGCGAGGTCGGCGCGCCTAACACGTCCTCGGTGATCGTGAGCGGTGGCGGGCTCCAATCGACGAGCGATCCAGCCCATCCATATTACGCTGATCGCGGCCCGCAGATTCACGTCGAGAACGCGAACCGGGTGTCGGTGCGGGATTTTGACGCGCTTCAGGCGATGCGCGTCGTGCGGCTTGTCTTCTCCGGCGGCGGGGGCAGCGGAGCGGCCGGGGTGGCGATCCTCGGCCGTGACGGCAAGGTCGATCACGCTGTCGTCGTCGCAAGCGGCACTGGCTACACCTCGGCGCCCAGCGTCACCGAAGCCAAGACCGGCAGCACGTATACCGCGGTGCTCGACAGCAATCAGCAGGTCGTTGCGGTTACGGTCGACACGGTCGGGACAACTGCGCTTACCGGCAACTTCCCGGCGGCGATCACGATCGGCGAAAGCGTCGGGTCTGTGCTGCTGGAGAGCCCCTATCCCCGAATGCTCGACGCGGACGGGGTGCAATATGCGAACACGTCGATCCCGCTGGTTGCGATGACAGCGACCGGCATCAATCAGGGACTGCGCGTTATCGGCGACGTGCGGGACAATGGATCCGCGCTCGACATCCGCAAGGTCAACGCGGTCGGCCGGAAATACCATGTCTCGTACATCGACGACACTGGGGCGACGAAGGGCTGGCTGTACGAAATGCCGGTGGTGGCAGCGGCATGATTACAGCCCCGCGAGAACAAGTCGACGAAATCAACGCGCAGGCCGCCGCGCGTTGCGATTCCCTTGGAGAATGACCATGGCGCTCAACTATTCGATCCATAATCCATCGGGGCTTCGCACCGGCGCCGCGCAGCCCCTGCCCTTCGGGCCACTGCCCGGTCGTGGCCAGGTTGACCTGGCCGAAAATACCGCGAGCGGCGCCATCGCCGGTCCGTGTGAGGTCAGGCTGCTGGCTGGCGAGGATTGTCGTGTCGACATGCGTGGCGGTGCCGGCGACCTTGCGCCCGCCGGGTCGCCATTTGTGCTGAAAGCGGGGCAACCGGAGTGGATCGCGGTTCCCATGGGCGAGACGTGCTACCTGAGCTGGGCGGCGCTGACCTGATGACCTACGGCTATTCTCGCGTGCGTGAGGGGCGGTACGGCTCCGCTGTCGTCGGCGGGGGTGGCCCTGTGCCTCCGGCGCCTCTGGTCACGTCTATCGACGTGTCGGGCTGGACGGCTGCATGGGCTGACGGCACGCCGCCGACCTTCGACCCAGCCGGGAACCCGCAGTCTGTTTACGTGCTCCGGGCTGGATTCGGCGCGACCGGCGCGGCGACCACGCATCTCGACACGCTGATCGTCACCCGGCGACTGCGAGAGCCATGGCCCGATCAGGCGACGTGGACGGCTGGCACGGTGGTGCTGTCCGATTATGTCTATGCGACCGACACGATCGCGGGCGTCACCAACAACAGCACGGAGAGCAGCCCCAAGCCGGTCGCAAATTGGGGTACAACCGATCGGCAGGTTGTGGGTGACAGGCTTGTTGGCGAGATCATCGCCGGGCACCGCGACGCTCGCGATGGCAAGCCTGTCGCCTGCGTCGTCGTAACGGTGACAGATGGGACGACGACCGTCTCGCAGACCGTGTCGGCTATGGCCATCTCGCTCCGTCCCGGAGATAAGTGCCCGGTTCTGGTCTACCCCTACGATATAGATATTTCGTCGCTGAACGTCGGCCAGGTCACGAAGAACGCAAAAGTCTATCCGTGGGTAGGCGATGCGGCATCGGTACTCGATAGCTCTGCCGGGACTGCCAACAGCCGCGAGTTCTGCCCGCAGGTTTTTACGCACGATCCGGTGCTCGCCGCTAATCCGCCGCTGGCCTATATCTCGTCCTCCGGCAACGACGGGACCGGGGTCGTGTCGACCAGCGCCTCGACCGCGAAGGCCGCGCCGTTTGCGACTGTCACCGGCGCCCTGAACAAGCTGCGCTCGACCTATACGTACACCGATGGCTGCCGCATCCGCATCATGGACGCGGCCACTGTCGCCAACCCGACCTACAATCCGACCTGGCAGAGCGGCGCGGCGCTCATCATCGAGCGCGATCCCGATGTGCCGCGCGCCTCGGCGGTGCTGACCTTTGGCGCTGCGAACGTCAACATGTCGCAGACCTGGCTCGTCGTCCGCGACCTGACCGTAGCGCGGGCGGGTGTGTACGGGCTGAACGTCGCGACCGGCGGCAGGCTGATCCTGCGCGACGTCGACATGGACAACGCCTCGCACAATTCGGCGCTGATCGCAGCCAACAGCCTCTACATCGACGGCGGGGTGACGATCACTAACCCGGCCAGCAATGTGCTGAACGCCGGGTCGGCGGAAATTCGCATGGTACGTGGCCTGACCTACGGCGCGAACGGGCGCACGGACCCGATCGAGGGCTGGCTGGTTGCCGGGTGCGACCTGAAGGGCGTGCTGCTGGCCAACGGCGCGCGCGGGCAGTCCGGGATGATCGTCGTGTGCAACGCGATCCGGGGTGTTGGTGGGACGAACGGCGTTTTCAGCATCGGCACTACCGCTGACGTTAACGGCGCGCTGATCGCCAACAACCTGATCGAGTGGACGACGACCAGTTCCAGCCCGGCCTATCGCCCGTCGTCGGACAACGGCACGGGCAACATCACGCACCTGCTCGACTGGCACAACACCATCGTCGGCTATGGCAATACCGCCCGATCGAACATCCTCTACAACGAGACTGTCGGCACGTTGCGCGCGCATAAACTGTGCTCGTCGATCGGGTCGATCCATACCCAGATCAACACCAAACACGACGTGTTCTGCGGCGGCCGGGGCGATGTCGATGCATCCAGCAAGACGGGCGGCTGGCCCTACATGCTGGGCGTCGGTTGCCGTGGGACGGTGGCGCTATTCGTCGATGCAGGTGGCGGGACCTTCGCGCAGGAATACCCCGGCGAAAAGGCGCTGATCGGCGCCAGCGCGACCGTGATGGCCGACGTGCGATTTACCGACAACAAGGCGGTGACCGGCGCAGGGGCGGGCGCCGGCGACGGGGCCTACACGCTGGAGGCGGGCAGTGCGGCCTTCGACCGGATCTCGGCCGGACACGCGGTGCTGCCGTTCGACCTGGCTGGGGTGACGCGGCGCAACGATGGGACGGGCGCTGCGGGCGCTTATGAGAGGGCAGCATGAGCATCAACACGGCGGCCGAACTGCGCGCGGCGCTGAACACAGCTGAAGCCGGCGACGTCATCCAGCTGGGCGACATCGTCGGTCCCGTCTCGATCGGGCCGCTGTCGTTCGATCCGCCAGTGACGCTCCGGGGCGGCTCATTCAGCCTGACGGGGTCGCCAGCCGAATACACGCAGTTGCTGTGGCTCAACAAGGTCACCGGCCTGACGCTGGACGGCGTGCAGTGGCGCGGCGCCGGTGAGCGCGGCGGGCAGTTGGGCTGGGGCATCCGCGCAGACGATTGCTCGCGGCTGACAATCACCGGGTGCGACCTGACCATGCTCCACCGGGGCATGCTGCTGACCCGGTGCAGCGACGTGGTGGTGACCCGCAACCACATCCACGCGATCCGATCGGACGGGATCAACATCGCGCAGTGCGAGCGGGTCCATGTCCTCGACAACGTGATCATGGATTTCACGCCTGCGCCCGGCGACCACCCGGACGGCGCGCAGTTGTGGACGACCGGCACGACGCGCGGGTCGCGGGCGATCAGGATTGAGCGCAATCTCATCGCCGGGCTGGCGGGCCAGTTCCCCCAGGGCATTTTTATCAGCGACGAGCTGGCGCTCTACGAGAGCGACGCCGGCCATGACGGGATCACGATCGAGGGCAACACCATCGTCGGCAGCGCCTGGCACGGCATTCTGGTCGGCCCCGGCGTCAGCCGGCTGAGGGTTGCCGGCAATGATGTGGTCGGCACGACGGGCGCCACGATCAACGGCCAGCGGGTGACGCCGTGGATCAATCTGCCCGCCGACGCGATGGCGACGGGGAACATGGCGCCGCGCTATCTGATCGGCGGCAAGGATGGCGCGAGCGCCGGCAACGAGGTCAGCACCTATATTTCGCAGACCCGCGCCGACGAGGTTGTTGAGGACTGGTTGGTGCGGTGGGCCGAACGGGGCGACGCTGCGCCCCAGCCGGAACCCGATCCCGAGCCTCAGCCCGATCCGGTCCCCGCTGACCCTGCGCCGGTCGACCCGCCGCCGGTCGTGGCGCCGGCGCCTGGCATCGATGTGGCGGCGCTGCGGGCTTCGGTCGAATCGCTGCTGGCCACAGCGGTCAACGCCCGCGACCAGACCAATCAGGCCGAGAACGCACTGGGCCGGGCGCTCTACCGGCAGGACAAGGTGATCGCCGGGGCCAAGGCGCTGCTGGAGGCGCTGGGATGACCGCCGCCGCCGGCCAGTCGACCGATTTCGCGCTGGGCCGGATCGAAGGCCAGATGCGCGAGATGATCCACACGATGAACAACCTGAGCCAGAAAACCGACGCGCTGGTCATTGCCGTCACCGAGATGAAGGGCCTGCCGGCCGACGTCGCGGCGCTGGAGGCGCGGGTGACCGTGCTTGAGCGCGAGCGGGAGCGGCGCGCCGGGGCGATCGGCTTCGGCGGGTGGCTGCTGCGCTCGCCCCTGCTCGGCTGGCTGGCGACCGCCGCCGCATTCGTGTGGGCCTATCTGAAAGGACGTGGATGATGGCGACGCTCGCGGACATACAGCGTGCCGTCGGCGTGCCGGCGGACGGCAAGATCGGCCCGGTGACCCTCGCGGCCATTGCCAACGCGATCGGGCTGTCGGCGCCCAGGCCACGCGCGCTTCAGGATGCGGAGGCGTTCTTCTCGACCATCCGCCGGCCGCTGTTCGCCGGATCGCTGTCGCAGCCGCAGGTCGACGGGTTGACCCAGCTTCTCGCCGCGATGGGCGCGGCCGGCTGGTCGGTCGCCTGGGCGGCCTATGGGCTGGCGACCGCCTACCACGAAACGGCCAAGACGATGGCGCCGGTGCGCGAGGCGTACTGGTTGAGCGAGGAATGGCGGCGCAAGAACCTGCGCTATTACCCGCATTACGGGCGCGGCTATGTCCAGCTGACCTGGCCGGCGAACTACGCGCGCGTTGACCGCGATCTGGACCTGCGCGGCGCGCTGATCGCCGATCCTGACCTTGCCCTGCGCCCGGACATTGCCGCGCAGGTGCTGGTGCGGGGGATGACCGAGGGCTGGTTTTCGGAGGGCCATTCACTGGCCATCCACCTGCCGGTCGAGCGGGCGGCGCTGGCGCCGTTCACCGCGGCGCGGGCGATCATCAACGGGAGCGACCGGGCGGCAGATGTCGCCGGCATTGCCCTGCTGTTTCAGGATGCCTTGAGCGCGGGGGGATGGGCGTGACGATCCCCGGCTGGCCGCCCAAAGACCTCCGCGCGCTGCTCGCGCTGGTCGCATCGATCGCGGGCGCCGCCGTGCTGACCGGCTTTGCGGCGTGGCTGGTGTGGATCCTGTGGCGCGGCGGCTGGCCGGTGGCGACGGCGCCGATGCGCGTCGCGGCGCTGGCCCGCGCGCTGATGCTCGCCCTGCTCATCATCGGCGCGGTGCTGCTGTCGCTGGGGCTGGCGATCAACCGGCGGTCGATCAGGCTGGGGCGCGACGGATTCGAGGCGTCGGGCGGCGATGACGCGCCGCCAGTGGCGCGGGTGACGACAGAGACGACGGTGGTTGCCCCGCCGCCGATGGAACCGGGCCGCGCGGATCAGCGGCAAATCTGAAAGGACCTGATCGTGGCGAAAACCACATTAACCGACGGCTCTCCGGTGACTGCGGATCATCGGGAAATCGATCCGCAAACAGGACAGCAGAAGGCCTACGTTGTGCTGAGTGAGGAAGAACGGGCGAAAGGCTTCGTCGAGCCGGAACGGAGGACCTATGTCCACCTAAAATGCGGGCGCTCGACCACAATGGGACCTGCGCTGGCCGAAACCTATGCGCGCGACCCTCTTTTCTACACCGGCACATTTTGCGCCCATTGCCGCAGCCACTTCCCCGTCGGGCCGGACGGGGAATTCGTCTGGGCAGGGACTGATCAGAAAGTGGGGACGCGGAGTTCGGGTGCATGACCTGGCTGATCCGCCTGGCCCTGTCGGCCGGCGTCCCCGAGCGGCTGGCCCGGCCGGTGGTGATCGCGGCGCTGGTCGCGCTCGCCATCGTCGGGCTGGGCGTCGCCAAGTGCCGCTACGATGCGGCGCTGATCGCCCGACATGATGCCGAGGCGTCGACCAAGGCGCTGACCCGCGACGCAGCGGCCAAGGAACAGGCGGCGATCGAGCGCCGCGCCGACGATGCGGCTGTCGCCGCCCGAACGAAAGGACTGCAAGATGCGATCGATGCCGCGCCTGATGGCGCTCCCGGCCCTGCTACTGTCGCTCTCGGTTGTGAGCGGTTGCGGCGACAGGGTGCCGCCCCAGCCGATCTTCCCAGCGCGTGCAGACCTTGAGGTTGAGACCAAGCCGGTCGCGCCGCCGGAGATCGTCACCGACGACAAGGCGGCGGCGGGCTACAGCGCAGCGATCGAGGCATGGGGCGAGCGCGGCTGGCTGACCGTGGCGCGGATCTGCCGCTGGGCGCAGCGGAACGGGATGGCGGTGAGGTGCGCTCCGTAAAGCTGTGCGACGAAACGCGTAAAAAGACGCATAGTCGCACAGCTTTTATCCGCTAAGTCATTGAATGATATATGGCGTCGTCACACTTGCCGTTAGACGACGGGGCATCGGAGAGGCGGCTCTAAGGCGCGGATTTCGGCCGGTCAAGGGGCATGGCCGGCCGATCTGGCGAAAGCGCAGCTCGCTGTCTTCCTGCTTTCAACCGTAGCGCGCACGACACAAAAACGCCGCCGACCCGCAGGTCGGCGGCGCCTGAAACACCCCTTTATCGCCGCTTATGCGTAGGTGACACGCACCCGCCGCCGGCTGCGCAGTGCACCACCGACCAGACCGAATCCGGCGATCAGCAGCGCCCAGCTTTCCGGCTCCGGAACGGCGGCGCCCGGCCCCTTGGTGTAGATGACCTTGCCGCCATAGCTGGCATGGGCCTGTGCGATACCTTTCACCACCAGCTTCTGCGTACCAGCAGTGACCGGCAGGTCGATCAGCGTACGAAAATCGATCGCGCCGTCCGTGATAACGTCGAATGGCGTCCCGTTCAGCGTCACGGATGTGAACTGCAACGCGGTCCCCGTAAACCAGACCCCGGCCGACCCGATCGTGCTGATCACCGAACCATCGGCCACCGTGAACTCATATTCGTCGGTGAACTGGCCCGTTGCCGGGTCAAGATTTCCGAACAGCCCGACGAAAGTCCCAAAGCCGACGGGCAACAGATCGATCACCGTCGCCGCCTGCGCCGGTGCGGCAACCAGTGAAGCGGCGGCAGCGGTTGCGAGAAAAGAAAGCTTCATGAAATGACCCCCTGAATGAAATAGATCAGCGCTTCTCACCGTGCCCTTTCCGCAGCAGAATAAGCAACAGTTAACCATGACGCCAAAACCATTGTCCCGTTTCAGGACAGTCGTTCCGCACCCACAGTGTCTGCCGGTTCGCCATATGCCACCGGGATGCACGCTTGCCGCTGGTCCCGGCACAGGATAACGTCGGGGCAAGTACCGGCGGCGCCCCCGTTCCGGATGAAACATAGATTGGCCCGTTTGATGGTGGACCCTTCCACTGCGGTGCCGCTGCGGGCCGACGACACCCGGCCGCGCAGGGCGCGTCCCGTGACCCCGGTCTCGTTGCATGATCGCCGCGCTTATGGCGCGCTGGATCTCGGCACCAACAACTGCAGGCTGCTGATCGCCCGCCCCGCCGACGACGGCTTCGTCATCATCGATGCCTTTTCACGTATCGTCCGGCTTGGCGAAGGGTTAGCAAGCAACGGGCGGCTATGCGACGCAGCGATCGACCGCGCGGTTTCCGCGCTGGTCGTGTGTGGAGAAAAACTGCGCCGTCGCCGCGTCCACATCGCGCGATCGGTGGCGACGGAGGCCTGCCGTCAGGCGAGCAACGGCGCTCAATTCATCGAACGGGTCCGGCACGAAACCGGCATCGCTCTCGACATCATCTCGACCGAGGAAGAAGCACGGCTGGCGATGCTCGGCTGCAGCGCCCTGCTCGAACCCGGCGAAGCCCCGGCGCTGATCTTCGACATCGGCGGCGGCTCGACGGAATTGATCCTCGTCGACACGACCGGGCCGCAACCGCGCGCCGTCAACTGGTTCAGCGCCCCCTGGGGCGTCGTGTCACTGACCGAGGTCGAACCGACAGATCAGGCCGACGAGGCCGGGCGCATCGCCGCCTATGCACGGATGCGGGCGCGGGTCGCCGATGCCTTCGCACCATTCGCACCACATTTGCCGGCTGTCGCGACCGATGCAGCGCGCCTGCTCGGCACCAGCGGCACGGTCACCACCCTTGCCAGCGTCCATCTGCAACTGCCCAGTTACAATCGCCGCGCGATCGACGGACTGGTCGTACCAGCAGAGGCGATGCGCGGCATCAGTCAGCAACTGGCGGCATTGCCGGTTGCAGAACGCGCGCTATTGCCATGCATCGGCACAGAGCGCGCCGATCTGGTCGTCGCAGGCTGCGCGATATTGGAGGCAATTCTGGACATGTTTCCCGCTAAGCGGCTCTGCGTCGCCGATCGTGGCATTCGCGAAGGCATATTGCGCACGCTGATGGCGCGCGACGGATGCGGCTGGTGAGCCGGGGCCTCCCCCCCAGCGGCCACCAGCGGGTGCGCACCGCGCGCGGCCGCACCGCCGCCTCGACCCGCTGGCTGGAGCGCCAGCTGAACGACCCTTATGTCCGTAAGGCAAAGGCGGAGGGCTATCGCAGCCGCGCCGCCTACAAGCTGATCGAGCTCGACGAGCGATTCCGCCTCATCAAGGGAGCAAAGCGGGTTGTCGACCTCGGCGTCACCCCGGGCGGCTGGAGCCAGGTTGTCCGTAAGCTGGCGCCGGACGCGACCGTCGTCGGCATAGACCTTCTGCCGACAGACCCGCTTGACGGTGTGATCCTGTTCCAGATGGATTTCACCGACGACCGCGCCCCGGACCTGCTGATCGAAGCACTCGGCGGCGCGCCGGATCTGGTGCTGTCCGACATGGCAGCCAACACCGTCGGCCATGCCCAGACCGATCACCTGCGCACAATGGGCCTGGTCGAGACGGCGGCGCAGTTCGCGGTCGACACGCTGCGCCCCGGCGGGGCCTTCATCGCCAAGGTGCTTGCCGGTGGCGCTGACAACGCGCTCGTTGCCGAGCTGAAACGCAATTTCGCGACGGTGAAGCACGCCAAGCCACCCGCCAGCCGCAAGGAATCGTCCGAATGGTACGTGATCGCTCAAGGGTTCAAGGGGCGGCAGACGGGGTCGACAACAACGGCGCCTGACCCTCGATAACCGAACGTAAAGCCCTGATCGGGCATTCGGGCGCGGGAAAGGATATGCCCGCGTGCGCAACTGGCGCCTGGATCATGCTCCATTGATGCTGGCCGGCGCATATATGATCGCCGTCGTCGCCCTGTGCCGCCCGCAGTTGCCCGCGCTGCTTCAGTTTCTGGCCGGCTATGCGCTGTCGCTTTTCTCGGTGTGGGCAATGGTCGGGCTTTGCGTCCTGCTCGGCGCCACGATCAGGGCGCAGCGCGGCGGCAGTGGCACATCCGCATCGGCCATCGCCCGCCGCTTCATCGCGCGAAGCTGGGCGGCAGACCGCGGGCTGTCGGTCCTCTCACCGCTGCTGACAGTCGTCCTGCTGCTATGCAGCTACAACATCTACAAGGCCTTCTACCTGCCGACGGCGGGCTTCTGGTTCGAAGGCTATGCCGACGCCGCCGACCGCCTGCTGTTCGGCGGCGATGCCTGGCGCCTGACCCACGCCGCGCTGCCCAGTCCATGGGCAACACAAGCCATCGACATGGCCTATCACGGCTGGTTTCTACCAATGGTCGTCGGCGTCGCTCTCTGCTCCTTCGCACCACCTCAGGCCCGGCTCCGCCAACGCTATCTGCTCGCCTATGTGCTGCTGTGGATCGTGCAGGGATCAATCCTTGCCTATCTGATGCCGGCGGCCGGTCCCTGCTTTTATGGCGCGTTTCAGGCCGATCCGAGTCGGTTTGCCGCGCTGACCAGCCTGCTTGACGGCCAGAACCGCTTCCTCCTCGCCCAGGGCGCGCCCGGACTATACGCCCTCGTCTACCAGAACGCCCTGCTATCGCTTCATCACGCACCGGAAATGGCGATGGGCGCTGGCATTTCCGCGATGCCGTCAATGCACAACGCGATGGCGGTGCTGTTCGCCTGCGCAGCCTGGGCATGCGATCGTCGTCTCGGCGTTGCTGCCGCGCTCTATGCGCTGCTCATCTGGATCGGTTCGGTTCATCTCGGCTGGCATTATGCGGCAGACGGCATCGTCGCCGCCGCCCTTACACTTGCCACCTGGACCGCCCTTGCCCGCCTGCCGGCCTCGCGCCCGCTCTCAACCAGCAAACGATCGGGTGCGATGGCCGCTCAACCGGCCGCCATTTGATCCCGAGCGGGGGTCAATCCCCTGCCCGCGCCTCATCGACCGCCTTTTTCAACCTATCGTAGCCAACCGCGCCGGACAGCACCTTGTCACCGACGACCCAGGCCGGCGTGCCGCTGATGCCCAGCGCCCGCGCCAGGCGGACATTACCGGCGAGCTCTGCCTCGACCGGCGGCGAGTGCGTGGCCGTCGTGACCGCCGCGCTATCCAGCCCGGCTTTGCGCGATGCCGCCTCAATCGTGGCTTCAGCGGGACGACCGGCTGCGTACATCGCGTCGTGGAAAGCGCCAAACCGGTTCAGACCGGCTGCGGCCAGACTGACACGTGCGGCATCCTCGCTCGCCTCACTCAGAATCGGCAGTTCGCGGAACACCACTTTCACCCGCTTGTCGGCCGCCACCAGACGCTGAACGTCAGGCAGGCTGGCCCGGCAATAACCACAGGCATAGTCGAAGAACTGGACGAGGACGACATCGCCGTCCTTCGCTCCGCTCCATGCACCGGCAAACGGCGTTTCCAGCGCCTTGCGGTTGCTGGCGATCGCCTTCGCCGTCTCCCGCTCGTGCAGTTTCTCCATCGCTTCTGGGATAACTTCCGGATTGTCGAGCAGATAGGCGCGCACCTGGTTGCCGGCAGTCGCCTCATCCGCCGGGCGCATCGCCACCGTCACGACAATCGCGGTCACCGCCGCAGAGCCGAGCGCGACTGCGCCCAGCAATTTCCAACCCGGTCCGCCGCTCATCGTCTCCGTTTCCTGTTCTCGGCCGCCGCGCGGGAGACCATTACAATGTCCTGGGCACGCAGCCAGTCCGGCGTGCCCGTTTTCAAACCATTCAGCGCCTGTTGCGCGTTGACCAGCGCCAGCCCCGGCTGATCGATCAGATTATAGCGTTCCGCCGTCGCCAGCGCAGCCCGCGGCTGGTCGCCTTCGCGGTCGTAGACGATGCCGAGCTGGTACCAGGCAAAAGGATTGTCGTTATCCCGCGCCACCGCGGCCTTCAGCACCCGGCGTGCCTCGTCGAAATGCGCCGGGTCCTCGGTGGAGATTAGCGCATGGCCCAGCATTGCGGCGATCAGCGGCTGGTTCCGCGTTTCCGCCACCGCCTCCCGCAACGGCGCAATCGCATCCTTCGGCCGACCGGATTCAAGCAGAACCTGTCCCTTCAACTCAAGAAAATACGGGTCATCCGGCTGGGCCTCGAGCAGCGCATCAACCTCCGCCACCGCTTTTTCCGGGTAAGCGGACTTATGATAGGCGTAAGCGCGAGCATAGCGGGCCGGGACGCTCCTGTCGCTTTCCGGATAGCTGCGCAGGGTCGCCTTAGGATCGGACACGAAACCGACCAGTTTCGCTTTCACCCGCCTGAAACGGGCCTCCATCTCCGGGTCTGCCGGTGTGTTCCAGGCCGGATCGCTATGATAGCGGCCGATCAGGAACTGAATGCGCTCGCCGGTCATCGGATGGGTATAGGCGAAACTGTCGCGGTCGATGGTGTAACCGTAACGGTATTCCAGATTCTGCAATTTCTTGAAGAACGACAGCGAGCCGCGCCCGCTGATCCCGGCCCGGCTCAGGTAAGAGGCGCCAGCCTCATCCGCCGCCGCCTCCTGGGTCCGGGTAAAGGCAAGGAATTTACCGGTCGCCGCGTGCTGGCCGGCGGCCATGATACCGGCACCGGCTTCGCCCGCCCCAGCCGCCATCGCCGCGACGCCAAGCAACAGGCTGACCAGCGTAATGCCGGTTGCGGTCTTGATACCCTCGCCAATACGGATGATGTGACCACCGACAATATGGCCCAGTTCGTGGGCGATCACCCCCTGAACTTCCTCTGCCGAGTCCGCCGCCGCGATCAGCCCGCTGTGAAGGTAGACGATCTGGCCACCGGCGACGAAGGCGTTGATGTTGGCGTCGTTGATGATGACGACCTGGACGTTACGCGGATCGAGCCCGGCGGCCACGATCAACGGACGGGAAAGATCAGCAAACAGCGCCTCGGATTCGGCATCGCGCAGCAGCGACTGAGCGAAGGCTGGCTGGAAAGAAAGAGCGAGGGACAGGCACAGGGTCAGCAGACCACGCACGATCGCGTGCAGTCCGCCGCCCCGGTCACCTGTCCCAGCCATCACGCACTCCTGCCCGATACGGCCTGAACCACGCCTGACCGTCCGTTGGCCGCCGACGCTTACTCCGACGCGCCGAAGGTCCGCTGCCACCAGCCACGGCGCGGCTGGTCGTTCTCGTCATTGGCCGCGTCGCCCGTCGCTTCCGCCGCCGCAACAGCAGCCGGCGGCGCCTCAGCTTCGGCAGGCGCCGCGGCGGCAGCCGCCTTCTTGGCAGGTGCCCGGCGGGTCCGCTTCGGCTTCTCCGGCGCCGGTTCAGCGGCGGTATCCGCCGTGACCACCTCAGCGGGCACCGCCTTGGCCGCCGCTGTTTTGGCCGGCGCCTTGCGGCGCGGTGCGCGCTTCGGCTTCTCGGCAACTTCCGGTTCCGCCGCCGGCTCCGGCACCTCCGGCGCTATCGGTTCCACGACCGGCTCAGCCACGTTTTCCTCCACCGGCTCGGCCTTGCGTGCTCGCGGGCGACGACGGGTCGTCTTGACCGGCGCCTCCTCGACCGGCGCGGTTACCGGCACAGCCGCTTCCGGCTCCGCCGCCACCTCCGGCGCGCCCTCAATCACAGCATCCGCATCCGCGTTCGCATCGGCAGTTTCCACCGAGGCATCGCCAGCGTGCCGACGACGACCACCCCGGCGACCGCGCCGACTGCGGCGGCCGCGGCCCTCACCACCATCATCGTCACCGGCGCCTTCCGGCGCGGCGTCGGCATCTGCCTGGCCTGCGTCGTCCGCTTCGACCTCGACCGGCTCGGCATCCGCCTCGCCCTCGGCGTCATGATGGCTATCCTGACCGTTCGTTTCGCCGTCGTCGCGCCGGCCGCGCCGACCGCGACGACGGCGGCGGCGACGGCCCCGTCCCTCGCCATCCTCACCGCGGGAGCGGCCATCGCCATCGCCACGCGCTGCTTCGGCCTCGGCCTCGTTCTCCTCCTCGTCGACCTCCTCGACGAAATCCTCCTCATCCTCCTCAATCGGCGGCGGGGTGAAGCGCGGGGCATGCGCCGGCGGCGGGCCACTCGACTCGACGCTCATCCGCGCGCCTTCCGCCTCACCGTCCTGCACCACCTCGATGCGGACGCCATAGCGATCCTCGACCTCGGCCAGTTCGGCGCGCTTGTGGTTCAGCACGTAGAAGGCCGCTTCCTGGCTGGCGCGCAGCAAAAGTCGGGACCCGCGCCCGCGCGCCGCCTCGTCCTCCAGCATGCGCAGCGCCGACAGGCCGGCCGACGACGCGGTGCGGACCAGGCCGGTGCCCTCGCAATGCGGGCAAACCCGCGTCGATGCTTCCAGAACGCCGGTGCGCAGGCGCTGGCGGCTCATCTCCATCAGCCCGAATGAACTGATCCGGCCGACCTGGATGCGGGCACGGTCATTGGCCAGCGCCGCCTTCATCGCCTTTTCGACCTTACGGACGTTGGAGTTGTTCTCCATGTCGATGAAGTCGATGACGACCAGCCCGGCCATGTCGCGCAATCGCAGCTGGCGGGCGATCTCGTGCGCCGCCTCCAGATTGGTCGAAACGGCTGTCGCCTCGATGCCGTGCTCGCGGGTGGAGCGGCCGGAGTTGATGTCGATCGACACCAGCGCCTCGGTCGGGTTGATGACCAGATAGCCGCCGGACTTCAGCTGGACCAGCGGCTGGTACATCTGCGAAAGCTGATCCTCGACGCCGTAACGCTGGAACAGCGGCACCGCGTCGGCATAGGCCTGCACCCGCCGCGCGTGGCTGGGCATCAGCAGCTTCATGAAATCCTTGGCGAGGCGGTAACCCTCCTCACCCTCGACGATCACTTCATCGATGTCGCGGTTGTAGATGTCGCGGATCGCCCGCTTGATAAGGTCGCTGTCACCGTAGATCAGCGCCGGCGCCGACGACTGCAGCGTCGTCTCGCGGATGCCGTCCCACAGCCGGGCGAGATAGTCGAAATCGCGCTTGATCTCAGTCTTGGTACGCTGAAGCCCGGCGGTGCGAACAATGCAGCCCATCGTCTTCGGCAGGTTCAGATCCGCCATCATCGCCTTCAACCGGCGACGGTCGGCAGCGTCGGAAATCTTGCGGCTGATCCCGCCACCATGGGCGGTATTGGGCATCAGCACACAATAGCGACCGGCCAGCGACAGATAGGTGGTCAGCGCCGCGCCCTTGTTGCCCCGCTCCTCTTTCACGACCTGCACCAGCAGCACCTGCCGCCGGCGGATCACGTCCTGAATCTTGTAGCGGCGACGTAGGTTCATTCGCTTCTGGCGGAGGGTTTCAGCGGCATTGTCGTCGACGCCGGCATCATTGCCCTCAGCCGACGTATCATCATCGCCGTTATCACCATCGTCACCGACATCGTCGCCGTCGCCGACTTCCTCCGCTGCATCTTCGTCGTCGTGCTCGGCGGAACGCAACGCCTCCTCGGCGGCGGCATGCTCCGCTTCCTCGCGCAGCAACGCCTCGCGATCCTCTTTCGGGATCTGGTAGTAATCAGGATGGATTTCGCTGAACGCGAGGAAACCATGGCGGTTACCGCCATAATCGACGAACGCCGCCTGCAGCGACGGTTCGACGCGGGTCACCTTTGCTAGATAGATATTACCCTTGAGCTGCTTGCGCTCGGCAGATTCGAAATCAAGCTCCTCGATACGGTTTCCCTTGACGACGGCCACGCGGGTTTCCTCCCGGTGGCGCGCGTCGATCAACATGCGCATGGTCATTTATGATACTCCGGGCGCGCCTGGGCGGGGCACTGGCCGCCGCCGGCACGCGGTTGAATGGAGACGGCGGCGCCGTGCCGGTGGGCACAGCGGCCGTCTTGTTGGTTACAAAAGAAATTGCCTCTGCTGCCGGGGCACGGACGGACTCGTGGCCCGCCCAACGCCCCCATCCGCACGCACCGCCGGCCGAAGCCTTGCGATGGACGTTGGGGGAAAAATGCCTCATTGCAGCGTCAACCTGATGGATCGCCGGGAAAATCGGGCGATCTTCGAACCGGCGCCTGCCGGTACTGGCATTAGCTAGCATCGGCCCGTCGCAACGGCAACCACGGCCACGAATATTTCCTTTCCGGGTCATCGCCATCGGGCGATTAACGATGTGTTTAGACTTTTATCCGAGGAATGGTTAACAACGCATTGCAAACGCGTCAGGGAGCGCGGAAGACATGATTTTGAGCTGGACCGCTCGACGATCCACGCGGCAAGGGACGGGCATGGCTGCCATGCTGTTGATCATCGCCGCTCTCCTTGTCGGCCACCCGGCGGCGGCCGCGACAATTCGTAGCGTCGACGCGACAGCCACCGCAATCACCATCCGTTTCGACGGGCCGATACCCAGCGCCTCCGCCTTCATGGTCGACGGACCTAACCGTATTGCCGTCGACGTCGCCGGCGTCGAACCGGGCGCGGCGGCCAACCCCGGCGGCGCCGTCGTCCGCATCCGTCAGGGCCGCTTCAACCCTACGACGGCGCGCCTTGTCTTCGATCTGTCGGCACCGGTGGTCGTCGCGGACGGCAGCTTCTCGGCCGATGGCGGCACCCTCACCCTCGCCCTGCGCCCGGTCAGCCAGAGCCGTTTCATCGCTGCGGTGCGACAGGGGCGCAGCAACTTCCTGGCGCCCGCCGGGCTTCGCAGCGCCACCGCCAACCGTCGCTACAGCGTCACCGTCCCGCTCGATCCGCCGCGCAAGGCGGTCGCCCTCCCTGCGGTTGCCGGCCCGTCCGACGACAGCCGGCCGCTGGTCGTAATCGACGCCGGACATGGCGGCCACGATCCGGGCGCCCTGTCTCCGACAAAGGGTTCGCGGGAAAAGGACATCACCCTTGCCGTCGCCCGCGCGATCCGCGACGAACTGGTCAAGGGCGGACGCGTCCGCGTCGCCCTGACCCGCGACGACGATCGCTATCTCGTTCTACGCGAACGCTTCGAAATCGCGCGGCGGCTTGGCGCCGATCTGTTCATCTCGATCCATGCCGATAGCGCGCCGTCGATCGATGCCCGCGGCGCCACGATCTACACCCTGTCCGAAGTCGCTTCCGATCGCGAAGCCGCACTGCTCGCCCAGCGCGAAAACAAGGCCGACATCGTCCACGGCGTAAACCTGAGCGGTGAGAATGCCGACGTTGCCTCGATCCTAATCGATCTCGCCCAGCGTGAGACGATGAACACCGCCGCCAGCTTCGCTCGCCTTCTCCAGCGCGAAGCGGCAGCCGACGTGCCATTCCGCGCCACC
This sequence comes from Sphingomonas flavalba, assembly GCF_047553045.1. GTDB lineage: Bacteria > Pseudomonadota > Alphaproteobacteria > Sphingomonadales > Sphingomonadaceae > Sphingomonas_L > Sphingomonas_L flavalba_A. The sequence continues at coordinate 924,144 of NZ_CP180208.1, read as the reverse complement.
CCGCACCGCATGGCGTCGCTGATGGTGCTGAAGGCTCCGGACGTGCCGTCGCTGCTGTTCGAATGCGGCTACATCACCAATGACGAAGACCTGGCGTTCATCAGTTCGAAGAAAGGCCGCGACAGCATCGCCCGCGGTTTTCGCCAGGCGCTCGAAATCCACTTCGCCCGCCAGATGGCATCGCGCTAGGTCTTTTCCCGGACGCCCTTATTTCGTCGTATAGCCGCCGTTGACGAGGATGGTCTGGCCGGTCATCCACCAACCGTCGGTCACCAGAAAGCGGATCCACGGCACGATGTCACCGATGTCGGTCAGTCCGGTCGGCGAGAATGGCGACAACGCCGCCGCGCCTTTGTGATAGGCCACGGCATCGGCGCCCTCGGCCGGGTAGAAGAACGGCGTGTCCATCGGCCCCGGCCCGATCGCGGTGACCGATATGCCGCGCTCGCCCAGTTCCTTTGCTGCCGCCCTGGTATAATGCTCCACCGGTGCCTTGGTCCCCGCATAGGATGCGTAGAACGGCGTGAACGCACCGAGCAGCGACGTGACCAGCGTGCAGATCTTGCCATTGTCGTTCAGCGATTTGCCCGCCTCCTTGATGAAGAAAAAGGCCGCCTTGGAATTGACCGCGCTCATTGCGTCGAACTCGGCCTCGCTGATTTCGGCCATCGGCTTCTTCAGCACCTTGCCGACGGTGTTGACCGCGATGTCGATGCTGCCCATCGCGCGCCGCGCCTCGGCGAACAACGCCTCAAGCGCAGCCGCCGCGGTCAGATCGGCCTGAAACACGTAGCCGTCGGCGCCGGCGGCGCGGATCGCGGCGAGCGTCTCTTCCGCCGCCGGCCGGGCCGCGTCGCTGTTGTAATGGATCGCCACTGCCTTCGCGCCATGCGCGGCTAGATCACGAGCCAGCAACCCGCCCAGATTCTTCGCGCCGCCGGCGATCAGTACGGTTTTCCCCTTAATTGTATGGTCGGCCATTTTCCCTCCTCATTGCGGCGATCGCTTGGAGCAGACAGATTATTCGCCAGCACTTTGTTATAAAGCTGCAATCTCTGACATCATCTGTCAGGATAGCCGACGAATGGACCGGATCGATCTCTTCCGTATCTTCGCCCGCGTCGTCGAATGCGCCAGCTTCACCCGCGCGGCGCAAACGCTGGGCCTGCCCCGCTCCTCGGTGTCGGCGGCGGTGATCGAGCTGGAGGCGCGGCTCGGCACCCGCCTGCTCCACCGCACCACCCGCCGGGTTGCCCCAACACCGGACGGCACCGCCTTCTACGAGCGCTGCCTTCGACTTGTTGCCGACGTCGAGGACGCGGAGTCGCTGTTCCGTGACAGTACGGAAGGTCCGTCGGGCGCGTTGCGGATCGACGTTCCCGGCCGCATCGGCCGGCTGATCGTCGCACCGGCACTCGGCGAATTCCTGGACGCTTATCCGGGGATGACAATCAGTCTTGGCGTATCAGACCGGCCGGTCGACCTGATCGGGGAAAGTGTCGACTGCGCGCTGCGCGTCGGCACGGTCACCGAACCTGGCCTGGTCGCGCGGACGATCGGCGTCCTGCCGCTGGTGAACGTCGCCAGCCCCACCTATCTTGGCCGCCACGGCACGCCGGAAAGCCCGGCCGACCTGCCCGCCCATTTCGCGGTCGGCTACGCGTCGCCAGCCGGTGGCGGATCGGAGGCGTGGGAATGGCTTGAAAACGGCATCCACCGGTCGCTACCGATGCGCGCTCGCGTTACCGCTAACAATGCGGAGGCCTATATCGCCTGCTGCCTTGCCGGGCTGGGGCTGATCCAGATCCCAGCCTACGATGTGAAGGCGCATATCGACCGTGGCGAACTGGTCGACCTGATGCCCATGTATCGCGCCGCACCGATGCCAATGCACCTCGTTTATTCCCACCGCCGCCATCTGTCCCGCCGATTGCGCGTCTTTACGGACTGGCTGGAAGCGCTGCTGCGGCGATCGATCGAGCCGTCGACCAACACATCCCTGCCCGTCGCATCCCCCGCTGGCAAAGCGCGCGAACTTTGCTAGAGCCGCAGTCAGATGGTCGATGCGATCCCCAGCAAGGTCCGGTTCCGCCTGCGCCGCGACGATGCGATGGCGGCCTTGTCGCCATGGCTGGCGAAATGGTGGGTGAAGACGCTGATCGGCGGCGTCGGCCTGTTGCTGCTCGGCTGGTTGCTGATCTGGCTGCTGTTCGCGCGCGGCCTGCCTTCCGTCGACAATCTGCGCACCTATGAACCGCCGCTGCCGACCAATCTGCGTTCCGTCGACGGCACGCCGATTCACAGCTTCGCGCGCGAGCGGCGGGTGCAGCTGCGCTTCGACGAATATCCCAAGCTGTTGATCGACGCCTATGTCTCGGCAGAGGATCGGACCTTCTTCTCGCACGGCGGCGTCGACTATCCGGGCATCGCCTCGGCGCTAATCTCGAACCTCACCCGCTCCGGTCGGCCGGTCGGCGCGTCGACGATCACCCAGCAGGTGGCGAAAAACCTGTTGCTGTCCAACGAGTTGAGCTACAGCCGCAAAATCCGCGAAGCGATCCTCGCCTACCGGATCGAAGGCGCGCTGACCAAGCAGCAGATCATCGAACTGTACCTCAACCAGATTTTTCTCGGTCGCAACGCCTATGGCGTACAGGCAGCCGCCCGCGCCTATTTCGACAAGGATGTTGATCAGCTCACTTTGCCGGAAATCGCCTATCTCGCGATTCTGCCCAAGGCACCGTCCAACTACGATCCCGAACGCCACACCGAGCGCGCCCTTGCCCGCCGCAGTTATGTTCTGGGTGAGATGCAGCGCAATGGCTATATCACTCAGGCGCAGGTCGACGCAGCCAAAGCGGCGCCGCTCGGCACCGCCCGCCGCACCCAGCAGAAATTCGAGAGCAACGGCGGTTATTTCATCGAAGCGGTCCGCCGCGAACTGATCGACCGTTTCGGCGAAAGCGCGCAAGATGGCCCGCACAGCATCTATGCCGGTGGCCTTTGGGTGCGGACCTCACTCGACCTGCGGCTGCAGGGACTGGCTCAAACCGCGCTGCAGGACGGTCTGGTCCGCTATGACAATGGTCGCGGCTGGCACGGCCCGATCAAGACGATCGATGTGTCGGGCGAATGGGCGCGCGCGCTGGCCGGTCTCAATCTAGGCCTGTCCTACAAGAACTGGCAGATCGCGGCCGTTCTGTCGAAGACCAGCAATGCCGCAACCGTCGGCTTCGTGGACGGGACAACCGGCACACTGCCGGCATCGGCGGCGCAAATGCCGCGTTCCGGCACGCAGACTTCCGCCTTCCGGGCGATGAAGCCGGGCGACGTCATCGCGGTCGCCCCGGCGGCTGGCGGCTGGGCCTTGCGCGTCGTCCCGGCAATCTCCGGCGGCATGGTGGTGGAGGACCCGCATACCGGCCGTATTTATGCGATGCAGGGCGGCTTCGACGCGCGGCTGCACACGTTCAACAACGCCACCCAGGCGCTGCGTCAGCCGGGGTCGACGATCAAGCCGTTCGTCTACGCCTCCGCGCTCGATCATGGCATGACACCGGCAACGCTGATCGTCGACGGGCCGTTCTGCGTCTACCAATCGGCGGCGCTCGGCCAGAAATGCTTCCGCAATTTCGGCAATAGTCAGGGCGCCGGGCCGCAGACGATCCGCTGGGCAATCGAGCAATCGCGTAACCTGATGACGGTGCGCACCGCATCGCAAACCGGCATGCCCAACGTTGTCCAGACGATCAACGCGATGGGCATCGGCAATTATTCGCCCTATCTGTCGATCGCGCTCGGCGCCGGCGAGACGACGGTGCTGCGGCTGACCAACGCCTATGCGATGCTTGTCAATCTGGGGCGCGAGCTGAAGCCGAGCCTGATCGACGTCGTCCAGGACCGCAACGGCAAGGTCATCTACCGCGCCGATCCGCGCCCCTGCCCGCGCTGCAACGCCAAGGATTGGGACGGAAAGCCGATGCCGCGCCCGCCGGTGCGCGGGCGCCAGGTGATGGACCCGATGACCGCCTATCAAATGGTCCACATTCTGGAAGGCGTCGTCCAGCGCGGCACCGCCGTCACCCTGCGCGAACTCAACCGCCCGCTGATGGGCAAGACCGGTACAACCAGCGGCCCTACCAACGTCTGGTTCGCCGGCGGCTCACCTGACCTCGTCGCCGCGCTCTATATGGGTTACGATCAGCCGCGCTCGCTCGGCGGTTACGCGCAGGGCGGGACAATGGCCGCGCCGATCTTCAAGCAGTTCGCCCGCGAAGCGTTGAAGGACATGCCGGTCGTGCCGTTCCGCGCCGCGCCCGGCGTCCGCATGGTCCGCATCGATCGTCGTTCCGGCCGCCGCGTCTACGGCGCCTGGCCGGGCAACGAAGCGCTGGCATCGGTAATCTGGGAAGCGTTCAAGCCGGAAAGCGAGCCGCGCCGCACCATCCGCCGCGAAGAAATCGCCGAGCGGGCGGACGACAAGGCCGGTACGGTCAATACGCGCGCCCGTGACAGCGAGTTCCTTGAGCGCGAAGGCGGTATCTACTAAAGCGCGCGTCCACCCGGCGTCAGGCGGTCCAGACGCGCTTTGTATTTTTGGAGATTTTCCGATGCGCGCTGAAGCGCAAGCCCATGTCGATCAGATCAAGGACGCGCTGGCCCTGCTCCGCCGCTTCCTGGACTGGGACCGCGCGCTCAAGCGCCTCGACGAACTGAATGCCCGGGTCGAGGATCAGGCGCTGTGGGACAATCCGCGCGCCGCGCAGGAGGTGATGCGCGAGCGCCGCCGCCTCGACGAGGCGATCACCGCCACCCGCGCGATCGGCTCCGAGCTGGACGACACCGTCGAACTGATGGAAATGGCGGAGGCCGAGGGTGACGAGGCGCTGGTCGACGACGCGATCTCCAGCCTCGCCGACCTTGCCGACCGGGCCGAAAAGGACAAAGTCGCCGCGTTGCTTGCCGGCGAAGCCGACGCCAATGACACCTATATCGAGGTCAACGCCGGCGCCGGCGGCACCGAGAGCCAGGATTGGGCCGGGATGCTGCAGCGCATGTACACCCGCTGGGGCGAACGCCACGGCATGAAGGTGGAGCTGATCGACCATCACGCCGGCGAGCAGGCCGGGATCAAGTCGGCTACGCTGATGCTGAAAGGCGAGAACGCCTACGGCTACGCCAAGACCGAAAGCGGCGTCCACCGCCTCGTCCGCATCTCGCCCTACGACAGTTCGGCGCGGCGCCACACCAGCTTTGCCTCGGTCTGGGTCTATCCGGTCGTCGACGAGAATATCGACATCGAGATCGTCGAGAGCGATCTGCGCATCGACACTTACCGGGCATCGGGCGCCGGCGGCCAGCACATCAACACCACCGATTCAGCGGTGCGGATCACCCACATCCCGACCGGCATCGTCGTCCAGTGTCAGAATCAGCGTTCGCAGCACAAGAACAAGGCGGAAGCCTATAACCAGTTGCGAGCGCGGCTGTACGAGGCCGAACTGCAACGCCGAGAGGCAGAAGCCAACGCCACCAACGCGACCAAGACCGACATCGGCTGGGGTCACCAGATCCGCAGCTACGTCCTGCAGCCCTATCAGCTGGTCAAGGATTTGCGCACCGGCGTCACCTCCACCGCGCCGGGCGACGTGCTCGATGGCGACCTAGACCGCTTCATGGCCGCTGCCCTGTCGCAGCGCGTGACCGGCGAGACGGTCGAGGTCGAGGACGTGGACTGACGCCCGCCGTGCCGCGCGCCCTCTCCCCTCCCTGTACCACCAGCCGCCTCATCGGCTGGCTGCGTCCCTCGACTGCGCTCGGGATGGACGGATTGGGGACCCGCGCGCTTGCCGATACCGCTGCCCGCGCCGTTACCAATACCGCTTCCCATCCCCGTCCATCCCGAGCGCAGTCGAGGGACGCAGCCACCACCCCCGGCCGCGCGCGAAAGGCCGCCCGCCAATCCGCGGCCACCCTCGTCCTGCTGCTGCTCGCCGCCTGCAAGATGGCCCCGCCCAGCGAGGACATAGCGCGCAGCGAGGCTTTCCCAGCCGCCGACCGCCCGGTCGCGCCGATCGTCTCCAGCCGCTGGTCGACCGAGGAGGCGCGCGACCGGCTGAGCGAGGCGGCGGCGGTGATGGACCGCGCCGGGATAGAGCCGGGGATGACGGTCGCCGACATCGGCGCCGGCGAAGGCTATTACACCATCCGCCTCGCCGCCCGCGTCGGGGCGAAGGGCCGGGTGCTGGCACAGGACATCGTCCCCAAGGTCCACGACATGCTGGCGGAACGCGTCAACCGCGAACGGCTCGACAATGTCAGCGTCAAGCTCGGCGAACCGGCCAACCCCATGCTGCCCGCTGACAGTTTCGATCGCGTACTGATGGTCCACATGTATCACGAGATCGAATCACCGTACGAATTCCTGTGGAATCTGCGTCCGGCGTTGCGCCCCGGCGGCCGGGTGATCGTCGTCGACGCCAACCGGCCGACCGACCGTCACGGCACCCCGCCCGCGCTACTCGCCTGCGAATTCGCCGCCGTCGGCTATCGCCGTGTCGATGACCAGCCAATGCCGAAGGCCGGTGGCTACCTCGCCGCGTTCGAAGCGGTCGGCCCACGCCCGGCACCCCACGCTATCCGCCGCTGCCGCCTCGACTAATTCCAGGTGCCGCACCGCCCCGCCGGGGCGGCGTCAGGCGGCGATACCCTCCTCTCCCACCGGCACTTGCTGGGGCACCAACGGCATGGGCGGCAGGCGGTCACTTACGGTCGGCGGCGCATAATGGAAATCCACCACGGCCGTTTGCCAGTCGCTCACCCGACAGGAGCGGCGCGAGCGCAGCAGGCCGCCACCGACCGCCTCGTCATGCAGCGCATAATCGACCGGCCCCATTACGAACCGCCCATTTGGATTACGTTGGTAGGCGCGGTGCAGTACGTCGCGCATCAGGTACCAGGATGCACCGCTGGCGGCCGCGTCGGACCCTCCGAACAGATAATATGTCGATCCGCCGAAATGGACGTTGAACTGGCAGGCCAGATCACTCCGGCCTGCCCTTGAAAAGGAAATCGCCACCATCCGGCGGTAAAATGCGATGTCGATCATCTGGCTGAATGCCCAGATCACACTGTTCAGATACAACGCCTTGCGCCGGTATGTCCGGGCGCGCAGCCGGGTCATCCGTCGCATCTGGATCAGCGCCCCGCGCGCCTCGAAATTCTCTATCGCCAGCCCTTCTATCCGTTCCTCGGCATAGCGGGCGTTGCGCTGAATATTGGTGCTCGTCGCGCGCCAATAGGCATCCCAACTGGGCCAACGGCTAAAATCCACCCCCTGCACGGTCAACGGGCGCACATGATCAACCGTTACCCCCACCATCGTACCAAGCACGGGACTACGGTCCTCTTCCGGGTTCCAGCTGCCACCGTAGCGATAGTGCCCCGCGCCAGCGTGCGCCAGGATCGCAGCCATCGCCGCGCTCCAGTCCGCGGATTCGGACGGCAGCAGTTGCAACCCGCCGACGAAGCGGCCCTCCATGCCGGCCCACCGGATCGCACATTGCCCGATCTGCACCCGAACGCCGTTCCTCCATCGATAGACCCGGATGAGGCGGAGCCGCTCGCGCAACACATGCTTGGCGCGAACCGCACGCAAAGAGGCGTAGGCAGCGCAATAAGGCGCGCTACAAGCGGCAGCAAACCCATCCCATTCGGCGCCATCGACCTCGCGCAGCCGTGCCTCAACCACGTCAAAGCCCGCCGACGGCAAGGCGCCATCATGCCGTTTCGACAGATATGTCATTGATCACCCCCGTTAGCGGTAACGCTAACACCGGGAGGCCATCGGTAAAAGGGAATTATCCAGTTATTATAACGACATTCGTCCCAGAACGAGACGCCCTCCACGCCCCCGCGCCGACATCATCGGGACCGTCTCGCTGGCGACACGCCGCGTCCGGCTGCACGTAATGCCCGTCGCCACCGATGATGACGACAGCCGGGTTCAGCCCAACATCCCGATCAGCCGCCAACGCCGTGTAACCGGCGATTTCACGAGGAGCTGGCCGCAATGGCGGCAGCGCGCATGGGGAAGGCTCGGGTCACCTTGCGATGCGCTGATCTGGGTCAGTCGCCTGCGGGGAACATGATCGCCTTCCAGGCAAAGTTTCTTGCGATCGGTGCGCTTGCCCTTCACGCTGTCAGGCACAAGACCGGTCGGCATCGAACTATCCTCCGCGACAGAGCGTCAGCGTATTGCCGGGCAGGCCATCAGCCCTTGTCGACAGGCGCCTCTCACAGCGCGCCTCAATGATGGCGGTCAGGCGGCAGCATGTCCGCCGCAGGTCCAACCTAGGCGACCAGCGGGGCAGAAAGCAGCAGCACGGCAATAGCAGGGAGAATGCGCGCATTGGACGCCCCAATTTGCAACAGGATCGCCATACCCTGGGCCAGCACGCCAACGCCGCCGGCCCTTCCCGGTCAGAGGCGGCAGCGGACCGCCTTGCCCGAACGCGCGCGATAGCTGTCCGTCCTGGCGTTATACGACCGATAGCGCTGCTGACAGGCACGGACATGGCGATGCCAATCACTGGCTTTCGTCCAGTGCTTTGGCGGCGCCGGCGGGCGGGCACCCCAGCTGCTGCTCCACGCACCGTATTTTTGATCCGCCTGCGGCGACCCACGTCGGTTCTGCGCGGCAGGCTGCTGCGCGGGCTTGCGGTCCAATGCCCGGTCGCGATCGCTCCGCTCATGGCGGTCCTGCGAGGCCGGATTACCTTGCGCGGCACCAACGGCCGGGGCAGCGGCTAAAAGGAAGACGCCGATAACGCCCAGAAAATGGCAACGCATTTTTTACTCCCAAGATTACAGTGGGAAACGGCATCGGCACGAAAGCTGTGGGGCCAATGCGCGATGCCGCTTCCGCCCGAACGGTATGGCCGAGGGCGGGCCGCTTGCGGATCAAGAGTTCGCAAGCAAAGAGTAAAGATTGCGAAAGGCCGGCCGGTGTTCGTGCGCCTCTGGACCGGATCGCTTTGCACCAACCGTTGATCAACCCCGACTGGCGGGAAAGGTCATAACCACGGCAAGGCCACCGCCTGCCAGATTGCGCGCAGTCATCTCGCCGCTATGCGCCGCGACCGCTCGGGATGCGATCGAAAGGCCAAGCCCCAGGCCACTGCCGCGCCCGCCACGCACAAAGGGTTCGAACATGGCGTCGATCTCGCCTTCCGGCAGCCCCGGCCCGTTGTCGCGGACCTCGACAGTATAGCTTCCCGTCGCGGGCAAATAGGCGACATCGACGTCGACCGCATCACCCGCCCCTGAAAACCGCAGGGCATTGCGAATGACATTGTCTATGGCGCGGTGCACCAGTTCGGCGCTGCCGATCAACGGCGCGCGCGCATCCTCATCGGGAATGGCGTTGTGCAGGCGGATGTGCACGCCACTCGCCTCCGCCTCGAAACAGGCGTCGTCCGCGACGCTGGCGACAACGCCGGCCAGATCGAAATAATCGTCTTGCTGCCCATGCTCGGCCCGTGCCAGCGCCAGCACTTCGCCGACAAGCGTTTCGAGACGAAGCGCCTCGCGCTCGATCCGGTCCAGTGTCGCTTCGGTGCGGTTCGGCGCCTTGCGCGCCAGCCCGATCGCCAGTTGCAGTCGCGCCAACGGCGAACGCAGTTCATGCGAGACATCATGCAGCAGGCGATCGCGGGCGGCGACCAGCCGCTGCAAGCGTTGCGCCATCAGGTCGAAATCGCGCCCAAGGTCGGCGACTTCGTCGCGGCGCCTACCGATCTGCGGCGCCAGTCGCACCTCCAGATCGCCACGCGCCAACTGGTCAAACCCGCGCCGGAGCCGGGCGATCGGCTCGGTCAGATACCAGGCGAGGGCCGCACTGAACAGTAATCCGCCAATCAAACCGAGGATCAGAAGTTCGGGCGGCGTGCTGCGCAGGATGCCGCGTCGCCGTTCGCCAGAATAACGATAGGTGATGCGATAGCGCGTCCCATCCGGCGCGACGCCTTCACGCACCAGCAGGCGCTCGCCCGCTCCCCTCGGGGCCGCCGGAGAGACGGATGCGGGCGTGATCGAAACCCGCCTCCGCTGCCTTGGCGGCAGGCTGTCGATGAATGTCCGGCCGCCGGCCAGCCCGCCCGCGGCGATCGCTTCGCTTCCTCCGGCAAGCACCGCCGGCGCAACTTCGCTCGCTATCAGCGCCTCGGGCGAAGGCCGGTCGCCCCGGCTGATTTCGAACAAAAGCCAGACGCCCTGTGTAATCGCGAAAAAGGTCAGCCAGAAGGCAAACAATATCTTCCAGAACAGCCGCCGCTTCATGCCACCAGCAACCGATAGCCGACGCCCCGTACCGTCTCGATCGCGACAACCCCGGCCGCCGCCGCCTCCAGCTTCAGCCGCAGGTTGCTGACATGAACGTCGACACTGCGGTCGTAAGACTGGCGCGCGCGCCCCAACCCGTTCAGCGATAGCGCGTCCTTCGTCACCACCTCATCTCCGGCACGGGCCAGCGCCACGAGCAGGTTGAATTCCGATGCGGTCAATTCGATCGGTGCGCCCTGCCAGGTCACCCGGCGCCGGGTGACCTGAACTTCAAGCCGACCACGAACGACCGGGTCCGCCGCCACCGCACCGGCATGGGCGTTTCGCCGCAGGACCGCGCGCAACCGTGCGACCAGTTCGCGCGGATAATGGGGCTTCGGCACATAGTCGTCCGCCCCCAGTTCAAGACCGACGACACGATCGACCTGGTCGCCCTTGGCGGTAAGCATCAGCACGGGGATCTGGCTGGCCCGGCGGATTTCCCGCAGCACATCGATACCATTCATGCGCGGTAGCATGATGTCGAGGATGACCGCGTCATGCCGGCCGGACAACGCCCGCGCCGCACCGTCGACCCCGTTGAACACGGCTTCGACGTCAAAGCCCTCGCTTTCGAGATACTCGCCCAGCAGTTCACTCAGTTCAACGTCGTCATCGACAAGCAGGATCAAGGGGCGATCGGTCACCGGCCCGCCATGGCCCAGAGCGAAATGGGTGTCAGGACCCTTTTTCGAAAACTTTACATTCGGTGCGCTGACTCTTTACCCATGGCCGACTTGGCGCTTCCCTATCCGCACGCCCCGCCGCGCAAGGGCCGGCTGCTCTTGCTCACACGTGCACGGCGGCTTGCACGGACAGCGGCGTTCATGGACAGCCACTGAAATCACGGCATAGCTTGTTCCAAAGACAATTGGGGAGGCTATCGTTGTCGGCCATCGATTCCGCGACATTCCGGTCGGTACTGTCCAGTTACGCAACCGGCGTCGCCGTGATGACCTGTACCGCGCGCAACGGCTGTACCGGGGTGATGACGGTCAACAGCTTCGCGTCTCTTTCGCTCGATCCACCACTGGTGTTGTGGAGCATCGACAAGGGCTGCGACCAGATGCCCGCCTTTGCCGATACCGACCATTACGCCGTCAATATCCTCGCCGCCGACCAGCAGGACATATCGAACCGTCTGGCGATGCCAGGAGAAGACAAGCTGCGTGATATCCCGCACGAAAAGGGCGCCGGTAACGCACCGTTGCTCCCCGATTGCTGCGCGCAGATCCAGTGTGAGATCGCCGACAGGTTCGAAGGCGGCGATCATGTGATCCTGATCGGCCGGGTGCTGACGGCAACACGCAACGACCGCGATCCGCTGGTCTACCACGGCGGCGGCTATCGCGAACTGAAGTAGCGCCGATGGCAGCTAAGCCAGCGTCCACGGCCGGCACATCTGCGCCGCCGGTCGCCACGCCCTCCCCCAATCAAACCGGAGAGAAACAATGACCTATCCGAATACGCTTATCTTCGTCGACCTCGCTTCCGATGACCCCGAGGCGACCGGAAAATTCTATGCCGAGGTGTTCGGCTGGACCAACGAAGGCCGACCGGCCGGCTCCTACCATCGGCTCGTCCCCGGCCGGAATTTCCTGACCTCCGACGGTAATGAGGGGCCAACCGGTAACCTGCATATCGGCATCTTCAACAGCAACAACCAGCGCCCGCACCCGAACGCCGACAGCGTCGGTCCCCGCCCGCTGGCGCGTGGCGGGGCCAAGGCCCGCATCTGGGTCCTGGTCAGCGACGACGATTCCGCCGAGGCGATCCTGGAGCGCGCAACCAGCCGCGGCGCGACCGAACTCTGGCGCAATCACTACTGGAAGGAATTCAACGGGTATAACGCCGCCTTCGAGGACCCGTGGGGCAATGAGATCGTGATGTGGATCAAGGCCGGACCGGAACCGAAGATCCCCGCCGACTTCACCCGCGAATAGCGTCAGGAACGGGGCGATCCGGGTCTACGCCCGGTTCGCCCCGCCCTTTTCCCCCTTCAGCCCCCTTCCCCCTTCAGCCAGCGTTAGAAAACACGCGTTCGCTCCGCTGGGCGGTCATGAAACGGCTCTGCCAGTTGGCGGTCGTGCGGCGATGGACGGTATCCAGCAGCACCCACTCCCCGGTCACCGCATCGGGCCGCAGGGCAATGGCCATGTAACCCCGGTGGGCGATATCGGCCCAGCGCAGTTCCGGGCTTTGCGCGATCATCGTTCGTACCAGCGCTTCAGGATCGCGGCGCAACGTCTGATCATAGCCCATAGACGTCACGCTGGTCCCGCCAAATTCCACACCCGCCGGCCGTCCGTCCTGTTCCAGGTCGAACGCCCATGCGTTGTGGCTGTCGCCGGCCAGCACGACCAGTTCCGCGTCGGCCGACTGCGCCGCGCGTAGCAGCCGTGCCCGCGCCACCGGGAATCCGCCCCAATTGTCCAGCATCGCCGGCATGCCGGCTTCGGATATGCGGATTTCCGAACGGATCGACGAACTGCCGGGCACGCCTTGCGGGATATGGTCCAGCGCGGACCGCGGCATGGCGATGCGGCCGATATTGACCTGCTGCGCCAGCACCTGCCAGCGCGCGCCCCGCTGCACCGACGCGCGCAGCCCGTCATACAGCCATTGTTCCTGTGCGTCGCCCAGCATCGTGCGGGTGGGGTCCTCATAGGCATGGTCGCGGAACTGCCGAAGCCGCTCGGCGACATCGCCCTCGTCCGCTCCACCCAGCGGCGCGCCGGTGTCGACCGGGCCTGACCGCGCGGTCAGCCGGGTCTCCAGCCGAAATACCGTCGCGAGATCGCCGATCTCGTAACGGGACCAATCCTGGTCGGCGACCGGCATCCACTCGCGATACGCCTTCACCGCCGCCGCCTTGCGGTCGGCATAGCTGCCCTGATCGGGGCGGTGATTCTCCGCGCCGTCCCGCCATGCATCGTTGGCGATTTCGTGGTCATCCCACTGGGCGATCATCGGGTGCAGCCGGTGCAGTTCCTGCAGGTCGGGGTCCAGGCGATGCGCGGCATAACGCAGCCGGTAGTCGGCAAGGCTGACCGTCTCGCCGCTCGGCTCCATCTGAAGCATCCGGGTGGTGGCTTCGGCCCACTGGTTCAGCCGCCGCTGATATTCGCTGTCCCGCGGATATTCGTACATATAGTCGCCGACATGGATCATCAGGTCCATGTCGTTCCGGCGCGCCGCATGCCCATAGGCGTTGAACCAGCCGAAGGTCATCGCCGCGCAGCAGAATACGCCGATCCGGAACTCCGGCACCTGGCCGACCGGCAATGTCCGCGTCCGCCCGGTGACCGAGTAGCTGCCGTCAGGCGCGACGAAGCGGTAGTAGTAATGACGGTTCGGCTCGAGGCCGCTGACCCATGCCTTGGCGGTAAAGTCCGCCTCCGGCCCGGCGATCGCGCCCCCGTTCGCAATGACGCGGCGGAAATCGGGGCTTTCGGCGATCTCCGCGATCAGCGGCGTCGTCCCCTCCCGGAAACCGACATAACGGGTCCAGAGCAAAACCCGGTCCGGCCCCGGCTCCCCGCTCGCCACGCCATGGGTGAACCCGCGTGCCGCGAGCAGGGCCATTGCCGGGCCGCCCGCCGCCAGCGCGCCAAACCCCAGCCCGCCCGCGACGATGAGCTGGCGGCGATTGAGACGAAGGGACATCTGTTTTCCTGTCGTAGAATCAAAAAGGCCCGGCGACGGTTCGCGTCGCCGGGCCTGTCATGTCAGATCAGAATTTGATCTTACCAGTCACACGGAATGTCCGCCCCGGATTGGGCATCACACCCACTTCCTCATAAACGCCCTGCAACGGCGTGAAGTATTTCTCGTTGAACAGGTTGTCGACGTTCAGGGTCAGATTGAACCGGCCAACCTCGACAAACGCCGCCGCCCGCGTGTTGAAATAGGACGGCAGCACGACCGCGCCGGCAATCTTGCCGCCCGTCTTCGACACGTAAGTGGTCCCCAGCGTCGCGCCCACCGTGCCGAACGAAAGCTCCGGCGAGGTGTAGGTGACGAAGGTGGAATAGACCTCCTTCGGCGTCACATTGCGGCGATAACCGTTCTGCAACTCCGGCAGGCAGCTGGCGTTCAGGGCCGCGAACAGGCCGCCATAGCCATCCGCACCATTGATACCCAGGCGGCTGGGCGGCAGCACGACCATTTCGCCGTTGCCGGAACCGCAAGCGCCGGGCGCGCCGATCATGAAATCCTGGATCGTCGCCGTACCGGTCCAGGTGAACTGGTCAGACACCAGGAAGCGGAACTCGGCTTCCCAGCCCTTACCGGTCTCTCCCATGAAGTTACCGAAGGAGTCGCGGATCACCCGCTTCTGCTTGTAACGAGCGATCGAGCCTTCCAGCCTGTTGTCGAGGAGGGCGAACTTCACGCCGAATTCAGTCAGCTTGGAATCGCGCAGCAACTGCCCGGTCCGCACGCTGCTGGCCGGCGCGCCACCCGCCTCGTCCGTCGACGGAACCGCGCTCTCGGCATAGGTGAAATAAGGCACAAGGCCGAACGGCGTCTTGTAATTGGCGCTGAGCGCGTAGGAGAAGCCGTCTTCCTTGGTGTGGAACAGCGTGTTCCCGTCGGCGGGGTTGAAGACCACCGTACCTTCTTCGATCGAGCGCGCGTTGTAATGGTCGTAACGGCCGCTGGCCGACAGCGACAGGCTGTCCCAGAACGTCAGGTCGACGACACCGGCAATGCCGGTCGTCTTGATACGCGACGTCTGGTCCCGTTCCCACGTCAGGCCGATACCACCCGCTTCATCGGTGAACGGGCTGTCGAGAATATCGTTAGCTGTCGCGCCGACGGAAATATCGCGCCGGTCGAGAACCAGCCAGCCGCCGTTATAGGACGCACGGGCAAGCGCGTTGTAGACGCGGTGCGACGCCGCCGTGTAGAACTGCGCTACCGCCGTATCGCCGAAATCAACCTTGTGCTGATAGGTCAGACGGCCTTCGAACACGTCGGCCTTCACCTCGGTGGCAAAGCCGGTGGACACGAACACCTTGCTGTGCACGTCGTCATAGAACAGCTGCAGCTTCAGCGATGAATCGTCGAACTTCTTCGTCAGATCGAAATAGCCGGTATAGCCTTCCGAATTCTGGACTTCGTGCCCCTTGGAAATGAACTGCTGCCGGCGGCTCAGCTTGGTCGTACCGACGCCGGTATCGAGGCTGAACGCTCCCGTCACCGACGCGGGCAACATCGGCAGGCCGGTCACCGCGTCCTTGGGCATATATTCCCAGAACTGACGGATGTTGGACAGGCCCCAGTAACGCCCGACCACCGCATCGATCTCGTTCGGCGTGATCCGGCCGTTGCCGTCCGTATCCTGCAGCGTAGTGTCACGGCCCGTCATGTAAGTGCCGTTGTCGATCAGGTCCTGCGTCACGCGGTTCCAGCCGGGGTTCTGATAATAGCCCCGGGTGTTCAGGTACATGCCGCCAAACTCGACCTCGAAGTCGTTCGGCAGCTCGTGCAGGAAAGACGCCTGAATCAATTCGTGCTTCGGCTCACGACCGATCACGAAATCCTTCGAATTTTCGAACTCGCCATACACCGAGATGCCCGTCTTCCGGCCGCTTAGCAGGAACGGGTGGTTGTATTCGACGGTCGCAACCTTCTTGTTATAACTGCCGATGGTAAAGCCGACGATCGCTTCCGGCCCCGCGGCCAGCGACTTCTCATCGAGCGCCGCCGTCTTGGGATAGAAGTTCATTAGGCCGCCCAGGCGCCCCGAACCGAGAATCGCTGGCGTCGGCCCGCGCACGAGTTCGATGCGCGAGCTGGAACCGACCGGCGTCGGAAACAGGCCGTCATTCTGGGTGCGGCGAAAACCGCGGAAATAATTGTCCGCCTTACTGCCGCGGATGCTGACCGCGCCCGGCACGCCGAAGAAGCTGCCGCTGAACGTGCCCGGCGACGTGGTGATGAAGTCGTCGATATCCTCGATGCCATAGCGGTCCATCGTCTGCTCGCCGACGACGCTTACCGCGCGCGGGGTTTCGACCAGCGGCTTGCTGATGCCGCCGACAAGCGACGTGTTGCGCTCTTTCATCAGGCCGACGGGGTCGGCGGTAACGACGATCTCTTCCGCGCCGTTTTCCTGATCGGCGTCTTCCGCCGCTGCGGGCATCGCGACAAACGCGCCCAGCGCAACGGCCGCCATCAGATGGACGCGCGAACGCCGAGCGAACACGCCCCCAAGCCGTCCCATCGATCGTCCCTGGCGCGAATTTGGCATCTCAAACCTCCCCTTTCTTACGGCGGCTCCTGGCCTGGCCGCTTGCCCGCCTTATTGGCGTTGTTTAACTTAAACGTTAAACTTGGCTACTACTGATCGATCATTACGATGTTGTCAAGCAACGGAAGCGGGGCGGAGAGAATCTCCGTCCGCCCGACAGGCCCGCCCGACAAATGCCCATATTCCTAGAGCGGGCGGACCGAATCGCGCTTGGCAATGCTCATATCCAGCCGCAACAGCGCGCGCGGACTGTCGTCGCCGTCCATCCGCTGCGCCAGCAATTCAAAAGCCCGCTTGCCCAGCGCGGCAAAAGGCTGCCGCACCGTCGTCAGATTCGGCGTGGTGAAGCTGGCCCAGCTGATGTCGTCAAACCCCACCACGGAAACATCGTCGGGGATGCGCAGCCCCGATTCGTGCAGAAACCGCATCACCCCCAAGGCGATCAGGTCGTTGCCACACACGATCGCGCTGCTGCAGCTGCTCTTCAACGATGCACGGGTCTGATCGGTAAGCTGGATAGAAAACGGGTTCTCCACCGTCCAATCCACTGATGCGGCCTTGCGAAACCGGTCGACGAAGCCCTCGCACCGCAACCGCGCACTGGGAATGGCCATCGGCCCCGCGACAACGCCGACATGCGCGTGCCCCATCTCGATCAGATAGTCTGCCAGTTGGCGAGCGCCCTCGTAACAGTCGGCGGCGACACTGTCATAATCCGGCATCGGCCGATCGACGACGACGATCGGAATCTCGTCGCGCAAATCCGACAACCCGTCGTTCCCGCTGGTCGGACACCAGATGATCCCGTCCGTCCCGCGCGCCAGAAGGTCCTGCGCGCCGGCGCGCTCTCCCTCCACGCTGTTGCAGGCATCAACCAGGAAAACCGCATAATCCGCTTCGTTGGCGGATTGCTGGATCGATTGCGCGAGCAAGGGAAAGAACGGGTTGGTCAGGTCGGGCAGGATCAGGCCGATAGTCCGTGTCTTGCCGGTGCGCGTCGCCTTTGCGGAATGGTTCGCGCGGTAATTCATGCGCTTGGCGGTTGCGCGAATGCGCTTGCTCATCTCCGCCCCGACGGCGCCCGTGCCGTTCAGCACATAAGACACGGTGGTGATCGAAACCCCCGCCTCGCGCGCGATGTCCTGGAGAGTCGCCCGCTTGGGGCGCGCCTTCTTGACGACCATTCCCAATCCTCAACCCGTACCGAAAAAGCGGGCACGATCGCCCGCCTTCGATCAACCGGGAGCACTGAATTTGTCAATGGCTTGACTTAAACGTTTCAGCTTCCTATTCGTCCCACAGCAATTTCGCAGTGCCGCGCACAGAATTTTATGCCGGCGAAACAACGCGACCAACGCGGACTGCGTAACCGGGGGATTTATGCGCGTAACGGTGATCGGCAGCATTAACTCGGATATCACGATCGCCGCCGACACCCTCGTGAAACCGAACGAAACGATTGTCGGCCACGCCGATTACATCCTGTCGCAAGGCGGAAAGGGCGCCAACCAGGCGGTGGCCGCAGCAGCAGCCGGCGCCACGGTGGCGATGGTCGCCTGCGTCGGCGACGACAGCTTCGGCGAAAGCGCGATCGCCGACCTGAAGAAGAGCGGCGTTGATTGCAGCCACGTCCGCACCATCGCCGGCGCATCGACCGGCATGGCGGCCGTCCTTGTCGACAGCGCCGGTAACAACATGATCACGGTCGCGCCGGGCGCCAATGGCCGCCTGGGCGTTGCCGATATCCGCGCGGCGGAACCCCTGATCCGCGCCTCAAGCATCCTGCTTCTCCAGTTGGAGGTCCCGCTCGCGGCGGTTGAGGAAGCGGCGCGGATCGCGCGGGCGGCCGGCGTGCGCGTCATTCTGAACCCGGCGCCCGCGCCGGCCAGCCTGCCGGACTGGCTCGATCAGGTCGACATCCTGATCCCGAACCAGCATGAGGCGACCGCCCTCGCCGGCCGCGGGGCCGGCGCCTCCGCCGAGGCGACCGCGCAGCATCTGCTGGAGGCCGGCGCCGGCGCCGTCGTCATCACTCTTGGCGGCGATGGCTGCCTGCTCGCCCAGGCGGAACGTCGGCAGTATGTCGCGCCCTATGCGGTCGATGCGGTCGACACCACCGGCGCCGGCGACACGTTCTGCGGCTTTCTGGCGGCCGGCCTCGCGGCGGGCGACGCGATCGGCGACGCGGTGGAAACCGCCAATGCCGCCGCCGCCATCTCCGTCACCCGGCCGCGGGCGCGCGAAAGCGTACCGAGCGCGGCGGATGTCGCCCGCTTTCGCGACCAGCATCGCCGCCAGCCGCCCGCGGCGATCCGCCGGGCGCGGCCATGAAATTTTTCGCTGACACCGCCGACACCCGTGACATTGCCGAACTGGCCGCGACCGGCCTGCTTGACGGGGTCACCACCAACCCGTCGCTGATCCACAAGGTGGGGCGCGACTTCATCGAGGTGGTGACGGAGATCGCCGGCATTGTCGACGGGCCGGTTTCGGCCGAAGTCGTCGCTCTCGACCATGAAGGCATGCTGCGCGAGGCGGAGGTGTTGCGCCGCATCGCCGACAACATCGCGATCAAGGTTCCGCTGACCATCGACGGGCTGAAGACGTGCAAGGCGCTGACCGGCGACGGCACGATGGTCAACGTCACCCTGTGCTTTTCCGCCAACCAGGCGCTGCTCGCGGCGAAGGCCGGCGCGACCTTCATCTCGCCCTTCGTCGGCCGGCACGACGACGTCGGCTTCGACGGCATGCAACTGATCGCCGATATCCGGCTGATCTACGACAATTACGGCTTCGACACCGAGATCCTCGTCGCCAGCGTCCGCCACCCGGTCCATGTGCTGGAAGCGGCCAAGATCGGTGCCGACATCATGACCGCGCCGCCGGCGGTGATCCGCCAGCTTGCCAGACACCCGCTGACCGACAAGGGTATCGAAGGCTTCCTCGCCGACTGGGCAAAAACCGGGCAGAGCATCGCGTGACCGCGCTCGCCGCAGTCTTCGCACACCGCGCACCGAGCATGCCGGCGATCATGCACGGACAAGACCGTCGCGCCGCCGCCGGCTTAGATTCGCCGCCAACAACCACATACGTGCACGTCCCGCCCATGCCGGGCGGCGGCGCGCAACGGCTATAGGAGGGCCTATGTCGGAGCAGGAAACCGTCTACAAAATCCGCCCGCCGCGTCAGCGCTGGACGCACCTGGCGCTGATCGTGAAGGACATGGACAAGACCATCGCCTGGTACGAAAAATACACCCATCTCGAAGTGCTGTCGCGGATGGAGGATGGCCAGGGCTATGGCGCATGGATGGCCGATCGGAATGATGCGGATTCACCGTTCGTGCTGGTGCTCGCGCAGTTCTTCGAGGGCAAGGACCCCTTCGCTCCGGCGCAGCACGGCACACTTGGCCCGTTCGCGCATATCGGTATCGAGGTGATGGAACGCGAAGATATCGACAAGCTGGCGGCAATGGCCAAGGAAGACGGCTGCTTGGCGCTCGGCCCGGCGCAGATGCCGCCCCCGGTCGGCTATATCTGCTTCCTGAAGGACCCGGACGGCAACACCATCGAATTCTCCCACGATCAGGGCGTGTACGAAACCGCACGCAAGGTCTGGCATAGTGACGCCGATTGAGGTTGCGCTGAACTATGCTGGCGCGTTCGCGAGCGGCGATCCGGATCGGGTCGCCGATTGCGTTACCGAGGATTTTTGCAACAACCAGATGGGCGCGCTCGGCAATCGCTTTCAGGGACAGGCGCTGTATCGCGAAAGGCTGAAGGGCTTTCTGGGGCGCTTTGCCGGCCTGCGCTACCAGGTCGACGCTCCTTTCGCGGACGGCAACCGCGTCGCCCTGCCCTATCGTATGACCGCAACCGACGACGGCAAGCCGGTTACGATCGACGGCGTGATGCTCATCACCGTGCGTGGCGATCGTGTCGCCGCCCGCGATGATTACTGGGACGGCCTGTCCTATCTTCAACAGATGGGTCTGGCGCCGCCGCCCTTCGACAAGCAATGACAAGCATGCCCGCATCGATGCGGGCAGGACGGGAACGGGCATGACCGACGGCAGGATCGATACGCTGCTGCATGGCGCGACGATTATCACCATGGACGCGGAACGGCGCATCCTGGTCGACGGCGCACTGGCCGTCGACGCCGGGCGGATCGTTGCGGTCGGCCCCACCGCGGAAGTGCGCGCGGCCCATCAGGCGCGCCGGACGATCGACGCCGGCGGCCGGATCATCACGCCGGGGCTGATCAACGCCCATGTCCACACCACCGGCGATCCGCTGACCCGCGGTTTCATGCCGGATACCGTCGACTACCGCACGCCGGACAATTTCCTGAAATGGGTACTGCCCCGCTATATGGAGCACGGCCCCGCCGACGAACATGTTTCGGCCAAGCTGTCGGCGTTGGAAATGCTCCGCTGCGGCATCACCTGCTTCGTAGAGGCCGGGACGATCCGCCATTTCGACGAAGCGGTCGCCGGGCTTGACGCACTTGGTATCCGCGCCCGCGTCGGCCCGTGGACGGAAGGCCGGTCAATGGACGGCAGCGGCGACCCCGTGGCGCTGGAGCGCGAGGCGATCGCCGGAATAGAGCGCGCGCTCGCCGCCTACCCGCCGGCGGACAAGGACCGTCGGATCGTCGCCTGGCCCATCCTGGTCGGCCACAACGCCAATTCGGACGGGGTATGGCAGGCGGCCAAGGCGCTGGCGGACACGCACGGTATCGGCCTCTCCGCCCATATGAGCCCCTATCGCAGCGATACGGACTGGTATCTGGCCAACTATAACCGCCGGCCTATCGAGCATCTCGCCGACCTCGGCGTTCTTGGCCCTAATCTGCTGCTCACCCACCTGACCCACCTGAGCGACAGCGAATGCGACCTGCTGGTCCAGTACGGTGTGAACGCGATCTTCTGCCCGCTGGCGTCGATTAAGGGTGCGTTCGACGTCGCCGGATCGGCCCGGCACCCGGAACTGGTAGCGCGCGGGGTGACGCTGCTGCTCGGCACGGACGGCTATGACCCGGACCTGATGCGCGCCCTGCCGCTGGCCGCCGGCATGTTCAAGATGCTGCGACAGGACAATGCGCTGTTCCCCTGCCACCAGATGCTCGAAATGGTGACGGTGGACGCCGCGCGCGCGCTGGGCCTTGCTGCGGAAATCGGGGCGCTTTCTGTCGGCATGCGCGCGGATTTCGTCTGCCACGACACCAACCGGCCGGAATTGCGGCCGCTGATCAACCCCGTGAACCAGCTCGTTTGGTCGGCTGACGGGCGCGGTGTCGACAGCGTCTGGGTGGACGGCGAATGCCTGATCGATGGCGGTCGCTCCACCCGCATCGACGAACAGGCACTGTACCGCGACGCGCATGCCGCCGGCACCGCGCTGATCAGGCGCGCCAATCTCCCACTGGAATCGCCCTGGCCGCTTATTGGCGCGGGCCCCACCGATACGCCCTTTCGCTGAGGAAATCCGCTATGTCCTTCACGATCGACCGCCGCCTGCTACTGAAAACCGCCAGCTACGGGCTGGGCGCGCTATCCCTGAATGGCGGCACACTGGCGATCGCCGGTATTTCCGACGCGCGCGGCTTCACCCACGGCGTCGCCAGCGGCGAACCCGCCGCCACATCCATTCTACTCTGGACCCGGCACGTCCCGGCAAGCGGCGATATCAGCCGGCTGGAAGTCCAGTTGTCCACCGATCCGGATTTCAACAAGATCGTCGGCGGTGGCGCGGCGCGAACCGGGGCGTTTCGCGATTGGACGGCGAAAATCACCGTCGACGGGCTAAAGCCCGGCACCCATTATTATTACCGCTTCATCGCTGCGGACGGGACGAAATCCGTGGTCGGCCAGACACGGACTCTGCCAGAGGGACGGGTCGACCAGTATCGGATCGCTATCTTCTCCTGCGCCAACATGCCCTATGGCTTTTTCAACGCCTATGGCCATGTCGCGGCACGCGACGACATCGACCTCGCGATCCATCTCGGCGATTATTATTACGAATACGGGCCTGGCACCTATCCCCCGCTGAAGGACGCAGTGCCCGGCCGCACATTGCCGGATACGGAGGCGATCCACCTCGTCGACTACCGCATCCGTCACGCCAGCTACCGCGCCGATCCGGACCTGCAGCGCCTGCATCAACGAATGGCGATGATCGCGCTGTGGGACGACCACGAGATCGCCAACAACAGTTGGGAAGGCGGTGGCGGCAGTGGAATGACCGGCGACGAATATGCCATGCGCAAGGCGGCGGCACTTCAGGCCTATCGCGAATGGATGCCGGTTTCCGACATGCCGTGGGAAAGCTACGATATCGGCGATCTCGCCAGCTTCCACCGCACGGAAACCCGCGTTCTGGCGCGTAGCCGCCCCCCCAGCATCTCCGCACTGCTGAAGCAGCCCGATCCCCTCGCCGCGCTGAAAGCGTTTCGCGATGGCCCCTGGCTCGATCCGGCGGCAACGGTGATGGGCAGCCAGCAGGAAAACTGGCTCGCCAGCCGGCTGAAGCAATCGGTTGCACGGCGCCAGCATTGGCAGATCGTCGGTAACGGCACGGTGATGGCGAGCAACGTCATGCCAGCCGACGCAGTCGACTGGGTCGCCGGATCGGGGTCGGACGGCAATCGCAAGTTCGTCGAAACGGCGGTCATGGCGACCAGCCTCGGCCTGCCGGTCAATTTCGACGCCTGGGGCGGCTATCCCGCCGCGCGGACGCGTTTCCTGCAAAGCGCACTTGCGGCGGACGCCAACCTTATCGTCATTGCGGGCGATACGCATAATGCCTGGGCTTATGATCTGGTCGAAAGCGGCACGAAGGTCGGCGTGGAATTCGCCACCCATAGCGTCACCTCGCCCGGCATGGAGGAAGCGACGCCCGGCTATGATCCCCTCAGGATCGCCGACAGCCTGGTGCGCGCATCGCCGACGCTCGAATGGTGCGACACCAGCAATCGCGGGTATATGACGCTCGACCTGACACCAAAGCGGGCTGTCAGCGAATGGCACTTCCTTCGGACGGTCACACAACCGAATCTGGCGCTGGCCGGGACGCACCGGCTCGCGGTCCGCAAGGGGCGCCGCGCTATCGAAACCGTCTGATCGCGGCACACGCCGCTACCGAATAAAAAATCGCCGGCTCTTGGGGAAGAGCCGGCGACAGGTTTTCGCGGGGTTATGGGCTTGCGCTTATGCCGCCTCGGGCACCCCGATACCGCCGCCGCCCGGCGTGATCATCGTCACCTGATCGTCGGCTGCCATCAGGATCTTGCGGGCCTCGTCGGCTTCCTTGCCGTTGATCTGGAACGATCCTCGTGCCCCAGACTCGCCACCGTTCAGCCCTTCCGCCGACAGGCGCAGGCGGCTGGGAATGGCATTCAGCAACCATTCTTGGTTCGACCGCATCCGGAAACCGATGCGCTGGCCGTCGCCACCGTTCTGCTGGCCACGCCCGCCCGATCCGCGCACCAGTTCCTTGGTGGTGAAGGCGATCGGGATCGATGCTTCCAACACCTCGATCGCCACGGCGGCGACGCCGGTGGGATAACAGGTGGCCGACAAACCCGGCTTGCTGGCGCGCGCGCCGGTGCCGCCGGAATAGTTGAACATCGAACTGACGAAAGGCACGCCTTCCTTGTCCTTGCCCTGCACCTGCACGGTCCACACCGCGCCGGATCCTTCCGCCATCACCCGTTCCGGCAGGATCGGCGCCAGCGCCTTCAGGATTGGGAACGGCACGTACATTCCAACCACATGGCGCGCGTTGACCGGCGACGGGTACTGCGCGTTGATGATGCAGTTGTCCGGCGACTTCACCCGAATGGGGGCAAGGCTACCGGCGTTGTTCGGCAGGTCGGGGTTCAACACGCTGCGGATCGCGAAACTGCTATAGGCGTGGGTGTAGGCGGTCACCACGTTGATGCCACTCTTGCTGGGCGGCGAGCTGCCTTCGAAATCGATGATGATGTCGCCCGCATCGGTGTCGATCGTTACTGCCGTCTTCAGCGTGATAACTTCGCCACCGGGGACGTCGAACGAGGTTTCGCCGTGGAACGTCCCGCCCGGAAGTTTGCGGATCTCATCGCGGGTCGCCTGCTCGGAACGCTGGATAACCTCGTTGGAAAGCTCGTCGATATTGTCCAGCCCGTAACGGTCGCACATCAGGTTGAGCCGCTCGCCGCCGATCTTGCCGCTGGAGACCTGCGCGGCCAGATCGCCGAAGATCGCGTCGGGCGTGCGGACGTTGCGGCGGATGATATCGTGGAGCGTCTGGTTCGGCCGGCCCGCCTCGTAGAGCTTCATGACCGGAATCCACAGGCCTTCCTCATGGATGTCGCGCGCGCCTGCGCCAACGCCATAGCCGCCGATATCGGTATGGTGGATGGTCGACCCACAATAGCCGATCAGCGTCTCGCCCCGGAAGATCGGGGTGAGCACGGTGATGTCGAAGAAGTGCCCGGCCGACAACCAGGGGTCGTTGGTGATCAGCACGTCACCCGGCACCAGATCTTCCGGCGGGATGACCTTGATCAGGTTGCGCGCGGCGGAACCGAGCGAGTTGATGTGCCCGGGCGTACCGGTGATCGCCTGCGCGACCATCCGCGCGTCGGCGTCAAACAGCGCGGTCGCCAGGTCGCCCGCCTCGCGGACGATCGGGCTGAACGCAGTGCGCTGGAGCGCGCGCGCCTGCTCGCTGACGATGCTGATCATGTTGCTCCACATGATTTCCAGTTGAATGCCGTCCATCTGACTACCCTTTTCCTTAATTTCTGGACGCGATCAGGCTGCCGCTCGCGTCGATCGAGAGAGTCCATCCCGGCAGGATGAATGCGGTGGTTTCGCGTTCCTCGACGATGACCGGGCCAGCCACTTCCTGGCTAAGCGCCAGCGCGCGACGATCGAAGACGGGGACGTCCATGTAGCGATCGCCGATGAACACCTTGCGATGCTTCTTGGGCGCGCCCGGCGTTTCGGCCAGGGTAACGGCGACGTCACGCTCGGACGTGCCGCCCTGCGCGGTTACCCTCCAGTTGACGATCTCAACATCCATGTCGTCCAGCCGCACGCCGTACAACGTCTCGTAATCCCGCTCGAAAGCGGCACGCAGCGCGGCGACATCGCAGGTATCGCGCGGATCTTCGTTGAACAGCACCGTGACCTGGTTCTGCTGCCCCAGGTAACGCATATCGGCGGACAGGGTGAAATGGGTCGCTTCGTCCGGCACACCGGCCTCACGCGTCGCCTGCCGCCCCTCGACGATCATCGCCTCGGCGATGGCATCGACCGCGGCCCAGTCAATCGCGGTCAGCCGCATCAGGCTGGACCGCACGATGTCGAGGCGAACCGGCGTCACCAGCGTGCCGAAGGCACTCAGCACGCTCGCCATCGGCGGATAGATCACCTGCGAGCTACCGACCTGTTCCGCAACATAACAGGCATGCACCGGACCGGCGCCACCGAAGGCGAGCATCGGCAAGCCACGATAGTTGACGCCGCGATCGGTGGCGTGCGCGCGCGCAGCCGACGCCATCGATTCTCCGACCACGCTGAAAATGCCGTAAGCGGCTTCCTCAAGCGAAACGCCCAGCCCGTCGGCCAGTTTCTGGATGGCCGCCCGCGACTTGTCGATCGCCAGCTTCATGTCGCCGCCCAGGAAATTGTCGGCGTCCAGAATGCCGAGCACCAGATCGGCGTCGGTCACGCAAGCCTGGGCGCCGCCCCGGTCGTAGCAGGCCGGCCCAGGGTTGGAACCGGCGCTGTCCGGGCCGACCTTCAACAGGCCGAGTTCATCGATGCGCGCAATCGATCCGCCACCGGCGCCGATCTCGATCATGTCGATCGACGGCACCGCAACCGGCATGCCACTGCCTGGCTTGAACAGATACTGGCGATCGACCTCAAACTCGCCGACGACGAGCGGCTGGCCTCCCTGGATCAGACAGGCCTTGGCCGTCGTCCCGCCCATGTCGAACGAGATCATCGTGTCGATGCCGTGGCGGCGGGCGATATGCCCGGCAACCAGTGCGCCTGCGGCCGGACCGGATTCGATCATGCGGACCGGATATTTGGCCGCGGTGCGAATGCCCAGCACGCCGCCATTGGACAGCATGATGAACGGATCGCGCGTCGCCCCGCCCTCACGCAGTTTTTCCGCCAGCGAATTGAAGTAGGGAGTAATGATCGGCACCGCATAGGCGTTGATTGCCGCCGTGCTGGAGCGTTCATATTCGCGCATCTGCGGCGCGACGTCGCTCGACAGCGTGATCAGCAGATCCGGCGCTGCGGCCTGCAGATAATCCCGCACCTTCTGCTCGTTGGCGGGGTTCGCGTAGCTGTTGAGCAAAGCGACGGCCACCGCTTCAATGCCAGCCTTGCGGAATTCGACGGCGAGCGCCTCGATGTCTTCCGCCTTCACCTCGGCGCCGATGCTGCCGTCGGCGAAGGTACGCTCCTCGACGCTCCAGGTGTGCTCACGCGGGATGAGGGGCGGCGCGTATTCGATCAGCGGATCGAACATGTCATAGCGATGCTCGTCGCGAATGTAGAGCACGTCAGCGAAACCGGCGGTGGTAACCAGCGCAACCGGCGGCCCCTTGCGCTCGATCAGTACATTAGTGACGACAGTAGTCGCATGAACGATGACGTCGTCGATCTGGGAAAGGGTTATGCCCGCCTGCGCCAACGCGGAATCGGCAGCGCGAAAAAAACCTTCAAGAAGATTGTGATGGGTGGTGAGGGTCTTGTCCGTCCACCCTTTGCCATCACTTCGAATCAACACGACATCGGTGAACGTGCCCCCGATATCGACAGCCAGAGCGTGTTTCATGTCTTGGTTTCGCCTTTCCTGTAACCGAGTTGTTCCGAAAGCTTGCGCGACGCGGAAACCAGCGCCTCGATCATCGTCGCCGGCGGATCGTCCGGCAGCGTCTGGGTGGAGCCGACAACCGCGATGGTGCCGGCGAGCGCGCCCAGCCCGTCGAACACGGGCGCGGCGAGTGCATTGACGCCCAGCAAAACTTCCTGCGCGGACAGCGCCCAGCCCTGAACGCGAACCCGATCCAGCTCAGCGCGCAACCGCGCTGCATCGATCATCTTGCCG
The DNA here is from genome assembly GCF_047553045.1 of Sphingomonas flavalba. Lineage (GTDB taxonomy): Bacteria > Pseudomonadota > Alphaproteobacteria > Sphingomonadales > Sphingomonadaceae > Sphingomonas_L > Sphingomonas_L flavalba_A. The sequence goes on along the minus strand of NZ_CP180208.1, from coordinate 896,385 downwards.
TCCGCCGTTTGCAGTTGCGTCCGCGCGCCAACCTGCCCCTCCAGCAGCGCTGGGGAGAAGGCCATCGCCACCTTGCCCTGCGCGGAGGTCAGGAAATCGAACAGGCTGCCCGGCGGCGTGCTGATTTCAATCGCGGAGCGGTATTCCAGTATGTCGAGGATACGGATGCCGTCCTGCTCGACCTGGCTAACGCTGACCGACAGCTTCACCGCTTCCGCCAGCTCCGGCATGACCCGGCGGGCGGCGCTCAGCAAATCGACGCTGTCCGCAATCGCGCGCCCGATATGGAACAGCCGCGGCGTCAGCGAATACCGGTCAGTGCCGGGGTCCTGCGCGACATAGCCCAGTTCGACCAGGGTGCGCAGATGCCGGAAGACCAGCGGCTTGCCCGCGTTTAACATCCGCGCCACTTCGCTCACCCCCAATGGCGTGCCGGCGGCCGCCATGTGTTCGATGACGGCAAAGGATGTCGCGACTGCGTTGATGGTGACTGACATGGGGCCTCCGTCCTTGTCCACGCGGGATGCGCGGATCGGACCGGCTTATCGGTTCATCGGATGTTGCAAAAGGCGCGCGCCATCATTCGAACGCCGCCGCCTGATAAGCGACCAGATGCCGGTAATCATCGCGGATCGGCGAAAAGACGTCGAGGTTGAACACCGTTTCGTCACCCAGCGGCTCACCGTAATGCAGCGCATCCGGCGGAATGCGGAGCAACCCGCCAGGCCCCAGGTCAAACGCTTCGCCTTCGATATGAAAGCGCATCCGCCCTTTCACGACATAGACCAACTGCTCGCACGGGTGACTGTGCGGCCGGGTTTCCATGCCCGGTTCCAGCCAGTTCATCACCATCAGCACATTGTCGCCGCGAAAACCCGCACGCGACACACCGGGGCGAACATGCTCACGCTCAAGCTCATCCCAGTTGAAAACCTGTACCTGGTCGGTGGGTCCGGGGCCTGCCATCGTCCTGTCCTCGCCTAACTCATGTTTCTCTGTGCGAAACATCGTATCTTTCAACGAAACAAATACCAAGATTGACACCCGTGGTCAAGCAACGAACGGGTTTGTGCAGCCAATCGCGGCCAAACGCAGATTACGGTGGAGGATCAGGCGGGACGTCCCCGCCCGGCGGTCAATCGACCGCGTCGCTCAGCGCCTGACGGCGGAAGTCGCGGGGCGGCACGCCGTATTGCGCCTTGAAGGTCCGGCTGAAGTGCGCCGACCCGTTGAAACCCCAGCGAAAGCAGATTTCCGTCACCGACATGTTGACATAGACCGGGCTGACCAGATCGGCGCGGCACCGCTCCAGCCGCCGCGTCCGCACATAATTGCTGAATGTCTGACCCGATTGGGCAAACAGGTTCTGCAGATAGCGCAGCGACGTGCCATGCGCCGCCGCGACTTTGGACGGTGTCAGTTCCGGGTCGGCCAGCATGGTTTCGATCGTCTGGCAGATGCTATGAAGATTGGCGGCGCGCGCATTCGCTTCGCAGCCAATCAGCGGGCTTGCCCCTCGCCCGGTCAGGCAGGTGAGCAGGAACTCCGTCAACGACAGCTCGATCGGGCGCAATTGGGTTGCGTCCAGATCGTCGATCGACGCGGCCAATGCCGACAGCATCCGCGCGAAGACGTGGTTGATCCCCCCCTGCCCCGGCAGATAGCCGAGTGGTAGCGACAGCGGCGCGACCAGCCGCGCGCTGAGCGCGACATGCGGCACCTTGATGAAAAGCTGCGTGAACGGTGTCGTGAACAACAGCCGGGCCGGAATGCCCGTTGGCCCGAACAGCAGGTCGTCCGGCGCCAGGTCGATACGACGCTCTCCGTCGATCATCGATGCCTTGCCGTCCACCAGAAGCGACAACCAGATACCCGGCTGTTGGGCGGGGTAGCTGCCCGATATCTCCTGCGGTGTCGCTTCCACACGGGCCACCTCTATACCCAGCGGCGAGACTAGGCACGACACCCGGCCATTGAACCGGGCGGGGTCGGTGACTGACGAAACCGGCAGCTTCAGCCGTTCCATCGCCGCCTGCCAGGCGGCGTGCCGCTCGGCGGGAGCAATCTGCTCGGTGGAGAACGTCCAGCTCCGCACGCCCCATCCCTTCATCATCATCCGGCAAAGCCGCCACAGCCATTACGCTGCGTCGGCTTCCTCCAGAATCAAGCTGGTCATTCCCAGCGATGAAAAGACGATATAATCGGAAAGAAACGTAACACGATCCTTTTCGGTGCGGGCGCCCAGCACGTACAGCAGCGGCCAGTAATGATCCTCGGACGGGACGGACAGCCGGGCGTCGTCGCTCAGCCGCCGAATATCGAACAGGCCTTCGGGCGTGTCGTCGGTGATCTGCTGCTTCACATAGTCGTTGAAACGCACGGCCCACGGATAGGGCTGGGCCGCGTTGTTCCATTGCAGCACGCCCAGATTATGGACGATGTTGCCGCTGCCGGCGATCAATACTCCCTCATCGCGCAGCGGGATCAGCCGTTGCGCCAGCGCATGGTGCCAGGCTTCCGGCCGGCGCGCATCAAGGCTCAGCTGCACCACCGGGACATCGGCATCGGGATAGGCCTTGGTCAGCACCGACCAGGCGCCATGATCCAGCCCCCACTGGGTATCGAGCGTTACCGGTTCCGGCGCCAGCAGCGCGCGCACCCGCTCGGCCAGTTCCGGGCTGCCCGGCGCGGGGTAATTCTGGTCGAACAGCGGCGACGGCAGCGACCGACCGAAATCATGGATGGTCGGCGGCGACGCCATCGCCGTCACCCGCACCCCCGGCGTACACCAGTGCGCCGATACGCACAGGATCGCCTTCGGCTTGCCGATGCGCTTCGCCATCGCCGCCCAGGTGCGGGTTGCGTCATTGTCCTCAAGCACATTGGTCGGGCTGCCGTGACCGAAAAAGGCCACGGGCATCCGCCGCGCCGCTGCGTCGACAGGAGAATCGCCGATCGTCATCAGCCGCGCCCGGCCTTCCAGCGCTTCCAGGTCTCCTGATAGCGCGGGACCAGCCAGCTGTTGAACGACTGCTGCGCCCCTTCCTGCCAGGAATAGCGGCCACGGATCGCATGGCGCGAACGCAGGCCCAGCTGGACCATTTCGTCAACGTGGAAGTCCTGCGCGATGATGGTCTCGGACGCCATCCAGTTCATCTGCAGCTTATGTTCATAGGCGGGGTCCTTGGTCGCGCCCGGCGCAACAAGCAAGCCGGTATCCATGGTGTGATGTTCCGGCCCTTCGGCACGGATGATCAGATAGATCACCATGTCGCTCATCATCACCAGCGACAACGTCGGCGGGATGTTGACGAAGGTCATCCGGTTCCGCTCGTCCTCGGTCAGTTCCGGGAAGACAGGCAGAAGCGCGCGCTGGGTGGCATTGAAGCTGGCGTCCTTATGCAGTGTGCCGTTTGTCCGGTAATAACCTGCGGTGTTTTCCGGCAGTTCCGGGAAAACCGCCTGGCCGCTCGGCACGAAATCATGCAGCGGCCCCTGGTGCAGCCGGCTGGCATGATAGCCGTCATTGTTGTTTTCCAGCATGACCTTCCAGTTCCACGGATGGCGCGCGCCAGGTTCCGGGCGCGGCCCCTCCGCACTGGCAAGGTCATAATTGGCGATGATATCCGACAGGGCGGACAGGCGCGGCGCGAGCGGCGGCGCATCGGCATCGAAATTGATAAAAATGAAACCGTGCCAGATTTCCACCTGGAAGGTTGGCAGGGCAATATCCTTGCGGTTGAAATTGCAGGTCTTGCCCATCGCGGGCGCATTCACCAGCGCACCGTCCAGGCCATAGGTCCAGTGGTGATAGGGGCAAACGAAAGCGCGTGCATTCCCCGCCCCTTCAGCGACCAGCATCGCACGGTGCTGGCATACCGAGGACATCGCCCGCAACACACCGTCAAGCCCACGGGCGACGACGATCGGCTCGTCGATGATGGTCGTGGTAAAATAGTCGCCGGGCGCCTTTACCCAGTCTTCACGACCGACGCACAGCCATTCGTGATTGAACAGCGCTTCCTTTTCGAATTCGTAGAATTCGGCGTCGGTGTAGCATTCCGGGGCCAGCGTGACCGCCTCCTCCACCGACAGCGCGGACGACGCCATCGCGTCGAAGAAGGCATCATTCATGATCGAGCGACTCATTACCGCTTTCCTCTCCCGAAGTTTCTCTCGTTCGCAACCGAATGCGGGCCAGCCGAAACCGGCCCGCCTTTCTCCGGAACGCTAGGTTCGCCAAAAGCGGATGGCTTGCTTGTAGGTGCACGCCGACTTATCGCCGCCCACAGCCGCCGGGCGACGGGCCTGCAACAACAAATGGCCGTGCGTTCCCGTGCAAGACTTGGCGCGCGCAACCCCGCAGTTCGGACGGCATCTTCAAAGGCAATGGGACGGATGCTGTCATGGGGAACGTAATCGAGCTCGACATCCACACGCTCGGCAAGGGCTTCGGCGCGGAAGCGCGGGGCGTCGATCTGGCGAATGCCGACGAAGCGACCCTCGACGCGCTGGTCAATGCGTTCGAACATCACGGCGCGCTGCTGCTGCGCGGGCAGGACCTGCAGCCGGCGGATCTGATGCGCTATCTGAGCAAGTTCGGCACGCCCGAGGAGCATACGCTCAAGGAATACACGCTACCGGATTATCCGAACATCTACATCCTTTCGAACCGCGAGGTGAATGGTCGCAAGGGTTCGCATTACGACGGCGTGGGCTGGCACACCGACTATTCCTACAAGGAAGAACCGGTGAAGTGCACGATGCTCTACGCGGTGGAGGTGCCGACCGGTGGCGGTGACACACTGCTCGCCGACCTGTGCGCCGCCTACGACGCGCTGCCGAAGGAAAAGCAGCAGCAACTCGACACGCTGCAGCTGCACCACAGCTACAAGTATTTCATGGAAAACCGCGAATTCGGCCGGATGAAGCTGACCCCGGAACTGGAAGCGGAAAATCCGGACGTGTTCCACCCGCTGATCCGCACCCACCCGGCCGACGGCCGCAAGGCGCTGTGGGTGAGCACCGGCACGGTGCGCGGCATCGTCGGGATGGAAAAGGCCGAGGCCGACGCCCTGATCGACGAACTGATCGAGTTCGCGACCCAGGAACAGTTCGTCTATCGCCACAAATGGGAGGTCGGCGACGTGCTGGTGTGGGACAACCGCTGCACGCTGCACACCGGCACCAAATATGACGACGCGAACAGCTACCGCGTCGCCTATCGGCTCTGGGCGAAGGGCGACAAGCCCTTCTGAACCAGTACACCTACGACCCGATGCGATCCGGCTCCCCGGCGGGGGCCGGATCGTTGCGTTTCCCGAATAGAGAGGATCGGCATGCCCAGAACCTGGTTTATCACCGGTGTCAGCAGCGGTTTCGGTAGGGCGATAGCGGACGCGGCGCTGGCGCGTGGCGACCGAGTGTTCGGCACCGTCCGCAAGGAAGCGGACCGGATTGCGTTCGAAGCGATCGCGCCGGGCCGGGCGACCGGCATGATCCTGGATGTGCGCGACGATGCGGCGGTGCGGCAGGTGGTCGACGCCGCCGCTGCGGATAGCGGCATCGACGTGCTGGTCAACAACGCCGGCTACTGCCTTGTCGGCTCGGTCGAAGAAGCAGGCGTCGACGAACTGCGCGCCCAGATGGACGTCAACTTCTTTGGCGCGGTGTCCGTTTTGCAAGCGGTTCTGCCGCATATGCGGGCACGGCGTTCCGGCCACATCTTCAACATCACCTCGGTCAGCGGCCTTGCTGCCTGGATGGGGATCGGCTTCTACTGTGCGTCCAAACATGCGCTCGAAGCGATTGGCAAGGCGCTGGCGCAGGAGGTTTCGGGCCTCGGCATCCATGTCACCAATGTCGAGCCGGGTGCGTTCCGCACCGGGTTCAACCGATCCGGCGCCCTGTCCCGCGCGGCAAACGTGATTGACGATTACGCACCGACATCCGGCCTTGCGTGGGACATCCTCAGCCAATCCGCCGGCAAGGAAGCGGGCAACCCGGCGCTGGCGGCCCGCGCGATCCTGACCGTGCTCGACGCGGAGCACCCGCCGCTGCATCTGCTACTCGGGTCGGACGCCGTATTCTACGCTGGTCGCGAGCAGGCCACGCTGGCGGCGGAAACGGCGCGCTGGATGCCGATTACCATGGCCGTCAACCACGCCGACGCGCCGCCGGCCGTCCACGACTGACGACAGCGCACGGGCCTATCGTCGACCGCAGCCGCTCAGGCCGACGCGGCGACCAGTTCGGCGTCGATCCGGCGCAGATCGGTCTTCAACACCTTGCCGTAGCTGTTCTTCGGCAGGCTTGTGACAAAGTGGTAGTGGCGCGGCCGCTTGAAGCGGGCGATGTGCTGCTGGCACAACGCGTCGAGCGCGGAGGCGTCCACATCGGCGCCAACCACGAAAGCAACCACCTCCTCGCCCCATTCCTCGTTCTGCCGGCCAATCACCGCGACTTCCGATATGGCCGGGTGAGTGAGCAGGATCTCCTCGATCTCACGCGGATAGATGTTGGTGCCGCCTGATATGATCAGGTCCTTCGACCGGTCCTTCAAGGTCAGGAAACCGTCCTCGTCGAACACCCCAAAGTCGCCGGTGTGAAGCCAGCCATCCCGAATCGCGTCCTCCGTCGCCTTGGAGTCGCGCCAGTATCCGCGCATCACACTGTCGCCGCGTACCGCCACCTCGCCCACTTCGCCCGGCGCCGTCGGCGCGCCCGCCTCGTCGACGGTCCGCACCTCGACCGCACTTTGCGCTACGCCTACAGAGGCCAGTCGCGCACGCCATTGTGGGTGATCGCTCTGCGCATGATGCCGGGCGTTCAACGCGGTGATCGTCATCGGCGTTTCGCCTTGACCGTAAAGCTGGGTCAACTTCGGCCCGAACCGCTCCAGCCCGGCAAGACAGTGTTCAAGATACATCGGGCCGCCGCCATAGATGATCGCTTTCAGGTTCCGCGTGTCGCGTTCCCCACCGTCATCGAGCAGGCGCTTCACCATTGTTGGCGCGGCGAAGAACACCAGGCCGGGCCACGCTTCGATCAGTCGATAGACCTCGTCCACATCAAAGCCGCCGCTTTCCGGAATGACATTGCAGCTCGCCTGCATGACATGGGGCAGCGCATATAGCCCGGACCCATGGCTCATCGGCGCGGCATGCAGAATAGCGGACCAGGGGGAAACCGGATCGACATCGGTGAAATAGCAGAAACACATCGCCAACAGGTTACGGTGGGTCAGCGTCGCGCCCTTCGGCCGGCCGGTAGTGCCGCTGGTATAGAAAATCCACGCATCGTCATCCGGCAACCGCGGTTCCAGCGCCACTTCCGGCCCGTCGAGCAGCGGCAGGTACGCCTCGCCGCCAATCGTGACCCATTGCACCGCCTCGCCTGCCTCCGCGCCGCCCAACCCCTCGCTGACAAAGCACAGCTTCATTTCCGAGTTCTCCGCAATGAAGCGGACCTCGCCCGGATGCAGTTTGGCGTTGATCGGAACCACAATCAGCCCGGCGTGCCAGCAAGCGTAAAGGATCTCGAGATACTCGACGCAGTTCTTGGCCAGAATGCCGACCCTGTCGCCCGGCACCAGGCCGTGGCGCCCGCGCAGTGCGCCCGCCAGCGTCGCGACACGGCGCGCAATCGTGGCATAATCGTATATAATACGATCATGGACGGCGACAGCCGCCGCTCCGGGAAAGGCAAGACCCGCTCGACGCATGAAGACTGCTATATTCATCCCGATCCTCTCCTCGTCCGCATGCGCCCGTGGAAGGGGATCGCACGTTTACGCGAACGCCATTGACGTCCTTTAGCAAAGCCCATAGCGTATCTCTAGTTAGAATAGCGTTTCTTCAGACGAAACGATTTCATATGCCCGGACTGGCTTTTACCAGTGCATGGGGGAGGATTGCATGAGTATCGACACGGAAAATCCCGCGTTTTTCAGGCAACGCTGGGCGTTGTTTGCGGTGATCAGTCTGTTCTTTTTCCTGATCACGGCGGCGACGTTCAGTTCACTGGGCATCGTCCTTCCCTTCATGATCGACGATCTGGGCTGGACCCGGCTGGAAGCGGGAACCGGTTTCTCGCTGCTGGCGCTGATGGTCGGCATCGCTGCGCCGGTGCCGGCCTATCTGCTGCGCAAGATCGGGCCGAAGGGCACCTATCTGATCGGCGGCGGCCTGGTAATTCTTGGCACGGTGCTGCTGGCGACAACACAGTCGCTGATGCAATACTATCTGGGCGCTTCGATCCTGGGCTTTGGTTACGGCCTGTGCGCGTCGGTCCCGGCGATCTACCTGATCACCACCTGGTTTCCGGACCGGGCGGGCCTCATCATCGGCACCTATATGACGATCGGCGCGACGGGCGGTATCGCCGCCCCCTTCATCGTCACCACTGCGATCGGATCGCTGGGAGGCTGGCCCGCCCACTGGTGGGCACTGGCGGCGGCGATGCTGGGCCTGTGCGTACTCGCGGCGATTACCATTCGCTCGGCACCGCCCACCCTTCCCGACAGCGTTCAGGCCATGGCCAAGGCGCAACAAAATGCCGGGTCGGACGGTCGGGTGCACCGCTCGCAGCAAGAGTGGACGTTCAAGCAAGTCATCCGCACCCCGCAATATTACATCATCGTCTTCTCGCTGACGCTGATCCTGCTGTGCAGCGTAACGATGAACAGCTGGGCCTTCACCCACATGATGGCGCTGGGCGTGACGACGACGATGGCGGCGGCGGTGCTGAGCGCGCAGGCAGTGGTCAACGCCCTGTCCCGAGTCATCGGCGGCACGCTTGCCAACCACATCGACCCCAAATGGCTTCTGGTTTCCGCGTTGGCCGCCGACGTGGTCGGCATGGCGGCGCTGTCCTATGCCGATCATCCGATCGGCCTGTGGCTGTTCGCAATCGGTGACGGCTACGGCTTCGGCATGTGCTACTTCGCGACCACCATGCTGCTGGTCAATTACTTCGGCGCGAAGGTGAACCCGGAAATCCTCGGCGCGATGAACTTCATCACCACGCTCGCGATGATCGGGCCGGCGCTGGCCGGGATGATGAGCGAATCGCTGGGCGGATTCGTCTGGGTGTTCCGCGGCTGCGCGCTGTTGCTGCTGCTGTTCGTGGTCGTCGTCATCGCCATGCGGCCGCCGCGCCGGGCGGAGGGTGACGACGACACGCAGGCGGTAGCGGCATGACCGCCGCGCCCGCCCGATCGCCCGGCACATTGCGCGCCCGGATGAAAGGGCGGGCGCGCCTGCGCGGCACCTTCGTCAAGATCCCCCACCCTCAGGTGGTCGAGATACTGGGCGGCACGCCGATTGATTTCATAGTGCTGGATGCCGAGCACGCCGCCTTTGACATCCAGACGATCGATGCCTGCGTCCTTGCGGCACGCGCTTGGGCGCTTCCGGTGCTGGTGCGTGTGCCGACGATCGACAGCCCGCTGATCGGCGCCGTGTTGGACATGGGCGCCGCCGGCATTTTCCTGCCCCATGTCGCAACCGTCGCCGACGCCCGACGCGGCATCGCCGCCGCGCTTTACCATGGCGGTACGCGAGGACTGACCGGGTCCGCGCGGTCCGGAGCTTATGGCGGAATGCCCGATCTTTCCACCTATGCCCATGCCGCCGACGAAGAAGTCGTCATCGTCGCCCAATTGGAGGACGCCGCCGCGATCGACGGGATCGACGCCTTGCTCGGCGTTGAGCGGATCGACGGTTTCTTCATCGGCGCGGCGGATCTCAGCCTGTCGCTCGCCAATCGCGGCGATGGCCCGGAAGCCCTGCCAAAGGCGGTGACACATCTGGCGACCGCCGTCTCCAGCGCCAATCGCGCGCTCGGCGCCTATGTCGATCGCATAGACCAATTGCCCGCGCGCGAAGCAGCCGGATACAGCTTCCTCACCGCCGCATCCGACCAGGCGATGCTCCGCGCGGCAGCGTCAACAATTTCCAGCGCCTGATCCCCACGCCACACCCGCCGCACAAGCATCTTATCGTCGCCCCCAGAATCGGCTGGCAGCGCGGCAAAATGGCGACACACGGCGCCACAGCTACTCACAGCCATTGACGGCGGTTCCAGGTGTGGATGGGCGCGCGCATACTTAACGACGCCAGGTGCCATGCGGCCGCGAATGAGGCATAGCTACAGCCATGATACCTGAAATCTTAAGAGAACATCTGCTCCAGTCCGGCGTTTGGGCGTCAGCAGCTCTGCTGGCCGCCCTTTTCACCATCCGTTTTCTGGTCGGCCGCGCCTTGAAACGAGGCGAGGGCTTTCCGCCGCTGGTCGTGCGTCGCTGGACCGCCAGCCTACGCAACGTACTGATCCTTATCGCGATTGTGGGCCTGGTGATGATCTGGGCGCCGCAACTCCGCACCTTTGCGCTGTCGCTCACCGCCTTCGCCGTGGCCTCGGTCATCGCGATGAAGGAACTGATCATGTGCTTTTCCGGCTCGGCGCTGCGCACCCTGTCACGCGCCTATTCGGTGGGCGACTATATTGAGATCGGCGGCAAGCGCGGCGAGGTGATGGACTTCAACCTGCTGGTCACCCGCCTTCGGGAGTTCGAGAAACAGGATGGGTCGTTCAACCGCACCGGAACGGAGATCATCGTTCCGCACAGCCTGCTGCTCAGTACGCCGGTGCGCGTGGAAGGGCACGCCGGCAGGCGTGTTCGCCATGTCTTCACCATGACATTCGAGCCGGACGCCAACCTGTTCGCCGCCCGTGGCGAGATCGAGGAAGCCGCCCTCGCAGCTTACACCGGTATCGCCGCAGGCGATTCAAAACGACAACCTCGCGCGTCGACTGGACTCGAAACGCAAAGCAACCCCCTCCCTGCCCTCACCGTTAGCGCCCGCACGAGCGACATCGGCAAGTATCGGCTTGAAATCGCTTTCTACAGCAAACCTGAACTCGTTGACGAAGTCGAACGAGCCATCGCCAGCGGCATTGGCGACCGCGTGCACAATCTCCGCACCGAAAACAAAAACGCCGGGAGAAAAGAAAGCTGAACACCCCTGCCCAACCACAGGAAGCGCGTGGAGGAGAGTTGAAGACAGTGCGCAAGCAGACTAGCCAATGACAATTGTTCTTACCTCCTAGGAGCCGCGGCCATTCGCCTCGCCGGTCTCGATCTCAATTTGCTGCTCACTCTGTCTGTCCTGCTGCAAACCCGCAGCGTGACCGGCACCGCGCGCAAACTGGGCGTCAGCCAACCAGCGGTCAGCCGATCGCTTACACAGCTACGTATCGCCTTTCAGGACCCTCTTCTGATCCGGACCAACCGCGGAATGGACCTGACCAGCCGGGGCGAGGAACTGGTCGCGCCGGTTCAGAACTGGCTGGCCACCACGAGTTTGCTGTTCACATCCAGCCGGTTCGATCCGGCCAAGCTGCAACGTACGTTCCGCATCGCATCGACCGATCACGGGGTCCTTTCGGTCATCGCACCGGCTCTCAGGGAGCTTCAACAACTTGCCCCTGAGGCTGTATTGGAGGTGTCCGCCTTCAGTGACACGATGAACGCGAAACTGGCGTCAGGCGAACTGGACCTGATCGTGACAGGCATCGAACCCGATTTCAGCGCCACCTATGGCCGCCATCTTTTCGAGGAAAGCTGCAGCTGTGTGATGCGCGCGGGCCATCCCGCTTTGGCGGGCCATGATGACGGCGCGATGGCAATCGACAACTTTCTGCAATGGCCACACATCAGCGTGACGGTCAGCGAGTATGGCCCCGATCCCGTCAGCGCCATGTTGAACGACCATGCCGCCTACCGAAAGGTCAGAGCCAGGCTGCCCTATTTCCAGATTTCTCCCTTCATGTTGCTGGATTCCGACGCGGTCGTCACCCTACCGACCCAGACGGCCCATACATTCGCGGCCGACGAGCGATTTGCGGTAATCCCCGCGCCGGTTGAGATCGGCCGGTTCAACTATTGGGTTCTGTGGCACGAACGCAGCCGCCGCGATCCGGCCACCATGTGGCTGGTCGATGTTATTGCCGACGCCTGCACCGCCTCGCAGCCGGAGGCAGTTCAGCGGACGCCCTAAGGTCCTGCCGCTAAACTGTGCGACCGATCATGCGCGCCATCATTCCGTCTCGCCACCAGAAACGGTGCACCAACGCCATTGCGACATGGCCAAGGATCAGCGCCGCCAAACCCCATGCCAACGTACCATGAAGCATATTGGCCGGAGCAACCATCCACGCGATCTCCTCGCCGGTTGCTTCGCGCAGTCTCATCCCAAAAAACTGCACCGGCTTCCCGTTTCCGAAAGCGCGCAGAACCGCAAGAGCCGGAACCACCAGCATCAGCGTATAAAGCGCGACATGGCCTGCCTTTGCCAGCGCGCCGATCAGACCGCGCTGATAGGGCGGTCGCGCGCGCCTCTGCCGAAAGGCCCAGCTTGCTCGGATGAGCAGCAGCACAAGCAACAGCAGGCCGATCGACGCGTGGGTGCCCACCCAGAATGCCATCAGCGGCACGCGGCCCAATATCTGTTTCAGCACCATTCCGCCGATTTGCCACAAAAGCAGGACAGCCATCGCCCAATGCAGCAAGCGGGTTACGGTGCCATAATGATCGGCGCTATCCCTCGTCGTCATTCCCAGCTCCTGTTTCGTATTGGAACGACCGGTCTCTCAACCAGTCATCAGAAAGTTGACGCCAGCCGAAGCGCGTGCGGCATTGCCGTCGACACGATCGATGCATGGTCCTCTCGCGCCATCGCCATGAAATCTACATGGTCTGGCTCCGATGTCCGGCGCAATATCTCTTCCAGTTCGCGCGCATTCGCGATCATCCGCCGTGCCTGCCGGCGCGCGCGCAGCTCTTCGCTGCCCGCCTTCCCCACCTGCCAGGGCGGCAGCGCTTCTTCCCACTCGCCAACCGCCATGAACAACCGGCGGCCCTGCCGCGCGGGGACAGACGCAGCGTTGAACAGAAGGTCGCGATCCCACCAGATCGAAGGACTGATCGCGACATAGCCGCGAAAGGCAGCCGGGTGATGGAACAGCGTCCAAAGCGCGAAATAGCCCGCCAGTGAATGGCCGAACAATGTCCGCCGATCGCGGTCGAGCACGACGCGATCGCACACCGCGTTCATCACCTGGCCATTCAGGAATGACAGAAAATCTGCGGCCTCGCCGCCACTTCCATCCACCTTGCCCGACCCTTTTGCGGAGGGTGTGAAATCACGACCGCGCCGCACCGCATCATAAGGATCCCCGACGATCGATAGTCCGACGACCGCCATGGGCGACACCCCAGTGGCGTCAGACCGCCGGCTCATGCGATGCAACGCCTCGACGCAGGTGCCAAAGCAACCCGCTGCGTCAAGCAACCAGATGGACGGCCATCCTGCGGCAGGCGCCACACCTGAGGGAGCCGCGACATCCAGCCGATAAGCGCCATACCCGACCCCATCCCGGTCGAGATACAGGCGCTCGGTCGCGGGAAGCGTGAACGGTTCGCTCATCAACAGATTCCTAGTCAGGCCGCACCGACCGAACAACATAATCAATCGGCATAGTCGTTATCCAAAATCGACATATTTGATGCTCTTTACAATCATTATCAATTAGTGACATGCAATCTGGACCAATCAAGCTTCTGGATAGGGCATAGCAATTTTCCGCAACAGCCTCATGCATCGCGGGCGCCAGAAAACACTGGCCGCCGCCATTCTGCTTGTGTGTGCGGCAGCCTTTGGCCTGTCAGCCTGCGGCTCGGGGGCGGATACGCCTGCGGTTGTAGACAGCGGGCAGCTCAAGGATGTCCGGGGCCGCCCGATCACTCTCTCCGCACCGGCAAAGCGCATTGCGATCGACGACAGCCGCTATCTCGTTGCGCTTGGCCTGCTGCACCCCGATCCGGTGTCATTGCTGAGCGCATGGCCACAGGACATCAACCGGCTGGGCGACGAAACTTATAAGCAGCTCCTGGCAAAATCCCCGCAACTGGGGCGATTAACCAAAATAGCCAGTTCGGCAGGCAGCTTCGACGTGGAAGCGTTGCTTGCCGCAAATCCCGACGTCGCCGTCCTGTCGCTGGAAAGCGGCGTCACCGACGCCCAGATCCAACAGGTCGAAAAAGCGGGTGTCCCGGTGGTGATCGTCGACTTCTTCGTTAAGCCGTTCGAAAATCTCGAACAAAGCCTGTTGATCCTCGGCAAGCTGACCGGGCGGGACGATCAGGCGAAAGCCTTCGTCGCCTTCCGCGCGGAACGGATGAAACGCATTGCCGACCGCGTTCGCACCCTGCCGGACGACAAGCGCCCTTCCCTGTTTCTGGAGGCTCATGCCGGGATGAGCGCGGATTGCTGCAACGCGCCGGGGCGCGGCAATATCGGCGATTATCTGCAGTTCGTCGGCGGACATAATATCGGCGCAGACGTCATCAACCAGCCGTTTGGCAAGCTGAACCTCGAATATGTCATCTCGCGTGATCCCACCGTCTATATCGCGACCGGCGGACCGCATCTGGCCAAGGCGGGCGGGCTGGTGCTCGGCGCGGGCTACAGTGAAGCGGAGGCCGCCGCCTCGCTCAGGAAGATCGCGTCACGCCAGGGCATAGCCAGCCTGGCGGCGGTAAAAACCGGCCGCACCCACGGCTTTTCGCATCAATTGATTAACTCCCCGCTCGACATCGTAGCGATCGAAGCCTTCGCGAAATGGACACACCCCGCCCTTTTCGCGGATGTCGACCCCGCCGCTACACTGGCGGAGATCAACCAGCGCTTCCTCTCCATACCCTATCAGGGCGTTTACTGGGTCGACCTGCCCAAATGACACCACGGCGCCGTGGGCGCCGTCACTTCATTGCTTTCGCTCAACAGGAGAATTTGACCATGGCTTCCCGTTTTCACGTCCTGCGTCGGACCGGCCTCGCGCTTCTGACCGCGGGTTCGCTGTTCGCCGCCGGCGCCGCAAGCGGGCAGACCGCTTTCGGTCCGCTCGACAGCACGTCGGAAACGCGGGTCAGTTTCGCCGGTGCAGAACGAGGAACGCCCATTCAGGCGGGCGGCGACGCCAATGTTTCGGGTCAGGGTTTCCGCCCTGGTCAACACGTGACCTTGCTGCACGGATCAACGCCGCTTCCCGGCGCGACTCTGACGGCGGATGCAGAAGGCAAGATCACCGGCAAGCTGACGATTCCGGCAGACGCCGTCCCCGGCGTGCACCCCATCGTCGTGGTCGCACAGGCGCCTTATGCCGCCACTATCGCGGAACTAAAGGTTTCGCCGACCATCCCGCTGTCCGGCCAGCAGAATTACGAGATCACGCGCGCTCAGCCCGTTCGCGGCCTCTATCAGGCCGCCTACAGCGCAAAGAACAACAGCCTGTTCGTCACCGCTGCAATCGGCCGCCCCCCCGTGCGGGATTCAGAGATCGTGAAGCTGAACGCCGACACGCTGGCCGTTCTTGCGCGCGTGACGCCGCAGGCGGCGCCCGAGCCGAAGCGCGGCCCCGCACCGGCCGGATCACCGGCGCCCGCGTCCGTTGATCCGCGCCCCGGCGTTTTTGCCGTATACGGCGTTGGCGTGGACGACAGCAAGGATACCGTGTGGGTCACGAACACCCGACAGAACGCGGTTGCAGTCTATCGCCAGTCGGATTTGTCGCTGGTGAAGCAGTTCGAGCCCGGAACGGTCCCGCACGCCCGCGACATCGTCATCGATCAGACTCTGGGCAAAGCCTACGCTTCGCCCGTCGGCGCGCCGCGGATCTTCGTGTTCGACACGGCGAAATTGGCAATCGACAAGCCGGTGGAGATACGCTCGCTGCGCCGGGGCGCAGAGTTTTCACCCGCCAGCCTGTCGCTCGATGCCGCCGCGCACAAACTTTACACTGTTAGCATGAGCACCAGCGAGGTGGCGGTTATCGACACCCGCACCAACGCGGTGGAAAAAGTCCTGGCGGTTCCCGGCACGAAAAGCCCCATCGGGGTCGCCCATGACCCGGTTACCGGCCGCATCTTCGTCGCCGCGCAGGGGAGCGACAATCTGGTCGTTCTCGACAAGGATGGCACGGTGATCGCCGACACGCCGATCGGCGCGGGCGCTCTCAATGTACTGTTCGATCCGGTGAAGCGCCTCGCCTACGTCAGCAATCGCGGTGCGGGCACCGTCGCCGTCACCGACGAGGATGGCAAGATCGTCGCCAACCTCGGCCCCGCCCCCCTCGCCAACCATGCGGCTTCGGGCAAAAATGGCGTCGTCTATGTCGTCGACAAATCGTCGGGCGCGACCGACGGAGGGCTCGATTCGGTTTTGCGCATTCGTCCCAAGAAATAACGGGAACGGGGCCGGGTTTTAGCGCCACGTCGTGGCGCTCCTTCCCGGCCCCGCCATCCGCACCCCACATGGGCAAGCGTTGCCCGTTACAATATGTCGTCTATGGCGATCCGTACGCCGTCGGGCGTGATATCGACGCGCGCCGCCACCTTATAGACGTCGGCTAGCGCCGCCGCAGTGATCGCGTCCTGCGGCGTTCCGTCTGCGATCAGCCTGCCATCGGCCAGCAGCACGACCCGATCCGACCAGCGCACCGCGATGGCAAGGTCGTGCAACACCATGACAACGATCATTCTGCTTTCCGCCGCCAGTTCGCGCACCAGCTTCATCACACGAAGCTGGTAATACAGATCGAGCGCGCTGATCGGCTCGTCCAG
This sequence comes from Sphingomonas flavalba, assembly GCF_047553045.1. GTDB lineage: Bacteria > Pseudomonadota > Alphaproteobacteria > Sphingomonadales > Sphingomonadaceae > Sphingomonas_L > Sphingomonas_L flavalba_A. The sequence goes on along the minus strand of NZ_CP180208.1, from coordinate 879,701 downwards.
CAACAGCACACGGGGCTGGCGCACCAGCGCCTGCGCGAGTGACGCAAGCTGGCGCTGTCCCCCGGACAAATGGCTGAGTTCGGTCATGGCCAGATGCCCGATGCCGACCCTTTCGATCACACTCAGCGCCCTGTCGGCGACGTCCCGTTCCGGCACCAGCTGACCGCCCGGCGCAGACGCGCGCATCGCGCCAATCACCCCTTCAAGCACGGTCAGCGCCACGCGCTGCGGCAGGCTTTGCGGCATATAGGTGACAAGGCGTGCATGATCGGCAAGCGACAGCGACAGCAGACCCCGCTCGCCGAGCCGCACCGAACCCGTTGCCGGATGCAGGCCGGCCAGCGCCCGCAGCAATGTGGTCTTCCCCGCCGCATTTGGGCCGAGCAGCGACAGTACCGTTCCCGGACTGACTGGCGCGAGGTCCAACCGGTTCACCACCACGCGCCGCCCATATCCGGCGGTCAGTCCGCTGATTGCCAGTGCGTCCGTCATACGCGTTCGGGCCGGCGCAATATCAGAATCAGAAACACCGGCACACCGATCATAGAGGTGACGATGCCGACCGGCAGCACGATGCCGGGCACCATCAACTTGCTGGCGACCGACGCCAGCGACATGATGAGCGCGCCGGTCAACAGCGATGCGGGAAGCAGGAAACGATGATCCTCGCCCACCATCAGCCGGGCGATATGCGGCCCCACCAGACCAATGAAGCCGATGGTTCCCACGAAAGCGACCGCGGTCGCCGCCAGCGCGCTGATGCGTAGCAGCGACGCCAATCGCAGCCGCGCGACGTCGATCCCGAAACTACGGGCCCGGTCCTCGCCCAGCCGCAGCGCAGTCATCGCATTGGCCGCCCGCATCGAAAAGGGCAGCACCAGCGCGACGACCACTGCAAGCACCGCCAGATTGCCCCATGTCGCGCGGCCCAGCGACCCCATCGACCAGAAAACGAGCTGCGACAGCGCCTCCTGTGAGGCGACGAACTGGATCAGCGCGACCAGCGCATTGAAGGTAAAGACCAGCGCGATCCCGAACAGCACCACGCCTTCCACCCCTGCCGCACGACTGCGCGCCAGCGCTTCGAGCAGCAATACTGAAAGAAAGGCGCAGAGAAACGCATTGATCGGAACCATCCAGTCGGCGCTCACGAACGGCAGACTGAGCCCAAGCACGATTGCCAGCGCCGCGCCGAAAGAAGCGGCCGACGAAACGCCGAGCGTGAACGGGCTGGCAAGCGGGTTGTTGAGGATCGTCTGCATCTCCGCCCCCGCCAGCGACAGCGCGGCACCGACCAGGATCGCCATCAGCGCATAGGGTAAGCGGACATCGCGGATGATCGTCACCTGCGGGGTGGTCAGTCGCTCCGGCGAGAACAGCCCCGCCCACACATCGCGCAGTGGCAACGCCGACGGCCCGGTGGAAATGTCGAGGGCAAAGGCGAGCAGGCACAGCAGGCCCAGCCCGGCGACGATCAGCGAACGGCGCATCATGGCGCGGCGATAGGCAAGCAGGGCCGCGGCGCGGCCGGGGCCTGCTCCGCGATCGGAAACGGCCTCGGCGGTCATGCTGCTTGCGCCCTCATCACCGCTTCGCCATGGCTGAGCGCACTGCGAATGGAAAGGTCTCCCCGTTGAAACTGATCGAGCCGCTTGTCGCCCTCACCCGCGAAATGACCGAATGGCGCCGTGACTTTCACCGCCATCCTGAGCTGGCCTTTGAAGAAGCGCGTACCGCGGGTCTTGTTGCCGAACGGCTGCGCGCCTTTGGGTTGGCCCCGGTAACGGGCATCGGCGGAACCGGTGTCGTCGCGGTAATCGAAGGCAAAGAAGCCGGCCCGGCGATCGCGCTGCGCGCCGACATGGATGCGCTGCCGATGTCCGACGAAAGCGGTCGCGACTGGCATTCGCACACCGGCGGCGTCGCCCATGCCTGCGGCCATGACGGGCATACCGCCGCCTTGTTGGGCGTGGCGCAGCACCTGTCGCAAAATCCGCCCGCGCGGGGCCGCGTCGTCCTGATCTTTCAGCCGGCGGAGGAAAATGGCCTGGGCGCGCGGGCGATGATCGACGACGGATTGCTGACCCGCTTTCCGTTCGACGAGGTTTACGCCTTTCACAACATGCCGTTGCTTGCGCCCGGCACTGCGGGCATCCGCACCGGGTCCACGCTCAACGGCTATGTGATCTGGGAAATCGCCATCGCAGGCGTCGGGGGCCATGGCGCGGCTTTTTTCAAGGCGACCGATCCGCTGCAGGCCGCCGCCCGCCTTGCCACTGAAATATCCTCCATCGTCGGGCGCTATCTCGATCCGGCTGAATCCGGCCTCATCACCGTCTGCGCCCTCAATGCCGGAAGCTCGCACAACATCATCCCGGCCAGCGCGACGCTCAGCGGCACGCTGCGCGCCCTGAAGCCGGAAGTCATGGAACTGCTCTATACACGGCTGGAGGCCGCCTGTGCGGGCGTTGCGGCGATGACCGGGTGCACGATTTCCTGCTCGCGGCTGGCCGAAGTGCCGCCCTGCGTGAACGCGGAAGAAGGCGCCAACCGCGCCGTCGCTGCGGCAACAGAGGTACTCGGGGCAGAGCAGGTCATTCGCGATCATGCCCCTTTCCCCTTCACCGATGATTTCGCCCTGCTGCTTCAGGCCGCGCCCGGCGCATATCTGTTCCTCGGGCAGGACAGCGCAATGTGCCACAACCCCGCCTATGACTTCGACGACGCGCTTTTGCCCGTCGCAGGTAGCATTTTCGTCACACTCGTGCATCAGCGGCTGGGCGAGGGGCGCTTGGGCTGATCGAAAGCGGCCCGTCATGCCCGCAGCGTCGCGCCGCCGTCGACATAGATGTCGGTCATGGTGATGTGGGCCGCGCGGTCAGACAGCAGGAACAGCACCGCGTCGGCAACATCCTCCGGCGTCGCCAGCTTGCCCAGCGGAATACCGGTTTTGAACATGTCGGGCTGTCCGGCGATGACGCGCGCCGCACCGCTGTCGTCTTCCCACATCCCCGTCTGCATCGGGGTCAGCGTCGATCCCGGCGCAACGATGTTGCAGCGTATGCCAAGCGGCGCGAGCTCCAGTCCCAGACAACGGGTGAACATCGTCGCCGCCGCCTTTGACGCGGCATAGGCCGACATGGCGTGACGCGGCACACCCGCCGCGTTGGACCCGACGGTTACGATGCTGCCCCGACGGCGCGGCGCCATGTAACGGGCCAGCGCGCGGCCGACGTGAAAGACGCCGTGCGCGTTGACATCGAACACGCGCCGCCAGGTACCGTCCGTCATGTCCAGCACGGTGTCGGTCGACAGGATGCCGGCAACATTCACCCCCAGATCGATCGCACCCCACTCGCGCTCCACCCGGTCCACCAGCGCATCGACTGCCCCGCTGTCGGCGACATCCAGCACCTCGCCCCGGACATCGCCGCCGCTCAGCGCCGGTGCCTCAAGGTCGCTGGCAACGACGCGGGCGCCCTCTGCGCGCAGAGCCTGCACGACCGCTGCGCCGATGCCACCAGCCGCCCCGGTTACGAAGGCGATGCGCCCCGCGATGCCGCCGTCCCTCGTCATGCCCACACCAGCCCTTTCGCGTTCATACGCTCCGACAACAGCGGCGCGATCAGGGCGCTCGCCTCCGCGCCCGTCAATTGCGGATGCAGGAACGGCACGCTGACAAGGTCCAGCGTACCCGCATAGGGCGTCCATAAACTCGGCATCAGCTGCGGCCGTTCGCCATGATCCGCTCCCGCCCGGACATGCGTCAGCCGCCCCGGATACCACCGATGATGATGCCCGCGCACCAGGCGGTTGGTGTCAAGAACGACCCGCACCACGCCATCGAGCGCGTCGGGCGGCAAATTACCGAGCGCGCTATCGCCGTCGCGCAGGAACGCCAGTATCTGGTCCCGGCTGGTAAGGTGCGGATAGGATTCCGGATCGTAACCCGCGATGGCAAGCAGGGCACGCAGCGCCTGTATCTGTGTCGGTTCCGGTTCGGCGCGCCAGCATTCCGCCGGATAGGAATCGAGCATGGCGACCAACCCCATCTCGCGCCCCGCATCGGCCATATGGACAGCGACCGCCTGCGCGATGATCCCGCCGACCGACCAGCCCATGACATGCCACGGCCCCTCCGGCTGTACCGCGATCATTCGCCGGGCATAATCGGCGGCCAGCGCATCGATGCTGTCGGGCAAGGGCCTGTCGGGGGCCAGCGCCGGTGACTGCAATCCATGGACCGCGCGCGCCGGGCTCAACGCCCGCGCCAGCGTTCGATAGCCCCAGCAAAGCCCCCCGGCCGGGTGCACGACGAACAGCGGCGGCAGAGCCGCGTCGCCGCCCGCCAGCGTGATCAGTGGACCGAGGCCTCTGTCGCCGACGCCGTCCTCGCCCATACCGCCGTCGCCACCAGCTGCGTCGATCCGCGCGGCAAGGCTCGTCACATCGGGATGTTCGAACAGCGTCGACAGGCCAGGATCGCGGCCCCAGATCTCGCTGACCCGCAACATCAGTTGCACGGCCTTCAGCGAATCGCCCCCCAGCGCGAAGAAATCATCCTTCGCGCCAACATGCGACACGCTCAGCAGTTCGGCGTACAGCGCGGCGAGCCGCCGCTCGCTGTCGGTCGCCGGCATATCGCCGCCTGTGCCGATAAAGGTCGGGGCCGGCAGCGCCCTGCGATCGAGCTTGCCGTTTCCCGTCACCGGCAACGTGTCGAGCGCCACGATGGCGGCGGGCACCATATAGCCAGGAAGGCACGCGGTCAGCGCAGCGCGCAGGCTTTCGGCGGAAAAATCTTCACCCGGCACGACATAGGCAATGATGCGGTCGTCCCGAACGATCGCGACGGCGCCGCGGGTCTGTCCGCTGGCCGCCATCGCCGCCTCTATCTCGCCCAGTTCGATCCGCAGGCCACGGAGCTTCACCTGATGATCGGCGCGGCCCAGAAACACCACCGCCCCGTCCGCGCTCCGACGCGCCAGATCCCCGGTCAGATACAGTCGCTCACCCGCGTGGAAGGGATCGTCGATAAAGCGTTCGGCGGTCAGATCGGGCCGCCCCAGATAACCGCGCGCCAGTTGCACGCCGCCGAGATACAATTGCCCCGCCATGCCCGGCGGAACAGGCCGCCGCCATTCATCGAGGATCAGCAGCCGCGTGTTCCACACCGCATGGCCGATCGGCACGGGACGGCTGGTATCGCCCGGCCCCGCATCCCAATAGCTTACATCAACAGCCGCTTCGGTCGGCCCGTACAGATTGTGCAAACCTCCCTGCATGCGCCTGTGGAAACGGTCGCGCAGGTCGGCGGGCAGTTCCTCGCCGCTGCAAAACACGCGCGCGACCTTCAGCCCCAGCGATTCCGGTGCATCGAGAAACGCCGCCAGCATCGACGGCACGAAATGCAGCGTTGTGATGCCTTCCCTGCCGATAAGCGCGGCGATGGCGCGCGGGTCGCGGTGCGCATCCGGCGGCGCGACCACCAGTGTCGCCCCCGCAATCAGCGGCAGGAAAAATTCCCACACCGATACGTCGAAGGTTGCGGGCGTTTTCTGCAGAATGCGATCGGACGCGTCGGTGCCGTAGTGCTCCCGCATCCACAGCAGGCGGTTGACGATGGCGCGGTGCGTGACGACCACTCCTTTCGGCTCGCCGGTCGACCCCGATGTAAAAATGACATAGGCGGCGTTATCGATCTGCGGCAGCGGCAGGGTGTCCGGCAGGTCGCCCGCCCAGTGTTCGGGCGCCAGTAGCGTATCGCCGTAAAGCGAATGCGGATCGCCGGCCGCCAGCACCACCAGCGGCCGCGCCCGGGTCAGGATCGCCGCAATCCGTGCCGCCGGGTGGTCAAGATCCAGCGGCAAATAGGCACCACCCGCGCGCAGCACCGCGACAAGTGCGACGACCAGTTCGACAGATCGCGGCAGGGCGACGGCGACGATCGAGTCTTCGTTGACGCCCCGCGCGCGCAAAATTCCAGCCAGTTGCTGCGTGCGTCGGTCCAGTTCGGCATAGCTCAGCGTTTCGTCGCCGAACCGCAGCGCGGGCGCATCCGGCGTCGCGACCATCGCCCGTTCGATCAGCTCGGCGAGCGTCGCGGGTGGTAGGGGGTGTGTCTGTCCATGACAGGCGGTCAGTTCGCGCCGTATCTCATCGGGGGTGGCGGTCGGCACCTCACCCAATGTCGCGGCCTCCAGCGCCCCGGCCAGGAACAGCGCCAGCCGCTCGCCGTGCGCGACGACGTCCTGGGCATCATATAATTCGGGGTTTGCGTCCACCTCTATCGACAGGCCGGTCAGCCCGTCGCCGCGAAAGGTAAAGCTGATGTCCTCTACCGGCCCGGTTCCGGTGACGTGCAGCACGGCCTCCAGCCCGTGAAAGCGCGGTGGCCGGTCATAAGGCTGGACATTGATCAGCGGGCCGTAAATCCGCCGATGTCCACCGATCAGGCCTAGGTCACGCCGCATCTGCTCGCTGCGGTAGCGACCATGCCGTCGCGCCTCTGCCGTCGCGGCCGCCACGGCCGCCAGATAATCACCGATCGGCGCGGCATCATCCGGGGTCAGCCGCAACGGCAACACATTCATGACCATCGCCGGCACGCGCGCCGACGCGCTGCCCATGCGCCCCATGTGCGGCACACCGACGACGATCTCTTCGGTTCCGGTGAAACGGCGGCAATATCCCGCCACCAACGCCGTCAACACATCGGGCCAGCCCAGTCCAGCGCCCTTTGCCAGCCTGATCAGGCCGGCACGAACATCGTCGGGCAGCCCCCGTTCGAACCGATGAAAACGGGCGGCGGACACCGCGCGACCGGGGGCCATGCCGACGATATCGGCCATGCCCTGCAACGCGCCGCGCCACCATGCCGCATCGGCCGCGCGCTGATCGCTGCTCCGATAGGCGGCGTCTTCTGCCAGCACGCCGGCCAGCGGTGCCAGCGGACGGCCCCGCCCATCTTTTCTGGTCCGCAGCGCGGCATAGATTTCCGCGACCCGGCTGGTCAGCAGAACCATTGCATAACCATCATTCGCCAGGTGATGTATCCGCAGCGCCCACAGGTGCCGGTCCGCCGACAGGCGATAGAGGCTCGATCCCGCCAGCGGCCCGACCGCCGGGTCGACCGCAACGTCCATATCACGCTGGATGGCCGCCAGCGCCGATCGTTCGGGGGACGCATCGCCAGACAGGTCGTTCCATTGCATCTGCGGGTACAGCGCGGGATCATGATATTGGACCGGCCCGCCGGCGCCTTCAACAATCCGCAGCGACAGAGCTTCCGCCTCGCCGATCGCCTGATCGAACGCGGCGCGGAAATCGTCGACATCCATCGGCCCGCGCAGATCGATATACTGGCCGGTGTTGAAGATCGGATTGTTGGGATCGAGCCGCTGCGCATACCACAGGCCCAATTGCGCTTCCGTCAGCGGAACGGCGCAGTCCGCCTCAATCAAAGCCGTTCGCTCACGATTCCCCACAGCCCCGCCAGCGTCATCGTTTCGGCAAGATCCGGAAATTCGATGGGCAGCCCAGCCTCTTCCCACTGCATCACAAGGTTCATTGTCCGCATGGAATCGAGGCCGATGTCCATCAGATTATCGTCATCGCCTACCTCCGACGGGTCCGTTCCCAGCATCGCGGCAACATCGGCGCGCAGGCGGTCGAGAGTCAGGGTTTGCTCGGTCATGTCAGGGCCTTCACGGTCTGGCGGACGGACAGCACGACACCACAGCAGTCGGCAACGAGCGCCAACGCGGCGTCGTGCCAGTCCCGCGAAAAATCGGCGAGCGCATCACCGACGAAAAAGGGCTGGATATCGCGCTGGAACGCTTCCCCTGCGGTCAGCAGACAACCGATATGGGCATAGACGCCGCAGATAATGATCTGGTCCCGCCCCCGCGCGCGCATCAGCGTTTCAAGATTGCTGCGCTGAAAGGCGCTGTAACGATGCTTGACCAGCACAAAATCCCCGTCGCGGGGCGCCAGCGGCGCGACAACGACCTGATGTTCGGGCACCTGGCGCATTCCCGGCCCCCACAGATCAGCCTGAAGCCCCCGGTCGCGGCGATCCTGATCGCCATTCTGGGCAGTATAGAAGATCGGCACATCGCTGGACCGCGCGGCCGCGATCAACGAAGCGATGGCATCCGTCGCCGGTGCGATCGGCGCGCTGTCGGGCGCGAAGGCATCGACGAAATAGGCCTGCATGTCGTGGACCAGCAGCGCGGCGCGCACCGGGTCCAGTCTCCAGTCTGCCCGCGACGGCGGCAACGCCTCTTCCCGGGGCAGGTCATAAGGGGCGATGGACGGCAGGCGCCGGACCATGGTCATGGCTTTTGCTCCGCGGCAAGCAATTCGCCACGCAGCATCGCCCGCAATTCCTTGCGGCTGACCTTGCCCACTGCCGTCGTCCCGAAACCGTCCACGAAAACGATCTGGTCAGGAATCTTGAAGGCGGCGATATCGCGCCCGCGCATCCACGCCTTGATTTCGGCCGCCTTTGGCCGCTCGCCATCGACGATGACAAATGCGCAGCTTCTCTCGCCCAGAAAAACGTCCGGGACCGACACCACGGCGGCGTCGAAAATCCGGGGATGAGCCTGCAAATGATCCTCGATTTCCTCGGCGGAGATTTTCTCGCCCGCGCGGTTGATATGATCGGTCGCGCGCCCCTGCACCACCAGATAGCCGCCGGGCAACCGCCTCACCATATCGCCGGTGCGATAGAATCCGTCGTCGGTGAACGACCGGGCGTTGGCGCCCGGGTCATTATGATAGGCGCGGATAGTATAGGGCCCGCGCGTCAACAGATACCCCACCTCGCCGTCCGGCACCGGCTCCCCCGCGTCATTCACGACCCGCACCTCATCGTCGGGGGAAATGGCGCGGCCCTGTGTATCGGTGATGATGTCATCCGGATCGTCAAGGCGGGTGTAATTCACCAACCCTTCCGCCATGCCGAAAACCTGCTGCAAGGTGCAGCCCAGTTCGGGACGCACCCGCCGCGCCGCTTCCGGCATGAATTTCGCGCCGCCCACCTGCATCACCTGCAGGCTGGACAAATCATGCGCGCTTTTCGGTGCCGCCTGCAACCACAACAGCGCCAGCGGCGGCACCAGTCCGGTAATCGTCACCCCCTCCCGCTCGATCAGCGGAAAGGCCACGGCTGGCGTCGGTTGCGGGGCCATAACGATCCGCGCCCCGGCATGGATCGCCCCGAACACGCCGGGCGAACTCATCGGAAAATTATGCGCCACGGGCAAGCTGGCCAGATAGACGCTAGCGCGCGTCATGCCGCAAATCGCGTTGCTTGCCCGAATGCTGTACAGATAGTCTGCATGCGTACGCGGGATCAGCTTGGAAAGGCCCGTGCTGCCACCCGAAATCTGGATCAACGCGACGTCGGACGGGTTCACGTCCGTATCCGGCAACAGGCCGGTATTGGCGGTGAAGCTGCCGAACCCCACATGGTGCCCCGCCCCTTCCCCGCTATCGCCAACCACGACGACATGGCGAAGGCCAGTTACTTTTTCCCGAACCGCATCGGCCATGGGGCGATAATCGAACCCTTCGTGGCGATCGACAATCACCAGCGCTGCCGCGTCCGCCCGGTCCGCGAAATGCGCGATCTCGGTCAGCCGATGCGCGGGCAATGCGAATACCGGGATCAACCCGGCACGAAAAAGACCAAACACCACCGCGAAAAACTCGGCGATGTTGGGCAGCTGGACTACAACCCGATCGCCTGGCCGCAATCCCAACGCCAGGAAGCCGGCGGCAGCGGTCTCTGCGCGCGCCGCCAACTCATTATATGTCCAGCGATGCTCTCCGCCCACGATCGCCACAGCGTCGCCACAGGCCTGCGCCCGCGACGACAGCAAGGTGCGGAACGTCTCATCGGTCCAATACCCCTTTTCGCGATATCGCGCGGCAAAGGCTGGCGGCCAGATCTGGGCAATCGCGGCAGTCACGCCGCGTCCTCGAACAGACGCCCGCCATCGTCCAGCCCCAGTGCACCCAGCATAGCCCGAAACTTCGCTGCGGTTTCAGCCAGCTCGGCGGCGGGATCGGACCCGGCCACGATGCCCGCGCCCGCGTGGAGCGTGACCGTCCGTCCGTCGATCTGGGCGCAACGAAGGCTCACATGCCACTCGCCGTCCCCCTTCTCGTCGACCCAGCCGACGGCCCCGGCATAGTATCCCCGGCTATACGTTTCGAGTTCCCGAATGGTGGCCAACGCGTCTTGCCGCGGATAGCCGCCGACCGCAGGGGTCGGATGCAGCAAGGCCGCCAGAACGGCGGCGGAGGGCGCATCCTCGCTCTTCAAGCGCCCTTCGATCCGCGTGCCAAGGTGCCAGACCGTGGCCGTCGAACGCAGCCCCGTACCCTGCCGCGCAGACAGTTCAGCACAATAGGGCGCCAGCGTGTCGAACACGGCCTCCACCACCAGTTCATGTTCGCGACGATCCTTGTCAGAGCGCAGCAGCGCGTCGGCGGCAGCCCGGTCCGCGACCGGGTCAGGCGACCGCGGCATCGACCCAGCCAACGGGTGCGATACGATATCCAGCCCGCGCCGCGACAGCAGCAATTCCGGCGTCGCCCCGACAATCGCCTTGTCGTCCTGTAATGTAGCAAGGAAAACCGTCACGCTAGTATCGTTCAGCAGCCGCTGCGCGATTGCCACCGGATCGGCAGGGCCATCCATTTCGATGCGCAGGGCGCGTGACAGCACCACCTTGCTCAGCCCCGCCGCACCCGCACCGTCGATCCGCGCCAGAGCCGCGTTGACCATGTCGGCATAAACCGGCGCGGGCGGAGTTTCCGTCACGTGAACGGGCTGCGCCGGCGCGCCGGCGCGCCGCATCTGCCCGAGGATAGCAGCGCCTTCGGACCGACCGACCCGGCACACACGCTGCGGCGCGACAAGGACGGTTTCTTCGGACCGATCGAATGGAATCGCTCCCACCAGAATTTGCCCGGCGGGAACATCGGATCCGGAAAAATATGTCGCCAGCCGTTCGCCAAGCCGGTCAATGCCCTGACAGCGCAGGCCGGCGCCGCCGCCCGACGTGACGAACAGCCCCCCGTCAAACCCGATCACGAACACTGAAACACACTCCTGACCGCGCGGCGAACTGCGCGCTGTTGCGAACACTTCTCAATTAGCCCGTTATCCGCAATCCGGCTGCAAGGGGAGAAACGATAACCGTATAAGGGTTATCCTATTACAGGATATTGGGCGCACCGAACCGTCCGCGCTTGACGGCCCCAATCCCACGCAGTGGCAGACCCAAACGCCCTTCCACAATGGCGTTTGAAAAACACAATGGATGTTGGCATCGCTTACCGCGATTCATTTGCACTATCACACTTATCGCGAGTTCCTGCCGACATGACGTCCGCCGCCAGCGATTCTGCCGCGTCGCGCTCGATCAGCCTCCTTCCCTATATGTTGCAGGCTTTTGCGTGTTCGATGGCGATGATGTCCTTCGTCGCACTGGCTGGTCCGATCGCGCGCGTCTTGCGGCTCGAGCCCTGGCATCTTGGCATGACGATGACGGTTTCCGGCATCGCGTGGATGATCATGTCCCGCGTCTGGGGGGCGGCCAGCGATCGCCGTGGGCGCCGGCCAATCCTGTTGACCGGCGTCGGGGCATTCGCGGTTCTCTATCTTTGCCTGTCCATTTTCATCGACGTCGCCCTGCGCATAAGTCTCGCCCCGCTGGCGGCACTGGCGGGCCTGTTGATCGGCAGGACGCTGGTCGGCCTGTTCTACGCCGCGGTTCCTGCCGCCACCATGGCGCTGGTGGCCGATCATGTCCCGGCCCAACGGCGTGCGGCGGCGATGGCGACCGTAGGCGCAGCCAGCGCCGCAGGCATGGTTGTAGGCCCGGGATTTGCAGGCCTCGTCGCCCCTTATGGCATGGCGATCCCGCTCTATGCGACGGCCGCCCTGCCGCTATGCGCCTTTCTGATCCTATGGCGCGTGCTGCCGCATGACGCGCCACGCGGCGCCGCGAACAAGGCGCCCCTCGCCTTTTCCGACCACCGCCTGCGCGGGGCGACAGTCACCGCCTTTGTGGCAATGTTCAGCGTGGCGGTAGCGCAGATCACCGTTGGCTTTTTCGCGCTCGACCGCCTCAACCTGGCAACCGGCGATGCCGCCCGCACCGCCGGCGTCGCGCTGGCACTGGTCGGCCTGGCGCTCGTCTGCGCCCAAACCGTTCTGCGCCGGCTCGATTGGACTCCAGCCCGGATGATCCGCGTGGGCAGCGTTATCGGCGCGGCGGGTTTCGCGAGCGTGGTGATCGCGACCAGTCCACAGGCGCTGTGGATCGGTTTCACCGTGGCCGCATTCGGGATGGGATGGGTCTACCCCTCGGTTTCGGCCCTCGCGGCCAATGCGGTCAAACCGCATGAACAGGGTGCGGCTGCCGGTATCGTCGGCGCGGCGCAGGGGCTGGGCACCATCTGCGGCCCGATTGCCGGCACGGTCATCCACACTGCGGACCCTGGCCTGCCCTATGTGCTGACAGCGGCGATGCTGCTGGCAACCGCGATGTTTCTGACGGAGCGAACGCCTGCCTCCGGCTGATCAACCAGCCCAGCAAACACCCAATGACACAACCCCAGCGAGACATAGGTGCGGCCAGCGTCGCCGCCGCCTGTGGACGCGCTCAAGCTACAACGCTGTCGAGCATCCGATAGTCGCCTACGGCATTTGTCACGTACGCCAGCAATGACGCCTGGCGTCCGCGAAGGCGCCTGCTCCAATTTATCAATTGCACATGCAATTGCGTGTGCATATAATTTGCCTTGTATAGCCCCGAACACCCTGAATCGGACAAAAACGCGGCAATGGGTGGCGGGCGGACGAGCCATGTTCGGGAGGAGAAAATTCATGAGGAAAATGCTGCGCCGGTCCGCGCTTCATCTGACATCGGCTCTGGCCATTTCAGCGATGCTGCCAGCCTTCTCGGCGGCGCAACCCGCAACGGACCGGGCGGCGGCGGCACGGACGCAGGCCAATGCCCGGCCCAATGTCATCGTCATCCTGGCCGACGACATGGGCAATCGTGATCTTTCGGCCAACGGCAACCCGTGGATCGAAACGAAGAATATCGACAGCATCGGCCATGACGGGGTGAAATTCACCAACGGCTATGTCAGCGCGCCGCTGTGCAGCCCGTCACGCGCCGGGCTGGTGACCGGCCGGTATCAGCAACGCTTCGGGTTCGAATATCAGGTCTCGACCGGCGCCTTTCCGGAATTGAGCGAAGCCCGCATGCCGGACGGCAGCCTGGCCAAGTTGCAGGGTGAGGCCGAATTCGTTCGTCGGGGCGTACCGACCAGCGAACGCAACATCGGCGAACTGTTCAAGGCGGCGGGCTATACCACTGGCGTCGTCGGCAAATGGCATCTGGGGCACGGAGCGCAATTCACCCCGCATAACCGCGGCTTCGATTATTCGAACGTGTTCTACGGGAACACCAGCATCCAGTATGCGGACCTGTCCAACCCGGACTACATCAGTCAGAAAATCGACTTCCACGACGAATCCCCGCTGACCGCCTGGACTCGCGGTGGCCTCAATGGCGTGCGTGAGAACGGCCGGCTGATCCATGTCGACGAATATCTGCTGGAGTATTTTCGCGATCGTGCGGTCGATTTCATCGAACGGAACAAGGACCGGCCGTTCATGCTCTATCTGCCGATGAATGCGCCGGTGCCGCCGCTGCAGGTGCCGATCGGCTATTTCGAGGCGTTGCGCAAAACCGTGCCGAACATCAACGCCCGCGCCTATAACGCGCTGCTGCTGGCGCAAGACCAGGCGGTCGGCGCGGTGCTGGACAAGCTGAAGAGCACGGGGCTGGACAAGAATACGATCGTCGTTTTCCTCAGCGACAATGGCGGCGCGATGAGCCGCCCGGCAAGCAACGCGCCGTATTCCGGCGGCAAGAATTCGACATATGAAGGCGGAATCCGCGTTCCGTTCATGATGCGCTGGCCCGGCCGCATCCCGGCCGGCTCGGTCTACGACAACCCGGTCATCAGCCTCGACATCCTGCCGACCGTCGCCGCCGCCGCAGGGGTCGCAACCAGGGCGGCCCAGCCGCTCGATGGCGTCAACCTGCTGCCCTATATAGAAACACAGAATGCGGGCGCGCCGCACGAAGTGCTGTTCTGGAAGCTGGTCGGCGAATCCGCGGTGCGGATGGGCAAATGGAAGCTGTGGCTGAACAACGCCACCGGCGAAAGCGCCCTTTACGACCTTGATGCGGACGTGGCGGAAACGCGCGACCTGAGCGATCAATTCCCGCAGGTGAAATCTGACCTGCAGGCGCGATATGCGACGTGGAACGCCACGCTGCCGCCGCCCGACTGGGCCGATATGAACCAGTATCCGGCGCCCAAGGCAAAGGCGGCGCGGACCACCCGGTCCGGCGAATAGACGGATGCGTTAATGCGCCGCCGTCCCGCCGGACGGCAGCGTACCGTACCAATTTACATGCTTCGCGATGTCGATCGGGGGTAAGCAGGCGCCATGATTCGTGAATCGCCGGACCCGTCACAATTCAATCTCGAGCAATTCCTGCCGCACCGCATCGCGCGCCTGAACGATCTGACCCAGGATGTGCTGGCCGGGGCGCTACACGATCTGGGCCTGACCATCGCGCACTGGCGGGTCCTGCACTGCCTGACCCAATTGGGGCCAAGCGACCTCAGTTCGATCGCTACGTTCACGGTGCTTCAGCCATCGACACTCAGCCGATCGGTTGCGAAGCTGGGCCGGATGGGCCTGGTTTCGATCGAACGTTTCGCCAGCGACCGGCGCCACCTTCACATTTTGATCACGGCGGACGGGCTGGCCAGGCTGACCGAGGCGATCGACATGGTGACAACGCGATTGCGCCAGACCTTTCCGCTGAGCGGCGCGGAACAGGACGCCCTGATCGCTGATATCAACCGCATTATCGACGCGCTTGTCGCGCGTCACCCCGATCGGCCGGCGTGAGCAGCGCTCTCCCCGGTGCCCGCCCTGCCGATCTGACCGGCATGGTGCGGGTCGAAGGCGACGCCTTCCTGATGGGGGCGGACACCTTCTACCCGGAAGAAGCACCGGCGCGCCGGGTCCGGGTCGGCGCGTTCTGGATCGACGCGACACCCGTCACCAACGGCGAATTCGCGCGCTTCGTTGCCGCCACGGGATACCGCACCACCGCCGAGCAGCAGCCGGACGCGCGGGATTATCCGGGCGCCGACGCCGCGCTGCTTCAGCCCGGATCCCTGGTTTTTCGCAAGGCGCGCGGGCCGGTCGATCTCGACAATCCGGCGGAATGGTGGACCTTCTGCCACGGCGCCGACTGGCGGCACCCGTCAGGCCCGGACAGCGACCTGGCGGATCTGGACGAGCACCCCGTCGTCCATGTCAGCCATTTTGATGCGGCCGCCTATGCCAACTGGGCTGGCAAGCGGCTTCCGTCGGAAGCGGAATGGGAATTCGCCGCCCGTGGTGGGCATGACGGCCGCGCCTATGCCTGGGGCGACAGCCTAAACCCAGACGGCGCGATGCTCGCGAATTACTGGCAGGGCATATTTCCATTTTCGAACACCCGCGAGGACGGCTGGGAAGGAACCTCGCCGGTGCGCAGCTATCCGGCCAACGACTATGACCTGTTCGACATGATCGGCAATGTCTGGGAATGGACCGACGACTGGTGGTCTCTTGCCAAGGGCCGGCCGGGGCACAGCCGCAAGAAGAAGCCGGGGGCCTGCTGCGCGTTGCCGGATCCGCGCGGTGGCACCCTGCGTGGCAGCTTCGACCCGCTGATGCCGGACATCCCGATCGGGCGCAAAGTGCTCAAGGGCGGTTCCCACCTGTGCGCGGAAAACTACTGCCAGCGCTATCGCCCCGCTGCCCGGCACCCTCAGACGATAGACACGTCGACATCGCATATCGGGTTTCGTTGCATCGTCCGCGACGCCGACAGGTAACAGCGGCGCGGATATGCCCCGCCCCACCGCCCCGCACGCCAGCCGGGCGCGCGGGGCGGACCGGCGCAGGTCACAGATTGAAACGGAGCCCGACGCGGAACGTGCGGCCGAGGACGTCGTACAGCGACCCGTTTGTCCCGACGTTGATATGCACCGGGCCAAGGATGAGCGGACTGACGCGCGGCGCCTGGTTGAACAGATTGTCGACTGCGAAGAACAGCGACGGCTTGCCCGTGAAATCATGGAAATCCTGGGTCAGCGTCAGGTCGGTATAATAGGCCGCCTTGACGTGATTGTCCTTAACCGTGACTTCCTTGGTATATTTGCCGGCGCTGATGAAGCGTTCGCGCAGGTTCAGCGTCGTACCGCCCTGACGGTAGCTGAGATTGACCACACCGCGCCATTTCGGCACCGCCGTGTTTTCCGACATCGTTCCAGCATATTCGTAGACCCTGAAGCCGGTATCGACCGTGCGGCGGCGGACATGGTTGGCCAGCGCCGAAAGGTCTAGCGTGCCAGCGCCGACACGGGTGCGGTAATTGGCTTCGACATCGATCCCGGTCGCGCGTTCGCGGCTGAAATTGATCCCCGGCGTGAGCACTTCGGTGATCAGGTTCGTGGTCGGCGAGCGGGTGATATACTGGCACAGCCCCGGGCTGGCGCCGTTGCAGCCGTCGATCAGATTCTGCGCCGGCAGGCTGACGATGGCCTGCTTAATCTTGATGTCATAATAGTCCACCGACAGAGCGAGACCGGGCAGCCAGTCCGGGCGGTAGCCGATCCCGACCGACAATGTGTCCGCGCGCTCGGGACGAAGGGCTCTGTTGCCGACCACAGTCACGAAGGTGGTGTACGACGAGTTGGTCACCGGATCCGCCACTGCCAGCGGGAACGCCTGGCCACCCTGGTACAAGTCGTTCAGGTTAGGCGCGCGAATATCGCGCGAACGGACGCCGCGCAGACGCCATTCGTGGCTCGCTTCCCACGTCAGGCCCGCTTTCCAGGTCGTGACGCTGCCGCTCATGCTGTAGTCGGTGTAGCGCAGCGCGCCGTTGAAACTGACGTCTTTGGCAAAAGGTGCGTCGTTCAGCAGCGGCACGACGATTTCGCCGAAGGCTTCCTTGACCGATATGCTTCCCGCCGACGGCTTGAAATTGCCGGTGAAGAAGCCGTTGGTCAGCGACACGGCGTCGGCCACCGCCTTGAAAGTCTCACGCCGGTATTCGGCGCCGGCAACGAACGAAATCGGTCCCGCCCAGGTGGAACCGGGCTCACCCGCGATTGTGGCGGCAACAACATCCTGCTTGATATCGATGACCTGCCGGGCCGTACCGAATACATAGGCGCGGGCCTGGTCGGACGCCGGAACCGCTCCGAACGGATTAAGCGGGGAACAGGCGGCATCGTCGTTCGCCGGGTCCGCATCGGCATTGACCGAGCAGACGATTGTCCCGTCGACGAGCTTGGTGGCGTTGGCCGCCTTTTCGTAACGCGCCGCTACCGGGTTGTTGCCGACTTCCGAAACAATGCGCGACACACCGTGCTGATAATAGGCATTCAGCGTCCACCCGCCAATGTCGCCCTTCAGCCCGGCAAGGTAACGCTGCATTTCTCGGATGTTACGCGCGGCGAGCTGGCCGAATTTGATGTTGCTGGTGCCGTAGCGGAAGCTGGTTTCGCCGGCGGCGTTCAGCGCGCTGCGTACCGACGGGTCCAGATAGGCATTTTCCGCGGACAGCACGAGATTACCGAAGCGGTTATACGAAACCGACAGATAATCGGCTTGCGACCGGCCATAGCCGGCTTCGGCGAAGAGTTGCAGCGCATCGGCCAGGTCGTAGGAGATACGACCGAACAGGCTGTAATTCTTCGTCGGTATCGACACCTCGATGCGGCCGCCCTGATCCTCGGCGGCCCCGCCGAGCGACTGCAGGCCGGCGACATAGCCAAAATTGAACGGCGTCGGCAGGGCAAGGCCGTTAGCACCGAATTGCGTACCCCGCAGCGGCCCGGCGGTGATCAGACCATTATCGGTCGCGCTGGCCAGGCCGACATGCTTCGCCACGATATACTGAGGCGCGCCGTTGGCGGCCGTGTAATCCGGGTTGAGGATCAGTTTCGATCCGTCATACCAGTTGCGCTGTTGCGCGCGGGTGCGCCCGGAATCGCTGTACTGCCCGGACACGACGATGTGCCCGCGCCCACCGGCGAACGCCACACCACCGCTCAGCTCGGCCTGGAATGTGTCGCCATCGCCTTCCTGAGTGGTGCCGCGGACAATCTTGCCCTTCAGGCCCCGGTAGCGGTCGTCGAGGACGAAGTTGACCACGCCCGCAACAGCGTCCGACCCCCATGCGGCGGATGCGCCGCCGGTGACCACGTCGACCCGCTGGACCAACGCGGTCGGCAGCAGGTTGACGTCGACCGCGCCGGTCAGCGTCGATGCGACGACGCGGCGGCCGTCGAGCAGCGCCAGCGTGCGGTTGACGCCAAGATTGCGCAGGTTGAGCAGATTGGCGCCGGCGGTGCCGCCGTTGGTTGTCCCGTTATTGTTGCGCGGATTGACCGAGCCGGACAGGGCGGGAAGCTGGTTGACGAAATCCGCCAGATTGGCCGGTGCGGCAAGGTTCATCTGCTCCAGCGACAGCACCGTCGTCGGCGTCGGCGCGGTATAGCCGGTGCGATTGGTACGGGTCGCCGTGACGACAATGTCACTCCCGTCACCGCTGTCCGGCTGCGCGGCGCCAGGCCCCTCGGCCGGCGCGGCGGAAACCTGCGCCATTGCCGCCGGCGCAGCAAGGATCGCCAAAAGCGCGGTAGACAATTTCAGGATTCCAAGATGCTGTGCCATTTTTTCTCCCTGTGACGCACGCGTTATCGCGCATGCGCTCAATACGAATTGTGCGTTCAATTTTCTTATGAATATTACATCGGATATTATGAGCTATTTCATCGCGGAATAAGCCCGGTATTCTTGTGGCAGTTTATATATTCCAGAAACTGCTGATCCGGCGTCATAACGGATACTTCGTGATACAACCGAAGCGCCAACTGGAAATTCAGCTTCGCGGCCATTTGAAGAAAACCGTCGAAAATCGCGATATGCGTCGAGTGGCTCTCGGCCCACGCCTCCATGTCACCCAGCGACCGCCAGTAGCCGAGGCCGAAGCTCTTCTGCTTGCCCCGGATCCGCATATAGCGGTTTGTCCAGCAGCCGATGCTTTGGCCTTCGGTGGTCAGGAAACGCATGCCGGCATCCAGCACGGGTTCGATATCGTTCAGGTACATGTCGCGTTCCGCGTCTCGGGTGGCACCCCAGTCCTGCCCCGAACGGATTACCGCAAGGTTCGGGACGCCGCCCACGCGAACGCGCCGGCCGAGGGTTTCGGCTGGCGGTGCGGGCCGGGCGTCTGCGCCGGCAAGCGGATCGCCCTGCGCGGCGGCGATCCGGTCGCGCATCGACCCCCAGTAGGAGTGCTCCTGAACATCTTCCGGGTCCAGCCCGCCCATGACGATCGCCACACCTTCCGGCTGATCGAGGCT
Source organism: Sphingomonas flavalba (assembly GCF_047553045.1). GTDB lineage: Bacteria > Pseudomonadota > Alphaproteobacteria > Sphingomonadales > Sphingomonadaceae > Sphingomonas_L > Sphingomonas_L flavalba_A. Next base: position 860,153 of record NZ_CP180208.1, on the reverse strand, counting down.
GGAAAACAGGGTTTCGAACCGATCGTTAGTCGGCAGGAACACTTCACGGAAATACCCCGGCCCGTCGGCAAGGCGCGCGTCGCTTTCCCACCAGCCGGCAACATCGGCGCGCTGGCGCCAACGGTCGAACCCGTTCGGGTCGTCCCAATAGGCGATCGCAACCAGCGTGTCGTAGCCGGCGTCATCGCGGAACCCCGCCTGATCGACATGGCCGGCGGCGTGTTCACCGCCCAGCAGCGCGACGATCTTGTCGAACGCGGCCTCGGCGGGCGCCCGCATCGCCGGACCATCATACTGGACACCGAAATAGGCCATGACGAGTTGCGTCCGCGCGGCATGGTCCCTCGCCACCCAGGCGCCATAAGGCGGCGTAAACCCTTCGGGGCAGCGGCGCGGACAGGACCGCGGCGCCTGCAGTTCGAGAGGGATGGCAGATTTCATCGCGCTATTCGCTCCCTTCCTGCATTTCGGGCGCCGGGGATGCCGACTGTTCGGTGGCGCCGGTATCGGCCGGCCGGTTCGGCATCCGCCCCGCCCTTCCCGCCGTCTCGCCCCATTCCACGCAGACGGTGGGCGCCGGGTTGAACAGCAGCCGCATCACGTCGGGGCGCGAATAATGCCCAACCGGATCGCCGCCGGCCTTAGCGAACGGGATCATGCCCAGGTCGATTTCCGCCAGCACCAGCCCCTCCTCGTCGGGCGCCAGCGGCGTGGCGAGCGGCCGGCCGTCCGGCCCCCAGATCATCGCATGCCCACCACCGGCGTGGAGCAGCTCGGCCTTGACCGGCGTGTCGCAGAGTTGTTCGATCATGGCGGGCGAGATAACGGCGCACGGCGCGATCACGAAGCACTGGCCCTCGACCGCGTAGACCCGACTGAGCGCGCCGTTGACTTCCGGACCGAGGGCATACGCCTTGTCGGGGTAAAGCGAGAAGCTGGGCCATGAGCCGACATGCACCTGTTCGTGCTGCGCGAACATCGCATATTTGGTCAGCGGGTTGACATGTTCCCAGCAACACAACGCGCCGAGCTTGCCGAGCGCGGTGTCATGCACCTTGATGTCGCTGCCGTCGCCTTCGCCGAATATCGTGCGTTCGATCAGCGTCGCCTTCAGCTTGCGGCGCGCGGCGACAACGGTGCCGTCGTCAGCGATGATAAGCTGAGCAATATAGAGCGACCCGCCGCTTCGCTCGCTGAAGCCGAGTACCACCCAGATCCGGTTCGCGCGCGCCGCAGCGGCAATCCGCTGCACTTCCGGCCCGTCGACGGTCATGCAGTTGCTGGCGTGGATGCCGACATAGCGCATCGTAGCGGCCGGGGAATCCAGCCAGGCCCAGAACGGATATCCCGGTATCCAGCATTCGGGGAAGCCGATCAGCTGCGCGCCCTTTCGCGCCGCCTCCTCGATCAGGGCAATCGCCTTGTCGACACCCTTGCCGAGATCGAGATATTCCGGTGCCGCCTGCACAGCCGCGGCGGTAAACACTTGCTTGTTCGTTGAATTCGCCTCGCGCATCGGCTTTTCTACCATCTCCTAAAGGCATTCACCGATCGATGTTGGTCGGCCGGGGAATACGAAAACTCTATTTACGGCCAAATTTCGCTGGAAACGCCTGCGATATTCAGCGCATGATGTTTCACCGATACCGCGGTGTTCCGTGGCACAAGCGTGGGATTTGCCGCAATGATCGTCAGGGATCAGGCATATAGGGAACCGCTGCCGGGGTCCTGGCTGCCCGTGCACAAATCCTCGTCTGACAGCGCACCGGTCGTCGCGCCGCAAACGCCGGGAACGCTTCTCGCCCTGTCGCCGGCAAGGGCGGACCACCGCGTCCATGAATGGAGTCGCGGCATTTCGGAACTGTTCACCGATCTGAAGTTCGAAGCGATGGAGCCCGACACGTTCGGCGGCACGATCGAGACGATCCACCGCGGCGACCTGCTCGTGTCGCACATCTCAGCGGACGCCCAGCGCGTTCGCCATGTCGAAGGCGACACCGAAACGCTGGAACGGTTTTTCCTGAACGTCCAACTGGAAGGCACCGGCGCAGTCCACAGCGACCGGGGCGAGACCCGGATATCGGTGGGCGAATGCGTTCTGGTCGATCCGAACGAATCCTATGTGCTGGAATTCGAATCCCGTTTTCGTCAGCTTTGCATCCAGTTACCCGACTGGTGGTTGCGCGAACGGCTGCGCATGGCGCCAGCGCAGGTCATAGGGATACCGATCAGCATGCAGCGCGAGGGCGGCGCCGTGCTGCGCGCCGCGCTTGAAGCGATCATCGACCTGCCTGGCGACGAAGCCGGCGCCGGCTTCGAACTCGTCGAATTGTTCGGCGACGCGATGGCGCGGATATTGCGCATGACCGCGCAGACCGAGCAGCGCCAGCCCGTAAAACCGACGGAACAGGCTTTTTTCGCCCGACTGCGCCAGTTCGTAGGCGAGAATTTTCGGGACGAAACGGTTACACCCGTAATGGCGGCGCAGGCGCTCGGCTGTTCGGTGCGCTATGTTCATAAAACATGTAACAGCAATGCGACGACCTTTGGTCGCTTGCTGATGGATACGCGCCTGCAGGCCGCAGCGCGTGCATTGACCACCGCCTCGTCGCGCGATCGCATCAGTAACGTGGGTTATAATTCCGGCTTCTCCGACGCGTCCCATTTCTCACGGGCCTTCCGATTGAAGTTTGGCGTATCCCCAAAGCATTATAAGAACGCGAGGAGCACAATCTCAGTGTAACCGTCGGACCGACAGCCCTCACGGCAGCTTGGCTTGGAAAATTGGAAAAGCGGATCCAATCCTAGGCGGCGTGGGCAAATTGGGTTTACGGTTTTCTATCTGGAATCGTCCTGCTAGACTGCGGCTATGAGCTTGGCTCGTATATTTCTGGTGAGCGTTCTGGCGCCGGTTTTGTCCTGTCTTGTCGTTTCTCTGGCGCTGGATGGCACTGTAAGCGGCTTCACATTCATACCGATGATTTTTGCGCTGCCCGGTTCATTGCTGCTGCTTGCGCCGTGTTATGCTGCTTTGCAGGAACGAGGGTTACCGATTGGCTTAAACTATGGGCTGCTGGTTGTGTCCGGCGGCGCCTGTGGCGCTTTGATGCTTGGTTTTCTCCCTCCGGGACAAGCAGATAATTTTGCTTGGGGCGGGCTATACGGGCTATCCACTGCCGTCTTCTGGGTCATTTTACATTTGATTCAAAGGCAACTGCGCGGCCGCTGGCGAAGGGGGCCCGGCAAATCGTGACAAGACGTGATTGACGTTGCGCGAGAGGATTGATTCAAGGCTGCTTTTTGGAGGCAGGCTTGAGCAGGGGCGATCTCACCGAAGCGGAATGGCGTGTGCTGAAGGGCTTACTCCTGATCGATCCTAAAAACCGGGGTCGAGGCAGGCGCCCCGAGCAAAACAGGTCGATCATCAACGGGCGGCTTCGTTGCGGCGCTCCGTGGCGCGACGTGCCGCCCAAATATGGTAGTTGGAACACCATCTATCGACGGTTTCGACGTTGGAGCGAAGCCGGGGTCTGGGAGGCAGTTGCCGTGACGCTGGCCGAGATCATGGCGGACACCGGCCACTACAGTATTGATAGCACCACCGTTCGCGCCCACGTTTCGGCAGCGGGCGGAAAAGGGGGAGTCATCGACGCGCTCTTGGCCGCTCGCGGGGCGGGTTCACCAGTAAGCTTCACTGCCTGGCTGATGTCCTCGGACGACCGCTCGCCTTCCACCTAACATATGGCGAGGCGGCAAACTGCAAAGCCTATGATCTCCTGATCGACCTGCCCGAGCGGGCACCGATCGCGCTGCTTGCCGACAAGGGTTACGTGCAGACGCTATCCGTGCCGACCTTGCTGAACGGAAAATCAAAGCCGTCATCCCCGGACGATCAAACCGCCGTGTGAAGATCGAGCATGACCGGGCACTCTACAAGCAGCGCAATCGCATCGAGCGCATGTTTGGCTACCTCAAGATCAACCGCGCCATCGCCACCCGTTATGACCAACTGGCCAACAGCGTCCTCGGCATGGTCCAAATCGCCACCGCTCGATACTGGATCAAATTTGTCCACGCCGCCTAAGCGGATACCGGCTGATGTGGATATTCGTAATGTTTGACCTGCCGGTAGACACCAAGGAACACGCGCGCGAAGCGACGAATTCCCGGGAATTTCTGCTTGATGAAGGCTTTGAAATGAGCCATTTTTCGATCTATACTCGGTTCTGTAATGGCAAAGAACACTATGAGACTTACCTTCGGAGAATCGAGGCTCATCTGCCCGAACGCGGAGAGATTCATGTGCTCAACTTCACCGACAAACAGTATGAAAACATCATCCGATTTTCGAGCCAGCGCCGTCAGCAGCAGCGAAAAAACCCGGATCAGCTTGCCATGTTTTGATGTTTTGCCGCATTTTCGCCGTGACAGATGGGAGCTTTTCCAGTTTCATTTCAACCAGTTAAGCGCCCATCTGTCATAGCATTTCAGAAATCGCGGTCCATCCGCGCTGTCCCGACACAGGTGGGACTTAGCCGTCGTTCGCTGGTCGTCCGTCGAACGGCAGCGCCTGCCTATAGCGAACGTTATTTGGTGTTGCTCTGAATGGCTACGATTTTCGATACTCTGCAATTGTTTGATCCCATGGTTTGATGGTGCGATCCATTCGTTGGAATGGAAGAAGCCTTATGAGACAGGTACGTCACGTGAGCGCCACGACCATGCACGCCGTCCGAGCAACAATACCGCGATCGCAAGCTTCAATCGCGGCCCGTTTCATCGCCAGCCGAAGGCCTGCTCTATGATATTGAAAATACGGCTTTGCTCTATGACGCCGCGAACCTGCTCGGCGCCCGGGCCGGTGGCGTAGAGCGCCACATCGTCACCCCCGTGACTTTCGGACAACGACGAGCTGGTGCTGAAGAAACTGCCCGTCGGTACCAGTGCTTGCTGTCGCGCATCGGGCCCTAGCTCGGGCGCCGGCCGGGGCGTGGCGGAAACAGCACCGGGCCCGTTATAATAGCCCAATGTGGTGTACGGTTGTCCGTCCGCCGCCAGCGTCGGCGTGTCGAGCGGATCGCCGCGATGGTCGTTACCCTTCACCAACCCCAGAATTGGATTGCCCCGGCTTGGATAGCCGCCGATCGTAAAGACATGGCTGTGATCGGCCGTGACCAGGATCATGGTTTCCGAAAGATCGACTGTATCGATCGCCAGCTGAACCGCCCGGGAAAGCTCCTGGGTTTCGGACAGGGCAATATTCGCGCGCCCCTCGTGATGGCCATGGTCGATATTGCCGCCCTCAATCATCAGGAAATAGCCGTTGGAGTTCTGCGCAGCCTTGGCGATTGCAGCGACCGTCATCTCGCTCAGCGTCGGTTCGGTCGTATCCGGCTTGCGTTCGAGCATATATTGCAGGTGGCTGCCGGCGAAGAGGCCGAGCAATGGCCCTTTCGCGGCTCCTACCCCCGCCAGCTCCGCCCGGGTACGCACCAACGTTCCGCCCGTCCGGCCTTGCCACTGCGCCAGGATATCCGCGTCAGTGGTAAGGCGGCGGCCGCCCTGGCCCTTCACGCGAAACCGCGCTTCGCCACCACCTAGAGCGACGTCGAAAGGAAAGGCCAGCATCTGCGCCGCAATATCTGGGCAGCCCTTAGCCCGCTCAACTACGGGGATGTCCGCATCGCTTTCCCAATTGCGGTCTGCTACGTGGGCATAGACGGCGGCAGGCGTGGCATGGGTCAAGCGCATCGTGGAAACAAAGCCGACACTCTTGCCGCGTGCATGCGCCAGCCCGGCCAGGTTCGGCAGGATTGCACCCCGCGATTCCGTGCAGTCGCCACGGTACGCCGAAGGGCCGATGCCGATCACGCCCGCACGGGTCTTGACGCCGGTGTTCATCGCTGTCGCGGTGCCGGCGCTATCCGGAACCTGCTGATCGCTATTATAGGTTTTGACCAGGGCCGTGCTTGGGAAATGCTCGAACGAGAGCAGATTCTCCTCACCCGTCTCGCCGCGCGACTGACCGTCATAGATCCGTGCCGCCGTTACCGTTGCAATGCTCATCCCGTCGCCGATGAACAGGATCACGTTTTTCGCTGGCGCGCGCGGGGCGGGTGATGCGGTCACGGAAGAAGCCGGCGTCGTCGCCCTCGCGCATCCGCTTGACGCGAGCAGCAGCAACGACATCGCAAGAATGCGGGAAGTTGTAGCAAGGATCATAAACCGCGCCCCAGTCGTGAAATATGATGTTCGCCAACCGCATCAACAGACGCGCAGCCGAGCAGGGTCATCGTGCGCCAGATCTCGGCCCGCAGCAGGCCAAGAACATGCTCGACCCCCGCCTGTCCGCCTGCGGCCAGGCCATAGAGATAGGCCTTCCCAATCGAGCACGCGTCGGCGCCCAGAGCGATCGCCTTGACCACGTCTCGGCCGCGCCTGATCCCGCCATCCATGACGAGCTGCATCGAAGAACCGACCTGATCGCGGATCGGCCGGAGGAGATCCGCCGGCGCCGGCGCCCCATCCAGTTGTCGCCCGCCATGATTGGAAATCATCAGCGCATCGGCGCCTACCGCGTGCGCGCGCCTGGCATCGGCCGGCGACAGTATGCCCTTCAGAACCAGGGGACCGTCCCACTGGGCGCGCAGCCATTCCACATCATCCCAGGTGACGGAGCGATCGAACTGGCTGTTGACATAATCGATCAGGCCCATCGCCCCCGTGCCCAGCGCATCGACCCGATGCGCGACATTGGCCAGTTTGAAACCCGGATGGAGCAGCATGTGGAGGCTCCAATAGGGATGGGTCGCAAAGCTCCACAGGCTGCCTAGCCCGAACCGCGGCGGCATCGTCATGCCGGTGCGAAGATCGCGCTCCCGATTGCCGGCCATCGCCATGTCCACGGTCAAGCAAAGCGCGTCATAGCCGGCCGCCTTGCAGCGCATGACGAATTCGCGAGTGAGTTCCCGATCCTTCAAAATGTAAATCTGGAACATCTTCGGTGTCGCTATGGCCTCTGAGATCACCTCCAGAGACGTGGTACCCAGCGTAGACAGGGAATAGAGGGTTCCGAACGCCTCGGCAGCCCGCGCGACCGCCAGTTCGCGTCCGTGATGAAACAACCGCGACATGCCCGTCGGCGCCAGAAACAGGGGGAGATCGATTTTCACGCCGAAGAGTTCGGTCGTCAGATCGACATTGCTGACGTCCTTCAGGCACTCGGGCAGAAGCTGGTAATCGGCAAAGGCGTTCGTATTCCGGGCGAGCGTCCACTCATCATCCGCTCCGCCGTCGATATAGTGAAACATCGGCGCGGGCAGGCGGCGTTTCGCCTGCAGCCGCACATCGGTGACATTATGGCATCGCTTCAGCGCCATGGTCAGCGTGCCGCCACGACGGCCTGGCGTTGCGTGCCCAGACCCGCAATGCCCAGTTCCACCGTATCGCCCGGATTGAGATAAAGAGGCGGACTCTGCCCCAGCCCAACGCCTGCCGGCGTGCCGGTGGAGATAATATCCCCGGGTTGCAGGCTCATGAATTGGGAGATGTAACTGACGAGAAACGCCGGCTTGTAGATCATCGTGCGCGTGCTTCCGTCCTGGAATCGTCGGCCGTTCACCTCCAGCCACATCGCCAGGTCGGATGCGTCGCCCACTTCGTCCGCGGTGACCAGCCAGGGCCCGATCGGGCCGAAACTGTCACAGCCCTTACCTTTCGCCCATTGCCCTTGCCGCTCCAACTGGAACGCACGCTCTGAGACGTCATTGCAGATACAATAGCCGGCAATCGCTGCGGCGGCTTCCTTTTCATCCGCATAGGCGACCCGGTTGCCGATGACGACAGCCAGCTCGACCTCCCAGTCCAGTTTGGTGCTTCCGCGCGGCTGGATGATCGGATCGTTGGGTCCGCTCAGCGCGCTGGTCGCCTTCATGAACATCACCGGCTCCGAAGGAACCGACGCGCCCGTTTCTTCGGCGTGATCGCTGTAATTGAGGCCGATGCAGATGAACTTGCCGACATGACCGACACAGGGGCCGTAGCGGACGCCCCCTTCAACCAACGGCAAACAGGCCGGATCGATCGTCGCCAGACGCGCAAGCCCGGCCGGGGTCAGCACATCGTCGGCGATGTCGGCAACGTGCGCTGAAAGATCGCGGATTGCGCCATCCGCATCCAGCATTCCAGGCCGTTCCGCCCCTTTTGGGCCAAAACGCAGCAGCTTCATTCGGTCAGTCCTTCCTCGGAATGCTCGCAGAGATCGAAAATCCGCTTCGCCGGTTGCCACTTCGTCCCGGGCACAGCCCATGGCAGCGGCTGTTGAAAGGCTTCCATCCGGCTTTCCCAGGCGGTGCTCTCCGGGCTGTGGATGCGATCCCGGCAGATCGCCGCCATCCTTTCCGTGCTCATGGCGAGCCGGTTTCTACTTCTGAATATCTCCATCCTTTGGACTCCCGAAGCCCGGATATCGGCGATCACCGCGGATGGGATCGCACCCGGGAGGTGCCACCTTTCATAATCGGCAGCCGCGCCTTCGCGCAGATCGAGGAAAAACAACTCGCGCACAGTATTCATACCATTCGCGCCCCCCTGCTCATGCGAAGCCCGAACAGCATGACAACAAGGAAGCTGGTCAGCGGCACGACCATGCCGGCCTGAATAGAGTCAGCCCGATCCGCGATCAGCCCGGCGAGCGGCGGAAACAGCGCGCCGCCGATAATGGCCATGATGATGAGGGAAGAGCCCAGCTTGGTCTTGCTCCCCAGATCCGCGACGCCCAGCGCGAAGATCGTCGGGAACATGATCGACATGAAGAAGCTGGTCACGCCCAGCGCGATAAGCGCACTCCACCCCTCCGCGCCGATACTCACCGCGCAGAGCGCCGCCGCGACCGCGCCGTAGATCGCAAGCATCCGCGCCGGCGCGATCAGGCGCATCAACGCTGTTCCCGCGAAACGGCCGATCATGAAAGCCATCAGGCTGAAGCCCAGATAATGGGCCGCGCTCTTTTCTCCGACCCCGGCAATTTCCTGGGCGAAGTTGATGAAATAGCTCCAGATGGAAACCTGCGCGCCCACATAGAAGAATTGCGCGACCACGGCCCAGCGCAGATGGCGAAACGCCCATATCGAGCGCCCCTGCACGTCGGCGGTCGGGGCTGCGTCTTCGGCGATTTGCGGAAAACGTACCCGCCAGGTAACGAATGCGAGCGTCAGCACGATCGCGGCGAGGCCCAGATACGGCATTTGCACCGCTTGCGCTTCACTGGCCCGGTAAGCATCCAGCGCAGCGGGTGACATCGCGGCGAGTTCGGCAGAACTGTGTTCCACGCCGGAAAATATCAGCGCTCCGCCGATGAAAGGCGCGATGAACCCGCCGAAGCCATTAAAGCTCTGCGCAAGGTTCAGGCGCTGGGCGGCAGTCCTCGCCGGCCCCATCGCGATGATGAAGGGATTGGCCGCCGTCTCCAGAAAGGCCAGGCCCGCGGCGATCACATAAAGCGCGATCAGAAAAAAGCCGAAGGTTCGGCTTTCCGCCGCCGGGAAAAACAACAGGGCGCCGAGAGCATAGAGCAGCAGCCCGATCAATATGCCATTTTTGTAACCGACCCTGAGCATGACCCAGCCGGCCGGCAGGGCGATCGTAAAATAGCCCAGGTAGAAGGCCGTTTGCACCAGCCCGGAATGCATCCGGGTCAGGTCCAGCGCCTTCTGAAACTGCTTGATGAGGATATCATTGAAATTGTTTGCAACAGCCCACATGAAAAACAGGCTCGTCACCAGTGCAAAGGCGATAAGATAGCGCCTCGCAACAAGCAGTTCCTGACCAGAGCCGGACAGTTCGTCCGTCCATTGCGGCGCCAGCGCCATAAAATCCCCTCCCCCTTTTTATGCTCAGCTGTTTGACCAGCCTCCGTCGATGATATGCGTTTGTCCGGTCGTGAATGCGGAAGCATCGCTGGCCAGATAGAGCGCCAGCGCCGCGACCTCCGCCGGCGTGCCGATCCGGCCCATCGGCTGCCGCGCCGTGAATGCTGCCATCGCCGCGTCGAAATCTCCCGTCGCCGCCAATCGCTGCTCGAGCGACGGGGAAGATACAGTCCCCGGGCAGATCGCGTTGCATCGGATGCCCTGCTGGACAAAGTCGGCGGCAATCGCCTTGGTCAGGCCGATCACAGCCGCCTTGCTGGCACCATAGACGCACCGGTTGGGAACCCCGATGATCGAGCTTGCAACCGAGGCCATGTTGATGATCGAACCGCCGCCGCGCGCGATCATCGCCGGCAGCAGTACCCGGATCGTCCGGTACATGGCCGTCACGTTGAGTTCGAACGACGAAGCCCAGTCCCGCTCCTCGCACTCCAATATGGATCCATGGTGGACATAGCCGGCACAATTGAACAACACGTCGAAACCCTCTTCCGCGGCAAGCTGCGCAAGCGCCCCAGGGGCCGTGACGTCGAGTATCATAGTCTCGCATCCCGACAGGCTGGCCAATGCTTTGGCATTGATATCCGTCGCCAGCACCCAGGCGCCGGCGTCTCGAAACGCCTCCGCACTGGCGCGGCCGATGCCCTGCCCGGCGCCTGTTATCAGGACGCGCTTGTCTGAAAGCATGAAGGAAGTCGTCATGATTGATGCGTCCGCTGCGGATGTGGCAGGCAGGCCGGGCCGGTCGCCTCGAACTGCTTGTAGGTCAGAATGAATTCCTGATGGCCGAGCGCTTCCGAAATGCTCTGCTCGCCCGAGGCGACCTTGCAAACCGCCGCGAATATCTCTTCTCCAACCTCATCGAAGGTTGCGGCGCCCGAAAGAATACGGCCGGCATCGATGTCCATGTCTCCGGCCATGCGCGCATAGGTTTCCGGATTCGCGCAGACCTTGATCACCGGCGAGATCGCGGAGCCGACGACCGATCCCCGGCCGGTGGTGAACAGGATCAAATGACATCCCGATGCGATCATCTCGACGATTTCGGCATTGTCCGAGATATTGGGAAAGCCGAAGCGCACCTCGCCATCGGGAATGACATCCATCAGATAGAGGCCGGGCCCTGGCGGGATGTCGCCGGGCTTGATCAGGCCTGAAATGGTGGAGTCTCCGGATTTGGCATAGGCGCCGAAGGATTTTTCCTCCTGCGTCGTCAGCCCGCCATCGGCATTGCCGGGCGCGAAGGAGCCATAGCCCAAAGTGGCGTAATAATGCTCCGCCTTGGCGACGGCCGCCCTGATCGCCTCGCCCAGTTCAGGGGTGGCGGCACGTTCGGCCATGACGCCCTCGCAGCCGATCAGTTCGCCTGTCTCCTCGAAGATGCAGGTCGCGCCCCGGGCGGTCAGACGGTCGAAACAACGGCCGACCGCCGGGTTCGCGGTGATGCCGCTCGTCCCGTCGCTGCCGCCGCAGATCGTACCGACTACAAGGTCATAGATGCCCATGGGCACCCGGCACGCCGATCGTTCCACTTCTTCCAGAAGGCGAATCGACGCGGCGATTCCGGCTTCGATCGTCGATCGGGTTCCGCCCGCCTCCTGGATGATCAACGTCTCCACCGGGCGGCCGCTGGCGGCGATCGCCGTGGTCAGACCCTCACGGTCAAACCCCTCGCAACCCAGCGACACGATCAAGGCGCCACCCACATTGGGATGGGTCGCCAGCCGCTTCATCATGTTGAGCGCATAGCTGTTCGGATAGCAGCCGGGGAAACCCACCAACTGGACGACGGCATGATCGACTTTCGTCACGATCGTCCGTGCAACATGGTGGGCGCATTCGACCAGGTAGATGACAAGGATTGCGTTCCGGATGCCCTTGCGACCGTCTGGACGCAGAAAGCCTTCGAATTTCGGGCCGCCGGAGGTCATGACCGGATCTCTTGGGATCGCGCGGCGTCCCGACCGTGGGCGGAAATATAGTCGCTTTGCAGATTTTGGGTGTGGACGTGCTCCGCCGCCGCGACGCTCCGCGTTGTCGAACCGATCGGCACGCCATAGCGAAGCACCTTGTCGCCCGGCTTCATGGCGATGCGAGCGATCTTGTGACCCAGGGCAATGTCGGTCTTCAGCCGGTGCTGCTTGCCGTCGATCACGACGACTTGCCCAGCGCCGCTACCATTGGCGCAGATTAGGACATTATCGCTGGGATGCAGCAGTAGAAATGAACTTGCAGGTGTATACGCGCCTGCCGTCTTCCGCCCGTCACTCAACACCATAAAATCGAAACCCCGTACCAAAGAAAATTGCCCGCTGCTCCAGACCGGATAACCGCGAGACAAGTTGACGGGACTGATCGAGCCAGCCCCCATAGCCACCCACCGCCGTCAGAACCGGCCAGTCACTCCCCCACATCAGCCGGCTGGTCCCGAAGCAGGTGACGAGATGATCGACATAGGGCTGGAGGCGCGCGAGGGACCGGTCATCGCCTGCTTCCGACCAGAGGCCCGAAAGCTTGCAATACACCGAAGGGCAGGCTGCGAGCGCGGCAATGGCTATTGCCCACGCGCCGGAGTCACCGCTCTCGATCGGCGGTTTGCCCGCATGGTCGAGCACGATCGGCAGCGTGGGATAGCGACGCGCAAGCGCGATCAGTTGAGAAAGCTGACCAGAACGCATCAGACCATCCAGACGCAACTGGCGGGCCAGCATAGCCTCGAAGATCGGCGCGAATTCAGGGCGCAATAACCACTCCGGGTCCTCGATGTCCTGCACCATCGGGCGTAAACCCTTGAGCCAGGGGCTACGCGCCAATTGCTCCAGTTGATCCAGCACGTCGGCCGCTTCGAAGTCGATCCAGCCGACAACGCCCCGCACAAAGGCCTCCGCTTCAGCGATCTGAAGCAGGTAATGGCTTTCCGCCACACTCGCCGCGGCCTGCACGAGGATGGTCGCGGCTACGTCGCTCCGATGCGCTGCCTGTCGGAAATCGTCCGGGCTGAAATCACGATAAAGCGCACTGTCTTGCGGTGTCAGCCACCCATAATCGCCCCGCTCGATCGACCAGAAATGCTGATGGCAATCGAGAATCATCGTTCGACCGCCCAAGGGACCGGCGCCTGTGGATCGATGAGGCCCTCTGCCTTCATGTCGGCCCAGAACTGGGCTGGAATGCGTTCGGAATGAAGCGCTATCGTCTGCTTGACTCGCGCCGGATCGCCGAGACCGGGGATCACGATATCGATGACCGGATGGGCCAACGGAAATTGCAGCGCCGCGGCGGCAAGCGTGACCCCATGCGTGTCCGCCAACCGTTCTATACGTACCACGCGATCTATGATCGACTTCGGGGCGGGTTCGTAGTTGTAGAACGGCGTCGGCGATCGCCGCGTCCCGGTGGCGAGGATGCCGCTATTATATGCGCCCCCCAGGATAATCTTCGCACCATGCGCGGCACAGTCATCAAGAAATCCGTGCAGCGGCTCCTGCTCAAGTAGCGTATATCGGCCGGCCAGCAGGAAATAGTCGAACTGGCCGATGGCCATAGCCTCGCCGCAGACTTCCCATTCATTGACACCAAGGCCAATGCCCGACACGTCGCCGGCGGAACGCAGCTCATCGAGCGCGCGATAACCGCTTTCTGCGAGAGCGCGAAAGTGCGCGGCGTGGCCATCGCCATGCGTGGTACGCCCGATGTCGTGGACCAGCAGAATATCAACGCCGGCAAGACCCAACCGCTGAAGGCTCGCTTCATGCGAACGCATGATGCCATCATAACTATAGTCGTAGCGCACGCTGAACGGCATCGACGTGTGAAAGCCGTGCCGCTCAGAAGGCAAGTCGGGCCGTCCGTCCGGATCAAGCAACCGTCCCACCTTCGTCGAAAGCCGATAGTTCGCCCGCGCCCGGCCACGCAACGCGTCGCCAAGGCGGCGCTCCGACAGGCCAAGCCCGTAATAAGGCGCGGTATCGAAATAGCGAATGCCGGCATCCCAGGCCGCTTCGACTGTTTCCCGGGCGAGATCGTCGCTGATCGCACGGTATAGGTTTCCAAGCGAGGCACAGCCAAGGCCCAGAGGGCGCGTGGACAGACTGTCAGCGTACGCTTTCATGATCCTCCTCCCTCTTTCATTTCTATGTATATAAAATTATCTTTTATATATGCAACAGCAAATTTGCTCACGGCAATGCATGCGAAGCCTGCTAAGACCGCCACACGCCTACGGCAGGATTTTGATTGAAGTGAGAGTAGCATGACAGCAAAAGGCGCACGCGAAGTGGCTCAGGGAAAGGTTGCTCATCGCAAGGCTTACAGCGCTCCAGCCCTCGAAAAAGGGCTGGATATTCTTGAATTGCTCGCGCGCGAGCCGGAAAGCATCGGCCTGAAGGGCATTGCCGACCGGTTGGGCCGGTCGGTCGGAGAGATTTTCCGCATGCTGGCGGTGCTGGAACAGCGCGGATTCGTCCGGCTTGAAGCGGGGTCGGAACGCTATCGGCTCAGCATGCGGCTCTTTCGGCTCGCACACTGGCATCTGCCGGTGAATCGCCTCACCAGCGCCGCGAGCGGGCCGATGCGACGGCTTGCTCTTGCATGCGGCCAATCCTGTCACCTGACGATGCTATCGGGGTCCCAGGCAGTGGTGCTTGCCAAGCACGATAGCTTTCGAGATCGGAATTTCAGCATGCGGATCGGCGCCGAGTCTCCAATCCTGACATCATGTTCGGGGCGGATATTCTTTGCCCTTGCCGACGACTTTACGCGTGAAACGCTGCTCTCGAACATCGCGCTTGATGGCGATGACATTTCTTGTGCCAAACAGGTCGCGGCTCTCGCAGCAGACATCAAAGCCAAGGGCTGTCTCGAAGTCGCCAGTGAACAAGTGGAGGGCATCACCGATATCGGCACGCCGGTTTACGATCATAATGGCGAGGTCGCCGCCGCCCTCATCATCCCGTTCCTGCACCGCCTTCACAAGGATGATTCGGTTCATATGAAGGAAGCCCGAACAGCCCTGCTTGCTGCCGGGCGGGAAATCTCCACCGCGCTTGGCGCGCCCTGAGCGCTCAACGCGACCTACGAAAGAAAATGATGCGCCTGCTGCTCAGCTCGCCACCGGCAACCAAGCGTCACTGTCGACTTTGATAAGGGCCAAAGTGCGCCTTCACCTTTCGGTCGGTACTGCGATCATCGAGAATATAGACGTCATATGCTCCGCCGCCAGGCTGGACGCGGATCACCACGTGGCCATCCATGCTGCGGTAATTCCGTGTCAGCCAGGGCCCGATCGCAATCTTGGTCGGCTCCTGAATATGGGTCGCAAAGATATCGCGCTGCCCCGGCCATAAGGTTTTGGACGTAATCCGCGCCACCACATCGCCGCCGGGGTGGTCCGATGTCCATGTCTGCTGCACGATGATACGCGGCTGCAACGCACGCAGCCAGTCGGCATTGGTGGCGTCGCGGTTGCCGTGATGGTTGAGTGACAGGGCGTCGACTTCGCCGACCACCGGTGCGATCTTGCTTTCCATGTCGAACCATTCGGGTTGATCGGGCGTATGGACCCCGGTCGTATCGCCGCCGGTCACATAGTCGAAATCGCCGTAATCCAGCCGGATCATCAGCGAGAGCGGATTTTCGTTGAACTTGCCCTTGCCGTCGGCGATCTGCCCGACGTCCAGCACGTTCCGGCTGGCCGATCCCGATCCCGTCCACACCGCGCCGTTTGCGGCGATGTTGCGCACTGAAAAAGTCGGATACCGTTCCGGATCATATTTGAGCACGATCTGGTCGTCGCGGCCTACCGCGAAACGCTCCACTTTCGATCGGCCGGAAGTCGCGAGGCCGTCCGCAAACCGGAAGTAGTTTGAAAGGCTTTTATCTTTCGTCCCGCGCTGCGCGACGGGGAAATCATAGGCCGGATAATCCCGGTCGATGAGGGTTCCGAGCGGCCACCGCTCGGCAACGTCGGTGATGCCTGCCAGCTTCCAGTTGCCATGCGCTGAAGCCGGCGACGTAAATTGGACCCGCCCGTAATGATCGGCATGGAAATGCGATATCAATGCATAATCGATGCCGGCCATTCCCGGCCGTTTGAACTGATCGATATAGTCCGCAATCCACTCTCCGGGGCGGCGGCTGGGGTTAGGCAGGGCCAGCCCGAGCACCAGCGGGGCCACATTCCTCCCCCAATCGTCTTCCAGAGCCCCCGCATCGAAGATCATGCTCGTCCCGTCGGGAAAAATGAAGAAAGCGGCATTGCCCCGGCCGGTATTGATATGATGGATATCGAGATATCCTTCCGACCACGGCGCCAGGGCCTGGCCAACCACCGCTGATGCGGGTGCCGCCGGATTCGCAGCACGGGCCGCGGCCTCCGGCGTGGATTCGGTGGCCGCCGCGACCAAGATGCAAGCCAATATCCCCGCCGCCAGATCCCACATCACCTATTTCCTAACCGGAATTACTGTCATGGGAAAGAGCCCGTCCATCTCCGCTGACCATCATGCCAAGATGGACGAGCCCCCCACACAATCAGATCGGAACGCCTTAATATTTCAAGCGAGCGCCGACCCAATAGCTCCTTCCTTCGCCCACAGAATTGTATAGAGAATCCTCAGTACCCGTTGACTGGATGTAATAGCTGTTGGTGATATTCTTGGCATCGAACGTCAGCCCCAGCCATTTATTGACCTGCAGCGCAACCTGCGCATCGATCCGATCATAGGGACGTATCCAGATATCGCCTGTGGTGTCGGTGCCGAAGCTTCCGGTAAAGGTGCGTCCTCGCGCGCGGTAGTTGATATTGACATCCAGCGGTCCCGCATCATAGCTGAGTTGCACATTGGCAAGCCATTTCGGCTGGTTGCGCAATCCGCCGACGGCACGTGTGCTGCCATCGGTAAAGACAACATCCCAGCGGCCATCCAGAAAGGTGTAGTTCGCGGATATCCCGAACTTGTCGAACGGCGCGGGCAGGAAATCGAGCTTCCGCTTCGAAGCCGTCAGTTCAATGCCCCTCACCTTGGCGGAACCGGTATTCAGCGGAACCGTGCGGATCTCCTCCAACATGCCGGCGGAGTCGAATATCTCGGTCCGCTGGCTGAAAATCTCGTCCTTTAGATCCTTCTGGAATACCGCGACGGCCAGCAGCCCATTATCGAGATAATATTCGATGCTTGCGTCATAATTTGTCGAAACCCGCGGGCCGATATCGGCATTACTGCCACGGATCAGCGCCACGCCGTTGGAATCGAAGGTGGTCGTTGTCCCCGGTGCAAAATCGGCGAAATCGGGACGCCCAAGGGTTTTCGTAAAGGCCGCCCGCAACTTCAGACGTGAGGTCGCGTCATAGGAGACATGTACGCCCGGCAGCAGGTTTCCATAGCGTTTGGAGCGGTGCTGCGGCTCGATAACGCCGGAGACAAGCTGGCTGGTGTCGGTCACGGCATTGGTATGTTCATAGCGCAGGCTCGCGACGAGTTTCAGCCGATCCAGCGCGTAATAAACCGCGCCGTGCGCCGCGAGGACATCTTCGCGCAGTACATAGTCCGCTGTCGCCGATTCATCGGCTGTGATGTTCACCTTGGCTGGATCGGTCATGAACGTCCAAAAGGCGTCATAATTATTGATCGCCGCCCGATTGTTAAACATCGTCGACCCTGCGGGGGTGACCTGCGCGAGGTTCAGCGTCACGCCGCTTTTCAGCGAATGGTAAGTGTAATCCTGATCGAAGCTGCGATCGAGGCGAACCCAGTTGACGCCGCCGGATGCCCCCAGCCCTTCTGCCGATGCCTGATTATTGTAATTCAGGACCGCGCCCAATGTATAAACATCGTCCCGCAGCGGCTGCGTGCGGTTATAGGTGCCGGTAGCCGAATTCGAATAAATCCAGCGCGACGGATCGTTATACGTCGCGGGGTCGGCTACCCTGATGATCGGCACATTGCCGTTGATATCGTAAAAGCCGTTGACGTTGCTCAGCCGGAAGCCGTTGCCGATATTACGCGTCAGCGTGTCGTTCGAATAATCGGTGTAGTTGCCGCGGATGGAGAGCGACCCCTTCTCGGTGACCCGGTAATCGATCCCGAATCCCAGCACCTTCGCCTTGCGCTGCATGTCGTAATCATATTCGCGCACCTGGCCTTGGCCGTTGGTGAAGTTCGCCTGACCGGGGCCGGTCTGCGTGACGGTGCGCCCGCCCGTATTCGAGATGAACGGTCCAGAGCGTTGCAAATACATATTGCGCTGCTCGTTGAACAGATTGCCCGAGATGAATGCGTAAAGCTTGTCCTCGACCCGCGTTTCCAGCTTGGCAAAGACGGCGGTATTGCGAACCGTCTTGTCATAAGCGCTGTCGGTGAACACGTTGCTGTTGACCTGGTCGTGCAGCATGCCGTCGGGACCGACCACCTGGGTATAGCCGCCGATCGAACCGAAATCGTCGGAGTCCGCCGTGCGCTGTCGATTGAACCCGAATACGAAGCCATATTGGTTGTCCGCGCCGAACGTGAATTTTCCGGCGCCATAGATCTGGCTGGACGGCCCACCGTTGACGGTGCTGCGTCGCTCAGGGAAGCCGATCCGATAGCCGCCCTTCAGGTGAGGCTGCGCGCCGCCGTCGAACGCCCGCAGCGTGCGCATCGAAATATGGCCACCGATCGAGTTGGCGTCGAGGCCTGGCGTCACGGTCTTGTAGACGCTAGATTCCTTGATGATCGCCGATGGAAACATGCCGATCTGCGCGCCGCGATTGTTCTGACTGCTGAACCAGATCGGATTTCCGTCGATATCCATGCTGTTATAGCGGGAATCGAAGCCCCGCAGCGAAACATAGCCCGGCTCGCTGCTGCCGTAAAAGCCGTCGGAACTTACTCCCACAACACGATCGAGCACCTCGGGCAGCGTTAGATCGACCGTCTTTTCGATCTGCTCCGATGTGATCGAGTCTACGATACCTGTGGACTGCTCTTTGATCGTTTCCGCCGACGTATCGACAGATTGGCGCGCGGTAACGACGATCGTCTCACCGCTCACAACCGCCGCCTGAGACTGGAGCGCGCTATCAGCCTGCGCCAACGCGGGCGCCGCAACCCCCAACGCATGAATGATCGACACCCCAACGAGCAATCTAGCCTTCATCACATCCCCCTTTAGGTAGCGTATTTTATATGTACAATTATCTTCTATATATGAATCACGATTTGTCAATCGGCATGACGGGCAACGTGATTGCTATGATCTCCGCTCCCCGGAGTGGCGCGTGGCATGAATCGTGACGGCGAAATGGAATGTGAGTAGCCCCTAGGTTAAGAACCTATATATACCTTTGATATTTTGTGATAAATATTCATCTTCTTTTGGTTTGTGCGGGAGTGGGTATGTCACGTCATCTGTTCTGGCTATCGGATGAAGCATGGTCGGCGATTGAGCCGCACCTTCCCCACGGCAAGGCAGGCAAGCCGCGTATCGATGACCGGACAGTGATTTCCGGTATATTGCATGTCCTCAAGACGGGGTGCCGGTGGCGCGATGTTCCGGCAGCTTATGGGCCGCCCACCACGATCTACAATCGCTATAACCGCTGGTCGCAGCGCCGTATCTGGCAGCGGCTGTTCGAGAAGATTGCCGCGTCAGGTCCAGTGCCGAAGGAACTGTCGATCGACAGCAGCCACGTCAAAGCACACCGCTCGGCGGCGGGCTTAAAAAGGGGGAGTTTGAAGAAGCGATCGGGCGCTCGCGCGGCGGCAGGACATGCAAGGTCCATTGCCTGGCCGACGATCGCGGCAGACCGGTCGCCATCACCCTGACACCGGGCAATATCGCCGACATCAGCATCGCCATCCCGCTGCTCGCCTCGGTGGTGCCGCCAAAGCGCCTGCTTGCCGATAAAGCCTATGACGCCGACAGTCTGCGTAACTGGCTCGCGGAACGGCCGGTCAAGGCTGTCATCCCCTCAACCGCCGCGCGCCGGACGCCATATCCTCTCGATCGACGGGCATACCGGCGAAGAAATGTCATCGAGCGCCTCTTCGGCAGGCTCAACAACTGGCGACGCATCGCCACCCGATATGACCGACACGCCCAAAACTATCTCGCCGCCATCGCGCTCGTCGCCGTCGTCTCCGAGTGGCCCCATTGAGTCATCAACCTAAGTGAGCAGGCCGACAATGGCGTAAGTTACGGCGCCGATCAGCCCCGCCGCGGGCAATGTCACCACCCAGGCAATGACGATGTTATTAGCGACGTTCCAGCGCACCGCCGACAACCGCCGCGACGCCCCGACGCCGACAATCGCGCCGGTGATCGTGTGGGTCGAGGATACCGGCACCCCCATCCAGGTCGCCGCGAACAGGCTGATCGCGCCGCCGGTTTCAGCGCAGAACCCCATCGCCGGGGTCAGCCGCGTGATCTTCGATCCCATGGTGTGGACGATCCGCCAGCCGCCCGACGCGGTGCCAAGCGCCATTGCCGCCTGACACGACAGGACCACCCACATCGGGACATGGAATGTCCCGCCCAGCATCCCCTGCGAATAGAGCAGTACGGCGATGATCCCCATCGTCTTCTGCGCGTCGTTGCCGCCATGACCCAGCGAATAGAGCGCGGCCGAGACCAGCTGGAGCTTGCGGAAGCGGCGGTCGACCGCAAGCGGCGTCAGCCGGATGCTGCTCCACGCCACGAACAGGACCAGCAGTAACGCGAGCAGCAGGCCAACACCCGGCGACAGCACGATCGCGGCAACCGTCTTCAGCACACCGGTCCAGACGATCACGTCGAACCCCGCCTTGGCGATGCCGGCGCCGAGCAAGCCGCCGATCAGCGCATGGCTGCTGCTTGACGGGATACCGAACAACCAGGTCGCGACGTTCCAGGCGATCGCACCAATCAACGCCGCAAAGATCACCTGCGGATCAATGATGTTGGCCGACACGATGCCGGTCCCAACGGTCTCGGCGACGTGGAGGCCAAACACGGTGAAGGCAATGAAGTTGAAGAATGCCGCCCACAGCACCGCGTGATGTGGTTTCAGCACCCGCGTCGACACGACGGTGGCGATCGAATTGGCGGCGTCGTGCAGGCCGTTCAGGAAATCGAACAGCAACGCGACCCCGATCAGACCGACCAGTAACGGGAAGGACAGTTCCATCGCGGCGGATCAGGCGTGGTCGATCACGAGACCCTCGATCTCGTTGGCGACGTCCTCGAAACGATCGATGATCTTTTCCAGATGGCTGTAGATTTCGCGCCCGACGATGAAGGCCATCGGGTTGCCGTCGCCATGCGTTTTGAACAAAGCTTTCAGCCCGGCGTCGTGGATGTCGTCCGCATGCCCTTCGATCTGGATCAACCGCGCCGTCAGTTCGTGCAGGCGGCCAGCATTGTCGCCAAGCGAGCGCAGCAACGGAATCGCTTCCGCTGTCACCCGCGCCGCTTCGACGACGATGCCGGCCATGTCGCGCATTTCCGGCGCGAAGCTGGTCAAGCCGTACAGCTCGATGGCCTTGGCGGTGCCGTGCATCTGGTCGATCGCATCGTCCATGACCCCGATCAGATCGGCGATGGCGCTGCGGTCGAACGGGGTTACGAAAACGCGGCGAACGTCCTGCAGAACTTCGCGGATGATCGCGTCGGCCTCGTGCTCGCGATCAACAATCTCGCGGATATGGTCGCCGGTTTCCCCTTCGTTGTGGAGCAGGCGGGCGAGCGCGTCGGCGCCGGCGACGAGCGTCTGGGCATGCGCTTCGAACAGGTCGAAGAACTGGCCCTGCTTCGGCATCAACGCCTGGAACCAGCCGACAAGGCGGATCTTGCGCTTGGTCCGTACCGTGAAGCCGGGGAACACGCGGTGGGCCAGTTCCGGCGGAATCGGCGGCTCCGAAAAGCCGGCGATCAGCTCTTTCAGTTCCGGCTCGTCGACCGCCTCGACCGCATCGTCGAGCGCGAACCACTGGGTGTGGCGCTCGCTGCGTTCCGGCCAGTCGTCGACCTGCTCGACGACGGAAAACGGAAAGACGGTGACGACCAGCCGGTGGGTGCGCCCGGTGCGGCGGCGTTTCAGATAGGGGAAGGTGCCGAGCGCGGTCGGGCACGGGATACCGCGCAGCCCGGCTTCCTCGAACGCCTCGAACGCCGCCGCTTCGTGCGGGGCGTAGCCTTTCATCAGGTCACCCTTGGGCAGCACCCAACGCTTGGTTTCCCGCGAGGTTATCAGCATCACATAAGCGTGGCCGTCCGCGTCGATGCGGTAAGGTAGGGCGGCGATCTGGTCGATGGGAAGGACTCCAGGCGCGGGCTATCGGTGACTCGGAACTGTAACAATCCCCGATAATCCTCCGGGCGCGCCGTCGCAAATGTTGCGGCGGCGCGCGGGAGATCAGACAGTTAAAGCCTTGATTCCAGGCAATTCTTTTCCTTCCATCCATTCAAGGAAGGCACCGCCCGCGGTCGACACGAAGGTGAAATCCCCGGCAACGCCGGCCTGGTTCAGCGCCGCGACGGTGTCCCCGCCCCCGGCGACGGAGACCAGAGAGCCTTCGCGGGTGAGCGCGGCTGCGGTACGCGCGAGGCTGACCGTCGCGGTGTCGAACGGCGGGGTTTCGAACGCGCCGAGCGGCCCGTTCCACACCAGCGTGCGACAGGTCTTCAGCGCATCGGCCAGCGCCTCGGTCGCCGCCGGGCCGATGTCGAGGATCATCTCGTCGGGCGCGACTTCGTGAACGTTGACGGTGCGGGTCGGCGGATCGGCGCGAAATTCCTTCGCCACCACCACGTCGTAAGGCAGGTGGACGATGCACTGCGCCCGGTCGGCGGCGTCCAGGATCGCTTCGGCCGTATCGGTCAGGTCATGCTCGCACAGCGACTTGCCGACGGCGACGCCACGCGCGGCGAGGAAGGTGTTGGCCATGCCGCCGCCGATGATCAGATGATCGACCTTGCTCACCAGATGGCGCAGCACGTCGAGCTTGGTCGATACCTTGGCGCCGCCGACCACCGCCGCGACCGGATGATCCGGGTTGCCGAGCGCCTTTTCGAGCGCGGCCAGTTCCTTTTCCATCGCCCGCCCGGCAAAAGCCGGCAGGACATGGGCCAGCCCCTCGGTCGAGGCGTGGGCGCGGTGGGCGGCGGAGAAGGCGTCGTTGACGTAAAGGTCGCCGAGCTTCGCGATCGCGGCGACCAGCGCCGGGTCGTTGGTCAGTTCCCCCGGGTGGAAGCGGGTGTTTTCGAGGATGGCGATGCTGCCCGGGGTCAACGCGGCGACGGCGGCTTCCGCCGTCGGCCCCTGGCAATCGCCGACGAACGTCACCTCGCGGCCGAGCAGCGCCGAATAGGGACGGGTCAGCGGCGCCAGCGACAGCGCCGGGTCGACCTTGCCCTTCGGCCGGCCGAAATGGGCGAGCAACAGGACGATCGCGCCGCGATCGGCCAGTTCGGCGACCGTCTCGATCGTCGCGCGCAGCCGGGTGTCATCGCTGACCCGGCCGTCCGCCATCGGCACGTTCAGATCCTCACGAACAAGCACGCGCTTGCCGGAGACGTCGCCGATGGCGTCGAGCGTCCTGTAGCTGGTCATCCCGCCCTCGCCGCCGTCAGAGCAGCTTCGCGATCGCGCCGGCGGTATCGACCATCCGGTTCGAGAAGCCCCATTCATTGTCGTACCATGACAGCACGCGGACCAGCTTGCCTTCCAGCACCGCGGTTTCGAGGCTGTCGATCGTCGACGAGGCCGGGCTGTGCTGCAGGTCGATCGAGACCAGCGGTTCGTCCGTATAGTCGAGGATGCCGGCGAGCGGGCCGCTTTCGGCCGCCGCCTTCAGCAGCGCGTTGACTTCCTCCACCGTCGTGTCGCGCGACGGGGTGAAGGTCAGGTCGATCAGGCTGACGTCCGGCACCGGCACGCGGATGGCGGAGCCGTCGAGCTTGCCCTTCAGTTCCGGCATCACTTCGGTCACCGCGCGGGCAGCACCGGTCGTCGTCGGGATCATCGACACCGCCGCCGCACGGGCGCGCCGCATGTCGGAATGGACCTGATCGAGAATCTTCTGGTCGTTGGTGTAGGCGTGGACGGTGCACATCAGCCCGCGCTCGATACCGATCTTTTCGTGCAGCACCTTGGCGACCGGCGCCAGGCAGTTGGTGGTGCAGGACGCGTTGGAAACGATCTTGTGCTCGGCGGTCAGTTTGTCGTGGTTGACGCCGAAGACGACGGTCAGGTCGACATTCTTGCCCGGAGCGGAGATCAGCACCCGCTTCGCACCCGCATCGAGATGCTTCTGCGCGCTCGCCCGGTCGGTGAAGAAGCCGGTGCATTCGAGCGCGATGTCGACGCCCAGTTCCTTATGCGGCAGGTTGGCCGGATCGCGTTCCGCGGTGACGCGGACCCGCTTGCCGTCGATCACCAGGTCGTTGCCGTCGGCGGCGACGGTGCCGGGATATTTGCCGTGGACGGAATCGCGCGAGAACAGCCAGGCATTGGCCTTGGCATCGGCGAGGTCGTTGACCGCGACCAGTTCGAGCCCGCTGTCGGCGCGCTCCAGAATGGCGCGGGCGACCAGCCGGCCGATGCGCCCGAACCCGTTGATCGCGACCTTCACTGCCATGTCTTTCAACTCCTCGCTTCAAGGGCCGCAACGATCTGCGGCGTGATCTGGTCGGCCGTCAGCCCGAACGTGCGGAACAGGTCCGCCGCCGGCGCCGATGCACCGAACCCGTCAATGCCGAAGCGCAGCCCATGGCGCCCGACATAGCGTTCCCAGCCGATCGTCGAACCCGCCTCGATCGACACGAGCAGCGTGTCGTCGGGCAGGGTCGCATCGCGGTAGGCCTGCGGCTGGGCGTCGAAGCGTTCCCAGCACGGCATCGACACGACGTCGGCGCCGATGCCGTCCGCTTCCAGCCGGTCGCGCACCGCGACGGCGATTTCGACTTCGGACCCGCTGGCGACCAGCACCACCCGGCGCGCGGCAGCGGCGGCACGCAGGCGGTAGGCGCCCTTTGCCGAGCGGTTCTCGTCCGCGTCCGTCCGCAACTGCTGCAGGTTCTGGCGGCTGAGTGCGAGCAGCGACGGGCCGTCAGCCCGCTCCAGCGCCAGCGCCCAGCATTCGGCGGTCTCGACCGCGTCGCACGGGCGGTAGACGTCGAGGTTGGGGATGACGCGCAACGCCATCAGATGTTCGACCGGCTGGTGGGTCGGCCCGTCTTCGCCCAGCCCGATCGAATCATGGGTCATCACATGGACGACGCGGGCACGCTGCAACGCGCCGAGACGGATCGCCGCGCGCGAGTAATCGGAAAACACCATGAAGGTGCCGCCATAGGGGATGACCCCGCCGTGCAGCGCCATGCCGTTCATCGCCGCCGCCATGCCGAATTCGCGGATGCCGTAATTGACGTAGCGCCCGGCATAATCGGCACGGTCGAGAACGGTCAGCCCCTTGGTGCGGGTGTTGTTGGACCCGGTAAGGTCCGCCGAACCGCCCACGGTTTCCGGTACGGCGGGGTTGATCGCTTCCAGCGCGAGTTCGGACGCCTTGCGCGTCGCGACCTTGACCGGATTGGCAAGCAGCCCGGCGATATGGCCGCCGATGCTCCAGCCGTCCGGCAGGCGGCCGTCCATCCGGCGTGTGAATTCGGCGCCGTCGGCAGCGCCACTCAGCCGCGCCGCCCAATCGACACGGGCCGCCGCGCCACGCGCGCCGAACCCTTCCCACGCCGCCTTGATATCCGCCGGGATTTCGAATGGCGGGTGGTTCCAGCCGAGCGCGGCCCGCGTTGCCGCCACTTCTTCCGCGCCAAGCGGCGCGCCGTGGGTGGCCGACGTGCCCTGCTTGTTGGGGGCGCCGCGACCGATGACCGTCCTGCACGCGACCAGCGACGGCCGCGGATCGGCCAGCGCCGCGTCTATCGCGCGGGCGATGTCGGCCGGGTCATGGCCGTCGCAGGCGACGACATGCCAGCCGCCGGCGGTGTAGCGGGCGGCGATATCCTCGCTGGTCGACAGGCTGGTTGCGCCGTCGATGGTGATGCGGTTGTCGTCCCACAGCACGATCAGCCGGCCGAGGCCGAGATGGCCGGCGAGACCGACCGCCTCGTGGTTGATCCCTTCCATCAGGCAGCCGTCGCCCGCGATCACCCAGGTGCGATGATCGACCAGCGCGTCGCCGAACACCGCGCTCAGATGGCGTTCCGCCGCCGCCATGCCGACGGCGGTGGCGAAACCCTGCCCCAGCGGACCGGTCGTCGTTTCGACTCCGGCCAGTTCGAAATTTTCCGGGTGGCCGGCGCACGGGCTGTGGAGCTGGCGGAAATTGCGGATGTCGTCGATCGTCGGCCGCGCATAGCCCGACAGGTGCAGCAGCGCGTAGAGCAGCATCGAGCCATGCCCGGCGGACAGAACGAATCGGTCCCGGTCCGGCCAGCGCGGCTCTGCCGGGTCGAATTTCAGATAATCGCGGAACAGCACGGTGGCGACATCCGCCATGCCCATCGGCATGCCGGGATGGCCGGAATTGGCCGCTTCCACCGCATCCATCGCCAGTGCCCTGATTGCGTTGGCGAGCTGGTCATGTGCAACAGTCATGGCGGTTCCCGTCTGAGATCGCCGCTATGGCGATCGATCGGCGCGGCGAGTCGCCGGCAAGCGCGCGATCCTTTGTCCCGCGCATCGCGATGCGTCAACCGCCACGCCTTCGCCAGACCTTCGGGAGTCGCTTGCCCCGTGCGTTGGACGTGCTAGTTAAGATTCCATGACAGACGATCGTCTCATCATTGCGATCGGCCGGCTGGAGCGGGCGCTGACCCGCGCCGAAACCGCCGCCGACCGCGCGGTGCGGGACGCGACGCTGGACCAGGACCTGGCGGCGCTGAACCGCCGGCACGACAAGCTGCGCAGCCGGACCCAGGAGGCGATCGACGCGCTCGATCGACTGATCGGCTGACCGCGATTTCCGGGGGTGCGTATGGCGGAAGTGAATCTGGAGATCGGCGGGCGCTACTACGCCGTCAGTTGCCGTGACGGCGAGGAAGACCATCTGCGCCGCATCGGCCGGATCGTCGACGCCAAGGCGGCCGAGGCCAGCGCCAGCGCCGGCGGGCTGAACGAAGTCCGCCAGTTGCTGTTCGCCGCGCTGCTGCTCGCCGATGCGCTGAACGACGCCGAGACGGCGCGCGCCGGCGTCATCCGCGCCGCCGGCGCCCCGGCCCCGGACGCCACCGCGCCCGACCCCGGCGTCGCGCTGGCGATCGAGCGGCTGGCGGAACGGGTCGAACAGGTTGCCGACAGGCTTGAGGGATCGGCCGCGAACACCTAGATTGGCTGGTGACGGGTACTGCCCGGTGCGCGCCTTTCATATCCCTGAGGCGATTACACATCCAAGGGGACTGTCTCTTGGCGGGCCCTGGCCCGGTAACATGGTCCCCACCTGACGTTTATGGCGTCAGAGGATATTCCGGCAAACGGCCATGGCGGTCCCGTCACCCGCCCTTCCCTCCCGCCGCCGGGCGGCCTATTCAGGCCGGGTGAGCGATTTTCCGACCAAGCCCGGCCTGCGCCGGGACGTGCGCGCCCGCCGCGATGGCTTCGTCGCCGGGCTTGACCCCCGCGCCGCCGCCCTTGCGTTCAGCACCCCACCGGGGCCGCTGCGCGGGCTGATCGACGCGGCCACCACCGTTGCCGCCTATCTGCCGATCGCCAGCGAGGCAGACCCGGCCGCGCTGATCGCCTTCGCCGTAGACCAAGGCAGGCAGGTCGCCCTCCCCTTTGTCGAGAGCCGGGCAGTGCCGCTGCGCTTTCTGGCCTGGACGCCGGGCGCGCCGCTGATCGACGGGCCGTTCGGCCTGCGCCAGCCGGACCGCGCCACCGCCGGTGAAGTCGCGCCGGACCTGATTCTGGTGCCACTGGTCGCGTTCGACCGGCGGCTCCACCGCGTCGGCCAGGGCGGCGGCCATTACGACCGCGCTTTCGCCCGCTATCCGGACGCGATCCGCGTCGGCGTGGCATGGAGCATTCAGGAGGTGCCGTTCGTGCCCGAGGAGCCATGGGACATCGCGCTCGACGCGGTGCTGACTGAACGCGAATGGATCGCGCGCGACCGGGGCGACGCATGAAGCCGAACTGGCGCAAGCCCGCAGGAATGCTGCTGATCCTCGCGCTGATCGCACTGTGGTCTACATTGGTTGTCGGATTTTCCGACGTGATCGGGGCACTGCCGGCGCTGGTCCAGGCGCCGATCTATCTGGTGCTCGGCATCGTCTGGATATTGCCGCTGAAACCGCTGCTGCGCTGGATGGAAACCGGGCGCTGGCGCTGATCTGCGATGCGATGAAGGCGCTGCGCCATCCATTGATGGATGGCGCGAGTGACGGGGCTCGAACCCGCGACCTCCGGCGTGACAGGCCGGCGCTCTAACCAACTGAGCTACACCCGCTTGCGCGTGGAGCGGGCCAACTAGGGGAGCGGCCGGGGGCTGTCAAGCAATGCGCCGGCCCTAATCGTCATCCGCCGCGTCCGCGTCGTCGCCGACATGGGTCAGCGTGCCGTCTTCAAACAGAAAACCGGCTATATCCGGCTTGCCGGCGGCGCCGACGATCGTCTGGATGATGATCAGCAGCGGCACCGCGAGCAGCGCGCCAGGCGTGCCCCACACCCAGCCCCAGAAGCTGAGCGAGATCAGGATCAGCAGCGGGTTGATCGTCAGCCGCCGGCCGAGAATCAGCGGGGTGATCACATTCGCCTCGACCGTGTGAAAGGCGATCTGCACCGCCGCCGGCAGCAGCGCCCAGCTGATCTCGTTGAAGGTCATCAGCCCGCCCAGCGCCATCAGCACCGCGGCGAGGATCGGGCCGAGATAGGGGATGTAGTTGAGCAGCGCGACGATGCCGCCCCACATCAGCGGCGACGGCATACCAAGCGCCCAGACCGCCGCCGCGACGGCCAGCCCCAGCCCCATGTTGATGATGGTGATCGTGCCGATATAGGCCGAGGTCGCATCGACGACGTTCTGGATCACCCGCGCCGTCGCCAGCGCGCCGTCGAAGCTGCCCCGGCTGGTGATCGTCCAGCGCCGGAGCCGGGTCCAGCCCGACAGGAAGAAGAAGATGACGAGCAGCACGAACAGCAACTGGATCGCCGCCGATGGCGCGGAGGAGACATAGGCCATCAGCGAGGTCGGCGCCGCCACCGCTTCCGCCTGCGCCGCCGCGACCGGGCCGGCGACCAGCATCCGCATCGTGTCATCGACGAAACGCTGAAGATTGGCGAACGCGTCGATCAGCGGTGCGATATTGGCCTGGATCTGCGGGATGCGTTCGGGCAGCGCCTGGAACCACGCCGTCGCCGGCACCACGATCGCCGCCAGCGCGATGTTGGCGAGAGCGATGAAGATCAGCAGGCAGGCGAACGCGGCCAGCCCGGACGGCACCCGCCGCCGTTCCAGCCATTCGAGCAGCGGCACGAAGGCGATGGCGACGACCAGCGCCGCCGTCACCGGCAGGAAGAATTCCGCGCCCGCCTTCAAAGCAAAGGGCAGGCCGAGCAGCAGGCCGGTGCCGGCGATCAGGGTCAGCGAAGCGAGCAGGCGATCGCGGCGGCGATCGACATAGGGGCGATCGGCGACCGACGCGCGCGCGCCTTCGGCCGGTGCCGGGTCATGGCCGATCACCGCGTCGAGCGCCGCTTCCCCGATCGTCCGCCTGTCCTCACTCATCCGGCATTTCTTGGCCTTGCCGCCGGGGCGCCGTCAATGCCCGCGCGGCGCGCGACAGCGAACAGGAAATAGGCACCGTAGCAGCGCGGGACGGGTGGACGCCGAACGTTGCCGGGTTATGACAGGGCTATCCGCCGAAAGGCATGCCATTTTCGGGAGTTCCCGCCCATGTCACCGCTTACGTCCCCCTTCAAGGCCATCCTGCTTGCCGGCGCCGTCGCGCTGCCTGCCGCGCTGTCCGCCCAGCCCGCCCCGCAGTTCGACACGGCGCGGATCAGTGCCGACATTCGCACCCTTGCCGACGATTCGTTCGAGGGGCGCGGACCGGGCACCGCCGGAGAGACCAAAACAATCGCCTTCCTGATCGACAAGATGAAGGCGGCCGGGCTGGAACCGGGCGGACCGGCGGTGAACGGCGTGCGCGGCTGGACGCAGGACGTGCCGTTGCTGCAGGCCGACATCGCCGGCACCCCGGCGGTGTCGATCACCACCGACGGCAAGACCCGCGCGCTGACCCAGGGCGAGGAGATCGCGATCCGCGCCGCGATGACCGGCCAGACCGAAGTCGCTATCGCCGGCGCGCCGCTGGTTTTCGTCGGCTACGGCGTCAGGGCACCGGAACGCGACTGGGACGATTTCAAGGGCGCCGACCTGAAGGGCAAGGTTGTCGTCATGCTGATCAACGACCCCGATTTCGAGGGCGGCGAAGGCGATTTCGGCGGCAAGGCGATGACCTATTACGGCCGCTGGACGTATAAATTCGAGGAAGCGGCACGGCAGGGCGCGATCGGCGCGCTGGTCATCCACGAATACGCCCCGGCATCCTACGGCTGGCCGACAGTCAAGAATTCCAACACCAACACGATGTTCGACATCGTCCGTGCCGACCCGACGGCCGAGCACCCGGCGATGGAAGGCTGGATTCAGCGCGACCTGGCCGCCGATCTGTTCAAGGCGTCAGGCCTCGATTTCGAGCAGATGAAGGCGGCGGCGCGCAAGCGCGATTTCCGGCCGGTGACACTGAAACCGACATTCAGCGCCCGCTATGCGGTGACGACGAAGACGATCGTGTCACACAACGTGCTCGGCCGGCTGCCCGGCGCGCGGCACCCGGACGAAACCGTGCTCTATTCCGGCCACTGGGACCATCTGGGCATCGGCGAACCCGACGCGCGCGGCGACCGCATCTACAACGGCGCGCGCGACAATGCGTCTGGCATCGCGATGATGCTGGAAATGGCGCGCGCCTTTGCCGCCGCGCCGCGCACCGACCGATCGATCATCTTCCTGGCCGTCACCGCCGAGGAGAAGGGGCTGCTCGGCTCCGAATATTACGCCAGCAACCCGGTCTACCCGCTGGCGACGACCGCCGGCGTCATCAACATGGACGCGACGATCGGCGCCGGTGCCGCCCGCGATTTCAGCATATCCGGTTCGGCGAAACTCGGCCTGCTCGACCTGCTGGTCGCCGAGGGCCGGAAACTGGGCCGCAGTTTCAGCCCGGACCCCCGGCCCGAAGCGGGACTGTTCTATCGGTCTGACCATTTCCCCTTCGCCAAGCAGGGCGTTCCCGCCGTCTCGTTCGGCGCCGGCGGCGACCTGATCGACGGTGGCCGGGCGCGCGGCGAGGAACTGTCCAAAGCCTATACGCTGAACCAGTATCACCAACCCGCCGACGAATGGAGCGCCGATTGGGACCTGAGCGGCGTTGGCCCCGACATGGCGCTGCTTTATGCCGTCGGCCGCGATCTGGCCAACAGCCGGGCCTGGCCGAACTGGAGCGCGGATTCGGAATTTCGCGCCAGGCGGGATGAGAGCGCGACCCGGCGCAGCGGCGATTGAGCGGCGGCGACGTGCGCAACCTGATCCTGGTCATCGACGAGGGCACGACGTCGACGCGGGCGATGCTGTTCGCAGCGGACGGCACGGTGCTGGGCAGCGAGAGCGCCGCGCTGACCCAGCATTACCCGGCCCCCGGACTGGTCGAGCATGACGCGGCCGAAATCTGGGCGCGCAGCCTTGCCTGCGCACGGGCAATGGTTGCCGCGGCCGGCGGGCCGGGCCGGATCGCCGCGATCGGTATCACCAACCAGCGCGAAACGATCCTGTTCTGGGACAAGGCGACCGGTGAGCCGCTGTGCCCGGCGATCGTCTGGCAGGACCGGCGCACCGCCGACACCTGCCGCGCGCTGCGCGAGGCCGGGCACGAACCCTCGGTGCAGGCGCGGACCGGCCTGCTGCTCGATCCCTATTTCTCCGCATCCAAGATCGGCTGGGCGCTGGACAACTGGCCGCAATTGCGCGCGGCGGGGGAGCGACTGGCGGTCGGCACGGTCGAATCCTGGCTGGTGTGGAAACTGACCGGCGGCCTGCACGTCAGCGACGCGACCAATGCTTCGCGCACCGCGCTGATGGCGATCGGCAGCGGCGGCTGGGACGATGGACTGTGCGACCTGTTCGGGGTGCCCCGCACCATCCTGCCGGAAATCGTCGATTGTGCCGGGCAGTTCGGCGAAACGGCGGCGGACCTGTTCGGCACGCCGATCCCGATCTGCGGCCTCGCCGGCGACCAGCAGGCGGCGACGATCGGTCAGGCATGCTTGTCCCCTGGCGACACCAAGGCGACTTACGGCACCGGCGCCTTCGTGCTGACCGCCACCGGCGCCCGCCTGCCGACATCGCGCAACCGGCTGCTCGCCACCGTCGCCCACCAGATCGACGGACGGCGCCATTACGCGCTGGAAGGATCGGTGTTCGTCGCCGGCAGCCTGATCAAATGGCTGCGCGACGGGCTGGGCCTGATCGCGGAGGCGGCGGAGACGGAAGCGCTGGCCCGTTCCGTTGCCGACAATGGCGGCGTCTATCTGGTCCCCGCCCTGTCCGGCCTCGGCGCGCCATGGTGGGAACCGGAGGCGCGCGGCGCCCTGTCCGGTCTCAGTTTTTCGGCCGGGCGCGCCCACATCGTCCGCGCCGCCGCCGAGGCGATGGCCCACCAAACTCATGACCTGAAAACCGCCTTTGCCGCCGACGGCGCCGACTGGGCCCGGTTGCGCATCGACGGCGGCATGGCAGCGAACGACTGGATCGCCCAGGACCTGGCCGACATGCTGGCGATTCCGGTCGAGCGCCCGGCCTTCGTCGAGACGACGGCGATGGGCGCGGCGATGCTCGCCGGGGTTGGCGCCGGGCTGTTCCCGACGCTGGAAGATGCAACGGCGATGCGCGGCGCGACGACCGGCTTTGAACCAGCCCTTCCCGCCGACGCGCGCACTGCGCGGCTGGCCGGGTGGCAGACGGCGATCGCGGCGGTGCTGCCGCAATAGGCGCTCTCGCGCGCGCCTTGACGGGAGGCCTTTCATACTTTGGGAGCATGGATTAAGCCCAAGCGCTTCCAATCCCGCGAGGTTTCCCCGATGCGCCTGCTTCTCGCCGCCCTTGCCGCCACCGCCCTGACCGCCCTGCCCATGCCCGCAACAGCAGCGGATGCGCCCGCCGCCAAGGAGGCGCCGAAAGCGGAGATCAGCCTGCCGCCGATGTCGGAGGACAAGACGATCGACCAGGCGGTGACGGTCGACGGGCGAGTGATCAAATACAAGGCGACGGTTGGCCACATCACCCTGCGCGACGCCAGGGGCAAGGCGATCGGCGAAGTCGTCTACACCGCCTATGTCGTCCCCGGCGCGGCGACGGCGCGGCCGGTGACATTCGCGTTCAACGGCGGGCCGGGCGCGGCCTCCGTCTTCCTCAACATGGGGGCGATCGGGCCGAAGCGGGTGCCGTTCGGCGCCGCCGGCGACAGCGCGTCGGACAGCGCGGTGCAGCGCGACAACCCCGGCACCTGGATCGACTTCACCGACATGGTGTTCATCGACCCGGTCGGCACCGGATTTTCCCGCAGTCTGGTCGACGAGGCGGAAAGCAAGAAGGCGTTCTACACCGCCAAGAGCGACATCGAGTATCTGAGCCGCGTCGTCTACGACTGGCTGGTCAAATACGGGCGAATGACCAGCCGCAAGTACCTGATCGGCGAAAGCTATGGCGGCTACCGGGTGCCGCGCCTCGCCTACGAACTGCAGAGCCGGCTGGGCGTCGGGATGAGCGGGCTGATCATGGTATCGCCCTACCTCGACCCGGCGGCGATCGGTGAGGAGACCAGCCTGTCGCCGCTGCCTTGGGCGATCAACCTGCCGGCGATGGCGGCCGGCCATTTCGAGCGGCAGGGCAAGCTGTCGGCCGAGACGATGGCCGAGGTGGAGGATTATGCGCGCGGCGAATTCGTCAGCGATTTCCTGAAAGGCGCCAAGGACAAGGCGGCGACCGACCGGCTTTCGGCGCGGGTCGCGGCCTATACCGGGCTGGACCCGGCGCTGGTCCGGCGGCTGGACGGGCGGGTCGATATCCGCACCTATCTGCGCGAGGTGCACCGCGCGACCGGGCAGATCGGCAGCGTCTACGATTCCAACGTCACCGCCTATGACCCGTTCCCGGCGGCGGCGGAGCCGAATTACGGCGACCCGCTGCTCGACGGGATCATCGCACCGACGACCAGCGCCGCCGTCGACTTCATCACCAATCAGGTCGGCTGGAAGAGCGAGGCGCATTACGCGACGCTGTCCTACGATGTCGGCCGGCTATGGGACCGTGACGAAAGCGACACGCCGGTTACCGACCTGCGCAAGGCGATCGCCGTCGACCCGAAGATGAAGGCGATGATCGTTCACGGCTGGGACGACCTGTCCTGCCCCTATTTCGGGTCGCGCCTGATCCTCGACCAGATGCCCGGCTTTGGCCAGGCGGAGCGCATCCAGCTGCATATGTACCCCGGCGGGCATATGTTCTATTCGCGCCCGGACAGTTCCGCGGCCTTCCGCCGCGACGCGCGGGCGCTCTACGGTGCCGGCGCCTGACCAACGGGGAGCGACGCATTGCGATGAGCGACGACGACTATGTCTATGACGAGGAATCGGGCGAATGGGTTGCCCGGTCGACCCTTGCCAGCAGCGCCGCCGCCGTCGACGTCCGCGATGCCGTCGGCAATCCGCTGGCCGACGGCGACAGCGTGACACTGATCAAGGACCTGAAGGTCAAGGGCACCAACCAGACGCTGAAACGCGGCACCGTCATCAAAAGCATCCGCCTGACCGGCGACGCGCAGGAGATCGACTGCCGCTACGAAGGCATCAAGGGGCTGGTGCTGCGCGCCGAATTCGTCCGCAAGCGATAGCCCCAAGGATGGCGATCCGGGCGCGGGTCAGAAGAACAGCTTGCGGAGGTTGACGCGGACGGTGCGGCCCATCGGGTCGAGATAGCCGGGCTGGTAGCTGATCGGGACGACGCCGCTCGCATCGCGCACCGTCTGGCGGGCGTTGAAGATGTTGTCGACGGAGAGCGACACCCGTGCGCCTTGCGCCCAGCGTTGCCGCGCCAGTGACGGAATCTGGCCGAGATTGGCGAACAGCCGCAGATTGACCGTCGCGAGGTCGGAAAAGCGCAGCGTACCGCTGCTGCCGCCGCTGACCCGCGTCGCGCTCTGCCAGTCGCCGGTCAGGCGCAGGCCATAACCATCTTTCGACACGCCGGCGCGCAGTTCCAGTTCGTGCCGTGCCTGTCCGCCGCGCCCGCCGACCGCGTCGCCGCCGAGCAGATCGAGCACCGGCAGACCGGGGCGGACCAGCACATCATCGCGGAAATGCCAGGTGTGATAGAGCGCCAGTTGCAGCCGGCCGCCGGCCTGCCCGCCCCCGCCGCGCCCGCCAAAGCCGCCGCCCGGCGGGCCACCGGCGCCACGCCCCGGCCCGCGCCGCTGCCCCTGCGCGCCCGGCTCCTGCGTTCCCTGTCCCTGCGGCCCCTGCCCCGCCGCGTTGCGCGCGGCAGCCATCGCCGCCCAGCGTTCACGCGCCGCCTCGCGCAGCGCCTCGGCCACCCGTTCGGAGGTTTTCAGCCGCTGAGAGAAATTGAACCCCCAGCGCAATTCACTGCCGCTGCGCCGCGCGAAGTTGACCGGCCGCGCATCGACCTGAACCAATATGCCGTCCGCATCGCGCACGAACCGATCGGGGAAGGCCGCCTCTATCTCCGCCGTCGGCGCCGGCAGCGCCGCCACCGGGTTGCGGATGCGGCGGCTGATGAAATTGGCGCTGAGCGTCAGGCTGTCGGTCGGCTTCAGATTGGCGCCGAGCTTGATCACCCGCCGTTCGGTGGCGCGCAGCGCGGCGTTGCCGCCGTCGATCTGGGTGACGGAGGCGGTGACGCCGCGGATATAGTCGAACACCCGCACGTCGGGCGTCAGTACCACCGGGTTGCCCAGTTGCTGCATGCCCGGCGCCGCTTCGTCGTTGGTGACCGACGCGATCAGCCGCAGCGCCGGGGTCGGCGACCAGTTGGCGCCATAGCCGATCGTGGTGAGCGTGCCGAAGTCAGACACCTGATCGACGGCGGCGTTGAAATTGACGCTGAGGTCGCCGAGCGCCGCGAGCACCTGATTACGCCGGCTGGCGATCGGCAGGTCGAGGTTGAGCTGGCCGGACCCGGTTTCGCGCGACAGGCTGCCGGCGGTGGCGATGCCGTTGCGCCAGGAGCGGCTTTCGAAACCGGTCGCCGCGCCGCCGGCCTTGACCGTCGTCGTCACCGCCCCGGCCGGCAACCGCGCCAGCGTGCCGCTGACCACCAGTTCCAGCGTGCCGCTATCCGAAATGCCGCGCGCCCGATTGGCCGCGCGCGGCGCGACCAACCCGTCCGGCAATACGCCATAGGGGTTGAGCGTCGGGTCGCCGGCGGAGAGACGCGCCTGCAAAGCGCTGGCGTCCAGCCCGGCATCGCTGACCGTACGGCTTTCGCCATGGTCGTAATTGCCGGTCAGCGACCATGTCCAGTCGGCGACCATCCCGCTCAACGCGACCCCGGCATGGCCGGATACACCGCGCACCCGCTGGCGCAGCGGCCCGAAGCCGGCGGGATAGCGGTAAAGCGTGACATCGTCGGCGAAGGGCGAGAACGGGCTGGCCGCCGGCACGATCACACTGATGCCGGGCAGGCCGTTCAGCGAATCGCTGCCAGTCACGTCAAGGCTGGCATTGACCGTGGCCGAGACATTGCCGAGCACCGTCCGGCTGAGCACCGCGTTCAGCGACAACTGCTCGCTGGCCGGCCGCAGCGTGCGGTAACGGGTCACGTCGTCGAGGTGCGGGATACCGGCGGTCGCGACGAAATCGGCGAGTGACGGTATCCCGCCCGCCGCGCCGGCGGTCACCCCGGCAATGGTCACCGGTTCGCCAGCCAGCGCGCTGAGCGCCGGATCGATTTCTCCACCGCCCGCCGCACCGACATTACCGGCGGCGGCGAACGGCGCGCCGACCGCACGCGACACCAGATCGCGCTGGCTTTCGCGCAGCGGATCGGCGTGGCGATATTCGACGCTGAGGTTCAACCGGTTGTCGCCGCGAATCTGGAAGCGCGTGCCCTCCAGCTGGACGGCGGTGCCGCCGCCGTCGGTGCTGGTCCGCCCGTCCGCCTCCACCGTCGTCGCGCGGAAGCGGCGGCGCAGAACGATGTTCACCACCTTCTGGTCGGCGCGGTAGCCGTATTTCAGCGCCACTTCTTCCGGCAGGATCTCGGTGCGCTGGATCGCCTCGGTCGGGATGTCGCGGATTTCCGAAAAGCCGGAAATCCGCTTGCCGTTGAGCAACACCACCGGCGCGCCGCCGCTGCCCCGGTCGCTGCGTGTTTCCGCCGACAATTCATCGAGCAGTTCGGCGATCGTCGCCACGCCATAGGCGCGGATATCCGCGGCGTTCAGCTGTAATTCCGGCTGGATGTCGCCGATCACCGACCCGCGCGGCTTCTGGCCGGTAATGACGATTTCCTCGTCAAGCTCCTCATCCGGGTTGAAGCCGGCACCCGCCTCGCCCGGCTGGGCAGCCTGCGCCGCCGCGGACACACCAAGCAAAAGCACAGCCGCCAGCCGCGCCGCAAATACCGTCATTGAACGCCCTACTCCGCCCTGTCGCCCCTACGCGACGGTAAGGACGATTTTGCCGACATGTTCCCCGCTCTCCATCCGGGCATGGGCCGCACCCGCCTCCGCCAGCGCGAAGGTGGAATCGATGACCGGCTTCAGCCGGCCAGCCTCGACATGCGGCCACACCTCGCGGCGGAGCTCGTCGGCCACCAATGCCTTGAACTCACCTGAACGCGGCCTGAGCGTCGAGCCGGTCAGGGTCAGCCGGCGGCGCATGATCGCCCATAACGGCACCGTCGCCTCGCCGCCGCGCTGGATGGCGATGGAGACATGGCGGCCGTCCGCCGCGAGACAGGCGATGTTGCGGGCGACATAGTCGCCGCCGACCATGTCGAGCACGGCGTTGACCCCGCGCCCGCCGGTCAGTTCCTTCACCGCCTCGACGAAATCCGTCTCGCGGTAGTTGATCGCATGGGCGGCGCCGATTTCCAGCGCACGGGCGCATTTCGCGGCACTGCCGGCGGTGACGATAACGGTCAGCCCGAACAGCCGGCCAAGCAGGATCGCCATTGTGCCGATGCCGCTGGTGCCGCCATGGACCAGCACGACGTCGCCGTCGACCGCATAGGCGCGTTCGAACAGGTTGGTCCACACGGTGAACAGGGTTTCGGGCATCGCCGCCGCCTCGACCATCGTCAGGACCGGCGGCACCGGCAGGCAGTGGCGGGCGGACGCGACCGCATATTCGGCATAGCCGCCACCGGCGACGAGCGCGCAGACCCGGGCACCGGGATTGACGCCGTCGACGCCGTCGCCAAGCGCGACCACGGTGCCGGCGACTTCCAGCCCCGGAATCGACGGCGCGCCGGGCGGTGGCGGGTAAAGGCCGCGCCGCTGCATGACGTCTGGCCGGTTGACACCGGCGGCGGCGACACGGATCAGCACTTCACCGGCGCCGGGGCACGGCACCGGTCGTTCGACCGGGCGCAGCACCTCTGGCCCGCCGGCCTCTGCCGGGTCGATCGCGGTCATGGTTACGGTCGACGAGACCATCTTTGCCCCCCTGTCTTGCGGCGGCGCCGTTATTGACAGGGCGGGGGATCGGGTCAACATTCCCCGGCATGGACATGGACGACTTTTCACCCGCCCGTTCCGCCGATCCGCTGGCGCTGCTCGCCCGGCAGGATCTGGACCCGCTGTCGGTTGCAGAGTTGCAGGAACGTATCTCCGCGCTGGAGGCGGAAATCGCCAGAACGCGCGGCAAACTGGAAGGTGCGGTTAACCACCGCGCAAGCGCGGACGCGCTATTCAGGCAATGAAGCCGCCGGCCTTGATGCGAGCGTCACGCCTTCCGACATAGGTGTAGAACGGGCCGAACCGAACCGGCGGCCCACTGGAGTGAACCGAATGCCGTCCTTTGCCCCAACGCTAGAGGCCACCCTGCACCGGGCGCTTACCCAGGCGTCCGGCCGCCGCCACGAATATGCGACGCTGGAGCACCTGCTGCTGGCGCTGATCGACGATGCCGACGCGGCACAGGTGATGGTGGCATGCGGCGTCGATTTGAACGAATTGCGCGACCAGGTGACGACCTATCTCGACACCGAGCTGGAGGCGCTGCGCGTCGAGGGCGAGACCGATCCGTCGCCGACATCCGGTTTCCAGCGGGTCGTCCAGCGCGCGATCCTCCACGTCCAGTCGTCCGGCCGCGACGAGGTGACGGGAGGCAACGTGCTCGTCGCCCTGTTCTCCGAACGCGAAAGCTATGCCGTCTATTTCCTGCAGCAGCAGGATATGAGCCGCCTCGATGCGGTCAGCTACATCAGCCACGGCGTCGGCAAGGGCGGCCAACCGCCGGAGCCGCGCGAGGTCAAGGGCGCCGAGGAGGAGAAGGCCACCAAGACCGATGGCAAGCAGAAAAACGAGAGCGCGCTCAAGCAGTTCTGCGTCGATCTTAACGCCAAGGCGAAGGACGGAAAGGTCGATCCGCTGATCGGCCGTTCGGCCGAGGTCGACCGGACGGTGCAGATCCTCTGCCGCCGGTCGAAGAACAACCCGCTCTATGTCGGCGACCCCGGCGTCGGCAAGACGGCGATCGCTGAGGGGCTGGCGCGCAAGATCGTCGAGGGCGACGTGCCCGACGTGCTGAAGCCGGCGGTGATCTATTCGCTCGACATGGGCGCGCTGCTTGCCGGCACCCGCTATCGCGGCGATTTCGAGGAGCGGCTGAAGGCGGTTGTGTCGGAGCTGGAGAAGCTGCCCGATGCGATCCTGTTCATCGACGAGATCCACACGGTGATCGGCGCCGGCGCCACGTCCGGCGGGGCGATGGATGCGTCCAACCTGCTGAAGCCGGCACTGTCCGGCGGGGTGATCCGCTGCATCGGATCAACCACCTACAAGGAATTCCGCAACCATTTCGAGAAGGACCGCGCGCTGCTCCGCCGGTTCCAGAAGATCGACGTCAACGAGCCGTCGATCGAGGATACGGTGAAGATCCTCGCCGGCCTGCGCCAGGCGTTCGAGAGCCACCACAGCGTCAAATACACCGCCGACGCGATCAAGTCGGCGGTCGAGCTGTCGGCGCGCTACATCAACGACCGCAAGCTGCCCGACAAGGCGATCGACGTGATCGACGAGGTCGGCGCGATGCAGATGCTGGTCGCCCCGTCGAAGCGCAAGAAGGTCATCACCCCGAAGGAGATCGAGGCGGTGATCGCGACGATGGCGCGCATCCCGCCGAAATCGGTGTCGAGCGACGACAAGAAGTCGCTGGCCAGCCTGGAAACCGACCTGAAACGGGTGGTTTTCGGCCAGAACGCCGCGATCGAGAAGCTGGCCTCCGCCATCAAGCTGAGCCGCGCCGGCCTGCGCGATCCGGACAAGCCGATCGGCAACTATCTGTTCACCGGCCCGACCGGCGTCGGCAAGACCGAGGTCGCGCGCCAGCTAGCCGCGATTATGGGCATCCCGCTCCAGCGGTTCGACATGAGCGAATATATGGAGCGGCATTCGGTCAGCCGGCTGATCGGCGCGCCGCCG
This sequence comes from Sphingomonas flavalba, assembly GCF_047553045.1. Taxonomy (GTDB): domain Bacteria; phylum Pseudomonadota; class Alphaproteobacteria; order Sphingomonadales; family Sphingomonadaceae; genus Sphingomonas_L; species Sphingomonas_L flavalba_A. The sequence continues at coordinate 819,525 of NZ_CP180208.1, read as the reverse complement.
GGTTATGTCGGCTATGATCAGGGTGGGCTGCTGACCGACGCGGTCGACCAGCAACCGCATTCGGTGCTGCTGCTCGACGAGATCGAGAAGGCGCACCCGGACCTGTTCAACATCCTGTTGCAGGTGATGGACAACGGCAAACTGACCGACCACCACGGCAAGACCGTCGATTTCCGCAACGTCATCCTGATCATGACGACCAATGCCGGCGCGTCCGACATGGCGCGCGAGGCGGTCGGCTTCGGCAACGTCACGCGCGAGGGCGAGGATGAGGAAGCGGTGCGCAAGATGTTCACGCCGGAATTCAGGAACCGGCTGGATGCCATTGTTCCGTTTGGCTATCTTCCGCCGGAAGTCGTCTCGCGCGTGGTCGAAAAATTCATTCTTCAGCTCGAATTGCAGCTCGCCGACCGCGATGTCCACATCACCCTGGACGATGCGGCCAAGGGCTGGCTGACCGAGCGTGGCTACGACAAGCTGTATGGCGCGCGGCCGATGGGCCGGCTGATCCAGGAGAAGATCAAGCAGCCGCTGGCCGAGGAATTGCTGTTCGGCAAGCTTGTCAACGGCGGCGAGGTCAAGGTTCACCTGAAGGACGGGGCGCTGACCTTCGAGATCACCGCCGCCGCGCCCAAGAAACCGCGCAAGAAGGGCGGCGCGGACAAGACCAAGGTCAAAGCCTGATCAAGGCGCCATGGCCCGGTACGCCGGGCCATGGCGCCGCCCGTCACAGCGAACTCGCGCGGCGCGCGCCGCCGTGCCATAGCATAACGATGCTTCTGTCCCGTCGCATATGCGTCGCCGGGCTGGCCATTGCGGCCCTTCCCGCCCGCCTGATCGCGGCCCCGCCGACCGCATCCGCGCTTGGCACGACCGGCATGACCGCGATTACCGACGATCTGTGGATAAAGCAGATCGACCGGCACAACTGGCTGTTCACCACCACTGCCCCGATCGACGGCGGCGTGATCTACCCGGCCAACGGCCTGGTCCATCGCCATGGCGATACGTTCACCCTTGTCGATCCCGGCTGGACGCCCGCGCAGGGTGAGGCGCTGATCGCATGGTGCGAACGATCCTTTGGCAAAACACCTTCGGGCGCCATCATCACCCATTTTCACGCCGATCGCGCCGCGGCACTGCCCGTTCTCGAACGCGCCGGAATACCGGTCCACATGCTTGCGCTGACCCGCGCCCTGCTGAACGGCGTAATGGATTCGGCACAGGCACTGCCGGACCCCTTCGCCGAATCCGCCTTCGGTCTGGAATGCTATTATCCGGGCGCCGGTCACAGCCCCGACAATATCGTGCTGTGGGACGCCGATGAGCGCCTGCTGTTCGGTGGCTGCTTTCTGAAAGACGCCGCGGCCGACAGTATCGGCAATCTTTCGGACGCTTCCATACCGGCGTGGCGCGACAGCCTGGAGCGCGTGGCGGCCCGCTATCCCCATATCCGCACGATCATTCCCGGCCACGGCCCGGTCGGCGGCGACGCCATCGGCCGGACCCGCGCCCTTCTCGCCGCCGGCTGACCGCAACCCCTTGCCAAATGCCTAGAATTGCGGAGAGTTTCTTTCCCTGACCTCAGGGGGTTTCCATGATCCGCTTCGCCTTGCTGCCGCTTGCCGCCCTTGCCCTGTCGCCTGCCCTCGCCGCGCCCGCCGAAGGGCCGGTCAGGACTTTTCAGGGCGCCGACCTGTTTTCGCTGGAGGCGGCGTCCGACCCGCAGATCAGTCCGGACGGCAGCCAGATCGCCTATGTCCGCCGGTCCAACGACGTGATGACCGATCGCGCCCGCGCGACGATCTGGCTGATCGATGTCCGCAGCGGCACGCAGATACCGCTGGTCGCCGGCCCCGGCGCCCATATGAGCCCGCGCTGGTCGCCAGACGGCAAACGGCTGGCCTATGTCTCCGCCGAGGAAGGCGGCGCACCGCAGCTTTACGTGCGCTGGATGGCGAACGGCGCCACCGCCCGTGTCACCGGCCTGCCCGACAGCCCGAGCGCGATCGCCTGGGCGCCGGACGGCAACCGCATCGCCTATATCGCCGCCGTGCCGGACGACGCGGCGAAATTCGGCACGCCGCCGGCCAGGCCGGAGGGGGCGAAATGGGCGCCGCCGCTGGAGGTGATCACCGCCCTCACCTACCGAGCCGACGGTGCCGGCTATCTGAAGCCCGGCTTCGACCATATCTTCGTCGTCGCGGCGGACGGCGGCGCCCCGCGCCAGCTGACCTATGGCGCGCTGAACGACAGCGGCCCGCTATCCTGGTCGCCGGACGGCACCACCCTGTATTTCAGCACCAACCGCCACAAGGACTGGGAGCGCAAGCCGCTCAATTCGGAAGTCTACGCGCTCGACGTCGCCAGCGGCGCGCTGACGGCGCTGACCAGCCGCGACGGGCCGGACGCCGCGCCAATCGTGTCGCCGGACGGGCGCTCGATCGCCTATCTCGGCTTCGACGACACATATCTCGGCTACCAGAATGTCGGCCTCTACGTGATGAACCGCGACGGCAGCGGCAGCCGCCTGCTGACCGGAACTCTTGACCGCAGCATCGACAATCTCGCCTGGGCGGCGGACGGAAAGGCGGTTTTCGTCGTCTATGACGATCATGCCGAAACCAAGGTCGCCCGCGTCGGACTGGACGGCAGCATGCGTAGGGTCGCCACCGGCCTGCGCGGATCGGCGCTCGACCGGCCCTATACCGGCGGCAGCTTCTCGGTCGCGCGCGACGGCAGCGTCGCCTTCACCTCCGGCGACGCGCTGAACCCGGCCGACGTCTCGGTCAGCAAGGGCGGCGAGGCACGGCGGCTGACCCGCCTCAACCGCGACCTGCTCGGCGGCAAGGCGCTGGGCCAGGTCAAGCCGCTGGCGGTCACCGCCGCCGACGGCCGCCGGATCGACGCATGGATGGTGACGCCGCCCGATTTCGACCCGGCGCGTAAATATCCGTTGATCCTGGAAATCCACGGCGGGCCGTTCGCCGCCTACGCCCCGGCTTTTTCGACCGACTATCAGCTCTATGCCGCCGCCGGCTATATCGTGCTCTACACCAACCCGCGCGGATCGACCTCCTACGGCGCCGAATTCGCCAACCTGATCCACCACGCCTACCCCGGTGACGATTACGGCGATCTGATGAGCGCGGTCGACGCGGCGATCGCCGCCGGCAATGTCGACACCGACAATCTGTTCGTCACCGGCGGGTCCGGCGGCGGGGTGCTGACCGCCTGGATCGTCGGCAAGACCGACCGGTTCAAGGCGGCGGTGACCCAGAAGCCGGTGATCGACTGGGCCAGCTTCTCGCTGACGTCGGACGGCGCGCCGATGTACCACCAATACTGGTTCGACAAATTCCCTTGGGAGGACCCGCAGGGCTATTGGGCGCGCTCGCCGCTGTCGCTGGTCGGCAACGTCAAGACGCCGACAATGGTCGTCGTCGGCGCCGAGGATTACCGCACCCCGGTCAGCGAATCCGAGCAATATTACACCGCGCTGCAACTGCGCGGCGTGCCGACGGCGCTGGTCAAGGTGCCGGGCGCCAGCCATGGCGGCATCGCCGCGCGCCCGTCTCAGGCCGCTGCCAAGGCGTCGGCGATCATCGCCTGGTTCGACCAGTACCGAAACAAGCCGAAGTGGCAGGCGTCGGCGCAATAACCGCACCGGGCGCGGTTTCGGCGGGCGGCAAATTGGGGTAGGATCGATCCTCCTGCCCGGCCCGGAATGGCGAGGCGGCGAAGCACCGGAGGCGCGCGGAAACCCGTGCGAGGCGGGGATGGCTTCGCCACGCTGGCGATGACGGCTTCGGGCGCATCGCCCGATCATGGAGGCCCGCCATGCACCCGTCCGAAATCCGCACCCGCGCCATCGCCCTCTACGACCGTTTCACCCATGAAGGGCGCGACCGCCGCCGCTTCATGCGCGAACTGACCCTGCTCGCCGGCAGCGCGGCCGCGGCGGAGACGCTGCTCGCCGCGATCGCCGCCAACCCGGCCGCCGCCGCGATCGTCGCCGAAGACGACAAGCGGCTGAAGGCGGGCATGGTCCAGTGGGACAGCGCACCGGGGCGGGCGATGCGCGCCTATGTCGTCGATCCGGCCGCCGGACCGGGCAAGGCGGTGGTCGTCGTTATTCACGAAAATCGCGGGCTGACCCCGCATATCCGCGATATCGCGCGGCGGGTGGCGCTGGCTGGCTATACCGCCGTCGGCGTCGACCTGCTCGCCCCGGATGGCGGCACCCCGGCCGACGAGGACAAGGGCCGCGAGATGATCGGCAAGCTCGACATCGCGGTCACCACCCGCGACGCCCAGTCCGCCTTCACCCGCTTCGCCGCCGACCGCAAGGCCGGAGTCGTCGGCTTCTGCTGGGGCGGCGCGATGGTCGATCGGCTGGCGGTTGCCGGCGCGCACAACCTGGCAGCCGCCGTGTCCTATTACGGCCCAGCCCCGGCGCCGGAGGAAGCGGCGAAGGTCAAGGTGCCGCTGATGCTGCAACTGGCTGGGCTGGACAGCCGCGTCGCCCAGACCGCCCATCCGTTTGCCGAGGCGCTGAAGGCGGCGGGCAAGCCGGTGATCGTCCACGACTATCCCGGCGTCCATCACGCATTCAACAACGACAGTTCGGCGGAACGCTACAACGCCGACGCAGCGAAGCTGGCCTGGGACCGGACGATCGCCTTCTTCGACCGGCTGCTGAACGGCTGACCGGCTTGCCTGTTTCCAAAACGACCACAACCGACGGAGCGATACGATGGCCGACGAACTGATTCTCTATACCAATCCGATGTCGCGCGGCCGGATTGCCCGCTGGATGCTGGAGGAGGTGGGCGCGCCCTATCGCGCCGAGATTCTCGATTACGCATCGACGATGAAGCAGGCGCCCTATCTGGCGATCAACCCGATGGGCAAGGTGCCGGCGCTGGTCCACGGCGCCACCGTCGTCACCGAATGCGCGGCAATCTGCGCCTATCTGGCGGACGCGTTTCCCGATGCCGGGCTGGCACCGCCGCCCGCGGCGCGCGGCGCCTATTACCGCTGGCTGTTCTTCACCGCCGGGCCGGTCGAGCAGGCGGTGACCAACCACGCGCTGAAATTCGACCCGACGGCGGAACAGGGCCGGCTGGCCGGGTATGGCAATTACGAACTGGCGATGGACGTTCTGGAACAGGCGATCACCGCCGCCCCCTATATTGCCGGCGACCGCTTTTCCGCCGCCGACGTCTATGTCGGCGCGCAGGTGATGTGGGGTGTGCAGTTCGGCACGATGCCGAAGCGCGATGCGTTCGTCGCCTATGCGGCGCGGCTGGCGGAGCGACCGGCGCATCTGCGCGCCAGTGCGCTGGATGACGCGGCGATGGCGGGATAGCGCGCCCGAAAAGAAAGGCCCGGCGGAGCGATCCGCCGGGCCTTCCCGTATCCGTCTTGTCCCCGGCGCTTAGCGGCGGTCGCCCATAAAGCGCAGCAGGAACAGGAACAGGTTGATGAAGTCGAGGTAGAGGGTCAGCGCACCCATCACCACCGACTTGCCGATGAAGTCAGAGCCCTGCAGGTGGAAATACATGCTCTTGATCTTCTGGGTGTCGTAGGCGGTCAGGCCGGCGAACAGCAGAACGCCGATGCCGCTGATCACCAGGTCAAGCCCGCTCGACTTCAGGAACAGGTTGATGACCATCGCGACGAGCAGGCCGACAACGCCCATGATCAGGAAGGTGCCGAACGCCGACAGGTCCTTCTTGGTGGTATAGCCCCACAGGCTGAGGCCGGCGAAGGCCGCCGCGGAGGCGAAGAAGGTCTGGGCGACCGACGTGCCGGTATAGACCAGCAGGATCGTCGACAGCGACAGGCCCATCAGCACCGCATAGGCCCAGAACAGCGCCTTGGCGGCGCTTTCCGACAGGCGGTTAATGCCGAAGCTGAGCCACATCACCACGCCGAGCGGCGCGAGCATGACGACCCATTTCAGGATGCCGCCGTTCAGGAACAGCTGGGCCGCCGGCGATTCGGCGCCACCCCAGGCGAACAGCAGGGCGACGATGCCGGTCAGCAGCACGCCGGAGGCCATGTAGTTGTAGACCGAGAGCATGTACGACCGCAGGCCAGCATCAAAGGCAGCGTCGGCCGTGGTCGACGCCGTGCGGCCGAGGGCGGTCGTGCGGGGATCAGACCAGTTTGCCATTGTCAGTAAACTCCTTTGCCCGACCGTCTGGGCCGGATAGGCGCAATATCGGTGGATTGCGCCGCGCTTTCAAGCAAAACCGGACATAAAGGCGGAACAGGAGGCCCCCCGTCATGCACCGTCTGTTCGTCGCCATCCGCCCGCCCGCCGCGATCCGCGCCCATCTGCTTGAAATGATGGGTGGGGTCGCCGGCGCGCGCTGGCAGGACGATTCGCAGATTCACATCACCCTGCGCTTCATCGGCGAGGTCGACGGGCGCATGGCAGAGGATATTGCCGCCGCGCTTGGCGGCCTTCGCCACCCGCCGCTCGCCCTGACGCTGGCGGGCGTCGGCCGGTTCGAGCGCAAGGGACAGACGGAAGCGGTGTGGGCGGGCATCGCCCCGCATGAACGGATCGCCCATCTGCAGGCGAAGGTCGAACGGGCGCTGGTCCACATCGGCCTGCCGCCGGAACGCCGCGCCTACCTGCCGCACATCACCCTTGCCCGCTTCGGCCGGACCGGCGGGATGGCGGACCGCTTCCTTGCCGGCCATGCCGGGCTGTCCGGCCCGGCTTTCACCGTCGACGCCTTCTACCTTTACCAGAGCCACCTTGGCCACGGCGGCAGCCGCTACGAGGCGATCCAGCGCTATCCGCTGGCCTGAGCGGCGTCGGCGATGCCGCGCGCGCCGGCGATCACATCAGCCCAGGTGAGGTCGAAGCCGGCATCGTCGCCGTAATAGGGATCGGCGACCGCCTGCCCTTCCCGCCCGGCCACGAAATCGAGCAACAGGCTGACCCGCGCAGTCGCGTCGTCCGGCGCAATGCGGCGCAGATCGGCCATGTTGTTGGCGTCAAGCGCGACGATATGGCTGAACCGCCGGAAATCCGCCGCCGTCACCTGCCGCCCGCGATAGCCGGAAATATCGATACCATGGCGCAGCGCCACCGCCTGCGAACGCGGGTCCGGCGCCTTGCCCTTGTGCCAGTCGGCGGTGCCGGCGGAATCGACGATCAGATCCAGCCCACGGACCTCCGCTTCCGCCCGCAACGCCGCTTCGGCAAGCGGTGAGCGGCAGATATTGCCGAGGCAGACAAACAACACCGCGCTGACCAAATCACCCAGCCCCTTCCGTTCGACCGTCCCGGCCTGCTAGCCTCCCCCCGACAACGGAGCAAGCGAGGGGGGATGATGGCGGCGGCCGACGGGACAACCTCGCAGGCGGAGCCGGGCTATGCCCGCTACGTCCTCACCATATTGGTCGCGGTCTACACGCTGAATTTCATCGACCGGCAAATCCTCAGCATCCTTGCCGAGGACGTGAAACGCGATCTGGGGCTGAGCGACACCGATCTCGGCTTCCTATACGGCACTGCATTCGGCGTGTTCTACGCGCTATTCGGCATCCCGCTCGGCCGGCTGGCCGACAGCTGGCACCGGGTGCGGCTGATCACCATCGGACTGGCGCTGTGGTCGGCGATGACGGCGCTGTCCGGCTTCTCCCGCACCGGCGGACAACTGGCGGCGGCGCGGATCGGCGTCGGGATCGGCGAAGCGACGGCGTCGCCCTGCGCCTATTCGCTGCTGTCGGACTGGTTCCCGCGCAGCCAGCGGGCGACCGCCCTCGCCGTCTATTCCTCCGGCATCTACATCGGCAGCGGCCTGTCGCTGTTTATCGGCGGCGCCATCGTCCAGAACTGGAACCTCGCCTTTCCCGGCGGCGGGCCGCTGGGGCTGGTCGGCTGGCAGGCCGCATTTCTGGCGGTCGGCCTGCCCGGCCTGTTACTGGCGCTATGGGTGGCGACGCTACGCGAGCCGCCGCGCGGGCTGGCCGACGGTATACTGACCCCGCCGGCCGAACGGCCGTTTCGCGACTTTTTCGACGAATTGCTGACCGTCATTCCGCCGCTGACCCTGATCGGCGCGGCGCGGCGGGGAATCCGCCCGCTTGCCATCAACATCGCCGGCGGCGCGGCGATCGCAGCACTGGTCTGGTCGCTGATCGTGACGACCGGGGACAGCGCGCAGTGGATCGCGGTCGGCGTCGGTGCCTATGCGGTGTTCAGTTGGGCGGCGGCGCTGCGCACCCGCGACCGGCCGGCCTTCGCACTGATCTGGGGCAGTCCAGCCTTCCTGCTCGTCGTCGTCGGCTATGGCCTGATCGCGTTCACCGCCTATGCGGTCAGTTTCTGGTCGCTACCCTATCTGGAACGCAGCTTCGGCGTGTCCAAGGCGGTGGCCGGGCTGATCGTCGGCGGCGCCGGCGCCACCGGCGGCTTTCTGGGCGTGGTGCTCGGCGGCCGGCTGGCCGACCGGTGGCGGCGGACCAACCCGGCCGGGCGGATCGCCGTCACCCTGATCGGCGCCGTCGCCCCGATCCCGCTGATGGTCGCCAGCTTCACCACCGGCAGCGTCACGCTGTTCTACGCGCTCCACCTGCCGATGGTCGGCCTGTCGAGCGCGGCGTTGGGCGCAGCGGCGGCGGCAACGCAGGACCTTGTCCTGCCACGGATGCGCGGCGCGGCGACCGCGACCTTCTTCATCGGCACGACCCTGATCGGCCTGGCGCTCGGCCCCTACATGGCTGGCCGGGTCTCGGCCTGGTCGGGAGACCTGGCGACCGGCGTGCTGTCGTTGCTGCTCGTCGCGCCGCTGTCGATCGCCGCGCTGATCCTCGCCTATCGGCTGGTTCCGCGAGCGGAGGCGACACTACGCGACCGTGCCCGCGCCGCCGGGGAGCCGGTCTGATCCAATCGCCCGGCGGGCCGCAGCCAGCGCGTCCGCCTGAGCGGTACGGTAGCGGACAAGCGGCGGGCGCAGGCCGTGGGCAATCAGCGCGCGGCGGATCGCCGGGCGCGCGCCGGCCAGATAGACCGGCGCGCCGCGCCGCCGCGCTTTGCGGGCAAAGCCTTCGATCGTCGCGGCGGCGGTTGAATCGAGCACCGGCACGTCCGACATGTCGAGAACGAACGCCTTCGGCTGCTCGCCGATGCGGTCGAGCGCGGCGCCGACGCTGGCCGCCGCGCCGAAGAAAAACGCGCCGGATATGCGGTAGACGACGACATCGCGGTCGATCGCCTGCGCCGGGTCGTAAGGCACCCGCTCCGCCCCCGCCAGTTCGGCGCGATCCGCCTCGTCGACCGCCACCGCCTGCGCCATGCGGTGGAGAAACAGCAGCGCGCCAAGCGAGAAGCCGACAACGATGCCTTCGGTCAGATCGCGGAATATGACGAGTGCGAAGGTGACGGCCAGCACCACCGCATCGCCGCGCGACGCCCGCAGCAACGTCGCGATCTGGTGCTTTTCCGCCATATTCCATGCGACGACGGCCAGCAGCCCGGCCAGCGCGGCGAGCGGGATGTAGGCGGCGAGCGGCGCCGCAACGAGCAGGAACAGCAGCAGGAACAGCGCGTGCAGCATCCCCGCCACCGGACCGTGCGCCCCGGCGCGAACATTGGTGGCGGTGCGGGCGATCGTGCCGGTCACGCAGATGCCGCCGAACAGCGGCGAGGCGATGTTGGCGACACCCTGCGCCAGCAGTTCGCAGTTCGACCGGTGCCGCCGCCCGGTCATGCTGTCGGCAACGGTCGCGGACAACAGGCTCTCGATCCCGCCAAGCAGGGCGAAGGACACCGCCGCCGGCAGCAGCGCGATCACCCGGTCGAGCGAGATCGCCGGCAACGCAGGCATCGGCAAGGTGCGCGGAATGCCGCCGAACCGCGAGCCGATCGTCTCTACCGGCAGGTTCAGCGCGGCGGCGGCAATCGCCGCCAACACCACCGCGATCAGGAAATTCGGCCAGTGCGGGCGCCACCGCCTGACCCCGACGATCAGCCCGATCGACAACAGCGCGACGCCGACCGACGCCAGATTGATCGTCGGCGCCGCCTGGGCCAGCGCAACCAGCTTGGGCAACAACGGCCCCGGCTCTGCCCCGGCCAGCGTCAGGCCGAGCAGGTCCTTCACCTGGCTGGCGAAGATGGTGACGGCAATGCCGGCGGTGAAGCCGACCGTCACCGGATAGGGAATGTAGCGGATGAAGGTGCCCAGCCGCAGCAGGCCGACCGCCATCAGGATCAACCCCGACAACAGGGTGGCAAGCAGCAGCCCGTCGACGCCATGGGCGGCGACGGTCGCGGCGACGAGGACGATGAACGCACCGGCCGGCCCACCAATCTGGAACCGGCTGCCGCCGAGGGCGGAGACAAGAAAGCCGCCGATAATCGCGGTGTACAGCCCGCGATCCGGCGTGACGCCCGATGCGATCGCAATCGCCATCGACAGCGGGATCGCGACAATCGCAACGGTCAGCCCGGCAAGCGCATCCGCCCGCAACGCGCGCCAGCCGTAGCCTTCGTGCAGCACGACCAGCAGCTTCGGCGTGAACATCTCGATGAAGCCGCGACTTCGAATATGCGCAACCATGCCACTTCGCCTTCGTGACCAGCGGCGCGGTGACGCGTCGCGCCTGTCGTCAGAAGGACGCGCCCGCGCCTTTCGCCGGCCTTAGGCGCACACCCCGGCCGCCTTCGCGGCTGACGGCGTTGTCGCCGATCAGCTCCACCCCGGCGGCCTCGAGCGCCGCGACCACCTTGGTAAGGGTGTCGACGACGCCCCGGACGTTGCCGTCGCTGCCTTCCATCCGCTGGATGGTCGGCAACGACACACCGGACAGCTCGGCCAGCTGACGCTGGTCGATACCGAGCAGGGCGCGGGCCGCCCGCATTTGCGCGGCGGTCATCATAGCGGTTCCACCTGACGACCACCTCGATACATCACATCAATATTGATGTCTAGAACATCAATATAGCATGTTTTGACATGAACGTGCCTGCCCCCCATCCGCCATTCAGCCTGCGCTGAACGTCCCGCAGGCGATCCGGCCGCCGCTGTTGCCGGCCGGATCGCTCTTCAGGTCGTCCGGTCCGGCATGGACGACGAAGGCGGCGCCGTCGGCATCAAGCATCGCTTCCGCGCCACCACTGAGCGTCGCGCCGGGAATGGTGAAGCGGATGGTGCCGGTGCCGTCCTCCGCCACGGTCAGGTTGGGCAAATCCCCGGCGTGGGGGCCGTGCGGGTTCATGCTGCCGTGCATCTTGCCGGTCGGGTTCCAGTGCCCGCCGGCCGTGGTGAAGTCAGGCGCATCGCACTTGCCGGTCGTGTGCACATGAACACCGTGTTCGCCCGGCGTCAGGCCGGTGCCGGTGTAGACGACATCAAGGCCGGTGGTCGTCTGCGTCGCGGTCACCGTGCCATGGGCGGTGCCGTCGGCGGCGATGACGTTGGCGGTCGCCGTCGCGGCCACCCCCGGCTTGGCGGCGGCGGTCAGGGCCAGGGCCGACGCAGCGGCCAGCGCAATCAGGGCGATCTTCATTTTCGTCTCTCCTTCCAGAAGCACGCGACGACAACAATCGCGGCCGCAAACGGCTCCGCCGACCCTCACGGACAGTTCCGCCTAGGGTCGGGGGCAAGCGCGCGCAAGGGGGGGCTGGCGGCGGGCCAGGCTCCCTTCCATCTAACCGTAAAGCGCCACGGTCTGGCGGCCGACCAGTGCCAGTCGCCCGTCGGCATGCCACAATTTCATGTCCTGAATGGCATAGCCGTCGCCGATCACCTCGCCACGCGACTCGAACAGGTACCAGTCGTCGCCGGGCATCGGCGGATTGGGCGGCAGTTCGACCGACCAGGTCATTGTGCTGATCGGCACGAAAGCGGAAAACAGGCTGAGTGCCGGCGGCGGCAGCGCATCGCCCAGCGCGATCAGCGCCAGCGCCCCGTCCGGCGGGCCGGGATCGTGATGGCGCACCCAGACGCGAAGGAACGGCCGCTCCGCGCCGCTGACCGGTGGCCGCCCCTCGACCAGCATCGCGTCGAAATGCCCGGAAAAGCCGGGCACGCCCGGCCGGGTAAAAAACGGCACGCCGCCCTCTGGCCCGGCCACCAACGGCATCGGCACCTCATGACAGCGGCAGGCGGAGTCCCGCGCCTGCCCGTAACAGAGCAGCGCCTGGGTCGCCGGGCCAGCCTCCCCGTCCGCGGCGACGGTGACGAAGGCGCTCGACTTGCCCCGCCGTGCCATCGCCGGGCGATAGGCAAGCGCGCCGGCCGCCGGGCCGACAAAGGCGAATTGCGCCGATCGCAGCGGCGGCAGGCCGGGGAAGGCGCGCTCCGCGGCGTGGACGGCCAGCGCCGCCGACAGGCCGCCATACAGCGTCTGGCCCTGCCGCCAGTCGGCGCCGGGCGCGGCGTGATAGGTCCCGTTGCGTTCCGCCATTGCCGCGATTGTTTCGCTCAAGTCAGCCATGCACGTTCCTTCGACCGATTTGCCGCCAGCCATCTTGCGTCGGCCGGACAGTGTTATAGGCTGGCCTCTCCGTGGTAAGAGGAGAGCAGGGATGGCTCACAAGTTCGAGGTATACAAGGACAAGGCCGGAGAGTTCCGGGTCCGCTTCAAATATAATTCCGAAGTGATGTTCTCGACCGAGGGCTATTCCAGCAAAGCCTCGGCGATGAACGCGATCGAGTCGATGAAGAAGAACGGGCCGGACGCGCCGGTCGAAGACAACAGCTGAACCGGCTGCCGCCCCCGCGCTGCTGGCGCGGGGGCGAGGCCAGCGACCGCCCGGTCACGCGGCGGCCTTTACCTTCCGACGATAGGCGTGGAGCAGCGGCTCGGTATAGCCGCTGGGCTGCGTCGTCCCCTCGAACACCAATGCCCGCGCCGCCTGAAAGGCAATGCTGCCGGCCGGGTCCGGCGCCATCGGGCGGTAATGCGGATCGCCGCTGTTCTGCGCGTCAACCTTCGCCGCCATGCGCAGCAGCGCCGCATCGACCTGTTCGGCCGAACAGACGCCATGCAGCAGCCAATTGGCGATGTGCTGCGACGAAATACGCAGCGTCGCGCGATCCTCCATCAGCCCGACATCGTTGATGTCCGGCACCTTGGAACAGCCGACGCCCTGGTCGATCCAGCGCACGACATAGCCGAGCAGGCCCTGCGCGTTATTGTCCAGCTCCTCCGCGATCTCCGCTTCCGACCAGTTGGTGCCGGCGGCAAGCGGAATGCTCAGCAACTGGTCGACGCCGGGCACCGGCGCGCCGGTCAGCTCGCGCTGGCGGGCGAACACGTCGACCGTGTGATAATGCAGCGCGTGTAGCGTCGCCGCCGTCGGGCTGGGCACCCAGGCGGTGTTGGCGCCCGATTTCGGGTGGCCGATCTTCTGCGCCAGCATCTCGGCCATCCGGTCCGGCGCCGCCCACATCCCCTTGCCGATCTGGGCGCGGCCGGAAAAGCCGCAGGCGAGACCGATCGCGACGTTGCGCGCTTCATAGGCGCCGATCCAGTCGGCGCTTTTCATGTCGCCCTTGCGGATCATCGCCCCGGCCCGCATCGACGTGTGGATCTCGTCGCCCGTCCGGTCGAGAAAGCCGGTATTGATGAAGACGATCCGTTCACTGACCGCGGCAATGCAGGCGGCCAGGTTGGCGGAGGTGCGGCGTTCCTCGTCCATCACCCCGACCTTCATCGTGTTGCGAGGGAGGCCGAGGATGTCCTCGACCGCGTCGAACAGGCGGTTGGTGAAGGCGGCTTCATCCGGCCCGTGCATCTTCGGCTTGACGATGTAGATGGACCCGGTGCGGCTGTTGCGGAACCGGCCCAGCCCCTTCAGGTCGTGCAGGCCGATCAGCCCGGTGAACAGCGCGTCGAGCACGCCCTCCGGCGCTTCCGATCCGTCGGCGAGCAGGATCGCAGGGTTGGTCATCAGATGGCCGACATTGCGGACGAACAGCAGGCTGCGCCCCGGCAGGGTCAGCGTCGCGCCGCCCGGCGCGGTCCAGTTCCGGTCCGCCTCCAGCGCGCGGGTCATCGTCCGCCCGCCCTTGGCGAAGCTGGCGGTCAGGTCGCCGCGCATCAGGCCCAGCCAGTTGGCATAGGCGGCGGTCTTGTCGTCCGCGTCGACGGCGGCGATGGAGTCTTCCAGGTCGACGATCGTGGTCAGCGCCGCTTCGAGCACGACGTCGGCAATACCGGCGCGGTCGTCGCGGCCGATCGGGTGGTTCCGGTCGACGACGATCTCGATATGCAGGCCATTGTGGCGCAGCAGCACCGATTCCGGCGCCTCCGCCGCGCCGCGCCAGCCGACCAGCGCGTCGGCGTCGCGCAGCGCCGGGACCAGCCGGTCGCCAACGATCGACAGGCCGGTCACATCGGCCCAGGCGCCTTCGGCGAGCGGCACGGCGGAATCGAGGAAGGCGCGTGCCGCCGCGATCACCTGCGCGCCGCGCGCGGCATCATAGCCGCCCGGTGCCGGCGTACCCGGCAGGGCGTCCGTACCATAGAATGCGTCGTACAGGCTGCCCCAGCGCGCATTGGCGGCGTTCAGCACGAAACGGCCGTTCAGCGACGGCACCACCAGCTGCGGCCCGGCCACCCGGGCGACCTCGTCGTCGACATTCTCCGTGGTGATCGAGAAGGCCGGCGGCACGTCGACCAGATAGCCGATCTCGCGCAGGAATGCGCGATAGGCGGCATTGTCGACCGGCTGGCCGGCGCGAGCGTCGTGCCAGGCGTCGATCTGCGCCTGCAAGCGATCACGGGTAGCGAGGAGCGCGCGGTTTTCCGGGGCGAACGCCTCAAGCAGCGCCGCCGCGCCCTGCCAGAAGCCATCCGGGTCGACCCCAACGCCGGCCAGCGCTTCGCGATTGACGAAATCGGCAAGCGGCGCGGCGACCTTCAGGCCGGCAATCGCAACATACTGCGTCATCAACTCCCCCTTATGCTCTGCTCGACCGGGCGCCCATGCCTGACAATGGCTGTTGCTCGCAAGCCTCGCCGGCGAAACAACTTGTGGAACGCACGGCGCGCCCCCTTGGTCGGCGGGCGCCGCTGGCCTATGCCATATCCATGAAATCCCTTGAGACAATCGAACGCGGCGCGGTCGACGCGGCGGCTGCGGCGCCGATGCTTTCGCAAGTGGAACACTGGGCGGCGGTCAACAGCGGCTCACGCAACCTCGCCGGGCTGGACCGGATGGCCGGGCTGCTCGCCGATGCGTTCGCCGCCCTGCCCGGCACGGTCACCCTAGTCGATCCGGCGCCGGTCGATGCGGTCGCCGCCGACGGGCGGATCGGCACGGTCGCCCATGGCCGCCATCTCCACCTTCGTGTCCGCCCAGACGCACCCGTGCAGATGCTGTTCACCGGCCATATGGACACGGTGTTCGGCGCCGACCATCCGTTCCAGACGATAACGCCGCTGCCCGACGGAACGATCAACGGCCCCGGCCTCGCCGACATGAAGGGCGGCATCGCGGTGATGCTCTCCGCCTTGCGCGCGGTGGAAACCGCGCCGGAGCGCGACCGGCTGGGCTATGAAGTGATCATCAACAGCGATGAAGAGGTCGGCTCCCCCTCCTCCGCCGCGCTGATCGCCGCCGCCGCCGCCGGCAAGGCCGCCGCCTTCACCTACGAACCGGCGCTGCCCGACGGCACGCTCGCCGGCGCGCGTTCGGGCAGCGGCAATTTCTCTCTGATCGTCACCGGGAAAAGCGCCCATGCCGGCCGCAACCCGGCCGACGGCCGCAACGCGCTGGTTGCGGCGGCGGATCTTGCCGTCCGGCTGAAGGCGCTGACCAGCGCCACCCTGTCGGTCAACCCGGCGCGGATCGACGGCGGCGGGCCGAATAACGTCGTCCCCGACCATGCCGTTCTTCGCGTCAATTTCCGCCCGGCAACGCCGGAGGCGGAAGCCGATGCGGCGGCCGCGCTCGACGCGCTGGTTGCCGCCATCGCGGCGGAACACCAGGTCGCGATCCACCGCCACGGCGGTTTCGGCCGCCCGCCCAAGCCGCTCGACCCGGCGGCGGAACGGTTGTTCGCACTGGTCCGCGACTGCGGTGCCGCGCTTGGCATCCCGGTCGCCTGGCGCGCCACCGGCGGAGTTTGCGACGGCAACAATATCGCCGCCTGCGGCATTCCCGTCGTCGATACCATGGGGGTTCGCGGCGGCGCCATTCATTCCGTGGAGGAATATCTGATACCCGAATCGCTGCCCGAACGCGCCATGCTGTCGGCGCTCGCCATCCTTCGCATCGCGCGCGGGGGGCGGCCATGAACTTCCTGATCCGCCCGTCCCGCGCCGACGACCTGCAACCGCTCTATGAAATGGCGAAGCTGACCGGCGGCGGCTTCACCAACCTGCCGGCGGACAAACCCGCGCTCGCGGCCAAGCTGGAGCGATCAGCACAGGCTTTCGGCACAGAGGATCGTGGCGACGACATGTTCCTGCTGGTGCTGGAAAACCAGGATAGCGGCGAAGTGCGCGGCACCTGCCAGATTTTCTCGGAAATCGGGCGCCACTGGCCATTCTACAGCTACCGGATGGGCACGCTGACCCAGGCCAGTCAGGAACTGGGTCGCACCTTTCGCGCCGACATGCTTGCGCTCAGCACCGATCTGGAGGGGGCAAGCGAAGTCGGCGGGCTGTTCCTCCATCCCAACGAGCGTGCCGGGGGCCTTGGCATGCTGCTCGCCCGCAGCCGTTACCTTTTCATTCGCCAGCACCGGGCGCGCTTTGCCGACAGGGTCATCGCCGAACTGCGCGGCGTGATCGACGAAGCCGGCGGATCGCCGTTCTGGGACGGGCTGGCCGGCCGCTTCTTCGGCATGAGTTTCCAGCAGGCGGACGAGTTCAACGCCATTCACGGCAACCAGTTCATTGCCGACCTGATGCCGAAACACCCGATCTACACCGCAATGCTGCCGGAAAGCGCCCGCAACGTGATCGGCAAGCCGCACCCGACCGGCCGCGCCGCGATGCGGATGCTGGAAACCGAGGGGTTCCGGCACGAACATTACATCGACATCTTCGACGGCGGCCCGACGATGGAGGCCCGTACCGATTCCATCCGCACCGTCGCCGAAGCAGCCGACGCGACCGTAGCCGCAACCAGCGGAACCGACGATGGCCAGCGCCGCATGGTCGCCACCGGTCGCCTGGCGTCGTTCCGCGCCGCCTATGCACTGGTCGGGGAACGGACGGACGGCCAGGTCACTGTCGACCCGGCCGGCGCCGCGCTGCTCGGCATTGCCGAAGGCGACGCCATAACCCATGTCGGCCGCTGATGGCGCTGCGAGAGATCAATTTCGACGGGCTGGTCGGGCCTAGCCACAACTATGCCGGGCTGAGCGTCGGCAACCTCGCGTCAGCGCGCAATGCCGGCGCCCTGTCTCACCCCCGCGCCGCCGCGTTGCAGGGCCTGGCGAAAATGCGCGGCAATCTGGCGCTTGGCCTGCCGCAGGGCCTGTTGCTGCCACACCCGCGCCCCAATGCCCGGTGGCTGGACGCGCTGGGCGTCAACCATTCCCCGGTCGATGCCTGGGCGATGTCGGCGGCGGCGATGTGGACGGCCAACGCCGCCACCGTCTCCCCGGCGCCGGACACCGCCGATGGGCGCTGCCACCTGACCGTCGCCAATCTGATGACAATGCCGCATCGCAGCCACGAATGGCCGAACACGCTGCGGCAGTTGCGGATCGCCTTCGCTCACCCCGCCTTTGCCGTGCACAAGCCGGTATTGCCGCCGCTGGGCGACGAGGGCGCCGCCAACCATATGCGCCTTGGCCCCGCCCACGATGCGCCCGGCGTCGAGGTCTTCGTGTTCGGCCGCAGCGGCGGCGGTTTTCCCGCCCGCCAGCACGCCGTCGCGTCGCAGGCTGTCGCCTTCCGCCACGGGCTCGACCCGCAGCGCACCCTGTTCGTCGAACAGACGCCGGAAGCGATTAGCGCCGGCGCGTTCCACAACGATGTCGTCGCCGTCGCCGACGGGCTGACGCTGTTCACCCACGAACAGGCGTTTTCGGACAAGGACGCGTTTTACGCCGACCTGCGCCGGCTGCTACCCGACGTGCGGATCGTCGAGGTACCGGCAAGCCGGATCAGCCTGGCCGACGCGATCGCTACCTATCTGTTCAATGCCCAGCTGGTCACCCTGCCCGGCGGCGAACAGGCCCTGATCCTGCCGGTCGAGGCGCGCGACCATGCAACAGTGGGCCGCTATCTCGCCGAACTGGTCGCCGGCAACGGCCCGATCCGGCGGCTGATCTTCGTCGACGTTCGCCAGTCGATGGCCAATGGCGGCGGCCCGGCCTGCCTGCGCCTGCGCGTCGTCGCCGATCCCGATACCGTCGATCCGCGCTTCCTGCTCGACGAAGCGAAGATCGACCGGCTGGAAGGGCTGGTCCGCCAGACCTGGCCGGAGACGATCGACCCCGCCACGCTGACCGATCCGGCGCTGGTCGCCGACATACTGGCCGCCCGCGCCGGGCTGCTCGCCATGCTGGATCTCGCCGCCGAGCTGTCGGATTAGTTGACAGTTTACCACGATGATCGGGGGCGACTCGCCGGGCCATCGTTCTGGCCCGCTCCTTGCTACGGCATTGGCATGTTTGCCAGGATTGCCCGCCTCTTCACCATCAAGTCCCGTTTCGAAGCTTATATCGTGATCTACGCGCTGGCGGTCGGCGCGGTCGAACGCGGCCATGTCTACATCACCCAATATCCCGGCTGGGGCGGCAAGCTGCTGTTTCTCGCCTGCACCGGTGCGGTGTTCATGGCCGGGGGCAAGATGCTCGACGCGCTCGCCTATGCCCGCAATCTGCATTAAACCGGGGGCATGACCGGCACTATCCGCATCGGCATCGGCGGCTGGACCTACGAACCTTGGCGCGGCACCTTCTTTCCCGAAGGCTTGCCGCATAGCCAGGAAATCACCTTCGCCACCCGCGCGGTGACCGCGATCGAAGTGAACGGCACCTATTACCGCAGCCAGACCCCAGCGACCTTCGCCAAATGGGCGGAAGCGGCGCCGGACGGTTTCGTCTATGCGCTGAAGGCGTCGCGCTTCTGCACCAACCGCCGGGTGCTGGCAGAGGCGGAAGGCTCGATCGCCAAATTCGTCGGTCAGGGCATCGCCGAACTGGGCGACAAGCTGGGGCCGATCCTGTGGCAATTCATGGCGACCAAGCCGTTCGACCCCGTCGATTTCGGCGCCTTCCTGGCATTGCTGCCCGATAGTGTCGGCGGACTGAAGCTGCGCCACGCGGTCGAGGTGCGGCATGAAAGCTTTGTCGACCCGGCGTTTTACGCACTGGCGCGCCAGGCCGGCGTCGCCATCGTCTACGCCGACAAGCCGGACGCGCCGACCATCGATGAAGCCTCCGGCGGCTTCACCTATGCCCGGTTTCAGGCTGCGCGCGAAGCTGTCGATACCGGCTATGACGCCGGCGAACTGGCCGGCATCGCCGATCGCCTGCGCGGCTCGGCATCCCATGGCGACGTGCTCGCTTTCATGATCAACGGAGCGAAAATCCGCGCGCCCGCCGCCGCGCAGGCGTTGATCGGACTGGTCGGGCGCTGAACGGCATGGCCCATCTTTCCACGCGCTTTCCGCAGCTTGCTCTCGCCGTCGGCCGCGCGGGCTGATAACGGTGGCGGCGTGACCCACCCGCCACGCCCGGAACTCGCGCTCAGCCTTGGTATCACCGGGCATCGGTCGCTGACGGCGGCGGAACGCGCCGCGCTCGATACCGCGCTCGACGCGCTGCTCGCCACCATCGCCCGGATCACCGCCGGTATCGGCCGCGACCACGCCGCGCTGTTCGGCGCGCGGCCGCCGGCGCTGACCATGGTGTCGCCGCTCGCCGAGGGCGCCGATCAGGCGGCCGCCGGGGCGGCACTGCGCCACGGCTTTTCCCTGCACGCGGTGTTGCCTTTCCCACCCGCCATCTATGCGGAGGATTTCAAGGGGCCGGCGCTTACCGCCTTTCATGCCCTGCTCGACAAGGCGACGGCGGTCTATGCCCTGCCGGGCCTGCGCAGCCACGGCCCGCACGGCTACATCCTCGCCGGCGAAGCGACCGTCGCGCAGTGCGACATACTGGTCGCCGCGTGGAATGGAGAGGATGCGCGCGGCCGCGGCGGCACCGCCGATATCCTCGACCTAGCGGTGCGCCGGGGCGTGCCGGTCATCCACCTGCCGACCGGCAAGGCGCCGGGCGGCCCCCGCATCCTGTGGCCCGGCTTCGGCGCGATGGCGTCGGATTTCCTGCGGCGGGACGAAGCACCGCAGCGCCCGCTCGACGATGCCGCGCTGGAGGGACTGCTCCGCGCGCTCATCGCTCCGCCGGCCGACGGCCCGGAACTGGAAACTTTCCTCGCCGAGACGGAACAGCGCATCCGCTGGCGCCCGGAATGGGCGCTGATGCTGGCATCCGTCGGCATCCAGCCGCTGCGCCGCTCCAGCTTTCGCGGCCAACCTTACGCCGACGTCGCCCGAAGCGACTGGGCCGCCTATCTGCACGGGGCGGAGGCGACCTGCGGCCCGGTTGCCGGCATGGACAGGCTCGAATCCGCCTTTGCCTGGGCCGACGGGCTGGCCCAGCATTATGCCAATGTCTTCCGCAGCGGCGTCGTCCTGAATTTCGCCGGTGCCGCGCTCGCGGTGCTGCTGTCACTGATCGCCGGGCTGCTGCCAGGGCAGAAGCTGTATCTGCTGGTCGCCGAACTGGTCGTCATCGCCGCGATTATCGTCAATACCGCCTATGGCACGCGCCGCGAATGGCACCGGCGCTGGCTCGACTATCGCTTCCTTGCCGAACAGTTGCGCCCACTACGCAGCCTGAAGCTGCTCGGCGCCGGTAACCTCGCGCTGCGCGCGCGCAGCGGCAACGGCCGCTGGACGGACTGGTATGTGCAGGCGCTGTGGCGCACGCTTGGCGTGCCGCCGACGCTGGACGGCACCGGCGCCCTGACCCGCCTCGCCCGGCATGTCGCGGCGCACGAACTGGACGATCAGGTCGTCTACAACCGCCGCTCGGCCGAACGGATGCACCGGCTCGACCACCGGCTGCACCGGTTGGGCATGGCGCTGTTCGCGCTGACCATCCTGACCGGCATCGGCACGCTCGGCGGCCTTGTCTTCGCCTATCAGGCAACGAAAGAGGTCGCGCCGGTCCTCGGCATGCTGTCCGCCGCCTTTCCGACTCTCGGCGCCGGCATCTTCGGCATCCGCGGCGCGGGGGACTTCGCGGGCACCGCCGGCCGCTCAGCCGAAACCGCCCGCCGGCTGGAACAGGTCGCGGCGATGCTGCGCGCCGACGCGCTCGACCACTCGCTCGCCGCCCGCGCCACCGAACAGGCGGCCGCGATCATGCTGGCCGATCTGGGCGAATGGCGGTCGACCTACACCCACCGCAAACTGGCTATCCCGTCCTGAGCCGGGCGACGGGCTCCGCATCGTCCGGCGCCATGTCGGTATCGGCCATCGTCCGCCGGATCAGCGCGCGCATCGCCGCTTCCGCTGCCACCGCGCTCCCGTCGGCGATCGCGTCGTAAAGCAGCCGGTGCTCTTCCAGCGGGTCGCGCGACAGCCCCCGCGCCCGTTGCCTGAACACCACGGTCCAGCCAATGGCGGCGCGGATCGTGCTCGACAGAGAGATCAGCGGCTCATTGCCCGTCGCCTCCAGCACGGCGTGGTGGAATTGCTGGTCCGCCTCGCGCCCCTCTGTGGTGGCGAGGCCAAACTCCGCCATCCGCTCAAGCGCGTGCCCCATCCGCGAAAGCTGCTGGCCGGTCCGGCGTTCGGCGGCCAGCGCCGCCGCCTGCGGCCCGACGATCAGCCGAAGTTCGAACAGGTCGCGGACGAACGTTTGGCTCGGCTCGCTTTCGAACGCCCAGGCCAGCACGTCCGGATCAAGCATGTTCCACATGCTGCGCGGGCTGACCCGGGTACCCGCTTTCGGCCGGCTTTCGACCAGCCCCTTGGCGGACAGGATGCGGATCGCCTCCCGATAGGCGCTGCGCGAAACCTTCAGATGTTCGCTGAACGCGATCTCGCCGGACAGAGTGTCGCCCGGCGCATAGCGCCCGCCGACAATGGCAACGCCCAGATTATGGGCAATGGTGCCATGCAGGCGCTTTGCCCGCGTCCGGCCCTGCCCGGCGGCACCCAAACCCAAGCAGCCCTTGTTCATACCCACCCCTAAAATCTGATCCCCGGCGTATTCACCAGCCGCTCGCGCGCATGGAATAGGCGTATTTCCGCCAAAAATGCCAGTGGAGAAAGGTGCAGTTGCGCGGATTTCGCCCTGCGAGAACACATGCAGCGTCATCGACCGGGTGTTCAGCCGATGTCGACGGCACCCGCCGAAGGCGACAAGGCCCGCCTTTTCAATCCGCTGGCGGCCCGCGCCCCGGCCAGACCGGCCAGCGTGCGCTTCCTCCACGCTTGGGTGGCCCATGCCGTCGGTCTCGAAACGGCACGGCCGCTACGGCATCGCGCTTCTTGCTTGCCGAATCCGTTCGGCTTCCATAGCTCTGCCCGGCCGACCAGGGGGTGATAATGGCCGACATGGATAGTTCCCAGCGGTTGCTCGCGGCCTGGCGGCAGGGTGACGACGCCGCGCGGGACCGGCTTGTCGCGCTGCTCCACCCCGCCCTGTCGCAAATCGCCGCCGCCCAGCTGCGTGGCGAACAGAATGCATCGCTGTCGACCGGCGATCTGGTCAACGACGCGGTGCTGCGTCTGGTTCGGCAAGGCAATATCGGTATCAACGACCGCGCCCATTTCCTCGCTCTCGCCTCGCGGCTGATGCGCAACATCCTGATCGACCATGCCCGCGCGAAGCAGGCCGGCAAGCGCCGCCATTTCAAGGTGGAGCTGACCACCCGCATCGAAGGCGTCCAGCGCCATGACCTGATTGCCCTCGAAGATGCGCTTAAGCGGCTGGGGACATATGACATGAAGCTCGCTGAACTGGTGGAGATGCGATATTTCGGCGGCATGACCCTCGCCGATATCGCCGCCGTCTACGGCGTGTCGGAAGCGACCGTGAAGCGCCGCTGGTTCGCCGCGCGCGCCTGGCTGGCGGATGCGCTGATCAACCCGGCGTTCGGTGACTGATCCGGGGACGGAGCGCCGGGTCCTACGCCTGCTGGAGGCGCTGGCCGACGTGCCCGCGCGTGAGCGCGACCGCTGGGTCGACGCGCAAACCCACGAACCGGAAACCGTTCTCCGCCGGGTCAGGGCAACGCTCGCCGCCGAACGGATGACCGCTCTGCAAACCGGCGGCGCGGTCGATGCGGTCGAGGATGAACGGCTGCCGGAACGGGTCGGCAGCTACCGCATCGTCGAGAAGATCGGTCGCGGCGGCATGGGCGCCGTCTATCGCGGCGAGCGCGACCGCGGCGACTTCGCCCATCAGGCCGCGGTCAAGCTGATCAAGCCCGGCCTGCTGTCAGACCGCCTGATCGAGCGGTTCGAGCGCGAGCGCCAGACACTAGCCCGGCTGGAGCACCCGAACATCGCCCGGCTTTACGACGGCGGCGCGACGGAGGACGGCGCGCCCTACATCATCATGGAACTGGTCGATGGCGAACCGATCCTCGCCTACTGCCGCGATAACGCGCTCGACCGCGGCGCCCGCCTCCGCCTGTTCGAGGATGTCTGCGGCGCGGTCGCCTTTGCCCATCACAGCCTGATCGTCCACCGCGACATCACTCCATCCAACGTGCTGGTTACCCGCGACGGCACGGTAAAGCTGATCGATTTCGGCATCGCCCGCCCACGGACGCTCGACGGTGACGGCGAACGCCCGATCGGCAGCCCGGTCGGCAGCCTCAGCCTGACGCCCGGTTTCGCCGCCCCGGAACGGCTGGCCGGCGGTGAAACGACGACGGCGGCGGACATCTTCTCGCTCGGCCGGCTGCTCGAACGGCTGGTGGAGGACGACGCGCCGGAACGCCGGGCCATCGTCGCCCGCGCCACCGCCGACACCCCGTCCGCCCGCTACCCGACGGCGGAAGCGTTGCGTGCCGATGTCGCCGCCTGGCGCGGCAACCGGCCGATCGCGGCGCTCGACGCCGGTTGGCCCTATGCCGCGCGCAAATTCGCGGCCCGCCACCCGATCGGCGTAGGGGCGGCAGCGATAGCGGCGCTGCTGGTGATCGGCGCGGTGACGATGATTGTTCTCGCCAATATCCGCGCGCAGGCCGCCCGCGCCGAGGCCGACCGCCGCTTTGCCCAGACCCGGGCGATCGCCCGGACGATGCTGTTCGACGCCTTCGATCAGGTCAGCGCGGTCAGCGGCACGACGCAGGCGCGCCAGACACTGGTTCAGTCCAGCCTGACCTATCTGGAGGCGCTGGCCGCAATGCCGCGCGCACCCGCCGATGTCCGGCAGGAGGCTGGACTTGGCTTCCTGCGCCTCGCCCAGGTGACCGGCAGCGGCCAGTCCGGGCAACTCGGCCGGTATCAGGACGCCAACGCCCTGCTCGTCCGCGCGGAATCGATCCTGAAGCCGCTTTACGAGGCCCAGCCGGACGATGTCGACGCGCGGCGCGCTTATGCAAAGCTGCTGGTCGAACAGGCCGGGGTCAACCTTTACAACAACAACGCGATCGCGATTGCCCGCCGGCAGGCGGTCGCCGCACGGCAATTGCTGGAATCAATCCGGCCGCCCGACGTCGATACCGCACGGCAACTGGCCGTCGCGCTGCAGGCAGAGGCGGAAAGCTATAACTGGGACAATGATTTCGCCGCCGCCGCGATCGGCCACAGGCGGGCGGAGGAGTTCATCCGCGCGCTGCCCCCGGAATTGCAGGCGGACAAGCAGGTGACCGCTTCGCTCTCCGCCAATCTGCGCCTGCTCGGCGAAAACCTGCACCGTACCGGGCGGGCGGACGAGGCGCGCGGCGCGCTGGAACGCGCGGTCGCGCTCAACCGCGGCGTGCTGAAACACCACCCGGACGATCCGTCTTTCCGGCGGAAGCTGGCGATATCGCTCTGGTACAGCGCCGTCGTCCACCGCGCCAACCGCCGTGACGCGGACGCGCTCGCCGCGATCAGCGAAGCGATGCAACTGGCCCGCGCCGTTGCGGCCCGCGACCCCGGCGATGCCGGTGGCGCACAGATGATCGCGCTGTGCGGCGAAATCTATGCGCAGGTTCTTGCCGACACCGGCCGCTTTGCCGAAAGCTACGCGGTGGAAGCGGAAGTGATGGCCGCCCATCGCACCCTCGTCACGCGCGCCGGCGATGCGCCCGGCGCCCGGCGCAGCATGGCATCCGCGCTCGAAACGCTGGGCGTCAACCATTACAACGGCGGCGATCTGGCCGGCGCCTGCCGAAACTGGCGGGAATCCGGCGCAATTTACGGGCAATTCGCCGGAACCGGGCAGTTGAGCGGCTATGACCGCACGACCAGCCTGCCCAAGCTCACCCGCCTGATCGCCACCTATTGCGACGGTGCCCCCCGCCGCGCCGACTGGCCTAAGATACTGGATCGATAGGCAAGGCGGGCGCGAACTCAGCCGTTCAGGCGCCCCATGCCCGCCCCCCTGTCCGGCGCTCGGCCTGGTCCGGTATCGCCTCTGATGCTGCCGACGCGCCCCGGTCGCATCGCAGCCGCACGCCCGGCCCCTCGAACCCCGGCGGCAGCAACGCGACACCGGCCGCCTCCAGCGCGCGGATCAGTCGATCCTCGGTCCCGCGGTGCAGTTCGTGTCGCTCGCCTTCGAAATCCCGCACTGTGCTGCGGGATATGCCGGCCGAACAGGCCAGTTGCGCTTGCGTCCAGTTGAGCAACCCGCGCGCGGCGCGACATTGCTCAGGCAACAATATCATGATTGGCCTCTTGCCTTGGGACAGCAAAGTCAACCATAATGGCCGGAATCCAGCAAGAGTCAAAGGTCGACGATGCACTCCGAAGCGCAGCCATAGCCGATGTTCGAAGAATGGCCGCTCTTCATCCTGTTCGTTCTACCGTTTCTGGGCAGTCTGGCCGCTGCCTTCCTGCCGACCTGGGCGCGCAACGCCGCGGCGGGGCTGGCCGGAACAATCGCCGTGGTCGGCCTTGCGATCCTGATCGCGCTCTATCCGTCCCTGTCCGGCGACGGGGTGGTGCGCGAACAGATTCAATGGCTCCCCTCGCTCGGGCTGAATCTGCAGATCCGGCTCGACGGGCTGGCCTGGCTGTTCGCTTTCCTGATCCTTGGCATCGGCGCGCTCGTCGTCCTCTACGCCCGCTACTACATGTCGCCGGCCGACCCGGTACCACGCTTCTTTTCGTTCCTGCTCGCGTTCATGGGATCAATGCTGGGCGTCGTCCTGTCGGGCAACCTGATCCAGCTCGTGTTCTTCTGGGAACTGACCAGCCTCTTTTCCTTCCTGCTGATCGGCTACTGGCACCATAACCAGAGCGCGCGCGACGGCGCCCGCATCGCTCTGGTCGTCACCGCCGCCGGCGGCGTCTGCCTGCTGGTCGGCGTGCTGCTGCTCGGGCGGATCGTCGGCAGCTACGACCTCGACACGATCCTCGCGTCCGGCGACCGCATCCGCGCCAACGGCCTCTACACGCCGGCGCTGATCCTGATCCTGATCGGCGCTTTCACCAAAAGCGCGCAGGTGCCGTTCCACTTCTGGCTGCCGCACGCGATGGCGGCGCCGACGCCCGTCTCCTCATACCTGCATTCCGCGACGATGGTGAAGGCCGGCATCTTCGTGCTGATGCGCCTGTGGCCGGTGCTGTCCGGTACCGACGAATGGTATCTGTTCGTCACCACCACCGGCCTTGCCACCTTGCTTGTCGGCGCCTGGTCGGCAATTTTCCAACAGGATCTGAAGGGCCTGCTCGCCTACTCGACGATCAGTCATCTTGGCCTGATAACCTTGTTGCTAGGTTTGGGCAGTCCGCTCGCCCTGGTCGCCGCGATCTTCCACACCGTCAACCACGCGACATTCAAGGCGTCGCTGTTCATGGCGGCGGGCATCATCGATCACGAAACCGGCACCCGCGATCTGCGCCGTCTGAGCGGTCTCTACCGCGCAATGCCGATCACCGCGACGCTGGCGATGGTCGCGGCGGCGGCGATGGCGGGGGTGCCGCTGCTCAACGGCTTCCTGTCGAAGGAAATGTTCCTCGCCGAAGCGCTGGCCGAACACAGCGGCACCTATATCGACGAAGCCCTGCCTTATCTGGCGACGGTAGCGAGCGCCTTCGCCGTTCTCTATTCGCTGCGCTTCATTCACCAGACCTTCTTCGGCCCGCCACCGACCGATCTTCCGCGCGTGCCCGGAGAGGCGCCACCGTGGATGCGCCTGCCGGTGGAAATTCTGGTGCTCGCCTGCCTTGTCGTCGGCGTGCTGCCGACGCTGACCATCGGGCCGTATCTCGCCACCGCCGTCCGCTCCATCCTTGGCGATCAGACCCCGGCCTATAGCCTGGCGATCTGGCACGGGTTCAATCGGCCGCTGATGATGAGCCTCGTCGCGCTTGTCGGCGGCACCATCCTTTACCTGATCTACCGCAAGCCGCTGAACGAAGCTAAGTCCTCGCCTGTTGTCGGCCGGCTGAAGGGCCGCAAGACGTTCGAGGCGGTGATGAGCGCGATCGTCGCCGGCGCGCGCGCGTGCGAGGCGGTCGTCGGCACCGGGCGGCTGCAGGCGCAGTTGCGGGTGCTGCTGTGCATCGCGCTGGTCGCCGGCGGCCTGCCGTTCGTCCATTTCGGCTACAGCCTGGGGCAGGCGCCCGGCACGCTGGTCGATCCCGCCTTCGCGATCGTATGGCTGATCGGCGGCGCCTGCGCCATCGGCGCCGCGTGGCAGGCCAAATACCACCGGCTCGCCGCACTGATCCTGATGAGCGGTTCTGGGCTCGCCACCTGCATCACCTTCTTCTGGCTGTCGGCGCCCGATCTGGGCATCACCCAGTTGCTGGTCGAGATCGTTACCACGGTGCTGTTGCTGCTCGGCCTTCGCTGGCTGCCGAAGCGGTTGCCGGAGATGTGGTCCGGCAACCGCTGGCCGCCCAGCGTGTTGCTGCGGCGGTCGTCCGATCTGGCGATCGCGATCGCCGCCGGCCTCGGCATGGCGGCGATCGCCTATGCGATCATGACACGGCCACCGCCCGACAGCATTTCCCGCTATTTCCTCGAACGGTCCTACACCGAAGCTGGCGGCACCAATGTCGTCAACGTCATCCTCGTCGATTTCCGCGGCTTCGATACGCTCGGCGAGATCACGGTGCTGTGCATTGTCGCGCTGACCGTTTTCTCGCTGCTGCGCCGGTTCCGCCCGGCGCCGGAAAGCGTCAAGGCACCGGTTCAGCAACGGGTGCAGAATGCGTTCGACGACGCCCACGCCGACCGCAAGATCGGCGACACGGTGGCGGACTATCTGGCGATTCCGCGTATCATGATGGAGATATCCTTCCCCATCATCATCGTCTTCGCCATCTACATCCTGCTGCGCGGCCATGATGCGCCGGGCGGCGGCTTTGCCGCCGGGATCGCGATGTCGATCGCGATCCTGATCCAGTATATGGCGAAGGGCGCCCGTCAGGTGGAAGCGCAACTGATCATCCGCCCGCTGCGCTGGATCGGCATCGGTCTGTTGCTGGCGACGGTAACCGGCGCCGGGGCATGGCTGTTGGGCTATCCGTTCCTCTCCTCCTATTTCCGCTATGTCGACCTCCCGCTGTTCGGCACCATTCCGGTCGCCAGCGCATTGCTGTTCGACATCGGCGTGTTCGCGCTGGTCGTCGGCGCGACGGTGGTGGTGCTGATCGCCCTCGCCCACCAGTCGATCCGGGTTCCCAGACCATCGCGCCCCGCGACGGATAAGGAGGAGGGCGCCTGATGGAAATGGTCATCGCCCTCGCCATTGGCATATTGACCGCATCCGGGGTTTGGCTGCTGCTACGCCCCAGAACGTTTCAGGTTATCCTTGGCCTGTCATTTATATCCTATGCGGTTAATCTGTTCATTCTGATCACCGGTCGGCTCCGCACCGACGCGCCACCGATCATCGCCAAAGGCGACGGCGTCGACGCAAGCCTTTACGCCGACCCGTTGCCGCAGGCGCTGGTGCTGACGGCGATTGTCATCGCCTTCGCAACCACGGCGCTGCTGCTTGTCATGCTGCTGATCTCGCGCGGATTGACCGGCACCGACCATGTCGATGGCGAGGACCGCGACCAATGAGCGGCTGGGCTGCCCATCTGGTGATCGCGCCGATCCTGCTGCCGCTGGTGGTCAGCGCGGCGATGCTGCTATTCGACGAACGCCGCCGCAAGCTGAAGCGTTGGATGAGCTTCGCGACAACCGGCGCACTTCTCGCCATCGCGATTATACTTCTGCGCGCGACCGACCCCTATGGCGTCGCCGCGGCGCCACTGGTCTATCTGCTCGGCGACTGGCCCGCCCCATTCGGCATCGTTCTGGTCGTCGACCGCCTGTCCGCGCTGATGCTGCTGCTGACCAGCGTATTGGGTTTCACGTCCCTGTTCTATTCGATGGCGCGATGGGACCGGGCCGGGCCGCGCTTCCACGCGCTGTTCCTGCTGTTGCTGATGGGTGTGAACGGCGCCTTCCTGACCGGCGACATCTTCAACCTCTTCGTGTTCTTCGAAGTGCTGCTGGCGGCGTCTTACGGCCTTGTCCTCCACGGGTCGGGCACGGACCGGGCCAGGGCGGGGCTGCATTATGTCGCGATCAATGTTGCCACGTCGCTGCTGTTCCTGATCGGCGTCAGCCTGATCTACAGCGTCACCGGCACACTCAACATGGCCGACCTCGCCGCCCGCATTCCGCTGGTACCGCGCGAAGACCTGATGCTGCTCGAAGGCGGCGCCGCGATCCTTGGCATCGCTTTTCTGGTCAAGGCCGGCATGTGGCCGCTGTGTTTCTGGCTGCCGGGGACCTATGCGGCCGCCGCGCCGCCAGTTGCGGCGATGTTCGCGATACTGAGCAAGGTCGGGATTTACGTGATTCTGCGGCTGACGACGCTGCTGTTCGGCGACGGCGCCGGCCGGGCGGCGGATTTCGCCGATGAATGGATGCTATTCGGCGGGCTGGCGACGATCCTCTACGGCACGTTGGGCGTGCTGTCGTCGCAGACGCTGGTGCGGCTGGCCGGGCATTACGTGCTGATTTCGACCGGAATCCTGCTTGCCGCGCTCGGCACCGGCCAGTCGACGGTTGTGGCGGCGGCACTATTCTACCTTGTCAGTTCGACGCTGGCTGTCAGTGCCTTCTACCTGATCATCGAGCCGATCGGACGCGGCGGAGAGGACGAGGTCGCGCAGGCCATTGCCGAGCCCGTCTTTGAAGATGAGTATATCGGCGCGCTGGAAGAGGAAGAGGACGAGATCGGCATCGCCATTCCGGCAACGCTCGCGGTGCTCGGCGGCGGCTTCATCTTCTGCGCCCTGCTGCTATCGGGCCTGCCGCCGCTGTCCGGGTTCATCGCAAAATTCGCGATCATCGACGGCCTGCTGCGTGGCGATGGCGCCGTGCCGCCGACGGTGTGGGCACTGATCACGCTGATCATCCTGTCCGGGCTGGCCACGGTGGTGGCGATGACCCGCGCCGGCATCGACCTGATCTGGACGCCGACCGAACGGCCCCAGCTACAACTCAGCATCGTCGAGGCGATCCCGATCGGCATTCTGCTTGCCCTTTGCCTGGCGCTGATGGTTCAGGCCGGCGCGGTCATGGAATATATCGAGCGGGCGGCCCGGACTCTGGGCGACGCGGCGCTTTACACCAGCGCGGCGCTCGACGCGCCACGTGCCGGCGACGGGGCAATTGCACCATGAGCCGCCGGCTGCCCCATCCCTGGCTTATCGCCGCGCTCGTCCTGCTCTGGCTGCTGTTCAACCAGTCGCTGTCGCCCGGCCATCTGCTGATCGGCACGCTGGTCGCGCTGATCGCCGCCAAGGGGCTGTCAGCACTGCGCCCGCTGCCGTTGCGGATCCGTCTGTCGAGCGCCATTCCGCGGCTGGCGGTGATCGTGCTCGTCGACATCGTCCGGTCCAACCTTGCGGTCGCGCGGATCGTCCTGTTCCAGACGACCAGGCCGCGCGCTTCCGGTTTCATCAACCTGCCGCTCGACATGCGCAACCGTTACGGGCTGGCCATGCTGGCGATCATCATCACCGCAACGCCGGGGACGCTGTGGATGCGTTATGACCCCGCCCAGCGCAGCGTGCTGATCCACGTCCTCGACCTGATCGACGAGGATGCGCTGATTACGCTGATCAAGAACCGCTACGAACGTCTGCTGATGGACATTTTCGAATGACCGGCCTGTTACTCGCCCTCGCCATCACCGCCGCGCAGGTGCTGCTCGGCTTCGCCATGGCCTGCGCCGCATGGCGACTGGCGCAGGGGCCGCGCGCGCAGGACCGGGTCCTTGGGCTGGACGCGCTTTACGTCAACGCGATGCTGCTTTTGCTGACCTTCGGCATCCAGACCGGACGCCCCCTCTATTTCGAAGCGGCGCTGGTGATCGCGCTGCTTGGGTTCGCCAGCACGGTGGCGCTGGCGAAATTCCTGATGCGCGGGGAGGTTATCGAATGATCCAGGCGCCCGACCTGCCTGCATGGGCGGCGATCATTGTCGGCACTCTCGTCCTGCTCGGCGCGGCCATCACCCTGACCGGATCGGTCGGCCTGCTACGGCTTGGTACTTTCTACCAGCGCGCCCACGCGCCGACGCTGGGGACCACCGCCGGCATGGCCTGCATCCTTGTCGCCTCCGCGCTATGCTTTTCGGTGCTCCAGGCGCGCCCGGTGCTGCACGAGATACTGATCGCGCTGTTCGTCACCGCGACGACGCCGGTCACGCTGATGCTGCTCGCCCGCGCAGCGCTCTATCGCGACCGCGAGGAACAGGTCGCGGCGGAGGCGGCGGGCACCCGGAAGAAAGGCGACACCGACCTGCCGGCCTGACCCGGAGCAAGCGAACGATCCGCCTGAAGTGATACTGTCCCTCGGTGGGAAAACGGCCGATCAGCGGCCAGCATTCACACCTTGATTAACAGGTGGTTTCCTATAACCTCTCCCGCCCAGGGGGACTTCGTCATGCGCGCGTCAACGGTTATCGTTGCGTCTTGTCTGTTCGGCGGTATCGCCGCGCCGGCGCCACTATCCGCACAAGTCACCGGCGTGATTACCGAAGCCAGCGCAACCTTGCAGTTCCGACCGGATGTCGAGGGCAATCCCGACATTCGTCAGTATACTGGCCACAAGATCGGCGAACAAAGTGGCAGTCTCGGATTCGGTTCAGGCGCAAGCTTTGCCTCGACCGCAAATGTCGGCGTGGGTGTCGTCGAATTCCAGAACGGCAATGCCGCGGGCGGCAGCTATACTTATGCAAAATCGCGCACCATCATCGACATCAGCTTCACAAATGACGGCAGCACCGCAGTGCGGCCGGAACTGTACTCGACGATCACCCCGGCGGGGCTGGGCGTGTTCGTCGGCGCCGACTGCCTGCAGAACCTGAATGGCTGTGGCCCCGGCGGGAGTTTTCCTGGCGATTTCCGTACCTTTCAGGATTTCGTCGTCGACGGCCGCGATCCGGTCGGCGACGTTCTGGCCGGAGCGTCCTTTTCCTTCCGGATAACCGGCGAGGGTGCGACAATCTACGAGCTGTCCGGCAGCGTGGCGCTGGTCCATGATACGGCTTCGGGCGCCAATGTTCTGGTCAGCGACCTCGACGCCGCGGCGCTGGCGCTGAGCGGCTTTCAGATGACGTCGGCCCCGGGCAGCGACAAGCATTTCGGCTTCGCCTGGGACACGACGAATATTCTGGTCGCCTTCCCTGACAGCGTCCTGCTCCAGCCCGGCCAATCCTCCACCCTCACCTACGAGACGGAGGTGACAAGCTTCTCCCGTTCGCAATGCTTTGAGCAACTGACCACCGCCTGCATCATCGCGTATAGTTCCTTCGGTGACCCGATCGGGCGCGGCGGCGGTACCAATCCCGCGATGATGCGCAGTTTCAGCACGCTCGATGCCAGCGACAACGGCTCGCTCGACTTTGGCAGCTTCGCCTTCGAACTGCCCAGCTTCAAGAACGGCGTGCTGTCCTATCAACTGGCCTCCGGCGTGCCGGAACCGGCGAGCTGGGCGATGCTGATCGCCGGCTTCGGAATGATCGGCGCCATGCGCAGGCGGCGCGCGGCCCTCGCCACCTGATCGTCCGCGGTGCCACGCTACCGCGCGTTCCTGAGCTACAGTCATCGCGACAAGCGCGTTGCGGCCTGGCTTCACCGCAGGCTTGAAACCTATCGCGTCCCGTCAAAGCTGGTTGGCCGGGTGACGGCGGCCGGCCCGGTCCCGGCGCGGCTGGCGCCGATCTTCCGCGACCGCGACGAATTGTCGGCGGCGGCGGATCTGGGCGAGGCGATCACAGCCGCGCTGACACAATCGCTGTTCTTAATCGTCATCTGCTCGCCGGCCTCGGCGCGCTCGCCCTGGGTCAACGAGGAAATCGCCACCTTCAAGCGCATGCACGGCGAACAACGCGTTCTGGCGCTGATCGTGGCCGGCGAACCCTATGCCTCCGCCGCGCCGGACACCGCCGCGCAGGAGTGTTTTCCGCCCGCCCTGCGCTTCAGGCTCATCGACGGCGTGGTGTCGGATCAACCGACCGAGCCGATTGCCGCCGATCTGCGCGCCGAAGCGGACGGCAAGCGGCTGGCGGCGCTCAAGCTGATCGCCGGGCTGACCGGCCTGTCGCTCGACGATCTGGTCCAGCGCGAAACCCAGCGGCGGATGCGGCGGCTGATGATCGCCGCCGGCGCGGCGAGCGCCGGCATGCTGCTGACCTCGGCGCTTGCACTCTACGCCAATAACCGGCGGATCGAGGCGAACGAGCAACGGCTAGTGGCGGAGCGCGAGGCAGCCACCGCCCGTGCTGCGTCCGACTATCTGATCGACACCTTCACCCTGTCGAATCCGGCGACCGAGAACCCGCGCACGATATCCGCCCTCACCATCCTCGATCGCGGCGCGGCGCGAGCGCGGCGCGAATTGGTGGGCCAGCCGGTGGTGCAGGCGCGGCTGGTGTCGACGCTGGGGCAGGCCTACAATAATCTTGGCCTGTTCGAGGAGGCGCGCGGAACGATCCAGCGCTCGATGCCCGCGATCCAACGGGCGGGCGCCGACGGGGCCAGCGCTCGCCTGACACTTGCCACCACATATCTTCAACTGGGCCAGCTGGACGCGGCGCGGACCGCGGTTGCGCAGGCGCGCACCGCACTGGCCAACGCGCCCGCGCGCGACGCGGACCAGACCGCGCGCGCCGCCGTGATCGAAGGCATGATCCACACCGCCGGCGGGGACACGCGGCGCGGCGTCGCCGCCTTCGACCAGGCGCTCGCGCTATACCGCGCCACGCCCGACACCCCGCCGGCGAAGATTTCGACGACGCTGCAGAACCGGGGACTGCTGCTTGCCGACGACGGCCAGTTCGACGCTGCGGAGCGCTCGCTGCGCGCCGCGCTGGCGATTAACCAGCAGGCGCTCGGCCCGCGGCATCTGGCGACCGGGCAAAGCTGGTTCAGCCTGGCGCAGAACGCCTTCATGGCAGGCAAGCTGGACGAAGCGGGCGGCTATATCACCAACGCCCTTGCGATAGAGCGCGCCGTCCTCGACCCGGACAATCGAACGATCGCTGACGCGCTGTCGATGCAGGGGCAGATCTTTCACGGGCAGAAGCGGCTGGCGGAAGCGCGGCAATCGCTGGATCAGGCGATCGCGATCTACCGCCGCGCCTTTGGCCGCCCGCATTACCTGATCGGCATCGCCGAGGTGTATCTGGCGCTGGTCGAATCCGAACGCGGGCGCACCGACGCGGCGCTCCGCATTCTCGACGACGCCCGGCATAATTACGATGTCAGCTACGGCAGGCTCCACGCCAACCACGGTGACCTGCTGGTCAACCGCGCGACGATTCTCCAACGCGCCGGGCGCACGGCGGAAGCGCGGACCGATTGCGCCGCCGGTCTGCGTATTCTGGGAGAAACGCTGGGCCGGGACGCGAACTACACCCGGACGATGGCGGCGGCCTGCGCCGGGATGGAGGGGCGATAGCGGCACCGAAACCCGACGCCGCCGCCCCCTTTTTTAGCCTAGAATTTATACCCGACTTCCAGCCCCCATAGCCGGCGCGAACCGGGCGAGATGAAAGAGCCACCGAATTCGATCGCCGGGATGACCTCGTTCAGATATTTTCGGTTGAGGAAATTGTTGGCGAACACCGTCGCGCGCCAGTTGCGGCCTTCCAGCCCGAAGCGCAGATCGAGCACCCCGAACGCCGCGCGCCGGTTGACATCGTACACCGCGTTACCCACCTCCGCCGGCAACTGCAGTGCGGAAATCGGCAGCAACGCGCTGAAGATCGTTGCCTTTTCCTGATTCTGGACAGTGTGGAACCAGGTTGGGCCGGTAATACGGTAGTCGGCGCGGAACACCAGATCGAGATCGTCACGCACCGGCGCGACCATCTGGGTGCCGAGGTTAATCGTGTAGGTCGACGTGTAGGGTGATTTGTTGCCGACGGTATCCGGGCGCGACTGGTTCTTCTTGATTTCGGAATCGGTGACGTTGAACGCGCCGAAAACCGTCCAGCCGTCGACCAGCTTCGCATCAACGTTCAGTTCCGCGCCCTTGATGTCAACCCGGTCGATATTCGACACAACACGGAGCAGACCGAAGCTGCCGACGAAAAATTCGAAGAACTGCATGTCGCGGACGCGAGTGTAGTAACCGGCAAGGTTGTAGTTAACCGGCCCAATCCGGCCCTTGAAACCGGCTTCGAAAGCGCTTGAGCGTTCCTTGCGGAACTGATCGTTGATCAGCACCCCGGCGTTGATCGGCGCCACGTTGAAATTCTGATCGACGATCGCCGCCGATCCCTGGTTGTTGAAACCGCCCGATTTGAAACCAACGCCCCAGTTGGCAAAGAAGTTCGCCTGCGGCGCCATCGCCCAGCGGAAGGTGATCTTGGGTTCAAGTTGCTTGAAGGTGGTGCTTTTCGGCCCGATCGGACCATTCACCTGCCCCGGGTTGATCGGCCCGCCGGTGAACGGATCGATCTCCATCGGCACCAGATTGCGGGCATGACGCTGCTCGATGTCATAGCGGACAGCGACACCGAGGTTCGCGGTGTCGCTGAACTTGAACTGGCCAGACGCAAAGGCGGCATAGACGTTGGTACGGAACTTGTCGGCGAACAGCTGCGATGTCGGATTGATCGAGCCGGGCGGGTTATAGAATCCGGGGATCATCCCCTGCCCCGTATCGCCACCCAGGCTGACCGCAGTCGTGCGGTTGATATGCAGATAATAGCCGCCAAGCTGCCAGTTGAACTGGTTGTCGCCGTTCGATGCCAGGCGGATTTCGCCGCTGATGTCGCGCTGGTCGCGCTGCTGGTACTGGGTGCCGTCGCAGGTAGTCGGCGAAAAGGCGCCGAATACCGAACCATTCGCCGGCGCGAAGATGAACGGCACCGGAATCTGACCGATCATGCCGGGCGGATTGACCGGAAAACCGGTCAGCGCCGCGGTCGACGCGAAGCAACTGTTGACCGCCGCCGCGCCATCCGCGCTCGCGGCGGCGATGTAGCGGGCGAAGTCGGCGGACGTGCCATCGGCGGTCAGATTGTTCTTAATGTTACTGTACAGCACCCAGGCGCTCAGCGTCATCGGCCCGAAATCATGATCGAGTTTGATCGACGCCTCGACCGTCTTCTGATTGTTGGTCGGGCGGATGTTCGAATAGAAGCGGAACGGATGGGCGTTGACATCCTCATAGAAGGCGCCGCCCAGAGCAGGGATATGGAACGACGAATTGAAGTTGATCGACGCGCCGTGAAGCTCGCCGTAACGCGCTTTCAGGTCGATCGTTGTCGCATCGCCGACTTCGGCGAGAATCCGTCCGTCGACGTTCCACGCCTCCTGATCGTCGACCACTTTCCGGTCGAGAAGCAGATTGCGGTAGAAGCCGTCCGTCGTCCGGTAGTCGCCCGACAGGACGAAGCCGATGCCGGAGCCAAGAGGCCCCGCTATATGCCCGCTCGCGCTGACCGTCTTCTCGTTCGCGTAGCTGGCCTGAAAAGCGCCGCTGAACTGGTCTGTCGGTCTGACGGTCTGGATAACGATCGCGCCGGCCGCCGCGTTGCGGCCATAAAGCGCACCCTGCGGGCCCTTCAGTATCTCGACCTGACGCAGCGTGCCCTGGTCCTGGTTGAGCTGGGCGGTATTGGTTTTCAGCACGCCGTCAACGACCAGCGCCACCGAGCTTTCCGCGTCGCGCGCACCGTTGATACCGCGAATATTGATTTGCGTGTCACCGGCGTCGGCGGTGTTGGTGACAATGGTGACGCCGGGGGTCAGCTTTACGAAATCCTCGCCCTTCTGGATATTCGCGCGGGTCAGCGTGTCGGTCGTCAACACCGTGATCGACGCCGGCACCTGCGACAGGGTTTCGGATACGCGGCGGGCGGTGACGACAATCTCGCCACTGTCGGCGACCGCGGCACCGGCCGACTCTCCCTGCGCCATCGCCGGAGCGGCAGCGGCAAGCAGCGAAACACCAGCAAGAAAGAATCCAGGCCCGTTGATCGACATCATGCCTCCCCCTCCGATGGCCCCGGCGTGAACGCCGGGTTGCGCGCGTGCTCCATAGCCTTGCGTCTGTCAGGCGGAACAGTATTGTATACAAACAGCCATCGTCAAGCGTCCGTGATGGCATCGCATGGGGGAGCGTGGAGGGCAGCATGACGAAGGCGTCCGACCGGGCCTATCAATATATACGCGGCGCGATCCTCGACGGCTCGCTGGTTCCCGGCGCCCAGCTACGCGAGGAACAGCTTGCCGCCGCCTGCGGCGTTTCGCGGACGCCGGTTCGCGACGCCCTGCGCCGGCTGGAGGGCGAGCATTACGTCCGCCGTAACGAATCGCAGCGCACCTTCGTCGCCGAATGGTCGCTTGACGAGATCGAGGAAGGGTTTGTGCTGCGCAGTATGCTGGAAGGCCACGCCGCGGCGCGTGCCGCCCTGCACATCAGCGAAGCCGCAATCGAACAGCTGTGCAGCCATAATCGCGCAATCGATACCGCCGCACAGGCAAATCCGCCGGATGTGCCCGCATTCCTGGACCACAACCGCGCCTTTCACGCGATCGTCGTCGAAGGCGCCGGTTCCGAACGCCTGGCCGATCTGCTGGCCGGGATTGTCGAGCAGCCGGTGGTTGCACGCACCGCGCGGCAATATGACCGTGGCCAGATTCAGCAATCGCGCGCCGAACATGACGAGCTGATCATCGCCTTTCGGCGTCGCGACCCGGATTGGGCGCGCGCGGTGATGACTTCACATATCCGCCGCGCCTTCCATGCCTATCACGACGCTTTCCATCAGCGGCCGGGCAAGCGGTGACCGACGCCCCGGTCGGCGCTTGACCCGCCGCGCGGACGATTTGTATACAAACAACGCAGCAATTAATCGTGGACCAGACCCGCCGAATGCCCAGCGCGCGCCAGCCCCCCGCCACAGTCGAGATCGTTGAGGTCGGGCCGCGCGACGGCTTGCAGAATGAGGCGGCACTGGTCGCGACTGCCGACAAGGTCGCATTGATCGAGCGGATGCTCGCCGCCGGAGTGCGGCGGATAGAGGTGGCAAGCTTCGTCAACCCGCGTCGGGTGCCGCAGATGGCCGACGCGGAAGCGGTGGCGGCGGCGCTGCCGGAACGCCCGGACGCCACCTATATCGGCCTGGTCCTCAATATGCGCGGCGCCGAACGAGCGCTTGCCACCCGCATCGACGAACTGGGGGCGGTCTGCGTCGCCACCGACGGCTTCGCCATGCGCAATCAGGGCCAGACCAGCGCGGAGTCGCTCAACGTCGCGTCACAGATCGTCGCGGCGGCGCATGCGGCGGGGCGTTCGAGCCAGATTACCATCGGCGCGGCATTCGGCTGCCCGTTCGAAGGCGAAGTCGACGAGGACCATGTCGTCGCTATGGCGGAGAAGGCCGCCCGTGCCGGCCCACGGGAAGTGGCGTTGGCCGACACGATCGGCGTCGCGGTGCCCGATGCCGTCGCGCGGCTGGTCGACAGGGTGGTGCGCGCGATCGCGCCGGTGCCGGTGCGCGTTCATTTCCACAACACCCGCAACACCGGCATCGCCAATGTCTGGGCAGCGGTGAATGCCGGCGCCGGCATTGTCGACGCGTCGCTCGGCGGGTTGGGCGGTTGCCCCTTCGCCCCCGGCGCGGCGGGCAACGTCGCGACCGAAGATGTCGTTTATATGCTGGAACGGTCAGGCGTCGGCACCGGGCTGGGGCTCGACCGGCTGATCGGCACGGCTGACTGGTTCACCGGCGTGATCGGCAAGCCGTTGCCGGGCATGGTTGGCAAGGCCGGGGCATTCCCACGCCCCGCCACCCCATAAGAGAGAGGATATAGTCCATGGCCTATCGTCTGGGCGTCGATGTCGGCGGGACATTCACCGACCTTCTGCTGCTCGACGAAGGCAGCGGCGCGTTCTGGCGACATAAGACCCTGTCGACACCGCACGACAGTTCGGAAGGCATATTGACCGGGGTCGAGGCGGTTTGCGCCGCCGCCGGCATCGCGCCCAGTGCCGTCCGCACCTTCCTGCACGGCACCACCGTCGCGACCAACGCGATGCTGGAAGGCAAAGGCGCGCGCGTCGGGCTGGTGACGACGGAGGGCTATCGCCAGATCCTCCAGATCGCGCGCAGCTATGTGCCCGGCGGTCTGGCGGGGTGGATCGTCTGGCCGAAGCCGGAGCCGCTCGCCGCGCTGGAAGATACGGTCGAAGTCAAAGGCCGGATGGACGCGCAGGGCAACGAGGTCCGCCCGGTCAACGACGCCGACATCCGCGCCGGCCTCGAAGCGCTGAAGGCGCAAGGCGTGACCGCGCTCACCGTGTCGCTAATCAACGCCTATCTGAACGGCGCCCATGAACGCCGTGTGGCGGAAATCGCGCGAGAGGTGATGCCCGACATCCCGATCTCGCTCAGCCACGAGGTCCTGCCCGAGATGCAGGAGTATGAGCGCACGCTGACCACCGTCGCCAACGCTGCGGTGCGCCCGGTCGTCGGTCGCTACGTTCACAATCTGCGCGGCCGGCTGCGCGACGCCGGGGTTGCCGGCACCCTGTCCCTGCTCCGCTCCGATGGCGGGCTTATGTCGTCGGAAAAGGCGGAAGAACACCCGGTCTCCCTGCTGATGTCCGGTCCGGCCGGCGGCGTCACCGGCGCGCTGTGGGTCGGCCGCCACGCCGGGTTGAACAACATCCTGACCCTCGACGTCGGCGGCACATCGACCGATGTCGCGCTGATCGAGAATCTGGAGCCGCGCCGGGTGCGAACGACGGAGGTCGGCCACCTGTCGGTCC
The DNA here is from genome assembly GCF_047553045.1 of Sphingomonas flavalba. Classification (GTDB taxonomy): domain Bacteria; phylum Pseudomonadota; class Alphaproteobacteria; order Sphingomonadales; family Sphingomonadaceae; genus Sphingomonas_L; species Sphingomonas_L flavalba_A. The sequence continues at coordinate 779,096 of NZ_CP180208.1, read as the reverse complement.
GCGCTTCGTCGCTGGACGTGAAGACCGTCGGCGCCGGTGGCGGGTCGATCGCCTATGTGCCGGAGCTGACCGGTGCGCTGCGTGTCGGTCCGCAATCGGCCGGGGCCGCCCCCGGCCCTGTCGCCTATGGCCGGGGCGGCACGCTGCCGACGGTCACCGACGCCAATGTCGTGCTTGGCTACCTGCCGGAGGCATTGCTCGGCGGCACATTCAAGCTCGACCGCGACGGCGCCCGCACCGCGGTGCAGACGATCGCCGACGCGCTTGGCATCGGCCTGTTCGAAGCGGCGCGCGGCATCATCGACATCGTCAACGAGAACATGTTCGGCGCGCTGCGGATGATTTCCGTGCAGCAGGGCTATGACCCGCGCGACTTCGCGCTGATGGGCTTCGGCGGCGCCGGGCCGCTCCACGTCAACGCGGTGGCGCGGCTGATGGGAAGCTGGCCGGCGGTAGCGCCGGTGTCCCCCGGCGTGCTGTGCGCACTCGGCGACGCGACGACGCGGATGCGGACCGAAACCGCGCGCAGCTTCTCCCGCCGCTTCGCCGACACGCGGGAGGCGGAGGTGCTTGCCCTGCTCGACGAAATGGCGGCACAGACCCGCGCAGAGCTGACCGCCGAGGGCATCGATAACACCGCGATTACCAGCCTGTTCGAAATTGACGTACGCTACGAAGGCCAGGCGTTCGAGGTGCCGCTGGCGATCGACGCCGATACGTTGCGGCGCGACGGACTGGCCGGCATCACCCGCCGGTTCGACGAGGAACACCGCCGGCTGTTCACCTTCAACATGGATACTGCGCACGAACTGGTGAACCTGCGCGCGGTGGCGATGGGGCCGCCGCTCGCCCTGCCCGCCCCGGAGATTCCGGAGGGCGACGGCGATCCGTCGGGCGCGAAGCTGCGCGACCACGAACTGTGGATGGACGGCCGCACCCAGCCGGCGGTGATTTACGACCGCGCCAGGCTCCGCGCCGGAGACGGCATCCCCGGCCCTGCCATCATCGTCGAGATGGATTCGACGACGCTGATCGAATCCGGCCACATCGGCCGGGTCGACCATGTCGGCAATATCCTGATCAACCCGGCCTGAAGGGAGCGCGACCATGCCCGCGACCATCGTCCAGTCAAACCCCACGCCCTTCGCCGGCATCGAGATCGATCCGGTCACCCTCGACATCATCGAAAACGCCCTCCGCAATGCGCGGATCGAGATGGACGCCACCCTTGTCCGCACCGCGATGTCGCCCGGCATCCGCGAACAGGGCGATGCGTTTCCGCTGATCGCCGACCATCAGGGGCGGATGATCGTCGGCCAGTTCGGCTCGTTCATCGGCGGCTTCCTCGCCGGCTATGACGGCACGGTCGAGGATGGCGACCTGTTCCTGCTGTCCGACCCTTATTCGGTCGAGGGCGCGATCAGCCACTCGAACGACTGGCTGGTGCTGCTGCCGGTGTTCAAGAACGGCCGCCTGCTCGCCTACACCGCGATGTTCGGCCACCAGTCGGACATCGGCGGCAAGGTCGCCGGATCGATGCCGATCGACGCGCATTCGATCTTCGAGGAAGGCGTGCGCATCCCACCGGTAAAAATCTGGCGCAAGGGCGAATATAACGCCGATCTTGTCCGGCTGGTCATGCACCAGACGCGCAAGCCGGACTGGTGCATGGCCGACCTGAACGCGCTGATCGCGTCGTGCCGGGTCGCGGCGCGGCGCCTGCTGGAACTGAGCGACCGGTTCGGCGACGATCTGTACGTGTCGGCAACGCAGGAACTGCTTCAGCGCAACCACCGCGCGATGAAGCAGTTGATCGCCAGCTCGATCAGCGAGGAGCCCGCCAGTTTCGAAGATTACATCTGCGACGACGGCATGGGTTATGGCCCGTACCGGATCAAATGCACGATGCGGCGCGAAGGCGACCGGGTGATCCTGGATTTCGACGGGACCGATCCGCAATCGGACGCGTCGATCAATTTCTACCTGAACGAGAACATGTTCAAGATGTTCTTCGGCATCTACATGATCATGGTGTTCGACCCGCAGATTCTGTTCAACGACGGCTTCTACGATCTGATCGAGGTCCGCATCCCGGAAGGTTCGCTGCTGAAACCGCGCTTCCCGGCGGCGCTGTCGGGGCGGACCCATGCGCTCGGCCGCATCTTCGACATACTGGGCGGCCTGCTGGGGCAGAAGACACCGGAATTCCTGAACGCCGCCGGCTTCTCGTCCAGCCCGCACCTGTTCTATTCCGGGGTCGATGCCGGCGGACAGTGGTTCCAGCTGTTCCAGATCGGCTTCGGCGGGATTCCGGGGCGCCCGCTGGGGGACGGGCCGGATGGCCACTCGCTGTGGCCCGGCTTCACCAATGTGCCCAACGAATTCCTGGAACGCTATTTCCCGCTGCGGATCGAGCGTTATGAAACCGCGCCGGATTCGGGGGGCGCCGGGCTGCACCGGGGCGGCAATGGCATCCATATGACGTACCGCTTTTTGGAGCCGGGGGTTATCGCGATCCACGACGACCGTTGGTTCGTGCCGCCTTGGGGCGTCAACGGCGGCGCGCCGGGGGCCCGCGCCCGCAAGATTCTGGAGAAAGCGGACGGCACGCGGACCATTGTCGGCAACAAGCTGGAACAGCTTCAGGTCGAGGCCGGCGACCAGTTGCACTACATCACCTGGGGCGGCGGCGGCTGGGGCGACCCGCTGGATCGCGACCCGGCGCTGGTCGCGCGCGAATTCCGCCAGGGGCTGGTGAGCGCAGACGGGGCGCGGGATTACGGCGTCGTGCTTGCCGATGGGGTGGTGGACGAAACCGCCACCGCCGCCTTGCGCGCCGAAATGCGAGCCGGGCGCAGCGGTCCGCTGCCGATATTCGATTTCGGCCCCGACATCGACACGCTGCGCGCCCGGTGCGAAGCGGAAACGGGCCTCCCCGCGCCACGGCAGCCGACATGGCGGCCGCAATCGGCGACGGCGGGTTAGGAGAAAGGAAGATGGAGGAAAAGCACGGGGCACTGCACGGCATCCGGGTGGTGGAACTGGGCCAGTTGATCGCCGGTCCATTCTGCGGCCAGTTGCTGGGCGACATGGGCGCGGAGGTCATCAAGATCGAGCCGCCGGGCGCCGGCGACCCGATGCGCAACTGGGGGCGCGGTGACCAGAAACTGTGGTGGGAAGTCGTGTCCCGCAACAAGAAGGCGGTGTCGGCCAATCTGCGCATGCCGGAGGGGCAGGAACTGGCGCGCAAGCTGGCGGCGACCGCCGACATCCTGATCGAGAATTTCAAACCCGGCACCATGGAAAAATGGGGCCTTGGCCCCGACGTTCTTCACGCGGTCAACCCGCGGCTGATCATCGTGCGCGTCTCTGGCTACGGCCAGTCCGGCCCCTATTCCGGGCGCGCCGGCTTCGGCGGCATCGGTGAGGCGATGGGCGGCTGGCGCCATATCGTTGGCGACCCGGACCGGCCGGCGTCGCGCATGGGCGTATCGATCGGCGACAGTCTGGCGGCAACCTATGGCTGCATGGGCGCGCTTGCCGCGCTCCACGCCCGCGAACGCACCGGCCGCGGGCAGGTGATCGATTCCGCGCTGTACGAGGCGGTGTTGCAGGTGATGGAAAGCCTGGTCCCAGAATACCAGAAATCCGGCTATATCCGTGAACGTTCCGGCTCGGTGCTGCCCGGCATCGCGCCATCCAACGTCTATAAGTGCCGCGACGGCGATTACCTGATCGGCGCCAATCAGGACGCGGTATTCGCCCGGCTATGCCAGGCGATAGGCCGCCCGGAACTGGCCACCGATCCGCGCTATGTCGACCATGTCTCGCGCGGGCGCCACCAGGCAGAGCTTGATGCGCTGATCGAGGATTGGACAAGCGCCCGCAGCGTCGACGAAGTCGAAGCGGCGATGATCGCCCACAGCATTCCCGCCGGCCGCATGTACCGCGCACCGGAAATGATCGCCGACCCGCACTTCGCCGCGCGCGAGGCGCTGGTTGAGGTCGACACGCCGCGCTGGGGCAAGGTGATGATGCAGAACAGCTTCCCGAAATTTTCGGAAACGCCGGGCCGCATCCGCACCCCCGCGCCGGAGCGCGTCGGGCAGGACAATGCAGAGGTGTACGGCAGGCTCCTCGGGCTGGACGCCGCCGCGCTCGCCGCCCTCGAAGCACAGGGCGCGATCTGAAGATGGCATCCCCCGGCTCAGCCGATCCGTTCAGCGGGATGCTCGCACCCGGCGCCCGCCCGGCCCTGCTGATCGTCGACATGGTCATGGCCTATCTCGACCCCACATCCTCGCTGTTTCTGGACGGCGAAGCGGCGGTGGCGGCAACCGCGCGGCTGGCGGCGGCGGCTCGGGCCGCCTCGGCCCCCGTCATCTTCACCCGGGTCGTCTACGCGCCCGGCGGGGTGGACGGCGGGCTGTTCTATCGCAAGGTCCCGGCGCTCGCCCAATTTCAGGCGGGGTCGCCGCTCGGCGCCTTCCCGCCGGTGCTGACCCCGGCGGCGGACGACATCGTCGTTACCAAGCAATATGCCTCCGCCTTCTTTGGCACCGCGCTCGCGCCGATGCTGACCACCCTTGGCGTCGACACGTTGGTCATCACCGGCTTTTCCACCTCCGGCTGCGTCCGCGCCAGCGCGCTTGACGCCTTGCAGCATGGCTTTGCCCCGTTCGTCGCGCGCGACGGTTGCGCCGATCGCGGCGCCGCCCAGCACGATGCCAATCTGTTCGATCTTCAGGCCAAATATGCCGAGGTCGTCGACGAGGATCAGGCCCGGCGCATCCTCGCCGGCCGCTGATCAGCGCCGCGGCAGGAAGCGCGGGATGTACAGGCCAAGATAGGCGCAGGACATTTTCTTCGCCTCCTCGACCATCGAGGGTTTCAGCGCCCCGTACTGGAACAGCGACAGGCCGAACATCAGGTCCGCCGCCTCGACCGCGTGAAAGAAGATGCGGCTGCGATCGGGAATGTCGGGCATCACGAACTGCGCGTCGATATGCTGCTCGATCAGGCCGCTGGTCATGATGTCGGCGCGCCGGCTGGACCGCTTGACCGCCGGCGGCGTCTGCGAGGCGAGCATCAGTTGCTGCGCCGCCGGATGCTCGGCGAAGTACAGCGCGGCGCGGTCGATCACGACACCGATCAGCGCCTCCCACCCCTCGACCGGGCCGATCGGGCGGACAATCGATTGCTGGAGTTCCGCATCGAGCACCGTGACCAGTTCGTTGTAGAGTTCCAGCACGTCCGCGTAGAAGTGATAGGCGGAGCTTTTCGGGATGCCCGCACGCGCGGCGACATCGACCAGGGTGATCTGATCGCTCTCGCGCTCGGCGAGCAATTGCCGCGCGGCGCCAAGCAGCGCGTCCCGCCGCTTGCGTCCCCGTGCCTGAGTGTTTGCTGGTCGTCCCGCGTTCATGGCGCGCGCCCTATGCCGGTGCGGCCGGGGGCGAGGCAAGATAGGCGTGCGCCACCTGCCTGATCCGCGCGATCAGCATCGGGCCAAGCTCACGCGCGGTCTGGGTTTCCGGCCGGGTCTGGATCCACCCGAGATAGGTTGTGCCGCGCAGGAAAAGGAACAGCGGCAACAGCGATTCCTCTGCCGCGGGCAACGGCCGCACCGAGCGATAACCGGCAAACAGCGCCCGCTCGATCGCCGGGTAGAACGGCTCGTCGATGTTGAAATAGAGCGCGGTCGCCAGTTCGAACATGTGCCAGCCGAAACCCGAATCATCGAAATCGATCAGCTTCAGCCGCCCTGCCTCGCTGAGCAAATTCTCCGGCACGAAATCGGCATGGATCAGCCCGTAATTCTCCGCCGTCCGGCCGAAAGCGGTCAGGTCCCGCGCCGCCCGCGCCCGCGCCTCGGCCAGCAGCGCGCGGTCGGCATCGGTCAGCATCGCCAGTTCCCAGAAACGCCCCCACAGCGGATTGTCGCCGATCAGCCCGGCCTCGTCCCAGGCATGGCGGACGAAGCCGTCGGGCAGCCGCATTGCCCGCGTCTCCCGGTGCACCGTCGCGGCCAGTGCCCCGGCGTCGAAATACAGCCGCTCCGCCGCCGCCGCGTCGAGCACCAGCCCGTCCTCGGCGGAGCCGACCGGCGCGCCCGCCATCCAGCCGAGCATGTCGACCTGGCGCGGTTCGGGAATGTCGGGCGCGGCGACGGTTACGAACATGCTGCCGCACGCAGCCGGGACGATCGGCGGCACCGCGACACCGCACGTGCCCAGCGCCTGCATCCAGTGCAATTCCGAATGCAGCGCTGCGTCGGAATGATAGCCGTGGCGGTGAACGCGCAGCGCCACGCGCACCCCATCGGCACGGCGGACGGAGAACACCGCATTCTCGCGATACTTGACCAGTTCCGGCGCACCGAATGCGCCATCCCAGCGGGCCAGCGCCGCGCTGGCGAGGCCGGTCAGCAGAACCGCCTGCGCATCGTCCGCCAAGGCATAGAAATCGGGCATCGCCGGGCCTTTCACAGCGCCGCCAGCGCGTTGTCGAGCGTCGCCAGCAGCAGATCGGCGTCGGCGGTGGTGAACACCATCGGCGGCCGCATCTTCAGGATATTGTCGTACCGCCCGATCCGGCTGAGCAGCACGCCCCGGTCGCGCATCATGTTGACCAGCCGCTTGGTCAGCGCCGGGTCCGGTGTCTTTTCGCCCGCGTCGGCGATGATCTCGATGCCGAAGAACAGCCCCCTGCCCCGGACATTGCCGATGATCGGGTACCGCGCCATCAGCCGCTCCAGCCCGGCACGGACATGGGCGCCGACCCGGCGGCTGTTCTCCAGCAACCCTTCATCTTCGATCACGTCGAGCACCGCCATGCCGGCGGCGGCCGACACCGGATTGCCACCGAAGGTGTTGAAATAGGTCGCCGCCTTGCCGAAGGAATCGATCAACTCCGCCGGTGCGATCACCCCGGCGAGCGGGTGGCCGTTGCCCATCGGCTTGCCGAGCGTGACGATATCCGGCGTGACGCCGCTCAGCTGGTGGCCCCACATCGCGTCGCCGGTGCGGCCGAAGCCGGCCTGCACCTCGTCGCAGATGAACTGGCCGCCAGCCTCGTGGACGATGGCGACCGCCTTGGCGACATAGCCGGGCACCGGCTCCGGCAACCCCTCGTTGGCGAACAGCGTGTCGATCAGCAGCGCGGCGAGCGGGATCCCTTCCGCCTTCAGCGACCGCACCGCCTCGGCGATCTTCGCCGCGAACAGGTCGCCGAGCGCCCCGTCGTCCCGCCCCTGCCGGTCGCGATAGGGGTCGGGCACCGGCACCTTGCGGGCAAAGACGGGGAACGGCTCCGGCACCGGGAAGCAGGTGGTCACCGCCGCCAGCGTCTCCGAATTGCCGTGATAGCTGAAATCGCTGACGATGATGCCGCGCCCGCCGCTGCGATAGCGGGCCAGCCGCAGCGCCAGTTCGTTGGATTCGGTGCCGGAACAGGTGAAAACCGCCGCATCGAGCGGCTCGGCGAAGGTCGCGGTCAGCCGCTCTGCATAGGCGACGACGGTTTCGTGCAGATAACGGGTGTGCAGGTTCAGCGTCGCCGCCTGTCGGGCGATCGCTTCCACGACATGCGGGTGGCAATGGCCGACATGCGGCACGTTGTTATAGACATCCAGATAGCGCCGGCCGTCGGCATCCTCCACCCATACGCCATGGCCGCGCACCAGATGCACCGGCCGGTCGTAGAACAGCGGCGCGTTGCGCCCCATGACCCGGAATCGCCGCTCCAGCAGCGCAGCATCATCAGACATCGGACGACCTTTCCATCGGCGAAACAAAGACGGGAGAAGCGGCGGCGCGGTGGCGGCGGCTTTGCAGATAACAAAGCCCGGCGGCGCCCAGCAGCATCCCCAGCGCAACCAGCACCGGCATCTCGACCTGGAAACAGGCGGCGCAGACCAGCAGTGCCAGGCACAGGCACAGCGCAGCGGTCACCTGCCCGCCCCAGGCGCGGAACGGACGGTGCAGATCGGCCTGACTACGGCGCAGGCGGATGAACGCGGCGAGCAGCACGACATAGGAGGCGCTGAGCAGCAGCACGACGGCAAGCAATATGCTTTCAGGGCGGACAGACGCCATCGCTATGCCGATCGCACCGACCAGCAGCAGCGCGACGTGCGGCGCCCCGCGCCGGTTGGTCTGCGCCAGCACCGCCGGCAGATGGCCGTCGCGGGCAAGCGCGAACAGCTGGCGCGAGGCGGAATAGATCAGCGAGAACAGTGTCGCGACCAGCCCCAACATCCCGCCGGTACCGACCAGCGCAACCATCAACCCCGATCCGCCGCCCGCCAGCGGGCTGGTCATCGCCGCCAGCATCGGATCGTCGGCGGCGCCGACTTGCACGACACCGCCGCCGCCGGCCGCCAGCACCAGCACGCTCAGCGCCGACAACAGCAGGATGACGATCGCGGCAATGATCCCGCGCGGCATCGCATGGGCCGGGTCGCGCACTTCTTCCGATGCGGCGGCGGTCTGTTCGACCGAAATGAACAGCCAGATCGCGAACGGGATACAGGCGACCACACCGCGCGGATCAATGGATAACGGACGGCCGCCGACGGACAGCTTGGCCGGATCGAAATAGGGCAGCATCGTCAGGTCGAACAGTACGATCGCCGCGACCGCCAGCACCCCGGCGCCGACCATCCAGCGCATCGCCTCCCCCACCCCACGGGCGTGGAGCGCGATGATCGCGGCGAACAGCGCCAGCTTCAGCGGCCAGCCGCCAAAGCCGAAGGCGTGCTGGCAGTAAGCGGACACGAACTGCACCGCCGCGCCCGTACTGATCGACAGCGCCGCGAACACCGCGAAGCCCACGGCATAACCAGCGAAAGGGCCGAACGCCGCCTCGCAATAGACATAGAGGCCGCCGGCGCTCGGCCGGGCGGCGGACAGTTCGGCAACGCACAGCGCCAGGCCGAAACACAACACCGCCATCAGCAGCGTCGCCGCCACCATGTTGGCCCAACCGCCCACCGCGAGCCCGTAATTCCAGCCGGTAAACTGGCCGGCGACGACCAGCGCGACGCCAAGGCCGGCGATCTGCCGCCAGCCGATTGCCGCGCGGGCGAGTTCCGCGCTCACGCCGCTGCCTCGCCCTGCCGGTCGAGCCGGATCAGCATTGGCAGCAGGATCAGCGCGGCGAAGATGCTGATCGCCACCGCCGGCCAGGCCAGCAGGCGCATGTCCCCGTCCCCCGCCAGGCTGCCGAACAACCCGGCGCCCAGCGCGTAGGGGATGAGGGAATAACCCTGCAGCGCCGCCGCGACATGCCCCTCGCGGTCAAGGGTGGAGGCAAGGCCGAAGAAATAGGAATTGAGCGCCATCTGCATTAGCCCGAACGCCAGCATCCCGGCCAGGAACAGCGGCGGCGTGGCGGCCCCCAGCACCAGGCCGTAGGACAATGTCGCCACCGCCATCGTCACCATCGTCGGCAGCGTGCGGCCCGGGCGGGTGCCGACCCATGCGACAAGCAACGCGCCGACGACGGTCATCACTGTCGCCGCCGCCAGCGCCCCGCCGATCGCCGCCGCGCCAAGGCCGATGTCGACCGCGCGCCGTTCCGAAAAGGCGTAAACGCCGCCGTAAAGTGGAAAGGCGATGGTCATCACCAGCACCACCGTCCAGATCATCGCCCACGGTCGCCGGGCTACGCCGCCGCCTTCCCCGCCCACAGACGCGACATCGGCCTTCAGCCAGGCGAGCACCGGCATCACGCCGACGGCGATCAGCGCCAGCAGCCGGAACTCCGCCGGAACGCCCCAGGCTTCACCGAGCGGCGGCAGCGCGAACAGCAGCGCCGCGAACACGATCGATGCGGTCGCGTAGATGATGCCGTAAATGCGGTCCGGCTGCGCGGTCTTGGCGATCCGCATCGCCATCGCCGCCAGCAGCCCGCCAGAGCCGATACCGGTGACCAGCGCCAGCGCGACGAAGGCCGGGAAACCGGCCACAAGCGAATAGCCGGCATAGCCAACCGCCAGCATCGCCGCGAACAGGAAGGGCAGCGCCCGGCCGGGGTGGCGGTGCAGCAGGCGCGGCAGCAGCATCGACGCCAGCGCCACCGCGCCGATCGAGAGCGTGCCGATCCACCCGGCCTGCTCGCCGGACAGCCCCGCCCAATCGACCAGCCCGCCGACGAGGATCGGCGTCGTCATCATTGGATACATGGCCAGAAAGGTGCCGCCGATCAGCGGCGCGATATCTCCCGCGCGCATACCTCTCCTACCATTATTATCTCGAATGTATTCGAGTTTTATCGGAGGATAGAAAGCTTGTCCACGGAATTGCGCTCGACACATGTGTTTAACTCGAATACGTTCCTATTCACAAGCAGGGAGAGGCGAAGATGAGCCAACACGGGGCCAACCGGGAAAAGCCGGTCGTTCTGGTAACCGGCGGCGGTAGCGGCATCGGCGCCGCCACCGCGCGTCGGCTGGCCCGCGACTATCAGGTTGCGATCTGCGGGCGACGGCTTGCCGCGCTGGAGGCGGTGGCGGCGACAGGTGGTATCACCCCATTCGTCGCCGACATCGGCAAACCGGACGCCGCCCGCAAACTGATCGCGGATGTCGTCGCCCATTACGGCCGGCTCGACGGACTGGTGCTGAACGCCGGCATCGTCATCACCGTCCCCTTCGCGGAAATGCGGCTGGAGGATTGGGATGCGCAACTGGCGATCAACCTGACCGGGCCGTTCGTCCTCGCCCAGGCGGCGCTGCCGCATCTGCTGGCGGTCAAGGGCGCAATCGTCTCGATCACTTCGGTCGGCGCGGTGCAGACCGGTCCGGGACTCGCCGCCTACTCCGCGTCGAAAGCGGGCCTGACCCTGATGACCCAGGCGATCGCCTACGAACATGCGCGTGACGGGCTGCGCGCCAACATCGTCGCGCCCGGCTGGATCCGCACCGAGATGGGCGACGAGGAAATGGCGACGATGCACATCGCCGACGATCTGGAAGACGCCTACGCCAAGGTCAGCGAATATGTCCCTCAACGCCGCGCCGGCCATGCGAACGAGGCGGCGGAAGCGATCGCCTGGCTGCTCAGCCCCGCTGCTTCCTTCGTCAATGGCGCGGTTCTGGCGGTCGACGGCGGATCGCTGATCGCCAATGTCGGCATGACCTTCTTCGACAAGATCGTCGAAAAACAGCCCTAGCTAGGCTGCGCGGCGATCGCCCGGCGCAATTCGGAACGCAGCGGCTCGACCTGCTTCAACCGCTGGCGCCGCAGCCGGCCGACCTCCTCGACGGTATAGGGCCTGAACCCGCCCGGCACCGGCGGCCCCATCGCCGGGACCAGCCAGTTGAGCAGCGCGGTGACCTGAACATCATCCAGCTTGGCGCTGGCGGTGCCCGGCACCTGGACGATGAACTCGCGCCCGCCCGGAACGGCGGCCAGCCGCCCCAGCTCACCACGCATGTCGGGTACCGCACCGGGCTTGCCGCTTCCATCCGGCAGGTGGCACCCCTGACAGTGCAGCGCGTAATTCGTTCGCGGCGAGCGATCCTGCGGCGCGGTCGCACCGGTCACCAGCACCGCGCCCGCCACCGCCAGTAGCGGGGCGGCGATCCACGGCACGGCGGGGCGACCGCGCATCGGCGCTAGCTGGCGGCGCCGAGCACGACGGCGGTCGAGCAGTTGTAGACGACGCCGCTCTGCGTGCCGAGGCACCAGTTGATGTCGTTCGATCCGGCAGGCTGATAGACCGGCGTGTCGCGCTCGTTGCGGTTGCACTCGCAGCGGCCGCACGCGCTCTTGCCGCAGCAATCGTTGTACGAGATCACATAGTCCTTGTTGTCAACCGGGTTGCGGCAGGTGCCGACCCAGGTGATCGGCGACGGCTCCGTGCCCGGCGGGCAGGACGACATCGACCCGCCGCAGCACGAGCAGAGGAAGCCGTCGATCGCGCAATAACGCCAATAGTCGCAATTGGCCGGATCACCTTTTTCCTGCGGCTGGGGCGGTTGCGGCCCGCGCTCCGCCGCGGCACGGCTGACCGGAAGCAGCGGTACCGTCGCCACCGTCATCGCCGCACCCAGGCGCCCGAAGAAACTGCGCCGAGACAGGTGCCGCGCGGCCGACCGGGCAAGCGCTTCGGTGATCCGGTCCAGTCTGTTCATGCTACCGTCCTCGTTTCGATCCCCTCAGGGATAGCCCGTTCGCGATTGAGATATTGCTGCAGCGACGCGACCCCCTGCCGGCGCGCCTCGAACAGGCTTTCAAGATGCTCACGATTGTTGACCAGCCCCTTGGCAGCAACCGTGCCGTCCGGCGCGATCAGCACTGCATAGGGCAGCTTCGACACATGATAGGCAAGGCCAAGGTCGGTCGACAGCAGCAGCGGGAAAGCCGCCAGTCCCTGCTCGCTGACCATGCGTTGCTGCAGCGGCTCATCGCCGTCGCTGGCCAGCACAACGTCCAGCGTCTCGCGCTCTTCATGCGCGATACCCTTCACCACCGGGATCAGCGTCTTGCAGACCGAACAGGTCGGCGACAGGAAGAACAGCAGGGTCGACCGCCCAGCCGCATGGGCGCCGCCGACGGTCACCGTCCTGCCATCCATCGCGCGCACCGCCATCTGTGGCGCGGCATCGCCCGCCTTCGGCCCGCCCGGCAGGGTCAGGGCGCCAACCGGGCCAAGCCGTTCGTGCAGCATCCCGACCTGGCGCAGCAAAACCACGAGGCCGACGCACAGCACAGCCAGCAGCACCCACTGGACACATACCGCAATGACAAGAGCGGTCATCACCGGGTATTCTCCCGCAAAGGCGTCGCGATGATCGCGTCAAAGGCCAGATAGAGCAACACGAGGCACAGCAGGCCGGCGCCGACGCCGAACCAGTCGATCCACAGCAGCCGCCGCGCGGCGACCGGCGCCAGAGCGGCCAGCGCGGACACCGCCGCCAGTCCCCCGCCCCGCCACACCATTGCCCACCGGATGCGCTTGCCGGCGCCAAAGCCCATACAGCCACAGTCGACGTTGCCGCGCCCGCGCAGCAGGTTGATCGCGATCGCGGCGGTATAGAGCGACATCAGCATCGCGACGCCGCCCAGCCCCGTCCGCCATGCGATGCCAAAGGGCCAGAGCACCGCCAGCGCCGCCGCCAGTTCGGCCAGCATGATCGTCCACGCCGTTGGCCGGACCAGCGGCGCCGGCACCAGCCGATAGCCGTCGACCGCGCCGGCAAAGCGCACCGGGTCACCGATTTTGTGCAGCGCCGCCGCCAGCATCAAACCGCCCAGAGCAGCCCGCGCAAGAAGCAGAAGGAAGGGATCCAGCATCATCCGCTCACGGCGCGACCGGCGCTGGCTGGATCACGCTCAGCGAATTGCCGAGGCCGGTGATCCCACGCCGCCTGGTCCCGTCACGCGCATCGTAGATAGCCAGTTCGTCGACCCCGAACATCACAGTATAGAGCAGCGGCTCGGCGTCCTCGCTGACCGCCAGTGCCGTCGCCGGTCCGTCGAGCTTAATCCGCTGCACCCGCTTGCCGGCCGCGACGTCATAAACCCACACTTCCGTGCCCGGGTCCTTGTGTGTGTCGCGGTCGCCGACGTGCATCAGCGTATAAAGGCGCCCGGAACCGGCGTGATAGGCCGACGGCTGCAATCCCCCGATCCGCCATTCGGCGGTATCCTTGTCGAGCAGGCTCCACTTCGCCTTGACCTTCGGCACCGCCCCGGCCCCGTCGACGATCCGCACTTCACTGTCGCGGGTAATGAACAGCCACTCCGCCGGGGCGATCCGCACCGGCTTTTCGTTGGCTGGATCATCGTCGGAAAACAGCTTGGTCGTCGTCGCCTCAAGCGACAGCGCGCCGGCCTCGGATATCGATACCGCCTGCAGCGCGCTGTCGCTGCACTGCATGAAGAAACGGCGCGGCGCGACCGGATAGACCAGTGCGCAACCCGGTGTCGCGGTTTCGCCGACCAGCTTGCTGGCGGCGACGTCGACAACCGACACCGACTGTTCCGGGGTGAAGTTGTAGACCAGTAGGAAGCGGTCGTCATCGCTCAGGCGCGCGGTCGACAGGATCGGCAGGCTGATGAAATGCTTGGGCGGGATCACCACCTCACCCGTCTGGTCTAAGGTCTTGATGTCATAGAAGGTCGCGACATCCGTGCGTTCGCCCCGCGTCCCGCGCGAGTAGTAGGTGGAAACCATCGAGAAACGCTTGCCGTCGCGTGCAATCTGCAGCGGCCCTTGCGCGTAGCCGCCGCTCACCATGCCAAGGAACTGGCCGCTGTCCGCGTCGAGCAGATAGGCGCGGCCGTCGAGCGGGCGGGTGAAGGACACATCGTTCACCCACACCCAGTGGGGGCGCATCTGCTCGGCCAACTCGACCTGATACATCTCCTCGCTTTTCAGCTCTTCCGTTTGCGCGGGCGCCGCCGACGGCACCATGGCGGCGGCCAGGGCCGCGGAAGTTGCAATGCGCCAGACGTTCATCACATTCCTCCCGTGGCCACCGAACGGCCGCTTACTTCCCCAAAGATTTCATATAGGCGATCAACTGCGCCCGTTCCGCGGCATTGGACATGCCGGCAAAGGCCATGCGGTTACCCGGCACCACCGCCTGCGGCCGCGCCAGAAACGCGTCGAGCTTCGCCTGATCCCATTTGAACGGCGCCGCAGCCATCGCCTTGGAATAAGTAAAGCCCGGCTGCGCGCCCGCCTTGCGCCCAAAGATGCCAGCCAGGTTGGGACCAAGCGTCACGCCCTTGCCGGGGGTGACCGAATGGCAGATCGCGCAGCGCTTGAACAAAGCCGTGCCGGCCGCCGCGTCCTGCGCCGCCGCCGGCGTCACGCCGCACAGCGCAACACCGACCACCACCAGCCGAATGACAGGAAAAATACGCCCTGCCGTCATCGCCATAGCCCTACTCCTTACGATACGAACCACAACCATCCCTGCCCTAGCTTCCTAAACGATAGGTCAGGCTCCCGCCAATCCAGCGCGGCCGCGCGTAGGATTGCTGGGTGAAGCCGAACGGGCCGGACAGATCGAGATTATAGAGGCGATACGCCTTGTCGGTTACGTTGTTGGCGAACAACGCGACTTCCCACCGGTCGTTGAATGCATAGGATGCGCGGACATTGCCGACGATGCGTCCGCTCTGGCGGTCAACCGGTGCGTTGAATGTCGAGAAATACAGCGTGCTGTCGTATTTCCAGTCGGTCTGCAGCGCCAGCTTACCGGTACCAAGATCGAACTCGTAGCGCCCAAGTGCGCCAACGCTCAATTTCGGCGCCTGCGGCATGCGCGTGTCGGCGACCCGGCCCGACGGCAGGACAACCCCCTTAACCTTGCTGTCGAGCAGGGTCGCGAAGGTCTGGAGGAACAACCCCGGCACCGGCCGGGTGTTGAATTCGAACTCCAGCCCCTTGATCGTCGCGTCCTTGTTGCGGATCGCCAGCGAAATGCCGACCAGTTCGAATGCCTGGTAATCCTTATAGTCGTAATAGAAGGCGGACAGGTTCAGGTGGGACGTACCGCCCAGCGTCAGTTTCACGCCGCCTTCATAGTCGGTCAGCACCTCTTCCTTGAACGGGATCGTCGACAGATCGCCAGGATGGAAGGCCGGAGTGCCGAACCCTCCGCCCTTGATGCCGCGATTGACGCTCAGATACAGCAGCGCGTCGTCGCTCGGCTTGAAATTCACGCCGATCTTGCCGGAATAATCCTTGAAATGCTGGCGCGCGAGCTTGCCGACGCTGGCGCGGTTGAAGGTGAAGTCGGTCACCCCGTTTTCGGCATGGGTGAAGTCGTAGGTCTTGCGATCAGCGGAATAACGGATGCCACCGATCAGGCTGACCTGATCGGTCAACGCATACTCAAGCTGGCCAAAGCCCGCGAACGACACGGTGTCCAGGGTGCCGCCGTAAATTTCGCCCAGGCCGATGCTGGTCAGATCGGTATTATAGGCGTTGCGACTCTTGATCTTGATCGCATAGCCGCCGACCACCCAGTTCATGCGGTCATCGTTGCCCGACAGGCGTAATTCCTGCGAATACTGGTCAAGGTTCTGCGCGGTATAATACTGGAAAATCGGTGCCGGCGACATGTCGGCGTCCTCGGCATAGCGCTTTTTCAGGTGCTGATAGTCGGAGATCGACGTCAGGGTGACGCCGCCCAGATCCTGCACATAGCGCAGCGTCGCGCTCCAGTAGCTACGGTTGAAATAGTTCGGGCCGTTGAACGCGACCTTGAACGGATCGGTCCCCGGCTGAATGTAGCCGAACAGGTCGCAGCCCGTGCAGGTGCCGTAAGGGTCGTCGGTGCGCGCGACATACTCGCCTAGCCCATCGGCATTGGGGATGGCGGTGCGGTGACTGTAGAGGCCGCCGCTCCGCTCATTGTCGTTGCGCAGGCCCTGCACTTTCAGGGTAAATTCACCGCTGTCGCCAACGTCGCCGGCGATCTGGATACGCCCGGCGTAGAATTTCGAACTGCCCAGATTCTTGCCCGCGGCATTGTCGATATAGCCGCCGTGATGGTCGCTGCTGAAGGACAAGCGCGCGCGCAACCGGTCACTCAACGGCCCGCTGATCGCCCCTTCGGTCGCGAACTGGCCGTAGCTGCCCCCGGTCAACGTCAGGAAACCGTCCAGCTCGCGGGTCGGCTTGGCCGAAACGATCTGAACCAGGCCGCCGGTGGCATTGCGGCCGAACAGCGTGCCCTGCGGGCCGCGCAGCATTTCCACACGTTCCAGATCGTAGGTCTGGCCGGCGATCGCGCCGAGCGCGCTGATGTAAACCTCGTCATTGTAGAAGGCGATCGGCGCCTCCTGCGAATCCGCGAAGTCGTTCTGCGATACGCCCCGGATGTTGAACACGGTCAGCGTCGGGCTATAGGCGAGCACCTGCAGGCTGGGCACCTTTGCCGCCAGGGCGGACATATCCTGCCGCCCCATCTCGGCCAGGCTTTGCTGGCCCATCGCGCTGATCGCGAGGCCGACGGACTGGATACTCTGCTCGCGCTTCTGCGCGGTGACGACAATATCACCGTCGCCGCTGCTCGCAGCGGGTGCAGACGCATCCTGCGCCAACGCCGGACTCGCAAACTGGAAAAGGCCCGCCAAGGCCAGAACGCGCAGGCTGGCAGCCGCCCTATTCGTTCGCATCACCCATCTCCCCTCAGTATCACGTTTGCCGTGTTGTGGAGAGTGTGTGGGACAATCAATCGCGCTGTCAACATGAATATTCAACTATTAGAGATTAGCCACCAACGATCCGCCTTTTTGCAATCATCCTTTATTCTCGATCCATTCCCGCCAGTTCCTGGCAATTCCGTCAATTACCGCCCGATGGAAAGCCGTTGCGGTTGCGCCCGGTTGCTGCGGAATGCAGATGGGCAGTGTCGGATCGGCAACGGTCGTTCGGCACCCGCTCAGCGCCTCGACAATCGCCAGGCCGAGGAACGGGACCAGCGCTTCCGAATATCCTCCTTCATGGACCACCGCGACCCGCCCGCCGCACAGCCTTGCGGCCAAGGCCAGCACGGTTTCGGTCATCGCGCGAAACGTCTCGCTATGGGCCAGCATCCGCGCCATCGGATCGGCCGCACCGGCGTCGAGGCCACTGGCAATCACGATCAGGTCGGGGCGGAACTGTTCGACAGCAGGCACGACCAGCGTGTCCAGTGCGTAACGATAGGCATCGTCGCCGCCACCGGCGACAAGCGGGATGTTCAGATTATATCCCTCCCCCGCGCCCTTGCCGCGATCGTCGGCGCCACTGTATCCGGGCGGAAAGCAATTCTCCTGATGCAGCGAGATGGTCAGCGTATCGGCACGGTCGTAGTATATCGCCTGGGTACCGTTGCCATGATGCACGTCCCAGTCGATGACCGCCGCGCGCAATGCTCCATGTCGCGCCCGCGCGGCCTCCAGCGCGATCGGGATGTTGGCGAGGACGCAGAAGCCCATCGATCGGTCGGCAAGGCAATGGTGCCCGGCCGGGCGGCACAGCGCATAGGCATTGTCGACCCGGCCCGACAGCACGTCGTCGACCGCCGCGACGGCCAGCCCGGCGGACAGGCAGGCAATGTCGAAACCGCCGGCGCTGAATGGCGCGAAATCGCCGATGTCGCCGCCGCCCGCGGCGCTGACTGCCTTGAACTCCTCGATATAGCGGACGGTATGAACGCGCAGCAGGTCGGCGTCACCGATCGCTGCCGGGCCGCCGACCTTCAACTGGTCGATCAGCCCGCTCGCCTGGATCAGCGACAGCAGCCGACGCTTGGAATCCGGCGTGTCCGCCCCCGCCACCCCGGACGGCGGCTGCACCCAGCCGCCGATCGGCAGGAACAGCGCCTGCATGCCGACACAGTGCCAGAACGTCCGCTCGCTGGTGTAGAAACCGGTGGTCATGCGGCTTGGCTCCCTGCCGGCATCAGAATTTGAACGACGCGGAAAGCCCGTAGGACACCGGCTCGCCGTAGATTTCGATACGGAAGAAGCTGACATTGTTGATGTAGGTCAGATATTCCTTGTTGAAGATGTTCTTGCCCCACAGCGCCACTTCCCAGCCGCCGGTCCGGCTCGACAGCGCCAGCCGGGCATTCTGCACCCAATAGGCCGGCGCGCGATCGAAGATCTGGCCGGTCGATTCCAGGAAGCGCGCACCGATATACTTGAAATCGGTGCTGCCGATCAGGTCCAGGTCCGGCCCGACCGGCACGCTCTGCTGCAACAGGCCCTGCGCCGACCATTTCGGCGTGTTGACCGGCCGCTTACCGTCAAGCGCGATCGACCCAGCATAGGTGGTGATGACCGCGCTGGTGTTGCGGTATTTCGCGTCGAGATAGCTGCCGCCGACACGCAGCAGCGTCGTCGGCGTCGGCCGCCACGTCAGGTCCGCCTCGGCGCCGTAGGTCCGCGATCCGCCGATGTTGCGGGTAATCGGCACCAGCGGCGACAGCGGATCGTCGACGTTGGTCTGCAAGTCCTTATAGTCGTAGAAGAAGGCCGACAGGTTCAGGTCAAGCGTCCGCCCCGCCAGCCGCGATTTCGACCCGATCTCGTAGGCGGTCAGCTTTTCGGGATCGAAGCTGGTGATGACGCCGCCGAACGGCACGCTGTAGCCGCCGCTGCGGAAGCCGCGCGAGATCGACGCGTAGAACAGCTGGTCCGCCGACGCTTTCCAGTTGAGGCCGAGGCGGAAGGACGTCGTGCCGTCCGTCCGGCTGTCGACAAGGTCGGACACCGGGATCGCCGGCGAGACGATATGCGTCGGCCCGGTCGGATCGTCGGCGCCCAGATAGCTGCTCGCGTCGAGCGAGGTCTTGTCATTGGTGTAGCGCAGGCCTGCGACGATCGACAGCGTATCGGTCAGCGCCAGCTCGTTGTTGGTGAACACCGCCAGCGAGCGCACCTTCTGGGTGAAGGCGGCGGCCAGGCGCGGCGCGAAAGGCGGCAGGCCGACCAGCGGATTTTCTCCCACATTGGCGCTCGCCACATCGCGGATCGAGTCATGTTCGTAGAAGCCGCCGACCAGAACATTCAGCCGCCCGAACGTGCCGGTCGCCCGCAACTCCTGCGAGAACTGCCTGATCCGGCTGTAGAGGTTCTGGTTGGTGGTGACGTAGGGCGTATCGTCCGGGTCGTCGACCTGGTCGCGCTTGAAATAGTCGAACGCGGTGATCGACGTCAGGGTCAGCGGCCCCGCTTCCTGCTCGACCCGGGCATAGCCGCCATAGGCGCTGTTGTCGGCCTTCCACGGCGTGTCGGCGGCGAAGGTGCGGATGCTCTGCGATTCCCGCAGGCCGAGCAGGCTGGGCCCCGGCACGAACGGGCCGAATTTCAGGCAGGCGTCGCGGCGACGCCGGATCTCTCCGGTAAACACCTGCGGGCACAGCGTCCCGTCCGGATTGAACAGGCCGGGACTCTTGTATGGCGCCAACTCGCTCTTGTCGCGAAAGCCGTAGCCCATCAGGCGGATGGTGGTGCCCTCCCCCTGCCATTTCACCTGAAGCCGCCCGGCCAGTTGGTTGGGGCTGCCCCAGCGGCTATCGGTCAGCAGGTTGCGATACGGCCCGCCATGGCCCTGCGAGACGAAGTAGGAACCGCGCACCGCCGTCTGCTCGCCGAGCATCGTGTTGACGAAACCGTCGATCCGCCCGCGACCGTGATTGTCGATCGACAGGTTCATCCCGCCAGAGGAATCGAACTGCGGCTCGACGGTGTAATAGTTGACCGATCCGCCGGTGGTGTTGCGGCCGAACAGCGTGCCCTGCGGCCCTTTCAGCGCCTCGACCCGCTGGATGTCGTAGAACGGCACCGTCGCCATGTAGGGCTTGCTCTTGTACACCTCGTCGACATGGACGGCGACCGGGGAGTCGAAGTTCGACGCGAATTCGTTGAGGCCGATGCCGCGCACGGTGAAGGCGGGCAGGTTCGAGCTGGTCGTCGCAACGACGTTCGATATCTGGTTGGCCAGCGTGCCGATGTCGGTCGCCTGGCTTCGCCGCAGTTCGTCCTCGCCGATCGCGGTGATGCTGATGCCGATGTCCTGCACAGACTGGGCACGTTTCTGCGCGGTGACGACGATATCCATCGAATCCGCATCGGCATTCGCCTGGGCCAGCACCGGCGCGGCCAGTGCGGTCAGGCCGCTGCACAGGATCAGGGCGTAACGGGTCCTCACATGCCATCCCCTCTTGCGTGAAGGGTGTCGGCAGTCCGCCGCGGCCCTTCGCTCTGTTATCGCGCCGACCCGTTTCGTACGGTCGGCTGCTCAGGGCTGTGCCACGCCGCCGGGCGCGCTGTCCTGTCCGTCCGTGCCAATCTCCGGTCTCTGGGTGCCAGCCCGGCGCCCTGCTCGGTCAGCCACCGAATTTACTTGAAATCGATCCAATTCGCCCGGACAATGCCGCGCTGTTCGCCCGGTCGATGACGGCCTTTGCCTCTCTTCAAACGGCGGAGTGGAGGATGGAATCCAGGTCACAGGCGACGGGCCTTGCTGGCTTCGCCCGTTCGCTGAAGGCAGTTTATGGCGCGTTCGAGACCGAACCAACGACCACCGACGGGCAGGCCGCCGGGGGGCTCGCTCCGGTTGCTCTCGGCCCGTTCGACGGCTTTCTGATCCGCGCGCGCGCGGTGAGGAGCATCCGCCCCGCCCTCACCGAACAATGGGCTGCCCGCGCCTTCATCCTCATGCCACTCGCTGGCGACCTTGTCGTCGACCATTACGATCGCAAGGTCGCGCTGACCGGCGGCGACATGGTGCTGATGGATTCGCGCGCGCCGTGCATCATCGACGCGCCGACCCGCAACCGCTCCGTCGTGCTCGGCGCGCCGCGCGAGCTGGTCAACCAGCTACGCGCCGACGTCGACCGGCTCTACGGCTTGCCGATTTCCGGCCAGCACGGCGTCGGGCGGATGCTGTCGGCGATGATCCGCACCTTCACCACCGGCGGCGCCGCCTGCGACGCGCGCGACAGCGCCGTCACCCTGTCTGTAACCATGGCGATGCTCGACCGCGCGCTGGAGGACCGCCCGGCCGACAGGAGCCTGTCGCGCGCCCGGGCCGACGCCGCCATTGCCCGCATGCGCGCCTGGGCGGAAACGCGGGTCGGCGACCCGGAGCTGGATGTAGAGGCGATCGCCGCGCATTTCGGCCTCTCTCGCCGCAGCCTCTACCGCCTGTTCGCGGAAGCCGGCACCACGCCGGGTCACTGGTTGTGCGACCTGCGGCTCGATCAGGCGCACCGCTGGCTCGGCGCGCGCGACGACTATCGTTCGATCGGCCAGATCGCTTATGCCGCAGGCTTCAACGACAGCAGCCATTTCACCCGGCTGTTCAGGCGCCGGTTCGGCGTCCCGCCCAGCACCCTGCGGCGATAGGGCACGGCAGGCGGCACTGCCACGGCCTTGACACGCGCGCCGCCCTGCCCGCCTAATGCACGACCGACGACCGGCAGAGCTCGCCGCATAAGAGGATAAGGATGCCGCTTTATACCCCACCCCGACAGCGCGCCTCCCCATGACGGCGGCGCTGTCGGCATTGCGGCTGGAAGCGGGCCGGCTTGACGCCTTTCAGGTGTTCGCCGGCCACACGCCCAGCGCGATATGTTCCGGCGTTGCCAGCGTGCTGTGCCCGCACGAGATGGAACTGGCCGCCCCCAGCCGCCGCTGCGACGCCAGCCTTAGCCGTATGCCAGTCGGCGGCCTGTCGCTGGTCAAGCTGCGCTACGGATCGGAAGTCGCGGTCAGGCCGGAACCGTCCTCCGGCTTCGTCATGCTGCAACTGGTGCTGTCCGGCTGGATCCAGGTCGAACATGCCGGCGGCATCACGATCTGCCCGGCGGACCATGGACTGATCCTGGAATCACTGGACCAGCGCAGCCTGCGCTGGTCAGCGGACTGCGAACAGCTGATCATCCCGATCCAGCGGGCGACGTTGGCTCGCGCGGCAGAGACGCTGACCGGCCGGCCGGCTCCGGCGCGTTTCGCGTTCGACACGACCTTTGCGCTGGACAGCGCCACCGGCCTGTCGATGACCGCACTGGCCCGCTATCTGATCGCCCACCCGGCGGCCGGTTCCGCCGCTCGCGATGCAACCGGGGCGCTGGCGATGGAGATGCTGGCACACCATCTGTTGCTCAACCACGCCGATGGCGCACCCGCTGCACCCGTTGGGCCGGCCGTGCCCTATCACCTGCGCCGGGCAGAGGATTTCATGCGCCGCCATCTGGGCGACGATATCGATATGGAGGGTATTGCGGCGGCGGCAGGGGTCAGCGCCCGCACCCTCCACGCCGCTTTCCGGCGTTTCCGCGGGACCAGCCCGATCGAATGGCTGCGCCAGACCCGTCTCGACGAAGCCCGGACGCGGCTGACCAGCGGGCACGCCGTCACCGTCGCGCATGTCGCCGCCTGCGTCGGCTTCCGTCACCCCGGCCGCTTCTCCAGCCTCTACCGCGACCGTTTCGGAGAACCGCCGCACGCGACGCTGGATCGGGCGCGCCGCAGTCCCCCCGCCTGAGCGGGCGCACCGCGCCTGTCGGATTGCTTCCGTTTCTGGATAGCCCCTGCATGAATTGACCAGCCGGCGGCGTTGTCCGCCGCCGCCGGACAGCGAATGATACTCGCGGAAGCAGATCACGGGCGCCCGCCGCCCGACGACAGAGGTGCCGTGCGTGTTGAGGCCGATGCAGGTGGTGGAGGCAGTTCAGCGCGCGGAAGCGGTGCGCGAGTTCGCGCTCGCCCCGGCCGATGGGCGCCACCTCGACGGCTTCGCCGCCGGCGCGCATGTCGAGTGCGAGGTGCGCCTGCCCGATGGCCGATCCGGCATGCGCGCCTATTCGCTGGTCAATGCGCCGGGCGAGATCGACGCCTACCGGATCGCGGTGGCGCTGAGCGGCAATGGACGGGGCGGATCACGCTTCATGCATGGCCTCGGCGTCGGTGACACGATCCGCGTCGGCAGCCCGCGCAACGACTTTCCGCTGGTCACGACGGCGACGGAGAGCCTGCTGATCGCCGGCGGCATCGGCATCACGCCGATCCTGGCGATGGCGCGCGCGCTGGGCGGGCGCGGGGCGGAGATCCACTATGCCGGCCGCCACCGCGCGGCGATGGCCTATGCCGACGAGGTAGCGGCGATGCCCGGCGCGCGGCTGGTGTGCGACGGCGGCGATCCGGCCAAGGGGCTGGACCTGCAGGCGCTGGTCGCCGGGCCGCGCGAGGGCCGGCACCTCTATGTCTGCGGGCCACGCCCGCTGATCGCGGCGACGCTGGCGGCGGCGAGGGCGGCGGGCTGGCCGGACGCGCGCCTGCATTTCGAGCTGTTCGGCGCCGACGACCCGCAGGCCGGCGACCGCCCGTTCACCGCCGTCTTCGCGCGCAGCGGCAAGACGGCGGAGGTGCCGGTCGGCCGCACAATACTGGAGGTGATGGAGGCGATCGGCCTCGATCCGCTGTTCGACTGCCGGCGCGGCGAATGCGGCATCTGCGTCACCGACGTGATCGAGGGCGAGCCGGACCACCGCGATATGAACCTGAGCGAGCGCGAGAAACGCGCCGGAAAACTGATCTGCACCTGTGTGTCGCGCGCCAAGGGCGAGCGTCTGGTGCTCGATGCCTGATACCTTGCTGGAGGATAGGATGACCCGCCAACCGCCTGCCATCGATACGCTGGTCGAACCAGACCGCGTCCACAAATCGGTCTATGTCGACCCCGATCTGTTCGAGCTGGAGATGGACCGCATCTTCGGCCACGCCTGGGTCTATGTCGGCCATGAGAGCCAGATCCCCAATGTCGGCGACTATCATCAGGCGCTGATCGGGCGCGAGGCGGTGGTGATGGTGCGCGGGGAGGACGGCAAGCCGCACGTCCTCTACAACCGCTGCCCGCACAAGGGCGCCAAGCTGCTCGCCCAGCCGTGCGGCAATGCCGGGCGGTTCCTGCGGTGCCCGTTCCACGGCTGGAATTTCCGCTGCGACGGCCGGTTGCTGTCGGTGCCGGCGCGGGAGGGGTATGAGGATACGCGGTTCGACCTGCGCGACCCGGCATTCTCCGTGCGGCGGGTTGCCTGCCAGCAAAGTTATCGGGGTTTTGTCTTCGCGAGGCTTGCGGAATCTGGACCGTCGCTGGAGGAGTTCCTAGGCGACATCCGGCTGACACTGGACAATTTCTGCGACCGCGCGCCGGAAGGGGAAGTCGAGGTTGCCGGGGGCGTGTTCCGCGTCTGGCAGCGGTCGAACTGGAAGATTTTCTTTGAAAATCTGAATGATACGTCACACCCGATGGTCACGCACGAAAGCGCGGTCAACGCCGCCCGCGCCGAATACCAGCATCGCGGCGACGGCGGCCAGATGCCGTTCCAGCTCCACATCATCGAAGGCAATGGCGAGCCTTATGACTTCTGGGCCGGGCTGGAGATGGTCGCCTACGACCGCGGCCACAGCTACATGGGCGCGATCTTCACCCCTCCGACCGACCCGGTGTCGCTGGGCCACCAGGCGGCGCTGGAAGCGGTGCACGGGCCGGAAAAGACGCACGAGATATTGTCCGTCCAGCGCCATAATTCGATCATCTACCCGAGCTGCGCGCCGCACACCTCGTTCCAGCAGCTGCGCGTCATCCGGCCGGTCGCGGTCGACCGGACGCTGGTCGAGATATACACATTCCGTCTGAAGGGCGCGCCGGAGGACTATTTCCAGCGTTCGATCACCTACGCCAACATCGTCAATTCGCCGTCGTCCAACGTCATGCCCGACGACATCGAGGTCTATGCCCGGGTTCAGGAAGGGCTGGCGACCGACGGTGGCGACTGGGTCAGCCTGCACCGCGAGGCGGGGCGCGAGCAGGGCGACGGCAACGGGCGCTACACCGGCGGCGGGCTGAGCGAGCTGCCGATGCGGAACCAGTTCCGCGCCTGGGCCGAATATATGGGCGAGGAGGCCTGAGATGAACGCCACCGCCACCACAACCGCATCCCCGGCCGACACCCTTGCCGCCGTGACCGCCTTCCTGTTCGAGGAGGCGGCGCTGCTCGACCAGCGGCGCTGGTTCGACTGGCTGGAGCTGTTCACCCCCGACGGCATGTACTGGGCGCCGCTCCGCCCCGACCAGCCGGACCCGATCAACCACGTCTCGCTGTTCTACGAGGACGCGATGATGCGCGAGGTCCGCGCCCGCCGGCTGGAGGAGAAGCGCGCCTGGTCGCAGCAGCCGCAGGTCCACGCCGCGCGCATAGTCGGCAACATCCGCCTCGGCACCGCGACGGTGGCGGGCGAAACCGTCGTCCATTCCACCTTCCTGATGGCGGAAAGCCGGCTGTCGCTGCCGCAGCGGCTGCTTTCCGGCTTCTACACCCACCGGCTGGTGCCGCGCGGCGGTGGCTTCGCCATCGTCGAGAAGCGGATCGACCTGATCGACAGCGAGGAGGTGCACGCGACGCTGGAAGCGTTTCTGTGACCGGCGGCACCGTGCTGCTGGCGCTGCATTACCAGAACGAGGTGCTGCACCCGGACGGGCGCATCCGGCTGGGCGTCGCCGAGGGCAGCGACCGGCGCGGCGCGGTGATCGCGGCGGCGGAGCGGCTGCTGGCCGGCGCCCGGCGGGCCGGCGTGCCGATCGTCCACGTCCGCATCGCCTTTCCCGCCGGGCACGCGGGCGTACGGACCAACGCGCCGATCTTTCGCAATGTCGTTGCCGCAGGCGCGATGGAGGAAGGGAGCTGGGGCGTCGGCTGGCACGCCGGGCTGGAGCCGCTGGCCGGCGAAGCGGTCGTCACCCACAACCGGGTCAACGCGTTTTTCGATTCCCCGCTGGAATCGGTGCTGCGCGATCTGGGCGCGACCCGGCTGGTAATGGCCGGCGTCGCCACCAATTCGGTGGTCGAACACAGCGCCCGCCACGGCGCCGACATGGGCTATGAGGTTGTCGTCGCCGCCGACGCCTGCTCGGCCGCCCGCCAAGACGTCCACGACGCGGCGCTGTTCAACATCGCATTGATCGGCGATGTTGCGACGGTGGACAGCCTGTTTCCCCCGGAGGCGGCATGATTGCCCTGCACGGCCGCGTCGCAATCGTCAGCGGCGCGACGCAGGGGCTGGGCGCCGACATTGCCCGGCGGCTGCACGGCGCCGGTGCCAGCGTCGTCCTGCTCGGCCGCAGCATGGCGGAGGGCGAGGCGGTCGCCGCCGAGCTGGGCGAAGGCGCGCTGTTCGTGCGGACGGACCTGACCAGCGACGCCGATATCGACGCCGCCGTCGCCGCTGCCATCGCCCGCTTCGGCCATGTCGATACACTGGTCAACAACGCCTGCATCTATGCCGATGCCGGACTGGATTCGACCCGCGAGCAATGGCTGGCGACGCTGAACGTCAATCTGGTCGGCGCGGCGATGCTGACCCGCGCGGTTATGGCCCACCTGCCCAACGGGCGCGGCGTGATCGTCAACATCACCAGCGTCGGCGGACGATACGGCGCCGCCGGGCGCGCGCTCTACCCCGCATCCAAGGCGGCGCTGGCCCAGTTCACCCGCAACGCCGCCGCGACACTGGCGCCGCGCGGCATCCGCGTGCTGTCGGTGACCCCGGCGTGGACATGGTCGCCAGCGCTGGCGTCTCGCGCCGGCAGCGAGGCCCGCGCCGACCGCGTCGCCGCGCGGCTCCACCCGCTCGGCCGGGCCGGGCGCGGCGGCGACGTGGCCGACGCGGTGGTGTTCGCCTGTTCCGACATGGCCGGGTTCATCACCGGCACCGACATCGCCGTCGACGGCGGTTTCACCATGCTGGGGCCGGACCAGGGGCGATCGCCGGCGGCGTGGTTCGAGGAAGCCGGGTTTGAGGAGGCGGACGAATGAGCGATTATGACGTGGTGATCGTCGGCAGCGGCATCAACTCGCTGGTCTGCGCCGCCGAACTGACCGCGCGGGGACGGCGCGTGCTGGTGCTGGAGCGGGCGGCGGTGGCCGGCGGCTGCATCCGCACCGAAGAGGTGACGGTGCCCGGCTATCGCCACGACCTGTTCTCCATGTCCTACCCGCTGTTCGTCACCACCCCCTTTTACCCGGCGCTGAAGCCCCGGCTGGAGGCGGAAGGGGTGCGGATGGTACAGGCGGCGGTGCCGACCGGCGTGCTGCTGCCCGACGGCAGGTCGCTGCTGCTGCGGCAGGCGCGGGCGGAGAATATCGCCGCGTTCGACACGCTCCACCCGGGTGACGGCGCCGCCCATGCCGCCGCGATGGCGGAAATTGAGCGCGACGCGCCTCTGATCTTCGGTTTGCTGGGGCAGGAACCGCGTTCCGCCGCGACGCTGAAGCTGCTCGGCGGGCAGCTGTTCCGGCGCGGGGTCGACGGCATGGCGGGGTTCAGTGCTGGCGGCTTGTTGCCGGTGCGCGACTGGCTGGAGCAATCCTTCGGCTCCGACCTTGTCCGCGCGCTGATCGCGCCGTGGGTGCTGCATGTCGGGCTGGGGCCGGAAAGCAGCTTCTCCGCGCTGATGGCCAAGGTGGTGATGTTCACGCTGGAAATGGTCGGCATTCCGTTCGTCGAGGGCGGCAGCGCCAACATTGTCTCCGCGTTCCGCCGGATCATCGAGGCAGGCGGCGGCGCGGTGCTGACCGATGCCGACGTCACCGGCATCACTGTGGAGCGCGGCCGGGCGCGCGGCGTCGTCACTGCAGACGGCCGCCGCTTCGCCGCGTCGCGCGCCGTCGTCTGCAACGTCACGCCGACCCAGCTTTACGAACGGCTGCTGGCGGACCACGTGGTTGCGCCGGACATCCGCCGGCAGGCGGCGGCCTATCGCTACGGCCGGGGCTGCATGCAGATCCATATTGCCCTGTCGGAGGCGCCGCGCTGGGCGGACCCGGAACTGGGCCGTGTCGGCCTGCTGCACCTGACACCGGGGCTGGACGGGGTGTCGCGCGCGGTGAACGAGGCGGAACGCGGCCTGCTGCCGGCGGAGGCGACGATCGTTGTCGGCCAGCCCGCCGATGCCGACCCGTCGCGCTGCCCGCCCGGCACTTCGCTGCTGTGGATCCAGTTGCAGGAGCTGCCCCGCGTCATTCGCGGCGACGCGAGCGGAGAGATCGCCGCGCCGGCGGACGGGCGCTGGACCGACGCGATCGCCGACGCCTATGCGCGGCGGATCGTCGCCCGGCTCGGCGCCCATATCGGCAACCTCGACACGGCGATGCTGGGCATGACGGTGCTGGGGCCGCATACGCTGGAGGCGCACAACATCAACCTTGTCGGCGGCGACCCCTATTCCGGCGTCTGTTCGGTCGACCAGTTCCACCTGCTGCGCCCGTTCGCCGCCGCGCGCGGCCATGCGCCGCCGGTGCGGCAGCTCTACCAGATCGGCGCCTCCACCCACCCGGGGCCGGGGCTTGGCGGCGTATCCGGCCATCTGGTCGCGCAGGCGATCGGGTAAGGCGGCTCAGCCAGGCGCCGCCAGCCGCCGCATCGCCCAGACGCCGAACCACGGGCCGATCGCCAGATAAAGGCAGGCGGCGCGCCAGCCGGCAGCGTCGATCACCAGCGGCATCAGCGCGATGTTGGCGGTGGTCAGCAGGAAGCCCATGCACAGCTGAAGCGTGACCAGCGTGCCGCGCGCTTCCGGCGGGGCGAAGCGGACGACGCAGGCGGAAAACTGGGCGGAATCGGCGATGATCGTCACGCCCCACAGCAGCGCGATGCCGAGGACCAGCGCTGGTGGCCCGCCATAGGTCAGCGCGGCGAGCAGCCCACAACTGCCGCTCCCGGCCAGCGCCCACAGCGCGGCGCGGCCGTTGCCAACGCGCCCGGCAGCCCAGCCGGCGAGGATGCACCCCGCCGCGCCCGCGCCGATCACCGCGAAGGCGGACAGGCCGAGCGTCGCCGGCGGCAGCGGCCCGGCACCGGCGAGCGTTGCGCTCGACGCCAGATAGGCAGGCATCCACGCCCACATCGGGTAGAGTTCCCACATATGGCCGAGATAGCCGAGATTGGCGTAGCGGATGCGGCGATCGGCGAAGGCAAGGCGCAGGTAACGCCGGTCGACGCGGCGTGGCGGGACCGCCGCCGGGCCGCTGGCGACCGTCGCCGCGATCGCCCCGCCCGCCACCGCCAGCACGCTCGTCGCGCCGACGATCAGCCGCCAGTCGAGCGCGACGAAGCTGCCGACCAGATGCGGGCTGGCCGAACCCAGCGTCAGCGCCGCGACGATCAGGCCGAGCAGCATGCCGATATCGCCTTCGTCCCACGACGCGACCAGCGCGATCGCCACCGGGTAGACCCCCGCGAGGAACAGGCCGGCGAGGAACAGGCAGGCGTACCAGCCGGCGCCGCCGGGCGGCATGGCGAGCAGCAGCAGGTTGGCCGCCGCCGCTGCCCAGGCGCAGGCGAGGAACGTCCGCTGCGGGGCATGGCGGTCAGCGAGGCCGAGCAACGCGCTGAGCAGGCACCCGGCGACGAAGCCGAGCGCGGTGGCGCTGGCGGTCAGCCCGGCCTGAACGCCGGTCCAGCCATGGGCGCGTTCCAGCGAGACGCGGCCGGCGGCGGCGCTGAACCACAGCGCCATGACCAGCGTCAGCGCGAACGCGACGCGCGCGAACGCGACGGCTTTGCGCATCGGCCGGGGTTCCGCCTCAGCGCAGGGTGATGACGAGGACGCCGTCGACGACGGCGGTGTCGTGGACCTTCAGCGGGTGGAAACAGGGGGCACGGACCGCGTCGCCGGTGCGGACGTTGAACGAGCCCATGTGGAACGGGCAGATCACCTCGTCCCCGTCGATCTCGCCGTCGGCCAGCGACGCGTCCTCATGCGTGCAGGTGTCGTCGAAGCAGAAATATTCCGCCCCGATGCGACAGACCGAAACCGGGCCGTAGCCGTCGATCTCGTGACGGCGGATTTCGCCATCCTCCAGGCTTTCGGCCGCAAACAGTTGCTCCGTCCGCATCGTCGGCCGCCCCCCTTCCCTGCCTCAGCCCTCGACCACCAGGCTGGAGACCAGCCGGATCGGGTTGGCGATGTTCCACCGGTTCGGCGATGTCTCGATCACCGTGCGGTGCACGTCCTCGAACTGCGCCTGCGTGCCGTCGCCCTTGATGACGACGGTATATTCGATCTCGTCATACCCCGGCTTCACCGTCTTATCGAGGCCGAGGAAGCCGCGCAGGTCGAGCATGCCACGAGTGTGGATCTCTACCTTCTCCAGCGCGATGCCGCGGATCGAGCAGCCGGCGACATAGCCGACCATCATGCAAGCGTTGAACGCGGCCATCAGCATTTCCTGCGGGTTCGGCGCCTGATTTTCGCCGAGCAGTTCTTCCGGTTCGTCGACGACGATGGTGAAGTCGCGAGGCCCTTCCGCGCCGCCGAGCCGCCAGCGGTCGACCCGCGCCTCCGACCGGGTGCCGCCGGCCCAGCGCGAGCGGACCTCGAACTCCACCTCGCCTTTCGCCGCGTCGGCGGCGACATCGCCGACCATCCTATGCAGCGCGTCGACGTTTATTCCGTTGATCATGTCCAGAATCTTTCTCTTACAAGGGGATGGGCCAGTGGTTCAGAACTGCATCTTGACGCCGACCGTCCAGTTGCGCGGCCGCGCGAAGGCGGCTTCGGCGATGCCCAGATCGTTCAGGTCGGCATAGCCGCCGGTGAAGTAGGTCTGGTCGAACAGGTTCTGCACGGCAGCATAGAGTTCAACGGTGCTGCCGGCCGGGCGGAAACCGATATTGGCGTTGACGACATGATAGCCGGCCTGACGCAACGCAGCGGTGTTGGCCGCGTCGGTGTAGGTCGCGCTGGTATAGGACCAGTCGATACGGGCGTTGAGGCTGCCCGCCGACCAGGCGTCGTGTTCATAGGACAAGGCGGCGTTCAGCGCCCATTTCGGCGTGTAGGGCAGCCGCGAGTCCGGGGTGATGCCGACGACGAAGGCGCCGAGCGTCTTGTAGCCGGCATCGAGATAGCCGATGCCGCCCTGCAGCGTCAGGCCGGGCGTCGGGCGCAGGAACAGTTCCACCTCCGCGCCGTCGATCGTCGCGCGCGCGGCGTTGGCGGTGATCGTGCCCGGCGTGCCCGGCGGGCTGACGAACACCTGCATGTTCTTGTAGTCGGTATGGAACAGCGCCGCGTTCAGCCGGAACACATTGTCGAGGGTATGGAATTTGAACCCGCCTTCGTAGACCGTTGCGTATTCCGGCTGGAAAGACGGAATGTCGGGGCGCTGCGGGAAGATGCGCTGGGAAAAGCCGCCGCTCTTGAAGCCGCGCGCGTAGCTGACATAGGTGGTGAAGTTGCTCGCCGCCTCGTATTTCAGCACCGCGTGCGGTGTCGCCTCGCCGGTCGAGATACGCGCGACGGTCAGCGGCTGGACCAGCGTGCCCGGCGGGATGCCGATCGCGGAGTTCTTGACGAACTGGTCGGGCGCCCAGTGCTTGATGTCCTTGGAATAACGCAGGCCGAGTGTCGCGGTCAGGCCGGGGGCGAGGCGATAGTCGAATTCGCCGAACGCCGCATAGCTCTTGTTGTCGATCCGCCCGCCGCTCTGCAACGCGACGAGATTGAACGTCACATTGTCGTTATCGCGACCGCTTTCCTCGAAATAATAGAGGCCGGTGACCCAGCTCAACGCGTCGTCGAAGGCGGAGCCGTTGAACTGGATTTCCTGTGAGAACTGGCGGTGCTTGAACGGCGAGTTGAAGGTTTCGGCGATCATGATCGGCGAATGGTCCTCGTCGCGGCCGAACTGCGCGTCGATCTTGCGATAGGCGGTGATCGCCTTGATCAGATAGTCGCCCAGGTCGACGCTCAGCGTGCCGCTGATCCCGAACGCATCGAGGTCGGACTTGGTCCGCCCGGTGGCGTAGGTAACGAACGGGTTCGACGGCAGCCACTGGCCGTTGTAGCAGCGTGGGTCCTGCAAGCTGCCCGGCGCCGGGAAGCAGGGCGCGCCGACCCCGGCGTTGTGGAAGGCCGGGAAGGCGCCATTTTCGTTGTTGTCGACCAGCGTCAGCGGCGCGCCATTTTCCCGCTCGCGCGCATAGTCGGCGGAAATGTCCAGTTCGACATTGTCGGCCAGCGTCGCGACCAGCCGGCCGCGGATGTTGAACGAATTGGTGTCGCCGAGCCGGTCGCCGGTCAGCACCTTGCGGACATAGCCGTCCTGATTCGCATACATGGCGGAAATGCGGGTCAGCAGCCCTTCGCCCAGCGGCAGGTCGACCGAGCCGCGCAGCTTGACCAGATTGTCAGTGCCTGTCGCCGCTTCGATCTTGCCGCCGAAGCTGGTGCCGGGGCGCTGCGAGGTCAGGTTGATCGCGCCGCCGATCGTGTTGCGGCCGAACAGCGTGCCCTGCGGCCCGCGCAGCACCTCCACCCGTTCGAGGTCGAGCGCGTCGATCACCGAGCCGATCGAGCGCGCGTAGAATACGCCGTCGACATAGACGCCGACGCCGGGATCGGCGTTCAGCGAGAAATCGCCCTGACCGATGCCGCGAATGAAGATCGCCGCGGCCGAATTGCTGCCGGAGACCGACGCAGAAGGATTGAACGACAGGTTGGGGGTGAAGGCGGCGATGCGGTCGATCGACCCCACCTGCCGGTCCTCAAGGTCCTGGCCGCTGAACGCCGAGATGGAGATCGGCACGTCCTGCAGCGATTCCGCCCGCTTGCGCGCGGTGACGACAATGTCATCGGACGCGATAGCGGGGGCATCGGCCGCCGGCGCCCCGCCCTGCGCCAGCGCGCCTTCGGTTGCGACACCCCCGGCGACCAGCGCGCAGGAGGCAAGGAAATAGGCAAAGCGGCACCGTTTGCCGCCATCGGTATAATGGCGCACCACATCCTCCCTGATATTGATTGAATAGTTTCTGTGTCTTCTACGCGTAAAAACTGGACTTCGTTTCCCACTTCGCAATGTCGTCGGCGTATTTCGGCGACGCGTTCTTCCAGATATTCACCGCATCATCGACTTCGATCGCCGCCAGAGCCGTATAGGACAGCGGCAAATGCTCATCCGGTATCTGGTCGAGCGGATACTGGTTGAGAAAGGCGACGATCGCGCCGACCAGCGGCTCTATGCGCCGGTGAAACGCCTGTATTTCCGCCATCGAACTGCGCGCCCGCTTGACGAAGCGGGCGTGCGGCGTCGACAGCCCCCATTCGGCGACCAGATCGGCGATCGCGTCGAAATTGTCCGGCGCCATGTCAGCGGCCCTCCTGCAGCGGAACCGCCTTGACCACGCGCTCGTAGAGCGCCGCCACCGTCGCTTCCATCTCGTTGGCGATGTGGATGGTATCGACGACGCCGGCGCGCATGTTGGCATGGACGAGGTCGATGATCCCCCAGTCCTGCGCCAGCGCGTTGCGGGTCGCGATCCGCCCGTGTTCCAGGTTGAATTTCTCGCCGAAGGTTTCCGGCGCATGATCGAAATACCAGTCCCAGTCCCAGATGGTCTGGTGCGCCGAAATCGGCAGCACCCGCATCACGCTGACCACCGACGCGCCGACGAAGATCAGCAGGTTGGGAAAGATCGTGTAGCAGTCGAACACCCAGCGATCCGACTGTTCGTGGTTGACCGCGCCGGGGAAGTCGCGGGACGCGACCGACGTGTCGTTGTCCACCCAGTTGGAGGTGCGACCGTTACGCTGCGCGACGTCCTGGATCGGCGTCGGCGTCCAGGTGGCGCCGGGCGGCGGCACCGGGCGCGACACGGTCAGCAGCGAGCTGACGCCGGGGCTGTCGGGGAACAGCGTGTTGGCGCAGTCCTGCGGCGCGAAATCGACCGCCAGCGTGTCGGCATGCAGCACGCTGGCGTGATAGCCCTCGTGCTGGATGTTCATCAGGTCCTTCCAGTTGGCGTCGAACACATGCCGGTATCCCGCATACCAGGTCCACGGCCGGTCGCGCAGATACGGCTCCAGATTGGCGGGCACCCCGGCCATGTGCTGTTCCAGCGAATGCGCCGGCGTTTCCGCCAGGTTGACGAAGACGAAGCCGCCCCAGGTCGCGACGTGCACCGGCTTCAGCGCCAGCGCCGCCTTGTCGCAGCCCTGAGTAAAGATCCCTTCTTTCGGGATGTTGCGCAATTCGCCGTCGGTATCGAACACCCAGCCGTGGAACGGGCAGGTCAGAAAGGGGGCCCGCCCCTTCTTCGCGGTGTCGCACAGGATGCGGCCGGCGCGGTGGGTGCAAACATTGTGGAACGCGCGCAACCCGCCGTCCTTGCCGCGCACGACGATGATCGAGGCATGGACGACATCGATGTCGGCGGTGAAATAGCTGTTCGGCTTCGCAACGTCGGCCTCACGGCCGACGGCCAGCCAGGATTCCCGCCACAGCGCCTTTTCACGCTCGAAATACCCGTCCGACACGAACGGCGCGACGCTGATCGGCCCGCCGGCCACACTGTCCAGTCCCGCCCCAAGGCGGAACGCGCGGTCGTCTCCCACCACGTCTCTCCCTGCATTGCCGTTCATAAAAGGCGCGGCGCCTGTTCCGCCCGTGGCGAAACGGGTCACCGAATCCCGGTCTGCCGCCGGATCGCCTGCAAGAGTATCAGCAAAAAAATATCTGTCTACCTACTAAATGATAGATTGAAAAAACCCCCCGCTCCTGTACGGGTATCAGCGGGATAGGCGGCAGCCGGCCCGCCGGCGGCCCACCAACGGAAACGGCGGACGATGACGGACAACGTGACGAAGGTCAGGATTCTGGATGAGGCGAACAGCCTGATTCGCGAGCTTGGCATGAACGGAATCAGTTACGCGCACATCAGTTCGCGGGTGAACATCCGCAAGGCGAGCATCCATTACTATTTCCCGACCAAGGACGACCTGATCCGGGAACTCGTTGCCTATCAGAGCCAGATCTTCCTCGATGACGTCCGCGCCATCGTCGAGGATGGCGGCGCCGACGCGCGAACGAAGATGCGCCGCTATTTCGGCCTGTTCGAAAAAGCGTTCAACGACGGCAAGGGCGGTTCGATCTGCCTGTTCGGAATGCTTGGCGCCGAGATCCATAGTCTTGACGACAAGACCTGCGACATCGTCCGCGATTTCTACAGCCGCAACATCCAGTCGATCCGCACGATCCTCGCCGCCCCCGACACGGACGAGGACACCATCGACAACACGGCGGCGGTGGAAACCGCGCACATGATCTTCTCCGCGATCGAGGGAGCGATGATCATATCCCGCGCCAATCGCGACCTGGGCGGGTACAAGGCTGTGATGAACAACCTTTTGAATATCATAGATTTTTCAAAATAAACGACAGAATACCATAGGGAGAGGCCGATGCCGAACTTCACCGACAAGACCGCGATCGTCACCGGCGCGTCGACGTTGATGGGCCGCAGGATCGTCGAGGCGTTCCACGCCGCCGGTGCCAATGTGGTGATGCTCGACATCGCCGACGCCGCGGGTGCCGCGCTTGCCGCCGAACTCGGGCCGCGCGCGGTGTTCCTGCATGGCGACGTGACCGACGACGCGGTGATCGACCGCTGCCTCGCCACCGCGACGGAACGGTTCGGCGGCGTCGATATGCTGGTCAACCTTGCCTGCACCTATGACGACAGCGGCATCGATTCGACACGGACGCAGTGGCTGCGCGCGCTCGACGTCAATCTGGTCAGCGGCGCGCTGTTCATCCAGAAGGCGCGGCCGCTGCTGAAGGCGGCGCGCGGCGCCGTGGTCAACATCGCCAGCATCAGCGGCAAGCGCGCCCAGCCCGACCGCATGCTCTACGCCACGTCGAAGGCCGGCATCCTCCACATGACCCGCGCCGCGGCGATGGCGCTGGCCGGCGACCATATCCGGGTCAATTCGGTGTCGCCGGGCTGGACATGGTCGAACGTGATGGTCGAGCTGACCGGCGACCGGCGCGAGAAGGCCGACCGCGTCGCCGCGCCGTTCCACCTGCTCGGCCGCGTCGGTGACCCGGAGGAAGTGGCCCGCGCCGTGCTGTTCCTGTGTTCCGACGACGCATCGTTCATCACCGGCACCGACCTTGCCGTCGACGGCGGCTATACCGCGATCGGCCCGGAACAACAGACCGACGCGGTGTCGAAGCTGGCCCAAGGCGACTGACCGGCCGCGTTTCCCGCCGCGCTTGACACATATTACGATACGAATATGTTTCGTATTGTAATTAGATCAGGCAGCGGAGTGGAACGGCGTGGCGTATCCGGACAATTATGGCGCGGCGACCG
This sequence comes from Sphingomonas flavalba, assembly GCF_047553045.1. Taxonomy (GTDB): domain Bacteria; phylum Pseudomonadota; class Alphaproteobacteria; order Sphingomonadales; family Sphingomonadaceae; genus Sphingomonas_L; species Sphingomonas_L flavalba_A. The sequence continues at coordinate 742,419 of NZ_CP180208.1, read as the reverse complement.
CCGCCTTCGTGGCGGCGGCGGAGGCGGCGGGCGCGACGATCGAGCGGCACGCCCACCCGGCCGCGCGCGCACCGGACGATGCGCCGCTGGACATCGTCGTCGCCGCGCTGGGCGAACGCCACGCCCCGCGCATGCTGCTGTCGATCAGCGGCACCCACGGGCTGGAGGCCTGTTCCGGCTCCGCGGCGCAGACGCGGTTTCTGGAGGGGCGCCCGGCGTTTCCGGCGGGGACCGGCGCGCTGATCGTCCATTGCCTGAACCCGTACGGCTTTGCCTGGCGGTCGCGCGCCAACGAGGATTTCGTCGACCTGTCGCGCAACTTCATCGCCGATTGGAGCGCGCCGCCGGCCAACCCCTATTACGGCGAAATCCACCCGCTGCTGACCGCGGCCGAATGGCAGGACAACACCGAGGAGCGGCTCTACCAGGCGATCGCGCAGCTGACGACCGCCCACGGCCCGCGAGAGGCGCTGACCGGGCTGACCGGCGGGCAATATGACCATCCCGACGGGCTGAGCTTCGGCGGCGACGGCACCAGCTGGTCGCGGCGGGTGTTCGAGGATGTGTGCGGGCGCTGGCTGAGCCATGCGCGCCGGATCGCCTATGTCGATTTCCACACCGGGTTCGGCGCGTTCGGCCAGCCGTTCTTCGTCTGCCTGCACCCGGAAGGGTCGGCCGAGCGCGACCGCGTCGAAAGCTGGTGGGGACCGATGAACCGCAACGCCGACGCGTTCGGCATCGGCGCCGAACCGGATTGGCAGGGGCTGCTGTGGGACGGGCTGCGCCGGTGGATCCTGCCGGACGCGGAGATCTGCGGATCGGTGATCGAATTCGGCACCTACCCCCTGCCCCGCGTCGCCCGCGCGCTGATGATTGATCGCTGGCTCCGCTTCGGGCAGGAGGATGCCGGCTGGCGGGACGCGCTGCGGGCGGAGATGGTGGAAGCCTTCGCGCCGCCGGCGGCGGACTGGCGGACGGCGGTGACGACACGCGGTTGCGCGGTGCTCGACGCCGCGCTCACCGGGCTGGCGCGTTGGCAGCCGGCGGCATAGGAATGGCACGCAGGGCAGGACCGCCGGAATGACGGGCACGATGCAGGAAAAGAAGGCCGGCCGCCCGCGCGACGCCGGCAAGGACGCGCTGATCGCCGACGCGATGCTGCGGATGCTGGCGAAGCACGGCTACGAAGGCGCGTCGTTCGAGAAGGTCGCGGCCAAGGCCAAGGTATCGCGCGCGTCGATCTATCGCCGCTGGCGGTCGAAGGAAGACCTGGTCATCCACGCGATCGGCGAAATGCTGCGCGCGGAGGCGCGCGATGGCGCCGACATCACCGGAACCGGCATCCCCGCGATCCGCCAGATGCTCACCCGCACCGCCGAACGGCTGAGCGACCCGTTCAAGCGCCGGGTGATCGCCGCCGTCCTGTCCGAAGCGGCGAGCCGCCCGGCGCTGGCCGCGCTCGGCGCCAGGCTGGAGCAGGAGCGGCGGACGCCGTTGCTGATCGCGCTGACCCAGGCGCGGGCGGACGGCAGCCTGCCGTCCGGACAAACCGACGAATATCTGGCCGACGCGCTGGCCGGCGCGCTCTATTTCCGCGCGCTGGTCGCCCAGACGCCGCTGACCGACGCGGTCATCGACGGGTTGATCGCGTCCGTCCTCCAGCCCAGCGGCTGAGGCCGATCCGCACGCCTGCGTGAGCAGGCGTTCATGCCTTCTTCGCCATTCCGACACTAGTGCATTCCAGCGGCGCTGGTCGGCGCCATGACGTCGTCTTGACAATATTTTCGATACAGATCAGTATCGCATTTAAATAACGACGGAGGGGAAACGGACATGCGGGGCGGCAGGACGTGGCTGGTGATGCTGGGGGGCGCCGCGATCGGCGCGCCGGCGATGGCGCAATCGGCACCGGCGGAAACGCCGCCGCCCGCCGCCCCGGCCGTATCGGCGCTGGACGATATCGTCGTGACGGCGCGGCGGCGGCTGGAAAGCCTGCAGGACGTGCCCGCGTCGATCGGCGTGTTGAACAGCGCCGGGCTTGACCAGCGCGGTATCGCCAGCCTGGACGACATGGCGCAGAGCGCCGCCGGTCTGGCGATCGAGACATCCGGCGGCATCGGCACCGTGTTCATCCGTGGCGTCGGCGGCGGCGGCCGCAACATCGGCTTCGGCACCCGCGCCGGCATCTATGTCGACGGCGTCTATGTCGGCCAGTTCGCGTCGATCAACCAGTCGACGTCGGACATCGACCGGGTCGAGATATTGCGCGGCCCGCAGGGCACGCTGTTCGGCCGCAACAGCGTGGCCGGCGCGATCAACGTCGTCACCCGCCAGCCGGGCTATACCCTGGCCGCCGCGGCGACGCTGGAAGGCGGCGACCATGGCGACCGCAAGGCGCGCGCCTCCGTCAACCTGCCGATCGCCGACCAGCAACTGGCGCTGCGCCTGTCCGGCGCGCTCGCCAGGCGCCACGGCTTCACCACCAACGTGCTGAACGGGCAGGACCTCGACAATATCGACCGCAAATCGGCGCGCGGCCAGTTGCGCTGGGACGCGGCGCCGGCGCTGACCATCACCCTTGCCGGCGACTATAACGAGGATAACGGCCGCCGCCTGATCGGCGAGGACGAGACCAACCTGACCGGCACCGGGCCGAGCGCGCTGCCGGGACGGTTCGACGTCGCGTTCAGCACGACGCCGGTATGGGAAAGCAAGTTCTACGGCGCGTCGGGAACGATCGAGTACCGGCTGCCCGGCGGCGCGACGCTGACCGCGATCAGCGCGCTGCGCAAGCTGGACTGGGCGCGCGCCAACGACCTCGACTATTCGCCGCTGGACCTGCTCAGCACCGATTATAACGACAAGTTCCGCCAATTCTCCCAGGAGGTGCGGCTGGCTTCGGGCGGCGACGGGCCGGTCAGCTATGTCGCCGGCCTCTATTACCTGAACGACCGCGCCCGGACCGACCGCGCCGTGCTGTTCGGCAGCCAGATCGGCGCCCTGCCCTTCGGGTTGCAGCCGGGGCGGTCGGTCACCGTCGACGCCGCCGTCACCACCCGCTCCTTCGCCGCGTTCGGCAATGCCGACGTCAGGCTGGCCAACGGGCTGACACTGAACCTGGGCCTGCGCTTCACCGACGAGAGCGTGCGGCTGGCCCATTACGACCTGGACGGATCGGCGGCGCCGGCGCTCAACATCGCCACCGTCGCGGGCCTGACGGACAAGGTTTCGACCAGCCGTCTCGACCCGACGGTGGCGCTGACATACGCGGTCGCGGCGGATGTGAACCTGTATGTCAAATACAGCCGCGGTTTCAAAAGCGGCGGCTTCAACATCGATTTCCTGAACAGCAGCCAGGTGCAGGACGGCATCCGCTTCGCCGCCGAAACCGCCAATAATTACGAAGCCGGGATCAAGTCCGAACTCTTTGACCGGCGGGCGCGGGTCAACCTGTCGGTCTACCGCACCGATTTCCAGAACTACCAGATCAACCAGTTCGTCGACCTCGGCAACGGCCAGACCGTCGTCCAGCTGCGCAACGCCGCGACCGTCCACATTCGCGGCGCCGAGCTGGAGGCGCTGGCCGAGCCGGTTGCCGGGCTGACGCTGGGCGCGAACCTTGCCTATGTCGACGCGACGTTCAAATCCTTCCCCAACGGCGGCGGGCCGGGCGTCGACCTCGACGGCGCGCGTTTGCCGCAGGCGCCGCGCTTCACCGGCGCGTTCTTCGGCGGTTTCCGCGCGACGCTGAGCGACGGCGGCGTCAGCCTGACCGGGTTCGCGGAATACAGCCAGCGCGGGCGCAGCTTTTCCGGCGCGGAAAATCTGGCGCGGCAGGCGCTCGACCGGCGCCACCTGCTGAACCTGCGGCTGGGCATCGAAGGCCCCGGCGCGCACTGGGCGATAGAGGGCTGGGTGGAGAATGCGCTGAACGACAAATACACGGTCAACCGCGACCGCGACTTCTTCGGCACGCTGTTTCGCAACTGGGGGGCGCCCCGCACGATCGGCGCGACGCTGCGCCTGGCATTCTAGGCGGCCTCGAAGCTGCAAAAACAGGGGCCGGACCGACGCGCATGGCATTGACGTCGGCCCGGCCCCTGCCCTGCGTTCATCGTCAGATGTCGATGAACGCCCACTCCTCGGACCAGGGCAGCCGCGACATCTGCCGCGACGGCCCGTCATCCTTGACGATGAACCCGTCGGAGAAGTTCGCGCCGGTGCCGGTTTCGGGATCGAACATGCCCGGTTCGACCGAGAACATCATGCCGGTGTCGAGCAGCGTGTGGTCGCCCAGCGACAGATAGGGCGGCTGGTGCCCTTCCATCCCCTCGCCATGGGCGGGCCGGTGGTAGATGTATTTCTGCATCCCCCGGTCGATCTGCATCTTGTGGATCGCATAGGCGACGTCGGAACACGGTGTTCCCTTGCGCGACAGATCGAGCTGCATCAGGCAGCCATCGCGCGCGGTCTTCCACACCTTGTCCATATGGTCGGTGCGCGGCGCGATCATGTAGGGGCGGTACAATTCGCCGCCGCAACCGCCGATGCGGACAACGCCGGACACCTGCAACGCCTTGCCGCGCTCTATCTTGTTATAAAAGAACTGGTTGGGATGCGGATAGCCGGTCGCCTGACCGATGCGGCAGCCGATATTCACATGGATACCGACGGCGTTATGCGGCTTTCCGTCCCGCTTGATGTCGGCCAGGATCAGTTCGGTACCGAATTTCCGCGCGGCATGCGCCACTTCGAAATCGGTCAGATCGGTGCCGTGGGTCATGATAAGATCGCGCGCAAAGGCGTGAATCCGGTCGAAATAGCCGTAGGCGCGGCGGGTCAGCGCGATTTCCAGCGGCGTCTTGCGCTGGCGCAGATACATGCAGTCGCCGGCCGCCGACGCCATCGGCCCGCCCAGCACGTCCGCCACCGTCTTCTGTTCCGACCCCAGCAGCTCGCGATCGGCGGCCAGCTTCTTGCCGGCAAAACCGCGCTTCTTCAGCCCTTCCAGCATCCAGCGCCACAGGTCGTTCTGCGGCCCCTTCTTCAATATGCCTTCGTTCGGCATCGTCCCGGCGACGTCGAGCCAGTCGAAATACATGTCGCCGTCTTCATACCACCAATCCTGGATCAGGTCGCGGTCCAGCGCCGGATAGAACCAGATCGGATGGCTGCCCTTGGTCGGGATGAAGCAGTGGATCATCCGCTCCGTCGTCGTGTGGAACAGGCCGGTGAAGTAGATGACGTTCCACTGGTTGGTCAGCAGGATACCGTCCAGCCCGGCCGCCGCCAGCCGTTGCTGCAATATCTGCGTGCGTTCCTTGCTCCAACTGAGCGGCAAACGGTCGACCGTCGCCGTTTCCAGATCATCGGGGGGCAGAAAAAGCTTCGCCGATTCATCGCCCGTCGGCAGCCCGCCCTTGTCGGCAAGCCGGTTCGCGACGGCCGCGCCCGCCGCGCCGCCGGCGACAACGCCCAGGCCCAGCCCTCCAATGAATTGACGACGCTGCATAGCCACTCTCCCCGTTTCAGTCATGTTGAAAGGTTTTACTTGCGCATTACTGGAACTCGCCTTTCATATTCCGCGCGTGATCATGTCGCGCGGGTGTAACGACACAAAAGAAGTTTCATTCGGCCGGGCGCTACAAAGGCAGTGCCCGTCCGTTCGCTGGAAAATTGTTTCGTCCCGGCGGCTGGCGCCGGGACGAAAGACCAGTCAGAAACCGTATTTCGTCAGGTCCGGGCGGTTCTCCAGACCGCGCTTGATAATGGCGAGCGCCTGCGCTTCCTCGTCCCCGACCAGCGGGTAGCGGGGGGCGCGAACCACGGGGGACGTGCCGCGCACGGCGTGTTCGGCCAGCTTGATCTTCTGGACAAATTTCGGCCCGATATCGAGGCTGAGCAGCGGCAGGAACCAGCGGTAGATTTCCATCGCCTCGGCCACGCGACCTTCCCGCACCAAACGGTAGATCGCGACCGTCTCTCGCGGGAAGGCGACCACAAGGCCGGCGATCCAGCCGACGCAGCCCAGCACCAGACTCTCCAGCGCCAGATCGTCGACGCCGATCAGCAGCTTGTAACGATCGCCGACCAGGTCGATGATCTGGTTGATCCGGCGGGTGTCGGCCGAGGACTCCTTGACGGCAACGAATTTCTTCTCGTCGGCGAGCTGCTGGAAATGCTCCGGCAGCAGATCGACGGTGTAGGCGACCGGGTTGTTGTACAGGATGATCGGCAGTTCGGTATTCGCCGCGATCGTGCGGAAATACCCCATCGTCTCGCGCGGGTCGGAGAGGTAGCGCATCGCCGGCAGGACCATCAGGCCATTGACCCCCGCCTTCTCGACCCGGCGCACCAGGTCGATCGCCGCCCGCGTCGAATCTTCCGCAATGGTCATGATGATCGGGCTGCCGCCCGCCGCTTCGGCGACGGCGGCCTCGGCGATCGCGACCTTCTCGTCGGCGTTCAGGCTGCTCGCCTCACCGAGCGACCCGCAAACGATAACGCCGTCGACGCCGGCGTCGATCTGAAAGCGGACATCAGCCCGCACCGCCTGGATATCAACGTCCTCCGCGGCATCCATCTTGGTGGTGATGGCCGGGAATACGCCTTCAAAATCACTCGCGTTCATTTCATGTCCTTGTTCAAGAGCCGTGCCGGCCGTCCTTGCATGGGTAGCTGACTTCCGTACTGGATATAGTATACGATTTTACCGTGCGCGATACAACCGCTATTTCCCGGCCTCGATTCAGCGGGTTCGTTTCGCCGGATCGCCGCGGCCGGCACGCCGCTCAATCGCTGGCGCCGGCGGCCGCCTTTTCCTGTGCGACATACCACTGCGCTTCGCGCAGCAGCGCCTGCGCGTCGTAAGCCTGCCCCTCCTTGATCGTCCAGGTGACGCCGCCGCCGCTCCGGTCCGTGCCGTAATGGGCAAAGCCGGCGCCGTAGAGCAGCTTGAAATTGTCGAGCGGATTGCCGTCGACGACGACCAGGTCGGCGATGCAACCCTGCCGGATGCCGCATAGCCCCTTGTCCAGCCCGGCGATCGCCGCCGAACCGGTCGTCGCGATCTTCACCACATCGAGCGGGTGGATTCCGGCCTGCTGCATCAGTTCGAACTCGCGCACCGCCCCGAAACCGTAGAGCGACTGCTGCGACCCGCTGTCGCTGCCCAGCCCGACCAGACCGCCCTTCGCCCAGAAACGGTGCAGCCAGCGCATCCAGCGTTGATAATTGTCTTTCCAGGCGATCTCGTCCGACGTCTTCCAGTCGGTGTGGAACGACGCATGCACATCCGCGCGCGGGCGCCACTGGTCCAACATCGTCGGATGGACCAGCGTTTCGCGCCAGGGCAACGTTACCACCCGCATGAAATCGGTCGACGCTTCGTAAATCGCGAAGGTCGGCACCCACGCCGTCCGGTTGGCGATCATTTCGTCGATGATCGCTTCCAGCCCATCCGGGTGGGCGTCGGCCTCCTTCCACAGATAGCCGGCCTGACGGAAACGCTGCAATTCGTCGAGATAGTTATAATCGTAGGGGAAATTCTGAGTGCCCGGCAGGGCGGCGTCGGGCACGCCGTACCAGTGCTCGATGCTGGTCACGCTGGCCTGCGACGCGACCCGCGCATCGGCTTCCGATACTTTCAGATCGACCATCACGCCGCCCATGCCCAGCTTGGCCGCCTCGTCCGTGATCGCGGCGATCACGTCCGGATAGGTGCCAGGACCGTGGCTGATCTTGATGCCATCCGCCCCCTGCGACCGATACTGGCGAACCAGTGCGCGGGCTTCGTCGGGGGTATGCCCCTTGTCGCGGGTGCGCGCCGTGTTCGGCCAACGCTTATAGATCTGGATGCGCGGCGCGATGATACCGTGCGCATCGGACAATCGTTTCTGTTCGACCAGTGCCGGGAAATTGCTTGCTCCGGCATCGCGCAGGGTGGTGAAGCCATGCCCCAGCCACAGGCGGAACGCGTAAGCATAGGATTGCGCGCCGGCCTGCCGGGTATCGGGGATATGGGCGTGCAGGTCGAACAGACCGGGCAGCACATATTTGCCGGTGGCGTCGATGATGACGTCGCCGGTCGGCCGGGTCGCCAGCCCGGAACGGGCCGACACCGCGTCGAACGGCACGATGTCGACGATCCGCCCCTGTTCGATGATGATGTCGACCGGGCCTTCCGGCGGCACGGCCCGGCCGCTGGCCGGCGTGCCGCGTCCGGTTACCATGATGCCGCCGCGCACGATCATGCGCTTGCCGGTCACCGGCTTGGTGGTGCCCAGCGGGATCGGGCCGGCGCCGGCCGCCGGCTGGACCACCGTCTCGGCCGCGGCGGGATGCCCCACGACGGCGCCGCAAAGGGCAATGGCGAGCAGAGAGGGGGATAGACGAAACGTCTTCATCGCCATTGGTCCTTTCCAGCGTCATCGTGGAGCAAGTGGGGGCGAGGGTGCCGTCAGGGCAGTTCCGCGCCGTTGTGGATGGTCATCACGCCTTGCGGCATGCCGCGTTCGGTCTTCTGGCGGGCGACCATTTCACGCACATCGGCGCGCAGCTTGGCCGCATCGTAGATGATGCCGTCCTTGATCGTCAGCGAAACGCCGCCGACCTTGTCGACCTTGCCGGTGTCGTCGTTCAGCTTGATCGTCCCGGTGCCGAACAGCAGTTTCAAGTTGGCGAGCGGATTGCCCTTCACCACCACCAGATCCGCCTTGCGGCCGACGCGGATCGTGCCGACCTGATCCTCGACGCCCAGCACCTGCGCGCCGACCTGGGTTGCCGCGTGGATCACCTCCAGCGAGCTGAAACCGGCCTCGAGCAGCAGCATCATCTCCTGGATGTAGCCAAAGCCGTAGAGGTTGTAGATGTAACCGCTGTCGCTGCCGACCGCGACCTTGCCGCCCTTATTTTTGTAATCATTCAGGAATTTCATCCAGAGCTGATAATTTTTCTTCCACGCCATTTCATGATCGCTGGTCCAGTCGAACCAGTAGGCGCCGTGGTTGATGCGGCTAGGGCGGTAGAAATCCCACAGCGCGGGCATGGTGTACTCGGCATGCCATTCCGCGCGGCTCATCCGCATGAAATCGCGGCCAGTCAGATAAGCGGTCATGGTCGGCACGAGCGCGAAGTCACGCTCGAGCAGCTTGTCCATCACCTCATTCCACTTGTCGGATCCGGGCCTGGCCGCCTGCTCCCACAGCCGCCCGGCTTCACCGAAGCGCATCATTTCGTCATTGTTGATGAAGTCGTTGGGGAAGGCCTGCAGCCGCTTGTCGGTGAACATCGCCTCCGGCAGCCCATACCAGTGCTCCATCGACTCCAGCCCCTGCGCCGAGGTGTCGAGCACATTGGCATAGGCGACGACCGGCTGGGCGTGGTGCATTGTTGTCCGCAGATCGATCTTGTTCGCTTCGTCGATCGCGGCGAACAACACGTCCTTCGCGCCGCCGATGAACTTGATGCCGTCGGCGCCGCGCCGCTTCGCTTCCTGAATGGTGGCGCGCGCGGTGGTCGCGTCATTGATCAACTGGCCGCGGCGGATGTCGTGGAAGAACGGATAGATGTGCAGGCGCGGCGCGACGATCTCGTTGCGGGCGCTGCGTTCCTTGATCGCTTTCAGCCACTCGATCGGGCCGCCGCTGCCCAGATCGCGCGCGGTGGTGATGCCATGCCCCATCCACAGTTTCAGAATATATTCGGACGGGACGTTCTGACCCTGGCTCAGCGTGTGCAGGTGGACATGGGCGTCGACGAAACCGGGCATCACGTAATGTCCGGTCAGGTCGACCTCATAGTCACCTTTGGCGGCGCGGGCGTTGGGATTGATCGCCCCCGGCGCGCCGATCGTCTTGATCTCGGCGATCTTGTCGCCGGACAGAACGATGTCGGCAGGCCCCTGCGCCGGCGCCCCGGTGCCGTCGATGTAATAGACGTTGCGCAGGATGACGCGGTTGTAGGGGCCGACGCCCTCGGTGCGGTTGGGGATCGGGTCCGCCTGCATCGCGCCCGGCGGATCGGCCGCAATGGCGGCTGCGCCACCAAAGGCGACCGACGCCATCATCGACAACAGCGCGATCTTTACCCCCCGTATGCGGCTTTTTTCGCTACGCATATTCGTCTCTCCTAGATCAAATAGTCCAATGCCCGGATGCGTTTCGGCAAAATTCAGAATTTGAAGCGCACCCCAAGGAAATAACGGCTACCAATGACGTCATAGAGAGACGGGTCGGTATTGGCGTCCCCGGCCAGAACGGTCCCCATGATCGGCGGTTTCTTGTTGAAGATGTTGTCGACGCCAGCCACCACTTCGGCAAAACTGGTGATCCGGAACTGCGACGACAGATCGAAATAGTATTGCGGACTGGTCCGTTGCACCGCCGCGGTGACCCCCGGATACAGTTTCAGCACACCGACCCGCCGCATGCTTCCGCGCAAGGTCAGCGGGCCGCTATTGTAGGTCAGGTTGGTCTTCAGGCTAAGCTTCGGCGTGCCATAGATGCCAAAGCCGGTGCAGCCGCCCCCCATCCGGCCGGCGCAATCGCGCTTCGGCTGGCCGGCAAGCACCTGGGTCGACCGTTCCAGCATCCAGCTGGCGACGAGCTGGAAGTCCAGCCGCGCCGGATCCCCGCCGATTGCCAGCGCATCCGGCAGGTCGACGCGGTAGTCGATCTGCGCGTCGATGCCGCGCACCGCCAGCGTACCGATATTCTGCAGGTTGGTGGCGACATGATCGATCTGGCCATTGGCCAGCCGCACGATCGACCGACAGGTTGAGGAATTCGGATCGAGGTTCATGAAGCAGTCGGTCAGCGTCTGGTCGGTGTTGACGCTGGCGATCGCCCCGGTCACGTCGATATTATAGTAGTCGATGGTCAGGTTCAGCCGGTCGAGGAAGGGCGGCGAAATCACCGCGCCGACCGTCCAGGTCTTCGACTTCTCCTCCTGCAGTGCCGGATTCCCGCCGGTCAGGGCGCTTATACCCACTGTCCCCTGCTGCCAGTTCGGCAGGTCCGTTGCGGGCACGCCCTGCGCTATGCACAGTTGTTGCTGCGCCGCGGTGGGCTGACGGGTTCTGACGCAGGGGTCTTCGCCTGACCCGTAAACACGGCCGATGGGACGATACAGCTCGCTGAGCGTGGGCGCCCGGATGGCGCTGTTATACGCGCCGCGGAAGCGGAGCCAGCGTACAGGCGCCCATTCGCCACCGAGTTTCCAGGCGAACACGCTGCCGATCGTCGAATAATCGGCGTAACGCGCGGCACCCTCGATCGCCAGCGAGTCCGCGAACGGCACGCCGGACAGGATCGGCACGCGGGTTTCGCCGAAGAACTCCTTCAAATTATAGGACCCGCTCGCCGCAGCCAGGGAACCCGGCCCATACTCGCCGGCAATGTCCTGCGGGCTGGGCAGAAAGCTGTAGCTGTCCTTGCGATATTCCACGCCAATCGCCAGCGGCACCGGACCGGCCGGCATTTCGAACAGATTGCCGCTGAGCGACGCGCCGGCAACCGTGCGCGAGAAGGATTCCACGCTGGCCCGCGGCGGGGTCAGGAAAGTCCCGGCGGATGGATCAAGCACATCAAGGCCAAACACGCTGGCCGGCACGCAGCCGCGCGACGTGTCACGGCAGGTCACGACGCCATTGGCATCGACGACGGAGTCCAGCGACTGTGCAAGGCGGGTCAGCGAGATCTGGCCGGTATTCCGTTGGTCCGTCCGGTTGTGCTGATACTGGTAGAAGCTATCCCACCGCCAGGTCCCGCCGCCCAGGTTCAGTTCGCCGCGCAGCCCGCCAGTCAGGTTGTAAGACTGGCGCTCATACGCGAAATGCCGCGGCCCCAGCTCGGTGGAACGCCGGTTCGCGTTGATGACGAGCGCATCGCCGTCGCCGTCGGCATCGAAAACCGCGGCGTTGTTCACAAAGAACTGCCGCACGGCCGGCGCCAGTGTCGGGTTGGTCGCATAGTTGGGGATCAGCAATTGCGTGCCGCCAAGCCCCGGCGTCTGCAGCGTCGACTGATCGGGCGCCTGCTGATAGGCGTTGACGTTGCGGATGAAGAACGCCTCCGCATAGGCCTCGATCCCGTCGGTGATCTCGTAATGGCCAAGCGCCGAGACCTGTGTCCGTTCCAGCGGCCGCAACAGGTAATTGTCGGCGGAGTAGTTGAACGCATTCTGCGGGGTGCAGTAGGGCAGCACCTCGCCGTTGACGCCGAAACGGATGCCGGTGACCGCCGTGCACGGCCCAGTTGGCGTCAGGTTGACGCCCTGCAGTTGCGCCAGCGTCGACGCCGTCAGGCCGATGCGGGTGCCGGGGATGCTGCCGGAACCGCCGGGAACCAGTTCGCCATTGACCGTGTCGAGCGCCACTGACGAGAAGCCGCGGTGTTGCTGGAACACCGGCTTGCGCTTGGTGTAGGACATCGACAGCGTGACGTTGCCACGCCCTTCGTCCAGATTGGCGCCGACCGTCGCGTCGATCTTGTGCGACGCGCCGTCATTCTTGAACGTTTCTCCGTACAGATAGTTGAAGCCGAAACCGGAAAAATCCTTCTTGAGCAGGAAATTGACCGCGCCCGCGATCGCATCGGACCCGTAAACCGCAGACGCGCCGCCGGTGACGATCTCGACACGTTCGACCAGCGCGTCGGGAATGCTCGCAAGGTCGACCTGCCCGTCGGAATTGGCCGGGATGAAGCGTCGGCCGTTGATCAGCACCAACGTCCGCGTCGCCCCAAGGCCGCGCAGGTTGGCGGTCAGAACGCCCGAACCACCGGCGGCGTTGACGTTGGAATTCTGCCCGGCGGCAAGCTGCGGGAATTCGTTCAGCGTATTCTCGATCGTAACGCTGCCCGACAATTGCAGGTCGGCGCCACCGACAACCGTGGTCGGGCTGGGCGCCGCCAGGTCCGTCCGTATCAGGCGCGATCCGGTGACAATGATGTCCTCATTGGCGGGCGCATCGGCGGGGACGCCCTGCGCCGCGACGACCTGCACCGGAACCAGCATCGTGCCGATCAGCAGAGCGGTTGCGATCCCCCGCCGGCGCGCACCCCGGAACCGCGCGCGCACACCTTCGCTGTCGTGATGTCGCATAGTTTTCCCTCCTGTTTCGACCATGTTTTTCTGGGGCCGGACCACATTGGCTGTGACCTCATTGCCGCGTATTCACCGTATACTATATATCATCTACACCCTGTCAAGGCGATGAACTTTTGAAATTTATTCGTTTTAATACAGTGCTTTATTTTGCATTCCTTATAATTTCTCGAGATAAATTTTTCTTAAAAAGTCGCGGCATCTCACCCGGTCTGAGCGCCATCGACGGCGGTGAAGCGGGCGCATCGCGCGGCACTGACCCCACCAGTATTGTCGCGGGATCGCAGCGTCTTACGACAGCGGTCCGGGCCGCGACGCGCTCCTCCGCTAGCGGCAACACCGGCGGCGGTCGCGACTCGTGCTTAGATGCGGAGAAACGGTGTCCGCCGCCCCGGCGGGGCGGTGGCTCAATGGGCGAGAAACAGCTCGGCGGTCGCTTCGATCACGGCATCCGCATCCAACCGGTACGCGCGGTAGAGATCGGGCAGGTCGCCGGTCTGGCCGAAGCGATCGGTGCCAAGCGGACTGACCCGCTGGCCAAGCACCCCGCCCAGCCAGGACAGGGCAGCAGGGGCGCCGTCGATCATCGTCACCAGCCCGGCGCCCGGCGCCAGGGCGGACAGCAGCACTTCCGCGTGGCAGGGCGGCGCCGTTTCGCCCGCCCAGCGTGCCGCGCGCCGCGCCGACCAGCCGCGGTGCAGCAGGTCGGGCGAGGTGACATTCAGCAGGCCGATGCCGGGGATATCATCGGCCAGTTGTTCCCACGCCGCCAACGCCTCCGGCACGACCGCGCCGGTGAAGACGATCGCCGCCTCCGCCCCCGGCGCCGGGGGCCGCAGCCAGTATCCGCCCTTCAGCGCATCCGCTTCCCACCCGGCATCGGCGCGGTCGATCTGGGCGATCGCGCGGGTCGACAGGCGCAGATAGACCGACCCGCCGTCGGCGCGCTGAAGATGATCGCAGGCGTAACGCATCATCACCGCCACTTCATCCGCATAGGCCGGCTCGAAATAGGTGAGGCCCGCCTGCCCCATGCCGATCAGCGGCGTGTTGATCGACTGATGCGCCCCCCCTTCCCCGGCCAGCGTGATGCCCGACGGGGTGCCGACCAGCAGGAAACGGGCATCCTGATAGCAGCCGTAGTTCAGTGCATCGAGGCCGCGGGCGATGAACGGATCGTAGACCGTGCCGACCGGGATCAGCCGGGTGCCGAAATGCGGCGCGGCGAGGCCGAGCGACGCCAGCAGGATGAAGAAATTGGTTTCCGCGATACCCAGCTCGATATGCTGGCCGGCGGCATGTTGCGCCCATTTCTGCGCCGACGGAATCCGCGCATCGTGGAAAGTATCGGCGCGGGCATGGCGGCGGAACAGCCCGCGCTGGTTGACGAAGGCGCCCAGATTGGTGGTCTGGGTCACATCGGGCGCCGTGGTGACGATCCGGTCGGCCAGCGGCGCGCCGGATTTCGCCAGATCAAGCAGCACCCGGCCAAATGCGGCCTGGGTCGACTGTTCCGCGCCTTCGGGCACCGGCAGGCGGTCCGGCACCGGCACCACATCCGCCACCGGCTCGCCAGGCTTGCTGGCCAGCGGGCTAGCCTCGACAAAGGCCTGAAGCCGGGCGGCGGCATTATTCCCCAGCCCGCCCCACGGCGCCCACTCCTCACCCTCCGCTATGCCCAGACTGGCGCGAAACGCCTCCATCTGCGCCGGATTCATCATCCCGGAATGATTGTCCTTGTGGCCAGCCAGCGGCAGGCCCTGCCCCTTCACCGTATAGGCGATGAACAGGGTCGGCCGGTCGTCGGTCACCGCGTCGAACGCGTCGATCAGCGTCGCTATGCAATGGCCGCCCAAATTGGTCATTAGCCCGGCCAGCGCCGCGTCGTCGAACCCGTCGAGCAACGCCGCCACCCCCGGCTTATCGCCAATATCGGCGATCAGGCGCGTCCGCCACGCCGCGCCGCCCTGATAGGTCAGCGCCGCGAATTCCGCGTTGGGGCAGCTATCGATCCACGCCTCCAGCGCCTTGCCCCCCGGTCGGGCGAATGCCTCGCGCTGGCGGACGCCATATTTCAGGGTAACCACGCGCCAGCCGCATGTTTCGAAGATGTCGTCGAAACGCCGGAACATCCGGTCCGCCGTCGTCGCGTCGAGCGACTGGCGGTTATAGTCGACGACCCACCAGCAATTGCGCAGTTCGTGTTTGTACCCCTCGATCAGGCATTCGTAGATATTGCCTTCGTCCAGTTCGGCGTCGCCCATCAGCGCGATCATCCGCCCGGCATCCGCCCCGGGCAGCCGGCCATGGGCGATCAGATAATCCTGCACCAGGCTGCTGAACGCGGTCACCGCCACACCAAGACCGACCGACCCGGTCGAAAAATCGACGGGGATCGCGTCCTTGGTCCGCGACGGATAGCTTTGCACACCGCCCAGCCCGCGAAAGCGCTGCATCCGGTCCAGCGCCTGATTGCCCAGCAGATAATGGATCGCATGCAGCACCGGCCCGGCATGCGGCTTGACCGAAACCTTGTCCTGCGGCCGCAGCGCATGGAAATACAGCGCGGTCATGATCGCCGTCATCGACGCGCAGCTTGCCTGATGCCCGCCGACCTTCAGTCCGTCCCGCTTCGGCCGCAGATGGTTTGCATTGTGGATCATCCACGACGACAGCCAGCGCAGCCGCGTTTCCAACTGTTCCAAAGTGGCAATATGTTCAGCGCGGTCGGCGGGCAGTGCGGTGTCCATGGCGTCGTCCCAGGCAGGGGTGAACGACCGGGATAGCGCGCGCCACCACCGCAGGTCCTTGCGAATTTATGCGAAATTTTGCACATATCAGGCATAATCTGCTAATTTCTTTTTCAGGACATCCTATTTATGCCAAGCAGCGCGATCGATGAGCTGGACCGCCGGATTCTGACCGAAATCCAGGTCAACGGCCGGATCACCAATCAGGAGCTGTCGGAACGGATCGGCCTGTCGCCCAGCCCCAGCCTGCGCCGCCTGAAACAACTGGAAACGGACGGCGTCGTCACCGGCTATGTCGCGCTGGTCGACCCGGACCGCGTCGGCCTTGGCGTCACCGCCTTCGTGCGGGTTCGGCTGCACCAGCAGGACGACCGCCACCTGACCATCTTCGAAACCGCCGTCGCCAGCTTTCCGGAAGTGATGGAATGCTATCTGATGACCGGCGATTCCGACTATCAGCTCCGCGTCGTCGTGGAGGATCTGAGCGCGTTCGAGGATTTCCTGCGCCACAAGCTGACCCGCATCGCCGCGGTCGCGCAACTGACGACGGGCTTTGCCCTGCGACCGATCGTCTACAAGACGGCGCTGCCGCTATAGGGCGCGGCCACCCGCCGGCGCCTGCTCCAGCACATCGGTGAAGCGCCGGCGCCACCATGTCACGTCCTCGCGCATGACATTCTCGTACATCGGCCGCCAGCGGGCGATCCGCTCCTCCAGCGGCATGGTAAGCGCGCGCTCGATCGCGTCGGCGATGTCGTCGGCGCTGTACGGGTTGATCAGCACCGCACCGTCCATCTGGGCGGCGGCACCGGCGAAGCGCGACAGGATCAGCACGCCGGGGTCGTCCGGGTCCTGCGCCGCGACATATTCCTTGGCGACGAGATTCATCCCGTCGCGCAGTGGCGTGACCAGCCCGACCCGCGCCGCGCGGTAGATGCCGGCGAGCACCGCGCGCGGATAGCCGTGGTTGACATAGCGCAGCGGCACCCAGTCAATATCGGCGAAGGCGCCGTTGATCCGCCCGGACAGCGCGTCAAGCTGGGCGCGTATGTCCTGATAGCTCTGGACGCTGGCGCGCGATGGCGGCGCGATCTGGAGCAGGTAGACATGGGCGTGGGCACCGGGCCGTGTCTCCAGATAGCGCTGATAGCCGCTGAACCGTTCCTCCAGCCCCTTGGAATAGTCGAGCCGGTCGACCCCGACGATCAGGCTGCGGCCGATCGAGCTTTCGACCATCCGCGCATGGGTCGCCAGCGCCTCCTCGCTGTCGCGGCTGACGACGAAATCCTGCGCATCGATACCGATCGGGCAGGCGATCGCCCGGATCGTGCGCGAACCGACGGTGATCGTGCCGTCCGCCCCGATCTCTCCGTTCATCTCGTGGATGACGTAATCGTGAAACGTCTCCAGCCATTCGCGGGTCTGGAAACCGATCACGTCATAAGCGAACAGCGCATCGACCAGCCGCCGGTGATGCGGCAGCGCGGTCAGCAGCTTGGTCGGCGGCCAGGGAATGTGCAGGAAAAACCCGATCCGGTTCTCCAGCCCCTGCCGCCGCAACAGCCAGCCGAGCGGGATCAGGTGATAATCATGGACCCAGACCAGATCGTCAGGGCGGATATGCGGGCCGATAACGTCGCCGAACACCTGATTGACCCGTTCGTAACCGCCCTGAAAATCGCGCTCGAACTCGGTCAGGTCGAGGCGGTAGTGGAACAGCGGCCACAAGGTCCGGTTGGCATAGCCGTCGTAATATTCCTCCACATCCTGTTCGGGCAGGTCGATCGTCGCGGAGGTGACGCCGTCATAGGTCACGAAACGCGGCGCCTCCGTCTCCCCCGCTTCCCCGGACCAGCCGAACCAGATGCCGTTGGTTTCCCGCAGCGCGGCGGTCAGCGCGACGGCAAGGCCGCCCTGCGCGCCGGGCTGTTCGGCGGTCGGCGCCTGCACGCGGTTGGAAATGACGATAAGACGGGTCAGCGGACGGCACTCCATGGTTCACTCAGCAGGACGGCGCAGTTGATCAGCCCGGCCAGCGAATAGGTCTGCGGGTAATTGCCCCATAATTCGCCGGTCACCGGGTCGATGTCTTCGGACAACAGGCCGGCCGGGGTTCGCCGCGCCAGTATTTCCTCGAACAGCGCGCGCGCATCGGCGGTGCGGCCGATGAAGTGCAGCGCCTCAATCAGCCAGAACGTGCACATGTTGAACGCGGTGTGCGGCATGCCGAAATCGTCCTCGCTGTCGTAGCGCAGCATGTTCGACCCGCGCCGCAGCCCGGCCTCGACCGCGGCGAGCGTCCCCTTGAAGCGCGGGTCGTCAGGCGAAAGAAAACGCAGTTCGAGCAACTGGATCAGGCTCGCGTCGAGCGTGTCGCCGGCGAATGTCGCCGACAGGCGGTTGCTGTCCGGCCGCCACGCCGCCTGCTCGATCCGCGCCCGCATCGTATCGGCCCGCGCCTGCCAGAAGGCGGCCCGCGCCGCCAACCCCAGCGCCGACGCCGCATTGGCCAGCCGGTCGCACGCCGCCCAGCACATCGCCGCCGAATAGGTGTGGACATGGGCACGGGTCCGCAATTCCCACAGGCCGGCGTCCGGCTGGTCGTACCGCTCCCACGCCCGCTCGCCGACCGGCTCCAGCGCCTCGAAATCGGCAACCCCGGCCATGCGCAGCAGGCGATGGTCGAAGAACGCCTGGGTGTTGGACAGGACGATCTGGCCATAGGCGTCATGCTGCATCTGGTCATAGGCCTGATTGCCGACGCGCACCGGCCCCATCCCGCGATAGCCGTTCAGGCCCGGCGCCTCGCGCTCGCTCAGCGTCTGTTCGCCGCTGACGCCGTAAAGCGGCTGGATATGCCCGCCGGCGGCATTGTCGACGATGTTGCGCAGATATTCGAGATACCCTTCCAGCACGTCGAGCGCGCCGAGCCGGTTCAGCGCCTGAATGGTGTAATAGGCATCGCGAATCCAGCAGTAGCGATAGTCCCAGTTGCGGCCGGAATTGGCATGTTCGGGGATCGACGTCGTCATCGCCGCGACGATCGCGCCGCTTTCCTCATGCTGGCACAGTTTCAGGGTTATGGCGGCGCGGATCACCGCTTCCTGCCATTCGAACGGCGTCGCCAGCCCGCGCACCCAGTGCCGCCACTCCGTCGCCGTCCGGTCGAGCATCTGTTCCAGCGCGGCGGCGATGTCGTCGGCGAAGCTCTCGTCCGGGCCAAGGTAGAAATGCAGGCTGCGTTCGACCCGGAACAGCCGTTCGCTCTCGATCCAGCCGACCGGCGCCGTCGTCGACAGCCGGATTACGCCGTCATCCAGCAGATAGCGGATATGGTTGGTGCCACGGGTATGGCCGGCGCGGGCGCTGCCCCATCCCCGGCCGGGCCGCAGCCGGATGCGGACACGCGGCGAACCGGATACCGGCCGGACGATCCGCACGAAGGCGGTCGGGCGGAACATCCGCCCCAGCCGGCGGAAACGCGGCGCGAAATCGATCACCTCGATCGCGTTGCCGTCGCCGTCGCTGTGCCGGGTGACCAGAACCGGGGTGTTGCGCAAATAGGCCTGGCTGGTCTCGACGACACCGTCCAGGTCGATCTCCCAGAAACCGTAGGCGCCCTCGCCCGCCGGCGGTTCGTCGTCGAGCAGCGACGAAAAGGCCGGCTCTCCGTCGATCCGGGGCAGGCACCCCCAGACGAACCGGCCGGAGCGGTCGACCAGCGCGGACACCTGGCAATTGCCGATCGGCCAAAGGTCGAGCGTCGCGGTCACAGCGCCGCCAGCCATGCGCGCACCGCCGCCACGTCGGCCAGCCGGGCGGTCGCCGCCGTCGGCCGCGCCGGGCCGACCAATATGCCGCCGCCGCCCAATGCCACGCAGCGCGCGAATCCGGCTTCATCGGTCACATCGTCGCCCAGAAAGACCGGCCGGTGACCGGCAAATGGCGGCCCGGCCATCAATGCGGCGATCGCGCTGCCCTTGTCCGCTCCCGCCACACGCAATTCGACCACCATCTTGCCTTTCTGGACGTGAAGCCCGTGTACCGCCGCCAATTGTCCGGCCAGCGCCGCCGCCGCCGTTTCCGCCGCCGGATCGCCCCGGTAATGCAGCGCGACGCCAAGCGACTTCGCCTCGACGACGATCGCGGCATTGCCGACAAATGCCCGCCGGAACGCCGCCTCGACCGCATCGAGCGCCACCGGTCGTGCCACCGCCGCCGCCGGCACCCCCGGCCTGCGGCTCTCGGCGCCATGGCTGCCGACGACGACGATCGCCGCCGTCGCCGGACCAATCAGCGTATCGAGCTGGGCAATCGACCGGCCACTGATCAACGCCAGCCGCCCGCCCAGTCTTTCCGCCAGCCGCCGCAACAGCGCCGTCAGCGCAGGATCAACGACAACCCCGTCCGGGCGTTCCGCCAGCCCGACCAGTGTGCCGTCGAAATCCAGGAAAAGACTGATGTCACGGCTGTCCAATGCGGGGGGAACCGCCAGTGTCCGCTGCTGGTGCATGGACGGAGGATACACGCTCAGGCCCGTCGGAACACCCCCTTGCCCGAACGCCCTGACCGGCCTGCCCCGCCAGGCTTCCCGGAAACGGCGCCACCGCCGGCACCACCGATAACTATTGCAAATGACTCGCAACAACTATAACAATCCGTCGGCCGGTGCGCCGATCCGTTCGCGATCGCTGGCTGCGAACGGAGATACGAGAGTGACTGCGGCAGTTGCAGATAGAGAGATCGGCGCGCTCTACGCCTCGCACGCGGCGTGGCTGAACGCCTGGCTGCGCCAGCGCACCCGCTGCCCCCACAAGGCCGCCGATCTGACGCAGGATACGTTCTGCCGGCTGCTTGAACGGGCGGATACCGACACACCCCGCGTCCCGCGCAGTTACCTCGCCACCGTCGCCCGGCGGCTGATGATCGACGACGCCCGGCGGGCGCGGGTCGAGAGCGCCTTTCTCGACGCGCATGCGACACTGACCGACGGGCTGCGCCAGCCGGGGCCGGACCAGATCGCCGAAGCGGTCAACGCGCTGCTCGCCGTCACGCGGGCGCTGGAAGTCCTGCCCGAACGGGTGCGCCGCGCCTATCTGCGCGCGCGACTGGAAGGGTGCAGCCATGCCGAGATCGCCGAAGAGCTTGGCGTGTCGAAAAGCATGGTCAAGCAGTATGTCGCGAAAGCCTATGCTCGCTGCTATGCGGCAAGCTATGGGCCAGCCGCCGACCCCGCCTGATACGCCGCCGCCGGAGCCGTCCCCGGCCACCGTCGAACACGCCGCCGAATGGCTCGCCCATCTCGAATCGGGGGACGCCGACGCCGCCGACCTCGCCGCGTTCGATACGTGGAAGACGGCGCACCCGTCCCACGCGGTCGCGATCGACCGCCTCGGCGGGCTGGGCGACCAGTTGCGCCACGGACCCCCAGTGTCGCGCGAAACCCTGCGCCGCCTGTATCTTGCACCGCGCCGATCGCTCGGCAGCGCGGCAGCCATTGTCGCTCTGCTCGGCGGCACCGCCTGGCTGTTGTCCGGGCTACCGGCGGTCCAGCTGCGTTTCGCCGATCAGCGTACCGCCGTCGGTGAAAGCCGCATCGTGCCGCTCGCCGACGGCAGCCGGCTGGTCCTCGCCACCGACAGCGCAGCGGACATTGCGGTCGGCGCCGATCGCCGGGTCGTCCGCCTGCTGCGCGGCGAAGTGTTCGCCAGGGTCGCGCGCCGTGATGCCGCCCGTTTCCGCGTCGAAACGACGGATGGCAGCGCCGAGGCGCTCGGCACCGCCTTCACCGTTCGGAAGCAGGATGGTGCAACCGTCGTCGCCGTCATCTCCTCGCGGGTGCGCGCCTGCCCCGGCGCCGCTGACGGACCCGGCTGCATCGCGCTCGCCCCCGGCGAACGGGCCAGACTGTCGGCCGGCGCCGCCACCCGCCTTTCCGCGACCCACCCGGACGACATCGCCGCCTGGGCGGATGGCTGGCTTCCGGCCACCGACATGTCCCTTCCCGATCTGCTCGACGCGTTGAACCGCTGGCGGACGCGGCCGATCCGCTTCGATCGCCCCACGCTTGCGCCGTTGCGGGTTTCCGGGGTGTTCCCGTTATCCGACACCGACAAGGCGCTGGCCAACCTCGCCCGGTCGCAACCGATCACCATCGACCGCAGCGTGCCCGCTGCCCCTGTCGTCCGTCTTCGCCCGCAATAAATTTCGGTCGCCCGCTGTCCCGCCGCTGCTCTCGCCCGTCCTCCTTGGTGAAAACATCATTCAAGGGGCCAGTTCTCGTGAAGACAGTTCGCACGACCGCACGCATCGCGACACTGATGGGCATGACCGCGCTGGCGACGATATTCGCGCCGGTCGCCGCGCCGGCCGCCACTGCGGCCCGGCAGGGCTTTGCCATCCCGGCCGGCGCGCTTGGCCCGGCGCTCAACCAGTTCGGCCGCTCGGCGAGTGTCGCCATTTCCTACGACGCGGCCCTCGTCGCCGGCAAGGCGACCGCCGGGGTCGGCGGCACCCACGGCGCCGCGCAGGCGCTCGACATCCTGCTGCGCGGGACGGCGCTGCGCGCAAGCCCGGATGGTGCCGGTGGTTTCGTCGTCAGCACCGCCCCGGCGGCCCGCCAGGACAACCGGCCGCGCCGCGTGCTGGCCGCCCGCCCGGCCATCGCCACCGCCGACGAGGCGGAGGAGATTCTGGTTACCGGCGGGCGATTTCAGAACTCGCTAATCAACCGCCTGCCGACAGACCCGCGGGAACTGCCGTTTTCGTTGGACATCATCGATAGCGCGGTGATGGCCGAACGCGGTTTCTTCAACCCGTTCGACATCCTGGAAACCGTTCCGAACGTCGTCCGCCGCCAGACGCAGAACCTGCCGGGCGGCGGAACCTATTTCGTCCGCGGCCTGCAAGGATCGGTGCTGACCAACAACCGCCCGGAAAGCGACAGCCGCGGCGCCGGTCGGCGCGAAATGTCGTTCATCGACCGGATCGAGATCGTCAAGGGACCGGCCTCTATCCTGCAGGGGCCGGTCATCCCCGGCGGCGTCATCAACCAGGTCACCAAATCGCCGCAGGACACGGATTTTGTCGACCTGACCGGGCGGGTCGGAAGCTACGGCACCTGGCGCGCCGAAATCGACGCCAACACAGCGTCGCTGTTCGGCGGGGATATACTGAGCGCGCGGCTGACCGCCGCCTACGAGGATCTGGGCAGTCCGCAGAAGCCGGAGCACACCGAAACATTTGCCGTGCGCCCGGTTGTCGAAGCGCATTTCAGCGACCGCACCCGCGCCCAGTTCTCGGTCGCCTATACTAGGCGCGACAGCGTGCCGGGATCGCGATTCGCGGTGAACGCCGACGGCACCGTGCCCGATACCATTCGCCCGAGCAGCTATTTCGGCGTTGCGTCCAAACAGCGTGGCGAAGACACCTATTTCGACGCGGAATTCCAGCATGAATTCCTCGACAACCTGAAACTGGTCGTGCGCGGCAGCCACCAGGACGCGAATTTCGCCTACCAGACCAGTCAGGGCGCCTATAACTACACCGGCAGCGGGCGCGGTTTCGAACCGGGCGACAGCAACGCCTATGTGTATTATTCGCGCGGATCGCGCGACCAGGACGTCACCTATGGCGACGTGCAACTGGTCGGCAACTTCAACGCCTTCGGCCAGCGCCAGGACTGGGTGATCGGCGGTTCGTACAAGCGGGAAAAGACGACATCGCTGTGGGGTTTCGGCGGTGTTCTCGGTGTTGTCGACATCAACGACATCGCGTCCGCCACCTATCTGACGCCCGATTTCTCCATTCCGGTGACGCCATTCTTCACCAACCAGGATCGGCTGCATTCGATCTACGCCGAAACCAATATCCGGCCGAGCGACCGGCTGACCATCGTCGCCGGCGCCCGCTATGACGCCTATCGGCAGGAAAGCCTGCGCGGCGGCAACACGACGGTCAATAAATACGACGACGTCACCGTCCGTGCCGGCGCCAGCTATGCGCTGGCCAGCGGCCTGAACGCCTATGTCAGCTATGCCGAAAGCTTCATCCCGCAAAGCGGGACGACGCGCAGCGGCGATCCGGTCAAGCCGGAAACGGCGACGAATTACGAGATCGGCCTGAAGGGCAGCCTGCTCGACGGCCGGCTGCGGCTGACCGCCGCCGCCTTCGCGCTGACCCGGCAAAATGTCGCCACCGCCGATCCCGCCAACGTGCCGGGCCAGCCGGCCTATGTCGTCGCGACCGGTGAGCAGGAGCATAACGGCTTCGAGGTCAGCGTGAACGCCGACCTGACCAGCGCGCTGCGCGTCGACGCCAGCTATGGCTATGTCGATGCCAAGATTACCCGCACCAACGACAACACCCAGGGCAACCCCGTCGCGCTGGTGCCGCACCATACCTTCAGCGTGCACGGCAGCTATACGGTGGAGCAGGGAGCGCTCGCCGGCCTGCGTTTCGGCGTCGGCGCCCGGGGCATATCCAACCGCCCGGCACCACGGTACAAGTTGACCTATGGCGGCTACACGCTGGTCGACGCGTCGCTGTTCTACCCGCTGTCGGACCAGTTCAGCGTACAGTTGAACATCCACAACCTGCTCGACAAGCGTTACCGCGACAATATCGGCTTCGACACCGGCAATCCCGCCGGCGGCCACCGCTTCGGCAATCCGCGCACCGCCTATCTGACATTGCGCGCGACCCTATGACCCAAGGCGGCGGGACCGGACGGCAGCTTTTCGAACAGGGGCTCGCACACGAACGCGCCGGGGACTTCGCCGGCGCGTTCGATGCGTTCCGCCAGTCAGCGAAAGCCGACCCGACGGTCGCCGCCCCCTATGTCGGCCTGGCCCGCATTCTTGTCCGCAATCATCAGCGCGATGAGGCGATCGCCTGTCTGGAGCGGGCTGTCGCCTACGAGCCAGGCCATGTCGCCGCATGGACCGCGCTTGGACGGACACTGGCGGAGGACGGCCGGCTGGACGCCGCCCGGAAAGCCTATGACGCCGTGCTGGCGAGGACACCGGCGGCACCCGGCGCGCTGCTTGGCCGTGCCGCGCTGTTCGAGGACCTTGGCGACCGGGCGCAGGCGGCCGATGCCTATCGCCGGCTGCTCGCCGCGCAGCCCGATCATGTCGAGGCTTTGGCCGGGCTGGTCGGGGTGGCGGAAGATGGCGGCCGCGGCGACGCGGTGGCGCTGGCGCAGGCGCGACTGGCGACGGCCGATGACCGCGATGCGGCGCTGCTCGGCTATGCGATCGGCAAGGCGCTGGCGCGGGGCGGCGACGCCGACACCGCCTTCGCCGCGATGCTGGCCGCCAATGCCGCCCGCCGGCGCGATGCCGGGCCGTTCAACCGGGCGGTTTTCGACCGCCGGGTCGCCGCGCTGACCGCGATGTTCTCCCCCGCCTTTCTTGCCGCGCGGCGAGACTGGGGCGACGAGTCGGAACGGCCGGTGTTCATCGTCGGCCTGCCGCGTTCCGGCACGACGCTGACCGAGCAGATCCTGTCCGGCCACCCGGCGGTGTTCGGCGCCGGGGAGCTGGACATGCTGACCGATCTGGCCACCGCGCTACCCGACCGGATCGGGCCAGGCACCCCGCCCTGGCCGGAAGCGGCGGCGAGCCTGTCTCGCGACCAGACCATGGCCGTCGCCGACGCCATCCTTGCCCGGCTGGACAGCGTGGCGCCGGGCCGCGCCGATCGGGTGATCGACAAGCAGCCGCTGAACTTCTGGCACCTTGGGCTGGTGGCGATGACGCTGCCCAACGCACGGGTGATCAACTGCACCCGCGATATCCGCGACGGCGGGTTGTCGATCTTTTCGGAGAACTTCACACCGGAGCAGCAATGGGCGACGGACCTGGCCGACATCGCCCATTACCAGCTAGGTTATCAGCGGCTGATCAACCACTGGAAAGCGGCAACCACGCTGCCGGTGCTCGACGTCCGCTACGAAGCGCTGGTTGGCGATCTGGAGGGCGAAGCGCGGCGGATACTGGCGTTTCTGGGCCTGCCGTGGGACCCGGCGGTGCTGCGCTTTCACGAGCAGGACCGGGCGGTGCAGACGCCGAGCCGCTGGCAAGTTCGCCAGCCGATCTACCGTTCGTCCAGCGGACGCTGGCGCGCCTATGCCCGCCATATCGGCCCGCTGATCGCGGCGGCCGGGGATGACAACTAGATGGCGGCGGCACGGGTAACCGCGCGCATTCTGGCGGCGATCGTCGGCAGCTATGCAGTAACGGCGGGCGCGACCGCATTGATCGCGGTGCTGATCGTGCTTGCCGCCGGTACCTCGCGCAGCGACGCGCTGGTGGCGGCCAGCATGATCGGATACGTGCTGTTCGCGCTGGTGATGCTGTGGTGCTTCGCCGAACGGCGGCTGGCGCGGGTCTGGCTGGTGCTGATCGCCGCCGCCGCCAGCCATGGCCTCGCGATGTGGATCGAGCCGGCGCTGCCGGTAAGCGGCGCGGCATGAGCGCCCCCGCCAGCCCCGATGCGCCGGGCGGCCTGCGCAGCGCGCTGAACTGGTTCCACACCTGGTTCGGCCTGTTTGTCGGCGGGCTGCTGTTCGTCATCTTCTGGACCGGCACGCTGGCGGTGTTCGACCGCGAGATCGACCGCTGGATGATGCCGGCGACGCGCGCGCCGTCAGCCGCCGCCGCAGCCGTCACCCCGGACCGGCTGCTTCAGGTCGCGCAGCGGCTGGCACCGGATGCGCGCGGCTGGACGATCACCCTGCCCGATGCACGCACCCCGGTCGCCCATGTCCGGGCGGAACCGACCGGCGGCGCGGCGATCAGCCGCTATGTCGACCCGGCGACGCTGCGGGTGCTGCCCGATCAGGGAACGCTGGGCGGCGAACGGTTTTTCTATCCTTATCATTTCCGCCTGAACAGCGGTACGCTGGGGCTGGCGCTATGCGCGCTGGCGGCGGTGGTGATGATGGCGCTGTGCCTGTCCGGCGTCGTCATCCATCGCCGCATCCTGATCGATTTCTTCACCCTGCGCATCGCCCGCAAGCCGCAGCGAACGACGCTGGACCTGCACAACATATCCGGCGTGCTCGCCCTGCCCTTTCACCTGATGATCGCTTTCACCGGGGTTGCGATATTCACCTACACCTACCTGCCCAGCGCCCAGATGATCGTGTTCGCCGGCGACCCCGCCGCCGTGACCGGCGGCTGGTTCAGCCGGCCCGCGGCGGGCACGCCCGGCGGCCCGCCGGTGTCGCTTGACCGGGTGCGGGAAGAGGCGGCCCGCCACTGGCGGGGCGACCGGCCAGAGGTGTTCCGCGTCGTTCACCCCGGCGACGCCAACGCCTATGTCGAGGTGCAGCGGCCGAGCGCGCGCACGATATCCTATCGCAACGGCAGCCGGATGTGGTTCGACGGCAGCAGCGGCGCGCTGCTAGCCGCCACCCCCGATACCGCGACGACCAGAGCCTATGCGTTCCTGTACGGCATCCACGCGATCCAGTTCGACCACTGGACGCTGCGCTGGCTGTACTTTCTGTCCGGCCTCGCCGGTTGCGTGCTGATCGCCACCGGCCTGCTGTTCTGGTTCCAGTCGCGCAGCAAGCGGCATTCCAAGCTTGGCATGCGCGGCAGCCGGCTGGTCGAGGCGGCGGCGATCGGGCTGACAACCGGCCTGCTGATCGCCACCCTTGCCTTCCTGATCGCCAACCGCCTGCTGCCGCTGGGGCTGGACGAGCGCGCGGCGCTGGAGGTGCGCGCATTCCACGCGGTCTGGATCGCCGCCGCGCTGCACGCGCTGTGGCGCGGCCACGCCGCCTGGGCGGAACAGGCATGGGCGATCGCGGCGGGCGCGGTGGCGGCGGTGCTGCTCAACGCCGCGACCACCGCCGACGCGCTGCCGCTGGCAATGGCGCGCGGGCTGTGGCCGGTCGCCGGCGTCGACCTGGTGCTGATCGCCGGCGCGGCGATAGCCGCCCGCGCCGCCCTGCGCCTGCGCCGGGCCGGTCGTGGCGGGCCGGCGGCACCGGCGGCCGCATCGGCGATGGCGGGATAGCGGGGATGGCGACTCTGCTGGCGCTGGCGATTGCCGGGCTGATCGCCACGCTGGGGCTGGCGCTGATCGCGTTCAGCCAGACCCAGCACTGGCCGTTGCTGCGCCGCGCCGCGCCGGACCGCCCGCCCGCCGCGCTGCGCCCGACCGGATGGGCGCTGACCCTGCTGGCGGCGCTGCCGCTGATCCTGAGCGACGGATGGGGGTTCGGCCTGCTGCTGTGGGCATGCATGCTGACCTTTGCCGCGCTTCTCGTCGCCAGCGAACTGACCCGGCGGCGGAATGACTGACGGCCGGGCGGGCGGCATGGCAGCCCATGCGGCACGATGAACGGATGGTATCGGTTGCGCCCTCCCGTCAGGACGGGGCGCGGATCAGCAACAGCGCGCACCGCCGCCGCCGAACCGCGCGGCCAGACGGTTGCGGAAAAAGGCGATGCGGTCCATCGGCGCCTGCCCCGGATGGCGGTCGCGCAGATGCGCAACGTAGCCGTCGTAATCGGGAATGCCGACCATCGACAGCGCGGTACGGCGCAGCAGCCCGGCGGCGGCCGGCGCGGGGGCGCTGTCCAGGAAATGCGGCGCGCTTTCCCGCACGCTCGGCGTCCCGCCGCCCAGGCTGTCGCGGCAGGCACGGACCGCAAAGACCAGGATCGCCGCGACCACGGCAAGGAACAGCGCGGTCAACCCGGCATCGACATAATCGTTGGTGATGATCCGGCGCATCTCGCCGACGTCCTTGGCCGGGGCGAGCAGCGCGCCGTCATCCAGCGCCGCGCGGAACTTCGCCGCATGGGCGAGGAAGCCGACGCGCGGATCGGCGGAAAACAGCTTCAGCAGCCCGGCATAGCCGGTGCACAGCACCAGCCAGCCGGCCGGCACCATCGTCACCCAGGCGAAACGCTGCCGCTTCATGCGGAACAGCACCACCGTGCCCAGCATCAACGCGACCGCCGCCAGCATCTGGTTGGATATGCCGAACAGCGGCCACAGCGTGTTGACCCCGCCCAGCGGGTCGGTCACCCCTTGATAGAGGAAATAGCCCCAGGCCGCCACGCACAGCCCGGTCGCGGCAAGGTTGGGGGCCAGCGCCTCCGTGTCCTTGAAGCGCGGCGACAGCAGGCCAAGCAGGTCCTGCAGCATGAACCGCCCGGCGCGGGTGCCGGCGTCGACCGCGGTCAGAATGAACAGCGCCTCGAACAGAATGGCGAAATGGTACCAGAACGCCATCATCGCCTTGCCGCCAAGGCTGTGGCTGAAGATCTGGGCCATCGCCACCGCCAGCGTCGGCGCGCCGCCGGTGCGCGAGATGATCGTGCTTTCACCGACATCGCGGGCAAGCTGGGCGATGGTTTCGGGCATGACCGGAAAACCGAGCGCGCTCACCGCCGCCGCGGCGGTTTCGGGCGTCGTGCCGACCAGCGCCGTCGGCATGTTCATCGTGAAATAGATGCCGGGGTCGAGGATCGCCGCCGACACCATTGCCATGATCGCGACGAAGCTTTCGACCAGCATCGCGCCATAGCCGATGAAGCGCGCATCCCCCTCGCTCGCGATCAGCTTCGGCGTCGTGCCGCTGGCGATCAGCGCGTGAAAACCGGACACCGCGCCGCAGGCGATGGTGATGAACAGGAACGGGAACAGCGCGCCGGACCAGACCGGGCCACTGCCGTCGACGAAGCGGGTCACCGCCGGCATCTGCAACGTCGGCTGCATCACCGCGATGCCGATCGCCAGCGCGACGATCGCGCCGATCTTCAGGAAGGTCGACAGATAATCGCGCGGCGCCAGCAGCAACCAGACCGGCAGCACCGACGCCAGCGCGCCATAGCCGATCAGAATCCAGCACAGTTCCACCGGCGTGAAGGTGAACGCCGGCCCCAGCACCGGCGACTGGGCAACCCACTGGCCGCAGACGATGGCGGCGATCAGCCCGGCGATGCCGATCACCGTCACTTCGCCAACCCGCCCGGGCCGCAGCCAGCGCGTATAGCCGCCCATCATCAGCGCCAGCGGGATTGTCGCGGCGATGGTGAAGGTGCCCCACGGGCTTTCGGCCAGCGCCCGCACGACGATCAGCGCCAGAACGGCCAGGATGATCACCATGATCATGAACGCGCCGATCAGCGCCACCGTGCCGGCCGCCACCCCCATTTCAAGGCGGACAAGCTCACCGAACGAACGGCCGTCGCGCCGCATGGAGATGAACAGGACCATGAAGTCCTGCACCGCGCCGGCGACGACGACGCCGACGATCAGCCACAATGTCCCCGGCAGATAGCCCATCTGCGCGGCAAGGATCGGCCCGACAAGCGGCCCGGCGCCGGCGATCGCCGCGAAATGATGGCCGAACAGGACCCGTGGGTTGGTCGGCACATAATCCAGCCCGTCGTTGCGCAGCACCGCCGGGGTCGCCCGCCGAGGGTCGAGGCCCATGACCGTCCGCGCAATGTACAGGCTGTAGTAGCGATAGGCGATCAGATAGACCGAACAGGCGGCGACGATCAGCCAGACGGCATTGACGCTTTCGCCCCGGTTCAGCGCAATCGCGCCGGCGGCGACGGTGCCGAATGCGGCGACGATCAGCCACGGCAGATGGCGCACCCCGGTCATCGCCTGCCCCCGTTGCGCCGCATGGCCGCAACCAGACTACTGCTCAACGGCCCCATCGCCCGTGTCACCCGCGCCTTCTCCTCCCCCTGTGTCCGCCGGCAGCGCCGACGGAACAGCGCCGGGGGCGGCAGCCACCCCCGGCGCCTGCATGTCATATCTTGAGACGGACGCCCAGCATTTAGCGGCGGGCGATAATGCGGACGGCCGCGCTGGGCGGGATCGGCGTCACGCCGGCGAGGAAAACCGCCTAATTGCTGCCGCGCGCGTCGATCGGCCAGATATCCACCAGCCGGTCGCCGCGCACACAGTGGTAATGGTCGTACAGGTTCACCGTCGGGTCGCAATGGGGCACCACCAGTTCCGCCGTGGCGCCAAGCGGGAAGCGATGCTCCGCTTCGTCGCACAGGATCGCGCCATGCTCGTCCCCGGCGATCGCATAGCCTGGCACGCCGCCCTTCGGCCCGGCGAAGCGCGGCGGCGGCCCGTCCATGGCGAACGCCTTGATCCCGGCGTCGGTGGTCACATGGCCGCTACCGTTGGCGCTGATCACCGTCGTCGCGACGAACAGTGCGTGTTCGAACGGGTTGGCCCGGTCGGGCAGCATTTCGATATCGGCATATTCGACGTCCATCACGCAATAGGAGCCGGCCTGATGTTCGGTGAACAGCCCGGCCTCCGCGTCGATGGCGAAACTGCCGGTGCCGCCGCCGGACACGATATCCGGCGCCATTCCCGCCCGCGTCAGATGCGCCAGCACCGCGTCCAGCACCGCCAGTTGCGGACGGTAGGCCGCCGCGCGGTCGGCATAGCCGGCAATATGCTGGATCAGCCCGGAATAGGCCTGTACCCCGCGGTAGCTGAGCGTGCCGGAATCGCGGATCGCGGCCACAAGCGCCGCTGCCGCCTCCGCCCCGCGCACCCCCGTTCGCCCCGGCCCGATGTCAAGGTCGACCAGTACCGGGATGACGGTTCCGGCGGCGCGAGCGGCGTCGGCCAGCCGCGTGACCGCCAGCGGTGAATCGACGACGACGCTCAGCGCGCCGCCACTGGCCTGCGCCAGCGCCGCCAGCCGGGCGATCTTGGCGGGCGAGACGACCGGCGTGGTCAGCAGCACGCCCTCGATCCCGGCCTCGACGAAGGCGGCGGCTTCCTTGACCGTCGCGCAGCATATGCCGACCGCGCCGGCCGCGATCTGCATCCGGGCGATGGCCGGCGCCTTGTGCGTCTTGCCGTGCGGCCGGCAGGCGAAACCGGCGGCGCGCACCGCCTGCGCGTGGACGGCGATATTCCGTTCGACCGCGTCCAGATCGAGGACCAGCGCCGGCGTGGCCAGCGCGGCGCGGGAAGCGGGCACCCCGATCAGGGCTGCGTTTGGGCTTGGGTTGGCCACGGGCCGTTCTTCTTCCTGCCGGTCAGAGATAGGTGATCATCGTTTCCATCGGCAGGTCGCTGTCAATCAGGTTCACCCGCTTGCTGACGATGCGCAGCCCGTCGGGCGTGGCGCGAAGGCGATGTTCGCAATGGCCGGCATGGTATTCCTTGCGCCGCCAGCGGATCACCGCGACGAATTTCGACGTGGCGATGAATTCCCCCGGGGCCTCGGCGCAGGGCGCAACCGCGATGTCGCCGATCATGCGGACGCCGCGGATCGTGTAGTCCTTAGACGGCGCGGTGCCGACGGTCAGGTTGCGACGGCGGATTTCCATCAGGTGCCGGTTTTCGAAGATGATCGACGGGTGGTCGAACGGATCGGCCTGATCCTCGACCAGCGGCATCCAGTAGAAGCAATCCTGGGTATATAGCGTCAGCCAGGCTTCCAGATCGGCGGCGTCGAGCAGCGCCGCTTCGCGGTGGAGCAGCGTGGCGGCTTCCGCCGCAATATCGGGGTCCACGGTCGTTTCGCCCATTTCAGAGCACCCCCGTCATATAGTCTTTCCATGTCTGGTACATATTGCGGAACGACAGGTCGCTGGTGCCCGGCGCCACCCGCACGCCGGGGCGGATTTCCTCCTCGCGTCCGAAATAGCGGCTGGTGTCGATCCATTCTTGCGCCTCGGTCCGCAGGCCGTGCTGCAAACGCTCGTACATCTCCGCATCGTCGGTACCGACCATCGACGCCGGCGAATTGACCAGATTGGAATAGATGACGTTGCGGCGAAACACCTCGTCCGGCGCGCCGACCGGACGAAACGAATACGCCTCGATGATCGAACGGTCGACGGAAAGCGGACGAACGATGCGGATGTTCTGGATCGGCCCCTTCAACGTCATCGACGGGTAGACGATCGTGTTGTGGCGGTTGGTCGACAGGATTTCGTCGGCCCGTTCCCGGCCATGCGCCTCGCGCAGCAGCGCGCGATAACCCGGCACCTCGTCATATTCGGAATGGATGCTGCTTGCCCCGCCGGTCCAGCCATTGCCGTAGGGGCAGGCGGTCACCCCCATATCGTCGTAGAAGTCGTAACCCGAATTGAACGGGTTGATGATCTCGACATAGCGGTTGAGTTCCGGGTCCTGCGCCAGATCGACGTCGCGCAGATAATCCTTGCACGCGTCGCCGACCGACTGATGCGTCACCATCGGATGCATCGCATCGTCCAGGTTATCCATGAACGCCTTCCAGTTGCTCCGCTTCAGATAGCGGAACCCCTGGCCGACCAGTTCCAGCCGGCCGACCGGCGAACGATCGATCATATTGTCGAACGACGACCGGATTTCCTGGATGAACGCATCGAAATCCGGCCCGTCTTCGCTCAGGCTGGCGAAAATGAAACCGCGATATTCCGCCTGCCGAGCGACCCGCGGCATGCCGTAGCGCGGATCGGCGCGGTCGAACCCGCAATCGCGGTAGCCGATCGGGTGCGGCTGGGCGAACAGCGAGCCGTCGGGATTGAACACCCAGCCATGATACTGGCAGCGGAACTTGCGCGCATTGCCGCACGGGCGCTCGACCACCGTCGCGCCCTTATGGCCACAGCGGTTATGCAGGACGTGGATCGCCTCTCCGTCCTTGTCGCGCACGGCGATCACCGGCTGCGTGCCAATACGGGTGGTCACATAATCGCCGGGCTTCGCCAGCTGCGATTCATGCGCGACATAGACCCATGCCCGCCCGAAAATCCGTTCCATTTCGAGATCGAACAGGCCCGGGTCGGTGAACAGCCGGCGATGATAGCGGCGCGGCTCGACCAGCGCGGCGATCGCCTCGTTGGAATAGGGGGTGGTCATCGTTTGTCCTGCGCTGGTGTCAGTCATGGGATTGCATCGCCGCGTTCAGGCCGCCGTCGATCAGCGACCCCATGCTGCTGCCGCCGCAGACATAGAGCAGCTGGCCGGTCACATAGCTGTTCGCCGGATCGAGGAAGAACATCGTCGCCCGCGCCACATCGTCCGGCGAGCCGATGCGGCCGACCGGAATCAGGTTCGACAAGGCGTTGAACACCGGACTGCCAGTCGGCACCACTTCGGAGAACATTTCCGACACCACCGGTCCGGGGGCGATGGCGTTGACGGTGATGCCGTGGCGGCCAAGCTCCATCGCCCAGGTCCGGGTGATGCTGACCAGCGCCGCTTTCGTTCCCGAATAGCAGGTGCGCGTCGCCAGCCCCAGAATGGCGCGGGTCGACATGTTCACGATCCGCCCGAACCCCGCCGCCTTCATCGCCGGCAACATCGCCTGGGTCAGAATGATCGCCGCGCCCAGATGAATCCGGGTCAGCGCGTCGAGGTCGGCGATCGCCACCTCCTCCAGCGGCTTGGCGCGCACCACGCCGGCGTTGTTGACGATGCTGGTGACCGGGTAGGTCGCGGCGATCTCCGCCGCCGCCTGCCGCGTCGCTTCCAGATCGGACAGATCGACGGAATAATGGACAATGGCGGAGTGGGCGCTCGCCGGCTTGCGGCGCGACAGGTTGACGACCCGGTAGCCCGCTTCGGCAAGGTGCTGGCAGATCGCCGCGCCAATGCCGGAACTGCCGCCGGTGACAAGGGCAGTGCGTTCGGTCATCGCCGGTTCCGGCATAGGCTGGTCATCGCATCCTCCCGGCCGACCTGACGCGGCCTTTCCAATTTCGCCACTCTAGGAAATCACGCCGTGAATTGAATGACGAAAGCGCGGGATTTCCATCGATAAAGGCCGATGAAAACTTGCCCTAGCTACACCAATCCGGAAGTGTGCGCCGCTCACGCCGCGCCACCCAGATGCGGGTAGCCGACATGGTTGCCGAACATCGGGAACGGATAGGCCGTCTTGCTGTGCGCCAGGCGGGCGTCGAGCATCGCGGCGGCAACCGCAATCGTCGCGACCAGCGGCTGGACAACCGCAACATCCGCCCCCAACGCGCGCAGCGTCGCCGACAGCCGGGTTTCGGCGCCCAGCATCTCGGTACAGCCAAGGATAATGGTATCGGCGCCGTCACGCTCCACCATCCGCCGGCACAAATCCGCCAGGCGCCGGTCGCGCTCTTCCGGGTCCGCCGCCATCTCGGCGACCGACATGTCGATCGCATCGAGCGCGGCGATCGCATCGGCGAACCCATAACGGCGGGCCTCGGCATACATCACCGGCACAACCTGTCGCGCCATCGTGGCGATGCCGCAGCGCTGGCCGAGCAGACTCGCGACCGCCAGACTGGTCTGGTACGGGCCAAGCACCGGAATGCGCACATTCTCGCGGATTTCGGCAACACCGACATCGCCCATGCAATCGATGACGATCGCGTCGACGCCCGCCGCCTCTGCCTGCCTGGCCTTGGCGCAGCAATCGGGCACTGCCAGCGCCACTTCATACTGGCTGGCGAGATGCACCGGCCCCGCGTCCAGCCCACCGACGGTGATCGTCACGTCGGCGCCGATCATGCCCGCCAGTTCAGCCGGGTCGCGCGTCGGCCCTACCGCCGGGTGCAACACGAAAATATGCTTCTTCACGCCTCGTCCCTCCACTCGACCACCCGATCAGTATCGCTCAACGAACAGCGGCACGCCGCATGTGTCGGCAACCGCCGCCAAATAGGCGGCGATACGGCCGGGCAGCGCCAGTCCGTCAACCAGCGCCAGATTGCGCAGCGCCGGAAACAACAGGAAATCGTCGGCGCTCAGCCGCCCTTCCGCGACGGCGGCAGGGTCGACATGCGGGGCGACCGCCGCCAAAGCCGGCATCACCTGCGCGACATATTCGCCGCTGCGCGCCATCGCTTCCTCCAGGCTCTGACCCAGCCGTTCGCTGCGTGACTGCGCGAAATAGCGCATCGCGCCATCGCTGGAGAGTTCCGGCGGGCCAAGCCGCGCAAAACGCGGATAACATAGCGCATCATAGGCGCCGGCAACCGCGTCACGCCACGCGCCTGCCGCCGCGCTGAGCGGCGCGCTGGCAAAGGCCAGCCCCCGCCCGCGGCCGGACAGCGCATCAACCAGTTCATCGCTTTCGGTGCGATAGCGCCCATCGAGATAGAGGATCGGCACCCCCGGCCGCCCGGTCAGCCAACGCGGCGTATCCCGGTCGTCGGCCAGCAGGTAGACGCGCCGATAGTCAAGCTGCTGCGCGCCAAGCGCCATTCGCACCTTCGTGCAGAAGGGGCAGGTTTCATACAGGTAGAGCTCGATCATCGCCGCGCGGGGCGGTCGGCGCGGGGCGGGCGCCGCCCGGTCCACGCCGCCCCGCCGCCGATCATGCCGCCGCGACCCCGATCTGATCGCAGATCGCCCGGTAATGCTCGGTCCTGCGATGCTGGGAGAAGTCGAAAACCGATCGCTTGTATTTCTGCGCCAGATCCAGGTCGCATGCGGCAACGAGAAGTTCGTCCTCGCGGGTCTGCGCCGTCATGACAATCTCGCCGCCCGGCGAAACGATGCAGCTTCCGCCGATCAGGTCCAGCGGCCCATCGCGGCCGGTCTTGGCAACGGAAACCACCCAGGAACTGTTCTGGTAGGCACCGGCCTGCACCGACAGGTGGTTATGGAACTCGGTCAGGTGATCGAAGGTGGTGTCCCACGGCACGCTGGTCGGCGTGTTGTAACCAACCATCACCAGCTCGACCCCCTGCAGCCCCATGACGCGGTAGGTCTCCGGCCAGCGGCGGTCGTTACAGATGCACATGCCGACAACCCCGCCAAAGGCCTGCCAGGTACCGAAACCGGTATCGCCAACCTCGAAATACAGCTTTTCCAGCCCCTGAAACGGCAATTCCGGTCGATAGTCGGCGTGGCCGGGCAGGTGGACCTTGCGGTATTTGCCGATGATCTCGCCGGTCTTGCCGACGAGGATCGCGGTGTTGAAGCGCTTCGCCCCCTCGCCCTGCCCGATCAGTTCGGCATAACCGAGATAGAAGCCGATGCCGAGCGCCCGCGCCTCATCGAACAGCGGCTGAACGTCGGGATTGGGCATCGCCTTTTCGTAATAGACGTCCGCTTCCGCCAGATCGTCGACCCAGTGCATGATGAAGAACGGGGTCAGCGCCAGTTCGGGATAGACGATGACGTCCGCCCCACGCGCCTTTGCCTCGCGCATCATCGCCAGCATGCGGTCGACCACCGGCTTGCGCCCGGTATAGGGCGATGCCGCCGCCATTTGCGCCGCAGCCACAGTTACAATTCTGGTCAATTGCCCCTCCGCAGGTTCTCGGTGGCGGCGTGGTCGATCTCGCCGTCTGCGGTGAACGCCACCTTGTAATCCCGTTCCGCGTTTTCGCGGGAAATCAGCCCGTCCAGCACGTCGTCGCGCACTGCCTCCGGGTTGCGCTGGTTGGGCGGGCCGTAGCCGCCGCCCCCCGGCCCAAACGCCCGGATGCGGTCACCGGCCTTCAACCGATATTCGAGGAAGTCGAATTTTGACGGCAACTCGACGCAGCTGCCATCGGCGCGTTCCAGCACGGTGGCGCGGGTCGACCCGTCCTCTCCGCCCAGCAAGCCCCAGGGCCGGTGCTTGTGGCCGTCGGACTCCGCCGCGACACTACCGTCCGCCAGCATGCGAAACTCCTTGATCGTGCCCAGCCCGCCGCGCTGCATGCCCGGTGCCGCCACATCTTCGCGCAGTTCGTAACGCTCGATCCGCAGCGGATTATGCGACTCGACATCTTCGATCGGGTTGTTGCGGGTATTGGCGAACAGACAATCGACCGCATCCATGCCGTCGCGCTGCGGGCGCCCGCCATAACTTCCCTCGAACAGCTCTACATGCAGCCACATCGCCTCGCTGCCGCTGTCGCCGCCAAACACGATGCCTCCGCCATTGCCGACGCCGGCAGAGACCTTGTCCGGCACCACCTGCGCCAGCGCCTTCATCGTCGCGTCGGACAGGGCAATGCCGCCGGCGTAACGGCACATGGTCGGCGCCGGGAACACCGGGTTCGCCAGGCAGCCGACCGGCGCGGTGATCGTGATCGGACGGACCAGCCCGGAATTCTGCGGAATCTCTCCATGTACCGCGGAATCGAGCAGCACACTCTTGATCGCGACCAAAATCGCGCAGTCGACGCTGCCGCGAAACGGGATATTGATCGGCTTGTCGGGAAGCTGCGGCGCGGTGCCGGCCAGGTCCGCGACGATCTCGTCGCCCCGCACCTTCAGCGTCACGCTAAGCGGCAGGTCCGAATAGGCGGGGTCCGGGTGATCGAGGAACCCGTCGATATGGACGACGCCGGTATAGTCGCCGTCCGGCACCGCGCGAATCGCCGCGCGCATCTTGCGTTCGGCGTTGTCGAGCGACACCGTGCAGGCTGCGCGGAACACGTCCAGGCCATAACTTTCGATCAGTTCGGCGAAACGGCGCGCGCCGATCTGCACGGCGGCGATCTCAGCCTCCATGTCGCCAATCACGACATCGGCCATGCGGACATTGTCGCGAATAAGGTGCCACAACTGGTCGTTGCGCTGGCCGCGGGCGTAAACCTTCAGCGCCTTCAGCTGCAGCCCTTCGGCATAGGCGTCGCTGGCGTTGACCTGCCCGCCGCTCCCCGGCTTGTAAGAGCCGATGTCGACATGGTGCGACATCGCGCAGGAAAAGCCGACCAGTTCGTCTCCGACGAACACCGGCACATAGAATCCGACATCGGGCAGGTGGCTGGCCCCGGCATAGGGGTCGTTGTGGACGATGATGTCGCCCGGCTCGATCACCTCGCCACGCCGCGCCAACTGATCCATGATCCCGGCGACGCAGCCGGGCAGTGGCCCCGAAGCAAGCGGCGTGCTCTGTTTCGCCTCGCACAATTGCTGGCCGCTGGCATCGACCAGCGCGGCACCGAAATCCTCCGATTCCCGGATGATGCTCGAATAGGCCATGCGGATCAGCTTGTGGCCCATCTCGGTAGCGATGTTGGCAAGCGCCCCCTCGATCACACTGACGGTAATCGGGTCGACCTGTGGCATCGAATCGCGCGTCATGGCCTCAGTCTCCCGTCTGGATCGTGATGATCACGTCGCCGCCGGCGTCGCGCGTGAAATGGCAATCAGGCGGGACCACGGTGGTGGTGTCTTTCTGCAGGATCACCGCCGGCCCGGCGACCGCAACGCCGACCGGCAGGCGCTCGCGGGCGTAGAATGGCGTCGCCAGCGCCTGCAGCCCCGCAGCGGTGCGGAAATGGCAATGCCCGTCGCGCACCAGCGCGTCAGCAACCGTACCGGCACAGGCGTGGGCGCGCGGCTGTATCTTCTGGGTCTCGGCCATGCCGGCGACGCGCAGGTTGACGATCTCGATCGCCGCGTCGGGAAAGGCGTGGCCATATTCCTTGCGATGGCGGTCGTGGAAATCGGCGAAAGCCGCCGCGATCGTGTCGCCTGTTACCACGCAGTCCGGAAATTCGACGCGTAATTCATAGCCCTGGCCGACATAGCGCAATTCGGCGGCATAGCGGTACGCCACCGTGTCGGGCGCCACCCCGTCCTCGGCAAACTGCGCGGCGATCCGGTCGCGCATTTCGCCAAGGTGACGCGACAGCCGCGCAAGATCGAGCGCGTCGCTGTTCTGCAGGAACGTGCCGACCAGATCGTATTTCAGATCCGAGGTCAGCAGGCCGACCGCCGAGCCGATGCCGGGGAATTCCGGCACAATGACTTCCGGCGTGCCGAGCAGCCGCGCGACATCGACGGCGTGCAGCGGCCCCGCACCGCCGTAAGCGACCAGCGAGAAACGACGCGGGTCGAGGCCTTTCTGCACGGTGCGCTCGCGGATGGCGTTGGCCATGTTGTTGTTGACGACGCGCAATACCCCTTCGGCCGCGGCATGCGGGGTCAGGCCCAGCGCATCGGCCAGCGTGCCGATCACCGCACTAGCCGCCACCGTGTTCAGCGCCATTTCCCCGCCCAGGAAATTGTCGGGGTCGAGCCGGCCGAGCACAACATGGGCGTCGGTAACCGTCGGCAGCCGCCCGCCACGGCCATAGGCGGCAGGCCCGGGCTGCGCCCCGGCGCTCTCCGGCCCGACGCGGAAACCGTTGATGTCGTCATAAGCGGCAATGCTGCCGCCGCCGGCGCCGATCGTGTGAATGTCGATCATCGGCACCAGCACCGGAAAGCCGGCGATCGACGTTTCCCGCGCCGAGGATTCGGCATAGGCGCCCTGCTCGATCACTGCGATATCGGCGCTGGTCCCGCCGACATCGAAGGTGATCAGGTTGCGCCGCCCGGAGGTGCGGCAGCATAGCTGGCCCATCAGCACCCCGGCGGCCGGGCCCGACAGCAGCGTCCGCACCGGTTCCTCGCACACCATCTTGGCGGTGCCGACCCCGCCGTTGGACAGCATTACATGCAGGTTCGCGCCAATCCCCGCCTCGCCGATCGCCGCGCTCAGCCGGCCGATATACTGGCGAACGAGCGGGCCGACGAAGGCGTTCATCGCGGTGGTGGTGAACCGCTCGAATTCCCGGATCTGCGGCGAAACGGCAGAGGACGTGGTGACGAACGCATCCGGATACTCGTCGAGGATGATCGCCTTCGCCCGCTCCTCGTGCGCCGGGTTCAGATAGGAAAACAGGAAGCAGACCGCGATGGAGGAGATCCCGTCCTCGCGGAACTCCCGCGCCGCGCGCCGGACCCCGGCCTCGTCGAGCGGGGTTTCGACCGCGCCGGTCGGCGGGATAATCCGCTCCGCCACCACCTTGCGGTCGCGACGGCGGACCAGCGGCCGGTCCTGCCAGGGGATTTCCTGCATGATCGAATAATGCTGGGGCCGCTGGTGCCGGCCGATGTGGAGCACGTCGCGGAAGCCGGCGGTGGTCAGCATCCCGGCCCGCGCGCCCTTGTTCTCCAGTATCGCGTTGGTCGCGACAGTGGTGCCGTGGTAAATCTGGTCGAGCTCAGCCGGCGCGATGCCTCCGCGCTCGCAGATCTGCAGAATGCCGGCCAGCACGCCCTGTGACGGATCGTGGTTGGTCGACGGCAGCTTGTGGATATGGGTGGTGCCTTCGGTGGTGTCGTGAAACACCACGTCCGTGAAGGTCCCGCCAACGTCAACGCCGATCAGCTTAGCCATCCAGTCCCCGGAACGTTCTGTCCTGACAATCCAAGCCTGCCGCTAGCGCGATTCCCGGCAGCCGAGCCATAGCGAAAGACAGCACCACACATCGACGTTCGTGGATGTTTTCACTATTTCCCTTCGCCTTGCCTTATGCCGCTACAGCGCGTCGCCCGATGTAAGCGTAACATGGTTTGACACTTCCCGAAGCGAACCATAGGCATTCCGACCAATGAAGAACCAGATTCACCAGGTCGATCTGCGCCTGCTGCGCGTGTTCATGGCGGTTGTGGAGAACAACGGCTTCGTCAACGCACAGGAAACGCTGAACATCGGCCAGTCGACACTCAGTTCGCATATGGCGGACCTGGAGGACCGGCTCGGCATCCGCCTGTGCGAGCGCGGCCGCGCCGGCTTCAACGTCACTGAAGACGGCGAAATGGTCTACGCCGCCGCCCGCAAGCTGTTCGGCCATCTCGACGAGTTCAGCAGCGTCATCCGTTCGAAGAAGGGCAAGCTGTCCGGCACCCTCAACATCGCGTGCATGGACCATATTGTGTCCAACCATCGGCTGAAGCTGGACGAGGCGATTGCTCGCTTCAAGGACCGGCGCGGCGATGTCAGCATCAACATCCACGTGAAATCGCCGCTGGAGGTGCAACAGGGCGTATCGGAAGGCGCCTACGATCTTGGCGTGTCCAGCCCGCTGAAACGCACCGTCGGGGTCGAATACATCCCGCTCTGCACTCAGCGTCACCAACTATACTGCGGCGCCCGCCACCCGTTATTCCCGTCTGTCAGCGACCGGATGCAGGTCGCCGACCTGTTCGGGCAGGAAATCGTCCGGCCCAAATACCGGCAGGCGGAGGTGCTGCCCAAACGCCTGCGTCGTTTCCAGAACATGACCGCCACCGGCTTCAACATCGAAGGCACCGCGATCCTGATCCGGTCCGGCCGGTTCATCGGCTTCCTGCCGGTCAACTATGCCGATCAATGGGTGCGGGGTGGCGAGATGAAGGCGATCCTGCCCCACCAGATCGAAGCGACGGTCGAAATCGCGCTCGTGCTGAAGAAGGGCACGCCGTACAAACCGCAGGTTCGCGCCTTCATCACCGACCTGCTCGACCTGCACGGCATCAGGCGGGACGCCGGGCGGGCGCCCGCCGCACCGGTTCGCAACGCCGTTTCGGAGTGATACATCCAGTTTTTCGGATGTAAGCCACCGCCCGCCAGACGCTACCCTGACACAAAGGCCGTCGGCTCCGTTTCGGCGGGCGCCGCGCGCGCAGCATCGGGGAAGGGACAAGGCATGGCCGGTTCGCGTACACTCGCCATTGGGGTC
Organism: Sphingomonas flavalba; assembly: GCF_047553045.1. Taxonomy (GTDB): domain Bacteria; phylum Pseudomonadota; class Alphaproteobacteria; order Sphingomonadales; family Sphingomonadaceae; genus Sphingomonas_L; species Sphingomonas_L flavalba_A. Next base: position 700,140 of record NZ_CP180208.1, on the reverse strand, counting down.
ATGTCGGCCAGCACATCCGGCCAGCTCACCCAGATCACCCTGCCCTTCATGGTCGGCGCTCTGATCACCGGCCTCAACCTCAACGAACAGCAGGCCGGGCTATTGTGTTCAGCCGAACTGATCACCGTGGCGCTGGTTTCCTTCGCGGTCGCGCCGCTGATGGGCGCCTGGCCACGGCGCACCGTCGCGATCATCGGCGCCGCCATCGCCATCCTGGCCCATGGCTTCTCGGCGACGCTGGTCGATCTGCCGTCGATCGTCGCCGCCCGGATGGTCGCGGGCTTCGGCGCCGGGCTTATGCTCGCCGCCGGCAATGCGTCGATCGCTAATTCGCCCAATCCCGACCGGCTGTCGTCGCTGCTGCTGATCTCGGTCGGGCTCGCCCAACTCGTCTCGCTCAGCCTGCTGCCGCTGATCATCCCGAAATGGCAGCATTCCGGGATATTCGCTTATCAGGCGATGCTGATCGCGCTGCTCGTGCCGCTGGTCATGCTGTTGCCGCAGCGCCGCGCCGACAGCACCGATCCGGCCGGGACACGCCCGGTGCCCGCCAAGCTGCCGATCGGCCCGACCCTGGCGATCGTTACCGCCATCGCGCTGTTTTCGGCGCGGGAGACGGCACTGTGGGCGTTCACCGAACAAATCGGCCTGCGTTCAGGCCTGACCAAGGCGCAGATCGGCGTCATCCTCGGCGCGACCGGGGTGCTCGCCCTGTCCGGTGCCGGGGCGGCGGCGATCATCGGCACCCGCTTTTCACGGATGAAGCCGCTGATGATCGGGCTGGTGTTCAATGCCGTCCTCGCCTTCTGGATCAGCCAGACCAGCAACGCGACGGTGTTCGCCATCGTCGAGGTCGTCTACCACGCCTTCCTGTTCTTCACCGCGCCCTATCTGTTCGGCCTGGCGGCGGAACTCGACCCGTCCGGGCGGATCGTCGCCTCGGCGGGCGGCGCCCTGCTGTTCGGCGGGTCGCTCGGCCCGGTGATCGGCGGCTATCTGATCGCCATCGCCGGTTTCGCCGCAATCGGCGCCTTCATCCTCGCCTCGGTCGCGGTCGTCATGCTGCTCGCCTGGCAATTGCAGCGCCGCCTCGACCGCCAGTCAGCCACCGTCTAGCTCCACCGCAGTCGCCGGGTCGGTTACCACACACCTTCCGGCTCATCGCGGCGCCCTACCTGTTTGGTCTGGCAGCGAAACTCTCTCTGTCCGGCCGGATCGTCGCCTCCACGGGCGGCGCCCTGTTGTCCCGCGTCGTAATCGGCGGCCATCTGATCGCCATCGCCGGCTTCGCCGCAACGGCAGCGTTCATCCTCGCCTCGGTCGCGGTCGTCATGCCGCTCGCCCGGCGATTGCCGCCTCGCCTCGACCGCCAGCCGACCGCGACCGCACACCGCCGGACATGGCGGGAAAGAACCGGGTCGCCCCGCACCGCCACCGACAACCACTTAGCGCAGCCGGCCCGCCTGCCTTCAAACGCCTGCGGGGCGCCGGGGCGATCCGTTCCGATCGCCCCGACGCCCCGCCGCGCAAGTGAAGTTGTTTAGAACCGGTATTTGGCGCTGGCGGTGAACTGCCGGTCCTGGCCAACCGTCGGGGCAACCTGCCCCTGAATATTGATCGCCAGCTGCGGCGAGGTCAGATAGGCCTTGTTGGCCAGATTCTTGCCCTGCACGGACAGCTCCAGCTTGCCGCTCGGGTCGATCCAGCTGATCGCGGCATTCAGCAGGCCATAGGGGCGCTGTCTCTGCAGGACGTCGTTCTCCGCGTTGAGGAAGTAGCCGTCCGACCAGGAATAGTCGGCGCGCAGGCTCAACTCGCCGTCGAACACCGGGGTCGGCACCGTGTAATAGGCAGCAAGGTTGAACTGCCAGTTCGGCGTGCTCGGCAACTTGTTGGTGATCGGGATCGTCGCGCTGGGGTCAAGCTTGGTGTATTTGGCCTTCAAATAGCCAAGCCCGCCGGACAGCTGCAGCGTCCGGGTCGGCTTCATTACCGCTTCAAGCTCGAAGCCCCTGATTTCCGCGTCACCGGCATTTTCCGTCGCCGGGGCGACGCCGCGCTGCACGACGATCTGCATGTCGGTATAATCGGTGAAGAAGGCGGCGCCGGTCAGGCGGACGCGGTTGTCCAGCCCCTGCAGCTTGAAGCCGACTTCATAGACCTTGGCGAATTCCGGCTCGAACGAGGTGACGACCGCGCCGGGAGTGATGCGCTGAACAAAGCCGCCGCCCTTGAAGCCGGTCGAATAGGACGCGTAGATCATCGCGTCATCCGACGCCTGATAGCTCAGGTTGTAATAATGGTCGACGACCTCGGCATTGGCCTTGGTCACCCCGTTCGCCGCCAGCTTGAAGGCGTTCGGCGGCAGGGTAACGAAGCCGGCGGGCGCGCCGATCATCGGCCCCCAGACCCGCGTCACATACTGGATGCGATCGTCAACGATGAAGTCCTTCTTCTCGTTGGTGTAGCGCAACCCGGCGGTAAAGCTCAGCTTGTCGGTCAGGTCGTATGTCGCCTGCCCGAACAGCGCCGCGCTCTTCTTCTTGACGATAGAACCGGATGTCAGGCCGAGCAGCGAGAAATCGATCGGGTTGATATTGGCGGTACTATCTTCCGCGTAATAGGCACCGAACGTCCAGTCGAGCCGGCGGTCGAAGCCGGAACCGGACAACTGGATTTCCTGGCTCCACTGCTCCCCGTCGAACAGGTCTCGGATGTGGTTGACCTTGTCGATCGGCGTACCGTCCTCGTCGCGGCCGTCGCGGCTCTGGACATTGCGGTAATTGGTGATCGTCTTCAGATTGGCGCCGCCCAGCTCCCACAAGGTGGTGAAGTTCAACCCCCAGATATCCTGCTTCGACCCATCGAACTGCGTGCCGTAATTCACGAATTTCTTGAGGGTGGTAGTATAGCTGTTGTCGATCAGCGGGCCGCCGTAGAACGGCTGGACCAGCTGGTTATATTCGCCGACGGTGGTCAGCGTGGTGCCGTCCGGCGCGTAGTCGCGGTTGTCGAACAGGTGGATCTGCGGCGGGCCAGCCGATTTGCTGGTCGTGTAATCGGCGCTCAGGTCGATGGTCACCGTGCTGCTCGGTTCCCAGCGCAACGCCAGCCGCGCCCCCTGCGTATCCTCGCTGCCGCCGCCCCGGCTGCCGGGCAGGTTGACGTATTTCACCCACCCGTCGCGCTGGCGGCCAAGCAACGTAACCCGCGAATAGAGGTTGTCGGCCAGCGGCACGTTCAGGGTCAGCCGCCCCATCAGGTAGCTGTCCGTTCCGCCGGCAACGTCCAGCGTGCCTTCGAAACCGGGCTTTGGCTTCACCGTGTTGATCAACACCGCGCCGCCAATGGTGTTACGACCGAACAGCGTGCCCTGCGGCCCGCGCAGCACCTCGATCGATTCGATGTCGGCAAGGCCGATCACCGCCCCGGCCACACCAGCCAGATAGGCCTCGTCGACATAGATTCCGACGCCCGGTTCGACGCTCGGCACGAAATCGGACTGGCCGATGCCGCGCACGAAAACGATCGCGTTGTTGTTGCCGCTCGACGCATTGGCCTGGCTGCGGAACTCTACGTTCGGAGAGAAGCGGCCGATTTCGTCGCTCTTGCCGATCTGCCGCCGCTCAAGTTCCTCGCCGGTGAATGCGGTGACCGACACCGGGGTCCGCATCAGGCTTTCCTCGCGGCGGCGGGCGGTGACGACGATATCGGCGAGGCCGCCGTCGTTCTCGGCATGGGTGTCGGCGGGTGCATGGGTGGCCGGCGCGCCCTGCGCAAAGGCCGGGGCGCCCAGCGCAAAGCCTGCGGCGCCGATCAGCGCGGGCGCAAGCGCACGCAAACAGGTCGTCGAATAGAGCCGGTGTGTCACGGTCAAAGCCCTCCCGATTAAATCGCTTTCTTATCGGTGGGGACGATAGAGCGGGCGGCGCACCGCAAACTATGTGAAGTTATGAAGGTATCTATCGATCCATATCGATATATAGATGGTCTGCGGCGTCGCTTCCGTCACCGCCCGGCCGCTCGTGGCGCAACCAGTATCGGCGCATAGCCGACCAGAAACGCGCCAAACGCCGCCGTCCACACCCCGCCGGAAACCATGATCCCGACCTGATAGCCAAGCAGGTCGAACGCGGTTGCCATCCGCAGCAGCGCCCCCAGCGTCACCAGCGCATAAGCAGCGACGGTCAGCGGCCCGGCGCGCAGATCCCGCGCCGTCTGGCTCAGGATGGTGCGGGTCATCACCGCCAGGATCATCGTCGCCATCGCCCCCGCCGTCAGCGCGTGCAGCGCGGCGGTGCGCGGCACCGGCCCGCCCGGCCCGGACGCCGCCAGCAGCGCCAGTCCCACCGGCAGCCAGGCAAAGCCCAGATGCAGGCTCAGCACCAGCGGGTCGCGCGCCGCCGTCATCCCGCGCCACCGCGCCATCCGCCCCGCCTGCGCCAGCGCGGCGGCGGCAAGGGCAAGGCCGGTCGCCCGCGCGTCGGGCCAGACGGCCCAGCCGGCAAGCGCCGCCGCCGTCACCGCCATCGCGGCGCGGTCGTAACGGTCAGGCTGGCCGGGCATCCGCCCGGTCGCGCCCCTCCGCGCCAGCCAGTTGCGGGTAAAGGACGGAACAAGCCGCCCGCCGATCATAGCGATCAGCACGACGATCAGGGCGAGACCGCCGCGCCAGCCAAGCGCGTCATCCGCAATCCAGCCTGTCGCCCCGCCATGATCAAGCACGCTGGCGATGCCAAGCAGCAGCACCAGCGCGACCAGCGGCAGGTTGCGGTTGCCCATCACCAGCGCCTCGCGCGCGCCGAGCAGCACCAGCACGAACGGAAAGGCGCAATCGACCAGCATCGCCACCGCGCCGCCGGGACCGCCGGACAGCAGCAGCGCCACCCGTCCGGCCAGCCACAGCAGCGCCAGCGCGGCAAGCGGCGGCCCGGCCACCGGCAGGCGGCCGCTGCGATTGGGAATGGCGGTCAGATAATAACCGGCGATCGCCGCGCCGACAAAACCGAACAGCATTTCATGGCGGTGCCAGGCCAGCCAGTCGCCCGCCACCGGCGCGGGCAGGCCGGACAGCATCGCGACCCACAGGCCGATCGCCGCGACCGCCCACAGCCCGGCGGCAAGGAAGAACGGCCGGAACCCGCCGCGCAGCACCGGGGGCGCTGCCGCCATCCGCGCCCGCCGCAGCGCCAGCATCCGTTCGCCGCGCGTCTGGCTACCCGCCGTCCGCCGCTCCGTCATCCGCCCTTCCCCGCGCCCGCCCGCGCGGACGGGCGGCCGAAACGGGCCACCGCCACCGCGCCATACAACAGGGTCAGCCCGGCGAGGTTCAGCAACTCAATCCGCTGCTCCGCCAGCGTCGCGCCCATCTGGTTGATGCCGACCATCAGGTGGATGCCCGGCGTCGTCGGCAGCAGACGGGCGAGCAGCGCCAGCCAGCCGGGCATCGCCTCCGCCGGCCAGGACAGACCGGACAGAAAGAAGATCGGCACCGAGGTGACGATCCACAGCTGGATCGGCCGCTCCCGCGTGCGGAACAGGCTGGCCAGCGCCAGCGCCGCCGCCACCGTCGCCGCGGCGAACAGCGCCGTCGCCACCGCCAGCGCGCCAAAACCACCGGCGGCGCGCGGCATGTCCTGGAACCAGAAGACGAAACCGGTGTAATAGGCGGTGTTCGCGCAGCCGATAGCGAAGAAGGCCAGGGCAATGCCGAACAGTTCGCCGGCGCCGAAACGGCGCGCGCCGTGCCGTTCGCGCATCGTCGCGGCAAGCAATGCCAGGCCGATCAGCAATGTCTGATGAATAATCACGAAGGTCACGCCGGGGAACACCGCGCTGCCATACCCTTCGCGGGTATTGAACAACGGCCGCTGAAGGACGCTGAACGCCGGCGGTGCCGGGGCGCCGAGCATCATCGCCTGTCCTGTCGCCGCATCCCGGCCGAGCGCGCCGAGCGCGGCGCCGACCCCGGCGAGCGCGGTGCTGCCGCGCAGCAGATAGGCGCCATTTCCGTATAGCGCGACCGTGCCCTGCTCGCCACGCAGGATGGCGCGCTCGAACCCCTCCGGAACCAGCACCAACGCGCTTGCCCGCCGGTCGGTTATCCAGCCGAGCGCCGCCTGCGGCGAGGGCAGCCGCGCGACCAGTTCCGCCTGCTGCACCGCGCGCAGCCTGCCGACCAGCAAACGGCTGCTGCCGCTATTGTCCATGTCGACGACGACAATCGGAATGCGCGTCGCCACCTCCCCCGCGTAGGCGCTGGGATAGAAGAAGGAATAGAGCACGGCGGAACCGACGAGCAGCATTAATGCGGTGCTGTCGCTCAGCACGGCGCGGAAGGTGGCACGAAACGCCCGCCCGATCATCGCCGCCCCCAGACCACCGGCCGCGCCGCCGCCGCGATGTAGCGCGGCAACCCCACCGCCACGCCGACAAGCAGGAAAGCGAGCATGATCGCCAGTTGCGGCATCGACACCCATGCCGGCGCCCCCATCATCCATTGCTCGGCAAGCAGCTTGGCAAAGGCGGTGTAGGGCAGCAGCGCGCTCCACAGCCGCGCGAACAGCGACGCGGATTCGATCGGGAAGATCGCCCCGGCAAAGGCGAAGGACGCGCCGGCATACAGCCCGGCCGCCGACAGCGCCTTGCCCATCGACAGCGTGATCGCGGTGACCAGCACCGTCACCCCCGCATAGGCGAGGTACATCGCCGCATAGCCGCACAGGAGCATCATCGGGCTGCCAAGGATCGGCCAGCCGCGCAGCCCGGCGAGATAGCCGGTGGCGACGACACCCCATGCCATGAAAATGGCGAGGTAGACAGCAATCTTGCCGGCAACCGCAGCGGCGGCATCGGTTCGAGGCCGCGCGGCCAGCCACTGCCCGATGCTCCCGTCGCGCAGTTCCCGCCCCAGCGCGCTCGCCACCGCGACCATGAACAGCAGGTGGAGCAGCGCCGGGTGAAGCAACGCAACCAGTTGCAGTTCGTAACTGCCCTGCGGGTTGAACAAGATGGTGGTGTGCGCGGCGATCGGCGGCGGACGGATCGCACCGGGGGCTGCGGCCGCCCCCAGTTCCGTGGCCAGCCGCGCCGCATGGGCCTGCACCACCGCGCCGACATCGCGCAGCGCAGCGCCCGACGCCGTCGCATAGCTGGCGTTGTAGAACACGGTCAGATCGGCGCTTTCCCCGCGCAGCACCGTCCGTTCGGTATCGCGCGGGATCAGCACCACCGCATAGGCGCGGCTGGCGCGGACCAGCCGCTGCGCCGCCGCCATGTCCGCCGGGCGCGCGACGACGCGCAGGCCGGGCGCCGCGTCCAGCCGCCGCGTCAGTTCACGTGCGATGCCGCCGCCGTCGAGATCGACGACCGCGATCGGCAGCGCACGCGGCACCCCGGCGGCAAACTGAACGGCGACCAGCGCCAACAGCAACAGCGGAATCCAGCTGACCAGTGCCAGGTCCCATGCGCTGCCGCGCAGGAAGCGGACCTCCCGGCGCCATCCGTCGCGAAAGGCGGCGCCCGCCCCCGCCGTGGCGCCCGCACCCGGCATTATTGCGGCCAGTCGAACAACACGGTCATACCCGGCCGCAACCCGCGCACCGGGGTGACCGGCATGACGCGAATCTCGAAGCTCTTGACGTCGAACCCGCTCGACTGGCGGGTCGCCCGCCAGGTCGCGAAATCGCCGGCCGGCGCGACATAGCCGACCCGAAAACGCACCCGCTGGCCAGACAGCGCCGGCACGGTGCCGACCAGTTCGCTGCCCCGCGCGATCCCGCGCAACTGGTCCTCGCGCAGGGTCAGCGTCACCCACGGATGGGCGACGTCGCTCAGCACGAACACCGGGAAACCCTGCGGCACCAGTTCGCCGGGCTGGGCCAGCCGGCGGCCGACCTCGCCGGCGATCGGCGCGGTCACCCGCGTTTCCGCCGCCGCGGCCGCCACTTCCGCCGCCGCGCCCTGCGCCTGTTCGGTCTGGCCGCGCGCCGCCGCCTTGTCCTCCACCCGCGCACCGGCCAGCGCCTGGTCATATTGCGCCCGCGCCGCCTTCGCCGCCTCATCCGCCGCAATGGCGTTGGTTCGCGCCTCGTCACGTTTCTGGCCGGCCAGCACCCCTTCGTCGTACAGGCGTTGACTGCGCTGGTAGGTGGTCCGCGCCAGCGCCGCCGCCGCATCGGCCCGGCGCCATTGCGCCGCCGCCGCGCGCACGTCCTCCGGCCGGGCGCCGTTATTCGCCTTGCTCTCCACCGCCCGCGCCGAGGCCAGCGCCCCATCCGCCTGCTGCGCCTTCGCCGACACTTCCGGGCTGGCGATCGTGTAAAGCAACTGTCCGGCGCGGACCGTTTGCCCTTCCTCGACGTGGAAGGCCGCGATCCGCCCGGTGACCTTGCTGGCGATCCGCACCTGCCGCGCGTCGACCATGCCCTGCACCAGATCGGGCGCCGGCCGGTAGGCAAGCCACAACCCCACCGCGAGCAACAGCAGCACCGCGCCCACAGCGACAATCGCCAGCCGGCGGCGGCGCCGCGCTTCCGGCATCTGCGGCTCGCCCGCTTGTGCTTCCTCGCTTTCCTCGCTCACCGGACCTCCCTGTCGGCGCGGGCGGCATAATCGGGCAGCGCGTCGATCTCCCCGCTGAAGTCGAGCAATTGCGCCAGCGCCAGTACGTAATCATGCGCCGTCTGCGCGCGCTGAATACGGGCGCGGCCAAGGCCCAGTTCGGCGTCGATCACGTCAAGCGACGTCGCCTGCTGCTCGCGGTAGGACAGCCGCTGCAACCGCAGATTCTCCGCCGCCGATTCCAGCGCGCTGTCGAGCAGCAGGAAACGCTTGCGCGCCGCTTCCACCGCGTTCCACGCACCGGTCACGCCAATGGTGATCTGGGTGCGCGCCTCGCGCAGACCGGCGTCGGCCTGCAACGCCGTCTGCCGCGCCGCCGCCACCGCCTGGTTACGCCCCATGCCCGATGCCAGTTTGTAACGCAGGCCGATGCCGACGCTCCAGTCCGGGTCGGTCAGCAGCGAATCCCGCCGGTCGAAATTATATTGGCCGAAGCCGTAGAGCGTCGGCCGCCGCTTCGACTCCTCGATCGTCACGCCCGCTTCCGCCTGCGCCTCCAGCGCGCGCAGCCGGCCGATCTCTGGGTGGGCATCCAGCGCCCGCGCCGTAAAAGTCTCCAGCGGGGGAAGCGCCCGCGCGTCGACGAATAGCGGCGTCAGCGGGCGGACACCGTCCGGCGCGCGCAGCAGCCCGGCCAGCGCCGCATTGGCGCTCGCCAAATCGGACACCGCCGTCTCGAATGCGCGCGCCGCATCGTCGCGGGCGACCTGCGCCTGCAACCGCTGCGCGCGGCTGATGAACTGTTCGCGCTCCAGCTTCTCCGCGTCCGACAGGTGCCGCTCAAGCCCGGCGAGCACGTCGCGGCGCACGCCAAGCGCCTGCTCGGCCAGTTGCTGGCCGTAATAGGCCTGCGCCAGTTGCAGCAACGCCTTGTCGACCGCGCCCTGCCGCTCCGCCCGCGCCTGATCGAGCTGGGCGCGCGCGCCCGCCTTCACCCCCGCCATCTGGCCACCGGTGTAGAGCGGCAGCGTCGCCGTGACGATCGGCCGCACCGCCGTCTCCCGCCGGCGAAACCGCAACGGGTCATCTATGCCGAACGCCTGCGCGACCGGCGCCAGCGACCCGAACGGCAGGTAAAGCGTCTTCTGATAATCGAGCAGTTGCGCTTCGACATCGACCTCCGGCCGGCCGAGCGACCGCGTTGCCCCGGCCTGAAACGCCTTGCCGCGCAGATTGGCGTCGGACGCCGCAATCGCGTCGGACCGCTCCAGCAGCCGCTGCTGCGCCGCGCGGTATTCTAGCGCAACCGGCGCGGTGTCCTGCGCAACGGCCGGCCCCGACACCGGCACCGCACACACCCCGACAACCGCCGCCAGCCAGACTCGCATGGCCCGCCTCCTGACCACACTGCCTATTGCCGCTGGCCAAAAATCTCAATGGCGGACCCGCAGGCGAGCGCCGAATCCCGACCCAACATCTTCACACCAGTCCGCCCCCCGATACCCGGAAGGCGCCGGGCGAATGTTCAACCCCCCTTGAGGTTCGGCCCAAACATCCGCGCGGGAGGCGACGGTCATCACACGGCGTTTGCGGCAGGCTTACCCGTTTCGATCCACGCCTCCGCGCGGGAGGCGACCCAGCCTCCGCCGCCATCATCCGCGTCACCTGGGGTTTCGATCCACGCCTCCGCGCGGGAGGCGACGCCTGCCGCGATTCGAACTATTCCCCTCTTAGGGGTTTCGATCCACGCCTCCGCGCGGGAGGCGACTTGCACGCTATTTTGGCGAGGTGCCGGTTCGCCGCGTTTCGATCCACGCCTCCGCGCGGGAGGCGACGCGGCTGCGATGGGTTCGGCGCGTGGGTCTACGTGTTTCGATCCACGCCTCCGCGCGGGAGGCGACGTTCCTTCCGCCAGTCGTGAGCGCCCTTACCCAGTTTCGATCCACGCCTCCGCGCGGGAGGCGACGTTTTGCGCTGCTCGACGCAGACGACGCCGTCGCGTTTCGATCCACGCCTCCGCGCGGGAGGCGACGGCGCGCTACTCAGGCGTGCGGTGCGACGATGGTGTTTCGATCCACGCCTCCGCGCGGGAGGCGACGCCATTTCTGGCTCAGATTCTTGTTGGCGGCGCCGTTTCGATCCACGCCTCCGCGCGGGAGGCGACGCCGACAGGGAAGGCGAGATACTCTTCGTTGACGTTTCGATCCACGCCTCCGCGCGGGAGGCGACGCGCCACCTTCCGAAAGGCCGCCGACAGGATGTCGTTTCGATCCACGCCTCCGCGCGGGAGGCGATGGTCTGCCCCCACCGAGTGGACCGATTGGTTTGTTAGTGCATTAAGCTCATCGCCGCCATATCCGGACGGAGGTGGAGCGAAGCGGAACCGGAGGCCGGATATGGCGGTGTCGCCGTTTCCGGTGCCGGTGGCCGGTAGCCCAGGCTGCTATGCGGGCGGACGGTGTTGTAATGCCGCCGCCATGCCTCGATCAGCACCCTGGCCTCGGCGAGGCTGTAGAAGATCTCGCCATTGAGCAGTTCGTCGCGAAGCGACCCGTTGAAGCTTTCGTTATAGCCATTTTCCCATGGTGATCCCGGCGCGATGTAGAGGGTCTTTACGCCGATCTGCCCCAGCCATTTCTGGACGGCGGTCGCGATAAACTCGCTACCATTATCGGATCGTATATGCGCTGGCGGCCCACGCGAGATGAACAGGTCGGCCAGGGCCGCCAGAACATCCTCATGCTTGAGCTGCCGTGCAACGATGAGCGCCAGGCATTCCCTGCTGGCCTCGTCGATGATCGTGAGGATGCGGAACTTGCGACCGTCATGCGTCCGCCCCTCGACGAAATCGTAGGCCCAGACATGCCCCGGATATTCGGGGCGTAGCCGGATGCACGATCCGTCATTGAGCCATAGACGCCCGCGCTTTGGCTGGCGCTGCGGGACTTTCAGTCCTTCACGCCGCCATATCCGCTCGACACGTTTATGGTTCACCGTCCATCCCGCATGGCACAGCAACGCCGTGACCCGGCGGTAGCCGTAACGACCATATTGCTTCGCCAATGCAATGATGTCCTCGGTCAGTGCCTGTTCGTCATCCGCCCCGCGCGGCATCTTGCGCTGCGTCGATCGATGCTGACCCAGCACCCGGCATATCCGTCGCTCGGATACCCGCACTGGCAGATCCCGTCGTACCTGATCGATGCAGCGCCGCCGCCGCGCGGGGCTCAGAAGTTTCCCCGTGCAGCCTCCTGCAAGATCAGCTTGTCCAGGGTCAGGTCCGAGATCGCCCGGCGCAGCCGCTGGTTCTCCTTCTCCAGATCCTTCATCCGCCGCGCCTGGTCGGTCTTCAGGCCGCCATACTCCTTGCGCCACCGATAATAGGTCTGCTCGCTGACCGCGATCCGGCGGCAGGCTTCAGCCGTGCTCGCTCCCTGCGCCAGCACAATCTCAACTTCACGCAGCTTGCCGATGATCTCTTCCGGCTTGTGCTTCTTGCTCGGCATTCAATGTCCCTTTCATGGTCCAGACTATCATAGTCTCTGGGCCACTCAGCGGGGGGCAGATCAGGTCCGGTTTCAGCCGGTAGAAGCGGATGGCGTTGCCGCCGAGGATCGCGGCGCGTTCGGGGGCCGACAGGTGGCCGATCAGTTTCCCGGTGCAGGCAACCCAGTCGGCGTAGCTGCTGGCGCTCAGCGCCACCGGCCAGTCGCTGCCCCAAAGCAGCCGGGCCGGACCGAAGAGCTGCAGCAGCGCGTCGCTATAGGGTTTCAGGCTGGCGGGCGTGTAACCCGGCGCGGCTTCCGTCACCATGCCGGACAGCTTGCAGGAGACCCGGCGGTGGCGGGCCAGCCGGTCCATCTGTTCCCACCATTGCAGCCGTTCATCCGCATCGGGGGGCCAGCGGGCGATATCCGGCTTGGCGCCATGGTCGACGACGAAGCGCACATCGGGGCTGGCGTCGACCAGCGCGACGGCGGCCGACAGGTGGCGCGGGCGGACCAGCAGGTCGATCGGCATGTCCTGCGCCGCCGCCCAGCCAAGCAGCGGCGCCCCGATGACCGAACCCAGCCGATCGCCATCCGCATCGTCCTGATACCAGAACCGGATGCCGACGAGACGGCCGGTCGCCCGCCACGCCTCGGCGCGGGCGACAGCGCCGGGGTCCGCCGGGTCGAGCCAGCCGACAACACCCCACACAAACGGCACGTCCCGCGCCAGCGCCAGCAGCCAGTCGGTCTCGACCGGTGTCTCCGCCGCCTGGACGATGACGGTGCCGGCAATCCCCGCCGCCTTCAGCGCCGGCGCCAGGTCGGCGGGCAGGTAATCGCGGTGGAGCACGGCCGGCGCATCCGGCATCCAGGCGCAATGGCCGTCGGCATAGCGCCAGAAATGGTGATGCGCGTCGACGCGCGGCGCGGCCGGGTCAGCCGGCATCGGCGGCGCCCGACGCATAGCGGCGCGTCCGCCCCCGCCGCGTCACATCGTCGCCCCGATGATCCACGGCGCGAATTCATGGTCGCCCAGGCCCAGCGCCTCGCTCTTGGTCGGTTCACCGGATGCGGTCCGCAGGATCAGGTCGAAAATCTCCGCCCCTTTCTCTTCCACCGTTGCCAGGCCGTCGACGACGGGGCCGCAATCCAGATCCATGTCGTCGGCCATGCGCTCGTACATCGGCGTATTGGTCGCCAGCTTGATCGACGGCGCCGGCTTCGCGCCGAACACGCTGCCCCGTCCGGTGGTGAAACAGATGACATTGGCGCCGCCGGCGACCTGCCCGGTGACCGCCACCGGATCGTAACCCGGCGTATCCATGAAGACGAGGCCGGGCGCGGTCACCGGTTCGGCATAGCCATAGACATCGACCAGATTGGTCGACCCACCCTTGGCCACCGCGCCCAGCGATTTTTCGAGGATGGTGGTCAGCCCGCCCGCCTTGTTGCCGGGCGACGGGTTGTTGTTCATCTCGCCATGGTTGCGGGCGGCGTAATCCTCCCACCAGGCGATTCGCGCCATCAGCTTTTCCGCCACCGCCGGGCTGGCGGCGCGGCGGGTCAGCAGGTGCTCCGCGCCATATATCTCCGGCGTTTCGGACAGGATGGCGGTGCCGCCATTGGCGACAAGCAGATCGGCGGCGACGCCCAGCGCCGGGTTGGCGGTGATCCCCGAATAGCCGTCCGACCCGCCGCATTCGAGCGCGAGGCGCAGCGCGGATGCCGGCACCGGCTCGCGCCGCGTCGATTCGGCCAGCGGCACCATCGCACGCAAGGCATCGACCCCCCAGGCGATCGTCGCCGCCGTGCCGCCCTTGTCCTGGATGGTGGCGAAGCGCAGTCGTTCGCTTTCCTCCAGCCCGGTCGCGGCGGCAAGCCGGGCAAGCTGGTTGGATTCGCAGCCAAGGCCGAGCAGCAGCACGCCGGCGAAATTCGGATGGTTCGCATAGCCGGCAATGGTCCGGCGCAGCACGTCCATCCCCTCCCCCTCCGGCGCCATGCCGCAACCGGCGTTGTGGGTGATCGGCACCACCCCGTCGATCACCGGATGGCCGTACAGTTCCCGCCCCATCCGATCGGCGATCGCGCGGGCGACGGTGGCGGAACAGTTCACGCTGGTCACCACGCCCAGATAGTTGCGGGTGGCGACCCGCCCGTCGGGGCGGCGGATGCCCTGAAAGGTCACCGGCGGATCGCGATAGGCGGTCGGGCGCGCATCGGCGCCGACGGCGTTGTCGCGGGCAAAGGCGCGCATCTCAACATTGTGGGCGTGGACATGTTCGCCCGGCGCGATCGCGGCGCTGGCAAAGCCGATGATCTGGCCGTAGCGGCGGATCGCGTCCCCCGCCGCGATCGGCGCGATCGCCAGCTTGTGCCCGGTCGGGATTGGCTGGCGCAGGGTCAGCGCCGGGTCGGCAAGCATCGTTCCGGCGGCAAGGTCCCGCCGTGCGATGACAACATTGTCGGCAGGCGACAGGCGCAGCACCAAAGGGAGCGCAGCGGCCATGTCAGGCTTCTCCGCCAAGGCCGGCAGAACCGCCACCGGCCCAGCCGCGCCGGGCGCGGCGTTCAAGATAGGCGCTGTAACGCGACATGGCAAAGCAGATGCCCCAATAGAGAAGCGCGATGAACAGATAGCCGGTCGCGCGCGCCGACGACAGATGCCATTCGGTGTCGCCCGACGCCGCCTGGACGACGCCGAGCAGGTCCGACAGGCCGATGACCACAAGCAGCGATGTTTCCTTGAACAGGCCGATCACGATGTTGGTGATCTGCGGCGTCGCCACCCGGATCGCCTGCGGCAGGATGACGTGGATATGGGCGCGCCAATAGCCCATGCCCAGCGCCCGCGCGCTTTCATACTGACCACGCGGAACGGACCGCAGCGCGCCACGGATCGATTCGCCGATATAGCAGGCCATCAGGATCGACAGCGCGACCAGCGCCCGCGCCAGCTTGTCAATCTCCCGCTCGACCGGAAGGAACAGCGGCAGCATGATCACCGCGACGAACAAGACGACCAGCGTCGGCACGCCGCGCCAGAACTCGACCCAGCTACCGGCGAGCATCCGCACCACCGGGATCGGCGATTCCCGGCCAAGCGCCAGCAATATCCCCATCGGAAAGGCGGCGGTGAAGGCGAACAGGCCGACGACGACGGTCAGGAACAGCCCGCCCCAGGCACTGGTCCCGACCGGCACCAGCCCGAACACGCCGCCGGCGAACAGCGCCAGCGCCGCCAGCGGGTAAAGCAGCAGAAACCCCGCCACCCACACTGCCTTGCGACGCAGCGGCAGCAGGATCAGCGGCACCAGCAGCAGCGCGCCAATGCCCAGCCCGGTATTGACCCGCCACCGTTCCCCGGCCGGATAGGCGCCGTAGATGATCTGGTCGAAACGTTCGCGAATGAACGGCCAGCAGGCGCCCGCCCGGTCCGGGCAGGCCTGCGGCCCCTGCCCCGCCCAATAGGCGCTGGTCACCGCCCAGTCGAAGGCCGGCCAGAGCAGCAACAGCACCCCGGCAAGCACCAACACGCCAATCCCGGCGCGGATGCGGCGCCCCTCGCTCAGCCCGGCGCCCATGCCCGCCACCCTCACAGCGCCGGCGACCGGCCGACGCGGCGGTCGATCCGGTGCATGATGAAGGCGACAAGCAGAGAGATCAGCAGATAGGTGACAAGGGTCAGCGCCATGATCTCGATCGGCCGGCCGACGATGTTGTTGGTGGTGCCGACCATTACCGACACGACTTCGGGATAGGCGACAGCGGCGCCGAGCGACGACGCCTTCAGCACGTTTAGATAGGCGTTGGCCATCGGCGGCAGGATGACGCGAAGCGCCTGCGGAAAGACGATCCGGCGCAGCGTCTGGGCCGGGCTGAAGCCCAGCGCGCGCGCCGCCTCCCACTGCCCGCGCGGCACCGCGTTGATCCCGGACCGGATGATCTCGGCGATGTAGCTGGCGTTGTAGACGGCAAGACCAAGGACCAGCGCGCACAGTTCCGGGCTGATTTCCCAGCGTGATTCATAGCCGAACCGGCCGAGCGTCGGCGCCGCCACCGTTGCCCAGCGCACCGCCCAGAGCACGACCACGACCAGGCCGAGCAACACCAGCCAGCGCCGCGCCCGGTGACGCAGCGCGATGGCGCCCCCCGCGAAGAGGGCGGCCAGGCCAAGCGCCTCGACCAGCGCGCCGCCGCCCCCGCCGATGCCGACCGCCGGCAGGAAGATGCCGCGATTGTTGATCGCCAACCAGCCGCCGAGGTCCAGACTGTCGGTCGCCGCCGGCAACGCGCGCAGCACGACGAAATAACAGACGAAGATCTGGAGCAGCGCCGGGATGTTGCGGAATATCTCGACATAGCTCCAGCCGATCGCGCCGAGCAGCCGGTCGCCGCTCATGCACAGCAGCGCGACGACCAGCGCGATCAGCGTCGACAGCGCGATCGCCAGCACGGTCAGCACCAGCGTGTTGGCGATACCCGCGAGGAACGCCATGTAGACCGGAGAGGTCGAGGTGAACGGCAGCAGCGTGGTGCCAAGGTCGAACCCGGCCGGCTGGAACAGGAAATCGAAACCGTGCTGGATGCCCAGCCGGTCAAGGTTGCGGGCGGTTGTCGCCGCGATCGCCGCGACCAGCGCGGCGATGCCGAGCAGGATCGCCGCCTGCCCCGCCCACATCCAGAGCCGCGACCTATTCAGGGCGCACCGCCTTCGGCGCCGCCGCGATCCGGGCGAGGTCGGCGATCACCCCGGCCACCGGCGGCAGGCCGCCAACATGCGCCCACCACGCTTCGAACCCGGCATCGTGCGCGAAGGGAGAGGCGAAGCCAAGCCGTGCCGCGAACAGGTCGGTATAGAAACGCGCCGGAACCAGCGCGCAATCCGCGAGGGTCAACGACGGCCCGCACAGGCAGGCGTCTGGCGCCTTCAGCCGGGCCAGCCGCCCGACCGCCGTCTTCAGTTCCGCCACCGCCCCGGCCAGAGCGCCCGCGTCCCCCACCGCCGCGCCGCGCAGGCCGAACAGCGCCGGGAACAGATAGAGGTCCACGGCGCGGGTGAAGGCGCGCACGGTGGCGATAGCGAACGGGTCGGTGCCGCGCAAGTCGGGCGCGGGATACATATCCTCCAGATATTCCTGGATCACCGCCGATTCGATGATGTCGCCAGCCTTGGTCCGCAGCACCGGCACCTTGCCGAATGGGTTGATCGCCAGCCACTCTTCCGACCCAGGCCCCCCCGGCGGCTCCGCCAGCGTCAGCGCCAGCCCCTTCGCCGCCGCCTGGATACGGATGCGCGCGCCGAACGGAGACGAGGGGACCGTGAACAGGATCATTGCACCGGACTCGGCACGCGGCGAACGCAGCTTTCCATCGCCGCGAGGAAGGCCAGATTCTCCTCCTCCGTGCCGATCGTGATGCGCAGGCTGTTACCGGGGCCGGACACGCCGAGCGGCCGGGGGATGATGCCCCGTTCCAGCAGATGGGCGGCGACGCCCTTGCTGGTCAGCCCACTGTCCGCCGGTAGGGTAAGCAGCAGGAAATTGGTCACGCTCGGCACCACCGGAATGCCCATATCGGCCAGCGCCGCCGCCATCCGGCCACGCCAGGCGATGGTGTGGTCGCGCACCCGATCGGCATAATCCCGGTCGCCCAGCGCCGCCGTCGCCGCCGCCAGCGCCGGCGCGTTGGCGTTGAACGGGGTGCGGATGCGCTGGATCGCGGCAATGACGTCGGGCGAACCGTAAGCCCAGCCGATCCGCATACCCGCCAGGCCGTAAAGCTTGGAGAATGTCCGCGTCATGATCGCGTTCGAGGCGGTCCGGACGATGGCGATGCCGCTGTCGTAATCCGGCGCGACGACATAATCGCCATAGGCGCTGTCGATCATCAGCAGCACGTCTGCCGGCAGGCCAGCGTGCAGTCGCCGCAGCTCCGCCGCGCTGATATAGGTGCCGGTCGGGTTGTTGGGATTGGCGATGGCGACCACCTTGGTCCGCTCGGTCACCGCCGCCAGGATGTTGTCGACGCTGACTCGCCAGTCGGCTTCTGCCACCTCGATCACCTCGGCGCCCTGCGCCAGCGCGTGGATTCGGGTCATGACGAAGCCGTTCTGGCTGAGCACGACCTGATCGCCGGGGTCGACGAACGCCCGAAGCGCCAGCAGGATCAGTTCCTCGCTGCCATTACCCGCGATCAGCCGGTCAGCCTCGACGTCGAAGCGCGCGGCCAGCGCCTCGCGCAGCGCCCGCTGGCTGCCGTCGGGATAGCGGTGTAGTTCGTCCACGGCGGCGAGATAGGCCGCCTTCGCCGCCGGGCTGGGACCGAACGGCGATTCATTCGACGACAGCTTGATCGGCTTCTCCATGCCGGCGATCGCGCTCTTGCCCTGCACATAGGGCGGGCAAGCCGCGAGGGCGGCGCGCGGGGCTGGGGAAGTACGGCTACTCATCGACAGGCATCCTTGGTCAAACGGTGTGAACATGAAATCGCGTTCAGCGGAACGGCAGGGCCAGCATCGCCCCGCCTTGGCTGATCAGCCGGTTCGGCCCGCGCTCCAGGCCGATCGGCGACAGGTTACGCCGCCAGACATCGTCGTAATTGCCGACAAGGCGGATGACGTTGAACGCCCAGTCGTTCGACAGGCCGAGCGCGCGCCCGTAATTGCCGTAGACGCCCAGCATCCGCTGCACCTCCCGGTTCGGCGAATTTTTCCGCATCTCGGCGACATTGCGCTGGCTGACGCCCAGTTCCTCTGCGGCAACCCGCACGTTCAGCGCCCAGAACACGATATCGCGCCAGCGCGAGTCATTCTGGCGGACCAGCGGCCCCTGCGGCTCGCGCGAGATGATTTCGGTCAGGATATGGTGCTGACCGCGGTCGGCCATGCCGGCGGCCCGCGCGGCAAGCGCCGCCCGCTGCATCGTCACCGCGTCGCAGCGGTCGGCCTGATACGCCTCCAGCGCCTTGTCGGCGTCGCCATAGGTGATCGGCCGGTATTTGAGCCGGCGGCGGTGGAAATAATCGGCGAGATTTTGTTCCAGCGTCGTGCCCTGCGCGACGCAGATCGTTGCTCCCGCCAGGTCGGCGACCCGCTGCACCCCGCTGCGCTTGCGGACGAGGAACCCCTGCCCGTCGATGAAATAGACGCCCGCGAAGTCTAGGCCCAGCGCCGCATCGCGTGAAAAGGACCAGGTCGCGCCGGCGGGAAACACGTCGATCCCGCGCGACTGGAGCAGGGTGAAGGCGGTCTGCGGCGTGGTCAGGACATATTGCACCTTCAACCCGCCGAACAGCGCGGCGGCGATGGTGTTGCAATGGTCGATCTCGAACCCCGCCCGCTTGCCGGCGGCGTTGACGAAGCTGAATCCGGGGCCGGATTCGGTGATCCCGCAGCGCAGATAGCCGCGCTGCCGGACCTCGCCCAGCGTATCGGCATGCGCCGCCGTCGCGGTCGCCGCCGCCACCAGCATCGCCAGTGCGCCAGCGGCGGCGCGCGCCACGCTCATCCCCGCCCGCCGGCGCCGCTTTCCTTGACAAAGGCCAGACACAACGCGCGCTCCCGGTTCAATCGTCGCTGGACAGTCCGAAATCCTTCAGCATCTCCTGCGCGGTAATGACGCCCATCCCGCTGATCCCGCCACCAGGGTGGCAGGACGGACCGGCAAGGTATAGATTCTTCAGCGGCCCGCGATATTGCGAAAATCCGGGTAGCGGGCGGAAATAGCCCATCTGCGCCAGCGTGCGCTCGCCACCCGACGGCACACCGCCAACGAAGCACGGGTTATGCGCCTCGATGTCGTCGGGCGAATGGGCGAAGCGCTGGATGATGTTATCATCCTCCATGTTCGTCGTGTATTTGCGCAGCGTCTTGATCAGTTCCTCGGCATAGCTGTCCTTGATCTCCGCCCAGTTGCCGGAGGCGAGCTTGCTCGGCACGAACGTGTCGATCATGAAGGTCTGCTTGCCCTCCGGCGCGCGGGTCGGGTCGACCAGGCTCCAGCAATGGGCGTGGACCGGCGGCTCCTTCGTCGGCACGCCGACGGACAGTTCGGCGAAATGCCGGTCGATGTCGGCGACGCTGCCGATCGTGCGCTGGAACGGCGCCTTGCTGATGTCCGGGCCGCCCTTGAACTGCGGCGCCTCGTGCAGCGCGAAATGGACGCGGAACGACGCGACATCGCCAAAGGTGAAATTGCGCACGGCGCGGACGAAACCGGGATCGAGCGCATCCTCGTCGATCAGCTTCAGGAAGGTCTGTTTCGGCTCCAGCGCGCTGACCACGCCCATCCGCGCGGTAATCTCGGTGCCGTCGGCCAGACGGATGCCGCGCGCGGTGCCGTCCTCCACCAATATGCCGGCGACCGGGCTGTTGGTCAGCACCTTGCCGCCATGTGCCTCGACATAGCGGGCAAGGGCGTTGGGCAGCTGGATGCTGCCGCCGCGCGGGATCGCCTGCCCGTAGACGTGAATCGCCGGGATCATGATGTAGAAGGTGGACCCGGCACCCTGCTGGGTCGGCTTGATGTTCGGTCCCAGCGCCCAGCTAATCAGGAAGGCCTGGATGTGCGGGTCCTCGAAATTCTCCATCACGAACGCGCGGGCGCTTAGGCTGTAATTCCGCAGCATTCGCAGCCCTTCCTCGCTGCGCTCCATCGCCGCCGGCAGGTAGCTGGGCGGTGACGGCGGCGAGAACATGTTGCGGGTGAAACCGTCCTTGATCTCGACGAATCCGTCGTAGATCTCGCGATAGCGGTCGGCGTCGCGCCGCGAATATTCGGCAATGCTGTCGCAGGTCTTGTCGACCGAGCGGTGGACGATGACGCCGGGTCCTTCCGTCATCGGATGGCCCATGATCTCGTTCTCGCCCCAGACATATTCGAGGCCGTAGTCCTTCAGCTCCGGCAGCAGCTCGCGGATATGGGGGTTGGCGTGGATCCAGACATGGTTGGACCCGAACAGGTCGTGCCGGAAACCGGGCTGGGTCAACTCGCGCGTCACCGCGCCGCCGCCGACCCAGTCGTTGCGTTCGGCGACCAGCGTGCGGATGCCGTTCTTGCACAGCACGGCGGCACAGGCGAGGGCGTTATGGCCGCCGCCCGCGATCACTACGTCATAATCGTACATCATACTGTCCTGTTACCTTGGCCTGTCAGCCAGACCTGTCACTTGGGCTGCGCGCTCGCCTTCGGGCCGCGCACGGGGGGAAGCAGAAGGTATTTCCACGGGAAGGCGGTCTCGCCGATCGGCACCTCGATCAGCATCGGCCCCTTCGCCTTGAACGCCGCGCGCAATGCTTCGCGCAGCTCCGCCGGGTTTTCCGCCCGGCGTCCGGCGACGCCGAAGGCCTCGGCCATCTTGACGAAATCGGGGTTCTGCAACGCGGTGCCGACAACCCGGCCGCCGAAACGACTGGTCTGGGCGCGCGCGACGTTGGTGAAGGCCCCGTCGCTGAACACGATGATGACCATGTCGAGGTTATATTTGGCGACCGTCGCCAGCTCTCCGCAGTGGTACATGAAGCCGCCGTCGCCGTTGATCGACACGACCTGCCGCTCCGGATGGGCGATCTTGACGCCGACCGCGGTCGACAATCCGTAGCCAAGGTTGCCGGAATAGCCGCTGGTGATCAGCGTGCGCGGCGCATAGACCGGAAAGCCGTACCAGGACGCGTAACCGACCTGGGTGATCTCATCGACCAGGATCGCGTCGTCGCTCATCTCGCCGCGCAGCACGTCAAGATAGGCGATCTGCGGCTGGATATCGTCGGAAAACGCCTTGGTGAGACCGGCCTTCAGCGCCTCCAGCCGGTCCTTTTCGCTGTCGCGGCGGCGATTGGTGGCGCCAAGCCCGTCGATCAGCGCGCGCAGCGTCGCCTGCGCGTCGCCGGCCAGGCCGACGGCGGGTGCCGCGATCCGGGTTAGCTGCATCGGATCGATGTCGATATGGACGACCTTCAGCGCAGCGTCGTTGCCCCAGTGCATCCGCGGATATTTGAGCCGGGTGCCGATGGCGAGGACGACATCCGCCTCCGGCCATAGCCGGTGGCCGGCGGGGAATGTCTGGCTCAAATAGTGCCGGTCGCTCAGGATACCGCGTCCGCCCCGGTGCGAGACGACCGGCGCCTGCAGCATCTCGGCGATCTCGCGCACCTCCTCTGCCGCGCCGATCGCGCCGGCACCGACGAAGATCAGCGGCTTTTCCGCCCGGCCAAGCAACGCCGCCGCCTCGGCGATCAGATCCGGGTCCGGCTCCAGCACCTCCGCCGGCACTTCCGGTTCCGGCAGGGTAACCGGCGCTGTCTGCCCCATTACGTCCAGCGCCATTTCCAGCGAAACCGGGCCGGGCCGTCCGGTCGTCAGTTGCCGGAACGCCTCCGCCACCGCGCCGGGGGCGTGGGCGGGGTGGTCGATCCGCGCCGCCCATTTGGTCATCCGCTGCACCGCGCCAAGCTGATCGGGCACGTCGTGGAGGAAACCGATACCCTTGCCGATCCCGGTCGACGGTACCTGCCCGGTCAGGCACAGCACCGGCGCGTTGCAGGCATAGGCGGTGGTCAGCGCCGCGCCGGCATTCAGCACGCCCGGTCCCGGCACAACGGTGAAGGTGCCAACCTTGCCGGTCGACCGGGCATAGCCGAACGCCATGTAGGCGGCGCCCTGTTCGCTGCGGCTGGTGATCAGCCGCACCTCGTTGTCGCGGCCGTAGAGCGCATCGAACAGCTCGTAGGTCTGGCCGCCGGGGATACCGAAAATGGTGTCGACACCATGGCGGAGCACTGACTCCACAATTGCACGACCACCCTTCATCTTCACCATTACAACTCTTCTCGCTTGTCGACCCGGAAACAAAAAAGGCGGCCACCGGCACCCGCCGCCGCCGGGGGCGGGTGCCGGTGGCGCGCAGCTAGAATTTCAGCCCCACATTCGCACCAATGATGCGCGGGTGCGGACGCAGGCGGATGCCGCCCAGACCGAAATTCTCCCCTGTGCTGGTGTAATAGGCCTCGGCCAGCAGGTTCTCGACGAACAGGCCGAACTTCAGCCGTTCGTTGACCTCAAGCCCGGCGCGCAGGCTGACGACGTTGAACGTCGGCAGGCGGTAGGGGAAAAGCGGCCGGCCAAGCTGCACCCGCCCCGTCGCTTCCAGGTCGCCGTAGGAATGGCTGCGGTGGGTCCAGTTGGCGCCCAGATAGGCCTCGCCCGCCCCGGTGGAGAAATTATACTCGGCGTCGAGGTTCCAGGTCCATTTCGGCGACTTGGGCGTTCTCAGCCCCTCGACGTCCACGGGCAGGCCGCCGGTGACGACGATCCGCTCGTCGGACAGCATCTTGGCGTCGAGATAGCCTAGGCCGCCGGAAATGGTCAGCCCACGGGTGGGGACTGCCGCGAACTCGAATTCGACGCCCTTCGATCGCGCCTTGCGGACATTGTGGGTCAGTTCGACCTGGCTGCTGATGTCGGTCGGGTCGAGCAGATAGAAGGTCTGCAATTGCAGGTTCTTCCAGTCGAGGTAGAAAGCGGAAATGTTCAGGCGCAGCCGGCGGTCGAACAGCTCCGACTTGAAACCGATTTCGTAGTTCCACAGCCGTTCCGGCAAGAAAGTGTCGACAAACGGATCGCTGGCATCATCATGCCCGACATTGACGCCACCAGCCTTGTAGCCCTTCGACACCACACCATACAGGCTGACGTCGCGGTCCAGCTTGTAGCGCAGCGAAAGACGCGGCGCGAAATCGTCGAAGCTGTGCTTGCCGCGCACGTCAGGCAGCGCGCGGCCGCCGAACACCTGCACGTCGACCACCCCGGTCGACACGCTGTCATGGGTATAACGGCCACCGGCGATCACCTCCAGCTCCGGCGTCACCCGCCAGGTCAGGTCGGCGAACGCCGCCAGGCTCCTGATCCCGAACATGCCGGTGTCGCGGTTGATCGGCGTGCCGGCCGGGAAGGCGGCGACCGGCGGCAGAATGCCGACGCCGCCAAGCGAACGATCGCTGCCCATGAAGATGTGGTTGCGCTTGGTCTGCCGGTCGCGCGCATACAGGCCGCCAACGGTCAGGTCGAACTGGTCGGTCTGCGCCTCCAGCCGCAGCTCCTGGCTCCACGACCGGCTGTCGAAGTCGTTTTCGCGGATGACGATGTCCAGGCTGGTCACGTCCTGATCGAAGCGGCGGTCGGTCGCCGTGTTCAGGAAGCCGGTCACCGACTTCAGCGTCAGCCCCTGCCCCAGCTCCTGGCTGATCCGCAGATTGCCGAGCGTCGTGCGGCCCCGGTTATACTCGTAGGCGTCGTGATTGACCTTGCTCTGGTTCTTCGGAAAGAAACCCAGCCCCTCGCCCCACGGGGTCAGCCCGGCACTGACCGCACCGGCAAAGGTCCCGGCGGTATCCAGGTCGAGCACGCCCGAATTGACCGTCGGGTCATGCCCTTCATTCTCTTTCGTATAGAATATCTGCGCGTCGACGGTCGTGCCTTCCGCCGGCATCCAGCGCAACGACAGCCGGCCGTGGAAATAATCCCAGCCGCTGTTCGGCGCCCCCGTCGGGCTGACGTTCTTCACATAGCCGTCGCTGCGCTCGACATGCATCACGCCGCGCGTCCACAGCGTTTCGCTGACCGGCACGTTCAGAATGCCGGTGACATGCTGCTCGGCGCCGCCATTTTCGTAGAAGCTGGCACCGGCAAGCACCTCGCCGCCCAGCTCGCCAACCGGCTTCTTGGTCGCGATATTAAGCGCACCGCCGATCGCGTTGCGGCCGAAATAGGTGCCTTGCGGCCCGCGCAGCACCTCGATCCGCTCGATATCCTGCAACTGCGGGTTGATCGTCCCGCCAGACACCGACGCGACGGAGAATTCGTCGAGATAGACACCGATCGAATTGATCACCGAATTGTCGAGCGACTTGATGTCGCTAACGCCGCGGATGCCGATGCTGACGCCGCGGTTGCCGGTCTGGCCGTCATCCTGGAAGCTGACATTGGGTGTGCGCTTCAGATAATCGGCGGCGGCGGTAATGTTGTTGCGCGCCAGCGCCTCGGAATCGAACGCAGTAACGCTGATCGGCACATCCTGAAGCGACTGGGCGCGGCGCTGCGCGGTAACGACAATCTCGCTCAGGCCGCCTTCCGTTTCACTCTGGGCAAGCGCAACCGTCGGCATGCTGGCACTGGCAAGCAGCGCACACATCATCAAAGTGGCATTTCTGGACACAAACCCTCCCCTCCGCAGTTCTGCGGATGTTGTCATCGCTGGCAGTTTGGCATTCTGATCTTATCAGCGTGTCTTAACTTAATACTCAGGTACTAGTTGAGAACGACAGAAGAGTACTATCGCCTCGAAACAGCGACAAAGGATATTATTTAATACGATCAATGAGGAATTTTTGGCCTCGCTGTCGATCTTGATTACAATTTCTACGGGTTCACCCGCCCGGCCAGGCTGGCCATCAACGCGCGCGTGCCAAACGTCCAGGGCGGCGCCAGGTCGCTGGTCGTCACCGTGTTGCGTAGCGTGCCGAGCAACGGCGAACGGATCTCGACGACATCGCCGATCTTGTGGGTAAAGCCGCCACCCGGCGTATCGCGGTCCTGCGTCGGCGCGAACAGCGTGCCGCAGAACAGCACGAAGCCGTCGGGGAAATGGTGGTATTCGATCGTCTGCGCCACCAGGTCGAGCGGGTCGCGGCTGATCTGCCGCATCGAGCTTTCGCCCGACAGGTGGAAACCGTCCGGCCCGTCGACGGTCAGCATCAGGTCGGCGGCGCGGACGTCGTCCAGCCCGAACCCGTCATCGAACAAGCGGATGAACGGGCCGATCGCGCAAGAGGCATTATTGTCCTTGGCGCGCGACAGCAGCAGCGCGCTGCGCCCCTCGAAATCGCGCAGGTTGACGTCATTGCCCAGCGTCGCGCCGACCACCTGTCCCCGGCTCGACACCGCCAGCACCACCTCCGGCTCCGGGTTGTTCCAGCGCGACCGCGGGTGGATGCCGATATGCGCACCAAAGCCGACCGCCGACATCGGCTGCGCCTTGGAGAAAATCTCAGCGTCCGGCCCCAGCCCGACCTCCAGATATTGCGACCATAGCCCGCGCTCGCTGAGCAGCGCCTTGGCGCGCGCCGCCTCCGCGCTGCCCGGCCGGATCGCCCGCAACTCGCTGCCCAGTTCGCTGACCAGCGCGGCGCGGAACTGCTCGGCCTGCGCCGCGTCGCCGCCGGCACGTTCCTCGACAACCCGCTCGATCATGCTGGACACGAAGGTTACGCCGGCCGCCTTGATCGCCTGCAGGTCGCACGGCGCGAGCAGGAACGGCCCCGCCGCCGCCCGGCGCGGCGTGCTGCGTTCAAGAATATCGTCGATCGCGCCGATCGGGCTACCGCGCACCGCGCGCACCGCCGCCGCCGGATCGTCCATATCGAGTAGGTCGCTCATCGTCGGCGCCAGCCCGCTGATGTCGATCGCCTCACCGGCACGCACCGCGATCAGCCGGGGGGCGCCGTCCAGCCACAACCGGCCGACAAGCAGCGCGCGGTGCAGGTCGACGGGGAGCAGGTCGCGGTTGCGCATCGCAGAATCCTTCGCGGTCAGGCCAGGGAAACCTGGGAGAGGAAACGTTTCAGACGGTCTGTCTGCGGAGCGTCGAAGAAGCGCGCCGGTTCGCTTTCCTCGACGATCCGGCCGTCGTCCATGAACAGCACGCGGCTGGCGATCCGCCGGGCGAAACCCATTTCGTGGGTGACACACAGCATCGTCATCCCCGAATTGGCAAGGTGGGTCATCGTCTCCAGCACCTCGCCGATCATCTCCGGGTCGAGGGCGGATGTCGGCTCGTCGAACAGCATGATGCTCGGCTGCATGCACAGCGCGCGGGCGATGGCGACGCGCTGCTGCTGCCCACCCGAGAGTTGCGCCGGGTAACGCTCGCAAAAATCCGCAAGCCGCACCTTGGTCAGATACTCCATCGCCAGCTCAACGGCGGCGGGGCGCGGCACCTTGCGGACCATTTGCGGCGCCAGGATCAGGTTCTCCAGTACGGTCAGGTGCGGGAACAGGTTGAACTGCTGAAACACCATGCCGACGCTGCGCCGCACCGCCCGCACGTCGCGCGGGCCGTTGATCTCGCGCCCCGCCACCACCATCGTCCCCGACTGCGCCGTCTCCAGCCCGTTGATGCAACGGATCAGCGTCGACTTGCCCGATCCCGACGGGCCGCAGATCACCACCCGCTCGCCCGTGGTCACGTGCAGATCGACATCCTTCAGCACGTGCTGGTCGTTGTACCATTTGTTCAGCCCGGCGATGCGGACGGCGGTTTCCGGCGCGCTCACCGTTCCGCCTCCGGCCCGGCCGCGCCGGCGATCCACCAGCCGATGCCGGAAAAGCGGGTCAGCAGCTCAGCCCGCGCCTCGCCGTCGGCGGCGGACAGCGCCGCATCCAGCGCGATCGCCTTGTCACCCACCAGATGGCGGAAGGCCGGCGCCGGATCGCCGGCGATCCGCAGCAGCGCCGCCGCCACCTCCGCCGGGTCGCCGCCGTCACGGCACGCCTCGCGCACGCGTTCCAGACGGTACCGTTGCAGCGCCGCATAGGGTGAGCGCGCCTGCGCGTCGGACAGGGTGAAATTGCGGTCGATCCCGGTCCTGAACGCGCCGGGGCAGACCACCGCCACCCGGACGCCGAAGCGCGCCACCTCGTAACACATCGCCTCCAGCGCGCTCTCCACCGCCGCCTTGCTGGCGCAATAAATGCCGTCCATCACCCGGCCGACGCGCGAACCGACCGACGACACGGTCAGGATATGACCGCCGCCCGACCGCCGCATCGCCGGCAGCACCGCGCGGCTAAGCGCCAGCACGCCGAAGAAATTGGTCCGCATCACGGTTTCCAGATCGGCCTCGGCCATGTCTTCGACCGCACCGAGCAGGTGGACGCCGGCATTGTTGACCAGCACGTCGATGCGGCCATGGTCGGCCAGCACGGCGGCGACGCAGGCAGCGACATCGTCGCCGTCGGTCACGTCGAGCGCGCGGACCTCTATTGTCCCCGCCCCGGCGAAAATGCCGGGATCGGTGCCGGCCGGGTCACGCATCGTCGCGACAACGCGGTAACCGGCTTCGGCAAAGGCCCGCGCGGTCAGCGCCCCGAAGCCGGAACTGCACCCAGTGACGAGAACCGTCTTCATGGCCGCCTGCCCCGCCACCTCAGTCGAGCCGCGCAATCACGGATTTGGTCTCGGTATACTGTTCAAGCCCGGCCCAGCCGTTTTCCTGTCCCCAGCCCGACTGTTTGAACCCGCCGAACGCGATGCCGGGGTCCGACACCGCATGGCAGTTGATCCACACCAGCCCGGCCTCGACCTGGGCCGCCGTCTTGTGGGCGCGGCCGATGTCGCGGGTCCAGATGCTGGCCGCCAGCCCGTATTCGGTGTCGTTTGCCTTCTCCACCACCTCTTCCGCCGCGTCGAACTTCATCGCGCACAGGACAGGACCGAAAATCTCCTCGTCCACCACGCTCATCCCGCGCCGTACGTCGGTCAGCACCGTCGGGCGGACGAAATAGCCCCTGTCCCCCTGCCGCGCGCCGCCGGCCGCCACGCGCGCGCCCTCGTCGCGCCCGCGCGCGATATAGCCGAGCACGCGCTCCATCTGCTTTTCGGACACCACCGGCCCCATCGCCGTGTCGGCCGCCAAACCGGGGCCGACCTTCATCCCATCGGCGATGCGGGCGATGCCGGCGACCACCTGGTCGTAGACCGGCGCCTCGACATAGAGGCGCGATCCGGCGATGCACACTTGCCCGGCGTTGAAGAAAATGGCGTTGGCCGCCGCCGGAATCGCACGATCGAGATCGGCGTCGGCGAAGATGATCAGCGGCGACTTGCCGCCCAGTTCCAGCGATACCTTCTTCAGGTTTCCGGCCGCCGCGGCGACGATCCGCTTGCCAACCTCGGTCGATCCGGTGAAGGCGATCTTGCGGACGCCGTCATGCGCGCACAGCGCCGCGCCCGCCGTGTGGCCATGACCGGGGACGATGTTGACCACCCCCGGCGGCACCCCCGCCTCCAGCAGCAGTTCGCCGATATAGAGCGCGGTCAGCGGCGTTTCCTCCGCCGGCTTGAACACGATCGCGCAACCGGCGGCCAGCGCCGGCGCCAGCTTCCACGACAACGCGACGATCGGCCCGTTCCACGGCGTGATCTGGCCGACGACACCAATCGGCTCGCGCCGGGTGTAGACATGGAAATTGGCCGGGTCGGCCGACAGAACCGGCGCCTCGCCGGCAAGCGCGGTGCACAGCCCGGCATAATGGCGGAAGGTCCTGGCCGCCGCCGGCACATCGCCGCCGCGCGAAGCATGGAGCGGCTTGCCGTTTTCCAGCGTGTTGAGCAGCGCCAGATCCTCGGCATGCGCCTCCAGCAGGTCGGCGATCCGCCACAGCACGGCGGCGCGTCGGTGCGGGGGCAGCCCGCGCCACTCGGCCGCGGCAAAGGCGGCGGCGGCGGCAGCAACGGCGGCGTCGATCTCGGCCGGGCCAGCGGCGGCGATCGTCGCGATCCGCTCCGCCGTCGCCGGGTCGAGCACGTCGATCGTGTCGCCACCGGCCGCGCCCACCCATTCGCCGCCGATCAGCATCGGCCGCGTCCGGGCCAGAAAGGCGTTCACCCTGTCGGTCATCGTCGCACTTTCCCGTCCACTCAACGTTTCTTCGCCGGGGGCGTCTTCTTCCCGCCGCCCAGCTTGCGGCGGAGCACGCTAAACGGAAAACTGACCATGAAGAACAGCGCCGCCGGGCTGGTCAGGACGACCCGTGCGATGGAAACGGCGTCCTCCGCCGACACATGCACCTTGGTCGCCATCGCCTTGCCCGGATCGTTCAGGATGACGATGCCGTTGGCGGTCCTTTCGATCCGGCTGATCTCGAAATCCAGCTCGACCAGCTTGCTCACTACCTTCATCACCGCCCCTCCTGCCCGGTGGCGGGACCGCGCGGCCGGTCGCCAGGGCCGCGCGCCCCTTGCCTCAATCGATCTTCCGCAGCGTGCCGATGCTGTGGGCGTGGTCGACCCGCCGGTCGAGTTCGTCGGCCATGTCGGCAACGCTCAACCCGTGCGGCGGGGTAAAGGTGCCGCGCTCGTACAGCGTCTTCAGCGCCGCCTTCGCACCATTGATCTTCTCGGTCAGGCTGCGCGGCGGCCGCCCGACCGGGAACAGGTTGGCCGGGTAGATCGGCGCCTCGTACATTTCCTTGAAAATCTCGGCGCGCACGTCGACCCAGGTGTTGTGCGAGATGCGCGACCGGTGTTCGCGCAGCGCCTCGATGTCGATCGGCGCGCCAATCACCTGCTCCGCCGGGTAAGGCGCGCGGCGGACCAGGTTGCCGATATAGTCGATGATGAACGAATTGCCGGCGCAGAACGCGTGGGGATAATAGTCATATTCGACCGACCCCCAGTTCGAGCCGAGGATGTAGCACATATTGTCGTGCGCCCGCGCCCGCCGGGTGAAAGTCCAGAAATCCCACGGCTCGCTGACCCCCTCGAACTCCTGCTGGGCGGTCGGGTGGCAGATTACCTCGGCGCCGTTGAAGCCCAGCGCACGGGCAATCTCCGGCGTCGCGCCGTCGTGGCAGGTCATCGTGCCCAGCTTACCAATCTCGGTATCGACGACCGGGAAACGGCTCTTCAGGTCGCCGCCATAATGCTTGGCATATTCGTCGATCATGTCGTGCGGGCTGGTGCCAAGGCCGATGAACGCCGGCACGTGCCACTTATGGTATTTCAGGATCACATCGCCATCGGGGCCGATGATGAAGGCGGCATTGAACCAGCGATCGGGGAATTCGGGCAGCTGTTCGACGACGCCGCCGCCGGAAATATAGATGCCGTACTGCTTCGCCTTCCTGGCGAGGATCTCGATCTCCGGTCCGGGGATCGTGATCGCCTTTTTCATGAACTCTTCCAGGCCGTGCTCGCCCTTGCCCGGCGTCGTCACCCCCTGCAGGAAATATTCGGGCAGCACGACCAGTTTCGCCGGCAATTCCCAGTTATAGCCGACGCCGAAATCGATCATCTTGCAGACGCGATCGAGGTTGATCATGATCTCGTCGCGCGTTTCCGCCACCTTCACATGCGGCTGGATCACCAGCCCGGTATATTTCTTGATCTTGCCCGTCATTTTATCCTCTGCGTCATCTGGTGGCGTTTGCGGCGCGCGCGGGCGCGCGGCCGGTTATTGGTCGAGGTCGTCGAGTATCTCGTTGGCGGTCACCATCCCCATCGCGGTGATGCCGCCGCCGGGGTGGCAGGACGCGCCGGTCAGGTAGAGGCCGGGTACCGGCCCGCGATATTGCGAATACCCCGGCACCGGCCGGAAATAGCCGGTCTGCGACAGGGTTCGCTCGCCGCCGGTGCTGGCGCCGCCGATCAGGCAGGCATTGGCCCGCTCGATGCTGAGCGGGGTGTCGACATAGCTGGCGAGGATATTCTCGTCGCCCATATTGTCGGTGTAGTCGCGCAACCGCTTGAGCAGCAGCGCCGCGTATTCGTCCTTCACCGCGTCCCACGACCGGCCATCCGCCAGCCGGTTCGGCACGAAGGTGTCGATGATCAGCGTATGCTTGCCCTCCGGCGCCCGCGACGGGTCCTGCAACGTCCAGCAGGCGGTCCAGATGAACGGGTTCTTCGGCGGCACGCCCAGTGCGATGTCGGCATAATGGTCACAGGTTTCCGCGACCGAATGGAAAATGCGCTGGAACGCCGTCGCGCTCATCTCCTCGCCGTTCAGGAAACGCGGCGGTTCGTTGACCGCGTAATGGGCGCGGAACACGCCGATCGCGCCGAACGAGAAGGCTTCGGCATTGCGCACCGTGGCTTCGTCCAGATAGGCGCGGTCGATCAGCTTCAGGAAAGTCTGCTTGGGATCGAGCGAGCTGACCACCGCTTTTGCGGCGCGCAGTTCGCGGCCATCGGTCAGGCGGACGCCGCGCGCCGTGCCGTCCTCGACCAAAATCGCGTCGGCGCCGGTGCCGGTCAGCACCTGCCCGCCATGCGCCCGGACATAACCGGCCAGCGCTTCCGACAGCATCTGGCTGCCGCCGCGCGGAATCGCCTGACCGTATTCGTGCAGGCCGGGGATCATGATGTAGAATGTCTGGCCGACCGCCTCCTGGTCCGGGGTGATCTGCGGCGCCAGCGCCCAGCCGAGGATGACGTTGCGTACCTCTGGGTGCTCGAAATTCTCCTCGACGAAGGCCCGCGCGCTCAGGTTGTAGTCGCGTAGCATCCGCAGCCCTTCGCTGCTGTTCTCCATCGCGCTCGGCAGGTAGCTCGGCGGCGCGGGCGGAGAGAACATGCCCTTCACGAAGCCGTCGCGGATCTCGATGAAGCCGTCGTAGATCTCGCGGTAACGCTGCGCGTCGGCGGCGGAATAGCGGGCGATGCTCTCGCAGGTCCGCTCGACGTCGCGGTAGACGATGATGCCGGGGCCGTTGGCGGTCGGGTGGCCGGTGATCGCATCGTCGGCCCAGATATAGTCCAGCCCGAATTCAGCCAGCTCCGGAAGCAGCTCGCGGAAATAGGGGTTGGCGTGAATCCAGACATGGCTGGACCCGTACAGGTCGTGCTTGAAACCGGGCAGGGTCACCTCGTGGGTGCCGGTCGCCCCGCCGATCCAGTCATTGGCCTCGACGACGATCGTCGACAGGCCGGCGCGCGCCAGCTGCGCGGCACAGGCCAGCCCGTTATGGCCGCCGCCGATGACGATGATATCCGCATCACAAGACATTGCCGAACGCCTCAATCCCAACGCTTCTGTTTTCCGGCCGGGACGGGCCACCGCCCTTTCCCGCTTCCGTCCCCGCAGGAGGTGCGGGGAACAGGCGGGCCAGGTCAAACCAATGTTTTTCATGGTCGTCATGGATGACTTCATCGATCCGCCGCCGCGCTTGACGGCCGGGGGGGAAGCCGTGACAAAATGGCGTGCGCGCCACGGTCGCGCGCAGCTCCTTTGGCAAAACGGTATCCGGTATGGTTCCACCCCACTCGCCGCGCAGGCTCCCTCCCCTGAACGCGGTGCGCGCGTTCGAAGCGGCGGCGCGCCACGGCAACTTCACCCGCGCCGCCGACGAATTGTCGGTCACCCAGGGCGCGGTCAGCCATCAGGTGCGCTCGCTGGAGGAATGGTTCGGCTTCCCGCTGTTCGAACGCCACAAGCGCGAGGTGCGGCTGACCCAGAAGGGGGAAACCTACCTCGCCTTCGTCCGCGCGATGCTGAACGAACTGCATTCGGTCACCCAGATGGTGCGCGGCAAGACGACGGAGGAATCGCTGTGCATCTCCGTGCCGGAATCCTTCGCGGTCAACTGGCTGATCGGCCGGCTCGGCTCCTTCGCCGAACGCCATCCCGAACTGACGATCCGGCTGACCTCGCAGAACCAGATCGACGATCAGGGCCGCGTCGTGGGGGAGGAAGGGCCGCACTGGGTCGACCTGCGCATCCGCTATGGCCGGGCGAAATGGCCGGGCCTCAGGGTACTGAAACTGTTCGACGAACAGGTTTTTCCGGTGTGCAGCCCCGGTTACGCCGTCGGCGGGCTGCGCGAACTGACCGACCTTGGCGATCATGCGCTGATCCACGACGACATGCAGATGTCGTGGGCCAGCTGGCTGCGCGCGGTCGGCGCCGACCATATCTCACCGCCGCACGGCCCGGCATTCAGCCACTCGCACATGGCGCTCCAGGCCGCCGCCGCCGGGCTTGGCATCGCCCTCGGCCGCAGCGTGCTGACCCATGACTATCTTGCCAGCGGCGCGCTGATCCGCCCGTTCGACGCCTATGTCCCGGCCGAACATGGGTATTACCTGCTGTGCCAGGAACGCATGGCCAACCTGCCGAAGATTCAGGCGTTCAAGCTCTGGATCGCCGAGCAGGTGAAGGAATTCGGGCCGCCGGCCGTCGCATGACGCATCTTTCCCTCCGGCCGCGATCGGGTTAGCGTCGGGTGGGGCAGGATGAAAAAAGCAGGGACCAGAACGATCGGGTCGGACACGGCGCCGCCGTCGGCGGCGCCCGCGATGCTGGTCGGCAAGACGCGCCCGCCCCGGCAGCGGATCGTCGCCTCGGTGCGCGAGGCATTGCTCGGTCAGCTCGACACATCGCTCAGCGCGCTGATCACCATCGCCCGGTCCCCCGCCGGATTCGGCAAGACGACACTGCTCGGCCAGTGGTTCGAACGGCTGCGCGCGCGCAGCGGGATCAAGGTCGCCTGGCTCAGCCTCGACGAAGATGACGGGGAAATCACCCGCTTCCTCGCCAATCTCGCCCTCGCCTTTCAGGCGGCGGGGATCGCGGTCGATCCGGCGGCGACCAGCCAGGCACCGTCGTTCAGCGAGGCGGCCTATCGCCGCGACGCGCTGCGCGACGCGATCGAGCGGGAGCCGGCGGCGGTCATCGTCATCCTCGACGATTATCACCGCGTCCGCTCGGCGGAGGTCGACAGCGCGGTCAATTATCTGGTCCGCGCCGTGCCGACCGGGCTGCACGTCGTCATCAGCACCCGCGACTGGCCCGACCTGCGCGTCGCCGATCTGGAGGCGCAGGGGCTGGTCGCCACCGTCGATGCATCCATGCTGGCACTGACCGTGGCGGAAGCGGCGACGATCTTCGAAGGCCGGCTGGACGGCGACGACCTCGCCCGCATCCACGCCCGTACAGAAGGCTGGGCCGTCGCCCTGCAACTCGCCAAGCTGTGGATCGACCGCGACCCCGCCCGCGGCGGAGAAATCGGCGCGTTCAGCGGCCGCACCGACGCGATCGGCCGCTACCTGCTCGAACAGGTGCTCGGCGACCTCGAACCGGAGCTTCAGGATTTTCTCGTCGAAACCTCGATCCTCGACAGCTTCGACGCCGAAGCGGCCGATGCGGTGCGCGAGCGCGACGACAGCCGGCAGGCGCTGGCCCGGCTCGGCCGGTTCGACGCGCTGCTGATCCCGCTCGACGCCGGGCGGCGCTGGTTCCGCTACCATCATCTGTTCGCCGATTTCCTGCGCGAACAGTTGCAGCGCGACCCGGCCCGCGCCACCCGGCTGCACCGCCGCGCCGCCACCCGCTTCGCCGCCGACGGCGACGTGCTGCAGGCGGTGAAGCATGCCCAGCGCGCCGGGGACCTCGCCGGGGCGGTCGCGCTGGTGAATCAGGCCGGCGGCTGGGAAATCGTGCTGCATCAAGGCGTCGGCTTCGCGCGCGGGCTGATGGCGCTGTTCGACCCGGCGGCGATCGAATGCGAACCGGCATTGCTGCGCGTCCACGGCTATCTTCGCCTGAAATATGGCGAGGTGGACGAAGCCCGGCGCTGCATCGACCGCGCGCGGCGGCTCGCCGGTGGCGCGGAGGAGCATCGCGACGACGCGATCCTCGGCGCGCTGCTGCGCACCTATGCCGACGAAGTGCACGATCCGGCATGGATGCCGGCGCTCGACGCGCGCATCGCCCGGCTCGCCCCGGCCGACCATCTCGGCCGGGCGACACTGCAGGCGACGGTGGCGGTCGGCGCGCTCGGCTCGGGCGATTTCGCGCTGGCAGAGCGCGCCAGCGCCGCCGGCATCCGGGCGATGGAAACCGCCGGCTCCGCGCTTGGCGCCACCTATTGCCAGTTCCACCTCGCCCAGAGCCATTTCTATCGCGGCGCGATCGAGGCGGCGGAGGCATCGTTCCGCGCCGCGCTGGTCACGGCGGAGGAGAATTACGGCTCGGATCGCGCACTGAAGGCGGTCGGCAACAGCCTGCTCGCCCATATCCTCTACTGGCGTGACGAGCTGGACGAGGCCAGCCGCCGCGTCGATTCGGCGCTCGACGCGCTCGAGGCGCACGACAGCTGGCTCGACATCCTGACCGTCGCCTGCTTCACTGCCGTCTTTCTCGCCGCCGGCCGGGGTGACGCCGCCGCGCTCGACACGCTGTTCGACCGGGTCAAGGCCATGGCGCGCGGGCGCGGCCTGCCGCAGCTCGACGCGCTCGCCGATGCCTGGCGGCTGGAAACGCTGGTCGCCCGCGGCGATGTCGAAGGGGCCGCCCGCCTCGCCGCCGACCGCGGTTTCGATGCGCTCGCCCGCGGGCCGGACCAGCCGAGCGAATGGCGCATCCGCACCGCCGCCGGCCTCGCCGTCGCCCAGCTTCACCTGCGCACCGGTCAGGCGGCGCGGGCGTTGCAGGTGCTCCGTCCGCTGCGCGCCACCGCCGAGCGCCAGCAGCGCGCGCTCGACGTCGCCCGGATCGACACGCTGCTCGCCTGCGCGGCGCGGCTGCGCGGCG
Organism: Sphingomonas flavalba; assembly: GCF_047553045.1. Classification (GTDB taxonomy): domain Bacteria; phylum Pseudomonadota; class Alphaproteobacteria; order Sphingomonadales; family Sphingomonadaceae; genus Sphingomonas_L; species Sphingomonas_L flavalba_A. Next base: position 663,780 of record NZ_CP180208.1, on the reverse strand, counting down.
AGACCCCGGCGATGCTGGCGTCGATCGCCGCCGCCCTCGATTACGCCGCCACCCACGACGTGCCGCGTGTCGTCACCGGCGTGGCGGTGGAGATCGACCCGCTGCTCAACGCGGCGCTGCGCGGCGGCGCCACCGCCCTGCCCGATCGCGCGCGCGCCTATGCCCGCCGCCTGCGACAGGCGCTGCCGTCCCGGCCGCCGCCCACCGGTGAATCGCTGTCCGGCCGCGAACTGGCGGTGCTCGGCCAGCTGTGTGTCGGCCGCTCCAACAAGGACATCGGCCGCCAGCTTGACCTGTCGGAAAACACGGTGAAGTTCCACCTGAAGCGGGTCTACGAGAAGCTTGGCGCCCATTCGCGCTCGGCGGCGGTTTCGGCCGCTATCCAGCGCGGCCTGATCCGCATCGACTGACCGCGCCCCTACCCGTTCGGGTAGGGCCACCCGCTCGCCACCCGGTTACTACCCGTTTCGACCGCCGCCGCCGCCACGTTGGGCATTGCACATCCCCCGCCTCTCCCCGCACCCTGATACGCACAAAAAGGGGAGGGTTTGAAAATGGTTGCACGCACGGTCGCGGCCCTGCTGACGGGGACGATACTGCTGGGCCTGGGCGCCACCGCGGCGACCGGCCAGACGACGGAGGGCCGGGCCGCCCCGGCCGCCGACGCGCCGGACACCGATATCGTCGTCACCGCCCGCTACCGCGAGGAACGGCTGCAGGACGTGCCGATCGCGGTCACCGCCTTCGGCGAAAAGCAGATCGCCGACGCCAAGGTCGACCGGGTCGGCGATTTCATCGGCCTGACCCCCAACGTCACCATCGCCCAGTCGGAAAGCTCCGGCCTCAGCGCCATTTCGATCCGCGGCATCACCCAGGTCCGCAATTCGGAAGCGCCGGTCGCCGTCGTCGTCGACGGCGTGCTGCAGAACAACCCGCGCCAGTTCGCGCAGGAACTGTTCGACGTCGGCTCCATCCAGGTGCTGCGCGGGCCGCAGGGCGCACTCTACGGCCGCAACGCCACCGGCGGCGCGATCATCATCAACACCCGTCAACCGACCAACGATTTCTCCGGCCATGTCCGCGCCGGCTACGCCACCGGTCGCGAATACATGGTCGAAGGCTCGGTCAGCGGGCCGATCGTCACCGACACGCTGCTGTTCCGCCTCGGCGCCCGCTACACCGACCGCAAGGGCTATTTCGACAATATCACCGTCGGCAAGAAACAGGACCCGTATCGCGACGTTTCGGTCAGCGGCCTGATCAAGTGGATGCCGACCGAAACGCTGACCGTCGACCTGCGCGCTTCGCTGTCCCGCACCCGTGGCGGCGCGCTCGACTTCCGCTATCAGCCGGCCAACCTCGCCGCCGACGGCAAGTCGCTGGATGCGGCCAATCCGTTCGATTTCACCCGTGCCGACGCCAATCAGGTCGATCGCACCTTCTATTCGACCAATATCGGCCACGACGTCCGCGACATCGACGACATCTCGCTGAAGATGGACCTCGACCTCGGCTTCGCGACGCTGACCTCGATCACCGCCTACAACCGGCTGGAGGAATTCGTTTCGGGCGATCAGGTGCCTTACACCGCGTCGCGCAACATCTTCGGCCTCGACGGCACGCAGACGCAGTATATCGACATCAGCGCGTTCAGCCAGGAACTGCGCCTGACCTCCGCCTCGTCCAGCCGGCTGCGCTGGATGATCGGCGGCTATTTCCTCGATTCGAAGCGCTTCATCTCGACGACGACCGGCTTCGACAGCGGCACCGGCATCGCCCGCGTCGAACACAGCCCGCGCCCGATGACCGCCGACAACCCGTCGCTCAGCTTCTTCGGCGACGATAACCGCAACCGCGATTACGCTGGCTTCGGCAACATCGCCTACGACATCGTGCCCGGCCTCGAAGCCAGCGTCGCGCTGCGCTACGACAAGGAAACCCGGCGCCAGACCGTGTCGCCCTACAACACCGGCGGCGTACCCGGCGCGGTCAACCGCGCCAGCTTCGACAAATGGCAGCCGAAGGTGACGCTGGCCTACAAGCCCAGTGACGACGTCAACGTCTACGCCTCTTATGGCGAGGGCTTCCGCTCCGGCCAGTTCAACCAGAACGGCACCGCCGCCGCCGCCCAGGCCGCCGGGGTCGCCGGCGTGTCGGACAGGGTGCCGCAGGAAAACACCCTGACCTACGAAGTCGGCACCAAGCTCCAGCTTGCCGACCGCCGGGTCCGCATCGACGCCGCGCTGTTCGACACGCGAGTGAAGAACCAGCAATATTTCGTGTTCATCGGCGCGATCGGCGCGCAGGTGCTGGTGCCGATCGACAAGGTCAGACTGACCGGCGGCGAAGTGCTCGTCACCGCCGACATGGGCGGCGGGCTCAGCGCCTATGCCGGCTTCGGCTACACCGACAGCACGATCAAGCGCTACCTCGTCACCCCGGCCGACGTCGGCAACCGCGCGCCCTATGTGCCGAAAACGACGATCAACGGCGGCCTGCAGTACCGCACGCCGCTGACCGACAACCTCGGCCTGTTCGCGCGCGCCGACTATCGCCGTCTCGGCCGGCAATATTGGGATCCGGAAAACGCGACGGCCCGCTCCAACGTCAGCCTCGCCGATTTCCGGCTGGGCATAGAGGACCCGAATGGCGGCTGGTCGGTGATCGGCTCGCTCGAAAACGCCTTCGACAAGAAATATAATTCCGAATACGTCGCCGGCGGCTTCGCGCACGCCGCCACCCCCCGCGTGTGGCGCATCGACCTGCGCTACAATTTCTGAGCCGGGCCGAACGAGCATGGCGAGGCGGCTGAGAGTAGCGAGTGACGTCGGCGGCACCTTCACCGACATGGTGTGGTGCGAAGTCGACACGGCCACCGGCACGGCCGGGGCGGTGCAGGCGGTCAAGGCCGACACCACCCCGCCGGATTTCGAACAGGGGGTGCTGGCCGCCATCGCCAAGGCGGGGGTCGATCTCGGCGCGGTCGACTTCCTCGCCCACGGGTCGACGGTCGTCATCAACGCGCTGACCGAGCGCAAGGGCGCGCCGACCGGCCTCGTCACCACCGCCGGCTTCCGCGACGTGCTGGAAATCGCGCGCGGCAACCGGCCGGATCTGTTCAACTTCAACTTCCGCAAGCCACCGCCCTTCGTCGAACGCCATCTGCGCCGCGAAGTCGACGAGCGCACCAACGTCGAGGGCCATGTCGTCCGCGAACCGGCGCTGGACGATCTTGCCGCCATCGTCGCGCATTTCCGGGCGGAAGGGGTGACGGCGGTCGCCGTCTGCTTCCTCCACGCCTATGCCAATCCGGCGAACGAGCAACAGGTCGCGGCGCGGCTGCGGGAAATGATGCCGGAAGCGTCGGTGATCGCCAGCCACGAGATCAGCCGCGAATGGCGCGAATATGAACGCACGTCGACAACGGTGCTGTCAGCCTATGTCGCGCCGACAGTCGAACGCTATGTCGGCGCGCTCCGCCAGGGGCTCAGCGAACGCGGACTCGCCGGCGCGCCCTATATCATGCAGTCGAACGGCGGCATCGCGACGGTCGCCGCCGTCCGCCGCAACCCGATCACCATGGTCGAATCCGGCCCGGCGTCGGGCATCTTCGCCGCCGCCGCGCTCGGCCGGCTGATCGACGAGCCGGACCTGCTGGTCCTCGACATCGGCGGTACCACCGCCAAATGCGCGCTGATCGAAGGCGGCGAGGTCAAGGTCGGCACGGATTATTACATAGAGCGCGACCGCAAGCGCCCCGGCTACCCGATCCAGACGCCGGTCGCGGAGATCGTCGAGATCGGCAATGGCGGCGGGTCGATCGCCTGGGTCGACGACGGCGACAAGCTGCATGTCGGCCCGCGCTCGGCAGGCGCCCGACCCGGCCCGGCCGCCTATGGCCGTGGCGGCGACCAGCCGACGACGACCGACGCCAACCTGCTGCTCGGCCGGATCGACCCGGCAACCTTCGTCGGCGGAGAGGTCGTGCCCGACTGGGCGGCGATCGACAGCGCCTTCGCCCCGCTCGCCCGGCGGCTGGAGATGGACAACGCCCAGCTCGCCGCCGGTATCGTTCGCATCGCCAACGCCAACATGGTCAATGCCCTGCGCCTGGTGTCGACAAACAAGGGATACGACCCGCGCGACTTTGCCCTGTTGGTCTGCGGCGGGGGGGGCGCGATGCATGGCGTCGCGCTGGCCGAGGAATTGGGGGTCCGGCATGTCATCGTGCCGGTCAATTCCTCGGCGTTCTCGGCGTGGGGGATGCTGCTGTCCGACCTGCGCCGCGACTATCTGCGCACCAGCCTCGTCGATCTCGGCGACGGGGCGCGCGCGCAGGTCGAGGCGCTGTTCTCGGAGCTGGAGGCGACTGCAACCGCCGACTTCGCCGAGGACGGCGCCCAGAACCCGCCCCGGTTCGAACGCTTTGCCGACATGCGCTATCAGGGGCAGGAACACACGGTGAAGGTGCCGATGGCCGGCGCCGAAACGCTCGCCGCGCTGATCGACCGGTTCCATGCCCTCCACGAAAAACGCTATACTTACCGGCTCGACGGCGCGGTCCAGCTGGTCAACGCCCATCTCGTCGCGCTGATCGAGGTACCGAAGCCGTCGCTGCCGGAACGGCCGGTGACCGGCGCGCCCCTCGCCGCCGCCCGCATCGGCAACCGTCGCGTCACGTTCGACCGGCAGGGCGCGCATGACGCGGCGATTTACGACGGCCTCGCGCTCGAAACCGGCATGACCTTCGCCGGGCCGGCGGTGGTGCAGGAACCGTCGGCAACGCTGGTCGTGCCGCCGGGCCACCGCGTCTCGATCGACCGGTTCGGCAACTACCACGTCCACCTTGGCGCAGCGGAGGCCTGACCCATGCAGGACGATCTCTTCACCACGGAAATCATCAAGGAAGCGCTGGTCGCGATCGGCGACGAGATGTTCGCGGCGCTGATCCGCACCTCGATGAGTCCGATCATCTACGAAACCACCGACTTCGCCGTCGGCGCCACCGACGCGCGCGGCAACCTGCTGGCGCAGGGCAACGGCGTCACCGGCTTCCTCGCCACGCTCGACACCGCGGTGCAAAGCACCCTGCTCCATTACCCGGCGCCGGACGACGTGCGCCCCGGCGACATCTTCATCACCAACAGCCCCTATGAAGGCGGCGGCACCCATCTGTCGGACGTCGTCATCCTGCTGCCGGTGTTCCACGGCGACCGGCTGATCGCGTGGACGGTCAACAAGGCGCACTGGACCGAAGTCGGCGGCGCCTTCGCCGGCAGCGCATCGACCCAGTCGACCGACATCTTCCAGGAAGGGCTGCACTTCCGCTTCCTGAAACTCTACGAGGAAGGCCGAATAAATCGCGGCATCGTCGAGATTATCCGCGCCAATGTCCGCCTGCCGGACAGCACGATCGGCGACCTTCATGCCGGCGTCGCCGCCTGTCGGGTCGGCGGCAACCGCGTGCTGGAACTGGTCGGCAAATACGGGCTGGAGCCGGTGTTGGGCGCGATGGACGAACTGCTCGACTATGGCGAACGGATGACCCGCGCCGCCCTCGCCCGCCTGCCGCAGGGCGTGTTCGAGGCGGAAGACGTGATCGAGGAAGACGGCGTCGGCAACGGCCCGTTCGCGATCCGGGTCAAGGTGACGGTCGCCGGCGACCGGATGATCGCCGATTTCACCGGTACCGCCGATCAGGCGAAGGGGCCGATCAACACCAGCCTGGCCGGCCTGATCACCGCCGCGCGCTGCGCGTTCAAGGCGGTGACCGATCCCGACATCCCGGCCAATGGCGGCTGCTTTCGCGCGCTGGAGGTTATCTGCCCGCCCGGCACGATCCTGTCGGCGCAAAGCCCGGCGCCGGTATCGGTCTATTATGAATCGATGATCGCGGCGATCGAGGTGATGTGGCGGGCGCTGATGCCGCACATGCCGGACCGGCTGCCGGTCGGCCACACCCGCAGCGTCGGCGCCACCTTCATCTCCGGTATCCACCCGCGCAGCGGCGCGCTGTTCGTCATGGGCGAACCGCTGCTCGGCGGCTGGGGCGCTTCCGCCGGGGCGGACGGCGACAACGGCCAGTTCTGCTGCGGCAATGGCGAGACGTTCAACATCCCGGTCGAGCTGGCCGAAAGCCGCTACGGCTTCGAAATCGACCGCTACGCCTTCCGCGAGGATGCCGGCGGCGAAGGGCGCTATCGCGGCGGCCGCGGCGTCATCCTCGATTATCGGGTGACGGCGGAGGAAGCGTTCCTGACCTTTTCGTCGACCCGCACCGTGTCACGCCCATGGGCGGCGGCGGGCGGCTGCGAAGGCTCGCACAACGGCGCGGTCATCCTGCGCGCCGATGGCAGCGAGGAGCCTCACACCATGGTCACCGGCCTGCGCGTGGCGAAGGGCGAAACGATCCGCCTGCTCACCGCCACCGGCGGCGGCTACGGCCCGCCGGCCGAACGCCCTGCGGCGGCGGTCGCCCGCGACATCAGGAACGGATTCATCACGGTTGATCGGGCGAAGGAGGTTTTCGGCCGGCCAGAGTAGACGCGTAAGCCTTGAAATGGAGAGGAAAAATGACCGAACCCAAAGCGCCTATCGGCGGCGTCTCGTTTCCCATGCAACGCGGCCCCTATCAGAATAACGGCGCCAGCCCCTGGTATACCGAAACGACCCTCGGCACCCCCGGCCAGACGCTCAAATTCGCGATCGACACCGGCACCAACATGGTCTGGTCGACCTCGACGCTGTGCGCGCCGACCAGTTGCCAGCACTATAGCGGCGCCCGCTTCGACTATCAGAAATCCTCCACCTACAGTTGGGTCGACTGCATCCAGGTGCCGTTCAGTTTCGGACCGTGGGGGACGATGCAGGTCGAAACCGGGCAGGATTACCTCGGTCTGCCCGACGGCGTCCGCCTGCCGCTCGTGCTCTATCTGTCGGCCGACTATACCGGCGACCAGTTCGCCCAGCTCGACTGGGACGGCGGCATCGGCATCCCCTCCGGCAGCCCGTACAAACAGGGCGATACGACGTTCATCGTCCAGGACATGATGAACAAGGGGCTGATCTCCCCCAACCTGCCTTATGTCGCGTTCGACTGGGACGCGGCGACATCGACCGGCTCCTGCCTGATCGGCGGCGTCGATCCGGCAAAATACATCTATGACGAAGGCATTTTCCTGCCATGGACGCCCTACACCCAGTTCGCCGGCGTCGAATATATCTGGAGCGCCGACCTTAAGGCCTATTTCGTCGGCAACCAGCTCGTCGCGCAGAATGCCCAGTTCGCGCTCGATTCCGGCTCGTCGCAGTTCAAGGGCGACGACGACATCATGAACAAGACGCTGTCGCTGCTTCAGGCGATGGGCAACCCGCCGGTGCGGATGGGCTTCGCCGACGGCGGGATGATCACCATCCCGTCCAGCCTCTACAACGTCACGATCCAGGCCGGACCGGACAAGGGCAAGACCCTGCCGCAGTTTCAGCCGCTCGGCCTGACCGGTCTGGTACTGGTCGGCTCGGTGGTGATGGAGAGCTGCTACACCGTCCACGAATACCGCGTCGTCCAGTGCGCGGCGAACCGCTTCTCGCTCGCCCCGGTCGGCATGTACGTGTTCAACAAGCCCGGCGGACCGAAGATCGTCACCCCGCCGCCCGCCGGCATCGGCCGCCCGTTCGGCCAGCGTCAGGTCGTGCGCGGCCGCACCATGGACTAGCGCCCCGGCGCCCTTTCCACCCCGCAAGCAAGGAGGATGACATGACCCTCGCAGGTACGTGGCAGAATGAATACGGCTCGCAGATGGTGCTGAGTGAAATCAACGCCAATCTCGTCTGGGGCGAATATTCGTCGACGACCGGCTCGACCGGCAAATACGTGGTCATCGGCTTTCAGCAGACCGCCAACCCGACACCCGCCGCCGGCCAGGCGGTGGCGCTTGCCATCGAATGGCACTCGATCGTCGCCGGGCCGGGCGATCCGAGCTGGAACTGGTCGTCGGGGCTTAGCGGCCAGATCAGCATCCAGAACGGCAAGGAATCGCTGGTCCTCGCCCATGCCATGGTCGCGAGCAGCGCCTTCCCCGGCCTCGCCGCCGCCGGCACCTATATCGACAAGCTCACCTATTTCCGCACCGCGGCCGCGCCGGACAACGCCGGGCAGCGGCAGGCGCCCGGCGCGCCGCTGGCGGACCCGCTCGAAGGCACATGGGAAAGCCCCGACGGCACGATGCTGGCGATTCAGGTCTATCCCTACACCGGCGGCCAGTTCGGCTGGGCGGAGGGCAAGATGCTGTACAACGGCATCGTCTGCCCGATCGAGGGGGTGACCGACATCAACGCCCGCGCCGGCGGCCTCGCCCTGCAATCGACGGCGCTCACCGCCCTGCCGTCACCCGGCGGCCCGGCGATCGCGCTGGCCGGCTGCCTCGCCTTCGCCAACGGCCGGCTGACCCTGACCAACCTGACCAGCCAGTCGACCGCGCCCAACGCGACCTATGTCGAAACCACGGTATCGCAGCTGACCTTCGTCCGCGTCGGCGACATGACCGACCTCGACACGCTGCGCGCCTGAACCATCCGTCCGGCCGGGGCGCCCGCGCGCCCCGGCCCCGGCTAGAACATCCGGCTCGGCGCCGCCGCCGCGACGTCGCTGGCGGACGCGACGAAGGCAAGCAGCGGCCCGACCTTCGGCATTTCGCATTCGAAGAAGAAACGGCAGGCATGGCGTTTGGCGGCGACGAAATCACGCTCCGCCTCGCCGGCCGGGGCCAGCGCGGCGGCCGCAACCGCCTGGCTCAGCCACAGCCAGCCGACAACGCCATGGCCAAAGGCGTGAAGGAACGGCGTCGCATTGTCGAACGCCCGCGCATCTTCGCCGGCACGCAGCGCGGCGATCGTCTCGCCGATCGCCTGCCACGCCGTGGTCAGCGCCGCCGCATGGGCCTCCAGCCCGGCGGTTTTCGCCGCCGACGCCGCCGTCGCGGCAATCCGCTGGTCGAGGATCGGCAACGCCGTCCCGTCGCGTAATATCTTGCGACCAAGCAGGTCGATCGCCTGAATGCCGGTCGTGCCTTCGTGGATCGGGTTCAGCCGGTTGTCGCGCCACAATTGTTCGACATCGAAATCGCGCGTGTAGCCGTAGCCACCGTGAATCTGGATGGCGATATCGTTCGCCGCCAGCCCGTATTCGGACGGCCATGTCTTGGCGATCGGGGTCAACAGGCCAAGCAGCGCCGCGTCGTCCGGCCGTTCCGGCGCGGTGTCGACCAGCCGCGCGCAATACAGGCACAGCGCCATCGCCCCTTCGACATAGCATTTCTGCTGCAACAGCATCCGCTTCACATCGGCATGCTCGATGATCGCGACCGGCGCGCCACCGCGCTGACCGGGCGGCCGCCCCTGCAACCGCTCGCGCGCATAGCGGGCGGCCAGCCGGTAACCGCGATATCCGATTGCCGCCGCGCCGATGCCGACGCCGATCCGCGCCTCGTTCATCATCAAAAACATCTGGCGCAGCCCGTCGCCCGGCGCGCCGACGATCCAGCCGGTCGCCCCGCCCGTCTCGCCGAAATTCAGCAGGCAATTGGCGGTACCGCGATACCCCATCTTGTGGTTCAGCCCGGCGACGGTCACGTCGTTGCGCCGCCCGTCGGGCAAAATTTTGGGAACGATGAACAGCGAAATCCCGGCCGTCCCCTCCGGCAGGGCACCGTCTTCGTCCGGCACCTTGGCCAGCACCAGATGGACGATATTCTCGCTGACATCCTGGTCGCCGCCCGAAATCCACATCTTGTTGCCGGTCAGCCGGTATCGTGCGCCCAGCGCGTCCGCGCCGTCGGGCAGCGCCCGCGTCCGCACATCGGCCAGGCTCGATCCCGCCTGCGGCTCGGACAGGCACATCGTGCCGAACCAGCGCCCCTCGATCTGCGGCCGGGCAAAGGCCTCGAATTGCGCCGCGCTGCCGAATGTCGCGATCAGCCGCGCATTGGCGACGGTCAGCATCGGGTAGGCGGCGGTCGCGACATTGGCGGCGGCAAAGCAGGAAAAGGACGCGGCGCACAGCAGATAAGGCAGGCCCATGCCGCCCTGCGCTTCGGGAAAACCGGCGGCGAACAGGCCCAGTTCGGCATAGCGCGCCAGCGCGGCACCGATCGCCGGTTGCAGGCGGACGGCACCGCCTTCCAGCCGTGGCTCGTCGCTGTCGTTGCGTTTGAAATGCGGCAGGAAATGCTCCACCGCCAGCTTCCCGGACAGGTCGATCAGCGCATCGGCGGTGCCGCGGTCAATCAGCGCCCCGGCGTTCAGCCAGTCATGCAGCATGAAATCCAGGTCACGGCGGTCCAGCAGTTCTTCGGTCATCGCCTCGTCTCGCTTCATCTGTCGCCGGTCCGCGCGCGCTGGCATCCCCGCCCGGCCCCGAACCCACCGTCAGCCATGTTCGGCCCGCAGCCGCGCTTTGTCGATCTTTCCCGTCGCCGCGATCGGCATCGCCGCGACGCGGACGATCGCGTCGGGCAACCACCAGCGCGCGACATGCGGCACCAGCGCGTCGCGCAGCGCCGCGTCGCTCACCTCCGCCCCCTGCTTCGGCTCGACGATCAGCACCGGCCTTTCGCCCCATTTCGGGTGGGCGCGGCCGATCACCGCGACCAGCGCCACGGCGGGCAGCGCGCCGACGATCGCCTCGATCTCACCGGGGTTGATCCACTCGCCGCCGGACTTGATCAGGTCCTTGGCGCGGCCGGTGATGCTCACCTGCCCGTCATCGGCAATCACCGCCAGGTCGCCGGTATCGAACCAGCCGTCGGCATCGACCGCCGGTTCGGCCTGCCCGAAATAGCGCTGGACCACGCTCGCCCCGCGCACCCGCAACCGCCCCTCGCGCCCGCGCTGCTCGGTCAGCGGCGTACCGTCGGCTTCGGTCAGCAGGAGGTCGACGCCAATCGGCGGCCGGCCGGCACTGGCGGCGCGGCGGCGCGGCGCGGTCGCCGGGGCAACGGTGCCGAGCGGCGACAGCTCGGTCATCCCCCAGCTGGTCTGGACGGTCACGCCCAGCCGCTGCTCCAGCCGGTCCATCAGCGCCTGCGGCAGCGCCGCACCGCCCAGCATCAGCCGGCTCAGACTCGGCACCGCCCCCCCGGTCCGGTCGAGATGGTCGACCAGGCCAAGCCACACCGTCGCCACCCCCGCCGCGACGGTGACTCCCTCGGCATTGATCAGCGCGGCGATGCTGGCGCCGTCCTGATGACGGCCGGGCAGGACCAGCTTCGCCCCCGCCGCCGGCGCCGCGAACGGCAGGCCCCAGCCATTGGCGTGAAACATCGGCACCGCGACCAGCACCGCGTCGCCGGATCCCAGCCCGCTCGCATCCGCCTGAAGCTGGTGGACGGTGTGCAGGTAATTCGACCGGTGGGTATAGGTGACGCCCTTGGGCGCGCCGGTGGTGCCGGAGGTGAAACACAGCCCGGCTGGCGCCTGTTCATCGAACCCGCCCCACGCCGCCGCCTGTCCGCGCGCGTCCAGCAACGCTTCGTGGCGCCAAACCTCCGCTCCGCCCCAGTCCGGCGCCACATCGCCGCCGCCCGGCTCGTCGATCAGCACGACATGGGCGATACCGGGGCAGAGCGAAACCAGTTGCGCGGCCAGCGGCGCCAGGTCGGCGCTTGCCACCAGCACCCGGTCGGCCGCGGCGGCGATCATCGCCGCCAGATGCGCCGGCGCCAGCCGCGGGTTCAGCGTGTGGCAGACGATCCCGACCCCCATCGCGCCGTACCAGCATTCCAGATGCGCCTGGCTGTTCCAGGCGAGCACCGCCAGATTGTCGCCCGGCGCCAGCCCCAGCGACAGCAGCGCGCCGGACAGGCGGCGGCTGCGCTCGCGCAGCGCGGCGTAACCGATCCGCGTGCTCGTCCCGCCGTCGCCGGTCGCGGTCACCACCTCGGTGGCGCCGTGCCATTTGGCGGCATGGTCGATGAAATGGTCAAGCGTCAGGGCATAGGGCTGCATCGCCCCGGCCATCGGTCGGGCGGTCATCGGGCGGCGGCGCTCCGCAAATGCCGGGCCAGCGCCAGATGAAAGGCGATGGCGATCAGGTAGAACGGCACCAGGCTGTAAAACGCCAGTTGCAGCGAATTGACCGGGTGGTCGGGGCGCAGCCAGTCGCTGACCGCCCCGACCCAGGTCGGGCCAAGTCCCAGGCCGATCAGGTTCATGATCAGCAGCAGCACCGCACCGGCCAGCGTGCGCTGATGCGCCGATACCGAATTCTGGACCAGCGTCACCGCCGGGGTCAGGTAGAAATAGTTGAGGAAGGTCGGCACGATCAGAAAGGCCATCGCCACCGGCCAGGTCGGCGCGTGGACGAAGCCGATGAAGAACGGCACCGCCACCGCCAGCGCAATCCCCGGCAACAGGCCATAGACCTGCGGCGAACGGGCAGCGTAGTGGTCGGTCAGCCGCCCGGACAGGTATATGCCGGCGCTGACGAATATGCCCAGCAGCAGCGCGTACCACAGCGCGATCTCGTCCAGCGTCATCGCCTTTTCGCGCATCAGGAACAGGGTGGTGAACCCCATCGTGCCATAGGTGACGAACTGGGTCGCCGCCGCCGCCAGCGACACCAGCGCCAGCGTCGGTTGTGTCGCGAACATGCGCAAAGTCGCCCAGAAACCGGTCGCCTCCCCGTCCACCACGGCGGCGGCGACAACCGGGGCGGATGCGGGTACCGGGGTGGCGGCCGCCTTGCGGTCGGTCGCGCCGCGCCGCGGCTCGCGGACGATGCCGAGCACCGCCACCGCCGCGATCAGCCCGGCGACACCAAGCAGGATGAACGCCAGCCGCCAGTCGTAGGCGGCGGCGATCTTGGCGCCGAACGCGACACCCAGCGCCTGGCCGATCGGCGGGCCGAGGTTGAACAGGCCAAGCGCGGTGCCGCGCCGCTCCGCCGGGAAATAATCGGAAATGATCGAATAGGACGGCGGCACCCCGCCCGCCTCGCCGACACCGACGCTCATCCGCGCGATCGCCAGTTGCGGATAGGTGCGGGCCAGGCCGCAGGCGATCGTCGCGGCGCTCCACAGCGCGCAGGCGATGGTCAGCACCCGCACCCGGTTGGTGCGGTCGGCCAGCCAGGCGACCGGCACGCCGAGGATGCAGTAGAACAGCGCGAAATACAGCCCGCCCAGCCGCCCGATCTGGCCGTCGGTGATCCCCAGCTCGTCCTGGATCGGCTTGGCGAGGATCGACAGCAACTGCCGGTCGAGAAAGTTCAGCACGTAGACGAAGCAAAGCAGCGCCAGCACCACCCAGACATAGCGTCCGCCCCGTGCGGCCAGAGCCGGCGGGGCCGCGCTCGCGGCGGCCTGATCAGTCGTCATCGCGCATCCCCCCGCTCACCGTTTCGCGCCGTCGCCCTGGCAGATGGCATGGAAGCCGGCGGCCATGAACGTCGCCATATGTTCGCGGATCGATACGAAATCGTCCGACGAACACAGCCCGTGCGACAGCTCGTCCAGCCGGCCGGTCCGCGCCATATTGTGGGTCATCGCCCCGGACACGAAGTGATAGCCCCAGAAAATCGTCTCCTCGTCGCAATCGGGCATCGCCTTCTTGAGCAGGTCGATCAGCGCCAGCACGACCGGGTTGAAATATTTGGTCATCTTCTCGGCGCCCCAGCCGGCGGCGCTGTTCGCCTGCGCGGCGACCTTGCCGAACGCCACCCATTGCGCCTCGTCTTCGATCTGGGCGTTGAGGTCGGTGTCGATCCACGCGCGCAGCGCCCCCTCGACGGTCACGTTGTCGCCGACCTCCTCGGCATAGCGGCGCATCGTCGCCAGCCGGTTGCGCGCGGACAGCGGCGCCTTGCGCGCCCACATCGCCTCGTACAGGCTTTCCTTGCCGTTGAAATGATAGTGGATCAGCGTCGAACTGACGCCGACGCGCGCCGCCACGTCCTTCAGCGTGACGCCGTGATAGCCGAATTCGGCGAACAACTGCTCGGCGGCGTCGAGGATGCGCTCGATCGACGCTTCGCGAACGCGCGCCTTGTGGTTGCGGGCACGGACGCGCGGCGGTTTCGGCGCCGCCTCGTCCTGCGGTTGGACTGGATTGCTGCTGGTCATCGCCTCTCCGGTTGCCGCGTGGCGGCAGGCGCGTCAACGGCGGCGGCGGGTGGCGGAGGATAGGCGGAAAAGCCGATGTCCAGCCGCCATCCCCGGCCCGCCGTCCAGCGGCTGGCAACCAGCGCGTCGGCCAGGGCGAAGGCGCCGGGGTGCAGGTCGCGCGCGGCGGCCGGGCTGTCGTCAATGTCCAGATAGCCGCGCGCCTCGGCGGTGTAGCGCGGCCAGGCGGCGGCACCCTCCGCCGCCGGCGCGCCATCGCGGACGAAACCGGTCCAATATCCCATCATCGCTTCGGACAAACGCCGCTCCTCGGCGGTCTGCGGCGCCGGCGGCCAGTTGGGACCAATCCCGGTCCGCGCGCCGATCCGCCCGAAGACATAGGGCAGCTCGCTGGCGTGGAACGCCGCCAGCCCGCGCGCGCGTTGCGCCGGCGTGCTGTGGCGGTAGTAATAGAGATAGGCGCCCTGCCCGGCCGCCGCCTGCGCCCGCGCCACATATTGCGCCGCCCAGCCGTAAAGCCCATCGCGGATGGAGGCCATCGCGTCCGCCTTCGGATCGACGCCGGGGTATACCGCCAGGAATGTCTCCGCCGCGTCGCCGAAACGGCGGCGCACATCCGCCGCATACGCCGCCGGGCTGCTTGGCACCGACGGCATCAGGAAGGGTAGCGAGCGGATCTCGCCTTCGTTGAACCCGACAAGCACCGGCACCTTCGCCTGCTCGCCGCGCGCGAACGTCGCGGCAAGCTGGTGTTCCAGCACCGCGCCGTCGATCACCGGTTCCGGCTGCCAGCCGGTCGCCAGTCCGGCCATGAACAGCGCGGCCGGGTCAGTGGCGCGCAGCGCCCGCGCATCCGTCGCCCCCGCCGCTTTGGCCAGTGCCGCGCCCGCCGCCTCGGCGGACGGCAGGCCAAGGCTCGGCGCACGCAACGCGCGATAGGACGGCATGTAGCCGCTCTGCGCGATCGCGCCGGAAAACAGCCCCCGCGCCCGTGGGCTGGCAAGCAGCGCGATAACGCTGAGCGCGCCGGCAGACTCCCCGGCAATCGTCACCCGCGCCGGGTCGCCACCAAACCCGCCGATCGCGTCGCGCACCCAACGCAGCGCCGCGATCTGGTCGAGCAACCCGTAATTGCCGGACAGGCCGTCGGGCGATTCCGCGCTCAACGCCGGATGGGCCAGAAAGCCGAGCAACCCCAGCCGGTAGTTGATCGAAACGACGACGATGCCGCGCGCCGCCAGCGCGGCGCCGTCGTACAGCGGCTCCGAACTGCTGCCGCTAACCAGCGCGCCTCCGTGGATCCAGACCATCACCGGCAACCGGTGCGCGTCGGCGGGTGCCCAGATGTTCAGGGTCAGGCAGTCCTCGCTGGTCCGCGCCATCCGCCCGGCATAAACGCTCCCCGGCTGCGCCGGCGGCTGCGGGCAGGCGGCGCCGAACGCCCGCGCCTGCAGCACCCCCCGCCATGCCGGCGCCGGTGCCGGCGGGCGCCAGCGCAGCGCCCCGGTCGGCGCCGCCGCATAGGGAATGCCCTTATAGGCGACGATCGCGTCGTCGGCCTCCGCCACGCCCTGCACCAGCCCCTGCGGCACGCGGACCTGCGGCGGCGCGGCCCCGGCGGCAAGCGCGGCCGGCGCCGCCGCCAGCAACGCCGCCGCCAGCCACCGGCCGGCGCGGCCCGGCCGCACCCGGCGCCGCGTCGCCACCGCCGTCACAGGTTATAGCCGACGCGCACGCCGATCGTGCGCGGGCGCAGGATGGCATAGCGGCTGTACACAAAGGCTTCCGGGTGGATGTAGACGGTTGCCCGGCTGTTGCCGAGATTCTCGACGTAGAATGTCGTCGTCAGCTTGCCGATCCGGATGCCGGTCTGCAGGTTGATATAGGTATAGGCATCGGTCTTGTCATAAAGCGGGTTCTTCACCCCCGGCTTGCCCGGCGTGTTCGGGAACCCGTTGGGGAAGGACCCGACATGCTGGATCTGGAAGCTGGTGAAACCCTTCGCCCCGCTGCCCAGATCATAGCCATAGCTGCCGAAGAACGACCCCTGCAGGTGCGGCGATGCCAGCCGCACGCCGTCGACCGCACCGGAAATCGCCGCTTCCTGCGTCGACAGCTTGGTCACCTTGGCGTCGTTAAGCGATCCGTTCAGGCCCAGCACCAGCCCGCGCGCCGGGCGCAGAGTCAATTCCGCCTCCAGCCCCTTGCTGACCGCGGCGCCGACATTGGTGGCGAACTGCACCGAATCCGACGGCCGGTTGGCCTGCACCTGGATGTTGCGCCAGTCGATGTAATAGGCAGCGAGGTTGGCGTGCACCCGCCCGTCCAGCCAGCCGCCTTTCACGCCGACCTCGTAATTGGTCAGCTTGTCGGACCCGGCGCCGTCGGGGATGATCAGGTCGCTCGGGTCGACGGTGCTCGCCACCCCCGCCCGCGCGTTGTAAACCGGGGTCCGGTAACCGGTCGACACCGTCGCATAGGTGGTCAGCGCCGGTGACGGCTTGTAGCTGATGCTCGCCTTCCACGACGCCTTGGACGCCGACGGATATTTGGTCGTTGCCGCCGCGTTCGGCGTCACCGGCAGCCGCCCGGCCACCGGCACCCCGGCGATCCCGGCCAGCGCATAGGCGAAGTATTGCGAATTGAACCCGGCATGGGTGTCGACGGTGCCGCCGTATTTGCCGTAACGGATACCGCCGGTGGCCGACAACTGGTCGGTCAGGTGATAGGTCAGCTCGCCGAACCCGGCCAGTTCGTAGGTCCGGGTATCGTTGCCGAACTTGTAGAATACCGCGTCGGTCAGCCCGGTAATGCCAAGGCCGGACAGGAAATTGCCGGTCGAGGTCTGGACACCGTCCAGCGTGGTGTGGCGGCGCAGATAGAAACCGCCGACCACCCAGTCCAGCTTGCCGCCGGAATCCGACACCAGCCGGGTCTCCTGAACAAAGGTCCGCGCCTTGATCGTGTCGAACAGGTAGAACGGGATAGCGAGCGAGAAGGTCCCGCCAAGGTCGACGTTGAACAGGTTGTTCGCCACCGAATAGGTCGACGAACTGGTCAGCCGCGCGCCGTCGAACTGGTATTCGAGGGTGCCGTTGTAGATCTGCGTCTTCGACGTGTACTGATCGGGGATCGTCGAATAGCGCTTGCGCTCACCGAGCGCGGGGGTGATCAGCGCGGAATCCTGCGGGTCGCTATCCTCATAGGAACCGAGCAGGCGGATGCTCAACCGGTCCGTCGGCTTGAACAGCAGGATCGCGCGCCCGCCCCAGTTCTTCAGCGTGTTGGCATTCTTCACGCCGGTTCCAAGGTTATCGACGTAACCCTCTTCATTGCGGTGGAAACCAACCACGCGCAGGCCGAGAACGTCTTCGGCCAGCGGCAAGTTGATCATGCCGTTATACCGCTGGCGGATGCCACCGCCGTCCGGGGTCAGCCCGATGTCGACCAGCGCCGACGCATCGAAATGGCTCAGGTCCGGGCTTTTGGTCAGCACGCGCAGCGCGCCGGACAGCGAACCGGAACCGAACAACGTGCCCTGCGGACCACGCAGGAACTCGACCCGCTCGACGTCGTAGAGATTGGGGTTCAGCGTCACCGTGTTGCCAACGGTGCTGAGCGGCAGTTCGTCGAGGTAGATGGTCGTCGTCGTCTGCAACCCGGCGCCCCAGCCGTTGGTCGAAATGCCGCGCGCGGTCAGCCGGGCGTTGTTGTCGCTCGCCTGATTCAGCACGGCGCCCGGCGTTTCGCGGGCGACCCCCTCGAAACCGACCAGCCCCTTCTGGGTCAATTCCGTCTGGGTGAAGGCGGTGACGCTCAGCGGCACGTCCTGCAACCGGGCGTTGCGCCGGGTGGCGGTGACGATGATCTCATCCGCCGCGCCGCGTTCGGCCGCCGGCGTGTCGGGCGCGGGGGCATTCTGGGCGGCGGCGGGTGCGGTCGCGGCGGCTGCGACGGCCAGCGCGACAAGCGACGACGTGTAAGAAAAGCGGTTCATTTCCCCTCCTTGTCGCGGCCGCGCCTGTGTGACGCTGTTTCGCGACCGTGCCGATCATGCGTCCGCCCGCCGCGCCGAGTCAATACTGACTAACGCGTAAGTCAATATTATTGCGTCGGCGCACGCCCGCAGCCGGACGGACAATGCTTGCGCCGCACAGGAGGTTGTTAGAGGAACATATTGATATAACGCGATATAATGTCATCGCCAGCCTGCCTCGCGCTCTGACGAAAGCATAGGCCGCGGGCGTGTTCGTCGCCGGTATCCGCTTCGTCTAGCCCGCGCCGCGCCGCTGCCCGTCGATCGCCAACGCACACCGGTCGCGCACCGCGCGGATCACCGCCCGGCTCGCCCGCCGCACCGTGATCCGCGCGATCCGCACCGGCGGGCGCAGGCGCTCGCCATCCGCTTCGGCGCGGTGAATCGCGCGCACCACGTCCATGCCGCGCGTGACATGGCCGAACACGGCGAAGCCCTGCCCGTCGCGGTTGCGCGGGCCGGCGAAGTCCATCGACGGGCTTGGTCTGGTGACGATCGAGAAGCTGGACGTCGCCGTGTCCGGCCCCCAGCGCGCCATCGACAGCGCGCCGGCGCGGTGGCGAAGGCCGGTCACCGACGTCCGCTCCAGCGGGATCGGCCCGAACGCATCATGTTCCTCGCCGGCGCGCGCTTCCAGTTGAATCACGTCGATCGGCGGCGCGGTGCCGTCGTTGCGGTCGCTGCGCACGGTACGAAAGAACCGGCCGCCGTCATAATGGCCGCCGACGATGTAGCGCAGCGCGTTGCACACGGTGATCGGCGCGGCGGCAAGCGCCAGCGCCGCGTCGATAACGCCCCGGTCGGTCTCGATCCGGATCGGCACCGCCGTCGCCGGCACGCGCGCCGCCGCCGCCGCCGGCAGCAGCGCTAGCAGGATCGGCGGCAGGGCGCGGCCGATCAGCGGCGGCGCCCCTGGTCGGGCTGCGTCGCGCGCCAGGCCTGGAACCGGTCGATCGAATCGAGCTGGCGCAGGATCTTCGCCTCCGGGTCCAGCGTCACCGTCGCCGCTGCCGGCACATTCTCCACAACGCCGGTGCCGTCGGTCATCTCCAGCGTCACCGTCTCTTCGTCGATGCGGATGTCGACCGGCATCGGGAAAGGCAGGTTGTCCGGCGTTTCCCAGCGCAGGCTCAGCCGGTCCTCGTCACGTGTCTCGACCAGCTTCGGCAACCCGGCACGGTAGAGATAGATATTGAAGAACCAGTCGTAATTGCTTCCGGTAACTTGATTTACCGTCGCCATGAAACCCTTGCTGGTGCCGAACTGCGGTTCGAAGTTTCCGGGCATCGGGTCCGGCCGCCCATAGGTGACTCGCCTGATAACCTCGTAGAAAGCCTCGTCGCCGATCAGGTTGCGCAGCGTGTGCATCACCCAGCTGCCCTTGGGATAAATATCCCCCCGCGGCCCGGTCGGGTCGGCATAGACCCAGTTCTCCGGCCGCTCCTCGCCGCTGACCAGCGGCTTCTCGTTGCGGATGCCGGCCCGCTGCGACTTGAGCAGCGCGTAATAGTCCATATCGCCATACAGATAGCGGCCGAGCAGCGGCTGCATGTACGACCCGATGCCCTCGTGCAGCCACAGGTCGTCGTAATTGGCAACGGACAGCTGGTTGGCGAACCACTCATGGGAAAACTCGTGGTGCATCAGCGGGTCGAACCCGTACATCGTCTTGGTATAGTCGATGCTGTAGCCGTTGAGCGTCTGGTTCTCGAGGCCGGAATAGGGCACGCGGATCACGCCCATCTTCTGGTCCGCCCACGGATAGGGGCCGATCTGCGATTCGAAGAAATCGAGCGCGACCGGGAATTCCCTGAACAGCTCGGCTGCCTTCTCCTCCTCGCCCGGCAGGTACCAGAAACGCATCGGGATGGTGTTGCCGAACCGGCTCTTATACTCGCCCTCCAGCAGCTTGTACGGCCCGACATCGAGGACCAGGCCGTAGGTGTGCGGGCTGCGCGCGCGCCAGTTGTAGGTGCGCCAACCGTCCTTTTCGGTCATCCCCATGAACTTGCCGCTGCCCGGCGCGACCAGCGGGGCGGGAACGGTGTAGTGCAGGTCGGCGATCTTGGTCTTGCCGGTCGGGTGGTCGATGCACGGATAGAGCAGGTCGCAGCCGCCGCCCCAGTGCGACGTATCGATCCAGGTCTGGCCGTCCGGCGTCTTGGTCCAGGTGGTGCCGCCTTCCCACGGCGGGCGCTTGGCGAGCGGCGGCGTGCCGGACCAGACGATGCGCACCTTGGTCACCGACCCCTTGGCCAGCGGCCGGCGCAGCTTGATGCGCAGCTGCCCTTCCGGGTTCGTATAGTCGGCCGGCGGGACGACGCGGCCGTTGAGCGCGATCGAGACAATGCGGAATTTCGGATAGAGGTCGAGGATCAGCTCTGGCACCGCTTCCTTCGCCCGCAGGGTCAGGGTGGCGTCCCCCTCGATCCGTTTCTCGTCGGGAAACACCTTCAGCGCCAGGTCGAGATGCTCGAACGACAACGCAAGCTGTTCCGCCGGCATGACGCCGCCCATCTTGCGGGTCTGCGCGGTGATGGACTTTGCCTCCGCGTCCGGATCGGGCGCCGGGGCGCCCGTGGTCTGCGCCGTTGCCGCGGTTGCGACGAGAAGGGCGGCGCCGGCCATCAAGGCCCGATACGCGAATGGCTTCATGCTGTTCCTCCGCCGGCTTGGCAGTTTGGGAAGGCGGCATCACCAGCGCCGCACGGGCGCTGGTGATGCCTTGATACCCCAATGGCCTTCGATCAGAAGTCCTTCGCGATGCGGAACGAGAAGAACCGGCCGCGCGAGTTGAACGTCTTTTCATCGAAGCCGTTGAAGTAGTTACCTTCAAGCCACGGCGGCATCCGGTTGGTAAAATTGTCAACCGCCGCTGTCAGCTTCACCTGCATCGGCTCGACGAAATAACTGACGGCGATGTCATGCTGCAGATACGCCTTGGCCCGCATCCGTTCGCCGTTGACCAGCCGCGACGCGTCGTTGCGCACCGGCCCGACATACCGCATGCCGTAAGTGACCTGCAGGTCATCGAGCGTCCAGGTTGCGCGGCCCGTCGCCTTCCATTTCGGGATCGTGCCGAGCGCGGTCGTATAGGAGCCGACCCGCTCGACCGCCGGCGTAGCCGGGGCGGGCGACAGCTTGTAGCTGTCCATGTAGGTCGCGTCGGCGCGCAGGTTGATGCTGCCCCACGCCATCATGCCGGTGTTGTATTCCAGCCCGAAATCCAGCCCCTTGATCGACTGGTCGAGCAGGTTGTCTCGAACCGCGAAGACCTCGCTGATCGAGTTGTTGGCATCGCGCAGCACCTGGCCGGCGAAGCCGGCGCCAAGGGCATTCTGCTGGATGATGTAATCCGGGTCGGCGACGCCGATGATGTTCGCCTTGGTGATGCGGAAGAAGTCGATCGTCGCGGAAAAGCGCGGGATGAACTGCGGCGTCCACACCAGCCCGACGGTCAGCGTCTTGGCGGTTTCCGGCCTCAGATTGGGGTTACCGCCGGTAATCACCCAGGCCCCGGTCAGCACCGGCGCCTGCCGGCCACCGCACACCGGGTAACGCGAATATTCTGCGCCCTGGCACGGGTCGGTCAACGGGCGATAGCCGCGACTCTGCGTGCTGTTCGCCTCGGCAAAGGTCGGCGCGCGGAAACCGGTGCCCCACGAACCGCGCACCAGCAGGTCCGAATAGGGCCGCCACTTGACCCCGACCTTCGGGTTGGTGGTGGAACCGAACGCGTCATAATGCGAATATCGTACCGCGCCTTCGACATCGAGGCTGTAGATGCCCGGAATCTCCTTCAGCAGCGGCACCGCCGTTTCGGCATAGAACTCGTATATCTTGCGCGTCGGCGGCAGGAAGGGCGGCGTCGGCGTCGTCTTCTCCGGCGCGTTGTCCTGAATCTGGGAGAAGCTCTCCGTCCGGTATTCGGCGCCCAGCGCAACGCTCACATCACCCGCCGGCAATTCGAACAACTTTCCGGTGACGTTTCCGACAACCGACTTCATGTCCGCGTCGACGTTGGTCCAGCGTGGCGAGGTCAGCGAATCGAGCATCCCCTGCGTCACACTGCCCGGCCCACCAAACACGTTGACCGGAATACACCCGGCGGTCGCGGCGCAGAGCGCGGGATCACCGACCGCCCGCTGCAGCCGGACAATGTCGAGCGAGCGGCCGCCGTTGCGGAACATGTCCAGCTTCTGGAAATTGGCGGAAACGTCCCACTTCCACGTGTCGGTGAGATTGCCCTCAAGGCCGGCGACGACGCGATAGACCTTGCTGTTGACGTCGTTCATCCGGGTTTTGCCCTTGCCCAGCTCCTGCAAGGTGCGGATGGCGAAGACGTCGAAGCCGAACGGGTTGAACGGGTTGGCGGCACTGACGATCACGCCGTTGCCGATACCGGGGTTGCTGCCGCTCGACGGATCGAAATAGTCCGGCGCCAGAAAGCCCAGCGAATTGCGACTGTTATACGACGCCTCGACAAAGGCGGTGATGCCGCTGCCGATTTCCTGATGCCCGGAAAACCACAGGTTGATCTGGGAAATCTTGGAGGCGCTGCTCTCATATTCCCAATAGTTGATGCCGTCATTGCCCGATGTCAGCGGCGTGTTGGTACCGGGATAGACCATCGGCCGCAGGTCAGCCGCCGAGGTCGCCTGCGAGACACCATCGCGCAGGATGTAATAGGGGTTGCCCGCGCCGAACGCATTGGCCGGGTCGACCGCCTTGAACGCACCGAGCAACGGCGCCTCGTCACGGAAGTTGCGGCCGCCGAGCGCGCGCCAGTCGGGATCGCGGCTGACCGGACGGTCGGCGATGACGTTGCCGCCCGACTTGCGATAGCTGACGTTGAATACGAAGCCGCCGCCGTCATATTCCTTGCCGTACGTGCCGCTCGCCTCGTAATTGGGCAGGTCGCCGCGGCTGCTGACGCCGTAACCGGCCTTCAGCTGCAAGCCGTCATAGCTGCGCCGCATGATGATGTTGACCACGCCGGCAATCGCGTCGGACCCGTAGACGGCGGACGCGCCGTCCTGCAGCACCTCCATCCGGTCGATCGCCTCGAACGGAATGCTGTTCAGGTCGACGGTGCCACCGTCGGAATTCGACAGCACGCGGCGGCCGTTGACCAGCACCAGCGTATTGACGGAGCTAAGGCCGCGCAACGCGATATTGGCCGAACCGTTGTTGCCCCGCCCGGCGGAATCGCTCGCCGACGCCGATGCGACCGGCAGTTCGCGCAGCAGTTCGCCGACGCTCTGCGCGCCGGTCGCCTCGATCTCGCCACGGTCGAGCACGGTCAGCGGTGCCGATCCGGTCAGATCCGTGCTCGGCAGGCGGGAGCCGGTGACGATAATCACCTCTTCCGCCGGCCCGTCCTGCGCATGCGCCTGCGCGGGCAGCATCAGGGCAAGCGGCGCCGCCGCCGCCAGAAGCACCGTCCTTGTCGATATCTCTCTCATTTCCCCTACCTCCCTGACATGCGGAGCGCGTTGCACTCTGGCCTTGTCATCGCCCCGACATTCGCTGTTTAACGTATACTATCTACAAATATTGTCCAGACAGCATCGGATATTTCAAGCGAGCCCCTGTTGCCCGGCCCCCGGAGAAAGCACCGAAATCATACGGAATATGTCATGTTCCGCACCATATGCATAGATAACGAAGCAATTTTAAAAAGCTATTTATTTAATTGTCTGCTGGCGGTGTGCTCATGGCGTCACACAGCCTTGCCGCCCGCGCCGAAGCGGGCGAATAGCGGCGAACAGGCAAGGCGGCGCAGGGCAGGCAACGCACGGCAGGCGGCGCAGGGCGCCCGCCGCCGGCCGGTCTCAGCGCAGGGCGGCGATCTCCGCCGGTGTCGCGCAACGCGGCGGCACGCGGCGGGACGCGGCATGGGCCGGCACCTCGACCGCCTGGCCGATACGCAGGGCGGAAAACGCCGCCGGGTCCAGCCCGGCACAGCGCATCTCCAGCGCCAACAGCTTCGGCGGGGTGTCATAGGCTTCGTAGGACAGGCGGAACGTACCCCAGTGGATCGGCACGCCGTGGGCGGCGCCCAGCCCTTCGAACACCTTCACCGCGTCGACCGGGCCGATATGGCTACCCGACCGCATCTCGCCGGGGGCGAAGCGGAACGCGCCGATCGGGATCAGCGCCAGCCGCACCGGGCCAAGCCGGGCCGCCTCCGCCGGCCAGCGCAGATCGCCCGGCCCGGTGTCTCCGGCAAAGAAGATGTTACCGCCGGGCAGACGGACGACGAAGCTGGACCACAGCGCCCGGTTGCGGTCGGCCATCCAGCGCGAATCCCAGTGGTGATTGCGGGTCACCACCACCTCCACCCCCGGCCGCACCGTCACCCGCTGCCCCCAGTCGAGCGCGGCGACGCGGACGCCGGCCGGCCGCATCACCGTGTCGTTGCCCAGACTGGTGACGACCAGCGGCCGGTCGCGCGCCTGCAGCCGCTTCAACGTCGCCAGGTCCATATGGTCGTAATGGTTGTGGGAAATCAGCACGACGTCGATCTTCGGCAGATCGGCGAAGCCCACGCCCGGCGCGGCGACTCGGCGCGGCCCGATGCCGCCCGGCCCGGCGGTGTCGGACCAGATCGGATCGGTCAGGATGTTCAACCCCTGGGTTTGCACCAGCACCGTCGCATGGCCGACCCAGGTGACAACCATCCGTTCGCCGTCGACGCGCGCCGGCGGCCGCGTCGGGCTGACCGCGACATGGGTCGGCCAGGCCGGCCGCTCGTCGCGGCCCAGCAGGTAACGCAGCATGAACCGGCTCTGCCCGCCGGGCGGCCGAAACGTGTCGTTGCCGTCGGGGTTGAAGAATCGCTCGCCGTCGTAATGGCCACTCACCGGCCCGTCATAATAGCGGAAATCCAGGAAGGGCGGGACCAGAGTCAGCAACAGGCACAGTGCGACAATCAGGAACAGCAGGGCGGTCCCCGCCCATCGCGCCAGCCGTCCGATCGCCCGCGCTACCGTCACACACCACCTCTTTTCCGCCCCGGCCCAGCCTTAAACGCTCCGGCGCGCGCGACAAGCCATCCGTTAGCGCGACATTCACCAACGAAATATTTTTTGTTCGCGCTTTATTCCCTTGCGTTTACCGCACCCGTTGGAAAGCCGCGCGTCGCTGCATCGCAGCATTGACTCATGGTTACCATTGAAGACCTTTTTCATCCGATTTATGTCTCAACCGTCTTGCGCAGCGCCCGGCTTGCGGACACTATCACTGGTGCGTCGATCGCGGGGGTTACCCAAGGTCTAGTGGTTTCTGCCGTGCAACCCCATATTGCACGCAGCGCCGCCAAACGCCCTTCGACAACGCGCACATGCCCCGTTCGCAGGGTTTTTCGCGCGGGTTGATGGTACAGTGGGGGCCTGCCCCCGAGTCGAACGTAACGGGAACGATAGCGGGGGTCGAACGTGGATTTCAGGGATACACAGGAAAGCGCGCACGACGTGGAAGCAATCGCGATTGAAACCCAGCAGTCCGGCGACGCCGGCAGCGGCTCGGCCAGGATTCTGCCGCGCGCCTTCCCGATCGCCGTCGACACAGGCCGCGACGCGCTGCTGACCGATTTCGGCAAGGAAACGCTGAAGGACCGCTACCTGCTGCCGGGCGAAAGCTATCAGGATCTGTTCGCGCGCGTCGCCTCGGCCTATGCCGACAATGCCGACCACGCCCAGCGGCTCTACGACTATATCTCGAAGCTGTGGTTCATGCCGGCGACGCCGGTGCTGTCCAACGGCGGCACCGGGCGCGGCCTGCCGATCTCCTGCTACCTGAATTCGGTGCCAGACAGCCTCGACGGCATCGTCGCCACCTGGAACGAGAATGTCTGGCTGGCGTCGCGCGGCGGCGGCATCGGCACCTATTGGGGCAATGTCCGCGGCATCGGCGAACCGGTCGGCCTCAATGGCAAGACCAGCGGCATCATCCCGTTCGTCCGCGTCATGGATTCGCTGACGCTGGCGATCTCGCAGGGGTCGCTGCGCCGCGGCTCGGCCGCCTGCTACCTCGACATCTCCCACCCGGAGATCGAGGAGTTCCTGGAAATCCGCAAGGCGAGCGGCGACTTCAACCGCAAGGCGCTGAACCTGCACCACGGCGTGCTGATCACCGATGCGTTCATGCAGGCGGTGCGCGACGGCGCCGAATGGGCGCTGACCAGCCCGAAGGACGGGTCGGAGCGCGTCCGCGTCGACGCCCGCTCGCTGTTCCAGAAGCTGGTCGAGACCCGGCTGGCGACCGGCGAACCCTATATCGTGTTCATCGACAAGGTGAACGCGACGATGCCGAAGCACCATCGCGAACTGGGGCTGAAGGTATCGACCTCCAACCTGTGCTCGGAAATCACCCTGCCGACCGGCACCGACCATCTCGGCAAGGACCGCACCGCCGTCTGCTGCCTGTCGTCGCTGAACCTGGAGACGTGGGACGCGTGGAGCGCCGACAAGCGCTTCATCGAGGACGTGATGCGCTTCCTCGACAATGTCCTGCAGGACTATATCGATCGCGCCGAGCCGGGCATGGAGCGCGCCGCCTATTCGGCAATGCGCGAGCGTTCGGTCGGCCTTGGCACCATGGGCTTCCACAGCTTCCTGCAGGCGCGCGGCCTGCCGTTCGAAGGGGCGATGGCCAAGTCCTGGAACCTGAAGATCTTCAAGCATGTCAGCGCCCAGGCCAACGAAGCGTCGATGCACCTGGCGGTGGAGCGCGGGCCGTGCCCGGACGCGGCCGACCGCGGGGTGATGGAGCGGTTCTCGTGCAAGACGGCGATCGCGCCGACCGCGTCGATCTCGATCATCTGCGGTGGCACCAGCGCCTGCATCGAGCCGATCCCGGCCAACATCTACACCCACAAGACGCTGTCCGGCAGCTTCTCGATCCGCAACCCCTATCTGGAAGCGTTGCTGACCGAGAAGTCGAAGAACAGCGAAGCGGTGTGGAACTCGATCCTCGAACAGGGCGGCTCCGTCCAGCATCTCGATTTCCTGAGCCAGGAAGAAAAGGACGTGTTCAAGACCAGCTTCGAGATCGACCAGCGCTGGCTGCTCGAACTGGCGGCGGACCGCACGCCTTACATCGACCAGTCGGCGTCGCTGAACCTGTTCATCCCCGCCGACGTCGAGAAGTGGGATCTGCTGATGCTCCACTACCGCGCGTGGGAACTGGGCATCAAATCGCTCTACTATCTACGCTCGAAATCGGTGCAGCGCGCCGGTTTCGCCGGCGGGGTCGAAGCCGACAATACACCCGACCTGAAACAGATCGAGCTGCAGTCGACCGACTATGATGAGTGTTTGGCGTGCCAATGACCGGCGTCACTGGCGGCACCGGGCACCCCGCCGGCGCGCGGGACCGCTCAGTCGCCTTCTTCCTCGAAGCTGACGGCAACGGCGGCGTTGGCGGACAGGCGGACGGTACCGTCCTCGATATCGGCGACAAGGCCGCCGGGGATATAGGGGTGGTGCCCCTTGTGGCTGCCCTCGCCGCTGTCCCGGCGGGTCAGCTTAATGCGGTTGCCTTCGACATGGTCGACGGTGCCGACGTGGACGCCGTCGGCGCCGATGACTTCGGCATGTTCCTTGATGCGGGAAAGATCGGCCATCGCTGGTCTCCTGTTGGGGGTGTTGCAGGGGTTGAACGCATGACGGCGCGGTTGGCCGCATGCGTCCCCAGGGTTGCTTACGCTTGAGTGAAGCGGCGCGGGAAACGCGCCGGATTCTGCTGTTTTCTGAAAGGTCGCACGATGTCTCTTCTCGAAGCCCGCAAGGTCTACAAGCCGTTCGAATATCCGTGGGCCTATGACTATTGGAAGCGCCAGCAGCAGATCCACTGGATGGTGGAGGAAGTGCCGCTGGGCGAGGATTGCCGCGACTGGGCGCAGAAGCTGACCGATCACGAGCGCAATCTGCTGACCCAGATCTTCCGCTTCTTCACCCAGGCCGATGTCGAGGTGCAGGATTGCTACCACGACAAATACGGCCGGGTGTTCAAGCCGACCGAGATCAAGATGATGCTGACCGCCTTCTCCAACATGGAGACGGTGCACATCGCCGCCTACTCCCACCTGCTCGACACGATCGGCATGCCGGAGAGCGAATACAGCATGTTCCTTCAGTACAAGGAGATGAAGGACAAGCACGATTACCTCGCCACCTTCGGCGTCGACACCGACGAGGATATCGCCCGCACCCTGGCGATGTTCGGCGGCTTCACCGAGGGGCTGCAACTGTTCGCCAGCTTCGCGATGCTGATGAACTTCCCGCGCTTCAACAAGATGAAGGGCATGGGCCAGATCATCTCGTGGAGCGTGCGCGACGAAAGCCTGCACTGCGAGGGGATCATCCGCCTGTTCCACGCCTTCGTGAAGGAGCGTGACTGCTACACCCGGCAGGTGAAGGAAGACATTCTCGACGTCTGCCAGAAAGCGGTGCGGCTGGAGGATGCGTTCATCGACCTGGCGTTCGAGCAGGGCCCCGTGCCCGGCATGACCGCCAAGGAGATCAAGAAGTATATCCGCTACATCGCCGACTGGCGGCTCGGCCAGCTCGGCCTGAAACCGGTCTACATGGTAGAGGATCACCCGCTGCCCTGGCTGGCGCCGCTGCTCAACGGGGTGGAACACGCCAACTTCTTCGAAACCCGCGCCACCGAATATTCGAAGGCGGCGACGCGCGGTAACTGGAACGAAGTCTGGGACAGCTTCGACCGCCGCAAATCCGCCGTCGCCAACGACGCCAGCAGCGAAGAAGCCACCGGCGAAGACATGTTCTCGAAAGCGGGGATCGCGGCGGAGTGAAATGAAAATCGCATCACTTTCAGCAAAGAATTTCCGATCATTAGAGGATTTTTCTGTAGATTTCAGCGATAATTTTACCGCAATATCTGGCAAAAATGACTCAGGGAAATCTAATATCTTTGAAGCGATTAAACTTTTAATCGGTTCAAATAGATACGAGATGTACAGCCCGGTAACGATCGATTTTGATAATGATTATCCAAAATGGAAAGATCCGAAATCTGGAGACGACTCTATAAGCGTAAGCGGTCGCTTCACGTTAGAGGATCAGGATTCTGCTATTAAAAACTTTATCCAGCGTCAGCTAAGCTTGGATAGTAATAAGATAAATGAGTTCTCGTTAGAAGTTTCGGTCAGTCGGGGACGCTCCCAGCACCAGGTTAAAGTTTCAGCGTTAGGCAAAATCGTTGAAGGCGAACCCGCTCAGGAGGTGTGGGGAAGGCTAAGATCAGAGGCCTCACTAGTATTCCATAACTCGACCACCGACGGTTTGAGACTCAGCTACGGCGGAGGTCATGGACAGTTCTCAGAGATATCTCAGTCCGTTACTAGCATTATGGCTCAGATAAGAACTGATATAGCGAAAAAGCTGAAGAAAACGATGGCTTCCAGCCAAAACGAATTACAGGGGCTTCTAGGGCGATTATCGGACAAATGGAAAGTGTCTTTGGATCTTCCTGAATTCGACGCATCTGTACCATTTAATTTGGTTCTTGGTGATAACGCGGTTTCTGTACCCCTTAACAGCTGGGGCAGCGGAACAAAAAATAGGGCAATGATAATTTTGGCCTTGTTAAGGGCTGCCCAATTCCGGAAAATTGAAAACGAGACTGGGCGGCTCATTCCGGTAGTCGTCATAGAAGAGCCCGAAAGTTTTCTTCATCCATCGGCGCAAGCGGAATTCGGTTCTCTGCTCATAGACCTAGCGGCCGAGCTTGATATACAAGTTATAGTATCCACCCATAGCGTGTATTTGCTAAATACTGCTGCGCCTGAGTCGAACATTTTAGTTTGCAGGAGAAGATTTAGAAACCAGTCTCGTGAGAGCTACATTGAGATAGCAAGTCCCGAACAGTGGATGAAGCCGTTTAGTGTAGCTCTTGGATTATCCTCAGAAAGCCTTGCGCCATGGCGCTCTATTCTCGAAGTTAGAGGAAAGAAAATTATTCTTGTCGAGGGCGAAACAGACAAAAGATATTTGACTTTACTTCAGAGACCGGAGCATGGCTCTAAATCTATTGATCGGGATTGGATTATTATATCTTACAACGGGTTCGGCAACATAACGAATCAATCTGCACTTCGCGTGATGCTGGAACTTGCCGGCAAAGCGGTGATAACCGTAGATTTCGATGCACTTAGCAAAGTGGAAGGAACATTTAAAAGTTTAGAACTAAAAAAAGGCAAAGACTACCTTCCCGTAGGTATAGATAAGAGTGGGAAGCGTGCTATAGAAGGGCTGTTACCGGACTCCATTAGACAGAAAGTCCTCGCTAACAATCCTAATTTGTTTGAAGGACTGCTTGATCGCACTACGAGCGATAAAGGTATTAGGAGTAGAATAAAATCAGCTTATCTTGAAGAATTTGAAAAACATTCTAAACCCGGCCCCGACTTTGACGGATTCTATAAATTAGGCGAAAGTCTAAAAAGAGCATTTTCTTAGTATGCCCTCCTCGACTTCGTCCAATCACCCGCACCAACTCCGCCGCGCGCCCTCCCACTCACGCGCCAACCCTTCGGCGACCAACACCGAACCCAATGACTCCCCGTCCCGGCTGACGATGCGGAGCTTGCGGCCGTAGCGGTCGGTTTCGCGATCGGCGGCATCAAGACTGACCGGCCCGGCGTTCAGCAGCGCATGGAGCCGCCGCGTCGCCCGTGCGCCAAGCTCCGCCTCGCGCGGGCACCGGCTCGGGTGGGTTTCCGGGGCGTCGATGTCGGCAACGCGGATCTTTTCGCCGTCCATCCAGAACGTGTCGCCATCGACGACGCAATTCACCCCGCCGCCCGTATGGCAGAAGCCGAAACGGCGCGCGCCGCCGACAGGACGCGCCGCGACGGGCTTTGCCCGCGCTGTCGACGCCGATGGCGATGCCACTGCCTTGGGCGCGGGCATATGCCCGCTACCCCGGTCCGTCGGCGCAGGCGCCACATCGACCACCGCGGCGACCGGCGCTCCGCCTGCCCCAGCCCCGCTATCCGCCGGTTGTCCACCAAACCCGCCGCCAAAATGGACATAGCCGAGGCCGAGCAGCACGCCGCCCACCGTCATCATCAGCAGATCGCGCACCCCGGCGCGGCGCCGGGCGCGGGTGCGGCGGCGCCGGGCCATGTCCCAGTCGCGATCCGGCCGGCCGCGTCGCGTTCGTCCCCCAGCCTGCTTATCCGGCCACCATTGCTGCCCCACCGCACGCTACTCCACCGCTGCACCGGGCAGAGCCTAACCGCATCGCTGCCAATACCCGATTAACAATTCGAACGATTTCGGTTCTTCGTTGCCACGATCTGAAACCGATATGGCACATAATACCTAATCGTCCGAACCAGCGGTCACCACCGCTTCCACCCCGCCGCATCTGCCCCTAGTCTGCCGCCGGAGACGGATTCGGGGAAAGGCGCTGGCATGGACAGCTACAGGCAGCATTATATCGACGGCGCCTGGGTCGACAGCTTCGGCGGCACCCCGCACCGGGTCATCAACCCGGCGACCGAAGCACCGTGCACCGAAATAACGCTGGCCAGCACCGCCGACGTCGACCGCGCCGTCGCCGCCGCCGCTCGCGCCTTCCCCGCTTTCGCCCGGACCAGCGTTGCCGACCGGCTGGCGCTGCTCGAACGGATCGGCGCCGCCTACAAAGCGCGCATCCCCGATCTCGCACGGGCGATGGCGACCGAAATGGGCGCGCCGATCAGCTTCGCCGCCGCCGCGCAGGCCCCGTCCGGCCTGGCCCATTTCAGCGCGACGCGCCGCGCCCTCGCCGATTTCGCGTTCGAGGAAACCGTCGGCAACGCCCGCGTCGTCCACGAACCGATCGGCGTTGTCGCGATGATCACGCCGTGGAACTGGCCGCTGAACCAGATCGCGGCCAAGGTCGCCCCCGCGCTCGCCGCCGGCAATACGATGGTGCTGAAACCGTCGGAGGAGGCGCCCGCCTGCGCCGCGATCTTCGCGGAAATCCTGCACGAAGCCGGCGTGCCCGCCGGGGTGTTCAACCTGGTGCAGGGTGACGGGCCGACCGCCGGCGCCGCCCTCTCCGCCCACCCCGACGTCGCAATGGTCAGCTTCACCGGCTCAACCCGCGCCGGCATTGCTGTCGCCGCCGCCGCCGCGCCCACGGTCAAGCGCGTCCATCAGGAACTGGGCGGCAAGGCGCCCAATCTGGTGCTGGAGGGCGCCGATCTCGCCGCCGTTCTGCCGCTGACCGTGCAGGGCGTGCTCGCCAATTCCGGGCAGAGCTGCATCGCGCCGACCCGCATCCTCGTCCACCGTTCGCAGGCCGAGGAGGCCGCAGCGGTCATCGCCCGGCTGATGGCGGCAACGGCGGCCGGCGATCCGCTGACCGAGGGCAAGCATATCGGCCCGGTGGTCAACAAGGCGCAATACGACAAGATCCAGGCGCTGATCGCCAGCGCGATGGAACTGGGCGCGACCCTGGTCACCGGCGGCCCCGGCCGGCCGGCCGGCATCGCCAGCGGTTATTACGTCCGGCCGACCCTGTTCACCGGCGTCACCCCCGACATGCGGATCGCGCAGGACGAAATCTTCGGCCCCGTCGCCACGCTGACCAGCTATGACAGCGAGGAAGAGGCGATCGAGCTGGCCAACGCCACCGTCTACGGCCTGTCGGCCACGCTGTCCGGCGACCCCGATCGCGCCGCCGCCATCGCCCCGCGCCTGCGCGCCGGGCTGGTGACGATCAACGGCTGGGGCCCGGACATCAACGCCCCGTTCGGTGGCTACAAGCGGTCCGGCAACGGCCGCGAAAATGGCCGCTTCGGCCTCGCCGAGTTCATGGAAACCAAGACCATCCTCGGCGCTCCGCAGCGCTGACCGGACGCGGGGCGCTCTCTCCGCCCCACCCACCACATCCTGTAACCGCGTTCCCCCTCCCTTTCCCCGTATTCGAGGATCAGGCCATGATTTCGCAGAGTTTGAAACTGGGTTGTGCCGCCTTCGCGCTGATGCTTGGCGGCGCGGCGCTCCACGCGCAGCAGGTGCCCGCCGCCGCAGAGACCACGGCCAAAAGCCCCCAGCGCGGCCGCTGGGTACCGGCACCGCCCCGCACCAGCAAGGAAAGCGCCGGCCCGTTCCGCAAGATGGTCATCCGCGGCGCAACGCTGATCGACGGCACCGGCGGCCCGCCGATGGGGCCGATGGACATCGTTGTCGAAGGCAACCGGATCACCTCCGTCACCCAGGCGGGCTGGCCCGGTCTGCCGCTTGCCGGCAACCGCCAGCCGACCGATGCGGATTATGAAATCGACGCCACCGGCATGTATGTGATGCCCGGCTTTGTCGACGCCCACGCCCACGCGGCCGGCACCGACAAGGCACCGAGCATGAGCTACAACTACAAGCTGTGGCTGGCGCATGGCGTCACCACCGTTCGTGGTGTGTCGCTCGCCGGGCCCGATGTCGCGTCGAGCGAGAAGAACCGCTCCGCCGCCAACGAAATCGCGGCGCCGCGCATCTTCAACTACCAGACGCT
The DNA here is from genome assembly GCF_047553045.1 of Sphingomonas flavalba. Lineage (GTDB taxonomy): Bacteria > Pseudomonadota > Alphaproteobacteria > Sphingomonadales > Sphingomonadaceae > Sphingomonas_L > Sphingomonas_L flavalba_A. The sequence continues at coordinate 630,093 of NZ_CP180208.1, read as the reverse complement.
CGGCGCCGGCTGGAGCGGCGGCACCGTCGATTCCGTCGCCAAGGCCCGCGCCTGGGTGCAGTGGGCGGCGAAGAACAACATCGACGGGATCAAGTTCTTCAACCGTGGCGCCGAAACGCCGGAGATCATCACCGCCGCGATCGACGAGGCGCACAAGAACAATATGGGCACCGTCGCCCACCTGTCGCAGAACGGCGTCGCCAATTTCAACGCGCGGCAGGCCGCCGCCGCCGGGCTGGATACCATCACCCATTTCTACGGCCATTTCGAATCGCTGCTGAAAGACACGACGATCCAGAAATTCCGCAGCGATTATAATTACAACAACGAACAGGACCGGTTCAGCAGCGTCGCCGAACTATGGCACCAGGCCTACGGCCCCGGAACCGACCAGTGGAAGGCCTATCTGGAAACCCAGAAGGAAAGCGGCGTCAATTTCGACCCGACCTTCAACATCTACGCTGCGTCGCGCGACCTGATGCGCGCCCGCAACGCCGACTGGCACGAAAAATACACGACGCCGCAACTGTGGAACTATTTCCAGTCGACCCGCGACAATCACGGCTCCTATTTCTTCGACTGGACGACGGATATCGAGATCGAGTGGAAGAATTTCTACAAATACTTCATGTCGCTGGTGAATGATTACAAGAATATCGGCGGCAGCGTGACGATCGGCACCGATTCCGGTTTCATCTGGAAAGTCTATGGCTTCGCCTATGTCGAAGAAATGGAGCTGATGCGTGAAGCCGGCTTCACCCCGCTGGAGGTTATCCGCACCGCGACGAAGAACGGCGCCGAGGTGTTGTGGGCGCCGAAAAAGGTGGCGCCGCCGGTCGGCGTCGTCCGCGCCGGCATGCTCGCCGATCTGGTGATCGTGCCGGAAAACCCGCTGGCCAACTTCAAGACGCTCTACGGCACCGGCCATCTGCGGCTGAACCCGCAGACCAACAAGCAGGAACGGGTCGGCGGCGTCCGCTACACGGTCAAGGACGGCATCGTCTACGACGCGCACGTGTTGATGGCCGAGGTCGCCGAAATGGTCGCCGCGGAAAAACAGCGGCTCGGTCTGCCGGAACGCCCGGTCCAGCCGTAACCCGCGGATCGACCGGCGCCGCCCCACATGCGGGGGCGGCGCCGCACCGCTCAATAATCCTTCGACACGCGAATATTGGCGCTGGTCCGGCCCATCGTCGAAATGCTCGACAGCAGCGACAGCCAGCGGGTGATCTGGAATTCGGCGCGCGTCGCCGAATAACCCTGCCCGTCGGTGATCACCTCGACATAGATCCGCCGCGTCACATATTTACCGGCGGCGATCGACGTGCCCTGGCTCTGGGTCGGGTCGGCGGCAATGATCCGCAGCCGGTCCAGCCCCGCCGCCCGCCGCACCGCGTTGATCGGGTCCAGCCCGCCGTCGCTCTGCAACCCGGCAACCGCGGCGGCGAGCTGCAACGCCTCCGGCGCCGACAGGTTGGTGATCGACGTACCGAACAGCAGCCGGGACAACAGCTCATCCTCCGGCAACGCCGGGTTGCTGGTAAAGGCGATCTCCGGTTTCAGGCCGGTACCGGTCACCCGGATCGTCGCGTTCAGCCCCTGCAGGGTGGCGGTTGCCGAAATGTCGAGCACCGGGTCGGGCGGGTTCGAACCGGTAAAGCGGATGACGCCGCGATCCAGGTCGAAACTGCGCCCGGCGAACTCGTAATTCCCGCGCAGCAGGTCGGCGCGGCCGACGATGATCGGCGCGTCGATCGCACCGCTGACCTCCAGCGTCGCCCGCCATTCGCTGTCCAGGCCAAGGCCGGTCACCACCATCCGGTTGCGCGCATCGGCCTTTAACGCCAGCCGCCAGGGCGCCGCTGGCGCCACCGCCTCCGGCTCGTCATCGGACCGGTTGATCTCGGTCACCTTCAGGCGCGGCACCGCCGTCGCGGCTTCCGCCCGGCCCAGCCGGTATCGGCTGCGGTTCAACGTCACCTCGCCGCCAATCACCCCGCCGTCGCCGTTCGAACGGAACGTCAGCGGCCCGGTAACCGTCGCGCCCAGATCGTCGCGGTTGAGCAGTGTCGCGTTCTGCGCATCGACCTTCAGGTCGATCGCCAGCCCCCGGTCGGACAGGTCGAACACGCCGCTGCCGCTGACCGTGCCGTCACCCGCATTGGCGGTCAGCGAATCAAGCAACAGGCGCGATCCGCTGAACCGGCCGCTGGCTTTCAGGTTGGTCAGCACCGTGCCGCTGACCGCGCTTTGCAACCGGGCATTGTCGGTGCGGATCGACCCGCGGATCAGCGGATTGGTCAGTGTGCCGTTAATGTCGGCGGCAATCGCGGCGGGGCCGGAAATGTCGAACAGTTCGGTACCGGTCAGCCGCCACAGCGTATCCGCCGGCCCGTCATAGCGGATCTGGGCGAACAACGGCGCGGCGTATATCCGGTCGACGAACGCCCCCTCGCCCAGCGGGGCCAGCCGCGCCTGCGCACGGCCAATGATCTTGCCGCCGCTGGCGACGACAGCGCGCGCGGCCGCGCTCGCCCCGGTCAGCGCCCCCTTCACCGCCACGTCGATCGGTTGCGACGACAGCACCAGCCCGGACCGGCTCAGCCCGCGCACGACCAGGTCGACCTGGCCGGATGGCGCGCCATCGGTCGGCGCGGTGTAGACGACGCGGCCGCTGGCGGCGCCACCCAGCCCCATGCCGGGCGACACCAGGTCGATGATCGACAGCGGCATTTTTTCCAGCGTTGCGTCGACGGCGTTGGCGCCCTCGCCGAACCGGCCGGACACGCGCGCCTTGCCGCCGTTGAAACTGAGCGCGGTCGGCGCCAGCCGCCACGCCCCGCCCTCGCGGGTCAGCACCGCGGCGCTATCCAGTTTCAGCCGCTGGCGCTCGATGGTGCCGCCACCGGTGATCGCGATGCGCTCCGGCGCGATCTGCGCGGTGCCTTGCAGCGCGAACGCCTTGCCCCGCCGCCCGGCGGCACTGACGACAACGGTCCCGCTGCCGCCTTTCATCTCGACATCAGCCGACAGCCGGCCAACGGTCAGCCCGCCGCGTCGCACCCCGCGCGCCGTCACCCGCGCGTCGACACCCAGCCCGGCCGGGTCGAGCAGCACCGAACCATTGATCGACAACCGCCGGATCGTCGTCTGCGGCGGCCCGGCGAAGCGCGCATCGCGGGCGGTCAGCGCGGCGGTGATCCGCTGCACCGCCCCCGCCCGGTCGAACCGCAGCGTGCCGCTGACTCCCCCGCCGGTAAAGGTCAACTGGCCGTCGAACCCGCCCGGCATCGATACCAGCGTACCGGTCGCGGTGGTGCCGGACACGGTCAGCGGCGCGACAGTAATCCGCGTCGGCGCGTTCGGCGGCATCAGGATCGCGCCGGCGGCGGTGAACGGCCCCAGCGCCGACCCGCCCGACGCCTGATAGGCAAAGCCCTCGGCGTTGGGGTCAAGCTGGACCGTCACGTCCTTCAGCCCCAGCGCCGGCATCGGCCGGGCCAGCACCAGCGACAGCTTCGGCCGGTCGATCTGGCCGTCCAACACCAGCTTGACCGGACCATAACTCGCCTGCGTGCCGCTGCCCTCGAAATGGAAACTGCCGTCGAGACGGCGATACCCATTGCCGGTAATCGTCAGCGCCGGCGAGACGATCCGCAGCCCGGTGAAGCGGATGATCCCGTCGGGCGTTCGTTCCAGCCGGGTATCGATGCGCGGCAACCCGCCGGTCAGGCTGGCAAGGAAGGCATTGTCCAGCCGTCGTACCCACGCCTGCCCGCGCCCGGCGACGCGGGCGCCGCTGCCGTTGCCCCCCGGCGCCACGGTCAGGTTGCTGGCCACGTCGACAATGCCGAGGCCGGGGATCAGATATCGGTTGAGCCGCCCCTGCAACCCGACCTCGTAGCGCCCGCTGGCAAGGTCGACGAACAGGCTGATCGTCCCGTTCAGCTTGTCCGACCGCAGCTTCATCGCATCGCTGACCGCCGTCTTGTCGCTGACGCGCAACGCCCCTTCGATGCTCAGATTGGCAAGGATGCCGCCGGCGACGTCACCAACCCCGGTGACCCGCGCCGCCTTGACGCGGATCGGCACGACCACCGGCAGCTCCGACAGCCGCCCCTGCCCGGATACCTGAACCAGATCGAAACCGGTGGTATCGAACGCGACGTGTGGCGACGCGAGCATATACTGGAAAGCGGCCGTGCTGAACGGCCCGTCGAGCAGCAGCCGCGCCCGCACGTCACGCCCGCTCATCCCCGGCACCAGCGCGCCCGGCTGCAACAGGTCGGCGCTCAGCTTCATCGCGTCGAACCGGCTGCGCCCCAGATCGACGACGCCGACGGCACTGAACGCCAGCGCGGCGGACCGCAGCGACAGGTCGGTGTCCAGCCGCCGGTCGGCAAGGCGGAATTGGCCGTCGATCGCCAGTTGCGGCGCCGCCAGCCGCGCGCCCGCCCCGGCGGCAATGCCCTTCAGATCGGCGGTACCGGCCAGCGTGTAATGGCCGTCCTTGGCGCCAAGATCGAGGAGCAACGCCTGCCGATCGGCGGCGATCAGCCGCGCGGTTCCCTTCCAGCCCCGCCAGCGCCCGTCACCGGCGATGCGCAGTTCCAGCGGCTTGGCGGTGCCGATCATCCCGCCGATCACCCCGCCCGCCGCCGACCGTATATCGGCGCTCAGGTCGAACCGGTCGCCGTCCGGCTCGGCGTCAAGGGTCAGGAACGCGCGGTCGGTGGTCCCGGCGGTGGCGTTCAGCTTCACCATCGCCCGGCCGCTGCGCACGTCGGCGCTGCCGCTCAGCGTCGCGACCCGCGTCTCCTTCGCTCCGGTCAGCGCCGGGGCAAGCCGCAGCCGGTCGATCGCCAGCTTGCCGATATGGATGTCGAAACCCGGCAGGATCGGGCCGCCTCCGCCCGGCCGCAGTTCCGGCGCCTTGCGGAGCGTCGCGGTCCTGGCGGTCACGCTGTGGATCTCCAGCCGGTTCGACAGCCAGGCCAGCGGCCGCCAGTCGAGTGCGATCTCCGGCGCGTCGAAAATCACGCCCTTCGGGTCGGAAATCCTCACGTCGCGCAATCGCGCGCGGTTGTAGATCGACCCGTCGATCCGCCCGATATGAAACCGCAGGCCGGTCTTGGTCTCGATCCGGCCGATCCGGTCGGTCAGCAGCCGGTGGCCGGGGCCGGTGTCGATCAGCCACATTGCAACAGCAAGCGCGACGAGAAGCGCCGTCGGCACCGCGACCAGCCAGACCGGCCAGCGCCACCAACGGCGCGGCGGCTGCGCGGCGGCCGCTTCGTCCCGGTCGGCCGCGTCGGTCAAAACGCCTGCCCCAGAGAGACGTAGACGGCGATCCGCGCGTCGCCCGGCTGGCGGTTCAACGGTGTGCCGACATCGATGCGGATCGGGCCGAAATTGGTGTAGTAGCGCAGGCCGACGCCGGCACCGTAGCGCATGCCTTTGAATGTCGGGTATTCGCTGCGGTAGATATTGCCGGCGTCGATGAACGGCACCACCCCGAACGCTCCGCCGAACGCGCTCAGCCTCACCCGCGCCTCCAGCGAGAACTCGGCGAGGCTGCGCCCGCCCACAGGATCGTTATTGGCATCGCGCGGACCGATCCGCTGGTAGCCGTAACCGCGCACCGAACCGCCACCGCCGGCATAGTAACGCCGCGATGGGGCGATGCGGTCTGCCGGCGCGCCGGCAATCGTGCCAATCCGCACCCGCCCGGCCAGCACGATCCGCTCGCTGACCGGCTGGTAGAAACTGCCGTCCACCTGCGCGCGGGCATAACCGAACGTCCCGGCCTGCAACGACAATTCCGGCGACAGCCGGCCGGACAGGCGGAACCCCCTGGTCGGGTTCAGCAGGTCGTCCGACCCGTCATAGGACAGGCTGCCTGGCAATGCCGCGATGAAGAAGGTGCGGCGGCGCGGCGTGCCGGTGGTGCCGATCGTGTCGCGCTCGTCGGACAGCAGCAGATCGGTGCCAATCGACCAGGCCCATTTCTTCTGGAAGATGATATTGGTCTCGCGCTCGATACCGGCGGCGATGTTCAGGCTTTTCGCGTCATAGGCGGCACGGTCGACATGACTGGCCACCGCCTGCGCGGTGATCACATGGTCGCGCCGCCAGACATTGCTCTGGCGCAGCAGCGCACCCAGCGACTGTTCCTGCGTACCGGCGACGCCGCGAAAGGTCACCGCCCCTTCCGGCTTGACCAGATTGCGGTGCTGCCAGCTCGCCTCCACCCGCGCGCCCTCGCCGGTGCCGTAACCGATCTGGCCGGCGATCGTGCGCGGCGGCGCGCGTTCCAGCCGGACGGCGACGTCGACGGTGTCCGGCGTCGCCCCCGGCACCGGCTCGATCTTCACCGTCGATACCAGCCCGGTCTGGATCAGCGCGCGGCGCAGATCCTCCAGTCGGCTCGCCTCGAATGTCTCGCCCGGCTCGAAACGGGCAATGACCTGGATGTGGCGCGCGCTGAAGATGCTGTCGTCCGGCACGATGATCCGGCCGAAGCTGCGCGCGCCGCCGGTTTCGACGTTCAGCGCCAGCGTCGCGGTGTGGGTGTCGTGGTCGATGACCACCTCCGGCTCCGGCACCTCGGCGAACGGAAAGCCGACCTCGCCGATCCTGGTTTTCAGCGCCTGCTGGCCGGCGATCACCTTGTCGGCATCGACCGGGTCGTCGCGTGTCACGCCGAACGCCTCGCGCAACGCCGCCTCGCGCTCACCGGTCGCGGCAAGCCCGTCCACCGTCACCTCGGCGAAAGTGTACCGGCTGCCCGGCTCGGCATCGAGGGTCACGACCAGCCCGCCGCCGTCCCGCTGCGGTCGCACGCGCGTGTCGACGCTGGCGTCGTAGTACCCCTCGGCGCGCAGCAGGTCGACGAGCAGCGTCGCGTCCTCGCGCGCCCGCCGGTCGAGCTGGGCGACGTTCGCCGCCTTCTTGCGATTGGCATGGAGCACCGACAGCGCGTCGAAGCGGTCGCGGACCCGGTCGGCGTCGATCCCGTCCAGCCCCTCCAGCGCGATATCGTAGCGGAATTCGCCATTGGCCGCGGTCTGCGCCGTCGTCGTTTCGGCTTCGGCCGGTTCCGGCGTCAGGTCCGGCCAGTCGACACCGATGTCGCTGAGCGGCGCCAGCGGCGACTGCGGATCGACCGTATCGGTCGCGGGCGGTTCCGGCACCGGGCTGGCCGCGGGCGCCTGTGTTTCTGTCCGTGGAGCGGGCGCGACCGCCTGCGCCAACGCAGGCGATGCCGGGAGCAAGCCGGCGATCGCGGCGATTCCGCAAAGACGGTGCCGCACCATACACAACCGCATACGAACCGCTTAGCCGGTCTTGGCCGCTGCCGCCAGTGCCGAAAGCGGGGGCGCCACCGGCCGCTAGGCCTCCGCCCAGCGGCGCAGCAGGTTGTGATAGATGCCGGTCAGCCGGACGATCTCGGCGTCGCCCTGCCCGCGCTCGGCGCCCAGCCGCTGGATCGTGCCGTCCAGTTCCAGCAGCAGCGCGCGTGCCCCCGCGTCGCGGACCATCGACTGGATCCAGAAAAAACTGGCCAGCCGGGCGCCGCGCGTCACCGGCGTCACATGGTGCAGGCTGCCCGCCGGGTAGAGAATCATGTGTCCGGCCGGCAGCTTGATCGCGCGGCCGTCGACAACCAGTTCGCCGCCGTCATAGCTGTCCGGGTCGACCAGAAACACTGTCGCCGAAAGGTCACTGCGCACCCGGAAATCGCTGCCGCGCTGGATGCGCACGGCGCTGTCGACATGGTCGCCGAACGCGTCGCCGCCGGCGTAGCGGTTGAACAGCGGCGGATAGACTTTCAGCGGCAGCGCCGCCGCGACGAACAGCGGCGTGCGCGCCAGCGCCTCGAGCACGATCCCGCCCAGCGCCCGCGCCTCCGCCGAATCCTCGGCAAGCTGGCTGTTGCGCTTGGCCAACGCCGATTGCGCGCCGGCGGTGACTGTCCCGTCGACCCAGTCGGCGGCGGCCAGCGCCTGCTGCACGCGCGCCAGTTCCCCGGCGTCGAGCAGGTCGGGAATGACGATCATCGCGCTGCCTCGAACGCGGCAATCGCCGGGGCCAGCCGCGGGTCGGCCGCCTTCAGCCATCCGGCCGCCTGCCCAGCGAAGCGCGGGTTGCAGCTTTCCGCGCTGCGCGCGAACCACTCCAGCGCGTTGGCGATGCGCCCCTTCGCCGCCTCCAGCCGCGCATGGTTGAACTGGCCGCGAAAATCGCTGCCGCGCGCCGCGATCGCGTAGCAGCGCGCCGCTTCCTTCATGTCCTTCTCGACCACCCACCCATCCTCATGGAAACTGCCGACGAAATTCCACGCCTTGGCGTTGCCCATCGCCGCCGCGCGGCGGAACCAGCCGAGCGCCGCCGCCTTGTCCTCCGCCACGCCCGCGCCCAGGGTCAGCAGCGTCGCGTAATTGTACATGCCCCAATCCAGCCCGCGCAGCGCGGCGGCATAATACCATTCGGCCGCCCGCGCCTTGTCGATCGCAACGCCCCAGCCCAGGTCGTAACAACGGCCGACCATGTTGATCGCCATCACATGCCCGTTCTCCGCCGCCCGCGCGAACCAGCGCAGCGCCGCCGCCGGATCGGCGGCAACGCCGGCGCCGTCGAGCAGCATCTGGCCATAGACCAGTTGCGCCTCGGTAACGCCGCTTTCCGCCGCCGCCGCGACGAAGGCCGCGCGCGCCTCCGGCGGCGCCGACGCGGAAAGACGCCGCGAAATCTCCGCGGCGTCCATTCCGTTCAGTGCGTCCAGTGTCAGGCTGTCCGTCACCTCAATATTTCAACGCCAGCGTGGCGAAGGCCGACCGGCCCGCCGCGATCGACGCATAGTGGCTGGTGTAGACCTGGTTGAAATAGACCTTGTTGGTCAGGTTCTGGACGTTGACGCTCAGCAGCACCTGCGGGGTGATGGCCAGTGACGCGCGCGCGTCGAACCGCCAGTAACCGGGCACGGTCCGGGCCAGCTCCTTGGTCGCGGCGATGACGGTCACCGTCCCCGTCGCGTCCTGTACGGCGCGGCGGTCGTCCTGATAGCCGCCGAACACCCGGCTGGTGTGGAACGCGCCGCCGCCAATGCTGAACCCCTTCACCGGCTGCACGTTGGTCCACAGCGTGAAGGTGTGCTTGGCGGTCTGCGGAAAGCGCTTGCCGGTGTTGACCGACGGCACCAGCACGGTCTGCGCCGCCTGCCCACCGACCGCCGCCGCGGTCAGCGCGGTGAAACCGCCGTCAGTGATCTTGGCGTCCAGATAGGTGTAGCCACCGAACACGTTCCACCACGGCGTGATATTGCCGTTGAAACCCAGTTCGATGCCGTCGACCCGCTTCTCGCCAATGAACGACACGGTGCTGTTGTCGCCCAGCGCGCGCGCATTCTTCGTCTCGGTGCGGAAGATCGCGGCGTTCAGTGACAACTGCGCGTCGAACAGGCTCGCCTTGGCACCGATTTCGTAGGATTTGGTCTTTTCCGCCTTCAGGTCATCGGGATTTACGGCCGGCTGGCCCCGGCCTGCGGTCAGGCCGTTCTGCTCGGAACCTTCGCCGATCAGGCTGTTCGGCGGCGTCGCCGATGTCGCGATCGACGCATAGAGGCTGGTCTGCGGCGTCGGCTTGAAGATCACGCCGGCCTGATAGTTGAAATTGCTGTCGGTCCGGGCAAGCGTGTTGCCCCCGCTCAGGATCTTCGAACGGAACCGGTCGTAACGGATGCCGAGGTTGACGATCAGCGGCTCGGCGATCGTGATAGAGTCGAACGCGTAGAGCGCCTGGGTGCGGCCGGTCGTCCGCGTCTCCGTCGCCGGGCCACCGCGCACGATCGGCGTCGGCACGCCGGCGGCAGTGTCGCTGCTGTAATTTTCCCACGGGTCGTTGGGATCGGGGTTGAACAGCGACACGCAGTAATAGCGGGCGATGGCCAGCGGGCTGCACCTGGGGCTGATCGACGATCCGCTCGCCGAAACCAGCGACCCCCGCACCGCCTTCTCCCACGACAGTTCACCGCCGACGGCAAAGCTGTGCTTGATCGCGCCGGTATCGAAGCTGCCGAACAGGTCGGTCTGGTTGATCAGCGCGTCGGTATAGCCGTAGCGGGTGTTGCCGCGCCGCCAGACATAGCCGCCGCCCGCCGCCAGGTTGGTCGCGCTCGGCGTCGCGCTGGTGCCATAGACATTGTTCTGGCTGTCGTCGGGCAGCAGGAAGATATAATCCTGGGCGGTGTGGCTGAAGCGCGACGTGTTGCGCAGGGTAACGCCACCGAAATCATGCTCGGCGCGCATCGTCGCCTGATCGGTCTTGCTGTTGCGGAAATCCCGGCTCTTCAGTCCGTAGAAGGCGCTGCGCTTGACCACGCCGGTGGTGCCGTCGATTGTCGTCACCTTGCTGATCGCCGGCTCGGAATAGCTTTTGCCCAGGTTCGGCGTGTTGGTCAGCGTGTATAGGAACGGAATGCCGCTGTCCGGCAACTCCTCGGTGTCGAGGTGATAATAGCTGAAGGTCAGCCGGGTCGGCGTGCCGATGCCGATGGTCAGCGACGGCGCGACACCCCAGCGCTTCTGCCAGATCGCGTCGCGGCCGGCGACGTCCTGGTCGTGCCACATGCCGTTCAGCCGGACGGCGATCGTATCGGTCAGCCGGTAATTGGCGTCGACGGTGACACGCTTGTAATCGGCGGTGCCGATGCTGACGTCTCCGGCAACGAAATTCTCGCCCTTCGGCAGTTTCGACACGATGTTGAGCGAGCCGCCGGCGCCGCCGCGCCCGCCCAGGGTGGAATCGGACCCGCGCACCACCTGCACCTGTTCGACCGCGAAGATCTCGCGATTCTGCGCGCCGATGTCGCGCACGCCGTCCAGATAGGTGGAACCCTGGCTGTCGAAGCCCCGGATGAACGGCCGGTCGCCGACCGGATTTCCGCCTTCCGCCGCGCCGAAGGTGATGCCGGGCACGGTGCGCAGCGCCTCGACCAGGCTGGCCGATCCGGTTTCCTTGATGACCGTGCTGTCGAGCACGACGATCGATCGCGGGGTGTCGAGCAACGGCGCGATCGCCTTGGGCGAATCCGGCTCGGCATTACGCAGATGCTCGCCGGTGACAATGATCGTGCCGGGGCCGCGCGCGTCATCGGCATCGGCCGCCACATCGGCCGCATGCACCGGCGCGGACGCGATAAAGCCGACACAGCCGAGGGCCAGAAAGCCGGGCGCACCGCGCGTTGCCGAAACCGGTGCGAAGGACTGAAGCATTTGTTTCCCCTTTGTTGCTTACTGGCAACAAAATGTTGCGGGGCGCAATTGCAACTCATTCGCATCAGAGTCAACCGCGTTATCGCATCGCATTCTCAAAAAGCCAGACGCGGATCGCGCTGGCCAGGTTGGCGGGGTTGGGCTGGGTGATGCGCAGCGCGTCGATCCGGCTGACAAGCGCCGAAAGCGGCAGGCGGCGCCGTTCCGCCTCCGCTTCCAGCGCTGCCCAGAACACCGGTTCCAGGCTGATCGATGTCTGGTGGCCGGCGATCGTCACCGACCGCTTGACCGGCCCGCTCAATACATGTGCTGCCCACCGTTGATCGACAGCGTCGATCCGGTGACGAAGCCGGCATCCTCCGAACACAGGAAGGCAACGCCGCGCGCGATCTCATGCGCCTGCCCCAGCCGGCCGACCGGCACGCGGGCGACGATCTTCTCCAGCACGTCGGCCGGCACCGCCGCGACCATGTCGGTGTCGATATAGCCCGGCGCGATGGCGTTGACGGTGATACCGAAACGCGCGCCCTCCTGCGCCAGCGCCTTGGTGAAACCGTGGATGCCGGACTTGGCGGCGGCGTAGTTGACCTGGCCGTACTGCCCGGCCTGCCCGTTGATCGAGCCGATGTTGACCACCCGGCCCCAGCCGCGCTCGCGCATGCCGCCGAACACCGCCTTCGCCATGTTGAAGCAACCGCCCAGATTGGTGCGGATCACCGCGTCCCACATCTCATAGGTCATCTTCAACATCGTGCCGTCGCGGGTGATGCCGGCGTTGTTGACCAGCACGTCGACCGCGCCCAGTTCGTCGGCCACCCGCTGCACCCCGGCCTGGCAGGCGCCGTAATCGGCGACGTCCCATTTATAGGCGCGAATGCCGGTGCGATCGGTGAACGCCTTGGCCCGCTCGTCATTGCCGGCGTAGTTGGCGGCGACGGTCATCCCCGCTTCCTTCAGGGCCAGGCTGATCGCCTCCCCGATGCCGCGTGTGCCGCCGGTCACGATCGCTATTCTGGCCATGAAAGACTCTCCTGCCTCGTTGGACGAAAAGACTAGGCGGCCCGCGTCCACCCTTCAAGCTCGCGTCGCAGCAGATGGCGCAGTAATTCAACGCCCTCCGCCTCCGCGTTCAGGCAGGGCAGGCAGGCAAAATCGCTGCCCCCCGCCGCGATGAAGGTCTCGCGCCCGCGAATGCCCAACTCCTCCAGCGTTTCCAGGCAGTCGGCGGCGAAACCGGGGGTCAGCAACGCCACCCGCCGCACCCCCTGCTGCGGCAGCGCCGCCAGCGTCGCGTCGGTTGCCGGCTCCAGCCAGCGCGCCCGCCCGAAACGCGACTGGAACGTGACGGTCAACGGCCGGCCCAGCGCCTCCGACAGCAGCCGCGCCGTGGTCATGCAATGGTCGTAATAGGGGTCGCCCAGCCGCCGCGTCCGCTCCGGCATGCCGTGAAAGCTGGCGACCAGCGCGTCCGGCGTAAAGGGCAGCGCCGCCAGCGCCCTTTCGGTCGCCGCCTTCAACGCGGCGATATAGGCCGGCTCGGCATAATAAGGCGGCAGCACCCGCAACGCCGGCTGCACCCGCATCGCCGCCAGCGCGGCATAGGCGGCATCTGTCGCCGCCGCCGTCGTTGCCGCGCAATATTGCGGGTAAAGCGGGGCGATCAGAATGCGGTCGCACCCCGCCGCCTGCAACGCCGCGATCCGCGCGCCGATCGCCGGTTGGCCGTAACGCATCGCGTAATCGACCATCACCTCCGGCCCGAACGCACCGACCAACGCCGCCGCCTGAGCGCGCGTGATCGCGGCCAGCGGCGAACCGTCCGCCCCCCAAATCTCGGCATAGGCCCGCGCCGATTTGCGCGGCCGCACGGTCAGGATGATGCCGCGCAGGATCGGCTGCCACAGCCACGGCGGAATCTCGATCACCCGCGGATCGGACAGAAACTCGCGCAGATAGCGGCGCACCGCCGGCGCGGTCGGCGCATCCGGCGTGCCAAGATTGACCAGCAATACGCCGATCCGGGGTGCGTTGATGCTCATGCGGCGGTCGTGAACGGCAGGGTGCGGAACCGGCGGCCGGTCGCGGCGAACAGCGCGTTGGCAATCGCCGGGGCAACCGGCGGCACCGCTACCTCGCTTGCCCCCCCCGGCTCCGCCTTGCTGGCGATCAGTTCCACCGTCACCTCCGGACTATCGGCCAATTTGGGCAGGCGCAGTTCGCCCAGCCGGCGCGGCCCGGCCAGCCCGGCGGCGATGCTGACCGGCGCCGCCACTGCCGCTGCCATGCCGAACAGCAACCCGCCCTCAATCTGCTGGCGGACAATGTCGGGGTGGATCATCCGCCCGACATCGGCGACGGCGACCAACCGGTCGACGCGAACCCGGTCGCCGTCCAGCCGGGCCTCGGCCAACACCGCAACGAACGATCCGCGCGATGCGTGGCAGGCGATCCCCTGGCCGGTGCCGGTGCCGCCGCCCTGCCAGCCGCCGAGCGCGGTCGCGGTCGACAGGCAGCGGGCAAGGCGCGGCTGCCCGGCAAGCATCGCCATCCGGCAGGAAAACGGGTCGATCCCGGCGCCATGCGCCAGCTCGTCGATGAAGGATTCAGTGGCGAAAGCACTGACGAAATCGCCGCCCGATCGCCAGTATCCGGTCGGCAGATCCATCTCCGCCGGGTGGTGGTCCACCGCCAGCGCCGGGATGCGGTAGGGCGGCACCGCACCGGACACCGCCAGCCCGTCACCGCCGCGCGCAACCGCCAGCGCCGCCCCGGCCAGCGTCTCGCCGGCCAGAAGCCGATCGGCCAGCGCCTGCCCCCATGGTGGCGTCGCGATCTTCGCCTGCCAGCCGATCACTCGCCCGGCCGGGTCGGTCCGCGCCGCCATCCGCATCCGTGCCGGGGCGCGGAAGCGGTCGTGCATCATCTCCTCGGCGCGCGACCACATCAGTTGCACCGGCCGGTCGAGCCGCCGGGCAAGTATCGCCGCCTGCGCCGCCACCTCATGGTCGAGCGCCCGGCCGAACCCGCCGCCGATCAGCGTCGGGTGGACGACAACCTGCGCCTCCGCCACGCCGATCGCCGCCGCCGCCACCCGGCGGGCGACGGCGGGCGCCTGGGTCGGCAACCAGATTTCCAGCATGTCGCGGTCCCAGTGGGCGGTCGCCGCCGGGGTTTCCGGGCTGGCGTGCTGCCCAACCCCGACCGCATAGTCCGCCACGCGGATCGTCTGGCCGCGAAACGCCTCGGCCAGATCCCCCTGCCCGGCGATCCTGTGACCGTCGCCATCCAGCGCCGCCGCCAGCGCGGCGTCGATCGCCGCGTCGTCGATCAGCGGCTTTGGCGTTTCGAAGCGCGGCGCCATCGCGTCGAGCGCACGGTTCGCCGCCCACCAGTTGCTGGCGACCGCCGCGACCCAATGGTTGGTGGTGACGACGGACCGCATCCCGGCGATCCGCTCCGCCGCCGCCTTGTCGACGCGGACCAGCTTGCTGTTGCCCAACGGCCCCTGGCGTATGGCGGCATACACCATGCGCGGCAGGCGCACGTCGGCGGCAAAGGTCGCCGATCCGTCGATCTTGCCGGGCAGGTCAAGCCGCAGCGGCGACTGGCCGGACAGCCGTTCCGGCCCCTCGGCGCGCCATGGCGGGGCGCTGGGCGCGGTATGGCCGGCCGCCTCCGCCGCCAGTTCGCCGAAACGCAACCGCCGTTCCTCGGCAACGACAAACCCATCCCTGGTATCGCAGGTTTCCCACGCTATGCCCCAGCGCGCCGCCGCCGCCTTGGCCAGCAGCACCCGCGCCGTCGCCCCGGCATCGCGCAGCGGCCGCTCGAACGCGCGCAGCGATGTCGAACCGGCCGTCGCCATCAACCCGCTGCGCTTGGCATAGCCGGCGGCGCTGCCGCTCAGCGCCGGAGCCAGCGCCGCCGCCATTCCGGTCGCCAGCAGCCGGTTGGCGTAAAGCGGGTTGAGCGGCGCCGCCTCGACCGCGATCGTCCGCCAGTCGGCGCCCAGTTCGTCGGCGACGATCTGGGGAAGGCTGGTCGTCACCCCCTGCCCCATCTCCGCCTGCGGCACGACGACGGTGACATGCCCGTCCTCGCCGATCTTGATCCAGGCGTTGATGATCGTCTCACCCGGCGCGGCGACCAGATTGGGGGCATAGCGGCGCGGCCACGCCGCCCAGGCGACGAACAGGCCGATCCCGGCACCGCCGCCGATCAGCAGTCCACGCCGGCTGACGCGGCCACTCAGGTCGGAAAGGCTTGGCACCATGCCGGGCGTTTAGACGTGTCCCGCGCCCGGCGCCAGAGCGCGATCACGCCGCTTCGCGCGCATAGACCGCCCGGTAATGCGCGCGCAGCCGCACCTTGTCGATCTTCTCGGTGCCCAGCCGCGGCAGCGGTTCCGGCGCCACCCAGATGCGCTGCGGCACCTTGAAGCCGGCGATCCGCCCGACGAGAAACTCGCACAGTTCCAGCGGCGCCAGCACCACCCCCGCCTTGGCGTGGACGACGGCGCCCGGCACCTCGCCCAACCGCCGGTCCGGCAACGCGAACACCGCCGCTTCCGCCACCTCGGGGTGGGCGTAGAGCGCCGCCTCAACCTCCAGGCAGCTGATATTCTCGCCGCCACGGATGATGATGTCCTTCTTGCGGTCGACGATGAAGACATAACCGTCGGCATCGAGATAGCCGATGTCGCCGGTGCGGAAAAACCCGTCGGCGGTGAACGCCTCGTGCGTCGCCGCCGGGTCGTTCCAGTATTCCTTGAAATTGCAGATACTGCGAATGCAGATTTCGCCGCGCTCGCCGGTCGCTACCGGCCCGCCGCGCGCGTCGAGGACCGCCAGTTCGACCAGCGGGTAGGACGCGCGACCGGTGCTGTCCGGCTTTGCCAGGTAATTCTCGCGAAAATTGGCGCAACCGACCGCGTTGGTTTCGGTCAGGCCATAGCCGATCAACGGCTTCGCCTCGCCCATCTCTTCCGACAGGCGACGGACATGCTCCACCGGACGCGGCGCGCCGCCGGCGGCGAAATCACGGCAGGACGACAGGTCGAAATCCGCCCGCTCCGGGTGGGTCAGTATCTCGAAACTCATCAGCGGCACGCCGACGAAATAGGTGATCTTCTCGCGCTCGATCAGCCGCATCGCCTCGCGCGCGTCCCACTTCGGCATCATCACCAGCTTGCGGCCCATCGCAAAGCTTTGCAGCATCACCGGCACCTCTGCGGTGACATGGAACAGCGGCACGTTGAGCAGCGTCGCCGGCTGCAAGGTCGGCGCGCCATGCTCGGCGGTGACCAGTTCCAGCCCGATCAGCGACTGGACCAGATAGTTGAACGTCGCCTGCATCACCGCCCGATGGTCGGACAGCGCCCCTTTCGACTGGCCGGTGGAGCCGGACGTGAACAGGATCGTCGCGTCGTCCTCCGGCCCGACGTCGGGCAGGCGGGTATCGGCGCCGCCGCCGCGCGCCAGCACCGGCGCCAGCACCGCCGCCGTCGGCTGGTCGAAATCAAGCGCGACAAGCTCGGCGCTATGGCCGTCGGCCGCCTCGGCCAGCCGGGCGGCGCGCGGGCCGTCGGCGAAGACCAGCCGCGCATCGGTGTCGCGCAGCCCGGCGGCCAGTTCCGCCCCCCGCCACCAGCCGTTGAGCAGCGTCGCGACGCCGCCCGCCATCAATATCGCCATCTCCAGGATGATCCACGCCGGCGCGTTGCGCGCGGCGATTCCGATATGATCGCCCGGAGCAACGCCAAAGCCGTGAACCAGCGCCCCGGCGACCGCCCGCGCATGGGCATAGGTCTCGGCGAAGCTCAGCCGCTCGTCGCCGTCGACCAGAAAGGTCTTGTCGCCATGCTCCGCGCAGAAATGGGCGAAATAATAAGGCAGTGCCGGCGGCGCCGCGGCGATCAGCGGCAGGCTCAGCCCGTCCCGCTCGATGGTCGACAGCGGCAACATGCCGTCCGGCCCGGTGATCCGTCGCGCGATTTCGTCCATCCGCAGGTCGAGCGCAGTCGGCATGTCCCCTCTCTTCCGCTTGGTCTTGTTGTCGGGGGGCACTATGAAGGCGGAAAGCCAAAGGGAAAAGCCTTGATCCTCACCCTCCTAGCTGACGCTACGGCCGCCTTGCATTTCGACTCGCTCGGCCTGTCCCCGGTCGCGCTCGACCTCGGTTTCTTCCAGATAAAATGGTACTCGCTGGCCTATATCGCGGGAATCATCGTCGGCTGGTGGTACCTGCTGAAATTGCTCGACAAGCCCGGCGCGCCAATGGCCCGGCGCCATGCCGACGACCTTATCTTCTACGCGACGATCGGCATCATCGCGGGTGGCCGCATCGCCTATATCCTGTTCTACAAGCCGGAGATCCTGGCCGACCCGATTCAGATCCTGAAATTGTGGGAAGGCGGCATGTCGTTCCACGGCGGGGTGATCGGCGTGTCGCTCGCCATCGTCTATCTGGCGCGCAAGAACGGGCTGAACTGGCTGCGCATCCACGATTACGTCGCCTGCTGCGTGCCGTTCGGGCTGTTCTTCGGCCGCCTCGCCAATTTCGTCAACGGCGAGTTGTGGGGCCGGGCGACCGACGTGCCGTGGGCCATCGTCTTCCCGCGCGGGGGCGACGTCGCCCGCCACCCCAGCCAGCTTTACGAGGCGGGTGTCGAAGGAGTGCTGCTGTTCGCGGTGCTGTGGTTCCTGTTCTGGCGCACCGACGCCCGCTACCAGCCGGGCAAGCTGGTCGGCACCTTCCTGCTGATCTACGGCGCCGGCCGCTTCATCATCGAACATTTCCGCCAGCCGGACGAGGGGCTGGAACATCTGTGGTGGGGCCTGTCGATGGGGCAGACGCTGTGCGTGCCGATGATCCTCGGCGGCCTGTACCTGATCGCCACCGCAAAGCGCCGGCGGGTGCGGGTGGAGCCGGTGGCCGGTGACCAGAGCGTCGCCTGAACCCTTGGCCGAAGACGACGCCCTGACCTGCGCGCAGGTGCTGCGCGCCGCGATCCTGCTCGACGGCCCGGTGCCGATCAGCCATTTCATGGCGGCGGCGAACGCGCATTATTACGCAACGCGCGATCCGCTCGGCGCCGCCGGCGATTTCGTCACCGCGCCGGAAATCAGCCAGATGTTCGGCGAGATGATCGGCCTGTGGCTGGCCGACCTGTGGGACCGCGCCGGCCGCCCCGCCTGCCGCTATGTCGAACTGGGGCCGGGGCGCGGCACCCTGGCGGTGGACGCGCTCCGCGCGATGACCGCCGCCGGCCTCGCCCCGCCCGTCCATTTCGTCGAAACCAGCCCGCTGCTCGCCGCCGCGCAAGCGGATCGCGTGCCCGGCGCCAGCCACCACGCGGCCCTTGCCGACGTGCCGGACGACCTGCCGCTGCTCGTCGTCGCCAACGAATTTTTCGACGCATTGCCGATCCGCCAGCTCGTCCGCGCCGCCGGCGGCTGGCGGGAACGCCATGTCGGCATGGTCGACGGGCTGTTCCTCCCCACCGTCGGCGGCCCGCCGCTCGACGCGATCCTGCCGGACGCCCTGCGCGCCGCCGCCCCCGGCAGCATCGTCGAAACCTGCCCGGCCGCCGCCGCCATCGCCCGCGCCCTTGGCGAACGGCTGGCGGCGCGGGGCGGCGCGGCGATCGTCATCGACTATGGCTATGCCGGCCCCGCCGTCGGCGAAACCCTGCAGGCGGTTCGTGGCCACGCCGCCGCCAACCCGTTCGAGGCGCCGGGCGAGTGCGACCTGACCGCCCATGTCGATTTCGCGACGCTGGCCGCCGCCGCTCGCGCCGGCGGCGCCGAAACCCACGGCCCGCTCGGCCAGGGCGACTGGCTGCGCCAGATCGGCATAGAGGCCCGCGCTGCCGCCCTCGCCAACCGCCCCGGCCGCACGGCGGAAGTCGTCACCGCCCTCGCCCGGCTGACCGCGCCGGACCAGATGGGCGCCCTGTTCAAGGCGCTGGCGCTGACCGCGCCGGGCTGGCCACGGCCAGAGGGCTTCGCATGACCGTCACCTATCGCGCCGCCACCCCCGCCGATTATGAACCGCTGGCGGACATGGCCCGGCAAAGCTGGGTGGAAACCTTCGGCTATCTCTACAACGAGGCGGATCTCAACGCCTTCATCGGCCCGGTGTTCGGGCCGGACGGGCTGGGGCGGGAACTGTCCGATCCGGCTTTCCAAATCCGCCTCGCCGAAGCGGACGGCCGCATCGTCGGCTTCGCCAAGATCGGCCCGGTCACCATGCCCGGCCCGCTCCCCGCCCCGGCGATCGAGCTGAACCAGCTTTACGTGCTGAAACCCTGGCATGGCCGCGGCGTCGCGCCGGCGTTGATGGACTGGGCGCTCGACAATGCGCACGCCACCGGCGCGCAGTTCGTCCACCTCTCCGTCTACGCGGAAAACGCGCGTGCCAAGGCCTTCTACACCCGCTACGGCTTCACGGAGATCGGGCGCTACGGCTTCGTCGTCGGCAATCAGGTCGATGACGAACGCATCTGGAGCAAGCCGTTATGAGCGCTGTCGAGGTCATCCGCGCCGCCGCGCTCGACGGCGTGCCCCACGGCTTCCTCGGCCGGCGCGGCGGGCTGTCGCACGGCATCCACGCCGGGCTGAATGTCGGTCTCGGTTCGGAAGACGCGCCGGAAACCGTCGCCGCCAACCGGGCGCTGGCGCGCGACGCGGTGCTGCCCGGTGCGGCGCTGGTCGCCGTCCATCAGGTCCATTCGGCCGACGTCGTCACCGCCACCGCGCCCTTCCCGGACGACGCCCGCCCGCCTGCCGATGCGCTGGTGACCGACCGGCCCGGCCTGCTGCTCGGCATCGTCACCGCCGATTGCGTGCCGGTGCTCGCCGCCGACATGGCGGCAGGCGTCGTCGGTGCCGCCCATGCCGGGTGGAAGGGGGCGATCGGCGGCGTCACCGACGCGCTGGTCGCGGCGATGGAGCGGCTCGGCGCCCGGCGGGATCGGATCGCCGCCGCGACCGGCCCGTGCATCGGCCGCGCCTCCTACGAGGTCGACGACGCGTTCGCCGACCGCTTCGCGGCGGACGATCCGGCCAACGAACGCTTCTTCTCCGCCGGCCGCGCCGGTCACCACATGTTCGACATAGAAGCCTATGTCGCCGCCCGCCTCGCCGCCGCCGGCATCGGCCGGGTCGAAACGCTCGGTCTCGACACCTATGGCGATGCCGCCCGCTTCTTCAGCTACCGCCGCGCCACCCACCGGGGGGAACCGGGCTATGGCCGCCAGTTGTCGCTGATCGGGCTGCCGGATCAGCGCCCTTCGTAACTGCGCTGCGTCCGGCGGATGCCGTAGTCGATCCGAATCCGCACCCATTCGCCGACCTGCGGCCGCCCGCCGATCTGCGGCGGCCTGACCTTGAACTGCCAGGCGGCGGCCAGCACCGCGCGGGCAATGTTCGACCGTTCGGGATATTCGTCGAGCGCCACGCAATCCTCGACGCGAAAATTCGGCGCGGTGCGGCAGGCGATCAGCCCCCACCCCGGCCCGCTCGCGGTGGCGAGATAACCGCTCAGTTCGTCGTCATACGGTTCGCGGTACCAGGCTGCCGCATAAAGCGGCTCGCCGTTCGGCCCGGCCCCCGGCACGCGCGGCGTATCGCCCGGCCGCGCGGTGTTCGGCGGCCCGGCCAGCGGGCGCGCGGGCGCGGTGGCGGGTGGTCGCGCTTCCATCGCGCCAATGTCGGCGACGACCAGCTGGTCTCGCGTCAGCGGAATGAACGGCGACAGCACCGGCCGTTCCGGGGCGGCGGCGGGCTGTGGCGGCGCCTCTTCCGCCGCCGTTTCCGGCGCCTGCTCCTGCTGTTCAGCCGCGCGCCGGCTCTCCGGGCTGGCCGCCGGCTCCGGCGCCGCTTCCTGCGCCGCCGGCAGGTTGAACAGCTTCACCGCGGTCCCGCTGTCCTGCTGGCGGGACAGCGGCGGCGCCAGGGTCAGCAGCGCCAGGCAGAGCAGCAGTTCGACGAACAGGGTCAGGATGATCCCGGTCGCCCGCTTGCGCGCGCCCGCACGCAGCCGCCCGATGAAGGATTCGGCGTTAGCGGATACCGGCTGGGGCAAAGACAGGGACCTCGTCGGGCGCGGGGGGCGCGGCGTTCCGGCGCGGCGCAGGGATAAGGCGGCACCTGGGCCAAGACAAGCCATATCCCGGCGCCGCGCCCTGTGCAGACCGCCGCGATTTCGGCTAGGACCGTCTCATTCGAAAGACTCAGCCCGAAGGCGACACAGAATGACCTCCGATACCGAAACAGACCAGGCCGGCGCCCGGCGGCGCAAGCCGCGCAACGCCGCCGACACCGTCGGCAACCGCCGCCTGAAACCGTCGACGATGATGATGGGGCACGGCTTCGACCCGATGCTGTCGGAAGGCTCGCTGAAGCCGCCGATCTTCCTCACCTCGACCTTCGTGTTCGAAAACGCCGCCGCCGGCAAACGCCATTTCGAAGGGGTCACCGGCAAGCGGCCGGGCGGCGCCGAAGGCCTCGTCTATTCCCGCTTCAACGGCCCCAATCAGGAGATATTGGAGGACCGGCTCGGCATCTGGGAAGATGCGGAGGACGCGCTGACCTTCTCCAGCGGCATGTCGGCGATCGCCACGCTGTTCCTGGCGATGGTCAAGCCAGGTGACACGATCATCCATTCCGGCCCGCTTTACGCGGCGACCGAAACGCTGATCGCGCGGGTGCTCGGCAAGTTCGGCGTCAACTTCCTCGACTTCCCCGCCGGCGCCTCCCGCGCGGAGATCGACGCCGTGCTCGAAAAGGGCGCGCAAGGCCATGTCGCGCTGATCTACCTCGAAAGCCCGGCCAACCCGACCAACGCGCTCGTCGATATCGAAGCGGTCGCCGCAAGCCGCGACGCGATCTTCGGCACCGGGGCGGACGCGCCGCCGATCGCCATCGACAACACCTTCCTCGGCCCGCTGTGGCAGCAGCCGCTGAAGCACGGCGCCGATCTCGTCGTCTATTCGCTGACCAAATATGCCGGCGGGCACAGCGATCTCGTCGCCGGTGGCGTGCTCGGGCGGAAGGAACCGATCAACACCGTCCGCCTGCTGCGCAACACCATCGGCACCATCCTCGATCCGCATACCGCCTGGATGCTGCTGCGCAGCCTCGAAACGCTGGAGCTGCGGATGAGCCGGGCGGGCGAGAACGCGGCCAAGGTCTGCGCCTTCCTCCGCGATCATCCGAAGGTCGAACGCGTCGGCTATCTCGGCTTTCTGGAGGGCGATCGGCAGGCCGACATCTACCGCCGCCACTGCCTCGGCGCCGGCTCGACCTTCTCGCTGTTCATCAAGGGCGGCGAAGCGGAATCCTTCCGCTTCCTCGACGCGCTCAGCATCGCCAAGCTGGCGGTCAGCCTCGGCGGCACCGAAACCCTCGCCTCGCATCCGGCGGCGATGACCCATTTGTCGGTCTCGCCGGAACGCAAGGCGGCGCTCGGCATCACCGACAACCTCGTCCGCATCTCGATCGGCGTAGAGGATGCCGACGACCTGATCGCCGATTTCGCCCAGGCCCTTTCGGCGATCTAAGCGCTCCCACGGGCTCCTGCGTCGCGGGAGCCCGGACGGCGCGGGCGCCGGCCTCCTACTTCAGCGCCGCCGTCGCCTCGATTTCGATCAGGAAATCGGGCAACGCCAGCGCGGCGACGCCGATGAAGGTGTTCGGCGCGGGGGTCACCCCGTCGTAAAACGCCATGATCTCCGGCAGCACCGCGCCCAGCTTGTCGGGATGGTGGTCGACGACATAGGTGCGCAGCCGGACGACATCGGCCGGGGTCGCCCCGGCCTCGGCCAGCACCGCCTTCAGATTGGCAAGCGCCTGCCGGGTCTGCGCCGCAAGGTCGCCGGCGCCGACAATCGCGACGTCCTTGTCCCACGCCACCTGGCCGGCCAGGTGCAGCGTGCGCCCGCCCTCCTGCAGCGCGGCGTGGGAAAATCCGTAGCTGACGCTGTCGTACAGCGACGCGGGGTTGATGCGGCGGTTGGTCATCTTGTGGCTCCTCTGCCGGGTCAGTCGACAATTTCGAGCGGATTGCCGAACGGGTCGCGCATATAGAGATTCTTCTTGCCGGCCAGCGGCCCGGCATCGATCGCTATCGTCTCCATCGCGGTGCAGCCATGGGCGACCAGATAGCGCTTCGCCAGTTCGACATCGTCGACGCGGATCGCCAGATGGTGGCCGCCGATGTCGCAGACGCGCGGATGCGCCGTCGCCCGGCCGGCCGGCGCGTCATACTGGACCAGTTGCAGGTTCAGATTGTCGAACAGCGCCAGCATCGCCAGCGTCAGCCGTGCCCCCGCTACCCCGACATGCGCCTCCATCCAGTCGCGCCCATCGGGCAGCGGCGGGATCTCGGCGCCGTCCAGCGGCCCCATGCGGAACAGCTCGCGCGCGCCCAGCACGTCGCGGTAGAAAGCGACGGCGGCGTCCAGGTCGGCGACGGTGAACGACACATGGTCGGCGGCAAGAAAACGGGGCCTGGCGGTGTCGGTCATGGTTGCCTCCCTAATACGGATTTCGGCTGACTGTGCCGTGCCGGGCGGCAGGCCGCAACCCGCCGGCCCGCGCCACTTCGTTGCTCAATCCGCAACGTCGCCGGCCTCGGCCCGGTCCGCGCCGCAAAGCAGCCCGATCGGGACCGGTCGCGCCGGGAACCGGGCGGTGAAGCCGCCACCGCCCCCCGGCGCCGCACCGTCCAGCGCCGCGATCCGCCGCAGCAGCGCCCCCTCGCACATCCGCCCCTGGCACACCCCCATGCCGCATCGGGTGACCAGTTTCACCGCGTTGGGCGCCGTCGCCGTGGCCAGCGCGGCATCGATCGCGGCATGGGTCACGTCCTCGCAGCGGCAGAGGATGGTGTCGCCCGGCGCCGCCCGCGCCAGCACCTCGGCCGGGTCGGCGATCGCGGCGAGCAGCCGGGCAAAGCCGGACAGCCGCTCGTGCCGCCGCCGCACCGCCCGCGCCAGCCCCGCCGCCGCCGCATCGTCCAGCCGCCCCGCCGCGCGGGCGATGCCGATCCCGGCCAGCCGCCCTTCGCACAGCGCCATCGCCGCCCCGCCAACCCCGGTCGTCTCGCCGGCGACGAACAGGCCGGGCCGGTCGGTCTCCATCCATCCGTCATGCGCGGTCGCCCAGCCGCCCGCCCCAGCTTCCCAGCACACGGCCGCGCCCACCTGCCGCGGCAGGTCGGCCTGCGGCACGAACCCGTAGCACAACGCCACCCGGTCGCAGGCGATGACGGTGCCGTCGGCAAAGCGCGCGGCCTCGACCATCTCGCCGCCTTCCACCGCCGTCAGCGGCCGCCCGAACCGCACCGGCACCCCGGCCCGCGCCAGCACCCGCCGCGCCGCCGCCGCGTCAACGAACAGCCCGGCATGGCGCAGGATCGTCAGCGGCTCGGCCAGCGCCCGCGCGACGCACCGCCCCAGCGGCTGGTCGAACATGACGGCGGCAACCGTCCCGCCGCTCTCGACGATCTGCGCCGCGACGACCAGCATCAGCGGGTGCGTCCCGGCCAGCACGAAGCGCCCGCCCGGCACGATCCGCTGGCTCTTGACGAAGGCCTGCGCCGCCCCGGCGCTCATCACCCCCGGCAACGTCCAGCCGGGCAGCGGCACCGGCAGGTCGTAACATCCGGCGGCAATCAGCACCCGCCGCGCCGCCACCCGCTCCGCGCCGTCCGGCCCGACCACGGTCAGCCGGAACCCGTCGCCGTCGGCGGCCAGCCCGGCCACCGCCGTGCCGCCGCGCCACGTCACGCCGTCCAGCCGCGCGAACCGCGCCAGTTGCGCCTTGACCTCGGCATAGGCGCGCCCGGCCAGCCAGCCGGGCACGGTGAAGCCGGCCGGCGGCTGGCGGGCGATCTGGCCGCCGGGGCGCGGCTGCTCGTCGAACAGGACGACGCTCAGCCCGGCCGCTACCGCCTGCTCGGCCGCCGCCTGCCCCGCCGGGCCGCCGCCGACGATCGCCAGGTCGATGACCGGCCCGCTCATGCCGCCGGCCCCGTCTCGACTCGCAGGCCCGGCGCCGCCGGGGTCAGGCAGGCGCGCACCCGCTGCGCCCCGCCATCGGCCCGCACGGTGACCAGGCATTCGCTGCACGTCCCCATGTTGCAGAACAGGCCGCGCGGCGCCCCGCTCCGGTCCCGTCGCATCGCCGCGCGCCCGGCGGCGAGCATCGCCGTCGCGATCGTCTCGCCGGCAAACGCCGTCATCTCCTCGCCGTCGACGAGGATGGCGAACGGCTCGCCGCGCTCCGTCCCCGCTATCCGCATCATCCCCCCATGAAACTGTTCAGATGGTCGAACCGCGCCGGCGCGGCGATCGCCAGCGCCGCTTCCGCCTCCGCCGCCGCGCTACCACCCCCCATCTGCGCCGCGATCAGCCGGGCAAAGGTCGGCCCCAGCGTGAAGGCGGAACCGCCGGCGGCAACGAACAGCCCCGGCACGCACGGCACCGCGCCGACCAGCGGATACTGGTCGGCGGTGATCGCGGTCGTGCCGGTCCAGCTGCGGATCAGGTTCAGCCCGGCGACATGCGGCACCACCGCCGTCGCCACCGCCAGATTACCGGCCAGCGACGGCGCCAGCAGCTCCGGCCGCCGGGTCAGGTCGAACCGCCCGTCCGCCGCCGCCGCCATCCGCGACGGCCAGCCGCCGCCGATCAGCACGTTGCCGGCATGGGCCTGCTTCATCGACAGGCGCCGCCCGACATGCTGGATCAGGTGGGGCAGGAACGGCGAAACCCGCTCGGTCACGTTCATCTGCAACGCCACCGGGAACAGCGGCAGGTGGACATTGACGAGCGCGCCGACCCCGGCGGACCATATCCCGGCGGCGATCAGCAGCTGCCCGGCCCGCACCGTCCCCGCCCCGGCGCCGGTCAGCGTCACGGCAAAGCCGCCGGGCGCCCGCGCGATCGCCGTCACCCGCGTTTGCTCGGCAAGCGTAGCGCCCGCCGCCCGCGCCGCCGCCAGAAAGGCCGGCGTCACCGCGCGCGGATCGGCATGGCCCTCGTCGGCCATGTGGTTGGCGGCAACCACCCGCTCGGACAGATAGGGCGCGATCCGCCGCAACTCGGCGCCGTCGACCAGCTCGGCGGACAGACCCGCCGCCCGCTCGCGCGCCGCCTTGCGCTCCAGCAACGCCACCTCGGCGGCGGTCTCGGCGACCATCAGCCCGCCGTGCATGTGGACGTGCAGGTCGGCGCCCAGCGCCTGTTCCAGCCCGCGCCAGTCGTCGACCGCCATCCGGCTGAGCGTGGTGATCGCCGCCGCCTCCGCCGCTTTCGCCTCGCCCTGCTCCAGGAAACGGCGCTCGATCTGGAAATGCAGCGACCCGGCATTCTGGCCGGACGCGCCGGCATTGGCGTGCGCCGCCTCGACGATCAGCACGCTGGCCCCGGCCCGCGCCAGCCGCCAGGCGGTCGCGCTGCCGACCAGCCCGGCGCCGACGATCAGCGCATCGACCCGCGCCGGAACGCTCAGAGCCGCCCCAGCGCCGTCAGCGTGTCGCGGATCGCCGCCTCGCCGTCTCCGGTCACCGGCAGCAACGGGGCGCGCACGGTGCCGCCCGGCAGGCCCTGCAGATTCAGCGCCGCCTTCAGGATCGCCGGGCCGGAACCGAATCGGCCGACCAGATCGCTGGTGTACCATGCGTCCATCGTAGCACGGTCCTGCCGGCCGCAAGCACGCGCCGCGTCGATGTCGCCGGCCCATAGGTGGTTGTAGAAATCCGGCTGGGCGCGGCCAAGCACGCCGCCGGCGCCCATCGTCCCGTCGCCGCCCCGCGCCTGAAGCAGGGTCAGGCCGAACTCGTCCATCGTGTGGCCAAACACCCGCACCTTGTCGCGCAGCGCGAAGAAGGTCTCGACAAACCGCTCCATCCGCCCGGTCGATTGCTTGACCGCGACGATATTGGGCAGGTCGGTCAGCCGCTCGATCAGGGCGACCTCCATGTCGATGCCGGTGCCCGGCGGCCAATTGTAAATGCACACGGGCAGCGCGCTGCCCCGCGAAATCGTCGTGTAGAACCCGACCAGTTCCTCCGCGTTCGGGCGCAGATAGGGCGGCGGCATCACCAATATGCCCTGAAATCCGCTCTCCGCCGCCGTCGCCGCATAGGCCAGCACCTCGTTGGCGGTAAACGCGCCGCACCCGGCGATCAGCGGCAGCCGCGCGCCAAGCTGGGCGCCGGCGGCGCGGAACAGGCTGTGGCGCTCGTCGGGGGACAGGCTGGTCCACTCACCGGTCGTCCCGGCCAGGATCAGCCCGTGCATCCCCTCGCCGTGCAGCCATTCGAGCAGGCGGCCGAGCGCCGGCAGGTCCAGCGCCCCTTCGGCGTCGAACGGCGTGGTGATCGCCGGGATATAGCCTCGCCAGTCGACCCGGTCGCGCTTGTTCAAAACCACCCTCCTTCGCTCGCTCCGCCGCGTCTGTTGCGCCGCAGGGAACTTCACTTCAATAACAACATTGAATGACTATCATTGCGTTTTTCGCAAAACTGTGACGAAACCCCCTGCGGAGAGGTCTGATGTCCGATATTGCGTTGATGTATTTCTTCGAAGCGGCGACGCTTGGTTCGATGCGGCTGGCCAGCGACAAGATCGGCGTCGCCGTGTCATCGATCAGCCGCCAGATCGCTCAGCTCGAACAGACGCTCGGCGTCCCGCTCATCGAACGCAGCCGCCGCTCGATCAAGCTGACCACCGCAGGCGAACTCGCCTATCAATATTACCGCTCCGCCCGCGCCGACCGGGAAGCGTTCCAGGCCCGGCTGCGCGAACTGCGCGACATCAAGACCGGCATCGTCCACCTCGCGGTCGGCGAAGGCTTTCTCGGCGGCCCGTTCGTCTCGATCATCGATTCCTTCCAGCGCGCCAATCCGGGGATCGAAATTGTCATCAACAGCGCGGGCACCGCCGACATGCTGCGCATGGTGGTGGAAGACGAAGTGCACATCGCGCTGGTCTTTCACAGCATCGACGAACCGAAAATCCGGGTCCGCGCCTCGGCGCTGCAACCGCTGATGGTCATCTGCGCGCCCGGCCACCCGCTCGCCGCGCTCGACCGGGTCACATTGCGCGATCTTGCCGACCATCGGCTGTGCCTGCCGCCAAAGGGCTTCCGCATCCGCCAGACGTTGAGCGCGGCGGAGGCCAGCGAACATATCTGGCTGCAGCCGCGCCTGACGACGGATTCGCTTCACGTCATGTGCGCGACGGCGATGCTCGGCGATGCCGTCACGATCCTGCCGCCGATCAGCGCGATGGCGGAAATCGAACAGGGCCTGCTGGTCAGCCGCCCGCTGGTGGCGGAGGACCTCGATCATACGACGATCAGTCTGATCCACCGCCTCGGCCGCCAGCTTGACGGCGCGCCGTCGCGCCTGCTGGCAATATTGGAAGCAAAACTGCGGAGCTGGGCGGTGCCGCCGGCATAGGGCGGGTTCAGCCGGTCGCCCGCACCGCGCGCCGGGTGGTCGCCATCACGACCACCGCCAGGGTCAGCGCGTTCGCCGCCATCGCCACCAGCCCCTTCTCCCAATTGGGAAAATAGGCCCAGAACCCGTCCAGCCCCGGCAGCAGCAGCACCGCATAACCGACGGCAAGGCCGGCGGCGACGCCCGCTGCGTTGGTGCGCGGCCACAGGAAGGCCAGGAACACGCCCGGCGCCAGCATGCCGATCGAACTATACGCCATCAACCCGATGTCGACGAGCGACCGGCTACCGCCGAGCGTCAGGTAAACCGCGATCCCCGCAAAGCCGACCGTCGCCGCCCGCGACGCGATCAGCGCGCCCTTCTCTCCCATCCCCGGACGCAGCGGCAGCAGCACGTTGCGGCTGAAAATCGACCCGGCCGCCAGCAGCAGCACCGATCCCGGCACCAGCGCCAGCAGACAGGCGGTTCCGGCAAGCACCCCGACCGCCCAGGCCGGATAGCTGTCGGCGACAAACTGGAGCAGCGCCGCGTTCAGGTCGCCGCCCGGCGGCTGCACCTGTGCCAGCAGCGCGCCGAAGCCGAGCAGGATGATGAAGAAGAACGACAGCGAATAGAGCGGCTGGAAGATCGCATTGCGCTTGATCGTCCAGCTATCCCGCGCCGCGTAGCAAAGCTGGAACATGTGCGGAAAGATGTAGGTGCCTAGCGCGACGTTCAGCGCGGCCGTGATCAGCCAGGTCGTGTCCAGCCCCGCCTCCGGCTGCAACCCCGGCAGGCTGGTCAGGCCGGGATGGGCGGTCTCAGCCCGGTGCAGCAGATCGATGATCGACGTGGCGCCCACCTTGTCGGCGACGGTGGCGCTAAGCGCGACGACGATGACCAGCATCAGCACGTCCTTCACCCCGGCGGCGAAGGCGGCGGAACGCAGCCCGGCGAAGAACACGAAGGTGAGCATCAGCAGCGCCGCCACGATCGTGCTGGCCATCATCGACACCGGCCGGCCAAGCGACAGTTGCAAAATCACCGACAGCGCGGTCAGCTGAATCTGGACGTAAATGACCAGCGCCGCGATGCCGGCCACCGCCACGACCACGGACAGCGCGCGCGAACCATAACGGAGGTCGAAGAAATCGGCCTGGGTAATCAGCCCGTTGTCGCGGCCGGCCGCCCAGATCAGCGGCGTCAGCCAATACCCGATCGCCGCCGCCAGCGACACCGAGCAGAAGGCAAGATAGGCCGGCGCGCCATAGGCCCAGGCATAGCCCGAAATGCCGAGCACGGCGAAGGTGGTGTAAATCTCGCCGGCGTTCAGGAACCAGAAGATCAGCGTCCCCATACGCCGCCCGCCGACCGCCCATTCGGTAACGGTCTGCGCCCGCGCCTGTCGCTTGCCGTACAGCAGCGAACCAAGCATCGTACCCGCGACGATCGCGATGGTCAGCGCCAGGATCATCGCCCGCTCGCCCCGTTGCTCGTCCCGTCATTCGCACTGGCGCCCGTATCGACGCCCGTGTCGTTCCGCGCGGCCCGTTTCTCCATGCGATACAGCAGCGCGATGCAGGCGGACGCGAAAATGATGCCGGTGATCTGCCAGAACATCGCGAACGGAATGCCCAGCGGCCGGACCGCCACCCCATTCGCCCACGGCGCCAGCCCCAGTTGCCACAGGAACGGCAGGGCAAGCAGCAGATAGCGCCAGCGCGACAAACGCCCACCCATCTAGCCGCGTCCCCCGGCGACTGTGATCCCGCTCATCGCCACTGCCCCGCTCTCCCGTACGCTTCGCCGTTGCCGGACACCGCCCGGCCGGCCACCCGGATCAAGGCCGGCGGCAACGACGGCATAGGCGATCGGCGGGTCGGCGTCGAACGGATTGGTCGGCGCATATCGCCCCTCGTCTTGCAGCATTCTGATCGGCCCATCGTCCCGCCACGGCGAACGGAACGGGCGTTGGCGGCGATGATCCTGCACCGGCTTCATTGCATCAATGCGGTTGTCATCCACAAATCGTTGCGAATAACGCAACAATTATCGCCTCAAACTTCCCTGTCCCCAATCGGCTTCCCCACCCGATAATCTATCCGTAAGCTCCCCCTCCCCCTCCCCCTCCCCCTCCCACGCCCGCCGGAGCCGGACAACATGCGCAGCAACAGGACCATCCACATCGTCGGCTGCCATGCGGAGGGGGAGGTCGGCGACGTCATCGTCGGCGGCGTCGCCCCGCCGCCGGGCGATACGCTCTGGGCGCAGTCGCGCTTCATCGCCCGCGACGAAACGCTGCGCAACTTCGTGCTGAACGAACCGCGCGGCGGCGTCTTCCGCCACGTCAACCTGCTCGTCCCGCCAAAGAACCCGAAGGCGCAGATGGGCTGGATCATCATGGAGCCGGCCGACACCCCGCCAATGTCCGGCTCCAACTCCATCTGCGTCGCGACGGTGCTGCTCGATACCGGCATCATCCCAATGCAGGAACCCGAAACCCACATGGTGCTGGAGGCGCCCGGCGGTCTGGTCGAGGTCCGCGCCGAATGCCGCGGCGGCAAGGCGGAGCGCATCCACGTCCGCAACCTGCCCTCCTTCGCCGATCGACTCGCCGCGCCGCTGGAGGTGCCGGGCCTCGGCACCCTCACCGTCGACACCGCCTATGGCGGCGACAGCTTCGTCATCGTCGACGCCCATGCGCTCGGCTTCCGCATCGCGCCGGACGAGGCGCAGGACCTTGTCGACGTCGGCATCCGCATCACCGCCGCCGCTAACGCCCAGCTCGGCTTCACCCATCCCGAAAACCCCGATTGGGCGCATATCTCCTTCTGCCAGATCGCCGCGCCGGTGGTGCGCGAAGGCGACGTGCTGACCGGCGCCAACGCCGTCGTCATCCAGCCGGGCAAGATCGATCGGTCGCCGACCGGCACCGGCTGCTCGGCGCGGATGGCGGTGCTCCATGCGAAGGGAGAGATGCAGGTCGGCGAACGCTTTGTCGGCCGCTCGATCATCGGCAGCGAGTTTCATTGCCGGATCGACGCGGCGCTCAGCGTCGGCGGCAAGCCGGGGATCAGCCCGATCATCTCCGGCCGCGCCTGGATCACCGGCACCCAGCAGCACATGCTCGACCCGGCGGACCCGTTCCCGGCCGGCTACCGGCTGGCGGACACCTGGCCGATGCCGCGTCAGCCGACGGCGGCGCGCGGCTGAGCCTTCGGCTCCGGCCGCAACACGCTGCGCATCGCGATGCTCGAATGGATGCGCTCGACGCCGGGCAACCGAGACAATATGTCCTTGTGGATCGCTTCGTAGGCGGCGGCGCTCGACGCGACCGCGCGCAGAATATAGTCGGCGTCGCCGGTCATCAGGTAACATTCCTGGATTTCCGGGTGCCGGCGCACCGCCGTCTCGAACCGGTTCAGATATTCCTCGGTCTGCCGCTCCAGCGTGATGCGGACAATGGCGGTCACCCCCTGCCGCTCCGGCCCGGCGATGATCGCGGTGTAGCCGCGGATCACTCCGCTTTCCTCCAATATCCTCACCCGGCGCAGGCAGGCGGACGGTGACAGCCCGACCGCCGCCGCCAGCGCGCTGTTGGACAGCCGGCCGTCCAGCCGGAGATGGCGGACAATGTTGCGATCTATGGAGTCGACGGACACAATGTTCCCCTAAAACATCCGCATAATATTCTAAATTGGCTTAATAATACGCATTAATTCGCGCAACAATCGTCAAAAATGCGAATGGCGGCGCTATATCATGGCGTGGCGGCGGCGAGAGGATGCTGGCATTGGGCGATGGCGATCTGGCGGCGATGGCGGGCGGTTGCCTGACGATCTCCCTCGACGCGCTGCGGGCCAATTACCGGCTTATCGCTGCCCGCGTCGCCCCGGCGCGCGCCGCCGCCGTCGTCAAGGCGGACGGCTACGGCCTTGGCGCCCTGCGGGTCGCGCCGGCACTGGCGGCCGAAGGGTGCCGTGCCTTCTTCGTCGCTCATCTGTCCGAAGCGATCGCGGTGAAGCCGTCGCTTCCGCCCGACGCCAGCCTGTTCGTCCTCAACGGCCTTACGCCGGGCAGCGAGCCGGCCTGCATCGCCGTCGGCGCCACCCCGGTGCTCAATTCTTACGATCAGGCCCTTCGCTGGCAACAGGCGGCGGCCGCCGCCGGCACGCCGCTCGCCGCGGTGGTCCAGGTCGACAGCGGCATGTCGCGCCTCGGCATGTCGCTGGCGGAGGCCGGGGCGCTGGCCGGCGACGCTGAATTTCGCGCCGCCGTGCCGGTCGTGCTGCTGATGAGCCACCTCGCCTGCGCCGACACGCCGGACAACCCGGCCAACGAAGCGCAACGGAATCGCTTCGCCGCGGCCGCCGCCTTGTTCCCCGGCGTGCCGCTGTCGCTCGCCAATTCCGGCGGCAGTTTTCTGCCCGCCGGGTTCCACCTGGCACTGGTCCGCCCCGGCGTCTCGCTCTACGGCGGCGCGCCGAACAATGCCGCCCCCAACCCGATGCGGCCGGTCGTCGCCCTTGACGCGCGCGTCATCCAGATCCGCACCATCCCGCCCGGCGCCGGCGTCGGCTACGGCCTGACCTTCACCGCCGACCGCGAAACGCGGATCGCGACGATCGCCGCCGGTTACGCCGACGGCCTGCCGCGCGCGCTCGGCAATCGCGGCGCCGCCTATTACAACGGCGTCCGCCTGCCGATCGCCGGCCGGGTGTCGATGGACAGCATCACCCTCGACGTGACGGCGCTGCCGCCGGACACGTTGCAGCCCGGCGCGCTGGTCGAACTGATCGGCCCGCACCAGTCGCTCGACCAGCTCGCCGCGGATGCGGGCACCATTTCCTACGAAATTCTCACCAGCCTCGGTCACCGCTACCACCGCATCTACCGTGACAGCGAACCGTCGGCAGCATCGGGGGCAGCATGAAGATCGCGGTTCTGGGCAGCGGCGTGATCGGCGTTACATCCGCTTATTATCTGATGAAGGCGGGGCACGAGGTGACGGTGATCGACCGTCAGAGCGGCCCGGCGCTCGAAACCAGCTTCGCCAACGCCGGAGAGGTGTCGCCCGGCTATTCCTCGCCCTGGGCCGCGCCCGGCATCCCGCAAAAGGCGATCAAATGGCTGATGATGAACCATCCGCCGCTGATCCTGCGGCCAAAGCCGGATGCGGAGATGCTGCGCTGGCTGCTGGCGATGCTGCGCAACTGCACCAGCGCGCGCTACGCAGTGAACAAGGCGCGGATGGTCCGCCTCGCCGAATATAGCCGCGACATGCTCGACGCGCTGCGCCGCGATACCGGCATCCGCTATGACGAGCGGATGCAGGGCACGCTGCAGGTGTTCCGCACCCAGAAGCAGCTCGACGATATCGCCAAGGACGTCGCCGTACTTCAGGCGGGCGGCGTGCCGTTCGAGGTGCTCGACGTCGCCGGCTGCGTCGCCGCCGAACCGGGGCTGGCCGCGTCCAGCTACAAGCTGGTCGGCGGGTTGCGCCTGCCGAACGACGAAACCGGCGACTGCTTCAAATTCACCAACGCGCTGGCGGACATGGCGGCGCAGGGCGGCGTCAGCTTCCTGAACGACACCGCGATCACCGGTCTCGACGCTTCGGGCGGGCGGATCGCCGGGGTCAGGACCGATCGCGGCACGATCACCGCCGATCGCTATGTGCTGGCGCTCGGCAGCTATTCGGCGGCGATGGTCCGGCCACTCGGCCTGTATCTGCCGGTCTACCCGGTCAAGGGCTACTCAATCACCGCACCGATCATCGACCCGGCGATCGCCCCGGTGTCGACGCTGATGGACGAAAGCTACAAGATCGCGATCACCCGGCTCGGCGACCGCATCCGCGTCGGCGGCATGGCGGAGATTTCCGGCTTCAACCACGCCCTGCCGGAACGGCGGCGCGAGACACTCGCCTATTCGGTCGGCGATCTGTTTCCCGGCGCCGGCGATCTTGCCGCCGCCAGCTTCTGGTCCGGCCTGCGCCCGATGACGCCGGACGGCACGCCGGTGATCGGCGCCACCCCTTACGCCAACCTCTATCTCAACACCGGCCACGGTACGCTGGGCTGGACGATGGCCTGCGGCTCCGGCAGGGTCATCGCCGATATCGTCAGCGACCGCCCGGCGGATATCGACACATCAGACCTGGCCATCGCCCGCTATCGCTGACCTCCCTTCCCCTCCCCAACGCAAAGGATTGCCCATGACCATCCGCCGCATCGAATCCGGCCCCCGCATGAGCCAGGCCGTCATCCACGGCGACACCGTCTACCTCGCCGGGCAGGTCGGCGCACCGGGCAAGAGCGTGACCGAGCAGACGCAGGCGGTCCTCGCCAACATCGAGCGCGTTCTGGCGGAAGCGGGCAGCAGCAAGGCCAACATCCTGTCGGCGACGGTCTGGCTGGCCGACATGGCCGATTTCGCCGAGATGAACGCGGTGTGGGACACATGGGTCGGCGGCAAGGACGCCCCGGCCCGCGCCACCGGCGAATCGAAACTGGCAACGCCGGACTACAAGGTCGAAATCATCGTCATCGCCGCGCGCGGCTGACCCGATCGGGACTGACCGAACAGCGCAGACAGGTCCGCGCGCGCCGGTTTTACCCCCGGCGCGCCGCCTGTTGCGATTATCCGGTATGGTGCGGGCGGTCGGGCTCGAACCGACACTCCTTGCGGAACCGGATTTTGAGTCCGGCGCGTCTACCAATTCCACCACGCCCGCGTGACGGCCCGGCCCGCGCGAAACGGCCCTGGAACGACGGCCTCCCTATAAGAGGGCAGCGACGCCATTTCCAGCACGACATTCGGTCCTCCGACACTTCTTGCTACGCACGCGCGAAACTGCCCGCCGGGCGCGGTTCCCTTTTCGCGTTGGCACGGACAAATAATCAAATGGCCTGACACGTAGGATCAAGCGAGGCGGCCACCCGGCGGTTACACTGGGGCGTTGGACTGCGCGAGCAAACGGGCAGCGACGATGAAAATTCGGGAGAGGACGATGCGTGACAGACCAACCGCTGCTCGTATGCTGCGGCGCGCCGTGATCGCGGCGCTTGCCGGCACGATGATAGTACAGCCAGCCGCCTGGGCCGCCAATCCGGCAACCGCGCCGGCGGCGCCGCGCTGGCAACATTATCCGCTGCCGCCGGTCGCGCCGCAGGGCGCCCCGAACATTCTGCTGGTGATGACGGACGACGTCGGCTTCGGCGCGGCCAGCACCTTTGGCGGGCCGATTCCGACGCCCAATCTCGACCGCCTGGCGCAGATGGGCCTGCGCTACACGCAGTTTCACACCACGGCCATGTGCTCGCCGACGCGGGCCGCGCTGCTCACCGGGCGCAACCACCACGCGGTGAACAACGGCGCGATCGCCGATCTCAGCCTGGACCGGGACGGCTACACGTCGGTGCTGCCGCCCTCGGCCGCGACAATCGGCGCGACGTTGAAGCGCCACGGCTACCAGACGGCGTGGATCGGCAAGAATCACAATACGCCGGATTGGGAAACCACGGCGATGGGGCCGTTCGACCGCTGGCCCAACGGGCTGGGCTTCGATTATTTCTACGGCTTCAACCGGTCTTACGCGAACCAGTTCAGCCCGGTGCTGGTCGAAAACCGCAACCCGGTCGATCCGCCCGACCAGCCCGACTATATCCTCGACCGCGACCTGACCGACCGCGCGATCGGCTGGCTCCGCCAGCAGGAGAGTCTGGGCGCCGGGCGTCCCTTCCTGCTCTACTACGCGCCCGGCACCGCGCATGCGCCGATCCAGGCGCCGCGCGAATGGATCGACCGGTTCAGGGGCAAGTTCGACAAGGGCTGGGACGCCGCGCGCAAGAACACCTATGACACCCAGCGGCGGATGGGCGTCATCCCCGCCAATGCGCGGCTCACGCCCCGGCCACCGCAAATCCCGGCATGGTCGTCGCTCTCGCCCGATCAGCAGCGGTTCAACGCCCGGCTGATGGAAGCTTATGCCGGCATGCTCGCCTATTCCGACAACCAGTTCGGCCGCCTGCTCGACGAACTGGAACGGACCAACCGGCTCGAAAACACGCTGGTCATCTTCATCGAAGGCGACAACGGCGCCGCGACCGAAAGCCTCGACGGGGCGATCAACCAGTTGGCGATGTTCGTGCAGGCGGACATGAAGGACAGCGACATCGCCCAGACCGATCTGATCGGCGGCAAGGATGCGATGGCCGTCGTCTCGGTCGGCTGGGCCTGGGCGCTGAACACGCCGTTCCAGTGGGGCAAGCAGGTCGCTTCCCATTTCGGCGGCACCCGTAACGGCATGGTGATGGCATGGCCGCGCCGGATTCCGCAGACCGGGGAAATCCGCAGCCAGTTCCACCATGTCGTCGACATCGCGCCGACCATCTACGAAGCGGTCGGGATCACGCCCGATCCGGTCGTCGACGGGGTGGAACAGCAGCCGATCGACGGCGTCAGCATGCTCTACACCGTCACCGCGAAGGACGCGCCGTCGCAGCGCCGCACCCAGTATTTCGAAATACTCGGCAACCGGGCGATCTACAGCGACGGGTGGATGGCGGTCACCACGCCCCGGCGGATGCCGTGGAGCGCGGATTACCTGACCGCCGGCTATGACTGGGAACTCTACCATGTCGCCGCGGACTATTCGCAGGCGGTGAACCTGGCGGCCAAGGAACCCGCTAGGCTCGACGCGATGAAAAAGCTGTTCGAAACGGTTGCCGGCCCCGCCCATGTCCTGCCGGTGGATGACAGCTTCCTGCCGCGCTTCGGTGCCGGGCTGCGGCCGGGCGTATTCGACGGCCGCGACCGGTTCACCTTCTACCCGAATGCCCACCCGTTCCCGGTGACCGCGTTTCCGTCGCTCACCACCGGCTGGACGGTAACGGCGGCGGTCGACGTCACCGGCACCGGCGCCAGCGCGCCGGTCATTGTCCGGGGCGATCGTTTCGCCGGTTGGGGCCTGTTTGTCGATGGCGGCCGGGCGCGGCTGGTTTACCGCCTCTCCCACCTCGACAAGGACGTGATCGCGCTGACTTCGGAACAGCCGCTCGCCCCCGGCGCGCATACGATCGGGGTCAGCGTAGAGCGGGTGGAGACCCGCCATCGCCTGACGCTCACCGTCGACGGCGTCGTGGCCGGTGCGACCGATCTGCCGCGCCTCACCTTCCCCGGCACCGAAACCTATATCGGCCGACAGGGCGGCATCCCGCTGCTGCCGCTCGCTGCCAATGGTGACGCCGGCGGGGTGCGGATCGACCGGGTGGAGGTGTCGCTCGGCGGGCGCTGATCCCCGCCCCGCCCGCCGTCACCGCGCCCGCTTGATGCAGCGAAAGCCGATGTGGGATGTGGCGCTGTCCACCGGTTGGGGGTGGCGCGCCCACGCAGGTAAAGCCGCCGATGGCTCCATGCACCGCACATTGCCGCGATCCGCGCCGTCTCGTACCCTGTTTCCGCGCGCGTTATCGCCAGCGCCCGGTCCGCAGCCGGCGAGCGATCGACACCCCGCCGCCAAGCAGCAGGGGTAGCGCGGCGAACGCGAACAGCACCAGGTCCCACCCCCCTTCCGCCGGCAGCATTCCGGCAATGCCGGCGATGGACGCCAGCGCCAGCGCGCTGATCCGCGCCAGTGGCCGTGGCCGGGTCATGCCCGCCCCTCCGGCACCCCCCCGCGGCGCCGCCCCGCGCGGCGGCGGTTCCACCACAGCCAGGCGCCGTTGCCGGTGATGAACAGCGTCAGCCAGGTGCAGGCGGTCCACAGCAGCTTGAGCGGCAACCCGCCATAATCGCCGAAATGCAGCGGTTCGGACAGGGTGATCGCCTTCAGATACCACGGCAGTTCGGCGGCGGCAGCGGCGGCACCGCTTTCCGCATCGACGAGCACCGCGCGCACCAGCCGCCTGTCGAGGCCGCTGCCGCCGACCAGTACGGTATAATGCCGCGCGGTCGAGTAATCGGTGCCGGGCCAGATGATCGAACTGACATGCCAGCCGGGCGGCGCGGCCGACAGCGCGGCCCGGTAGGCGGCGTCGGCGTTGACCGGCGGCGCCCGCGCGTCCACCGGCGCCCCGCCGTACAGGGCCTGCGCTCGGGTCAGTTGCCCCTGCGCCCACAATCCCGTCGCCAGCGTGCCGAAGCCGAGCAGGAAGCCGGTCAGCGTCACGACCAGCGCCCAACCCAGAACCACTGCACCGATGAAATTGTGCAGGTCGAGCTGCAGCAGGCGCGGCCCGCGCCCCTTGCGTACCGCACCGAAGGCGACACGCCGGGCATGGGGCGCATAGACGACGATGCCGGAAAACAACGACAGCAGAACAAGCAGGGCGATGACCGCGCCGACCAGTTCGCCCGTCGGGCCAAGGAACCATTGCGCGTGGAGCTCCAGCAAAAAGCCGGTCAGCGTCTCGCTCTCCACCGCCTCCTCGGTCAGCGTCGCGGTGGCGAGCCGGGTGAAGCGCAGCGCCGCCCGATCGAAATTGCGGTCGCCCGGCGGCACGGTGTTGATGATCGCCAGGCCGGGATGCTCCTCCGCGTCAATCCCGAGATAGATGATTTTCTGGTCGGGATAGGCAGCCAAAACAGTGTCGACCGACTCCGCCAGCGGGCGTTCCGCGCCGGTCAGGCCGGGCGCCGCCGGCACCACCCCCATCGCGGCATCAATCTCCGCATGGAAGATCAGCACCGTCCCGGTCAGGCACAGGATCAGGAACGGCAATGTCACCACCAGGCTGGCCCAGCGGTGCAGCCACAGATTGGCGCGGTACCAGCGCGAAGGGCGCTTGCCGGTCATGCCCCCCCCGCCCCGTCACCCATGAAGAACTCGACCGGCACGACCAGCTCGATGCGGTCGCCCGGCACGCTTTCCGGCGGCCGGGGCAGCGGCTGGGCACGGCGGGGAAGCGCCAGCGCCTCGCGGTCGAGCGCCTCGGAGCCGGACGGGCGGTCGATCCGTACCGCATGAACGCGCCCTTCGCGGTCGACGACGAATCGAACCCAGGGCACGCCCTGCTGCCGGCGGAATGCGGCTTCGCGCGGATAGCGCCTGACCCGGTTGAGCGCGGCAAGGACCTCGCCTTCCCAGCTTGGTTTCGCATCGCTGCTCCGCGCGCCCGCCGGCTGCGGCGCGCTGTCCGGCGCAGTCGATCGTTCGGCCGGGGGGCCGGGGTCCGGCACCGGCCGGGCGATCGGTGTGCTGACGCTGCTGGTCTCCGCGGGCACGGGCAACTGCGGCGGAATATCCACCGGCTCGACCATCTCCCGTTCCCGCCGCTCTTCCTTCTCCGGCGCCGGCGGCACCGCCGTATCCGGCGCGGGCGGTACCGCCGGCGGGGCGATATCGAACACGCTCAGGGTCGACGGCGCGACCGGTACCGCCGCATCATACCAGCGCACCAGCGCCAGCGCCGTCAGCGTCAGGGCAACCAGCGTGGTACCGCCGATGCCAACCAGCCGGGTGCTGAGCGGCACGGGC
Organism: Sphingomonas flavalba; assembly: GCF_047553045.1. Classification (GTDB taxonomy): domain Bacteria; phylum Pseudomonadota; class Alphaproteobacteria; order Sphingomonadales; family Sphingomonadaceae; genus Sphingomonas_L; species Sphingomonas_L flavalba_A. The sequence goes on along the minus strand of NZ_CP180208.1, from coordinate 589,890 downwards.
CGATCGGTGTAGCGGATGGCGGCCGCCTGCCCGCGCGCCGGTGCGGACGCGGGCGCCGGCGGGACGGGGACAGCCGCCGCCGGCTGCCACCCGTCATGCGCCGCCCGGCGGCCGCACGCCAAGGCCGTGTCGCCCGCCACTATCGCCCCGCCGTGGATACCACGTTCATCAGAACCGGTATTTGAGCCGCAACTGCACGCTGCGCGGTTCCTGCCAGAAGAGCTGCATCCCGTCGTCGGTCGGCGCGAAATACTTGCGGTCGAACAGGTTGCTCACATTGACCTGCGCCGACAGCGCGTCGGTGATGCGGTATCGGGCGAGCAGGTCGGCGACCAGATAGGCGCCCTGCGACAGTTTCGGCACCCCCGCCGCTGCCGCCGCGGCGGGATGCGAATAGGTCTCGCTCTGCCAGCGCACGCCACCGCCGATGGTCAGCCGGTCCAACCCGCCGGGCAACTCATAGCTGGTGAACAGGTTGAACTGGTCACGCGGAATGAGTGTGCTGACCGCGACACCGGTGCCCAGCAGCGCGGCAAGCGGGTCCACCGGGCCGGTCACCCGCGCCTTGAAATGGCTGTAGCCGGCGGTGACGTTCCACTTCGGCAGGATCTCGCCGGATAGTTCGGCCTCCAGCCCCTTGCTCAATATGCCGTCGACCGCCTTGTACGCGACCCGCATCTCATCCAGCACGATCTGGTCGTATTGCCCGACATTCTTTTGCTCCATCCGGTAGACGGACAGCGTCGCGTTCAGGCGTCCGTCGAAAAACTCGCCCTTGATGCCGGCTTCGTAGGTATTGCCCTCGATCGGCGGCAGCATCGCGTTGCTGATGTCGCGATAGCCCTGAGGCTGGAAGATCGTCGTGTAGCTCGCATAGAGCGACAGCGTCTTGAACGGGCTGATGACCAGCGCCGCATAGGGCAGGAACTTGTTCTTCGCCTTGTAACTCTTCGCGTCACCAAACGTACCGGTCGCGCTCAGCCGGTCTCGTATCTCGTAATTGATCAGGCGCGCGCCGGCGACCAGCGACACCGGGTCCAGCAACACGAACCGTCCCGCCGCGTAGATGTCGTTTCGGGTAATGACGTTGTCGACGTAGTTGTTCGGCGTCGCGATGTAAGTCGGCTCGGTTATCGCCGGGTCGAAAGCGAACACGTTCGGCGTAATCGTTTGCGGCACCGCGCCCGGCGCGCCGTCGCCGTCGAACATCTCCTTCGAATAGTCATAACCGAACACCAGATGATGGGTCCGCCCAAACAGCCGCAACGCGCCATTCAGCTGCAGGTTGGCGTCCTCCTTCACATTCTCGACGAAATAGCGCCCGGCATAGCCCCCCAGGAACCGCCTGGTGCCCCGCGACAGCGAGAAGGACTGTCCCGTCGCCGGATCGATCGGCCGGGAATAATACAGGGCGATCTTGCTCTCGGAATCGCGCTCGCCGCGCGAATAGCCGGCCTTGGCCTGCCAGCCACCGCCGAAATCATGCGCAATGCGGCCAAACACGGCGGTGTAGCGCGAATCCCAGAATGCCCAGTCGGGCGAAGGATTGAAATCGCGGTCCAGGCCGAGGGGGATCACCGCGTCGTTGCCGTCAACCGTCCAGGCCGGCGCGCCGCCCCAGGTCGGGCTGTCGGTATGGCTGTCCTGATGGCTGATCCCGGCGCTCAGCAGGGTGCGCTCGCCGACATCCTGCTCGACCGTACCGTAGAGGATGTAGGTGCGGCTCCCCATCCGGTCGATGTAGCTGTCGCGCTTGTCGTAATCGGCGACCAGACGGATACGGGTGGTTCCGCTCCGGGTCAGCGGCGTGTTCAGGTCCACCGTGCCGCCGACATGCGACCGGCTGCCGCCTTCGATCGCGACGCTGCCGGCGAAGCTGTCGCTGTCCGCGTGCTTGCGGATCAGGTTGATCACGCCGGACGGGTTGCCGACCCCGGTCATCAGGCCGTCGGCGCCCCGCAGGATCTCGACACGGTCATAGATCGCGGTGCTCGTCGATATCTCGCCCGCGCTCCACTGTTCGTTAATGCTGGTCGGGATGCCGTCGACCAGATAATTCTCGATCTTGAACCCGCGTGAAAACATGCTGCCGCGGTTGCTTTCGTAGCGGTTGATCGACAGGCCGGTCGTATGCTCGACGATGTCGACGACATCCTCGATCTGCTTGTCTTCCATCACCTGCGCCGTGATGACCGTCACCGACTGCGGCGTTTCGCGGATCGACAGCGGCAGCTTGGTCGCCGTGGTCATCGCCCGCGTCGTATAGGATCGCGTGCCCTCGGTGGTACCGGGATCGTGGCGGACACCACCTTCCCCCGCGCCCTGCACGCGCACCGGCCCCAGCAAGATCGCGTCGCCACCGCCGCCCGGCGCCTGCGCGGCGCGATCGAGCGTCACCGTGCCGTCGGCCACGCGGAACGACAGCCCGCTCCCGGCCAGCAACTGACTGAGCGCCTCCAGCGGCGGAAGCGTGCCGACAATCGCTCGGGACGTCTTGCCTTCGACCAGCGGCGCCCGCGCGCTGACCTGCAGGCCCGATTGCTGACCGAATGCGGTCAGCGCGGTGGCCAGCGGCTGGGCCGGAATGTCGAAACCCGCCGCTTGCGCCTCCGCGCGCGCCGGCGCTGCGCCGAACCCGCCCGCCCCAAGGCCGGTCGTCACCATCAGCGCCGCGATCAGCGCGCGATGCGTCTTTGCGGCCGCCCGCGCGCGCCCGTTGGCCTTAGCCCCCACCATCACCGATCTCCCTGACTGTCCATAACAGGATGCGAGATGCTGCTAATGCGTCGCAACAACTCTTCACCTGAACAGACGCACGCCCCGGCCATCCTTTCGGCGGCACGGCGGCGGTATCGTGGGATTTCGGCTCCGGTTCCCGATCAATTAGCTGATAATGAATGCAAAAATATTTTCATCGCCCTGCTCTTCGCGCCCTCAGCTTTCGCTCAGAACGACGATCCACGGCGTCACTGTCGTTACCCGCCCGCCATAGGCCTGCGCCAGGCCGCGCAGCGCCTCCACCGGGTTGGCGGCGTTATAGAGGCCGGTCACGCGCTGGCGGGCAAAGCCTTCGCCGCGCAGGATGATAACGCCGGCAAACCACGGGCGCAGCGCCTCGACCACCTCGGTCGCCGGGCGATCGCGGACGATGATCTGGCGGTTGCGCCAGGCCGCGACCTGATCCGCCGGCAACGGCGCCGGCGCGGTGGTGCCGGCGAAAGTTACGCGCAGGCCTGCGCCAGGGGTCAGTTCGGCGGACACCGGCGGCGCGGCGCCCGCATAGTCGACGCGGACCCGACCGCGCGCGACCTGCGTCGTCACGCCCGCCGCGTCGCGCCGCACGTCGAAAGCGGTGCCGAGAACGGTAGTCGTCACCCCGCCGGCATCGACATAGAAGGGCCGGGCCGGGTCATGGCGCACGTCGAACCACGCCTCGCCCTTCAGCAGCCGGATTTGGCGGTGATTGCCGGCATAGGCGACGGCGATCGCGCTGGCCGGTGCCAACCGGGCGACGCTGCCATCCGGCAGCGCCACGGCGCGCAGTTCGGCCGTGCCAGTCAGGTGATCGGCGCGCAGGTGGAGGAGCACCGCCGGGCCAGCGATGACGGTGACGCAGGCCGCCGTCACCGCCGCGACCAGCGCGCGTCGGCCGGGCAGGCGCGGCGCGGCGCGGGCCGTCCGGCTGCGGCGGAGATAGGGCAGCGGTCCGCCGGGCAGCACCGGCCGCGCCTCCGCCGCGCGAACCGGCGGCGCATAGGCCGGGCGGGCATCTCCGGCGCGGTCATAGGCATGGGCGGTCGCCGCCCAGGCGCGGGCGTTGAGCGGCGACGCCGCCAGCCAGGCCTCGAACCCCGCGCGCGTCTCGGCGGCATCCGGGTCCTCGCGCAAGAGGATAACCCATTCCACCGCCTCGTCATCGGCGCGGCGCGCGTCGTCGCTGGTGGCGCCCTTCATCCCTTGCCCGTCACCCTCTTTTCAGAAGCACCGGCCGGCGCCTTGAAGCCGCCGATCCCGATGCCTCTTACCCTGACAGACGCACGGCGACGGATATTTTTCGGGGGACGACGCGCAAAATCAGGCGTCCTGGCGCACCGCCTGCCGCACCCGCGCGAGCGCCTTCGCCACCAGGCCGTGCGCCACCGTGACAGAAACGCCAAGGCGCGCGGCGATCTGGCGCAGCCTCGCCCCTTCAAAGCGGTGCATCTCGAACGCACTACGCGTGCGCGGATCAAGCGTGTCGAGCACCGCCTGAATCCGCGCCAGTTCCTCCCGGGCGATCAGCATCGCCTCGACGCACGGCTGCTCGTCGGCGTGGACGGCAAGGCGCTGCTCGCTCTCACCGCCAACAATCATCCGCTTCTCATGTGCGATGCGGCGTCCCCGGTCGATCGAGACATTGCGCAGGATGCGCCACAGCAGATGGGCAGGCCGCTCGATCCGGCCGTCGCGCGCCGCCCGGTCGCAGCGCAGCCACGCCTCCTGCACCAGATCCTCGGCGCCGGCATCGTCGCCGCTGACCGCACCGGCATATTTCACCAGGTCATCGCGTCGTTCGGCGAACAGCTCCGCTATGACCCTGCGCTGCGACAATGCCCCAACCTTCTTGCGAATAATTCGCACATCTAGTCCCCGCCCGGCCACGGCGCAAGCGTTGCCATCCGCCCCATGCCGGGCGCCGCTGCAATGCAGCGGTAGTGGCGCTCTCCCGGCGGGGCGCCGTCGTACTCCGGGCCGCCACCCCGGCCGTTACCGCTCGAACCGAACGCCAAGGCGGAACCGGCGCCCGATCAGGTCGTAGGGGTTGCCGCCCGAAGTGATGTTGGTCGACGCGAATACCCACGGGTCCTTGTCGAGCAGGTTCTGCACCTGGGCGAAGACCGACACCGCCGTCCGCCCGGCCTTCATCCGGTATTCGGTGTAGAGGTCAAAATAGGCGCGGGCGGGCACGCGGTTGGTATTGAGCGAGTTGGGAAGCGCCGCGCTATATCCCGCGTCTTCCGGCCCAAGCTGGGTGGCGTCGAACTTCGACCGGGAAAAATAGCGCCCGGTCAGCGTCACCCGCGCCGGTCCCTTGACCAGCGACATGTCGACCGTGCCGTTCCATTCGGGCACCCCGTCGCCCTGGATCGAACCGGACCGCTCGATGATGGTGCCGCGATCATAGGTCCGCACCGCGATCGCCTTCGACGCGCGGGTCGCTATGACCAGCCGGCTGTCGGCGCCAAGGCTGAAATTCAGGTCCATCGAGAAATCGAGTCCCCGCCGCAGCAGGCGGTTGAGGTTGAACGGCTGCTGGCGGACGTAATCGATGCCGAACACGGTGTTGTCGAACACAATCGCAGCGCAATAAGCCTGCTGGCCGGCGGCGCAGCGGTTGATGATTTCCGGCCCCTGGACGGTGGTGATCGCATCCTTCAGCTTGATGTTGTAATAGTCGACGGATGCGCGGAACCAGCGCGCGCCCGTCGGCGCGACGACGACGCCGGCGGTGAACGTATCGGCGATCTCAGGGGTCAGGGCGGGGTTACCGGTCTGCGCGGTACGCAGACGACCGCTCTCGCCGTTGAACGGGTTGGTGATGTTACAGCAGCCGCCCGGTCCGCCGAACGCGAACAGGTTGCCCAGCGTGGGCGCGCGGATGTCGCGCGATCGTGTCGAACGCAGCCTCAGCCCCGCCACCGGTTCCCAGGTGCCACCGATCTTCCAGGTGTGGACCACGCCACTGGTGCTGTAATCGGTGATGCGGAACGCGCCGTTCAGGTCCAGCGCATAGGCAAAGGGCAGTTCCGCCGCCAGCGGTACGCCGATTTCGGCGAAGCCTTCCTTGACAGTGTACGAACCGGAAAACTCACCGCCGTTGCTGGCATTCCATGCCGATTGCAGCGCCAGTGCGTTGGCGTGGGTCGCGATCGCCTCCTTGCGCCATTCGGCGCCGAGGGCGACCTGCACCGGACCGGCCCAGGTCGAGAACGGTGATCCGCGCAGATTGGCCCAGCCGTTCCACAACTGGTTGCGCGACGTGCTGACCGCGCCGCCATGGCCGGTGACGTAATCGAGCGATTCCGCCGACGGCGAGCCGAGGCCGAAGATGTTGAGCGGCGCGCAGCCCGGTTGCACCTGCGATTGTCTGACCGGATCGGTCAGGTTGGGGTTGCCGGCGATCGGCCCGCAGACGATCGTCCCGTTCGGCCCCGGCACCGCGTTCACCGCCGCCAGGAAATTGGCGACAATCACATCCTTGTTGCGCCCGTAATTGTCGGTCTGGCTGTACTGGGCGCCGGCATCCCAGGTGAAATCGCCGAACAACCGGCCTTCAACGCCGATCACGCCGCGCAGCGTCTCATGCGTCGACTTGTTGCGGGTGCCGCCGTAATCGGCGAGCAGCCGCCCGACGGTGATGGTGGTGACCCCGGCATTCTGCATCGCGGTGCGGGTGACGGCGGGCAGAAACGCGTTGTCGATGCCGATGATCGCGCTGCCCTGGTAGAAGCCGGAATAGCTGTCGGTCTCGGTGTAGCCGTAATTGCCCTCGGCAAAGACGGTCAGCGCCGGGGTGATCTCGAATTCGCCGCGGATCAGCCCGGCGCGCCGGCTGGTCGGCGTCAGCAACGGCGCGTTGCCGTTCGGGTTACCGGCCGGGTTGACCCCGCCGACCATCAGGCTGGTCAGTACCTGTCCGTACTGGAACGGGTAAGGTGTGCCACCGTCGCCAAAGGCGGTGCCGGCCAGCGGCCCGGAAATCACCAGCCCGCCGGTCGACTGCCGCGAATAGGTAACGTCGGTCAGAAAGGATTGTGCGGGCGTGCCCGCCGGCCGCGTCAGGCCGTTCGAGACGAGATAGGGGTTCAGTTGCCCCCAGCTTCGCGAAAAGATCGGCGCGACGCCACGGTTCTTCGCATAGTCGACGCCGACGACAAAATGCCCGCGTCCGCCGGCGAAGCCGGAACCGAAACCAATGTTGAACACCCGTTCCGACGAATCGCCCCGCTGGCTGACGCCGGCCTGAATCGATCCGCGCACCCCCTCCATCCGCTTGCGCAGGACGAAATTGACGACCCCCGCCACCGCGTCGGACCCATAGGCCGCCGACGCGCCACCGGTGACCACGTCGATCCGCTCGATCAGGTTGACCGGGATCAGCGATGAATCGACCGTCCCGCTGGTGAAGCGATTGCCGTCGACCAGGGTCAGCGTCCGGCCGGCGCCGAACCCGCGCAGGTCGATCGGCGACGATCCTGTCTGGAAGAAGCGCTGCGACTGCTGCGGTCCCGACGACAGGCGTACCGACGGCAACAGGTTGATGATGTCGGACACCTGGGCCGGGGCGCGCTGCTCGATCTGCTCGGCGCCAACCACCGTCGTCGGCGACGGCGCGGTATAACCGCTCGAATTGAGCCGCGATCCGGTGACGACGATCTCGCCGTCGCCGGCCGCGGTCGCCGCCGCGCGGGCGGGCGGGCCAGGCGGCGCGGGCGGTGCGTCCTGCGCCTCGGCCGCGCCGGCCAGGGCAAGGGACGACACGAACAGAAGCAGGTTGAGGCGACTCGACATGGTATTTTCCCCTCCGGTATGCCGCGGCTTCAGGCCGCGTGCGTTGGTGCCGGAAGGGTTGTGCAATCGATTGCCCTAGCGACTCGACGACGAATACGCCTTCGTGAACGCCGCTTCGTCCTTCAATCGCGCCGGTTTCGTGATACGAAATAAAAGCCGGGGCGTTCAGCGCCGCAGCCGCATCGCCTCGTCGTAAACGCTGCGGTCGATCAGCCGGGCCAGTTCCTCGCGACTGCGCGGGGTCCGCCCGGCCAGGCCGGCCAGCCACGCCTCCTCCTCGACCAACACCGCCAGCATGTCGTCGGGAAAAGCGGCAACGAAGGCGTGGTGGCGCCAGGATGCGGCGACTTCCTCGACAGTGAACCCCGCCGCGTCCGCCACCAGTTGCTGCGCGCGCGTCGGGTTCCGGTTGGTCGCCGCGGTGGCATCGATGATCGCGCCGACCAGTTCCACCACCCGCGCCCGCTTCATCGGGTCGGCCAGAACGGTCGCGGTCGAATTGAGGTTGAACAGTTCGCGGTATATGCCCTTGCCGCTGAATTCGACGACATCACCGCCCAGCGCGCGCACGGCGTTCTCGCTATGCGGCTCCCAGATCGCGACGGCGTCGACCTCGCCGCGTTCGAGCGCGGCGACCATGCCGGGTAACGGGTGGATCTGCCGAATGGTGACGTCGTCGATCGACATGCCCGCGCCGGCCAGCATCCGGCTAAGGAAATAGCCGGCCGATGTCTGGGTCAGCGTCGCGATCCGCTTGCCGCGCAGATCGGCGACGGTGGTGATCCCCGCCGATTTGCGCGCCACGATCCGGTACAGCCCTTCGGCAACGGTCATGATGATCCGCAGATCGGGTTCGCGGATGGATTCGCGCAGTATCTGCGTTTCAGCGTTGGTCGCGACGTCCGGCGGGTCGACGGCGCGGCCCAGCGTCGCGGCGCCGCCCGGCGCCACCTTGCTGCCCGCCGGGTACAAAGTCTCGACCGCCAGATGAACCGGTCCCAGTTCGACGACGCTGGTCGCGCCATGGACGATCAGCGGCGCGGCCCCGGCGGCGGCCGGGCGCTCGGCCGCCGCCGCGCAACCGCCCAGCAACAGCGCCGGGGCGGCCAGACCGGCGATGACGCCGGTAACGCTTCGGCGACGCATTTCCATTCCCATCCCCTCCATCCCGTCGCGGCGAACAGCTCCGGCGCGGCGGCGGCACTGTCCCGCCGCCGCGCGGCCGGTCACAGTTTCACCCGCAGGCCAAGCTTGTAGCGTGAACCAAGCGTATCATAGTAGATCGGGTTGGTCGGGTAGAACGACCCCAGGTTGTTGCCGCCGCCGCCCGGCGCGACCGGTGGTTTCGCATCGAACAGATTGTCGATCACCCCGAAAATCTCCAGCCCGTCATCGCGGCCGAGCGCGCGCAGCTTGTACGTCAGCCCCAGCGAGAAGAAGGTCGCCGACCGGACGGTATTGTCGGAAATGCTGTTCGCCAGCTGCGGGCTGTAACGCGGGTCGTCCGGGCCGATCTTGTTGACGTCCAGCTTGCCGGCGCCAATGTGGCGCATCGCCAGCGTCGCGGTGAACGGGTCGTTCGAATAGGTCAGGAATGCGTTCCATTTCCATTTCGGCGACGCGGCGAAATCCCCCGAATCCCGCAGGTCCGCCGCCTGCCCGGCATAGTTCACCGCCGGCGCGACCGGTGTCGGCTGGATCAGGAAATCATACTGGTAGGTGCCCAGCACCCGCAGGTTCAGCCGCCCGTTCCACTCCGCGTCGATCGTGCTCAGCGGGAAATCATACTGCCCCTCGATGTCGAGGCCACGCGCGATGAACCGGCCCAGATTGACGCGCCGCGCGTCGATGAAGGTTATGTCCTGCTGGCTGGCATAGGTGATGCGGTCGCAAAAGGTGTTATACTGTTCGCAGAAGTCGACGATCCGCTGGCCGGACAGCGACGTCACCGCGTCGCGGATCTTGATCTCGAACCAGTCGACGCCGATCTGCAGGCCGGGGATGAAATCCGGCCGGAACAGCACGCCACCGGTGGTCGTGTCGGCCTTTTCCGCGCCAAGCTGGAAACTGCCGCCGCCGAGGATCGCGGTGGCATCGTCGCCGCCGGCCGGGGAACCGGGGATCGCCGGGTTGTCGACCACGCCCTGCGCCGTTCCCGGCTCGCTGGCGATTTCGTTGAGGAACAGTTCGCGGAAACCGGCGACGCGAATGTCGCGCGACCGGGTGGCGCGGAACCGCACCGCGCTGATCGGTTCGTAGATCAGCCCCAGCTTCCAGCTGAACGCGCCGATCGCCTTGCGCTCGTCGGTGACCTTGTTGTGGCTCTTGTTCTTGGTCCAGCGGCCTGCGGCGTTCACTTCAAGTCCGTCGCCAAGCGGCGAATCCTTGAACACCGGGAAATTCGCTTCGCCGAACAGCTCGAAAACCTTGATGCTGCCGGCATAGTCCTGCCCGAAGGTCAGGCCGTAATCCTGATAGTCGGGAATGTCGTGGTGCCACACGTCGCCGCCTTCGGAACGGAAATCGACACCGGCGGCCAGGCCCAGCGGCCCGGCGGCCCGCCCGTCGAACAGCCCGCCGCGCACGCTGGCCGACGCCGCATGCTGGCGGAAGGTGAAATCCTCGTAGATCGGGCGGTAGACATAGTCGATCGCCGCCTGCGACATGGTGTCCTTGCCGAAAATGTTCAGCGGAACGCAACCGGCGGCGCGCGGATCGGGATCGGGCTTCAGCAGTTCGGCGCAGACGATGTTGCCGCTGCTCGGGTCCCGCACGGCGTCGAACGCGTAGATCATCGGCGTGTTGACGCGGGAACGGCTGGCGGTCTGCTTCCGCTTGTTCTGGCCGTACTGGTAATAGGCGTCGAACACCCAGCCGCCGCCCAGTTCGCCGGTCAGGCCGACGGAGGTTCGGAACACGTCGGCCTTCACGCTGTTCCGGTTTTCGATCTGCAGGTCCATGTCCTTGCCGAGGCTGAACGCCGTGCCGCCAAGCAGGGCACGCAGTTCGTCGGGCATGAAGGCGTTGGTTGAATTGATGAACATCGTCGAACGCGGGCCGACGGTCGATCCGATCGCCGACGCCGTTCGCCGCGCGAAGCTGAGATCGCCCGACACCTGCCAGCCGGGGCTGACCTCGTAGCTGCCATAGGCATAGCCGACATAGCGGTCGACCGGGCTGCGGAGCGGCGAATTGGAATAGGTCGACACGCCGTCGCCGCCCTGCCGCGCGCCAAAGCCGACCGACGGCACGAAATCGCCCGGTTCGAAATCGACGATGCCGGTGCCGTCGTCGGTAAACCGCTTGTTACGCGCCGCGACCAGCGCCGGGCCGCGATTGCGCGTCACGCCGTTGGGGTCGTTGAACGCCTGCTTGGAATCGCGGCCGACGACGAAATTGGGCAGCCCATAGCCCGGCGTGCCGGGCAGATTGTAACCCGACAGCGTTCCATCGGGCAGGATGGTGTTGGCGTTGGTGAAGAAGTCCCAGCTTTCCGCACACCAGCTGCGCACCTCGGAACAATTGCCGACGCCGTTCTGCTGCTCATATTCCAGCGCGATCGCGAAATGGCCGCGATCCTGGGCGAAGCGCGTGCCCCACGCGCCGGACACCCGCCAACCCTTGCCGTCGCCGCGCGACGTCTGGTTATAGCTGGTCTCGCCCTTGAAACCGGTAAAGTTCCGGTCGAGGATGACGTTGACGACCCCCGCGACCGCGTCGGACCCATAGGCGGCGGACGCGCCCCCGGTCACCGTCTCCACCCGGCTGATGATCGCCGCCGGAATGACGTTCAGGTCGACCGCGCCGCCGTCGGAACTCGGCACGAAACGCCGCGTGTTAACCAGAGTCAGCGTCCGTGTCCCGGCGCTCGGGTTCAGCCCGCGCAGGTTGACGAAATTGGACCCGACATTCGGGCTGGTGCCGTAACCGACATTGGTGTCGGAACTCGACGCGATATTCTGCGGGATCAGCTTGATCGCCTCGGCGACGTTCGACTGCCCCAGATTCTCCATGAGTTCGGAACCGACAACCGTGCGCGGCGTCGGCGCGTCGAGACCGCTGCGCGCGACGCGCGATCCGGTGACGACAATCGTCTCCTCGGCCGCCGCTCCGGCCGGCGCCGGGCTACCCTGCGCAACCGCCACGGCCGGCACCAGCGCGACCGCCGCCGCCGACGTAACCAGCAGACGATAGGTCAAATTCCCTCTCATGAACCCCTCCCCGTTCTTTCACTCGGTTAACGCTAGGAACCGCAACCGGTGGCGCCATGGCCGAACTCTCTTCGTTCCGTATCGCGGAATGTTTCCGTCTGACGGAACGGGCACCTGCTAGGCGTGGGAACACCGGCGCAGGCTCTTATAATGCCGATCGACCGTTTATTTACAATCGATTGCAAAAACAAGCTCGGTGACCGTAGGATCGGCATCGGGCAGGATAGGACCGGGGAAGAAAAGCCATGGCGATGATGCCGAAAGGCCAGGGAACGGGATCGACGGCCTTTCTGAAGGCGCTGATCTTCCTGATGTTCGCCTGTTTCGCGATGACGACCGATTCGGTCGGCACGGTCATCCCGCAGATCATCGCCGAATTCGGCCTCGGCATGACCGCCGCCGGGGCGTTCCATTACGCGACGATGGCGGGCATCGGCATTGCGGCGATTATGCTCGGCTTCCTCGCCGACCGGATCGGGCGACGGTGGAGTATCCTGATCGGCCTCGCGCTGTTCGGCGTCACCTCCGCCCTGTTCGCCGCCGGCCATGCCTTCGGCTTCTTCGTCGCGCTGCTGTTCCTGTCAGGCCTCGGCATCGGCATCTTCAAGGCGGGTGCGCTGGCGCTGATCGGCGACATTTCGCACTCGACCCGCGAACACGCCGCGACGATGAATCTGGTGGAAGGTTTTTTCGGCGTCGGCGCGATCGTCGGCCCGGCGATCGTCGCCCTGTCCCTGCAAAGCGGCGCCAGTTGGAAATGGGTCTATCTGATCGCCGCCGGCCTGTGCCTGCTGCTCGTCGCCGGCACGCTGCTGGCGCCCTTCCCGCCCGCAGCCCGCCCGGCCGGTGCCACCGCGGCGGCCGATCCGCGCGCCGCGATCCGCATGCTGCGCGACCCGGCGGCGCTGTTCTTCGCCGCCGCGCTCGTCCTCTATGTCGGGGCGGAAGCGGCGATCTACGTCTGGGCACCGACCTATTTCGCCGGCTTCACCGGCGCCAACGCCTGGCTCGCCGCCTATGTCGTATCGGTGTTCTTCATCCTGCGCGCCATCGGCCGGTTTTTCGGCGCCTGGCTGCTCGCCCGGTGGGACTGGACCCGCGTCGTGCTGTTGTGCAGCACCGCGATGGCGTTGCTGTTCTGGGTGGCGATTGCCGGTGGCCGCCCCGTCGCGGTCTTTGCGCTGCCGGCGACCGGGCTGTTCATGTCCGTGCTTTATCCGACAATCAATTCGACCGGGATCAGTTGCTTCGCGCGGGCGCGGCACGGGTCGATCGCCGGCGTGCTGCTGTTCTTCACCTGCATCGGGGCGGTCGCTGCGCCGCTGGCGATGGGCGCCGCCGGCGACCTGCTCGGCAACAGCGGGTCCAGCATCGTGCTCGGCGGCTGCTTCGCGACGCTGCTTGCCGCGCTCAGCCTGTGGAACTGGCTGCGCCAGCCGATGGCCCGGCGCCTCGCAGAGCGAAACAGCGCGGATTATCCCAGGCAAGGCGCGCGCTGACGCGCCAGGCTGCGCGCGGGATACGCCGAAAGGAATTTTGCCATTTGCAATCGATTGCCGATTCGCGGGTCCACCCCCTGCCGCACGCGATCCGGCGGCGCCGCCCGATGCCGTGGTGCCCGGCTTGGTTGACGCGGCATCCCCCCCGCCGGTCCACTGGAGCGCGGACCATGTCGCCGCGATTACGGCCGCGCCGCTGCCGGCCGCGCCGCTGTTCAGCACAGCGGATTTCGCCCGCGTCCGCGAGGATATCGACATATGGGATGCCTGGCCGCTCCAGTTGGCGGACGGAACCCCCGCCCGGCTGGGCGCGGACGGCGGCGATACGCTGTGGATGGCCCTGGCGGCGCCGCCCCACCCGGACCCGGACGCGCGCCACGGCGTCGCGCGCATCCACCTGCTCCGCCAGCGCCAGGGCGCATGGGCGCATATCGGCCCGGCAATGCCCGACGGCTTCTCGCCGGGCAGCCGTGAATGGTCCGGCTCGGCGCTGCTTGACCCGGACAGCGCGGCCGTTACCCTTTACTTTACCGCCACCGGCCGCCGGGGAGAAGCGATACTTACCTTCGAACAACGCCTGTTCCAGGCGACCGCCACCCTCGACCAGGCTGGCGGGTATCGCCTGATCGACTGGCGCGGCCTGCGCCCGGTCGTCGTCGCCGATCCGCGCCACTACATGCCCAGCGATGCCGGCACCGGCACGATCGGCAGCATCAAGGCATTTCGTGACCCGGCCTATTTCCGCGACCCGGCCGACGGCAGCCACCACCTGTTCTTCGCCGCGTCACTCGTCGGGTCCGGCGCGGCGTTCAACGGCGCGATCGGCACCGCCGCGGCACCGGCTGGCGATCGCGAAGACTGGCGCCTGCTGCCGCCACTGATCGGTGCGGACGGCCTGAACAACGAACTGGAACGGCCGCACGCCGTTTTCCACGCCGGGCTATACTATCTGTTCTGGTCGACGCAGGCGCATGTCTTCGCGCCCGGCGGCCCGGCCGGCCCGACCGGCCTTTACGGCATGGCCTCGCCACGGCTTGCCGGCGGCTGGCGGCCGCTCAACGGCACCGGCCTCGTCTTCGCAAACCCGGCGGATGCGCCGAAACAGGCCTATAGCTGGCTGGTCCTGCCAGACTTGTCGGTAACCAGCTTCGTCGATCAATGGGGGGCCGACGCCGCCAGCGTGTCGCCGCCCCGCTTCGGCGCCAGCTTCGCGCCGACGTTGCATATCGAGCTGGACGGCTACACCGCCCGGCTCGCGGGCTGAACGGGGGACCGGGACGATGCGGATCGCCGGCGTAGAGATCGGCGGCACCAAGGCAATCGCCCTGCTCTGGCAGGCTGGCGCCGTCGTCGCGCGTGTCACCATGCCGACGACACAGCCGGACGAAACGCTCGGTCGCCTCCACCGCCAGCTTGCCGCATGGCACCGTGCCGGTGCCCTCGACGCGCTGGGCATCGCCTCATTCGGGCCGCTGGCGCTCGCCCGGTCGGCACCCGGCTTCGGGGCGATGCTGGCGACGCCGAAGCCGGGCTGGACCGGGGCGCCGGTGATGGCGGCGCTGACCGCCGGCCTCGCCTGTCCGGCGGCGATCGATACCGACGTCAACGGCGCCGCCCTCGCCGAATATCGTTGGGGCGCCGGCGCCGGCTGCGACAGCCTGTGCTACCTGACCGTCGGCACCGGCGTCGGCGGCGGGGTGCTGATCGGCGGCCGCCCGCTCCACGGCGCCCTGCATCCGGAGGTCGGACACCTGCGCATCCGCCGCCTCCCCGGCGACGGTTTCGCCGGCACCTGCCCGTTTCATGGCGACTGTGTAGAGGGGCTGGTGTCCGGCCCGGCACTGGCCGCCCGTTTCGGCTGCGATCCGGCAACCGTCGGCCCGGATCACCCGGTCTGGACCGCCGTCGCCGCCGATCTGGCCGAACTGGCGGCGGCGCTGTTCGTCACCCTCGCGCCGCAACGGCTGCTGATCGGCGGCGGGGTCGGCACCGGCCGCCCCTTCCTCCTGCCGCTGGTCCGCGAACGCGCCGTCGCGCTGCTCGGCGGCTACCTGCCCTATGTCGACGAGGTCAGCGCCGCCCTGCTGATCCGCGAACCGGCGCTCGGCGCCGACGCCGGGCCGCTCGGCGCAATCGCTCTCGGTCTGTCGGCGCTTCAGCCGGGGTCCGGCTGAACAAAGGCACGGCGCAGCGCCGCCAGCTTCGCGGCGCTGAACCGCCGCGCCGCCCGCGTTTCGGGGGCAAGCCGGTCGAAAGCGTGAAACGCCCCCGGCTGCACCAGCAATTCGGTGGCGACACCGGCGGCATTCAGCCGGCGCGCATAGGTGATCGCTTCGTCAACAAACAGATCGATGCCGCCGATGGCGATAAATGCCGGGGCAAGCCCGCTCATGTCGGCAAGCCTTGCCGGCACCGCCGCCGCCGGCACATCCGCTCCTCCCGGCTCCACCCCCAGGTAGGACCGCCAGCCATAGGCATTGGCCGCCCCGTCCCACAGGATCGTGCCGATATGCGGCGCCGGGCGACGGGTGCTGCCGGTGCGGTCGTCAAGCATCGGATAAAGCAGAAGTTGCAGGACCAGCGGCACCTCGCCGCGGTCGCGCGCGGCGATGGCGAGCAGCGCCGCATGCCCGCCCCCCGCGCTCTCACCCATCACCGCGATCCGGCGCGGGTCGGCGCCGATCGCGCCGGCATGGCGGTAAAGCCAGCGCAGCGCGGCGTAATTGTCCTCGACAGCGCCAGCAAACCGGGTTTCGGGGGCAAGCCGGTATTCGACGCTGACGACAACGGCGTCGATCGCGCGGGCGATCTCCTGCACATAACGCAGTTCCGACCGTGCCGCGCCAAGGACGAAGCCGCCGCCGTGCATGTGGAGGATCGCCGGCCGCGCCGTTCCGGGCGCCGCGTTGACGATGAAGATCGTCACGTCCGGGGCACCCCGCGCCCCCGGTATTCGCCGTTCGGCAATCGGCACATCTGGGCGCGGCGGCTCCGCCCGCGCCCGTGCGCCGGCCCGCAGCGCCGCCAGCCGCGCGTCGCACAACGGACCGATCGGCCGGGCGATCAGTGCGGCGGCCGCCGCGCGCAATTCGGGGTCGACATGCGCCAGCGCGGCGACGTTCTCCGCCCACGCCGGCCCGCCGAACAGCGCCGCCAGCGCCGCGCCGATGCTCGCCCCGGTAAAAGCCCTCCGGCCCGGATCGCTGACCATCGCCGCCCGCCCGCTCAGCCGCGCGGCGTGGCGAGCCAGGCGGCGAACAGGTCCAGCCATCCCCCCGCCGGCGTCCCCGCCGGACCGGTGCCGAAACCATGGCCGCCGCGCTCGAACAGATGCACCTCCACCGGCCGGCCGGCCGCCTGCATCGCGCGCATCATGATCAGGCTGTTCTCGGCCGGTACCGCCGTGTCGTCTAAGGCGTGGACGAAAAAGGCGGGCGGCGTGTCGGCGCCGACCCGCAGCGCCGGCGACCGGCGGGCGACACGGGCGGCATCCGGGCGATCACCCAGCAGCATCCGCGACGATTCCGCATGGCCGATGCCGGCCGCATGGCTGATCACCGGATAGATCAGGCCAACGCCACGCGGCCGGGCGTCCAGTGCGTCGACGGCGTCCGTCGGCGGATAGACTGGCTCGGCGAACCCGGTCGCCAGCGACGCCGCCAGGTGCCCGCCGGCCGAAAAGCCGACCGCGTCGACCGCAGCGGGGTCGAGGCCGCCGCGCGCGGCATGGTCACGGATCACCCGCATCGCCCGCTGCGCGTCCTGCAACGGCACGTCGCTGCGGTTGGCCCAGCCCTCGCCGGGCAGGCGGTAGACCAGCACGAACACGGTATAACCGTGCGCGGTCATCGCGGCGGCAACATCAACGCCCTCATTGGCGACCGACACGAAGCGATAGGCTCCGCCCGGCATTACCAGCAGGCTGCTCCCATTCGCCCGCGCCGGGTAGAACACGCGCAATTCAGGCCGCGCGACATTACGGATGAAGGTCGGCGCGCCGCCCGCCGGTACCGGGCGCTCGACGAACCCGCCGCCCGGCGGCCCCGCCGGCCACAGCGGTATTGCCCGCGCGGCGGCCCAGGCGGCGGCGGCATCGGCGCGCGACGGCGGCTGGGCGCCGGCGGCACGGGGCAGCGCGGCCAGCGCCAGCACCGCGCCGATGCCGATCAGCGTCCGGCGATCGGGGTCTGCGGGCGGTTCGGTCGTCGGTCGCATCATACGATCCCCCATCAGGCCGGCGGCGCGGCATAGTCGGCGGCGTTCGCCATCCACCCCTTGGCAATGAAATCGCGGCGCGGCGGCGCAAAGATGTCGAGCATCACATGCGCGCCCGCACCGACCCCCTCGGTGGTGTGAATCAGCCGGGGCGGAATCAGCAGCAGGCTGCCCGGCGGCGCGTCCAGATGCACGTCTTCGAGCCATGCGTCGGCGTTGCGCCCCCAGGGCGCGCGCAAATGATGAACGTAGTCGCCGGCGATCGCCAGCGTCCCCTGCTCGATCGCGTCGTGCTCGTGCGGGCTAAGCGCCGTCCGTCCACGCGGCCCGTCATAAACGACGATGTTGATGCTGATCGTCGCACTCTGCACAAAACGCAGCCGGCCGTTGTCGGGCGGCACCGGGATCGCGTCGATCGGCAGGACCAGCGGCGCCGTCAGCGGCACTCGCCGCGCGAACGGCACGCCGACCGGCGCGATGCGCGGATCGGCCACGCCCCCGGCGTTCAGCGCCGCCGCATCGTCCAGGTCGGGACGGTCGGTCGCCAGCACCACCGCCGCCGCCGCATCCGCCGCAACGGCGAAGCGGCCGGGCGGCACGATCGCGACCGACGGTCCCTCCGCCCGGTGCCGCCATCCCGCCGCCGCGATTTCACCTCCGCCGGGCAACACGACGATCGCTTCCTCCGCGCTCTCGACGGCAACCTCGCCCATCGCCGGCACGATCCATTCCGCGCTGAAGTTCGCGGCGCGCGCATAGCGCCGTGTGCCGCCCTCCGCGTCCGAAAAATCGATCAGTTGCGCGCCATTTGCCAGCCGCCTGCTGCTCATCCGTCCTCTCTCCCAAGCTGGCCGCCAGTCTAGCCACCCTTCCTTTCGTCCGCCGCCGGCGGTCACATTCGTTTCGCGATGCGGAACGGCCCTGGCCGCGATCTCGGCAGGACCGGGCACCGGCTCTAGGGTTTGCCCATTTCAGGCGAAATCGCCGGCCTGCCTGAACACGGCACATGCCAGGCACAATGGGGAAGGAACGATGGTCAATCTGAAAATCCGCGACCGGCTCGACGCTGGCGAACCGGTATTCGGCACCTTCGTCAAAATCGCCGCGCCGGCGGTCGTCGAGCTGGCGGCGCTCGGCGGCTTCGATTTCGTCATCGTCGACCGCGAACATGGCTGCTTCACCGACGATCAGGTCGAAAACATGATCCGCGCGGCGGAAGCGGCGGGGATCGGCACGATCGTCCGCACCCCTGACGCGCTGGAACCGGCGATCCTCCACGCGCTCGACAGCGGCGCGACCGGCGTGCAGTTGCCCGCGCTGCGCGGCGCGGCCCAAGCCGCAGCAGCCGCCCGCTTTGCCCGCCACTTTCCGGACGGCGAACGCGGCCTGGCGCGCGCCAACCGCTCGGCGGATTACGGCGCGATGCCGCTCACCGACTATTTCGCCCAGTCCCGGCGCATCCTGGTCAGCGTCCACGTCGAAAATCGCGAAATGGTCGACGATATCGACGCACTCTGCGCCGTACCGGGGGTCGACATCCTGTTCCTCGGCACCGCCGACCTCAGCCAGTCGCTCGGCGTGCCCGGCGAACAGGATCACCCGTCGGTGCGCGCCGCGGTCGATCGCGTCATCGCCGCCGCCGCTGCCGCCGGCCGCCATGTCGGGGCGGTCGCCGGCAGCGCGGACGAAGCAAGCGCGCTGGCCGAACGCGGCGTCACCTATATCGTCTGGCAATCCGACATCGCGATGCTGCGCGCGGCGATGCGGCGCGGCGCGGACGCCCTCGCCCCGTTGCGGCGGGGCCTTCGCTGAACAACAGGGGCGGCGGCGCCGCGCCCGGCGCCGCCCGCATCCGCTATTCGCCAGCCGCGGCGCCCGGCTGCCATTTGGCCGCCGCCTGCATCAGCGCCATGCCCTCGGCGAACGCCTTGCCGTTGCCGATCGGCACATGGCTCAGCTTGACGATCACCGTCCGGGTCGTCGGGTCGACATAGATATACTGGCCGCCCATGCCATCGGCCATGTAGGCGGGGGTGCCCGCGACGGTCCACCACAGATACTGGTATCCGCGCTGCCCGCCGGGCGAAAAGGCGGGGTGCGGCCCGCCCGTCGATTCGGCGACCCAGCGTTCGGACACGATCTGCCGGCCGTTGGCGCGGCCGCCGTCGAGCATCATCTGGCCGATCCGCGCATAATCGCGCAGCGTCGCGTTGAAACCCATGCCGTTCATCGGCCGCCCCTTCGCGCCCGGCCCGTCGGTGATCCAGTAAGCGGACGCCTCGGCGCCCAGCGGCTTCCATAGATATTTCTCGGTAAAGGCGGTGATCGTCTCGCCGGTCGCGCGTTCCAGCACCCAACCGAGCACCGTCACGTTCAGCGTGGTATATTCGAACGCCCCGCCCGGCGGTGCCTTGCGCGCCACCATCAGCGCCTCATCGACCAGCGGCCGGGCATTGCGGACCAGCATCTCCTCGCGCCGGGCGGCGTCTGGCGTGCCGGGCTTCAGCTGCGCGCCGTCGTTACGGTCGACCCCGGTCTTCATGTCGAGCGCCTGGCGGATCGTCACACCGTCATAGGCCGAACCCTTCAGCTCCGGCACATAGGCGGTCAGCAAGTCGTTGACGGAACGGATCGCGCCACGGTCGATGGCGATGCCGATCAGGATCGAAGTGATCGATTTCGACGCCGACATCGACAGGAAGCGTGTCTGCTCGTCGCTCAGGTTGCGATAGCGTTCGAAGACGATCTTGCCGTCCTTCATCACCAGCAGCGCGCTGGTAAAGGTGCGGGCCATCGCGCCGTCGGTCGTCCGCGTCTGCCCGTCGAACGCATAGGTGAAATCCAGCGGGTGTTCGGCACGGGGCAGCGGGGTTGCGCCGTCCCCCGCCGCCACCGTCTGGCTCTGGAAGATCTTGTTCATCGTCTGGAAAGTCAGCGCGGTGAACGCATTGTCGATGAACCGGCGGCGCAGCTCGAACAACGCGTCCTCGTCGCCCACCGGCGCGGCGGCCGCCGACGGCGCCTGGGGGGCGGACAGCGCGGGGGCGACGGGCGCCGTTCCCGCAAGCAACACGGCCAGCCATGCAACGGATGTCTTCATATTCGCTCTCCCATCATCAATGTCATACCGGTGTCACGCCGGCGCGCGCTGCCTGACAGTGCGGTGTTCGACGCGCTTCTCGTTGATCGTGCAGGCGACGATCCGGTCGACGTAGATGCCCGGTGTATGGACATGGTCCGGATCGAAACTGCCCGCCGGCACGATCTCCTCCGCCTCGACCACCGTCACCTTGCCCGCCGTCGCGACGGTCGGGTTGAAATTGCGCGCGGTCTTGCGGAACATCAGGTTGCCGGCGGTGTCGGCGCGCCACGCTTTGACGATCGCCAGGTCGGCGCGCAGCCAGGTCTCGCGCAGATATTCGATGCCGTCGAACATCTCTGTCGGCTTGCCTTCCGCCACCAGCGTGCCGACGCCGGTGCGGGTGTAGAATGCCGGAATCCCGGCACCGCCGGCGCGGATGCGCTCGGCCAGCGTGCCCTGCGGGTTCAGCTCCAGCTCCAGCGCGCCGGTCAGATAGAGCTTCTCGAACAGCGTGTTGGCGCCGATGTAGGACGAAATCATCTTGGCGATCTGCCCCGCCTCCAGCAACTGGTAGAGGCCAAAGCCGGTGGCGCCGCAGTTATTGGACACGACGGTCAGCCCGCGCACCCCCGAATCGCGGATCGCCGGGATCAGGCTTTCCGGGTTGCCGGACAGGCCGAAGCCGCCCGACATGATCGTCATCCCATCGAACAGCAGCCCGTCAAGCGCCGCGGCCGGGCTGGGATAGATTTTGTCGACCACCGTCAGGCCACCGCCGCCGCGCCGCGCCGCTCGTCGGCAATCACCTTCAGCGTCCACAACGCGATCACCGCCATGCCGATGCTCGGCACCCAGAGCGCCATCGCCGGCGCGTCGAAACGCAGCGCGATCGCCGGCATCAGGTTCAGCGTCGCGACGCCGCCCAGATTGCCGATCGTGCTGATCGCACCGATCGCGGCAGCCGCCGCCGCGCCGGAGAAATGCCGCACCGGAATCGTCCAGAAACAGGCAATGCCGAGCGAAATCGCCGGAATGCCGACGAGCAGCGCCAGGCCCTTCAGCCACAACGCCCCGCCGGATGCCGCCGCGCCGAACGCGGCGACGGCGATCAGCGCGAACAGCAGCAGCGCCCGTACCACCGCCCGCGACGATTTCAGTCGCGGCATGATCAGCACCAGGAGCACCGCGTCCAGCGCCCAGGGCAGGCCGATCATCAGCCCGTTCATCCGGCCGCTGACCCCGAAATCGCGCAGCACCGTCGGCATCCAGTAATTGATGCCGTAAAGCGAGCCGAGGAATATGCCGTACAGCGCGCCATAGCTGATCACCCGCCATTGCAGCAGCGACGCGAAGCCATGCTTGCCATGCGGCGAACCGGCGGTGCGGCCAAGCAACTCGGCGACGCGCGCCTTCTCGGTGTCGCTCAGGAAGCGCGCGTCGGCGGGCTTGCTCGGCAGGTAGCGCAGGACAAGCACGGTGGTGATCAGCGGCAGAATGCCGGTGACGATGAAAATCCACTGCCAGCCGGCCAGGTTCAACGTCCCGTCCAGGTCGAGCAGGCTGCCGCACAGGATCGCGCTGAACCCGTTGCCGAACGCGCTGCCCAGCGTCAGCAGCCCCATCGCCCGCGCCCGCTCATTCTCCGGGAACCACAGCGTGAGGTAGAAGACCAGCGCCGGGTACAACCCCGCTTCCGCCGCGCCGAGCAGGAAACGCAGGACATAGAAGGCGACGGTCGAATGGACGAAGGCGAGGATCAGCGTGGTGATGCTCCACGTGATCATGATCCGGGCGAACCAGAACCGCGCGCCATAGCGGTAATTCGCCATCGCGCTCGGTATCTCGAACAGGACATAGCCGAGGTAGAACAACGACGCGCCAAAGGCGAAGACCGTCTCGCTGAAGCCCAGGTCACCCAGCATGCCCAGCTTGGCGAAGCCGATATTGGCGCGGTCGATCGCCGATACGACAAGGCACGCGACCGAAAGCGGCATGATCCGCCACAGGATGCGTGTCATCAAAGCCCGATCGGCGGATGACGCCGGCCCGATATTCGTCACCCTCTGCTCTCCTTCGCCCCGCGGGTTGCCCCCGCTTTCAATAGGAACTCTCTTCGGCACGCCGGAACTGGCGCACAAGCTCGAACGGTTCGGCCGAAACCGCGTACTGGTTGCCGCCCAGCCGGGCGACCGGTTGCGCCGCGGCGGTGCGGAAATAGCCGTCTTCGTCGACGAAACGCTCCTGCACATGCACGCCGACGACCTGGCCGAAGGTGACATGGGTGGGAATTTCGCCGTCACCCTCGCCGAACCGGATGATCTGGAGGACCTTGCATTCAAGGCTGACCGGAGAGGCGGCGACGCGCGGCGGCGCGACATGGACGCTCGGCGCTTTGGTCAGGCCGGCAAAAGTGAATTCGTCCTCCCCCGCCGGCAATGGCGTCGAAGAGGCGTTGACCTCTTCGATCAGGTCCAGGCTCGCCATGTTATAGACGAACTCATGCGTTGCGCGGACATTGGCGAGCGTGTCTTTCGCCTCGCGGTCCTCCGGGCTGTTGCACGAAAAACCCAGGATCGGCGGCAGGCTGGAAAAGATGTTAAAATAGGAAAAGGGCGCAAGGTTCGCCGCGCCGCTGGCGTCGACCGTGCTGATCCAGCCGATCGGGCGCGGCGCGATGATCGCGTTGAAGATGCCGCGCTTGAAATCCGACGGCTCCGTCAGGTCGATGAATCGGAACGCCTCACCAGGTGTCATTCAAATCCCCGCACATACCGATCCGCTGATCCGCGGATCGCGCTCATCTTGCGCGGCGCGGCGCCGAATGATGCGGGCGATTCAGGCTATTCCGTCTGGCGGAACACACTCGGGAAAGTAGAAGGCGAAACCGGTGCGGTCGATCGCCGCGCGCAACGCCGGGTCCGGCGCGATCCGGCGGTAATCGGTGATCGCCGATGGATAGGACACCCGGTCCTCGAAATTGGCGAACGGCCAGTCGCTGCCCCACAACAGCCGTTGCGCGCCGCCCCGCGCCAGCAGCCGGTCAAAGGCCGCCTGCTCCGCCGCCGGGTCCTCCAGGCGAAAACCGGACGCCACCTTGACCCAGCAATTGCCCCGCCCGACGGCGGCGAGCAACGCCTCGAACGCCGGTCCGTCGACTTCGCCGCGATTGGCCGGCCGGCCGAAATGGTCGACGACCAGCCGCACTCCGGCGCGCTCGACCGCCTCGATCAACGGCGGCAGGCGGACCAGATCGTCGTGCAACTCCATGTGCCAGCCGATCGCCGCCATATGGCCCAGCAACCCCTGCCAGTCGGGCGCCGTCAGGTCGGGGACCAGCCGGTTGCGAAGCTGGAGGCGAAAGCCCACCGCCCCGACCGCCTGCATCGCCAGCAACGTCGCCCGGTCGGCGGACGGCGCGACGATCACCGTCGTTTTCAAGTTCGGGTGCGCCCCGGTCGCCGACAGCGCATAGGCGTTGTTGGTCCCATAAAGGCTGGCCGCCGCCAGCACGCCGTGGCTGATCCCGTGCCGGCGGAGCTGGTCCAGATACTGGGCGACGGTCGCGTCGCCGGGCGGGCGGTGCCAGGCGTCGGGGGCAAGCGGCATGGCGCGGGTGTAGATATGGGCGTGGCAATCGATACGAGGCGCGGTCGTCATGGCCTGCTTTTAGGCGCGCACCGCCGCCGGTGCGACCGGCCATTCGTCCATTTCGCATCGTGGAACATTCGGATAATAGGGACGGCCGCGCCGTTACGGCAAGCTAAGCCCGCGGCTGTCAACGACAAGGCGTAAGCGGAGGGGATCGCGGGTGGATCAGGCGGGGCAGGCAGGCGCGGCAACACGGCATTTCACCCTGCCGCCGGGCAGCTGCGACACGCATTGCCATGTCTTCGGCCCGCCGGACCGCTTCCCCTACGCGCCGGCGCGCGCCTATGAACCGACCGACACGCCGAAGGAAACACTGGCCGCGCTCCATGCCCGGCTCGGCGTCGATCGCGCGGTGATCGTCCAGGCCAGCGCCCACGGCACCGACAATCGCGCGATGCTCGACGCCCTTGCCTGGCGACCCGACGCCTATCGCGGCGTCGCGGTAATCGACAATGCGATCACCGACGCGGAACTGGAAGCGATGGCGGCGGCGGGGGTCTGCGGCATCCGCTTCAACTTCGTTCGCTCGCTCGGCCTGTGGCCGGAACCGGATGTGTTCTCGCGCAGCGTCGCGCGGGCCGCCTCGCTCGGCTGGCACGTCGTTCTTCACGTCAAGGACGACGACATTCTCACCCTGCACGAAAATTTCGCCGCGCTGCCGGTGCCGTTCGTCATCGACCATATGGGCCGGGTCGACCCGGCCGCCGGCGTCGAACAGCCCGCCTTCCGCGCCCTGCTCGATCTGCTCCGCCGCGACGGCGCCTGGGTAAAGCTTTCGGGCGCGGAACGCATGGTGCCCTCCCCCTATGACGGCGCCCTGCCTTACGCCCGCGCGCTCGTCGCGGCGCGGCCGGATCGCATCCTGTGGGGCACGGACTATCCGCACCCCAATCTCAAGGCGAAAGTCGACGAACGCGATCTGGTCGACCTGATCCCCGCCTATGTCGCCGATGCGGAAACGCGACGGTGCATGCTGGTCGACAATCCCGCCCGGCTCTACGGCTTTCCGGCGGCGTGAACGGCGAACCGACCTTCGACACCGGCGGCGGCGATGCGGGACGCGACCAGCAATATCGCCGGCTCGGCTCGATCCGCAGCCCGCTCGATCGCTCCCCGGCCAACCCGCCGTCACCGACCAATATCCAGGCGGTCACCCGCGCCTTCGAACTGCTGGAGGCGCTGAACCGGCGTCCGTGGAGCACCGTCGGCCAACTGCACAAGGACACCGGCCTGCCCAAGCCGACGATCGTCCGCATGATGCAGACGCTGGCGCAAAGCGGCTATGTCGCCAGGGACCCGCGCCAGAACGGCTATTGCGTGACCATGCGGACCCAGTCGCTCAGTTGCGGCTATCAGGGCGATCCGCTGGTCGTCGAAGCGGCCCGGCCCTGGGCGATCGCGCTGACCCGCGAACTGAACTGGCCGTCGGGCGTCGCCATCCTCGACAAGGACGCGATCGTCATCCGCTTCAGCACCATTCACGATACGTCGAACTCGCCGTTCCATTCGACGCTGAACATGCGGCTCAGCCTGTTTTCCAACGCGCTCGGCCTTGCCTATTACGCCTTCTGCCCGGACTCGGAACGGCGGATGCTGCGTAACCTTGCTTATGAGCGGGAGGCGGATCTGCTCGCCAGCCGCGAAAGCGGCTGGTTGGAATGGCGGGTCGAACGGGCGCGCAGCCAGGGCTACGCCGAACGCGATCCCGGCACGGAACCGCGCAACTCCGGTACGCTTGCCGTGCCGATCATGATCGGCGACCGGGTCGCGGCGGCGATCGGGCTGACCTTCTTCCGCCGCGCGGTGTCGCCCGACGACGCCCGGCGCTACGTCGTCGCGCTGCAACGCACCGCCGCCGCGATCGCACGCCAGATCGGTTCGCTCGAAACCTTCGATACCGAAGGGGCGCATCCGCTGCCGGACCCGGCGCTGATGAAACGGATCGCGTCCGGCCGGCCCTGACCGGCCCTTCGCCTGCCCGCCATCCCGTTCAACGTCCCGTTCGCGCTCTACCGCGCCATATGGCTGTCGAAGAACCGGGCCATGATCGCATAGGCTTCGCGCGCCTCCGGCATCTCGCTGTTGTAGAAGAATCCGTGGAACATGCCGTCCCAGCCGTGAAAACGGCTTTCCACCCCGGCGGCGGTCAGGCGGTTGTGGGAATTGAGGGCGGCGCTGAATTCGAACGCCCGCGTGCCGGTGATGAACAGCGTCGGCGGAAACGCCGCCAGCAACGCCGCAGACTGTTGCGGATAGGCCAGCGGATCGTCGTCGCCCGCGCCGGTCATGTATCCCGGCGGGCGGCGGGGGGCGCCCTCCGCCCCACCCGCCGGCCGGGCGCCGGTCAACGGCCCGGCCAGCACGGCGGAATCGCCCTCGGCGATCTTGCCGAGCGACGCGCAGAACACCCCGATCGCCGCCGGGCGCGGCAACCCCTCCTTGCGGAACCAGGCGATCGCCTGCGCGGTCAGCATGCCACCGGCCGAACAGCCATAAAGTGCGATCCGCGCCGGGTCGTATTGCTTCAGCACGGCGCGGTAGACCGCCGCGACATCCTCGCTCGCCGCCGGAAACCGATATTCCGGGCTCATCCGGTAATCGATCGAGATCACCTTGATCCGCATCAGCGCGGCCAGCGGCACCGATTCGACCAGCGACGCCGTCCGCCCGCCGGTAACGAACCCGCCACCGTGGATGTTGATCAGCACCCGGTCGCGGTTCTCCGGGGCGATCCCGTCGGCCGGGGTGACGACATCGGTCACCACGCCGCCGATCCGCTGTTCCTCGACATGCACGGCGTAGCGCCGCCGCATCGGCTCCAGGAAACCGCGCATGATCCGGTCCTGATGCGCACGCTCGCCGACGATATCGGACAGCCCCGGCCCGCCCGCGAACGGCTTGTCGACGATCAGGTGGCGCAGATAGGCGGCCCCTTCCGGGCTGAGCAGCCGCGACGGCGGCACCCTGGTGCCGTCCAGCACCACCGTGCCGTCGGCGGCCGGCGCGGCCGGTGCCGTGGCGCTCCCCGGTTGCGCCGGCCCGCCCGTGGCCAGCGCCACGGCAATGGCGGCCCCCAGCAGCTTTCCCGAAACAGGTGGCATTGTCCGTCTCCCCTCGCTTCGCCTAACGGCCTCCGTCGACCGCGCCGATCAGGTCGACCAGCCCGGTGACGATCGCCTGTTCCGCGCAACCCGGCTTCAGGCGGGACGACAGCACCTCGAAGGTCTGGTATCCGAACGCCGTCTCGTTGGGGATGTAGCCGGACGCGGCCGATCCGTTGGTCAGCGTCGCCATCATCGTCTGCTTGTACGGGGATTCGCGCTTGAACCGCTGGGCGATCGTCGTGAACAGCTCGGCGTTGACACCGCCGATCACCACGTCTCCAACCCGCAGCAGGCTCAGCCGGATCGCGACCGGATCGGCATCGACATAGCTGCCGGCATAGCCGGCGCGCCCGCTGTCGGTGCGGCGGCGGCCGGGGCAGGTGACGGTCTTCTGCGCGCCGGCGATGCTGGCGGCGGCGGCCGGCCGCGTCAGCTTCGCGCGCAGCACGTGCAGCACCTCCTCGCCCAGCATCTGGCCCATGGACAGCGCCATCTGCCGCTGCTGCGCCATCAGCCGTGCGACGCGCGGGTCGCTACGGTCCATGCCCTGCCCGCCCGGCGGCATGGCGTTGGCGATATCCTCGCCGCGCGCGGCATAGGCGGCGATGCGGATCGCCCGCAAATCGTAGGTCTGCTGGAAATAGATCGGGTTCTGGTCGCCGGCGGCGCCGGTCGACCACAGCGCCACCGCGCCGTCGCCCAGCGATTCCTCGATATAGCGCGACGCGGCGCCGGGAATGTCGGCGCTGATCATGTCCAGATTGCCGGTGATCACCGCGTGCACCGCGTAATTGTAATACACCGCGATCGGCGCGCCCTCCGGCGTGTCGAAACGCAGCACCGCCACCGTCTTGTCCGACGGCCCGTCCTCGTTCGGCCCTTCCCACCAACGCTGGCTGTCCGGGTCGATGATGGTGCGGTTGACGTTGATGTACGACCGGCCGGTGCCCCAGGCCATGCGCGCCGGGCGCAGCGCGCGCGCCGCATCGCGGATCGCCGCGACGATTTTGTCGTCAAGCCCCGGCGCGGGGCCGAACGGCGCGCTGTGGGTGTGGGTCGCGGTCAGCAGAAGCCGGGTCTCCGGAATGCCCAGTTCGCGCACCGCCCGCGTCCGCACCCTGTCCCACACCGCTTCGCCGATGCCGCCCGCGTCGACGGAGACCAGCGCCGCCCGCGCGCCGCCCGCCTCGATAACCAGCGCGCGAACCTGCAACGGGTCGAGCACGCCCAGCATCCGTTCCGGCATTGCATCGGCCGCCGGGGTGACGTCGACCTTCGCCGCGCCGGCCCTCAGGCCGTCCCCGCCCGCAGCCACCGCCGCCGCCGTGCCCGGCGCCGCCAGCACCAGCCACGCACCGGCCAGCGCCAGCCGCAATCCCCTTGTCAGCCCGCCGCTCATCCGCCTCTCCCGCGCTTCCGTCCCCGCCGGTCATTGCCGCGCGCGCCCGCAATCGGTTGCACTACCCTGGCGCACCCCTGCCCGGCCAGCCGCGTCGGCCGTCGTTCCATCCAGCGGAACAGACCATGTTTCGATGGTGCGCGGCCGGAAAAATATGAAATCGATTGCCGAAACAGGGGAGGATATCATGGACGATCGCCACGCGCCCACCGTAACCCGCCGCACGCTGCTCGGCGGTGCCGTCACCGCTCTCGGCGCCGCCAGCGCGCTCGGCACCCCCACCGGCGCACGCGCCGCACCGGCATCGCCCGGCGCCGGCGCGATCCTGTCCGGGGCCGGCCAGTCGGTGGTGAAAACCACCGCCGGGCTGGTGCAGGGCTATGCGCGCGATGGCATCCACCGCTTCAAGGGCGTTCCCTATGGCGACGACACCGGCGGCGCCAACCGCTTCATGCCGCCGGCCCCGCCCAAGCCGTGGAGCGGTATCCGCAGTTCGCTCAGCTACGGCCTCGTCGCGCCACAGGACAAGGGCAATGGCCGGCTCAGCGACGAACACGCCTTCATCTTCCAGTGGAACGACAGCGTAGAGGGCGAATACTGCCTGCGGGTCAACGTCTGGACGCCGGGGCTGGACGGGCGCCAGCGCCCGGTGATGGTCTGGCTCCACGGCGGCGGTTTCGCCGCCGGGTCGGGCAACGACCTGCCGGCGTTCGACGGCCACAATCTCGCCCGGCGCGGCGACGTCGTCGTGGTGACGCTCAACCACCGGCTCAACCTGCTCGGCTTCCTCGATCTGTCGGGCATCGACCCCGCCTTTGCCCGATCCGGCAATGTCGGCATGCTCGACATCGTCGCCGCGCTCGAATGGGTACGCGACAACATCGCCGGCTTCGGCGGCGATCCGGGTCGCGTCACCATCTTCGGCCAGTCGGGCGGCGGCGCCAAGGTGTCGACGCTGATGGCCATGCCCGCCGCGCGCGGCCTGTTCCACCGCGCGATCGTGCAGAGCGGTTCGTTCAGTTCGGCGCAGACGCCGGAACGCAGCCGCCACCTCGCCGATCTGATGATGCGGGAACTGGGCGTCGCGGCCGGGGATGTCCGGCGGCTGCAAACCCTCCCCTACGCACAGTTGCGCGCGGCGGGCGAGGCGGCGCTGCGCCGCGCCAACCCACCGGCGGACGGCGGCTTCGACCCGCGCCGCCGCCCGCGCTTCGGCTTCGGCCCGGTCGCCGATGGCAGCGTGCTGCCCTCTGCGCCCTTCGCGCCGGATGCGCCGTCGGTGTCCGCCGCCGTGCCGATGATCGTGGGCACCACCCTCAACGAATTCGAAACCGGCATCGCCCGGCCGGATTTCGAAGCGATGACCGAAGCCACGCTGGCGGAGCGCGCCGAGCACAGCTATCCCGGCCGCGGCGCCGCCGTCGTCGCCGCCTTCCGCGCGGCCGCGCCGGGCGCCAAACCCTGCGACATCTGGTCGCGGATCGCGACCGCGCCGGTGCGCCGGGCCGCGATCGACCAAACCGCCGCCAAGGCGCGGCAGGGCGGCGCCCCGGCGTGGAACTACCTGTTCACGCGCACACCGCCGCTGCTCGACGGCCGGCCGCGCGCCTATCACTGCGCGGAAATTCCGTTCGTGTTCGCCAATGCCAACCGCTGCCCGACGATGACCGGCGGCGGCGCGCCGGCCGCCGCGCTGGAAGCGATCATGGCCGATGCCTGGATCGCCTTCGCCCAGTCCGGCAATCCCAACCATCCCGGCATGCCGCGCTGGGACCCCGTCTCCACCACCGCGCATGCGACGATGATCTTCGACGATCACACCCGGCAGGAAATCGCGCCCGACGCCGCCGAACAGGCCGCGCTCGCCTAGAGTTTGTCCGCTTCAGGCGGAAACGGCACCGGCCCGCTCCCCCACCCGGCCTCCCATATGATACTGCCGTTGGGAGGCCGGGTGAGGGAGCGGACGGAAGCGCCAAGGTTTCGAAGATGCGCAGCATCGTTGGAATGGCGCTGGAGGGCGGTGCCGCTTAAACAGGACAAACTCTAGCCGGCGCCCGGCACGGCGCTCAGGTCGATCCGCGCACCACCAGTTCGGGGTTGAGCACGACCGATCCGGTCGGCTCGCCGGCGATCCGGCGCAGCAGGCTCTCGACAAGGTGCGACGCACCGAGCGCGATGTTCTGGCGCACGGTGGTCAGCGGCGGCACCCCGGTCCGCGCGAGGAACAGGTCGTCATAGCCGACGACCCTTATGTCGCCGGGCACCGACAGGCCGCGCGCCGCCAGCACCTGGATCGCGGTCAGGGCGATTACGTCGGATGCGGCGAAAATGCCGTCGATCGGATGGGCGACCGCGTCGAGGAACCCGGCGATATCGGCGCCGCTGACCTCGGAGGCGAAATGGGCCGGGGTATCGACCAGTGCGATGTCCGGCCGCGCGCGGATCGCCGCCTGCGCGCCCTGCAGGCGCAGCGATGGCTCGATCGCCTGCGTATTGCCGAGGAAGACGATGTTGCGGCAGCCGCGTGCGATCAGGTGCTCGGTCGCCAGCCGCCCGCCCAGGAAATTGTCGGTGCCGATCGAACAATGCACCTGCCCCTGGACGAAACCGCCCCACACCACCATCGGCAGGTAGTCGGCGGCCATCCGGTCGAGCACGTCGGACTGGTCGGACTGGCCGATAATGATCAGCCCGTCGACACGGTTGGCGTCGACCAGCTTGATCAGCCAGTCGTCATGGCTGGGGATCACGCGCGACAGCACCAGGTCGAAATCGCGCTCGGTGAACTCGTCGGCGAGGCAGCCGATCAGCGTCATGAAAAACGGATCGGACAGGTGCTGCCCGCGGTCATGCCCCAGCGGCACGACAACCCCCACCGCGCCGCGCCGGCGGGTGCGCAGGTTGCGGGCCAGCGCGCTCGGTCGGAAATCATGCTGCTTGGCCAGCGCACGAATGCGTTCGGACGTTTCCGAATTGACGACGTCCTTGCCCGCCAGCGCCCTAGACACCGTCGCCGCGGATACCCCCGCCAGCCTGGCAAGATCATAGATGGTGCGAATTTTTTCGGACAAGGGTCACTCTCTGCCGGCGATTATACGGCCGGCCGCCGCGCCCGCAATAGAATCGCCGGGCCACCGCGCGTGAAACCGGCGGCGGGGGAAGCGCGGCGGCGGCTTACCGCGTGCGCCGCCCCCCGCTCAGCCGCCCGGTCATGCCGTCGATCACGCCGTTCAGCCAACCGATCAGACCGCTGCTGTCGGTCGTCGCCACCACCGGCGGGCGGGCGCGCAGCCGGTCGATCGCAGCGCCGAGGTCGTCGGTGTCGAGCACCGACTCGATCAGCCCGCGCGCGGCGAAAGCGGCGGTGATCTCCTCCTGATGGTCGTCGTAATGCTCCTTCAGCACCGCGCGGCGCGGCATCGCCACGGTGCGGCAGCCGGCGCGCAGCGCGGTGATCAGCGATCCGGTACCGCCGTGGCAGACGACGAATGCCGCGTCGCGCAGCAGTGCCTGCACCGCGCCGAAATCCAGGCTTTCGACCAGTTCCACCCCGTCCGGCACCACCGCCGGGCGCGGCCCATCGCCAATCTGGAGGACGACGCGTTCCGGCAGCCGCCCGCTCGCCTTCAGCGCCAGCACCGTGTCGACCAGCCGGGGAAAGGGCAGTGTCGCGCCGACCGTCGCGAACAGCAGCGGCTGCTTGGCCGGCGCCGGCGTGTCGAGCACCCGCATCGGGTCGAACAGCACCGCGTCGGGCCAATGCGTCTTCAGCTTGGCCGACTGGACGACGACATGATGGGCAAACGGCCGCGCGATCCGCGCGAATTTCGACGGCGCGTCGAATCGGGCGAACGAATCGATCAGGATGAAGCGCGCGCCCAGCAGCCGCGCCCACAGCGCCACCCAGAACACCGCGCCCGCCCCGGTGCTGATCACAATATCGGGCCGCTCGCGCCAGACGATGGCAAGCGACTGGGCGAAATTGACGATCGCGCCGCGCAGCATCGCCAGCGTCCGGCCCACCCGCGCCTGTCCCAGCGCGTAATGGGCGACAAAACGTACCGGGTGATCGCGCGCCAGGCTGCGGCCAAGCGCGGTGTCCTCGGTCACGAACAGATAGGCGCGGTCGCCCCACACCGGCTCCAGGTCGAGCAACTGGCGCAGATGGCCGCCGCCGGACGCGGCAAGGCAGATACGGGGGCCGGGGCGCGGCGGGCGGCCGCCCGCGCTGGTCGTCGTCGCGTTCATCGCCCCCCTCTTGCCCGATCGTCGCGTCGATGCCACCCAATATCGCGGCGGTCGACAGCCTTAACGCTCTTTTCGTTTTGTCCGTGCATAGCCGCGCCGTATAGCGTCCCACACAGGGACATGATCGGCCCCGCATGCTCGCGCGGCCTTTGAGGAGGGCATATGCACAAGTCAATTGCGCGCGGGCTGATGGCCGGCACGATGCTGCTGGCGCTCGTCGCCTGCGGTAAGAAAGATGCGTCGGAAGATCTCGAAAAGGGTCAGGTCGTCGCCACCGTCGACGGCAAGGACATCACGATCCACGAACTGAATACGGAGCTTCAGGACGTCAACATGCCCAGCGGCGATCAGCGCAAGGCGGTCGAACAGGCCGCGCTGCAGCAAGTCGTGAACCGCCGTATCCTGGCCGACATCGCCCGCGAGCGCGGGCTGGACAAGACGCCGCAATATCTGTTGCAGCAGCGCCGCGCCAACGACGCGATCCTGGTACAGATGCTCCAGCGCTCGATCGCCTCGACGCTGCGCGCGCCGACCCGCGACGAAGCGACCAAGTTCATGGCCGACAACCCGGAACGCTTTGCCCAGCGCAAGGTCTACACCGTCGACCAGATCCAGTTCGAAACGCCGAAGGACCTCGAAATCCTGAAGGCATATCAGCCGCTGAAGACGCTCGATCAGGTCGCCGTCAAGCTTGACGAGGATCATCTGCGCTTCCGCCGCGGCAACGGCCAGCTCGACGCGCTCACCGTTCCGCCGCAGCTGCTGGCGCAGATCCAGCGCCTGCCGGAAGGCGAAATCTTCATCATCCCGACGCCGCGCGGCATGGTCGCCAACCGCATCACCGCGACCAAGGTCGTTCCGTTCGAGGGCGACGAGGCGCTGAACTACGCGATGCAGCAGGTGCAGGCGCAAAAGCTCAACGAACTCGCGACCAAGGAGCTTGACGAAAAGGTCAAGACGGCGCGCGAAGCGGTCAAGTACCAGCCCGGCTACGCCCCGCCGAAGGGCGCCGCCGACGCCCCGGCCCTGCCGGCGCCGTCGGGCACCCCGTCCCCGGCCGCCAGCCCGGACGCCGCCAAGTAACCAGTTGACGGGCGCGGGCGGCCGACAAGTCCCCCGCGCCCCTGTTTTTTATACTCGCAGGATAACGGGAAACATCATGGATAACGCCCGCGACATCGTGGCGAAGCGCGTCCTCGTCACCGGCGGCGCCGGCTTCCTCGGCAGCCATTTGTGCGAAGCGTTGTTGAAACGGGGCAACGAAGTGCTCTGCGTCGACAATTACTTCACCGGCCGCCGCGCCAACGTCGCCCACCTGCTCGAATACCGTAATTTCGAGCTGATGCGCCACGACGTGACCTTCCCGATCTATGTCGAGGTGGACGAGATCTACAATCTCGCCTGCCCGGCCTCGCCGATCCATTACCAGTATGATCCGGTCCAGACGACCAAGACCAGCGTCCACGGCGCGATCAACATGCTCGGCCTCGCCAAGCGCACCGGCGCCAAGATCTTCCAGGCGTCGACCAGCGAGGTCTATGGCGACCCGTCGCAGCACCCGCAGACCGAGGAATATTGGGGCAACGTCAACCCGATCGGCCCGCGCTCCTGCTATGACGAGGGCAAGCGCTGCGCCGAAACGCTGTTCTTCGATTATCATCGCCAGAACAATGTGCGGATCAAGGTCATCCGCATTTTCAACACCTACGGCCCGCGCATGCACCCGCAGGACGGGCGGGTCGTCTCCAACTTCATCATGCAGGCGCTGAAGAACGAGCCGATCACCATCTTCGGCGACGGGCTGCAGACGCGCAGCTTCTGCTATGTCGACGACATGATCGACGGGTTTCAGCGGCTGATGGCAACCCCCGACGACGTGACCGGCCCGATCAACGTCGGTAACCCCGGCGAGTTCACGATGATCGAGCTGGCCGAAAAGGTCATCGAACTGACCGGCTCGAAATCGACGCTGACCCGCCTGCCGCTGCCGACCGACGATCCGAAGCAGCGCCGGCCCGACATCACCAAAGCCCGCGAGGTGCTGGGTTGGCAGCCGCAGACCGAACTGGCCGAAGGGCTGAAACGGACGATCGCCTATTTCGACGCGCTGCTGACCGGATCGAAGCAGGCTGGATCGGCGCTTTGACGGCGGGCGCGATGCCGCGGCTCCGCATCCTCGTTATCGCGCTGATCGTCGACGGCACCGATGTCGGCGAAACCTGGTCCGGCTTCCACTGGGTGAAGGCGATGGCGGAGGTGATGGACGTCACCCTGCTGTGCATGCAGCGTCCCGGCCGCACACCGACGGCGGAGCAATTGCCCGGTGTCCGGGTGATAAGCTGGCCCGAACCAGCCTTCCTCAGCCGGTTCGAACGGGCGCGGGCGATGCTCAAACCCGCATGGCCGCTGTTCGTCCGCCATGTCCGCCGCTGGCTTGCGGACGCGCTGGCGCGCGGCGAGCGGTTCGACATCGCCCACCAGCTCCTCCCGCAGGCGATGCGCCACCCGTCGCCGCTGCGCCATTTCGCCCTGCCTTATGTCGTCGGCCCGCTCGGCGGCAGCCTGGCGACCCCCCCGGCCTTTGAAAAGGAAGTCGGCGGCGGCGGTGGCCTTGCGCGGCTGCGCGCGTTCGACGGTTTCCGCCTGCGCCACGATCCGGCGCTCCGCGCCGGCTACGCCCGCGCCGGGGCGATCCTCGGCGTCGCCCCCTATGTCGGCCGGACGCTGGCCGACGCCGAGGTCGCCGTCCGCCGCTTCGAAACCGTGCTCGAACGCAGTGCCGATCCGATCGCCCACGGCTCCGGCCGCTCCACCGCCGCCGGCACCGTCCGCCTGCTCCATGTCGGCCGCTGCGTGCGGACCAAGGGGTTGCGCGACGCGGTCCGCGCCCTCGCCCGGCTCGGCGACCTGCCCGGCGTCACCCTGACCAGCGCCGGCGACGGGCCGGACCTTGCCGCCTGCAAGGCGGAAGCGGAGGCGCTCGGTGTCGCCGACCGCGTCGATTTCCTCGGCAAGGTCAGCCGCGACCGGGTCGAGCAGCTTTACGCCGATCACGACATATTCTGCTTCCCCAGCTTCCGGGAGCCGATGGGCGGCGTATTCTTCGAGGCGCTGCGCTGGGGCCTGCCGGTCATCAGCGCGCGGCGCGGCGGGCCGGAGGCGATCGTCGACGAAAGCTGCGGCCTGCTGATCCCGGTCGAAACGCCGGACCAGTTCGCCGCCGCCATCGCCGACGCGATCCGCACGCTTGCTGGCGATCCCGCCTTGCGCGCCCGTCTCGGAAACGGGGCGCATCGGCGCCTCCAGTCGTTCGGCGGCTGGTCGGACAAGGCGCGCTGGCTTGAATCGCTCTATCGGCAGGTTATCGCCGCGGCATGATCAGCACCCCGGACCAGCAGGCGCAGTGCGCGCTGTCGATCATCATCGTCAGCTACGGCACCCGCGACGACACGCTCGCCTGCCTCGCCAGCCTCTACGCCCACCCGCCGGCGGTGCCGTTCGAGGTGATCCTGTTCGACAACGCCTCGCCGGACGACAGCGTCGCGGCGATCGCCGCCGCCTATCCGCAGGTCCGGCTGATCGCCAGCCCGGACAATCTCGGCTTCGGCGCCGGCAACAACGCGGCGGCGAAGCTGGCGACCGGCGATCGCATCCTGCTGCTCAACCCGGATACGATCGTCCTGCCGCACACCTTCGCCGGGCTGATCGATTTCGCCACCCGCACGCCGGATCGCGGCATCTGGGGCGGGCGCACCCTGTTCGGCGACGGCACGCTCAACCCCACCTCCTGCTGGGCCAGCCTCAGCCTGTGGAGCCTGTTCGTCATCATGAGCGGGCTGACCCGCGCCTTCCCCTACACCCGCCTGTTCGATCCGGAGATCTACGGCGGCTGGCAGCGCGACACCGAAAGCGACGTCGACATCGTCACCGGCTGCTTCCTGCTGATCGACCGGACGCTGTGGGAACGGCTCGGCGGCTTCGACCCGACCTTCTTCATGTATGCGGAGGAGGCGGACCTCAACCTGCGCGCCCGGCGCATGGGCGCCCGCCCCGGCATCTCCCCGGCGGCGGAGCTGATCCACCTCGGCGGCCGGTCGGAAACCTCGCGCCCGGACAAGATGGTCAAGATCATGCGCGGCCGCACCACGCTGATGCGCAAGCACTGGTCGCCCGTCGCCTATCGCCTCGGTCTTGCCATGTGCTGGGCGTGGGCGCTGTCACGGATGCTCGGTTCGCACATCATGCCGGGCCGCCGCGATAACCCGCAAAGCGCGCGCGCCGACCGCGCGGCGGTCTGGCAGCGGCGGCGCGAATGGCTCGCCGGCTACCCGGATGTCGCCCGCACCACGGACTGAAGACCGTCCCGAAACGGTACAGATCGGCGGAACAACCCGCTGGAAGAAATGGTAAACGCGGCGTTACCTTCCGTGCATGAAACGTCGCATCCTGCTGACCAACGAGTCGGCCCGCCACCCCTTTCGGCAGAAACTGCCGCCCTTTCGGACCGAGCATATCGCCCCGGCCGCCGATGACGACAAGGACCTGAAGCTGTTCGTCTTCAGCTTCACCGCCTTCTTCATCGCCATCTACAGCTTCATCGGCTGAACCGCCTGAGGCCCGACCCGGCTATTCGCAGGCGCAGTGCAGCTTCCACGCCAGCCAGGCGGAAACGATGCACATCGCCGACACCAGCAGCAGCTGGTCGACCGCCGACACATCGGCCGCGCTCAGCCCGAACGCGACCAGCGATCCGATCACCATCGCGCCGGAATTGACGATGTTGTTGGCGGCGACGGTGCGTGCCGTCTCGCCGGCGCCGACGGTGGTGGTCAGGAAGGCGTAGAGCGGCACCACGAACATGCCGCCGCTGACCGCGACGCCGAACAGCGACAGGATCAGCATCGGCGCCCCGTCATGCCGTACGAACGCCCACAGGTCGTACAGTTCGCCGGCGTCGTCGCCGACCCATTGCCTGGCGACGAAATGGAGCAGCAGCACGAAACCGCTCATCGCGATCACCGCCGCCGGGGCATAACGGGCGGAAACCGTGCCGCGCAGCAGCCGGTTGATCATCAGAGAACCGACCGCGACACCGACCGAGAATATCGCGAGGAACAGGCTGGCGACCTGCTCGTCGGCGGTCAGCACATTCTTCACCAGCGGCGGGAATTCGATGATCAGCACCGCGCCGATCGCCCAGAACAGGCTGATCGAGCAAATCGCCAGAAACAGCCGACGGATATGCATCGTCCCCGAAACCAGCGCGATCGACGCGCGGATAATGTGGAAATCCAGCTTCTCCGGCGGGTTGATCGGCGGCGCCGGCGGCACCTGCCGCCCGGTCAGCCAGCCGGTCACCGCCACCACCAGCACCAGCGCGGCGGCGATCCGTGCGTCATGGGTGATGAACCCGGCGGTGATCGTGCCGGCGAGGATGGCGATATAGGTCCCCGCCTCGACCAGCCCGGTGCCGCCCAGCACCTCGTCCTTATGCAGGTGCTGGGGCAGGATCGCGTATTTGATCGGGCCGAAAAAGGTGGAATGGATGCCCATCGCCAGCACCGCCGCCAGCATCAGCGGAATCGACGACAGCAGCAGGCCGACGGCGCCCGCCGCCATGATCGCGATCTCCGCCAATTTGACCATGCGGATGATCCGCGCCTTGTCGCGGGTATCGGCAAGCTGGCCGGACAGGGCGGACAGCAGGAAAAACGGCATAATGAACAAGCCGGTGGCAAGCGCATTGAACTGCAATTCCATCCGCGCGTCGGAATAGACCTGGTAGGTGACGAACAGCACCATCGCGGTCTTGAACAGATTGTCGTTGAAGGCGCCGAGCATCTGCGTCACGAACAGCGGCAGGAATCGGCGACGGCCTAACAGCCGTATTGAGGTTTGCATGGGGGAATGGCTCGGATGTCGTGTCTGACAGGGCACCCATACCCGATCGCGGTGGTGCTTTCCAAAAGGAAAAGCCGCCGCGCCCCGGTTCAACTTCGCCGCGATCGGCGCTAAGCTGATCCGAATGCCATGCTGACCCTGCCCAACCTGCTCACCCTCTCGCGCATTTTCGCGGTGCCGCTGCTGGTCGCACTGCTCTGGTATCCGCGCTGGCCGCTCGGCTACGCGATCGCCTTCGCGCTGTATTGCCTGATGGGCATCACCGACTATTTCGACGGCTATCTGGCGCGGGCCAAGGGCACCGTGTCGCGGCTTGGCGTCTTCCTGGACCCGATCGCCGACAAGATCATGGTCGCCTCGGTCATCGTCATGCTGATCGCAACGGACGAGATCGTCGCCGGAAAGCCGGTGATTGCCAGCTGGACGGTGATCGCGGCGCTGATCATCCTGTTGCGGGAAATCGCCGTCTCCGGCCTGCGCGAGTTCCTCGCTCAGCTCAGCGTCTCGGTGCCGGTCAGCAAGCTGGCGAAGTGGAAGACGACTTTTCAGATGGTCGCGCTCGGCGCGCTGATCCTCGCCGGCGCCCTGCCCGCTCTTCTGTGGATCCACGCCGTCGGCATCGTCTGCCTGTGGGCGGCGGCGGTGCTGACCCTTGTCACCGGCTGGGACTATCTGCGCGCCGGCCTCAAATACATGGATTGAAGGCGGCGCGCCCGGAACGCGCGGCACCGGCCGCCGCCGCCGCCGGGCGATCATATCCTGAAACGGGCGGCCGGGTACGGGCATGCCGCCGGCGCGCGCCCGAGCGAACAACAAGCCCCTCCCCGTCAGGAGAGGGCTTGCCGTCCGGCGTTACAGCTTCGGCAACAGCACGCCGTTGATGACGTGGAACACGCCGTTGGCGTTCTTCACGTCGCCCTGCGCGACATAGGCCGGGTTGCCGTTGGCGTCGGTCAGCTTGATCGCGCCGTCCTCGAAGGTGACGGCGAAAGTCTGGCCCTCGACGGTGGTCAGCGTCGCGGTGCCGCCATTGGCCTCCGCCTGCTTGCGGATATCATCGATGGTCAGGGCGCCGGGCACCACCTGATAATTGATCACCTTGACCAGCGTTTCCTTGTTTTCCGGCTTCAGCAGCGTGTCGACAGTGCCGGGGGCAAGCCGCCCGAACGCGCCGTTGTCGGCGGCGAACAGGGTGAACGGCCCGGCGGCGGCCAGATCGATGCCGCTCGCGGCCAGCACCTTGACCAGTTCGCTGTGGTCGGCGGACTTGCCGATATTCTGGCTGATGGGCGCGGCCGGGTCCATCGCGGCACCGCCGACCGTGACGTCCGGGGCAGCGTCGGCGGCAGCGGAGGCGGCCTGCGCCGGGTCGGTCTGGGCCGGCGCGGCGGTGGCGGACAGGGCAAACGCCAGGGCGGTAAACAGGCAGGCGGGTTTGGCGATCGACATTCCGGAACTCTCCTTGATCGTTGAAAACCCCCTGCATGTGGCAAATCGGATACGATTTACCTACGTCTTAACCGTTGGCCCGTGGCAAATCAGCGTTCGGCCGTGCTGTCATGTCCCGGATCGCAACAGTTCGGCGAGCAGCTGAAAATCCTTCTCGCGCGGGCTTCCGCGCCGCCAGGCAAGGGCGATATGGCGGGAATCATGGGCGGCGGCGATCGGCCGGGCGACAATATCGGTGTTGTCCAATATCCCCGCATCGACCGCCATCGCCGGCAGGATGGTGATGCCCAGGCCATTGTCGACCATCTGGACCAGCGTGTGGAGAGAGGTACCCATCATCGTCGCCTCGGCGCGGATTTCCGGGCGGTTGCACGCCGCCAGCGCATGGTCCTTCAGGCAATGGCCGTCCTCCAGCAGCAACAGCCGGGTCTCGTCGATCGCTTCGGGCGCGATCGCGTCCGCCGCCGCGTCTGCCTCGCCGCGCGGGAAGGCGACGAACAGCCGGTCGTCGAACAACGGCGCCGTCGCGATATCGCCGCAGGCATAGGGCATCGCCAGCAACACGCAGTCGGCCTGGCCGCTGTGCAGCGACTCGCACGCCGCGCCGCTCGGCTCCTCGCGCAGATAGAGCTTCAGCTCCGGCCGCTCTTGCCGCAGCCGCGGCAATATCCGCGGCAGGAAGAACGGCGCGATCGTCGGGATCACGCTCATCCGCATCTCGCCAGACAGCGGCTTGCCGGCGGCGCGCGCCATGTCGGTCAGTTCCTCCGCCTCGCGCAGCACCCGCCGCGCCTTGTCGACGATCGCGTCGCCAAGCGCGGTGAACCGCACCACCCGCCGCGTCCGTTCGACCAGCACGATGCCGATCAGCGATTCCAGCTCGCGGATACCCGCCGACAGCGTCGACTGGGTCACAAACATCGCTTCGGCGGCACGGCCGAAATGGCCGTGTTCGCGCAGCGCGACCAGATATTGCAGTTGCTTCAGGGTGGGGAGATAGGTTGCCATCGGCTCACTCGATCAACATCGTCGGAATAATCAATTTAGGCACTTGAACGGGAAGCGCTAGAGACCATGTGGGGCGGGTGCCGAGGCGGTGTCGACCACTGCCGGTACGCAGCCCTCAACCGGTTTCACAGGAGACTATTCCGATGCTGACAGTTGGCGACAAATTCCCCGAACTCACCCTCCCGGTCCAGCAGGGCGTCGCCGCCCTTCCGGCGGGCGAGACGATCGACACCGGCGAAACCAACGGCAAGTGGAAGGTCGTGTTTTTCTGGCCGAAGGATTTCACCTTCATCTGCCCGACCGAGATCATCGGTTACGGCGAACTGAAGAACGACCTCGCCGATCGTGACGCCGTGCTGATCGGCGCGTCGACCGATACCGATTTCGTCCACTTCGCCTGGCGCAAGTCGGACGAACGGCTTGCCGCCTGCGACTTCCCGTGGATCGCCGACAACCAGAAGAAGCTGGCCAACGCCCTCGGCATCGTCGATGCGGACGCTGGTGTCGCCTATCGCGCGACCTTCATCGTCGATCCGCACAACGTGATCCAGCACGTCACGGTCAACGGCCTGAACCAGGGCCGCAACCCGGCGGAAGCGATCCGCGTGCTCGACGCGCTGCAGACCGACGAGCTCTGCCCGTGCAACTGGCAGCAGGGTGAAGAGGTGCTGC
Source organism: Sphingomonas flavalba (assembly GCF_047553045.1). Lineage (GTDB taxonomy): Bacteria > Pseudomonadota > Alphaproteobacteria > Sphingomonadales > Sphingomonadaceae > Sphingomonas_L > Sphingomonas_L flavalba_A. The sequence goes on along the minus strand of NZ_CP180208.1, from coordinate 547,903 downwards.
GCCCGGCCGCCTGACCGGCAACCCGCATCGCGCCGCCAGGCGCATGTTCCGGGGGCGCGGGAGCTTCGCCTTCCGCGCCCCTTTTTTACCCCGAACAGGAGGACAGCCATGTCGCTCAAGGCTTTCGCCGACACCCTTCCCGATTACGCGAAGGATCTCCGGCTCAACGTCGGTTCGCTGCTTGGTGAGCCGACCCTCAACGATCAGCGCAAATACGGGCTGTTGCTCGCCACCGCCCACGGCACCGGCTACAAGCCGCTGGTCGACGCCGCCGAAGCGGAAGCAGAAGGCAAACTGTCGCCGGAAGCGGCCAACGCCGCCCGCGCCGCCGCCGCGATCATGGCGATGAACAACGTCTATTACCGCTTCGTCCACCTCGCCTCGAACAAGGAATATGGCCAGCTCCCGGCCAAGCTCAGGATGAACGTCATCGGCTCGCCCGGCATCGAAAAGGACGATTTCGAACTGTTCAGCCTCGCCGTCTCCGCGCAGAACGGCTGCGGCATGTGCATCGACAGCCACGAACGGGTGTTGAAGCAGCACGGCGTCAACGCCGAAACCATCCAGGCCGCCGCCCGTATCGGCGCGGTGATGAAGGCCGTCGCCACCGTCCACGCGGTCTCGGCCTGACCCCCCGGCGGAAGCGGTCCCTCCCGCTTCCGCCACCCCACTCCCGCCATTCCGGCGAAGGGCGCCCCGCCCCCCCGTCATTGCAGGGGGCGGTCAATCCACAACCGAGCAGCGCCCCAGCAGCGCGCGCCTACGCCGCCACCGCCCGCCACAGGCTGAACGCGCTGGTCGCGGTCAGCACAATGCCGACCAGAATCAGCAGCGTCCGCGGCTGCACCCGCTTGGCGAGCACTGCGCCGAGCGGCGCCGCCAGCACCCCGCCGATCAGCAAACCGCCGGTTACGATGGTCAGCGCGGCAAAGCCCATCGCGGCGATGAAGGTGATCGACACGCTGACGGTCAGAAAGAATTCGGCGGTGTTGACCGTGCCGATCGTCTTGCGCGGCTCGACCCCCTGGATCAGCAGGTTGGATGTGACGATCGGCCCCCAGCCGCCGCCGCCCGCCGCGTCGAGGAAGCCGCCGATCAGGCCGAGCGGCGCGACGATCCGCGCCCGGTGCGCCTTGGGCGGCGTATGGAACGCCCGCCACAGCAGGTAGACGCCAACGCCGGTCAGATAGGCCATGACGAACGGCCGGGCGATATCGGCGTTCAACACCAGCACATAGGCGCCCAGCACCCCGCCGATCAGGCCGGGAATCACCAGTCGCCCGAACAGGCGCCAATCGACATTCTTGTGGGCGATATGGCTGATCGCCGACGCGGCCGTGGTGAACATCTCGACAAAATGCACCCCGGCCGATGCGCGCGTCGGCGATATGCCGAGCAGGCTGACCATCATCGTCGACGATATCACGCCAAACGCCATGCCAAGCGCGCCATCGATCACCTGCGCGGCAAAACCCACTGCGATAAAAGGCAGAATCTGGCTCACGTCGATGCTGGACAGGTCGATCATTCGGTCTCCTCTGGCGACGACGCGCCCCCGTTCTGCGATGTCTTGGCGCCTCAGGGCAAGATAGAAGGGCTTGTCGCCGCCCAAAACCGCTTGCGCCGACACTCTGGCAATAGGAAACGCACGAACCTAGATTGGCGCCGCACAGGGCAGGAGAAGCATGTTGGCGAATGCGCTGACCCGATTTCTGGATTCCATCAAGGCGCGCGATCCCGCGCCCCGCTCGCGCTGGGAAGTGCTGCTTTACCCCGGCGTGCTGGCCGTCGGCCTGCACCGCGTCGCCCATTGGTTGTTCGTCGGCGAACTTTATTTCCTCGCGCGCATGGTCAACCACATAGCGCGCTTCCTGACCGCGATCGACATCCACCCCGGCGCGAAGATCGGCCGCAATCTGTTCATCGACCATGGCTTCGTCGTCGTCGGCGAGACGGCGGAGATCGGCGACAACGTCACCATCTATCAGGGCGCGACGCTCGGCGGCACCAATCCGGCCAACGGCGAAGGCGGCAAGCGCCACCCGACGCTGGAAGACGGCGTGATCGTCAGCCTCGGCGTCGCCATCCTCGGCCCGATCACCGTCGGCGCCGGCGCCCGCATCGGTGCCAACGCGGTGGTGACGAAGGACGTGGCGCCCGGCGCGGTCATGGTCGGCATCCCCGCCCGGCCGATGCCGGTCGACGCGCGCGAGAAGCAGAAGGCTTTCATGCCCTACGGCACGCCGTGCAGCGAGGTGATGGACCCGCTCGCCCAGCGGCTGGAGGCGATGCGCGCCGAAATCGACGCGCTCGAAAGGAAGTTCGACGCGTTGAAGGCCACCGCGCCCGACGACGGACCCGACCGGCAAGACCTGTTCGGGTGAGCAACGTCACGCCGTTCCCCGTCAGCCGCGGCGGCGCGGTGCAGACGGTGTTCGACCGGACCGAACTGAACCGCATCCTCGATCTTTACGGGCGGATGGTCGCCGCCGGCCACTGGCGCGACTATGCCATCGACCTCGGCCGCGACGCCGCCGTGTTCTCCGCCTTCCGCCGCGCGGCCGAACGCCCGGAATTCCGGATCGAGAAGCGCCCGGCGCTGCGCAACCGCCAGGGCATGTGGGCGCTGATCGGGGAAGCGGGCGCCGTACTGCGCCGCGGCCACAGCCTCGGCCCGGTCCTCGCCCCGGTCGAACGCCGCCTGCTCAAACTGGTCGCGGAATAGAGGCTGTCCTGTTCAAGCGGCACCGGTTCGCGCCGACACCACCGTCGCGCCGGCCGGGGGCAGGCGGTCGCGCAGCTCCGGCGGCAGCAGCCCCAGCACCGCCGCCCGCGCACCGTGCCAGAAGGCGGACAGCAGCAGCAGCGCCGACCCGATGATCAGCGCGGTAATCGCGGTGCTCAAACTGATCGCGCCCAGATCGCGGACCAGCCCGCTCAGCGCCGCGATGACATAGGCCAGCGCCGACACCATCAGCGCCCGCCGGTCGATCGCCAGCGCGACCGCGCCGATCGCGGCATACAGCAGGAGGACGACAACGCCGGTCACCATCGTCGCCTTGTTGTCGAGCACGCCCAGCGCCTGGAATACCGGGTGAACCAGCATCGGCGCCGCCAGCAGGTGCAGCCAGAACGCGACGTCGGACCGCCGGGTCTGGCGCAACCGGTCCGACATGTCCCACCACATCGCCAGCGCGAACACCGCCAGCCCGCTCGCGAACAGCGCCAGCATGCCGAATCCGCCGAATTCGGGCACCACGGCGAACAGCAGGCCGAACAGCATCGCCACCAGCGCCCCCGCCCCGGCCGCGACGGTGATCGGCACGCGGAAACGCCGCCAGTGCAGCCAGGCCGCGCCGGCCGCGATCGCGCCGCTCAGCGCGAACAACAGCGCTCCCGCACTGTCGCCGTCCGGTCCGCCGCCGTCGCCAATGCCAAGCAGCGTTGTCGCCGTGGCGAACACCCCGCCGACAAAGGCGAGCAGGAACAGGATCGACGGCAAGGCCATACGCCGCTGACGGGTGAAATACTCGGCCAGGCCCCAGGCGGCTCCGGCCACCGCTGCGCTGCCCAGCCAGGGCATTACGCTGCGGCCCAGCCATCCGACCGCGACCAGCAGCAGCCCACCGGCAATCGCGACGAAAATGTCGTTGAACCCGGAAATCAGCCGGAAGTGCTCTTCATCGACCAGCGGCGCCGCGCGCCGCGCCTCGACATGAGCGCGCAACGCGGCGGCGGTCTCGGCGCTGATCGCACCGGCCGCTACCGCACCGTCAAGATCGGATTCGCTATACATCGGCCACCCCTCCCGCCCGCCGGGCTAGCACAACCGTATTGTTCAAACAACACACCATGCTCGTCCCGGCGGTGACGGAAAAGGGCGCCGCCACTCGCCCGCAGCGGTCCCGGATCAGCGCGGCGACTGGCCGTTGCCGGGATCGCGCCGCTGCTTGCAGCCGTCGGTCATCCCACGCTTGCACCACGGGTATTCGGCCTTGGGCGCCGGTGCCGGATAGGCCTCCGCAACCGGCACGGACGGCTTGAACACCACGGTCGCGCCCGCCGGCACCGACGGCGGCTGCAATTGCTCGGCGGCGCCCGGCGGCGCGATGGCGGCCGGTTCGGCATCGGCGGCCGGCTGGTCCTGCGCGACGGCCGCGCTGCCAAGGGCAAAGGCGGCGGCGATGAGCAGCATCTTCATCGGTATCTCCATCGTTGCGACGGGCGCCCGTACCGGCGCCACCCCCGACAAACGCGGGCTGAACGATGTCGATCCCTAAAACCCGCCGCCGCAGCCTCCGCCGTCATTGCGAGCACCCAAAGGGTGCGCGGCAATCCGCCAATACCCGTCAATGCCGGTCGCGGGCCTCCCCGGCCCGCCCGCTCACATATGGATCGGCTTGCCCGTCACCGCCATCGCCGCTTCCTTCACCGCTTCCGAATGGGTCGGGTGGGCGTGGCAGGTATAGGCGATGTCCTCGCTGGTCGCGCCGAACTCCATCGCCTGCGCCGCCTGGGCAATCATCGTGCCGGCGACGGAAGCGATCATCCACACGCCCAGTACCCGATCGGTCCTGGCGTCGGCGATCACCTTCACCCAGCCGTCCGGCTCGTGGTTGGTCTTGGCGCGGCTGTTCGCCGCCATCGGGAACTTGCCGACCTTGATCTCGCCGCGCTCCTTTGCCTGCTCCTCGGTCAGGCCGACGCCGGCGATTTCCGGCGCGGTGTAGACGACGGACGGGATCACGTCGTGGTTCACGATCCCGGTCAGCCCGGCGATGTTCTCGGCCACCGCGATGCCCTCGTCCTCGGCCTTGTGGGCCAGCATCGGGCCGGGCGCGACGTCGCCGATCGCCCAGATGCCGGGCGTCGCGGTGCGGAACTGGTGGTCGACCTCGATCTGCCCGCGCTGGTTGGTCGCCAGCCCCGCCGCCGCCAGCTCCAGCCCGTCGGTGTTCGGCCGCCGGCCGATCGAAACGAGCACCGCGTCGGCCTCGATCGTCTCGCTGGCGCCGCCCTGCGCCGGCTCGACGGTCAGCGTCGCCTTGCCGCCCTTCACCTGCACGCCGGTGACCTTGGTCGACAGCTTCAGTTCCATGCCCTGCTTCTTGAACAGCCGGCCGGCTTCCTTGCGGACCTCGCCGTCCATGCCGGGCAGCAACTGGTCGAGGAACTCGACAACCGTCACTTTGGCGCCGACCCGGCGCCACACGCTGCCCAGCTCAAGGCCGATCACGCCGCCGCCGATCACCACCAGATGGCCCGGCACCTTGCCCAGCTCCAGCGCGCCGGTCGAATCGACGACGACCTTCTGGTCGACCTCGACGCCGGGCAACGGCGTGACCGACGATCCGGTGGCGATGACGATGTTCTTCGCCTTCACCGTGCGGTCGCCGATCGTCACCGTGTCGGTGCCGGCAAAGGCGGCGTGGCCCTTCAGCCACTCGACCTTGTTCTTCTTGAACAGGAAGGCGATGCCGGCGGTCAGCCCCTTGACCGCTTCGGTGCGCTGGCCGTGCATCGCGGTCAGGTCCAGGCTGACCGCGCCGGTGTTGATGCCCAGCTTGGCCAGCTTGCCGCTCGCCGCCTCCTCATACAGCTCGGACGCATGGAGCAGCGCCTTGGACGGGATGCAGCCGACGTTCAGGCAAGTGCCGCCCAGCGTCTCGCGGCTCTCCACGCACGCCGTCCGCAGCCCAAGCTGCGCCGCCCGGATCGCCGCGACATAGCCGCCGGGGCCGGCCCCGATCACCAGGACATCATAGTCGTAGTCAGCCATGAAAAGCTCCTTCCGCACCCGCCACCGGCGGCACTCAACAATCCTTAAAGGTCGATCAGCAGCCGCGTCGGGTCCTCGATCGCATTCTTCAGCGCGACGAGGAAGGTCACCGCCTCGCGGCCGTCGATCAGCCGGTGGTCGTAGCTCAGCGCCAGATACATCATCGGGCGGACGACAACCTGCCCGTCGCGAACGACCGGCCGGTCCTCGATCCGGTGCAGGCCGAGCACCGCCGCCTGCGGCGGGTTGATGATCGGCGTCGACATCAGCGATCCGAACACGCCGCCGTTGGAAATGGTGAAGGTGCCGCCCTTCATCTCCTCCATCTTCAGCGTGCCGTCCTTGGCGCGGCGGCCGAAATCGCCGATCGTCCGCTCGATCTCGGCGACCGACATCGTCTGCGCGTCGCGCACCACCGGCACGACCAGCCCGGTCGGCGCCGACACCGCGACCGACACGTCGACATAGTCGCGGTAGACGATTTCATCGCCCTCGATCGCGGCGTTGACCGCCGGCACGTCCTTCAGCGCCTGGCAGGCCGCCTTGACGAAGAAGCCCATGAAGCCAAGCCGAACGCCGTGCTTCTTCTCGAACAGGTCCTTGTACTTCGACCGCGCTTCCATCACCGCCGACATGTCAACGTCGTTGAACGTCGTCAGCATCGCGGCGGTATTCTGCGCTTCCTTCAGCCGCTTCGCGACGGTCTGGCGCAGGCGGGTCATCCGCACCCGCTCCTCGCGGCGCTCACCGGCGGGGGCAGCGGCGGCCGGCGCGGGCGCGGCGTCCTCCGCTTCCGGCGCGGCGGCGGGCTTCGCCTCGGCGGCGCGCAGCACATCCTCCTTGGTCAGCCGGCCGTCCTTGCCGGTGCCCTTGATCGCGCTCGGGTCCAGCCCCTTTTCCAACACCACGCGGCGCACCGCCGGGGACAGGGTCCGCTCGCTCGCTTCCGGCTCGGCCGCCTTGGCCTCCACCGCCGCCGCCGAAGCGGCGGCGGGCGCCGGGGCAGCAGCGGCAGCGCCGCCGCCCGCCTCGATCACCGCGATCACCGCGCCGACGGTCACAGTATCGCCGACCGCCGCGGCATGGGCGCCCATCACCCCGGCGACCGGGGCCGGCACTTCCACCGCCACCTTGTCGGTCTCCAGGCTGACGATCGGCTCGTCGGCCTTCACCGCATCGCCGGGCTGCTTCAGCCACTCGCCGATCGTCGCTTCGCTGATCGATTCGCCCAGCACGGGCACCTTCACGTCGGTCGCCATGTCCTGTCCTCTGCTCCGCGCCTCAGTTGCCGCGCTTGGTAAAACTGTCTTTCCGCTGCAAATCCGCCAGCGGCACCGCCCGCGCCGCCGCCAGTGCATCGTCGTCGCAGGCCCAGCGCAACGCCGCGCCCAGCGCCTCGTAATCGTCGAATAGCATGGCGCCGCCGCCGTCCGAAGCCGGCGGCACCCGCATCGCCCCGGCCAGCGCGGCGTCGACCGGCGTCGCCGTGGTCAACGCCGCATCGACGCTGTACGCCTCAACCCGCCGCAGCCGCTCGCCGGCGCAATCGGCGTCGACCACCAGCATCGGGTTGTCGACCCCGGCGCCGTCGGCCCGGCCGATCTGCAATGTCGCCACCCGGCGCCCGGCGTCGTCGCCCGCTGTCCGCGCGACGCCGATCGCCGCGCGCTCGCCGGCCACCGGCTTCAGCGGAAACCAGGCGAACGCCGCCAGGTCGACGCTCGCCGGCGCCGGCAGCAGCAGCAAGGCAAGGATCGGCGTCACCGCTCGGCTCAGCCTTTCTTCTGGCGCTTGATCTCTTCGCGCACGCTATGGCCCAGCGCCTCGGCGATCAGCGCGCCCTGCTCGGCCAGGTGGCGCTTCATCAGCCCGGTCGCCGGCGACGCGGACGCCGCCCGCCCGGCATAGCGCGCCCGCTTCGGCTTGGTGCCCGCCTGCTTCAGGCACTGCTCGATCAGCGGCTCGACGAAGAACCAGGCGCCGTTGTTCTTCGGCTCCTCCTGGCACCAGACGACATTTTCCAGCGCCGTCAGCCGTTTCAGCAGCGCGACCAGCGCGTCGCACGGGAACGGATAGAGCTGCTCGATGCGGACGATGGCGATATCCTCGTCCGCCGCCGCGTCGCGCGCCTCGATCAGGTCATAGGCGACCTTGCCGGAACACAGCACCAACCGCCTGACCGCCTTGTCCGCCGGCCCGCTCGGGTCGGGCAGAATCGTACGGAACCCGCTGTCGTCCAGAAACGCGTCGGCGTCGGACACCGCCAGCCGGTGGCGCAGCAGCGACTTCGGCGTCATCATCACCAGCGGCTTGCGGAACGTCCGCAGGTTCTGCCGGCGCAGGATGTGGAAATAATTCGCCGGCGTCGTGCAGTTGGCGACCTGCATGTTGTCGCTGGCGCATAGTTGCAGGAACCGCTCCAGCCGGGCGGAACTGTGCTCCGGTCCCTGGCCTTCATAGCCGTGCGGCAGCAGCATCACCAACCCGTTGGCCCGCAGCCACTTCGCTTCGGACGAAGCGACGAACTGGTCGATGATCACCTGCGCGCCGTTGGCGAAATCGCCGAACTGCGCTTCCCACAGCACCAGCGTCTTGGGGTCGGCCAGCGCATAGCCGTATTCGAAGCCGAGCACGCCGAATTCCGACAGCGGGCTGTCGAGCACCTCGAAGCGCCCGTGCGGCACCTGGTCGAGCGGCACGTAACGCGCCTCGGTCTTCTGGTCGACCCACACCGCGTGGCGCTGGCTGAACGTGCCGCGGCCGGAATCCTGGCCGGACAGCCGGACGCCATAGCCTTCGGACAGCAGCGCGCCGAATGCTAGCGCCTCCGCCGTCGCCCAGTCGAAGCCCTTGCCGGATTTGAACATCGCCCGCTTGGCGTCGAGAATCCGACCCAGTGTCTTGTGGATGGTCAGCCCTTCCGGCACCGTGGTCAGCGTCCGCCCCAGGCTGTCGAACAGCTTGGCGGTGATCCCGGTGTTGACCTCGCGATGCTCGCTGCCGCTGTCCGCCGGCTTGTGCAGGCCGGACCAGCGACCGGTAAACCAGTCGGCCTTGTTGGCCTTGTAGCTGGCGGCGGCGGCGAATTCGTCGTCGAGCAGCGCGACGAAATCGGCGCCCGCCTTCTCGACGAACGCGTCGTCGACCACGCCCTCGCCCTTCAGCCGCTCGGCATAGACCGCACTGACCTTCGGGTGCTTGCGGATGCGTTCGTACATCAGCGGCTGGGTGAAGCTCGGCTCGTCGCCCTCATTGTGGCCGAAGCGGCGGTAGCACCACATGTCGATGACGATGTCGCGGCCAAAGGTCTGGCGGAACTCGATCGCCATCTTGCACGCGAAGGTCACCGCTTCGGGATCGTCGCCGTTGACGTGGAAGATCGGCGCCTGCACCCCCTTCGCCACGTCCGACGGATAGGGCGAGGACCGCGCATATTGCGGGCTGGTGGTGAAACCGATCTGGTTGTTGATGATGAAGTGGATGCAGCCGCCGGTATTGTAGCCGCGAATACCGGAAAAGCTCAGGCATTCCCACACGATACCCTGGCCGGCGAACGCCGCGTCGCCGTGGATCAGCACCGGCAGCACCCGGCCGTGGGTGCCCGGCTCGTCCTGCACCATGTGCTGGGCGCGCGCCTTGCCCAGCACCACCGGGTTTACCGCTTCCAGGTGCGACGGGTTCGGCACCAGCGACATATGGACGCTGATCCCGTCGAACTCGCGGTCGGTGGAGGTGCCGAGGTGGTATTTGACGTCGCCCGATCCGCCGACATCCTCGGGGTTGGCCGAGCCGCCCGAAAATTCGTGGAAGATGACGTGGAACGGCTTGGCCATCACATTGGCGAGCACGTTCAGCCGGCCGCGGTGCGCCATGCCGTAAACGATCTCGCGCACGCCGTACTGGCCGCCATATTTGATGACCGCTTCCAGCGCCGGGATCATCGCCTCGCCGCCGTCGAGGCCGAACCGCTTGGTGCCGACATATTTGCGGCCGAGGAACGCCTCATACTGCTCGGCCTGAATGACCTTGGACAGGATCGCCTTCTTGCCTTCCGGCGTGAATTCGATCTCCTTGTCCTTGCCCTCCATCCGGTCCTGCAGAAACCGCCGTTCCTCGACGTCGGAAATATGCATGTATTCAAGGCCGACGGAGCCGCAGTAATTGGCGGTCAGGATCGCGACGATCTCGCGCACCGTCGCATAGTCCAGGCCCAGCGTGCCGCCCAGGTAGATCGGCCGGTCAAGGTCGGCGCCGGAAAAGCCGTGATATTCCGGCATCAGGTCGGCCGGCAGCTCAAGCTTCGACTGGCCAAGCGGGTCCAGCCGCGCCGCCAGGTGCCCGCGCACACGATAGGTGCGGATCAGCATCTGGGCACGGATCGAATCCGCCGCCGCGCGGGCGATCACGTCGCTGTCTACCGGTGCGCTGGCGCGGGCATCGCGCTTCGACGCGGCCGGCGCCGGCGCCATCTGGGTCGGGTCCAGCCCGGCGGTCAGCGCGTCGGTGTCGGCCGGCGGCCAGTTGTCCCGCTTCCAGCTCGGCCCGTCATGCACGGCCTCCAGCCCGGAAAACCACGCGCGCCAGCCGGCATCTACCGACGTCGGGTCGGCGACATAGCGGCGGTAGAGCGCCTCGACGAACGAAGGGCTGGCGCCTTCGACGAAACTGAAGTCCTGGCCTTCGATACCCATCTTCACCTCGTCATCCCGGCGGAAGCCGGGATCTTGAAACACGCAATCCCGAATCCCCGCCTTTGAGGCGGACGGTTCAGGTCCCCCTTACCCCTTCAGAACCCGGGCCAGCGTCGTGCCCAGCTCCGACGGGCTTGGCGACACCGTGATCCCGGCGGCTTCCATCGCCGCGATCTTGTCGTCGGCGCCGCCCTTGCCGCCGGACACGATCGCGCCGGCATGGCCCATCCGGCGTCCCGGCGGGGCGGTGCGCCCGGCGATGAAGCCGACCACAGGCTTCTTGCGCCCGCGCTTCGCCTCGTCGATCAGGAACTGCGCCGCTTCCTCCTCTGCCGAACCGCCGATCTCGCCGATCATGATGATCGACTTGGTGGCTTCGTCGGCCAGAAACAACTCCAGCACGTCAATGAAGTTGGTGCCGTTGACCGGGTCGCCGCCAATGCCGACCGCCGTGGTCTGGCCCAACCCTTCGTTGGTCGTCTGGAACACCGCCTCATAGGTCAGCGTACCGGAACGCGAGACGACGCCGACCGATCCCTTGGAGAAGATATTGCCCGGCATGATGCCGATCTTGCACTCGCCGGGGGTCAGCACGCCGGGGCAGTTCGGCCCGATCAGCCGCGATTTCGATCCCGACAGGGACCGCTTGACCTTGACCATGTCGAGCACCGGAATGCCCTCGGTGATGCAGACGATCAGCGGCACCTCGGCGTCGATCGCTTCCAGGATCGAGTCGGCGGCGAAGGGCGGCGGCACGTAGATGACGCTGGCATCGGCGCCGGTCGCGGCAACCGCCTCGCCGACCGTGTCGAACACCGGCAGGCCGATATGGCTGGTGCCGCCCTTGCCCGGCGTCACCCCGCCGACCACCTGCGTGCCATAGGCGATCGCCTGCTCGCTGTGGAAGGTGCCCTGCGCCCCGGTGATGCCCTGGGTGATGACCTTGGTGTTCTTGTCGACAAGAATGCTCATGGGTTCGCTTCGTCCTTCGCCTACGCCGCAGCGGCGGGTGCTGTGTCGGGCGCGCGAGGCCGCCGGGCGGCCCCGCGCATATGGATCAGGCCAGAGAGCCGTCGATCGCCTTGCAGGCGTCGAGCAGGCCCTTCACCGCGTCGACCGAGGTCTGGAAATTGCCCTTGGCCGTGTCGTCCAGCGCAATCTCGACAACCTTCTCGACGCCGCCGGCGCCGATCACCACCGGCACGCCGACATACAGGCCGTCGACGCCATAGGCGCCGTCGACATAGGCGGCGCACGGCAGCAGGCGCTTCTGGTCGTTCAGATAAGCCTCGGCCATCGCGATGCCGCTGGTCGCCGGCGCGTAGAAGGCGGAACCGGTCTTCAGCAGGCCGACGATCTCGCCGCCACCCGAACGGGTGCGCTGGACGATCGCATCGATCCGCTCCTGGGTCGACCAGCCCATCTTGATCAGGTCGGGCACCGGAATGCCGGCGACGGTCGAATACTGGACGACCGGCACCATCGTATCGCCATGGCCGCCGAGCACGAAGGTGCTGACGTCCTTGACCGACACGTTGAACTCGTCGGCGAGGAAATGGCTGAACCGCGCCGAATCGAGCACGCCGGCCATGCCGACGACCTTGTTGTGCGGCAGGCCGGAAAATTCGCGCAGCGCCCAGACCATCGCGTCGAGCGGGTTGGTGATGCAGACGACGAACGCGTCGGGGGCGTTGGCCTTGATGCCCTCGCCCACCGCCTTCATCACCTTCAGGTTGATGCCCAGCAGGTCGTCGCGGCTCATGCCCGGCTTGCGCGGCACGCCGGCGGTGACGATGACGACGTCGGCGCCGGCGATGTCGGCATAATCGTTGGTGCCGGTGATCCGGGCGTCAAAACCCTCGATCGGCCCGCACTGCGACAGGTCAAGCGCCTTGCCCTGCGGCACGCCCTCGACAACGTCGAACAACACGATGTCGCCCAATTCCTTCTTCGCCGCCAGGTGCGCCAGCGTGCCGCCGATATTGCCAGCGCCGATCAGGGCAATCTTTTTCCGGGCCATCCATTCCTCCGCTTCGGGGTGCGCGAAATTGCCGCAAAGCACCCGCGCGCGTTGAACTCGGCGGGGCCTTAGGCCGAATAAGTTAAGGCTTCAACTGTTCAGCCTCGTAAATCTTTGCACTTGCAAATCAATTGCAATAATTGACCTTCCGCTAGTGCAGCGGGGGTTCTGTGCGGACCTCGCGGCGGTCGCCGGTCTCCGGGTCGAACCAGACGCGGACGATGTGGCCGGTGTTCGGGTCGGTCCAGCTTTCGCCGGTCAGCTCCCATTCCGGCCCCGGCTGCCCGCCGGTCCGCCGTTCGTAACGCCGCCGTTCGAACAGCAGCGCGACGATGACGACGGCAAGCAGCAGCACCGGTTGCCAGCCCAGCACGTCGGCGAACCACAGCCCGCCGACGATCAGCAGCAGCACGGTCAGAAAGGTCAGCGCAGCCTCGCGCGCGATCATCGTCCGCCCCGCCCGCTGCTATCCGGCGACCGCCGCGATCAGGTCGTGCCAGTGGTCAAGCTGGTCATAAAACGCCTTGACCGGCATCCGCTCGTCCTGCCCGTGGGCGCGCTCGTCGTCGGGAATGACGATCCAGCCGCCATCGACGCCATAGACCGGAATGCCGACGGCGCGCAGATACAGGCCGTCGGTCGCCCCCGCCTCCATCTTGGGAATGATCGTCGCGCCGGGAAAACGCTTGTGAACCGTGGTGGTATAGGCGTTCAGCACCTCCGGGGTCAGCGGCGACGCGCCAGCGTATTTCGGCGCGCCGACCAGCTTCACCGCTACCTTAGGCCCGGCCAGCGCCTGCAATTCCTGTTCGATCGCCTGCGGGGTCACGCCGGGGAAGATCCGGCAGTTGACGTTGGCGACGGCGCTTTGCGGCAGCGCGTTGTTGGCGTGGCCGCCCTCCAGCCGGGTCGCGACGCAGCGGGTGCGGGTGCCGCCCACCTCGCGCGGGTCGGCCTCGACCGCGTCGGCGGCGGCGCCGTCCTCCGGGTTGGCCAGCCAGCGCCGCATCGCGTCGCCCAGCGGCCCCTTCTCCACCTTCTGCCGCTCGTGGAAATAGGCGCGCGTCGTGTCGTCCAGCATCGGCTGGAAACGGTACGCGGCCAGCGTCTTCAGCACGTCGGCCAGCTCGTATATCGCGTTGTCCGGCCGGGGCCGCGAACTGTGCCCGCCGGGATTGTGGACGGTGAACGTATAGTCGGCATAGGTCTTTTCCGACGTCTGCAGGGCATAGCCCAGCATCTTGCCGTCCTTGTCCTTCGCCCCGCCGCCGGCATCGGCGTTCAGCGCGTATTCGGCGTCGATCAGGTCCCGCCACTCGGTCGCGGCCAGGTCGGCACCCTTGCCGTCGGTCTCCTCGTCGCCAGTGAACAGCACGATGATGTCGCGTTTGGGCTTGAACCCTTCCGCCTTCAGCCGCAGCAGTGCGGTGGTCACCGCGGTCACCCCCTGCTTGTCGTCGATCGTGCCGCGCCCATAGAAATAGCCGTCCTCCTCGACCAGCTTGAACGGGTCGCGCGACCAGTCCTCGGCCTTGGCCTCGACCACATCCATATGGGCCATCAGCAGCACCGGCTTTTTCGCAGGCGTGCCCTCCGCCTTCCAGCGCAGGATCAGCGCCGCCTCGCCGTCATAAGGCTTGATCACCGCATCGGTCAGCCCGCCGGCGGCAAACCGCGCCTTCAGCCACGCCGCCAGCGCCGGCGTCTGCCCGCGCCCGGTCACCGTCGGCACCGCAATCGCATGCTCGTAGATCGCCCGCCCCTCGGCATGCCAGTCGGTGGCGGCGGGTGCGGCCAGCGCCGGCGCGCTCAGCAGCGCGGCGGTGGCGAACAGCAGGTGGCGCATCGCATATCCCCTTGTCGTGATGGCCGTTTCATCGCCGAAAGCCGCGCGCCCGTCCATCCCGCGCCGCGCCACCATCACGCCACGCCGTGCCCGCCTGCCAGATAGGCCTGCGACTGCATCTCCATCAGCCGGCTGACCGTGCGGTCGAACTCGAAGCGGCCGTCGCCGGCCTCGTACAGTTCGGCCGGCACCGCGTCGGCGGCGGCGAGCAGTTTGACGTTATGTTCGTACAGCGCATCGATCAGGGTGACGAAGCGCGCCGCCTCGTTGCGGTTCTCCGGCCCCATCTTCGGGATGCCGACGATGATGATGGTGTGATAGCGCCGGGCAAGCGCCAGATAGTCGGCCGCCCCGCGCGCCTCGCCGCACAGCCGCCTGAACGACAGCACGCCGACGCCTTTCAGGCTCTTGGGCACGTGCAGCACCCGCCCGCCCGTCACCGGCACGTCCTCCGCCGGCACATGCGCCCGGTCCTCGACCGGAAAATCGGTCAGGCGGAAAAACGCCTCGGACAGCGCCGCCGTCGCCGCCGGGCCGTTGGGCACGTGCCAGGTCCTGACCCCGGCCAGCCGCTCCAGCCGGTAATCGGTCGGCCCATTGAGCGCGATCACGTCCAGCCGGTCCTCGATCAGCGCGATGAACGGCAGGAAATGCTCGCGGTTCAGCCCGTCCTTGTACAGGTCCGCCGGCGGCCGGTTCGACGTCGCGACGACGCAGGTGCCCGCCTCGATCAGCGCGGTGAACAGCCGCGACAGGATCATCGCGTCGGCGCTGTTGTTGACCACCATCTCGTCGAACGCGATCAGCCGCGCCTCGCCCTTCAACTGCTCGGCGACGATCGGGATCGGGTCGCCCTTGCCCGCCTCGCGCGCGTCGCGCAGCCGGGCGTGGGTCTCCAGCATGAACTCGTGGAAATGCACCCGCCGCTTGCGCCGGATCGCCAGGCTGTTGAAGAACAGGTCCATCAGCATCGATTTGCCGCGGCCCACTGCGCCCCAGATATACAGCCCGCGCGGCACCTCCGGCACCCGCCCGGTCAACCGCCACAGCACCGATCCGCGCCGCGGCGGCGCCTCCAGCGCCTTTTGCAGCGCGCCCAGCTGCTCCGCCGCCGCCGCCTGCACCGGGTCCTGCCGCAGCTCGCCGGCGGCGACCAGCGCGGCATAACGCTCGACCAGCCGGCTCACCGCGCCCGCTCCGGCTTGCGGATCGTGCCGCTGAACCCGGCGACCGGCGCCGCGCCCTCGCCCTGCTCGACCAGCCCGCGCAGAAACAGCAGCCGCCCGGTCTCGCGCAATATCTCGATCACCAGGTCCAGCGGCGCGTCTACCGCGCCCGGCGCGATGAACTGGACGGACAGGTCAAGCGTCACCGCCTTGCCCGCCTCGATAATGCCGTGCATCCGCGCCGCCGCGAACAGCGCGATGTCGATATAGCCGAGCAGCGCGCCGCCGTGCAGCGCCCCGGCGACGTTGGAATGGCGGTGTTCCGGCCGGGTCCGCACCCGCACCCGCCCGTCCGGCTCCATCCGCACGCGGAACCTGCCGAGCGAGGCATTGAACCGCGTCGGGTCGCTCAGCTCCCAGACATGCCAGCCGGGGTTGTCGGGGTCCGGGTGGTGGATGAAGAACGGCGCCGCCGCGCCGCCGTCTCCGGCTTCGCTCAAACCGCGCGCTCGACCATCAGCTTCTTGGTCTCGGCAATCGCCCGCGCCGGGTTCAGGCCCTTGGGGCAGACATTGGCGCAGTTCATAATCGTGTGGCAGCGATACAGGCGGAACGGGTCCTCAAGGTCGTCCAGCCGCTCGCCGGTCATCTCGTCGCGGCTGTCCGCCAGCCAGCGATAGGCCTGGAGCAGAATCGCCGGGCCAAGGAACTTGTCGCTGTTCCACCAGTAGCTCGGGCAGGATGTCGAACAGCAGGCGCACAGGATGCACTCGTACAGCCCGTCCAGCTTGGCGCGGTCCTCCGGCGACTGCAGCCGCTCCTTGCCCGACGGCGGCGGCGTCGCCGTCTTCAGCCAGGGCTGGATCGACGCATATTGCGCGTAGAAATGGGTGAAGTCGCCGACCAGGTCCTTGACCACGTCCATATGCGGCAGCGGGGTGATCCGCACCTCGCCCTTGATGTCCTCGATCGCCTTGGTGCAGGCTAGGGTGTTGGTGCCGTCGATATTCATCGCGCACGACCCGCAAATCCCCTCGCGGCAGGACCGGCGGAAGGTCAGGCTGGCGTCCTGCTCGCTCTTGATCTTGATGATCGCGTCCAGCACCATCGGCCCGCAATCGTCCTCGTCGATCTCGAACGTGTCGTAGCGCGGGTTCTCGCCCGAATCGGGGTCGTAACGATAAATCTTGAACTTCCGGATACGGGTCGCCCCCTCGGGCGCGGCGTGTGCCTTGCCCTTCTTGGTGATGGTGCTGTTCTTCGGAAGCGAGAATTCGGCCATGCGTCAGAGTCCCTTTCGCGGGCTGCGATAGCCAAAAGGGCAGGCAAACGAAAGCCACCTGTCGCACCGCCGCCGGAATTTCCCCTTTTCCAGCGCCTTGCCCGCCGCGCGGCGCCCCGACAGCCGGCGCCCGGCCTGCGCCGCGGGCCGCGACGGCATTCAGGCGAACGAGACCGGCATGTTCCCCTTGCGGCGGCGCATGGCACCGCCGACGGCGCCCATGCCGAGGATCATCATCGCCCAGGTCGCCGGCTCCGGCACGCCGCCAATCGGGCCGGGATTCACGATAGAGGTGGTGCCAAGATAAACATCGTCGACCGCGAAGTCGTTGCCGTTATAGGCTGGCTGCGCGTTGCGCAGGAACAACTGCACCGTGGTCGCCGAACCGGTGTTGAAACTGGTCGACAAGCCTTCCCACACGCCAAGCTCCAGAGTGTTCGACAGCGTCGCCAGCTCCTGCGCCGGCCCGCCATCCAGCGCATAGAGGAAGGTCAGGATCGGCGGGCTGGACGGATAGAGCGAAGCGACGAACGCCTCGAAGAAATAGTCCTGCCCGGCGCTGACCGCGATCGCGCCTGACACCCAGACATTCTTGGTGATGTCGCTGGCGCCGTTGACCAGCAGCATGTTGCCCGAACCGCTGCCGTGGTCGCCAATCGCCGAGAAATAGCCATGCCACGCCGTCGGCGACGCCCCGACCGCGTAAACTCCCGCATCAAGGCCGCTCGCGGGGGAATGGCGGTAATCGGATGTGAAGCCGGTATTGCCCGCCTCGAAATCGCCATTGCCGACCAGATTGCCGGCGGACGCCTGCGTCGCGCAGGCAAGGGCCAGAATGGAAACCAGATATTTCGTCATGATACCGCCCTTCAATCGACATCGTCTCGACGGCGCGTGGATTGATCGCCCGACATTGAGGTGAAGCGGAAAAACCCCGCAAAAAAGGTCATGCTCCATTAACCCCGCCCGTCCCGCGACGGGACAGGGGCACAAGAACTCACGGAACTCGGCTTGCCATCCAGTGGTTGCGGCTCGCCTGTGTTAATCCGCCGCCTGACGTCTGAATGCGAGCCGAGAATACGTTTGGATTTTGGCCTAAGCGAAGACGCTCGCAAGCGTCTAACATATTCTCCTTGGCCGTTCGGATTATCACAGGTAAAACGCGGTGAGCCGAGGCAATGGTTATTGATTTGTTGGAAATCAGCCCATATGTCGGTGCTGATCGCACCCGCCCGGCCTCTGTCCTCAAGGATATGCACACTGGGCGGGTCTTTTATTTTTCGTGGATGCGTTGCAGAAGACGGGCATAATGACCCGGATATTCGCAAAGCCTGCGCTCACCTGGCCGCAGCAAATCCAACATCTTCGCGCAAATGGAATGGACATATGCGACGAAGACCATGCCAATTACTGGCTCCGCTACGTGAGCTATTATCGCCTAAGTGCCTACTGGCTGTATTTTGAACACCCCAAAGATCAAGCCGGCCCACGGTTTCGAAACGGGACGACCTTCGATCGGGTGACCGGCCTATACGATTTCGACCGCGCCTTACGACGCCTTATCATGCGCGGCACCGAGCACATCGAAGTCGCATTGAGAGGGAGCTGGGCGTATCAGCTTGGCCAGCTCGGAGATGGCCATAGCTATCTCGACGCCAGCTTGTACGAAGATCGCCGCGAATTTCATAAAAACTTATCTAAACTGATCAGCGAAACCGGCTTTTCTCGTGAAACATATGTCAAGCACTATCGGGAGTGCTACGATGTACCGGCGATCCCGCCGGTCTGGGTAGCGGCAGAAATGATGTCGTTCGGGCAACTGTCGCGCTGGTATTCCAATCTCGCCAGCCGCGCATTGCGGAACCAAATCGCGCGGCCCTGGTCTGCCCCCACCGAGTGGACCGATTGGTTTGTTAGTGCATTAAGCTCATCGCCGCCATATCCGGACGGAGGTGGAGCGAAGCGGAACCGGAGGCCGGATATGGCGGTGTCGCCGTTTCCGGTGCCGGTGGCCGGTAGCCCAGGCTGCTATGCGGGCGGACGGTGTTGTAATGCCGCCGCCATGCCTCGATCAGCACCCTGGCCTCGGCGAGGCTGTAGAAGATCTCGCCATTGAGCAGTTCGTCGCGAAGCGACCCGTTGAAGCTTTCGTTATAGCCATTTTCCCATGGTGATCCCGGCGCGATGTAGAGGGTCTTTACGCCGATCTGCCCCAGCCATTTCTGGACGGCGGTCGCGATAAACTCGCTACCATTATCGGATCGTATATGCGCTGGCGGCCCACGCGAGATGAACAGGTCGGCCAGGGCCGCCAGAACATCCTCATGCTTGAGCTGCCGTGCAACGATGAGCGCCAGGCATTCCCTGCTGGCCTCGTCGATGATCGTGAGGATGCGGAACTTGCGACCGTCATGCGTCCGCCCCTCGACGAAATCGTAGGCCCAGACATGCCCCGGATATTCGGGGCGTAGCCGGATGCACGATCCGTCATTGAGCCATAGACGCCCGCGCTTTGGCTGGCGCTGCGGGACTTTCAGTCCTTCACGCCGCCATATCCGCTCGACACGTTTATGGTTCACCGTCCATCCCGCATGGCACAGCAACGCCGTGACCCGGCGGTAGCCGTAACGACCATATTGCTTCGCCAATGCAATGATGTCCTCGGTCAGTGCCTGTTCGTCATCCGCCCCGCGCGGCATCTTGCGCTGCGTCGATCGATGCTGACCCAGCACCCGGCATATCCGTCGCTCGGATACCCGCACTGGCAGATCCCGTCGTACCTGATCGATGCAGCGCCGCCGCCGCGCGGGGCTCAGAAGTTTCCCCGTGCAGCCTCCTGCAAGATCAGCTTGTCCAGGGTCAGGTCCGAGATCGCCCGGCGCAGCCGCTGGTTCTCCTTCTCCAGATCCTTCATCCGCCGCGCCTGGTCGGTCTTCAGGCCGCCATACTCCTTGCGCCACCGATAATAGGTCTGCTCGCTGACCGCGATCCGGCGGCAGGCTTCAGCCGTGCTCGCTCCCTGCGCCAGCACAATCTCAACTTCACGCAGCTTGCCGATGATCTCTTCCGGCTTGTGCTTCTTGCTCGGCATTCAATGTCCCTTTCATGGTCCAGACTATCATAGTCTCTGGGCCACTCAGCGGGGGGCAGATCAGCCCCTCGGTCTGCCAGAAAGGATTCTCGTGCCACTCGTGCGGCACGTTACCGATCTGAGGAACATCTGCGCCCATCACGGCCGACTGTGGAACCGTGGCTTCCTTATTCCACCCCGGCTTGCACAGAAGCCCGTCGACCTCCGGGCCACATTGGATCAAACCGCTACGCAAGCACCCGCCAAACTTTATAATGCCGCCTGTCTTATTGCGCATGTAATCAGGACGGTAGCGCCTGCGTCCTCGTGGCGCGTGGATTTTACAGCGCACATCGATACGCACCCCGAAGGCGGTGTGGCCGCTATGGGGTTTCCGGCGGATTGGAAACAACGCCCATTGTGGCAATGAACAACCGCCAACCCTCAGCAAGCGCGTAATCAGTCCCTGATAACTGAATTGATCTGCGCAAAATGAGCATTTCACCACGTGAATGAAATTCAGCCAGCGGCCAGCAAATCAACACCCATTACGAATCCGAAATACCCCGCCCCTACGCCGCCGCGTCCAGCGTCACCGGCGCCCGCGCCGCCAGCAGTTCGCCGGCAATCGCGTGGGTGCGGGCGTTGTCGACGTCGATCGCCAGCGCGCCGTCGGTCAGCACCACCGCGCGGATGGTGACGCCGAACCGGCGGGAAATCCGCCGCATCGCGCCGTCGGCGCTCAGCAGGCCCAGCCGCAGCAGCAGCAGGTTGACCAGCCCGAACGCGGCGACGATCCGTCCCGCCTTCTTGGCGAACTGCCCGCCGCCGCGAAACGCATCGGCGGCGCACAGCGCGCGCGCGCCGGCCAGCGCGTAGAGGTTGCAGTTGGAATAGGCGTCGTCGCGGAACTGGTGGAACCGCCGCTGCCCGTCCGGGTGGGCGGCAAGCACCGCCGCGCGGGTGGTCAGCGCCACCGCGCCCTCGGCGCCGTTGACCAGCGCGACCCGCATCGCGCGCACCGCGTCCTGGCTGAGCAATACATTGTCGGCGGTGGTGACGATCAGCGGCCCGGTAATGCCCTCGGCCCCGGCGCGGACGCTGTCGGCCAAATTGTCCGCCGCGACGACCGGCTCGACGGCGACGCCAAGGCCGGTGGCGACGGCGCGCACCGCCGCGAACGCCGCCGGCTCGACGACGATCCGCACCCGCTCCACCCCCGGCACCCGCGCCAGCGCGGCGACGACATGGGCGATCAGCGGCTGGCCGGCGACCGGCACCAGGCATTTGTGCGACACACCCGCCGCCACCGCCAGCGGACCGGCGTCCCCCGCGCGGCTGGCGGCAAGGACGATCGCGGTGAACGGGGGCAAGGCCATGGCTTTCAGGCGGCCAGTGCCCGGTCGCGCGCCATCAGTCCGTGGCGCTGCAGACTCTCGGCCAGAATCGTCTCGATCAGCTCGGCATGGCTCAGGCCGGCCAGCGCCGCCGATCCGGCGAACGCCTTCTTCGACCACAGGTTGCAGTTCAGGTTGACCTCCATGAACAGCATCTCGTCGCGCTCGACGTCGTACCGGAACTCGAACCGGCCATAATCGAACGGGTGGAACACCTCCGCCATCCAGCGGGTCAGCTCGGCGACGCGCGGCTGCCAGCGGGCGTCCTCATAGGCGACGGTCTCGTACCGCTGGCCCCCCGCGGCCAGATCGCGCTTCTCGTCATAAGTGCGCAGCAGCGTCGGGTCGGCCTGGGCGAACTGCATCATCGGCAGGATCACCGGCACCCCGCCCTGCAGGATCACCGGCACCTCGATGTCGCTGCCGGCGATGAACGGCTCGACGATCGCGTCATGGCCCTCGGCGTGGATCGCCTCGACCGCCGCCTTGACCCCGGCCCAGCTGTCGGCGTCGCGCACGCCCCACGACGCCGACGACGCATTGGGCTTCACCACCATCCGCGCGCTCATCGGGCAGGCGCCCTCGCGCACCGGCGCGCCGCGACGGTAGATCACCCACGGCGCGGTCGGCACGCCGCGCGCCTGCGCCTC
Source organism: Sphingomonas flavalba (assembly GCF_047553045.1). Lineage (GTDB taxonomy): Bacteria > Pseudomonadota > Alphaproteobacteria > Sphingomonadales > Sphingomonadaceae > Sphingomonas_L > Sphingomonas_L flavalba_A. The sequence continues at coordinate 526,002 of NZ_CP180208.1, read as the reverse complement.
CAGCTTGGCCAGGTGCTTGTCGTCGCCCAACCCGCGCAGGATCGGGCTGGCGCCCAGGAACGGAATGCCGGCGCGGGTGCACAGCAACGGCACCAGCATCTCGGAATTCAGAAAGCCGCCGCGATTCAGCAATGGAAAGACGAAATCGACATCCGGCCTGCCGAATAGCGCGGCATAGGAATCGGCAACCGTCAGTTGCAGGCCGATATCGCGCAATACTTCGCGAATCTCAGCATGGTAAGGCGCATGGTTCCCGTCTTCCGGGTGCAGGCCACCTTGCCATAATGCGTGTTTCGCAATCAGCATGACACGCAGCGAACGCTTCGTCTCATCGTTTATCAACGATGGCGTGATCGGATTCATGGCAAAATGCGCCCCGTTACTTATCGCAGGACGTCACCTCTATCCGCGCATTGTTTCAGCTGTGTGTCACACCCGATAACCTTGCCGACAATATCGCCTCGGCCATCGCATGGTCGCTGACCTTGTCGACATCGATCGCCGCCTCCGGGTCGTCCAGCGGCACCAGCGCCGCCGCAAAGCCGCTACGCCGCCCCGCCGCCCGGATCGCCGCGGCAAAGCCGATCGTCCGGCTGATCGCCCGCAATGCCAGCACCGGCCCGAAATGGCGGAACAGCTTCCACGGCGTCTTGCGGTCCCGCTCCGCCTCCGCCCACAAATCCAGCGCCTTCGCCGCCGCCGGCGTCCGAAGCGCAAACAGGTTGGCACCGGACCATGCCCCGTCCAGAAAGCGCAGCCAGGTCCGCTTCGTCGCCGGGTAGCGCGCCAGCATCGTCTGCCGCTCGACCGCCGCCACAGCGACGTCGCTGCCGCCCGCCCCGTCGAGGAACGCCGTCACCATCGCAACCGTCAGCAGCGGGTGGTCGGCGGTGGTGACGAACACCGGCCAGGGCGCCTCGTCCCCGGCCAGCGCCCGGATGCTCGTCGAAATCCCCGCCCCCGCCACCGCATAACCGATGCGCGGGTCGTCGGGCAGCGCCGGGCGCAGCACCGCCGGCTCCTGCGACAGGACGATGATCCGGCCGATCGCCGGCACCGCCAGCAGCGTTGCCGCTACCCGCGCCACCATCGGCACGCCGCCGACGCGGATCAGCGCCTTGTACCTCTCGCCGAACGCCTCGGCCAGCCGGTCGACCCCCGGTCGCTGGCCGGCAAGGATGATCGCGGTCCAGCCGCTCGTCGCCGTCATGGCATTGTCATATGGCGCGACGCATGCTGATTGGCTAGGGGAGCCGGCACCACAGCGCGGAAGGACTGCCCGATCATGTACCAGCACGAATTGGCCCGCAGCGGCAAACGGCTGTTCTTCGTTCGCGGCCTATATATCTACACCATCATCGCCGTCGGCGCGCTGATCGTCTGGCGCACCGGCATCAGCGGCCCGTTTACCGATGCGCAGGCGAACTGCGCATGGTTCTGGCTGGCCTTCGCGGTCGCGGCCTCCGGCGCCCTCGTCCGCGTCGTCACCTCCGGCTTTGCGGCGCTCGGCACATCCGGCCGCGCCAAGGTCGCGGCGGAAGCGATGGAGCTGAACACCACCGGCCCCTACTCGCTGGTCCGCAACCCGCTCTACGTCGGCCGCATCCTCAACTTCACCGGCATCGCGATGCTGACCGGCTCGTGGGTCTACGGCGCGATCGTCTTCCTGCTCGCCATCCTCGTCTACGAACGCATCTCGGTCTACGAAGAGGAATATCTGCGCGACAAGTTCGGCGCCGCCCACACCGCCTGGGCAAAGGACGTGCCGGCCCTCCTCCCCCGCCTCCACGGATGGGTGAAGCCGAAATACCCGTTCTGGTGGCGGCGGATGATCTGGCGGGAACAGAACAAGCTGTTCCTGCTCGCCACCGCGATCGCTCTCTACGCCTTCGCCCGCGTCGGCTTCGACCCCGCCGCCGTCCCCGCGCACCAGATTCCGTGGTTCAAGGCCTATGGCGCGCTGGTCGTCGTCCGCTTCGTCATCGGCGGCATGAAGATGAGCGGCTTCTTCAAGGACCTTAGCTGACGGTGGCGGAAACAGAGGCGCTGGCGCCGCTGATCGCCGTCGTCGGCACCGACGGGTCCGGCAAGTCGACCGTCACCGCCGACCTGCTGAAGGCCCTGCGCGCCGACGGCCGCCGGGTCGAACTATGCTATCTCGGCCTCGGCACCGGCGATCTCGGCAACCGGATCAAGCGCTGGCCGCTGATCGGCCCGCTGCTGGAGGGATTCCTCAGCCGCAAGGCCGGTCAGGCGCGCGACAAGGACGCGAAGATCCCCGGCCTGCCGACCGCGCTCGTCCTCTACCGCTATTCGTTGGTCCGCCGCCGCCGCTTCCTCCGCACGCTGGCGCTGCGCCGGCAGGGCGTCACCGTCCTCACCGACCGCTATCCGCAGGTCGAGGTGCCCGGCTTCTACGACGGCCCGGCGCTGTCGGCGGCGCGGGCGGAAGGCCGGGCCGTCAGCCGCCTCGCCGCAAAGGAACGCGCGCTCTACGCATGGATGGCCGAACACCGGCCGACGCTGGTCATCCGCCTCAACGTCGATGTCGACACCGCGCTCGCCCGCAAGCCGGACCACGCCCGCCCGCTGATCGAACGCAAGGTTGCCGCCACCCCGCTGCTGCGCTTCAACGGTGCGCCGATCGTCGATCTCGACGCCCGCGCGCCTTATGCGGAGGTGCTGGCCGCCGCGCTCGCCGCCGCCAATCGCGCGCTCGCCGCCGGCTAGCGGGTCGAAGGGGGGAAAGATGCGCTACACCGATTGCCACAACGTCGCCGATTTCCGTCGCCTCGCCCGCCGCCGCCTGCCCGGCCCGGTGTTCCACTATATCGACGGCGCCGCCGACGATGAGCTGACCAGGGCGCGCAATACCGCCGCCTTCGATGCGTGCGATCTGGTGCCGAACGTCCTTGCCGGCATCGAACAGGTCGACATGCGCACGACGATCATGGGCCGCGCCGTCGGCATGCCGTTGTTCCTGTCACCGACCGCGCTGCAGCGGCTGTTCCACTGGCAGGGCGAACGCGCCGTCGCCCGCGCCGCGCAGGCGTTCGACACCTGGTTCGGCATCTCCAGCCTGGCGACGGTCAGCATCGAGGAAATCGGGCGGACGATCACCAGCCCCAAACTGTTCCAGCTCTACGTCCACAAGGACCAGGGGCTGAACCGCTCGATGATCGCGCGCTGCAAGGCCGCCGGCTTCGACGCACTGGCGCTGACCGTCGACACCGCGATCGGCGGCAATCGCGAACGCTGCCTGCGCACCGGCTTCACCTCGCCGCCACGGCTGACCCCACGCTCGGCGATCAGCTTTGCTACCCATCCGCGCTGGACGCTCAACTACCTGTTCCGCGAACGCTTCGCGCTGCCCAACCTCAACACCCATGTCGCGGAAGGCAGCAACATCGCGCTGTCGGTCGCCGACTATTTCAACACCATGCTCGACCCGTCGCTCGACTGGAAAGCGGCGGAGGCGATCCGCGCCGAGTGGGGCGGCCCGTTCTGCCTGAAAGGGGTGATGTCGGTGGAGGACGCGCGCCGCGCCGTAGCCATCGGCGCCACCGCGATCATGGTCTCCAACCATGGCGGGCGCCAGCTCGACGGCAGCCGCGCGCCGTTCGACCAGCTTGCCGAAATCGTCGACGCGGTCGGCGACCGGATCGAGGTGATCTGCGACGGCGGCATCACCCGCGGCAGCCATGTGCTGAAGGCCCTGTCGGTCGGCGCCACCGGATGCTCCGGCGGCCGGCTCTATCTCTACGCCCTCGCCGCCGCCGGCCAGGCGGGTGTCGAACGCATCGTTGGTCGCCTGCGCGCCGAAATCGACCGGGATATGAAGCTGATGGGCGCCCCCAACCTCGCCGCCCTCACCCGCGCCAACCTGCGCTGGCGCTAGACGGGCCGCCACCAAACGGCGTTAGGCGGCACTCGCCGTCCCTCGACTGCGCTCGGGATGGACGGATCGGAGCGTGCCCGTTTTAGGTGGAGCTGCACCAGCCCGCTTCACCGTCCATCCCGAGCGCAGTCGAGGGACGCACCACCCCCGCCCCCTCACGCGGAAACCATGGTATCCCCGTCGTCGCGCCGCCCGCCCCAGTCGATCCGCCGGGTCGCGTACATCACCACGCCCAGCGCCACGAACAGCATCAGCGCGCCGATCAGCAGCGCATAGGCTTCGAGGCTGAGCAGCACGTACAGCACCGCATAGAGCGCGATCAGCAACCCGCCGATATACCAGGCCCGCCGCCAGCTTTTCAGCACCGCCGCCGAATAGGCGCCGATCTGGGCGATGATCGCGGCGCTGGCGATCAGATAGGCGGCGGTGAAGCCGACAATCTCGGCCAGCGCCAGCAGCAGCACGAAGAACAGCACCAGCCCGGCGCCGACCAGCAGATATTCGGCGCCGGCCACCCGCACCCCGGCGATCACGTCGAACATCAGGAAAGCGAGGAAGGTGAAGCCGATGAACAGAAAACCGTATTTCACCGCGCGGTTGACCTGCGAATAGAGGTCGACCGGCTGGACCAGCGTCACCCGCGCGTCCCGGTCGCCGGCCTCCGCGCCCAGATAGCCGCGCCGGGCTGCCCCGTCGTCGCTACCCGCATCGGCGCCGCCGGTGGTGACCAGCGCGCGGCCAAGCGCCAGATTGCCGACCCGCCAGGTCGCGGTAAAGCCGTCGGCGCCGACCTGCCGCGTCGCCGGCAGGAATCCGCCCTGAAAGCTCGGATGCGGCCAGGGCGAAGCGACGGTCCAGCGCGTGTCGCCGGCCTGCGGGCTGAGGGTCAGCCAGCCATTGCCGCGAAACGCATAGCTGAATGTCGCGCCCAGCGTACCGCCGCGCAGCGCCGAAGCGTCGAGCCGGGCGAAAAAGCCGGACCCGCCGGTATCGCCCGGCCCCTTGCCGGGTTGCAGCACCAGCGGCCGCCCGTCGGCGGCAACCTGCGGCGGCGGGCCGAACAGCCCGCGCGCGTCGGCCAGCCCGAAGCGGATCTCGGCCCGGTCGAAGGCGATGCTGTCCAGCGCAACGCCCAACCGGGCGAGGTCGGCGGGCAGCGCGAACCGCGCCTGCCCCTGCACCGCCGCTTCGTAAACCACTGCCTCATAGATCGACCGGGTCCGCCGTTCGGGCTTGATGCGGGTGTCGATCGCCGCCACCTCGGGCGCAACGGTCAGCGCGCGCCATACCGATGTCGATTTGGTCACCTGCCGCCCGCCTTCGCTGACCGTCTCGGTCGCCTGGTCGAGATAGGGGATGACCAGCAGCGGCCCGGCGATGGTCTGCGGCCCGCCCCAGCCTTCAGCGATCGACGCGCGCGCCGTTTCCGACTGCGATCGCCGGTCGTCACTCATCAGGTAGACGGAGAAGAGCGGGATGGCGAGCGCCAGCCCGATCAGGATGACGATGATCAGCTTGCCGCCCGGTGTCCGTTCGCCCTTTGCCGCCATCGCCGCCCGTCTCCCGTTACTGACGGATGATCGGACAGCAAAACCGCCCGGCGATCAAGTCGCGGATTGTCGCGCTTTGTCGCCGGGCGTCGTGACGGTGCTCAATAGACCCGCTTCTTCGGCACGATATAGTCGACCTCGTCGGTCAGCGTGTAGCTGTGCACCGGCCGGTAATCGATCGACACCTTGTGGTCCGGCGTCAGGCTGACCACCGTGTGCTTCATCCAGTTGGCGTCGTCGCGCTCGGGATAATCCTCGTGCATGTGCGCACCGCGGCTCTCGGTGCGGTTGGCGGCGGAATGCATCGTCACCACCGCCTGGCCGATCAGGTTGTCCAGTTCCAGCGTCTCGATCAGGTCGGTGTTCCAGATCAGGCTGCGGTCGCTGACGTGGATGTCGTCCATCCGCTTCGCGACCACATCGATATGAGTCTTGCCTTCCTCCATCAGCTCGGTGGTGCGGAACACCGCCGCATGCTTCTGCATCGTATGCTGCATGTCGAGCCGCACCTCGGCGGTCGGCGATCCGCCCTCGGCGTAGCGGAACTTGTCGAGCCGGGCGAGCGCCGGCTCTTCCGACCCCGCCGGCAGCGGCTTCGGCGCGGTGCCGGGCTTGACGATCTCGGCGATGCGGTGGCCGGTCGCGCGACCGAACACCACCAGGTCGATCAGCGAATTGGACCCAAGCCGGTTGGCGCCGTGAACGGACACGCACGCCGCCTCGCCGACCGCGAACAGACCGGGGACCACGGCATCCGGGTTGCCGTCACGCAACTGGACGACTTCGCCGTGATAATTGGTCGGGATGCCGCCCATATTGTAGTGGACGGTCGGCACCACCGGCAGCGGCCCGCGGGTCAGGTCGACGCCGGCGAAGATCTTGCCGGTCTCGGTGATGCCGGGCAGCCGCTCGTGCAGCACCTTCGGATCGATATGATCAAGGTGCAGGTAGATATGGTCCTTGTTCTTGCCGACGCCGCGCCCCTCGCGGATTTCCATCGCCATCGACCGCGACACGACGTCGCGGCTGGCCAGGTCCTTCGCCGACGGGGCATAACGCTCCATGAAGCGCTCGCCTTCCGAATTGGTCAGGTAACCGCCCTCGCCGCGCGCGCCTTCGGTGATCAGCACGCCGGCACCGTAGATGCCGGTCGGGTGGAACTGGACGAACTCCATGTCCTGCAACGCCAGCCCCGCGCGCAACGCCATGCCGCCGCCGTCGCCGGTGCAGGTATGCGCCGACGTGGCGGAGAAATAGGCACGGCCATAGCCGCCGGTCGCCAGCACCACCGCGTGCGAACGGAAACGGTGGATGGTGCCGTCTTCCATACACAGCGCGATGACGCCGCGGCAGGCGCCGTCCTCCATGATCAGGTCGAGCGCGAAATACTCGATGAAGAAATCGGAATCATAGCGCAGGCTCTGCTGGTACAGGGTGTGCAGCATCGCATGGCCGGTGCGGTCGGCGGCGGCGCAGGTGCGCTGCGCGGCCGGACCGGCGCCCATGTTCTGCATCATGCCGCCGAACGGCCGCTGGTAGATGCGGCCGTCATCTGTGCGGCTGAACGGCATGCCGGCATGCTCCAGCTCGTAGACCGCCGCCGGCGCCTCGCGGACCATATACTCGATCGCGTCCTGGTCGCCCAGCCAGTCGGACCCCTTGACGGTGTCGTACATGTGCCAGGTCCAGTGGTCCGGGCTCATATTGCCAAGGCTGGCGGCAATGCCGCCCTGCGCCGCGACGGTGTGGCTGCGGGTCGGGAACACCTTGGTGATGCAGGCGGTCTTCAGGCCCTTCTCGGCGATGCCCATCGTCGCGCGCAGGCCGGACCCGCCGGCGCCGACCACCACGGCATCATAGACATGATCGATGATCTTGTAGGCGTCGGCCATTATGCTTGTGTCCCGGTGAAGGCGATTTTGAGGACCGAGAAGGCGGCAACCGCGCCCAGCCCGATCACATAGGCGTTGAGCAGGATGAGGGCGCCGATCTTCAGCCCCTCGTCATGGACGTAATCCTCTATCGTCACCTGCATGCCTAAGCGGATGTGATAGAAGACCGACGCGATCAGCAGCAGCATCGGCACCGCCGCCGCCGGCTGGGCCAGCCACAGCGCGACCGTCGCATAGTCGAAATTCGGCAGCCGCAGCAGCGACACGACAAACCAGACCATCAGCGCGATGTTGAAGGTCGCGGTCATCCGCTGGTGCCAGAAATGGCCGGCGCCGTGCTTGGCGGAGCCAAGGCCGCGCACGCGGCCGAGTTCGGTCCCACGGCCCATTACAGCATCCCCCTGAACACATAGAGCCAGACCGCCGCCGTCGCGGTGACGGAGATGAACAGCGTCGCGATCGACCAGGTCCGGTTGGCCTTCAGCTCGTAACCAACGCCGGTGTCGAGGATCAGGTGGCGGATGCCGGTGCACAGGTGCTGAAACAGCGACCAGGTCAGGCCGACGCCAACCACCGTCGCGGCAATGCCGACCCACGGCGTCGCCAGGCAGTCGCGCAGATTCTGATACGCCTCCGGCCCACCGGCGACGGCCGCCAGCCAGCAGGTGAGCAGCAGTGCGCCGCCAACCGCCAGCGCGATCCCGGTCGCGCGGTGCAAAATGGAAACCAGCATGTGCGGTCCCCATTTCCAGATGGTCAGATGCGGCGACAACGGTCGCGCGGGATTTCGATGTGCCATGGCATTCCCGTGAATGATCGGAACGGGTGCGTCTTAGCGCAAGCACGGCGCCGCGCAACCATTGGCGACAATTCGGTGGATGATTAACCCCTGCTTTACCGGCCCGGCGTAACGCTGGCGGCGCCGGGGTGCCCCGGCCAGGCGGAGTGAACGGGATGGCGGCAACCAACGAGATGAGCGCCGAAATGGCGACAGCCCTGAAGGCGATTCGCATCCCCCTCTCCCCCCGGCTGACCGATTTCGACCGCGACGGCCGCTTCGCCGAAATCTGCCGCGAAGTCGGCGCCCTCCTCCATGGCGAGGAAGCGCAGCTGGCCGCGGATTTCTGGGATTTCTTCAATGGTTCGCCGCATGTGACGGACAAGGTCAGCGGCCCGCTGCTCGAACGGGCAATGGCAACCGCGGCCGATTATACGCGGATGCGCTACGCCGACCCGACGGCGCAGGACTGGGCCGACATGGCACGTGACTACGCGCGCTGGACATTGCGGGTCGGCATCCCGCAGGCGACGCTGCTCGCCGCCCTCGCTCATGTTCACAGCCACGCGCTCGCCATCATCCGCCACAAGGTCGGCGACGACGGCGCCCGTTTCATGCGACTCGCCGACGCGGTTCTGCGCCTGTCGCTGCTCGAAGCGGAAATCATGTCCGCCTATGTCGCCGAATACGAAGCGACCCGCGCCCGCTTCGAACGCGGCCAGCATGCTGATCTGTTCAAGGACCGGATCGCGTCGGAAGTGTCGACCGCCTTCGGCCTTGGCGAAACCTTGCGCGCCCAGGCCAAGGATGCCTCCGAATCCGCGCGCGGCATGCTCGGCAAGGCATCGGAAGTCGCCGCCGCCGCCGAACAGTCCGCCATCGCGATGCGCGAGGCGGCGCACACCGCCGCCGGCCTGATCCGCGCGATCGAGGAAGCGCGCGGCGAGGTGGAAGTCGCCGCCGATGTCGCGACCCGCGCCGCCGAACAGGCGACCACCGCCGTCGACATGTCCGAGCAGTTGAGCGGCCATGCCCAGTCGATCGAATCGATCCTCGGCCTGATCCGCGACATCGCCGGCCAGACCAACCTGCTCGCCCTCAACGCGACGATCGAGGCGGCCCGCGCCGGCGACGCCGGGCGCGGCTTCGCCGTTGTCGCGCAGGAGGTGAAGAGCCTCGCCAACCAGACGGCGCGCGCCACCGACGACATCGCCGCCCGCATCGCCACCATCCAGTCGGCAACGCGCACCACTGTCGACGCCAACGGCTCGATCCGCGACACGGTCAGCGACGTCCAGCGGTCCGCCGACCGCATCCGCACCGCGATGGAAACGCAGGCGCATACCGTCACGATGATCACCGCCGCCGTCGACGAAACCGCGCTCGCCGCCGACTCGATGTCGACGACCATCGCCTCGATCCGCGCCGACACCGAAAATGTCGCGTCGGAGATCGATCAGCTCGAAACCGGCTTCCGCAAGGTCGACACCCAGCTCTGCGACCTGAAACGCGCCGCCGACGACTATGTCCGCATGGTCGCTTAAGCTTGCCCGCTTCAGGCGGAAACGGCACCGGCCCTCTCCTCCCCCCTTCCCGTCATTGCAAGCGCAGCGAAGCAATCCATAGCGCCGGGCATAGCCCGCCGCCGCCCGCTTCGGCGCTACAATCCCCGCCCCCGCTTCCACCGGCGCCGAACACCCTTTAAGGCGGCGGCATGACCGCCATTCTCCTCACCGGCGCGACGCGCGGCATTGGCGCCGCCTGCGCCGACGCCCTTGCCGGCCAGAACCTGTTCGGCACCGGCAGCGCCGACGGCGATCTGGCCGATCCCGCCACCCCGGCGCAGCTCTGGCGGGCGGCGCTCGACGCGCTCGACGGCCGGGTCGATGTGCTGATCAACAACGCCGGCGTGTTCGAAGCGACGCCGCTCGACAGCGCCGACGACGTCTGGCTCGCCGGCTGGGAACGCACGCTGCAAGTCAACCTGACCGCGGCCGCCCAGCTCTGCCGCCTCGCCGTCCGCCATTTCCAGGCGCGGGGCGGCGGCCGCATCGTCAATGTCGCCAGCCGCGCCGCCTATCGCGGCGACAGCCCGGCCCACTGGCATTATGCGGCGGCCAAGGCCGGCATGGTGGCAATGACCAAGACGATCGCGCGTGGCTACGCCCGCGACGGCATCTATGCGTTCGCCGTCTGCCCCGGTTTCACGATGACCGGCATGGCCGACGATTATCTCGCCAGCCGCGGTGGCGCCGCGCTGCTGGCCGACATTCCGCTCGGCAAGGTCGCCGATCCGGCGGAGGTCGCCTCCGCCGTCCGCTATCTCGCGCTCGAAGCGCCGCCGTCGATGACCGGCGCCGTCCTCGACATCAACGGGGCCTCCTATGTCCGATAGCTGGAAACTGACCCTGCCCTGCACCCGTGCAGAGGCGGAGGCGCTGGCTGAGGACATCGCGCCGCTCGCCGGGCTCGATCCGCCGCCGGTGCTGATGACCAGCGAACCGGACCCGGACGCCCCCGACGCCTGGCAACTCGACGCCTATTTCGAAGGCAAGCCGGACGCGGCGACCATCGCGCTGCTCCGTGGTCTGGTGCCCAGTGCTTCGGCGGCAAAGCCGCTCCTCGCCCGCCTGCCCGATGCCGACTGGGTCACACTCAGCCAGCAGGGGCTGGAACCGGTCCACGCCGGGCGCTTCTTCGTTCACACCAGCCAGCATGGCGAGGCGCCGCCGCCCGGCACCATCGCGTTCCGCATCGACGCCGGGCTCGCCTTCGGCACCGGCCAGCATGAAACGACCACCGGCTGCCTGCAAACGCTGGACGGGCTGAAACGCCGGGGCGCCCGCTTCCGCAACCTCCTCGATCTCGGCACCGGCACCGGCCTGCTCGCCTTCGCGGCAATGCGGCTATGGCCGCTCGCCTATGCGACCGCGTCGGACATCGACCCGATCGCGATCCGCGTCTCGGCGGAAAACGCCGCGATCAACCGCATCCCGCTCGGCGCCGATCACGGCCGGCTGGCGCTGGCGGTCGCCGACGGGCTGGATGACCCGCTGCTCGCGGCCAATGCTCCTTACGACCTGATCATCGCCAACATCCTTGCCCAGCCACTGATCGCGATGGCCGGGTCGATCGCCGGCGCGCTCGCCCCCGGCGGCACGCTCATTCTCGCCGGCCTGCTCGACAGCCAGGCCGCCGCCGTCGCCGCCGCCTATCGCCGCCACGGCCTCCGCCTGGCCGGCCGGGTCGACAATCGCGGCTGGCCCACCCTCCGCATGGTCAAGCGCCGCCGCTAGCGTATAAGGCAGGGCTGTCGATCACCGCCCCTCCGGCAGATCCGTCGGCTTAGCCCCGCCGTCTCTCCGCCGCATAGGTCTGGCTGCCATGCGTCAGCACCCGGTCGCCATCGACGATCGCGTCGACCGCCAGGTCCGGCAGCCCGTCCAGCGCGGCGTAAAGCGGTGCAAAATCGGTCTCCACCGTCACCCGCAGCAGTTCCTCGAAGCTGGGGATAACAAAATAGCTCTGCTGGTAGTCGTCGATCCGGTATTCGGTCCGCATCACCCGCTTCAGGTCGAAACCGATGCGGTTGGGGCTGGGGTCGTCGAGCGCGAAAATGCTCTCCCCCCTGGATGACACGATACCGGAACCGTAGATGCGCAGGCCACCGGCCTCCTCGACCAGCCCGAACTCGACGGTGTACCAGTACAGGCGCGCCAGCCGGTTCAGCGACCCGTATTCCAGCGCCCGCAGCCCCCCTTGGCCATAAGCGACCAGATAATCGGCGAACACCGGATCGGCGAGCATCGGCACATGCCCGAACACATCGTGGAACACGTCCGGTTCCTGCAGATAGTCGAGCTGGTCGCGGCGGCGGATGAAATTGCCGGCCACGAAGCGCCGATTGGCGAGATGGTCGAAGAATACCGCGTCCGGCACCAGCCCCGGCACCGCGACAACCTGCCAGCCGGTCGCTTTCATCAGCCGTTCGGACAGTTCGTCGAAATCGGGGATTCCGGGCTTGGACAGTTTCAGCACGTCCAGCCCGCGCAGCCACGACTCGGATGCGCGGCCGGGCAGCAACGCCGCCTGCCGCGCGAACAGCAGGTCCCAGGTGGCGTGGTCTTCGGGCGTATAGGCGGCCCAGTCCTGCGGAATCGTCCAATCGACCCCGGCGCCGGCCGGTGGCCGGTCCAGCACATGCGTGTCAGCGTTCATGCCGACAGCATAGCACGCGGCAAGTCGCTGACGAACAGTGCATTTGCCGGACGCGACGACGCCGCCGACCTCACGGTCGACGGCGCATCACTCCACCCGGTGGATTTACGCGAAGGTGACGGCGGCGCGGTTGCGCCGACGGGCGACGCCGCCGATCAGGCCGAAACCGGCGATCATCATCGCCCAGGCGGCCGGCTCCGGCACGGCGGTGACCGCCAGCGAGACGCCGCCGCGATTGTCACCGACATTGTTGTCGTAGATGAAGAAGGTGACGTCGCCCGGCGCCGCCAGCGTGAACTGCGAACTGTAGGTCGTCGCGCCGGCCGCGAAGGCGGCGGCGGCGGTGCTGTAGAACGCGTTGTCGGGCGTCGCGGTCGGGCCATAGTTACCGGTGCCGCCCGCGTCGCCGAAATGGGTGATCGCGCCGTTGATCGCGTAGCTCGCGCTCAGCTCCCAGCCCTGACGGCAATTCTCGTCGGCGCCATCGCAGCCGACGTTCGAATTCCAGCGGCTGAACGCGGTGAACTGGGCCTGGGTGAAGGTCACCTGATAGGTGCCGGCGGCCAGGTTGATCGTCTCGCCGGCCGAACCGGTCTGCGACGCATCGTTGATGCCGTGGAGGTTGACGATGGTGGCGGCGGAAGCAGCGGTCGCCGACATGGCGAAGGCGGCGGCGGAAACGAGCAGAAAGCGACGCAACATAGCTATTCCCCTATGAACAGGACGATGGTTAACCGACAGGCAACCACGCCGATCCGCCTCCTACACCGTCCCTTTTCGATTCCACAACAGAATATGGCGGCCCGTGCGTGCTTTTCGGCGAACCGGCCGTGCTTGCCGGGGGGCGGGCGGGCATCCTATCGTCCCGCGCCATGGTTCCGCACCGCCTCGCCCGCGCCGCGCCCCGGCTGCTGTTCGCGCTGCTGCTCCTCCCCATTTCCTACATCGCCGCCGCGGTCATCGGCGGCCTCACCCCCGCTAACCTTGCATGGCGGGAAACTGATGTCGGGGTGACAATCTACGTCGAAACCAACGGCATCCACACCGGCCTGCTGCTTCCCGCAACCGCCGCCGGCGTCGACTGGCGCGGCTTCATCCGCGCCGATCACCTCGCCGACCCGCGCTACGCCGGGCGCTATCTGTGGATCGGCTGGGGCGACCGCCGCTTCTTCCTAGAAACACCGGGCTGGGCCGATGTGAAGCCCAGCACCCTGCTCAGCGCCGCCTTCGGCTCCGGCGGCACGCTGATGCATGTCGACCACGTCGCCGCACCGCGCCCCGGCGACGCCGTCCGCCCGCTCCGCCTCACCCCGGCGGAATACCGCCGGCTGGCCAGGCTTGTCCGCGCCAGCTTCGTCACCGGCCGGGCTGGCGAAGCGATCCCGCTCCCCGGCTACGGCCCGGCGGACATGTTCTACGAAGCGCGCGGCCGCTACAGCCTGTTCAACACCTGCAACAGCTGGACCGGATCGATGCTGCGCCAAGCGGGGGTCCGCGTCGGCCGCTGGACCCCGCTCAGCTTCACCGTGATGTGGTGGTTCGACCGCCCCGTTACCGAGCGCCGCTGACCTTCGGCGCAGCGACGAACGGCTTGATCCCGAACTTCGGATAGGCCTCGCTCGGGTAATAAAACACGCCGTCCTTCACCACCATGCTGATCGTCTTGATCGCCTTGATGTCTTTGGTCGGGTCGCCGGGGATCAGGAAGAAATCGGCCAGCTTGCCCTTCTCGATCGAGCCGAGCCGCTGATCCTGCCCGGTGTAGCGTGCCATGTCGAAGGTCGCGCGCTTCAATATCTCCGGCGCGGTCATGCCGAACTGCTGATAGAGTTCCAGCTCGCGGTGATAGGTGAATGACCCGCCGGTATCGGTGCCCGGCACGATGAACACGCCGCGGTCGTGCAGCATCCGCAACGTCGCGACGATCTTGTCGTAGGCGCCGCGATAGGCAGCATCGTCGCCAGGCGCCGACGTGTCGGTCATCGCCTTCTTGGCGCTGCGCTGGTAGCCGATCGGCATATGGTCGATATAGTCGACCGCGCCCGGCGGCACCTGCCCGTCACGGTTCTGGGTCAGCATCTCGTGGATGCCCAGCGTCGGATCGATCGCCACCTTGTGGTCGGTCATCAGCTTCATCGTATGCTGGACGCGCGGGCTGTCGAGGTCGAGCCCCGGCAGCCGCTTCAACGCGGTCAGGCGGAACAGGGTGCGGGTGTCCTCGTCCGGCTTGATCACCCATTGCAGCATAAACTGGTTGATGTGGGTGACCTCGTCGAACCCCGCCTCGATGTCGGCATCCTCCGTCGAAAACGCCGGCACGTGCCCGGCCACACGCATCCCCAGACGGTGCGCTTCCTTGACCAGCGCCGGAATCCACGCCGGGTTCATGCTGTTGTAGCTCTTGATCTGCCAGAAGCCGCGCGCGCCATACCAGCGCACCGCATCGATCGTCTCCTGCTCGCTGTTGACGACGATACCGTTATTGGCGCTGTACTGGCTCTTGCCCTCGACGAAGCCGCTGCGGATGACCCGCGGCCCCCCGATGATCCCGGCATCGATCCGATCCTTCAGATCGGCGAGCACGGCATTGTCGTTGCCCATGTCGCGCAGCGTGGTGATGCCGGCGAGCAGGTTGAGCAGCGCATCGTCCTGTCCCAGATGCCCGTGCATCTCGTACATGCCGGCAACCAGCGTGCCGCCGGCGCCGTCTATCGTCACCTCGCCGGGCGTGCCCGGCTCGTCCACCGGCTCGACGGCGGCGATCTCGCGCCCGTTGATCACCACCTGCACCGGCCCGGTCAGTGCCGATGTCGAGGGATCGAACAGCCGGACGTTGGTGATCCGCACCGGCGCGGCGTAGCGATGGGCAACCTGTTTCTGGATCGCGACATAGCGGTCGGTCGACCATTTCGCCGCCAGCCCGCGCAGCCGTTCCTCCTCGCCCTCGTAACCGGCGCGGATGATGATGAAGTCGGGGGTCAGGTAGGCGACGAACCCGCCGCTGTCGTCGAGCAAAAACGTATCCGGCGTCAGATCGATACCGCTCAGTGTATAGGCAGTGGTCGAAAGCACGCCGGGCGCGCCGCTTATCGCCACCGCCTCACCCTTCTCAAGCCGCAGGCTGCCGCCGGGGAGCGCCGGCATCTGGTGATCCGCATCCTTCAGCAACGCGCGGGCGTAAAGCCCGACCGACCACGGGCTGCCGCCTTGCGCGACATACAGGCTCGGCTCGCCGACCGTCGCGCTGCCCTTTCCGGTGGAATCGACCCAGCTTGCCCTACTGCCCTTGCGGGAGAATGATTCGCTGACCTTGCTGCCGAAGGTGGTGGTGCCGCTGATCGTCCACGCTGTCGGCAGCCCCTGTGCGTCAACGCTGACCGTCTCCGCCATCGTCGGCCCGCGCCCGTTATTCTTGTAGTCGAAAACAATCGCCGTCTTCGCGCCTTCGGTATCGGCGGTCAGGTGGCCGACAGCCTTGCCGCCGAAGATGACGGTATAACGCTCCGTCGCTGCGCCGGCGGCGGTTGCGGCGAATAGCGTCGCGGACAGGCAAAGACCTGTGATAAGGTTGCTTTTCATGCGATTGGTAGAGCATGTAGATGCGGGAAAGGAAACCCCGAACCGGCGCCGTTACGCGCCGGCGACGATCTCCGCCCAGCCGGCTTCGTCGATCACCCGAATCCCCAGTTCCTCGGCCTTTTTCAGCTTCGATCCGGCGCCCGGCCCGGCGACGACCAGGTCAGTCTTCGCTGAAACCGACCCGGCCGTCTTGGCACCCAGCGCCTGCGCCTGCGCCTTTGCCTCGTCGCGCGACATCGTCTCCAGCGAACCGGTGAACACCACCGTCTTTCCGCTGACTTCCGATACCCGCGTCACATGGACGACATCGGCCGGCGCCACCCCCATTGCGATCAGGTCGGCAACCGCCGCACGGTTATGCTCTTCGGCGAAGAAATCGAGCAGCGCGCCGGCAACTTCGGGACCGACATTTTCCGTATCGATCGCCGCGACAATCTCCCGCTGGCGGCGCAACTCGAACTTACGGTCCGGTTCGGCCGGGGTCGGCACGATCGCCGCGCGCCGGGCCAGCGCCGCGTCGACCACCGCCATGAAGCCGTCGAAGCTGCGGTAGCGCCGGGCAAGGTCACGCGCCGTCACCTCGCCGACATGGCGGATGCCGAGCGCGAATAGAAAACGATCAAGCGGCTGAGTCTTGCTCGCCTCGATCGCCCGCAGCAGATTATCGACCGAGGTCTCCGCCCAGCGCTCGCGCTCGATCAGCGCCGCGCGCTGCGCCTTCAATCGGTAGATATCGGCAGGCGCCTTGACGATCCCGTCGGCGAAGAAACTCTCGATATGCGTCAGACCAAGCCCTTCGATCTCCATCGCCCGGCGACTGACAAAATGACGCAGCCGCTCGACCCGCTGTGCCGGGCAGATCAACCCGCCGGTGCAGCGCACATCGACCTCGCCTTCCTCGCGCACCGCGTCCGAATCGCATTCGGGGCAGGTATCGGGAAAAATGAAGGCCGGGCGCTCTTCGTCCGGGGTCAGATTCTCCAGCACCTGCGGAATGACATCGCCAGCGCGTTGCACCCTGACCGTATCGCCGGGGCGGACCCCCAGCCGGGCGATCTCGTCGGCATTGTGCAACGTCGCGTTGGTGACGACGACGCCGCCGACCGTCACCGGTTGCAGCCTGGCAACCGGCGTCAGCTTGCCGGTGCGGCCAACCTGGATGTCGATGGCAAGCAAGGTGGTGGACGCCTGCTCCGCCGGGAATTTGTGCGCCAGCGCCCATCGCGGCGCCCGCGCGACGAAGCCAAGCCGTGCCTGCCAGTCGAGCCGGTCGACCTTGTAGACGACCCCGTCGATATCGAACGGCAACGATGCCCGCTGCGCCTCTATCCGGCGATAGTGGGCCAGCGCAGCATCCGCACCGTCGCCCAGCACGAGCAGGTCGGATAGGGGGAAGCCCCAACCGGCGATCGCCCGCATCATCGCCATCTGGCTGTCGGCAGGCATTGCGCTCACCTCACCCCAGCCATGCGCCAGGAAGCGGAGCGGGCGGCTGCGCGTAACCGCCGCATCGATCTGGCGCAGCGACCCGGCTGCTGCGTTGCGCGGATTGGCGAACAGCTTGCCCCCCGCATCCATTTGCCGCTGGTTGAGGGCGGCGAAGTCGGCTTTCGCCATGTAGACCTCGCCACGGATCTCGCAGATGTCCGGTGCGCCGGCGGGCAGGATATGGGGGATGTCGGCGATGGTCCGGACATTGTCGGTGACCACTTCGCCGACGGCGCCATCGCCGCGGGTTAGCGCCTGCACCAACATGCGGCCCTCGTAGCGCAGGGAACAGCTCAGGCCGTCGATCTTCGGTTCCGCCGTCAAGGCGACTGCCGCCCCGTCGTCCAGCTTCAGGAACCGGCGGACCCGGCCGACGAAGTCGATCACCTCCTCGTCGGAAAATGCGTTCTCCAGGCTGAGCATCGCCTGCGCGTGCGCCACCTTCGACAGGTGCGCGGCGGGGGCGGAGCCGACCGCGAGGCTGGGCGAGTCGGGGCGCCGCAGGTGCGGGAAGCGCGCCTCCAGCTCCGCATTGCGCCGAACCATCGCGTCATAGTCCGCGTCGGAAATCTCCGGCGCGTCCTCACCATGATAGCGCTGGTTGTGGTAGGCGATCTTCGCCGCCAGCCCGGCGAGTTCCGTTGCGGCGGCGTCTTCGTCGATCTCGGCCATAAGGCGTCGCTAGAGGATGGCGGCGTTGGAGATCAAGCCGCTTCCAGCAGCCGGTCCGCCTGCGCCCGCGCCTCGTCGGTTACCGTCGCGCCAGACAACATCCGCGCAATCTCCTCCCGCCGCGCGTTTACATCCAGCCTGACCACGCCGGTGCGCGTCACCAGCCCGTCGCTGCACTTGGCGATCAGCAGATGCGCCCCGCCGCGTGCCGCAACCTGCGGGCTGTGGGTAACGACCAGCAGTTGGGTGCGCCGCGCCAGCCGCGCCAGCCGATCGCCGATCGCGCTCGCCACCGCGCCGCCGACGCCGCGGTCGATCTCATCGAAGATGATCGTCGCCGCACCGCCTTCCTCGGCCAGCGCGACTTTCAGCGCGAGAATGAAGCGCGAAAGCTCCCCGCCACTGGCGATCCGGTTGAGCGCGCCGAACGGTGCGCCGGGGTTGGTCGCCACCTCGAATTCGACGTGGTCGCGACCGCCCGCTCCCCATTGCGCCTCCGGCAACGGCGCGATCATTGTCCGGAAACGCGCCGCATCCAGCTTGAGCGGCGCCAGTTCCCCGGCCACCGCCGCATCGAGCCGTGCCGCCGCTTCGGCCCGCGCGACGCTCAGCGCCGCTGCAGCCGCCTCATAGGCGGCCCGTGTCGTCTCCGCCGCCTCGGCGAGGTCGACGAGCCGGGTTTCGCCATCGGCTATCGTCGCCAGTCGTGCGGCCAGTTCCTGGGCAAGGGCCGGTAGGGCGTCCGGCTCCACCCGGTGCTTGCGCGCCAGCGCGCGCAGGTCGAACAGCCGGGTTTCCAGCCCGTCCAGCCGTTCGGGGCTGTAGGCGAAGGCGCTGTCGGCCTGCGCCAGCCGATCTTCCGCCTCTGACGCCTCGATTACCGCCCGATCGAGCGCCGCTAGAGCCTCGGCAAGCAGCGCATGTTCCGGCGCGATCCGGTCGAGGCGGCGCGCCGCCTGGCGCAGCTGCGCAATCGCACCCTCCCCGCCGGCTAGGTGGGCGACGATGGTCGCCAGATCATCGGCTAGCCGCGCCCCGCGCTGGATATCGGCGCGCGCTTCGGCCAGTTTCGCTTCCTCGCCCGCTTCCGGGGCAAACGCCGCTAGTTCGCTGGCGGCATGGTCGAGCCAGTCGCGGTCGCGCATCGCCGCTTCCGCCGCGTCATGTGCGTCGGCGAGCGCGTCCTCCGCCGCGCGCCAGGCAGCGTGGGCTGCGGCGACCGCCGCAACATCCAGTCGCCCGAACGTGTCGAGCAGCGCACGATGGCCGCGCGGGTTAAGCAGGCCGCGATCATCATGCTGGCCGTGAATTTCGACCAGCATCGTCCCGATGTCGCGCAGCAGGGCAGCCGCCACCGGCTGATCGTTGAGGAAGGCGCGGCTGCCGCCGTCCGCCTTGACGATGCGGCGGATCAGCAGCGGTTCGCCCTGCTCCACCTCTATGCCGTTTTCGGCCAGCCGCGCCGCGATCGCCGCGTCCGGGGCGAAGGTCGCCCCGACCACCGCCTGCGCCGCCCCCTGGCGAACCAGGCTGCTGTCAGCCCGCGCACCAAGCGCCAGGCCCAGGGCATCGAGCAGGATCGATTTGCCGGCACCGGTCTCACCGGTCAGCACGCCAAGGCCGGCGCCGAACTCAAGGTCGAGCGCCTCGATCAGCACAACGTCGCGGATGGACAGCGCGGTCAGCATCGGGTCCTTACCTTAGCCGATCCGCATCGGGCGGGGAAAGGCGCCGGTCAGGCCGTTCAGGCGCCGGGCGCCTTCTGGCGCATCAGCTTGTAAGCGCGGTCGTACCACTCGCTGCCCGGATAGTTGCTGCCGAGCACCGCCGCCGCCTTCTTCGCCTCCGCCGGAATACCGAGCGCCAGATAGCTTTCGGTCAGCCGCATCAGCGCCTCCGGCGTGTGGCTGGTCGACTGATAATCATCGATCACGCTGCGAAAGCGCAGCGTCGCCGCCAGCCATTGGGCGCGGCGCTGGTAGAAGCGGCCAATCTCCATCTCCTTGCCGGCGAGATGGTCGTTGACCAGATCCAGCTTCAGCGCGGCGTCAGCGGCATAGCGCGTATTGGGATAGCGGCGAATCACCTCGCTCAACGCGTCACGCGCCTGCTGGGTGATCTTCTGATCGCGGGTGACGTCGCTGATCTGCTCGTAATAATCGACCGCGATCAGGTAATTTGCGTAGGCGGCATCGCGATTGCCTGGGTGAATCGACAGGAAACGGCTCGCCGAATTGATCGACTCGGGATAATTGCGCCCTAGATAGTAGCTGTAGGCACTCATCAGCTGCGCACGCCGCGCCCAGACCGAATAGGGGTGCTGGCGTTCCACCTCGTCGAACAGCGCGCCCGCCAGCTTGTACTGGCGCCGATCCAGCCGCGCTTTCGCGGCATTGTACAGCGTGTTGACGTCACGCGCGACGTAAGATGTGTCGGTTTTCTTGTTGCCGCGACCGGCGCACCCGGCAAGTGTGCCGACAATGACAAGCGCGATGACAAGCGCGGCGGGGCGAAGGACGGGCATACGCATGGCCGGTTCCTTAGCCGAGCCTCCGCCCGCCGCCAAGCGCCCGTTGTCGGGAGACAGCAAGCCAGTTGAGCGTTGGACCATCAAACCGCTAATGGAGCAGAGGATGTCCGCCACCCGCCTTGCCACCCGCCGTGTCGAGAAACCCTGGGGTCGCCACCAGCTATGGCCGGGCTTCACCGATGTCCCGGCCGGTTCGGCACCGGTCGGCGAAATCTGGTTCGAGGCGGAACAGGCCCGCGATCCCGATCTGCTGGTCAAATATCTATTCACCGGCGCGCGGCTGTCGGTTCAGGTCCATCCGGGCGACGCCGACGCGATCGCCGCCGGCTATCCGCGCGGGAAGGACGAAGCCTGGGTTATCCTCGCCGCCGATCCCGGCGCGCTGATCGCGCTCGGCGTCACATCTCCGACCACCCGCGAACAACTGAAGGCCGCCGCGTATGACGGCAGCATCGTCGACCTGCTGGTCTGGGCTCCGGTCGCCGCCGGAGACATCATCTACTCCCCCGCCGGCACCATACATGCGATCGGCGCCGGCATCACCCTGATCGAAATCCAGCAGAATATCGACCTGACCTATCGTTTGTACGACTATGGCCGCCCGCGCGAACTGCATCTTGACGCTGGGGTCGCCGCCGCCCGCCTTACCCCCTTCATCGCATCGAAGCCGCCGCGGACCATGGCGCCCGGCCGCGCCATTCTGGCCGAAGGCGAAAAATTCGTGCTTGAACGCTGGACCGCCGCGCAACACATGGTCCTACCGGCCGGTGAAGCTGGCTGGTTCGTCCCGGTCACGGGCGCTGGAACGATCGGCGGCGAAGCGTGGCAAGGGGGTGAATGCTGGATGGTTTCCGGTGACGTCACGGTTACCATGGCCGAAGGGGCGGACACGCTGTTCGCCTACCCCGGCGCGACGATGCTCTACCCGCCACCCGCCGCGTAACCGGGCAACGGCAGTAAATTTAAGCTCGCATCGCTACAGTCAGCTGCGATGCTGCGTGTCCTGACCCTTCCCGGCCTGTTTCCGGATGCCAGTCGGCCGACCTTCGACCTGTTCGTCGAGCAGCATACACTGGCCCTCGCCGCACGACCCGACGGCGCCGTCCAGGTCGTGGCGCCGGTCGCGCCTGCCGTCCTGGCCGCTTAATCGCCACCCGCATTATCGCGAGCGTACCGGCTTACCCGTGCGGGAGAACCGCAGCGGCCTGACCGTCCACCGCCTGCGCTTTCCGCTCATTCTCGGCAGCGGTGCGCGCCTGCACCCCAAGGCGATCACAAACACTCTCATTCCGCTGCCCACCCGGCTCCGGCGGGATTTTCCGTTCGACGTTATCGGCGCCCAATTCTTCTTTCCCGAGGCCCGGCCACTTTCCGGCTGACGCGTCATTTCGGAGTCCTGTTCTTGATCAAGGCGCGCGTGCCAACACCCACTATTGGGCCGCCCGCCCCGACACCCGCGCGCAGATCGTCGCAGCGGCGCAGGCTGCGGATGGACTGCTCGCGGTGTCGGAGCGGATGAAGATGGATATGTCAGCACTGGGCGTGACGACCGACCGGATTCGCGTACACCATACCAGTGTTGACCTCGATCACTTCGTCCCGGCGGATCGCGCCGCAGCGAAGGCCGCGCTTGGCCCATCGCGACCATCGGCGCCCTCATCCCGCGCAAGGGGCAGCATCTAGTCATCGAAGCGATGACCGCCATATCGACGCAACGCTGCTGCTGGTCGGCGATGGCCCGGACCGCCGCAAGCTGGCGCCCGATTCGGCCCCCGCATCCGCTTTTTCGGCCACCGCCCGCGCGGCACCTTGCCCGCGCTGCTCGCCGCGACGGACGTGATGGTCCTGCCGTCCGACTCCGAAGGGCTGGCGAATGCCTGGATCGAAGCGCTCGCCTGCGGCACGCCCATTGTCACCACTGACGTGGGCGGCGCGCGCGAAGTGCTGGTCGACGATAGTGCCGGCCGCATCATCGCCCGACCCCCCGGCGCGACCGTAACCGCCATCACGGCACTGCTCGCTACCCCACCGGATCGAAGAGTTGTGCGTCAGGTAGCGGAGCGCTTTACTTGGGAAAGAAACAGCGCCGCACCGTTCGACCACCTGTCAGAAATGGTCAACCACCGCTGAAGGCTTCGCCATGGCAGGGGCATGCCAGGTTAGACAGCAATGGCACAGCGTTACAGCGGCAGCAGCGCCGCAACGATCCACCGGTCCTCCCCGCGCAACACACCCCAGGCGCGCGCGGCGGCACGACTGTCCATCGCCTCCACCCCTATTCCGCGCGCCTCGATCGCCGCCACGAAGCGCGGCGACGGGCGCACCAGCCCGGCCCCCGTGCCGAGCAGCAGGAATTCGGGTTGCGGCACGATATCGAGCAGCGGCGCCAGCGCCGTTTCCGCGATTACCGGGTCCGTCCAGGGCCGCGCCCATTCGGGGGTCAACAGCGCCCCGACCATGACGACGCCGTCAATCCGAAAACCGCCATCCGAAAAACCGGAAATCACAGGCCCCGCCGGCGGCCGGTCCTGTGAGACGCGCAGCCCGGTCGGGTTGGCCGGCATCAGCCGCGCGGGCCGATCCGTTCGGCGCCCCCTGCCCCCGGCGCGTTCTTGGTCGGCGCCGGCGGACGCGCGGTCAGTCCAAGCGAGATCAGCAGCGACGACGAGACATAGACGGACGAATAGGTGCCGACGACGACCCCGATCAGCATCGCGGCGGTGAAACCGCGGAGAACATGACCACCCCAGATCATCAGAGCACCGAGCGCCAGGGCAATAGTGATCGAGGTCATCACCGTGCGCGGCAGCGTTTCATTGACCGACAGGTCGATCAGCGCCTTCATGTCCATCTGACGGAACTTGCGCATATTTTCCCGGATACGGTCGTCGATCACCATCTTGTCGTTAATCGAGTAGCCGACGATGGTCAGCACCGCCGCGACAATATTCAGGTCGAACTCCATCTGGGTGACGGCGAAGAAGCCCAGGGTCATCAGCACGTCGTGCATGATCGCGACGAAGGTCGATATGCCGAACTGCCATTCGTAGCGCAGCCACGAGAAGATCGCGATCCCGATCATCGCCAATAGCACCGCGAGGATGCCGTTGCGGATCAGTTCGTTGGACACCTTGCCCG
Organism: Sphingomonas flavalba; assembly: GCF_047553045.1. Classification (GTDB taxonomy): domain Bacteria; phylum Pseudomonadota; class Alphaproteobacteria; order Sphingomonadales; family Sphingomonadaceae; genus Sphingomonas_L; species Sphingomonas_L flavalba_A. Next base: position 502,259 of record NZ_CP180208.1, on the reverse strand, counting down.
ATACCGTCTCCGCCTTGTTGAAGACAACGCCGGCGTCCTGCTTGCTGAGCGCCGCCTGCACGGTGCGAACGACCGCGTTCGTCGCACCCTCATCGCTGCTTTCAGGGAGCGGCAGGCGGATCGACACGGTGTTGGGGTCGCCGAACTGCTGAAGCTGGCCTTCGCCCACATTCAGCCCGTCGATCGTCGCGCGCACCTTGTCCAACTGCGGCGGCTGGCTGAAGCGCGCCTCGATCAGCAGGCCGCCGACAAAGTCGACGCCCAGATTCAACCCGCGCGTTGCTACCGCCGCCACCGCCAGAACGCTGAGGATGGCGGTGACCGCGAAGCACCAGAAGCGGATCTTGACGAAGCCGATATTGGTGTTGTCGGGGACAAGCTTCAGAAGGCGCATGACGACGATCCCGCCCTAGATGTTGATGTCGGTCGGCCGATGGCTGTGAAGCCAGCCGACGACGAGCATGCGGGTGAAGGTGACGGCGGTGAAAACCGACGTCGCGATGCCGATCAGCAGCACGATCGCGAAACCCTTGATCGGGCCGGAACCGAGGACCAGCATGATCAGCCCGGCGATCGCGTGGGTGACATTCGCCTCGAAAATCGTCCGGCTCGCTTCGTGATAGCCATGCTCGATCGCCTGCGCGACGCGGCGACCACGCCGTCTCTCTTCCCGAACGCGTTCGTTGATCAGCACGTTGGCGTCCACGGCGGTGCCAATCGTCAGCACGAAACCGGCGATGCCGGGCAGGGTCAGCGTCGCGCCGAGCAGACCCATCACCCCAAGAATGACGAACACGTTGATGATCACCGCCAGGTTCGCGTAGATGCCGAACCGGCCATAGGTGACCAGCATGAAGATGATCACCGCCACCGCGGCGATCACGGAGGCGAGAATGCCGGCGCGGATCGAATCCGCACCGAGCTGAGGGCCGACCGTCCGCTCCTCGATCACCTTCAGCGCCACCGGCAGTTTGCCGGACCGCAGGGCGATCGCCAGTTCCGTCGCGCTCTGCACGGTGAAATTACCGGAAATCTGCGCCTGACCACCCAGGATCGGTTCGTTGATATTCGGGGCGGACAGCACCGCGTTGTCGAGGATCATCGCGAACGGCCGGCCGACATTTTCCTGCGTCACCCGGGCGAAGCGCTTGCCGCCCGCCGCGTCAAAGCGAATGTTGACCACCGGCGAGTTGTCACGCTGGTCGTATCCCTGCTGCGCCTCGATCAACTGGTCGCCGGAAATCAGCACCTGCCGGTGGACGGCGATCGCCTTCACCACGCCGGGGGAATCGGGATAGGGCAGCACCTGGCTGCCCGGAGGGGCGCGGCCCTGCGCGACGTCGGCCGGATTGGCGGTGACGTCGACCATCTTGAACTCTAGCTTCGCCGTCTTGCCGAGCAGCTGCTTCAGCGCTTCCGGGTCCTGGAGGCCGGGCACCTGGACAAGGATGCGGGTCGCCCCCTGCCGGATGATCGTCGGTTCGCGGGTGCCGAGTTCGTCGATGCGTTTGCGGACAACCTCGGTCGCGACCTGCATCGCGGCGTCGACCGCAGCGTCGCGGCCCGCCGCCGTCGGCGTGACGATGACACGGCTGGTGTCTTCGACCTGCACATTCCAGTCCCGCTGGCCGGTGACGCCGACGCCCTGGGTCAGAGCGCGGATGCGTTCGACCGCCGCGTCGGTCTGCGCCGGGTTGCGGACCAGAAAGCTCAGCCGGCCGCCCTGGCTGGAGATATCGCTGATGTCGATACGGGGATCGCCGCGCCGCATTTCGGTACGGATCGTGTCCTGCATCTGTTCGAGCCGCTGGTTGGCGACGTCGGTCGGGTCCGCTTCCAGCAGCAGGTGACTGCCGCCGGACAGGTCAAGGCCAAGATTGATCCGCGGCGCCGGCAGGAAGCGGGGCCAGTAGGCCTCCGGCACCAGACTGGGCAGCGCCAGCGAGACGCCGAACAGCACGACGCCAAGGATGCTGACGACCTTCCAGCGCGGAAAATCCAGCAGGCCCATCAGTCGTTCGCCGGACGCGCGCCGCCAGCCGGCGTGATGTCGCTCAGCGTTGCCTTCACCACCTTGACCCGGACGTTGGCCGCGATCTCGACCTCGACGAAGGCGTCGTCGACCTTGGTCACCTTGCCGACCAGCCCGCCGCCGGTGACGACCTGATCGCCTTTCCTGGCGGCGTCGATCATCGCGCGGTGCTTCTTCATCCGCTGCTGCTGCGGGCGGATGAGCAGGAAGTAGAAGATCACGAAGATCGCGATCAGCGGGACCATCTGGATCAGAAAGGACATCCCGCCGGTCGGGGCGGCGGCACCGGCCGCCTGGGCATATGCAGGTGTAGCGAACATCGTCAGTTATCGCCTGGCAAGGGGCAGCCGGCCGCAGGGCCGACCGGAAAAGGCGGCGCCTATCACGATGTGCGGGCCGGGCGCAACCGGCCAGCGTGGGGTGACGGTTCGCCCCGCACCTTGCGCCGGGCCGCGACTGGGCTTAATGGGCGCGGCTTCGGGTCGGACGGCCCGTCGGTCGGGGCGTAGCGCAGCCTGGTAGCGCATCACACTGGGGGTGTGGGGGTCGCAGGTTCAAATCCTGTCGCCCCGACCAATTTCACAAGCGGTTTCCAGCGAGGTTATCAGGGAAAACACAGCGTGGCGGACCGGAAGGTTCCGGCGCGGCGCTTTTCGCTGTCCTACAATAAACCTATTTGGTTAGATATGCGAATCGTATCGAACCGAGGAGGCCGGGATGGACATTGACGACCTGATCGACGCGGCGATCGGGCGGGAAGGCGGCTATGCCGACCACCCGGCCGACCGGGGCGGGCCGACGCGATTCGGGATCAGCGAGGCGGTGGCGCGGGCGAACGGCTATGCCGGGCCGATGCGGGCGCTGCCGCGCGCCACCGCCGAACGCATCTACCGCCGGCTGTACTGGGAGCAGCCCGGCTATGCGCGGATCGCCGCCGCCGCGCCGGCGATCGCCGCCGAACTGTTCGACACCGGGATCAACATGGGCCCGGCGGTGGCGACCGCCTTCCTGCAGCGGGCGCTGAACGCGCTGAACCGCGACGCCGCCGATTACCCCGACATCGCCGCCGACGGCGCGCTCGGCCCGCAGACCGAGGCGGCGCTCACCGCCTTTCTCGACCGGCGCAGGCCCGGCGGCGAAGCGGTGCTGCTGCGCGCGCTGAACGCGCTTCAGGGCGAACGCTATATCCGGCTGGCGGAACGACGGCCGGCGAACGAGGCGTTCCTGTACGGCTGGCTGGCCAACCGGCTGGCCTGAACCGGCCGGCCGGCCGGAGCGCGCCGCGCCGGAACGCCGGCAGCGCTCGCCTTCCCCTCCCTTCCCCCCGTTTTCGTGGAGACGAAGCATGGATATTCTCGGCGGGCTGGTCAGCCCGATCACCAAGCTGCTCGACAAGATCATCCCCGACCCGGAAGCGCGCGACGCCGCCAAGCTGGAATTGCTGAAGCTCGAGAGCAGCCGCGAGCTGGACGTGGCCAAGGCGCAGATGGCGGCGATCCTGGCGGAAGCGCAGTCGCCCGACCCGTGGACCAGCCGCGCCCGGCCCAGCTTCCTCTACGTGATGTACGCGCTGCTGCTGTGGGCGATCCCGATGGGGGTGATCGCCGCGATCCGGCCGGACACGGCCGAAGCGATCGCGCGTGGGATGAACGCCTATCTGGCTGGTATTCCGGAACCGCTCTACGCGCTGTTCGGCACCGGCTACCTTGGCTACACCGCCGCGCGTTCCTGGGGGAAGAGCCGGGGGGTGGCGAAGTAGCGAAAGCGGGCAGCGGTGAAGGACTGGAAGACCAGGCCGAAATGGCCTGAGCCTGTCGAAGGCGCCCTCATTCCACGCCTCTGATCGCAACCGAGGAGGCGATGGTGGTCGCGTTTCGACGGCATATGTTGCTGCCGTGGGGCGACCGCCGCTACGCTCTGCAGCCGACGATCCCGCACCTGACACGATCGGCGCTTCACCGCTGTCGGCAATCTCGCGCTTGCCAGATATCGAGGTCGACAGGCCAAAACGGCAGCGGTTCAAGCGCTATCCCATCGGCTTCTGCCACATCGCTATCGCTGAAGTGCAGGCCGCCGAGGCCACCGGCAGACGCTTTCTCCACGAACGCCATGACCAACCGCGCACGCGCCTCGCCGATTTCATCGGCGCTTACAATTTCGGCCGCCGCCTCCGTCTCCGCCTCAAGACCCTCAACGGACTCTCGCCCTAAGAATACATCGCCAAGATCGGACGTCAGGGCCAGAACGGCGCATCGTCAATCCGACCCGCAAAATGCCGGGACTGAACACCTAAGCGGCCGCGCTTCCGCCACCTTGCCGACGTTGATCCAGAATCGGGACGGCGGCGCTATCCCCCGTTTGGGGGAAGCGGCAGCGTAGAAAACGGTTCAGAACCGGGGGCGATACTGACTATCGTCGAAGGGGAACAGATTATGAGGGTTTTATTGCTGTCCGGCGTGCTGGCCGCCTTGTGCGTCCCAACCCAGGCGATGGCGGAAGGCCAGGTCAGCGCCAGCCTGACCGGTGGCACCCTGGGCATCGGGCCGGAGCTGGGGTATCGGTTGTCGGACACGTTTGGCGTCCGCGGCAATGCGACCTTCCTGTCCGTCAGCCACAACTTCGATTCCGATGATGTGACCTATCGGGGCAAGGTGAAGCTGAAATCCGTCGGCATGATGTTCGACCTCTACCCGTTCGGTGGAGGCTTCCGGATTTCAGCCGGCGCGCGCATCAACGGCAACGCCGGAACCGTGCGCGCAACCCCAACCGAGGATATCGAGCTCAACGGCACATCCTATACGCCAACCCAGGTCGGAACGCTGCGAGGCAAGGCGGAAACGAAGAATTTTGCGCCGGCGCTGACACTTGGTTACGGTGGCGGGCTGCGTTCCGGGTTTACGGCCGGCGTGGAAGCCGGGGTGCTGTTTCAGGGCAAGGTCCGGCTACGCAACTTCACCGCCAGCGGGAGCGGCGTGTCAGCAGCCGACCTCGAAGCCGAGCGCATGAGCCTGCAGAGCGATGTCGACGACTACAAGGTCTATCCGATTTTGCAGCTGACATTAGGGTATCGGTTCTAAGTCCTGTCGGTTCAGACGCCTGCCATTGTGCGGCACGCCCCACAATGGCAGGCGCGGATCGCCGCGTGGAGAAGCGACGGACAGGCCCGCTGCCGCGCGCGCTACCGTGGCGGGTTGATATCCGGGCAGATGAAGCGAGTGCCCTGAGAGTCCTTGTCGAACTTGCCGCTGTTGCGGCCGCGGCAGGCGGCCCAGCGGTATTCGTCGGAACTGAGCGGCCAGTTGTTGTTGATGCCGATCGTCCAGCTGTTGCTGAAGCCGCGATCGCATTCGCCGCTGGTCACCGAGCACCAGAACGCCTCTATCGGCACGCCGCATTCGTTGATGATATAGTTCCGGCCGTTCGGCTGGCGGCGGAGGGCGGCGCAATCCATCGCCGAGGCGGCCGGATTGTGGAGCAGGCGGCGGCGGGACGGATCGACAATGCCGTCCGGTGCTACCGGGGACGCCGCGCCGCCGGGCCGGGCGGCGGGCGCGGGGGTAGCGGCGGCGGGCGGTTCGGGGCGCTCCTGCGCCACGGGGGGCTGGGCGCCACGGCGGACGGTGGCGGCGGCGGCGCGGACCCGGTCGCGCAGGGCGGCGCCGGATGCGGCGTTGCATTGTTTCCAGAACGGCGCCGCGTCGATCTTGCCGTTGGGCTGGACGAAAAACTCGCAGCCGCCACGGTGAAAGACGACCGACGGGTTGGTGGCGCGGCGCGGGACCGCGGCGAGGGCCAGGCGCGGCGAGCGGCGGGTGTTGTATTCGGTGATATCGCCGGGGCCGTCGATCAGCCCGTTGCGGAAGGTCACGCGATATTCGACGCGTTCGTCGTAGTCGGCGCCTTCGAACGGCGCCACGCGGCTTTCGACCGAGAAGGTCGCGGTGCCGTGCGCGAGGTTGTCGGCATCGCAGCCGCCGGTCCAGTGCGCGGTGCGGTTGGTGCGGCGCGGGCCGAACAGCGGGTGGTTTTCCGTATAGAGGACGATGATGCAGTCACCTGCCTGCACCGCGCTCCACAGCCCGTCGGCGCTGCGCGTGCCGCCCTGCGCCGCGGCCGGGCCGGCGGGGAACGCCAGCATGGTCGCGGCGGCGGCGAAAAGGGCGTGGCGAAGGCACGGCGCCGCACCATGCCGGAGCGCGGCCGCAACCGTACCGTCCGATTTTCCTGTCATCATGCGCCCCCTGCCCCCGATACCGCCGCGCGAGCGACGCGACGGATCGCGGCGGTATAACCGGACCCGGTCTACAGACCTTCGCCAAGCATGGTGAAGGACTGGTTGCCGGGCACGGGGGTGGAGGCGCGGATGGGCGTGGCGCGCGGCCCTATTTGGCCAGCCCTTCCAGCCGGGCGATGCCGACGGCGGCGACCGCCTGTTTCAGCGTATCGATGCCGGAGACGTTGCCTTCCGCTTCGACCATGAAGCGATCGGCGACGAGGACACCGTATTTGCCCTCGCGCGATTCTGTGTCCCATTCTTCCGTGGTCATCCGCCCGTCGACGATGCCGGTCTTTTCGTAGCCGGTCGCGGTCTGCTTGTTCGACTGGACGTTGAGGGCGCTACCGAGCGAGGCGAGCGCGCCAATGGCGGCGATGTCGGTCACTTCCAGCCGGAAATGATCGTCGCCGCGTTCGTAGCGCGCTTCCGCCCGCGAGCCGCCGAGGCCGCCGGCATTGGCGCCGGAGCTTTCAATCTCCGTCCGTTTCCAGTCGCCGAGCGCGGCGGGGAGCAGGCCCTGCAGCACGTCCGGCGCGACGGCGGTGCGCGGGGTGGCGGCGGCGGCCTCCATCTTACGGGCGGCTTCCTCCATCTTGCCGACATCGACCGAGCCGACGCCGGGGATGGCGAGGGTGCCGCTGACGCTGCCGCCGGAGCCGACACCGATCAGCGGCGCCGGAGCCAGCATTCGTCCGACACCGGCCGCGACCATGCCGACGACCACGAACAGCACCACGGCGGCGATGACGGTGACGACGGTGTAGCCAAGCGCCTTGGCCGCCGGCGCGCGCATGAGCAGCGGCAGGCCGACATAGAGCAGATAGAGGCTGTAGAGGCCGAGCAGCCCAAGCCAGGAGATGGCCGGCAGCGCCTGGAAGATGCCGGCAAGCCAGCCGGCGGTGGCCGCGTAGGCGGCGACCTTCATCGCCTGCACCCGGTTCTTCGTCCCGTCGAAGCTGGGGGCGAGCGCGTCGATGATAAAGGCGAGGACGATCGTGCCGACGACGGTGGCGATGTAGCCGGCGACCGCCGTGCCGAGCGCCGCGCCGATGCTGGGCCGGTAGGTGATACCGAGCAGCGAATGGCCGAATACCAGTCCGCCGACCAGCCCGGCGACCGGGCCGATCGCCGCCAGCGGCAGCACCCAGCCCTTGACGATGCCGGCGACGGTCATCGGCTCCGCATCGATCGCCCGCCATTCTTCCGCCGGCGTCAGCAGCAGGCGCTTCGCCCGGCCGGCATGGGTGGCGGGCCGATCGCCCGGAAACTCTGCACTCATCATGATCCCCTTGCGTGATGGATTGCGCCGGCAGCATGGCGGCTTTTTCGTCGCCCGGCTAGGACGGGAGCGACATTCCTGCCGGTGAGGCGCCGATGACACCGTTGCTGCTGCTGATCGCGTCGAACATCTTCATGACCATCGCCTGGTACGGGCACCTGAAATTCAGCCACGCCAATCTGTGGATCGTCATCCTCGTCAGCTGGGGGATCGCGCTCGTCGAATATTGCCTGGCGGTGCCGGCCAACCGGATCGGCTATGCCCAGGGGCTGAGCGGCGGGCAGTTGAAGATCATGCAGGAATGCGTCGCGCTGATCGTGTTCGCGGTATTCGCCGTCGTTGTGCTGAAGGAACCGCTGAGCTGGCGCTATGCCGGCGCGTTCGTCTGCATCCTCGGCGCGGCGGCATTCATGTTCGCCGGACGGACGGCGTGATTGCACTCGCCCGCCGCCTTCCCATATGCGCTGAACGGATATGACGAGCGGGACAGGCATGAGCGACAGTTTGACATGGCATGGCACGACAATTCTGTCGGTGCGGCGCGGCGGCAAGGTCGTCGTCATCGGTGACGGCCAGGTGTCGATGGGCCAGACGGTGATGAAGCCGAACGCCAAGAAGGTCAGGCGGCTGGGCGACGGACAGGTGATCGGCGGCTTTGCCGGCGCGACCGCCGATGCCTTCACCCTGTTCGAGCGGCTGGAGGCGAAGCTGGAGCGGCACAACGGCCAGTTGATGCGCGCGGCGGTGGAACTGGCCAAGGACTGGCGGACCGACAAATATCTGCGCAACCTGGAGGCGCTGATGATCGTCGCCGACAAGGAGGTGACGCTGGTCTTGACCGGCAACGGCGACGTGCTGGAGCCGGTTGGCGGGATCGCCGCGATCGGCTCCGGCGGCAATTTCGCGCTGGCGGCGGCGCGGGCGCTGTCCGACTACGAAGAGGACGCCGAAACGCTGTGCCGCAAGGCGATGAAGGTCGCCGCCGACATCTGCGTCTACACCAACGAGAATGTGACGGTGGAGACGCTGGACAGCGCCGCCTGATTTTCCCCCTTTCCCTGAGAGACGCATGAACGATTCCCTGACCCCGAAAGCCATCGTCGCGGCGCTGGACGCGCACATCATCGGCCAGACCGAGGCGAAGCGCGCGGTTGCCGTCGCGCTGCGCAACCGCTGGCGGCGGCAGCGGCTGTCCGCCGACCTGCGCGACGAGGTGACGCCGAAGAACATCCTGATGATCGGGCCGACCGGCTGCGGCAAGACCGAGATCAGCCGGAGGCTGGCCAAGCTGGTCGACGCGCCGTTCGTCAAGGTCGAGGCGACCAAGTTCACCGAGGTCGGCTATGTCGGCCGCGATGTCGAGCAGATCGCCCGCGACCTGGTCGAAGAAGCGGTGCGGCTGGAGAAGGAGCGCCGCCGCGCCGCGGTGAAGGACAAGGCGGAAGAGGCGGCGATGGGCCGGCTGCTCGACGCACTGACCGGCAAGGATTCGAGCGAGGCGACACGCAGCGCGTTCCGCCAGCGGTTCCGCGACGGCCATCTGGACGAGACCGAGATCGAGATCGAGCTGCAGGCGGCGCCGCAGATGCCGTTCGAACTGCCCGGCGCCGGCGGCCAGGTCGGCATGATCAACCTGGGCGACATGATGGGCAAGGCGTTCGGCGGCCAGCAGACCAAGCGGCGCAAGCTGAGCGTGCGCGCGGCATGGGACAAGCTGGTCGAGGAAGAGGCGGAGAAGCGGCTGGACCAGGACGAGGTCAGCCGCGTCGCGCTGGCCGACGCCGAGGCCAACGGCATCGTCTTCCTCGACGAGATCGACAAGATCGCGGTCAGTGACGTGCGCGGCGGATCGGTCAGCCGCGAGGGCGTGCAGCGCGACCTGCTGCCGCTGATCGAGGGGACGACGGTTTCGACCAAATACGGGCCGATGAAGACCGACCACATCCTGTTCATCGCCAGCGGCGCGTTCCATGTGGCGAAGCCGAGCGACCTGCTGCCCGAACTGCAGGGGCGCCTGCCGATCCGCGTCGAGCTGAAGGCGTTGAGCGAGGAGGATTTCGTCCGCATCCTGAGCGACACCAAGGCCAGCCTGCCGCAGCAATATCGGGCACTGATCGCCACCGAAGGCGTCGAGATCGCCTATACCGACGATGGCATTCGCGCCATTGCCCGGATTGCGGCGGAGGTGAACGGCCAGGTCGAGAATATCGGCGCGCGCCGGTTGCAGACGGTGATGGAGAAGCTGATCGAGGATGTCAGCTTCCACGCCGAGGACCGGACCGGCGGCACGCTGACCATCGACGCCGCCTATGTCGAGGGTCAGCTTTCCGGCATCGCGCGGAACACCGACCTCAGCCGCTTCATCCTGTAGCCGGCCGGGCGCGGGCGACGAACAGGCCGAGCAGCGCGCCACCGAGCAGCACCGCCGCGGCGATGACGAAGCCCAGCCCCGGCAGCGTGCCGATCGACAGGCTGTAGACCCAGCCGAAGAACAACGGCGAGGCGATGCCGGCGATGCTGGCGACGCTGTTGTTCGCGCCCTGAAGCTGGCCCTGCTCGTTTTCGGCGACGCGCGCGGTCATCAGCGCCTGCAACGTCGGCATCGCCAGGCCCCACAGCGCATTGAGCAGCAACGCGGCGGCGAACAGCCAGGCGGTGGGCGCGATGCCCATCGCCAGCAGGCCGAAGGCGCCGCCGGTCAGCCCGACGATCATCGTCCGCCGATCGCCCAGCCGGCGGGCGACCGGGCCGACGAGCAGGCCCTGCACCGCCATGTCGAGCAGGCCCGCGCCGGCGAGCAGCAGCCCGACCTCGAACGTGCCGAGGCCGTAGCGATGGCCGGCATAGAGCACGTAGATCGCCGAAAAGACGTGATGGGCGAAGTAAAGCAGGAAGTTGATCGCCGCGAGGCCGGTCAGGTCGTTATGCGAACGCAGCAGCCGCAGCGCCCCGAGCGGGTTGGCCCGCGCCCAGGTGAAGGCCATTCGCCGTTCGGGCGGCAGCGATTCGGGCAGCACCAGCCAGCCGTAGAGGAAGGCGCAGGCGGACAGGCCGGCGGCGACCCAGAACGGCACGCGCGGTCCCCATTCGCCGAGCACCCCGCCAAGCGCCGGGCCGGCGACGAAGCCGGCGGCGAAGGCGGCGCCGACCAGCCCATAGGCGCGCGCCCTGCCCTCTGGCGCGGTGATGTCGGCCATATAGGCGAAGACGGCGGTGAAGCTGGACGAGGTGATACCGCCGATCAGCCGGCCGACCGCCAGCCACCACAAATCGGGGGCGAGCGCCATCAGCACCCAGTCCATCGCCAGCCCGGCGGTGGAGATCAGGATCACCGGCCGGCGGCCGTAATGGTCGGACAGCGCGCCGATTACCGGCGAGCAGAGAAACTGCATTCCCGCCCAGATCGCGATCAGCGCGCCGTTCCAGATCCCGGCCGAAGCGGTCGACCCGGCAAATTCCTCGACCAGCGTCGGCAGGACCGGGATGATCAGCCCCATCGCCATCACGTCGAGCAGCGCCGTCACCAGAATGAAGGCGATGGCGGGGCGCATCCGGCTGGGTGAGAGGTGAATCGACACGGAAAAAAGGGGCCTTTCAGGCGCAGATCTGGCGGCCGGGCTGCTTAAAGGCTGCGCGGGATAAAGGAAAGCGAGGGTTGGCCGCGCTGCCGGTGCGGGTTCGCAAGGACGAGGGGGGTCCGGCAGCGGGCGGAGAAAAGGGGGGCTTGTGCGAACGCTCTTGGTCGATCACGCGGCGGCTTTACGAGCAAAGTCCATGTCCGCTGCGACAATCAGGGACTGCCTCTCGGTTTCATCCTGATGGGCGGCGAAGCGTCAGACTACACCGCCGCCGAACCGCTGATGCAAATCCCTGTCGGGGCACCCAAGGCACTGCTAGCGGACAAAGGCTATGATGGCGACCGTTCCGGGAAAGCCTGCTGATCCGGGGGAGGCCTGCCGATCATCCCGCCACGCTCGAACCGAAAGGTCCCCGAACATCCCGACTATCGTCTCTACAAGGATCGCAACCGGATCGAACGCATGTTCGGCAAGCTCAAGCAACAGCGCCGCATCGCCACGCGCTACGACAAGACCACCCTATCCTTCAAAAGCTTTCTTAACCTTGCAGGCGCACGCCTATGGTTGAAGTCTTTTGTCAACGCAGCCTAGTGACTTAGCAGGACGGTAGGATTTACCACCCATAAGGCGGCGCATGTTTATTGGCGTTTTATAGGGAGGTAACGGCATGAAAAACCCGATTTCAAAGGTCGGCGTTCTCTGCCTCTCTCTAATCGCAGCAGTCACACCTACTCCGTCCGAAGCTAAAAAATACGATAAATGCGTCATCGTCCCCGTTGAGAGTAACGGAAAGAGATACATCGCAGTTCAGAGGAAATTTGGCGGATATGATGTAACAGACAACATACCGCTGGGCATGTCATATCTCTTTACCGTGCTGGAATCTGGAGAGTATTTTTGCACTAGGCGCCTATCTTCTGGAATAAATGAGTTCATAGATAGTGACGGCAACCTATGGGATTTTGGAATTGGCGCAAGCTGGCAGCAGGTTCGGGGCTAGCAAGCAGGGGAACATATCTTGGTGACGTTCAATGAATTGTTGAGCGCGAACACAATTGATCCAGCGCAAGTGACCTTGCTGCGTCATAGTGGCAAGGCGCGTTTGGGCATTACCCCCTATGACCTGTGGCAGCGGCGCGATGGTTCATTTGATAGATACCAGAGCACGCAAGCCCCCGGCAAAGCCCTGTTCCAATCGCCCTATTGGGCCAGCTTCGTATCCAACCCGGCGAATGAAACGCTGTTCGTCGGGTTGTATTCCGCCAGCCTTGGGGACCGAGCAGAAATAGACTGGCTATGCCCGATGACCGGGATGCCACCGGGGGCGGATAAGGGCCGCGAAGCCGACCTGTATCATCTGACCCTGCTGGACACTTTCAGGGAGCACCGGGACACCCTGAAAATCCAATGGGATGATGGTTGGATTGCATGGGCACGATACGCCTACCGGAGCGACCATGCCATTATCGGGGACGTGGACACCGGGCAGATTGCTGCCTTCGCCGCGTCCCCGGAAGGGGAAGCGATGTGGCAGATGCAACGGAAGGTGGAGCGCAGTTCCCGCATCGCAAAGGCCGCGCTGGCGAAGAATGCCGAAGTGCATGGGGGCATCCATGCCTGCGAGGCTTGCGGCTTTCAGCATTCAGACCGCGCCATGTTCGACGCCCACCACCCGCATCCATTGCTGGCCGGGCCGCGAAAGACACGGGCATCAGACCTGATAGTGCTGTGCCCCCTATGCCACCGCCGCGCCCATCGCAACCCGAACAGGATGCTGCCCTATGGCCTGACGGAGCTTCGAGCGTGGAACGACGGGGGGCGGCCCTAGCCCGCGTTGACAAAAGGGATCCCCAATTGGTCCGGGTTCTGATTCAAGGCTGCTTTTTTGGGAGCAGTCATGGGTCGCGGAGACTTGTCGGATGCCGAGTGGGACCTGATCGGCTCCTTGCTGCCGTCCGAACGCGGGCGTTGGTCGCAGCCGGCGGGTTAGACCAGCCGGGACTGCTTGACGGCGGCGCCGATGAAGCTGGCGAACAGCGGATGGGGATCGAACGGCTTGGATTTCAGTTCCGGGTGGAACTGGACGCCGACGAACCAGCTATGGTCCGGCCGCTCGACGATTTCCGGCAGGGTGCCGTCCGGCGACATGCCGGAGAAGACGAGGCCACCCGCCTCCAGCGCGTCGCGGTAATGGGCGTTGACTTCGTAGCGGTGGCGGTGGCGCTCGCTGATCTCGTCGGTGCCGTAGATCGCGCGGACGACGCTGTTGCCGGCAAGCGTTGCCGGATAGGCGCCGAGCCGCATCGTGCCGCCGAGATCGCCGCCGGCCTCGCGCTTCTGCAGGCCTTCTTCCGACATCCATTCGGTGATCAGACCGACCACCGGTTCCGGCGTCGGACCGAATTCAGTCGTCGACGCATCGGCAATGCCGGCGAGGTTGCGGGCGCCTTCGATGCAGGCCATCTGCATGCCGAGGCAGATGCCGAAGAACGGCACGTTGCGTTCGCGGGCGAAGCGGACGCTGGCGATCTTGCCTTCCGACCCGCGCTCGCCGAAGCCGCCGGGAACGAGGATGGCGTGCATCGGCTCAAGCTGGGCGGCGAGCGCGTCTTCATGCTCGAACAGTTCCGCGTCCAGCCAGCGGACATTGACCTTGACCCGGTGGGCGATGCCGCCGTGGACCAGCGCCTCGTGCAGCGACTTATAGGCGTCCGGCAGACCGACATATTTGCCGACGACGCCGATCGTCACCTCCCCTTCCGGGTTGGACAGGCGGCTGACGATTTCCGACCAGCGCGACAGGTCCGGGCTGTCGTTGGCGGTGATGCCGAAGGCGCGCAGCACTTCGCGGTCCAGCCCCTCGGCATGGTAGGCCTGCGGCACGGCATAGATGCTCGGCGCGTCGAGCGCCGGGATCACCGCTTCCTTGCGGACGTTGCAGAACAGCGCGATCTTGGCGCGCTCGCTGTCCGGCAGCGGCTGTTCGCAGCGGCAGACCAGCACGTCCGGCTGGATGCCGAGGCTGGTCAGTTCGCGCACGCTGTGCTGGGTCGGCTTGGTCTTCAGCTCACCGGCGGCGGCGATGAACGGCACCAGCGTGACATGGACGAACACGGTGTTTTCGCGGCCGATGTCGTTGCGGAGCTGGCGGATCGCCTCGATGAACGGCAGCGATTCGATGTCGCCGACGGTGCCGCCGATTTCGCACAGAACGAAGTCGACATCGTCGGTATCCGCCTGGGCGAAGGCCTTGATCGCGTCGGTGACGTGCGGGATGACCTGCACCGTCGCGCCGAGATAGTCGCCGCGCCGTTCGCGCTGGATGATCGTCTGGTAAATGCGGCCGGAGGTGACGTTGTCGCTCTGCCGCCCCGGCACACCGGTGAAGCGTTCGTAATGGCCAAGGTCGAGGTCGGTTTCCGCGCCGTCGTCGGTCACATAGACTTCGCCGTGCTGATAGGGACTCATCGTCCCCGGATCGACGTTCAGATAGGGATCGAACTTGCGGATGCGGGCGCGATAGCCCCGCGCCTGCAGCAACGCCGCGAGCGATGCCGCCATGAGACCCTTGCCAAGCGAGGAGACCACGCCGCCGGTGATAAAAATGAACCGCGCCATGGGAGTTGATGCCTAGCCGCGAACCATACCCGACGACAAGCGGCGTTATCCGTCTTGCGACGAATAATTCGCTGCGGCCGGGTGCGGCCGATCAGTTGGTGGAGGTGGGCGAAGCCGCCGGCGTCGGGGTGGCGGCGGCCTTTGGCGCCGGAGTCGCCGCGGCGGTGGGCGATGCCGCAGGCGCAGGCGCCGCGACCGGTGCCGGGGCACCGCCGCCGGTCGCCTGCTCTGCCGCGGCGGCGAGCGGATCGTCCACCGGGAGCGGCGGCGCCTCTCCCTGCTGCTGCGCGGCCGGTGCCTGGGCGGCAAGGCTGGTATCGATTTCCGTCGTCTTGCGCGAATGCGCGGCGACGAAGGCCAGCGTGATGCTGAGCAGGATGAAGATCGTCGCCAGCACGGTGGTGGCGCGGGTCAGAAAGTCCGCCGCGCCGCGCGCCGACATCAGCCCGGCCGGGCTGCCGCCGCCGCCCATGCCGAGGCCGCCGCCTTCCGATTTCTGCATCAGGATGATGCCGACGAGCGCGGCGGCAACGATGGCCTGAACGACGAGGAGAAAAGTGAACATGCGTGCTCTTGCGGATAGGGGGCGGCGAAAGGCGCCGGATATGGCGGCCGCCTTAGCGAATTGGCGGCCGTGGTTCAACCACGGCTTTCGCCGGCGGCGACGATGATCGGCACGAAATCCGCCGCGGTCAGGCTGGCCCCGCCGACCAGCGCGCCGTTGACGTCGGCCACGCCGAGCAAGGCCGCCGCGTTCGACGCCTTGACCGACCCGCCGTAGAGAATCCGCACCCCCCGCCCGACATCGCCATAGGCGCCGGTGAGCGCCGCCCGGATCGCCGCGTGCATTTCCGCCACGTCATCGATCGACGGGGTGCGGCCGGTGCCGATCGCCCAGACCGGTTCGTAGGCGACGACCAGCCGGTCGGCGGCGGCGGGCAGCGAGCCGGCGAGCTGGGCGGAGACGACGGCGACGGCGTTGCCGGCGTCGCGCTCCGCCTCTGTCTCGCCGACGCAGACGATCGCGGTCAGCCCGGCGGCGATCGCCGCTTCCGCCTTGGCGCGGACCTCCGCGTCCGTTTCGTGCTGGTCGGCGCGGCGCTCGCTATGGCCGACGATGACCAGTTCGGCCCCCGCTTCGACCAGCATCGCGGCGGAGACGCAGCCGGTATGCGCGCCCGACGCGGCGGCATGAACGTCCTGCCCGCCGATCGGCACCCCGCGCCCGGCGGCGCCGGCGATCAGGGTGAAGGGCGGGCACAGCGCGACATCGACGCCGGGATGCGCCCGCGCCGCCGCCGCGATCGCGTCGACTTCCGCCAGCGCGGCCGTGCTGCCGTTCATCTTCCAATTGCCAGCAACGAGCGTCCTCAGCACGATCCGTCCTCCCTTGGTCAGCCGATCCGCCCCTTTCCCCCGTCCCGCCGGAAAAATGAAGAGGCGACGTGCCCGGCGGGCGATATTCGTCCCGGCGCTTGATGCCGCCCGGCGCGCCCCCTAAAGCATGGTTCGACTTCCTGATCCAATCGCAGCGACGGATACCGCATGTTTGCATTTTTCCGCGGCCTGACCAATTCCAAGATCGGCCTGTTCTTCGTCGGCATCTTCGTCGTCGCGATCGCCGTCGGCTTCGCCATGGCCGACATGAGCAGTTACCAGATGGGTGACGGCGGCGGCGGCCGCACCACCCTTGCCACGGTCGGCAAGCAGAAGATCGACGCGACCGAGTTTTCCCAGCGCATCCAGCGCCAGCTCGACCTCGCCCGGCGCGACCGGCCCGACATCACCATGCAGCAACTGGTGTCGGCCGGCGGGGTGGAGGACATATTGGCGCAGCTGGTCGACAGCGTCGCCCTCAGCGAATTCGCCCGCAGCCAGGGCATGCTGGTCAGCCGCAAGCTGGAAGACGGGCAGATCGCCAGCATTCCCCTGTTCCGCGCGTTCAACGGATCGGTCGACCGCGCCGCGATCGACCAGTTCCTGAACCAGACGCGGATGACCGAGGCCCAGTTCCGCGCCGAACTGTCACGCGAGGCGATGACCAGCCTGCTGATGACGCCGGCGTCGGGCGCCGCCCGCGCGCCGTTCGGCCTGGTCACCCCCTATGCGTCGATGCTGCTTGAGGAACGGGCCGGTAGCCTGGGCTTCGTGCCGGTCAGCGCGGTCAAGACCACGGCGCCGACCGATGCCGATATCGCCGCCTACTACCAGCGCAACGCGATGCGTTACACCGTGCCGGAACGCCGCACCGTGCGTTATGCGACGATCGCCCGCGCCGCCGCCGCCGCCGGGGCGGCGCCGACCGAGGCGGAAATCGCCAAATATTATCAGGACGAGAAGGCGCGCTACGCCGCCCGCGAGACCCGCCGGCTGAGCCAGGTCATCGTGCCGGACGAGGCCACGGCGAAGGCGATCGCCGCCAAGGCGGGCGCCGGCACTCCGCTTGCCACCGCCGCCGAAGCCGCCGGCTTTGCCGCCGCCGTGCTCGACAAGCAGACGCGCGAGGGCTTCACCCCGCAGAGCAATGCTTCCCTTGCCGCCGCCGTATTCTCTTCGCCCGCCGGCACGGTGGTGACGCCGGCCAAGTCGGCGATCGGCTGGCATGTCGTGCGCGTCGACGCGATCGAGGCGACGCCGGCGCGCAGCCTCGACCAGGTGCGCGACGAAATCGCCGCCGCGCTGAAAACGCAGAAGGCCGATCAGGCGCTGTCCGACATCGTTGCGCGAATCGAGGATGCGGTAGCGGAGGGCGCGACCTTTGACGAGGCGGTGAAGGCCAACGGCCTGACCGCGAAGACCACGCCGCCGCTGCTGGCGAGCGGCGTCGACCCGGCCGCGCCCGATGCCCCGGTGACGCCGGAAGTCGCCGCCGCCGCCAAGGCCGCCTTCGCATCCGAACAGGGCGACGACCCGACCGTCGAGCAGGCGGTATCGAACGAGCTGTTCGTC
Organism: Sphingomonas flavalba; assembly: GCF_047553045.1. Taxonomy (GTDB): domain Bacteria; phylum Pseudomonadota; class Alphaproteobacteria; order Sphingomonadales; family Sphingomonadaceae; genus Sphingomonas_L; species Sphingomonas_L flavalba_A. Next base: position 484,527 of record NZ_CP180208.1, on the reverse strand, counting down.
CTCGTCGCGCTCGACCAGATCATCGCCGCCGCCCCGCCGCCGCTGGCCCAGATCCGCGCGCGCGTCACCGCCGACCTGATCGCCGACCGCGGCATGGAGGCGGCACGCAAGATCGCCGACGCGGCCATCGCCAAGGTCAAGGGCGGCAGCACGCTGGCCCAGGCCTTCGCCGAAGCCGGCACCCCGCTGCCCGCGCCGACCGCGATCGGCAGCCAGCGGCAGGACATCATGCGCCCCGGCCAGCGGGCGAACCCGGAAATGGCCCTGCTGTTCAGCATGGCCGCGAAAACCGCCAAGCCGCTGGAAGCGCCCGACCGCAGGGGCTGGTACGTCGTCTATCTCGACCGGGTGAAACCGGGCAACGCAACCGGCCGGCCGGACCTGGTATCGGCGGCACGGGCGCAGTTCTCGCAGGTGCTGGGTCAGGAATATGCGATGCAGTTCGCCGCGGCAGCGCGCGCGGCGGTAGGCGCGACCCACAACACCGCGGTGGTCGAGCGGCTGAAACGCGAGCTGGTCGGCGGCCCCAACCAGTGACGGACGGCGCGGGCGACGCAGCGGCGCGCGCGGCGCTGGCCGCCGGTCGCCCGGCGCTGGTCTGGCGGCGGCGGATCGCCGACACCGAAACCCCGGTTTCCGCCGCGCTGAAGCTGATCGAGCCGGGCCGCGGCGACTATCTGCTCGAATCGGTCGAGGGCGGGCAGACGCGCGGCCGGCACAGCCTGATCGGCCTGGCGCCCGATCTGCTGTTCCGCGCCGTCGGCGACCGCGCCGAGATCAACCGCCAGTGGCTGACCGACCGGCAGGCGTTCGAGCCGGCCGAGGGCGGCGCCCTGTCGGCGCTGCGCGCGCTGGTCGCCGCGTGCCGAATGGAGGTGCCGCCGGAATTGCCGCGCGCGCTGGCCTGCCTGGTCGGTTATTTCGGCTATGAGACGATCGGGCTGGTCGAGAAGCTGCCGCGCCCGGCGCCCAACCCGCTTGCCCTGCCCGACATGCTGTTCGCCCGGCCGACGCTGATCCTGATCTTCGACCGGCTGACCGACGAGCTGTTCTTCGTCGCGCCGGTGTGGCCGGAGGCAGCCGGCGGGGTCGACGCGGCGGTCGAGCGGATCGAGGCGGCGATGGCCCGGCTGGCGCGGCCGCTGCCCGCCGAGGCCGCGCCCGCCGCCCTGCCGGAGATCGCGGCGACGCCGGTTCTGCCCGCCGGGCGCTACGCCGAAATGGTCGCCAGCGCGCAGGCGCATATCGCCGCCGGCGACATTTTTCAGGTGGTGCTGGCCCAGCGTTTCACCACGCCATTCATCCTGCCCCCATTCGCGCTGTACCGCGCGCTGCGCCGGGTCAACCCGTCGCCCTTCCTCTATTACCTCGACCTGCCCGGCTTCGCGCTGATCGGCAGTTCGCCGGAAATCCTGGTCCGCGCCCGCGACGGCGAGGTGACGATCCGCCCGCTGGCCGGCACCCGCCCGCGCGGCCGCACCGCCGCCGAGGACGCCGCCAACCGCGCCAGCCTGCTCGCCGACCCGAAGGAGCGGGCCGAGCACCTGATGCTGCTCGACCTGGGCCGCAACGACGTCGGCCGGGTCGCGGCGGCGGGCAGCGTGACGGTGACCGACAGCTACGCGGTCGAATATTACAGCCACGTCATGCACATCGTGTCGAACGTCGTCGGGCGGATCGCGCCCGGCAAGGACGCGCTCGACGCGCTGTTCGCCGGCTTCCCGGCCGGCACGGTCAGCGGCGCCCCCAAGGTCCGCGCCTGCGAGATCATTGCCGAACTGGAGCCGGAAACGCGCGGCGCCTATGCCGGCGGTGTCGGCTATTTTTCTCCCGATGGATCGATGGATTCGTGCATTGTGCTGCGCACCGCCGTGGTCACGGACGGGGTGATGCACGTCCAGTCCGGCGCCGGCATCGTCGCCGACAGCGACCCGGCGGCCGAACAGCGCGAATGCGAGGCCAAGGCCGGCGCCCTGTTCGCCGCCGCCCGCGAAGCCGCCCGCATCGCCGGGGAAGCGGGGTTCGGGCAGTAGCCATTTACCGCCCGCCAGCGTTTGCCAAGCGGGCGGTCGCGCGGCTAAGGGCGGCGGCATGATCCTGGTCGTCGACAATTATGACAGCTTCACCTGGAACCTGGTCCATTACCTGATGGAACTGGGCGCGGAGACGCGGGTGGTGCGCAACGATGCGCTGAGCGTCGACGAGGCGATGGCGTCCGGGGCGGCGGGGTTCCTGATTTCACCGGGGCCGGGAACGCCGGACGACGCCGGCATTTCGCTGGGGCTGGTCGCCGCCTGCGCGGAGGCGGGGCGGCCGCTGCTCGGCGTCTGCCTTGGCCATCAGGCGATCGGCCAGCATTTCGGCGGGCGGGTGGTGCGCGGCGGACTGATGCACGGCAAGACCTCTCCGGTCGCGCATGACGGCAGCGGCGTGTTCGCCGGCCTCCCCTCTCCATTCACCGCGACGCGCTATCACTCGCTGATCGTCGACGGGCTGGCGCCGCCGCTGGTCGTCAACGCGACCGCGCCGGACGGCAGCGTAATGGCGGCGCGGCATGAGAGCCTGCCCATCCACGGCGTGCAGTTCCACCCGGAAAGCATCGCCACCGAGCATGGTCACGCGCTGATCGCCAATTTCCTGCGGATTGCCGGGGTGAGCGCGGCGGTCGCGGCATGACCGTCACGACACGGCTGCCCGACCCGACGACGCCGCTGGATGCCGAGACGGCGCGCGCGGCGTTCGACGCGATCCTTGACGGGCGCTGTGCCGACGACGCCGTCGCCGCCTTTCTGGTCGGCATGACGGTGCGCGACGAAACCAGCACCGAGATCGCCGCCGCCGCGCGGGCGATGCGGGCGCGGATGATTCCGGTTTCGGCCCCGGCCGGGGCGATCGACGTGTGCGGGACCGGCGGCGACGGCGCCCACAGCCTGAATATTTCCACCGCCGTCGCCATTGTCGTCGCGGCGTGCGGCGTGCCGGTGGCCAAGCACGGCAACCGCGCCGCTTCGTCCAAGGCCGGGGCGGCCGACACGCTGGAGGCGCTGGGCCTGAACCTGGCGCGCGCGTCGGAACTGGCGGAGGAGACGCTGGGCGACATCGGCATCGCCTTTCTGTTCGCCCAGACCCACCACCCGGCGCTCGGCCGGCTGGCGCCGGTGCGGCGGGCGATCGGGCGGCGGACGATCATCAACCTGCTCGGTCCGCTCGCCAACCCGGCGCGGGTCACCCGCCAGCTGATCGGCGTCGCGCGGGTCGATTACCTGCCGACGCTGGCCGGGGCGCTCGACCAGCTCGGCGCCGAAGCGGCACTGATCGTGTCCGGCGAGGAAAGCCTGGACGAACTGTCGATCGCCGGGCCGAGCCGGATGGTCCAGCTTGGCACGTGCGGCAGCGCCACGGTGACGGTGATGCCGGAGGACGCCGGCCTGCCCCGCCACGGGCTGGACGCGATTCGCGGCGGCGACCCGACATTCAATGCCGCCGCACTCGGCGCACTGCTGACCGGCGAGGCCAGCCCGTATCGCGACGCCGTGCTGCTGAACAGCGCCGCCGCGCTGATTGTCGCCGGCCATGCCGCGACGCTTGCCGAGGGCGCGGAGGAAGCGGCCGAGGCGATCGACCGCGGGCTGGCCAAGGCGCTGCTCGACTGCTGGATCGAAACCTGCCGATGACCGACATGCTCGACATGATCTGCACCACGACGCGGGCGGAGGTTGCCCGCCGCAAGGTCGCGCGGCCGTTCGCCGAGCTGGACGCGGCGATTGCCGGGCAGACGGCGCCGCGCGGCTTTCGCGCCGCGCTCGACGCGATGCCGGGCCACGCGCTGATCGCCGAGATCAAGAAGGCCAGCCCGTCCAAGGGACTGATCCGCGCCGATTTCGACCCCGCGGCCCACGCCCGCGCTTATCAGGCGGGGGGCGCCGCCTGCCTGTCCGTCCTGACCGATACGCCGTATTTCCAGGGCCATGCCAGCTATCTCGTCGCGGCACGCGCCGCCTGCACCCTGCCGGTGCTGCGCAAGGACTTCATGGTCGACCCGTGGCAGGTGGTGGAGGCGCGCGCGATGGGCGCCGACGCGATCCTGATCATCGCCGCCGCCCTCGATGACGGGCAGATGGCGGAGATAGAGGCGGCGGCGATCGAGCACGGCATGGATGCGCTGGTCGAAGTCCATGACGCGGCGGAACTGGAGCGGGCGCTCAGGCTCCAATCGCGGCTGATCGGCGTCAACAACCGCAACCTGCGCGACTTCTCGGTCGATTTCGAACGGACCTATGCGCTGGTCGGCCGGGCGCCGGCCGGCTGCACCTTCGTCGCCGAAAGCGGCCTGGGCAGTGCCGCCGACCTTGACGCAATGGCCGCCCACGGCGTGCGCTGCTTTCTGGTCGGCGAAGCGCTGATGCGCGAGAGCGACGTCGAGGCGGCGACGCGGCGGCTGCTTGGCCGGTAGGTTTTCGCGGCGGCGCCACGCCCACGCTTGACGCCGGGGCCAATGTTTCCTACACGTTCTCCGTTCGTTCCAGCGGAGATGCCCCATGCTGACGCGCAAGCAACATGAACTGATCTGCTTCATCCACGACCGGCTGAGCGAAGGCGGCGTGTCGCCCTCGTTCGAGGAGATGAAGGAGGCGCTGGAGCTGAAATCCAAGTCCGGGGTCCACCGGCTGGTCAATGCGCTGGTCGAGCGCGGCTATCTCCGCCGCCTGCCCAACCGCGCCCGCGCGCTGGAGGTGCTGCGCGTGCCGGAACGGGCGAAGAGCACCGGTACCGCGCGCCCGGCGCCGACCCCACCGCCGATCGCCGCCAACGACGTGCTGGAGATTCCGCTGCACGGCCGCATCGCCGCCGGCCTGCCGATCGAGGCGCTGGAAGGGCAGAGCATGCTGTCGGTGCCGGCGGCGCTGCTCGGCAATGGCGAGCATTACGCGCTGGAGGTATCGGGCGATTCGATGGTCGATGCCGGCATCCTCGACGGCGACTATGCGCTGATCCGCCGGGCGGACAGCGCGCGCGAGGGCCAGATCGTTGTCGCGCTGATCGACGACAGCGAAGCGACGCTGAAATATTATCGCCATGAAGGCGCGATGGTCCGGCTCGACCCGGCGAACCGCGCCTATGACCCGCAACGCTACCACCCCGACCAGGTCCGCGTGCAGGGCCAACTGGCCGGGCTGCTGCGCCGCTACTAAACGCTCACGCGGTGGCCCGCCGCGACGCAGGCGTCGGCGCTGGCGTGCCCCCGGACGAGATGACCGGCGCGGCGGGGCGTGGAGTAGCGAGGCGTGGAGTGACCGGGCGGCGCCCGGCGGTGGCTGCACTTGACCACGGCTGTTACCGGCACCGGAGGATTTAGAACCGGCCGTCACGGAAGCAAGTGCCGCCGACAGCATTGCGGCGATGCTGGTCCGCGCTGTCGTCCGCGCGAGGAAGCGGTGCTGTCCGCACGGTTCAACGGCCTATTGCGGATTTCGGGTGGTAATTGCCGTGTGCCCGGTGGCGCGTTTGCAACGACGACCTGTTCAGCAGGCGACGGCTATTGCTTGCCCGACACCGGGCACGGCGCGCCGCACCGGGGAAAGGCCCCAGCTTAGGTACGGAGACCACCGCCCCTGTACGGGGTGTAGCGGTTGATTGCCCGCGCCTCCTCCCGACGATACCGGACGGTATCGGACGGATGGGTAGGCGCGACGCATACCGGCGGCGGGTGACCCGCCCGGCCCCCCACCGCATGTCCAGAAGCGGCGATTTCGGTTTGCCGTACAGCCCCCCTGTCGACGGCCCCGACCGCGCGTGCTTCCCGGCTTCGGGGCCATGCATCGCGGCGCGGCCATTCGCAGGGGCGCGCAGGAGGGGGCGCAGGCTGGGTGTGAAGCGCAGCCTGCGCGTGGCCGACGGGTGGATGGCTGTCGCGGTGCCGGCACCGGACGGCGACCGGGCGGCGTTCATCGCCCCGGCTTTCAGCGCGCATGGATTTCGGCCGGCAACACCGCCGCGCACAAGGACGGTGCGACGTTGGTCTGCGAGGCAACCCCATATCACGCGCGGTTGGCGGCGCCAGGTGGCTGGCGGCGGGCGGATGGCACAGGTTTGGGGGGTGACCGTGCCAGGCGCCCTGCGCCCTGGTGGCAGACTGACGCCCGATAATCGCGTGATGGCGATCCGTGGCTGGCGGACCAGCGTGCGCGGCAGCGCGTGGCCATACTGATGCGGGCGGGGTGGACACAGCGTATAGCAGAAGGGCGGCCCCTTGCGGGACCGCCCTTGCCGATGGTTATCCGTTCATCCGGCTAGCGGACGCAGATGTTACTTGCCGAACACCGCATATTGTTCGTTGCCGACAAAGCCCATCTTGGTCACGCCCGAGCGCTTGACCACGGCCAGAACCCGGTCGACGACCTCGTAGCGGGCCTGCGGATCCGGCTGGATGTGCAGTTCCGGCTCCGGCGTCATGACCTTGGTCCGGTCGAGATACTGGCGCAGCGTCACCAGGTCGATCGGCGAACCGTTCCACAGCACGACGCCACGGGCGTCGATGCTGAGCTGGTTCTTGTCCGGTTCGACCGGCGGCGGGTTCTTCTGGTCCGAATTGGCCGGAAGATCGATCTTAACCGCGTGGGTCTGGATCGGGATGGTGATGATGAACATGATGAGCAGAACGAGCAGGACGTCGATCAACGGCGTCGTGTTCATTTCCATCATCGGGGAGCCGTCGTCGCGGCCACCGCTCATTGCCATGTGTCGTTACTCCTTGGCAGCCGGTTCGTCAGAGACGCGCGACAGAGCCGCCCGGCGGCGGTTCGGAAATGAAGCCGACGCGCGCGAAGCCAGCCCGCTGCATCGTGAAGATCGTCCCACCGATGCACCGGTAGGGCGTGTTCACGTCGCCGCGAATATGGACTTCCGGCAGTTCGAGACCAGGCGCGTCAGGGCCGCCCTGCTTCTCGATCTCCAGCCGCAGCTTGTCGACCGCGCGATTAAGCAGGTCCGTCGAGTCCACCCGCGTCAGGTTCCAATAAACCTCGCACGCACCGGTATCGCTGGCCTTGACCGACAGCGAGACGTTTTCCGGCTTCGTCGTGGTCGGATCGAAACGCACGTCGGGCAACTTAACGTCAACCGACTGGATCACAACCGGCACGGCGATCAGGAAGATAATCAGAAGCACCAGCATGACGTCGACGAGCGGCGTCGTGTTGATGTCTGACATCGGCACGTCTGTATTTTCGCCGACAGAGAAAGACATAGTCTAGGATCCTATCCGTCACATTCTTATCGCCCGCCCGCGAACGGGCGGAGGGGGCGGGTGCCGGGCACCCGCCCCTTTATACGATCAGGCCTTCGGCGGCGTGTTGCCCGGCGCAGCCGGACGGGCCGGGGCAGCGGCGGCCGGACGAGCCGGGGCGGCAGCCTTGGCCGCGACCGGGCGGACGTTGCCGCTGGAGCTGAGGTAGCTCTGCACGTCGGACGCGAAACCGGCCAGATCCTCGGCGATCACCTTGTTGCGACGCTGCAGCCAGTTGTAGGCAAGCACCGCCGGAACGGCGACGACGAGACCGAGCGCGGTCATGATCAGCGCTTCACCGACCGGGCCGGCAACCGCGTCGATCGACGCCTGACCGGCGAGGCCGATCTTGATCAGCGCGCGGTAGATGCCGACCACGGTCCCGAACAGACCGATGAACGGCGCCGTCGCACCCACGGTGGCGAGGAACGGCAGACCGCCGCCTTCGAGGCTGGACGAAACCAGAGCACGGCTGCGGCCGAGCGCGGCGTCCATCCAGTCATGAGCCTCGATCGAGCTGTCGGTCAGCTTGGCGTGCTGTTCCTGCGCCGCGATCGCGTCGTCGACGATCTGGCGATAGGCGGAGTTCTTCTCCAGCTTCGCCGCGCCGTCCTTCAGGTTGGTCAGGTTCCAGAAGCTGGCGCGGACACGCCGGGTCTGGTTGAGGATGCGCTGCTGTTCATAGAGCTTGGTGAACAGGATGTAGAAGGAGAAGACCGACATGACGACCAGGATAACGAAGGTCGCCCAGGCGATGATACCGCCCTGCTGAAGCGCCGGGACCAGGCCGTACGGGTTCTCCCCCGCGGGGGCGGCCGCGCCGGCGGCGGCCATGAGCTGGATCAACATATTGCTTTCCTCACAAGTGCTTATGTCTGTTGAGCATCAAAGCCAACCTGGCCCGCCGGGCCAGGTTGGCCGGTCGTTATTTCGGCAGCACCCACCGCACGCGCCGCGACGACGTCGAGCGAATGGGATTTCCCGCCTGATCGAGCGCCGCCTTGTAACGGCCGCGACGGGTGATCAACCTGCAAGCGGCATCATCCAGTTCCTTGGAACCGCTTGAATCCGTCACGTGGCAATTTTCCACGCGGCCCTGCTCGTTGATTTCCCAGGCAATGGCACTGGTGCCCTGCTCCTCGCGACGCTGGGCGCCGGGCGGATAGTCAGCATCGGTGATCCAGTTCGCCGGATTACCCGAAGCAGCCGCAGCCTTGCTGATCGCCGGAGGGGGTGGCGGAGGCGGCGGAGGCGGCGGTTTCGGCGGCTCAGGCCGCGCGACCGGCTGGGTGAATATGACCGGCGCAGCGGTCACGGTTGGCGCCTGCACGATCGGCGGGGGCGCAACCACCGGTGGCGGCGGAAGCGGCTGGTCCGGCGGCGGCGGCGGCGGCGGCTCTTCAGGTGGCGGCGGCTCATCCGCGACGTCAAAGGTCTTCAGGTCCTCCTGGACCTTCTTAATCACGTTGAACGCGAGACCCGTGACGAACGCATAGCCGAGGACAGCGTGAAGAAGCAGGACGACGACAATCGCCCCGATCTTGCCGCCACCCATTTTCTGGTCAGCGTAGGCCATTCAGAAACGACACTCCCTCTTACCCCTGCCACGGCCGCCGCATCAGCGCGACCGCGACGAAATTGGCAACAACCCCGGTCCGCCCTGCATTATGATCTCATCCGGCGGAGGCGGGTTGTCTATCGCGCAACAACGTCCGAACGCAAACGCTTTGTCCCTCCTTTGAGTATCGCAGTTGGTTATGGCAGTAATGCTGCACCGCACCGCCCGGAGCGGACGGAGACGGCGGAGGACCGATGCGCATATTGACGACCCTGGCGCTGCTGTTGGCAGCAACCGGCACACATGCCGCCCAAATGACTGATAAACAATCGGTTAACGTCGGCGTTGAGGCGCCGCGCTACACCTATGCCGACCTGGCCGATCTGGCCCTGGCCGCCCCGATCGTGCTGTCGGGGACGGTGACGAAAACCGTCCGGCTGAAGGGTGAACAGGCGGCCGGAACACCCCCCGGCATGGCCCGGCTGTACGTGACCGTCACCGTGACGACATTGATTCGCGGGGCCAATGGTATCCCTTCAACCATAAACTATCTCGTCGACCTGCCGCTCGATTCGCGGGGCCGGCCGCCCAAGCTGAAAAAGGCGCCGGTCATCCTTCTCGCCGCCGGGGCGCAGGGCGCCGACCTGCGCCTCGTCGCCCCGGATGCGCAACTGCCCTGGGCGGCGGAAACCGAGGCGACGCTGCGCGCGATCCTGAAGGAAGCGACCGCGCCCGGCGCGCCGCCGCCGATCACCGGTGTCGGCAACGCGTTCCACGTGCCCGGCAACCTGCCGGGGGAGAGCGAAACGCAGATTTTCCTGCGGACCGCCGATAACCGGCCGGTTTCGCTCAGCGTCTTGCGCCGGCCCGGCACGGCGCCCGGCTGGTCGGTCGCGCTGAGCGAGATCGTCGACGAAGCGGCGGCGCCGCCGCCCCCGGCCAGCCTGCTCTGGTACCGGCTGGCCTGCGGCCTGCCCCGCGCCCTGCCGTATGGAGCGCTGGCCGGCGCCGACCCGGCACAGGCGGAGATGATTCGCGCCGACTATCGGGTGGTGATCCGCCAGCTCGGCCCGTGCGAGCGCAACCGCCAGCGGGACTAAGCCCGCGGCCCGTCCAGGCGCCGCCGGTCAGCGCGCCTTGCCGAGGTGGATGAAGTCGCGGTCGAAGGCGGTCAGACTGGCGCCGCCGTCGACGAACAGGATCTGGCCGGTCGTCGATTCGGCACCGGCGAGAAAGGCGACCGCGTCGGCGACATCCGCCGGACTGGACAGGCGGCCGAGCGGCATCATCGCCGCCAGCCGGTCGACCTGTTCCGGCACATAATCGGCGGTCGGCAGGGTCAGTCCCGGCGCGACGCCGCACACCCGCACCGCCGGTGCCAGCGCGCGGGCCAGGGTGCGGGTCATTTCCGCCAGCAACTGCTTCGACAAGGTGTAGGACAGCTGGTCGCGGTGCGGGTTGACGATGCGTTCGTCGAGGATGTTGACGACGGTCAGCGGCGCGGCACCGCCGGCCATCGCCGCCAGCGCCAGGGTCAGCGCGAACGGCGCGACCGCGTTGACCGCCAGATGGGCGTTGAGGCCGGCGCTGGTCGCGGTGCCGGCGTCATCTTCCTCGAAACGGGCCGCGTTGTTGACCAGCAGCGTCGGCGCCATGCCGAAACGGGCGCGCACCTGTTCGGGCAGCGCCGCCACCGCCGCCGGGTCCGCCAGATCGGCGGCGAAGCGTTCGACCGCGACGCCGGCCGCGGCGATCCGTTCGGCCAGCCCCGGTTCGAACCCGCCGTCGCCGCTGGCGTGCAGGGCCAGCGCATAGCCGTCCTCCGCCAGCCGCCCGGCGATCGCCGCGCCGAGCCGGCGGCAGCCACCGGTGACCAGCGCCAGTTTCATGGCGCGTGCCGGACCATCGTCAGCCCGATCGATTCGCCGTTGTGGGAGATGGCGAGCTTGACGATCTTGACCGAGACGCGGCGGACGCGCGGGTCCTGCAGGAACAGGGTGTCGGCGATGTGGTCGGCGATCGATTCGATCAGCCCGAAATGGACGTCGCGCGGGATCGCTTCCGTCACCGCGCGTTTCAGGTCGAGATAGTTTTTCGACGCGGTCAGCGGCGTGTCCGGCGCGAACCGGTCCGGGCAGCGCAGGTCGGCGGTGACCGAAATGCGCAGCGGCTGAGGCAGCTTGGTTTCTTCCGACAGGATGCCGGTCAGCAGCGCGATGCTGATGTCGCTGACCTCCAGGCGCAGCAGGTCTTCCGCAGTCTCGATCATTCGCGTTCCTCTTTGCGGCGGGCGATGCGGACGGGCGGCCGGATTCACGCTTCCCTTTCGCCGACGCGGCGCTAGAGCGCGATCGGTTCCCACGTTTCCCCGACCTGAAAAGGCTCTAGAGCGCGCGGCGCCGGGCGTCCATGCCCCGATTGTGAAGGTTCCTGCCATGGTTTCCATCGTGCCGCTGTCCGCCATTCCCGACGCGGAGGTCGAAGCGCTGCTCGACCGCGCGTTCGGCGCGGACCGGCACGGGCGAACCGCCTATCGCCTGCGCGCAGGCACCCGCTGCATCCCGGCGCTGAGCCTGGCGGCGACCGACGCGGCCGGGCGGTTTCTGGGCAGCGTGCAGAGCTGGCCGGTACGGCTGGACGACGACCCGCTGGTCATGGTCGGCCCGGTCGCGGTCGAGCCGGCGCACCAGCAGCACGGCATCGGCCGCGCGTTGATGACCGCGCTGATCGCCGCCGCCGACGCCAGCGCCCTGCCCGGCGCCGACGCGCTGATGATGATCGGTGACCCGGAATATTACGGCCGCTTCTTCGGCTTCACCGCCGATGCGACCGGCGGCTGGTCGATAGACGGCCCGGTCGAACGGCGGCGGCTGCTCGCCCGGCTGCGCCCCGGCCGCCGCGTCGCCGCCGACGGCGCGATCCTGCCCCGCACCGACGCGCCGGCCGGCTGAGCGGTTGCATCCGGGGGCGGCGCGGCTATGGCTGGGGCATGTCCAGCCAGCCGCCCCTTGCCGATCTTGCCGGCCTGTCGCTTGCCGAGATCGCCCGCCTGGCGGAGGCGCGGCGCCTGCCGCCGGTCGACAGCTGGAACCCGACGCATTGCGGTGACAGCGAGATGCGGATCGCCAGCGACGGCACCTGGTACCACCAGGGATCGCCGATCGGCCGCCCGGCGATGGTCCGGCTGTTTTCGACGATCCTGCGCCGCGAGCCGGACGGCGGCTATGTGCTGGTCACCCCGGTCGAGAAGCTGGACATCGCCGTCGACGACGCGCCGTTCGTCGCGGTCGAGCTGAAAAGCGAGGGACAGGGCCGCGACCGGCGGCTCGCCTTCCGGCTGAACACCGGCGACGGCGTTGTCGCCGGGGCGGAACACCCGCTGCGCTTCGCCGAGACCGGGACGGGGCCGCGCCCCTACCTGACGGTGCGCGGCGGACTGGAGGCGCTGGTCGCCCGCGCGGTCTACTACGAACTGGCGGCGCTGGCGCTCGACGATGGCGACGCCCTGCCCGGCGTGTGGAGCGACGGCGTGTTCTTTCCGTTCCCGACGACATGATCGCCCCCGCCTCATCGCTTGCCGACCGTCTGGCAGCCGCTCTGGCGACGGCGCACGATCGCGACGTCGCGCTAATCGCCAGCGACACGATGGATCTGGTCGCCGGCGCACCGGCGGCGCCGGTGCCGGCGGCGGTGCTGGTCGCGATCACCGAACGGCCGGACCCCGGCGTCATCCTGACCCGGCGCACCGCGACGCTGCGTCAGCATGCCGGGCAGATCGCCCTGCCCGGCGGGCGGATCGACCCGACCGACACCAGCCCGGTCGCCGCCGCGCTGCGCGAGGCGGAAGAGGAGATCGCCCTGCCCCGTACCGCCGTGTCGGTGATCGGCACTGTCGACCCTTATCGCACGATCACCGGTTTCGACGTGACGCCCGTCGTCGGCGTCGTCCCGCCGGACCTGCCGCTGCACCCGAGCGCGGCGGAAGTCGAAAGCTGGTTCGAGGTGCCGCTCGCCTTCCTGCTGGAGCCGGGCAACCAGACCGAGCTGAGCGCCGAATGGCGCGGGCGGACGCGGCATTACCACGAGATCATCTGGAACGGGCACCGGATATGGGGGGCGACGGCGGCGATGCTGGTCAATCTCGGCAGGCGGCTGGCATGGCCGATCTGACCCTGCCCGACGCGCCCTGGCGCCACCGGCCGGGGCTGGACCGGCTGCTCGCCACGCTCGATGCCGGCGCGGGCGAGACCCGCTTCGTCGGCGGGGCGGTGCGCGACACGCTACTGGGGCTGCCGGTCGCCGACCTCGACCTGGCAACGCGGCTGCGGCCGGAGGACGTGCGCGACCGCATCCGTGCCGCCGGGCTGAAAGCGGTGCCGACCGGCCTTGCCCACGGCACGATCACCGCGGTGCTGGACGACGGACCGGTCGAGGTGACGACATTGCGCCGCGACGTGTCGACCGACGGGCGCCGGGCAACGGTCGCGTTCAGCGACGACTGGCGCGAGGATGCGGCGCGGCGCGATTTCACGATCAACGCGCTCTATGCCGATCCGGCGAGCGGGGCGCTGTTCGACTATTTCGGCGGCGAAGCCGACCTCTCCGCCCGGCGGGTCCGCTTCATCGGCGACCCGCTGACCCGGATCGCCGAGGACCATCTGCGCATCCTGCGCTTCTTCCGCTTCCACGCCCGCTTCGGCGACGGCGCGCCGGACGCCGAGGGCTATGCCGCCTGCGCCGAACGCGCCAACGACCTGATGGCGCTGTCCCGCGAACGGATCGCCGACGAGTTGCTGAAGATGCTGGCCGGGCACGACCCGGCCGCGCCGATCGCGCTGATGCGCGCGCGCGCGATCCTGACCCCGGTGCTGCCGGAGATCGACGAATGCGGCGAACAGCGGCTGGCGGCGCTGGTCGCGGCGGAAGCGGCCGCCGGCATCCCCCCCGACCGCGTCCGCCGGCTGATCGCGCTGCTGCCCGGCGACCCGGCCGCCGCCGACGCGATCCTCGCCCGGCTGAAACTGTCCAACGCGATCCGCAAGCGCGCCGCGCTGGTGCTGGCCCCCTGTGCCGAGACGGTGCCGGAACGGATCGGCTACCGGCTGGGGCGCGAGGCGGCGATCGACCGGCTGCTGATCGGCGGGGAAACGGATGCGGCGGTGGCGCTGACCGGCTGGCAGCGCCCGGCATTGCCGATAGGCGGCGGCGCGCTGGTCGCGCGCGGGCTGAGCGCCGGGCCAGCGGTGGCGCGGGCGCTGCGCGAGATCGAGGAACAGTGGGTGGCGGAGGGCTTTCCCGACGCGGCGCGGGTCGCGGCGATCGCCGACGCTGTGGTCAGGCGGACGGCGGAGTAACCAGACCGGGCCGGCGCGGCGACGGGCGTTCGCGCCAGTAGGCCCATGCCTCATCCGCATTGAGGGCACGGGCATAGTAATAGCCCTGCCCGCGTGTACAGCCGAGCGCGCCGACCAGTTGCGACAGCTCCAGCGTTTCGATGCCCTCGGCGATGGTTTCCATGCCGAGCGCCTGGGCAAGCGACAGGATAGCGCGGACGATCGCCGACTTGTCCCGGTCGACCAGCATGTCGGTGACGAAGCTGCGGTCGATCTTCAATATGTCGATCGGCAGCCGCTGGAGCAGCGCGAGGTTGGAAAAGCCGGTGCCGAAATCGTCCATCGCGATCGTCGCGTCGAGGTCTTTCAGCGAACCGAGCGTCTGGGCGGCGCGGTCCGGGTCGGCGATGATCGCGCTTTCGGTCAGTTCCAGCACCAGCCGTTCGCCGCCGATGCCGTGGGCGGCGAGCGCGGCGGCCACCGCCGCCGCGACATTGTCGCTGACGATCTGAATCGGCGAAATGTTGACCGCCATCGAGATCGGCAGCGGCGCGCCGGCCTGCCGGTCCCAGTCGGCAAGGGCGCGCAGCGCGCTGTCCAGCGCCCAGCGGCCGAGCGGACGGATCAGGCCCGATTCCTCTGCCACCGGAATAAATTCATTCGGGGGCACGTCGCGCCCGTCGACCTGCCAGCGGGCGAGCGCCTCGAACCCCGAAACGGCGCCGGTGGCAAGATCGATCAGCGGCTGGAAGGCGAGGCTGAGCGCATCCTGCTCGATCGCCCGGCGCAGTTCGGTTTCCAGCGCGAAACGGTGCGCGGCAAGATTGGAGGCCGAAGAACGATAGACCTCGAACCGGCCGCTGGCCTTGGCCGCCTTGACCGCGAACTGGGCGCGGCGGACGGTTTCGGCCAGGTCGCAGCGCGGGTCGAACAGCGCGCCGCCGACCGCGCAATCGATGCTGATCTCCAGTTCCGACAGGCGGCACGGATCGGCGAAAATGCCGGCGATGCGCCGGGCGATATGTTCGGCATCGGCGATGCCGTTGTTGAGACGGACCAGAAGGCCGAATTCATTGCCGCCGGTGCGGGCGATGACGTCGCCGGCGCGCAGCACCGCCATCAGCCGCCGGGCGACGGTGATCAGCAGTTCGTCGCCGGCGATCGGCCCGATCGATTCGTTGATCCGGCTGAATCGCCGCACGTCGACGATCAGTACGGCATGGTCGGCGTGATCGTCGCCCTCGTCGATCAGTGCCTCGATCCGTTCGTTGAAACCGGCGCGGTTGGGCAGGCCGGTCAGCGCGTCATGCAGCATTTCCAGCCGCAGCGTCTTGTGCGCCTGGCGCTCGCTGGTCCGGTCGATCAGGGTGATCAGGCCGCGCGGCGCCGGCGCGTCCAGCGTGTGTAGCCGCGACAGCCGCACCTCGAACTGGCGGCCGACAACCTCGTCGCCATCGACCCAGTCGAGCATCTGAGTCTCGTCCGTGCCGGCGAGGAAGGCTTCCATTCGGGGGCCAAGCCCGCTGCGTGCGACGATGCCGCGCCCCTTGCCGGCGGGATCGGCGGCATCGAGCACCTGGAAAAGCCGATTGCTGACGCCCAGTTCCGGCGCAGCGCCGCCGGTCTGGATTATCACCGCCGCCGCCAGCGGCATCGCATCGAGAAACAGGCTGCGCGCCCGCATCAGCTTGTCGCGCAACACCGGCGGCAGATCGGCGACGCCGACGCTGTCTTCCGTGTGATCCATCGGCGGCTGGATACCGTATTTTCGGTTCGGACGCATCAAAAACGCCCTAGGCCACAACAGGTTAATGCAAAGTCAACCGGAACGGCGCGGTCCCGTGCCGGGCTGAAACACCCGCCCGGCTAGGGGCGTGGTGTTCGGGCGGCACCGGCCCGCCAGAAGCAAAAAACCTTACCCGAAACGGTTGTCGCGCGGGAACCCGACCGGCGGCATCCGGCCGGCGGCGCCGCGCGCCGCGCGCCAGGGCGACAGGTCCGCCTCCGTCCGCGTCCGGCCGCTGTCACCGCCCATCGCCCAGCTCAGCCCGGCGGCGAAGACCAGCGTCGTCGCATCGGCCAGCCCGCCGTCGCGATAGCGTTGGAGCATCACCCCCTGCCCGCGCCCCATTTCCGGCAGCTCGGCGAGCGGGAACAGCACCAGCTTGCGATTGTCGCCGATCACCGCGACGTAATCCGCCTCCGCCGCGATCGGCCGCGCGATCTTCAGCTTCGCACCGGCGCGCAGGTTGACCAGTTGCTTGCCCTTGCGGGTTTCCGCCACCGCGTCGGCGGTACGGGCAATGAAGCCGCGCCCGTCCGACGAGGCGACGAGCAGCCGCCCCTCGGCATTGGCGACGGCGAGCGCGACGATGCCGGTATCGGCATCGAGATCGGTCATCAGCCGCACCGGCTCGCCATAGCCGCGCCCGCCGGGCAGCCGATCACCGGGCAGGGTGTAGACACGGCCGTTCTCCGCCGCGAGGATCAGCCGGTCGGTGGTCTGGGCGTGGAGGGCGTGGGCCGGGCCGTCGCCCTCCTTGAACTTCACCGCGTCGGCGGAAGCGAGGTCGATATGGCCGCGCAGCGCGCGAATCCAGCCGCGCTGGGACAGGATGACGGTGATCGGCTCACGCTCGACCATCGCCTCCAACGGGATATCGCGCGTCGGCGCCGCTTCCTCGACCAGCGTGCGGCGGCGGCCGAGCGGCGTGTCCGGGCCGTAGCGTTCACGCAGTTTCGCCAGATCACGCTTCAACCGGGTGCGCTGGCGGGCCGGCGAGCCGAGCAGCAGGGTCAGTTCCTCCCGCTCCTTTTCCAGCGCATCGCGCTCGCCGCGAATCTCCATCTCCTCCAGCTTGCGCAACGAGCGCAGGCGCATGTTGAGGATCGCCTCCGCCTGGCGGTCGGTCAGCGAGAATTCGGCCATCAGCACCGGTTTCGGTTCGTCCTCGCCACGGATGATCGCGATCACCCGATCAAGGTTCAGATAGGCGACCAGATAGCCTTCGAGCAGTTCGATCCGGTCGGCGATCTTGGCCAGCCGGTGCTCGGAGCGGCGGACGAGAACGACGAACTGGTGGGTCAGCCAGCCGTCCAGCACCTGCTTCAGGCTCATCACCCGGGGGGTGCGGGTGGCGTCGAGCACGTTCAGGTTCAGCGACACGCGGCTTTCGAGATCGGTCAGCCGGAACAGCCCGTCCATCAGCAATTGCGGGTCGACGGTGCGGCTGCGCGGTTCGAGGACGATGCGGATGTCGGTATCGGATTCGTCGCGGACATCGGCGAGGATCGGCAGCTTCTTGTCGTTGATCAGCGTCGCGATCTGTTCGATCAGCTTGCCCTTCTGGACGCCGTAAGGGATTTCGGTGACCACCGCGACCCATGTGCCGCGCCCCTCATCCTGCTTTTCCCAGCGCGAGCGGACGCGAAAGCCGCCATGGCCGGTGGCATAGGCCTCCGCGATCGCCGCCGGTGAATCGACGATGATCCCGCCGGTCGGGAAATCCGGCCCCTTCACATGGGCAAGCAGCGCCGCGTTGTCCGCCTCCGGCTGATCGATCAGCAGCATCGCCGCGTCGATCACCTCCGCCGCGTTGTGCGGCGGGATGCTGGTCGCCATGCCGACGGCGATGCCGCTGGCGCCGTTGGCAAGCAGATTGGGGAACAGGCCCGGCATGATTTCCGGTTCCTCGTCCTCGCCATTGTAGGTCGGGCGGAAATCGACGGTGCCGTCGTCGAGGCCGGCCATCAGGTCGATCGCGACCTGGGTCAACCGCGCCTCGGTATAGCGGTAGGCGGCGGCGTTATCGCCGTCGATATTGCCGAAATTGCCCTGCCCGTCGACCAGCGGATAGCGCAGGGCGAAGGTCTGGGCGAGGCGGACCATAGCGTCGTAGACCGACTGGTCGCCATGCGGGTGGTATTTGCCGATCACGTCGCCGACGACGCGGGCGCATTTCTTGTAGCCTGCGGCCGGGTCCAGTTTCAGCAGCCGCATCGCCCAGAGCAGCCGGCGGTGGACCGGTTTCAGCCCGTCGCGCAGGTCGGGCAGCGAGCGCGCCGTGATCGTCGACAGCGCGTAGACCAGATAGCGCTGGGACAGCGCGGAATCGAACGGGGCGTCAACGATGTTGCCGTCGGACGGATCAAGGACATCACTCATGCCGCGGCGTGTAGCAGCGCTTGGCATCGGACGGAAAGGGCCGTCATCCGGCGTCGAGCTGCGCCAGGTCGGCGGCGACCTCCGCCAGCAGCCATTCACCGAACTGCCTGATCTTCGGCACGGTGCGGCGGTGTTCGGGGTAGACCAGCCAATAGCCGTAGCCGCGCGTCGACACCTGCGCGAACGGCCGGACCAGCCGCCCTTCGGCCAGGTCCATCCGCCAGAAGAACGGCGTCAGCATCGCCATCCCCTGCCCGGCAATCGCGGCATGGCCTTCATTCGCCTGGGAATCGAGGCGGATGCCGGGGCGGATCGGCCCGTCCGGCACCGCGACGCCGGCGTCGCGCAGCCAGTCGTTCCACCATGGATCGTGCGGGCTGATCAGCGGCAGGCCGGGCAGATCGGCGGGGGCCAGCGTACCGCCGTGACGGGCGAGGAACGCCGGGCTGCACATCGGCGTGAAGGCGTTGCGGAACAGCAGTTTCGCGACCAGCCCCGGCCATTCGCCCCGCCCGGTACGGATCGCCACATCGACATCGTCGCTGACGAAATCGGTCAGCGTGTCGGTGGTCAGCATTCTGACCGCCAGATCGGGGTGGGCCATCTGATAGCCGCCGAGCCGCCAGGCGAGCCAGGTGTTCGCGAAGGTCAGCGAGGTGGAAATAGTCAGCATCGCCGCGTCTTCGGCACGAACCGAGGCGAAGGCGGTGTCGAGCGTATCGAACGCGCCGGACACCAGCGGCGCGATTCGCCTGCCGGTGTCGGTTAACGTCACCTGCCGCCGGGCACGGACGAACAGCGGCACCCCGACCCGTTCCTCCAGCAGCTTGATCTGATAGCTGACCGCCGCCTGGGTCATGCCCAGTTCCGCTGCGGCTGCGGTGAAATTCTCGTGCCGCGCAGCGGCCTCGAAAACTCGGACGGCGGCGAGTGGGGGCAGACGACGCATGACCAATCCATAAGCTGTACTTATGATTTAGGCGAGGGCTTTTGTTGGAAGATTCCCCAAGCAGCGGGCATATCACTTTTAGCAGGGCCTTATTTTTCAACAAGGAGATAGACAATGATCGATCCGATCGAAGCCCGGATGTGGAGCGACAACCACGCCGCGTTCAGCAACCAGGTTGAGCAGGCGGCTCGCGGGTTCTGGCGCAAATATGCGGCGGCACACGCCCATATCTACCGCGCACCCTGGCGGAGCCGGACCGGCGCCCGCTGATAAAAATGCTTGCCAGAATATTCACCCTGTTCGGCAAGCGGGGGGGAACCGGTGCCGGGTTAACCGGACGCCATGGCCGCCGGATTCCCCCGTCTGTTTGCCCTGCTCGCCGTAGCGCCTTTGCTGCTGGGCAGCATTGACCGTACGGTCAATCTGGAGCAGCGCCTGCTTGCCGCCCATAACCGCGAACGCGCCGCGCTTGATCTGCCGGCGCTGGAATGGGACCGGAAACTAAGCGCCGACGCCGCCGCATGGGCGCGGGCGCTGAGCAGCACCGGAACCTTCGAGCACAGCCGCGACGACCCCGACGACCCCGATCCGCAGGGCGAAAACCTGTGGGCCGGCACCGCCGGCGCCTACTCGCCGGAAGACATGGTCGGTCTGTGGGTCGACGAGAAGCACAACTACCGCCCCGGCCGCATCCCCAACGTATCGCTGACCGGCGATTTCGAGGATGTCGGCCATTATACTCAGGTGATCTGGCGTGCGACGCGCAAGGTCGGCTGCGCCCTCGCCACCGGCGGCCGCGAAGACGTGCTGGTCTGCCGCTACAGCGAAGGCGGCAACGTGCTGGGCGAACGCGCAATCTGACAAGAGGCGGCGATTGCGCCGACAGTTTCCAGCCCTGAAGCACCGCCCGCGTGACTACGGAGTAGCCAATTCGCCGACCGAGGCATTAGCGATTGCGGGACAGCACCATATCAGCGAGACACGCACCAACTTTCGCAAACGATGCTGGAACTGGAATGAACGCGCTTTCGGTTATTCGCTTTATTGTATCTCATCCGCTTAATCGCGAGGCCCCCCTTGCCGCCGTTTCCCGTTTCATCCGCTGGCAAATCGCCAGCCGCCTGATCAAAGCCCCGATCGCATTACCGTTTGCGGAAGATACGCGCCTACTAACCGAGAACGGAATGGCTGGCGCGACCGGCAATTGGTATTGCGGCCTGCATGAGCCGGAGGAGATGGGGTTCGCGCTCCACGCCCTTCGCCCGGACGATTTGTTTCTGGATATTGGCGCGAATATTGGGTCCTATTCCATATTGGCGGCGGGCGCGCGGCGCGCTCGCGCCATAGCGATCGAACCCGTGCCCTCCACCTTCGAAAGACTTGAGGCCAATATGCGCCTCAACAACCTCAGCCCTCGTGTAGAAACATTGTGCTGCGGCCTGTCATCAGAGCCGGGCACGATCCGCTTTACGGCTACGCTTGACACGATGAACCGGGTAGCCCTAGCTGACGAGACGCTGCCAACCATCGCGGTACCGGTGCGAACAATCGACGATATTTGCGTCGATGATATTCCCCAAATCATCAAAATCGATGTCGAAGGACACGAAATCCCCGTCTTGAGCGGTGGGGAGCGCACATTGATGTCCGACCGCGTTGAGGCCATTATAATGGAGACCAACGGATCGGGCGAGAAATTCGGTGTTTCCGATCAGGACATCAGAGACAAGATGAGCCAGTTCGGATTTCATCCCTATTGTTACGATCCGTTCAAGAGAGCATTCTCTGAGTACACAAATGGAAACAACACAATATTTGTAAGGAATATGGAGAAACTTCTGCACAAATGTCAGCAGGCCGTCACAACGCGACTCATCAACGGGACGATATGATTCTTCGGCGATGCCTGGCCTAGCTGGAGTTACGCCCTAGACCGGTGGCGTTTTCGCGCCCCTAGAAAAACGCGGTCAGGGCCAGCGAGAGATAGTGGGTGTTGGCGGTGCCGGGGCTGTTGGGGGCGGCGCGGTAGAAGCGGCCCTTGGCGAGCCAGGCGAAATTGCCTTCGAATTGCAGCCGGTCGCGGAGCAGCCAGTGGCGCAACCGCCCTTCAACCTGGGTGCCGACATAGCGCCCGGCGGCGCCCGCCGGATCGCGCACGCCGGACGTGGCGAACGCATCGGTCGCCGAATCCATCCATAGGCCGTGGACGGCGACGAAGGCGTCGGTTCGCGGCCCCGGCTCCACTTCCAGCCGCAGTGCCGGGCTGATGATGTTGGCGCGGCCGACCGCGCCGTAAATGCCCGACGGCGCCAGATCGCTGCGGCGCGAGCCATAGAGCGTGTCGAACCGGCCATAGCGCCGGCCGGGGCCATCGCCCGACGCCCATTCCAGTTCGACCGACAGTCGCGGCTGCCACGGCCCCGCCCATGTTCGCCCCGCTTCGGCATGGAGGTAGAAGGCGCTGACCGTCTGGCGCGGCGCGGCGGCAGCGGTCGACGCGGCGGCGCGGCCGAACTGGCGGGCATATTCAATGTCGAAATCGACGGCACCGGGCTGGGGATCGCGCAGCAACCGGGCGGTCAGCGTATGCAGGCGCCGGTCGCGGGTGGCACGCCCGCCGTCACGTTCGCTGAGCAGATAATAGCCGCCCTGCACCCGCGCGCCGGCCAGCGGCGCGGTCCCGACCCCGCCGATCAGGACGGTATCGAAGCTTTCGCGATCGACGGCGACACGGTTGGCGAGCAGCGCGTCGCGCCCGTCCGGCAGGCGGTTTTGCGGCAGCACGGCGAACAGTACCGCCGCCGGCCCGGCATCATCCTCTTCACCAAGATCGAGGCGGAAACCGGTGAAGCCGTTGGTGGTGTTGCGATAGCTGTCGTCGGCAACCAGCCGGCCGGAACCGGGACTCAGCACGAAACGGCCAGCCTGCAGCGTCGCCGCCGTACCGACCCGCGCCCGCACATAGGCCTGGACCAGTTCCAGCGCGTTGACCTCTCCGGTCGAGATCGGGCTGTCGCGTTCGGCAAGATAAGCGCGGCTGTCACGCAGTTCCGCGCCAAGTTCGACCGCGCCGGCGCGGTAGCGGGCGCCGACGATGGTACGGAACGCCAGCAAATCGTCCGGCGCGCCGAAACCGGCCCGCGCCTGCCGGTCGAGCGTTTCGTAGCGCGCGCGGACACTACCCGACAGGCTGAACCCGTCCTCTTCGGCGACAAAGGCGGCGGATGGCGCGGCGGCAAGCAGCCCCAGCAGAGCACAGGCCCGCACCGGCATGGCCGCCGCATGCCCAAAGAGGCGTCCAGTCCCAATCATGCGTCGATCAGGCGCGCGCGCCAGTGACAACCCCGACGGCGTTGCGGCGCAGGGCGGTCAACACCGTCGCGACGATCGCGTCGGCATCCAGCCCGGCTTCGGCATATTGCCGTTCCGGCGAATCATGGTCGATGAAATGATCGGGCAGCCGCATCGTGCGGAGCTTCAGCCCGGCGTCGATCAGCCCCTGATCGCTGGCCATGGTCAGCACATGCGCGCCCAGTCCGCCGATGCTCGCTTCCTCCACCGTCACCGCCACCTGATGGCTGGTAAGCAGGCGGCGAATCAGGTCCTCGTCGAGCGGCTTGGCGAAACGCAGATCGGCGACGGTGGTCGACAGGCCCTGCGCCTCCAGCCGATCGGCCGCCTTCAGCGCTTCGCCGAGCCGGGTGCCGAGCGAAAGCAGCGCAACGGTCTTGCCCTGCCGCACGACCCGGCCCTTGCCGATCGCCAGCCGTTCCGGCACCGCGGGCAGCGGTACGCCGACCCCTTCGCCGCGCGGATAGCGGACGGCGATCGGCCCGCTGTCATGGAGCGCGGCGGTGTGGACCATGTGGACCAGTTCCGCCTCGTCCGCCGCCGCCATCACGACGAAATTGGGCAAGGTGGCAAGGTAGGTGACGTCGAAACTGCCGGCATGGGTGGCGCCGTCCGCCCCGACCAGCCCGGCGCGGTCGATCGCGAACCGCACCGGCAGGTTCTGGATCGCGACGTCGTGAACGACCTGATCATAGGCGCGTTGCAGGAAGGTCGAGTAGATCGCGCAGAACGGCCGCATCCCCTGCGCGGCGAGGCCGGCGGCGAAGGTGACGGCGTGCTGTTCGGCGATGCCGACGTCGAAGCTGCGGTCCGGAAAGCGGGCGGCGAACTTGTCCAGCCCGGTGCCGGACGGCATCGCGGCGGTGATCGCGCAGATCGCGGGATCACGTTCCGCCTCGGCAAGCAGCGCCCTGGCGAACACGCCGGTGTAGCTCGGCGGCCCCGGCGGCGCCTTTGCCTGCTCGCCGGAGACGACGTCGAACTTGCGGACGCCGTGATATTTGTCGGGCGCCGCTTCGGCCGGGGCGTAGCCCTTGCCCTTCTGGGTCACGACGTGGACGAGGATCGGCCCTTCAGCGGCGTCGCGGACATTTTCGAGCACCGGGATCAGGTGATCGAGGTTATGCCCGTCGATCGGGCCGACATAATAGAAACCGAGTTCTTCGAACAGCGTGCCGCCCATCGTCATGCCACGGGCGAATTCGTCGGTCTTGCGCGCGGCGACGTGAAGCGGGCGCGGCAGCTTGCGCGCCACCCGGCGGGCAAGGCCGCGCAGGCCCAGAAATTCGCGGCTGGAGACGATGCGCGACAGATAGGCGGACAGGCCGCCGACCGGCGGCGCGATCGACATGTCATTGTCGTTCAGGATGACGACAAGCCGGTTGCCCGCCGCCTCCGCATTGTTCATCGCCTCATAGGCCATGCCGGCCGACATCGCGCCGTCGCCGATCACCGCGATCGCCTTGCCGGGCTGGTCGGCGAGCTTGTTGGCGACGGCGAAGCCGAGCGCGGCGGAGATCGAGGTCGAGCTGTGCGCGGCACCGAACGGGTCGTATTCGCTTTCGGCGCGGCGGGTGAAGCCGCTCAGCCCGCCGCCCTGGCGCAGGGTGCGGATACGGTCGCGCCGCCCGGTCAGAATCTTGTGCGGATAGGCCTGGTGGCCGACGTCCCAGATCAACCGGTCGGTCGGCGTGTCGAACACGTAATGGAGCGCCACCGCCAGTTCGACCACGCCCAGCCCGGCGCCAAGATGGCCGCCGGTGACCGAGACGGCCGAAATCGTCTCGCCACGCAGCTCGTCCGCTAGCTGGCGCAGCTGGTCTGGGCGGAGGCGGCGGAGGTCCGCCGGGGTATCGGCGGCGTCCAGCAACGGGGTGGCAGGCTTTTCGGCCATCAAGTTCCTCATTCGCCCGGCGTTCTAGAATAGCGTGTCGACGGTGTCGATGCGTCAGGCACAGCCGGCGCAGCGGCCGCGCACTTCGATGACCGGCCGTTCCGGCATGAAGCCGCTGCGCCGCGCCGTCTTGCGGACATCGCCGGCAACGCGGTCATCGTCGATGTGGATCGTCTGCCCGCATTTGTCGCAGACCAGGAAGATGCAGTCGTGGACGCAGCCGGGGTGGGCGTTGACGATATAGGCATTGGCGGTTTCCACCCGGCGCGCCAGATTTGCGGTCACGAACAGGTCCAGGATGCGGTAGACGCTGTTGGCGGCCACCCGGCGCCCGCGCGCCTGCGACACCGCATCGGCGATGTCATAGGCCGAAGCGGGCCGGTCGAAGCCGGCAAGCGCATCGAAAATGCAGGCACGCATATCGGTCCACTGCTCGCCGGACTGCTCAAGCACGTCCCTGGCGGCCCCGGCCAGCGCCGCCCCTTCGGGCTGGTGATGCTCGTGGCGGTCAATCATGGGACGGATGTAGGCTTTCCCGTCCCTTCCGGCAATATCGGCGGGGCGGGCGAGCGAGCGGTTCAGCGCACCGCGCGGATGTTCAGCATATGGCCGAAAGCGAGGATGCCGACACCGACGACGGTATAGGCCGCCTCCAGCCCGCTATGGTCCATGGCCAGCGCCGCCGCCATCACTCCCAGGCCGATGCCGCCGATCGCGGCCGGCAACACGCGGCGGTGGCGGATGATGCCGCCGGTCAGCGCGATCAGCCCCAGCCCGATCGCCAGCGTCAGCCCGATTTCGTGGACGGCGTGGCTGAAGAAGCTGCCCCCGGCCGAAACCAGCCCGAGCAGCACGGCGGTGCCGATGCAATGGACCATGCACAGGCCCGACAGAGCAATGGCCAGCCGGTCCAGTACCCCATCCCGGGCAAACCAAAGCGTGAGTCGCGATTCGTGCATGCCGGCGGCTATGCCACGAGCTTCAATGTGTTACAACATATCATTGCCATGCCCGGCGGCGCTTGCGCCCGCCGGGCGGGCGGGGCATAGGCCCGGCCGATGACCAGTGCCCAACGCAGATGGGGACGGCCCGCCGCTACCCCGCGCCCGCTCGCCCTGTCCTGGTGGCTGCTGCTGGTGGCGGCGCTGGTGTTCCTGATCATCGTCGTCGGCGGCATCACCCGGCTGACCGAATCCGGCCTGTCCATCGTCGAATGGAAGCCGGTGCGCGGCATCATACCGCCACTGAACGCCGAGCAATGGCAGGCGGAATTCGCCGCCTATCAGGCGATCCCGCAATATATCGAGCTGAACACCCACATGACGCTGGAGGGGTTCAAGCAGATCTATTTCTGGGAATATGTCCACCGCCTGATCGCCCGGGCGATCGGACTGGTGCTGGCGCTGGTCGCCCTCGCCTTCTGGTGGCGGGGGACGATTCCGCAGGGTTACGGCCGGCGGATCATCGTTATCCTGCTGCTCGGCGGGCTGCAGGGGGTGATCGGCTGGTGGATGGTCACGTCCGGCCTGCAATACCGCACCGAGGTCAGCCATATCCGCCTTGCCATCCATCTGATGGCGGCGCTGCTGATTTTCGCCGTCATCCTGTGGACGGTGTTCGACCTGCGCGCGCTGGCCCGCGACCCGGCCGCCCGGCCGGCGCGGCTGACCGGCATTGGCGCGATGGCGCTGGCGGTGCTGTCGGTCCAGATCATGTACGGCGCGTTCACCGCCGGGCTGCGGGCAGGCTATGCCTTTTCAAGCTGGCCGAAGATGGGCGACAACTGGTTTCCCGCCAACACGCCGATGCTCGACCCGGCCTGGCTGAACCTGTTCGACAACCCGATCGTCGTCCAGTTCATCCACCGCTGGGTCGCCTTCGCCGCCGCCGCCGCGCTTGGCGTGCTGGCGATGCGCGCGGCGAAGCGCGGCGGCCGGCCGGCGGCCCGCGCCGTCGCGGCGCTGCTCCTCGTCCAGATCCTGCTCGGCATCGCGACGCTGCACAGCGGCGTTCGCATCGACATCGCCGTCGCGCACCAGGGTGTCGCGGCGCTGCTGCTTGCCGCGTCGCTTGGCAGCGCGCACGCGCTTGGCCGCCGCCCCTGATCGGTATCGGGTATCCTAATACCCGTCCGCAAAGGCGCGGATTTGCTTGACTTACCGCCTCGCCTTCGCCAATAGGTCGCCAAGCACCGCCGTCCGGCAACGGGCGGCGCTTTGTTTACGCAAGACGAGGTCTGGGCCCATGAAGGCGCTGCTGAAGACCACCAAGTCGGTCACCCCGGCTCAGGTGGAAAAGAAATGGCATCTGATCGATGCCGACGGTCTGGTGGTCGGGCGCCTTGCCACGATTATCGCCAACATCCTGCGCGGCAAGCACAAGCCGAGCTACACCCCGCATATCGACTGTGGCGACAACGTCATCGTCATCAACGCGGACAAGGTGCGCTTCACCGGCAACAAGCTGAAGCAGAAAACCTATTACAAGCACACCGGCTATGCCGGCGGGCTGAAGGAAATCACTGCCGGCAAGGTGCTGGAAGGGCGTTTCCCGGAGCGCGTGCTTGAAAAGGCAGTGGAGCGGATGATCCCTCGCGGCCCGCTCGGCCGCCAGCAGATGCGCAACCTGCGCCTGTTTTCCGGCCCGGAGCACAGCCACACGGCCCAGAACCCCGAGCCGCTCGACATCGCTGCGATGAACCGCAAAAATAAGGTGGGCGCATAATGTCCGACAACCGCCAGTCCCTGTCCGACCTCGCCGCGCTGACCGGCGCGCAGGCCGCCACCCCCGCAGCCGCCACGCCGGCCGCCCCGGCCGATGCCGCTGAAACCCCCGTCGTCGCCGACGCCGCGCCGGCCCAGCCCACCGCGCCGCTGCGCGAACGCCAGGTTGACGCGCAGGGCCGCGCCTATGCCACCGGCCGCCGCAAGGATGCGGTTGCCCGCGTCTGGCTGAAGCCCGGCACCGGCAAGATCACGGTCAACGGCCGCGACCAGACCGTCTATTTCGCCCGTCCGACCCTGCGCCTGGTGCTCAACCAGCCGTTCAGCGTGTCGGAGCGCGAAGGCCAGTACGACGTGATCGCTACCGTCAAGGGCGGCGGCCTGTCCGGCCAGGCCGGCGCGGTCAAGCACGGCATCAGCCAGGCGCTGACCCGGTTCGAGCCGGTGCTGCGCGCGCCGGTCAAGGCCGCCGGCTTCCTGACCCGCGACAGCCGCACCGTCGAGCGTAAGAAGTACGGCAAGGCCAAGGCCCGCCGCAGCTTCCAGTTCTCGAAGCGCTAATCGCCGATCCGGCTTTTACGGCAAGGGGGCGGTTCCGGGACGCCGGGGCCGCCCCTTTCCTTTGCGCGCCCCCTTTTCCGCCACGCGCCATGGGCAAAGAAAGGGGCCGGCACGTCGCCGCGCCGGCCCAGTGCGTTCGCAGGTGGAACCCCGTTCAATAGTTATAGGCGCGCTCGCCATGCTCGCCGACATCAAGGCCTTCGCGCTCGACATCCTCGCTGACCCTAAGTCCGATCGTCAGCTTGACGATGCCGAAGGCGGCCGCCGAGCCGATGCCCGACCACAGCACCGCGACCACGACCGCCACCGCCTGGGTGACGAGCTGCGGCGCGATCGCGTAGTCGGCGGCGCCCGGCCCGCCCAGTGCCGGCGCATAGACGATCGCGGTGCCGAGCGAACCGATGATGCCGCCGATACCGTGGATCCCGAACGCATCGAGCGAATCGTCGAAGCGCAGGCGCGGCTTCAGCACACTGACAAACCAGAAACAGCAGGCGCTGGCGATCGCGCCGAGCAGGATCGCGCCGAGCGGGCCGCTATTGCCCGCCGCCGGGGTGACCGCGACCAGCCCGGCGATCGCGCCAGAAGCGGCGCCGAGCAGCGAGCATTTGTGTCCGGCGACCCGTTCCGCCAGCATCCAAGCCAGCACGCCCGCCGCCGTCGCGACGAAGGTGTTGACCATGGCCAGCGCCGCCGCGCCGTTCGCCTCCAGCGCCGAACCGGCGTTGAACCCGAACCAGCCGACCCACAGTAGCCCGGCGCCGATCAGCGTCATCACCAGCGAATGCGGCGCCATCACGTCGCGCTGGTAACCGGTGCGGCGGCCGAGCATCAGCGCGCCGACCAGCGCAGCGACGCCGGCATTGATGTGGACGACGGTGCCGCCGGCGAAATCGAGCGCGCCCATTTCGAACAGATAGCCGCCCGCCGCCCACACCATATGCGCGATCGGGAAATAGACGATGGTCAGCCAGATCGCCGCGAACAGCAGCGCCGCGGTGAACTTCAGCCGCTCCGCCAGACCGCCCAGCACCAGCGCGACGGTGATCGCGGCGAAGGTCATCTGGAACGACACGAACACATATTCAGGAATGGCGACACCGGCGGTAAAGGTTTCCGCCAGCGTTTCCGGCGTCACCCCGGCGAGGAACAGCTTCGCCCCGTCGCCGACGAACGGCCCGCCACCGCTGAACGCCAGGCTGTAGCCCCAGCCGACCCAAACCAGCATCGCCAGCGCACAGACGCCGAGCACCTGGGTCAGCATCGACAGCATGTTCTTGGTGCGGACAAGGCCGCCGTAGAACAGCGCAAGGCCGGGCACGATCATCAACAGCACCAGCACCGTCGCCGTCATCATCCACGCGACATCGCCCTTGTTGACGGTGTCGGCGGTGGCCGTAGCGACTGCCTGTGCCGGCCAAGACAGCCCCGCAGCGAGGAGTAACGCAACAATACCCTTGTACGGAAACGACATTCTGCCCTCCTTTTGCGGCTTGCGCCGATTGGCTTCGCCAGCGGCGGCAAAGCTGATGCCGCATCCGGCGCCGTGACGGAGTTGAACTGGCCTCTTCTGCGGCGGCCGATCGACCGGCTCGCACTGCATTGCGCCAAATGCGCCGGCTTTCGTCGGCACTGCGCGCGCGTCATCGAATGCAAAGGACCCGATGTCAGCGGTGACCAGTTTCATCGACCTCTCGCGATTACCCGAGAAGCTGCACCGCAAATGCCGTGCCACATGGCACCCTGCCGAAACGCAAGGGAATATTTTCTAGGGCTTAATCAGCACTGCCAATTCGTTGCACAGATGCAGAGGGAACGCCGCATTTTTAAGCAAAGTGGGAAGAGTCCCGCCTGCCGCCTCCGGCTCACGCCGCCCCCGCGCCATGTTCTTGCAGGAAAGACAGGCTTTCCGGCATCGTCTCCGCCGGACGCCATCCGAAAAGCGCCTCCAATTCCGATATATCGGCAAGCTGAAGAGCGCCGACGGCACCTTCGACAACATGCGCATGGCCACTTACTTTCCCGATCAGGCGCAGCAGCGGAATCGGCACGGCAAGCAGGCGCGCCGGCTTGCCGGTCACGACGGCGATCATTCGAACGAGATCACGGGTCGACACCGGTGCGCCATCCGACGGCTCAAAGCATTTCCCGGAAGCGATGTCCCAAGCCGCCTCGTCCGCCGCGCAGATCGCCGCGAGAAGATCAACAAGGTTATTCCGCGACAGATACGCTCGCTTCGCCCCGGCGCCGCCAAAAGGTAAAGGCAGCCCCTTAAGCACGAGGCTTGCCAACTGGCCGAAGCCCCCTTTTCCTCCAGCGCCGTATACCGGGGGCAAACGCAGAATGACGCTCTGAAGATCACCCGCGGCAAGAAACCTGTTCTCGATAGTCCGCTTGATCCGCGCATAGGGATAGGACCCGCCTGTCGGCACCTCCCGAGCATAGACGCTGCTCGCGACGATCACGCGGCGCGTCCCTGCTAAACGCATGGCGGATATCAATGCGTCTGCCATGGCGGCGGCAGCGCCATCGCCATCCGTCCGTCCCCGTTCGGGGTTATCCGCCAAATGCAGGACGATATCTGCGCCCCTCAGGATACTGGTCAATCCCGGGATATCGGCGTAATCGTCGACCCGGCACCAATCCGCACCGAATAAGTTTGCCTCTCTCTCCTGCCGGGAGATGCCCCTTACCTGGATGCCCAAGGCAGGAAGCGTGGACAACACGGCTGTTCCGATGAAACCAGAAGCGCCAGTGACCGCCACCGTTATCATATCATCATCCCGGAATAACGTACCGCTCTAGACAACAGTGACATGGCCAGACCGGAGCATGATTTCATGCACATTGCGTTCATATCTCAATATTTCTATCCAGAGTCATTTTCGAACAATTCGATTGCGCGCCATCTGGTTCACATGGGGCACAGCGTTGATGCCGTGACCTGCGTACCAAACTACCCCGCAGGAACATTCAGCCCGGGCTATTCAAACCGGCTTCGGCGCCAGGAGGTGTGGGAAGGTGTCCATATTTTTCGCGCGCTGACCGTTCCTCGCGGCAAGTCGGCCATTCGCCTGATGCTGAACTATCTACTCTACCCGATCGCCGCAAGCTGGACCCTAAGCCGGCGCTTGCGCCGCCGGCCGGACGTTTCCTTCGTTTCCATGCCATCGCCACTTTTCCAAGCTTTCGCCGGCATCACTCTAAAATGGCGCAAGGCGGTGCCGTGCGTGTATTGGGTTCAGGACATCTGGCCAGAGAGCGCGACCTACACGTTCGGTATTCGCAGCCCGTTGATCGTGCGCCCCCTGAACTGGATATGCGGCTGGCTTTATCGGCAAGCGGATATTGTCATGGTCCAGAGCGCCGCATTTCCGGCGATGATCGAACGGTTTGGCGTGGACGCCAGCCGCATTCGTATCCTTCCAAACACCGCGCCCGATAATTTCAAACCGATCGCGCCGGAGGACGCCCCAGCCGAGGCACACCTTGTTCCACAAGAAGGCTTCCGCCTGATGTTCGCCGGCAATATTGGGGAAAGCCAAGATTTCGACACGCTGATCGCCGCAGCCGCGTTACTACGGGATCGTATCGACCTTACCTGGGTCATCATAGGCTCAGGACGTGACGACGAACGCGTCCGACGGGTAATTACGGCGCATGGTTTAACCGACCGATTCCGCTTTCTCGGTCGCCACGAAGAAGAGCAGATGCCCTACTTCTTTTCACACGCCGATGCGATGATCGTCAGTCTCAAAGACAGCCCGATCTTCGCCTTGACGGTTCCGTACAAAGTTCAGTGCTATATGGCGTGCGGCAAACCGCTGATCGCCTCTTTGAACGGTGAAGGAGCGCGTATCATCAGCGAAGCCGGCGCGGGGCTGGTGGCGCCCGCATCGACGCCGCACCTGCTGGCCGAAGCGATCACCCGGATGATGGACATGCCGCTGGCCCAGCGCAACGAGATGGCGGAACGCAGCCGGGGGTATTTCGACGAGAATTACTCTCCGTCGGTGGTGTATGGACGCCTTGAGCAGACATTGAGCGAAGCGGCCGATACCCAGGCTTCGTAAGCCTTACCAAGCCCGGATCCCCCTGCGCAAATGGCGCGCCTGGGCTAGGGATTTTGCGCCATGGCGGCGCGAAGCATTGCGCAATTGGCCTGACGGTCCTCATCCGCCAACTGGCGGCTTCGACCAAAAGCCTGGGCGGCAAGGCGGATCGCTTGCCGCTCGACGGGCGTATACGCGCTGAACTGCCGGATCCATGCGCGAAACGCTTCGGGCTGATCCAAAGGCAGATCGGCGCCGACGCCTTTCGCCTGCAAATCACGCCAAGGCGTCTGATCACTAATTAGCACGGGCAATCCAACTGCCAACGCCTCCGCAATCACATGGCCGAAATTCTCACCCAAGGTTGGAAAGAAGAAGAAATCATATCCCGACAAGGTATCCAGCACCGCGTCATGATGAAGCGCACCGCAATATTTTACTCTTACATTGCCATGTAGCTTCGCAATATTCTCCTGACACGCCTCCCAATAGGCCTTATTCTCAAGTGTCCCATATATATCTAGATCCATATCCGGGACGCCCGGATCATCTAAAATATCTATTGCTCCCAATAAATTCTTTTTTTGACTAATTCTAGATAAAAAAACCCCTCTAATTCTCCTATAATTATCTGAGTTATGCTTTAATTCTGCCAATTTTTCATTTGTAGATAAATTTGATGCCACTGAAATACAAATAGATGGTCCGAAAATATTCTTTATGTCTTCTGCCTCATAATCGGACGATGCATGAAAAGTGACCCCACGATACAAGCCGAGGACCTTGGCTATCGCAATGAATGCACGTTTCTTCGGCGCCTTTAACGCCAATGCACCGCGCGACAACTCGCCTCGGGTCGCAAGCAACACCGGCCGCCGAGCAATACGGCCCAACCGGTGATATGCCAGAAACCGAAGGGTGGCGTCTGTGCTGAAGAAACTGTTCAGATACAGGAGGTCGAAATCGATATCGGCGAGGCTATCCAGAAGCGCTCGCCACCCGGCACGGCCCGGTGTACGGTAGAACACACGCGCCTTCCCACAATCCGTCCAGGTATTGGGAACCACCCCGGGATAGCCATGGTCATCCCCAAGATCCCGGTCCACCGCCACAATATGAAAATGAAATGTGTCGCCCAGTTGGGCAACCATGTTGGCAATAGAGCGGATCGGCCCCCCTGCCTTATAGCCCGGCAGATAATGATCCACCGACACCAGAACCACCGGACGCACAATAGTGGGCGTGAGGGCCGTCATGCTGAATAGCCCGCTATCGCAGTCGGTGCAGCTACGACCCAGGGCGCTTGTGGCTTCACAGCCCCCTCCTCATCGCTGGACAAAACCAGTATCCGCTCCAGGTACTCAGCCCCCGCCATGGCGCCCAAGCACCGCGCCCAGCCTGCCAGACTGCTCCGATCCTCGGGGGATATACGCCCTTTTGCAATCACGCGATTGAGCGCGGCGACCAGTGCATCCTCGTCTCCCGCAGTAAAAACAGCCCCAACTCCGCTGGCGCGGACCACGCCAGCCGCGCCGCAACGATCGCTGCAGATAGCAGGCGTGCCGGCAATCAGCGCCTCGGAGACCACCGCCCCCCAGCCGTCGTGCCGACTTGGCAACACAAGGCAATCGGCATCGACCATATGATCAGGGATGGCGTCCATGGACTGCAAGCCAAGCCACTTCACGCGCCCACCGGCGACTGCGCTGGCCTGGGCGCGCAACCGACTCTCCAACGGCCCGGTGCCAATAATCACCAGCTCGACAGCGTCATCTTCCAAGCGCCCCAATGCTGCCAGCAGAAGATCCAATCGCTTCCTCTCGATTAGCGCGCCGACATACAGCAAACGATACGGGGCCTCGGGCAGTGACGGTGAAGCCAAGCGCGGCGCCATGCTGCCAGGCAAAAAATAAGCGAACGGAAACACTCGCTCCTTTGGCGCACCACACTTCGCGAGCCAAGCGGGAGTAGCATGACCTGTCGCCAGTATGCCTGCCAGATGGCCCTGCGACCGACTGATCAATCGCCGATAAGCCGCCCGCCGCAGCACGCCCCTCCAGCCGCTATTGTCGACGGTTTCCATAATAACCCAGTGCTTGGCGCCGCGCTTTATCAGCGCGGCGCGCGCGTCACTGATCAAGCCATTCCCCCTGAATCCCTGGCAAATATGAATCGCGCCTTCCGGGACCTCGGCTACCAAACGCGCCATCGCCGCCGAATCCGGTGCAAACCGTAGTTGCGCCGCGCCAGTATCTGCTGGCCGCCAGCCCTGTTTCGCTCGATCATCCGACATCGGACGTTCAGCGACATAGGTGACGCTGTGGCCCCGCGCCGCCAGCTCCACCGCCAGCCCCGCCATGTGCGGCGACAAGATGCGCTGCCAGAACCAGATTTCAGGCAGAACGACCGTTCGCTGCGTCATTATTTCCATCCGCATAAGCCCAACCAAGAAGAACAAGGGCCAGCAGGCCCTGCCCACCCGGTGAGAACAAAGTGTTTTCCCCCAAATTGAGGGTCAGGATCACGACACATAGTGCAAAAGCGGCCAGGCTACCGCGGCTCGCCCCGCGCAACAGTACGAACAACCAACAGAGCACCAGAGCCGCGCCGAAGAGGCCAAGCTCCTCCATCACGGCAAGAGGCGCCACACCTTTTTCTACCGGCGCACCAAAGGGTATTCCAAATATAGGATCACGGTCGATGCCCCAAACGTTTCCCGGCACTGACGGGGTGCCAAACCCGATACCGGTAAACGGATGATGCCGAATATTGATCACCATCATGTCGATCAGAAAACCCCGAGACACATCATAGGCGCTCAGCAATCCATCCACGCCCGCACGGCCCGATTTCGACAAAAAATTCCGGATGAGATCAGCCACTGCACCGGCCGCGGCGATCGCGCCGATAACCCCCAACCAGATAATCGTGAAGAAGCGTGCTGAGAATAAGCCCGGCGCCAGGCTGGCAATGGACCTGCCAGAAAACGCCGGCAACGTCGCCAGAGCAAAGCCCACGCCCAGAACCATCGCCAGCCCGGCAGTTCGGGCTTCGGACAATAGGGTAATGGCGAGACTCATGACGGTGATCGCCAACAAGCCCCAACCGGGCTTACGCTCCCCCAACATCCGGGTGATAGCCCAGGTTCCAACCAATGCCGCGGTGCTGCCCATGACCTGGGGGTGATTGATCACACCCTGGAAGCCGGTACCATTCACAAGATAACCAAGCGGCAGCGCAATCAGCGGCAGGCTGACAACGAGGATTGTCGTCAACCCGCCGAATATGACTGCAGCTATCCTAGAGCGCTGCTCAGGAGAGCAGCCGACCCAAAGCGAAATCACCGCCATCATCGTTACGATCCAGGATATCGCCTTGGAAATGGAGACATCAGGCATCGAGCTGTAAACAATAGAGTGAATTACAATGAATACGCCAAGCAATATGGTCATAATAAGAAGGGATGATGGGCGAGCCCTTGAAGAAAATATCCAGCTTCGCGCGCCAGCGGACAACGCCACACCAAGAATAACGACATAGCGGCCGACACCGCCCCCGCCTTCTGGCGCCACACCTTCGCTCACCATCGTGAACAACCATGAAAGGAACAGCGCGTAAATCGCCTGACTTCGGCCGAATAAAGCAAATAAAGCCAGAAAACCATACGATGCCGCGACCGTCGACTCCGCTCCGCCCCGCATGGCAATCGCGACTATCGGCAGACCATAGGACAGGTCAGACAGGAAGCTGCGGGTCTCACCGCGCGAATGCGTCGTACTAGTCATACGATTCCATCACATAATCCCAGCACGTATGGAGCGACCCGGCCCCGCTCAACCCGGATTCCGCGGCCGCGGGCCGTCGCTTTTTTTCGGCAGACTTTTCGCGTCATGAGCAGATCATGCCCGACACTGTGATCGCTTGGCGTAGCCCCACACAAAGAGTCCTGTCTTCACTATAGCGCCAGCCAGCATCCCACCGACCAGAGCATATATCCCATGGGCAAAGAACAACGCGGCAGCGCCCAGAACCACCATACTCCACGGCACGGTTGCTCCAAGAACGAAATAGGGCCGATTAATGACCAGCAAGTAATTCCCGAGCGATGTCTGACCTGCCGTTATAATTCCAACGACCAGCATAATCAAAAACGCCGGCCATGCCTGTACAAATGCCGGACCAGCGTATGACAATATGAACGGCACACAAATTGCGAGCGGAATACTGACCACGGTTGCAACAAATACTTGCGCCATACTGAGAAATCGGCAGGAACGTCTCAATTCTTTCTCATTTCCTGACGAGTCCAGCGAAGAGAATATGGGCATAGCGGCCTGATTGGTCAGCCCGCTGATCACCAGTAATGCGCCCAGAATATTGTTCATCAATCCATAGATTCCGACGATAGCCAATCCATCTGGCGCGAACGCTTTAACGATGAGCTGAGCGGCCCAGATCGTCGGCGAATAGATCGCCGAGGTGAGGAATGCCGGCAAACCGAACGTGAGCAATAGGCGTAGAT
This sequence comes from Sphingomonas flavalba, assembly GCF_047553045.1. Taxonomy (GTDB): domain Bacteria; phylum Pseudomonadota; class Alphaproteobacteria; order Sphingomonadales; family Sphingomonadaceae; genus Sphingomonas_L; species Sphingomonas_L flavalba_A. The sequence continues at coordinate 448,134 of NZ_CP180208.1, read as the reverse complement.
CAGAACGCCGCGGCAGAGCAAACACCCTCGCCCCCATATTCCTGACAATGCGCGCATAGATCAACAAGACAGCGACGAACCGGATCGCTTCCACCGCCACAAAGCCGGCGACCGCCCCCTGCAGGCCCCACAGCGTACCGAACCAGGGAATGATCAATAATGACAGCCCGGCAGCGACCAAAGCCGCCGCCCCTAACGCCTTGCCCCTCTCCAGCGACAACAGCACAACCAGCATGAGATTGTTAAAGGCCAGCAGGATAACCCACGCCAGCGTCCACCACGGTATGAGCGATAATTTCGGCAGGCTCAGGACGTCTGTAGCTATAGTACCGACCGCAAATGGCGCCACGATGCATAGCGAAACGCCCATCGCCAGTATGATCGCTGCGCTCAGATTAACGATTTCAATCGCCCGATGCGCGCCTTCCTGCAACATTTGTGGCACATGCTTCGAAACAAACGGTCCGGCCCCCAGGACGATAAAAAGCTCAAGGATATTCACCAACCCCTGCGTCAGGGTCAGGCGCCCGTAATCCTCCGCACCCAGCACTCGCGCCAGATAGATGACGACGATCATCATCGCCCCTTTCGAAAGGGCGAAGGACACCATCGTCCAGCTGGAAAGCGTCAGAAAGCGCTTGAGCGTGTCCGGGCTGATCAGCCCGCTTAACGGAGCCGTCCAGCGCGTGACAATGCGGCGCGCGATTTTGCGGGCACCGGCCACGTCCTAATACCGCTTCCACACCGTCCGCTGTACAAAGTCCGTATAGCTGAGGATCAGGCGCAACACCTTGTCCGACACATTCGGCATCGCATAGTCGCCGACTAGGCACAGGGTGCGATCCTCGCCACGGCCCTGGCTCTCCAGTATCGCCAGGGCCTGGAGGACGCGGTCCCGGCCGAGACCGGTCATCATCACCGCCCCTTCTTCCATCGCTTCCGGGCGTTCATGCGCCTCCCGGATGTTGACGGCGGGGAAGTTCAGGATCGAACTTTCCTCGCTGATCGTGCCGCTATCCGAGAGCACCGCGCGGGCGTGCATCTGGAGGGCGTTGTAGGCAAGGAAGCCGAACGGCTTCATCAGCCGGACATTGGCGTGGAATTCCAGCCCGTACTGCTCGATCCGCTTGCGCGTGCGCGGGTGGGTGCTGACCAGCACCGGTTCGTCATACTGCGTGGCGATCGCGTTCAGCGTGTCGTGCAGCGCCCGCAGGTTGCGTTCGGAATCGACATTCTCCTCGCGGTGGGCGCTGACCAGGAAATAGCGGCCCGGCGCCACCCCGGCCTCGGCCAGCGCCGGCGACGCGGCGATTCCGGCGCGGTAATGGCTCAATATCTCGAACATCGGGCTGCCGGTCTTGATAACCCGTTCCGCCGGCAGCCCTTCCGCCAGCAGATAGGCGCGGGCGATGTCCGAATAAGGCAGGTTGATGTCGGCGGTATGATCGACGATGCGGCGGTTGATTTCCTCCGGTACCCGGTCGTCGAAGCAGCGGTTGCCCGCCTCCATATGGAAGATCGGAATCCGCCGCCGCTTCGCCGGGATTACCGCGAGGCAACTGTTGGTATCGCCGAGAACCAGCATCGCCTCCGGCCGGACCTCCGCCAGCACCTTGTCGACCGCGATGACGATCTTGCCGATCGTCTCCACCGCCGAACCGCCGGCCGCGTCGAGGAAATAGTCCGGTTTGCGCAGGCCGAGATCGTCGAAAAAGACCTGGTTCAGCTCGTAATCGTAATTCTGCCCGGTGTGGACGATCACATGGTCGGTGTGCTCGTCCAGCCGCGCCATCACCCGCGACAGGCGGATGATCTCCGGCCGCGTGCCGACGACGGTCATCACCTTCATGCGTGCCATGTCAAACCTTCTCGGCAATCGTATCAGGGCGCTGGCGGTCGAATATCTCGTTCGCCCAGAGCAGCGAAACCATGATGCCGTCGCCGACATTAGTCACGTCATGGGTCCATCCGGGGACCGTCTCGACGACGACAGGCGCCTCCGCGCTGGTACGCACCTCATGGACTTCACCGCTCAGCATGTGGCGAAAGCGGAACAGCGCCTCGCCGTGGACGATCAGGAACTTCTCGGTCTTGGTGTGGTGATAATGGCCGCCGCGCGTCACCCCGGGCAGGGCGTTGAAATAGGAGAATTGTCCCGCATCCCTGGTCTTCAACATTTCCGAGAATGCGCCACGCGGGTCGCGGTGGCTGGCGATCGGATAGCTGAACTCCGCCGGCGGCAGGTAGGAGACATAAGTGGCGTAGAGCGCCCGGACTAAGCCGCTGCCGACATTCTGGATCAGATTGTCGGCCCGGTCGTCGCGGAACCGCTGGACGATCTCCGCCACCGCGCCGACAGTGCTGTCATAGGCCGGAGTCACAGCGTGAAAGCCGGTGACGAAATCGCCGGCGTCGAGCTGGCCGATGAAGGCGTCTACGACATCGTCGATGTAGACCAGCGTCAGCGGCGCCGCCGGGTTGTCGATACGGATCGGCAGGCCGCGGGCGATGTTATGGCAGAAGGTGGCAACCGCGCTGTTGTAGTTCGGGCGACACCATTTGCCGAAGATGTTGGGCAGCCGATAGACGGCGACCGGCGCGCCGGTGCGTTCCGCCACGCCGAGCAGGACATCCTCCGCCGCCTTCTTGCTTTCGCCATAGGGGCCGGGTTCAACTGCCTTCGCAGACGATGCGTAGAGGATCGGGATCGGCAGGCCTGACGCCTCGACGGCATCGGCCAGCAGAGCGGCGGTGCCGCCGTTGCCGGTGGCGAATTCGGCCGGGTCCTGCGGCCGGTTGACACCGGCCAGATGGACCACCGCATCGGCAGCGCCGATCCGCTCCATCCAGTCCTGCTTGGTCGCGTCGCGCAGGATCGGCACTACGTCGAACCGGCCCGTTTCCTTCAGGCGAAGCAGCAGATTCTGCCCGACGAAGCCCGCCGCGCCGGTAACCGCAATGGTGCGGCGGCCACTCATTCAGTCGCCCTCTGGCGTATCGGCCGGATTTTCGCGGACGCGCTTGATATAATCGAGCCGCAGCAGCGTTTCCGCCATCTCGGCGCGGTCAAGGATGCGGGTGTTGTGGGAATTGAAGTCGGCATGCTCGGCAACCTCTGCATTGCCGGTTTCCACGAACGCCGCGTAGTTCAAGTCGCGATTGTCCGGCGGCACACGGTAATAGGCGCCCTGGTCCTCCGCCACCGCCATCTCCTCGCGGCTAAGCAAGGTCTCGTACAGTTTTTCGCCGTGTCGTGTACCGATCACCTTCAGCGGATGATCGGCAACGCCCATGACGTCCTTCACCGCCTGCGCCAGCGTCTCCACCGTCGCCGCCGGCGCCTTCTGCACGAACAGATCGCCGTTGTGGCCGTGGGCGAACGCATGGAGCACCAGGTCGACCGCCTCGCCCAGCGACATAACGAACCGCGTCATCGCCGGGTCGGTGATGGTCAGCGGCTTGCCGCGGCGGATCTGGTCGACGAACAGGGGAATGACAGACCCGCGCGATGCCAGCACATTGCCGTAGCGCGTCCCGCAGATCACCGTCGCGCTGCCGATCGCCAACCGCGATTGCGCGATCATCACCTTTTCCATCAACGCCTTGGAAATACCCATCGCGTTGATCGGGTAGACCGCCTTGTCGGTCGACAGGCAGACGACGCGCGACACACGGTTGGCCCGCGCCGCCTCCAGCACGTTGTCGGTGCCCATGACATTGGTCTTGACCGCTTCCATCGGGTGGAATTCGCAGGACGGCACCTGCTTCAGCGCGGCGGCGTGGAAGATGTAGTCCACCCCCTGGGTCGCGCCGGCGATCGAACGATAATCGCGTACGTCACCGAGGTAATAGCGCAGGCGCTTGTCCCGATAGAACAGGCGCTGATCCTCCTGCTTCTTCTCGTCGCGGCTGAAGATGCGGATTTCCCGGAACGGTTCGTTGATAAGCCGTTTCAAAACCGTCGATCCGAAGGACCCGGTGCCCCCGGTTATCAGAAGTATCTTCTCTTGGAACATTAGCATCCGCTTGGTTTTGCAGCAGGAGCGCCCCGCACCTGCCCGTCCTGGTGAAGCCGCATCCGGCATCCGTCTTGGACCGCAAAGCCCATAAATCGAAGCAGATGGTGGATCAAGTGCGCCGGTCTCGGCTCAACGCGATTCCGGAACGGTCAGGTAGCCAGCTCCTCGCGGTTCAGACAAAGCGCGTCTATGCTTACAATTCTGATATCGACGCAGCATCAAGGGCGGCGTGCCATTTCCCGGCCCGGAGAAATCTCAATGACCAAGAACGCAATTACCCGGCGCTGGGCAATCGGCGGGATGGCCTCAGCAACAGCGGCGCCTGCCATAGCACAGACCCTTTCGAAAAATGGCGGCAGCCTTCCTGCGGCTTGGTCCGGCGCTCCGGGCGCCGCCGTTTCCGTGTCGGAACTGGGCCTTTCCGGAAACGGTGCGCCGCGTGACCATGAAACATTGCAAGCAGCGATCGAGACGATGTCCGCCAATGGCGGCGGCACACTATATTTCCCTGACGGCACCTATAATCTTGGAAACAGGGCCCTTGTCCTTAGGAGCGGCGTTTCCCTGATCGGAAACTCCGGCCGGACAAAACTTCTCTACAATGGCAACGGCAAAGCCGTCATGCTTGATGATCGCGTAGGAAAACATGGCGATTTAAGATTTACAAATTTCACTATCGATGGATCAGGGCAAGACGCGTTCTACTGCGCCGTAAACAACGTCAAAGCATATGGCGGCGTTAACATTGATGTTTCTAACATAAATATCAAAGGAAAGTGGAACAACGGCGCAACCTACGCAAATCTCTATGGATCGTCCATATCAAGAATATCAACAGCTGGATCACACATCCTAAATGCATGCCATCGAATATTAGCAACCATTAATGGCATGGTAATGCAGAATTTATACACCGGCGGCAGTCGAGATCACAAATATTGTTTTTACATAGACGGGAACGGCCAAGCCAACCCAACAGGCAACTTACCGCAAGGCCATGACAATACATTGCTTGGATGCGTCGCCCAAGGCGGCCAATATGGCTTTTACGTGCGTCAGGCCAGCAGCCTTAACATCATCAATCCCTACACCGAAGAAGTAGCCAACCCCGTTGTCATCGGTGAGATGGGCGCAGCCAGAACCTCGAATGTCGCCATTTATGGCGGCGGGCTAGGGCATGTCACTGATCCGGAAAGGCCCTATTTTAGCCAACGCGGCCCCCGCATCCATGTCGAAAACGCACAACACACCGTCATTCACGGCCTAGACTGCTTACAAAGCTGCAGCCTTATACCCTTAACATTCAGAGGCGGCGGCGGTCGCGGTGCGAGAGGCTGGGCATCGGTCGGCAAGGATGGCAAGGTCAGCCACGCAATCGTCACCTTCCCAGGTTCAGACTATACTAGCGCGCCTGACGTGTCCGAAACGCTGTCGGGGAGCACCTACACGGCCGTTCTGGACGGGAATGCGCAGGTAGTCCGCGTGATCGTGCGGTCTGTCGGGACCAGGTTGCAGACAGCCGCTTACCCTGCGGCGGTGACATATGGCGACGGGGTACAGGGGTTGATAATCGACGCCCCCTACGCGCGCCTGATGCGCGTCGATGCGACCCAAATCACCGACACGATCATTCCGGCCATTGGCCGCCGGGCTTCCACCAGCAAAGCGAGTGGCGGCATTATCGTAACCAGCGACTTTCTGGGGTCCGGCACCGGCGAAGCGCTTGACGTCCGAAAAGTCGGCGGCACCGGACACCGGCACTTTGCGTACTGGCGGGATGAGAGCGGCGTCGAACGCGGCTGGATTTTCGAAATTCCGGTGGTTGCAGAGCCATAACCATGAGGCGGGAATCAATTCCGCGGCGCCGGCCAACGACCTGATCCGATCGTCGTTACCAAGAGCCGTTACTGCGCTACGTTTTCCGAACCCGAAACGCTTACTCTATTTCCGGGCACCGCCGCCGTCGTCAGCCCATTCCCATTTCAGTGGTGCTTCCCTGCCCCGGCCAACCGCCAGCACAGAGTCGCCTGAGCAGAGCCACTAACGGGTGGGCATTACTGCGACAGTATCCACCCATCCGATCAGGCGCCCAGCATTGCGCTCGCTGTCGGCGATCAAGGTTATCCATTGAAACGGGCAACCGGTTGGCACGGTGAAACGCGCCTTATGGACCGCCCAGTCGCCAGTCGATATCGGCCAGGGCATTGCCGCCACCAGTGCTTTGGTGTTCTCGCAAGACACTACCCAGCTCAACGCCCAGTTAGCTCCGCCCTCTTCTGCGAAACCTTCCACTGACAAAGTATGATCGCCCGGCGCGAGTGCTACGAGCTGCCGCATGATGGCATTGGACATTCCGCGTTCCACTGAAAAATTCAGTGCAATATCACTCTGCTTATCCGACCGTGCGATCCGTTCGGCCGCAACCTTGTCATTTTCCAGGAACTGCCACCGAAACGGGACGAGACCCTGCTGCTGTTCAAACCCGCCATCGCGAATACCGGCTTCCGCATTGCCGCCGGTCGTCAATGCATCCAGCGCCGCAGCGCGATCAGGCATATGTGCATTCACCAGCCGAAACGCCAACGACTGCGTGCTGCTTTCGTTTGGACGAACGCCCATCGCATCCAACTGCATGAAAAACCGCGTTGCACTGGGCAATGACGGCGCTTGTGTCGCCACCAGATGCTGAAAGGCGAAACTCCACCACCTTCCGCGACTGGCCAAGCGCGCGATCGGCGTCACCAGTTCCGGGTCGTCCAGCGCCGCGAGCAGAATCGGCGACAAAGTCTCCCAGCCCCGGCGCGACGTACTCATCGCCGCGTCAAAATGCGTCAACGCTCCGTTCACGTCATTGCGCGCGACGTTCGCTTCGATCAGCCAAAGCTCGGTGGCCAGGTCACGCCGCGAGAGGCGGTGGGCATAATTGAATATACGCTCGGCAGCCGGCCTGTCACCGCCGATATCCGCGGCCATTCCCAGCACGTTGTATACCGCCAGAACTGTCGGATCCCGCTGGAAGGCCGTCAGCGCCAGTTCGCGGGCGGCCGCCGCGACGTCCGGCTTGGGAGCCGCCAGAAGCCGCTCGCTGCCCAGCATGGCCGATGCACGCGCGTCCACCGGCCATATCTGATACGCTATGGCTGGATTGCGGCTGCGTTGATTGCCGGCCACCCCGGTCACAACGACAAGCCACAGACAGACTATCGCAACGGGGCCGGCAACAAGCGCCCGCAACACCAGGGAACGCCGCCGCGTCGCCCCGTCGGGATTGGCCTCCGACGTCTGATCAGACATCCGCCCCGGTCTTCTTCTGACCATAGCCGTAACCGTAGTCATAGCCGTAGCCGAAATGCGCATGCTTCTGGCTGAATTTCGTCAGGATCGCTCCGAGGATGTGAGCTTGCGCGTTCTGCAGACGCCCGACCGCCACCTTGCCAAGGCCGGCGCGAATTCCACGCGATTCGACCACAAAAATCGTCCCCGCGACCTTACTGGCGATCAGCGGAGCATCCGCAAGCCCCATAACCGGCGGCGCGTCCACCACGACATTGTCATAATAACGCAGTGCGTCAGCGATGACCTGTTCTATCCGGTCACTGGACAACAGTTCAGCAGCGTTCGGCGGCGGCGGCCCAGCACTGACCACGGCCAAATTATCGATTCCGCTCTCACGCGTCACATCGACGAGCGACGCATTACCCGACAAAAGGTTACTCAACCCTCTCTCATTGTCGATTCCGACGCCGACATGCACGGATGGAGACCGCATGTCGCCGTCTATCAGCAATGTACGTCGGTTGAGCCGGGCCAGGCACTGAGCGATAGCAAATGCCGTCGTCGACTTGCCTTCCGCTGGCCGCGTCGAGGTTATCATCAAACTACGCGGCACACCGTCCGCCGTCGAGAATTGGAGACTTGTCTGCGCCGACATGTAGGCCTCCGAAATCGGAGATTTCCGGTCGCTCAGCGCCTCCACAACGCTCAGATCACCATCAACGCTGGGTATTGCCCCCAGCAGCGGCAGATTAAGTGTCGCTTCCAGATCACCCGGGTCTGTTATGACCTCATCGATCTGCTCCAGAACGAAAGCCAAACCGAAACCAACCGCAGCGCCACCGACCAAGGCCAATAGCAGGTTGATCAGCGGACGTGGCCGCGACGGCGCTTCGGGAACTTCCGCCTCGTCGACAATGGAAATATTATTAGCGCCTATGCCCCCCGCGATACCGATTTCTTTATAACGCTGGAGAAGTCCATCATACAGACTGCGGTTGGTATCCACATCCCGCTGATAAATATTGTACTGGATACTACGGCGCCGAAGATTGAGGAAGTTGTTTTTCAGGGCCTCAACCTGCTGCGCCATCGCGTTTTCGCGATCCACCGCCTCACGAAATTGGGTCTGGATCGAATCCCGAACGCGCGCCTCTTCTCGAACGATGCTGCGATCGAATTGTGTGATTTGGGCCTTCAGCGCCTGCGCGGGCGGATAGCCTGGCTCGAACTGGCTCAGCATCTTTTCGTAATCCGCTGCCGCCTGCGCGCGGTCTTGACGCAGGGTCGCAATAGCCGGTGTCGTCAAATCCTCAGGCAACGCGCGCGAGGACCGTGCCTGACGCGCACGACTTTCCACAGCGACCCGCTCAGCCGTCGCCGTAGCCAGACCGGCATTGAACGCGACCAGGTCATCCGCCAACAGAGGGCGCTCTGTAGACGGGACTTTCGGGTCGGTGCTTGCCGAGCCGACACTGATAATCCGCTGGTCTGCAGCATACGCCACCAGCTTGCGCTCGGACTCGTCCAGACGCGCACGCGTCTCGGTCAAACGTTCCTCAAGAAAGCGCCGAGCGTAGGCGGTCGTCTCATAGCGCCGCTCGAGAGACGATTCGATGAACAACCTAGCCCAGGCGTTAGCGACCCGGGCAGAGAAAGCGGCGTCAGGGCTTGAGAAAGAAATGGATACGAGCCGCGACAGCCGGACCGGCGAAATCGAAATATGATCGAGCAGCGCTTCGGCCGCGTCGCGGGCGACCGCATCATTGCCCCGTCGTTCCCCTGCGCCCGTCGCCACCGGGCGCTTGATCCCGAACATGTCGAGGAACGCCTGATTATTCGCCAAACGCAAATCACGCACCACCCGGTCGGCCAGCGAGCGAGAAGCGAGCAGCCCGTACTGGGTCTGATAGAACTCCTGATCGGCGGCCGCGTTCTTTGGCTCAAGCCCATCCATTTTCAGAATCTGCGCTTCTTCGCGCGCGATCTCGACCGTGACTGTCGCCGTGTACATGCGCGTCATCAGCAAGGTTACCGCGACACCCATGAGTAGGGAGACAAGTACAGCGCCGATAATCACTCGATGCCAGCGAACGATAATTCGCCAATACTGCATCAAAAGCGGCAACGACGGTCCATCGCGCACCTGAAGCAACGATGCCGGGGGCAAGGCAGAGGCGCCATCGCGCGCAATCGTGTCAGACTTGTTCATGGAAGCAGGCGCAACTCTCGTCGAAGAGGAACTCATCGCCGATAGGCGATCAAAGTAACAAGCGGCGTTGTGATCAGCGGTGTGATTTTCAGAATCTCGGAGAACATCCGACGCGCCGGCGAGTCGCCGACAACGACGATATCGCTGGGATAAACCCGGGGATCATCATAGACCCCCTTGCGGATTGCATCCAGATTATAGAGCGCAGCGTATTGCTGGCCTTCAACCTTTCGGAACACAACGACTTCGCGCAACTTAGCGAAATCGCCAGCACCCTTGGCCGAAGCCACCGCACGCATCAGAGTCATTTCACCAATCACGGGGTAGATGCCCGGCTCGCGAACCTGCCCATCCACGGTTATGACATTACGCGCGGAATCGACGATATTGACCGTCACCTGCGGGTTCCGGACGTAGGCACGCAACCTGCCCTCAATCATGGATGAGAGCTGGGATGGGGTTTTGCCGCCAGCATCTATTGCGCCGGCGAGCGGAACGGCAACGCGTCCCGCTGTATCAACCTGGACCTCCTTGCTGCTCAGCTCTTCCAAGCCGAGCACCGTTACCGACAGCTTGTCCAACGGACCGATGATGTATGCCAGCTCGCCATCGGCGCCGACCTGCTTCGGCGCAGGCAGTTCAGCCGTATCGAGAACCTGCACCGCCGGTCCGCCCACCAGCGCCGGCCCCGTGGCGCATCCGGCCAAAGCCAGAGGCGTCGCAAACGACAACATCAAAAAGCGGGAGATCACTACGTTTCACATCTTTCTGCAGCAAGGGGGCGATGTAGACCGGTGAATCACGGCCGTAAAGCTACGAACACGTTCAACCGCCTCGTTCACGAGCCAAACGCGCACCTGCGGACAGCCACACGGCCGATATCGCCAGTAACGCTGCAATGATAGGTGTGCGAGCGGGATAGTCGACAAAACTATGCAGTAGAATCATTGCGATAAAGATCGACGCAAGACGCGCCAGTCCAATAGTAACCGAGCCACGCTTCTTGGCACGCCATACGCTCCAGCAAGAAATCCCATAGATCACAAGAACCAGAATAAGCAGCACACCAGCCAATGCGCCACCTTCTATAATGATTTCAATAATGTCGTTATGCGCGTGATTCATGTATATCTCGGCGAGCGCATCCTGCTTCTCCACCGCGCGGTAAACCGGATCGAAACTTCCAAACCCCGATCCGACGGGAAAGAACTGCTTGCCCAACGCAGAAAATTCCGAGAACAGTTTGATCCGCGCATCGCCGCTTATTACGTCCGTCTTGAACCGGTCAAGATTAGCAACCTGCAGTACAACCAGCAAAACGACGGCACTTCCTGCGACCATTCCTCCCAGCAACAGACGTCGGTCGATCCGCGATAACACACCTTCGCGCCACAACAACAGGCTGCCCATCCCTAGTCCCAAACCGGTCAGAAGGATGCCGGACCGCGACCCGGCAACGACAATTGATACCAACAGGAACACAAGGGTCGCGCTGGCAATGGCCCAGCGCAACAACGCGCTGGAAATATTCTCCAACCGGCAGAAAACGCTCCACAATGTCAGCGGAATACCAAGCGCCAGGAGCAATGCGTTGTGATTGCGATTGGCGAACAGACCCGTCCCCGTATCGAAACTGGAGACGCGATAGAGCCGAAGCGAACTGGTCGGCCCTTCCGCGAACTGAAACACCGCCATCACTCCGGTTACCAGAACAAGGATTACCACCCCAGCCAGCACCCAGTCTCGGCGGACGCGCCCCAGCCATGCCGCGGCGACCATTGCCGCTAGCGGTGGGAATACCGCGAGCAGGCTGTTCAACGTCAGGTCCGGCGTCAGACTAACAGGGCGCCAGGGCTGCTCAACACCAAGCACCGCCGCGGCTTCGGCATAGAGGCCACGCCCGGGCAGCGCTGCCCACCAATCGGGCGGCAACGGAACGAGCTGAATCGCCATAATGCCGGCCAAACCGGCCAAAAGCAGGAAAGGGGTCCGCAAATCCCGCCAGCTTTCGCGCGGGAACACCACCAACACAGCGGCCAAAGCCATAATCGCGGTCGCACGCACCAACATCTGCGAAGCCGCGTCGGCGCGTGACGCGCCGCCGCCAAACATGAGCATCACAAAAAATATGGCGATCGCGGCAACCGGAAGCCAGAAAGACAACTGTCCTGCCGACCACTTCATCTGGAACGATTTTTTCCGGTGCCTCGGCATATGTGCGTTATGCATCCTGTTGCGTGTGCATTCGCCCACTCACGATAGGGCGTCTGGAATTCGAAGCGGCATTAGCGTCTTGATCCTAAGCCGTAAACTCCGCAGCGGAGCGCTCTTATCCCTTGTCAATACAGCCCGGCTATGCGCCGATGCCGCATGCGGAAAATCCTTGTCCTGTTCGGCACACGGCCTGAGGCGATCAAGTTGTTTCCGGTGGTCGATGCCCTGCGCGGCAGGCGCGGCGTTACGGTGCGCACGCTGGCCAGCGGCCAGCATCGGGCGATGCTCGACCAAGTGCTTGCCGTCACCGGGCTCGTGCCTGACATCGTTTTGGACCTGATGCGGCCGGACCAGAGCCTCGACGCGTTGACCGCGCGACTGCTGACCGCGATCGGCCAGGCCCTCGACAGCGAACGGCCCGACCGGGTGATCGTTCAGGGCGACACAGCCACGGCGATGGCCGGCGCGCTTGCCGCCCACTACCGCCGGCTGCCGGTCTCCCATGTCGAGGCGGGACTGCGTAGCGGCGACATCTTTCAGCCCTGGCCGGAGGAAGCGAACCGGCGGGTCATCTCGGCGATCGCCGATCAGCATTTCGCGCCGACCGAGACCGCCGCCGCCGCGCTGCGCCGCGAAAATGTCGTGCCGGACCGTATCCATGTCACCGGCAACACAGTGATCGACGCGCTGCTTGCCACCCGGGCGCGGATTGCCGCCAATCCCGCGCTCGCCGCCGGGCTAGATCCGCTCTTCGCCCGCTTCGCTGGCCGGCGAATCGTCGCGGTCACCAGTCATCGGCGCGAAAATTTCGGCGACGGCATGGCGCATATCGCCGAAGCCGTACAAGCCATCGCCACCCGGCAGGACATCGCCGTAATCTTCCCGGTCCACCCTAATCCCAACGTCCGGCGCGTGATGGACGTAGTTCTGCGCAACTCGCCGAACGTCGCGCTGGTCGACCCGCTCGACTACCCCCATTTCGTCCGTCTGCTCGACATGGCCCATCTTGTCCTGACCGACAGCGGCGGCGTGCAGGAGGAGGCGCCGGCGCTCGGCAAGCCGGTGCTGGTCATGCGCGATACGACGGAGCGGCCGGAGGGGATCGCCGCCGGCACCGCTCGCCTCGTCGGCACCGACCGCGACCGGATCGTCCACGAGATGTTTACCCTGCTCGACGACACGACGGCCTACGCCCGCATGGCCCGCGCACATAACCCGTTCGGCGACGGCCATGCCAGCGATCGCATCGCGACGATCATCGCCGATGAGTCTGGATCGTCCGCCTAGCGTCTGCGTCGTCGGCCTTAGCTATATCAGCCTGCTGGCGCGGCTGCGGCAGGACCTGCGGGTGCCCGTCCACCCCGCTGACGGCGCCAACATCGCCATCGCCGACGAATTATTGCGCATTGCCGACGCGATCGGGCTGGTCGACCACGACGTGTTCCGTTCCGTCCCGTTCGACAAACGCGCTGGCAAGATCGTCTACGACACCCGCGGCATCTGGCCGGACCAGCCGAAACGCACCGAAGGCACCCCGGCGCTAAAGCTGACGGGGTAAGCGCGAGGCCGCACCGTCCGCCACAGGCTCAACTGCCCTTCACCGCATCGCCAGAGCCTGATCCGATGGCCGTCGCGGCGATATATCCGATATCGCGCGCCAGCGACCAGCGGCCAAGATAGACTGCGTCGGCTTCTGCCAGCCGCGCCGGGTCGCGCATGTCTATGCCCTTAACCTGCGCTGGCCCGGTTATGCCGGGGCGCAGGCCGGACAGGCCAAGCCGGGCACGACAGGCGATCAGCTCGTGCTGGCTGGGGAGGCACGGACGCGGGCCGACAAAGCTCATATCGCCGGTCACGACATTCCAGATTTGCGGTAGCTCGTCGATCTTGGCGCTGCGCAGAAACCGCCCCAGCCGTGTGAACTGGGACGACGAGGCGACATGGGACGGGACATTCGGCGAACCCACTCGCATCGTCCGCAACTTGAACAACGTGAATAGCTTGCCATCCTGGCCCACGCGCTGCTGCAGGAACAGCGGGTTGGCGCCATCGTCAAACAGGATCAGCACTGAGAACAGAAAGACGCCGATCAGCGCAAACGGAAGCAGAAGCAGCGCCAATACCAGATCGAAAGCTCGCTTCACGCCAACCATCCTCGCATTACAAACGCTTTCCCGCCGAACACGTGCACCCTACCCCAGCCGCGCCAGCGCCGCGTCGAGCCGCTCGACTTCCGCCGCCTTGTCGGCATGGTCGGCGCGGGCCTTTTCCACTGCTTCCGGCTTGGCGCGTTCGACGAAGGACGGGTTGGCGAGGCGGGTGGCGAGGCTGTCGCGTTCCCTGGCCGCGGCGTCGCGTGTTTTGGCCAGCCGGGCGCGCTCGCCGGCCAGGTCGACGACCCCCTCCAACGGAAGCATAAACGTGTCGCCATCGACAACCAGCTGGATACCGGGCGATCGAGAGTTCGTGTCGTCCTCCGTCCGATCTCGAGACGTGCCCGTGCTCAGATCGAATCTGGTACCAGAATTAAAAAACGTCACGGTCTCGACGCGGGCCAGCCGATGAATAGATGCGCGATTCAACCTGACCCGCTCTATCAGATCACTGGCGGGCGGGCGGCTATGAAGAGTACCGCGCTTCGTTTCGGCGTGCGATAGAACCAGAAGCTCCGTTCGCGCCCCCGGCGGCACGCCCAGTTCGGTGCGCGCGGCGCGGATTTCGCCGACCAGCCGGATCAACCAGTCGATCTCCGCCGCCGCATCGGCGCCATCCGCCGCGGCGCCGCTCTCCGCCAGCGGCCATTTGGCGATGATGATCGGATATTGGCGCGTTCCCAGCGCGTTCCACAATTCCTCGGTCACGAACGGCATGAACGGGTGGAGCATGACCAGAATCTGGTCGAGCACCCAGCCGGCGACCGCCTTCGTCTCGGCGTCGATCTGGCCCTTGATCAGTTCCAGATACCAGTCGCAGAACCGGTTCCAGACGAAATGGTAGATCGCGTTCGCCGCCTCGTCGAAACGCAGATCAGCCAGCGCCGCGTCGAGCGCGCGGACCGTCGCCACCGTCTCGGCGATGATCCAGCGGTTGACGGTCAGCGCCGCCGCCGGCGCGCGCAGCGTCGCCGACGCGCCGATGCCGTTTGCCTGGCAGAAACGCGCCGCGTTCCACAGCTTGGTCGCGAAGTTGCGATAGCCCTCGACCCGCTTTTCATCGAGCTTGATGTCGCGGCCCTGGCTTTCCATCGCCGCCATGAAGAAGCGCAGCGCATCGGCGCCGTACTGGTCGATCAGGCCGAGCGGATCGACGACATTGCCCTTGGACTTGGACATTTTCTGCCCGTCCGCCGCGCGCACCAGCCCGTGCAGGTAAAGCCGCTTCCACGGCACCTCGCCCATGAAGTGGATGCCCTGCATCGCCATCCGCGCATCCCAGAAGAACAGGATGTCGAAGCCGGAGATCAGCAGGTCGTTCGGGTAATGCTTGGCGAGCAACGGCGCGTCCACGCCCCCGGTTTCATTTGGCGGCCAGCCCAGCGTCGCGAACGGCCAGAGCGCGGAGGAAAACCAGGTGTCGAGCACGTCAGAATCGCGCCAAATCGGCATTTCACTGCTTTGATCAAGCTCGCCATTCAACAGCTTGCCCAGTGCATCACTCCTAGATGCGCAGAGGATTATCTTTCTATTTCCAATTCTTTCAGAATAATATTTCTCGAAGTATGCGATCGCTGACGATTCATCTTCGCATACGCAAACTTCGTCATCCATCGAGACCGAGTTGGCCAGAGCATAATCGTCAGGAACGCTGTAAGAAATTTTCGGCCAATTCGGTGTTAGGCGCTCCTCTTTGGAAAACGCATACGGCCCATACCACGCCGGAATCCGGTGCCCCCACCACAACTGGCGGGACACGCACCAGGGCTGGATGTTCTCCATCCAGTTGAAATAGGTCTTTTCCCAGCTTTTCGGCACGACCTCGATCGCGCCGGAACGCACCGTCTCGATCGCCGGCCTGGCCAGCGTCGCGGCATCGACATACCACTGGTCGGTCAGCCACGGTTCGATGACCACGCCGGAGCGGTCGCCATAGGGCGTCTGGATCGTGCGCGGCTCCGCGTCGTGCGCGACCGGCTCGCCGTCCTTGTCCTGCGTCACGTGCGGGATCAGGAAACCCTGTTCCTTCATCCGCTCGACGACCAGCGCCCGCGCCTCGAACCGGTCGAGGCCGAGATATTCGGCCGGGACCAGTCCGTCTGCCGTCTGCACCACCTTCGCGTCGGCATCGAGCATGTTGAGCATGTCGGCCGCCTTGATGCCGGCGCGCCTGCCGACCTCGAAGTCGTTGAAATCATGCCCCGGCGTGATCTTGACCGCGCCGCTGCCCAGTTCCGGGTCGGCATGTTCGTCGGCGACGATGCGGAACCGGCGGCCGGTAATCGGCTGCAGAATCTCCTTGCCGATCACGTTCGCATAGCGTTCGTCGGCCGGGTTCACCGCCACCGCCATGTCGGCCAGCATCGTTTCCGGCCGGGTCGTCGCGACTTCGATGTAATCGCGCCCGTCGGCCAGTGTCACGCCGTCGGCCAGCGGGTATTTGAAGTGCCAGAAGCCGCCCTTCACCTCGCGCGTCTCGACCTCCAGGTCGCTGATCGCGGTTTTCAGGCCGGGGTCCCAGTTGACCAGCCGCTTGTCGCGGTAGAGCAGGCCCTGCCGGTGCAGGTCGACGAACACCTTCACCACCGCACGGGTGAAATGCGGGTCCATGGTGAACTGTTCGCGGCTCCAGTCCATCGAACAGCCGAGGCGGCGGAGCTGGCCGGTGATCGCGCCGCCGCTTTCCGCCTTCCATTCCCACACCTTGTCGATGAACTGCTCGCGGGTGAAATCGGTGCGCTTCTCTCCGCGCGCGTTCATCTGCCGCTCGACCACCATTTGCGTGGCGATGCCGGCGTGGTCGGTGCCGACCACCCACAGCGCATCCTTGCCGCGCAGCCGTTCGTAGCGGACGATCACGTCCTGCAGCGTGTTGTCGAGCGCGTGGCCGATGTGGAGCGAGCCGGTGACGTTCGGCGGCGGGTTGACGATGGTGAACGGCTCCGCATCCGGACGGTCGGGGCGGAACAGCCCCTCCTCTTCCCAGCGCGCGTACCAGCGCGCCTCGATGGCGGCGGGGTCGAAGGTCTTGGCAAGTTCGGTCATAGGCGCCGAGCCTTAGACGAGTGACCGGGCCGGGGCCAAGCGGGCGCGTCGAATTATCCGCACGCCCGCCCCCGCCCTACCGCGCCGGCTTCAACCATTTGCCGAACCAGTCGAACGTCTCGCCATACCACTGGATGCTGTTCTTCGGCTTCAGGATCCAGTGGTTCTCGTCCGGGAAGACGACCAGCCGCGACGGCACGGCGCGCCGCTGCGCGGCGGTGAAGGCGGCGATCCCCTGGGTATAAGGAATGCGAAAATCCTTCTCGCCGTGGATGACCAGCATCGGCGTCTTCCACGCGGTGACATGGTTGACCGGGTTCCATTGCTCGTAAGCGGCGGCCTGTTCGAAATAGGGACCGCCATGCTCCCATTCGTCGAACCACAATTCTTCGGTCTCATACGCCATCGCCCGCGCGTCGAACACGCCGGCATGGACGACCAGGCATTTGAACTGGTCCGGCCAGGTCCCGGCGATCCAGTTCATCATGTATCCGCCATAGGAGCCGCCGGCGGCGCAGGCATTGGCCGGGTCGACCGCCGGGAATTTCGCCGCAGCCGCCGCCAGCCCCAGCTTCAGGTCCTCCAGCGGCTTGCCGCCCCAGTCGCGGTTGATGCTGTCGGTGAACGACTGCCCGTATCCGGTCGATCCGTGGAAATCGACGCTGACCACCGCGTAGCCCGGGGCGGAAAACAGCATCGGGTTCCAGCGGTAGGACCAGCTGTCGGAAAAGCTGCCCTGCGGCCCGCCGTGGACCAGCATCACCGTCGGCAGCTTCGCCGCCGCCCCGGCCGGCGCGACCAGCCAGCCGCTGACCGTGTCGCCATTGGCGCCGGGGAAGGTGAAACGCTGGACGGTCGGCAGGTCGACGCCGGCCAGCTTGGCGGCGTTGACATCGGTCAGCCGAGTCGCCTGCCCCTTCGCCGACACGCGGTAGAAATCGGCCGGTGCCGTCATCGTGTCGAGGGTGACGATCGCGCCGCCGTCCGGCGTCGGCAGCACGCCGGCGGCGTGGCCGCGCTGGGTCAGCCGGGTCACCTTGCCGTCGGCCACACTCACCCGGAACAGCGGCGAATCGAGGTGGTCGCCCGCCGTGACCAGCAGGCTCTTGCCGTCGGCCGCCCAGGCGATCGAATCGACCGACCGGTCCCAGTCGGGCGCCAGCGCGCGCACTTCGCCGGTCGTCAGGTTGCGCAGGTGCAGTGCCAGCCGATCGGCCTCGTAGGTCGGCCGCGCCATCGCGGCATAGGCCAGCCATTGGCCGTCCGGCGACACGGCAGGAAAACTGTCCATCGCCTTGTTGGTCCCAGTCAAATTGACCGGCCCGCCGCTGCCGTCGGCCGGCGCGGCGAAGATGTCGAGGTTGGTCGACAGCGGCTCGATCCGCCCCGCCTCGCGCAGGGTGAAGAACAGCGTCTGGCCGTCGGCGCTCCACGCCAGTTCCTCCGCCCCGCCATAGGGCTTTGACGGCGAGTCGCCGATCAGCGGGCCAGCTACCGCCTTTGCCGGCCCGCCGGAGAGCGGCTGGACATAGACGCGCTGGCGCACCCCCGGCGTCGCCCACGTATCCCAGTGACGGACGAATAGCTGGTCGTATGTCCGGCCGCTGCCCCCGTCGGCTTTCGCGGTCGCCGGGCACGGCAGCGCCGCGCAGTCGGTTGCGGTATCCGCCCAGATCGCGACGCGGTCGCCCTTTGGCGACAGCAGGAAGCCGGACAGGGCGACGGCGTGGTGTGTCACCTGCTCCGGCGCGCCGCCGGCCGCCGCGACCCGCCATAGCTGGTCGCTGCCCGACGCGTCGGTCAGGTAGTAGATCCACGCGCCGTCGGCGGAAAAGGCCGGGTCATGCGCGTTCTTGCCGGCCGCCGTCGCCAGCCGCGCCGGCGCCGCGCCCTTCGCCGTCAGGTCGAGCGACCACAGGCTGGTCACACCCTTGTTGGCGGCAAGGTCTGTCTCGCGCTGCTGCCAGACCAGCCGGCGGCCGTCCGGGGCAAGGGAAGCGGTGCCGATCCGACTGAGGCTGGCGAGATCGGTGGCGGTCATCGGCCGGGCGGTGGCGACGGTCGACGGAAGAGCGAGCCCACACAGGGCCGCGAGCATGATCCTGTTCATGCTAAAGGTTTAACACCGCTGGCGGCGCGCGCAATCGCGCCGGTGCAGGTTACAGGCGGTCGCCGGAAATCCGGGCGATCTCCTTCGCCACCATCGCCTCGACAAGGCTTGGCAGATTGGCGTCCAGCCATTCCTTCAGCATCGGCCGCAGCATGTCGCGAACCAGCCCTTCCAGGCTGTTTTCCGGCACATTGTCCTCGGCGCGGACTTTCAGCCGTGCCAGGCTGGCGAGCGCGTTGCGGCTGGCGCTGGCCACCGCGGCGGAAACAATGTCCTCTTCCACGGCCGGGACGGACGCAGGCGATTCGGGCGGATTCGCCGGGGCGACCTTCGCGGCGGGAGCGGCCGGTTCGTCCGCGTCAACGGCGTCGGTCAGCTCCAGCACTTCTGGCTCGGCCGCCGGGCGCGGCTGGCTAACCGCTTGTTTCGCCGCCTTTGCCGACGGCTTGCGCCGGGGGGCCGGCGCATCGTCTTCGGCGATGATCCGCTTGATGGAGGACAAAATCTCCTCCATCGAAGGTTCGTGGCTGATATGCCCCATCGGCGCGTTTACCCTATTTGGCAGGCGTCGGGGCTGTTTCCGGATTTTGAGAGGGCGTGTCAACGGTGCGCGTCGCAACCGGTTGCGGCGTCTTGCCGGAATCCCAGTCCCAGATCGCGTGGCTGACCCGCCGGTAATGGACGGTCGGGTCGTACAGCGCGGTGCCGCCATCCAGGGCAAGGTCGCGCGCCTCCGCCCGGCCCATCGCCGCCAGCAGCGCGAAGCCGGCGACATAGGCGTCACGCCGCGCGGAAACGAGCTGGACCTGCGCGTTCAGCAGTTCCTGCTCGGCATTCAGTATGTCGAGGATCGTGCGATTGCCGACGCTGTTTTCGGCGCGAACCCCTTCCAGCGACAAGGTGTTCGCGCTGACCGCGACCTGCGACGATTCGATCACCTCCAGCGATGACCGCCAGCTGGCGAAGGCGGCGCGGGTCTGGGCGACGACGTCGCGCTCGACCGCGATCGCATTCTCGATCGCCTGGCCGGACCGCGCCTGCGCCTGGCGGACCAGCGCGCCCGGCCGCCCGCCCTGAAAGATCGGAATCGTCGCCGATACGCCGACCGTCGCGCTCTTGGTATCGATCGTCCGGCCGGCGCCGGGGATGCTGTTCAGATAATCGTTATAGCCGCCGCTGGCGACCGCCGACACGCGCGGCAGCCAGTTCGACTGGGCGGCGTTGATGTCATAGCCGGACGCCTGCCGTTCCTTGTTGGCGGCAAGCAGGTCGGGATTCTCGGCGATCGCCACGTCGACTGCAGAGTCCGGGTCGGCGGGCAGGTCGGGCAGCGGCGGCGGCGGCTCCAGGTCGCCCGGCACGTCGCCGACCATCTTGATGTAACTCTCCCGGCTGGCGATCAGCCGGGCCTGGGCGCCGCGCAGGTCGCTCTGCGCGATCGCCAGCCGCGCTTCCGACTGCGCCACGTCGGTGCGGGTCAGGTCGCCAACCTCGAAACGGTCCTTCGCCGCCTGCAGGTTGACCTCCAGCACCTTCACATTCTCGCGGTTGAGCTCGACGATCGCGCGATCGCGGATCACGTCCATATAGGCGGCGACGGTCTGGCTGAACACGCTCGCCTCGGTCGCGCGCAACCCCTCCGCCCCGGCCTCGACCCGGGTTTTCGCGGCGCGCACCGCGTTACGCACCGCGCCGCCCCGATAGATCGGCACCGCCAGCTGGACATTGCCGGTCAGCGCGCGCGCTGGGTTGTTGGCGGTCAGCCCGCCGCCCGAAACCACCGCCGTGTTCGCCAGATACTCGTCATAATTCACCGATGCCTGCGCGCTCGGCAGCCCGTCGGCGCGGGCGATCGGCACATTCTCGTCATTCGCGCGCTGGCCGGCGCGCGCGCCGGTCAGGATCGGATTGTGGGTATAGGCCTTGACCAGCGCATCGCGCAGCGTTTCCGCCGCGGCAGGCGCGGACAGGCCGAACAGAGCGACCGAAACGCCTGTCAGCAATGAAACACGCCGGACCATAGGCACCTGCTCAGAAACGAAAGATCGGCGGCTTGTCGAAGCCGGGAAGAAGAATGGTATCGGCATCGGCGAACGCATCGAGCGCGAAACCCGTTCCACCCCGCCGGCCGATCGCCAGCCGGGTGACCCCGTCTTCGACAACACCGGTCGCCAGCCGCCCGGCCGGAGCAAGCTGGGCGACCAGCGCTTCCGGCACCTCGGCAACGGCACCGTCGATGACGATCAGGTCGTAAGGCGCGCCCGCGCCGTACCCGGCGGCCAGCGCCCCGCTCACCACCGTCACATTGGCGGTATCGGCCAGCGCCGCCTTTGCCGCCGCCGCCAGCGCGGCATCCACCTCGACCGCGACGACACGCGCCGCCAGCCGGGCGAGCACCGCCGCGCCATAGCCGGTCGCCGCGCCGATCAGCAGCACGGAATCGGTCGGCGCCACCTCGGCCCGGGTCAGCAGCCGGCCCAGCGTCATCGGCGGGCTCAGCGCCCGGCCGTCGCCCAGCGGGATCGCGGTATCGACATAGGCGATCGCCGCCCGTTCGGCCGGTACGAAGCGTTCGCGCGGCACCGTGTCCATTGCCGCGATCACCCGCGGGTCATCGACCGCGTTCGGGCGCAGTTGAGAGGCGACCATCGCCTGGCGCATCGCGTGGAAATTCTGCTCGGTCATCTCGACCCCTTACGTCGCACAACTGTTTTAGTCGTGCAATACACTATTGTCGACGCCCGCTTCTATCCAGTCCCGCCGCCGCCGCCAAGCGCGCTTTCGCCAAAGCGCGCGCCATGTCACCGAAAATGCGCGGGGAAATGCTCCGCCCCGGCACCCCGCCGCCGCAAATCCGGTTGACACCGGGCGCGGAACCAAGGAAACGCGCCGCTCCGGCCCGATGGCGGAGTGGTTACGCAGAGGACTGCAAATCCTTGCACGCCGGTTCGATTCCGGCTCGGGCCTCCACTTCATCGCTGCTTCAGCCCAGCGCCTCGGCATCGACGGCGTAAAGCAAAGCGGCACCGCCGGTCGCGCCAGCTTCCAGCCCCACCGCTTCCGGTACAATCCGTTCCAGGTAGAAGCGCGCCGCCGCCGTCTTCAGCGCCAGGAAGGCCGGGTCGGCATCGGCCGCCTCCGCCGCGCGCGCCTGCCGTGCCATCAGCCAGCCGCAGGTCGCGACCGACAGCATGGTCAGGAACGGGTAGCTGCCCGCCAGCCGGTCCTCCGCGCTTGTCGTCGCCAGCGTGGCGCCCGCCCGCTCGACCGCGTCGACCAGCACCGCCAGTTCCGGCACGGCATCGGCGCGGATGTCGGCGATCAGCGCGGCGAACACCGCCCCGCCTTCCAGCCCCAGCTTGCGGCCGACCAGATCGGCGGCCTGGATGCCGTTGGTCCCCTCGTAGATCGGCGCGATCCGCGCGTCGCGGAAATGCTGGGCGGCGCCGGTTTCCTCGATATAGCCCATGCCGCCATGCACCTGCACGCCAAGCGAGGACACCTCGCAGCCGACGTCGGTGCCATAGGCTTTGGCAAGCGGGGTCAGCAGGTCGAGCCGCGCCTGCGCGTCGCCGTCGCCCAGATGGGCGCGGTCGAGCTGGCCGCCGGCGTAATAGACCAGCGCCCGCGCCGCCTGGGTCAGCGCCGCCATCCGGAGCAGCATCCGCCGCACGTCCGGGTAGGCGACGATCGGCTGCCCGCCCTGCACCCGTTCGCGCGCATAGGCTGCGGCCTGCTGGCGCGCCCGCTCGGCGATCTGCACCCCCTGCAGGCCTACATTCAGCCGGGCGTTGTTCATCATCGTGAACATCGCCCGCATCCCGCCATTCTCCGCGCCGATCAGCCAACCGTGGCAATCACCCTTGTCGCCATAGGCCATCACGCAGGTCGGCGAGGCGTGGATGCCCAGCTTGTGTTCGATCGACACGCAACGGACATCGTTCGGCGTGCCGTCCAGCCGGATCTTGGGGACGATGAACAGCGAAATGCCGCGCGTCCCCTCCGGCGCCCCCGGCGTGCGCGCCAGCACGAGGTGGACGATATTGTCGGTCAGGTCGTGCTCGCCGAAAGTGATGAAGATCTTGGTGCCGGCGATCCGCCAGCTACCGTCCTCCGCCGGCGTCGCCCGCGTCTTCAGCGCGCCGACGTCGGAGCCGGCCTGCGGCTCCGTCAGGTTCATCGTGCCGTTCCATTCGCCGGTCACCAGTTTCGGCAACCAGTCTGCGCGCTGCGCGTCGGTGCCGTGCTGGATCAGCGCCTCGATCGCCGCCGGGGTCAGCATGTTGACCAGCGAGAAACCCATATTGGCGGTGCCCAGATCCTCCATCACCACCGTCGCCAGCACGTTGGGCAGGCCCTGCCCGCCAAACGCCTCCGGCGCGCTGATGCTACCCCAGCCATTGGCGACGAATGCCTGATAGGCCTGCCGAAAGCCGTCCGGCATCGTCACAACGCCGTCGTTCCACACCGCGCCGATTTCATCACCGGCGCGGTTCAGCGGCGCATATTCCCCGGCGGCGAACGCCCCCGCCCCTTCAACGATCGCGTCGACCAGATCGGGCGTCGCGGCGGCGAAGCGTTCGTGCGCCGCCAGATCGGCGATGCCGACGATATGGTCGAGGAGGAAACGCTGTTCGGCGGTCGGCGGGGTAAAGCTCATCGCGGCATCCGGTCTTGCTTGTGGGTTCCCAGCGCTATAGCCCGGCCGCGACACAGCGTCCAAAGGCCATTGCATGCCCATTCTCGTCACCGGAGCCGCCGGCTTCATCGGCTACCACCTTGCCGCCCGGCTGCTCGCGCGGGGCGAACGGGTGATCGGCATCGACAATTTCAACGCCTATTATCCGCCGTCGCTGAAAGAGGACCGGGTCGCCGACCTCACCGCCCGATTCGGCGACGCCTTCCGCCTGCTGCGCGTCGACTTCGCCGACGCCGATGCCCTCGACGCGGCGCTGGCCGGGGTCGACGCCAGCGCCATCGCCCATCTCGGCGCCCAGCCCGGCGTGCGCTATTCGATCGACAATCCCCGTGCCTATGCCCGCGCCAACCTGCTCGGCCACCTGAACATGCTGGAAGTGGCGCGCGCTCGGGCGGTGCCGATGGTCTATGCCTCCTCCTCGTCGGTCTACGGCGGCAACGCCAACACGCCGTTCCGGGTCGAGGACCGGGTCGACCACCCGGTATCGCTCTATGCCGCGACCAAGAAGGCCGACGAGCTGATGAGCGAGACCTACGCCCATCTCTACCGCATCCCGCTGACCGGCCTGCGCTTCTTCACCGTCTACGGCCCGTGGGGGCGACCGGACATGGCACCCTGGCTGTTCACCAGCGCCATTCTGGAAGGCCGGCCGATCAAGGTGTTCAATCACGGGCAGATGCGCCGCGACTTCACCTATATCGACGACATCGTCTCCGGCGTCGTCGCCTGCCTCGACAATCCGCCGCCGGACGACGGCGCGCCGAAGGCGGGCGGCAGCATCGCCCCCCACCGCCTGTACAATATCGGCAACAACCGGGCAGAGGCGCTGACCGATTTCATCGCGGTGATCGAACAGGCCTGCGGCCGCGCCGCGATCCGCGACCTGCAGCCGATGCAGCCCGGCGACGTGCCGGAAACCTATGCCGACATCTCGGCGATCGCCGACGAACTCGGCTACGCGCCGACCACCGACATCGCCACCGGCATCCCGCGCTTCGTCGCCTGGTTCCGCGCCTACCACCGGCTCTGATCCGGTGCCGGCCCCCGCCACCCGGTTGCGCCCGTTCGGCGCGGAGGCGATTGCCGAGGCGGCGGCGCTGATCCGCGCCGGCCAGCCGGTCGCCGTGCCGACGGAAACCGTCTACGGCCTCGCCGCCGACGCGACCAATGGCGAAGCGGTGGCGCGGATCTACGCCGCCAAGGGCCGCCCGGCGTTCAACCCGCTGATCGTCCATGTCGCCGACCGCGCCGCCGCCGAACGGATCGCGACGTTCGACGCCACCGCCCGCGCGCTCGCCGATGCGTTCTGGCCGGGGCCGCTGACGCTGGTGCTGCCGCTCGCCGCGGATTCGCCGGTCGCCGGCATCGCCACCGCCGGGCTGCGGACGGTAGCACTGCGCTGCCCGGCGCACCGGGCGATGGCGGCGCTGCTCGCCGCGACCGGCCTTCCGCTCGCCGCGCCTTCCGCCAATGCCAGCGGCACGATCAGCCCGACCCGCGCCGCTCATGTCCTGCGCAGCCTGAACGGCCGGATCGCGATGGTCGTCGACGACGGCCCGACCACCCATGGCATCGAATCGACGATCGTCGCGGTCGGCGCCGGCGGGCTGCGCCTGCTCCGCCCCGGCCCGCTCACCGCCGACAGGCTGGCGGACGCGGTGGGCCTGCCGGTCGCCGCGCCGGGCGCCGGCGGCATCGAGGCACCGGGCCAGATGGCCAGCCACTACGCCCCGTCCAAGCCGATCCGGCTGAATGTCGACGGCGATCCGGGTGACGCGTTTCTGATCGGTTTCGGCCCCGGCCCCTGCGACTATGCGCTGAGCGAGGACGGCGATCCGGTGACGGCGGCGGCACGGCTGTTCGACGCGCTGCACACCGCCGACGCGGCGCCCCACCCGGCGATCGCCGTCCGCCCGATCCCCGCCGCCGGCCTCGGCGCCGCGATCAACGACCGCCTCCGCCGCGCGGCCGCGCCGCGTTAAGCCTGAAACCAGATCCGGCGGCGCAATCCGGCGGACCTACCCCAGCATTGTCTTGGCGAACGCCCGCACGTCGGCGCCGATGTCCTCGCGCTCCAGCGCCAGCGCCAGATTGGCCTGGATATACCCGGCCTTGTCGCCGCAATCGTAGCGCACGCCGTCGAAGGTCAGGCCGTGGAACGGCTGGCGGCCGATCATCGTCGCCATCGCGTCGGTCAGCTGAATCTCGCCGCCGGCGCCGCTTTCCTGCCGGCTCAGCACGTCCATCACCTCCGGCTGGAGGATGTAGCGGCCGATCACCGCCAGGTTGGACGGGGCGGTGCCGGCCGCCGGCTTCTCGACCAGCCCCCTGACCTCGGTAACCGCGCCGTCGCGGGCGCCGGGGGTGATGACGCCGTACATATGGGTGCGGTCGGCCGGCACCTCCTGCGCGCAGATGATATTGCCGCCGCCGATCCGCTCATAGGCGTCGACCATCTGCTTCAGGCAGCCCGGCCTGCCGACCATGAAGTCGTCGGCGAGCAGCACGGCGAACGGCTCGTCGCCGACGATGTCGCGCGCGCACCATACGGCATGGCCCAGCCCCATCGGCTCCTGCTGGCGGACATAGGCGGCGGAACCGGGCGTCATCCGCGTCGCGTCGAGCATGGCGAGCGACTTTCCGCGGCTCACCATCGTCGTTTCCAGCTCATAGGCGATGTCGAAATGGTCCTCGATCGCCGACTTGCCGCGCCCGGTGACGAAGATCATCTGCTCGATCCCCGCCTCGCGCGCCTCATCGACCGCGTACTGGATCAGCGGCCGGTCGACGACCGGCAGCATTTCCTTCGGCAACGCCTTGGTCGCCGGCAGGAACCGCGTGCCGAGACCGCCAACCGGAAACACCGCCTTACGAAGCCGTTTCATGCCATACCCCTGTCAACACACCACACATAACGCCGCCGGGCGATACACCCGGAAGCTTAACTCTTGCCTGCCAGACCTTCAGGAAGCGGCGGACGCTTTGACGCCGCGCGGCCGCGCCGCCGGGCCCTGCCGCTTGCGCTCGGTATCGACCCAGTCGACATTGCCGTCGGCCGACGCATATTCCGGCACCGCCAGCAGCAGCGCGTCGCGCGCCTGCTCGACATTGCCGGCGGCGATCGCCGCCTTCGTCCGCTGGACGATCGGCATCAGCATCTCCCAGGACCGGAAAACCTCTGTCGCCTTCATGATCCGCGGGTGAGCGGTCGGCTGCGGATTGTCGCCGATAAGCAACTCCTCATACAGCTTCTCGCCGGGGCGCAGGCCGATTTCCCTGATCTCGACGTCGCCGGCCGGGTGGGCCTTGTCGCGCACGCTAAGGCCGGACAGCTCGATCATCCGCCGTGCCAGGTCCATGATCCGCACCGGTTCGCCCATGTCGAGGACGAACACCTCACCACCCTCGGCCATCGCGCCGGCTTGAATGACCAGCTGCGCTGCCTCCGGAATGGTCATGAAATAGCGGGTGATTTCCGCATGGGTCAGGGTCACCGGCCCGCCGTCGCGGATCTGCTGGCGGAACAGCGGCACCACCGACCCGCTGGAGCCGAGCACATTGCCGAACCGGACCATCGCGAAGCGGGTACCGTCCTGCTCCGCCGCCAGCGCCTGCAACACCATTTCGGCGAAACGCTTGGTCGCACCCATCACGTTGGTCGGCCGCACCGCCTTGTCGGTGCTGATCAGCACGAAATCGTCGACACCATGCTCGATCGCGGCCAGCGCCACTGTCATCGTGCCGATCACGTTGTTGCGGATGCCCTCAATCGGGTTGTGTTCGACCAGCGGGACATGCTTGTAGGCGGCAGCGTGGTAGACGGTGTTCGGCCGCCAGGTTTCCATCAGCACCGCCATCCGGCAGGGGTCGTCGACCGAAGCGAGCAGCGGTACCAGCCGCGGCGGCGCCCCCGCCGCGCCGCCGGCCGTTGCCGCCGCCAGCCGCTTCAGCAGGTCGCGGTGGATCGCGTAAAGCGCGAACTCGCTCATCTCGACAAGCAGCAGCACCGTCGGCCGCTCAGCCAGGATCTGGCGGCACAACTCGCTGCCGATCGAGCCGCCGGCACCGGTGACGAGCACCACCTTGTCACGGATGTTGTAGCGCATCCGTTCCGCATCCGGCGCCACCGCGTCGCGGCCGAGCAGATCGTCGATCTCCAGCTCGCGGATGTCGCTGGCCAGCACGTCGCCACGCGCCAGATCCATCAGGCCGGGCAAGGTCCGCACCCCGACCTGCGCCTTGCTCAGCCGGTCGATGATCGCGTTGCGCCGCGCCCGCGAGGCGGAGGGGATGGCCAGCAATATGTCGTTGACCTTCAGCCGCTCGATCACCGCCGCCAGCTTGGCCGGGTTGTGGATGGTCAGGCCGTTCAACGTCCGGTTGTGCAGGCTCTCGTCGTCGTCGAGGAAGCCGACGACGCGCATCTCCGTGCTGTTGGCGACCGCGCCGAACAACTGCCGCCCGGACGAGCCGGCACCATAGATCAGCACATTGTCGCGCCGCCGGTTGCCGTTCAGGATCGTCTGATAGGCGCCGCCCAGCCAGTAGGCGGCAACGGCGCGGCTCGCGCCGACCGCCAGCAACAGCAGCACCGGCTGGATCAGGCCGACGGTGCGCGGCACGTCGGGCGCGCCGACCGCGGTGAACCACGCGGCGTAGAGCAGACCGTAAATCGCCACCGCCCGCGCCGTCGCCAGAAAAGCGCGGGTACCGGCGAAACGGAACACGGTGCGATACAGGCCGGCCATGCTGAAGATCGGGATGGCGAACAGGATCGACACCGCCACCGGCAGCAGCCGCCCGTCGGACAACGTTACCCATTCGCCGATACGCAGGAAATAGGCCAGCCAGACGGTCAGCACGCACAGGCCGGCGTCAACGCTGACGACAATCGCGCGCTTGGAGATGCGCGGTAGCCCGAGCAGCGGGGCAATGGCCTTGTCGAAATTCATTCCAGACTCCGCGACGTGTCTAAACACCACGCCCCCCGAATACGCCGAACCCGGCTATGAGCCGGGAAATGCCGTCAGATCAAGCTTTTCGCCGATCGGGCTGGCGCGTTCGATGCACATTATGCGCCGATAGCGTTAAATTTCATGACACTAGCAAGCCCTGCGCGGCGGCCTGATACAGGCCCCTATAGGCGGCGATCATCGTGCCTTCGTCGAAACGATCGGCCGCAACCGCGCGATTGGCGGCACCGACCGGCCGACCGCGCCGACGGGCAAAGCCGGGCAGCAGCGGCGCGTCGGCGGGGAAACGGGCGTCGATATCCGGCGCGCTCGCGGCGCGGGCGCCAAGCGCGCCCGGCACAGCGCTGGCGATGCTGTAGGTCGCGGTATGGCCAGGGGCGTCGATCAGCCGGACGGCGCGCATTTCCTTGCCGCCCGGCGCAAAGGTCGAATGGAGGTGGAGGATATGCACGCGCGCCGGCGCCGCCTCACCCGGCGGCGGCGACGCGGGCGAGCAGCCGGTCGATCGCCGCGATGGCGTCCGGCTCGCTCAGTGCCGGCGCGTGGCCGACGGCGGCCACCGTCACCGCCTCGGCCAGCGGCAGCCGCGCGCCCATCCGGCCCAGCGTCTCTGCGCTCAGCACGTCGGACAGCGCGCCGCGCAGCAGCAGCGCCGGTGTCCCGGCCAGCCGGTCGAGCGCCGGCCACAGATCAATGCCGCCGTCACCGCCGGGGGCGCGGAACGGCTCGGCGATCTTCTGGTCGTAATCGAGGATGACGCGGCCTGCCGCGTTCAGCCGGTAGAGCCGCTTGGCCATCGCCAGCCAGTCAGCCAGGCCATAGGCGGGGTAGATCGCGGCATGCGCCTCCGCCACCGCCCGCGCCGCGTGCAGCCAGGTCGGGAAAGACCCGCCCTTACCAACCTGGGCGCGAATGCGGGCCAGACCGGTCGCATCGATATCCGGGCCGATGTCGTTCAGCACGACGCCGACCATCGTCTCGCGCGCGGCCGCGGCAAGCAGCATCGCCACCAACCCGCCCAGCGAGGTGCCGATCGCGACGAAGCGGTCAATACCCAGTTCGGCCAGCAAAGCCTCGACATCCTGCACATAGGTCAGCGGCACGTAGGACATCGGGTCCTTGGCGTAAGCGCTGTCGCCACGACCGCGAAAATCGACGGCGATCACCCGCCACTCCGGCGCCAGCCGCCCGGCCAGATCCTCGAAATCGCGGGCGTTGCGGGTCAGGCCGGGCAGGCACAGCAACGGCGGCCGCCCGGCGCCCCCGGCATAGTCGCGATAATGGAGGCGCAGGCCATCGTTCGACCACCAATATCCGTCGACGAAATCGGCCATGCTTGCGTCCTCTGCCAAGGCCACCCCATATCGCCGCATGGTTCCTCACCCGCAACCCTGTCGCCCCGACACGCCCGTCAGCGCCCTCGGCGGGCTGATCGCGGTGCCGGTCGCCGCCGCCGCCTTTCCCGAAACGGTGCTGCGCTACCGCAACGACCGGGCAGCGGCGGAGGTCGGGCTGGACGGGCTGGACGACGCGGCGTGGATCGCCCATTTCGGCCGCTTCGCGCCGCTGCCCGGCAACCTGCCGGAGCCGCTCGCGCTCAAATATCACGGCCACCAGTTCCGCATCTACAACCCGCAACTGGGTGACGGGCGGGGCTTTCTGTTCGCCCAGTTGCGCGACCGGGCCGGGCGGCTGATGGACCTTGGGACCAAGGGGTCCGGCCAGACGCCCTACAGCCGCTTCGGCGACGGCCGGCTGACGCTGAAAGGGGCGGTGCGCGAAATACTGGCGGCGGAAATGCTGGAGGCGCTTGGCGTCCAGACCTCGCGCGCGTTGTCGGTGATCGAGACCGGCGAGCAACTGACCCGCAATGACGAACCGTCGCCGACGCGTTCGGCGGTACTCGTCCGGCTCAGCCACGGCCATATCCGCATCGGCAGCTTCCAGCGCCTCGCCCACGCCAACGACGCCGACGGGCTGCATCGCCTGACCACCTATGCGCTGGAACAGTATTACGGAGAGCAAGCGGGCGCCGACGCCCCGGCCCGGCTGCTGGGCCATGTCGCCGCCGGCGCCGCCCGGCTTGCCGCCAGCTATATCGCCGCCGGCTTCGTCCACGGCGTGCTGAACAGCGACAATATCAATATCACCGCCGAAAGCTTCGACTACGGCCCGTGGCGCTTCGCGCCGCACTTCGATCCGCAGTTCACCGCCGCCTATTTCGACCATGCCGGCCTCTACGCCTTCGGCCGCCAGCCGGAGGCAATCCAGTGGGATGTCGTTCAGCTCGCGATCGCGCTCAGCCAGATCGCCGAACGCGACGCGCTGGTCACAGCGCTCGAACGCTTTCCGGCCAGCTATGACGCGGCGCTGGCCGAACGGATGCTGTGGCGGCTGGGCGTCATCCAGCAAGATTCGGCGGCCGACGGCGCGCTGGTGCTGGCGCTGGAACAGGCGCTGATCGACAGCGGAGCGTCAATCGACCGCTTCTTCTTCGACTGGTCCGGCGGCGCCCTGCGCGACCCGGCGCGCGCGCCCGCTTATGCCGACGAAGCCTTCGCTGGCTTCCGCGCGCTGATCGCCGGCTACCGCCCGGCGCGCGACCATGCCCACCCCTATTGGCGCGGCGAACCCTGTTCGATGCTGATCGACGAGGTCGAGGCGATCTGGGCGCCGATCGCCGAGGCCGACGACTGGACCGCCCTTTATGCCCGGATCGCCGCTATCCGGGCCATGGGCGAGGCATTGACCGGCGCTGCCAAATGATGTGGAGCAGTTCCAGAGGAACGGGAGCGTATGGCGGCTGAGATCATTTCGACCGAACCGGCGACCGGCGCGATGGTATGGAGCGCCCCGGTCAGCGACGTCGACGCGGAAGTCGCCGCCGCCCGTGCCGCCTGGGCCGGCTGGGCCTCGCAATCGCTGGCCTTCCGCACAGAGGCGCTGCGCCGCTTCGCCAATGTCGTGCGCGGCCGGCACGAGGCGCTCGCCGACCTGATCGCGCGCGAAACCGGCAAGCCGCTATGGGAAGCCCGCACCGAAGTGGATTCGGTGGTCAACAAGGTCGACATCTCGGTCTCCGCCTATGCGGAACGCACCGCCCAGCGCCGGATGGAAGGCGCGCTCGGCGGCCGCACCGCGCTCCGCCACAAGCCGCATGGCGTGCTGGCGGTGCTCGGCCCGTACAACTTCCCCGCCCACCTGCCCAACGGCCACATCGTCCCCGCCCTGCTCGCCGGCAACGCGGTGGTGTTCAAGCCGTCCGAAAAGACGCCGGCGGTCGGGCGGATGCTGGTCGAATGCTACCACGCCGCCGGGGTGCCGGAAGGGGCGGTCCGCCTCGTCGTCGGCGGGCCGGACACCGGCCGCGCCCTCGCCGGCCACCGCGACATCGACGGGTTGCTGTTCACCGGGTCGGCGCGCGCCGGCCTTTCCCTCCACCGCCAGTTCGCCGACACGCCGGAAAAAATCCTGGCGCTGGAAATGGGCGGCAACAACCCGCTGGTGGTGTGGGACACCGTCGACATCCATTCGGCGGCGGTGCTGGTCATCCAGTCGGCCTTCCTGTCGGCCGGGCAGCGCTGCACCGCCGCGCGTCGGCTGATCGTGCGTGACGGCGCCCATGAACCGCTGCTCGCCGAAGTGGTGAAGCTGACCGACCGGCTGATCATCGGCGAACCGCATAGCGACCCGGCGCCCTATCTCGGCCCGGTGATCGACAACGCCGCCGCCGACGGGCTGACCGAGGCGTTTCTGGACCTGCTGATGAAGGGCGGCCGCCCGATCAAGCACCTGGAACGGCCGATCGACGGCCGCCCGTTCCTGAAGCCGGCGATCATTGACGTGACCGACGTCGCCGACCGGCCGGACGAGGAAATGTTCGGCCCGGTCCTCCAGATGATCCGCGTTCCCGACTTCGAAGCCGCGCTGGCGGAGGCGAACAACACCCGCTACGGCCTCAGCGCCTCGCTGGTCGGTGGTTCGCCCCAGCTATACGACCAGTTCTGGGCCAATATCCGCGCCGGCATCGTCAACTGGAACCGGCCGACCAACGGCGCCTCATCCTCCGCGCCGTTCGGCGGCATCGGCCTGTCGGGCAACCACCGGCCAAGCGCCTATTACGCCGCCGATTATTGCGCCTATCCGGTCGTGTCGTCGGAAGCGGAACAACCGCGCGCCTCGCTCGGCATCGGCCTGCGCGACGCCTGATCCTTATTCTCTTTTCATTGACTTGAGAAAGACCAGCTAAACCCCCCGCAAACAAATGCGGTTTGAGCTTTCCCGCCGCCCGCAGCATTGCCGCGGGCATGAGTGGAACTGTCTATCTGGTCGGGGCCGGCCCCGGCGATCCGGAACTGCTGACGCTGCGGGCGGCGCGCCTGCTCGGCGAAGCGGATGTCGTCGTCCATGACGGGCTGGTCGATCCGCGCATCCTGGCGCTGACGACGGCGCGGTTGGTGTCGGTGGCCAAGGCGCGCAGCCGCCATACGATGGCGCAGGACGCGATCAACGCCCTGCTGGTGGCGGAGGCGCGGGCCGGGCATCGCGTCGTCCGGCTGAAGGGCGGCGATCCGTTCATCTTCGGGCGCGGCGGCGAAGAGGTCGAGGCCTGCCGCGCCGCCGGCGTGCCGGTGGAGGTCGTCCCCGGCATCTCGGCTGCGCTCGGCTGCGCGGCGGAGGCATTGCTCCCCCTCACCCACCGCGACGCGGCGAGCGCGGTCAGCTTCGTCGCCGGCCAGTGCAAGGGCCTGTCGGAACAGAACTGGGCGGGGCTGGCCGGTCACGGCCGCACCCTGGTCATCTACATGGGCGTCGCCACCGCTGCCGCCATCGCCGACAAGCTGATGATGGACGGCGTGTCGCCGGCCATGCCGGTTGTCGTCCTCGAAAAGGGCGGCCGGGCGGATTTTCGCGCGCTGCGCACCCTGCTCGCCGACCTCGGCGGCATGGTCGCGCGCGAAGGCGTGATCAGCCCGGCGCTGATCGTCGTCGGCCAGGTCGCGGCCCGCGCCGACGCCGACGACCGGCTGCACGCCCTCGCCCGCCGGGCGGAGGCGCTGGCATGAAACTGTTGACCGGAAACGATCTGAAAAGCGGCGCGGTCACCTGGTGGACCGGCGAGGACTGGTCGCTCCATGTCGAGGACGCGGTCGACGTCGGCGAACATGGCGAACCGATCCTGGCGCGCGAAGAGGCGCTGCGCCGGGTCAATTCGCCGGCGATCGTCGACGCGGTGGCAACGCCGGACGGCCCGCGCCCCGCCCATATCAAGCACCGTATCCGCGCGCTCGGCCCCACCGTGCGCCCCGACCTGACCCTGAAGCCGGCCGATCCCGACGCTGGCGGCTGGGTCATCTGATGGCCGCGTAGCAGGAGCCGTATCGTGTACAAATATGACCGCTTCGACCAGGAGATCGTCGATGCGCGCGTCGACGAGTTCCGCGACCAGACCCGCCGCCGCATCGCCGGCGAGCTGAGCGAGGACCAGTTCAAGCCGCTGCGCCTGAAGAACGGGCTCTACCTCCAGCTCCACGCCTATATGCTGCGCGTGGCCGTGCCGTATGGCATGATGTCCGGGCGGCAACTGCGCATGCTCGGCCACATCGCGCGCACCTACAGCCGCGACTACGGCCATTTCACCACCCGCCAGAACATGCAGTTCCACTGGATCAAGCTGGAAGAGGCGCCGGACATTCTGGCGGAACTGGCCACGGTCGAGATGCACGCCATCCAGACCAGCGGCGAAAGCATCCGCAATATCTCGTCGGACCATTTCGCCGGCGCCACCGACGACGAGATCGCCGATCCCCGGCCGTGGGCGGAACTGATCCGCCAGTGGACGACCTTCCACCCGGAATTCAGCTATTTCCCGCGCAAGTTCAAGATCGCGCTGACCGCGTCGGACAACGACCGCATCGCGGCGCTGTCGCACGACATCGCACTGAAACTGGTGCCGGGGCCGGACGGCGAAATCGGCTTTTGCGTCTATGTCGGCGGCGGCATGGGCCGCACCCCGTTCGTCGCCAAGCTGATCCGCCCCTATCTGCCGCCGCAGCAGCTGCTCAGCTACATCGCGGCGATCATGCGGGTGTGGAACCGCTACGGCCGGCGCGACAATATCCACAAGGCGCGGATCAAGATCCTCGTCCACGATCTCGGCGCGGAAGAATTTACCCGCCAGGTCGAGGAAGAATGGCAGTTGATGCTGCCGACGGAACCGCCCTTCCCGCAGGCGGAGCTTGACCGCATCGCCGTCCAGTTCGCGCCGCCGCCGTTCGAAACCGGCCTTGCCGACACCATCGACCCGGCGGCCGCCGCCGATCAGGCCTTCGCCCGCTGGCTGACGCACAATGTCCACGCCCATCGCCAGCCCGGCTATGCGATCGCCTCGGTCAGCCTGAAGCCGCCCGGCGGCATCCCCGGCGACATCACCGCCGCGCAGCTCGAACTGCTCGGCGATCTGGCCGAACGCTACTCGTTCGACGAACTGCGCTCCACCCACGCCCAGAACGTCGTGCTGCCGCATGTCCGCAAGGCCGATCTCTACGCGGTGTGGCAGGCGCTCGACGCCGCCGGCCTTGCCACCGCCAATCTCGATCTGGTCAGCGACATCATCGTCTGCCCCGGCCTTGATTACTGCAGCCTCGCCAATGCCCGCTCGATCCCGGTCGCGCAGAAGATCGCCGACCGCTTCGCCGACTATGACCGGCAAAAGGACCTGGGTGAGCTGAAGATCAAGATCAGCGGCTGCATCAACGCCTGCGGCCACCATCATGTCGGCCATATCGGCATTCTCGGCGTCGACCGGAAGGGGACGGAGAACTACCAGCTCCTGCTCGGCGGGTCCGGCGCGGAGGATGCGGCACTCGCCAAGATCACCGGCCCCGGCTTCGACGAAGACGGCGTCGTCGATGCGGTCGAACGGACGATCGAACGCTATCGCGAACTCCGCACCGACGGCGAACGCTTCCTCGACACCTACCGCCGCGTCGGCTTCGAACCGTTCAAGGAGGCGATCTATGGATAATCTCCTGCGTTTTCGCGACGACGAGCCGCACGAGGAACCGGCGGTCACCCTCGACGCCTTTCTCGAACAGGGCGACGCCACCGCCGTCCGGCTGGAAGCGGGGGAAGACGCCCGGCTGCTGATTCCGCATTTCGCCCGGCTGGCGCTGGTCGAGGTGTCGTTCCCGCGCTTCCGCGACGGGCGCGGCTATTCCTCCGCCCGCATCCTGCGCGAAGCCGGTTACACCGGCGAATTGCGGGCCGAAGGCGACGTGCTGGTCGACCAGTTGCTGTTCATGCGCCGCTGCGGTTTCGACAGTTTCGCGCCGGCCCAGCCGCTCGACCCGGAAGTGGTTCAGGCCTCGCTCGAACGGTACCGCAACGTCTACCAGACCGCCGCCGACCGTTCGGTGCCGGTGTGGAACCTGCGCCATGGGTGAGCCGGCCCGCCGGCTCGACACGATCGACGTCGCGCCCGGCTTCACGCCGGCCGATGCCGATCGGCTGAACGCGCGCTACACCGGCGTGGACACGGCGACGATGCTGGCGGAACTGCTGACCGGCGAACTCGCCGGGCGGATCGGGCTGGTCTCGTCGTTCGGCGCGGAATCGGCGGTGCTGCTCCACCTTGTCGCCCAGGTCGATCGGGCGGTGCCGCTGATCTTCGTCAACACCCAGAAGATCTTCGGCGAAACGCTCGCCTATCGCGATGAGCTGGCCGAACGGCTCGGCTTCATCGATCTGCGCGTCTACCGGCCGGACCCCCGCATTCTGGCGGCGCGCGACGAAACCGGCCTGCGCTGGTCCTACGACCCGGACGGCTGCTGCGGCATCCGCAAGGTCGAACCGCTGCGCCGCGCGCTGCTGCCGTTCGACGCGTGGATTTCCGGCCGCAAGGGCTTTCAGAGCGGCACCCGCGCCGCCCTGCCCCGTTTTGAGATCGACGAAGGCCGGCTGAAACTCAACCCGCTCGCCGACTGGACCAAGGCCGACCTCGACGCCTATTTCGCCGAGCACGCCCTCCCCCGCCACCCGCTGGAGGCGCAGGGATATCCGTCGATCGGCTGCGCGCCGTGCACCAGCAAGGTCCGCCCCGGCGAAGACCCCCGCGCCGGCCGCTGGCGCGGCTGGGACAAGGTGGAATGCGGCATCCACGTCGCCAACCAAGGCGACGAACCGGTCTTCTGACCCCGGCGCCGCGCCGCCCCGGACCGCCCATCCCCGGCATAGGCGAGGGACGCACCCGCACCACCCACATACCCGTCCATCCCGAGCGCCGTCGAGGGACGCACCCGCTGCCATGCGTCCCTCGACTGCGCTCGGGATGGGCGGGTGTGGCGGGGCCGGAGAAAAACCGGAGGTGGGGCGAGGCCCCCACCCTGTCAGCGGGTCTGCACCGCCGTATAGTCGTCATGCGCCAGGTCGGAGAATTTGGTGATCTCGCTCTCGAAGCGCAGGTTGACGTTGCCGGTGGCGCCGTGGCGCTGCTTGGCGACGAACACCGTCGCCCGGCCGACCACTTCCAGATGGCGGGCCTGCCAGTTGCTGTATTTGTCGCGGTCCTCGGCGGAACTGTGGTCGTTCGGTTCGTCCGGCCGTTTCATGTCGTGATAATATTCCTCACGATAGACGAACATGACGATGTCGGCGTCCTGCTCGATCGAGCCGGATTCGCGCAGGTCGGATAGCTGCGGGCGCTTGTCCTCGCGCTGCTCGACCGCGCGGCTGAGCTGCGACAGCGCCAGCACCGGCACGTTCAGTTCCTTGGCCAGCGTCTTCAGCCCGCGGCTGATCTCCGAAATTTCCTGCACGCGGTTCTCGTTCGAGCTGCGGCCGCCGCCTTGCAGAAGCTGCAGATAGTCGACGACGACCAGGCCGATGTCGTGCCGCCGTTTCAGCCGCCGGGCGCGGGTGCGCAGCGCGGCGATGGTCAGGCCCGGCGTGTCGTCGATGAACAGCGGCAGCTCCTCCAGCGTCGCCGCCGCCCGCGCGAATTCGCGAAAGTCGTGGGTGCTGAGCGCGCCGGACCGTATCTTGTGGGCGACCACGCCCGACTCCTCCGCCAGGATGCGGGTCGCCAGCTGGTCCGCCGACATTTCGAGGCTGAAAAACGCCACCCGCGCGCCGAGCGAGCGTTCCGGCGGGATGCCGTCGTCGCGGTCGCGCATCCAGCGGGTGGCGGCGTTGAACGCGATGTTGGTGGCAAGCGACGTCTTGCCCATGCCCGGCCGCCCGGCGAGGATCAGCAGGTCGCTGCGCTGCAGGCCGCCGGTCTGCGCGTTCAGGTCGCTCAGCCCGGTGGTGATGCCGGAAATCTTGCCGCCGGCGTTCTGGGCGCGCTCCGCCG
Source organism: Sphingomonas flavalba (assembly GCF_047553045.1). Classification (GTDB taxonomy): domain Bacteria; phylum Pseudomonadota; class Alphaproteobacteria; order Sphingomonadales; family Sphingomonadaceae; genus Sphingomonas_L; species Sphingomonas_L flavalba_A. Next base: position 410,084 of record NZ_CP180208.1, on the reverse strand, counting down.
CCTCGACCGCCGATCGCGCCGCCTGAAGGAAGCTCTTGACCCCGCCGCTCTCGTCGCCGCCCTCGGCCACCTTGTAGAGCGAGACCTCGGCCGCCTCGATCTGGCTTTTCGGGTCGACCGCCTCGGACGTGTCCATCGCGTTTTCGACCATGGTCCGGCCAACGTCGATCAGCGACCGCAGCATCGCCAGGTCATAGATCTGCGTCGCGAAGTCGCGCGCGCCGATCAGCGCCGCGCCGCTGCCGGTCAACTGCGCCAGATAGGCTGGCCCGCCAACCTCCTTCATCGCTTCGTCGCCGTCGAACAGCGGCTTCAGCGTCACCGGGTTGGCCACCATGTTGCGGTCGAGCAACTTCAGGATCGCTTCGTAGATCCGCCCGTGGATCGGCTCGAAGAAATGCTCCGCCCGCAGCTTCATCTGCACGTCTTCGGCCAGCCGGTTGTCGATCATCAGCGCGCCGAGCAACGCCGCTTCCGCCTCGATATTCTGCGGCAGGACGGTGGCCTCGCCCTCCACGGGCGGCACGATCGATAACAAATTCCCCATCGCCGCCTTGTCCCCTTTTCCGCCGCCCCCGGCAAGACAGGATAAGTCACGCCAAGCCCTGTGAGCGGATTGTGAATAACCGCGCCGCGCCCCACGGGGGCTTTGCTGCGCCGCACTTCCCTTCTACAGGCCGGACATGGGCGATCCACGGATCATCGACGTCGAACTGGACGAACGCACCATTCTGTGGCGCAACGCCGACGTCGAGCAGGAACGGCGGATCGCGATCTTCGACCTGATCGAGGGCAATTTTTTCAAGCCGCTGCGCGACGCGGCGGACAGTTATGCCGGCCCGTACCGCCTGCGCCTCAGCGTCGAGGAAGGCCGGCTGGTCGTCGCCCTGGCGCGCGAAGACGGCACCCCGCTCGACACGCTGATCCTCGCCCTCGGCCGCTTTCAGCGCCCGATCCGCGAATATTTCGCGATCTGCGACAGCTATTATCAGGCGATCCGCCAGGCAAGCGCGCAGCAGATCGAGACGATCGACATGGCCCGGCGCGGCATCCATGACAGCGCGGCCGAATTGCTGATCGAGCGGTTCGGCGGCAAGATCGAGGTCGATTTCCCCACCGCCCGGCGGCTGTTCACGCTGATCTGCGTGCTCCATATCAAGGGTTGAGATGACGGCCGCCGCCCCCGCCTTGCCCGCCCCGCCCGCGCTCGTCGCCGCCGCGCGCGCCGCCGCGGCCCATGCCCACGCGCCCTATTCGTGCTTCGGCGTCGGCGCCGCGGTGCTGCTTGCCGACGGCGGCGTCGTCACCGGCGCGAATATGGAAAACGCCAGCTACGGCCTGTCGCTCTGCGCCGAAACGGTGGCGCTCGCCACCGCCAGCGCGCAGGGCCGGCTGGCGGATGTCGTCGCCATCGCCGTCGCCGGCGGCGCGCTCCGCGCCGGCGCGATCAGCGGCACCGCGCCGGTCACCCCGTGCGGCCGCTGCCGTCAACTGCTGAACGAAGCGGCGCAGACCGGCGGGCGTGACATTGTCGTCCACTGCGCGGCGGCGGAGGGCGACACCATCGTCACCCACGCGCTGTCGGCGCTGCTTCCCCATGCCTTCGGCCCGGCGGATCTGGGTCCGGGGCCGGCCACCGACACACGAAAAGAGAGGCGCTGATGGCGATATTGTCCGACCGCTGGATCCGCGAACAGGCGCTGGCCCACGGCATGATCGAACCGTTCGTCGAAAGCCAGAAGCGTGACGGCTGCATCAGCTTCGGGCTCAGCTCCTACGGCTATGACGCGCGGGTGGCGGACGAATTCAAGATCTTCACCAATGTCGACAGCGCCATCGTCGACCCGAAGGACTTCGCCGCCAACAGCTTCGTCGATCGCAAGACCGACGTCTGCGTCATCCCGCCGAACAGCTTCGCCCTTGCCCGCACCGTCGAATATTTCCGGGTGCCGCGCGACGTGCTGGTCATCTGCCTCGGCAAGTCGACCTATGCGCGCTGCGGAATCATCGTCAACGTCACCCCGCTGGAACCCGGCTGGGAAGGCCATGTGACGCTGGAATTCTCCAACACCACCCCGCTCCCGGCGCGGATCTACGCCAATGAAGGGGCGTGCCAGTTCCTGTTCCTGCAGGGCAACGAACCCTGCGAGGTCAGCTATGCCGACCGCGCCGGCAAATATATGGGCCAGCGCGGCGTCACCCTGCCAAAGCTTTAGGGTTTCGCTACCTCAGGCGGAACCGCCACCGTCGCGGACAGTGGGCCGCTTGCCGGCCCGTCCCTCAGACCCGCGCGCGGGCCAGCCGCGGGCTGAGCAGGTGAACGACAAGCAGCGCCGCCAGATAGGCGCTGGCGCACAGCGCGAACAGCAACTGGTAACTGTGGGTGGTGTCGAGGATGTAGCCGGTGAAAATCGCCATCCCCATGCCGCCAAGCGCGCCGACCGTCCCGCCGATGCCGACGACCGAACCGACCGCCGCGCGCGGGAACACGTCCGACGGCAGGGTGTAGAGGTTGGCGGAAAACGCCTGGTGAGCGGCGGTCGCCAGCCCGATGACCAACACCGCGCCCCAGACGCTGTCGATATCCTGCGCGAACCAGATCGGCAGCACGCACAACGCGCATAGCAGCATCGTCACCTTGCGCGCGACATTGGGGGAGTAGCCCGCGCGGATCATCCGGGACGACATCCAGCCGCCGCCGATGCTGCCCAGATCCGAAATCAGGTAGATCGCGGCCAGCGGCAGACCGAAACTGGTCAGGTCCAGGTCGTAGCGCTGGAACAGATAACCCGGCAGCCAGAACAGGAAGAACCACCAGATCGGGTCGATCAGGAACTTGCCGAGCGCATAGGCCCAGGTCTCCGGCACGGTCAGCAGCCGCAGCCAGCCGATCGGCTCCGCCGGGTCGGCCGGGTCCTGGCGAATCCAGGCCAGTTCCTCGGCGCTGACCGCCGGGTCCTTGGCCGGGTGACGGTACACGCGCAGCCAGACGATCAACCAGACAATGCCGAAAATGCCGGTCAGGAAAAAGGCGGCGCGCCAGTCGAACCACAGCACGAGCAGCGGCACCAGCAGCGGCGTGATGATCGCGCCGATATTGGCGCCGGCGTTGAACAGGCCGATCGCATAGGCGCGCTCGCGCTGGGGAAACCAGTCGGTGACGGCGCGGATGCCGGACGGGAAATTGCCGGCCTCGCCAATGCCCAGACCGAACCGCGCCGCCGCGAAGGAGGTGACGCCCACCGCCAGCCCGTGCGCCATGTGGCTGATGGTCCAGATGACGATCGCCACCGTGTAACCCAGCCGGGCGCCGATCGTGTCGACGACCTTGCCGAAACTCAGGTAACCGATCGCGTAGGCAAGCTGGAACCAGAACACGATGTTGGCGAAATCGCTCTCGCTCCACGCGAATTCCTGCTGGAGCGTCGGCTTCAGCACGCCGATCATCTGGCGGTCGATATAATTGATCGCGGTGGCCGCGAACAACAGCGCGACGACAATCCAGCGGCGCCGGCCGGCGGGTTTCTGCGGTTTGGCCATCGCTTCAGTCATCGCGGCACTCTCTCCTGGCGGCCGCCCTGAGACGGTCCGCAAAAACCGTCCTCAGATTTGTCGTACCGGTACGATCCGGCAATCGATCGCGCCATGCCCGTCGAACACCGCGCGAACGCGCTGGCCGGGGGTGACCGGGTGGACCCCGGTGATCGCCCCGGTCGACACCCACAGCCCGGCGGACAGGGCGATGCCGCGCCCGGCCAGGTTGGCAAGCAGGAAGCGGACGGCGCCATAGGGGCCGTCCAGCATCGTCCGCGCCGTCGCGGCACCGGCGACCGTGCCGTCGATCTCCAGCCGGACCGCGATCGCGCACAGATCGATCGCGCGCCAGTCGGCAACGGCGGCGCCGACGATCAGCCCGGCATTGTTGCCGAAATCGGAAATGGTGACAGCCGGGCCGTCCTCGTTGATCCGCGGATAGGGCGAACTGGCGATCTCGATGCCCAGCCGCACATCGTCGAGCAGCGCGCGCGTGCCGGCGTCGTCGGTCGGCACCGTGCCGTTCCAGCCCGGCGCGACGTGCAGCAGCAACTCCGCTTCGGCCGCCGCGAAACCGCCCGCATAGACCGGCATGTCCGGCGCGGCGGCGCCGGGCGCCCCGTCGGCCAGCGTGATCACCGCGTCGGCGAAGATCGGCCCGGACAGGCGGTCGGCGCCCAACCGGGCGTCGTCCGGCGGGTTGATCCGCCCGACCTTCCAGCCGGCGACCCGGCGGCCGTCGACGGCCAGCGCGCGATCCTGGATGCGATAGGCCCCGGCCAGATCGACCGGGCGCACGCCGGGGTATTCGGCAAGAACCCGTCCCTCGCGCCGCGCCGTAACGAACGCTCGCGCCACCATTTCGGCCTGGTCGGTCAATCCTGTCCCCGTCGTTTGTGCCCCGTTGGCGGCTGCCTATAGGAAACCGGTGTCATATTCAATACGCCGCGTGCTTTTCCCGTCACCGATCAGTGTATTATATTATATATTTCAATTGTTTATTTGGATTATCGTTTGTTGCCGGCATGGCCGGCCACGCCGCACCGCTGCGCCGACGCCGGCAGATGACGGGCACGAAATCCGGCGCCATTCTGCGGCGCGCCGCCGAGTCGGTCGCCCCGTCCCCTCACCGGACAAGCGGCTTGCCCATCGCCCGCGTCCGGGCTAGGCAGACACCGGTGTCAGACATTGTCTCCGCTTGCCGAAGCGGGCACATGTCGGACCGGGCCGGTGTTTGGCCTGTGACCGGGAGTCTTATGGCCAGGACCAGCAAAAGCGCGGGCAAGCCGACAATCAACGATGTCGCGCGGCTGTCCGGCGTGTCGAAAAAGACGGTCAGCCGGGTGATCAACCGCTCGCCGCTGCTCAACCAGACGACGCGCCAAAAGGTCGAACAGGTCATCGCCGAACTTGGCTATGTCCCGAACCCGCAGGCGCGGGCGCTGGCGTTGCGGCGCAATTTCCTGATCGGCCTGATCCACGACAACCCCAATGCTCAGATGGTCCTGAATTTTCAGGAAGGGGTGCTCGACGCGATCCGCGATACCGAATTCGCGCTGGTCGTCCGGCCGGTCGACCGGAAATCGCCGGGCCTGCTTGCCGACATCAGCGCCTTCATCATGAAGCAACGCCCCTATGGCGTGCTGATCCTGCCGCCGGTGTCGGAAAACGACGCGATCGCCGAGACCTGCCGCGAGCTCGGCTGCAACTATGTCCGCATGGGTTCGGCGCGGCTCGACGAACCGGCGCATATGGTCGAATCGAACGACCGGCAGGTCGTCGGCCACGCGATCGAGCATCTCGCCCAGACCGGCCACCGCCGCATCGGCCTGATCACCGGCCCGGTCGGCTTCCGCTCGGCGACAGAGCGCGAGGCCGGGTTCGACGAAGCCGTCGCCCGGCTTGGACTGGATGCCGGGGCCGAACTGAAGGCGCAGGGCAATTACACGTTCGAATCCGGGCTGGCCGCCGGCGCGCGGCTGCTCGACGCGACGCCGCGCCCGACCGCGATCTTCGCCAGCAACGACGAAATGGCGGCCGGCGTCCTTCACGCCGCCCGCGAACGCGGCATCCGCGTGCCCGATCAGCTATCGCTCGTCGGCTTCGACGACACCGCGATCGCCGCCCATATCTGGCCGCCGATGACGACGGTGCGCTGGCCGATCGTCGCGATGGCCCGCTCCGCCGCGCTCAAACTGGTCAACCCGGAAGCCGCCGCGCAACAGCCGTCGCTGTTCCTGTCCGACCTGATCCCCCGCGCCTCCGTCGCCCCTCCGGCGGCCTGACGGCCCCGGCGGCGGCCCCGACGGCCCGCTTTTCCCTCTTCGTTGACACCGGTTACCTTTGCGGGCTAGACCCCTGTCATCCACCCGATAACCCAGGGAGAAACCGCGCGTGTTCGCCAAGACATTCCATGCCACCCACCCGGACATGATGGCTGGCGCCAGCAACGACGCCCTGCGCGACCGCTACCTTGTTTCCGGCCTGTTCCACGACGGCGCGGTCACCCTCACCTATTCGCACACCGAGCGTTTCGTGATCGGCGGCGCCGTCCCCGCCGGCGCCACCATCCGCCTGCCCGACCAGACGGAACCGGCCAGCGCCGCCGGCCATCCGTTCCTCGAACGACGGGAAATGGGCATCGTCAACATCGGCGCGCCCGGCACCGTCACCGTCGACGGCCAGGCGTTCCGGCTCGCCAACAAGGAATGCCTCTACGTTCCGATGGGTAGCCGCGAGGTGCTGTTCGCCGGCGACGGCGCGCGTTACTATCTCGCCTCCGTCCCCGCCCACAAAACCTGCCCGCTCAAGCACATCACCCTCGATCAGGCGAACCCGCTGGCGCGCGGCGACCTTGCCAATTCGAACCAGCGCACGATCTACCAGCTCGTCATCCCCGGCGTGTGCGAAAGCGCGCAGTTGCTGCTCGGCCTGACCGTGCTGGAGGAAGGCAGCGTCTGGAACACGATGCCGCCGCACCTCCACGACCGGCGCAGCGAGATCTACCTCTACTTCGACATGCCGGAACCATCGGACCGGGTGTTCCACTACATGGGCGAACCGGACGGCCTGCGCCATCTGGCGATCGCCAACGAGGAAGCGGTGATCAGCCCACCCTGGTCGATCCACATGGGGTCGGGCACCAAACGCTATGCGTTCATCTGGGCGATGGGCGGCGAGAATCTCGACTACACCGACATGAACGTCCTCGATATCTGCCAGTTGAAATGATGGCCGCGCCGTTCGATCTTTCCGGCCGTATCGCCCTCGTCACCGGCGCCAACACCGGCATTGGCCAGGGCATCGCCGTGGCGCTGGCCGCGGCCGGTGCCGACATCGCCGCCGTCGGCCGCAGCCCGGCGGAGCAAACCGCAGCGCTGGTGCAAGCCACCGGTCGCCGCTGCCTGCTGGTGCCCGCCGACCTGTCGAGCATCGCGCCGATCCAGCCGGCGGTCGACCGGGTGATCGCCGAACTGGGCGGGCTCGACATCCTCGTCAACAACGCCGGCATCATCCGCCGCGCCGATTCCGTCGCCTTCACCGAGGCGGACTGGGACGCGGTGATCGACACCAATCTGAAGGCGCTGTTCTTCCTGTGCCAGGCGGCCGGGCGCCATATGATCGCCCGCCACGCCGCCGGCGGCGGGCGCGGCAAGATCATCAACATCGCGTCGATGCTCAGCTTTCAGGGCGGGATCCGGGTGCCGAGCTATACTGCGGCGAAAAGCGGCGTCGCCGGCCTGACCCGGCTGCTCGCCAACGAATGGGCGGCGCAGGGCGTCAACGTCAACGCGATCGCGCCCGGCTATATCGAAACCAACAACACCGCCGCCCTGCAGGCCGACGCGACGCGCAACCGCCAGATACTGGAGCGCATCCCGGAAGGCCGCTGGGGCCGGCCGGAAGACATTGGCGGCGCGGCGGTGTTCCTGGCGAGCGCGGCGGCGGACTATGTGCAGGGGCACATCCTTGCGGTCGACGGCGGCTGGCTCGCCCGCTGAGCGGCTGAGCCGCCGCGCGCTGATCGGCGGCGGCGCGACGGTGGCGCTCGCCCTGTCCTCACCCGCCATCAGCGGCGGCGGCGACCCGGCCGCCGGGCGCTACCGGGGCGTGCGCGAACAGGGCGTCTGCGCGTTCAGGGGGATACGCTATGCCCGCGCCGAACGCTTTGCCGTCCCACGAGCGGAGCCGTTTGACGGGCCAACGCTGCGCGCGGACCGCTTCGGCCCGCTGGCGCCGCAGCGCGGCCCGACGACGGCGGCGATGGACGAGGACTGCCTGTACCTGAACGTGTGGACACCGGACACGCACCCGGCGGCGCGGCGGCCGGTGATGGTCTATTTCCACGGCGGCGCTTACAACGGCGGCACCGTCACCGACCCGCTGACCGATGGCGCCCGGCTGGCGGCTGGCGGCGACGTCGTGGTCGTCACGGTCAACCAGCGGCTGAACCTGTTCGGCTATGCCTGGCTGAAGCCGTTCGGCCCCGCCTTCGCCGACAGCGGCAACCTTGGCCAGCTCGACCTGATCGTCGCTTTGCGCTGGGTCCGCGACCATATCGCCGCGTTCGGCGGCGACCCCGACCGGGTAATGCTGTTCGGCCAGTCGGGCGGCGGCGCCAAGATCGCGACGCTGATGGCGATGCCGGCGGCAAACGGCCTGTTCCACGCGGCGGCGACGATGAGCGGGCAGCAGGTAACCGCATCCGGCCCCGGCCATGCATGGCGGCGAACGCAGGCGCTGATCGCCGCGCTCGGCCTGACCGGGGACGCCGTCGCGGCGTTGCGGACCATGCCATGGCCAAGGCTGGTCGACGCGCTCGGCGCCAACGACCCGGTGCTCGGCGGGCCGCTCTATTTCGGTCCGGTGCTCGACATGACCAACCTGCCGCGCCACCCGTTCTGGCCGGACGCGGCGCCGCAGTCGCACGCAATACCGATGATCCTCGGCAATACCCGCGACGAGACCCGTGCCTTCATCGATCCACGCGGCCCGAAACTCGCCGGGCTGAACTGGGACAATCTTGCCGCGCGGATCGGCGCGGAGGTCAAGATCGATCTCGATCCTGCCTGGGTGGTCGCGGGCTACCGCGCCCGCTTTCCCGACTGGACGCCGGAACGGCTGTTCTACGCGGCGACCACCGCGGGGCGGAGCTGGCCGGGACAGGTGATAGAGGCGGACGCCCGCGCCGCCGCCGGGGCGGAGGCGACGTGGGTCTACCAGTTCGACCGCCAGTCGCCGGTCGACCCGCTGCGCGGCGCCGCGCATATGGACGACATCCCTTATGTATTCGGCACGCTCGACGCGCCGGGCAGCTTCAGCGGAACCGGGGCAGAGGCGCGGGCGCTGCGCGACGCGATGATGGCCGCCTTTGCCGGGCTGGCGCATAGCGGGCGGCCCGGCCTGCCGGGCTGGCAACCGTACCGCCTGCCAAGCCGCGCGACGATGCTGTTCGATACGCCACCGCGCATGGCCGACGACCCGCGCGGCTGGGAACGCGCGCTATGGGCGACGGCGCCCTATATCCAGCCGGGCAGCTAGCGCCGCTTACCCGGCCCGGCTGCTGCTCCCGCTGCCGGCGGGTTCGGGTAGGCGATGATCAGCGACAGCGGGTCGGCGCCGGTCTGGCGGATACCGACGACGGCGCCGCGATAAAGGTAAGCCGCCATCCCCGGCCCGACCGTCCGGCGGACACCGTCCGATTCCACCTCACCCTGCCCCGCGAGCACGTAATAGACCTCGTCATGGTCGATCGGGTGGGCGCCGATCGCCGCACCGGGGTGCAGATCGCGCCGGCGGAACTCCATCGCCCGCGGCAGCGGCGCCGCGTCGGAGATACGATAGGCGGTGCTCATCCCGATCGCGCCGTGCGGCGGCGCCTCCTCACGCCGGGTCGCGGCTTCGTCAATCACCACCATCGGCGGCGCGGCGGCGAGCAGAGCGAGAGCGGCGGCGGCGATCACTTCGGTTCGGCCCGCATCGCCTTGTCGCGGGCGGACAGCGCCTCCTGCGCGCCCGCCACCTGACCGGGGTAGATACCGGCACGCGGCGTCATGTCGTCCAGGTTCCACGCCGCCGGATCGAATGCGGCGCGGGTCGCCGCCAGCTGGGGGTAGCCGCGCCCGACCTGATGCTCGTCATCGATGATATCGCCACGCCCCTCGGCGATGAAGAACAGGATGCGGATGTCGTCGGCCGCCCGGTCCCACGGCCGCGCGCCGACGGTGCGGAGGAGATCGGTTTCAAGGGCCGCAGCGGGTAGCACGGCCAGTCCGGCCGGGCTGGCGAGCGGCGCGTCCGCCGTAATCAGTCGCGCCCCGGTCACGCCATAGCGGCCGAACATCGGCAGCGGTGCGCCGTGCCGGTCGACCGCGATATTGTCATGGCCGTAATACGCAAGATCGCCGTCGCCGCCGAGCATCAGGAACGGCAGGCCGGCGTCGGTGTCGTTACCGCCGCGCATCACATTGCCGATCGCGGTGATCTCGCCGGTAACATAGGCGTGGCCGGCCCATTCGAGGTTCATCAGGTTGTAATGCACCGCCCGGCGACCGGGATTGTAGATCATGTTGTTGACCATCAGCACCTGCGCCCCGCCCTTGACCAGCGGCGCCCGCTCGACATTGTGCGCCCAGACATTGCGGTAGAAGGTGATGCCGGTCGCGTTGTCGTGAACCAGCGTACCTTTCGAATGCTCACCCTTCGGGTGGCTGGCATTGGCCAGCCCCTCGGCAGCAAGGTTTTCGCGGAACAGGATGTCGTGGCTCGTCCCCGCCCGCCAGGCGCGGACGTCCGCGCCGGTGAAGCGCGGGCCGGACGCCGACATGTTCTCGTCGATCGCCCACAGGAAGCTGCAATGCTCGACGATCACGTTATGTGCGGCGACAGTCGACAACGCATCCGCTTCCCAATCGGAAAAATGCGGCTGGCCGTCGGCGCCGGTCATCACCCGTAGATGGCTGACGATGACGTCGTGCCCCTTCAGATCGATGCCGCCGCGGATCAGGGTGATGCCGGGCGACGGTGCGGTCTGCCCAGCGATCGTCAGATACGGTTCGGCGATGGTCAGCACGCTGCGTTCCATGTCGATGACGCCGCCGACTTCGAATACGACGATGCGCGGCCCCTTCGCGTCGACCGCCGCCTTCAGCGATCCCGGCCCGTCCTTGGCCAGCGTCGTGACGCGGATGATTCGCCCGCCCGCGCCACCTCTTGTCGGGTCCGCCCGGTCGGCGGCCAGCGCTATATCGGCGCCGATCAGGTGGAACAGGATGGCGACAATCGCCAGATTCCGCAGCCAATTCATCATGTCTCGCTCTCCCGCGCTTGCTTCTTGACAGAGCCGCCGATGCGAGGCAATTAAAAATGACACCGGTTACCAAACCGGGGCCGATCCGCGATCCGACAGTCGCGGGGCGCCATTGGGCGCGTTTAGGATGAGGTGCCGGAGGTTTGCGCATTTTCTGTTGCGCCCCTCGATGACACCGGTAGCATAATGGTGCCCTTCCGGGCATCGAAGGGGGAAGGACAATGGGCACGGAACTGAGCCGGATTTCGCTGGTCAAGCTGGCGTTGATCGCCGGGAGCGCGCTGGTCGCGCCGGCGGCCGCCTTCGGACAGGGCACGGCACCGGCGGATGCCGCCGCGACAACGGGCAACGAGGACGTGATCGTCGTCACCGGCTTTCGCCAGTCGCTGGAAGCGGCGCTGAACGTCAAGCGCGACTCGATCGCGGCAGTCGACGCGATCGTCGCGGAAGACATCGCCAAATTCCCCGACCAGAATCTGGCCGAATCGCTGCAACGCATCCCCGGCATATCGATCCAGCGCGACGGCGGGGAAGGTCGCGCGATCACCGTTCGCGGGCTTGGCGCGCAGTTCACCCGCGTCCGCGTGAACGGGCTGGAAACGGTCGCCACTTCGACCGACGGGGCGTCGTCCAACCGTGACCGTGCCTTCGACTTCAACGTTTTCGCATCGGAACTGTTCAGCAGCCTTGTCGTCCACAAGACGGCGGAGGCGTCGCTCGACGAAGGCTCGCTCGGCGCGGTGGTCGACCTGAACACCGGTAATCCGCTGGCCGGTAAAGCCGGGGGGCACGGCGCGCTTTCGGCGGTCGGTTCCTATAACGATCTGTCGAAGGACCTTGGCCCGCGCCTCGCCGGGCTGCTCAGCTGGCGCAATGTCGACGGCACCTTCGGCGCATCGATCTCCGCCGCCTATTCGAAGACGCAGGCGCTGGAGATGGGCAACAACACGGTGCGCTGGGCGCAGGCGCGGTTTGACTCGGTCGACGGCACGCCCTGCTGGTCGGCGCCGAACAGCGGCGGCAGCTATACCGCCAGTGCGGCCTGTGACGCGGCCGCCCTTTCCTTTCACCCGCGCATCCCGCGCTATGGCGAGATTCTCCACGATCGCGAACGGCTCGGCCTGACCGGCTCGATCCAGTTCGCACCGACCGAGGCGACCAAATTCTCGATCGACGCGCTCTATTCGAAATTCAAAGAAACTCGCGAGGAGAAGTGGGGCGAGGTGCTGCTGCGCTCCAACGAACGATCGATCGACGTGTTGAACCCGGTCTATGACGGCAACGGCAACATGATCGCGGCGACGCTGAACGACGCCTATGTCCGCAACGAACATTACCTGCGCCGCTCGTCGACCGAATTCTATCAGGTCGGGGCAAGCTGGGACCAGGACCTTGGCGACAGCTTCCGCTTCACCCTGCTCGGCGGCCTGTCGAAATCGGATGCCAACATCCCGGTCGAAACGACGGTGGTGTTCGATGACCGCGACGCGCAGGGCTATTCCTACGACTATCGCGACATGAAGAATCCGGTACTGACCTTCGGCACGCCGAGCGTCACCGATCCGTCGACCTTCCAGCTCGCCGAGGTCCGCGACCGGCCGTCCAACGTCAGCAACAAATTCCGGACCGCCCAGCTTCGCACCGAATGGGACGTCGCCGACGGGTTTCAGGTCAAGGCCGGCGCGGTCTGGCGGCGGTTCGACTTCGCTTCGCTCGCCTTCACCCGCGACACCGCGGTGTGCGGCGACGGTGGCGTCGATCTGGTTCTCGGCACGATTACCTGCTCGCCGAAGAACGCGTTCGGGCCGGGCGCGGTCTACGGCTTCCCGGTCATCGCGGACCTAGCGGAAACATTCACCCTGCGCCGGTCGGGCCAGCCGGCGGGCACGACGACGCAGTGGCTGATCCCCGACCTCGCCAGTTCCACCGCCTTCACCGGCCTGTACGATCGGACGGCCAAGCCGGATACGGGCAATACCCGCAGTGTGCGCGAGGAAACCAGCGGCTTCTACCTCCAGTTCGACGCCAAGGGCGAGATTTTCGGCCTGGAATATGCCGGCAACGCCGGCATCCGCTACGCCCATACCAGGCAAAGCTCCACCGGCGTGCTGAGCGGGAACACCGTGTCGGTGACGCGCAGCTATGACGACTGGCTGCCGTCGGCAAACCTGGCGCTCTACCCGCATCGCGACATCATCATTCGCGGCGCGATCGCCAAGGTGATGACGCGGCCGACGCTCGGCAACCTGACGCCCGGCGGCTCGGTCGACGGGTTCAACTACAAGATCAGCTACGGCAATCCGTTCATCGACCCGTATCGGGCGACCAATTTCGACCTCGCGGTGGAATGGTATTTCGCCCCGCAGTCGATCCTGTCGCTGGCGCTGTTCCGCAAGAAGGTCGCCAGCTTCCCGGTGTCCGACACCTACAGCGCGACATTCGCCTCCACCGGTCTCAGCAAGGACGCGCTGCCGCCGAGTTCACCGGCCTATATCAATTTCGACCCGAGCCAGATCTATACGATCACCGGTAACGTCAACGGGTCAGGCGCAACGCTGAAGGGCGCTGAACTGGCGCTGCAGATGCCGTTCCGCTTCCTGCCCGGCATGCTCAGCAATTTCGGGCTGCTTGCCAATGCGACGTTCATTTCGTCCAATGCCGATTATTCGGTCAGCGGCCCGGCCGTTGCCCCCGGCGGCGCGCTGATCAAGGAAACCCGCACCGCCACGCTGTTCGGCGTGTCCAAGCGGGCCTACAACGCCACCCTCTATTTCGACGACGGCCGGTTCAGCGCCCGCGTGATGGGCAGCTATCGCAGCCGCTACATCGACGCCAACAGCGGCACCGGCAACATCTTTGAAGGCTATGGCGCGACGTGGAACCTCGATGCATCGATGCGCTACAAGCTGACCGACCAGATCGAATTGTCGGTCGAGGGCAACAACCTGCTCGATACCTACCGTTACCGCTACACCGACTTCGACGCCGACCGGAATTACGAGAATAACCATTTCGGCCGCACCATCCTGTTCGGCGCCCGGTTCCGTTACTGACATGGGTGGCGCCGACGCGGAACGGGGGGTCGGCCGCCGCGCGCTGCTGATCGGGGGGCTGGCCGCCGGCCTCGCCGGCGGGGCGGCGGCGCAGACCCCGCCGCCCCGCGCCGCCCGCCCCCTTTCCCCCGGCCTCGCCGATCCGGTCGAGACGATCGACCTGTGGCCGGGCGGCGCCCCCGGCGCGCCGACGCCGCTCCCCGTGGAAACGGTGGAGGAACGCGCGACCGACCCGTTGCTTGCCGATCGCGCCGTCTGGGGCATAGCCCGGCCGCGCATGACGGTGTTCCGCCCGGACCGCCCGAACGGGGCGGCGGTGCTGATCACGCCGGGCGGCGGGTATCGCTGGGTGGTGATCGACAAGGAAGGCTATGAAATGGCGCGCTGGCTGGCGGCGCGCGGTTTCACCGCCTTCGTCCTGTTCTATCGCCTGCCGGGCGAAGGCTGGGCCGCCGGGGCGGACACCCCGCTGGCCGACGCGCAGCGCGCGATCAGGCTGGTCCGCCACCATGCCGGTGCCTATGCCCTGTCGCCGGATCGCGTCGCGGCGATGGGCTTTTCCGCCGGCGGCCATGTCTGCGCCGATCTCGCCGCCCGCTTCGCCACCGGCGTCTACGCCCCGGTCGACGCCGCCGACCGGTTGTCCGCCCGGCCGCATAGCGCCGCGCCGCTTTATCCGGTCATTTCGATGCGCCTGCCCGATGCCCATGCCGGGTCGCGCGCGATGCTGCTCGGCGCGGCACCGACGCCGGCAATGGAGGCGGCGCACTCGCCCGACCGCAACGTGCCGGCGGATGCACCGCCGCACTTCCTGCTCCATGCCGAGGACGACGACGCCGTGCCGGTCGCCAACACCCTGCTGCTGCGCGCCGCGCTGACCGCGCGCGGCATTGCCGTCGAGACCCATCTGTTCGCCGCCGGCGGCCACGGCTTCGGCCTGCGCAAGGCGATCGGCAAGCCGGTTTCCGCCTGGCCGGAACTATGGCTGGCCTGGGCGCGCACCATCGGACTGGTCTGAACCGGTGGACCGGCGCCAGGCGATACGCACTACCGCGCTGGCAACGCTCGGCCTGTCGCTACCCGCCCCGGTTGGCGCCGGCACGCCTGCCGCCGGCCGATGGCGGCGGGGGGCGGACAACCAGAGGATCGCCGACCTCGGCGACGGCCGCTTCCTCAACCCGATCCTGTCCGGCGACCGCCCCGACCCGGCGATCCTGAAGGACGGGCGCGATTACTATCTGACCTTTTCCAGCTTCGACGCCTATCCCGGTCTCGTCATCTGGCATTCGCGCGACCTGGTGAACTGGCAACCGCGCACCGCCGCCCTGCACCGCAATATCGGTTCGGTCTGGGCGGTCAGCCTCGAAAGGCACGCCGGCCGCTATTTCCTCTACATTCCGGTCAAGGCGGCGCCGAACGACATTTTCGTCAGCTGGGCGGATCGGATCGACGGGCCGTGGAGCGACCCGGTCCCGCTTGGCCTCCCCGCCCATATCGATCCGTGCCATGTCGTCGGCGAGGACGGATCGCGCTGGCTGTTCCTGTCGGGCGGAGACAGGGTGCGGCTGGCCGCCGACGGCCTGTCGACGATCGGCCCGGTCGAGCATGTCTACGACCCCTGGCGCTACCCAGACGACTGGGATGTCGAAGGATTTTCGCCGGAAGGACCGAAGATTCACCGTCACGGCGGCTGGTTCTACATGCTGACCGCGGTCGGCGGCACCGCCGGCCCGCCGACCGGCCATATGGTCATCGCCGCCCGCGCCCGCTCGGTCCACGGCCCCTGGCAGCAGCACCCGGCGAACCCGCTGGTCCGCACCCAAAGCGAGGATGAAGCATGGTGGTCACGCGGCCATGCCTCGTTGGTCGAGGGGCCGGACGGATCGTGGTGGGCACTCTACCACGGCTATGAACGCGGCTTCTGGACGCTGGGGCGGCAATGCCTGCTCGATGCGATCGAATGGACGGCGGACGGCTGGTTCCGGATGACCGGCGGCGACCTGTCGCGGCCGATCGCCAAACCCGGCGGCGGGGGGAAGGCCGTGCCCCATGGCCAGCCGCTGTCCGACGCGTTCGACGCACCGCTGGCGCTGGGCCGTAAATGGGCGTTCTTCCGCCCCGCGCCGGACGAGGAGCGCCGCGCCCGCGTCACCGGCGGTGCGCTGCATCTGGACGCACGCGGCACCGCCCCGTCGAGCGGATCGCCGCTGCTGCTGACCGCCGGCGACACCAGCTACCGTTTCGAATGCGACATCACCGTGCCGCCGGGCGGCACCGCTGGCCTCGTCCTGTTCTACGACGACACGCTGTATTGCGGCCTCGGTTTCGACGCCGACCGGTTCGTCACCCACCAATACGGCATGGAACGCGGCCGCCCGACCAACCCGCATGGTGCGCGGATGCGGGTCCGCGTCACCAACCGCCGGCACATCATCTCCTTCCACACCAGCGGCGACGGCGGCCGGACATGGCAACGCTTCGATCGCGGCATGGAGGTGTCGGGCTACCACCACAATGTCCGTGGCGGCTTCCTGATGCTCCGCCCCGGCCTTTATGCCGCCGGCGCCGGTACCGCCGTGTTCCGCGACTTCCGCTTCACCGCGCTCGACGAGTGAGTCGCCGCGCGCCGCTCAACCCGCGTCGCGCGCCGGGGTGTTGACGCCCATGCTGCTCAGATAGCGCTTCACGTTGCGCGCGGCCTGGCGAATGCGCTGTTCGTTCTCGACCATCGCGATACGGACGAAGCCTTCGCCGTCCTCGCCATAGCCGACGCCGGGGGCGACGGCGACGCCGGCATGGGTCAACAACTGCTTCGAGAATTCAAGGCTGCCGAGATGGGCGAGCGCGGGGGGCAGCGGCGCCCAGGCGAACATGCTGGCGCGCGGCGGCGGAATGTCCCAGCCGGCGCGGCCGAAACTTTCGACCATCACATCGCGCCGCCGCTTGTAAAGCTGGCGGTTGCTCTCGACGATGTCCTGCGGCCCGTTGATCGCGGCGACGGCGGCGGCCTGGATCGGGGTGAACGCACCGTAGTCGAGGTAGGATTTGACCCGGGTCAGCGCCGCGATCAGCGTCTTGTTGCCAACCGCGAAGCCCATCCGCCAGCCGGCCATGCTGTATGTCTTGGACATCGACGTGAATTCGACGGCGACATCGCGCGCGCCCGGCGCCTGCAGGATCGACGGCGTCGGCTGGCCGTCGAAATAGATTTCCGAATAGGCGAGGTCGGACAGCACCCACAGGCCGTGTTCCTTCGCAAAAGCGACCAGGCGGGTGTAGAAGGCAAGGTCGACGACCTCCGCCGTCGGGTTGGACGGATAGCCGACGACCAGCACAGACGGCTTGGGCACGGTGAACTTCACCGCCCGCTCCAGCGCCTCGAAATAGCGTTCGTCCGGCGTCGTCGGCACTGAACGGATCGACGCGCCGGCGATGATGAAGCCGAAGGTGTGGATCGGGTAGCTGGGGTTGGGCGCCAGCACGACGTCGCCGGGCGCGGTGATCGCCTGCGCCAGGTTCGCCAGCCCCTCCTTCGAGCCCAGCGTGACGACGACCTCGCTGTCCGGGTCCAGTTCGACACCAAAGCGGCGCTGGTAATAATTGGCCTGGGCGCGACGCAGGCCGGGGATGCCCTTCGACGCGGAATAGCCGTGTGCGTCTGGCTTGCGCGCGACCTCGCACAGTTTCTCGATCACGTGCGGCGGCGGCGGCAGGTCCGGATTGCCCATGCCAAGATCGATGATGTCTTCGCCCGCCGCGCGTGCTGCTGCCCGCATCGCGTTGACTTCGGCGATGACATAGGGCGGCAGGCGGCGGATGCGATAGAAATCGTCAGTCATGACTCCGGTCCGGTTAGATAATGGAACCCCGCTGATACCGTGCCGGCAAGGCCTTGTCGAAGCCTGTTTAAGCGGCGGATGGCGACTGGCGGGAAAGCGCACGCGCACTATTCCGCTCCGTCCGCTTCCGTCCTAGTCTCGCCCGCTGGAGGAGCCAGCCGATGACCGACACCGCCGCACCGCCCCCGCCGCCCAGTCTGGAGGACATGCAGCGCTGGACCTGGGTGATCGGCCGCGCCCAGCAGATGCTGCTCGAACATGGTTTCGACCAGATGGCAAAGGCGGTGGAGATGCCGGCGCCCGGCGCGCTTGCCGGCATCGGCGGCGCGGCGCCGCTGGCGCAGGCCCAGGTCGATTTCTGGACCGAGAGCATGGCGCTGTGGCAACGTTTCCTGAACCCGGCGGTCGCCCCGGCCGATCCGCCGACGGTCAAGGACCGGCGCTTCGCCTCGCCGCTGTGGCAGGAAAACCCGCTGTTCGACCTGATCCGCCAGTCCTACCTGCTGATCGCCGATCATGTGCTGCGCGGGGTCGAGGCGCTCGACGGCATTCCGGCCGAACAGAAGGACAAGCTGCGCTTCGCGGCGAAGGCGGTTGTCGACGCGATGAGCCCGTCCAACTTCGCCTTCACCAACCCGGACGTGATGGCGAAAACGGTCGAGACCCGCGGCGAGAACCTGCTCAAGGGGCTGGAGCATATGCTGCGCGATCTGGGCAAGGGCCAGTTGACCCACACCGACCCCGACGCCTTCCAAATCGGCCGCAACATCGCGACGACACCGGGCAAGGTTGTCCACGAAACCCCGCTCTACCAGTTGATCCACTACACACCGGCGACGGATACTGTTCTGGCCGTGCCGCTGCTGATTTTCCCGCCATGGATCAATCGCTTCTACATCCTCGACCTCAACCCGGAAAAAAGCTTCATCCGCTGGGCGGTGGAGCAGGGCCTGTCGGTGTTCGTGGTGTCGTGGAAATCAGCCGACGCATCGATGAAGGACGTCACCTGGGACGATTATATCGCCGCCCAGATCGACGCGGTCGACACGGTGCGCGCGCTGCTCGACGTGCCGGCGGTCCATACCATCGGCTATTGCGTCGCCGGCACGACGCTGGCGGCGACGCTGGCGGTGCTCGCGGCGCGCGGCGCGGCCGAGACAGTCGCCAGCGCCACCTTCTTCACCGCCCAGGTCGACTTTTCCCGCGCCGGGGAACTCCGCCATTTCATCGACGACGAGCAGCTCAAGCTGATCGAAAGCCTGTCCGGCGACGGCTATCTCGACGGGCGCTACATGGCGGTGACGTTCAACCTGCTGCGCGGGCGCGACCTGATCTGGAACTATGTCGTCAACAACTATCTGCTCGGGCAGGATTATCCGCCGTTCGACCTGCTCCATTGGAACGGCGACACCACCAACCTGCCGGCGAAATGGCACCGCGCCTATCTCTGCGACCTCTACAGGGACAACAAGCTGGTCCAACCCGGCGCGCTCAGCGCCGCCGACACACCGATCGACCTGACCAAGGTGACTACGCCCTCTTACGTCCAGGCCGGGCGCGAAGACCATATCGCCCCACCCGACAGCGTGTGGAAGATCACCGAGCATTTCACCGGCCCGCTCCGCTTCGTCCTCGCCGGCTCCGGCCATATCGCCGGCGTCGTCAACCCGCCGAGCGCCGGCAAATATCAGTACTGGACCAACCCGGAGCGGGCGCCCAACCTCGACGCCTTCATCGCCGGCGCGACCGAGACGAAAGGCAGCTGGTGGCCCGACTGGCTCGCCTGGCTGCACGGTCACGACGACGCCGAGGTCAAGGCGAAAGGCGCCCGCATCCCCGGCAAGGGCAAGCTGAAAGCGATCGAAGACGCGCCGGGCCGCTATGTGAAGAGCCGGTAACCCCCGGCCCTCCTTTGCTCACCCCCACACCCGTCCATCCCGAGCGTAGTCGAGGGACGCAGGATAGCCGGGTGCGTCCCTCGACTACGCTCGGGATGGACGGATAGGGCAGAAAATAACGGCCTCCTGCCTCACCCCCTCCACACGCAAAAAGGGCCGGGGATCGCTCCCCGGCCCTTCCTGTTTCAGCCGAACGGCTGGGGGAGGACTTAGAAGTCCATGCCACCCATGCCGCCCATGCCGCCACCGCCCATCGGCATGGCGGGCTTGTCTTCCGGCAGCTCGGACACGGCGGCTTCCGTCGTGATCAGCAGGCCGGCGACCGAGGCCGCGTCCTGGAGGGCGGTGCGAACGACCTTGGTCGGGTCGATCACGCCGGCGTTGACCAGGTTCTCGTACTTGTCGGTCTGGGCGTTGAAGCCGACCGCGGTGTCGCTGCCTTCCAGCAGCTTGCCGGAGATCACCGCGCCGTCATGGCCGGCGTTCTGCGCGATCTGACGGACCGGCGCGTAGAGCGCCTTGCGAACGATGTCGATGCCGCGGGTCTGGTCGTCGTTGGCGCCCTTCAGCCCCTCGATCGCCTTGGTCGAATAGAGCAGAGCAGTGCCGCCGCCGGCAATGATGCCTTCCTCGACCGCCGCACGGGTGGCGTGGAGAGCGTCGTCGACGCGGTCCTTGCGCTCCTTGACCTCGACCTCGGTCGAACCGCCGACCTTGATCACCGCAACGCCGCCGGCCAGCTTGGCCAGCCGCTCCTGCAGCTTCTCGCGGTCATAGTCGCTGGTCGTGTGCTCGATCTGCTGGCGGATCGCCTCGACGCGGCCCTTGATCGCCGCTTCGTCGCCGGCACCGTCGACAATGGTGGTGTTGTCCTTGTCGATGGTGACGCGCTTGGCCTGACCGAGCATGCCGAGGGTGACGCTTTCCAGCTTGATGCCGAGGTCTTCGGAAATCATCTCGCCATTGGTCAGGATCGCGATGTCTTCCAGCATCGCCTTGCGGCGATCGCCGAAGCCCGGCGCCTTGACGGCCGCGACCTTCAGGCCGCCGCGCAGCTTGTTGACGACCAGGGTCGCCAGCGCCTCGCCCTCAATGTCCTCGGCGATGATCAGCAGCGGACGGCCGCTCTGCACCACGGATTCGAGGATCGGCAGCATCGCCTGCAGGTTCGACAGCTTCTTCTCGTGGATCAGGATGTAGGGGTCCTGAAGCTCGACCTGCATCTTTTCCGGGTTGGTGATGAAGTAGGGCGACAGATAGCCGCGGTCGAACTGCATGCCTTCGACGACGTCCAGTTCGAATTCGAGGCCCTTGGCCTCCTCGACGGTGATGACGCCTTCCTTGCCGACCTTCTCCATCGCCTCGGCGATCTTCTCGCCGACGACAGTGTCGCCATTGGCGGAAATCACGCCGACCTGGGCGATCTCGGTCGAACCGGCGACCGGCTTCGAACGCTTCTGGATGTCCTCGACCACCTTGGCGACGGCCAGATCGATACCGCGCTTCAGGTCCATCGGGTTCATGCCGGCGGAAACCGACTTCATGCCCTCGCGGACAATCGCCTGGGCGAGCACGGTCGCGGTGGTGGTGCCGTCACCGGCCTTGTCGTTGGTCTTCGACGCCACCTCGCGCAGCATCTGCGCGCCCATGTTCTCGAACTTGTCCTTCAGTTCGATTTCCTTGGCGACGGTCACGCCGTCCTTGGTGATCCGCGGCGCGCCGAAGCTCTTGTCGATGACGACGTTGCGGCCCTTCGGGCCCAGGGTCACCTTCACCGCGTCGGCGAGGATGTCCACGCCCCGGAGGATGCGCTCGCGCGCGTCACGCGAAAACTTGACGTCTTTCGCTGCCATGTTCGTTGTTCCTTCCTTTGCGGACCCCCGGATGGCCGGGGCCCATAGTCATGCGATCGCTCTTTGCCCCGCCGGACGGCGGGGCTGGAAAATCAGCCGACGATCCCCAGGATGTCGCTTTCCTTCATGATGATCAGGTCTTCGCCGTCGACCTTGACCTCGGTGCCGGACCACTTGCCGAACAGGATGCGGTCGCCGGCCTTGACGTCGAGCGCAATGCGATCGCCGTCATCGTCGCGCGTACCCTCGCCGACAGCCACGACTTCGCCTTCCTGCGGCTTTTCCTTGGCCGTGTCGGGAATGATGATCCCGCCGGCGGTCTTTTCCTCGGCCTCGACCCGGCGAACCAGCACGCGGTCGTGAAGCGGACGAAATTTCATTTCGGCCATCCCTTTTGCTTGTCGAAGGCGCAACGCCCCCGGTGTTGAACAGGATTAGCACTCACCCAAAGAGAGTGCTAACAGCCAGCCATATGTGGAGGGCCGCCCAGCCTGTCAACGGGGGCGGAGGAATATCGGCGCGAAAAACGAAAACCGCCGCCGGCACGGGCCAGCGGCGGCATCGATCGTGGATCGACGAGGGTGACCTCAGGCGAAGCGGACGGTGCAGCGGCGACGGCGGAACGCATAGCCGGCGAGGCCGAATCCGGCAATCATCAGCGCCCATGCCGCGGGTTCCGGCACCGCGACCGGCGCGGTGTTGGCGCGGATCGCCGGCGCGACCAGCGTGTCGCCCGAAATATCGAGCGCCCAGTTGCCGGAACGACCGAAGAACAGGCCGAAATCGGTGAAGCCATACGCCAGGTTCGGCCCCATCGAGAAATTGGTGAAGGACGACAGGGCGGCGGTATAGCTGCCGGCCGCGAGATTCAGCGTCAGCAACGGGTCATAAGCGATGGCGCCCCACCCGTTGCGGTCGTCGTTCTGGGCGATGCGCGCGCCGGTCGCCTTGTCGAACAGCGTCAGGATGCTGTCGAAACCACCAGCGACGATCGCCTGCCCGGCGGCGTTGGTCCCGCCGGCATAGCCGTAGCTGGCGAGGGTCACCGATCCCGCCGCGTTCAGCGAGAAATCGATGAACGCCACGCCATTCTCGGCCGGCAGGGTGCCGACGAACGACAGGTCCACGGCGGCGGCCGGCGCGGCGGCGAAGGCGGCGGTGGCGAGAAGAGCAGCGAAACGAGCCTTGATACGCGACATGAACGAACCCCCTATCAACACGACGTCCCCCGATCTCCAAAACACCGGACGTCGACGAATCCCCGCACAGCAATCACCGTGCCATTTATGCATTCCGGGCGAAACGACGGTAAAAACATGCGGTTAATGTCAGTTTTGCCGACATTGTCCGCTTTCGGCACAGCCGCGCGCTCCGAAATTTCGCCGCTTCCGAATCGGACGGGTTTCCCTTTTTACCGATCGAACCGTAAACAAACCTGACCACCGCGCCCCGCGGCGGCGGAGACTGCGCACGATGAAATTGCTCAAGGGTGCTTGGACGGTGCTGGTCGGCGTCAAGGACGCGCTGGTGCTGGTGTTCATGCTGTTGTTCTTCGCGCTGCTCTATGCGGTGCTGTCGATGCGACCGGCGGCATCTGCCACCGGCGACGGCGCCCTGCTGC
Organism: Sphingomonas flavalba; assembly: GCF_047553045.1. Lineage (GTDB taxonomy): Bacteria > Pseudomonadota > Alphaproteobacteria > Sphingomonadales > Sphingomonadaceae > Sphingomonas_L > Sphingomonas_L flavalba_A. The sequence goes on along the minus strand of NZ_CP180208.1, from coordinate 386,977 downwards.
TGGACCTGACAGGGACCATCGTCGAGCAACCGGCTGAGGTCAGCGGCCTGACGGCGCTCACCGGCCAGGAAAAGCGCCTGCGCGAATTCCGCCTGCGCGATCTGGTCCGCGCTCTCGATACCGCCGCCACCGACGGGCGCGTCAAGGCCGTGGTGCTTGAGCTGGATGGCTTTGTCGGCGGTGGCGCGGTCGCGCTCGAAACCGTCGGCGATGCGCTCGGCCGGGTTCGCAAGGCCGGCAAGCCGGTGCTCGCCTACGCAACCGGCTATACCGACGACAGCTACACGCTTGCCGCCCACGCCTCCGAAATCTGGCTCAACCCGATGGGCCTCGCGGCGTTCACCGGTCCCGGCGGGTCTCGGCTCTATTACAAGGGGCTTATCGAACGGCTCGGCGTGACCACCCATGTCTACCGGGTCGGCGCGTTCAAGTCGGCGGTCGAACCCTATACCCGCGCCGATCAGTCACCGGAGGCGCGGGCAGCGAATCAGGCGCTGGCCGATGCGCTGTGGGAAGGCTGGAAGAAACATGTCGCCGCCGCCCGTCCGCAGGCAAAGCTCGCCGGCTTCGTCGGCGATCCGTCGGCGGCACTTACCGCTGCGGGCGGCGACATGGCGAAAGCGGTGCTCGCCGCCGGCATCGTCGACCGGCTTGGCGATCGCACCGCTTTCGGCACCCGTGTTGCCACCATCTCCGGCGGCGACACGGCGAAGCCGGCGGGCTGGTTCCGGCGCATCTCCCTTGACGACTGGATCGCCGGCAACCCGCCGCCATCGGGCGGCACGGTTGGCGTCGTCACCGTCGCCGGCACGATCGTCGATGGAGAGGCCGGCCCCGGCACCGCCGGCGGCGCGACCATCGCCCGCTTCATCCACAAGGGCCTTGCCGAAAAATCGCTGAAGGCGCTGGTACTGCGGGTCGATTCGCCCGGTGGCTCCGCCCTTGCGTCCGAACAGATCCGTTCGGCGCTGCTCGACGCGCGGAAACACGGCCTGCCAATCGTCGTCTCGATGGGCTCGGTTGCGGCTTCCGGCGGCTATTGGGTGACCACCGCCGCCGACCGGATCTTCGCGGAACCGACGACGATCACCGGATCGATCGGCGTGTTCGGCGTGCTGCCCACCGCGGAAAACGCCCTCGCCAAGGTCGGGGTGACCAGTGACGGGGTGAAGACCACCCCCCTCAGCGGCCAGCCGGACCTGATCGGCGGCACCACCCCGGAATTCGACCGGATGATGCAGATTGGCGTGGAGGATATCTATCGCCGCTTCCTGCGCCTCGTCGCCGAAGCACGTGGCCTGCCGGTCGAACGGGTCGACGAGATCGGCCAGGGCCGGGTGTGGGACGGCGGCACCGCCCGCCAGCTCGGCCTGGTCGATGCGTTCGGCTCGCTTGACGACGCGGTCGCCGACGCCGCCCGTCGCGCCCGGATCGATCCGGCTACGGCGAGGACCGTCTACCTCGAAAAAGCGCCGGACACCTGGTCGTCTTTAGTCCAGGCATGGGCACGCAAGAATGACGACGACTCCGCCGGGCAGGGCAGCGCCTCCGATCTGCTGACCCAGATGGCGCGGCGCAACCGGGCGCTTCTGCTCGGCGCGCTCACCGACGCGGCGGCAATGGTCCGTGGACCGGCGTTGCAGGTGCGCTGCCTCGAATGCGCGCGTTATGCGGTCGCGCCACCCACGACGGGGGACGCGACCCTGATCGGCTGGCTGGCGGGGAGGCTGGCACGATGATCCTGATCCGCGCAGCGCGGCCGGAAGACGCCGCCCAGATCGCCGCCATCTATTCCACCCACGTGCTGGCCAGCGCGGTGTCGTTCGAAACCGAACCGCCGTCGACCCGGACCATCCGCGCGCGGATGGAGGGAGAGGACGGCCTCTACCCCTGGCTGGTCGCGACCGGAGAGGACACCGACGCACTGCTCGGTTACGCCAGCGCGATGCGGTTCCGCGAACGCGCCGCCTACCGCTTCTGCGTCGAAACGTCGGTCTATGTCGCGAGCGGGGCGGCCCGGCAGGGCGTCGGCCGGCTGCTTTACGAAGCACTGATCGATACGCTGCGCGCCCAGAATTTCACCCAGGCGATCGCGGTCATCACCCTGCCCAACGACGCGTCGATCGGTTTGCACGAATCGGTCGGCTTCCGCCGCGCCGGGGTTTATCGCGAGGTCGGCTGGAAACAGGGGCGCTGGCACGATGTCGGCATCTGGCAGGCCAGCCTCGCCGAACCGAACGGCCCGCCGGAAGAACCGTTGCGCTTCGCCGACGTCGGCGTCCGCCGCGATCCTTAGGGCTTATCCTGCCGAAGCGGGCCGCTCAGCCCCGGTAGACGGGCAGCGCCAGCCCGCGCACGATCGCCAGCGCGCGCAGCAGGAACCCGGCCAGCGCGGCTAGGATCGCGGCGACCGGCACCGCCATGCCCGCCAGCACCAGCAGCACGAACAGCGCCGCCGCCAGCACCGCGGCGGTCACATAAAGTTCGGGCCGCAGGATGATCGACGGCTGGCCGGCCAGCACGTCGCGGATGATGCCGCCCATGCACGCCGTCACCACCCCCATCATCGCCGCCGGCAACGGCGCGACGCCCGCGCTCAGCGCCTTGGCGGCGCCATAGACCGCGTAGGCGGCAAGACCGATCGCGTCGAACCAGTCAAGTGCCCGGTCCTTCCACCAGGCGCGCGGCGTCATCCAGACGAGCAGCGCCGTCACCAGGCAGATCAGCGGATAGCGGCTGTCGACCACCCAGAACACCGGCGCGCCGATCAGCAAATCGCGCACCGTACCGCCGCCGGTGCCGGTGATCAGCGCGAAAAAGGCGAAGGTGACCAGCGTCTGGCGGCGCTGCGCCGCCTGCAACGCGCCGGACGCCGCGAACACCGCGATGCCGAGCAGGTCGATCACCGACAGAATCGGTCCAAGAATCTGCGCTGGTTCCATACTCAGCGCCCTTAGGCGTCGATTCGCCAAAATGGAATTCCGGCCATGCGCCGGATCGCGCCTTGCACCCGGTCGCGCGGATAGGGCACTGGCAGGGGCATGACGATCCGCATTCCGATGGGCCTTGATTCCGCCGGCACCACGGCCAGCCTCGATCTGGAGGAACTGCTCGCCACCCGTCTGCTGGTGCAGGGCAATTCCGGGTCGGGCAAATCCCACCTGCTCCGCCGCCTGCTCGAAGCCAGCGCCGAATGGGTGCAGCATGTCGTCATCGATCCGGAAGGCGATTTCGTCGGGCTGGCCGACCGCTACGGCCATATGGTGGTAGAGGCGGCCGACTATAGCGAGGCGGAAGTCGCCGGCATCGCCGCCCGCGTCCGCGAACACCGCGTCTCCGTCGTCCTCAACCTGGAGGGGCTGGATGTCGACGCCCAGTTGCGCTGCGCCGGCACCTTCCTCAACCGGCTGTTCGATGCGCCGCGCGGCCACTGGTACCCGGTGCTGGTCGTCGTCGACGAAGCGCAGCTGTTCGCGCCGGCGGCGGCGGGCGATGTGGGCGAAGACGCGCGCAAGGCGGCGCTCGGCGCGATGACCAACCTGATGTGCCGGGGGCGCAAGCGCGGCCTCGCCGGGGTCATCGCCACCCAACGGCTGGCGAAACTGGCCAAGAACGTTGCGGCGGAGGCGTCGAATTTCCTGATGGGCCGCACCTTCCTCGACATCGACATGGCCCGCGCCGCCGACCTGCTCGGCATGGAACGGCGGCAGGCGGAACAGATCCGCGATCTGGAACGCGGGCAGTTCCTGGCGCTGGGCCCCGCCCTTGCCCGCCGCCCGCGCCTGATCCGCATCGGCGCGGTGGAAACGGTCGGGCGCGGCGGCGGCCCGGCGCTGGCCCCACTCCCCACCCTGTCCGACGACGATCGTCGCGCCCTGCTGTTCGAAGCGGTCGAGGCGGAACCGCCCGCCCCGCCGCCGGTGCCGCCGCCGGTCCCGGTCGAGGCGCTGTTTCGCGCGATCGACGACAAGGCACAGCCCGCCGTGCCCGCGGACCCCGCCGCCGCGCCGGATGAGGGCGAAGACGACACCGCCGCCATCGCCGAAGCGGTCCTGCAAGACATCGTCGCCGACGCCGACGCCGCCTACCGCGCGCCGCCCGAACTCTATCAGGATTTCATCGTCCGCTGCCGGATGCGCGGCCACCCGCGCCCGGCGCTCGCCCCCACCGCCTTCACCCGGCGACTGGCCATGGCCCGCGCCGGCCTGTTCGACGAACCGGCGCCCGACGATACGATGGCCCAGGCGCTGGCGATCGCCGACCGGCTGCCAGAGGATATGCTCAGCCTGTTCCTGTCGATCGCGCAGGCCGCGCGGGATGGCGCGCCCTGTCCGACGGACGAGGCGCTGGCCCAGACCTATGGCACCCACTCGCTCAGCCGGGTCCGCCGGCTGATCGGCTTTATCGAGGGGCAGGGCGTGATCGTTTCGCGCACCGACCTGCGCGGCCGGCGGACGCTCACCATCCCCCAGCTCGGCTGGTCGACCGCCGCCGACAGCCCGGTCGAGGCGTGATCGGCGGCCGATTGCGACGGATAGCCGGAACCCGGCCTCGACAAAGCGGCGGTGAGCAACCACTTGTGGGCGATACGGAGAAGCAATGATGGCCGATTATCGCAAGACGCCGGAGGCTCTGGCCCGGCTGACGCCAGAGCAGTTTCACATCACCCAGGAAAGCGGCACGGAGCGCCCCGGCAGCGGCGCCTATCTGCATAACACCGCGCCCGGCATCTATGTCGACGTCGTGTCGGGCGAGCCGCTGTTCGCGTCTTCAGACAAGTTCGAATCCGGTTGCGGCTGGCCCAGCTTCACGAAGCCGATCGCGCCGGCCCACGTCAACGAACTGCGCGACGCGACCCACGGCATGATCCGCACCGAAGTCCGCTCGGCGCATGGCGACAGTCACCTCGGCCATGTGTTTCCGGACGGGCCGCGCGACCGGGGCGGCCTGCGCTACTGCATCAATTCCGCCGCGCTGCGCTTCGTGCACCGCGACGCGATGGCCGCCGAGGGCTACGGCGCCTATCTGGACCAGGTGGAGACGCATTGATGACCGAAGAACGCGCAATCCTCGCCGGCGGCTGCTTCTGGGGGATGCAGGACCTGATCCGGCGCTATGACGGGGTGCTCCGCACCCGCGTCGGCTATTCGGGCGGCGACGTGCCGAACGCCACCTACCGCAACCACGGCACCCATGCCGAGGCGATCGAGATCGTCTTCGATCCGGCCCGGATCAGCTACCGCAAGCTGCTGGAATTCTTCTTCCAGATCCACGATCCGTCGACGATGAACCGCCAGGGCAACGACCGGGGGATGAGCTACCGCTCCGCCATTTTCTACACCAGCGACGATCAGAAGCGGGTGGCCGAACAGACGATCGCCGATGTCGACGCCTCCGGCCTGTGGCCCGGCAAGGTCGTGACGGAACTCGCCGCCGCCGGCCCGTTCTGGGAAGCGGAGCCGGAACATCAAGATTATCTGGAACGGATTCCGGACGGCTACACCTGCCACTTCATCCGGCCCAACTGGGTGCTGCCGGCGGCCGGCTGACCGGTTTTTCGGATTCGACAGCAAGGAACGGAGCGCAGCCCGTCCCGCCCCGTGCGACAGCACAGGCGAACGGACAAGGAAGCAGACGATGCGCACCGACAGGATCGAAACGCCGATCGCCACCGCCGATGACCCGCGCTGGGCGCGGATCGTCGCGCGGGATCGGTCTGCGGACGGCGCCTTCTGGTATTCGGTCGCGACGACCGGCGTTTACTGCCGGCCGTCCTGCCCGTCGCGCACCGCCCGGCCGGACAACGTCACCATCCACGCGACGCTGGCCGCCGCGCGGGCGACTGGCGCCCGCCCCTGCCGCCGCTGCAATCCCGATGGCGCCTCGACGCGGGAACAGGGCGCGGCGATCATCGCCGCGGCCTGCCGCACGATCGCGGCGGCGGAACGACCGCCCAGCCTCACCGCGCTGGCCGCTGCCGCCGGGCTTAGCCCCGGTTATTTCCACCGGCTGTTCAAGGCTGAAACCGGGCTGACCCCGCGCGCCTATGCCGCCGCCCATCGCGCCGGGCGGGTCCGCGCCCAACTGGCCGATGGCGCCAGCGTGACCGAGGCGATCTACGGCGCCGGCTACGGCTCCAACGGCCGTTTCTATGCGGAGGCGACCGGCCTGCTCGGCATGACGCCCGGCCGCTACCGCGCCGGCGGCACCGACGAAACATTGCGCTTCGCGATCGCCCAGTCCGCGCTCGGCGCCATCCTCGTCGCGTCGAGCGACGCCGGCGTCGCCGCTATCCTGCTCGGCGACGACCCCGACGCGCTGGCCCGCGACCTGCAGGATCGCTTTCCCCACGCCCGGCTGATCGGCGGCGATGCGGCTTACGAGGCGCTGGTCGCCACCGTCGTCGGCTTCGTCGAGGCGCCGGGCACCGGCCTCGCCCTGCCGCTCGACATACGCGGCACCGCCTTTCAACAGCGGGTCTGGCAGGCATTGCGGGCGATCCCGGCCGGCACCACCGCCAGCTATACCGAGGTCGCGGCACGGATCGGCGCGCCGAATGCGGTCCGCGCTGTCGCCGGGGCCTGCGCCGCCAACGCGCTGGCCGTCGCCATCCCCTGCCACCGCGTCGTCCGCAGCGACGGCGGCCTGTCCGGCTATCGCTGGGGCGTGGCGCGCAAGCGGGCGCTGCTCAATCGCGAAGCCCGGCAAGCCGGGCGCTGAGCCGGGGTCAGAACCCGTCCGGCAGGGTAATCGGCCCGACGCATTCGCGGTAACGGGCGATCGCATAACGGTCGGTCATTCCGGCGATGAAGTCGGCGATGTGCCGGCTGCGCTCCGGCTCCGCCGCCGGCAGCGTTTCGCGCCAGGAATCGGGCAGCAGCGCCGGGTCGGCCGCATAGGCGCCGAACAGCCCGCCAATCACCGTCCGCGCCGCCGTCGCCGCCTCCAACTGATGCGGGTGATGGTACAGATTCGCATACATGAACCGTTTCAGCTCGCGCTCCTCGGCGCGCAGCGCCCGGCTGAAGCCGACAAGCTGCCGCCCGGCCGCCCGCACGTCATCCGCCGTCTCGATCCGGCTGTCGCGCAGCCGCCGGCGGGTCTCGGCGATCAGGTCGTTGACCATCAGCCCGATCTGCGACCGGATCAGTTCAGGCAGCAATCGCGTGTCGGCGGTGTCCGGGTAGCGCGCCTTCGCCGCCTTCCACCCGCGCGCGACCAGCGGCACGCCCATGATCTGGCGGATGTCGAGCAGACCGGCGCGCACCCCGTCGTCGATATCGTGGTTGTCATAGGCGATGTCGTCGGCGATCGCCGCAACCTGCGCTTCCAGCGACGGCCATGTCGTCAGCGCAAGCGGAAATGTCGCATCCGCCTCGGCCAGCGCCCAGGTGGGCGCGTCGATCGGCCCGTTATGCTTGGCCAGTCCCTCCAGCATTTCCCAGGTCAGGTTCAACCCGTCCCACAGCGGATAGGGTTTCTCGATCCGCATCAGCGTGCGCAGCGTGTGGGCATTGTGGTCGAACCCGCCCGCCCCGGCCATCGCCGCGCGCAACGCATCCTCACCGGCATGGCCGAACGGCGGGTGGCCAATGTCGTGGGCCAGGCACAGCGCCTCGGTCAGGTCCTCGTTCAGGCCCAGTGTGCGGGCGATCGCCCGGCCGATCTGCGCCACCTCCAGGCTGTGGGTCAGCCGCACGCGGAAATGGTCGCCATCCGGCGCCATGAACACCTGGGTCTTGTGGCGCAGCCGGCGGAACGCGATCGAATGGATGATCCGGTCGCGGTCGCGCTGGAACGCATCGCGCGGCCCGCGCAGCGCGCCAGCGGCCTCTTCATGCAGGCGGCCGCGACTTTTCGCCGGGTCGGATGCCCAGGGTGCAACCGTCCTCATTTCGCGCCGATCTTCTCGACCTCCTGCCCGGCCGAACTGGTAAAGACGAAGGTCTTGACCCCCTGCCGGTTCAGCTTGTTGACGAAGGCCTGTGCCTCGGCGGATGTCTTGAACGGGCCGACCAGCAAGCGGTTGGTCGCCCCCGCCTTCGTCGTATGCGCGCTGCGGTTCTTCAGATCGGCGGCCTTGCCCTTCACCGCGCCCCACGCCTTCGGCAGATCGCCGCGATTGGCGCCGCTCGCCACCTGCACCCAGACGCGCGACGGCGCCTTCTTCGCCGCCGCTTTCTGGGCCGCCGCCTTTTTCGCCGCTTCCTGCTTCGCCAGTTCGGCCTTGGTCGGCTTCGGCTTGGCCGGCGCTTTGGGCGGGGGCGCTTCCGCTCTGGCCGGGGTCGGCCGGACCGGCGCCGGGCCACTCGCCTTCGCGGCGGACGCGATCACCTCATTCTCCGGGATACGCAAACCGCTGATGATCTCGGCCAACGCGCCACGCCGCGCCTCCGCCGTCATCCGCACCGGCGCCTCCTGCGCGCCCGCCGTGGCCGGCTTCGGCGCCGGCGCGGCGGCGGCTGGCTGCGCCCCGCCGGTCGCGGGCTGGTTACGCGCAGCCCGCCGGGCGCGGGTCGGCGTCGGCTCATTACGCTCGGCGGTGGCCAGCCGTGTCGGCTTGTCAGCCGGAAACTGGCCCAGATGGACGGCCAGCGCCTTCTGCGTCGGCTTCAGCCCGCCCAGCCGGACAAGGAAGGGCTGCATCGCCCCGGCCATTGGCGCCGGCATCATCGCCTCGACGATCTTGCCAGCCCCGGTCGGATCGCCGGTCAGCGCCAGCACAAACGCCCGCGCCCGCCACGCCGCCTGATCACGCTTGTGAAGCAGCGGGTCGAGCAGCGCCAGCGCCTGTTCCCGGTCGCCGGATATCGCCAGCGACAGCGCATAGCGCCGCGTTACTTCGTCATCCGGCCCACGTGCCAGCGCCAGTGCATAGTCCTTCTGCGCCTTGCGCGGCTCTCCGCGCAGGTCGTGCGCCAGCCCGCGATCTCCGGCGATCAGCGCGGCGGGCACGCCCAGGTCGGTGGCGTCATCGAACAACCGCAGCGCGTCGCGCGGATTTTCCGCCTTCAGCATCGCGCGAGCAAGGCCGGCCTTGATCGCGCCGTCGCGCGGCGCCAGCCTTTCGGCCCGGGCATAGAAGGCCAGCGCGGCATTGGCATCGCCAATCTCCAGCGCCGCGTCCCCCGCCCCCTTCAGTGCAACCAGATTTTCCGGATCACTCGCCAGCTCACGCAGGTGCGCGGTCAGCCGGTCGGCGCTGGTCGGGGCCGGCGCCCCGGCGGGCAGCACACCGCCCCGCGTCACTGTCTGCGCGGCGAGCGGCGATAGCGCGGTGATCAGCAGGCCGGCGGCAAAAGCGCGGGCAGGGCGTCCGAAAGCAAATCGCGATGTCATCGTGGGCCACGCTTATCCGCAGAACGCGTCGCTCCGCAATGCGTGGGGGCCGGGCCGGCGCCGAAACGAGCCGAACCCGCGCCCGCCCCTTCCCGGCCAGCGCCGGGAAAGGGCGAAACATCGGATCAGGGGTTGTTCTGGCGATTGAGGAACCGCGGAATGTCGAGCGGGCTTTCCCGGTCGGCGTCGTCGCCCGGCGCCTTGGCGTTGCCGCGCGCGATGCTCGACATCCGCTCGAACAGCGTGCCACCGGCAACCCGCGCCGGCTTCGCTTCCGGCTCGCCGCCGCTCAGCCAGCGCCGCCCGGCCTCCAGGTCGGCATCGCCCGGTTCGGCTGCCGGCTCATCGAGCAGCAGCTCGTCGGCCCCGCTGTCCCCGGCAACCGGCTGATCCAGGGTCAACGGCGCTTCTTCCGCGACCGCCGCAACCTCTGCCACCGCATCCGCCACTGCCGGTTCCTCGGCAACCGGCTCCGGCGGGGTCAGGGTGATCTCGGCGGCCGGCGCCTCCTCGGCGCGCGTGGCAAGGCCGGTCAGCCGCTCGACCGGCGACGGCACCGTCTCGGCCTTGCGCCCGGCGGGGAAGGCAAGAACGCGGGCCGGTTCCGGCGCGGCGACCGCCTCGGCCTCTATGCCGGTGGCAACGACCGACACGCGGATCTTGCCGTCCAGATTGTCGTTGAACGCCGAACCCCAGATGATGTTGGCGTCCGGGTCGACCAGTTCCTTGATGTGGTTGGCGGCCTCGTCGACCTCCATCAGGCGCATGTCCTCGCCGCCGGTGATCGAGATGATGACGCCCTTCGCGCCCTTCATCGACACACCATCGAGCAGCGGGTTGGCGATCGCCTTTTCCGCTGCCTCGATCGCACGGTTGTCGCCGTCAGCCTCGCCGGTGCCCATCATCGCCTTGCCCATCTCGCCCATCACGGAGCGGACGTCGGCAAAATCGAGGTTGATCAGGCCGGGCATGACCATCAGGTCGGTGATGCCGCGCACGCCCTGCTGCAGCACCTCGTCCGCCATCTTGAACGCTTCCTTGAAGGTCGTGTTCGGGTTGGCGATCAGGAAGAGGTTCTGGTTGGGGATGACGATCAGCGTGTCGACATGCTTCTGCAGCTCGGCAATGCCGGCTTCCGCCGACTTCATCCGCCTGTTGCCCTCAAAGCTGAACGGCTTCGTCACCACGCCGACGGTCAGGATACCGCGTTCGCGCGCCGCCTTGGCAATCACCGGCGCCGCGCCGGTGCCGGTGCCCCCGCCCATACCGGCGGCAATGAAGCACATATGCGCGCCTTCCAGCGCCTTCTCCACCGTCTCCAGCGCTTCTTCGGCGGCCGCGCGGCCAATCTCGGGCCGGGCGCCGGCGCCAAGGCCCTGGGTGATCTTCAGGCCCAGCTGGATACGGCGCTCCGCCGACGAGGCGTTCAGCGCCTGCGCGTCAGTGTTGCAGACGATGAAGTCAACGCCCTGCACCTGGCTGGCGATCATGTTGGCGATCGCGTTGCCACCGGCGCCACCGACGCCGATCACGCTGATCCTGGGTCGCAGCTCGTCGACTTCGGGCGGAATGAATTCGATGCTCATGCGCTAATCTCCCCATGTCCCGCGCGGCGCGAAACACCTGTCCGCCGCCACTCTTGCACAATCCGATTCACCGTTTCACCCAAAAAGTTAATCCTGTGGACTTTTCTGTTAGTAACTTGTGCGAAACGCCGCGATCAAACGCGACAACAACGCAGAACCCGGTGCTTTTACAATGGTTTGGTCGACAGAGGACAGCGCACGTAGATCCACCGGGTCCGACGCGGCGAAATGGATCAGCCCGGCGAGCGTGGCAAAAGCGGGACCGCTATGCGCGTCTGGAATCCCGGCCAGTCCGCGCGGCCGGCCAACCCGCACCGCCCGGCCCAGATTGCCTTGCGCGTAATCGGCGATGCCCTTCAACTCGGCACCGCCGCCGGTCAGCACCACCTGGCGCCCGACCGGGCCGCCGAAACCCAGCTCCTTCAACGCCTTGGCGATCTCGCCCATCAGGTGCTCCAGCCGCTGGCGGATAACGGCGATCAACTGGGCGCGGGTGATCCGGGTCGTCTCCGCCGCATCCTCCTCCGCCGAAATCGGCGCGACCTCGATCATCTCGTGGTTGTCGCGAGGGCTGGCGGTGGCGGAGCCGAAGAAGCACTTCATCCGTTCCGCCTGGCTGCGGCGCGTGCCGAATGCGGAAGCGATGTCGTCGGTTATGTCGGCCGCCCCGAACGGGATCGACGCAAGGCCGACGAGCAACCCGCCGCAGAACAGCGATACGTTGGTGACGCCGGCACCCAGTTCGACCAGCGCGACACCCAGCTCGCGCTCCTCGTCGGACAGGCAGGCCATGCCGGTGGCAACCGGCGAGGCGACGATCGACTTCACTTCCAGATGCGCGCTGCGAACACACAGGTCGAGGTTGCGAACCGGCGATCCGTCGGCCGCGACCACGTGAATGTCGACACCCAGCCGGTCGGCGTGCAGGCCAAGCGGCTTCTTCACCCCCTGCAACCCGTCGAGCGTATACAGCGTCGGCTGGGCGTGGAGGACCATGCGGCCATGCGGGTCGATGGAGCTTTTACCGGCGGCAAGCAGCTCGTCGATATCCTCCTGGTCGATCCGGTGCCCGCCCAGTTCCACCTCGACCGAAGCCAGATCGCTGACCAGCCCGCCGGCGGAAAAGCTGACCCAGACGTCCTCGATGTTGGTGCCGGCAATCCGTTCGGCCTGCTCCACCGCCTCGCGCACCGCGATCTCGGTCGCCGCCATGTCGGCGATATAGCCGCGGCGCACCCCCCGGCTCTCGCGCTGACCGGTGCCGAGCACGGTCATCTCGCCGCTCTCGTTCTGCGACGCGATCAGCGCGGACACTTTCCACGATCCGATGTCGAGCGCGGTGATCAGCTTCTCGCCGCGCGGCTGCACGCGCCTGTCCTGCCCTGCTCTCATGTCGTCTGGCTCGTCCTCAACAACTGGCCGCCATCGGGCGGCGCGGGGGCTTCACGGGGTGCCTGCGTCGGCGCGGGGACCGGCGCCGCCGCCCCGTCGCTCTGCACGGCGTCTATCGGTTTTGGGTTGCGGTCGACACGGACGACCAGCCGGGTCGGGTCACGCATGTCGAAGCGCAGGAAACCGCGCCCGAGCAGACGGTCGCTGCCGTCCAGCGTCGCAAAACGGTCAAGCGCCTTCTTCGCCGCCAGATCGCCTTCGGGCAGGGCCAGCGTCTCGCCGGACTGGAAACGCAGGTCCCAGCGCCGCCCGCCGATCCACGTTGCACCGGCCAGCACCGGGCGAATGCGCGGCACCGCCTCCAGCAGCGATTCCAGCGAGGCGATCTGGCCATTCGCCCCCGGCCCGATGACCAGCGGCAGATCGGGCAGCGCGGACAGCGACACATCCTCCAGCACCACGCCGCCGCGATCGACCAGCGCCAGCCGCCCCTGATTCTGCCACACCGCCGCGGGCGAACGCTCGACCACGTCAACGACCAGCGTATCGGGTAGCCGCCGCGACACCCGCGCGTCGGCGATCCAGCCATATTGCATCAGCTCGCCGCGCACCCGCTGCAGGTCGACCAGCGGCATCGCCCGCGATTTCTGGTCGAGGGCGATCGCATAGACGGTCAACCGGTCCATCCGGTTGATGCCGGTCACTTCCACCCGATCGACCTCGAACCCGGCCTTGCCGGTCACCTCGGCCAGCGCGGTGCCGGCCATGCCGGGCAGGCCAAGAGCAAAGGCGATGGCGATGCCAACACCGGTCACCGCGGTAACGACAACCCAGGTCGTCGCCCGCTGCACCGTTTCGGGCGCGACCGGGACCAGCGCCGCCGTCCGGCTGAGCAGCGATGGCTTGCGCGCCTGCCGCCGCCGTTTCGGCTGCACCGAACCGCGCGGCCGCTTGCCGCGGCGGATGGTGGCGGAACCGCTCACAACGCCGCCCGCACGATACGCTCGACAAGGTCGTTATAAGACATGCCGAGATATCTCGCCTGTTCGGGCACCAGGCTCAAGGGGGTCATGCCCGGCTGGGTGTTGATCTCCAGCAGGTACAGTCCGTCGACCCCCTGCGTATCGTCCCAGCGATAGTCGGCGCGCGACGTCCCCTTGCAACCCAGAATACGGTGGGCGGCCAGCGCCATCGCCTTCGCCGCCTCGGCGATCTCGGCCGGAATGTCGGCGGGGCAGATATGGTCGGTCATCCCGTCGGTGTATTTGGCGTCGTAATCGTAGAACCCGCTTTTCGGGCGCAACTCGGTAACCGCTAGCGCGCTGTCGTCGAGCACCCCCGTCGTCAGTTCGCGCCCCTTGATGAACGGTTCGGCGAGCAGTTCGTCGAAATGCCGCCACGGCCCTTCCGCGTCGCGGCCGATCGGGTTGCCGTAATTGCCGCCCTCGGTGACAATGGCGACGCCGACCGACGATCCCTCGTTGACCGGCTTCAGCACATAGGGGCGCGGCAGCGGGTCGCCGGCATACAGGCTCTCGCTGGCGACGACGACGCCGTCGGGCATGCGGATGCCATGGGGGACCAGCGCCGCCTTGGTCAGCTGCTTGTCGATCGCGATGACCGAGGTGACGAGCCCGCTATGGGTATATTTCAGCCCCATGATGTCGAGCATGCCCTGCACCGCCCCGTCCTCGCCCGGCGTACCGTGGAGGGCGTTGAACACCACGTCGGGCTTCGCCTCCGCCAGCCGCGCGGCGACGTCGCGGTCCATGTCGATGCGGGTGACGCGGTGGCCGTTGGCCTCCAGCGCGTCCGCCACCCCCTTGCCGGAGGTCAGCGACACCTCGCGCTCGGCCGACCAGCCGCCCATCAGCACCGCGATATGAAGACGCTCACCCACTACTTGCTCCGTCATACTGGCCGATACGCTGGATTTCCCATTCGAGCATCACCCCCGAATGCGCCCTGACCCGTTCACGGACCATCTCGCCCAATGCCTCGATATCGGCGGCGGTCGCGTCGCCCAGATTCAGCAGGAAGTTGCAGTGCTTCTCCGACACCTGCGCGCCGCCGTGGCGCAGGCCACGGCAGCCGGCGGCGTCGATCAGCCGCCAGGCCTTCTCGCCGGGCGGGTTCTTGAACGTCGATCCGCCGGTACGCGACCGCAGCGGCTGCGACGCCTCACGCTCGGCGGCGATCCGGTCCATCTCCGCGCCGATCGCCGCCGTGTCGCCCGGCACCCCGGCGAACAGCGCCTCGACAACAATCGCACCCTCCGGCACCGCCGAATGGCGATAGCTATAACCCAGCCGCGCCGCCGGCCAGGTCTCGACCCGTCCGTCGCGCAGCACCAGCGTCGCCTCGACCAGAATGTCGGCGGTCTCGCGGCCATAGGCACCGGCGTTCATCCGCACGGCGCCGCCCGCCGTCCCCGGTATTCCGCGCAGGAACTCCAGCCCGGCGATACCGGCGTCGCGCGCCGCGCTGGCGACGGTGATCCCCATCGCCCCGCCGCCGGCCCGGACGCGCTCGCCCGGCTCGATCGCGATCCGCGCAAAACTCTTGGGCAGGCGGATGACGACGCCCGGCACCCCGCCGTCGCGGACGATCAGGTTCGATCCGACACCGACCGGCAGCACCGGCACCGCCGGGTCGAGCGCGCTCAGGAAGGCGGACAGGTCGGCGACGTCCTTCGGCCGGACCAGCCATTCCGCCGGCCCGCCGGTGCGGAACCAGATGAAATCGGCCAGGCTGCCGCCCGGCGCGATCGACCCGTTCAGCAGCGGGATTGTCGGGGCAGTAAGCGTACTCATCCCGCCGCCATCGCCCCGGCCAGCCCGGCCGCCCATTTGGTGATGTCGCCCGCGCCGAGACAGACGACCAGATCGCCCGGCCGGACGGTGTCGCGCAACGCGCCGGCCAGCGCCCCGGCATCGGCGATCGGCGCCGCCGCGCGGTGGCCGCGCCGCTTCAACCCGGCGACCAGCGCCTCCGCATCGACCCCCTCGATCGGCGCCTCGCCTGCCGCATAGACCGGCGCGACATAGACCATGTCGGCATCGTTGAACGCCGACTCGAACTCCTCCATCAGCGCGCCGAGCCGCGAATAGCGGTGCGGCTGGACGACGGCGATCACCCGCCCCTCCGCACTCTCCCGCGCGGCCGCAAGCACCGCGCGGATCTCGACCGGGTGGTGACCGTAATCGTCGATGATCGTCGCACCCAGCGCCTCGCCGACCTTGGTGAAGCGGCGCTTGACCCCGCCGAACTGGGCAAAGCCGCCGATGATCCTTTCGTCGGGAATGCCCATCTCGACCGCCACCGCCACCGCCGCCAGCGCGTTCTGGACGTTGTGGCGCCCCGGCATCGGCAGCGCGATCCCGGCGATCCGCCGCGTCTCGCCGTCGCGGTTGCGGACCAGCACGTCGAACCGGTTGCCGCCGGGGATCTGGACGACCTGCTCGCCGCGCACGTCGGCCTGCGCGGAAAAGCCGTAAGTGACGATCCGCCGGTCGCGGACGCGGGGCAATATGCCCTGCACCTCCGCATGGTCGAGGCACAGCACCGCCGCGCCGTAGAACGGCACATTCTCGACAAACTCGACGAACGCGTCCTTCACCCGCTCGAACGATCCGTAATGGTCCAGATGTTCCGGGTCGATATTGGTGACGACGGCGATCGTCCCGTCCAGCCGCAGGAAGCTGCCGTCGCTCTCGTCGGCCTCGACGACCATCCAGTCGCTGGCGCCCAGTCGGGCGTTCGAACCGTAGCGGTTGATGATCCCGCCGTTGATGACCGTCGCGTCGACCCCGCCGGCGTCGAGCATCGCGGCGATCATCGACGTCGTCGTCGTCTTGCCGTGGGTTCCAGCGACGGCGATCGTCGATTTCAGCCGCATCAGCTCGGCCAGCATCTCCGCCCGCCGGACGACCGGCACGCGGTGCTCCAGCGCATAGTCGACTTCCGGGTTGCCGCGCTTGATCGCGGTCGAGGTGACGACCACCGCCGCGTCGACGACGTTGGCGGCGTCATGGCCGATCATCACCGTGATCCCGCGCTTGCGCAGCCCTTCGACGACATAGCTTTCGGCGATGTCCGATCCCTGCACCTTATAGCCCAGGTTGTGCATCACCTCGGCGATGCCGGACATGCCGATGCCGCCGATGCCGATGAAATGGATGACGCCGATGTCGAGCGCGACGCCCTTCATGCCAGGCTCTCCACCAGATCGGCGAGGTCGCTCGCCGCGTACGGCCGGCCACAGGCATGGGCGCGCCGCGCCGCATTTTCCAGCGCGCCCGGCTCCAGCGCCAGCTTCTGCATCTGCTTGGCCAGCTCGACGGCGGTAAAGCGCGGCTGGGCGATCGCCCGCGCCCCGCCCGCCTTCGCCATTTCGCGCGCATTGTAGGTCTGGTGGTCGTCGGTCGCCGACGGCAGCGGCACCAGGATGGCCGGCCGCCCGGCGGCGGTCAGCTCGGCGATCGTCGACGCCCCGGCCCGCGAAATCACCAGATGCGCCAGCGCCAGCCGTCCGGCCATGTCGGCGATATAGGTCGCCAGTTCCGCCGGTATGCTGAGCGCGGCGTAATCGGCGCGCACCTGCTCGATATCCTCGACCCGGCACTGCTGCACCACCTGCAACCGCCGGCGCAGGTTCAGCGGCAGCATGCCGAGCGCCGCCGGCACCACCTGCGACAGCACTGACGCGCCCTGGCTGCCGCCGGTGACGAGCAGCCGGAACACCCCGACATGGTCGAGCGCCGGATAAGGCAGGTCGCGCAGCGCCAGCACGCTGTCACGCACCGGGTTGCCGACCAGATGGGTCTTGCCGAACCACGCCGGTTTCAGCCGCCGCACGTCGGGATAGGCGGTGGCGATCGCGTCGACCCGCCCGCCGAGCAGCCGGTTGACCCGCCCCAGCACCGCATTCTGTTCGTGGACAACGGTCGGCACCTTGACCTTCAGCGCGGCGAGCAGGGCCGGGAGCGCCGGATAGCCGCCGAAGCCGACGACCGCCGCCGGCGCGAACGCCTCGTACAGCCGCCCGGCCATCGCCCGCCCTTCCAGGATCGCGCGGCCGCCCCGCAGCCAGCCGAGCGGCCCGCCGGCCAGCCGCCCGGCCGGCAGGATATGGGTCTGCACCCCGTCGAACAGGCCGGGAATGCGCGCACCGCGCTCGTCGGTGATCAGCGCGACATGGTGGCCGCGCCGGCTCAGCTCCTCGGCCAGCGCATGCGCCGGGATCATGTGTCCGCCGGTGCCGCCGGCGGCGAGGACGAAATGACGCGCCTCGGTCATTTGCCGCTCCATTTCACGACATAGGGAGAACGCGTCAGATACGGGTTGCGCCTGGTGAAAGCGAGCAGAAGCCCCATGCCGATCGCCAGCGCCAGCATCGACGATCCGCCATAGCTGATGAACGGCAACGTCATGCCCTTCGACGGCGCAAGGTGCAGGTTGACCGCCATGTTGATCAGCGCCTGCACGCCGAACTGGGTGACCAGCCCGGCGGCGGCGAGCAGGGTGAAACTGTCCTCCTCGTCGAGCAGGCGAACGAACACGCGGACGACGATCGCCAGATAGAGCAGCGCGATCACCGCGCAGGCGACCAGCCCGAACTCCTCGCCGATCACCGAGAAGATATAGTCGGTATGCGCTTCCGGCAGCCGGTATTTGGCAACGCCGCCGCCCGGCCCGGTGCCGAACAGCCCGCCGCCGGTCAACGTCGCATAGGCGCTGTCGACCTGATAGGTATCACCCTCTGAAAACAGAAAATTATTGATCCGCTGGGTCGCGACCGGGTAAAAGAGATAGGCGCCGACAATCGCCGCGAAGCCACCGCCGACGACCCCGCCGATCAGCCGCGCGGACACGCCCGACAGCAGCAGCAGCGCCATCCAGATCGCGCCGAACATCACCGTCTGACCGAAATCCGGCTGCTTCATCAGCAACCCGGCGATCAGCAGCAGCGCGGCGGCGGAAATCGGCACCACCGGCAATGTCTCGTCCTGCGCCTTCAACGACAGCAGCCAGGCAAGGGTGACGACAAAAAACGGCTTCAGGAATTCGGAAGGCTGGAACTGGGCGATGCCAACGCCGATCCAGCGCATCGCGCCGTTCACCTCGATACCGATCAGCGGCACCAGCGCCAGCGCCAGGGTGAACACCCCCGCGCCGATCATCGCGAAACGCCGCGCCGCGACCTTGGGCAGCATCGACACGCCGATCATTACCGGAAAGCTGATGATCACCCAGGCGAGCTGGCGCCAGAAATAATGCAACGGCGCGAACACGGTGCCGCCGCCGGAATAGCGGTGCGCCGCCGCCGGCGATGCCGCCGCGACGGCGATCAGGCCGATCGAGATCAGCACCATCACCATCATCAGCAGCACGCGGTCCATTTCCCAGAACAGCGTGCCGATCGCCGACCGGTCGGACCGGCCAAGCCGGGCGGCCATGCGCGGGCGGCGCTTGCGTTCGGTCCTGATCGTCGCCTCCGCCGTCATGCCAGCGCCTCCACCGCCGCGCGGAACGCGGCGCCGCGCGCCTCATAGTCGCTATACTGGTCGAACGACGCGCAGGCGGGAGACAGCAGCACGACGTCGCCGCTCTCGGCGTCGTTGGCCGCCGCCCTGACCGCCGCCTCCAGCACCCCGCTCTCGACCACCGGCATGTGCGGCGCCAGCAGCCGGGCATAGAGCGCCCCGGCCTCGCCGATCGTGTAGGCGGACCGGACATGGCCGAAATGCGGGGCACAGGCGTCCAGCTCGTCGGTCTTGGGCTTGCCGCCGACGATCCAGCGGATCTTCGGATAAGCGGCCAGCGCCGGCGCGGTCGACGTCGGGTTGGTCGCCTTGCTGTCGTTGACGAACAGCACGCCGCCGCGCGTCGCCACCCGCTCCATCCGGTGCGGCAGGCCGGGATAGCTGGCCAGCCCCGCCTCGATCGCCGCCGCGTCCAGCCCCAGCGCGGTGCAGACGGCCGTCGCCGCCGCGACGTTCTGGGCGTTATGCGGCCCCTGCAGCGCCGGCCACCGCGCCTGGTCGCCAATGGCGGCGGACGACACGGCAACCGGTTCCGGCAGCGTGGCGGCGATTGCCCGCGTCTGCTCGTCCTCCGTCGCGATCACCGCCACCTGCCCCGGCCGCTGCATCGCGAACAGCCGCGCCTTCGACGCGACATAGCCGGCAAAACCGTCATAACGGTCGAGATGATCGGGGGTGATATTGAGCAGCACCGCCACGTCGCAGGCAAGCGTGTCGGTCAGGTCGATCTGGTAACTCGACAGTTCCAGCACATAGACGCCGCCCGCTGGCAACGGCGTCTGCGCCATGATCGGCAGGCCGATATTGCCGCCCATCAGGCTCGGCACCCCGGCCGTCGTCAGGATGTGGTGGATCAGCGCGGTCGTCGTCGACTTGCCGTTGGTGCCGGTAATGCCGACCACCCGGTGTGGCGGCAACTCGGCCCGCGCCTGCGCGAACAGTTCGATATCGCCGATCAGCGGCACCCCCGCATCCCGCGCCTTGGCGGCGATCGGGTGGCGGTTGATCGGCACCCCCGGCGACACGACAACGCCCGCGAACCCCGCCAGGTCGATCGCCAGCGGATCGGCCAGCGTCACGCCTTCCGCCTTCGCCCGCGCCTCGGCATTGCCGTCCCACGCGACCACCTCCGCCCCGCTGGCGACCAGCGCCGCGACCGTCGCCAGCCCGGATCGGGCCAGCCCCAGCACGGCATAGCGGCGACCGGCAAAGGCGGGGGACAGGATCACCGGAGCTTCAACGTCGACAGGCCGGCCAGTGCCAGCACGAAGGCGATGATCCAGAACCGGATGACCACCGTCGGCTCGCTCCAGCCGAGCTGCTCGAAATGGTGGTGGATCGGCGCCATCTTGAACACGCGCTTCCCGGTCCGCTTGAAGAAGTAGACCTGGATGATGACCGATAGCGCCTCGACGACGAACAGCCCGCCAATGATCGCCAGCACGATTTCATGGTGCGCGGTCACCGCGATCGCGCCAAGCGCGCCGCCCAGCGCCAGGCTGCCGGTATCGCCCATGAACACCGCCGCCGGCGGCGCGTTGAACCACAGGAAGGCAAGGCCGGCGCCAACCATCGCCCCGCACAGGATCGCCAGGTCGCCCGCCCCCGGCACGTGCGGGATGCCCAGATAGGTAGCGAATTTCGCATTACCGGCCAGATAGGCGATGATCATGAAGGCGACGGCGGCGATGATCACCGGCATCGTCGCCAGCCCGTCCAGCCCGTCGGTCAGGTTGACGGCATTGCCCGCGCCGACGATCACGAACGCGGCAAAGACGATGTAGAACCAGCCAAGGTCGATCGCGATATTGGAAAAGAACGGGACATGCAGCATCGTTCCGGTCTGGCGCAGGATGATCCAGCTCGCGACCCCGGCGATGGCGAATTCAAGCAGCAACCGGGTGCGCCCGGAAATGCCCTTGGCGCTCGATTTCCGGACCTTGTCCCAATCGTCCATGAAACCGATCGCACCGAAACCCAGCGTCACGCACAAACAGGCCCAGACAAACGGATTGCGCGGGTCCATCCAGATCAGCAGCGACACGCTGAGCGCGGTCAGGATCATCAGCCCGCCCATCGTCGGCGTGCCGCGCTTGGCAAGGTGGCTCTGCGGCCCGTCGCTGCGGATCGGCTGGCCCTTGCCCTGCCGCAGGCGCAGCCAGCCGATGAACTTCGGCCCGATCAGCAGGCCGAGGAACAACGCCGTCGCCACCGCCCCGCCGGTGCGAAAGCTCAGATAGCGGATCAGGTTCAGAACGCCGGGAAAGCCCAGCTGCTCGGCAATCAGATACAGCATCAGTCCTTGTCCCCCGCCAATGCCGTCACGGTGCGGGCAAGCCCGATTGCGTTCGACCCTTTGATGAGCACCGCGTCGCCGGGCTTCAGGACATCGTGGAGGATGGCCAGCGCGGCAGCGGCATCCGGCGCCTGACAGATTTTCACCCGCCCCTCAAGCGTTGCGGCAAGCGGGGCCATCTCCGCGCCGACGAGCAGCGCGAAATCCACGCCAGCCGCCTCGATCGGCCCGGCCAGCGCGGCGTGGAGCGCATCGCTCTCCTCGCCCAGTTCGCGCATCGCGCCCAGCACGGCGATCCGCCGCGCCGCCGGTTCGGCGCCGAGCACCGCCAGCGTCGCCGCCATCGACGCCGGGTTGGCGTTGTAACTTTCGTCGATCAGCAGCGCCTCGCCGTCGCCGACGCGAATGCTGTGGCGCTGGCCGCGCCCCGCCAGCCCGCCAAGCCCGGCCAACGCCAGCCCCGCAACCGCGATGTCGCCGCCCGCCGCCTCAACCGCCGCCAGCACCGCCAGCGCGTTCGACACCCAGTGCGCGCCGGGCTGGCCGATGGTGAAGGTCAGCTGCGCGTCGGGCATCGTCATCGACACGGTGGTGCCGCCGTTCGCCGCCGGCGCGGTCGCCGTCGCCCGCACGTCGGCGCCCTCGCCGAAGCCGAATGTCCACACCCGCGCCGCATGGGGCCGGGCGGCGGCGACCAGCCGGTCGCGGTGCGGGCTGTCATGGGGGACGATGGCGGTGCCGCCGGGCTCCAGCCCCTCGAAAATCTCGGCCTTGGCGTCGGCGATCGCTTCCTCGCTGGCGAAATGGGCGCGGTGCGCCGGCGCGATCGCGGTGATGATGGCAATGTCGGGGCGGACCAGCCGGGTCAGCGCCGCCAGCTCGCCCTCATGGTTCATGCCCATTTCGAACACGCCATAGCGCGTCGCCGCCGGCATCCGCGCCAGGCTGAGCGGCACGCCGACATGGTTGTTGTAACTCTTGACGGATCGGTGGGCCTGGCCGGGCGCGATGCGGTCGAACGCCGCGAACAACGCCTCTTTCGTGCCGGTCTTGCCCACCGACCCCGTTACGCCGACGATTTTTGCCGCCGTGCGCGCCCTGGATGCGACCCCAAGGGCATTCAGGGCAGCCGCCGTGTCGGCAACGCGGACATGCGGCTGCGCAATGTCATGCTCGACCAGGGCGCCGGCCGCCCCGGCCGCGAACGCCCCGTCAAGGAATCGGTGCCCGTCGGTCATCTCGCCGGCGAGCGCGATGAACAGGTCGCCGGGGCCGACCTCGCGGCTGTCATAGGCGACGCCGTTGACGGCAAAATCCCCGCTCGCGGTGCCGCCGGTCGCCGCGGCGACGGCGTCCGCTGTCCACAGCGCGCTCATCCGGCAACCTCGCGCGCCACCGCCACGTCGTCGAACGGCAGCACCCGGTCGCCGACCAGCTGGCCCTGCTCATGCCCCTTGCCGGCGATCAGCACGATGTCATCCGCACCCGCTTCGGCAATCGCGGCGGCGATCGCGGCGCGGCGGTCGCCGATCTCGTCGGCGCCAACCGCGCCTTCCAGCACATCGCGGCGGATCGCCGCCGGGTCCTCGGTGCGCGGATTGTCGTCGGTGACGATCGCGTGATCAGCCAGCGCCACGGCGATCTTGCCCATCTCCGCCCGCTTGCCGGTGTCGCGGTCGCCGCCGGCGCCGAACACCAGAATCAGCCGCCCCTTCGCATGCGGCTTCAGCGCCACGATCGCCGCCTCCAGCGCGTCGGCGGTATGGGCATAGTCGACATAGACCGGCGCGCCCGCGCGGGTAATCAACGCCCGCTCCAGCCGCCCGCGCACCGGCTGCAACCGCGCCATATGGTCCAGCGTCGCCGCGACGTCGCCGCCGGTCGCGATCACCAGCCCGGCAGCGACCAGCGCATTCGCCGCCTGATAGGCGCCGATCATCGGCAGCGTCACCTTATACTGGTGCCCGCCCGCCTCGACGACCAGCGCCTGCCCCAGCCGGGTCGGTGTCCGGCTCAGCAGCCGCAGTTCCTCGCCATGCTCGCCGACGCGCAGCAGCTTCAGCCCGCGCTCGCGCGCCAGGTCGATCACCCGCGCCGCCTCCGGGTCGTCGGCCCAGATCACCGCGCTGCCGTCGCTATCGACCACCTCGGAGAACAGCCGCAGCTTGGCGGTGAAATAGGCCGCCATGTCGCCGTGATAGTCGAGGTGATCGCGCGACAGGTTGGTGAAGGCGGCGGCGCGTACCGGCAGCCCCTCGGTCCGGTACTGGTGCAGCCCGTGGCTGGATGCCTCGAACGCCAGATGAGTCACCCCCTCGCGCGCCAGCCCGGCAACATTGGACAGAAAGGTCACGATGTCGGGCGTGGTCAGCCCGGTCACCGCCCGGTCGACGGATGTGGTGACGCCAAGCGTGCCGATCGATGCGGCATGGTGGCCCTGCATCCGCCAGAGCTGGCGGGTCATCTCGACGGTCGACGTCTTGCCGTTGGTGCCGGTGACGGCCACCGTCGTCGCCGGGAACGGCGCGAAGAAGCGGGCGGCAAGCAATGCGAAGGCGCGGCGCGGGTCGTCGGACGCGACATGGGCGGCGCCCGTCACCTCCGCCTCCGGCCGGGCGACGACGGCAATCGCGCCCGCCGCCACCGCCCGCGCGATATAGTCCTCGCCGTTGACGCGGCTGCCGCGGAACGCGCCGAACACGGTGCCGGGCGCCACCTTGCGGTGGTCGATCGCGAATCCGGTCACCTCCGGCCCGCCTTGTCCTCCGATCAGCGCGCCGAGCTTCATCCCTCTCAATCTTCCTTTTTCGCGACGAGCGCGTTCATTTCGGCCGTGTCGATGTCGCGGCCGAAATCGGGGTTGACGCCCAGCATCGGCCCGGTGCGCTCGATCACCCGCTTGACCACCGGCGCCGCCGTCCAGGCGGCGGTGGTGAAGCCGAAGGTGTCGGCCGTGCCCCTGGGCGAGTCGAGCATCGCGATCACAACATAGCGCGGCGCGTCCATCGGAAACACCGCGGCGAAAGTGGACACGTTGTTGCGCCGGTTATAGCCGCCGTTCGAAGGCTTTTCCGCCGTCCCGGTCTTGCCGCCGACCCGAAAACCGGGTGCATCGCCCTTGCGGCCGGTACCGTCCTCGACGATCAGGCGCAGAAGCTGGCGGCTGCGGAAACTGGTCGCCTCGCTGTAGACGCGGTGGCCGGCGGGCACCTTGTCGGCATCGCGGCGCAGCAGCGTCGTCGGCCGCCAGATGCCGCCGTTGACCAGCGTCGCATAGGCGTTGGCCAGCTGCAGCGGCGTCACGGCAATGCCGTGGCCATAGGCGGTGGTCATCACCGTCGTCCGCGCCCAGAAGGACGGGACGATCGACGCGCCCTTCTCGCGCAGCTCGATATCGGGCGGGCCGTAAAAGCCGAGCGCGCGGAAATTCTTCTCCATCATCGCCTGCCCCATCGCGTCGGCGATGCGGGCGGTGCCAATGTTGGACGAATGGACCAGAATCTCCGGAATGGTGAACGAACCCTTGGCCGGGTGGTCGTCACGAATGCGGAACCGGCCGACCTGCAACGGCGTCGACACATCGTAACGCTGGCCCATCGACGTTATGACGCCACTGTCCATTGCCGCCGCGACGGTCAGCGGCTTGAACGTCGAACCCAGTTCGTAAACGCTCTGGGTCACGCCGTTGCGGCGGGCGTCCTCCGGCGACGCGCCGACCCGGTTGGGATTGAACACCGGCAGCGACGCCATCGCGATCACCTCGCCGGTTTCCACGTCGAGCACGATACCGGTGCCGCCCAGCGCGCTGTGTTTGACCATCGCGGCGTACAGCTCGCTTTCCATCGCCGCCTGCACCCGGCTGTCGATCGACAGCGCCACCGGCTTGCCGCGGGTCAGCGGGTCGGTCAGCCGCTTGTCGAGCACCCGCTCCATGCCCTGCCGGCCATGCCCGTCGATGTCGAGATAGCCAAGCACGTGCGCGGCCAGCGTCGCCTGCGGATAGACGCGCTCCGGCTCGCGCGCGAAGGCGATGCCCGGCTCGCCCAGCGCATTGACCGCCGCCACCAGCTCGGGCAGCGCGCGGCGGCGCAGATAGGTGAAGGTCAGGTCCGATCGCAGCAGCTGGTAATAGGCATCGGCATCGCGCTCCGGCATCAGCCGGGCCAGCGTCTCCGCCAGCTTTCGCTTGTCGCCGATCACCTTGGCCGGGTGGATGCCGATCGACCAGGCGTCGATCATCCGTGCCAGCGGCACGCCGTTACGGTCGACTATGTCGCCGCGCGGCGGAATGCCGGCGGCAATGCCGCTGCGCACGGCGGCCGCGTCGCTGAACACCGCCAGCCAGACCAGCCGTGTCGCAACCGCAACGGTGCCACCGATAAACAGCAGCATCAGCAAGGTCAGCCGAAAATGCGAAAGCGCGACACTCTGGCCGCGCTGGCTTGCCTGGCGGAATCGGCGTGGTGACGCGACCAGCGCGGTCACCGCCCCCCCGCCTCATGCGCTTCCCGCGCGGCGCGGCGCGACAGGTCGTCCAGCGTTCCGGCATCCAGCATCGCCACGCGCTGAAGCCGCGCCTGCGGCGCCGCGTCCGGCCGCGCGGGCACGATCTGCGCGGCGGCCCGCAGCATGTCCGGGCGGCCGCCGGACGGATCGGCCGGCCCGGCATTGCTCGTCCGGCGCGTCTCGACCGCGCGGGCGACGACCGGCATCGCGGCGCGCACCGCCGGCTCGGCGCTGACCAGCGCGACCTGAACGACATTGGGCGTTTTCGCGGCAGGACCGACCTGCAGCGAAGCGAGCTGGACCTCGTTGCGGTACTGCTCGGCGCTCGGCGCGGACAGCGCCAGCACCTCGCCGTTCCACCGCTCCAGTTGGCGCAGGCTGCCCCGCGCCGCCAGTTCGGTCTGCAGGTGACGAATGTCGCCGTTCACCCGGCTGATCTCGGCGTTGACCGCGTCCAGCCGGCCACGCTCCGCCGCGACCCGCGACGAGATCAGATACAGGACCAGCGCCGCGACGGCGACCGCCAGAATCCAGCCGATCGGGCGAAGGCGGTGGGCGATCATCATGCGTCTCCTGCGAAGGGCCAGGCGGGGGCGGCGGTGCGGCTGGCGACGCGCAACGTCGCCGAACGCGCCCGTGGGTTGGCTTCCAGTTCGGCCGCGCTCGGGCGGACCGGCTTGGCAACCGCATCAAAGGTGGGGGCGCGGCCTACCGGCGCCGCCGGCAGGTGGCGGGAACCGGCGGGGGTGGCGCCGCTGCGGATCCGCAGGAAGCTCTTCACCATCCGGTCCTCAAGACTGTGGAAGGTAATGACCGCCAGCCGGCCGCCGGGCTTCAGCACCCGTTCCGCCGCCGCCAGCCCATCCTCCAGCTCGCCCAGCTCGCGGTTGATATGGATGCGGATCGCCTGGAAGGCGCGGGTCGCCGGGTCCTTCTTTTCGCCGGGCCGGTGGCCGACCGCGCGGCGCACCACCGCCGCCAGTTCGCCGGTACGCGCGATCGGCCGTGCCGCGACAATGGCGCGGGCGATGCGCCGGGCGCGCGGCTCCTCGCCGTAGCGATAGAGGATGTCGGCAATCAGCCCCTCGTCGGCCTCGTTGACGAAGTCGGCGGCGCTCGGCCCGGCCTGATCCATCCGCATGTCGAGCGGCCCGTCGGCCTGAAAGGAAAAGCCGCGCGGCGCCTGGTCGATCTGCATCGACGACACGCCAATATCCAGGCCGACGCCGTCGACCGCGCCGTCGACGACCGCATCCATCCGCGAAAATCGCTCGTGGATCAGGGTCAGCGCGCCATCGGCCTCGGCGACAAGCGCCTGCCCGGCGGCGATCGCGTCAGGGTCGCGGTCGAGGGCGATCACCGTCGCGCCCCGCGCCAGGAGCACACGGCTATGGCCGCCGGCGCCGAACGTGCCGTCGACGACGCGCTTGCCGGGGGCCGGGGCAAGGGCGTCGACGAACGGGTCGCGCATCACCGGAACATGCGGCTGGGTGGCGGGCTGGGCGGCGGTCATCCCTTGCCCCCCTTCTTCCACTGGCTGAGGCAGAACAGCGCGCGCTCCTTGAACGCCGGGTGGACCTTGGCGTCGGCCTCCAGCAGTTCCGGGTTCCAGATCTCGAACGTGTCGCCCAGCCCGGCGAACAGCACCGGACCGGTCTTGTCGAGGCCGGCCTTCATCGCCGGGAACGGCGGCAGGACGAACCGGCCGCTCGAATCGTAACTGGCGATGTCGTTCAGCGCGAAGGCCAGGCGGGCGGCGTTGGCGTCGACGGTTTCGCCGGCATCGAGCCGGGCGTCGGCGCGGCTGCCGTATTTGGCGCGATTGGCTTCGAGGTAGGCGGGGTCGAAGCCGATCAGGCACGGCGCATTGGCACTTTCAGCGATGATGACGCGGGATTCCGCGCCGTTGCGGTCAAGCGCGGCACGCAGGAAGGCGGGGATGGCGGCGCGACCTTTCGCGTCGATCCCGGTCACCGCCATGCCTGAATATGCCTGCCTGTCGCTCACCTGCTGCCCTTCGCGGGCGGTGAACAAGCTTCCCCGATCCGAAAAGCGGCTCGCGCCGGCCTTTCGGTGTCGTGCGTGACACAGGGAAATCTCCCGCCCTGCTCCAATGCATACTTGGAGCAGATGCGGGATACAACGGGATTTTACGGGATTTTACGGGAATCTATGGAGAGGTTTCTCCAACCCGCTGGAATCCGGGGGGTTTCGCGGACGCCAAAAACGGCGTTCGCGGGATGTTCCGCCCGGTTTTAACCATGGTTACAGGTGCTTGGCACCGAAAGCTGAGGCGCGGGCATGGCGAATCGGCCATGTCAGCGGCCGGGGGCGTTGGCGGGGGGCGCCAGCTTGCGATCGCTGTTGGTCGCCTCGGCGGCTTTTTCGACATCGGTCATCCCGGCACCGGGGGCGACGCCGATCTCGGCCAGCGGCTCCCTGGGCGCATCGACGACATTGCCGGCGCCGCCCGGCACCGCCGCGGCGATCGCCGCATTACCGTTCGCCGCGCTCTCGTCGCTATTCGCCGATTGAAGGATGGCGGCCGTCGCCGCCGCGATCAGCAGGACCACGGCCAGGCCGGTGAGGCCAACCCGCACACGCTGCATCCGGAGCTGCCTTTCGTCCACGCGCATCGCGCCTAGGCTAGCCTGTTCCGCCGCCGCTGTCGAACGCTCAGCGCGCCGTCAGCCAGCCGGGCACCGGCAGCCCCTTCGCCGCCAGCCATTCGGGATTGTAAAGCGTTGACAGGTAACGGAAACCGGTATCGCACAATATCGTCGCGATCCGTTTGCCCGGCCCCAGCTGGCGGGCCAGCGCCATCGCCCCGGCGACATTGATCCCGCTCGACAGGCCGACACACAGCCCTTCGTCGCGGAGCAGCGCGAACAGCTGTGCCAACCCGTCCTCGTCGGAAATGCGGAACTGGGTATCGATCGGCGCACCGTCGAGGTTGGCGGTGATCCGCCCCTGGCCGATCCCTTCCGCCACCGAATTGCCCTCGGCCTTCAGCTCGCCGCAGGCGAAATAGCTGTAGAGCGCGGCGCCGTGCGGGTCGGTCAGCGCGATCGTCACGTCCGGGTCTTTCGCCTTGAGGCCCAGGCCGACGCCGGCAATGGTGCCGCCGGTCCCCGCCGCGCAGGTAAAACCGTCGACCCGCCCGTCCATCTGCGTCCAGATCTCCTCGGCGGTGCCGCGAATATGGGCGCGGCGGTTGGCGATATTGTCGAATTGATTGGCCCAGACCGCGTTTTCCGTCTCCTCCGCGATCCGGCGGGATGTGTGGACGAAATGGCCGGGGTTGGAATAAGGCGCCGCCGGCACCAGCACCAGTTCGGCGCCAAGCGCGCGCAGCGTGTCCATCTTCTCCCGGCTCTGCGTCTCCGGCATGACGATGATCGTGCGATAGCCCTTGGCGTTGGCGACCAGCGCCAGGCCGATGCCGGTGTTGCCGGCCGTCCCCTCGACAATGGTCCCGCCGGGGGCGAGGACGCCGCGCGCCTCCGCATCCTCGACGATGTACAGCGCGGCACGGTCCTTAACCGAAGCGCCTGGGTTGGCATATTCGCATTTGGCGAAGATTTCGCAGCCGGTTGCCGCACTAGGGCCGTTGAGGCGAACGAGCGGTGTGTTACCGATCAGCGCGAGCGTGTCGGAAGCGATCATACCCTGCCGATAGCCGAGCCCAGGCGAGTCCGGCAAGCAGGCAGTGCTTGCAATCCGCAAAGGAAAAATACGGCCAAACCGCCATCAACCCTTGACTGACCCCCACGCGCCCGCGAAAGGGTGCCCCCGCCATGAAGCACACCCTTCCCCTCGCCGCCGTAGCGGCTCTCCTCACCCTCGCCGCCTGTGACAGCAAGCCCGAGGTCCTCGACACCAACCCCGATCCGATGGCGACCGAGCTGGCCAACGCGCCGCCCGTCGAGCTGCCGCCGTCGGTCAAGTCCAGCGTCAGCTATCGCTGCAAGGACAACCGCGTCGTCTATGTCGACTTCATGTCGGACGACAAATCGGCCAACCTGCGCCTGCAGCGCACCGATCTGCCCGCGCACGTGACCGCGGAGACCGAGGGCGAGGCGATGTCCGGCAACGGCTGGTCGATCTCCGGCACCGGAGAGACGGTCAACATCGGCATCAACGGCGACGCGCCGCAAAGCTGCAAGAGCTAAGAACCGCCACGCCATTCAAGGCATAACGGCCGGCGGAGCGATCCGCCGGCCTTTTTCATGGCGCTCAGCCGACGATGTGCTGGTTCTGGCGGGTCCAGGCGACCGCGCGCCGGCGCAGCACCGCCTCGTCGATCGGCCGGACGCCGATGTGGGCGACATAGGGTCGGTCGTCGGGCTGCGGCATCATCCGCGCATAGGCCGGGTTGCGCTCGGCAATCTCCCGCGCCCGTTCATGGACGCTGCGGGTGTCGGTCGGGTCGGGCAACAGGTGGATATGGGCCGGCGCCGGCAGGCCATAGCTTTCGCGCATTTCGCGCACCGCTTCCTCCGACACCTCGACGCGATAGGCAATGCCCTCGCCCTCGCCATAGGATACCGGGTCGCCGAGCAGCCGCACGCGCCAGCCCATGCTGATGAACAACGGCAGCAACCGCACCTCCGAAAAGGCGACATAGCTTTTGATGCCGCGGGCCAGTGCCACTTCCAGCGGCGTCAGCATCAACATCGCGCGTCGGCGGCGGTTATGGTCGCGCCCGCCGGTCTCCAGGCAGAACCCGCGGCTGAACTCCCAAACATCCGGGCCGTTCAGCCCGTCCGGGCCATCGGCCAGCGCGTCCGGGAACACGTCGACCAGCATCGAACGGTCGGCGGTCGGCCGGTACCGGCCGGACATCGTCACCCGCCCGGCGCTGTCGAAACCAATGCCGTAAATCGCCAGATCATCATCATAACCGTCGATTTCGCGGCCATCCGCGGTCACCGGCAGGTGCCAGCCCAGTTCATCGACGAATACCGTCTTGCGGCGACGAAACAGATCGTCGAGTTCACGCTCGTAGAGCGAGCGATTCTCCCTCGTCACCAAATGCAGCACTACACCCGCCCTCCAGCCGCCGACGCGCGACGGTTTCAGGAATAATAGGCAATATTTCGGGGGGATAAAGCGGGAAATCGAGTCTCTGTGGTAAGAAGCAGCCCGCGCCGGGCGGCGATTGCCACCGCGTCCTGCTGATTCTTCGCACCCAGGATCGCCGCCGCACGGCGCGTTGCGTCGCGGATCGCCGCCACACTTGCCCCGCTTGCCGCGGCGATTTCGTCCGGGCAATCGCCGAGCAACAGCCGTCCCAGAATGAAACGCTGGCGCACTGTCAGGCCGCAGGCCGTCGCCGGTTGCGACGCAATCGCGTGCAGCTCCACCCCCCGCGCCGCGTAGAGCACGGCATAGCCGCGCACCCGCGCCCGCGCTTCGGCCGAAGGCGGCGCGGACAGGCGGACGATCAAACCGTCATCGTCGCAGGCCACATCGGTGTTGTCATTCAAAAGAACCAGTTCGGGCATGTCGCCGAACAGCGCCTGCGCCGCCCCGTCGCCGACGCGGGCGCAGACATGGCCGGCAATGCCGTCCTCGCGCAGCGCCTCGGCGAAGGCGCCAACCAGCGTCTCCAGGCTGTTTTCGATAATCACCGCCGTGCGAAGGCGGGGATAGGCCGATGGCGGCGGGCCGCCGGCTGCGGCGTGAACGGCCATGCGTCAGGCCTCCCGTGAAACACTGTCGTCCCGCGATAGACCGCCCTGGTTAACAGCCGGTTTGCGCGCCGCCGGTAAGCCTCCCTTAAATCTTGTTCACTAAACCGCACGGACGAGTGCACCATTGAAGAACGATCCGCCCTCCCCGGCCGACTGGTTCGGCCCCGGCTCTGCCGCTCCGGCGGCGCAAGACGCCATGGCAACGGCGCTGGCACTGGCCGGCGTCGGGCAATGCCGGCTGACCGGGCTGGACGCGTCGGCGCAGGTCGATCCGATCGCCGCCGCCCTGCTGAAAATCGGGCCGGCACCCACCGCACGGGCCTTGCTCCGGCTGGTCGCGCCCGCGGACCGCGCCGCGCTGTTCGCCGCTATTCGGCAGGCCCTCGCCGGGCAGGGTGCCCGGCTCGCCGTCGGCTGGCTGGTCGACGAAGCGGTTGTCCACAGCGACATCACCCTAAGCCTTGGCGGCACGGCGGATCAGCGGGTGCTGGTCGCGACGATCGTCGACCGCACCCAGGAACGCGAGGAAATCGCCCAGTTGCGCCGCCGCAACAAGCATCTGTGGCAGACGGTCGATCTCAACCCGCAGCTGCCCTGGCTGGCGGAACAGGATAAGGGCGTCACCGCCGTCACCGAACGCTATCTGAAGCTGGTCGGGCTGAAAGAGGAGGAGGCGCTCGGCTTCCTCGGCTGGATGAAGGTCATCCACCCCGAAGACCTCGAAAAGATGCAGGCGACGGTCGGCCGGGCGATGATGCTCGGCGAGGCGACCGACGTGCGCCTGCGCTTCCGCGTCGCCAGCGGCGAATATCGGTGGATGCGCTCGCAATGCTTCCCGCTGCGCGACGAAAGCGGCACCGTTCTCCAGTGGTACGGCTATACCGAGGACATTCACGAAATCGTCCTCCAGGAAATCGAGACCCGCTGGGCGGCGGAGCATGATTCGCTGACCGCGCTGCCCAACCGCGCGCTGTTCAACCGCCGGCTGGACGAAGTGATCGCCCATGCCGCGCTTGATATGAGCCGGGTCGGGCTGATGGTCCTCGACCTCGACCATTTCAAGGACGTCAACGACCTGTTCGGCCACGACGCCGGCGACCGGCTGCTGATGCAGTTCGCCAAGGTGCTGCAGAACAGCGTGTTCGTCGAAGGGACGATCGCCCGTCTCGGCGGCGACGAATTCGCGGTGCTGCTGCCCAACCTCGAAAGCCCGAAGGTCATGGAAGACCTGATCGAAGCGATCTTCGCCGGGCTGAAAACCCCGATCAAGCTCGACGGCCGCGATTTCGACTGCCGGGCCAGTGCCGGCTGGGCGATCTTCCCGACCCAGGCGAACAACGCGTCGGAACTGTTCAAGCACGCCGACATCGCGCTTTACGAGGTGAAGAACACCGGCCGCGGCCGCTACCTCGCCTTCGAACCGAAGATGAAAAACGCGATGCAGCGCCGGGTCGCGATGATCAACCTCGGCCGTGAAGCGGTGGAGAACGGCCGGCTGCTCCCCTACTACCAGCCGCAATATTCGCTGGAAACCGGCGCGGTGCTCGGCTTCGAGGCGCTGCTGCGCCGGCGCGACCGCAGCGGCGCGATCTGTCTGCCCGGCACGATCTACGAAGCATTCCAGGACTTCGAGGTTGCCGAAGCGATCGGTATCGAAATGCTGAACATGATCGTCGCCGACATGAAGATGTGGCGCGCTCAGGGCCTGGATTTCGGCGTGATGTCGATCAACGCCTCGACCGCCGAATTCCGCAACCGCGACTTCATTCAGCGGCTGATCGCCCATGCCGACGGTGCCGGCATCCCGCGCGACCGCTTCTGCATTGAAGTCAACGAGGACGTGTTCGTCGGCCGCGCCGCGCCGCTGGTCAGCCAGATGATTCTGGAACTGAAGCACGAAGGCTTCGGCATCTCGCTCGACGATTTCGGCACCGGCTACGCATCGCTGACCCACCTGCGCGAAATTCCGGTCGACGCGCTGAAGATAGACCGCAGCTTCATCATGGATCTGTTCGGCGAAACCGGCAACGGCACCGACAGCGGCGCGATCGTCTCGGCGATCATCAAGCTCGGCCACTCGCTCGGCATGACCGTCGTAGCCGAAGGGGTGGAAACCCGCCGCCAGGCCGCCTTCCTGAAACGCCACGGCTGCACCGTCGGCCAGGGTTTCCTGTTCGGCTATCCGTCACCGGCGGAAGTGGTGACCGAACTGCTCACCGGCGCCCGCCGCATCGCCTCCTGATCGCCCGCCGCAATCAGCATTCCGGCGCCATGCCGGCCATCCGCCGCTCCATCTCCTCGGGGGAAACGTCCTCGATATGGGTGGCCAGCATCCATTCATGGCCGAACGGGTCGCGCAACCGCCCGGCGCGATCGCCGTAGAACTGATCCTCGACCGGCCGCAGCGCGGTCGCCCCGGCGGCGACGGCGCGCGCGAACACCGCGTCGACATCCGTGACATACAGCAACAGGGTGCCGGTCGTCCCGCCCAGCCCGCGTGGACTGCGCGTGTCGCTCTCCGGGGACTCGTCGGCCAGCATCATATGCGAATCACCGATGCGAATCTCGGCATGGCCGATCTTGTCGCCCCACGGCAGCCGGAACAGTTCGACCGCGTCGAACACCGCCCCATACCAACGGATCGCGCCATCGGCATCGTCGACGGTCAGATAGGGGGTGAGGGTATGAAACCCCTCGGGGATCGGCCGCGCCATCGTTGCTCTCCTGCGATTCGGAACGGGGCGAAGCATCGCCGCTTTCCACCGTCGCCGCAATTCAGGCTGACAGGGCCGTCGCGGCAGGCTACCGGATCGGCCCATGACCGAGATCACGCCAGACATCGTCGCCGAACACGGGCTTTCGCCGGAAGAATATGACCGCGTCCTCGCCGCGCTGGGCCGCACGCCCAACCTGACGGAACTCGGCATCTTCTCCGTCATGTGGTCGGAACACTGCTCCTACAAGTCGTCGCGCCTGCATCTGAAGAAGCTGCCGACCACCGGCCCACAGGTCATCTGCGGCCCCGGCGAAAATGCCGGCGTCGTCGATATCGGCGACGGGCAGGCGGCGATCTTCAAGATGGAGAGCCACAACCACCCGTCCTACATCGAACCCTATCAAGGCGCGGCGACCGGTGTCGGCGGCATCCTGCGCGACGTGTTCACGATGGGCGCGCGCCCGGTCGCCAACCTGAACGCTTTGCGTTTCGGCCGGCCCGACCACCCGAAGATGCGTCACCTGATCGCCGGTGTCGTCCACGGCATCGGCGGCTACGGCAATTGCGTCGGCGTGCCGACGGTCGGCGGCGAGGTGAATTTCCACCGCGCCTATGACGGCAACATCCTCGTCAACGCGATGACCGTCGGCGTCGCTGAAACCGCGAAGATATTCTATTCCGCCGCGTCCGGCGCCGGCAATCCGATCGTCTATGTCGGCTCCAAGACCGGCCGCGACGGCATCCACGGCGCGACGATGGCGTCGGCCGAATTCTCCGAGGATTCGGAAGAAAAGCGCCCGACCGTACAGGTCGGCGATCCGTTCACCGAGAAACTGCTGATCGAGGCCTGCCTCGAACTGATGGCCTCCGACGCGATCGTCGCGATCCAGGACATGGGCGCCGCCGGCCTGACCTCGTCCAGCGTCGAAATGGCGTCGAAGGGCGGCGTCGGCATCGTCCTCGACATGGACGCCGTCCCCTGCCGCGAAGAAGGGATGACCCCCTACGAAATGATGCTGTCCGAATCCCAGGAACGCATGCTGATGGTCCTACAGCCCGGCCGCGAGGCGGAAGCGGAAGCGATCTTTCGTAAGTGGGAACTTGATTTTGCCGTGATAGGCCAGGTGACAACCACCGGTCGCATGGTCCTCAACTGGCGGGGCGAGACCGTCGCCGACATCCCGCTCGCCCCCCTCGCCGATTCCGCCCCGCTCTACGACCGCCCCCATGTCCCGACGCCGAAGCCGGCGCCGCTCACCGACGTGCCGGCTTCGACCGACATCGCCGCCGACCTGCTGAAACTGATGGCGTCGCCGGACCTCGCCAGCCGGCGCTGGATCTGGGAACAATACGACCACATGGTCGGCGCCGACACCGTCCAGCGCCCCGGCGGCGACGCCGCGGTCGTTCGCGTCCACGGCACGCAGAAAGGTCTGGCGATCAGCACCGACTGCACCCCGCGCTATTGCTACGCCGACCCCTATGAGGGCGGAAAGCAGGCGATCGCCGAATGCTGGCGCAACCTGACCGCCGTCGGCGCGACGCCGCTCGCCACCACCGACTGCATGAATTTCGGTAACCCGCAGCGGCCGGAGGTGATGGGCCAGTTCGTCGGCTGCATCGAGGGCATGGCGGAAGCGTGCACCGCACTCGCCTTCCCGATCGTCAGCGGCAATGTCAGCCTCTACAACGAAACCCGCAACGACGACGGCACGACCAGCGCCATCCTGCCGACCCCGGCGATCGGCGGCGTCGGCCTGCTCGCCGACTGGAGCCGCTCGGCGACCGTCGCGTTCAAGGCGGAAGGCGAAGCGATCGTGCTGATCGGCGCCACCGCCGGCCATCTCGGCCAGTCACTGTGGCTGCGCGAGATCGCCGGGCGAGAAGATGGCCCGCCGCCGCCGGTCGACCTGACCGCTGAACGCCGCAACGGCGATTTCGTCCGCGATCGCATCGCCGACGGCACGCTGACCGCCGTGCATGACCTGTCGGACGGCGGCCTGCTCGTCGCGCTCGCTGAAATGGCGCTTGCCGGCAATCTCGGCGCGGCGCTCGCCGCCCTGCCCGCCGGCACCGTCGCCCGCGACTGGTATTTCGGCGAGGATCAGGCCCGCTATCTGGTGACGACCGCCGACTCAGACGCGCTCGTCGCCGCGGCCGATGCCGCCGGCGTAGAGGCCCTGCTGGTAGGCCAAGTAGCTGCCGACGCCATCACTGACCCGGCAAATGCCGTCGCCCTGTCCCTCACCACCCTTCGTTCCGCTCACGAAAACTTCTTCCCGGACTTGATGGGCAATTGAGAGACCTGAGACTGTCTCTGCTCTCCGCAGCCCGACATCCAGCGATGCGGCACGCGTAACGCTCCGCCAGCCGCTGACGATGATTGGCGCGGATGCAGCTTCAAATGTCCTTGGCATCCGGCTCCGTTTCGCGCGAGCCGCGCCCCTCCCCCGAAAGGGAGGGGCGCATGGATCAGCGCCGCGAATTCTGTGGCGGCGTTTCCGGCTCCGCCGGAAGATCGGCCGCCGGACGGGCGCTCATCGCAAGCGCGGCGGCGACCCCGGCGCCGTAAGCGGGGTCGCAGCGGGTGCAATTGTCGATATGCCGCTGCTTTATGAAGGCTGGTGCATCGCCCATCGCCCGCGCCGTATTGTCGAACAGCACCTGCTGCTGCTCCGGCCGCATCTGCTGGAACAGCTTGCGTGGCTGAGTGAAGTAATCGTCGTCGTCATCGCGGAAATTCCAGTGCGCCGCGTCGCCGCTGATGCGCAGCGGCGGCTCGCCATAGTCGGGCTGCTGCTGCCACTGGCCGAAGCTGTTCGGCTCATAATGCGGACGACTGCCGTAATTGCCGTCTACCCGCCCCGCCCCGTCGCGATGATTGCTCATCACCGGGCAGCGCGCGGCGTTGACCGGAATCTGATGATAGTTGACGCCGAGCCGGTAACGCTGGGCATCCGCATAGTTGAACAGACGCGCCTGGAGCATGCGGTCGGGCGACACGCCGATTCCCGGCACCAGATTAGACGGCGCGAAAGCGCTCTGCTCGACATCGGCGAAAAAATTTTCCGGGTTGCGATTGAGCTCGAACTCGCCGACCTCGATCAGCGGATAATCGGCCTTGTACCAGACCTTGGTCAGGTCGAAGGGGTGGAAGCGATAGGTTTCGGCGTCCGCCTCCGGCATGATCTGGACATACATCGTCCATTTCGGGAAGTCGCCACGCTCGATCGCCTCGTACAGATCGCGCTGGTGCGATTCGCGGTCGTCGCCGACCAGCGCCGCCGCCTCCGCATCGCTCAGATTGTCAATGCCCTGTCGGGTCTTGAAGTGGAATTTAACCCAGAAGCGCTCGCCCGCCTCGTTCCAGAAACTGTAGGTATGGCTGCCGAAACCATGCATGTGGCGATAACTTTTGGGCAGGCCCCGATCGGACATCACGATCGTCACCTGATGAAAGGCTTCGGGCAACAGCGTCCAGAAATCCCAATTATTGGTGGCGCTACGCATGTTGGTGCGCGGGTCGCGCTTCACTGCCTTGTTAAGATCGGGGAATTTGCGCGGGTCGCGCAGGAAAAAGACCGGGGTGTTGTTCCCGACCATGTCCCAATTGCCTTCGTCGGTGTAGAATTTCAGCGCAAAGCCGCGAATGTCGCGCTCGGCATCGGCGGCGCCGCGCTCGCCGGCGACGGTCGTGAAGCGCGCGAACATCTCGGTCTTCTTGCCGATCTCTGAAAAAATGCTGGCGCGGGTGTAGCGGCTGATGTCCTGGGTCACGGTGAACGTGCCGAAAGCGCCCGATCCCTTGGCATGCATGCGTCGCTCGGGGACCACCTCACGCACAAAATTGGCGAGCTTCTCGTTGAGCCAAACATCCTGAGCCAGCAAAGGCCCGCGCCCGCCGGCCGTGAGGCTGTCCTGATTATCGGGCACCGGCGCACCGAATGCCGTCGTCAGATGGGAAACCGGACACTGGCCGGCGTCGGGGTGTGTCTTGGTCATGGCAGCTTCTCCTTCCGAAATGACGACGGTCTTTGTTAGCCGCATGGTGCCAATTCACCAGCGTCATAAAAACTGTCACCCTTATCGAAAAACCCGATGACTATTCGGCGCCGCGCCTCGGACAAAGAAGTGCGACGTCATAATTCCAGCGATCCGAACGGCCTCAGGCGACCGAGCGAAGCAGCAGAGGCTGCTCAAATGGTCACCGAGAACGGGCGCGCAAAGCCACAAGCAGGCCAAATACAATCAAATGCTTCAGTGATGGTGGGCGCGGCAGGGATTGAACCTGCGACCCCACCCGTGTGAAGGGTGTGCTCTACCACTGAGCTACGCGCCCAAATATCGGGTCGTGGAGGCGGGATTGCCCGCATCTGGCGCGTGGTGGCGCCCTCCGCACCGAAAGGGATCAGGCAAGGCCTAACCGCTCCGGTCGCGGCGAAATAGCATCCGC
The DNA here is from genome assembly GCF_047553045.1 of Sphingomonas flavalba. Lineage (GTDB taxonomy): Bacteria > Pseudomonadota > Alphaproteobacteria > Sphingomonadales > Sphingomonadaceae > Sphingomonas_L > Sphingomonas_L flavalba_A. The sequence continues at coordinate 348,448 of NZ_CP180208.1, read as the reverse complement.
CACGTGATTGTCCAGCCCGTATCGCGCCGGACGGAACGGTGCCGGCGCGGGGGTCGCCCCCGCGCCGGCCGAACGATCAGTTGACCGAGTCCTTCAGGCCCTTGCCCGCCTTGAACTTCGGCTGGCTCGACGCCTTGATGGTCATCGGCTCGCCGGTCCGCGGGTTGCGGCCGGTGGACGCCTTGCGCTTGCTGACCGAGAAGGTCCCGAAGCCGACGAGGCGCACTTCGTCACCCTTCTTCAGAGCGGCGGCGATCGAGTCGAACACGGCCTCGACGGCCTTGCCGGCATCCGCCTTGCTCAGGCCCGAACCGTCCGCGACGGCACCGATCAGCTCTTGCTTATTCATGCCCTGGGAACCCCCTAAATTGAGCTAAATATTGGATCATGGCTTTCAGCCGGGCGGCAGTAAGGCGCGTGTTGCGGTGCCTGTCAAAGCAAAAGCGGCAAAAAACACCGTATGGCCGGCGGCAACCCTATTTTTCCCACATATCGTTCCCGCTCAATGCGTCCGCCCGGCGCTACCGTCGCCAACCACCGGCGGCAGGGCAGCGGGCGGCTGCGCGGCCAGCTCATCCGCCTCCGTCCAGTCAATCGGGGTCAGAGGCTCGGTAAGCGCCAGTTTCAGCACCTCATCGACATGGGCGACCGGCACGATGGTCAGCCCGTCAACGATATTCGCCGGAATCTCGACCAGATCCTTCTCATTATCCTTTGGAATCAACACGGTAGTTATCCCGCCGCGCAACGCCGCCAGCAATTTCTCCTTCAGGCCGCCGATCGGCAGCACCCGACCGCGCAGGGTCACCTCTCCGGTCATCGCCACATCGCGGCGCACCGCGACGCCGGTCAGCGTCGAAACGATCGACGTCACGATGCCGATGCCGGCCGAAGGCCCGTCCTTCGGCACCGCGCCTTCCGGCAGGTGGATATGAATGTCCTTGCGCGCGAACAGGCTGGGCTTGATGCCATAGGCCGGGCTACGCGCCTTGACGAAACTGAGCGCCGCCTGGATCGACTCGGTCATTACCTCACCCAGCTTGCCGGTGGTGCGGGCGCCGCCCTTGCCCGGCACCGTCACCGACTCGATGGTCAGCAATTCGCCGCCGACTTCGGTCCACGCCAGTCCGGTCACCGCGCCGATCTGATGCTCTTCCTCGCCGATGCCATGGCGAAACTTCCGCACGCCGGCATAGTCGGCCAAGTTGTCCGGGCCGATCTCCACCTTCTCGATCTTGCCTTCGAGAATGCGCCGAAGCGCCTTGCGGGCCAACCGGGCGATCTCCCGCTCCAGCGTGCGGACACCGGCCTCACGGGTGTAATAGCGGATCAGATCGCGAAGCCCGGCGTTGGTCAGCACGAACTCGCCCGGCTTCAACCCGCTCGCCTCGACCTGCTTGGCGATCAGATGGCGTTCGGCGATCTCAACCTTCTCGTCCTCCGTATAGCCTTCCAGCCGGATGATTTCCATCCGGTCGAGCAGCGGCTGCGGCAGGTTCAGCGAATTGGCGGTGGTGACGAACATCACGTCCGACAGATCAATGTCGATTTCCAGATAGTGGTCCTGGAATTTGTTGTTCTGTTCGGGGTCGAGCACCTCGAGCAGCGCCGAGGCGGGGTCACCACGGAAATCCTGCCCCAGCTTGTCGATCTCGTCGAGCAGGAACAACGGGTTCGATGCCCCCGCCTTTTTCAGGTTGGTGACGATCTTGCCGGGCAACGAACCGATGTAGGTGCGCCGGTGGCCGCGGATTTCCGCTTCATCGCGCACGCCGCCCAGCGATTGGCGGACGAACTCGCGCCCCGTCGCCTTGGCGATCGAGCGACCGAGCGACGTCTTGCCGACGCCAGGCGGGCCGACGAGACAGAGGATCGGCCCTTTCAGCTTGTTGGTCCGCGCCTGCACCGCGAGATATTCGACGATCCGGTCCTTGACCTTCTCCAGCGCGTAATGATCCTCGTCGAGCGTGCGCTGCGCCTCTGCGATATCACGCTTCAGCTTCGATTTCTTGCCCCAGGGCAGGCCGAGCAGCACGTCCAGATAATTGCGGACGACCGTCGCCTCAGCCGACATCGGCGCCATCGTCTTCAGCTTCTTCAGCTCCGACGTCGCCTTGGCTCGTGCCTCCTTGGACAGCTTCAGCTTGGCGATCCGCGCCGCCAGTTCGGCAATCTCGTTACCGTCATCATCGCCTTCGCTGCCCAGTTCGCGCTGGATGGCCTTCAACTGCTCGTTCAGATAGTATTCGCGCTGCGTCTTCTCCATCTGACGCTTCACGCGGCTGCGGATCTTCTTCTCGACCTGCAGCACGCCCAGTTCGCCCTCCATGAAGGCAAAGCTCATCTCCAGCCGCCGGGCCGGATCGCTTTCGACAAGCAGCGCCTGTTTGTCGGCCACCTTGATCGAGATATTTGCGGCGACCGCATCGGCGAGCTTCGACGGATCGTCGATCTCAGCGAGCTGCACGGCGGTTTCGGCCGGCAGCTTCTTGTTGAGCTTGGCGTAATTTTCGAACTGCTCGACAACCGAGCGCATCAGCGCTTTGATCTCGTTGCCCTCGACCGTCGTCTCCTCGACCTTGGCGATCGTGGCGACAAGATAGGTGCCTTCCTCCTCCAGATTATGCAGGGTCGCACGGTGGCGCCCCTCGACCAGCACGCGCACTGTGCCGTCGGGCAGTTTCAGCAACTGCAGCACCGTCGCCAGCACGCCGAGGTCGTAAAGGTCCTCGCGGCGCGGGTCGTCCTCCGCCGGGTCGAGCTGCGAGACAAGGAAAATCTCCTTGTCGGTGGCCATCGCCTGCTCAAGCGCGGCGACAGACTTCTCGCGGCCGACAAACAGCGGCACGATCATCTGCGGGAATACCACGATGTCGCGAAGCGGAAGGATCGGATAAACTGTTTTCATGCAAACTCCGGCGGCACCTGCGCGGTGCGGTTCGCGCCTTATATGGTGTGCGGGTGCGCGGCATCAATCACGCGGATGGTTGGCGGGATATAAAGCGTATGGCGGCAGTGGCATTTTGCGCATGATCCGCCTAACAAGCCGGCAGATGGACGTCACCCACCTCCGCGTCGCGCTGTTCAGCGGCAACTACAACTATGTGCGCGACGGTGCGAACCAGGCCCTGAACCGGCTGGTCGGCTATCTGCTCCGGCAGGGGGCTGCCGTCCGCATCTATTCCCCGGTCGTGCCCAACCCGGCTTTTCCACCGACCGGCGATCTGGTCGGAATACCCGCCCTGCCCTTTCCGGGCCGTACCGAATACCGCGCACCGTTGCTGATTCCGCCCAGCGTGCGCCGCGATATTGCTACCTTCGCCCCCAATGTCGTCCACGTTGCCAGCCCGGAAATACTCGGCCATCGCGCGGTCAGCCTGGCGCGGCGGCGCAGCATTCCGGTTGTCGCCTCGGTCCACACCCGGTTCGAGACCTATCCGCGCTATTACGGCCTCGCCTTCCTGGAACCGCTGGTCGAGGCGATGCTGCGGCGCTTCTACCGGCGCTGCGATGCGATTGTGGCGCCTTCGGAATCGATGGCGCAACTGCTGCGCGAACAGCGGATGAGCTTCGACGTCGGCATCTGGACGCGGGGGGTGGACCGCACCGTTTTCAACCCCGCCCGCCGCGATCTTGCCTGGCGCCGATCATTGGGCATTGCCGACGACGCGGTGACGATTGGCTTCGTCGGCCGGCTGGTGATGGAAAAAGGGCTGGACGTGTTTTCGGACGCAGTCGACCAGTTGGAACGGCGCGGCGTTCCCCACCGGGTCCTTGTTGTCGGCGACGGGCCAGCGCGGGACTGGTTCCAGCGCCGGCTGCCGCAAGCGGTGTTCGCTGGCTTTCAGGGCGGCGGCGACCTTGGCCGCGCCGTCGCGTCCATGGACATGCTGTTCAACCCATCCGTCACCGAAACGTTCGGCAACGTGACGCTGGAAGCGATGGCCGCCGGGCTTCCGGTCGTCGCGGCGGTCGCCACCGGCAGCCAGAGCCTGGTGCTAGATGGGGTCAACGGCAGGCTGATCCGCCCCGGCGCGATCGAAGCCTTTGCCGACGCGTTGCAATATTACTGCGAAAAGCCGCAGGCCCGCGCCGCCTCCGGCCACGCCGGCGAGCGGATCAGCGAACGTTTCGGCTGGGATCAGGTCAATCAGGCCCTGGTCGACACCTATCTCCGCCTCGTCCGCCAGCGTGCCGCCGGCGGTACGCCACCCCGCGCCAGCCCGGTCCCGTAAGCAACCGAGCGGGTTACGCGACACTCCGCGCATCAAACCGGCGCGCGTCCGGTTTCGGTCGCATCGTATTCTGAAATCGTTTACAAATAATGGCTCGCTGGCGGCGCAAGGATATCAACCATGTCATTCCACCCTTTGGTGTCAGATATCGCCTGGGGTAGCTGGCGGTTGTGCGAAGCGGGCGCCGCCCCGCGCGAACGGATCGACGCGGCGCTGGAGGCGGGGTTCACGCTGTTCGACACCGCCGATATTTACGGTGAGCCATCCCACGGTTTCGGCGCGGCCGAAACGCTGCTCGGTCAGGCGTTGCGCGAGCGGCCATGCCTGCGCGATCGCATCTGCCTGGCGACGAAAGGCGGCATCCGTCCCGGCATCCCCTATGACAGCTCCCGCGCCTATTTGCTGGATGCGCTCGACGGATCGCTGCGGCGCCTGGGGGTTGAGCGGATCGACCTGTATCAGATCCACCGCCGCGACTGGCTGACCGCGCCGGACGAACTGGCCGCGACACTCGACGACATGATAACCAGCGGTAAGATCGGCGCGGTCGGCCTGTCCAATTATGCGCCATCGGAAGCGGCCGCGCTACACGCATTCATCGGCGCGCCAACTCGGTCGACGCAGGTCGAATTTTCGCTGTGGCAACCCCAGCCGCTGCACGACGGTACACTGGATGACGCAATGACCCGCCGTGCCGCCGTCCTCGCCTGGTCGCCGCTCGGCGGCGGTCGGCTGGAACAATGCGCCGCACCGCTCGCGAAAGCGCTGCGCGCCCTCGGCACGCAGCACGGCGTGGACGATGCCGCGATTGCCCTGGCGTGGGTAATGGCCCATCCGGCGCGGCCGATCCCCATCGTCGGCTCGCAAGCACCTGAACGCATCCGGCGGGCGGCCGATGCCAGGCGCGTGGTGTGGACCCGGCAGGATTGGTATACCCTACTGGAAGCGGCGACCGGCCAGCCCCTCCCCTGACCACCCGTGCGCACGGGCGCCCGCCCGATGGGCGAGCGCCCTGGCTTTCGCGCCTATTTGAAACCAAGCGTCCGCAGATACGCCGCACTGGCCTGCAACGCCTTTTGCGGGTCGGCAACAGTGTCCTGCTCGACGAAATAATGCTCAACGCCCACACGCTCGGCAGCCGAAAGGATCGCCGGCAGGGCGATGGCACCGTCGCCAAGATAGGTCATGTAGGGGAAAAGCTTGATCCACTGGTCAGGCGTCCCGCCGTCCCCCTCGAAATGATGAATCTGCTTCATGTCTTTCAGATGCATCAGCCGATAGCGATTGCCATGACGGTTCAGGTAATCGATCGGATCGGCGCCGCCGGCGACGGTCCAGTAGATGTCGAGTTCCAGGAAAACCAGCGCCGGATCGGTGGCCTGCAACAGCAGTTCGAGCGGAACCTGCCCGTCCATCGGCTTCAGACCGTAGCCATGATTGTGATAGGCGAATTTCACGCCATGCTTAATGGCTTCCGCGCCGACCCGGTTGAACAGCTCGGCCGTGCGCTTGTAGTCGTCGAGTGACTTGCGCCGGTCCGCCGGGATCGACGGGAGAGTCACATAACCGGCACCGAGTTGGTGGGCGGCCTCCGCCAGCTGGCCCATCCGCCCCTCTAGCGTATGCAGGTCGGTGTGCATCGACGGCACCGACATGCCATTGCCCTTCAGGATGGCGAGCGCCTCAACCAGCGTCTTGCCGAAAAAGCCGCTTCCCGAAAAGCCGAGGTCGGGCGTGATCCGTTTCCAGCTTGCGATCTGCTGCGGATCGCTGAACGTATATGGGCCGAAGGTCTCGATCTCACGATAGCCGAGTTCCGCCAGAAAGGTGATGGCCCCGGCGAAATCCTGCTCCAGCATCTTCGGAATCGAGAAGAGCTGGACACCGAACTGCCGCGCCCGCCCACCGGCCAGGGCCGGGGCCGCGCCGAGCACCATCGCCGTAGCACCGGCGCGCGCGAGAAACTGGCGTCTATCGATCATCATTCATCCTACTCCCTGCAAATCCCCTGTGCACCGACCATGACCGCCACGCCTTCGCGCGAACGAACCGGTCAGCGAATACGATTCAGATACGCGAACGACGCCCGAACCTCCTTGAGAGGATCGGCCGAACGATCATATTCGACATAAAAATGCTCAACCCCAGCTTCGCGGGCCCGGCCGATCAACTGCTTCAGATCGATGATCCCGCCACCAACGACAGTGAAGTCGCCATCGGGCGCCATGTCCTTGACGTGGACCAGCCGGAACCGACCGGGATAGCCGGCAAGATAGGCTAGCGGATCGGCATTCGCCTTTCGGAACCAGTAGAAATCCATCTCCATCTTCACGGTTTCCGGGTCGGTCCCACGCAACAACAGATCATAGATCACGTCGTCGCCGAGACGGGCCAGTTCCCGGTCGTGATTGTGGAAGGTGAAAACCAGCCCTTCGCGCGCGCAGGCAGCCCCGGCGGCGTTGAACGCCTTGATAAATGCGTCGACCATCTCGCGCGTGGCGAGATGCGGAGCGAGCAGGATCGGCCAGACCACATAACGCTGCCCCAGCGCCTTGGCGACGCCGATCGCTTCATCGACGAGGCGAGCGGCATTGTCGGGTTGGAACGCCGCGACGTAATTGGCCCGGTTCTGCTCGGTGCTGATCTCACGCCGGGTCCACGCCGAGAATGAGGCATAAAGCGCGTCGGACGCGATGTGCTGCGACGGCGAGACAAGACCATACCGCTCAAACGTATCGCGGACTCGTCGCGGGTCGCGTCCGAAGCTGCCAACGGTTTCGACTTCCTTATACCCTATGGCGGCGACAGTCCGAACCGTAGCTTCGAAATCGCGTTCAAGAGGGGCAATGACGGTGAACAGCTGCAACCCCCAGCGCCGGTGCGGCCGGCGCGCATACACCCCAGCAGGCGCAACCAGCCCCCCCGCCAGAAGCCCCAGCGCCGATGCGGTGATGAATTGCCGTCTATCCATGCGCCCCATCCCAATGTAATCGTTATCAGCGTCCTACGCCGCAAAGCAAATGTCAATCTCTCGGTCGACGGCCTGACTTCCATACCGATGGTCGACTTGACAGTCACCGCCCGACGCAATCATGACGTAATCGGTTACATTGATGGAGCAAGGCCGATGAGAGGAAACATCCGCAGGCCAATGGCCAGCATGATCGTCGCCGGATTGATCGCCGGCGCCATGGCCGCCCCCGCATTCGCGGCGGAACTTTCCCAGCCGTTCGTTCATCACGTCTATTTCTGGCTCAAGCAGCCCGACCAGCCCGATGATCGCGCCAAGTTGATCGAGGGCCTCAGGAGCCTGACCGGGATCAAGACGATCAAGGCCTATCACATCGGCACGCCGGCCGGGACCGACCGGCCGGTCATCGACCGGTCCTATGCGGTGTCGTGGATGCTGGCATTCGACAGCAAGGCCGATCAGGACGCGTATCAGGATGACCCGATCCATCTGAAATTTGTCGCCGATTATTCGCAGCTTTGGGAGCGCGTGATCGTCTACGATTCCGAAGCTGTCGAGTAACGCCGCTCCGCTCAGGGGGCGTCGTCGGCCAGCTCCCGAATCTCGATGCGGCGGAAGTCGATCGGGTGCCCTTCCCCCTGAAGCGAGATATAGCCGGAGGTCAGCGCCACCGAATTGGCCCCGGCGGCGAGATAGACCGGCATCGCCGTCAGGTCGGTCGGGTCCAGTTCCGGCTTGTCGAACTGCGCGACGCGAATGCCATCGACCTCTACGGTCGTGCTACGGCCTGAACGCACCTCGATCTCGACGTGAACCCAGTTTTCGCCGGAATACGGGCGCGAACTCGACTGGATACAGTGCGTAGTCACGCGCTTTCCATCGACTTCGACATTGGTGCCGGGGGTGCAGATATTGCCGGTACTGCGCCCGCTGCCCTCTTCGCCATTCAGCAACTGGATTTCGATAGAGATCGGAAAGGGTTGATCACGGCCAATCCCCTCGGGCGACTGGCCGTAGATCATCACGCCGCTGTTGCGCTTGCTCCACGGCGGCCCACCAGGCGTGTCGGTACCAACGAAGCGGTAATCGAAGCGCAGCCGGTAGCTGGAGAAAGATTGATTGTAGATGAGATGCGAGAATTCGTCGAAGAAGCTGGGATAGCCGTCATAGCGGACGTGCAGGATACCATCACTCGCCGAGAAGGTGCCGTAGGCATTGTCGCCCACCGGGTGATGATTGACCTTCGCCACCCAGCCGTCGAGGTTCTTCCCGTTGAACAGCGGACGCCATTCGGCGGCGTCCGGCTGGACATTGCCCAGCGCGACCAGGCCGGCCAGGGCAATCAATGCCCTGGCCGCCCGTTCGCGCCGCGCCGGGGTTCGCGGCGTAACGCTCATCAGAAGTTGTAGGTCAGCCGGGCGCCGAACGTCCGCGGCGGAGCCAGCTGATAGGTGTAGGCACCGAACAGGCCGCTTGCCGAAGCCGAGGTGATCACGATCTTGTTTTCAAGATTGCGGATGTAACCCTGCAGGCTCCAGCGCCGGTCGGGCGCGTTGTAGGTCAGCATCAGGTCGGTGCGTGAGAACGCCCGGTTGCGCTCGCGTTCGTAATTGGTGAACGCAAGATAGGACTGGCTCTCGTAATGGGTCTGCACCCTCGGCGTCAGCGTGCCCTCGCCGACCGGGATGTCGTACTGGAGCCCCGCGCCCAGCTGCCATTTCGGCGAGCTCGGCGGCCGGTTGCCGGCGTACTGAACATTGCTGACCAGGAAGTCGAGGAACTTGGCGTCAAGATAGCCGATCGACCCGTCGAACTGCAGGCCCGGCGCCGGCTGTGCCACCGCTTCGATCTCGACACCCTTGATCCGCGACTTACCGGCGTTGAAGATCGCGGTGAAGCCATTGTTGAACTGGCTGATCTGCTGGTCGCGATAGTCGTAGCGATAGGCCGACAGGTTGAGCTGCAACGCATTGTCGAAAAAGCGGTTCTTCGCGCCGAACTCGTAGGACGTGATGTTTTCCGGCCCATAGGGGACGTTACCGATGTTCTGCACATCGCTGAAGCCGCCGGCCTTATACCCCGTGTCACGCTTGAAATAGATCAGGTTGTACGGGGTGGCCTGCCAGTGCAGGGCGAAATGGGTCGTGGTCTTGCGACTGCGCGTATTGACGTCGGTCGGAACATTGCCGACGCCGGTATACGCGGTGCCCGTCGTGTTCGAGAAACCGCGCCGCGCCTTGTAATCCCGCGAAAATCGGATGCCCGCTTCGAACGACAGGCCTGGCACAATCTCGTAGGACGCCTGGGCGAACGCCGCCTTGGAACGGGCAACCACGCTCGGATACCGGAAGATGAAGCGCGCGACCGGCTCACCGGGCGCGATCGGGTTCGTATAGCTCGAAAAATCGGTGTTGGTGTTGTTGTCTTCGTCAAAATAGAAGAGGCCGGCCTGCCACTTGAACGGACCGTCACCATTCGACGTGACGCGCAATTCATGCTGCCAGTCGCGCACGTCCTCGCTCGGCAGGAAATAGGCGTCAGACTTCGCCACACCGTCGAGGTCGCGGACCTGCCGGTACTTCTGGTTCCGGAAACCGCCGAGATAGGTCAGCGTCGCGAAATCCATGTCGTAATTGACGGTCAGCTGGATCGACCGGTTGGCACCGTCGATGCTCTGCCGCGGCGAACCGAGAACGGAGCCCTTGCGGTCGATCACCGGGCGAACATTGTGGTTGACCGGCCCGTTGAACAGCACACCGTACATCGTCGGACCGACCCCGCCGATATTGGTTGTCTGCGCCGAAAGCAGCATCGACAGCCGCTCGGTCGGCTCGAAGTTGAGTTGGAAGCGCACCGAGACTGAATCGGCGTCATCGCCGTCGCGACCAACATAGTTGTTTTTCCGGTAGCCATCGCGCCGCTGAAAATAGACCGAGGTGCGGGTCTGCAGGTTGTCGGCCAGCGGAACATTGACCGCCGCCTCGCCGGTGAGGAGGTTGTAGGCGCCGACACCAACGGTGGCGAAGCCGCCGAAATCCCGGCCAGGCTTGGCGGTAATGAAGTTGATCGCGCCGCCGGTCGCGTTGCGACCGTAAAGCGTGCCTTGCGGGCCACGCAGCACCTCAACGCGCTCAAGATCATACAGCGTATCGTTGAAGCCGAACGGACGCTGATAATAGAAACCATCGGTGGAGATCGAGACGGCCGGATCGCCGATCTCGGTTGTGTCGCGGCTCGAAACGCCACGAATCGTGATGATCGTGTTGACGGAGTTCTGCGCGAAATTGAGGCTCGGCGTCAGCGACGACAGATCGATCAGGCTGTTCACGCCGTTACGACGGATCGCGTCGGAATCCAGCACGGAAATCGCGATCGGCGTCTTCTGCACCGTAGTCTCACGCCGCTCTGCGGTCACGACGATCTCGCCAATGCCGCCATCGTCCGACTGAGCGGCATCCTGCGCCATCGCCGCCGCCGGCACGACCACCGCGATCACAGCCGCCGCGCTTGCCAGAAAGCGCCGTTTTCCAGCGATACGTTCAAAGTTGATCATAACCCTCCCCTTCTCAAACCCTACTCTGCAAAGCCAGGCCAGCCTCATTCTCGTGATCGGAACGCTCGAAACCATCCGGAGGCGACACTAGAGCATGCCCTTGCGGCACCGCGGCCGGGCCAATCACCCCGACCATGTAGCCGCCCTCTTTCGTTATGGTATCGATTACATTCCTTGCCCGATGATGAGACACTCCAGCCTGTCGCTTGCCGTTTCAACTAACCTGCGTGCAAAATGGTAACGATTACATCGCGCATTTTACACAAAAATGGAAGCCCCATTTTCCGCCCGGCGAAAACCCCGCCCTACGCCGCCGCAATCAACGCTTATGTCGCCGGAAACGCCCTCGCGCGCGCCCTGCAAATCAGCGCCTACAACGCGTTGTTGCTTAGCCTGTCAGCCGCATAAGCGGCGGCTCTCGCCGTCAGCGCCATGTAGGTCAACGACGGGTTCTGGCAGGCTGACGACGCCATCGCCGCACCGTCGGTCACGAACAGATTGGCGACATCATGCGCCTGATTATAGCCATTGAGCACCGCCGCCGCCGGGTCATTGCCCATCCGCGCGCCGCCCATTTCGTGCACCGCCGTGCCGCCGGGGCCGGGATCTTCCGAATAGCTGACCAGCTTCGCGCCGAGCAGGGCGACCATTTCCTTTGCCTCCTGCCCGGCCCGCGCCAACAGCCGCCGCTCATTGTCGCCATAGGCAAAATCGATGCGGGACTGACGCATGCCGAACCGGTCGACCATCTTCGGGTCGAGCGAGACGCGGTTTTCGGCGCGCGGCAGGCATTCGGCGAAGGCGCCAAGCAGAAAGTTCCATTCGCCCGGCGCATGAAGCTCTTGCTTGAATGCCGCGCCGACGCCGGGCCGATTCGCGCCGCGCGCCCAACCACGGCGATAGGCGCCGCCCTGATAGGAATAGCCGCGGACCAGATCGCGAGCGCTGTTGTCGAGATTGTAGAAGCGCGGGACGATGATGCCGTTCGGCCGGTTGCCGAAATAGCCGTGATCGAGGAAACCGGGGATTTCGGCGACGACCGACATCGTCAGGGCGTGATCCATGAAATAGCGGCCAAGGGTGCCGCTGCCGTTGGCGAGGCCGTGCGGCTGGTCGGCGCTGGCCGAGCGTAGCAGCACGCTGATGCTGTTGATCGTGCCGGCGCAGAGGAACACCATGCGAGCGGTATAGGCCTGGCGGGCGCGGGACTGGGTGTTGACGACGCGGACGCCGGTTACCCGCTTGGTTGTCGGGTCATAATCAAGCGAATCGACGAGGCTGTCGGTCAGCAGCGTCAGGCGGCCGGTGGCGCGGGCGGCCGGGAGCGTCGAGCTTTGCGTGCTGAAATAGGCGCCGAACGAGCAGCCGCGAGCGCAGATATTGCGGTATTGGCAGGGCGAGCGCCCTTCCTTTTCCTCGGTCATGTTGGCGCTGCGGCCGATCACCAGCCTGCGGTCGGGATAGGCGGCCTCCAGCTTCGCTTTCAGCGCCAGTTCGACGGCATTCATCGCCATCGGTTTCTGGAACTGGCCGTCGGGCAGCTGCGACAGGCCCTCGCTGGAGCCGGACACGCCGATGAACTGTTCGACATGATCGTACCACGGGCTGACGTCGCGGTAGCGGATCGGCCAGTCACAGCCATGTCCGTCGGCGGCGTTGGCCGCGAAATCGAGATCGCTCCACCGGTAGCACTGCCGACCCCACAGCAGCGATTTGCCGCCGAGCTGATAGCCGCGGCGCCACTGGAACGGATTTTCCTCCGTCGTCTGATAGGGGTTTTCGCGGTCGTTGACGAAATGCTGGTAGGTCCATTCGTTGAACGACATGCCCTTGCTCTGCACCGCATAGTCGCGCGCGAACAGCCGGGCATCGCCGTGGCCGCGATACTGCATCTCCCACGGCGCCAGCATTTCCGTCTTGTAGTCGACCTGATGCTCGACCATCGGCCCGCGCTCGATGAGCAATACGGTCAGACCGCGCTCGGTCAGTTCCTTGGCCGCCCATCCGCCGGTGATGCCGGAACCGACGACGATCGCATCGAACTGGGTGCTCATGGCCGCGCCACATCCTTTCTGATCGACAGGCCGGACCAGTCGGTCGACTGCGCCCGATAGCCGGCACCGGTCGGAACGTCCGGGTCGTAGCGGCCGGGCACCGGCTGATAGTCCAGTTCCTCCGACGCGCCCGCCTCGCTGGTATAATAGCCGACGAGGATCAGCGTCTTGACCATGCACCAGGGCGCATCGCCGCGACTGCCCGGCGCATAGCTTTCCGCATCGAGCGCGACGACCAGCGCCGCCTGCGCCGCCGCCGGCAGCCGCAGGAAATCGCCGCCGGCGCGTGCATCCACATCCCGCCGCAGGCGGCCGAGCAGATCGGCCGGCACCCCGAACAATCCCGCCTCGGCCGCGCGCGACAGGAAGGCGAACAGCTCCTCCGTACCGGCGCCCGGCGTATCGGTGGTCGGGATGACGATTTCGCCGAGCCGCCGGAACAGCGGCGCCAGACCGGCGTCGGCCGCGAGCGGGCCGGCGCCGAGCGCCGACAGCCACACCCCGCCAAGCGCCCCGCCCGCGCCGCGGATCAGCGCCCGGCGATCGACGGCGGCACCCAGCAGGCCGCCCGTTCCGGAAGGAAGAATATCCTCTGCCATGCCCATCTCTGTTTTCCGCCCGTCGTCACGCCTCAGAAGGGCCGGGCGACTGCGGACGCAGCGCGTTGGCCGGCAACCCCAATGAAACCGATTTCATCATGATCCTTTCGGTTATCCGCTGTCAAGCATGGCGCATTTTGGCCGAATCCGACGCCCCCCTTCTAAGCGCGGGGGATATTGAGAGTCGTTGGCATCGCTCTATTGTAATTGTTTACATTGACGCTTAGACGAGGCTCAACGGCAAGGAGGGGCCATGAATCCGGTACGAATGGCGATGATTGGGGGCGGCCCCGGCTCATTCATGGGCCCGGTCCATCGCCGCGCCGCCGCCATGGACGACTGCATTCGCCTGGTCGCCGGCGCGTTCAGCCGCGATGACGGTCGCAATCGCGCGACCGCCGAGGCGGCCGGCATTTCCCCCGCCCGGATTTCCACCGACGCGATTGCCCTGCTCGACCGCGAAGCGGCGCTGCCAAAGGACGAGCGCGCGGAACTGATCAGCATCATCGCGCCGAACAATATCCATGCCGCGGTCGCGACGGCGGCGCTGGAGCGCGGTTTCGCGGTATTCTGCGAAAAACCGCTGGCGCGCGACGCCGCCGATGCCCACGCGGTGGCCGCGCTTGCCGCCGCCCGCCCCGACCGGTTCGCGATGGCCTATACCTATCAGGGTTACCCGATGGTCCAGGAGGCGCGGGCGCTGATCGCGGCCGGCGCGATCGGCACGCTGCAGCGGGTTTCGGTAAGCTACACTCAGGGCTGGCTAACCCAGCCGGTCGAGACGCAGGGCAATGCACAGGCGGTGTGGCGCACCGACCCGGCGCAATCGGGCAGCAGCGGCTGTTTCGGCGACATCGGCGTCCACGCGCAGAACATGGTCGAGTTCCTGTCCGGCCTGCCGATCGAGGCGGTCATGGCCGACATCCGCGCCGCCGTGCCGGGCCGGCGGCTGGACGACGACGGCGCCGCGCTGCTGCGGCTGGCCGGGGGCGTGCGCGGCACGCTGGTCGCGAGCCAGGTCTGCGCGGGCGAACAGAACCGGTTCGATATCGCGCTGTTCGGGACACAAGGGGCGCTGCGCTGGGCGCAGGAGCAGCCGACGCAGATCGTCCTGACCGACGCCGACGGACGGGCGACGACCCTTTCGGCCAATCCGGCGATGATGACGGACCCCGCCGCGCGCGCCGCATTGCGGCTGCCCGGCGGTCACCCGGAAGGCTATATCGGGGCGCTGGCGAATCTGTACCGTAGCTTTGCGTTGACGCTTCGTGGCCGTGGCGATGCCGCGCCGCCGCTGCCCGGCATCGCCAGCGGCATGCGTAGCCTGGCCTTTGTCGAGGCCGTTATCGAAAGCAGCCGGACCCATGGCTGGGTCGCGGTAAACGACTGATCCCGTTGGAGTCCGGCATGCGCACCATCCAAGGCCCCGCCCTGTTCCTGGCCCAGTTCATGAACGACACGCCGCCGTTCGACCGGCTGGAGACGATTGCGCCGTGGGTGGCGGAATGCGGCTATCTGGGCGTGCAGATGCCGTCGGACAACCCGCGCTGCATGGATCTGGCGCTGGCGGCGGAAAGCGACGCCTATTGCGACGAGCTGAAAGGCACGCTGGCCGAACACGGCCTGGTCATCACCGAATTGTCGACCCACATCCAGGGCCAGATGGTCGCGGTACACCCGGGGGTGCGGACCCTGTTCGAGAATTTCCTGCCCGCGCCGCTGCGCACCGCATCGGACAGCGAACGGCAGGTCTGGGCGACCGACCAGTTGCTGCTCGCCGCCCGCGCCAGCCAGCGGCTGGGCCTGACCGCGTCGGCGACCTTTTCCGGCGCGTTGCTGTGGCCGATGGTCTACCCCTGGCCGCAGCGGCCCGCCGGGCTGGTCGAGGAAGGCTTTGCCGAGCTGGCGCGCCGCTGGACGCCGATCCTGAACGCCTATGAGGATGCCGGCGTCGACCTGTGCTACGAAATCCATCCCGGCGAGGATCTGCACGACGGCGCCAGCTT
The DNA here is from genome assembly GCF_047553045.1 of Sphingomonas flavalba. Taxonomy (GTDB): domain Bacteria; phylum Pseudomonadota; class Alphaproteobacteria; order Sphingomonadales; family Sphingomonadaceae; genus Sphingomonas_L; species Sphingomonas_L flavalba_A. The sequence continues at coordinate 333,030 of NZ_CP180208.1, read as the reverse complement.
CGAGCGGTTCCTGGACGCGGTCGGCGCCCATCCGCGCGCGTCGATCCTCTACGACCCGAGCCATCTGCTGCTTCAGCAACTGGACTATCTGGCGTTCCTCGACATCTACCGCGACCGCATCAAGATGATGCATGTGAAGGATGCCGAGTTCCGCCCGAACGGGCGCAGCGGCGTGTATGGCGGTTATCAGGGCTGGGCCGAACGGCCGGGCCGTTTCCGGTCGCTCGGCGACGGCCAGATCGATTTCGGCGCGATATTTTCCAAGCTCGCCCAATACGACTTCCCCGGTTGGGCGGTGGTCGAGTGGGAATGCGCGCTGAAGGATTCGGCGGTCGGCGCCCGCGAGGGCGCCGCGTTCGTCCGGCGCCACATCATTCCCGTCACCAGTCACGGCTTTGACGATTTCGTCGGCGGCGGCGAGCGCGACGACGCGCGCAACCGGCGCATCCTGGGCTTCTGACCCACCGGCGCAGCGTGTAGAAGCGGCGTCGCGAACCATTCGTCCCGCCCCCCGTCACGGAGACCGCCGATGCGCCGCCTCACCATCCTTGCCCTCGCCGCCGCCCCTGGACTGGTGATCGCCGCCCCGCTGCTGGCGGACGATGCCGCCTATCGCGGCTGGCCGGTCTATGGCGGACCGGACCACATCCAGTATTCGGCGCTGCGCCAGATCGACACCGGCAATGTCGCGCAACTGTCCGTCGCGTGGACGTTCGACACCGGCGACGCTTTCGGCGAGGGCGGCAACGCGTCGGAAATGCAGTGCAACCCGATCATCGTCGACGGGGTGATGTATGTCGTGTCGCCCAAGCTGCGGGTGTTCGCCCTCGACGCCGCGACCGGGCGGCAGATCTGGGTGTTCGACCCCAATGGCGACCAGCCGGTGCTGACCAAGCAGCGGTTGCGCGGTGTCAGCTACTGGTCGGACGGGACGGAAGCGCGGATATTCATGACGGCGCGATCCTTCCTGATCGCGATCGACGCGCGTACCGGCAAGGCGATCCCCAGTTTCGGCACCAACGGCCGGGTCGACCTTCGCGACGGGTTGGGCCGCGACCCGCGGGACGTGTCGGTCGGCGCCAATACGCCCGGTGTCGTCTACAAAGACCTGCTGATCATGGGCACGACCGGATGGGCGCCGGGCCACATCCGCGCCTATGACGTGCGCACCGGTGCGATCCGGTGGACGTTCCACACCATCCCCCAGCCCGGCGAAACCGGCTATGACAGCTGGCCCAAGGACGCATGGAAAACGATGAACGGCGCCAATGCCTGGGCCGGCCTGGCGGTGGACCAGGCGCGCGGCATGGTGTTCGTGCCGACCGCGTCGGCCGGACAGGGCGACAAGGATTTCTTTGGCGGCGACCGCAAGGGCGACAACCTGTTCGCCAACACGCTCTTGGCGCTGGACGCGGCAACCGGGAAGCGGCTGTGGCATTTCCAGGCGGTTCACCACGACCTGTGGGATTACGATTTCCCTGCGCCGCCCGCGCTGGTCACGGTCAAGCGTGACGGCCGGCCGGTCGACGCGGTTGCCCAGATCAGCAAGCAGGGCTTCGTCTATGTGTTCAACCGGGTGACCGGCGAGCCGCTGTTCCCGATCGTCGAGCGGCCGGTGCCGCCGTCGCCGATCCCCGGCGAATACGCATCGCCGACGCAGCCCTTCCCGCTCCTTCCCAAGCCATTCGCCCGCCAGCAGATCACCGCCGACGACGTGACCGACCGCACGCCGGAGGCCGCCAGGGCGATGGCCGAACGCCTCAGCCAGTTCGAGGCCACCGGCCTGTTCGCGCCGCCCAGCTTCGGCGGGACGCTGATCACCCCCGGCACCGACGGCGGCGCCGAATGGGGCGGCGCCGCGTTCGACCCGGAAACCGCGATGCTGTACGTCAACAGCAACGAGAAGCCGTCGATCCTGCAGCTTGGCAAGCGGTCGACCTCGGCCGTCGCATCGGGCCGGGCGATATACGAATCCGAATGCGCCGCCTGCCACGGTAGCAAGCGGGAAGGCATGCCGCCGGAATTCCCGTCGCTGATCGGCATTGGCGACCGGCTGACCAAATTCAACGTGTTCGGCATGATCGCCCGCGGCGGCGGACGCATGCCGGGCTTCGCCCACCTCGGCAACGAGGGGATCGGCGCGGTCGCCGACTATATCGTCTACGATCGCGACACGGCGTTGACCCACGCCGTCGGCCCGCGATCCGACGCGGCGGCCTATACCTTTGCCGGATATGGCAAGTTCACCGACGCCGACGGCTATCCGGGGCTGCTCCCGCCCTGGGGGACGTTGAGCGCGATCGACCTGAACAGCGGCGCCTATGCCTGGCGCCAGCCGTTCGGCGAATATCCCGAACTGGTCGCCAAGGGCATCCGCAACACCGGGTCGGACAATTACGGCGGCGGCGTGGTCACCGCCGGCGGGCTGCTGTTCATCGGCGCGACGACCGACGACCGCAAGTTCCGCGCCTATGACAAGCGGACCGGCAAGCTGCTCTGGGAAACGACGCTTCCCGCCGCCGGCAACGCCACCCCGGCGGTCTACGAAGCGAAGGGCCGGCAGTTCGTCGTGATCGCGGCCGGGGGCGGCAAGGCCGGCGGCGCGAACCTGCCCGGCGGCAGCTTCATCGCCTTCGCGCTTCCCCCGAAACGGCAGAACTGACCGCTAGCCGTTGCCGTCGAGCCGGGCGCGGGCGGCCTGGGCGGCGTAACCGCCCTTGCGCCGATCGTTCAGCGCAACCGCGCCCAGCAACAGGCAGACCAGCACGGCGAAAGGCACAAGATAGCGGAAGGAGAGCAGGCCCGACCTGTTCTCTCCGGCGTGCAGCAGCGGGCCGGCGGTGGCGGCGACCTGCGGCCCCGCCTCTCCGGCGGTGGCGCGGCGCAGGAAGTCCCGCGTTTCCTCCGCCGAGGCGCGGCCGTCGGCGATGGCCTGTGCCGCGCCTTGCAGCGGGCCAGGCTGTGCGCGCGCGTCGACCGCAACGCTGTGGATCGCGGCCGGCGACACCGCTTCCAGCAGGTGCGAGTCGGCGATGCGGCCGAGCATCGGCGTGGTGACGACACCGACGGCGAGCGAGCCGACCGCCGCCATCAAGCCAAGGCCGAGCGCGCCGGTCGCCGGCGCTCGTTCCGCGACGAAACCCATCATCGTCGGCCAAACCACCGAAATGCCAAGGGCGAAGACCAGCGCCGCGAGGATGGTCTGCGCCAGCCCTTCCGCGTAGCTGAGGCCGAGCAGGCCGAGCCCGGCGATCGCGACGCAGACGGTGAGCAGCACCGGCGGCGAGACGCGGTCAAGGATGGTATGGGCGTTGGCGCGGGCGAGCGCCATCACCCCGTTGATCAGGACGAGGACCAGGATGCCGGGCAGGCCGCCGGCTTCGAGCACCGCCGGAATCCACCGGTTCGGCCCCAGTTCGAGGCTCATCGTCACCATCATCAGCCCCAGGAACAGCCAGAGGATGGGGGTGGAGGCGACCGCCTTGAACACCGCGGCAAGCGGCGCGCCATGTTCGGCCGCCTCGGTCGGCGGGAAATGGCTGCGCCAGAGCAGCCAGGCGTAGAGCGCCACCGGCACCAGCATCGCCACCAGCTTCACCCGCCAGTCGACGGCGAGCAGGCTCAGCCCCCAGATGGCCAGGCCGCCGATGACGATACCGCCGGGAAACCACAGGTGAAGGCGGTTGAGCATCGCCGCCTTGCGGTCGCGGTACAGCGTCGCGACAAGCGGGTTGCACACCGCCTCGATCACGCCGTTGGCGATAGCGAGGACCAGCGCACCGGCGAAAAGCCCGGTAAACCCGCCGGCGGTGACGAGCAGCAGCACCCCGGCGACATGGCCGACACAGGCCAGTCGCATCAGGTTGCGCATGCCGAACACGTCGCACAGCGAGGAGAAGCCGATCTGCGAAATCGCCATGCCCCACAGGGCGGCGCCGCCGATCAGGCCGACCTGGGCATTGTCGAGCAGAAATTCGCCCTTCAGGTCGTACATGATCGCGCTGATCGCCGCGAAGCTGAACGCCAGCGCGGCAATGGCGGCGCAACTACCGGCGAACAACCGCCTTTCAGACACGATGCCCGCCATTCGACCGCTCCCTTACGCCTGTAATGGTTTACATATGAAATCGTCGATGCCGCGCCTCCCGTCAAGCCCGCATATCCGCCCGTTGACATTGGCGGGGTTTCGATGGTGACTGGCGGGCCGACGCGGCGTTGATCGGCGCATGGGATCCTTTACATGACGAAGCCGCCGGTACGGGGCGAGAGGGGGCAATGAGCACGATCAAGATGGTAGCGGCGCGCGCCGGCGTTTCGACGGCGACGGTTTCGCGCACGCTCAGCAACCCCGACATCGTCGTCCCCGAAACCCGCGCCAAGGTGCAGGCCGCGATCAAGGAACTGGGCTATGCGCCCAACTTCGCGGCCAAGAGCCTGCGCATGCTGCGCACGTCGAAGATCGTGATGATGGTCCCCGACGTGTCCAACCCGTTCTTTTCCGAAGTGCTGCGCCGGGCGGACGACATGGCGAAGCAGGCCGGTTATTCGGTGCTGCTGGGCGACACGCGCGACGATGCGAAGCGTGAGGCGCAGTTCGCCGACATGCTCCAGCGCAAGGAAGCCGACGGGGTGATCTTCCTTGGCCACCGGATGCCGACGGCGCTGGTCAACGCGGTCCGGGACAAGGGGCCGCAGGCGCCGATCGTCAACAGCTGCGATTTCTCCCCCGCGTTCGGCGTATCCAGCGTCCATATCGACAATGCCCGCGCCGCGCATGAAGCGATGGCGCTGCTGCAGTCGATGGGCCACCGTCGCATCGGGATCATCGCCGGGCCGATCGAAAGCAATATCACCCGCGACCGGCTGACCGGGGTGCGCAACGCCGCCGCCACCCCCGGACGGGAAAGCGAATTGCTGATCCGCCATGCCGATTATACCATCGAGGCGGGGCAGCGCGAAGCCGAGCGGTTGCTGACCCTGCCGGAGCGCCCGACCGCGATATTCTGCTTCAGCGACGAGATGGCGGTCGGCGCACTCGCCGCCTGCCGCGCCCACGACCTGCGCTGCCCGCGCGACCTGTCGATCGTCGGTTTCGACGACATCCGCTATGCCCGCTACCTCGACCCGCCGCTGACCACGGTGCGGCAGCCGATGGAGATGATCGGCAAGACCGCGGTCAAGCTGCTGCTGGCGATCATCGAAGGCGCCGCCACCGAGACCCGTGTCGTTACCCTCGATCACGAACTGGTGGTGCGCGGCAGCACCGGCCCGGCGCCCGATCTGCGCTGACCATGTGGCGGGCGGCCGCCCAGCCTTGTTCCCGCCCCCCTTGCCCCGACCGCCGGCATCGGCTTCACTGCCTGCGGCATGCCTGCGACGAACCGCCCATGCCGGCGGGCGCCGGGCAGCCACACCCCGGCGGCGATGCCCGCCGGGACCAGACACCGGCATAATGGGGAGGCAGACATGGAAGGCCGTCAGGCACAGCGGATAAAGACCAGCCCCGATCCGTTCGAACCCTTCTGCCTGTCGCAGGGATTCCGGATCGGCGATCTGATCATCCTGTCGGGGCAGGCGGCGATGACGGAAGAAGGCGCCGTCGTCGGCATCGGCGATTTCGACGCGCAGGCCGAGCAGGTGTTCCGCAATATCGCGCGGCTGCTGGCGGCGGCGGGCGCCAGCCTGGCCGACATCGTCAAGGTGACGATCTTCCTGACCGACATGCAGTATTTCCCGAAGGTCGTCGAACTGCGCCGCAAATGGTTCACCGCGCCCTACCCGGCGGACAGCATCGTCGAGGTGCGGGCGCTGGCGCTGCCCGAACTGATGATCGAGATCGAGGCGACCGCGATCGCCGGGGTCCGCAAGCAGAATTGAGCCGCGCGCCGGAGCGGAGGACCCGCTGCGCGCCCCTTCGCGAAGATCAGTCTTTCGGCGCGAGGCCGTCGCGCAGCACCGCGTTGGCGACGCGGGCGATATCCTCCACCGCGCGCTCATCCGACCAGATGCTGTAACGCAGGCCGAGAAAGACGTTCATGCCCATGATGGCCCAGGCATGGGCTTCGTCGATATCGGGGCGGATTTCCCCCCGTTCGGCGCCGCCGCGCAGGCGCTGGAGGATGCGGGCCGCCGCGCTTTCGTAATGGGTGCGATAGCTCTGCGGGTCGACGAACTCGGCTTCGTCGATGATCCGGTAGATTTCCTTATGCTCGCGCGCGAAGGTGAGGAAGGCGGCCAGCGCCTCGCGTTCTGTATCGACGGCATTGCGTTCGGGTGCGACGACGTCAGCGGCGCGGTTCCGGACTCGCTCACTCAGATCGTGGACGAGCGCGCTGAAAATCTCGTCCTTCGAGGTGAAATAGGTATAGAAACTGCCCAGAGCGGTGCCGGCGCGCTGGGTGATGCCGCTGATCGATGCGTCGTGAAACCCCTTTTCCCCGAATTCCGCCGCCGCCGCGTCGATCAGCCTGCGGCGCGTCTGCCGGCCGCGTTCGGTGCGGGGTTTCCGGGCGGTCGACGGTCGGGGGGCGGCATGCGGCGTGTCCATTCGGCAACAGCTAACGGCACATCGATCCCCGCGCAATCACACAAACTTGAAAGGTGATTCATATTTCATTAAAGATGGGAGCCATCGAAACTGCATAATGCGTTCGGGAGAGGACATAATGACCGTTTTCCGCCTTGCCATGCCCGGTGCCAGCACGTTCGCCCTCGGCCTTGCCCTTGCAACCGGTATGCCGGCCGCCCCTCTCCACGCCCAGGCAGCGCCCGCTGCCCACGAGGCGGACGGCGATGGCACGATCGTCGTCACAGCCCGGCGTCGTGAGGAAAATCTGGTCAATGTCCCGATCGCTGTCAGCGCCTTTTCCGGCGCGGAACTCAGCCGGGGCGGCGCGCTCGACATCACCGATCTCGGCCAGGTGACGCCGAACACCACGCTGGAGGTTTCACGCGGCAGCAATTCCACCCTGAGCGCGTTCATTCGCGGCGTCGGCCAGCAGGACCCGGTTTCCGGGTTCGAACAGGGCGTCGGCATTTACCTCGACGACGTTTATCTGAACCGGCCGCAGGCGGCGGTGCTCGACATATACGATGTCGAACGGATCGAGGTGCTGCGCGGCCCGCAAGGCACGCTTTACGGCCGCAACACGATTGGCGGCGCGGTCAAATACGTCACCCGCCAGTTGCCGCAGGATTTCGCGCTCAGCCTGCGCGGCACCTATGGCAGCTATGACCAGGCCGACGGCGTGGTCAGCGTTTCCGCCCCGATCGGCGACATCGTCCGCGTCGGCGGATCGCTGGCGCGGCTGTCGCGCGGCGGCTTCGGCCGGAACCTGACCACCGGGCTGGAGAATTACAACAAGGACATCTGGGCCGGGCGCGCGACCGTCGAGATCGGCGGCCATGGCGAACCGGTGCTGATCCGCATTTCCGGCGATTATTCTAAGGACAAGAGCGCGCCGCGCGGCGGCCACCGGCTGATTCCGGCGCAGGTATCCGGCACGCCGGTGCTGCGCGACGTGTTCGACACGCAGGGCGGCCTGATCGACCCGATCCAGAACGTCGAATCCTATGGTCTGGCGATGAACATCACCGCCGAGCTGAACGACGCGGTGACGCTGCGTTCGATCAGCGCCTGGCGCAAGGACAACAGCGAGACGCCGATCGATTTCGACGCGCTGCCCGATGCCGACCTCGACGTGCCCGGCGCCTATTACAACGAACAGATCAGCCAGGAATTCCAGCTGCTCTACGACAACGGCCCGCTGAAGGGGCTGCTGGGCTTCTACTATCTGAACGCCAAGGCGGACACGCTGTTCGACGTACGCCTGTTCACCACCTTCCAGGGCTTTACCGCTTTCACCCAGGCGGATGTCGACACCAACACTTACGCGGTGTTCGGCGATTTCACCTACGATCTGTCCGACCAGTTGAGTCTGTCGGTCGGCGGGCGCTATACCTGGGACGAGCGCACCGCCTATATCCTGCGCCAGAACTATCTGGGCGGCGGATCGCCTTTCTTCGGCGGCGCCGGCGTGCCGTTCGGGGCGCCGAACACCAATTTTCAGGGCAGCCGCAGCTTCAAGAAATTCACACCGCGCGCGTCGCTGAGTTTCAAGCCGACGCCGGACCACAACCTTTACGCCAGCTATTCCCAAGGCTTCAAAGGCGGCGGCTTTGACCCACGCGGCGTTGGCGACAACGCGCCCGACCTGAACAAGAACGGCGTCGTCGAGGACAGCGAGATCGCCACATTCCTGAGCTTCCGACCGGAAAAGGTCGACAGCTACGAAGTGGGCTACAAGGGCAGCCTGATCGACGGGGCGGTCTATGTCGCGCTGGCCGGGTTCTATGCCGACTATACCGACGTGCAGATTCCCGGTTCTGTCGCGTGCAGCGTCGGCGGCATTTCGACCTTCTGCGGCATCGTCTCCAACGCCGGCAAGGCGACGTTTAAGGGCCTGGAATTCGAAACCAACGCCCGGATCGGCCGCGACCTGGCGGTGGGCGGCGACCGGTTGAGCCTGGCCGGATCGCTTGGTTACATCGACGCCGAATACAAGAAATACATCACCAACATCGCCGGGGTGCCGACCGATGTCGCGCGTTACCGCAAGGTGCAGAATACGCCGAAATGGACAGCCAGCGGCACCCTCGCCTACCGCGCGCCGGCCGGTGACGGGACGATCGATTTCAGCACGACCCTGTCTTACCGCAGCAAGACCTACCAGTTCGAAATCCCGAACCCGTATATCGACCAGAAGGGTTTCATGCTGTGGGACGCGAACCTGGTCTATACCGGCGCGGACGACCGCTGGAGCATCGGCCTGCACGGCAAGAATCTGGCGAACAAGAAGTACAAGACGTCGGGCTATACCTTCGTCAACGTCAGGCCCGACACCGGCGCAATCATTCCCGGCGCGAACGGCCTGCCGGTCGGCAACCTCGGCACGGAAGGGACGCTGACCGCGTTCTACGGCAACCCGCGCCAGGTCTTCGTCACCGGCACGCTGAAATTCTGAGGTGTGGCCGACGGACACGCGACGGTGCCCCGCGATGACCCCGCCTTACCGAAGCCGCCGCTACCGTAGCGCCGACGGGCGGCTGACCCTGTTCGCCCGCGATTACCCCGGCGACGGAGCACCGCTGCTGCTGATGCACGGCCTGACCCGCAACAGCGCGGATTTCGAGCCGCTGGCGCGGCATCTGGCCGGGCGCCACCGGCTGATCGTCCCCGACCAGCGCGGGCGTGGGCTGTCCGACCCCGACCCGCAGCCGGCAAATTACCGGCCGGACATCTACACGCTCGACATGTGGGCGCTGCTCGACGGGTTAGGCATCGACCGCATCGGGCTGATCGGCACGTCGATGGGCGGGTTGATGGCGATGATCATGGCCGCGGTCCACCGCGACCGGGTGTCGCTGATCGTGCTGAACGACGTTGGGCCGGAATTGATGCCGGAAGGGCTGGAACGCATTCGCGGCTATACCGGCGGTCAGGCACCCACCGCCGACTGGACCGCAGCGGCCGGCCGCTGCGCCGCGATCAACGGCGCCGCCTTTCCCGATTTCACCGTGGCGGACTGGGCCGCCTTTGCCCGGCGCACCTGCACGGAACTGGCGGACGGGCGTGTCGCCTTCGCCTATGACCCGGCGGTCGGCGCGGCGATGCAGACGGCAGCGGTGCAACAAGACCTGTGGCCGCTGTGGGACAGTCTCGGCACCGTTCCGACCCTGTTGCTGCGCGGCGCGCTGAGCGACGTGCTGGCCGCCGCCACCGCCGATAACATGGCCCGGCGCCATACCGGGGCGTTCAGCCGGGTCGACATCGCCCGGCGCGGCCATGCGCCGCTCCTCGACGAGCCGGAAGCCATCGCCGCGATCGAGGCCTTCCTTGCCCGCCATGGTTGACGCCGGCGGCCGGCATGGACAGCGGCCCGGCATCGTGCTGGCGATGCTGCTCCTTGTCTACATCTTCAATTTCGTCGACCGGCAGATCCTCGCCATTCTCGCCGCACCGATCCAGGCCGACCTTGGCCTGGACGACGCGCAGATGGGGCTGCTCGGCGGCCTGGCCTTCGCGCTGCTCTATTCGACGCTGGCGGTGCCGCTGGCCTGGCTGGCCGACCGGACCAGCCGAAGCTGGGTGATCGCCACCTCGCTGCTGCTGTGGAGCGGCTTTACCGCGCTGTGCGGGCTGGCACACGGTTTCTGGCACATCTTCCTCGCACGGTTGGGCGTCGGCATCGGCGAGGCGGGCGGCGTCGCCCCGTCCTACGCGCTGATCGGCGATTATTTCCCCAGCGAGCGGCGCGCCTTTGCGCTGTCGATCTATTCGCTCGGCATCCCGATCGGTTCGGCGGCCGGGGCGCTGGCCGGCGGTTATATCGCGGCGACCGTCGACTGGCGGCTGGCCTTCTTTGCCGTCGGCCTGGCCGGCGTCGCGATCGCGCCGCTGTTCAAATGGCTGGTGCGCGACCCGCCGAAACCGGCGGTCCGGGCGGACAGCCGCGGCCAGTTGGCCGCGACCGCGCGCACGCTGGCCGGCAAGCGCGCCTTCTGGCTACTGGCGTTCGGCGCCGCATCCAGCTCGATGCTCGGCTATGGCATCGCCTTCTGGCTGCCCAGCCTGCTGCAACGCAGTTTCGGGCTGAATCTGGTCCAGACATCGCAATTCTTCGGCGCCGTGCTGCTGATCGGCGGCACCGCCGGGGTGCTGGCCGGCGGCTGGCTGGGCGATTGGCTGGGGCGGCGCGACCGCGCCTATTATGGCTATCTGCCGGGCCTCGCCTTCATCATCGGCGCGCCGTTGTTCGCCGGCGGCGTGCTGAGCAGCAGTGCGGCCGCCGCATTCCTGCTGTTCCTGATCCCGCAGGCGCTGGCCTATATCTGGCTTGGCCCGGTGCTGTCGGCCGTGCAGCATCTGGTCCGCCCGGCGGCGCGATCGATGGCGTCGGCGCTGTTCCTGCTGATCAACAACCTGATCGGGCTGGGCGGCGGCATCTATGCGCTTGGCGCCCTGTCCCGCCTGCTGACGCCGATTCACGGTGCGGAGGCGCTGCGTTATTCCATGCTTTACGCATTATCCCTCTACGCCCTTGCCGCCGTGCTGATGGCGGCGGCTGGCCCGGCGCTGCGCCGTGAATGGGTCGACGAACAGTGAATACAGCATAACCATGGGACCACCGCGATATGATGTTATCTTGTAACCATGCAATAGTTTTCTACATAACCACGTTATACCATATCAAATGAATTTGATTTCGGGGTTACCGAATAGTCCAATTCCCCGGATTTCCTATCGTTATTCATGACGATCGCAGAATCAATTTACGCAGCCTTCTGTATTGCTGGCCATTCATGATAATTTTGCAGTGACATCGGATCGGAACGCCGCTATGGACGCGACATGTTCCGCAAGGACCTTGCCATTCTGTGCCTTCTGATCACGTCGCTGGTCGCGTCGACCATCGTGCATGCGCAGGAATCGTCCGGCCTGACCCAGCTGGAATGCGTCGGCGAGGTTCATTCCGAGCAGAATGACGCGCCGCCGTCCGGCCCATCCGGCGACACAGACAAGGCGGTCGCCCATCACCATGGTTGCCACACCGCGTCATCCTTTCTGGGCGGAGCCGGCCCGGCATATGCCGTGCCGCATCCCGGCGCCAACGCCTTTGCCATGATGCAGGCGCACACGCCCCCGTCCCGACCGACCGGCCCCGACCTGCGCCCGCCGATCGCCTGAACCCGTCATGATCGCAACCTTGCCCCGCCAGCGCGGGGTGTGGCGCCGTTGACGTTTCAGTTCAGGATATTCCGTCATGCATCGATTGATCGCGGCCATGCTGGCCGCGTCGGCCTGCGCCAGCACCGCGCAGGCGCAAACCGCGCCCGCCGTCGCGGCGGACGCCCCCCTCAGCCTTGAGCAAGCCCTAGCCCTGGCCGGGGCAACGGCACCGTCGCTCGACGCCGCCGAAGCCGACATCCGCGCCGCCGCCGCCGGGCGCGCCGTCGCCGGCCTGCGGCCGAATCCGGAGATCACGATCGACGCCGAGAATGTCGCGGGCAGCGGCGTGTATCGGGGCACCCGCAGCATGGAAACGACCACCGCCGTCGCCCTGCCGATCGAGCTGGGCGGCAAGCGGTCGGCCCGGATCGGCGTTGCCGACGCCCGGTCGCGACGCGCGGCGGTGCAGGCGGCGATCACGCAGGCGGAACTGCGCCAGAGCGTTATCCAGGCCTATGCCGAAGCAGCCGCCGCCGAACAGAGGCTGGCCACCGCCCGCGAGCAGGCGCAGATCGCCGCCGACGGGCTGCGCGCCGCCGAAGCGCGGGTCGCGGCGGGGCGCGCATCCCCGATCGAGGTGCAGCGCGCCGACGTTGCCCGGCTGAACGCCGGCGCGGCCGCCGAGCGCGACCGCCGCCTGGCGGAAGTTGCGCGCTTCACTCTGGCCAGGCTGATCGGCCGGCCGGTGACCGGTGTGCTTGACAGCCGCTGGTTCGGCGATGTCCGGTCCGGCTACGGCCCGCCGCCGCAGGCCGACAGCACCGGCACGCTGGCGCTGGCAGCGGCAGACGCCGACCTGGCGATTGCCGACGCCGGCGTCCGCCTGGCCCGCAGCCAGCGCATGCCGGACCTGACCGTCGGCACCGGCGCGCGTTACCTGCGCGAAACCGGTGATACCGCGGCGGTGTTCAGCCTGAGCATTCCGCTGCCGCTGTTCAACACCGGCCGCGCCGCGGTCGACCAGGCGGCGGCCGAACGCCGCCGGGCCGAGGCGCAGCAGCGGATGGCCCGGCTGGCGGCCGATCAGGCGATCGCCCGCGCGCAGGCGCAGGCCGCCAATGCGGCTACTTTGGCAACGAACGCCCAGGGCCCGGCGCTGGCGGCGGCGGAAGAGACCGCCCGCATTGCCCGGATCGGCTATCGCGAGGGCAAATCCGGTCAGCTGGACCTGCTCGATGCCGAACGGACGCTGGCCGACACCCGGCTGGCCGCGATCGATGCCCTTCTTACCTACCACATCGCCCAGGCGCAGCTGGAACGGCTGACCGCGCCCGCGCCCGACCTTCAGGGAAACTGACCGATGACCATGCCATACAGAACGGCCCTGCCGCTGGTGATGGCGGCGCTACTGATCGCCGGCTGTTCCGCCGACGCGCCCGCGCCGGAAACCGATAATGCGACCGAAGCCGCCGGACACGATGCGGTGGAGGGCGAAATCGTGCTGACCGCCGCGCAGATCGATGCCGCCGGCATCACGCTGGTCCGCACGGTGCGTGGCGGCAGCGGTGCCCTGACCCTGCCCGCGACGATCGAGGGCGACCCGCAGGGCATGCAGGTCGTTTCCGCCGCGATCGGTGGCCGTGTCGTCGCGCTGACCCGCAACCTTGGCCAGTCGGTCGGGCGCGGGCAGGCGCTGGCGGTAATCGAAAGCCGCGAAGCGGCGGCGCTGAACGCCGAGATAGAAGCCGCCCGCGCGCGGCTTGCGCTCGCCGCAGCCAATTTGCGGCGCGAACAGCGGCTGTTCGACCAGAAAGTCTCGCCAGAGCAGGACCTGATCGCGGCGCGGACCGCCGCAACCGAGGCGCGCATCGCCCTGCGCCTGGCCGAGCAGCAGGTGGCGGCGGCGGGCGGCGGCGGCGGTGCGCTCAACCGCATCGCGATCCCCGCGCCGCTGGCCGGGCAGGTCGTTTCGCGCAACGTGACATTGGGCCAGACGGTGGCGGCCGATGCGGAGCTATTCCGCGTCGCCGACCTGTCGCGCGTGGCGGTGACGCTGGCCCTGCCGCCCGCCGATGCCGGCAAGGTGCGGCCTGGCGCGGAAATCGCCATCACCTCCGGCGATCGCAGCACGACCGCGCGGGTCGATTTCGTCTCACCGATCCTCGACGAGAAGACGCGGCTCGCGGCCGTGATCGCGGTGATCGACAACCGCGCCGGGCAGTGGCGTGTCGGGGAGCCAGTGACGGCGTCGATCCGCCTGGCCGATGCCAAGGCCGGTGGCGCGGCGCCGGTTCTGGTGCCGCAGGGCGCTGTGCAGACGGTGGAAGGACGACCGACCGTGTTCGTGCGCACCGATCGCGGCTTCCGCGCCTTACCGGTGACGCTGGGCGGCCCAAGCGGCGACGATGTCATCGTGACGACGGGCCTGAACGGCGGCGAACGGATCGCCAGTACCAACAGCTTCACCCTGAAAGCCGAACTGGGCAAGGGCGAAGCGGAGCACGGACATTGAGCATGATCGACCGCATCGTCACCTTGTCCGTCGAGCGGCGCTGGCTTGTGCTGCTGATGACATTGATCGCCATGGTCATCGGCGGCTGGGCCATCGCCCGCCTGCCGATCGACGCCGTACCCGACATCACCAACAACCAGGTGCAGGTGAACATCACCGCGCCCGCGCTTTCGCCCGAACTGGTCGAAAAGCAGGTCGCCTTCCCGATCGAGACGGCGCTCGCCGGGGTTCCGGGGCTTGACCATACCCGCTCGCTCAGCCGCAACGGCTTCGCGCAGGTCACCGCCATATTCTCCGAATCGACCGATATCTATTTCGCCCGCCAGCAAGTGGCGGAACGGCTGCGTATCGCCGAGGAAAGCCTGCCCGAAGGGGCGACGCCGACGATGGGGCCGATCGCCACCGGGCTGGGCGAAGTCTATATGTGGACCGTCCATTTCCAGCACCGAGACGAGGATACCCACAAGCCGGGCGAACCGGGCATGCAGCCCGACGGCAGCTACATCACCCCGGAAGGCGACCGGCTGGTCACCGAAGCGGAACAGGCAACCTATCTGCGCACCGCGCAGGACTGGATCGTCGCACCGCTCCTGAAGAGCACACCCGGCCTGGCCGGGGTCGATTCGATCGGCGGCTATGTGAAACAGTTCCAGGTCGTTCCCGACGTGCAGCGGCTCGCCGCGATCGGCATGAGCCTGACCGACCTGGCTGAGGCACTGGAAGCGAACAATGCCAGTGTCGGCGCCGGCGTGGTCGACCGCGGCGGCGAAGGGCTTGCCGTCCGCTCCGACGCGCGGATCCGCACGATCGGCGAACTGGCGGCGACCGTCATCGCCACCCGCGACGGCCTGCCGATCCGGCTGGATTCGGTCGCCGAGGTCCGCCTCGGTCAGGCGATCCGCCATGGTTCGGCGTCTGAGGACGGCCGCGAGGTCGTTGTCGGCACCGCGATCATGCGGATCGGCGAGAACAGCCGCACCGTTGCCTCCGCAGTGGCGGAACGGCTGCAGACGGTCAACGCGTCGCTGCCGGCGGATGTCGTCATCCAGCCGGTGCTCGACCGTACCGCGCTGGTCAACGCGACGATCCGGACGGTGGCGAAGAACCTGACCGAAGGCGCGTTGCTGGTCATCGTCGTGCTGTTTCTGCTGCTCGGCAATTTCCGCGCGGCGCTGATCGCGGCGCTCGTCATCCCGATCACCATGCTGATGACCAGTTTCGGCATGCTGAAGGGCGAGGTTTCGGCCAATCTGATGAGCCTTGGCGCACTGGATTTCGGCCTGATCGTCGACGGCGCGGTGATCATCGTCGAAAACGCGCTGCGGCGGATCGCCGAACGGCAACACCGGCTGGAACGCACGCTGACACGGGCCGAAAGGCTCGATTCGGTCGCGCGGGCGGCGCGCGAAATGATCCGCCCGTCGGTCTTCGGGCAGGCGATCATCATCCTCGTCTATGTGCCGATGCTGACCCTGACCGGGGTGGAGGGCAAGACGTTCTCGCCGATGGCGCTGACCGTCATCATCGCCCTCGCCTCTGCGTTTGTCCTGTCGATCACCTTCGTGCCGGCCATGCTGGCGCTATGGCTGTCAAAACCGGTGGAGGAGAAGGAAGGCCGGATCATAGACTGGCTGAAGCGGCGCTATGCGCCGGGCCTTGGCCGCGCGATGCGGCGGCCAACGCTGACCATGGGCGTCGGCATCGGCGCCTTCCTCGTCGCGCTGCTGACCTTTTCGGCGCTGGGGCAGGAATTCCTGCCGCAACTCGACGAAGGCGACCTGACCGCGCAGGTGCTGCGCGTGCCCGGCACATCCGTCGACCAGAGCCAGGCGATGCAGTCGCGCGTGGAGAAGGCGATCGCGACGTTGCCGGAGGTGCAGTTCGTCTTTTCGAAAACCGGTACGGCGGAGCTGGCCTCCGACCCGATGCCGCCCAACATTTCCGATACCTTCATCATCATGAAGCCAAAGAAGCAATGGCCCGACCCACGCCTGACCAAGGCGGCGCTGGTGACCAAGGTCGAGACGCTGCTGGAGGGCATTCCCGGCGGCGCGTTCGAGATCAGCCAGCCGATCCAGATGCGGTTCAACGAACTGATCGCCGGCGTGCGCGGCGATGTCGCGATCAAGGTGTTCGGCGACGATTTCGACACGATGAACGCCACGGCCACCCAGATTGCCGCCGTACTCCGCAAGACGCGGGGCGCGGCGGACGTGCGGGTGGAACAGACGCAGGGGCTGCCGATGCTCGACATCCGCCCGAACCGCGACGCGATGGCGCGGCTGGGAGTGACCGCGCAGACCGTGCAGGACACCGTGGCCGCCGCCGTCGGCGGGCGCGATGCCGGGATGATCTTCGAAGGCGACAGGCGCTTCGCCGTGACGATCCGGCTGGCGGACCAGGCCCGCGCCGACATGCAGACGCTGGCGCAACTGCCGGTGCCGCTGCCCGGCGGCGGCTTCGTGCCGCTACAAAGCGTCGCCACGATCGGCGTCACCGACGGCGCCAACCAGATCAGCCGGGAAAACGGCAAGCGGCGCGTCGTCGTCCAGGCCAATGTGCGCGGCCGCGACGTCGCCGGTGTCGTGACCGATGCGCAGACCGCGATCGACCGGGAGGTACGCCTGCCCGCCGGCCAATATCTCGACTGGGGCGGCCAGTTCGAAAATCTCCGCTCCGCCAGCGCGCGGCTGATGCTGGTGGTGCCGGCCTGCTTCGTGCTGATCGTCCTGCTGCTCTACGGGGCGTTGCGCAGCGCGCGTGACGCCGCGATCGTGTTCACCGGCGTACCACTGGCGCTGGTCGGCGGGATCGCGGCACTGGCGCTGCGCGGCATGCCTTTCTCGATATCGGCGGCGGTCGGCTTCATTGCGCTATCCGGCATCGCCGTACTGAACGGTCTGGTCATGGTCACGTCGATCCAGAGCCTGATGGCCGGCGGCATGGAACGGGCGCAGGCAGCCTATGAAGGCGCGATGATGCGCCTGAGGCCGGTGGTAATGACCGCATTGGTTGCCAGCCTCGGTTTCGTGCCGATGGCGATCGCCACCGGGTCGGGCGCGGAAGTACAGAAGCCGCTGGCGACGGTGGTGATCGGCGGGCTGATCTCTGCCACGCTGCTCACCCTGTTCGTGCTGCCGACGCTTTACGCGCGTTACGGGCGGTGGGACGCGCAGGTGCAGGACGACGTTTCCCTTTCGGCCATTGCAGACAGGAGATGACGATGACGGAGAAACTTCGGCTCGAAATCCCCCTCATCCTTCCCGAAATACCGGATGCCGGCGACACCTGTGTCGCCCGGCTGACCGCCAACCTGACCGCCCGGCCGGGGGTGGAGAAGGCGCATGTCGTCGCCGCCCAGGGCGACGCGCCGCCGCTGCTGTGCATCCATTACGCCTCGGATCGGGTGTCGATGCCGCGTATCCGCGCCATCGCCCGGGCGGCCGGCGCGGAAATCGCCGGCCGTTACGGCCACATCCTCTGGCCGGTCGAGGGGGTCGGGCACCAGCGCAAGGCGCGCGCGGTCGGCGACGGACTCCGCGCGCTGCCCGGCGTATTGGAAGCGGAAGCCACCGCCGCCGGCATGGTGCGCGTCGAGTTTGATCGTACCCGGATGACGGAACAGGCGTTGCGCGAAGCATTGAGCGGTATGGGGGTTCGCCCGCAGCCCGCCGCACCGGCCGCCGGCCATGACCATGGCGGCGATCACGACCATGACCACGGCGGCCCGCTCGGCGCCGCGGCCGAACTGGTGTTTTCGCTGGCGTGCGGCGCACTGCTCGCCGCCGGCTTCGCCGTCGAGACACTGGTTCCCGGAGCGCCGGGCTGGCTGCCACTGGCCCTCTATATCGGCGCCTACGGCTTTGGCGGGTTCTTCACCCTGCGCGAAGCGGTGGGGAATCTGAAGCGTCGCACCTACGAGATCGACACGCTGATGCTGGTCGCCGCAGCCGGCGCGGCCGCGCTCGGCGCATTCGCCGAAGGCGCGCTGCTGCTGTTCCTGTTCAGCCTCGGTCACGCGCTGGAACATTATGCGATGGGGCGCGCCAAGCAGGCGATCGCCGCGCTGGCCGAGCTCGCGCCGCGCACCGCCACCGTCCGGCGCGCGGACGGCGCGGTTGAGGAAATTCCGGTGGAGGCGGTGCAGCTTGGCGATACCGTCATCGTCAAACCCGACGCACGGGTTGCCGCCGACGGCTTCGTCACCGCCGGAACGTCGGCGATCAACCAGGCGCCGGTGACCGGCGAGAGCATGCCGGTCGACAAGCGGCCGGTCACGGACAGGGCACTGGCGCGCGCCAACCCGGATCGGGTCGACCCGGCCTGCCGTGTCTTTGCCGGCACGATCAACGGCAGCGGCCTGATCGAGATCGAGGTCACCCGGCTGTCGAGCGAGAGCACGCTCGCCAAGGTGGTCAAGATGGTCAGCGAGGCGGAAACCCAGAAATCACCGACCCAGCGCCTTACCGACCGATTCGAGCGGATATTCGTGCCCTGCGTATTGCTGCTCGCCTTCACCCTGTTGTTCGCGTGGGTCGTCGTCGACGAGCCGTTTCGCGACAGCTTCTACCGCGCGATGGCGGTGCTGGTCGCCGCCAGCCCGTGCGCGCTTGCCATCGCGACGCCGAGCGCGGTGCTGTCCGGCGTCGCCCGCGCCGCGCGCGGCGGCGTGCTCGTCAAGGGCGGCGCGCCGCTTGAGCTGCTGGGATCGCTGAACGCGATCGCATTCGACAAGACCGGCACGCTGACCAGAGGCGAGCCGCGCATCCAGCGCATCGTCCCGGCCATGGGCGTTTCCACCGAAGAGTTGATGGCGGTCGCCGTGGCGGTGGAAAGCCTGTCCGACCATCCGCTCGCTCAGGCGATCGCCCGCGACGGTCGCGCGCATGCCGGCGACCGCCCGATACCCGAAGCCGACACGCTGAAAAGCCTGACCGGCAAGGGCGTGTCGGCAATCATCGGCGAAGACGAGATCCTGATCGGCAAGGCGGAGATGTTCGGCACCGACGGGATCCCGCCGCTTTCCGAAGACATGGCGACGGCAATCGCGATGCTGCGCGAGAGTGGCCATACGACGATGGTGGTGCGGCGCGACAACCGCGATCTCGGCGCAATCGGCCTGATGGATACGCCACGCGAAACGGCGCGCGCCGCGCTCGACCGGCTGCGCGCGATCGGCATCGAGCGAATGATCATGATTTCCGGCGACAACCAGCGCGTGGCCGACGCCGTTGCCGCCCAGGTCGGCCTTGACGAGGCGTGGGGCGACCTGATGCCGGAGGACAAGGTCGAGGCGATCCGGACGCTGCGCGAAGAGGCGAAGGTCGCGATGGTCGGCGACGGCGTCAACGATGCCCCCGCCATGGCCAGCGCGACCGTCGGCATCGCGATGGGCGCTGCCGGGTCCGACGTCGCCCTGGAAACCGCCGATGTCGCGCTGATGGCCGACGACCTGTCGCACCTGCCCTTCGCCGTCGGTCTCAGCCGCACGACCCGCGCGGTGATCCGCCAGAATGTGTTCGTCAGCCTTGGCATCGTCGCCCTGCTCGTTCCGGCGACGATCCTGGGCCTTGGCATCGGCCCGGCGGTTGCGGTGCATGAGGGGTCGACCCTGCTGGTCGTGTTCAACGCGCTGCGCCTGCTCGCCTATCGCGACGACGGAGCCTGATCCCGCCATCGCGCGCGGCGGCGGCGGGGGCAATCATCGACGCGGGTTGATCCAGAAGCGCTGCCTTACCCGGTCGCGCATCTCTTCCGGCAGGTTTTCGATCTCGCGATTGGGGTGGTTCTGGGCGTTACCGGACGCCCACCACACCCGTCGCAGGCATATCCAAAGCCTGCGCAGTGGCCGAGGGCCTTTCGGCCGCTTCGTCATGGCCGCGGCACCTCCAACGGCAGCCCCCGCGCCAACCAGCCGCCCCCCGCCGTTACCGGGCTGCCGGCAGGGGGAGATCGGTCTCGATCGCCTCCGCCAGCGCCGACAGGAAGGCCGCGCTCGGGGCGCCGTCGACCACGCGGTGATCTGTGGTGAGAGACAGCGCCAGTTGCGGCTGGGCGCCGATCCGCCCGTCGGCCAGCACCGCCGGCACATCGGCGATCCGGCCCAGACCGAGAAGCGCGATCTGACCGCCGTTCAGGATCGGCGTGAAATGGTCGACCCGCGACACGCCAAGGTTGCTGATCGTGAAGGTGCCTGCCTTCATTTCCGCGACGGTCAGCGCTCCGCGCCGGGCACGATCGACCATATCGCGCCGCGCCGCGCTGATATCGGCCACCGTCATGTCGCGCAGGTCTGGCAGCGCCGGGGCCATCAGCCCGCCGGGAAGCGCGATCGCCACCGATACGCGGACGGCGTCATCCAGTTCCGCGCCCTTGTCCCGCACCACGCCGTTGAACTGCGGAAACTGCCCCAGAACCCGGCACAGCGCGGCGAGGATCAGGTCCTCGAAGCCGGCGGCGACACCCTGTTCCTGCCACGCCGCGCGCGCCCGTTTCAGGAGCGAGGCATCCGCTACCGCGAAGTAGCTAAGCTGCGCGGCGGTCGCGAGACTTTCCTTCATGTGGCGCGCGATCGCGCCGCGCGCTCCAGAAAAGGCGATCGTCGCGGTCACGCCGGCTCGATCCGGGCAATGACCTGCCCGGTCGTCACGATGTCTTCGACCGCGGCGACATGGCGCAACCGCCCCGCCGCCGGTGCCATGACATCGAAGCTCACCTTCGACACCATCAACTGGCAGATGTCCGCTTCCGCCGAAACCGCCTCGCCGTCCTCGAAATACCAGGCCGCCAGCACGATCTCGTCATCCGCGTCTTCGCCGACGCCTTCGGGGACGATGATGTCGATTGCCGCGCTCACGGTGCCACCTGCCGGGCCGCCATTTCGACAACCGTATCGACGCTGGGGATCAGCGCCTGCTCGAGATTGCGCGCAAAGGGCGGGGGAACATCGCCATAGGTCACCATCCCCGGCGCGCTACGCAGGTCGCTGAACGATTCACGCGCGATCCGCGCCACGATTTCGGAAGCGAGGCCGCAGGTTGCATAATCCTCGTCAACGACGATGACGCGCCCGGTCTTGCGAACCGATTTGAGGACCGTTTCCATGTCGAGCGGCGCGAGCGTGCGAACGTCGACCACCTCGGCGGAAACGCCCTGCTTCGCCAGCGCATCGGCGGCGGCCAGCGCGGTGTGAACGGTCGATGCCCAGCCGATCAGGGTGATGTCGCCGCCTTCGCGAACGACGGCCGCCTTGCCGATCGGAACGGTGTAGAGTGTGTCCGGCACGTCGGCGAGCGAGCCTTTGGCCGTACCGAGCCAGCCCATGCCCTGCAGCGCCTTGTGGCCCATGAACACCACCGGATTCGGATCGCGGATTGCCGCGACCATCAGCCCCTTCGCGTCATAGGCGTTGGATGGCGAGACGATCTTCAGCCCCGGCATGTGCGCGAAGCTGGCATAGAGGCATTGCGAATGCTGCCCGGCGTCGGAATAGCCGCCACCGACGCTGGTCATCAGCACCATCGGGCAACTGACATTGCCGCCGGAAAAATACGCCTGCTTCGCCGCAAGATTGTAGATCGCGTCGAAACACACGCCGAAGAAGTCGACGAACATCAGTTCCACGATCGGCCGCATCCCGACCGCCGATGCGCCCACCGCCGCGCCGATGAACGCGGTTTCGGAAATCGGCGTATCGCGAACCCGCTCGGCGCCGAATTCGTCCAGCAACCCCTGCGTGGATGCCCAGATACCGCCGAGGGCGCCGAGATCCTCGCCCATCACGAACACGCTTTCGTCCCGGCGCATTTCCTGGGCGATCGCCTCGTTCATCGCCTTCGCGATCGTCAGGCGCCGGAGCTTCCCGGTGCCGCCCGCGTCCCTGTCGGCCGGTGCGTCGCTCATTGCGCGTCCCTCCCTTCGAAAAACACCGCTTTTTCGGCGCTGCCCGGCGCCGGGGCCGGCGCCGCCCGCGCCAGGCGGATCGCCTCATCGACCTCCTCGCGCGCCGCCGCCTCGATAGTATCGACCTGCGGTTCTGTGATGGTTGCCGCCGCAATCAGCCGCTGGCGCAGAAGGGGCAGCGCGTCGCGTTCGAGCAGCGCGACCTTTTCCCCCGGCGCGCGATAGGTTTCGGCATCGCCCATGAAGTGGCCGGCAAGCCGGAACGTCTCGATCTCGATCAGCGTCGGCCCCTGGCCGTCGCGGGCGCGGCGGACGGCATCGCCCGCCGCCTCATAGACCTTCAGCGGGTCGTTGCCCGGAACGTGCACGCCGGGAATGCCGTAGCTCGCCGACCGCACGTCGTTGGTCTTCACCGCCGTCGACGCTTCCTTCGACACGGAAATCCCCCAGGCGTTGTCCTCGATGATGCAGACGAACGGCAACTGCCACACCGCGGCGAGGTTCATCGCCTCGTGCCAGGCCCCCTGGTTCACGGCGGCTTCGCCGACATAGGCAACCGCTACATGCGGTTCCCCGCGCATCTTGAACGCCAGCGCGGCGCCGACCGCCGGCCCCATGCCCTGCGCAATGATGCCGCTGCAGCAGAAATTCACGCGCGGATCGAACAGGTGCATGTGCCCGCCAAGGCCGCCGGACAGACCGGTCGCCTTGCCGAAAATTTCCGCCGTCATCGCGTTCAGGTCGACCCCCTTGGCGATGGCGATGTGATGCGGCCGGTGGGTCGCGGTCACGAAATCCGCCGCCGTCAGGTGGGCGCAGACGCCGGCCGCGCATGGCTCCTGCCCGTTCGACAGATGCATCTCGCCGGGGATTGGGCCGTTCGCCATGTTGAACAGCGGCGTTTTGCCTTCGAGGTAGATCGCCTCGATCCGCTCCTCGAAATGCCGGCTCTTGTACATGCGCTCGTACATCCAGAGCTCTGGATTGTTCTTGCTCGTCACTGGCTGCTCCTCTCCCCGATCACCGACCGAAGGCGGCCTTGCGGCCTTCGCCTTTTGCTCTTTTTCGACTTTCATCCACGCGCGCCTGCGCGCGTCAGATATAGGCCTTCCGCGCAACCCAGTTCACGAAGCGCCAGGCGAGCTGTTCGTATTTGCAATAGCGGCCGGACGAGGCGAGCTTCGAACGCAGCCCGCGCTGCTGGGCTTCCGCCGTCATGTTGTCCTCGGCCATGAACGGCGGGATCGTCTCCGCATAGGCTTCGGCGATCTTCGTCGCCTCCGGGTCGCCGGCGCGGAACGCCGCCGCAACCTCTTTCGGCAGACACATGCGGATGGTCACCCGCGTCGTTTCCGGGCCGGTCGGTTCCACCATGATGTAGGACATCGAATCCGGTGTCGCGACGATCAGGAAATTCGGAAAGATGTTGGCGATCGGCATGCCGTCGAACTGCGGATCGATATCTTTGAACGAGTCCGGGATCGGCAACAGCGACTTGCCGGTCGGGCTCATCGAAATGCCGGGGAACTGGCCGATCATCACCGTCCACGGCTGATCGCTGACGTCGGTCAGCTCCTTCCAGCCAAGCATCGGCATGAACGGCTGCAGCGTTTCCGCATGTACCCAGGGGGTATGATATTCCTCCATGCCGTTTTCGACATAGGTCTTCCAGTTGGCGGCGATGTCGTAGGAAAAGCTGTGGGTGACTTCCTTGTCGCCAAAGCCGTATTTCTCAAACTGCCACCGGCTCATCTCGCTCACCCGCGGCGCGAACGGTTCGGCGTCACGGTCGAGGTTGACGAAGATGAAGCCTTCCCAGACCTCCGCCTTCACCGCGTGCAGCGCGTGCTTGCTCTTGTCGAAATTCTCGACCCCGGCGAAATTGGGCGTCGTCTTCAATTCGCCGTTCAGACCGTAAAGCCAGCCATGATAGGGGCAGCGGAACCGCTCCGCATTGCCCGCGCCCTGAACAACCTCGCAGCCGCGATGGCGGCAGACGTTCAGAAAGGCACCGATCTCGCCGCTTTCGTCGCGCGCGACGATCAACGGCTCACCGGCAAGCGTCGTGGTGAAATAGTCGCCGGTATTCGGCACATCCTCGCGCCGCCCGACGCAGATCCATTCCTTGCGGAAGATCCGTTCCATCTCACGCTCATAGACGGCGGGGGACCAATAAGCCTCGGCCGGCAGCGTGGACGCTTGCAACGCCGGCTTCATCACGTTGGCCAGCACCGCCGCCCCTTCGGGGCTGAACAGCGGCGTCGCGGTATTCGCCATGGAAAAAGACTCCATCTTTAAAAGCGTTATCGAGCGGAAAGCTGGGCGCGCAGCGCGGCCATGTCGTAGTAATGCACCTCGCGGGCGACCATGCCGTCGCGGATGGTGCCGATGGTGCAGAAACGGATTTCGACATGGCGCCCGGTCGGCGGAAACGCCTCACCGCCGATCGTGACCTGCCCGCTGTGGGTGCCGCCGATGACGCCTTCGAGGACGATCCGGTCGCCGGAGACAATGACGTTGCTGATCCGCTGTCCACCGTCCAGTCCGGCCCAGCCCTCGGCTTCGGCCCGCACGCCGTCACGGCCGCGGATAATGCCGCCATGGGGCACCTCCTCGCCTTCGAAATCGGGCGCGATCAGCTTCATCGCGCTATCGACATCCCCGCTGTTGAGGAAATCGATCATGCGCAGAAGCGGTGAATCGACATCGGTGGCGTCCACGGCCGGGATTCCTTTCAGCTGCCTTCGCAGGCCGGATGCGCGGCGGCGCCCGCCCCCCTGCAAAACCCTCCCCATGGAGCGGGCGAACCGCCTCACTCTCTATGGCCGATCATGGCAGCCGGGTGCCCCCCGTCAAAGTCATCCTCCGATAGCATTGCTCGCCTGAAAGGCCGTCCATACCCTGCCCGACTACTTGGTCCGGGAGGCCACGATGGGCGTGGAAAAAGAGATGGTTGACGACAATATTTGGGACGGCTCCCTGCATTCGGGATCATTAGGTACGTTCATGAACCGCCCACGCGTGGCACCGGACGCCGCTCTTTTGAGGGCCGCCGGCGCAACCGTCGCAGTACTTGGCTTTCCCTGGGACGGCACCTGCATCAGCCGCCCCGGCACTCAGCTTGGTCCGCGCGGGTTGCGCGAAGCGAGCGAGCAGTTCCTGTCCTACAACGCCAATAGCGGCGTCGACCTCAACACCGCCTTCAACATCGTCGACTGCGGCGATGTCGCCGTCGTGCCGGGCAACCCCGCCCGAACCCAGGACCGCGCCGAAGCCGCCACCGCCGAAATACTGGCGGCCGACGCGATCCCCGTCGTGCTGGGCGGCGAGCATTCGATCACCATCGGGCCGTCGCGCGCCTTCGCGAAGAAATATGCGCGTTGCGGGATGATCCATTTCGACACCCATTTCGACACCGCAGAGGAAATCGGCGGCGAACCACTCAGCCATTGCTGCCCGGTCGCCCGCGCGGTCGATGCCGGCTTCAATCCGCGCAAGATCGTCACGATCGGGCCGAGCGGCTGGCTCAACCCGCCGTCCGAGCTGGAATATGTCAAGAAAGCCGGCATCACCCTGTTCACCCTTGACGACGTCTGCGCGCTTGGTCCCCAGGCGATCGTCGAGGGCACGCGCGAGGTGATGACCGATCTCGACGCGATCTACCTGACCGTCGATATCGACGTGCTCGACGCCGCTTATGCGCCCGGCACCGGCGTGCCGACGCCGTCCGGCATGACATCCCGCGAAATCCTGACGATCATCAGCGGCTTCCGGAGGCTGCCGATCCGCGCGGTCGATGTCGCGGAAGTGTCGCCGCCCTGGGACCCGTCCGGCATCACCTCGCGGCTGGGCGTGCGCATTCTGCTCGAGGCGCTGTCCGCGATCGCGCTGGGCCGCCGCTGACATGTGGCCGGCGCAACGCTCGGGCGCGGGACGGCGGCGATGACACGGCTTCGCGTCGCCGCCGCGCAGATCGCGCTCGTCGATGGCGACTATGCGGCCAACCTCGCCAGCATCGGCGCCGCGGTCGCCACGGCCGGGCCGGATCACGATCTGCTCGTCCTGCCTGAAACGGCAACGAGCGGCTTTGCGTCGCGCGACGATGTCGAGCGACTGGCCGAACCGCTGGACGGCCCCACCGTCGCCCGCCTCCGCGACTGGTCCCGCGCGTATGACCTGACCATCGCCTGCGGCCTTGCGGAGCGCGACGCGGGCCGACTGTTCAATACGGCGGTGGTCGTCGCCGACGGCGCGGTGCAGATCGCCTATCGCAAGACCCAGCTCTGGGTCGGGGAAACCGGCATCTTCACGCCCGGAGACACGTTCGGTTCCGCCGCATGGCATGGCACGCGGATTGGCGCGCTGATCTGCTTCGACGTCGAATTCCCTGAAACCGCGCGCGCGGTGGCGGTGGCGGGCGCGCGGGTTATCGCGGTGTGCAACGGCAACATGGCGCCGTTCGGGCCAAATCACCGGATCGCGGCCTGCGCGCGGGCGATGGAGAACCAGGCATTCCTCGTCATGTGCAATCGTGTCGGGCAGGGGCGCATCGACAGCTTTGCCGGCGGCAGCCTGATCGTCGACCCCGCCGGCCGAATTCTCGCCGAAGCCGACGGGGCGTCGGAAACCCTGCTGTCGGCGGAGATCGGCCTGAACGAGATCGAGACAGCGCGGCACACCTACGACTATCTACAATTGAGGCGCATCGCATTCCCGGCGAAAGCGGGTCCGCCCGGACCCTGACCGACCGGCGGCGGCGCGGCCGCCCGATTTTCGCCCAGTAAGAAAACCGGCAGGATACAAGGCCAATGCACCAACCGGACAACAGGATCGCGATTGTCGGCGCGGGGCATGCTGGCGGCACCGCGGCGGCGCTGCTCCGGCAGCACGGCTGGACCGGCCCGATCACCCTGATCGGCGACGAGCCGGTCCTGCCCTATCAGCGCCCCCCCCTGTCCAAGGCATGGCTGAAGGGGAAGGCGGACGCCGGGGCGCTGGCGCTGAAGCACGACGCCTTCTACGCCGAACGGGCAATCGCCCTGAAACTGGGTGCAACAGTCGCCGGCGCCGACGCGGCCGCCCGCAGCCTGTCGCTCTCGACCGGCGAGACGGTCGCGTTCGACACGCTGATCCTGGCGACGGGCGCCCGCGCTCGCGGCCTGGGCGTGCCGGGTCATGACCTTCCCGGCGTGCTCGCGCTCCGTTCCGCGGCTGATGCCGAACGGTTGAAGACCGCGCTGGCGACGTCCGGGCGGCTGGCGGTGATCGGTGGCGGGTATCTGGGCCTTGAAGTCGCCGCATCCGCCCGCAGCCTGGGGGTGGATGTCGTCGTCATCGAACGCGCGCCGCGCATTCTCGCCCGCGTCGCGTCCGAACCGCTTTCGGCGTTCTTTCAGGATTATCACCAGCGCCGCGACGTCGTTTTTGAATGTGACGCGGAGGTCGCCGCCTTCCACGGCGAGGATGGCGTGCTGCGCGGCGTCGCGCTGGCGGACGGGCGGACGATCGCGGCGGACCTTGCGCTGGTCAGCATCGGTGCCGCGCCAAACGATGCGCTTGCCCGCGCTCTGGGCTGTGCATGCGACGACGGCATCATCGTCGATTCCCGCGCGCGGACATCTGTTCCGGGAATATACGCGATTGGCGACGCCACCCGCCGTCCGCTGCCGCTTTATGAAGCGACCGCCTGCGTCGAGAGTGTGCCGAGCGCGCTCGAGCAGGCCAGGCAACTCGTGGCGGACCTGACCGGCGCACCGGCGCCGGCGCCGGAGGCACCGTGGTTCTGGTCCGACCAGTACGACGTCAAGCTTCAGATCGTCGGGCTACCGATCGGCGTCGCACAGACGTATCTGCGCGGCGACCGGGACAGCGGCCGCTTCGCGATATTCCATCTGGACGCCGAAGAGCGCGTTCAGGCGGTGGAGGCAGTCAACGCGCCCGCCGAGTTCATGTTCGGGCGGATGCTGGTCGCCGACCGCCGACGCGTCAGCCCCGACCGGCTCGCCGATGCGACCATCCCCATCAAGCAATGCCTGGCGCAGGCCACGCAGACCACGGAATGACGGAACGAGACAGCGTGAAGATCACATTCATCGAGTATAACGGCGCAGTGCATGTCGTGGAGGGAGAGGCAGGTCAGTCCGTCATGGACCTCGCCGTGAAGCACGGCATACCGGGGGTGGTTGGCGACTGCGGCGGCGCGTGTGCCTGCGCCACCTGCCACATCCACGTCGATCCGCGCTGGCTGGCCGCGACCGGCGAGGCCGGCGACATGGAGACAAGCCTGCTGGAATTCGCCAGGGACCCCGACGCGAATTCGCGCCTGTCCTGCCAGATTAAGGTGTCGCCAGCGCTGGACGGGCTGATCGTCCACCTGCCCGAAAGCCAGTATTGATCGCGCGGCCGCCCCGGCACGCCGGCGGTCCTTGCAGGCCCATCACCGGCTTTGTAGGCTGTTATCCCGCGATCAGCACGACCGGCAGCATTCGATGACGCAAGGCGCCGAAACGTGAATGCCCCGGCCGACCGGGCGCGCCGCGACGCTTGCAACGCACGGTCCTTCGCTCTGCTTGGCGGGGTGATCGGATCGGTCGGAACCAACGCCTTCTATCAGTCGCTCGGTGAATTCGCGTCCGAGTATCTGGATAGCAAGCGCTGGATGCTGATGCGCTACCGTAAATTCGCGCGGCCGGAAATCATCGTCAACCGCGCCATTTCCCGCCAGACCGCGACCATCTACCTCGACGGGCTGTACCGGCTCGACCCCATACTCCAGATGGTGACGCGCGGCACGCCGCCGCCGGTTACCTCGTTCCGCGAACTGCGGAGCCAGGGGGAGCATGACGCCTCTTATGACGGACTGTACCGGCGCAGCTTCGTCGAGGACGAGCTGATCGTCTTTTCCCCGGACCTTGGCGGCGCGTATCTGGTGCTGACGCTGGGATATCGGGACGCCAGTTTCACACCGGGCGACCTGCATCATGCCGGGTTGCTGCGCGACATTGTGGTGCCGCTCCACCGGCTCCACATCGAACGCAGCCTTGCCCGCGACATCGACACGCCGCGAGAGGACAACCCCACCCGCAAGGCGGTCTGCGACGTCGACGGTCGGGTGCTCCACCGCAGCGCCAACTGGGACTTCCCCGAAAGCGATGTCGTCGATCAGATCATGGCGGAAGTATCAGGCGGCGGCGGTCCGGCCGCGCCGGTGCGGATTGGCGACTATATCCTGCACTGGGACCAGATCGCGGCCGACCATCCGCTGGCGCCGAACGGGCGGGTCTTCCTGCTCGAAAGCCGCAGCCCCGGCTATGTCCAGGGCGATATCGAGGGATCGCTCGCCAGCTTCGCCGAAACCAACAACCTGACGCCGCGCGAGCATGAGCTGATCCGACTGACGATCCGCGGCTATCCGACCAGCGGCATCGCGCAGAAACTGAACCTGACGGTCGGCACGGTGAAAAGTTACAAGCACCGCCTGTACGAAAAGCTGGACATCACCACCGAGCGCGAGGTGCTGTGGCAGTTCATCGCCCATCTGTTCGGAGACGAGCCGGCCGCGTAACGCCCGCGCTGCCCTCAAATCGCCGGCGACATTATCAGAAACGATGGCGGACCCGCGCGCCGAACTGGCGGGGGGTGCCACGGTTCAGATAGCTGAACCCATAGGATTGTAGGCTGACGCCGTAATTGGCGTAGCGCGTGTTGGTGAGGTTGCTGCCCCACAGCTCGAAATCCCACGAGCGCATGTTAAACGATAGTTGCGCGTTGGCGACCGTATAGCCGCCGTCGCCGATGGAAGGCGTGTTGTTGATGTCGAAAAACACGCGCGACTGGTGGCGGGCATCGACGTGCAGGGTCACGCTGCCATCGCCCAGATCGGCCATGGTCCAGTCCGCGCCGACATTGACCGCCCATTTGGCCGCATTGGTTATCTGGTTGCCGGACACGTCGATACCGGCGATCATACCCCGCAGGTATTTCGGGTTAGTGTAACCAAGCGATGCGTTCAGCGTCAGTGCCGACACCGGCCGCACCGTCAGATCCGCCTCAAGTCCCCAGATCCGCGCCCGGTCGACGCGGCGCAGCGGGAAGGTTCCGTTTTCGGCGCTGATCACCTGCTGGTTCTTATACTTGGTGTAGAAACCGGCGAGGTTGAACGTCACCCGTCGATCGAGGAACTGCGACTTGATGCCCAGCTCGAAATTGTCGGCGGTTTCCGGAGGCGCGATCGTCGCGTCGTCGATCAGGAACACGAACGCGTTGAACGCACCGGACCGATAACCCTGCTTGAAGCTGGCATAGGCATTGACGTCGTCGCTCGCCGCCCAGCTCAGCGTCGCCTCGCCGGTAAACCGTTCGAAATTGCGGCGCTGGGCCAGCGGTCCGCCGTCGGCGGGCGCGCCGATCGTCTGGATCAGTTCGGGTGCCGCCGAATCCCCGATGAAGGCGATCAGATCGCTGCGCCGGATTTCGTCGCGGCTGTATCGACCGCCCAGCGCCAGAGTCAGTCCGGGGGTGAGTTCATACTCGCCGCGCGCGAAGGCGGCATAGCTCTGCCGCTTTTGCCGGAAGGCATTGGTCGACACAAAGCCGATACCGCCCCCACCCAGCCAGAAATCGCACTCCGCGCCGCAGCGCGGGTCGGTCATCCACGGATAATAGGATGTCACGAAAATGCTGTCGCGACCGTAGAAGCCGCCGACCAGCCACTGGAACCCCGCGTCGCCGCCGGCCAGCCGTACTTCCTGCACGAACTGGGAAATATCCTTGCCGTCTTCGTAGAGCGGCGCCAGCGACAGCGGCAGGCCGCCCCCCTCCTGGAAACGGATCCATTTCGCCTCGTCATAGGTGGTGACGGATGTCAGATCGACGGCGTCGCCCAGGTTCCAGTCGAGGCGCAGGTTCACGCCGTCCGACTTCAGCTTCTGCGAACCGCGCAACGGCTGGTTGTTCTTGAAGAAACCAAGACCGGCACGGTCGCTGCCCGGCACCGCGGCCAGCGAGGGAAAGCCGGCGCCGGCGAAATCGATGTCGGTGGCATAGGCCGCCGCCGGCGCGCCGGTCGAGCTGGAATGGGTGAAGCGAAGGATAGCCTTGAACGTTTCGCTCGGCTTGAGGAGCAGACTTGCCCGCAGGCCGAAGACATCGGTCTGGTCAAGGTCGCGAACACCCGGAAAGACGTTTTTAATAACGCCATCATCTTTGATGTAGGTGTAGGCGACCCGCACAGCGACCATGTCATCTACAATCGGCGCCTGAATCGCGCCCTGGCTCTCACGCCGGTCGAAATTGCCGTAACCCGCCATCAGATGGCCTTCGGTCGTGAACCCCGGCTCTTTGGTGATGATGTTTACCGCGCCGCCGGTGGCGTTCTTGCCGTAAAGCGCACCCTGCGGGCCGCGCAGGATTTCGATCCGTTCCAAATCGAACAGCGGCATGAATTCCAGCGCCGGCAGTTGCCGCACACCTTCGTCGATATAGACGGCGATCGGGCGGCTCTGGTTATGACTGAAGTCGGTCGAGGAAATACCGCGGATGGTGTAGGCGCCCGGCCCGCCCGCGCCGAAGGGCTGCGCCACCTGGAAACTGGGGACGAGAGCGCCAAGCTGGTTGACGGAAACGACGCTGGCCCGCTCGAGCCTGGCTGAATCGAGGGCTGAAATGGCGGTCGGCACATCCTGAAGATTCTGCGCGCGCCGTTGCGCGACGACCACGATGTCATCGAGGGCGCCGCTGCCTTCCGCGGCGGTGGGGAGCGGCGCTTCCTGTGCCAGGGCGGGCGCGGAAAGTGCCATCAGACCCAGGCCACCCGCAAGAGCCAGGAAAAAGAACGGACATTCCTCCCCGTGTTTCATCGCAGATCCTCCCTAATGATTTTATTTATATTTGAATTTGTAGTATTTTATATAATAAAATTATTATTCTTATCTATTATTTGGATTTTTTCAGGCTAATCACATATTTATTATATAATATTATTTACACAATTTTATATCATGCGAAGTAACATCGAGCAATCTCTTCACATACTATCCATGGTTAGTACTCGACCAACAGAATCACTGTCATATTCCGCCCGGTATCGCCATATCCGCACGGTTGCATTCGGGAGGACAAGCGCGAGACAATGCGCATGGCCCGCCTAACGGGCGATTGCGGCAAGGGACTGCTCGATGATGTCCAGCCCTTCGTTCAAAACCGCGTCACTGATCGTCAGCGGGGGCAGCAGCCGGATCACGTTGAAGCGGGTGCCGCACGACAGCAGGACCAACCCCGCACGCTGCGCTTCCGCGACCAGTTTCACCGCGCGTTCGGCATCGGGCGTGCGCGCCCGGCGGTCGTCGACCAGTTCGAACGCAACCATCGCCCCGCGTCCCCGGACATCGCCGATGAAGGCCATGTCGGGGCGCTCCGCCAGCCGTTGCAGGCGGGCCGTCATCTGCTGCCCGATCGCCACCGCCCGCTGGCAGAGGCCTTCTTCCTCGATGACGTCCAGAACCGCGTTGGCCGCCGCCACCGCAAGCGGGTTGCCCGCATAGGTACCGCCAAGACCGCCGGGCGCCGGCGCATCCATCACGTCGGCGCGACCGACAACCGCGGAAAGGGGAAAGCCGCCTGCCAGTCCCTTGGCCAGCACGACAAGATCAGCCTCGATCCCGGCATGCTCGCAGGCGAACATCCGGCCGGTCCGCGCCATCCCGGCCTGCACCTCGTCCGCGATCAGCAGAATGCCATGCGCATCCGCCAGCGCGCGCAGGCCGCGCAGAAAAGCATCGGGCGCGGGAACGAAGCCGCCTTCGCCCTGCACCGGTTCCACGATAAACGCCGCCACCCGGCCGGGGTCGACATCGACCGCCAGCAAATCTTCGATGCTGGCCAGCGCGGCTTCGGTCGTCACGCCCAGATATTCGTTGGGGAACGCGGCATGGTAGACGTCGGCCGGGAACGGACCGAAGCCGCGTTTGTAAGGCGCGACCTTGCCGGTCAGCGCCATGCCCATCATCGTGCGTCCGTGGAACGCCCCGGAAAAGGCGATGACCGCCGACCGCCCGGTGGCCGCGCGGGCGATCTTCACCGCGTTTTCCACCGCTTCGGCGCCGGTGGTCACCAGCATCGTCTTGGCCGCGCCGCGCACCGGCGCGATCGCGTTCAGCCGCTCGGCCAGGCGGACATAGTCCTCGAACGGCGCGACGTGGAAGCAGGTGTGGGTGAAACGTTCGGCCTGCGCAGCGACGGCGGCCATCACCTTCGGGTGGCGATGGCCGGTATTGTTAACGGCGATGCCGGCGGCGAAATCGACATAGCGCCGCCCGTCGATATCCCAGAGTTCCGCATTGTCGGCCCGGTCGGCGAAAATCGATTTCGTGGCGACCCCGGCCGCCACGGCCCCCTGCTGCCGCAGCCGCAGTTCTTCCGATAGCGTCACATCATTCTCCCCGCCCGGCCGATCCGTTTCCGGCTGCGCGGTGCGAACGATAAGACGCCATCGGCACCTGCCAATCCAACCGTTAGATAGCATTGTTCCCGAAACCGTCGGCCGATAGCCTCGGACACCGTCGCAGCGTGCGCGCCGTTCCGGCCATTGGGAAACTTGTCATCGCGCCCGCATCTCTCGCGAACTGGAGGCGGTTTCGGCAATCCGGGCCAGGCGGCAAGCCAGTTCCGACCTGCGAATGGATAGACATCGAGATTACGACGATCGCGCCCCGGAACAGGACGCGATGATGGCTGGGGCGGCAGGATTCGAACCTGCGCATGGCGGTACCAAAAACCGCTGCCTTACCGCTTGGCTACGCCCCAGCAGGGCCGGGCGCGTCGGCCCGGGCGAAAGCGTCTAGCCGCGCCGGCGCCCGCTGAAAAGAGCGCGCGACACGAAAGCGCGTCAGAACAGCCGGCGCGACCAGCCATGCGGGTCGGGCGCGGTGCCGCGCTGGATCGACACCAGCGCATCGTGCAGCTTGCCGGTGACCATGCCGGGCCCGCCATTGCCGATGACAAAGCCGAAATCCGGTCCCTTCAACTGACCGATCGGAGTGACGACGGCGGCGGTGCCGCAGGCGAAGCATTCGCGCAGCCGCCCGCTTTCCGCATCGGCGCGCCACTGGTCGATACCGTACAGTTCCTCGCGCACGGTCAGCCCTTCGGCCCGCGCCAGCGCGACCAGCGAATCGCGGGTTATACCGGGCAAAATCGTGCCGCCGAGCGGCGGGGTCAGCAACGATCCGTCTTCGAACACGAAGAAGATGTTCATGCCGCCCAGTTCCTCGACCCAGCGGTGCTCCTTGGTGTCGAGGAACACCACCTGGTCGCACCCGTTGCGGGTTGCCTCCGCCTGAGCGATCAGGCTGGACGCGTAGTTGCCGCCGCACTTGGCGTCGCCGGTGCCGCCCGGCCCGGCGCGGCTGTAGGTCGGCGTGGCCCACAGGCTGATCGCCTTGGCGCCGCCCTTGAAATAGGCGCCGACGGCGGACGCGATGACCATGTAGAGATAGTCTGAAGACGGCTTCACCCCCAGAAACACCTCGCTGGCGATCATGAACGGGCGCAGGTAGAGCGCGGCACCGTCGGCCTGCGGAATCCACGCGCGGTCGGCCTCGACCAGCCGCTCGATCGACTCGATGAACAGCGATTCCGGCATTTCCGGCATCGCCAGTCGTCGTGCCGAATGGCGAAAGCGGCGGGCATTCGCCTCCGGCCGGAACAGCTGGGCGCCGCCGTCCGGCAGGCGATAGGCCTTCAGCCCCTCGAAAATCTCCTGCGCGTAATGGAGCACGGACGACGCCGGGTCCATTTGCAGCGGCGCGCGGGCGGTGATCCTGGCATCGTACCATCCCTTCGCGTCCGAATAACGGACGACCGCCATATGGTCCGTAAACACCCGGCCAAAACCGGGATCGGCGATCAGGCCGGCCCGCTCCGCTGCCGACACCGCGTTGGCATTGGGTTCGAAGGTAAATTGCGGCGGCGTATCGCCCATTTGCTGCTCCCGGCTGGTCAGGCGCCGTTACCCGGCGGCAACCGGGTCGCGGCTTGCCCGGACCTAGGCGCGGCCGCTAGAGGCGTCAACATGGTCAGCCAGAGTCCCGCAGCGTCGGCGCTGTTCCTCCGCGAGGCGGAGGTGAGGCGCGGCATCGAACTGATGCATTTCGGGCAGGCGGCGCTGCACCGCGCGCTGGAGCCGGCGCTGGCCGCCGCCGGGCTGGGCCGGGCGCACCAGCGCGCGCTCTATTTCATCGCCCGCCAGCCGGACCTGAGCGTCACCGATCTGCTGCGCCTGCTGGCGATCACCAAACAGTCGCTCGGCCGCGTCCTGGCCGACCTGTCGGCGCAGGGGCTGGTCGAGACCCGGCAGGGCCGCAACGACCGTCGCCAGCGGCTGCTGCGCCTGACCGATGCCGGCCGCGCGCTGGAATCGCAGCTGTACGAGGCGATGCGCAGCCGCCTTGCCGCCGCCTATGCGGAGGCGGGGCAGGACGCCGTGACCGGCTTCTGGCGGGTGCTGGAAGGGCTGATCCCGGAAAGCGAGCGCGCCCGGCTACTCAGGCTCTGACCGCCTCTGCCGCCATCTCGGCATTGCGGCGGGCGGCGGCGGCCAGCGTTTCACGTAGCAGCGGCAGCAGCCCGCCCTCGGCGTCGAGCACATCCAGCCCCTTACGCGTCGACCCGCCGGGGCTGGCGACGCGATCGGCCAGCTTGCCCGGCGTCTCGTCGGAAGCGGCGGCAAGCAGCGCGGCACCCTCGACGGTGGCGATCGCCAGCCGCGCCGCCTGGTCCGCCGGCAGGCCCAGCTCCGCCCCGGCGGTGGCGAGCGCGCCGACGAAGCGGAACAGGAAGGCCGGCCCGCTGCCCGACAGCGCGGTGACCAGATCGAACTGCTCTTCGTCGGCGATCCATTCGACCAGCCCGAGCGGCGCCATCAGCGCCGCCGCCGCGTCCCGCGCCCCGGCGTCCGCTTCCGTGCCCGCATGCAGCCCGACAACGCCCTTGCCGATCGCGACCGGCGTGTTGGGCAGCGCGCGGACGATCGCCCCGGCGCCGGGGAAATAATCGCGCAGGGCGGCAACGCGCGCCCCGGCAAGGATCGACACGACCAGGCTGTCCGGCCCCACCACCGCCGCGACGTCGGCGGCGACGTCGGCCAGCTTCTGCGGCTTGACCGCCAGGATCAGCGTGCGCGGCGGCGCCTCGCCCACCGGGATCGCCGTGACCACGCGCACCCCCGGCGCGACCGGCTGGCCGCTTGGGCGCACCACCGTCACCGCCGCCGGGTCCAGCCCGGCCGCGATCCAGCGCGTCAGCATCGCGCCGCCCATGTTGCCGCAGCCGATCATCCACAGCGGTGTCATCGTTTCATCCAGTGTCGTCATCACTCACCCTTATAATCGGCCAGCGCGAAATTCATCGGGAATCCGGGCTTTCCCGTTCAACGGATGCGGCCATACACCGCATCCGCGTGCAAAATTTCCTCCGAAGCGGCGCAATCTTTCGCCGCCGCCGCCAGCGCCTAGCAAAATATTACGAAATCCGCCGTTAAACATGACGAGACGGAGAAACAGTGATGGCGATGCGCGAGAGAGGCGACAGCGTGACGACAAACAGGCCCGGCGACCGACGTACCAACCGGCTGATCCACGCCGTCCGTTCCATGCTGGGCGGCGACGATGCCGACGCAGACGCGCCGGACCAAAGCGGCCGCGACCTGTTCGAGCGGATCGGCGTATTCCTGTTCACCAATCAGCTGGAACCACTGCCCAGCCATTACGAACTGGCCCATGCCTATTGCCTCGGTTCCAATCGCCGGCTGCGCTTCGCCGTCGACCGGGCGATCGCGCGCGACGGCCGGCTGACCGACGAAGTGGCCGAGGCGATCCTGGCCGAAACCCGCAGCGAATTGTCAGCCGAGGCGCTGTCCAAGCTAATCGACGAAGCGCAGCTTGGCCTTGCCAGCATCGCCGGCGTGGTCAAGCAATCCGGCGCCGATGCCCAGGCCTATGGCGAAGCGCTGGAGGACAAGGTTGCCGGCCTGTCCCGCGAAGACGGCGCAGAGGGTGGTGATCAGAGCCTTGCCGCGCTGGTCTTCCTGACCCGCGCGATGATTGAGAAGACCCGCGATGCAGAACGCCAGCTGCGCCAGACCGACAAGCGGATATCCGCTTTGCGCAGTAGTCTTGTCGAAGCCCAGCGGGTTGCGGAGAGCGATCCGCTGACCGGTCTCGCCAACCGCCGCGCATTCGAAAGCCAGCTCGCCCGCGCCGTCCACGCCGCGCGCGGCAACGGCGCTCCACTGGCGCTGGCGTTCTGCGACATCGACAATTTCAAGAAGATCAACGACACCCACGGCCACGAGGTCGGCGATCGGGTACTGAAATATGTCGCCCGTTTGCTGTCGGACATCTCGAACGACGCCTGCCACGTCTCCCGCCACGGCGGCGAGGAGTTCGTCATCCTGTTCGAAGGCAAGACCGCCGATCAGGCATTCGAGGTGGTCGACGACGCGCGCCGCACCCTTGCCGCGCGCCGGCTAGGCCTCAAGGATTCGGGCGATCCGATCGGCCAGGTCACCTTCTCCGCCGGCGTCGCCGAACTCCACAATGACGAGAACGGCCGAACCATGTTGCGCAACGCCGACACCGCGCTCTATCGCGCCAAGCGTCATGGCCGCAATCAGGTGCTGATGGCGGAAGGGTCCGGCAGCGGCGGATAACCGCGCCCGCGGCGGTTCAGGCCTCGCCCTGCGTCTCGATCAGCGCGGCGTCGATCGCCTCGCGCGGGCTTTTGCCGCCCCACAGCACGAACTGGAACACCGGGTAGAAGCGCTCGCATTCGTCGATCGCCGCCTCGACCAGCGTTTCCGCCTGATCAAGCTCCAGCGTCGGGCCGTCATTGCCGGAAAGCAGCGCGGCGTGACGAAACAGCAGGATGCCGCTGTTCGCCCACAGTTCGAAATGGCCGAGCCATAGCTGTTCGTTGACCAGCCCGATCGCCTCGTACAGCGTCGCGCGCTTGTCGTCGGGCACGCGGATGTCGGGCATCGCCAGGAACTGGAGAACGCGGTCCTCTTCCCGCCACACGCCGCGCAGCTCGTATTTGCCCCAGCTGCCCTGGACATGGGCGACGATCTCGTCATCGCCGCCACGGTCACAGCTCCAGCCACGCGCGCCGAAATAATCCTCGAGCATGTCGATCGGGGCGGCTTCGTCGCCCGGTGTGTCCTCGAATTCGTCCAATGTCATTCGGCGTCAATCGCCCCGTTTCGCGCCCGCCGCTTAGCTGACGCGATCGCGGCCGCCGGGCAAGCCCGCTGCGGAAAAAGCTGTGGATAAGCGGTGAGGCGTTTGTGCATGATCGGAAACGGCCTTGCCCGCAAAAAAGCAGGCGGGACAGTCAGGCTCCCTTGCGCGGCGCCCGCTTCGGCACAGGCTTCGTGCCGCCCGCCGCCGCTTCCAGCGCGTCGAGACGCGCGCGGAGCGCGTCCGCCTCGTCGCGGGCTGCCGCCGCCATTGCTTTCACAGCCTCGAACTCGTCGCGGCTGACGAAATCCAGCCCGCCGATCCATTCGCGCGCACGCTCGCGCGCCGCCGCCTCGGCCTCGCGGCCGACGCCGGCAATCGTCCCGGCGAAACCGTTCACGACCTTGCTCAGGTCCTCGAACAAGCGATTTTCGGATTGCATCGCGATCTCCTTCAGACCTGTATGTTGGTAGAGGCGGCCGGCTCGACAACCTCTCCCGCCCCTGGATTCATCCGGTCGATGCTGAAATTCAGCGCGGCGGCGAAGGCGATCCACATGATATAGGGCAGAAACAGCCAGCCGGCGATCGCCCGCACCCGGCCGAACTGGGCACCAGTGGCAACGGCGGCGGCGAGCAGCGCGACAATCAGCCAGAAGGCCGCATCGACCTGATGCAGGCGAAAGAATAGCGGCGACCAGGCCAGATTCAGCGCCAGCTGGACAACGAACAGCGCGATCGCCAGCGCGCGCCCGGCGGCGCCGCGCGCGTTCAGCACCACCGCCAGCGCGATGCCGATCAGCGCATAGAGGATGGTCCAGGCGACCGGGAACAGCCAGTCCGGCGGCATGAACGCCGGCAGCGCCAACTGCTGGAACCAGTAGCTGTCGGTCGTGGAACCGGAAAATTTCGCCGATGCAAAACCGAGTAGAACCACCCCTGGCACCGTCACCAGCGCGCGACGGAGCAATGCCATGCGTATCTGCGACCGCGACGCGATTTCCCCCATGTCAGCCCCTCCGCCTGCACAACTGCTGCACATATGCGCGACGCCAAGGCGCCACCCCTGGCGACGGGGCTACCGGCGACACCCCCCCTTGGCAAGCGCCGAGCGCGCGCGCCGCTGTCCCGTTTTCTGCCGTGGGCAGGGAAGTCGCCCGGTGCGACGGCGGCTTCAGGCGGCGTCGCGCTCCGCGATCAGCGCCATGATCTCGGCGCCCAGTTGCAGGTCGGGCACATGACCGAACGCCTGACGGCGCAGACGCCCATGCCGGTCGATCAGGATCAGCGTCGGCGTGCCTTCCATGCGGTACGCGGCCATCGTCACCGGCATCCCGCGCCCCTCGGGCGCGGGGCGGTCGATGCCGACCGGGAAACTGTAGCGATATTCGCGCAGGAACGCCTCCAGCGCCGAACGCGGGCCTTGCGCCTCGTGGTGCTCGAACACGGTGTGCAAGCCGAGCACCGCCACGCCCATCCGGCTGAATTGTTCATGCACCCGCGCCAGTTGCGGCAACGCCATCTGCGCGCAGCCGGGGCACAGCATCTGAAACGCTTCCGCCACCACCACCCGGCCGCGAAGCGCGGAAAGGCTGAGCGGTTCCGGCGTGTTCAGCCATTCGGTGACGTCCAGTTCCGGCGCGGGGCGAAAATCCGCCATGTCCCTCTCCCTGCCCGGCAGCGGGCAATCACGGCTCGACGGCGAACACCGTCGTGTCGACATAGCGCTCGGCAGACGGATCGAACAGCGCCTCCGTCTCGAAGGTCTGGCTGGTCAGCGCCAGCTCGCTCAGTCCGGCGAGCTTGAACGCGCCGAGCTTGATTTCGCGCGGAGGGCGGCCGTCACGTTCCACTGTCACCGCGTCGACGAACAGGTCGTCGTGACGGGTGTAAAGGATGTGCGGCGCCAGCTTGAACGCGGTGCGGTTGTACGTCGCCATGATGCACTTGCGCAGCGCGATCGCCTCGAGCAGGAGCTTGTTCGGTTGCATGAGTCGAGAATGGCCGATCGCCGTCGCCGGATCAACGATTTTTGTGCATCGCAACATTTCGTTGCGACGAGTTGCCGGGTCCAAGGGGCAACGGCGCGGCCGCCGCTCAGACGCCGTCGTCCCCGTAATACAGCTCGCCGATGCGAATCTCGTCGCGGCCCTGCGCGACCCGATGGGCGTTGGTGTCGCGCAGTGAATAGACGCAGCCGCAATATTCCTGCTGATAGAAATGCTCACGCTTGGAAATCTCGATCATCCGGCTGGCGCCGCCGCCCTTGCGCCAGTTGAACGTCCAGTAGGCGATGCCGGGATAATGCGCCGCCGCCCGCTCACCGCAATCGTTGATCTGCGCCATGTTCTTCCAGCGCGATATGCCGAGCGAACTGGTGATGACCGGAAAGCCGTGCTCATGCGCGTAAAGCGCCGTGCGCTCGAACCGCATGTCGAAGCACATCGTGCAGCGGGCGCCACGCTCCGGTTCCCACTCCATGCCCTTGGCGCGCCTGAACCAGTTGGTGGTGTCGTAATCGGCGTCGACGAACGGAATGCCGTGCTTCTCGGCGAAGCGGACATTCTCCTCCTTACGGAGAAGATACTCCTCCTTCGGGTGGATGTTCGGATTGTAGAAGAAGATCGTGTAGTCGATGCCGCTCGCGGTCATCGCTTCCATCACCTCGCCGGAACAGGGCGCGCAGCAGCTGTGCAGCAGCACCTTGGCTGCGCCGTCCGGCGGGGTCAGGATCGGGCGCTCGACATCGCTCATCGCGCCGCTTTAGCCGTGGCGGCGGACGGGCGAAAGCCCCGGTGGCCAACCAGCGGCACCGGACGCTGTTGACCGCCGTTGGCGCGGTGCCTATAGGCCGCCTCCGCGCAAGCCCGACGGGGCGGAGTAGCTCAGCTGGTTAGAGCAGCGGAATCATAATCCGCGTGTCGGGGGTTCAAGTCCCTCCTCCGCTACCAACAAAAATCGACTTATATCAATATCTTAATTGCTGACAGGCGTGCCGATTGAGCGCCGCCATATGTTGCTTGGCGTTGCGTCATTTCTCTCGGATTTCCGCCGTTTCTGAATGAGTGCCGGCGGCTACATGCAACACGGATGCAGCATGGCCGCTCGCCGCCCAGCCTGTTTTTCGGTAAATTCCAAAAAAGGTCACCCAGCCAAGCGCGACTGCAGTCGTCACCATATGGTGACGCGTCGCAAGCCTCTTGCCCGGACAATTTGTCCGGCCGAGCCAGCATATGGATATCCATACGCTGGCGCCGAATTGTAGATACGAAAACCTGTTGACGTCATGGGTTATTGTATCCACAATAACCATATGGACATTGAGTTCGATCCAGCGAAAGACGCCATTAACCGCGACAAGCATGGCATCTCACTGGCGCGCGTCGCCGACATGGAAGACGCGATCGTCGTCGCCGATGATCGGTTCGATGAAGCCCGGTTCCGCGTTTACGGCCGCATCGACGGGACCTGGCATTGCGCCGCTGCCACCCTGCGCGGGCCAGACGGTGTGCGCCATCAGCCTACGCCGCGCCCACGCCAAGGAGGTCAGACGCCATGCCTAAGAAGCCCGTCACTTTCGACCACGACAACCCGGAATGGACCGAGGCGGATTTCGCCGGGGCCCGCCCCCTCGACGAATATCCCGAACTGGCCGCCGCCTTCCCCAAATCGAAGGGCGGGCGCCCGCGCGGGTCCAACAAGGTGCAGGTGTCGCTCCGAATCGATCGCGACATCATCGCGAAGTTCAAGGCCGCTGGCCCCGGCTGGCAGAGCCGCATGAACGAGGCCCTGCGCCGCGCGCAGGGTTGAAGCCGCCGGAAGCTCGCCAGCCAATTCAGTTGTGGACGTATGTCCACAACTGGTGCGGCTGCCTGCCGATCGGCGACGCGTTCGTCCTTGAGCGGCGCAGCGCTTCTTCCAGCACGCACACGACCATGTCGCGATTCACGCCTCAGGCGCCGGCGGCACCGGCCAGGCGCTTGAGGCGGGTCGGTTCATGGATCGCAACGGTGCGCCGGCCGCTCAGGGCAATCACGCCGCTGGCCCGCAACAGCGTCAGTTGCCGGCTGACGGTTTCAATGGTCAGACCAAGCACATCGGCAATCTGGGCACGGCCCAGCGGCAGATCGAAGACATAACCGGCGGCCGCGGGCGCGCCGGGGCGGCGCGGCAGGCGGTTGCCCAGTTCCAGCAGGAAGCCGGCGACCTTTTCGCCCGCGCTGCGCCGGCCGAGCGTCAGCATCCGCGCGCGGGCATCGTCGAGCGCGGCCATCGTCCGCTGGAGCAGCAGCCGTTCCAGCGCCGGATAATCGGCCAGAACCTCCACGAACCCCTCGCGCGGATAGACGCACAGGCTGGCATCGGTCAGCGCGGCGAAGGTCAGGCTCGCCTCCTCGACAAAGGGCTGGCCGACGAAATCGCCGGGGAACAGCAGGCCGACGATCTGCTCGCGTCCGTCGGCGGTCGCCGTCGCCATCTTTAGCACGCCGGTGACGATGTTGGCGCAGACGGAACTGCTGTCTCCGGCCCAGATCAGCGTCTGCCCGCGCGCCAGCGGGCGGCTCCGCCCGATCGCGCTCAGCGCCGACAGTTCATCGTCGGCGAGGCTGGCGCACAGCGCCTGATCCCGCACCACGCAGGCCGCGCAACGCTCGTCCAGATGCGGTTCCACATAGCCCATGCCGCCTCATGCCAGATCGGCCATCGCTTGTCAGCGCCGGCCCGGTCATAGATTTGATCCAGGTCAAATACACCGCCGCCGGCTTGGGCTAGGCGTCAGCCGCCCAATCGCCTGAAACGACGCGTAATTGGGCAGCGGAGCGATGACGAGATGGTCTCTGAACTGACAGTCGCCGAGCGCGAACGCGCGATGGGGATAGCGGGCCTGCTTGCGCTGTGCGGCATGATCATGGCCATCGGCGGCAGCAACGACCCGCTGGGCGTCCACGGCTTCATCGTGCTGCTTTACGCGATCGTGATGCTGTTCGTGGTCGCGTCCGGCTATTCCGCGCCGGAACCATCCGAGTCGCGGCTGCGCAGCTATTACGACAGCCCGACCAAGGCCGGCATTGTCATCGCCATGGTCTGGGCGGTGTTCGGCATGTTCGTCGGCGACTGGGTCGCCTGGCTGCTCGCCTATCCCGAACTGACGTTCGACGCGGCATGGGCCAGTTTCGGCCGGCTGCGCCCGGTCCATACCACCGGCGTGATCTTCGCCTTCGGCGGCAACGCGCTGATCGCCACGTCCTTCCACGTCATGCAGCGCACCTCGCGGGCGCGGATGCCGGACCAGCTCAGCCCGTGGTTCGTGCTGATCGGCTACAACCTGTTCTGCATCCTCGCCATTTCCGGCTATTTCATCGGCATTACCCAGTCGAAGGAATATGCCGAGCCGGAATGGTATGCCGACATCTGGCTGGTCATCGTCTGGGTGACCTATTTCATCC
Source organism: Sphingomonas flavalba (assembly GCF_047553045.1). Lineage (GTDB taxonomy): Bacteria > Pseudomonadota > Alphaproteobacteria > Sphingomonadales > Sphingomonadaceae > Sphingomonas_L > Sphingomonas_L flavalba_A. The sequence continues at coordinate 289,210 of NZ_CP180208.1, read as the reverse complement.
TCTACATCCGCACGCTGATGCGCCGCAAAGAGCCGCATATCTACGTCGCCAACTGGTATTATCTGGCGTTCATCCTGGTCGTCGCCATCCTCCACATCGTCAACGGGCTGGCGGTGCCGGTGTCGTTCCTCAGCGCCAAGAGCTACTCGCTGTTCTCCGGCGTGCAGGATGCGATGACCCAGTGGTGGTACGGCCACAACGCCGTCGCCTTCTTCCTCACCGCCGGTTTCCTCGGCATGCTTTACTACTACCTGCCGAAGCGGGCGGAGCGGCCGATCTATTCCTATCGCATGTCGATCGTCGGCTTCTGGGGCATCACCTTCTTCTACATGTGGGCCGGGTCCCACCACCTGCACTACACCGCGCTGCCGCAGTGGGTGCAGACGCTGGGCATGACCTTCTCGCTGACCCTTCTGGTCCCGTCGTGGATCGCGGCGGCGAACGCGCTGCTCACCCTGAACGGCGCGTGGGACAAGGTGCGCGACGACGCGACCCTGCGCTTCATGATGATCGCGGCGGTATTCTACGGCCTGTCGACCTTCGAAGGGTCGTTCATGGCGATCCGTGCGGTCAACTCGCTGTCCCACTATACCGACTGGACGGTCGGCCATGTCCACGCCGGTGCACTCGGCTGGGTGGCGATGATCATCTTCGGCGCCTTCTACGCCACGGTGCCATCGCTGTGGAAACGCAAGCGGATGTATTCGCCGGCGTTGGTGGAAGTCCACTTCTGGCTCGCCCTGGCGGGGACCCTGGTCTACGTTTTCGCGATGTGGAACTCGGGCATCATTCAGGGCCTGATGTGGCGCACCTATACCGAGAGCGGGACCCTCGCCTACTCGTTCACCGACTCGCTGGTCGCGATGCACCCCTATTATATCGCGCGGGCGATCGGCGGCCTGCTGTTCCTGCTCGGCGCGATCGTCGGCTGCTACAATATCTGGATGACGATCCGTCAGGGCGCGGAGGAATCCGGCGCCACCGGGCAGGAAACCCCGTTGCCGGCGGCGCCGGCGCCCAGCCTCCAGCCGGCGGAATAAGGTCCCATGTTCTCCACCCACTACAAGCTTGAACGCAAGTCGATCGGCCTCGCCCTCGGCATCATGCTGGTCGCCAGCATCGGCGGCCTGGTCGAGATCGCACCGCTGTTCACCATCGACGACACGGTTGAGGCGGCGCCGGACATGCGGACCTACACCCCGCTCGAACTGGCGGGCCGCAACATCTACATCCGCGAGGGCTGCTACGCCTGCCATTCGCAGATGATCCGCACCCTGCAGGATGACGTCGAACGCTACGGCCCCTATTCGCTGGCGGTCGAATCCAAATACGATCATCCGATGCAATGGGGGTCGAAGCGCACCGGGCCGGACCTCGCGCGCATCGGCGGCAAGTATTCGGATGCCTGGCAGGTCGCCCACCTGATCAACCCGCGGGACGTCGTGCCGGAATCGGTAATGCCGGCCTATGGCTGGCTGGCCCGCAACCGGCTGCGTACCGACGACCTCGGCAAGCATCTGGCGGCCCAGCGCACGGTCGGCGTGCCGTATACCGACGCGCAGATCGCCAATGCCGAAGCCGACGCGCTGGCCCAGGCCAACCCGGACGGCGATGGCGTCAGCGGCCTGACCGAGCGTTATGGCGAGGCAACCCATGTCCGCGCCTTTGACGGCAACAAGCCGGTGGTGACCGAAATGGACGCGCTGGTCGCCTATCTCCAGATCCTCGGCAAACTGACCGACGCCGCGCACAAGCCGGCGCCGGCAACGGCGGAGGCGCCCGCGAAATGATCTTCGACCACCATATCCTGGTCGGCTTCTCCAAGTCGTTCGGACTGTTCTACCTGATCGGCCTGTCGCTGGCCGCGCTGACCTATGCGCTGTGGCCGTCGAACCGGGAAAGGTTCGACCGCGCCGCCAACGCCATTCTCGAGGATAGTGAGGACACACCGTGTCTGTAGGCGAGCGCGATCCGCTGACCGGCCACATGACCACCGGTCATGAATGGAACGGCATCAAGGAACTGAACACTCCGGTGCCGTGGCCGGTATGGTTCTTCCTGATCGCGACAGCGCTGTTCGGCATCGTCTATTGGGTGCTGATGCCCGCCTGGCCGACGGGACGCAGCTATACCAAGGGGTTGCTCGGCGCCGATGCCCGCAGCGCGGTCACCGAAAAGGTCAGGCAGGCCCAGCTCGAACGCTCCGAATGGACGCGCCGGATCGCCGGGCTGAACTACGCCGCGATCCAGGCCGACCCGCAGTTGATGCAGGCAGTGCGCGAGCGCGGCCACGCGCTGTTCGGCGACAATTGCGCCGCCTGCCACGGCGCCAATGCCAGGGGTGGGCCGGGCTATCCCGACCTGACCGACCAGGACTGGCTATGGGGCGGCACGCCGGACGCGATCGCGCACACCATCGCCTTCGGCATCAACAACGGCCATGCCGAAGGCCGGGTCAGTCAGATGCTTGCCTTCGGCCGCGACCAGATTCTGACCAACGATCAGGTGCTCGCGGTCACCGACTATGTCCGCTCTCTGTCCGATCCGGCGGTCGCCAAAAGCGCGGCCCGCTCGGTCGCCGCGGGGAAGGCGGTGTTCGACGCCAACTGCACCGTCTGCCACGGCGACAACGGGCGCGGCAACCAGGCGCTCGGCGCACCCGACCTGACCGACAAGGCGTGGATATTCGGCGGCGACGCCAACGCGATCTACACCAGCATCCACGGCGGTCGTCAGGGCGAAATGCCGGCCTGGAACGAACGGCTGAGCGATACCGATCGCAAGATCCTGACGCTCTACGTGCTCGATCGGTCGGCAGCCAAATGAGCCTGTCACGGCCCGTGGTGCTGGCGGTGCTGGCGGTCGCGGGCCTGGTCCTGCTCGCCGCCAACGGGCACATGATCTATGTTGCGCTGACCACCCAGCCGGATTGCGTCGCCCATCTTCGCGCCGACAGCGCGGGGCCGACGCCAGGCCGCTTCGCCGCGGCCAAGCCGTCATGCTGATGGCCGGTCAGAACGGGAGAGCATGATGGTTGTCATTCCGCCTACCGTCCCCCCACTGCCACGGGCACGCCGCCATGACCGCGTCCTGCGGCCGGGCGATGCGTTCGGCTGGCTCAGCGCCGGCTGGCGCGACCTGTGGGCCAATCCGGGGCCTAGCCTGGCCTACGGCCTGTTCGTTTTCCTGTTGTCGCTGGCGATCACCCTCGGCCTCGTTCTGCTGCAATGGGATTACATCCTGTTCCCGGCGCTGGCCGGCTTCATGGTCGTCGGCCCGTTCCTGGCGCTCGGCCTGTACGACAAGAGCCGGCGGCTGGCGCGCGACGAACCGGTATCGCTGGCCGGCATGGTTGCGCCGCAGGTCGCGTCCGGCGGGCAAATCCTGTTCACCGGGGCGCTGCTCTGCCTGCTGATGATGCTGTGGATGCGCGCGGCGGTGCTGCTCTACGCGCTGTTTTTCGGCGTCCGGCCCTTCCCCGGCCTCGACCATATCGTGACGATGCTGTTCACGACGCCGGTCGGCGGGGCGATGCTGATCGTCGGCAGCCTGATCGGCGGGCTGTTCGCCGCCTTTTCCTTCGCGATCTCCGCCTTTTCGATCCCGATGATGCTCGACCGGCGGATCGATGCGCTGACCGCGATGGGCACGAGCTGGATGATGGTGTGGCACAACCTGCCGGTGATGCTGGTCTGGGGGGCGATCGTCCTCGCCCTGTTTCTGTTCAGCCTCGCCACCGGCCTCGTCGGGCTGATCCTGGTGTTCCCGCTGCTCGGGCACGCGACATGGCACGCCTATGAAGCCGTGCGATGAGCCACGGCGGCGATGAGCTGCTGCTCGCCAGCCGCGCTCTGCCCGACGGCCTTCGGCAAAATGAACTGGCCGTCCCCGGCATCCATTGCGGCGGCTGCATCCGGCGGATCGAACAGGCGCTGACCGCCCTTCCGGGCATCGCCCAGGCCCGGGTCAACCTGTCGACCAGGCGCGTCACCGTGCGCTGGCGCGCCGCCGACGGCCCGCCGCCGGTGCGCGAAACGCTGGAGGGTATGGGGTATGAAGCCCATCTCCAGCACGGTGCGGATGACCGGCCTGACGCGACGCTCTCCACGCTGATCCGCGCCCTTGCCGTCGCCGGATTCGCGGCGATGAACATCATGGGGCTGTCCGTTTCGGTCTGGTCGGGCGCCACCGGCGAAACGCGCGACCTGTTCCACTGGATATCGGCGGCGATCGCGCTGCCCGCCCTCGCCTATTCCGGCCGCATTTTCTTCGCGTCCGCCTGGCGCGCGCTGCGCCGGGGCCAGACCAACATGGACGTGCCGATCTCGATCGGCGTGCTGCTTGCCTTCGGGATGAGCCTGTACGACACGCTGCACCACCAGCCGCACGCCTATTTCGACGCGTCGATCTCGCTGCTGTTCTTCCTGCTGATCGGCCGGACGCTCGACCATGTGATGCGCGAACGGGCGCGCACCGCCGTCAAGGGGCTGAGCCGGCTCGCCGCCTATGGCGCGATGGTCGTCGAAGAAGACGGCAGCCAGCGCTACACCCCGACCGAGGACATCGCGCCGGGAATGACGATCCTGCTCGCCGCCGGTGAACGGGTGCCCGTCGACGCGACGGTACTGTCGGGCCGGTCCGACCTCGATTGCGCGCTGCTGACCGGGGAAAGCGCGCCACAAGCGGTCGCCGCCGGATCGGTGCTGCGCGCCGGCACCCTGAACCTGACCGGGCCACTCACCATCCGCGCCGACGCGATCGCCGACGATTCCTTCCTGGCGGAGATGGTGCGGCTGATGGAAGCGGCGGAATCCGGTCGTTCCGGCTACCGCCGGCTCGCCGATCGCGCCGCCCGGCTCTACGCCCCGGTGGTCCACAGCGCGGCGCTGCTCAGCTTCATCGGCTGGATGCTGGCGACCGGCGACGCCCACCGCGCCGTCACCGTCGCCGTCGCCGTGCTGATTATCACCTGTCCGTGCGCGCTCGGCCTTGCCGTGCCGATGGTCCATGTCATCGCCGCGCGCCGCCTCTACGAACGCGGCATCATGATGAAGGACGGCTCGGCGCTGGAACGGCTGGGCGAGGTCGATACCGTGCTGTTCGACAAGACCGGCACGCTGACGCTCGGCAAACCGACCCTGCGCCGCGACGGCGTCTCTGCCGATCATCTGGCGATCGCCGCGGCGCTGGGCGCCCATTCGCGCCACCCCTATTCGCGCGCGCTCGCCGCCTTCGCCGGAAGCCCGTCACCCGACTTCCACAGCGTCGTCGAAAAGCCCGGCCTCGGCCTGGAAGCGACGGTCGACGGCGGCGCATGGCGGCTGGGCCGGGCCGGATGGGCAATCGACGGCGAAGGCGAAGGCCATGACGCCGGCGACGCGGCGGAAACGCTGCTGACCCTGAACGGTCGTTTCGTCGCCGCCTTCCGCTTCGACGACGACAGCCGCCCGGGCGCCGCCGATGCGGTGGCGGCGTTGCGCGGTGCCGGCCTGTCGCTGGCGGTGCTGTCCGGCGACCGCGCTGTGCCGGTCGCGCGGCTGGCCGACGCGCTTGGTATCGCCACCGTCCATGCAGAGATGCTGCCGGGCGAGAAGACCGCCCATATCCGGGCGCTCGCCGGGCGGGGCCACAAGGCGCTGATGGTCGGCGACGGTTTGAACGACGCCCCGGCCCTCGCCGCCGCCCATGTCTCGATGACTCCGGCGACCGCCGCCGATGTCGGGCGGCAGGCCGCCGACTTCGTATTCCTGCGTCCGGATATGGACGCGGTGCCCTTCGCCTTCGCCATATCCGTTGCCGCGCGGCGGCTGGTGCGAGAGAATTTCGCGCTCGCGGTCATCTACAACCTGATCGCGCTGCCGGTCGCGATCGCCGGCTTCGTCACGCCGCTGATCGCCGCGCTGGCGATGTCCGGTTCCTCCATCATCGTCGTCGCCAACGCGCTGCGCCTGCGCCCCGCGCGCGGCGCCGGGCGACGGCGCGTCGGAACAGCCGCCCCGCCCCGCATCGCGGCGGCGGCGCAATGAACATGCTGTGGCTGCTACTGCCGATCTCGATCGGCCTCGGCTGCCTCGGCCTCGCCGCCTTCTTCTGGTCGCTGCGCGCCGGCCAGTACGAGGACCTGGACGGCGCGGCCGAACGCATTCTGTTCGACGACAGCGACCCGGAATAGAGTTTGTTCCGTTCGGGCGGCACCGGCCCCGCCGATCAGAAATCGATCGACGCCGACGCCTTGAAGGTACGCGGCGCGCCCTGCAGCAGGTCCGGCCGGAACGTGTCGAACGCCGACGCCCAGTACCGCTTGTTCGCGACGTTATCGACGCTGAACCGCAGGGTCAGCGGCTTGTCGGCAACCACCGCGACATAGCGGGCGCCCAGGTCGAACCGCGTCCATGACGGCAGGGTCAGGGTATTGGCCTCGTTCGCCGCCTGCTTGCCGGTGTGGACGACGCGGCCGGTCATCGTGAAGCCGGGGACAAAGGGCATGTCCCATTCGACATTGGCGTTGACCAGATATTCCGGCACGCCCGGCGCGTCATTGCCCTGATTGACCCCGCCATAGGTCCGGCGCAGCTTGGCGTCGACCAGCGACGCACCGGCGATCAGGCGCAGCCCTTCCGTCAGCTCGCCGTCGACGCTCAGTTCGACGCCCTTGTTCCGTTGTTCGCCGAACAGGCCGTAAACCGCCCGGGTCGGGTCGGCCGGGTCGGCCACCGCCGACGGGCGCGGCCGGTCGATCTGGAACAGCGCGATCGACGCATTGAACCGGCCGGTGCCGTATTTGGCGCCCAGTTCATATTGCTTGCTCTTGACCGGGGCGAACAGCGCACCGGAATTGCTGACCGCGACGCCGCCGATGCTGGCGGGCGCGGCGTCCGGCTTCTCGAAACCCTGCATCCGGTTGGCATAGAAGGACAGGCCCTCAATAGGCTTGATGACCAGGCCGAAGGCCGGGGTCACCGCGTCCTCGTTATATTCGCTGATCAGGTCGCCGGCGCTGAACGGCACCGGATCGAAGATCGTGCTGTCGTTGGCTGCATAGCCCTTCGCCCGGATCGCCTGCAGGCGCAGACCGACGGTGACCAGGATGCGGTCGTCCCACAGGCCGATCGTGTCCGACGCGAACAGGCTGGTCAGGCGGGTGCGGCTGATCGGGAACGGGTCGTCGAGATCGCCGCCGACCAGCGCGGAACTCGGGATCGCGACCGGCGTCGCGTTATAGAGGTTGGTGTCGAAACCCGCGAAGCCGGGACCGTACAGGAAATCATAGGCGTTGCGGTTGACCTGCCAGTTGATCGCCCCGCCGAAATTGATCTCATGGGTCACCCGTTCGCCCAGCTTGACGCGCAATCCGGCCTGCGCCGCTTCGTTATTGTCGGTGCGCGGAACATACAGGGCGTTGCCGTTGGCCGCGCCGGTTGCCGCATCCAATATGGTAATCCCGCCGTAAATCCCGTCTTCCATCCCGTCGCGCGCGCCGAACGAGGCATAGAGCATCGCATTGTCGGCGACGTCGTATTCGGCTTTCACAATGCCGAACACGTCGCGCAGCGTCGTATAGGTCCACGGCTGCGCATAGTTGCTGTCGGCCTTCGGCACCCGTGGGATAACCGTCGTGCCGACGGTGACCTTCGGCCGCAGCCCCCTGACCTTCACCCGCTGATAGCCGAGGTCCAGCGACAGCCGCAGCGGGCCGCCGTCGTAATCGAGCGCGCCACCCAGCGTATAAGTGCTGCGAAACTCGCCATCGATCGAGACGTCGCCCGACCGCCCCACGCCGTTGATCCGCAAGCCGACGTCGCCCGACCGGCGCGCGACGTCGAAACTGCCGCCGATATGCGCGTCCGACGTGAAGTTGGCGGTCAGGCGGGTCAGCGGCCGCGTGCCGGCGCGCTTGGGCATCAGGTTGACGCTGCCGCCAAGGCCGGAGCCGGACGGCGCCGCGCCGTTCAGGAAAGCGCTGGAGCCGTTCAACACCTGCACCGAATCATAGAGTTCGGGCGCGATCAGCTGGCGCGGTGCGATGCCGTACAGGCCGTCGAGGCCGACATCGTCGCCGAACAGGGCAAAACCCCGGATGATGAACTGCTCCGCCGCGTTGCCGAAACCGTAGGAGGTGCGGACCGACGGGTCGTTTTCCAGCACCTGCCCCAAGGTCTGCGGCTGCTGGTTCAGGATCAGCGCGCTGTTGTAGCTCTTGACCGCGAACGGTACGTCCTCCGCCGCCTTGTCGCCCAATATGCCCAGGCTACCGCCGCGGGCGACCTCCGTCTGGTTGCCGCGCTGCGCGGTGACGATGATGTCGTCCTGCGCGACGGCGGGGGCGGCGAGCGCCACCACCCCGGCGGCGACGGTCAGCCGGGTCACGGTGCGTCGGCGAAACATGGTCATGATAAAGTCCCCTTTTTTCCCGGTGCGCGTCGTTGCGCGCTGTCTGGTTCCGATGATCCTGCCCGGCGGCGCGCCCAGGCGATGACGGCGACCGGCACGGCCAGCCCGATCCACGACGCCATGTCGCGCAGGCCGTCGCCGGTCAGCGCCGCAACCAGCCCGAACAGGCTGACCGCCGCTATGACGACCGGCGCGGCGAAAATCGCGCGGTTGGACTGGTGCCGCTTCATTCGGCCGGCACCGGCAGCCCGCCGGCTTCGACTTCCCGCACCCGCGTCTCCAACGGCGCGCGGCGGCGGCCGAGCCAGAGGTAAAGGCCGGACCCGAGCACGACGATGGTGAACAGGGTCAACGCCGCCCACAGCAGCTTCAGCGGCAAGCCGCCATAGTCGCCGAAATGCAGCGGCTGCGAATAGGTCAGCGCCAGCGTGTACCAGGGCATCGGCCGCACGTCGGTCAGCCGTCCGGTCTCCGCATCGATCAGCGCCGGGGTCAGCGCACGCTCGGTCAGCGGCGTCGTCCCCTGGAAGAAAACGGCATAGTGATGCTTGCTGCTGTACGCTCCGCCGGGAAAGGCGATGAATTGCGGGTTATTGCCGGGTATCGCCTTGCGCGCCGCCGCCATCGCGGTGTCGAGCGAGCCATAACGCGCCGGCGGCAAGGCTGAACGCCCCTGATAGGCGCGGGTCATCTCCGCCAGTTCGTTCATCTGCCAGATCTGGATGATCGGCGTCGCCAGCGCGTTGATCACCCCGGTCAGCCCGACGACCGTCATCCACGCCAGCACGACGATGCCGAGCAGATTGTGATAATCGAGCCATTTGAGCCGGGCGCTGCGTGCCAGCCGCAGCGTGCCGAAGCGAAGCTTGCGCATGAACGGCGCGTAGAGGACGACGCCGGAAACGATCGCCGCGACGAACAGCAGCCCCATCGCCCCCAGAAACAGCATGCCCGGCAGGCCAAGAAACATGTCGGTATGAAGCTGGAGCAGGAACGGCATCACACCCTGTTCGTCGACCTGGCCCGCCGGCGCGCCGGTTGCCCGGTTGAACAGCTGGATGGTCATGGCGCTGGCCGGCGAATCCGGGCGCGGCGCGGTGGTGACGGTCAGCACCGGCGATTCATTGTCGAACGCCATGAGCACCGGCACCTCGCCGGGCCGGGCGGCGAGCGCCTTCGCCAGCATCGTGTCGAGCGGCAGCAGTCCCGGCCCGTCGCCGGACGAAGCCAGACCGGCCATCGTCACCTGATCGCCGCTCAACGCGTCGATCTCGTCGTGGAAGATCAGCGGCAGGCCGGTCAGGCACAGCATCAGCAGGAACAGCGTGCAGACAAGGCTGGTCCATTTATGGACCAGATACCAGGCGCGGATCGAACGCGTGTTCACAGGGACGGAGCAGCTCTGCTATTGCGAGTAATTCTCATTGTGCTCTATACCTCCGCGCCGGGCTTGGCAATGACGCCTCGCCGCAACGCAAAATCAGCGAGGGCCAGCCAGCGAGGGTTTTCGAGCGCCACCCCCACCCTCAGCCCCGGATACCGTGCGGCTATCGGGTGGTGGCGTCGTGCCACTCGACCGCCTATGGTGCCGCGCGCTATGTCGCGCGGCCTCTCGCCGGCCCGGCGCCACCATCCGGTTGACCGCGCGGTGCTTCTCCGGTATCGGCCAGCGCTTTCCGGGCAACCCGAAATTCAGGACGAATGACATGGCGCGTATCTGCGAACTGACCGGCAAGGGCCGGCAGGTGGGGCACAATGTTTCCCACGCCAACAACAAGACCAAGCGGACCTTCCTGCCGAATCTGCAGAATGTCACGCTGATGTCGGACACGCTGGCCCGCAGCGTGCGGCTGCGCGTGTCGACTCACGGCCTGCGCTCGGTCGAACATGTCGGCGGCCTCGACAACTGGCTGCTCAAGACCAACGACGAAAAGCTCAGCCTGCGCGCCCGGCGGCTGAAGCGCGAAGTGGCGAAGGCTAAGGCCGCCTGACCCGCGCCGCCCGGCCCGGCACCGCCGGGTCGAGTGCGAACTGCATCAGCAGGGTTCGCTGATACCAGGCGAAATTGTCGTCCGAGGCGATCCATACCATCGTCCGGCCGCCTTCCTGCGTCACCGCCATCGCCTCGTAATTCTCCACATTGAGCGGCGGGCCGATTCGCGCCACCTCGGTCGACATCAGCCGCATGCCCGGCGTGATCGCGCGCGGATCGATCGCGGTCACCAGCGCCGACACCCCGGCGACCAGCGTCACCCGTCCGTCCCGCCAGCCGAATCGGGCGCGGCGCGGGTTGACGTTGCGGTGCAGGATGAGCAGCCGCCCGTCGGGCAGTTCCGCCATGTCGGTCACCCGGTACCAGCGCGGCGCGGCATAACGGAAACGCACCGGCCGCTCGCCCCGCGTCGGGTCGCCGGCGAACAGCAACCCGGCATGGGTTCCGTCCGCGCCCGGCGCCTCGGCGATGACGACAAACCGGCCGGACCGCAGCCGCGCCATCGCCTCCGCGCCTGAATTGGTCGGCCAGTCCGCCATTTCGGGCGGCGCGACCGCCGCCTCCGCCCGCGTGAAACCCGGTGCATAGCGCCAGATCTGGTTGAATCCTTCATAGCCGACCCAGGCGCGGCCGCTCGCCGGGTCCATCGCCAGCGACTCGGTGTCCCGGTCGTCCTTCGACCAGCCAACCCCCGGCCCGGTCGACAGGTCGGTAAAGCGGACGCGGCTCGCGCGCCCCTTCTCGTCCAGGTCGAACGCCATCACGCTGCCGGCATCGCTCAACAGGGTGAAGCGCCGACCGGCCACCGCCATGGCGGATACCCCGCCAAATGCCGGGTCCGCGCTGGTCAACTGCCATCCCGCGACGAAAGTCAGCGCCCCGACCCGCCGGACAGCCGGATCGCCGGGAACAAGCGGCACCGCCATCGTGCCGATCGGTGCGCCGGGGCCGATCAGCGGCCGCGCCGGTTCGCCGGCATAGTCGCCGACGCCAACGAGCAGCAGCAGGACCGGGGTCAGGAAACGGGCCACGTCCGCTTCTACCGCGCCCGGCCGGACGGGGAAGCGCATTTACCAAGCTGAACGGCAGCTAACACCCGTGTTCAGGACCCACTCAAGCGAATCGGTCCATCAAGGCCCTGTCGACGGGCAACCGCCGGCGCAGACTGGAGGAGTTGGAAATGATCAAGCAGCTGAGCATGATCGGCGCGGCCATCGCGATGACGGCCGGCGCTGTGATCCCCGCCTCCGCGGAGGCTCGTCCCCAGTATCGCGGTTACGACCGGGGTTATGATCGCGGCTATTACAACGGGAATTACTATAACGGCGGTAACCACTATCGCGGTTACCGCTATCAGGACCGCCGCGCCTATCGCGGCTACCGCAACAGCTATCGTTGCGACAGCGGCACCGGCGGAACGATCATCGGCGCGATCGCCGGCGGCCTGCTCGGCAACGAAGTGGTCGGGCGGCACGGTGACAAGACGGCGGGCGCGATCATCGGCGCCGGCGTCGGCGCCCTGGCGGGCCGGGCGATCGACCGGGCCGACAGCCCCCGCCGCTGCTGAACCGCCATCCTTTCATCCCTCGGGTCGCGTATCGAGGGTTGCTTTCCTCCCAGTAGCGTAGCCGGGGGAAAGGGGGCCGGGGTCTTCGGACCTCGGCCCTTTGTTTGTCGGTAGAACGGCACCGATCCGCCTAAGGCCGACAAACCCTAACGCGGTTCGGTGTCGAACAGCGCGGCAAGCTGCTCCACCATCGTCCCGCCCAGTTGCTCGGCGTCCATGATCGTCACCGCCCGCGCATAATAGCGAGTGACGTCGTGGCCGATGCCAATCGCGCACAGCTCCACCGGCGACCGGTTCTCGATCCAGTGGATCACCTGGCGCAAATGCTTTTCCAGATAGGTCCCGGAATTGACCGACAGGGTCGAATCGTCGACCGGCGCGCCGTCGGAAATCACCATCAGGATGCGCCGTTCCTCCGGCCGGGCGATCAACCGGCTATGCGCCCAGAGCAGCGCCTCGCCGTCGATATTCTCCTTCAACAGCCCTTCGCGCATCATCAGGCCCAACGCCTTGCGCGCCCGCCGCCACGGCTCCTCCGCCTTCTTGTAGACGATATGGCGCAGGTCGTTCAGCCGGCCGGGATGGGTCGGACGGCCGGCGGCCAGCCATTCCTCGCGCGCCTGCCCGCCTTTCCACGCGCGGGTGGTGAAGCCCAAAATCTCGGTCTGCACGCCGCACCGCTCCAGCGTGCGCGCCAATATGTCGGCGCTGATCGCGGCGATCGATATCGGCCGGCCGCGCATCGACCCGCTATTGTCGATCAGCAGCGTCACGACGGTGTCGCGGAAATCGGTGTCCCGCTCCATCTTGTAGCTGAGCGAATGGGTCGGGTTGACGACGACACGGGCCAGCCGCGCCGCATCGAGCAGCCCCTCCTCCTGGTCGAAATCCCAGCTCCGGTTCTGCTGCGCCATCAAGCGCCGCTGCAACCGGTTGGCCAGCTTGGTCACCGCGCCCTGCAAGTGAACCAGTTGCTGGTCGAGATAGGCGCGCAGCCGCACCAGTTCGTCCTCGTCGCACAGGTCGGTGGCCACGACGATCTCGTCGAAACGGGTGGTATAGGGCTGATAGTCGAAATCGGGGGTGAAATCGGCCGGCGGGCGGTTCGGCCGCACCGGCAGCATGCCTTCCTCGCCGTCGCCGCCCTCATCGCCCTCGTCGCCGCTTTCCTCGCCGGGGTCGTCGCCCTCGGCATCGCTGTCCGCCGAATCCTCAGCGTCGGCGCGGGCGTCGACATCGCCGGCGGCGCTGGCGGACTCATCGCCCTCGTCGCCGTCCTCGCCTTCGTCCTGGTCCTCACCGTCGCTTTCGTCGTTTTCGTCGGGCGTATCGTCCGGCGACACCTCGCCGTCGACCAGCTCCAAATCCTGCAATAATCGGTTGGCCAGAGTCGCAAACGCGCGTTGGTCGTCCAGTGCCAGCGCCAGCGAATCAAGGCCCTTTCCGGCCTTCTCCTCGATCCAGTCGCGCACCATCGCCATGCCGCTGGCGGCGACCGCCGGCACCGGCCGCCCGGTCAGCCGCTCGCGAACCAGCAGGCTGACGGCGGTCGACAGCGGCACCTCGTCCCGGCTGCGGGCGCGCGTGATCGGGTCGGCGCGCAACCGCACCGCCAGCGCCGAATCCAGATTGTCCGCCACCCCCGCCATCGCCCGGGTGCCAAGCGCCTCGACCCGCGCGGTTTCCGCCGCGTCGAACACCGCGCGCGCCACCGCTTCCGCCGGAACCCCGCGGGCGTGCAGCGCCGGGTCATGGTGCTTCAGCCGTAGCGCGAAACCGTCGGCAAAGCCGCGCGCCTCCGCCACCTGTTCCGGCGGCAGGCCGCGCGCCGGCATCGGCACCTTGATGTGCTTGCCCGCCGCGGTCGGCGCGTCGGCGGTGTAGGCCAGCTCGACCTCCGGCTCGCCGGACAGCGCGCGGGCGGCGCCGCCCAGCACCTGACGAAACTGATCGAGGGGGGTCTGTTCCGCCATCGGCGCGGTCAGCTTGCCTTCTTGGCCACGCTTTCGGGCAGGTCCTTGCCGAACACGCGCTGATAATACTCGGCGACCAGCGGCCGCTCCGCCTCATCGCACTTGTTGAGGAAGGACAGGCGGAACGCGAAACCGACATCCTTGAAGATCAGCGCGTTCTGCGCCCAGGTGATAACCGTGCGCGGGCTCATCACCGTCGAAATATCCCCGGCGACGAAGCCGGCACGGCTCAGTTCGGCGACCTTCACCATGTTCTCGACCAGCTTCTTGCCATCGGGCGAATCATATTCGCCGGACTTGGCGAGGACGATCTGCGACTCGACCGCCGCCGGCAGGTAGTTAAGCGTGACGACGATGTTCCAGCGGTCCATCTGGCCCTGGTTGATCTGCTGGGTGCCGTGATACAGGCCGGTGGTGTCGCCCAGCCCGACGGTGTTCGACGTGGCGAACAGGCGGAACCACGGGTTCGGCCGGATCACCCGGTTCTGGTCGAGCAGGGTCAGCTTGCCCTCGGTCTCCAGCACCCGCTGGATGACGAACATCACGTCCGGCCGCCCGGCGTCATATTCGTCGAACACCAGCGCCGTCGGCGTCTGCAACGCCCAGGGCAGCAGGCCTTCGCGGAATTCCGTCACCTGCTGGCCGTCCTTCAGCACGATCGCGTCGCGCCCGACCAGGTCGATACGGCTGATATGCGCGTCCAGGTTGATGCGGATGCACGGCCAGTTCAGCCGCGCCGCCACCTGTTCGATGTGAGTCGACTTGCCGGTGCCGTGATAGCCCTGGATCATCACCCGCCGGTTGAAGGCGAAGCCGGCGAGCACCGCCAGCGTCGTGTCGGGATCGAAGACATAGGCGGGGTCAAGGTCCGGCACCCGCTCGTCCGCCTCGCTGAACGCCGGCACCTGCATGTCGATGTCGATGCCGAACAGTTCGCGTGCGTCGACGGTCCTGTCCGGGGCGGCAAGCACGGTTTCGGCGCGGCTGTCGGGCTGGGTGTTGGGAATCTCGGTCATGCTCGGTCTTTCATCCACCCGCGCCGCGGGCCAGTCGATTGCCCTTTCACCCCAAACGCCACAAAAATGAAGGGGGTTGCGCATAAACGGCGACAATAGTCGCCAAAATCCCGGATCGCGGGCGGGCATCCGCGCGTTGCCCGACGATATAATCCGCAGGAGAGATGCGATGAGCTATATCGACGGCTTCATCATACCGGTGCCGCAGGACAAGCGCGACGCCTATCGCGCGATGGCGGCGATGGCAGCGCCGATCTTCATCGAACATGGCGCCACCCGCGTGGTCGAATGCTGGGGCGACGACGTGCCGGACGGCAAGGTCACCGATTTCCGCCGCGCGGTGCAGGCGCAATCAGGCGAGAATGTCATATTCTCGTGGATCGTCTGGCCGTCGAAGGCGGCGCGCGACGCCGGCAATGCCAAGGTGATGGCCGATCCGCGCCTGAAGGACGGGCCGCAGGAGATGCCCTTCGACGGCAAGCGCCTGGTGTTCGGCGGCTTCACCACCCTGCTCGACACCGGCAGCGACTGATCCCGCCGCCTGATCGCAACGGATCGGCGTGCCCGATTAGCCCCTCGGTGGCCGACCACCGTCGCTATGGTCAGGCGAACGCCGGCGCCGCCTTCAGCCGGTCATAGGCGGCAATCACCTCGCGCAGCTTGTGTTCGTGGCTGCGATCGCCGCCGTTGCGGTCGGGGTGATACCGCCGGACGAGTTCGGTGTAGCGACGGCGCAGCGCCTGCCGGTCGGCGTCGGGCGCCAGACCGAGCACCTTCATCGCGCGCCGGTCGTCGCCGGACAGCGGCCGGCCGTCCTTGCGTTCCGTCGCTGCCCGCTGGCCGAAACGCGCGCCGATCGCATCCAGCGGGTCGGTGAAATCGGCCCAGCGCGGGCCGGGCGATCCGTTGGCGGCAAAGGCGCGCGTCTCCCGCTCCCACCCGGCATAGGGCCGCTGTTCCGCCTCGATCTCGTCGGGGCTCATCCCGGCGAAATAGTTATATTTCGCATTGAACGCGCGAACATGCTCCAAACACAGCCAGCGCCACGCGCGCGGTGCGTCGCCGCTTGCAGCCCCGCCCTCCGGCGGCGCGCGGAACTCGCCCGCCGCCGTGCATCCCGGCGCCGCGCAATGCGGGGCGGCGCCCTCCACCCGGCCGTGAAAGCGCGTCGCCGTCCTGTCCCTGCCGTCGCCGCTGCGTGCCAAACCGGCTCCCCGTACTCGAAAAACCTCCTATATATGGCCGATGCCCGATCAATCGAGAGGGCCGGTCGCGACGGAGATCGTCGCCCGGCTGACCACGGCCTTCGCCCCCGTCCACCTTGTCGTCACCGACGACAGCGCCAAACATCACGGCCATGCCGGGCACGATCCGCGCGGCGAATCGCATTTTTCGGTCGAACTGGTCAGCGCCGCCTTCGCCGGCCTCGGCCGGGTTGAACGGCAACGCATGGTCAACCGCGCCCTCGCCGATCTGCTCGCCGACCGGGTCCACGCGCTGACCATGGCGGTCCGCACCCCGGCGGAAGCGGGGTTGTGACCGCGCCGCTGCGCGAACGTCCTGCGGCCCGGATCCTGATGGTCGATCCGGCCGGGTCGGTGCTGCTGTTCCGTTTCGTGCCGGAAATCGCGATGGCGCCGTTCTGGGCGACGCCGGGCGGCGCGCTCGACCCGGGCGAGGACCACGCCACCGCCGCCCGCCGCGAACTGTTCGAGGAAACCGGCCTCAGCCTCGATCCGGGACCGGAAGTGGCGCGCCGCCGCGCCCGCTTCACCACCGTCGAAGGCGAGCCGGTGGTCGCCGACGAACGCTACTATCTGCTGCGCGTGCCGGACCGGACGATCAGCCGGGCAGCGTTGACGCCGCTGGAGCTTCGGGTGATGACCGGGCTGCACTGGTGGACCCGCGCCGAACTGGCCGCCCCCACTGAGCCGGTTTTCCCGGCCGATATCGTTGCTATGCTCGACGCCGTGGCGCCGGGCTGGGACGCACGAGAATGGAGTTCAGACCGTGGTTGAAGACATCGTCATCCAGACCATAACGCCGACCAGCCACGACCTTGGCGGGTTCAAGGTCCACCGCACCCTGCCGTCGCGGCCGCGCACAATGGTCGGCCCGTTCGTGTTCTTCGACCAGATGGGCCCGGCCAGCTTCCCGGTCGGCGAGGGCATCGACGTCCGCCCCCATCCGCATATCAACCTGGCAACCGTCACCTACCTGTTCGACGGCGCGATCGACCACCGCGATTCGCTCGGCACCTTCGCGACGATCACGCCGGGCGCGGTCAACCTGATGACCGCCGGCACCGGCATCGTCCATTCCGAACGCTCTCCGTCCGCAGAGCGCGCCATCGGACCGGACCTCTCCGGAATCCAGACCTGGCTCGCCTTGCCCGACGGCAAGGAAGAGATCGCCCCTGCCTTCGAACATGTCGCGGCGGATGATCTGCCGCTGGTCGAAGACGACGGCGTGTCGGCGCGGGTCATCATGGGCACGCTGTGGGGCCAGACGGCTACGACCACCTGCCATGCGGAGACGATCTACGCCGACATCCTGCTCGCCCCCGGCGGCACCATCCCGATCGACGCCGGCGCCGACGAGCGCGCGCTCTACGTCGCGCTTGGCGATGCCAGCCTCGACGGCCAGCCGCTGGAGCCGCAGACGATGTACGTGCTGCGCCCCGGCGCCGCCGCGACGCTGCGCTCGGAACAGGGCGGCCGGGTCATGCTGTGCGGCGGGGAAGCGTTCGCCACCCCGCGCCACGTCTGGTGGAACTTCGTCTCGTCGGATCGTGATCGGATCAACCAGGCGAAGGAAGACTGGAAAGCCGGCCGCTTCCCGACGGTGCCGGGCGACGACAAGGAATTCATCCCGATCCCGGAAGTGCCGAAAACGGTCAGCTATCCCTGACTTGCCGTTTGCGTAAACCGGTCGCATGATCGCGTAGCTCAGCCGCCGGGAAAGGACCGTCCGCATGATCGATCTCGAACGCAGGCGCATTCCCCTCCCCACCGGCGTGACGCTGGACGTCACTCTCGGCGGGCCGGAGGACGGCGCCGCGCTGATCTTCCTGCACGGTTTCCCTGAATCGGCGCGCACCTGGCGCCACCAGATGACGGAACTGGCCCGCGACCATTTCGTCGTCGCGCCGGACCAGCGCGGCTTCGCCGGCTCGTCGAAGCCCGAGGCGGTCGACGCCTATCATACCGCCCAGCCGATCGCCGATCTGCTCGCCCTTGCCGATACGCTCGGCATCGACCGCTTCACCCTTGTCGGCCACGACTGGGGCGGCGCGGTCGCCTGGGCGGCGGCACTTGCCCGACCGGACCGCATCGCCCGCCTCGTCATCCTCAATGCCCCACACCCGCTGATCTTCCAGCGCACGCTGATCGACGATCCCGCCCAGCGTGCCGCCAGCCAGTATATCCGCGCCTTTCGCGATCCGGGCATGGAGGCGGCGATCACCGCGATGGGCCTCGGCACCTTCTTCGACACCAGCTTCCGCAACCATGCCGACCTCACCCGCATCGCCGCCGAAGACCGCGCCGCCTACCTCGCCGAATGGGGCCAGCCGGGGGCGCTGACCGGCATGCTCAACTGGTACCGCGCCGCGGCCGTCGTCGTGCCGGCGCCGGATGAAACGGTCGAGCGCCCGGCGTTTATCGACGCGCCGTTCCCGCCGGTAACGGTGCCGACGCTGGTCGTCTGGGGCACTCGCGACGCCGCCTTGCTCCCCTGTCAGCTGGAGGGGCTGGACGGGCTGGTCGACGATCTGACGCTGGTCCGTGTCGACGCCGGCCATTTCCTGACCTGGGAAGCCCCGGAACCGGTCAACCGCGCGATCCGCGCCTTTCTTTCGGCCCGCCCCGCCGCCTGAGGTGGCGCGCACCCGGTTGCCCTCGCCCCGCGCTGCCCGTAAAGCCGCGCGGCCATGTCCGCGCCACTGATCATCGCCGTGCCGAAGGGCCGCATCCTTGACGAAGCGCTGCCGCTGCTCGCCCAGGTCGGGATAGAGCCGGAAGCCGCCTTCGCCGATCCCGACAGCCGGGCGCTGCGTTTCTCGACCAACCATCCGACGATTTCGCTGATCCGGGTCCGCGCGTTCGACGTCGCGACCTTTGTCGCCCACGGCGCGGCGCAGATCGGCGTCGTCGGTTCCGACGTGCTGCTCGAATTCGACTATTCGGAACTTTACGCGCCGGTCGATCTGGGCATCGGCCGCTGCCGCATCTCGATCGCCGAACCGGTCGGCCTCGCCGCGACGGAACAGCGCGAACGCAGCCACGTCCGCATCGCCACCAAATACCCGCATCTGACCGCCCGCCATTTCGAGGCGCAGGGCATCCAGGCCGAATGCGTCAAGCTGAACGGCGCGATGGAACTCGCCCCCACCCTCGGCCTCGCTTCCCGTATCGTCGACCTCGTCTCGTCCGGCCGCACGCTGAAGGAGAACGGGCTGGTCGAAGTGGAGGTGATCGCCGAAGTCTCCGCCCGCCTGATCGTCAACCGTGCCGCGTTCAAGCTGCGCGCGGCCGAGGTGGCACCGCTGGTCGAGGCGTTCCGCAAGGCAGCGGCATGACCCCCCTCGTGCGCCCCTCGACTACGCTCGGGATGGACGGGACGGTGCCCGGCCCTGCCCCTTCCGTCGCCCGGAATAGCACAGCCTTCTTCCAAACCCGTCCATCCCGAGCGCAGTCGAGGGACGCACAATCCCGCCGCCGCTCCACCAACACCCCAACACCCCCGCGCATCCCGACCGCAGCCAAGGGACACGCCACCCCCACCAACACCCCCACATCTCCGTCCATCCCGAGCGAAGTCGAGGGACCCACCACGCTCCAGCCCAACCGCGCCCGCCCATGACCCAGCGCCTCACCGCCACCGCCTCGGATTTCGCGGCCGCCTTCACCGCGCTGGTCAACGCCCGGCGCGAAGCGGATGCCGATGTCTCCCGCGATGTCGCGGCGATCATCGCTGCGGTCCGCGCCAATGGCGACGCAGCGGTTGCCGACTATACCCGCCGCTTCGACCGTTTCGATCCGGACACAGCGGGCTGGACCGTGCCCGCTGCGGAGCGCCGCGCCGCGCTCGACGGCCTGTCGCCGGACCTGCGCCGCGCGCTCGATCTCGCCGCCCAGCGCATCGCCGCCTACCACGCCGCGCAAAAGCCGGCGGATAGCGATTCGGTCGACGCCGCCGGCGTCCGCCTCGGCGCGCGCTGGCGCCCGGTCGATGCCGCCGGGCTGTATGTGCCGGGCGGCCGCGCCGCCTATCCCAGTTCGCTGCTGATGAACGCCATACCGGCGCGGGTCGCCGGGGTCGCGCGGCTGGCGATGGTCACGCCGGCACCGGACGGGGCGCTCAATCCGCTGGTCCTCGCCGCGGCGGAAATCGCCAGTATTGACGAAATCTGGCGGATCGGCGGCGCCCAGGCGATCGCCGCCCTCGCCTACGGCACCGCGCGCATCGCGCCGGTCGACGTCATCACCGGTCCGGGTAACGCCTGGGTGGCAGAGGCGAAGCGCCAGCTTTTCGGCGTCGTCGGCATCGACATGGTCGCCGGGCCAAGCGAAATTGTCGTCGTCGCCGATGCGGATAACGATCCGGATTGGATCGCCGCCGACCTGCTGAGCCAGGCCGAACACGACCCGACCAGCCAATCGATCCTGTTCACCGACGCCGCCGGCTTCGCCGATGCGGTGGCGGCGGCGGTCGAACGCCGCCTGCCTACCCTCGCCACCGAAGCGACCGCACGGGCCAGCTGGCAGGCCAACGGCGCGATCATCGTCGTCGAACGGCTGATCGACGCGGCGCCGCTGGTCGACCGGCTGGCGCCGGAACATCTGGAACTGGCCGTCGCTGACCCGGCTCCGCTGTTCGACGCCGTCCGCCATGCCGGGTCGATTTTCCTCGGCCGCTACACGCCGGAAGCGGTCGGCGACTATGTCGGCGGGCCGAACCATGTACTGCCGACCGGGCGGCGCGCGCGTTTCTCCTCCGGCCTGTCAGTCACCGATTTCATGAAGCGGACCAGCTTCCTGTCCTGCGATTCCGCCGCACTCGCCGCAATCGGCCCGGCGGCGGTGGCGCTGGCCGAAGCGGAAGGGTTGCCGGCCCATGCCGCCTCGGTCGCCGCCCGGCTGGACGGCTGACCGCCGGACATCTTCCCCCACAATTGCCGCACACCCCCACCCGGCTCTCACGAAAGCGGGACGCGCAATTCCATCTGCCGCGAAAAGGCTCTAGGGGGACGCGCAGTATGACTAAATCCAACCGTTCCCAGTCCCGATCGGCGGCGCGGCTCGCCGCCGTCCAGGCCCTCTACCAGCATGAGATGGAGGGTACCGAGCCGCCACGGCTGCTCCACGAATTCCACCACCATCGTCTCGGCGCGACGATCGAAGAGGTCGAATATGCCGAGGCGGAGGTCGATTTCTTCGACGATGTGGTCAAGGGCGCGATCGCTCGCCGCGACGAAATCGACACGCTGATCGGCACGCACCTCGCCGCCGGCTGGTCGCTCGACCGACTCGACCGGCCGATGCGCCAGATACTGCGCGCCGGCACCTATGAATTGCTCGCGCGCGCCGACATTCCCGTCGCCGCGGTCATCAGCGAATATGTCGACGTCGCCCATGCGTTCTACGACAAGCGGGAAACCAGCTTCGTCAACGGCCTGCTCGACGCGGTGGCGAAGCAGGCGCGGCCGTGACCGCGCGCGGCGGGCGATGAACGAAGCCGCTTTCATCGCCGCGCTGCGCACCCTCGCCACCGACCCGGCGGCACGTGGGCTTGTCGACGACGCGGCGGTGCTCGGCGATCTGGTTCTGACCCACGACATGATCGTCGCCGGCGTACATTTCCTTGC
Organism: Sphingomonas flavalba; assembly: GCF_047553045.1. Taxonomy (GTDB): domain Bacteria; phylum Pseudomonadota; class Alphaproteobacteria; order Sphingomonadales; family Sphingomonadaceae; genus Sphingomonas_L; species Sphingomonas_L flavalba_A. The sequence continues at coordinate 267,402 of NZ_CP180208.1, read as the reverse complement.
CGACGACCCTCCCGCCGACGTTGCGTGGAAACTGGTCGCGGTCAACCTGTCGGACCTGGCCGCCAAGGGGGCGGAACCGGTCGGTTGCCTGCTCGGCGCCGGACTAAGCGGTGACGCCGGGTGGAACGCCGCCTTCGTCGACGGGCTGGGCGCGGCGCTGGCGCATTTCGCCCTGCCGCTGCTCGGCGGCGACACGGTGGCGATGCCGGCCGGGGCGCCGCGCAGCTTCGGCCTGACCGCGATCGGTCGTGCCACCGTCGCCCCGTCGCGTGCCGGGGCGCGGGCGGGCGACGCGCTCTACGTCACCGGCACGATCGGCGATGCCGGGCTTGGCCTCGCCCTGCTCCGCGCCGGCCGCACCCAACCTGCGGCGCCGATCGCCGCCTATCGCCGCCCGGTCCCCCGCCTTGCCGATGGCCGCGCGCTCGCACCGCATGTCAGCGCGATGATGGACGTGTCCGACGGCTTGCTGCTCGATGCGGCGCGAATGGCGGCGGCGAGCGGCCTTGCCCTCACCCTCGCCCTTGACGCTGTGCCGCTGTCGGATGTGGCACGGGCGGAAGGGCTGGCCGTCGGCGACGCCGCCACCGCTGGCGACGATTATCAATTGCTGTTCGCTCTCGCGCCCGACCGCGCCGTCCCTGTCGCCGCCACCCGCATCGGCCGGTTCGCGACAGGCAGCGGACTGGCGCTCACCGATGGCGGCGAACCAGTGCCGCTTCCCGCCCGGCTCGGCTATCTGCACGGCTGACACCCGCCGCCGACCCCGGCCGTGCCATTCGCTTGTCAAATCGAAAAATCGGCCCCTATACATATGACGGCATAAAAGACGCGGATGCCGCCCTCGGGTCTACGCGTCGAGAGCAGGGGAAGGATTGATAGATGACAGTGGTCATACTCGCCATGATTTGTGGCGTGATTGCGGTGCTGTACGGCGTCGTTACCAGTCGGCAAATCCTCGCCGCATCGGCTGGCAATCAAAGGATGCAAGAGATCGCCGGTGCGATCCAGGAAGGGGCCAAGGCGTATCTTGGCCGTCAATATCGTACCATCGCGATCGTTGGTGTTGTTGTTGCAGTCATCGTCGCTGTTTTCCTCGGCATGGTCTCGGCCACCGGCTTCGTGATCGGCGCGCTGCTCTCCGGTGTCGCCGGTTACATCGGCATGAACATCTCGGTCCGCGCCAACGTCCGCACGGCGGAGGCGGCACGCGGCTCGCTGCAGGGCGGCCTCACCCTCGCCTTCCGCTCCGGCGCGGTCACCGGCATGCTCGTCGCCGGGCTCGGCCTGCTCGCCATCGCCGGATTCTACTGGTATCTTACTGATATTGCCGGAAATTCTCCGAATGACCGAATCGTCATCGACGCGCTTGTCGCCCTCGCCTTCGGCGCCTCGCTGATCTCGATCTTCGCCCGCCTCGGTGGCGGCATCTTCACCAAGGCCGCCGATGTCGGCGCCGATCTGGTCGGCAAGGTAGAGGCTGGGATTCCGGAGGACGACCCCCGCAACCCGGCAGTTATCGCCGATAACGTAGGCGACAATGTCGGCGATTGCGCCGGCATGGCCGCCGACCTGTTCGAAACCTATGTCGTCACCCTCGGCGTCACCATGGTGTCGGTCGCGCTGCTCGTGCAGACTTCCGCCGCCCAGCTCGCCGCGCTGATGGCGCTGCCGTTGCTCGTCGGCGGCGTCTGCATCATCACCTCGATCATCGGCACCTATTTCGTCCGCCTCGGCGGCAACCAGTCGATCATGGGCGCGCTCTACAAGGGCTTCTGGGCCACCGTAATCCTCGCCGTCCCGGCGATCTACTTCGCCACCCAGTACGCGCTCGGCGACATGCATCAGGTGATCGGCGGCGCCGAATTCCTGCAAAGCGCGACCGAAGGTTTCCCCGACGGTCTGGTCGACACGACCACCGCAACCGGCATCGCCGGCGGCGTGACCGGCATGGGCCTGTTCTGGTGCATGATGATCGGCCTTGCCGTCACCGGCCTGCTGGTCTGGATCACCGAATACTACACCGGCACCGGCTATCGTCCGGTCCGCTCGATCGCCAAGGCGTCGGAAACCGGCCACGGCACCAATGTCATCCAGGGGCTGGCGATCAGCCTGGAATCGACCGCACTGCCGACGCTGGTCATCGTCGTCGCGGTTATCGCCGCCTACCAGATCGCCGGCGTCATCGGCATCGCCTTCGCCGCCACCTCGATGCTGGCACTCGCCGGCATGGTCGTTGCGCTCGACGCCTATGGCCCGGTGACCGACAATGCCGGCGGCATAGCCGAAATGGCTGGTCTGGAAGACGAAGTCCGCCACCGCACCGATGCGCTCGACGCAGTTGGCAATACCACCAAGGCAGTGACCAAGGGCTATGCGATCGGTTCGGCCGGCCTTGCCGCGCTGGTGCTGTTCGGCGCCTACACCACCGACCTCGGCATCTTCTTCCCGGATCTCGCGGTCGATTTCACCCTGTCCAACCCCTATGTGATCGTCGGCCTGCTGCTCGGCGCGCTGCTGCCCTATCTGTTCGGCGGCATGGGGATGACCGCGGTCGGCCGCGCCGCCGGATCGGTGGTTGAGGAGGTTCGCGCCCAGTTCCGCGATAACCCGGGGATCATGGAAGGGACCAGCCGGCCGAACTACGCGCGCACCGTCGACCTCGTCACCAAGGCGGCGATCCGCGAGATGATCGTGCCGTCGCTGCTGCCGGTACTCGCGCCGCTGGTCGTGTTTTTCGCGGTCAGTGCCGTCGCCGGCCGGGCGGAAGGTTTCGCCGCGCTCGGCGCGCTGCTGCTCGGTGTCATCGTTTCCGGCCTGTTCGTCGCCGTGTCGATGACCTCTGGCGGCGGGGCGTGGGACAACGCCAAAAAGTATATCGAGGACGGCAACCATGGCGGCAAGGGCAGCGAAGCCCACAAGGCTGCGGTCACCGGCGATACCGTCGGCGATCCGTACAAGGACACCGCCGGTCCCGCCGTCAACCCAATGATCAAGATCACCAACATCGTTGCGCTACTACTGCTCGCGGCGCTGGCCCACGCGGCGATCTGATCCCGGTCACCTGAAACGCCGCCCCGGCAACCGCTCCTTCCAGGAGCCGGTTGCCGGGGTTTCTTTTTGCCCGCTATCCCTCTGTTCAGCCGGTTTGCCCAGAGATAGGCTGCCGCATCAATACGATGCGCAGGGGAAGGCGGGATGGTCAGCGACAGCGATAAGGGTACCGCGTCAGTCGATCGGCGGACGATGATAAAGACGGGAGGTGCGGCGGCGGCGCTGCTGGCGCCGGCCGTGGCCAAAGCGGCGCGCGGCGATGCCGATCAGGCGGCGGTACTGAAGACGATCGACGCCAATCGGGACGCGGCGGTGCAGCGCCTCGCCGACTGGATCAAGCTGCCGTCGATCGCCGCCGAGAAGCGCAATATCGACGAAGGCGTCGCCCACATGATCGCACTGGCGCAGGACGCCGGCTTTCAGACCGCGAAGGCCATCCCGACCGGCGGCGTACCGTCGGTGCTGGCAACGCTGGATAGCGGCGCCAAGCACTGGATCGGCGTCTACTTCATGTACGACGTCAAGCAGTTCGACCCGGCAGAGTGGTCGTCGCCACCGCTGGAGGCGCGGCTGGTCGACCGGCCCGGCCTCGGCAAGGTGATGGTCGGGCGCGGCGCGGTGAACCAGAAGGGGCCGGAAATGACCTTCCTCGCCGCCGTCCGCGCCTTCAAGGACAGCGGCCGGAAGTTGCCGGTCAACATCGCCCTGATCGCCGAAGGCGAGGAGGAGATCGCCTCACCCAATTTCCCGAAGGCGATCAGCCATCCCGACGTGCTGCCGATCCTGCAGAAATGCGTCGGCGTGTTCATCCCGTCCGCCAGCCAGGCGATGGACGGCACCAGCACGCTGACGCTGGGCGCGAAGGGCGCGGTCGAGCTACAGCTGATTTCCAGCGGCGAACGCTGGGGGCGCGGGCCGACCAAGGACATCCATTCGAGCAACTTCGCCCGCGTCGACAGCCCGGCCTGGCGGCTCGTCCAGGCGCTCGACACGCTGATGAAGCCGGACGGGCACACCATCGCGGTCGACGGCTGGTACGACAATGTCCTGCCGCTCTCCGCGCGCGAAAAGGCGCTGATCGCGGAAACCGCGAAGCGGACGAGCGAGGACGAAGTGAAGCGCCAGCTTGGCGTCAAACGCTGGATCAACGACGAGTCCTGGGTCCAGGCGCTGGAACGGCTCGCTTCGCAGCCGACGATCAACATCCAGGGCCTGGTCGCCGGCTATACCGGGCCGGGCGGCAAAACGATCCTTCCCCATCGCGCCGTCGCCAAGATGGAGTTCCGCCTGACCCCGGCGATGACCAAGGAAGAGGCGATCGCTAAGTTCAACGCCCATCTGAAGAAGCACGGCTTCGACGATCTGGAGGTGGAGATCACCGGCGGCTACGGCCCGACGATCACCAACGAGGACAGCGCGCTCGTCCGCTCCGAAAAGGCGGTGATGGAGCGGCTGGGCGTCGCCTACACGATCATCCCGCGCAGCGCCGGGTCATGGCCGGGCGTCGTCTTCTCCGGGCCGCCGCTCAACCTGCCGGCCGCGCAATGGGGCATGGGCCACGGCAGCGGCGCGCACGGGCCGGACGAATATTTCCTGATCGACAGCGCCAACCCGAAGGTGATGGGCATGGCGGAAGCGAGCAAGGCCTATGTCGCCCTGCTCTACGAGATCGCCAAGCAGGCGGCGATCCGCGCCTGACCGCGGCGGGTACGCCGTCAGGCCTTGTCCGGCCCGGCGCGCTCCGTCCAGCGCGGGCGCTCCATCTGGAACAGCTCGGGCTGGCGCGCATACCAGCCGGCGCCGTGCATCCGCGCAATCAGGTCCATCGCCGGCGTGTCGATGTGCAGCCGGTCCCGGTCGAGCAGCAATGCGTCGTCGATATGGGCGTGGACGACCTCGGCGATCACCGCAGTCTGGTGCGGGCCGGTCTCGATCGCGTGCAGCACCCGGCATTCGAAACTGGCCGGCGCGGTCGCGATGCGCGGCGGCGCCACCTGCGCGGATGGCGTCAGCGCCAGCCCGGCCAATTCCGCCTCGCTCACCTCCGGCGGGGCGTCGATGCAGGTCAGGTTCATCGCCGCGCCATGCGTCGTATCGACCAGGTTGACGACGAACTCCCCGGTCGCGCGGATATTGGCAGCGGTGTCCTTCAGCCGTCCCTCGCCACGCGCGAGCAGGCCGAGCGCGATCGTCGGCGGCGCGTCGCCCAGCACGTTGAAGAAGCTGTAGGGCGCGGCATTGACCGGCCCGCCCGGCCGGCACGACGTGACCCAGGCGATCGGCCGGGGCGTCACGCATGCCGTCAAAATCTTGTAGCGCCCCTCCCGCGGCAGGGCGCGCATGTCGACGTCCACCGCCCTAGCCCTGGCGGACGACGGCGGCCTTCGGCGCCTCGTCGACGATAAGCCGGAACACGTCGGGCCGCGCATAATGGCCGACGACGTCGAAATCATATTTGCCGCGCACCACCTCGCCCAGATCGATGTCGGCATAAAGGATGGTCTCGCCGCTAAAATCCGGGCCGGCGAGCAGTTCGCCGTGCGGACTGACGATCAGGCTGCCGCCACGCATCAACACCGTGTCCGGCGCATCGCCCAGAGCACATTCATAATCGGCCGGGAACACCCCGCGGGTGATGTGCTGGCAGGCGGAGAGCACATAGCAGCGGCCTTCCAGCGCGATGTGCCGCATCGTCGCCGCCCAGCTATCGCGGTCGTCGGCGGTCGGCGCGCAATAGATGCTGATCCCCTTGTCGTACATCGCCAGGCGCAGCGCCGGCATGTAGTTTTCCCAGCAGATCACCGCGCCGATCCGGCCCAGGCTGGTCTCGAACACCGGCAGGGTCGATCCGTCCCCGAACCCCCAGATCAGGCGTTCGGCGGCCGTCGGCATCAGCTTGCGATGCTTGCCGACCAGCCCGTTGGCGCCGTCGATGAACAGGGCGGAGCAGTAAAGCGTGCCGCCGTCCCGCTCCAGCGCGCCGATCACCACGAACAGGCCGGTTTCGGCGGCCGCCTCGGCGATCACTGCCAGTTCCGGCCCATCCAGATCGACCGCGCCGTCATGGTAACGGCGAAAGGCGTCCCGCCCCTCCGGCTTGCGCAGGCCGACCGGGGCGCCAAACGACGCCCCCTTCGGATAGCCGCCAAGGAACACTTCCGGGAACACCGCAAGCCGCGCCCCGGCCGCCGCCGCCTCGCGAACCAGCCGGGCGGCCTTCTCCGCCGAGGCGAGCGGATCGAACGGCACCGACGCCGACTGGACTACCGCTGTCTTATACTGGGTCATCTGAAGCCTCCGTCCGCTTGCGATAGCCGGTCGGCCATCGCGTTGACAGCCCGAGTGGATATATTTTAGGCCTATAATAGCTGCAAGGGAGCGCGCCGGTGGCGACCGAAAGCTACGACCAGTATCGCGAAGAAATGATCGGCCGCGCCAACGTGGCCGACACCGCCGAGCTGGTCGATTTCTACCGCGACCTGGAACGGCAGCACGCCGGCGCGCTGTGGACCGTCGCCAACAAGATCGAGCCGTGGGAGCCTGCCTCCCCTTCCGTCCCCGTCGTCTGGCATTACGACCGGCTGCGCGCCCATGTGCTGCGCGCGCTCGATCTGGTGACGCCCGAACAGGCGGGACGGCGCGTCGTCTATCTCGCCAATCCGGGGCGGGTGGACGTGACCGCGGCGGTCGGCTGGCTCTATTCCGGCATCCAGGTGATGGCGCCGGGCGAGCTGGCGTCCAGCCACCGCCATTCCGCATCGGCGCTGCGCTTCATCATCGAAGGGTCCGGCGCCTTCACCAATGTCGACGGTCACAAGATGACCCTCGGCCGCAACGATTTCGTGCTGACCCCGAACGGCACCTGGCACGAACATGGCGTCGCCGAAGGCGGCACCATCTGCACCTGGCAGGACGGGCTGGACATTCCGCTGATGAACGCGCTCGACGCCAATTTCTACGAGGTCCACCCGGACCTGCAGCAGGCGGTTCCGTTCCCGATCGACGATTCGACCGCCAGTTGGGGCAATCCCGCGCTGAAGCCGGCGGGCGAAAACTGGTCGAAACGCTATTCGCCGCTGCTCAAATATGAATGGGCGCCGACCTACGAAGCGCTGCTGCGCTACAGCCGGGTCACCGACGGCTCACCCTATGACGGCATCCACATGGATTATGTGAACCCGTTCACCGGCGGCCCGCCGATGTTGACGATGGGCGCGTCGATGCAGTTGCTGCGCCCCGGCGAGCACACGCTGGCGCACCGGGAGGTCGGCTCCTTCGTCTATCAATGCGCCAAGGGGGCCGGGCACTCGATCGTCAACGGCCACCGGCTCGACTGGAAAGAACGCGACATCTTCGTCGTCCCGTCGTGGATGTGGCACGAACATGCCAACGCCTCCGCCAGCGAAGACGCCTGCCTGTTCTCGTTCCACGACCTGCCGGTGATGCGATCGCTCGGTCTCTACCGGGCCGAAGGCCTGGCCGAGAATGGCGGCCGCCAGCCGGTTCTTCCCTGATCTCCCGCTCCCGAAAGGATTGCCATGCGTCTCGTCACCTATCGCGCCACCATCGAAGCGGAGAGCCGGCTTGGCGTGCTGGTCGACGATCTGGTCGTCGACGTCGCGGCGCTCGGCGCCCGCGCCAACGTGCCGATGCCGTCGCGGATGCTGGACTTCATCGATCTCGGCCCGGTCGCCCTTGCCGAGTTGAGGGCGCTGCTGGCGGCGGCGAACGGCCGCTGGCCGGTCGGCGGGGCGCTTCCGATCGAGAATGTGACGCTGCTCGCGCCGATCCCGCGCCCGCGCAAGAACCTGTTCGGCATCGGCCTCAACTATGTCGAGCATGTCAACGAAAGCGCCCGCTCGCTCGACACCGCCAAAGACCTGCCGAAGCAGCCGATCATCTTCTCCAAGCCGCCGACCTGCGTCATCGGCCCCGGCGACCCCGTCGTCCACAACGGCGCGATCACCCAGCAGCTCGACTGGGAGGTGGAACTGGCTTGCGTGATCGGGCGCAGCGCGCGTCGGGTGTCGACCGAAGCCGCGCTGAACCACGTGTTCGGCTACACCGTGTGCATCGACATCAGCGCCCGCGACAACCGCCGCGCCGGCCAGTGGATCTATTCGAAGGGCATGGACAGCTACGCGCCGCTCGGCCCGTGCATCGTCACCGTCGATGAGATTCCCGATCCGCAGACGCTCGACCTGTGGCTGACCGTCAACGGGGTTGAAAAGCAGCGGTCGAATACCCGCCACATGCTGTTCGACGTCGCCACCCTGATCGCCGACATCAGCCAGGGTATCGCGCTCGAACCCGGCGACATCATCGCCACCGGCACGCCGGCGGGCGTCGGCGCCGGCCGCGATCCGCAGGAATGGCTGTGGCCCGGCGACGTGATCGAGGCTGGAGTCGACGGCATCGGCACCCTGCGCCACCCCGTCGTCGCTGGCTAAGCAAGACGGTCTGAAACCAGACCCACGCTATCCGGCCTCCGCCGCCCATAACACATGGGCGTTAACCTCCAGCCGCAGCATGGCGCGCAGCGCTTCGCCACGGGCGGCGATCTCTGCTCGGCGCGCCTCGCGCGCCTGTCTTTCGGCATAAAGCTGATCGGCAAGATCGATCGCGCCCAGCGCGCGGCCGCGCGCGGTGCGTCCGGCAACAGCTTCGGCCTGCGTCGCCGCCTCTGCGACTTCCTTCCAGACGTCGAGCAGCATCCGGGCGTTTGACAGGGCCGCACTTGCCTCCGCTTCTACCTCGCGCTCGGTGGCGGCCAGTTCCAGCGCGACCGAACGGGTGGCGGCAGCGGCATCGTCGACAGCGGCAGCGCGATGCCGTCCGCCGATCGGGATCGACGCAACAAGCCCGGCTCCTTTTTCCATGCCACCGCGCTCGCTGAACAGACGAATGCCCAGCGATGGGTCGGCAACCCGGTCCGCACGCGCACGATCGGCAAGCACGACATGGCGACCTGCTTCCGCTCGGGCGGCGGCGATCGCGTGACTTTCCGCGACAACCCGATCGCGCAATGCCGGCAAGCCATCCGCACGCGCCGTCGGTTCAGCCAGCGCCGGCGGGTCCACCGGCAGCGGCAGTTCCGGAAAGCTTGCCGCCAATACCGCGCGGGCCGCCGCCGCACGGGCCCGCGATTCCGCCAGTTGCGCCTTTGCCATCGCCAGTGCCGAGCCCGCCCGGTCTCCATCGAGCGGGGCAGCATCGCGCAAGGCGATCTGTCGGCTGACCCCGGCACGCGCCTGCTCCAGATTGGCGACCGCCTCCGCGTCGGTCCGCGCGAGAGCGGTCGCGGTCAACCAGTCATACCACAGCCGCCCCAGCGTCAGCGCCATCGCGTGACGGGCGTCGGCCAGACGATTGCGCGCCGCATCGATGACAAGCCCCCCCGCCCTTCGGTCGAGCGCCGCCTTGCCGGGCAGGCGGATCGGCCTGCTGATCGTCGCGTCGAATTCGCCGAAGCGCCCCTCCATCTCGATCGAGCGGCGGGCGTAACCACCCTCGACGGTGATTTCATGCGGGCCAGCGCGCAGCATGTCGGCCTGCGCACGCGCCGCATCGAGCCGGGCGGACGCGGCAAGGACCGTCGGGTGATTATCGAGAGCGGCAGCGACCAGTTCCGGCACCGGCAGATCGGCGCGCTGGCCATGGGCGGCAGTGCCGGCCAGCATGACCGTGCCCAGCGCATAAAGCCATCGTGAAAGCGCCGCCTCCTTCATGCCACCCGCCCCGCCGCCAATACGGGCATGACCTGCCAACGCACCGGTCCGCTGCGCTGAAGCGCCGCGACGCTGGCGACAAGCCCGTCGACCGCATCCCCCGGCACGATCAGGGCGACCGCCGCCCGATCGAGCTGTCCGGCGACCTGTTCAGCGGTGCAGGCATCGCTAAAATCGCGTCCGAAAACGGTTTCAGGACGAAGGTGCACGATCCCGCCAGCCACGTCGCGCATGGCCTGGGCGATCATACCGCCGTCAGCGGCGGCGCAGTAGAAGGTGAGCATCACGTCAGGCATAGCTGACCTCCTCGGCGGCTTCACCAAATCGCTCGAACAGCATCGGTAGCAAGATCAGCGTCAGCAGTGTCGAGGTGACAAGGCCGCCGATCACGACGATCGCCAGCGGCCGCTGGATTTCAGACCCCGGTCCGGTGGCGAACAGCAACGGGACAAGACCGAATGCGGCGATGCTTGCCGTCATCATCACCGGCCGCAGGCGGCGTTCGGCACCCAGCCGCACAGCCTGCGCCATCGGCATGCCTTGCGCTCGCAATTGCCGGAAATAGGTGACCAGAACCAATCCGTTCAGCACCGCGATGCCAAGCAGCGCAATAAAGCCGACCGATGCCGGCACCGACAGATATTCTCCCGATATCCAGAGGGTCAGGATGCCGCCGACCAGCGCGAACGGGATATTGGCGATGATCAGAGCAGAAGCACGCAACGACCGGAGTGCGCCGACCAGCACGAGGAAAATCAGCAGCAACGCGACGGGAACGACCAGCATCAGCCGAGCCGAGGCCCGCTGTTGATTCTCGAACTGCCCGCCCCAGACAAGCCGATAGCCATCCGGCAGGGCAATCTCGTCCGCAACCGCCGCCTTTGCTTCATCGACATAGCCGACCAGATCGCGGCCGGACACGAAGGCCTGGACGAGCGCGTAGCGGGCGCCATCCTCATGATCGATCTTCACCGGACCGGCAACGCGGGATAGGCCCGCAAGATCGCTGACCCGGGCCAGGCTGCCGTTCGGCGAACGCAGCATCAGATCAGCGAAGCGCGCAGGGTCATTGCGCAACGTGTCGTCGCCACGGACGATAATCGGCGTCCGGCGCTGCCCCTCGGCGACTATTCCGGCATCCATCCCTTCCAACTGGGTCCGCATCGCATCCTGTAGCGTATCGATCGGCATACCGGCGCGCCCGGCCGCCAGCCGATCGATGTCGATCTGTAGATAGTCGACCGTATCATTCGCGACGGTCAGCACCTCCGACGCGCCACGCACCCGCGACAGCACCGCCTGCACGCGCCCGGCAAGATCGGCGAGCGTGCCAAGGTCCGGACCGAAGACCTTGATCGCCAGGTCCCCGCGTGCACCGGTCAGCATTTCCGATACCCGCATCTCGATCGGCTGGGTGAAGCTGACATCGGTGCCGGGCAGGGCCTGCATTGCCTCGCGCATGCCGGCGACGATCTGGTCCTTGTCACCGCGCCATTCAGCACGCGGTTTCAGCATGACAAAACTGTCCGCCTCGCCCAGCCCCATCGGGTCGAGACCGATCTCATCGGTGCCGACGCGGGTGATCACCGCAGTCACCTCCGGCACCTTTGCCAGAATGGCCTGCTGCGCCGCTATGTCCATCTCGACCGATCGAGCGAGGCCGATGCTGGGCAGCTTGGCGGTCTGCATGACGACGGACCCTTCATCCATCGCGGGCATGAAGGCCTTGCCGACCGCGCCGTAGGCGACCACTGCCGCCACCAGGCCTGCGCCAGCCAGCATGTAGACGACCGGTTTGTTGGCAAAGGCCGCTTCGAGCAGGGCACGATAGCGCGGCATCAGCATGCGCATGATCCACGGTTCGGCATGCCGGCCCGGACGCAGGCCGAGCGACGCCAGCACCGGCACCAGCGTCAGCGCAATCAGCAGCGACGCGATCAGCGCGATGATGATGGTCAGCGCAACCGGGCCGAACAGCTTGCCCTCCAGCCCTTCCAGCGACAGCAGCGGCAGAAAGACGAGGGCAATGATCAGGATACCCGCGGCAACCGGGACGATGACGTCGCTGGTGGCGCGGAATACATGGTTGAGACGCGGGCGATGGTCGGCCGGGTCGGCGCCGTTCAGGCGCTCCACGACATTTTCGACCACCACGACCGCGCCATCTACCAATATGCCGATGGCGATTGCCAGTCCGCCCAAACTCATAAGATTGGCCGTCAGCCCTACCCCGCGCATGACAAGGAAAGTGATCAGCGCCGCAAGAGGCAAGGTGGCGGCGACAATAGCCGCGGCGCGCCAATCCGCGAGGAACAGGATCAGCAGGATGACGACAAGCACCGTCGCCTCGAGCAGCGCCTTTTCGACGGTGCCGACAGCGCGGTCGATCAGGTCCGACCGATCGTAAAAGACATGAATGTCGGTGCCGGCCGGCAAGGTTGCCTGCACTTCGGCCAGACGGACCTTGACGCCATCCACTACCCGGCGCGCATCGGCGCCGCGCAGGGCGATCACCAGCCCCTGCACCGCTTCGCCCTGTCCGTCCTTGCTGACCGCGCCGTAGCGCGTGACGCTGCCGATGCCGACCTCGGCGACATCGCCGAGCCGGATGACCTTGCCGTCGTGCGCCCGGAGCACCTGAGCCTGCAGATCGGCCACCGTCCGTATGGCGCCGACCGCGCGGACGATCAGTACATCCTCGCCATCGGCAAGGCGCCCGGCACCATCGTTTCGGTTGCCTGCCTCTATCGCTTCCCGCAAATCGTCCATGCCCAGCCCGGCGGCGGCCAGCGCCACCGGGTCCGGCCGGACCTCAAACGCCTTCACATGCCCGCCGAGCACATTGACATCGGCAACACCCGGCACGGTGCGCAGTGCCGGACGGATCGTCCAGTCAAGCAGGCTGCGCTTGGCCTCCAGCGACAACGGCCCTTCGATCGTGAACATGAACAATTCGGACAGCGGCGTCGAAATCGGCGCGAGACCGCCGGTGACCGTCGGCGGCAATTCTGCCATCACGCCAGACAACCGCTCGGTCACCTGTTGGCGCGCCCAGTAGATGTCCGCACCATCCTCGAAATCGATGGTAATGTCGGCAAGGGCGTATTTGGCGAGAGAGCGCAGAACAACCTGCCGGGGAATACCCAGCATTTCCATCTCGATCGGGGTGATGACGCGCGTTTCGACCTCCTCCGGCGTCATGCCCGGTGCCTTCAGGATGATCTTCACCTGCGTCGGCGCGATATCGGGATAGGCATCCACCGGCAGCCGGGCGAACGCCCAGGCGCCAAGTGCCGCGATGATTCCGGCGACCAGCAGCACAAGCAACCGGTAGGACAGGGAATAGGCAACGAGTGCGCGCAGCATCGGCGGTCAATCCGCCGCCGCGAGCGATTTCAACTCACTCACCGCGCTTACCGCCACCTGTTCGCCAGGCTTGAGGCCAGACAGCACAACCTGCACCCCGTCTGTGCCGCCGCCCTCACCAAGCTGGACCGGGCGTACCGCCACCCCTCCCTTGGTCCGGACAAAGGCCAGCGTATCATCGCCCAATCGGGCGATCGCTGTCGCCGGCACCCGCACCGCGCCGTCCGGCGCCGGCCCCAGCACCGACAGGATCAACGACTGACCGGATCGCAGCCCGGTGGCATCCGGAAAGTGGGCGGTCAGCATCGCGGACCGCGTTTGCGGGTCAAGCGTCGTCCCGACCGCGACGACCTGCCCTTCCAGGCCGGATGCCGCGATGACGCGCATACCGGGGTGCACGCGACCAATCAGCCGATGCGGCAGCTGCACCTGCGCCTGCAACGGCCCGGCGCCATCGATCACGAACGGTGCAGCGCCGGGGTCGAGCGCCTTGCCGGTTTCAATCGTCATCGCGCTGACCCGGCCGCCGATCGGCGCGATCAGTGCATAGCTTCCCCCCGCCGCTCCATTCGCCATGCCGACCAGACGCGCATGTTCCTGCACATCGATCTCTGCCTCGCGGAGCGTAGCACGCGCCTCGTCCAGACGTGCGGCGGCGACAATGCCCTCACGGTTCAACTGCCCGATCCGGTCGGCGCTCGCCCGTGCCACGGCCAGTCGCGCGCGCGCGCGTGCCAGATCGGAGCCAAGCGACACCATGTCGCGGCTCGATACCGTCGCCAGAGTCTGGCCGGCGCGCACGACATCGCCTTCGACGACATGAATGCGGGTGACGATGCCGGGCAATTGAGCGGCGACGGCGACCCGAGCATTCGGCGGCGGAGCGATCTGCGCCGGCAGGGCAGCGACCGGCTCGACCAATGCCGGTTCTGCAGCTGCGAAGCGCAGCGACAGAGCAGCGACCTGATCCGCCGTCAGTGGTATCTCGCCAGACGTCGCAACGTTCGGCGGGCGTGGCGTGTCGCCACCCGCGCCGTCGCCACCCCGGCCGGAGAACACCAGCCAACCGGCGATCACCAGTGCAACCACGCCAAGCGCCGCCGCCCAAAACCCTTTGGTCCTTATCATGACGCGCAGCTAGGCGGAGAAAACTGACGCCCCGCTGACGAGGGGTCAGCTTTTTGCGAAGATCAGCCGCAGTTCGCGCTTTTCCTCATCGGCCGTAAGCCACCCGCCATGCGCCGCCATGATCCGCGACACGATCGCCAGACCAAGGCCTGCGCCGTTCGCGCTCGCATGATCGGCACGACTAAGACGCTGGGTCATGGCGTGCAGGCGAACGACGGACAGTCCGGGGCCACCGTCTCGCACCGCGAGCTCGGACGGTCGGTCGGCAAGGATGACGACCGGCACCTTTGCATCTGTGACCCGCAACGCATTCTCGACGAGGTTGCGCAGCGCGGCGGCCACGCTTTCCCGCCGCCCCCGTATTATCCCCGCCCGTTCCCCACGCAGTTCCAGCACTTTGCCGTCGGCAAGCGCCGCAGGTGCCATCCGCGCAACCACGTCACCAGCCACTTCGACCAGATCCACATCGTCGGGCGGCAGGTGCGCGGCTGCTTCGGCATCGATCTGGGCGAGCAGCATCAACTGATCGATCAACCGGCGCATCGCCGCCACATCCGCACGCATCGCTTCGGCACGGGGATCGTCCAGCCCGTCTAGCTCCAGTGAGAGCAGCGTCAGCGGCGTGCGCAGCTCATGCGCTACGTCGGCAGCAAACGCTTCGTGCGCAGCGGCGGCCCGGTCGACCCGGTCGAGCAACCGATTGACCGCATCGGCGAAGGGCACGGTTTCGACTGGCAATGTCGACGCATCGACCCGGACGCCGCGCGCTTCGCCGCTCGCAGCGTTGATCCGCGCCGCCGCCTCCGCCAGCGGCTGCACCCCCCGCCGGATAGCCCACCGCCCGGCAAGAACCGTCGGGATCGCCAGCAGCACCATCGGCAGGCCGATATGTTCGAGCAGTTCGTATGCCGACCGCCTCAGTTGATCGAGATCGGCGAAGTGCAGGATCGATATCTGGTATTCGACCCAGATGAAGACAAGCAGCAGAAACAGCCCGGTAGCGGATACCAGCGCAAGGCTGCGCATCAGCCGGCCGAGGATCGACTCCTGACGCTTCACGGCACGTCTTTCAGCAAGTAACCAACGCCGCGGACGGTGTGGAGTTGGCCGTTCGCACCGGCTTCGTCCAGTTTGCGGCGCAGCCGGGACACGCTCGCCTCGATCGCGTTGGGGGTGACCGCCTCGTCGAAACGATACAGCGCGCTCTCCATCGCCTGGCGCCGAACCACCTGCCCCGCCTGGCGCAGCAGCAGTTCCAGCAGGTCGGCCTCTCGCCGCGTCAGGTCGAGCACCCGTCCCGCGACATGGGCGGCACGCCGGCTGCTGTCGTAGAAAATCTCGCCGACCTGCAGCACGGTGCCGGCGCGGCGGCCCGGCCGGCGGAGCATCGCGCGCAGCCGCGCCGCCAGTTCGTCCAGCGCGAAGGGTTTAACCAGGTAATCGTCGGCACCGGCATCAAGGCCGTTGATCCTGTCCTCCAGCCCGTCCCGCGCGGTCAGGATCAGCGCCGGCGGTTCTCCACCCGGCGGACGGCCGCGGAGCCAGGCCAGCCCGTCGCCGTCAGGAAGGCCGAGGTCGACAATCATCGCGTCGAACATGTCCGTGCCGAGCGCCACGTCGGCATCGGCCAGCGAGGCGACGTGGTCGCAGCGATAGCCGCGCTGATCCAGCCCCTCGGCAATCCGCTTCGCCAGCCGGATATTATCTTCGATGATCAGCAGCCGCGCCATGGTCCGCCCTCACCCGATGCCGCCCCGATCACATGCACACCGCAGCGCGGGCAAGCGGCGCGAGGATGGAAGACGGTGGTGCCCAGGGACGGAATCGAACCGCCGACACTGCGATTTTCAGTCGCATGCTCTACCAACTGAGCTACCTGGGCATGCCCGCACGGGCGGGAAAGGCGGCCTATAGAGGCGGCCGAGGGGGGCTGTCCAGTCCATCTTCGCCGGTTTCGCGCGCGGGGATGCGATAGGACTCGCCAAGCCAGGCGAGCAGGTCGCGATCGCGGCAGCCCTGACCGCAGAACGGGGCGTGGGGAGCGGCGGGGGGCTTGCCGCAAATCGGGCAGCGATCAGGCCTGGCGGAATTCGACATCGCCGGCGGATATGGCGAGCGAAGGGTCGGTGCGCAAGGCGACCGGGGCGCCGATGCGGCGGGCGAGCGTTTCCTGCCAGGTTGTCAGGTGAAACACGACGGCGGAATCGGCAACCAGCGTGCAAAGCCCGGCGCCGGGGGTGCGTTCGGCGCGGCGGAGGAGCGCGAGGGCGGCGGCGCGGGCCGGGTCGTCGCGCAGCATTTCCAACAGCGAGGCGCGGGCGCGGCGGCGGACGACCTGTAGGAAACCGAAACCGTTGACGGCGGTGCGTTCGAACGGCTGCGGCAGCGCGGCGTCGAGCGCGGCGGCGGCGGCGAGGCGAGCGGCGCGATCGGGCACGGTCGGCAGGTCGATGCCGATCGAGCCGCCGATACCAAAGCGGCGGATCGCCTGCCCCGCCGCCCGCGCCCCGGCAACGGCGAGCGCCGCGGGGGCGAGCGTGCCGTCGACGTCGATCAGCGTCATCGCCGGGGTCAGCGCAATGCGCAGCCCGCCGCCGGGGAAGGCCACATCGCCGGTCATCGCCGCGTCGAGCAGTTCGCCCCACCCCGCGGCCTCCAGCCGGTCCGGCTGATGCGCGGCGAGACGGCGGACCGGCAGGCCGGTGGCGGCGACGCGGTCGGCGAGCGCCGGTCCGGGCGCCGGGGCGGCACCGGCGGGGGCGGCGCGCAGGCGCAGGCGCTTCGGATGGCCCGGCTCGGCCAGCGCCTCGCGCGTCACCTCCGCCAGGAAAGTGCCGCCTTCGCTCAGCCCGGCGGGGATCGGTTCAAGCCAGCCTTCGAGGTCGCCGCCGTCGAGCCGGGCGATGCCGCGCCGACCGGGGACGAGCAGGCGGACGAGGCGGGCGGAGACGATCGCGCCGGGGCGCGGCGCCGGATCGTCCCGCTCGACCAGCGCCTCGACGATCGTGCCGCCTTCGACCAGCGCGGCGCGGGTTTCGCCGACGCCGTCCTCGACCAACCACTCAGCCGGCGGCATGGCCGGCGGCGGCGAGCAGCGCGCGGGTTTCGAACAGCGGCAGGCCGACGACGCCGGAATGGCTGCCCGACAGGAAGCGGACGAACGCCTCGGCGCTGCCCTGGATCGCGTAGCCGCCGGCCTTGCCGCGCCATTCGCCGCCGGCGAGGTAAGCGGCGACCTCCGCATCGGTCAGCCGCTTGAACGCGACGACGCTGGTCGACAGGCGGTGGCGCGCGGCGCCGGCGGCGTCGACGAGGGTGACGGCGCTCAACACCCGGTGGCGGCGGCCGGAGAGCAGCGCCAGGCAGGCGGCGGCGGTCGCCGCATCCTCTGCCTTGGGCAGGATGCGGCGGCCGACGGCGACGACGGTGTCGGCGGCGAGGATGGTGGCGCCGGGGTGGCGCGCGGCGACCGCAGCCGCCTTCGCCGCCGCCAGCCGGCGGGCATGGGCGGCGGGGAGTTCCGCCTTCAGCGGCGTTTCGTCGATGTCAGCCGGGTCGATGGCGTCGGGGGTGATGCCGATGCGGGCGAGGAGATCGCGGCGGCGCGGGCTGGCGGAGGCGAGGATCAGCGGCATCGGCCGCCCCTGCCCGGCCCGCGCCCGGCGGCGCCCGGCATTACTTGAAGCGGTATGTGATGCGGCCCTTGGTCAGATCATACGGGGTCAGTTCGACCAGCACCTCGTCGCCGACAAGGACGCGGATGCGGTTCTTGCGCATCTTGCCGGCGGTGTGGCCGAGAATTTCATGGTCATTCTCAAGCTTCACGCGAAACATCGCGTTCGGAAGCAGCTCGACCACCTGGCCGCGCATTTCGAGCAGTTCTTCTTTCGCCAAATTCGTGCCTCTGGACCTTGGAGGAATCAGAAAAAATCGGGCCGCCTTACCGCCGAAGGGGGGAAAAGGGAAGCAGGGGCTGGATGCGGGGCGGCTTCCCTTTGGGGTTCATATATATATCGCAAACGCAGCCGGGCATCCCATAAGCTCCGCATAAAGAGTTCAATGTCGTGTCCGCATTTAGCTGCCCCAAGATCCACAACGAGGAAGCTGAGTTCGCCCACTTATCGCGTAGCATCTGGAACGGCTCGCCGGTATGCCCGCATTGCGGGAGGTTGGGCCGCATCGCGAAGGACAAAGCGAATCCCGAAAAGCGCGTCCGTGTTGGCCTGTGGCGCTATGGCGATTGCAATCGGCAGTGCACCGACAAGATCGGCGCGCTGTTCGAACATATGCGCCTCCCGCTGAACAAGGCGATTCAGGCGGTTTATCCCATGACTAGCAGCAAGAAGGTCATCAACGCCCTTCAACCGCACCACGTCCTTGAGATCACCTATAAGGCCGCGTGGTTGTTGGCCCTCCGTATCCGCGAAGCCATGACGGACGGCGACTTTACCCGGCTCGGCGGCGCTGGCGGAATAGTGGAAGTGGACGACGCGTTCATCGCCCAACTCAAGGGGGTCGAGAAGCGCCTTGCCTTGCACCACAAGACCAAGGTTCTCGCCCTCGTTGACCGCAACACCGGAAATACCCGAACGATGGCTGTCAAGAATGTGAAGGCCGAAACGTTCATGTCGATCTTTCGCGCCACCGTCGCTCGCGAGGTCCGCGTGATGGCTGACGAGCATTGCGACTACGGCGGAAGGCTACTTCCGGATCCTCAAGTGCGGCGTGAACGGGTTCTATCAGGACAACGCCGAGCAGCATGTGCACCGATATCCGGCGGAATATGAGCTCTGCTACAATAGCTGGGCGCTCTCCACTGCAACGACACCAATCGCGCCGTCGCGGCCGCGTGGGGGATTGCAGGAAAACTCCTCGCCCACGGGCAACCCGCCGTCCGAATCTCGAGAAACGCGCACGACTAAATACAAGAAACTGACGAGACAGGCAACGATTGCGACAAAACAAAAGAGTGCGAAAAGACTGAAATGCGGAAGAGTGCGGGGCAAGCGCTTGACACGATCGGCGTTAATGCCGCATACAGCAAAACGGCCCCGAACCGCTGCAAGCGAATCGAGGCCGTCCATGGGGGCGTAGGTTCTTCTTGGCGGTCGAACCCTACACCCCTCATTTAGAGGAGTTCACGGTGCCTGATGCACTTGTGAAGGTCAAGGCGCTTGTCGCCAATTATCGTAAGTGGGCGAAGGCCTCTGAGGATGAGGGCCATACCGCTCGCGCCAATCGCTACACCCGCAACGCCGAAAATCTTGAGGCAGTCGTGGAAGAGCTGGAATTGTCGCGAAAGCGCCTTCTTTCAGTTCCTACCGAGTACGGTGATCTATCTGATCTCCCCCCATCCGTTATCGCTCAACTTAATCTCGCGAAAATCGACGAGTTGGAGCAGCAAATGCGCGATATAGTTGCTGCGGCGAACGGAAAAGAGGTCGGACTGGACTCGATCATCATCGAGCTTTGGCGCCGCCACAAAGTCGAGCAGGAGCGCCGTTTTATCATGAATAAGCTGTACCGGATGGCCCAAAAGGGAATCATAAACAGTGTCGAGGGCCGGAAGGGCGTCTATTATATTCCCCAAGCGTCAAGCGGTTGGGACTCTAAAGCAGGGGGTGGTGTCGACAATCTAGATGAAGACATCCCCTTCTGATGTGCGAACGCCCCACCTGTGAGGGTGGGGCGTCCAGAGCGTTGGGCCTAGCATAGTGCGGGGTGCCGGCTACCCACCTGTCGCCCCGAGGGTGCAAGTCCCTCTAGGTCCACCGTCTCTTTCGCTGTTATATAGCGACCCCATACCTTCGTCGCAACGCCATTAAGGAATCGTATCGTGCCGGATGAGCAATCGCAGATGGACACGATCAAGGAAGCCGCCCGCAAACATGAGGCGGACGAGGATGAAGCGTATTGGAATGAGCGGCTGAAGAAGGTCGCGAAGGCAAAGGCGTCACCGCCGGAGAATCCGGAGTGAAGTCCGTTGCTGTTCTTGCGATCGGGGCCTTGATTGCTGCATCGACGCCAGCGCGCGCTTCGGACTGCGGCGACGCTATTGATCGCTACAACTTTGCCCTCAGCGACGTGTCGTATGCCCTGAGGCGGTACGGTAACTGCCTTTCAAACAGCGATGGTCGAGACGATTGCTCCACTGAGTTTCGGCGCCTCAAGAGCGCACAGAGCGAATTAGAATCCGCCGTTGGTGAGATATCCTCCCACTGCGATTGAGTGTGTTTGAAGACTATACCGCCGTCTTTCTTTTGGGGGTGCAGGGGCATAGGCAGGGGGGACTGACAGGCGGGGGAGCGGGCGAGGATGCGGCATGAACAGCAGGCGGACCTGCCCTATCTGCGCAAGGTGGTCGGCGCGTCGATGGCGGGGACGGTTGTCGAGTGGTACGAGTTCTTCCTGTACGGCACCGCCGCGACGCTGGTGTTCGGCAAGCTGTTCTTTCCCGATACCGGCAACGAGCTGGACGGGATCATCGCCGCCTTTGCCACTTATGCCGTGGGGTTCATCGCGCGGCCGCTGGGCGGGGTGGTGTTCGGCCATATCGGCGACCGGATCGGCCGCAAGGCGTTGCTGCAATTCAGCCTGGTGCTGATCGGCGTATCGACGTTCCTGATGGGCTGCCTGCCCGGTTTCGCCAGTGCCGGATACTGGGCGCCGGTGATGCTGGTGACGCTGCGTTTCATCCAGGGCTTTGCGCTGGGTGGGGAATGGGGCGGCGCGGTGCTGCTGGTCACCGAGCATTGCCCGAACCGCAGCCGCGGCTTCTGGGGCAGCTTTCCGCAGGCAGGCGTGCCGCTGGGCAACCTGCTGGCGACGGTGGTGCTGCTGGCGCTGTCCGCCGCGCTGCCCGACGAGGCGTTCCTTGCCTGGGGCTGGCGCGTCGGTTTCTGGCTGTCGGCGGTGATTGTCATCATCGGTTATTACATCCGCACGCAGGTGAGCGATTCCCCGATTTTCGAGGCGGCGAAGGCCAAGGCGGAGCAGGCGGCGGAGGCGGGGTACGGGCTGATCGAGGTTGTGCGCCGCTACCCGCGCGGGGTGTTCACGGCGATGGCGCTGCGGTTTGGCGAGAACATCGTCTACTACATGGTCGTCACATTCTCGATCACCTACCTGCACCATCGCGGGGTCGACACGACGCGCATCCTGGCGTTGCTGTTCGCGGCGCATGTCCTGCATGTCGTCGTCATCCCGCTGGTCGGGACGCTGGCCGACCGGATCGGCCGGCGGCCGGTCTATGCGGCGGGGGCGGCGCTGACCATGGCGTGGCCGTTCCTGGCCTTTCCGCTGTTCGACAGCGGGGCGACGGCGATGATCCTGCTCGCGATCATGCTGGGGCTGGCGGTCCACGCGCTGATGTATGCGCCGCAGCCGGCGATCATGGCGGAGATGTTCCCGACGCGGATGCGCTATTCGGGCGTGTCGATCGGTTATCAGGCGACGGCGATCATCGCCGGTTCCTGGGCGCCGCTGATCGGCACGGCGTTGCTGCGCGCGTATGACGCGTGGCTGCCGATCGCGCTCTACATATTGGGCGCGGGGGCGGTGAGCCTGGCGGCGGCGCTGACCATGCGCGAGACGCGGGGGGCGTCGCTGGTCGCGATCGACGCGGAAGACCGGCGGCGGCTGGCGGCGGAGGGGTAGCGCAGGGGGTAGCGCACTGGGGGCGGCTGGCGGGCCGCCCCCGGCGCCGGATCAGTCGGGGACGACGGCGGTGGCTTCGATTTCGATCAGCGCCTCATCCTCGATCAGGGCGACGACCTGAACCACGGCCATGACCGGGAAATTCTTGCCCATGATCTCGCGGTAGATTTCGCCGATGCGGCGGGCGTTGCGCAGATAGGCCTGCTTGTCGGTGATGTACCAGGTCATCCGCACGACATGTTCGGGGCCGGCCTCATCCTCCGCCAGCAGGGCGACGAGATTGCGCAGCAGCTGTTCGAACTGGCCGGGCAGGTCCTTCGCCTCGAACACTTCCTCCGCCGTCCAGCCGATCAGCCCGGCGACGTAGATCGTGCGGCCGCGCGTCGAGATGGCGTTGGCGTAACCCTTTGGGCGCGGCCAGCCGGCCGGCAACAATACTCGCTTCATCACTTTTCCCTTGCTTGCGCGGCGGCGAGTGCCGCGCGCGCGATAACGACCTTCTGAACCTCGCTGGCGCCTTCGTAGATGCGCAGCGCGCGGATTTCGCGGTAGAGCCGCTCGACCATGTTGCCGCTGACCACCCCGGCGCCGCCGAACAGCTGGACCGCCTTGTCGATGGTCTGCTGCGCCGTGTCGGTGGCGTGGAGTTTCGCCATCGCCGCTTCGCGGGTGACGCGCGGCTGGCCGCTGTCCTTGGCCCAGGCGGCGCGGTAGATCAGCAGCGCGCTGGCATCGTTGCCGAGCGCCATGTCGGCGAGCGCCGCCTGCGTCAGCTGCAGATCGCCGAGCGGGGCGCCGAACAGCTTGCGGTTGACCGCGCGGTCGAGCGCCTCGTCCGTCGCGCGGCGGGCGAAGCCGAGCGCGGCGGCGCCGACCGTCGAGCGGAACACGTCGAGCGTCGCCATCGCGATCTTGAAGCCCTGCCCCGCTTCGCCGATCAGATGATCGTCGGGCACGAAGCAGTCGGCGAAGCGGATCGTCGCCAGCGGGTGCGGCGCGATCACGTCGATGCGATCGACGACCGAGAAACCCTCCGTCGCCGTCGGCAGCACGAAGGCGGAGATGCCGCGGGCGCCCGGCGCCTCTCCGCTATGGGCGAAGACGGTCAGCAGGTCGGCGATGGTGCCGTTGGAGATCCAGGTCTTTTCGCCGTTGATCACCCAGCCGCCGGGGACGCGGCGCGCCGTCGTCTCCATCGCCGCGACGTCCGACCCGGCCTTTGCCTCCGACAGGGCGAAGCCGGCGATCATCTCTCCGCTGGCGACGCGGGGCAGATAGGCCTGCTTGACCCCTTCGCTGCCGAACAGGCTGATCGCGCCAGTGCCGAGCCCCTGCATCGCGAAGGCGAAGTCGGCGAGGCCGGCATGATAGGCGAGCGACTGACGGGTCAGGCAGAGGTTGCGGACATCGAGCGTCTCGCTCGCCCCGCCATAGGCGGCGGGGACGGCGTGGCGCAGCCAGCCGGCGTCGCCGAGCAGGCGGACGAGGCGGCGGCAGTCGGCGTCGACATCGCCGGTTTCGGCATGGAGCGCGGCGTCGTTGGCGCCGCACCACGCCTTCAGCGCGGCGAAGTGGTCGCGGTTGTGCGCCGCGAAGAACGGCCAGTCGATGAAGCTTTGGTCAGCCATGTCAATCGCCCTCGAACACCGGCTTCTGCTTGGCGACGAACGCATGGTAGGCGCGTTCGAAATCCTTCGTCTGCATGCAGATCGCCTGAGCCTGCGCCTCTGCCTCGATCGCGGTTTCGATCGGCAGCGCCCATTCCATGTTGAGCTGGTTCTTGGTCATGCCGTGGGCGAAGGTCGGGCCGGAGGCGAGCATCTTCGCATAGGCGGCGGCTTCGCCGGCGAGCGCGTCGGCGGCGCAGACGCGGTTGTAGAAGCCCCAGCGTTCGCCTTCCTCCGCCGAGAAGGAGCGGCCGGAATAGAGCAGTTCCGCCGCCCGGCCCTGCCCGATGATCCGGGGCAGGATGGCGCAGGCGCCCATGTCCGCGCCGGCGAGGCCGACGCGGGTGAACAGGAAGGCGGTCTTGGCGGCGGGCGTCGCGAAGCGGATGTCGGAGGCCATCGCCATGATCGCCCCGGCCCCGGCGCAGACGCCGTCGACGGCGGCGACGACCGGCTGCGGGCAGCCGCGCATCGCCTTGACCAGATCACCGGTCATCCGGGTGAAGGCGAGCAGTTCCGGCATCGTCATTTTGGTCAGCGGGCCGATGATTTCGTGCACGTCGCCGCCGGAGCAGAAATTGCCGCCGGCGCCGGTCACCACCACCGCGCGGACGGCGGGCGCGTAGACCAGCGCCCGGAACAGATCGCGCAGTTCCGCATAGGACTCGAAGGTCAGCGGGTTCTTGCGCTCCGGCCGATTGAGGGTGACCGTCGCCACCCTGTCGGCGAAGGCGAACGCGAAATGGTCGGGCGCATAGCTCGCCGGATCGAAACCGCTCATCATCTCTCCCTTTACATAACCTCGCCGCCGGCGACGACGATCGCCTGACCGGTGACCGAGCGCGCGGCGTCCGCCGCCAGCCATAGCACTGTCGCCGCCACCTCGTCCGGGTCGATCAGCCGGCCCTGCGGATTGGTGCCGGTGAATGTCGCCAGCGCATCCGCCTCGCTGCGGCCGGTGCGCGCGACGATCGTCGCGATCGACTGGCGGATGATCTCCGTATCGGCATAGCCGGGGCAGACGGCGTTGACGGTGATCGCGGTGCCGGCCAGTTCCAGCGCCAGCGACCGGGTCAGGCCGAGCAGCGCGTGCTTGGTCGCGGTATAGGCGCTGACATAGGCATAGCCCTTCAGCGACGCGGTGCTGGCGATGTTGACGATGCGCGCCGAGGGCAGCGCGCGCATGCCCGGCAGCACCGCCCGGCAGGTGTTGACGCAGCCGATGACGTTGGTCCGCCACAGGTCCGCCCACAGCGCGTCGTCGCCCTTTTCGAACGGCGCGGTGCGGACGACCCCGGCGCAGTTGACCAGCAGCCCGACCGGCCCCGCCGCCCCGGCCGCATCGGCAAAGGCAGCGGCGACCGCATCGCCGTCACCAACGTCGCAGGCAAGCGCCCGCGCGCCGGGCAGATCGGCGAGCGCCGCGTCGAGCCGGGCGCGGTTGCGCCCCATGATCGTCAGCGGATGGCCGGCACCGGCGAGCGCGCGGGCAATGGCGAGGCCGATGCCGCTGCCGCCACCGGTGACCACCGCATGGGGCGCCGCCGTCATTTAAGCGGCGTCATCTGCGCCGCGCGCTGCAGGTTGAGCTTCAGCTGGAAATAGCCGCTCAGATACTGCTTCGGCACCGGCGCGGCCGGATATTGCTGCTGCGCCGCCGCGCGGATCACCCAGTTGGCGTCCATCTGATGCGGGCGGGCAAGCGCGCACAGATCGGCCCGGCCGGCGGCGATGATGCTGTTGACGTGGTCGATCTCGTAGATGTTGCCGACCGCCATCGTCGTCACGCCGAGTTCGTTGCGGATCTGATCCGAGAAGGGCGTCTGGAACATGCGGCCATATACCGGCTTTTCGGCCTTGGTCACCTGCCCCGACGACACGTCGATCAGGTCGACGCCCGCCTCGACGAAGGCGCGGCTGATCTCGACCGCTTCGTCCG
Organism: Sphingomonas flavalba; assembly: GCF_047553045.1. Lineage (GTDB taxonomy): Bacteria > Pseudomonadota > Alphaproteobacteria > Sphingomonadales > Sphingomonadaceae > Sphingomonas_L > Sphingomonas_L flavalba_A. Next base: position 241,864 of record NZ_CP180208.1, on the reverse strand, counting down.
GGGTGACGCCGTCGTCGCCGACCCAGTCATGGGCGGAAATACGCACCGACATCGGCTTGTCGACCGGCCAGACCGCGCGCATCGCCCGGAACACCTCCAGCGGATAGCGCAGCCGGTTCTCCAGGCTGCCGCCATATTCGTCGGTCCGCTTGTTCTGCGTCGGGCTGATGAAGCCGGACAGCAGATAGCCGTGGGCGCAGTGCAGTTCGATCATGTCGAAGCCGGCATCGTCGGCGCGGCGGGCGGCGGCGACGAATTCGTCGCGGATCACGTCCATCCCAGCCCGGTCGAGCGGGACCGGCGTCTGGCTTTCCGGCGTGTATTTGACGTCCGACGGCGCGACCACCGGCCAGTTGCCGCTTTCCAGCGGCTTGTCGATGCCGTCCCATGCCAGCCGGGTCGATCCCTTCGACCCGCTATGGCCGATTTGCAGGCAGATGCGCGCATCGGGCGTGCGGTGGACGAAATCGGTGATCCGGCGCCAGGCGGCGGCCTGCTCGTCGTTCCAGATGCCGGTGCAGCCGGGTGTGATCCGCCCTTCCGGCGACGGACAGGTCATTTCGGTGAAGATGATGCCGGCACCGCCGAGCGCGCGGGCGCCGTAGTGGACGAGGTGGAAATCGTCCGGCATGCCGTCGACCGCCGAATACATCGCCATCGGCGACATGACGACGCGGTTACGCACCGTCATCCCGCGCAGCTTCAGCGGCAGGAACATCGGCGGCGTCGGGCCTTCGGCCGGCTTGCCGGTTGCGGTTTCGACCAGCTTCGCTTCCAGCGCGGCCAGCCATTCCGGGTCGCGCAGGCGCAGATTTTCGTGGCTGACACGCTGACTGCGGGTGAGCAGCGTGTAGGCGAACTGCATCGGTTCCATCTTCAGATAGCGGTCGAGATTTTCGAACCATTCGGTCGAGTTACGCGCCGCGTTCTGGAGCTTCACCACCTCAAGTTGCCGCTCGTCGCGATAGTCGGTGAGCGCGGTGTCGAGGGCGCCGGCCTCTGCAATGCCGGGGCGGTTCATCACCTCCGCCAGCTTGATTGCGTCTTCCAGCGCCAGCTTGGTGCCCGAGCCGATCGAGAAATGCGCGGTATGCGCGGCGTCGCCGAGCAGAATGATGTTCTTGTAATGCCAGGTGTTGCAGATGATGCGCGGGAAGTTGATCCACGCCGAGCCGCGGATATGCGCCGAATTGGTCATCAGCGGATGGCCGCCGAGATGCTCCGCGAAGATCTTTTCGCACAGGCGGCAGGTTTCTTCCTGGCTCATTTCACCGAAGCCGGCGCGTTCGAAGGTTTCCGGCCCGCATTCGACGATGAAGGTCGCGGTGTCCTTGTCGAACTGGTAGGCGTGCGCCCAGATCCAGCCCCATTCGGTGTTGACGAACAGGAATTTGAACGCGTCGAAGCGCTGGTGCGTGCCGAGCCAGACGAACTTGTTCAGCCGGACGTCGATGTCGGTTTCGAAATGTTCGTCGTAGCGGCGGCGCAGCTTGCTGTTGAGGCCGTCGGCCGCGATCACCAGATCATAGTCGGCGAGGAACGCGCTGTCCGGTTCGACCTCGACCTGGAAATGCAGGTCGATGTCCAGTTCACGGGCGCGGTCCTGCAGAATGTTGAGCAGCCGCTTGCGGCCGATGCCGATGAAGCCGTGGCCACCGGAGCGGATTGCCGTCTTCTTCTCACCGTCTTCGATGCGGATATCGATGTCGTCCCAATGCGCCAGTTCATCGAGCATCGCCTGGGCGCTGATCGGGTCGTTGGCGTAGAGATTTTCCATCGTCTGGTCGGAGAACACGACGCCCCAGCCGAACGTGTCGCCGCTTCGGTTGCGTTCGAAAACCGCGATCTCATGCGAGGGATCGCGCAGCTTCATCGAGATGGCGAAATAGAGTCCGGCGGCACCGCCGCCTACGCATGCAATCTTCATTGGCCGCCTTCCGCTTTGGATGAAACGAATCCTAAAACGCCTTGAAATTATTTCAAGCATAAAATAATTATGCCGCGAAACCACCGGAGAAAACCCGTATGTCGTCTGCCGATTCCACCCGCTGGCCCAGCTTTTCCCCTGACGACCCCCTGCTGCTCGACGAGTTGCTGACCGACGTGGAACGGCTGGTGCGCGACACCGCCCGCGCCTTTGCCGACGAGCATCTGGCGCCGATCGTTCTCGAGTCGAACCGGCATGAGACCTGCCAGCGCGAACTGATGCAGGCGTTCGGTTCGGTCGGGCTGCTCGGCCCGACGATCAACGGCTATGGCTGCCCCGGTGTCAGCTACGTCGCCTACGGGCTGATCGCGCGTGAGACCGAGCGGGTCGATTCGTCCTACCGCTCTGCCCTGTCGGTGCAGTCGAGCCTCGCCATGTACCCGATCTACGCCTACGGCACCGAGGCGCAGCGCGAACGCTATCTGCCGAAGATGGCGACCGGCGAATGGATCGGCTGTTTCGGCCTGACCGAGCCGGACGCCGGATCCGACCCCGGCGGCATGAAGACCCGCGCCCGCAAGGTCGCCGACGGTTATGTCCTGAACGGCGCCAAGATGTGGATCACCTCCTCCCCCTTCGCCGACGTGCTGGTTGTCTGGGCCAAGTGCGACGACGACAAGATCCGCGGCTTCATCCTGGAGCGCGGCGACGCCGGCCTGTCGACGCCGAAGATCGAGGGCAAATTCTCTCTGCGCGCCTGGGTGACCGGCGAGATCGTGATGAACGACGTGCACGTCCCCGAGGACCGGCTGCTGCCCGGCGTCGAGGGCCTTAAGGGGCCGTTCGGTTGCCTGAACAACGCGCGTTACGGCATTGCGTGGGGCGCGATGGGCGCGGCGGAGTTCTGCTGGCACGCGGCGCGGCGCTACGGCATCGACCGCAAGCAGTTCGGCCGGCCGCTGGCCCAGACCCAGCTATTCCAGAAGAAGCTGGCCGACATGCAGACCGAGATCACCCTTGGCCTGTCCGCCTGCCTCCACGCCGGGCGGCTGATGGACGACCACCGGCTGGCGCCGGAGGCGATCAGCCTGATCAAGCGCAACAATTGCGGCAAGGCGCTCGACATCGCGCGGATGGCGCGTGACATGCACGGCGGCAACGGCATTTCAGACGAATTCGGCGTGATCCGTCACGTGATGAACCTGGAAGCCGTCAACACCTATGAAGGGACGCACGACGTCCACGCGCTGATCCTGGGCCGCGCCCAGACCGGGCTTCAGGCGTTTTCCTGAACCCGGGCCGGGGGCAGTTGCTCCATCGCGCCGGCGAGAGCGGCACCGCTCTCGTCGGCCAGCGCGGCATCGCGTAGCCGGCGGACCTGATCGACCGCATCGGGCGCGCCGGCGAGCGGTACCGCCGCATCGACCACCGCGTTGAACCGGCCGAGGCCGCGTTCGAACGTGTCGCCATAGCCCTTGATCAGCCGCTGGGTGGCGACGATTTCCGCTGCCAGGGCGACGTCGGTCGCGGCGACGCGGCGAACCTTGTCCAGCCAGCCTTCGATCCGTTCCTGCTCATGGATGTAGCGCAGGGTCGAGCGGCGCCAGCGCCGCATGCCGGACAGCATGTTCAGCATCAGGAACCAGCGCAGGCTGGTCGTCTGGACATGGCGGCCCTTCTCGAAGAACGGCTGCAACCGCCGGCTGAGGCCGGGGCGCGACAGGATGGCGTTGCCGAGCCAGGCCGGCATCGTCTCGCACACTTCCTGCAGGCGCGGGTGCATATATTCGGTCAGCGTCATCAGCTGGTCCCGGCCGAGCAGCACGTCCTTTTCCACACGGTCCATGCGGGTGGCGCGCACCTTCAGGTCGGCGACGCGAATCGTGTCCTCATAGCTCATCCAGAGAGCAAGGTGGCGCGCGGTTTCCCGTGTCAGGCGGAAATCGTCCTCGCCGCCGTCGAGCGCGCGGACGCTGTCGAGCCGGTCGAGGTAGAATTCGGCATAGGCGCGGTCCTGATAGTCCATCAGCCGGCGGACGCCCTCGATCGCGAAGCGGTGGGCGGCGGGCGGCAGCGTCGCGGCGATGCGGGCGGCAAGTTCTGCCCCGGCCGCGGTCGTCGGCTCCGGCGGTTGCAGCGCCGCTTCGACTTCGTCGACCCGGCTGCGGGCGCGGGCGGCGCCTTCCTCGAAGCCCTTCAGGTTGGCGGCGACCGCCTTGCCGCCGTGGCGGATCGCCGCTTCGAACGCCTCGCGCCCGAACGGCAGCACGTCGCTGCCCGCCAGCGCGCCGAGCATGATCGCGCTGATCGCGGCACCGGAGCGGGCCGAGGCGGCGTCCATGTCGAAGCCAATGAACCGCTTTGCCCGCCGTTCCGCCGCGTCGAGGATGCGTTCGCTGCTGCCCAGGCCGTTGCCCATCGCCGCTTTTTCGGAGATCGCGTAGATGCGGTGGGTCGAGCCGATCAGCGTCGTGCGTTCCGCCGAGACGAAGCCGCGCAGGATTGCCCGGCCGGCCTCCATCAATTCCGACGCGACGACGACATCGACGTCGCCGGGCACCGGCATCATCGCCAGCACCGGATCGGTACGGTTGGCGCCGGCCGCGCCCTTGCGGACCATTTCGATATAATAGACCGTCGAGCCGGTGCGCTGCGCGACGCCCGGCACCGACGTGCCCTGCGCCGTCCAGCCATTGGCGTTGGCGGTATCGAGAATCCAATCGGCGAGAACGCCGCCGCCCTGCCCGCCCAGCGCCAGAATGGCGATGGTGATGCGGTCACGGTCCTGTGGGAAGGGGCCGCTCATCAGAACGCCCGCGCGGCGATGCCGCGCGCCTGCCGCCGCTGGAGCCAGCCGATCACCGCGCCGCGCACCCGGTGCAGCGTGCGGTCCCAACCGGTGGGGTTGGAGATAATGCTGGCACGATAGAAACTAGGACAGAGCACCGCCGCATGCGCGACCTCCCCGCAATTGCCGCAGCCGACGCAGCTGTTGTCGATATGGGTGACCGGATCCTGCCGCAGCGGATCGGGGTTTGCCTTGACGCTGAGCGACGGGCAGCCGGACAGGCGAATGCAGGCATGGTCGCCGGTGCAGGTGTCCGGATCAACGCCGAAGCGGTCGCGGACGACACGTTTGCCGTCCTTCACCGCCTTGGCGAGCAGCGGCCGTTCGCGGCGCTGGCGGTTCAACATGCATTCGGACTGGGCGACGATAACCTTCGGCCCCTTTTCGGGGCTGGTCAGCGCTTCCAGCATCGCATCGCGCATCGCCGCGACGTCGTAGGTGCGGGTCAGCGTGCGCGCCCAGCGGACGCCCATGCCACGCACCGCCTTTTCGATCGGATTATTGGTCTTGCGCGTCGCGTTGTCGGCCTTGGACGACAGGATGTCCTGCCCGCCGGTTGCCGCCGAATAGCCGTTGTCGACGATGATCGTCAGATTGTCGTCCTGATTGAACACCGCGTTGCCGATGCCCGAGGTCAGGCCGTTATGCCAAAAGCCGCCGTCGCCCATCATCGCGATCGCGCGGCGCCCGCCCGGCCCTTCGCTGGGCTTGAATGCCGAGGCGGCGGCGGTGCCGAGGCCGTAGCCCATCGTCGTGTTGCCGATATGGAACGGCGGCAGGATCGAGAACAGGTGGCAGCCGATGTCGGCGGAGACGTGGAATTCGCCCAGTTCGCGCTGGACCAGCTTCATCGCCGCGAAGATCGGCCGTTCCGGGCAGCCGGTGCAGAAACCGGCCGGGCGCGGCGGCACCACCGCCGCCAGTTCCGGTTCCGGCGGGACCGGGACGGGAACCGTCGGCGCCCGTTCTGGCGCCCATTGCCGGAGGAAGCCGACGATGCCGTCATACAGCACCTGGCCGGAATATTCGCCGGCGCGCGGCAGCAATTCCTTGCCGATGACGCGGGTCTGGAGATCGGCCTGGCGGAGCAGCGTGTTCAGTTCGTGCTCGATAAATTCGGGCTGGCCTTCCTCGACCAGCAGCACCGCGGACTTTCCGGCGCAGAAGGCGCGCAGTTCGTCCGGGATCAGCGGGTAGGTGACGTTCATGCAATAGATCGGCACCTGCGCCGCGCCATAGGCGTCGGACAGGCCGGCCAGTTCCAGCGCGCGGTTCAGCGTGTTGAACAGCCCGCCCTGGACGATGATGCCGATCGAATCGCGTTCCGGCCCGAAATGTTCGTTCAGCCGCTGTTCGGCGACGAAGCGCACCGCCGCCGGCCAGCGCTGCTCGATCTTCTCGACCTCGTGCAGGAAATTGGCGGGGGGCAGCACGATGCGGTTGACGTCGCGGCGCGGGCTGGCCGCCGCCTCCCCCACCGTCAGCGGCGGGCGCTTGTTGTCGCGGGCGACGAAGCTGCCGGTGACGTGGCAGGCGCGCACGCGCAGTTCGAGCATCACCGGGGTGTGCGACGCCTCCGACAGCTCGAAGCCCTTTTCGACCATGTCGACGATGCTGGTCAGGTTCGGCCGCGGATCGAGCAACCACATCTGCGATTTCATCGCGAAGGCGTGGGTGCGCTCCTGCATGATCGAGGAGCCTTCGCCGTAATCCTCGCCGACGATGACCAAGGCGCCGCCGGTGATGCCGCCCGAGGCAACGTTGGACAGCGCGTCGGAGGCGACGTTGGTGCCGACCACCGATTTCCACGCCACCGCACCGCGCAGCGGATAGTTGACGGAGGCGGCGAGCATCGCCGCCGCCGCCGCTTCCGACGCCGAGGATTCGAAATGGACGCCGAGTTCACGCAACAGCGGATCGGCGTCGGCGAAAACGTCCATCAAGTGGCTGATCGGCGAACCCTGATAGCCGCCGACATAGGCGACGCCCGCCTGGAGAAGCGCCTTGGTGACGGCGAGAATGCCTTCACCCTCGAACACCTCACCGGCGCCGAGCCGGAGCTTCTCGACTTCCTTCTTGAAGGACCTTTCCGCCATCGCCTTATTCCGCGACCAGCGCGATCACGCGCAGCGGGCTGCCCGAGCCGCCCTTGATCTTGAGCGGCGTCGCGACGACGACCGAGCCGGTCGCCGGCAGCTTATCCAGATTCTGCAGGCACTGCAGGCCGTAGCGGCCGGCGCCGTGGAACAGCGCGTGGGCCGGATAGGGCGGGTTGAGCAGATGCGCCTGACCGGCATCGGTGCCGATCGTTTCCACCCCGAAGCCGTGGGCGTCGCGATCGTCGACCAGGAAGCGCACCGCTTCCGCCGACGGGCCGGGGGTGTGGGCACCGTCCTCGCGCCGGTTAGTGTAGGCGTCGACCGGCAGTTTCGACCAGTCGGTGCGCAGCAGCACCCAGGCGCGCGGCGGGATGCGGCCATGTTCCGCTTCCCACGCCTCGATATCGGCGACGGTCAGCAGATAGTCGGGGTCGGCGGCGGCCCTGGCCGAAATGTCGATCACCACCGCCTGGGCGATGAACGCCTTGGGGTCGATCGTGTCGAGGGTATTATCGGCCAGGTCCTTGCCGGTCACCCAGTGGACCGGCGCGTCGAAATGGGTGCCGGTATGTTCGCCGACGGTGAAGTTGTTCCAGTACCACGCGACGCCGCGCTCGTCATAATGCGAGATTTCCTCCATCGAGAAGGGCGCGCACTGGCCGAACGGCGGCGGCAGGACCAGCGTCGGCGTGTCGGGCGACAGCGTCTGGGTGAGGTCGACGGTGCGGATGGCGCCGGTGGCGACGGCGGCGGCGAAGTCGGTCAGCGTGGCAAGCGACATGATAATCCTCCCGGGGCGATGTTCTCGATTCGAAAGACTGCCCGATAAAACGTGCAGATGCAACTTTTATGGTTGCGCGGCACCACGCTTGTCGGCAGCAATGCCGTTGCGGCACCGGCGGTGGCGGCATGAGCGCGCCGCCCGCCCGTTGCCGCAACGCCGCCGGCGGATTAAGGCGTCACCCAAACAGGGAGTGCCCGTGGACAATCGTATTCTCGGCGATCCGAGCACCGAGGCGTTTCATGTCGAGAAATACCCGTTCTACCTGCTCAACCGGCTGGTCGGACGTTACAACGGCGTGATCGACGGGCGCCTGCGCGCCATTGGCCTCGACATCCCCTACTGGCGGGTGCTGATGATTTTGGGCGAACGGGCGCCGCGCGGCGTGCGCGACATCGCCAGCAGCGCCGTCATCCCGCTGTCGACGATGACCAGGATCATCCAGCGCATGGCCGCCGCCGGGCTGGTCGCCGCGACGAGCTGCGCCGAGGACGCGCGCGTCACCCATGTCTCTCTGCTGCCGCTGGGCGAAGCCAAGCTGGCCGAGGCGCGGCGCGCGACCGCGCCGGTCTATGCCCAAATCATCCGCGGCCTGTCCGCCCGCGATTTCGACAAGCTGATCGACCTGCTCGGGCGGCTCTATGCCAATCTGGACATGGAAGAATGTCGGGAAAAATGACCGGCGCGGCCATTCTTAAGGCTGGTTCCGATGGGCGGGACCGGTTGCAGCTTGCAAGGCCGGCGCCCCTTTTATAGCTGAAATATATCGCGGCCTTGCCGCATTGGCGGGGGAAGCGACGTGGCGCGGCCGATCAGGGAAAAGCATGACGGCGCACTGACCGGGCGGATGGACGTGCGGGTGTGGCTGCGCATGCTGAGCTGCACGACGACGATCGAGAAGCGGCTTCGCCGGCGTTTTTCCGAGCGGTTCGGCACGACATTGCCGCGTTTCGACGTGCTGGCCGCGCTGGAACGCGAGGATGACGGCCTGTCGATGGGAGAATTGTCCAAGCGGCTGCTGGTGTCCAACGGCAACGTCACCGCGCTGGTCCGCCAACTGGAGAAGGCCGGCTTTATCACCAGCCGGCCGGCGCCCGACGACCGGCGGTCGTCGATCGTCTCGCTGACCGAGACCGGCCGGGCGCATTTCACCGAGATGGCCGCCGCCCACCACGCGTCGATCAAGAGCATGCTGGCCGGGGTGTCGCGCGACGAGCTGGGCGCGCTTTACCGCCTGCTCGCGGTGATGAAGGCGTCGATCGGCGCGGAACATGCGAACGGAGAATTCGAATGAGCTTCGTCGCCCGGCGCGCCGTGCGCTTCGCCCATGTCGATGCCGCCGGCATCGTGTTCTATCCCCGCTATTTCGAGATGCTGAACGCAACCGTCGAGGATTTTTTCGCCGGGCATGTCGGTGTCGATTTCGCGACGCTGCACCTGAAGCGCGGCCTGGCCATTCCGACGGTGAAGCTGGACGTCGATTTCGTGGCGCCGAGCCGGCTGGGCGAGACCCTCGCCTTTCACCTGACCGTCGAACGGGTCGGCGACAGCTCGCTCCACCTGACAGTGGAGGTGCGCTGCGGCGACACGGTCCGGCTGCGCGCGGCGGTGGTCATTGTCAGCATGGCGATGGCGACCGGGCGGTCGCAGCCCTGGCCCGACGACATCCGCGCCGCCCTGCTGAAGCCGGTGGACGCCGCCTGAAACCGCCGCGGTGCCGGGGTCGGCGCGCGGCAGATATAATATTCATCATATGATTTGACAAATATCTCCAATGGCATATGGGATCGGGCCTTCAGGCTTTTCGGCCCGGGCGGCGCACGCCCGCCCCGGCGCGGCGGGGGCCGCCGCCGCCCGGCCGCCCGCCGAACCGGAGACACGCAGCAATGAAATGGCCCGCCAACCGCATTACCGACACGTCGAAGAAATCATTCGGCATGTTCGAAAAGGCGCTGGCGCTGGAGGCGGCCGGGCATGACCTGATCCACCTGGAATTCGGCAAGCCGGTGCATGACACGCCCCAGCACATTAAGGACGCGGCGATCGCCGCGCTGCAGGCCGGCAAGGTCCATTACAGCGACCTGTGCGGCGAGCCGGCGCTGCGCGCCGCGCTGGCCGCCAAGCTGGCGGCGGACAACGGCATCGCCGTCGGGCCGGACGGAGTGCTCGTCACCAACGGGCTGACCCATGCCGCCTATCTGGCGTTCATGGCCAGCATCGACCCCGGCGACGAGGTGATCCTGCTCGACCCCTATTACCCGCAGCACATCAACAAGATCGAACTGGCTGGCGGCGTGCCGGTGTTCGCCCCGCTCGACCGCGCCGACGGCTTCGCGATCCGCGCCGAGTGGATCGAGCGCCGGATCACGCCACGGACCCGGATGATCGTGCTGGTCAACCCGTCCAACCCGACCGGGCGGGTCTATTCCCGCGCCGAGCTGGAAGCGGTGGCGGCGCTCGCCATCCAGCATGACCTGCTGGTCGTCACCGACGAAGTGTACGAGCATGTCCTGTACGACGGCGCCCATATCAGCATCGCATCGCTGCCCGGCATGGCGGAGCGTACCCTGTCGCTGTTCGCGTTTACCAAGGCCTATGCGATGGACGGGTGGCGGCTGGGCTATATCGCCGCGCCGCCGGCGATGATCCCGGCGCTGCTGAAGATCGCGATGAACGACGTGACCCATGTCAACACCTTCATCCAGTACGGCGCGCTGGCCGCCGTCGCCGACGATCAGGCCAGCCGCGCCGCGATGGTCGCCGACGACCGGGACAAGCGCGACTATGTCGTCCGGCGGCTGAACCAGATGCCGGGCGTGACATGCGCGTCACCGGAGGCGACGATCTATGCCTTCGCCAATATCGAGGGCACCGGCCGGGATTCGACCAGCATCGCGACCGACCTGCTGGAACAGGCGCATGTCGTCGTCGAGGACGGCGCGTTCTACGGCGTCGGCGGACGCGGGCATATCCGCATCTGTTTCGGATCGGAGCCGATGCCGCGGATCGAACAGGCGATGGACCGGCTGAGCGGCTATTTCAACGCCCTGCCCGGCACGGGCGGCAAGGACGGCTGACCGGCCCTCAGCCTTCCAATATGCCGAAAGCGGCGGCGGTCGGCGTCAGATGGTCCACCACCGGCGGCGCGGCGAAATAGCCGCCGACCAGTTCGCGCCAGCGCGCGAAAGCCGGAGAAGCGCGAAACACCATATGGTCGGCGACCTCGTCCCAGCGGGCAAGGAGCACATAGCTGCCCTGTTCGATCGACCGGTCGAGGCGGACCGCGTGACAGCCGGGAACGGTGCGGAACAGTGGCAGCGCCTGCGCGACGGCGGCTTCGAACGCCGCCTCCGCGCCGGGCTTTATCGTGATCAACGCATGTTCCAGAACGCTCATCGTCGCTCCCCTGCTTCCGGCGCGCGGCGGCGCCCGATCGCGAAGCCCCTTAGCCCTCGATCCGCGCAAGTGGAAGCATTATCAGGCTTTTTCCGGCGCCTGGCGCGGCACGATCATGCCCTTGCCCGGCCCAATACGCGGTTCGGCGATGGACAAAGCGGCGCCGGTGCCGGAAATGGAGGGCATGTGCGAAGGGGACTCGCGCCGCGACGCGACGCCCGTCCCCGGCACCCGCAAGGGCTAGAGCAACGATGCAATTTGACCTGACTGACGAACAACGCGCGATCCAGGACATGGCGCGCAAGTTCACCGCCGACGCGATCACCCCGCACGCGGCGGAATGGGACGAGAAGCATATTTTTCCGCGCGACACGGTGAAGGCGGCGGCGGAGCTTGGTTTCGGCGCGATCTACGTATCGGAGGCGAGCGGCGGCATCGGCCTCGGTCGGCTGGAATCGGCGCTGATCATGGAAGCGATGGCCTATGGCTGTCCGGCGACAAGCGCGTTCATTTCGATCCACAACATGGCATCGTGGATGATCGACCGTTACGGATCGCAGGCGGTGAAGGACGCCTATCTGCCGTCGCTGGTCGGGTGCGAGCGGATCGCGTCCTATTGCCTGACCGAGCCGTCGTCCGGGTCCGACGCGGCGGCGCTGCGGACGCGGGCGGTGCTGGACGGCGACCATTATGTCGTCAGCGGATCGAAGGCGTTCATTTCCGGCGGCGGCGTTAATGACATCTATGTGACGATGGTCCGCACCGGCGAGGACGGGCCGAAGGGCATCAGCTGCCTGGTCATCGAGAAGGACATGCCCGGCGTCAGTTTCGGCGCGCAGGAGAAGAAGCTCGGCTGGCATGCCCAGCCGACCGCGCAGGTCAATTTCGACAATGTCCGCGTGCCGGTCGCCAACCGGGTCGGCGGCGAGGGCGAAGGCTTCCGCATCGCGATGGCCGGGCTGGACGGCGGGCGGCTGAACATCGGCGCCTGTTCGCTGGGCGGGGCGCAGCGCGCGCTGGACGAAGCGATCGCCTATACCCGCGAGCGCCGCCAGTTCGGCAAGGCGATCGCCGATTTCCAGAACAGCCAGTTCACCCTGGCCGACATGGAGACGGAATTGCAGGCGGCGCGCACCCTGCTCTACGCCGCCGCGGCGCGGGTGACGGAAAACGCGCCGGACAAGACCAAGTTCGCGGCGATGGCCAAGCGGCTGGCGACCGATACCGGATCGGCGGTGGTCGACCGGGCGCTGCAGCTGCACGGCGGCTATGGCTATCTGCAGGATTATCCGGTCGAGCGTTTCTGGCGCGACCTGCGCGTCCACCGGATTCTGGAGGGAACCAACGAGGTGATGCGGATGATCGTCGCACGGGAGCTGCTGCGCCAATGACCACCGACGTGCTGATCGAGGAGGAAGGCGGCGTCGGCCGCATCCGGCTGAACCGGCCGAAGGCGATCCACGCGCTGAACCTGGCGATGTGCGAGGCGATGATCGCCGCGCTGCTGCGCTGGCGCGACGACCCGGCGGTGCGGCTGGTGACCATCGACCATGCCGAGGGGCGCGGGTTCTGCGCCGGCGGCGACATCCGCATGATCGCCGAGAGCGGCGGTGGCGACGGCGCCGATGCCGCGCGCTTCTTTCGCGCCGAATACCGGCTGAACCATTTGCTGTTCACCTACAGCAAGCCGATCGTCGCGTTCATGGACGGGATAACGATGGGCGGCGGGGTCGGCCTTTCGCAGCCGGCGCGGTACCGCGTCGCCACCGAGCAGACCCGCTATGCGATGCCGGAAAGCGGCATCGGCCTGTTCCCGGATGTCGGCGGCGGCTGGTATCTGTCGCGGCTGCCGGGGCGGACCGGGGCGTTCCTGGCGCTGACCGGGGCGCGGATCGACGGGGCCGAGTGCATGGCGCTGGGCCTTGCCACCCACTACATCCCGTCCGCCGAACTGGCCGGGGTCAAGCAGCGGCTGGCCGAGGCGCCGGGCGATGTCGCCGCGATTCTGGCCGAGGCGGCGGTGACGCCGCCGCCGGCGCGCATCCTCGGCCGGCGCGAAACGATCGACCGGCTGTTCGCCGCCGAGCGGTATGAGGATATCCTCGCGGCGCTGAAGGCGGACGGCTCCGAATGGGCGAAGGCCGAACTGGCAACGCTGGCGACCAAGAGTCCGCAGACCTGCAAGGTGTCGTTGCGGCTGCTGGCCGAGGCGCGCGAACGCCGCGACTTCGCCGACGAAATGACCGCCGAGTACCGGATCGCCACCCGCATCTGCCGCCAGCCCGACTTTCTGGAAGGGGTGCGCGCGCTGATCATCGACAAGGACAATGCGCCGCGCTGGAACCCCGCCACCCCGGAAGCGGTGAGCGACGCACTGGTCGATTCGTTTTTCGCACCATTGCCGGCCGACCAGGAATGGACGCCGCTGTAGAGAAGGAGTGACGAGCATGGCGGATTACGAGACGATCCTTGTCGAGACGCGGGGGCCGGTGACGCTGATCACCCTCAACCGCCCGCAGGCGCTGAACGCGCTGAACGCGCAGGTGCTGGCCGACCTGATCGCCGCCTTCGCCGCTTATGACGCGGACGCCGAACAACGCTGCGCGGTGCTGACCGGCAGCGAGAAGGCGTTCGCCGCCGGCGCCGACATCAAGGAAATGCAGCCGATGGGCTTTGCCCGCGTCTATGGCGAGAACCTGTTCGCCGGCTGGGAACGGGTGACGGCGACGCGCAAGCCGTGGATCGCCGCCGTCGCCGGCTTTGCATTGGGTGGCGGATGCGAACTGGCGATGATGGCCGATTTCATCATCGCGGCGGACAGCGCGAAATTCGGCCAGCCGGAGATCAAGCTGGGCGTCGCGCCGGGCATGGGCGGATCGCAGCGCCTGACCCGCGCCGTCGGCAAGGCCAAGGCGATGGAGATGTGCCTGACCGGCCGGTTCATGGACGCCGCCGAGGCGGAACGCGCCAGCCTGGTGTCGCGCGTCGTCCCCGCCGCCGAGCTGATCGCCGAGGCGCTGAAGACCGCCGAGGCGATTGCCGCGATGCCGCCGCTTGCCACGATCGCCAACAAGGAGATGGTCAACGCCGCGTTCGAGACCGGGCTGGGCATGGGCATCCAGTTCGAGCGGCGGCTGTTCGCCGGGCTGGCGGCGACCGAGGACAAGGCGGAGGGGATGACCGCCTTCGTCGAGAAGCGCAAAGGGGTGTGGCAGGGGCGCTAAGCCCCGGCGAACCCATGGGTTGAACGGACAGGACACGGGACAATGGCACGCATCGCTTTCATCGGGCTGGGCAATATGGGCGGCGGCATGGCCGCGAACCTGGCCAAGAAAGGCCATGCGGTGCGTGCGTTCGACCTGGCGGAAGCGGCGCTCGCCCGCGCCGCCGACGCCGGATGCCTGGTGGCGGCATCGGCCGCCGACGCGGTTGACGGCGCCGATGCGGTCGTGACGATGCTGCCGGCCGGCAAGCATGTCCGCGCCGTTTACGAGGGCGAGATTTTCGCCGCCGCCGCACCGGGCGCGCTGCTGCTCGACTGTTCGACGATCGACGTCGATACCGCGCGGGCGGTGGGCGCGGCGGCTGGCGCGCGCGGGCTGGGCATGGTCGACGCGCCGGTGTCGGGCGGCATCGCCGCCGCCAATGCCGGCACGCTGACCTTCATGGTCGGCGGGTCCGCCGCCGACTTCGCCCGCGCCGAGCCGGTGCTGGCGGCGATGGGCAAGGCGGTGATCCATGCCGGCCCGTCCGGCAGCGGGCAGGCAGCGAAGATCTGCAACAACATGCTGCTCGGCGCGTCGATGATCGCGACCTGCGAGACGTTCGTTCTGGCGCGCAAGCTGGGGCTGGACCTGCAGACGTTCTACGATATCTCGTCCAAGGCGAGCGGCCAGAACTGGTCGATGACCAGTTATTGCCCGGTGCCCGGCGTCGGCCCGGAAAGCCCGGCCGACCGCGATTACCAGGGCGGGTTTGCCGCCGCGCTGCAGCTGAAGGACCTGAAGCTGGCGATGGCGGCCGCGCAGAGCGTCGACGCCAGCGTGCCGATGGGCGCGACCGCCGAGGCGCTGTACCAGGCGTTTCACAATGCCGGGCACGGCGGACTGGATTTCTCCGCGATCATCAAGCTGCTCGACGGGCAATAAGCGGGCGGGGCGCGCGGCGATGCGGACGATTTCCGAAGACGTGCCGGTCAGGCTCTATCTGCTCGACGACGCAGTTGGCGGGACCGCCGAGACGGTGCTTTACGGCACGCTGGCCGAGGCGCTGGCCGAGGCCGCGACCCTGCCGCCCGAGGTGCAGGATGCGCTCTATATCCAGACCAGCAACGACGTGATCGCTTACCGCAGCTACATCGACGGCTGAATCAGAACCAGGCGCGGACGCCGAAGACGATGCTGGTGGCCGAAACATCCTCTCCCGCCACGCGGGCGAGGCGGGCGGTGGCGCCGGCCTTGCGGTGCCAGGACAGGCCGACATAGGGCGCCCATTCGCGCACCACCTCGTAGCGCAGGCGCAGGCCCAGCGCGACATCGGTCAGGCCGGCGCCGACGCCGTTTTTCGGCACCGCCTGCGCGGCGAGGTTCAGTTCGGCGCGCGGCTGCAGGATCAGCCGCTGGGTGATGCGCTGGTCGTAGCTGCCGCCGAGCCGAGCGAACAGGGCACCGCGGTCGGACATGAACAACGCCGCTTCCACCTCGAACCAGTAAGGCGCCAGCCCCTCGACCCCGACGGTGGCGTAGCTGCGCGCCCGGCCGCGCGCGAAATCCTGCCGCGCACCGGCCTGCAGGTTGAAATAGGGGTCGATCGCCCGGCTGTAGAGCAACTGCCCCTCGGCATGGTCGACGCCGCCGCCGAAAACGCCCTCGCCCTCCGTCTTGACGACGACGCGGTTGATGTCGCCGCCGAACCAGCCCTCCGCCGCCCAGCGATAGCCGTCGCGGCCGCGCTGCGCCTGATATTCGGCAAGGTTGACGATCAGCTGGGAAAAGCGGCCGCCGCCATGGTCGCGGCGCAGCGCGGCGCGCGACGCCGCCATCGCCGCGCCGCCCCAGACCCGGTCGGCATAATCCGCCGCCGACGCGGGCGGCGGCGGCGCGGTTCCCGCCGGCAGGGCGGTTCCGGCGGCGGCCGGTTCCGGCAGCGCATGCCCGGCATGGGGGTCCGGCGCGGGGGCGGCCGGCAGGGTGCAATGGCCCATGGCGGCGTGCTCGGCGGTGCAGGCCGGGGCGGGTGGCGGCGGGGCCTGTGGCAGGGTGCAATGCCCCATCGCCGCATGTTCGGCGGTACAGGCGGGGGGCAGCGGTACCGCATGGCCATCGCCGTGCGCCTGCGGCGCCGCCAGCGCGGCAGCAAGGGCAAGCGCCGCGCTCATGCCGGCGCGCCTTCGACCGGCCGGACGGTGACGACCTGCATCATCCCGGCGTGCATGTGGTACAGCATGTGGCAGTGGAACGCCCAGTCGCCGGGCGCATCCATCGTCACGTCGAACGTCACCGTGCCGCCCGGCTGGACCTGCACCGTGTGCTTGCGCGGCGCATGGTCGCCATGGCCGGTCACCAGCTCGAAGAAATGGCCGTGCAGGTGGATCGGGTGGCCCATCATCGTGTCGTTGACCAGGGTGATGCGGACCCGCTCGTCCTGGCGGAACGGGATCGGCGCGGTGACCGCGTTCAGCGTCGTGCCGTCGAACGCCCACATATAGCGTTCCATGTTGCCGGTCAGGTGGATGCGCATCGCCCGCGCCGGGGCGCGGATGTCCGGGTTGCGGCTGGTAGCGACAAGGTCGCGATAGACGAGGACGCGGTGGCCGGCATCGGCCAGCCCCTGCCCCGGCTCCCCGGTGCGGTCGACCGGCATCGGCGATATCGACTGGACGACCGGCGTGCGTTTTACCTCTGGCGCATTGGCGAAATCGCGCATGCCGTGATCCATTGCCGGCGCGCCGGTGGGCGCACCGTGCGCCGCCGGAGTGCAATGGCCCATCGCCGCATGCTCGGCGGTGCAGGCGTCGCCGCCGTGCGCCATGCCGCCCATGCCCATATCCGCCATCGTCGCGGTCGGGCGCGGGCGCAGCGGCGGCACCGGCGCGGCCATGCCGGCGCGCGGGGCAAGGGTGGCGCGCGCCATGCCGGATCGGTCGACGCTTTCGCCGACCAGCGTATAGGCGCAGTCCTCGGCCGGGGTGACGATCACGTCATAGGTCTCGGCGATCGCGATCTGCAGTTCGTCGACCGTCACCGGGCGGACATCGAGCCCATCGGCCTGCACCACGGTCATCGTCAGGCCGGGGATGCGGACGTTGAAGGTGGTCATCGCCGAAGCGTTGATCAGGCGCAACCGCACCCGCTCGCCCGGCGCGAACAGCGCCGTCCAGTTGTCGGCGGGGCCGTGGCCGTTGACCAGATAGGTATAGGCGGCGCCGGTCACGTCGGAAATGTCGGTCGGGTCCATCCGCATCGCGCCCCAGGCAAAGCGTTCCGCCGCCGACTGCCCCTCGCCGCGCAGCTGGTCGGCCAGCGTCTGCTTCTGGCGATTGAAATACCCGCCCTGCAGCTTCAGCTTGCGGAAGATCGCGTGCGGGTGGAACGGGCTGTGGTCCGACAGCACCACGACATGCTCGCGGTCGGAACCGATCGGGTCGGGGCCGGCGGGGTCGATGACGATCGGGCCGTAATGGCCCATCTGCTCCTGCAGGCCGGAATGGCTGTGATACCAGTAGGTCCCGGCCTGACGGACCGGGAATTCGTAGACGAAGGTGGCGCGCGGCGCGATGCCGGGAAAGCTGACGCCGGGCACCCCGTCCATATGGGCCGGCAGCAGCAACCCGTGCCAGTGGATCGAACTGTCCTCGTCCAGCGCATTCTCGACGTGCAGGCGCACGTCCTGCCCCTCGCGCAGGCGCAGCAGCGGCCCCGGCACGGTGCCGTTGAGGCCGATGGCGTGGCGGGTCTTGCCGTCGATGCTCAGCATCTGGTGGGCGATGCGCAGGTGGATGTCGCCGCCCGACAGCACCGTCGGCGCCCGGACGATCCCCGCCGACACCGGCTGCGCCCAGCCGGGGAACCATGGCGCGAAGGCGGCGGTGCCGCCAAACGCGGCGGCGCCGCGCAGCAACCCTCGCCGGTCGACGGGGGCGGTGATGTTCAGAGCCGGGCGCGTGAATGCCATCACCGGCCAATCGCACCTGACATTATGGCAGGGTCAACCCCCTTTTGCGCATTTTCACCGGCCGCTTGACCCTGACATGATGTCAGACCCTATCTGGGTCGGCATGACAGGATCGACTCACATGCCAGATGCCGGCGCGCGCCACCCGTCCAGCCACGCCGCCGACGGACATAGCGGGCATAAGGGTGCCTGTTGCGGCGGCGGCGCGGCGACGGCGTCCGCCGACACGGCGGCGATCGACCCGGTTTGCGGCATGACCGTCGACCCGGCGACGACACCGCACCATGCCGAACAGGCCGGGTGCGCCTATCATTTCTGCAGCGCTGGCTGCCGCGCCAAGTTCGTCGCCGACCCGGCCGCCTATCTGGACGGCCGGCCGCGCCCGGTGGCAGAGGCGCCGACGGGAGCGATCTGGACCTGCCCGATGCACCCGGAGATCCGCCGCGACGGGCCGGATAGCTGCCCGCTATGCGGCATGGCGCTGGAACCGGAGGCGCCGTCGCTGGACGACACGCCCAACCCGGAGCTGACCGACTTCACCCGGCGGCTGTGGGTGGCCGGAGTGCTGGCAATCCCCCTGCTGTTCGTATCGATGCTGGGCGACATGGCCGGCATCCACCTGGTCAGCCCGGCGGCGTCGCCCTGGGTCCAGCTGGCGCTGGCGGCGCCGATCGTGCTGTGGGCCGGGGCACCGTTCTTCGCGCGCGGCTGGGCATCGCTGCGCACCCGCCACCTGAACATGTTCACCCTGATCGCGATCGGAGTCGGCGCCGCCTTCGCCTATAGCCTGGTCGCGACGGTGGCGCCCGGCCTGCTGCCCGATGCGGCGCGCGGCCACGGCGGCATGGTGCCGGTCTATTACGAGGCGGCGGGCGTCGTCGTCGCGCTTGTCCTGCTCGGCCAGGTGCTGGAGCTGCGCGCCCGCGCCGCGACCGGCCGGGCGATCCGCGCGCTGATGCGGCTCGCCCCGGCAACCGCGCTGCGTCTGCGGGACGATGGAACCGAGGAAGAGGTGCCGCTCGACCGCGTCGCGGTCGGCGACCGGCTGCGCATCCGCCCCGGCGCGGCGATGCCGGTCGACGGCACCGTGGTCGACGGACGATCCGCCGTCGACGAGGCGATGCTGACCGGGGAACCGGCGCCGGTTGCCAAGACGGCGGGCGACGCCGTCACCGGCGGCACGGTTAACGGCACCGGCAGTCTGGTCATCGAGGCGCAGGCGGTCGGCGCCGACACGATCCTGTCCCGCATCGTCCGCATGGTTGCCGAGGCGCAGCGCAGCCGCGCACCGATTCAGGCGGTCGCCGACCGGGTGGCGGGCTGGTTCGTGCCGCTGGTCGTCGCGATTGCGGTGCTGACCTTCATCGTCTGGGCGCTGGCGGGGCCGGAACCCCGGCTGGGCCATGCATTGCTGAACGCGATCGCGGTACTGATCATCGCCTGCCCCTGCGCGCTTGGTCTGGCGACGCCGATGGCGGTGATGGTCGGCACCGGGCGCGGCGCGCGCGCCGGCGTGCTGGTCAAGCATGCCGAGGCATTGCAGGCGCTGGAACGCGTCGACACGCTGGTCGTCGACAAGACCGGCACGCTGACCGAAGGCAAGCCGAAGCTGATCGCGATCGAGGTGCTCGGCGCGGTTGAGGAGAATCGGCTGCTGGCGCTGGCGGCGGCGGTCGAGGCGCATTCCGAGCACCCGCTGGCCCACGCGATCGTCACCGCCGCCGCCGAACGCGGCCTGCCCACCGGCACGGTCGCCGATTTCCAGTCGCATACCGGCAGCGGGGTCAGCGCGCGTGTCGACGGCCACGCCGTCACGGTCGGCAATGCCCGGCAGATGGAACAGGCGGGCGCCGACCCGGCCGCGCTGGAGGCACGGGCGGCGCCCCACCGCCAGGCCGGTGCCGGGGTGATGTTCATCGCCATCGACGGCAAGGCCGCCGGGCTGCTCGCCGTCGCCGACCCGCTGCGCCCATCCGCCGCCGGGGCGCTGGCGGCGCTGCGCCGCGACGGGTTGCGGCTGGTGATGCTGACCGGCGACAGCCGGGCGACCGCCGAGGCGGTGGCGACCGCCGCCGGCGGGCTGGACGAGGTCCGCGCCGGGCTGCACCCCGACGACAAGGCGCAGATCATCGCCGAACTGCGCGCGGGCGGCGCGAAGGTGGCGATGGCCGGCGACGGCATCAACGACGCGCCGGCGCTGGCCGCCGCCGATGTCGGGCTGGCGATGGGCGGCGGCACCGACGTCGCGATCGAGAGCGCCGGCATCACGCTGGTGCGCGGCGATCTGGGTGCTATCGTGCGCGCCCGCCGGCTGGCCGAGGCAACGATGACCAACATTCGCCAGAACCTGTTCTTCTCCTTCCTGTTCAACGGCATCGGCGTGCCGGTGGCGGCGGGCGTGCTCTACCCGGTCGCCGGTATCCTGATGTCGCCGATGTTCGCCGGCGCGGCGATGGCGCTGTCGTCCTTCGCGGTGGTGATGAACGCGCTGCGCCTCAACCGGGTGGCGCTGTGAAGATCGGCCCGGCGGCGGCGGCGAGCGGCGTTTCGGCGCGGATGATCCGCCATTACGAGGCGATCGGGCTGGTGCCGGCACCGCCCCGGCGCGACAGCGGCTATCGCGACTATTCGGACGCCGACGTCCACCGCCTGCGCTTCATCGCCAACGCGCGCGACCTGGGCTTCCCGATCGAAGAGATCCGCACCCTGCTCGGCCTGTGGAGCGACGCCGGCCGGTCCTCCGCCGACGTCAAGGCGCTCGCCACCGCCCGCGCCGAGGCGCTTGGCCGCAAGGCGCTGGCGCTGGAGGAGATGCGCCGCGTCCTCCTCGACCTCGCCGCGCGCTGCCATGGCGACAGCCGCCCCGACTGCCCGATCCTCGACACGCTGGAACACTGAACGGGCGCGCCGCCGCGAGTTGCCGATTCCATCCGCCGGAGACAGGCAGTAGAAGGCGTGCCCAGCGCCCAAGCGGCCGGAGCAGAGAGGAGCGTCGACGATTTCCGCCAGCGCAAACGCCGCCCCGCCCGGCCGCCGGCCGCTGTACCGCCACCTGTATGTGCAGGTGCTGGCGGCGATCCTGCTCGGCACGGTCATCGGCCATTTCTGGCCACAGCTCGGCGAGGCGCTGAAGCCGCTCGGCGACGGCTTCATCAAGCTGGTCAAGATGATCATCGCGCCGGTCATCTTCCTGACCGTGGCGACCGGCATCGCGGGCATGAAGGAAATGGCGTCGGTCGGCCGGGTGGCCGGCAAGGCGTTCGCCTATTTCCTCGTCGTTTCGACGCTGGCGCTGATCGTCGGGATGGTCGTCGCCAATGTCGTGCAGCCGGGCGCCGGGCTGAACATCGACCCGGCGACGCTGGACGCCGGCGCGGTCGCGACATTCAGCGAACAGGCGCATGAAGCGTCACTGACCGGTTTCCTGCTCGCCATCATCCCGACGACGGCGCTGTCGGCGCTGACCGACGGGTCGATTCTGCAGGTGCTGCTGATCGCCATCCTGTTCGGCGTGGCGCTATCGCTGGTCGGCGAACCGGCGGCGCCGGTGCTCGACCTGCTGGAGCGGACCGGCCTGGTCGTGTTCCGGCTGGTCGCGATATTGATGGCGGCGGCGCCGATCGGCGCGCTTGGCGCCATTGCCTTCACCATCGGCCGGTACGGCCTTGGCGCGCTGGTCAACCTCGGCGCGCTGGTCGCGACATTCTACCTGACGGCGCTGCTGTTCGTGCTGCTGGTGCTCGGCGCCATCGCGCGGCTGACCGGTTTTTCGATCCTCGCGCTCTGCCGCTATCTGAAGGCGGAGTTGCTGCTGGTGCTCGGCACATCCTCTTCGGAAGCCGCGCTGCCCAGCCTGATCGACAAGATGCAGGCGGCCGGGTGCAGCAAGCCGGTGGTCGGGCTGGTCGTGCCGACCGGCTATTCGTTCAACCTCGACGGCACCAACATCTATATGTCGCTGGCGGCGCTGTTCATCGCCCAGGCGTGCAATGTCGACCTGTCGCTGGGCGACCAGATCGCACTGCTGCTGATCGCGATGATCAGTTCCAAGGGCGCCGCCGGGGTGACCGGCGCCGGCTTCATCACCCTGGCGGCGACGCTGTCGATCGTGCCGTCGGTCCCGGTCGCCGGCATGGCGCTGATCCTGGGGGTGGACCGGTTCATGAGCGAGTGCCGGTCGCTGACCAACTTCATCGGCAACGCGGTGGCGACGGTGGTCGTTGCCCGCTGGGACGGGGCGCTGGACCGCGAACAACTGGACCGCGCGCTGGCCGGAGCGCCGCAGCCGCTGGCCCGGCCGTCGATCGAGCAGGACCCCGATTAACCGTGTTTCGGGCGACGGGGCGACGATTGACCGCGATACACCGCCCAAACCCGGTGCAGACCGTCTGGACCAGTGCCTATTTCCGCGTCTAGGAGGCGAACGCGACCACAAGGAAGGATTTGCACATGAACAACGCCGATATCGCTGATTCGCTCGCCGCCAGCCAGGACCTGTCCAAGGCCGACGCGCGCAAGGCGGTCGATGCGGTTTTCGCCGCGATCGCCGATGCCGCCGCCCGTGGCGAGGAAGTGTCCCTCAACGGTTTCGGCAAGTTCAAGGTGAAGGAAAGCCCGGCGCGCGAAGGCCGCAACCCGGCGACCGGCGCGACCATCCAGATCGCCGCGTCGAAGAAGCTGACCTTCGCTGCCGCCAAGGCGGTCAAGGACCGGCTGAACGGCTGAGCCGTGAGTTTGGCGTCCGTCCGGGCTTTCTTCGCGGAGAAGGCCCCCGACATCGCCATCATCGCCCAGGCGGCGAGCACGGCCACCGTGGCCGAAGCCGCCGCCACCCTGGGCGTCGCCCCGGCCCGGATCGCCAAGACATTGTCGATCCGGGTCGACGGGCAGCCGATGCTGATCGTCACCCGCGGCGATTCGCGGCTGGACAACCGCAAGACCAAGGCAGCATTCGGCAACCGCCCGCGCATGCTGGGCGCCGAGGATGTCGAGGCGCTGACCGGCCACCCGCCGGGCGGGGTCTGCCCGTTCGGGCTGGCGACGGCGATCCCGGTCTATTGCGACATATCGCTGCGGGCCTTCGACACCGTCTACCCGGCGGCGGGCGCGCGCACCGCTTCCGTCTGCATCACCCCGGAACGGATGGTCGCGCTGACCGGCGCCGCCTGGGTCGATGTGTGCACCGTGCCGGAACCCGATGACGGGTAGATTACCGCGCCGGAACCCGCCTATTCCGCCTCGGTAAAGTCGAACTGGACGATCTTCGTCGGCGTTGCCCGGCAATAGATCGGCAGGACACGCGGCCCGTCCGGATAGGTGCCGGTCAGCACCGCGCCGAACCGCCAGCCGCCATTGCCCGGTTCCAGCGACGTCAGCCGGTCATAGGACAGGCGGGTGCCGCCGGTTGCGCCAACCTGGCGCGAGGCCTCGTTCAGGCAGGTCTGAACCGACGGCCGCGACGCGGACGGCAGCGGCGACAGATCGGCGGTGATCACCGCCGGCGGGCCGGGCGGGAAGCTGGCCGGGGCCTGCGGTTCCGGCGTCGCGGCGCTGGTCTGTTCCGCCTTCTTCTTGTTGGCGTTGCTGGCAAGCAGGGCAAGCAGGCCACCGGCGACGGCGACCCCGGCGATGATCGCGCCGGTGCTGGGTCCCTTGTCGCGATCGGCATTCGGATCGGGGCGCGGATAGTGCCCGCCGCCACCGTAGCGGCCATAGGCGAATTCGGCGCGACAGCCGCGATCGACCCAGATCGCCCGGCGGTCATAGCCCCAACTGCGCCCTTCGGTGCAGGTGCCGCCGAGACGGCGGATCAACTGCACGCGATTGCCGGTGTCGGCCACGCAGCGCTGCCGCCGGTTCTTGCGCGATTCACAGCGCAGCGTCTGCGCATAGTCGCCGGCCGGTGGCCGGATGTGCGACCGGTCCGGGTAAGGCGCCGGCCGGGTCTGCGCGGCGAGCGGCGCCGGCGCGACACCGACGAGCAAGGCGGCAATCGCCAGGGCGGCGGCGGGCGTATCTGTCATCACCAATCTCCCCTGTCCTCACGCGGCGGACGGCAAAATACTTGTGTTTTCAAGCAGTGTAGGCCATCGCGATGCCGCGCGCGCCGCCAGTTTAACGACGCGCCGGACAACGACAAAACGAAATCGGGTTAACGGCGGACGGAAAGGGCGAAGGGGGATCATGGCGACGGAGCAGGAGCCGTTAACGCTTCCGGCGGAAGCGATGCGCGCGCTCGGTTATCGGGTGGTCGACATGTTGATCGACCACCGCGCCGGGCTGGCCGACAAGCCGGTCGGGCGCAAGGCGGAGCGGTCGACGCTGGAGGCGCTACTGCGCGAGCCGGTGCCGGAGGGACCGGGCGACCCGGCGGCGCTGCTCGACCGGCTGGAACGCGACGTGTTCCCCAACATGCTGCACGTCGACCATCCGCGCTTCTTTGCCTTCGTACCCGGCGCCAGCAACTTCGTCAGCGTGATGGCGGAAACGCTATCCGCCGGGCTGAACTGCTTTGCCGGCACCTGGTATGCCGGGTCCGGCCCGGCGCAGGTCGAGCTGGTGGTGATCGACTGGCTGCGCGCGCTCTGCGGCCTGCCGGACGGGGCGGGCGGCCTGTTCGTCAGCGGCGGATCGATGGCCAACCTGACCGCGCTGGCGGTGGCGCGCAGCGCGATCCTTGCCGACCGCACCGACGGCGCCGTCGCCTATACCAGCGACCAGACCCATTCTTCCGTCGCGCGGGCGCTGCGCGTGCTCGGCCTCACCGACGACCGCATCCGCATCCTGCCGAGCGACGAGCGTTTCCAGCTGCCGCTCGACCGGCTGGCGCAGGCGATCGCCACCGACCGCGCAGCCGGGCGCCGGCCGTTCTGCGTGATCGCCAATGCCGGCACCACCAACAGCGGCGCGATCGATCCGCTGCCGGCGCTGGCGGCGCTGTGCCGGGCGGAGGGCATGTGGCTGCACGCCGACGGCGCCTATGGCGCGCCGGCGGTGCTGACCGAGGCGGGCAGCGTCCTGCTCGACGGACTGGGCGGCGTCGATTCGCTGTCGCTCGACCCGCATAAATGGCTGTTCCAGCCGTTCGAGACCGGCTGCGTGCTGGTGCGCGACCGCACGTTGCTGCGCGACACCTTCCAGGTGATGCCGGAATATCTGCGCGACACGCTGGGCACGGCGGAGGAAGTGAATTTCGGCAATTACGGCATCCAGCTGACCCGCGGCTTCCGCGCGCTGAAGCTATGGCTGTCGCTCCAAACCTTCGGCCTCGATGCGTTCCGCGCCGCGATCGCGCGCGGCATCGGTCTCGCCGAGCTGGCGGAAGCGGTGCTGCGCGCCGGCGACCCGGCCTGGCAGGTGGTGACCCCGGCGCAGATCGGCGTCACCACCTTTCGCTACCGCCCGGCCGGGATGGCCGACGCGGCGGTCGACGCGCTGCAGGGCCGGATCGTCGAGGCGCTGATGGCCGAAGGGCGCGCGCTGGTCACATCGACAGTGCTGAACGGCCGTTCGGTGCTGCGGCTGTGCACGATTAACCCGCGGACAAGCGACGCCGACATCCGCGACACGGTGGCGGACCTCGCCCGGATCGGCGCGGCGCTGGCGGCGGAGACGAACGGGGACGCGCCCGCCATCCACCCGGCGGACCCGCATTCAGCCGCGATCGGCGCCGCCTGAGCCGGGCGGGTCGAGCCGGACGCGCCGCCGTTCCTCCGCGCAGGCGGCGGCAAGGAAATCGAGCAGCGCCCGAACCGACGGCAGCAGGCCGCGCCGCGACGGGAACACCGCGTGGACGATCCCGGCCGGCGGCCGCCAGTCCGGCAGGGCATGGATCAGCCGGCCGGCCGCGACATCGCGCCAGATCATCATCGTCGGCAACTGGACGATGCCGATGCCCTCGATCGCCGCGTCGCGCAGCATGGTCATGTCGTCCGTCACCAGCCGCGGCGCATGGGGGACGACGGCCGTCTGCCCATCGGCATGTTCGAGCTGCCACTGGTGGGCGCCGCGCGGCGCCGACAGCGCCAGGCTGGGCAGGCCCGGCAGGTCGGCCGGCGAGCGAAGCGGCGCGGCGAGCAGCGCCGGGCTGGCGACCAGGCACTGGGTGCTGCTGTCGAGCCGGCGCATGACCAGATCGCTGGGCGGAATCGGCGGGAAGCGGACGCGGATCGCCATGTCGAACCCTTCGGCGATCAGGTCGACGCGGCGGTTGGTGCTTTCAAGGTGAAGCGAGACAGCCGGGTGGCGGGCCATGAACCGCGTGAACAGCGCCGCGAACTGGAAATCGAGCAGCGCCACCGGGCAACTGACCCGGACCACCCCGCGCGGTTCCGCCCGCAATTCGGCGACGAGCTGGTCGGCCGCCTCCGCCTGAACCAGCATCGCGACGCAGCGTTCGTAATATTCGCGCCCGACCTCCGTCACCGAAAAGCGCCGCGACGAGCGGTTGAGCAGCCGCACCCCCAGCCGCGCCTCCAGCTGGGCGATGCGCCGGCTGAGCTTGGACTTCTGCAGCCCGATCGCCCGCCCGGCCGCCGCGAAGCCGCCATGGTCGACGACCTGCACGAAATAATAAAGGTCGTTCAGGTCCTGCATCGTCCTGTTTATAGGACGCAGGGTCCGCCATCTCAATCTTTCCGATTATTCGTCCTGCGATTATCTCTGCTGGCGAAGGGGACGGCCGCAATCCGCCATCCCGTGGAGACAAACGATGACCAGGAAGATTCTCGGCCGCTACGGCAACACCCCCGGCCACTGGGTCGGCGACGGCTTTCCCGTCCGCTCGCTGTTTTCCTACAACACGCTGGGCGCGCATATCAGCCCGTTCCTGCTGCTCGACTATGCCGGGCCGCACATGTTCGAGCCGACCGATGCGCGGCGCGGCGTCGGCGAGCACCCGCACCGCGGGTTCGAAACGGTAACCATCGTCTATGACGGCGAAGTCGAGCACCGTGATTCCGCCGGCAACGGCGGCGTCATCGGCCCCGGCGATGTCCAGTGGATGACGGCGGCGGGCGGTATCCTGCACGAGGAATATCATTCGCCGGCCTTCGCCAGGACCGGCGGCCCGTTCCGCATGGTGCAGCTGTGGGTCAACCTGCCGGCGAAGGACAAGATGACGCCCGGCGCCTATCAGGCGATCACCGCGGCGGACATCCCGTCGGTCGCCCTGCCCGGCGGCACCGGCACCGCCCGGATCATCGCCGGCGCGTTCGGCGACGCACGGGGGCCGGCGCGGACCTTCACGCCGATAAACGTCTGGGACGTGCGGCTGAACCGCGATGCCGACGTGACGCTTGACCTGCCGGAAGGGCACACCGCGATGCTGGTCGTGCTTGGCGGCCATGTCACGGTCAACGGCACCGAGCCGGCGGGCGAGGCGGAAGTCGTGCTGCTCGACCGGACCGGCGGCGGCGTTGCCGTCCATGCCGACGGCGACGCCAAGCTGCTGGTGCTGACCGGCGAGCCGATCGACGAGCCGATCGTCGGCTACGGCCCGTTCGTGATGAACAGCGAGGCGGAGATCCGCCAGGCGATCGACGACTTCAACGCCGGTCGCTTCGCCGCCGCCGCCTGACCCTTGAGGCGGCCCGGTCCTTCGGGATCGGGCCGCCTCTTTTTCCTGAAATGTGTCGGCGGCGGTTCCAGCTCGCGCCGCCGCCGGTCGTCCGCCGGGCGCCGCCCGCGCGGCGGCTTTGTCGCGGGCGACGGAGGAGACACCCATGTCCAGACCCTATACCCGCCTCGACCGCAACGACGCGGCGGTGCTGCTTGTCGACCACCAGGCCGGGCTGCTGTCGCTGGTCCGCGATATCGAGCCGGACCGATTCAAGAACAACGTCCTCGCACTCGGTGCGCTCGCCCGCTATTTTGCGCTGCCGACCATCCTGACCACCAGTTTCGAGACCGGCCCGAACGGCCCGCTGGTCCCCGAATTGAAAGAGCAGTTCGCCGACGCGCCGTACATCGCCCGCCCCGGCCAGATCAACGCATGGGACAATGCCGATTTCGTCGCGGCGGTGAAGGCCACCGGCCGCAAGCAGCTGATCGTCGCCGGCGTGGTGACAGAGGTCTGCGTCGCCTTCCCCACCCTGTCGGCGCTGGCGGAAGGCTATGACGTGTTCGTCGTCACCGACGCATCCGGCACGTTCAACCCGATCACCCGCGACGCGGCATGGGCGCGGATGACCCAGGCCGGCGCGCAGCTGATGACCTGGTTCGGCACCGCCTGCGAATTGCACCGCGACTGGCGCAACGATGTCGATGGGCTGGGCGCGCTGTTTTCCAGCCACATCCCCGATTATCGCAACCTGATCACCAGCTATGAAACGCTGGCCGCGGCGCGTTGACGCCGCCGGGGCGACCGGGCCGGGGCACGTCTGCGCCGGCCCGGCGACCACGGCTATCGGCGGGCGGCGCGCTGACGCGATTCGCGGATGATCGACGCGGCTTTCTTCTGCGCCTCGGCCTTGTATTTCGATAAGATTACCAGCTGATCGCGCTCAGCCTTCGCCTTGCCCATGTCGACGACCATGCGGTTCCGGTAGTTGGTCGTCGTCGCCATGATCGCGGTCGCGCACAGGCGGAGCTTCTCGTCCGGGCATTGCCGCGCCCAGAATGGTTCGAATTCCTCCGCCCAGCGGCCGACGATCCGCTCGATCGGATCGGCGCTCTCCGCCGTGCCCCCCTGTGCCGTGGTCGGCGACATCACGTAGTTGCGCGCGCAGACCGTGCCGAGATGACAGCCGAAACTGTCATTTCCCGCCGGCAGGGCAATCGCCAGTTCCGGGAACCAGACCGGCCAGTCCCAGGTCTTGGACCACGCCTTCACATCGACGAACAACCGCCCGACGATACCCGGCGTCATCGCGAAGCGGAGCCGATAGGCGGGATCGCCGATCGCGAAGCGGCTCGTCCGATCGGTCGGGTCGACCGCCAGGCGATAGGCCCGGCCGGAGGCGTTCACCACCTGCGACTGGCCGGTGATCCGGTCGGTCAGCCGGAAATCGAGCCGATCCGATTGCAGGGAAAGCTGGAGAGCCGGCATCACCTTGCCGCCGACAATGCCGAAATTGGCGCGGCCACCGATCAGGTCGATCGACTCGAACAGCTTGTCGCCGCGGGTCGCCGGCCGGCCGGGCATCGGCGGGGCGAACTGCCCATTGGCGAACGGCGCCGGCAACTGGCGGGTCAGGTCCAGCCCGATGTCGAAGCCGACGCCGCCGCTGCCGAACGCCGGCACCTTGTAGTTGAGACCGGCATAGGCGCCGACTTCGGCGACCAGTTCCTTCCCGTCGAACAGCTTGTTCGCGGGCAGGCCGGAGGCGGCGTAATCCGCCGGGGCGCCGTTGATCGTCTCGAACCGGGGCGTGAAGCTGGCCGCCCGGCCGTCATAGGCGTAGGCGCCGCCGAGCCGGACCGGGAAACGCAGACCGAAGCCGTAGTTGAAGCCGGCATATAATTCGGCAAAATAGGTCTTCTTGCAGCCGACCAGACACCATTTGATCGATACCGATACCCGCCGGCGCCATTCATGTTCCCGCCCGAGGGTGAAGCCGGTCAGGTAAATCTGGTCGTCGATCCGGTGTTCGGCCTTGAGCGCGGCGCGGATGTCGACAAGGGGGATGGTTTTCGACCCGCTGTCCCTGGCCGGGGCGGCGGTGAAGGCGCCGGCCAGCGCCAGATCGGCCCGCCGGCGCAACGCCGGACCGGCCAGCGACCGGCCGGGAACGAACAGCACCTCCTCTATCTCGATTTCGGCGGCGTTCAGCATTTCGCCTTCAAGCGTGGCGTCGTCCAGCCTCGCCAGCCGGTCCGCCTCCGCCGCGCCGATTTCTCGCACGATTTCCGCGCGGCGAGCCGGGTCACGCAGCATCGCGCGGAAGGTCGCCAGCCCTTCCGCCACCGCCGCGGTCTCTGCCCGCTCGGCCTCCGCCGCGCGGGCCAGCGCCTTCGCCCGGTCGCGCCGGTCGGCGACGTAATGCGGATCAGCCGGATTGGCGAAGGCGGCGGCACGTGCCGCCGGCGTCTGGCGTTCGAAGCAGGACACCCCATCGCGGGCGAGTTGCGCCCGCTTGCGGCTGTCGGCGCAGACGCCAGTGTTCAGCCGGTAGGACAGGAACTGGCGAACGACGAGCCCCTGATCGACCTCCACCGCTTCCAGCGTATCGGCCGCCACCCTGGCCAGCGCCGGTTGCCTCTTCAGCCGCGCGCCGATGTTGGTCAGCGCCGCCGGGTTGGACAGCAACGGGCGCAGGTCGGCCGTGCCGTCGCCAAGCGCAACAACCGGATTGGCGCGCAGCGTCGCCAGCGGCAGGCGTTGCCTGACCGACAACTGGCGCAGGACCGCGCTGGTGCTGCCGGCCCGGAGCGTCACCGACCCCGGTGTCGCATAGGCGGCCGCCTCTGCCGGCGGCGCGATTTCGACCTGCGCCATTCGCGCGGCATCCACCGCGCGCAACCGCTGCGCCGCGCCCGGCTGCGCATCCGCCGCGCCGGCCAACACCGCGATCATCACCACCCCGGCGCCCCATGCCGCCACCCGTGCCTTTCCGTAAAACACAGCTTCTCCCCACCCGTCCACAACGGAACCAAAGGCTATTATCGTGTACGGCGACCCGTCGTTACGGCCAAGAAAACATAGGGAGATTAAAGAAAAACGCCAAGTCGAACCGGTTTATAGTTCGGCAAGCATGAATGGCGACGCCCCGAAAGCCCCGTTATCGCCATTGCGGCAAAGCCCGCCTCACGAAAAGGCGATGGCGGCAAGCCCAAAAATTCGCGAGCGATAACCTCACCATCTTCGCGAATACCGGGCGTTTTCGCCGACGCGCTGCGCGAAACAGGCGGCAAGCAGGTTTCGCACGCGCTCCGCGACCCCGATCCACGGCTTCGACCGGCACACTCTCACCGCGCCGGTCGAAGCCGGGATGGTGGCGCGCACCACCACCATTGGTATGATCTCAGCGTTTCGACCGACGACGGCGGTTTCGACTGGCGCTATGCGGGGCGGGTCGAAACCGGCCTGGCCGGCGTGACCGATCCCGCCATGGCAGGCCCGGCCGGGTCCGCCGACTGAACGCAGCTTTGCCCACAGGAGGAACCGGATGACCAGGCCCGGAATCGTCGCCGCGCTGACCGCGCTGCTACTGCCGCTGACCGCGGCGTGCACCACCGCCCAGGACACGCCGCCGCTGCTGTCGGCGTCGGCCGCCGGCGCAGACGGGCGGGCGCGCAACGTCATTCTGTTTATCGGCGACGGCATGGGCGTGTCGACGGTGACCGCCGGGCGGATTTACGATGGTCAGTCGCGCGGCGGCACCGGCGAGGAGAACCTGCTGGCGTTCGAGCATTTCCCGCAACTGGCGCTGGTCAAGACCTACAACACCAACCAGCAGGTGCCCGACAGCGCCGGCACCGCTTCCGCGATCAACACCGGGGTCAAGACGCGCGCCGGGATGATCGGCGTCGGGCCGGAAAGCCTGCGTGGCGATTGCGCCGGGGCGCTGGCCCACCGCCTGCCGACGATGGCCGAGACGCTGGCCGGGCGCGGCAAGGCGATCGGCATCGTATCGACCGCGCGGATCACCCACGCCACCCCGGCGGCGGTTTTTGCCCATGTTTCAGAACGCGGATGGGAAAGCGACGCCGCCATCCCCGAAGCGGAGCGCGCCAAGGGGTGCCAGGATATCGCGCGGCAGCTGGTCGATTTCCCGTTTACCCTGGCGATGGGCGGCGGCCGGACGAACTTCCTTGGCAAGGCCGGGGGCGGTGCGCGGCTTGACGCCACGGACAACCTGCCGGGCGTATGGGCGGCGCGGACCGGCGGCGTCTATGTGCAGGACCGGGCGGGGATGGAAGCGGCACTGGCCGGCGACCGCCCGGTTCTCGGCCTGTTCGCCGATTCGCACATGACCTACACCCTCGACCGTGCGCCAGATTCGCGCGAGCCGACGCTGGCCGAAATGACGCAGGCGGCAATCGCCCGGATGGCGCGGCACCCGGGCGGGTATTTCCTGATGATCGAGGCCGGCCGCATCGACCATGGCCACCACGACGGCAAGGCCGCCTATGCCCTGCGCGAAGTGCAGGAACTGTCGAAGGCGGTCGCCGTCGCGCGCGCCAGTGTCGACCTGTCCGACACGCTGATCCTGGTCACCGCCGACCACAGCCATGTCTTCACCCTCGGCGGCTACCCGACGCGCGGCAACCCGATCCTGGGGCTGGTGACCGGTAACGACGCGCGCGGCGTCGCGAACGAGCGGCCAAGTCTTGCCGATGACGGCCAGCCCTATACCGCACTCGGCTATCGCAACGGCCCCGGCGCGGTGACCACCGCCCCGCGCCCGGCGCCGTCGGACGACCCCAGGGCGCGGCAACAGGCGCTCGTCCCGCTCAGCGCCGAAACCCATGGCGGCGAGGATGTGCCGCTCTACGCGATCGGCGCGGGGTCCGCACAAGTGCGCGGCGTGATCGAACAGAACCGCATTCACGACATCATCATGAACGCGATGGGCGAATAGGCGCGACCGGGCGCGTTCGTCCCGGCCAGCCCACCTTGCGTCGCGGGATTCATTGTTCGGTAACCAGACCGCGCCGTACACTTGGCTGACGGGGGCGCGGGAGAATGACGCATGCCTGAGCCACGACACCTGATCGCCTATGCGCTGATCGCGCTGATCCTGCTGGCGGGGGTGGGCGCGATCTGGCGCGCCGTCAGCCAGCGCCGCCGGCGGCGCGAGGCGCGGCGCCGCCGCGGCTGATGCGACGCGGGGATTGCGGCCTGGGTCTGCCCGTTACAGCGTGACGACGGCGCCTTCGGCGGCGGAACGGCCGGCCGCTTCCGCCAGCACCAGCGCGGCGATGCCGTCGGCATAGCCGACGGCGGCGGGGGCACCGGCGAGCATGTCGGCGAAATGGGTCATTTCCGCGCGATAGGCGTCGGCGTAGCGGTCGAGGAAGAAATTCTGCAGCGGATCGGCGGCGGCCCCCGCCTCGCCCCAGCACTCGACCGTCGTTTCGCGGACATTGCCGGCGCGGATCAGCCCGCCGGAGCAGAACGCCTCGATCCGCTGGTCATAGCCATAGCCGGAACGGCGGGTGTTCGAGATGACGCAGAGCTTGCCGGACGCGGTGCGCAGGAAGATGCGCGCGGTATCGACATCGCCGACCTCGCCGATCGCCGGATCGACCAGGCAACTGGCGGCGGCGAAGACCGCCACCGGCTCTTCCCCCAGCAGCCAGCGGGCCATGTCGAAATCGTGGATCGCCATATCCTTGAACAGGCCGCCCGACACTTTGACATAAGCGATCGGCGGCGGCGCCGGGTCG
The DNA here is from genome assembly GCF_047553045.1 of Sphingomonas flavalba. GTDB lineage: Bacteria > Pseudomonadota > Alphaproteobacteria > Sphingomonadales > Sphingomonadaceae > Sphingomonas_L > Sphingomonas_L flavalba_A. The sequence continues at coordinate 208,310 of NZ_CP180208.1, read as the reverse complement.
TGGCTGATGATGTGGAGCGTTTCGAGGCTACCCATCGCCCCGGCGCCGAGCCGCGCCTGCAGCGCGCGGAAATGCGGATCGAAACGGCGGTTGAAACCAAGCAGCAGCGGCACCCCGGCGCCACCGAGCCGATCCGCCGCCCCGCGTGCGCGCGTCAGATCGAGGTCGATCGGCTTTTCGCAGAACACCGCCTTGCCGGCGGCGATTGCCCGCGTCGTGTAATCAAGATGGGTATCGGTCGCACTGGCGATGATCACACCGTGTACCGCCGGATCGGCGAGGACGGCATCGAGCGTCGCAACGGCAGCGCCGGTTGCCGCCGCCACCTCCCGCGCCGCCGCGTCGACTGGATCGACAACATGGCTAAGGCGCAGGCGCGGTTCGGCGGCGACGTTGCCGGCGTGGATGCGGCCGATGCGGCCGGCGCCGATCAGGGCGATTTCGTACATGGTCATTCCTTGTCCAAAGCCACCGGCCGCCCCTCGCGCGCCGAAAGCGCCGATGCCTCTGCCAGGGCCAGCGCCGCGCGGCTGGCGGCATAGCCGGTTTCCGGCGTGGCGGCGCCGGCGAGGATGTCGGCGAAATGGTCCATTTCCGCCTGATAGGCGCCCGCGTAGCGCTGGATGAACGCATAGGGGAAGGCATCGGCCTGGGCGCCGCCGGCGCGCCAGGCGCTGACCGCGCTGTTGGTGACGTTGTCGACGCGCAGCGCCCCGCCCGCGCCGAATGCCTCGATCCGCTGGTCATAGCCGTAGCCGGACCGGCGGCTGTTCGAGATGACGCAGAGCTTGCCCGAGGCAGTACGTAGCAACAGCTTGGCGGTATCGACATCGCCGAGCGCGGCGATTTCGGGATCGATCAGGCAACTGGCCCAGGCGAAGACCTGCACCACCGGTTCGCCGACCAGCCAGCGAACCAGGTCAAAATCATGGATGGTGAAATCCTTGAACAGCCCGCCGCTGCCGGGAATGAAGGCGGGCGGCGGGGTTTCCGGATCGTGATTGACGATCTGAAGCGATTCGAGCGCGCCGATCTCGCCGGCGTCGAGCCGCTGCTTCAGCAGCCGGTAATGCGGATCGAAGCGCCGGTTGAATCCGACGAACAGCGGCGGCACATCTGCGCGGGTGAAGTCGGCGGCCGCCGCCTCCAACCGTTCCAGCGACAGGTCGAGCGGCTTTTCGCAGAACACCGCCTTGCCGGCGGCAAGGCAGGCGCGGGTGTCGTCAAGATGGGCGTCGGTCGAGCTGGCGACGACAATGCCGCGCACCTCCGGATCGGCCAGCACCGCGGCAAGCGTCGCAACCTGCGCCCCGGTTTCGTGGCCGAGAGCGCCGGCGATATCGGCGCGCGGGTCGACAATCCACGCCAGGTCGAGGCGGGGGTTGGCGGCGGCGTTGCGGGCGTGAACGCTGCCCATGCGCCCGGCGCCGAGTTGTGCGATGCGGATGATGGCGCCGTCTCCTTGCCTCAATCAATCATCATATAGAATGTGATTTCCGTTTCTGAATAGAATGGAATTTACATCGCAGCAATGATATTTTGCGTTTGCGGTCGGAACAGATATTCTAACCCGGCCAGTATCGAGGATTCCCATGACCGACGAGCCGCAGGTACCGACGACAGCAGAAGAATTCCGCGCGCTGGTGCTGGAGCGCTATGACGGGCTGAGCCGGCGCCTGCAGCAGATCGCCCGCTACGTCCTGGACCAGCCCAACGAACTGGCGCTGGAAACGCTGGCGGTTATCGCCGAACGATCGGGCGTGCAGCCTTCCGCCATCGTCCGCTTTGCCAAAAGCTTCGGATTTTCCGGGGCGACGCAGATGCAACGGCTGTTCCGCGACGGGCTGCTGTCCGGCAACGCCGCGCTCGGCTACGGTGACCGGGTCCGCCAGTTCAACGATGTCGTCAGCCGCCGCAAGGCGGGCGAAGAAGTGCTGAACGAGTTCGTCGAGGGCAATGTCCTTGCCCTGCAAAACCTGGCGCAGACGATCAGCGACGCGGATATGCTCCGGGCGATTGCCATGATCGCCGAGGCCGAAACCGTGCATGTCGCCGGGTTCCGCCGCTCCTTTCCGGTCGCCGCCTATCTGGCCTATTCGCTTCAGCAGACCGGGAAACGGGTACTGTTCATGGACGGCGTCGCCGGGCTGGCGAAGCAGCAGGCGAGCGCAATGCACCCGCGCGACCTGCTGATTGCGATCAGCTACCACCCCTATGCCGAGGAAACGGTGCAGCTGGTCGATATCGCCTCGCAACAGGGCGCGGCGGTGCTGTCGCTAAGCGACAGCCTGGTCAGCCCGATCGCCAAGCCGGCATCGCTGGTCCTGCAGGTGCGCGAGTCGGAAGTGCGCGGTTTCCGCTCTCTGGCGACGTCGATGTGCCTGGCGCAGGCGCTGGTCATCCGCTTTGCATTCGAGACGGCGCCGGCCAAACGCGGTTGAGATATTTTGCCGCAGGTCCATTCTAGAATTTCTATTGCATAAGTGGAATCGATGGAATAGACGTTACATGTCGCTCGATGCTGCGGGCGGCGGGAACGGGACCGCTATGGCGCATTCGGACAAGACGCTCGATCTCATCACCCTCGGACGATCGAGCGTCGACCTCTATGGCCAGCAGTCGGGCGGACGGCTGGAGGACACGGCGTCCTTCGCCAAATATGTCGGCGGCAGCCCGACCAACACCGCCGTCGGCGGCGCCCGGCTGGGGCTGCGCACCGGATTGGTGACGCGGGTTGGCACCGACCATATGGGGCGCTTCCTCAAAGAGCAGCTGGAGCGCGAAGGCGTCGACACTCGCGGCGTCGTTTTCGACCCTGATCGGCTGACGGCGCTGGTTATCCTGGGCCTGCGCGACCGCGAGAATTTTCCGCTGATCTTCTACCGCGAAAACTGCGCCGACATGGCGCTCACCCGCGACGACCTTGACCGCGCCTGGATCCAGTCGGCCGGCGCCGTGCTGATCAATGGCACCCACCTGTCGCAGCCGAACGTCTATGCCGCCAGCGTCGCCGCCGCGACCTGGGCGCGCGAAGCGGGCGGCAAGGTGCTGTTCGACATCGATTATCGACCGGTCCTATGGGGTCTGACCGGGCGCGACATGGGCGAGAACCGCTTCGTCGCCGACCCGGCCGTCACCGAGCGGCTGCAGCAGGTATTGCCGCTGTGCGACCTGATCGTCGGGACGGAGGAGGAAATCCACATCCTCGGCGGCAGCACCGACACCATCGCCGCACTGCGTGCGATCCGCGCCCGGAGCGACGCGCTGTTGGTGTGCAAGCGCGGCGCGCTGGGCTGCGCCGCGTTCGAGGGCGCTATTCCCGACCGGCTGGACGATGGGATCAGCGGCCGCAGTTTCCGCATCGAGGTGTTCAACGTACTTGGCGCCGGCGACGCGTTCATGGCCGGGTTCGCGCGCGGCTGGCTGCGCGGTGAGACGATCGCCGACTGCTGCACCTTCGGCAATGCCTGCGGCGCGATCGTGGTGTCGCGCCACGGCTGCGCGCCCGCGATGCCAAGCTGGACCGAGCTGGAAGCCTTTCTGGCGAGAGACGCCTATCCGCTGCGCCTACGCGACGACACCGCGCTGGAGCAGATCCACTGGGCAACGACGCGGCGACGCGCATACCCCTCGCTGACCGTGATCGCCGTCGACCACCGCAGCCAGTTCGAGGAACTGGCCGAGGAACTGGGCGTCGACACCGAACGGGTCGGCCGGTTCAAGGGCTTTGCACTCGCCGCGCTCGACAGGGTGGCGCAGGGCGATCCCGGTTTCGGCCTGTTGGTCGACGGGCGATACGGCTTCGACACGCTCGCCGCCGCCGCCGACCACCCCTATTGGATCGGCCGGCCGATCGAGCGGCCCAAATCGCGGCCGCTGGCATTCGAGGGATCGGCCGATGTCGCGACCGAGCTGGCGGAATGGCCGGTCGACCATGTCGTCAAATGCCTGGTCTTCTACCACCCCGACGACACGCAGGAGATGCGCGACCGGCAGGAGCGACAGCTGCTGCGCCTGTTCGACGCCTGCCGCAAAACCCGCCATGAGTTGCTGGTCGAGGTGATCGTTCCGCCCGACATGCCGGTTGACGCGATGACCGTCGCCCGCGCGATCCGCCGGCTCTACGCGATCGGCATCCACCCCGACTGGTGGAAGCTGGAACCTGTCGACGACCCGGCGGCGTGGCGCAATATCGAGGCGGCGATCGCCGAGAACGACCCGCTGTGCCGGGGGGTGGTGCTGCTTGGCCTGTCGACGCCCATGCCGCAACTGATCGCGTCGTTCGACGCCGCCGCCGCGGTCGGCGTCGTCAAGGGATTCGCCGTCGGCCGCACGATCTTCTACGATGTCGCGCGCGAATGGATGCGCGGCGCGATCAGCGATGCCGACGCGGTGGACGCGCTGGCCGAACGATTCTCGCTGCTCGTCGAGGCGTGGCGCAAGGCGCGCGCCGGCGTGGGGAAGACGGCATGACCGACAGGCGGATGACGGCAGCGCAGGCGGCGGTGACCTGGCTTGCCAACCAGTATGTCCCCCTGCCCGACGGCCCGGTACGCTTCTTTGCCGGCGCCTGGGCGATTTTCGGCCACGGCAATGTCGCCGGGATCGGCGAGGCGCTTTATGCCGCCCGCGACACCCTGCCGACCTGGCGTGCGCATAACGAGCAGGGGATGGCCCACGCCGCCATCGCCTTTGCCAAGCAGAACCGTCGGCGGCGGGCGATGCTGTGCACGACGTCGATCGGGCCGGGGGCGACAAACATGGTGACCGCCGCCGCCCTGGCCCATGTCAACCGCCTGCCGGTGCTGCTGATGCCCGGCGACGTCTATGCAAGCCGCCGGCCCGACCCGGTGTTGCAGCAGATCGAGGATTTCGGCGACGGCACCGTTTCCGCCAACGACTGTTTCCGGCCGGTGTCGCGCTATTTCGACCGGATCACGCGGCCGGAACAGTTGCTCGACGCCCTGCCGCGCGCGATGGCAACGCTGACCGACCCGGCCGATTGCGGGCCGGTCACCCTGGCGTTCTGCCAGGACGTGCAGGCGGAAGCCTTTGCCTATCCCGAAGCATTCTTCGCGCCGCGCAGCTGGCGGCACCGGGTGGTGATGCCGGACCCCGCCGACATTGCCGCGCTGGCCGACAGGCTGCGCGTGGCGGCGCGGCCGCTGCTGATCGTCGGCGGCGGTGTCGGCTACGCCGGGGGTGAGGCGGCGCTGGATGCATTCGTCACGGCGACCGGCATTCCCTTTGCCGAAACGCAGGCGGGCAAGGGCACCCTGCCCCACGACCACCCGCACAATCTGGGCAGCATCGGCGTGACCGGCAGCAGCGCCGCCAACCGCGCGGCGGCGGAAGCAGACCTGATCGTCGGGCTTGGCACCCGGTTGCAGGATTTCACCACCGGATCGCGCGCGCTGATCGACGGCGCGCCCCGGCTGGCGCAGGTCAACGTTGCACCGTTCGACGCACACAAGCATGGCGCGCTGCCGGTTTTCGGCGATGCGCGGGCGGTGCTGCTGGCGCTGGCCGGGGCGGCGGATGGGATCGCGGCGAGCGCGGCATGGCAGGCGGACACACGGACGGCGCGGGCCGAATGGGATCGTGCCGCCGCAGCGGTGACGGCGGCGCCGGCCGGGAATGAAATGCCGTCCGACGCGCAGGTGATCGGCGCGGTGGCGCGCGGCGCGGCGCCGGACGCGGTTGTCGTCTGCGCGGCCGGTGGCCTGCCCGGCGAGCTGCACAAGCTGTGGCCGACCGGAGCGACCGGTGGCTACCACGTCGAATACGGTTATTCGTGCATGGGCTACGAGATCGCCGGCGGGCTGGGCGCGAAGATGGCGGCGCCGGAGCGCGAGGTGTACGTGCTGGTCGGCGACGGCAGCTACCTGATGCTGAATTCGGAACTGGCGACCGCCGTCGCGATGGGCATCAAGCTGATCGTCGTGCTGCTCGACAATCGCGGCTTCGGCTGCATCAACCGGTTGCAGGCGGCGACCGGCGGCGCGCCGTTCAACAACCTGCTGGCCGACACCCGCCACACGCAACTGGCCGAGATCGACTTCGCCGGCCACGCCCGCAGCCTTGGCGCCCATGCCGAGAAGGTCGGGTCGATCGCCGAACTGGAAGCGGCGCTGGAACGGGCGCGGACGGCCACGCACAGCAGCGTCATCGTCATCGACACCGACCCGGTGGCGAGCACCGAGGCCGGCGGCGCCTGGTGGGACGTCGCGGTGCCGGAAGTGTCGGCGCGCGAAGCGGTCAATACGGCGCGCGCCGCCTATGAGCGGCACCTGCGCCGGGACGAGGGGAAGTGAGACGGACATGGCGATAAGATTCGGGGTCAGCCCGATCGCATGGATCAACGACGACATGCCGGAACTGGGCGGCGGCACGCCGCTGGAGTCGGTGCTGGCCGACGCACAGGCGATCGGCTTCACCGGTGTCGAACTGGGCGGCGTGTTCCCGCGCGACCCGGCGGTGTTGAAGCCGCTACTCGACCGGCATGACCTGGCACTGGTCGGCGGCTGGTACAGCGCCAGCCTGCTGACCCGATCCGCCGAAGCGGAGATCGCCGCGTTGCAGCCGCACCTGAGGCTGCTGAAGGCGATGGGCTGCACCGTGTTCATCATCGCCGAGACGAGCAACGCGATCCACGGCGACCGCAGCCGGCCGCTGGCCGCGACACCGCGGCTGGCGGCGGGCGACTGGCAGCGGTTCGGGGCGCGGCTGACGGCGGTGGCCGACCATGTCGCGGCGGCGGGTTTGCGCCTAGCTTATCACCATCATCTCGGCACCGTCGTCGAGCGGCAGCGCGATCTGGAACTTTTCCTACAGGCAACCGGCGCCAGCGTCGGGCTGACCGTCGACACCGGCCATGCTGCGCTGGGCGGGATCGACCCGTTCCGGCTGATCCGCGACCACCCCGAGCGCGTCGCCCACGTCCATTGCAAAGACATCCGGCCGGAGGTGTTCGGCGCGCTGGGACGGCGGCAGGGCAGTTTTCTGGACGGGGTGCTGGACGGGATGTTCACCGTGCCGGGCGACGGCTACCTCGATTACGGCGACGCGATGCGGGCGCTGGCCGACATCGGCTATGACGGCTGGGTGATCGTCGAGGCGGAGCAGGACCCGGCGATTGCCGACCCCCGCCGTTACGGCGAGATCGGGCTGCGCACGCTGGAACGCTGCGCCGACCAGGCCGGGCTGGCATGGCGAGCGGCGGCATGACCCTGCGCGTGCGCCCCCATGCCCCCGACGCGACCGGCTGCGTGCTGGAGGTGACGCCGGAGAGCGCCGGCTGGGACCGCGTCGGTTTCCGCGTCCATCGGCTAACGCCTGGGCAGATGCTGGCCGGCGGCGGCGTCGACCGCGAAGCCTGTCTGGTCGTGCTGTCCGGCACCGCCGATATCGCCGCCGGTGATGCCGCGTTTCCCGGCATTGGCGGGCGGGCGAGCGTGTTCGAGGATGTCGCGCCGGCCGCCGTCTATGTACCGGCGGAAACCCGCTATCGGGTGACGGCCCGCGACGCGGTCGAACTGGCGGTGTGCACCGCGCCGGGCACGCCCGGCCGGGCGCCCCGGCTGATCGCGCCGGAGACAATGACCCGCGAGGTGCGCGGCGAGGCCACCAACCAGCGCTTCGTCCGCAACATCCTGCCGCAGGACGAGCCGGCCGACAGCCTGCTGGTCGTCGAGGTGATCACGCCGGGCGGCCACTGGTCGAGCTATCCGCCGCACAAGCACGACCGCGACGTGCCCGGCGAGGAAACCGCGCTGGAGGAGACGTACTACCACCGGCTGAATCCGCCGCAGGGCTTTGCCTTTCAACGGGTTTACACCGACGACCGCAGCATTGACGAGACGATCACCGTGGAGGATGGGGATGTTGTGATGGCACCGCGCGGCTATCATCCGGTCGGCGCACCGCACGGCTATGACCTGTATTACCTGAACGTCATGGCCGGGCCGAAACGCGAGTGGATCTTCAAGAACGATCCCGCCCATGCATGGATCGTCGCCCGGAATTGAACCAACTGGTGTTTAGCAAGGACCTGTCATGACCATCGTTTCACATTTCGTCGGCGGCACGCATTCTTCGGAAGGCAGCCGCCAGAGCAACGTGTTCGACCCCAATACCGGCCAGATCGCGCGGCAGGTGCCGCTGGGCGACGCCGCGCTGCTCGACAAGGCGGTTGCCGCCGCCCTCGCCGCCCAGTCGGGCTGGGCGCGGACCAACCCGCAGCGCCGCGCCCGCGTGATGTTCCGGTTCAAGGAACTGGTCGAGGCGCATATGGAGGAACTGGCCCTGCTGCTGTCGTCCGAACACGGCAAGGTGGTGGCCGACGCGCGCGGCGACGTGCAGCGCGGGCTGGACGTCATCGAATATGCCTGCGGCATCCCGCAGGCGCTGAAGGGCGAATATACCGAAGGCGCCGGCCCCGGCATCGACGTCTATTCGATGCGCCAGCCGCTGGGCGTGGTTGCCGGCATCACCCCGTTCAATTTCCCGGCGATGATCCCGATGTGGATGTTCGGCATCGCCATTGCCGTCGGCAATGCATTCATCCTGAAGCCGTCCGAGCGCGACCCGTCGGTGCCGCTGCGGCTGGCCGAACTGATGCTGGAAGCGGGCGCGCCCGAAGGCATTCTGCAGGTCGTCCACGGCGACAAGGAGATGGTCGACGCGATCCTCGACCACCCGGCGATAGCGGCGGTCAGCTTTGTCGGGTCGTCCGACATCGCGCATTACGTCTACAATCGCGGCGTCGCCGCCGGAAAGCGGGTGCAGGCGATGGGCGGCGCCAAGAACCACGGCATCGTCATGCCCGACGCCGACCTGGATCAGGTGATCCACGACCTGTGCGGCGCGGCGTTCGGTTCGGCCGGCGAGCGGTGCATGGCGCTGCCGGTGGTCGTGCCGGTGGGCGAGGACACCGCCGACAGGCTGCGCGAGCGGCTGATTCCGGCGATCGCCGCGCTGAAGGTCGGCATATCGACCGACGCCGACGCCCATTACGGGCCGGTGGTCAACGCCGCGCACAAGGCGCGGATCGAGGCGTGGGTCCAGACCGCGATCGACGAGGGCGCCGAACTGGTCGTCGACGGGCGCGGTTTCACCCTGCAGGGGCATGAGCAGGGCTTTTTCGTCGGCCCGACCCTGCTCGACCGGGTGACGCCGGAGATGAGCAGCTACCGCGAGGAGATTTTCGGGCCGGTGCTGCAGATCGTCCGCGCCCCCGATTTCGAGACCGCGCTCCGGCTGCCGAGCGACCACCAATATGGCAACGGCGTCGCCATCTTCACCCGCAACGGCCATGCCGCCCGCGAATTCGCGGCGCGGGTCAATGTCGGCATGGTCGGGGTCAACGTGCCGATCCCGGTGCCGGTGTCCTACCACAGCTTCGGCGGGTGGAAGCGTTCCGCCTTCGGCGACACCAACCAGTACGGCATGGACGGCGTGCGTTTCTGGACCAAGGTCAAGACAGTGACGCAGCGCTGGCCCGACGGCACGCCCGACGGGTCGAACGCCTTCGTCATCCCGACAATGGCGTGACGGACATGGCCGGCCGATCCGACCTGATCGCAACGATGGTCGCCGCCGCCGAGGCGGCGGGACAAGGGCTGATGCGCGATTTCGCGACGATCGACCGGCTTGACGTCCGCCACAAGAACGGCCCGGCGGACCCGTTTTCCGAGGCCGACCTGCGCGCCGAGGAAACGGTGCGGTCGATGCTGGAACAGGCCGCGCCCGATTACGGTTTCCTGGGCGAGGAAGGCGGGCTGCGCGAGGGCCGCGACAAGCGCCATGTCTGGATCGTCGACCCGCTGGACGGCACGGCGAATTTCTTGATCGGCCTGCCGATCTTCGCGGTCAACATCGCGCTGGCCCGCGACGGCGAGGTCATCGCCGGCGTCACCCATGTACCGGCGCAGAACGAAACCTTCCGCGCCGAGACCGGCGGCGGCGCCTGGCTGAACGACCAGCGCATCCAGGTGTCGCGGCGCAGCGAGATGGTGAAGGCGATCCTGTCGGTCGGCATCCCGTTCGCCGGCAAGCCGCGCCACCAGCAGTTCGTGACCGAGATGGAACGCCTGACCCCGCGCGTCGCCGGCATCCGCCGGCTGGGCGCCGGGGCGGTCGACATGGCCTATGTCGCCTGCGGCCGGTTCGACGCCTATTGGGAGCAGAGCGTCAGCGCCTGGGACATGGCGGCCGGGGTGGTGATCGTCCGCGAGGCGGGCGGTGTCGTCACCAATACCGCCGGGACCGCGCTCGACCTGTCCGGCGGCACCGTGCTGGCGACGACGCCGCAGATTCAGGCGGAACTGCTCGACGCGATCAGAGCGGGATAACGGGTGCGAAGGCCGGCGAAGGCGGCCGCTATTCCGGCCAGCCGATCGTCACGCACAGTCCGCCAAGGGTAGAGCGGGACAAGGTTATCGCGCCGCCGGTCGCCACCGCGACATCGCGCACAATGGCGAGGCCGAGGCCCTGCCCGCCGTTTTCGTCGAGGCGGGCGCCGCGTTCCAGCGCCGCCCGCGCAGCCGCCTCGTCCAGCCCCGGGCCGTCATCCTCGACCGTCAGATGGCGTTCGGCGCTGGCGATCCGCACCCGCCGCCGCGCGTAGCGCACCGCGTTCTCCGCCGCCGCGCCGAGCAGTTCGGTCAGGTCTTCCGCCGCGAGCGGCAGACGCAGCGCGTCCGGCACCGCGACGGCGAAGGCCAGCCCTTCCCCCTTTTCGGTCCGTTCGAGCACGGCGACCACCTGTTCAGCGATGGCGCGCGCCGGGCAGGACAGGCCGGGGCCGCGCCGAACCCCGGCGACGCGGGCGCGGGCCAGTTCGCCCTCGACCGCGGCACGGACGGCGGCAATCGCCCGGTCCAGCCCGTCGGCGGCAGCAGTGGCGCCGGATTCGCGCGCGCGGCGGCTTTGCGCGGCAAGCGCGGCGAGCGGCGTTTTCAACCCATGGGCGAGATCGGCGGCGCGGCGGCGGGCGCGTTCCACATCGTCCTCGCGCGCGTCGGCAAGCGCATTGATCGCGTCGACCAGCGGCTGCACTTCCGACGGCCCTTCCGCCGCCAGTCGTTCCGCCGGGCTTTGCCGCAGCCGGTCGAGCGCATGGCGGATGCGGGCGAGCGGCCGCAGCCCGAGTGTGACCTGTACCCAGGCGGCGCCGGACAGCGCCAGCCACAGCACGGCAAGGAAGATCGCCAGTTCCCGCCCGAATTCCCGCCCGGCCGTGGCCAGCGCGTCCGCATTCTGGCCAATCTGGACCAGCACCGGATCGCTGCCGGCGTCGAGCACCACCCGCCGTTCGAGCATGACCAGCCGGGGTTCGAACGGGCCGGGGGCAAGGCGTTCGCTCCACCTTTCCCGCGAGGCGGAGGAGGAGGTGGGCAATGCCTGGTCCCACAGCGAGCGCGAGCGGACGATGCCGGCGGCGTTCGACGCCTGCCAGTAGAGGCCGCTCGCCGGGGTAGCGAAGCGATCGTCGGTCGGCATGTCCTGCGCCCGAAGCGCGCCGCCGGGGGCGAGCGACAGGCCGGCAATGACCTTCAGCCCGTCGCGCTGCAATTCGTCGGCGAGGCGGCGTTCGAGATGGTGTTCGAACAGCACGGTCATGAACAGCCAGGCGGCGACCAGCGCCGCGGCGATGGCGACGGTGCCAACGGCGAGCAGCCGCCAGCGCAGCGAGGCGAGCAGCCTCACCCGCCGTCGCCGAGCATGTAACCGAAGCCGCGCCGGGTGGTGACCAGCCCGGCGCCGACCTTGCGGCGCAGCCGGGCGACCAGCGCCTCGATCGCGTTGGAATCGGTCGTATCGGCGGCGCCGTAGAGATGGTCGGCCAGTTCCATGGCGGAAACGGCGCGGGCCGGGCTGTGCGCCAGATAATCGAGCAGGCGAAATTCGAGCGGCGACAGGCGGACCGGCACGCCGTTCAGTTCCGCCGTCATCCGCTGGCTGTCGATGCGCAGCGGGCCAACGGCGACCACATTCGACCCGCGCCCGGCGGCGCGGCGCAGCAGACCGCGAACCCGGGCGATCAACTCGCCCATCTCGAACGGCTTGCCGAGATAGTCGTCGGCGCCGGCGTTGATCCCTTCGACCCGTTCGGTCCAGTCGCCGCGCGCCGAGACGATGATAACCGGGAACAGCCGGTCGGCGGCCCGCCAGCGTTTCAGCACCGAAAGGCCGTCGAGTTGCGGCAGGCCAAGATCGAGGATGGCGATGTCGTAATCCTCGACATCGCCGGCGAACCAGGCATCGCGGCCGTCCGGCGCGATGTCGACGACGAAGCCGGCCGCATGGAGCGCGGCGCGGATGTCTTCCGCGACGGCGGCTTCATCCTCGACGACCAGGGCGCGCATCCGGCGGTCAGTCCTCCTCGACCTTCAGCACCTTGCCGGTGCGGGCGTCGATCTCCACCTCCATCACCCGTCCGTTGGGCGACAGCGTTTTCACTTCGTAGATCAACAGGCGCGGATGGTCATCGTCATCGTCGAGCTCCACCTTGATGACCTGGCCGGGCGCGCTGGCCTGGGCGATCGCCATGATTCGGGTCAGCGGCAGCACTTCGCCACGGCGAAGCGCATCGCGAACCTGCTCGTGCGACTTGTGGGACTTGCTGCCGGCAACGGCAGCGGCGGGGACGATGGCGAGCAGCAGCGCCGCGGCGATCGTCTGGCGGGGGGATGGGCGTTTCATCATGGCCATTGCCTAACCAGGCGCCGCTGACATCCGGCTGACGGCCGGCGGCGGCGGGGCGTCAGCACCCGGCGCCTATCACCGCCGGCATGGGAGCCAACAGATTCACCACCGGAACCGTGACGGTGCTGCTGCTTGCCGGCACACCCGCGATCGCCGCGCCCGCCGCCGAACCCGCCGCCGCCAGCGGCGTGCTGGTGTTCACGCCCGACTTCTTCGCCGGTTCGCGGCCGAACGACGCGCTCGACATGATCCGGCGCTTGCCCGGCTTCGCGATCGTCGACGCCGATGCCGAGGTGCGCGGCTATGCCGAGGCGGCGGGCAATATCCTGTTCGACGGCAAGCCGCCGTCGACCAAGGCGGAGTCGCTGGAGGACCTGCTGCGCCGGATACCGGCGGCGGCGGTGGCGCGGATCGAACTGATCCGCGGCGGCGCGCCGGGGATCGCGATGGGCGGGCGCGACGTCGTCGCCAATGTCGTGCGCGCGACCACCGCCAGCCGCCACGCCGCGATCACCGCCGGCGCGGTCGCGGCCAACGACCATGTCCTGCGCCCTGTCGTCACGCTGGAGGCGTCGCGCCAGTCCGGCGCCCGGCGGATCGAAGGCGCAATCGGGATCACCACCGAGATCGACGAGGATGCCGGGCGCGGCACGACCCGGACGATCGACGCGGCCGGGGTGGTCACCCGGCAGCAGCCGCGCCGCAAATGGGAAACGGTGCAGACCGTGGCCGGGCGCGGCGCCTGGGACACGCCACTGGCCGGCGGCACGCTGTCCACCAACGCCAGCGTCAGCCGCGCGCGCAAGCGGGAAGATGTCGACACCGGCGCGGAGGCTGTGCGCGAGCGCGAGACGCTGACCGAGGGCGAGGCAGGCGCGCAGTACCGCCATCCGATCGGCGCCGACAGCCGGATCGAGGCGCTGGTGATCCGCCGCATCGGCCGGCTGCGGTTCGATTCGACCGCGACCGAGGGCAGCGACAGCGAACATTTCACCCAGCGCAGCGACACGGCGGAAAGCATCGCGCGGCTGTCGCTGCGCCGCGAACGCGGAACGCTGGCGATCGACGCGGCGATCGAGGGCGCGATCAACAGCGCCGACGGCAGCGCCGCGCTGTTCGCCAACGGCGCGCCGGTGCCGGTGCCCGGATCGAACAGCCGGGTCGAGGAGCAGCGCGTTGAGGCGTCGCTGGGCGCGACCTGGCGCCCGTTCGCCCGGCTGACCGTCGAACCGGCGCTGCGGCTGGAGCGATCGGGGCTGCGCCAGCGCGGCGACGCGGTGCTCGACCGGCGCTTCACTTACTGGAAGCCGAGGCTGGCGCTGACCCGCGCGCTGGGCGGCGGCGATCAGATCCGGCTGGCGGTGCAGCGCGACGTCGGCCAGCTCGATTTCAACGACTTCGTCGCGTCCGCCTCGCTCGACCGGGGCGAGATCAACGCCGGGGCGGTCGACCTGCGGCCGCCGCGCAGCTGGACGGTCACCGCGACCTACGAACACCGTTTCGCCGGCGACGGCGCGATCGTGCTGCGCGCGGCGCATGAACGGATCAGCGACGTCGTCGACCATGTCGTGCGCCACGACCAGGGGGTGCCGTTCGACGCGATCGGCAATATCGGCCGCGGCAGCCGCGACACGCTGACCGCCGAAACCACCCTGCCGCTGACGCCGCTCGGCATGGCCGGGGCGCGGATCGTATCGAACGTGACGCTGACCCGAAGCCGGGTCGACGACCCGGTGACCGGCGCGCGCCGCTGGATTTCCGGCGACAAGCCGGTGACCGGCACGATCAGCCTGATCCACGACCTGCCCGGCGGTGCGATAAGCTGGGGCGCGGATATGCGGATGGCCGAGCTGAAGCGCGAATACCGGCTGGACGAGATCCGCACCAAGGCGCGCGGTTTCCGGTTCGACGCGCATGTCGAATACCGGCCCGGCCCGGCCTGGCGCCTGCGGCTGGAGGCCGTCAATCTGACCGGCCTGTCCTTTGCCGAGACCCGGCGCAAATATGCCGGCGCGCGCAGCCTGGCCGCCCCCGACAAGACCGAGACGCGGCGGACGGCGACGACGCCGACCGTGCTGTTCACCGTCCGGCGGGCGTTCGGCGGGTGAGCGGGGCCGGCTCAATCGGAGAGATGGGTCCGCCACAGGCTGGCAGCCAGCAGCATCGACAGCACCGAGGCGCCGATCCAGAACCAGATGACCGGGCCGAAATCGTAATGGCGCTGGCCGTCGACGATCCGCATGCCGCCTTCGATCAGCGCGCCGGAGACATGTTCCTGCACCGCGGCGCCGACATAGCTGAACACGCCGATCACCCCCATCGCCGCGCCGGCCACCCGTTTCGGCGCAATGTCGACCGCGAACAGGCCACCGAGCGAGGTGACGAGGCCGGTCAGCCCCATGCCGAACAGCAGCATGCCGAGAACCAACATCGGCGTGCTCGCCGGGCCGAAGAAGATCAGCAGCAGGCCGATCAGTTCAAGCACGGCGAACAGCAGGTTGGCGGGCGGGCGGCGGGTAGCGAACCATTTGTCGGAAATGAAGCCGAAGGCGATCGCACCGACGATACCCGCCAGGGTACTAAGCATCAGCAGCGTACCGGCCATCGGCAGACTGTAGCCGCGCACTTCCTGCAGATAGAGCACGCCCCAGCTGTCGATCGCATAGCGGGTGACGTAGGTCAGCGCGCTGGCCACGGCGAGCACCCAGATTGCCGGGATCTTCAGGATCGACAGCTGGGTGGCCAGAACGCTGCGCGCGGTGCCGCGTTCGACATGGGCATGGTGGTCGCCGCGCCATTCGGCGACCGGGGGCAGGCCAAGCGTCTGCGGCCGGTCGCGCAGCAGCCACCAGCAACCGGCGGCGGTCAGCAGGCCGAGCAGACCCGGCCCCCAGAAGCCGTAGCGCCAGCCGAAGGCGGCGGCCAGCCCGCCGACCATGACGAAGGTCAATCCCTCACCGATCGAGTGGGCGGTGCTCCAGATCCCGTAGATGCGCCCGCGTTCGCGGTTCGAATACCAGGCGGTCATCGCGACGACGCCGGCGGGGGCGCCCGCGCTCTGGAACCAGCCGTTCAGGCCCCAGACCAGCACCGCCGCCCAGAGCACGGTGATGCCGCCCATCGCGATGTTGCAAAGGGCGGTGGCAAGGAAAGTGACGGTCAGGAAACGGCGAACGTTCGCGTGATCGGCGAGGAAGCCGTTGGCCAGCTTGCCGAGCGCATAGGTATAGAACAGCGCCGAACCGATCATCCCCAGCTCGACCGGGGTGAAGATGCCTTCGTCGATCAGCGGTTTCTTGACGACGCCGAGGGCGAGGCGGCAGGTGTAGATCAGCCCGTAACCGAGGGTGATGGCGATCATCACCCGCAGGCGGTGGTGGCGGTAGAGCCGGTCGATTTCCGCCTTGTCGGCCAGAACGGGGCGATCCTGCCCGGTCACGAAATAGCGCAGCATCGCCGTCCCCCGCTCCCTTCGCCCACGGCCCGGCTGTACCCGGTGCCGTTCCGGCCCCGGCCCGGCATGGGCCGGACCGGGGCCGTCCAGTGAACCCGGCGCCGGATCGAAGCCGGCCCGGAAACCGCCTAGAAGCTAAGCTGTACGCCGGTTTTCGCCGACCAGCCGTAGCGTTCGATCTCAACCATATGCCGCGGGATGCCGATAAAGCGGCGCTGCGGTTCGTCGTTCAGGTTCGCCCCTTCGACGAAGATATTGAAGTTGGGGGTGACCGCATAGCCGATGCGGGCATCGAACTGGTTGAAGTTGTCGACATACTGATCGCCGGCGCGGGTTTCCCCGACGGTATCGAGGTAGCGCGACCGGTAAGTGTAGGCGACACGCGCCGAGATGCCGTATTTTTCGTAGGTGAGCTGGGCGGAAGCGACGCGATTTGACTGGTTGGCAAGCCGGACCGCGTCGGCGCGGTCGGGGATGCCGGTCGCCCGCGATTTGACGAAGGTCATGCTGGCGCCGACGCTGAACCCGTCGAGCGGCGACGGCAGGAAGCTCAATTCCATCTGCGCGTTCAGTTCAAGCCCGGTGACCCGTGCTTCGTCCGCGTTTTGCGGCTGGGTGACGAAGGCGGTCGGCAGCGTCTGGCCGGCATAGGTGCCGCCGACCACGGTCCGCCCGGTCAGGAAGATCGGGTTTTCGATCCGCTTGTGGAAGAAGGCCGCGGACAGGATGCCCTGCTTGCCGATGTAATATTCGATCGCGGCGTCGAAATTGGTCGCATAGAGCGGATTGAGGTCGGGGTTGCCGAGGCTGACTTCCTTGTCCCCGGCATTGACCAGCACATAGGGCGCGATGTCTTCGTAATTCGGCCGGCCGATCGCCCGGGTAACCGCGCCGCGCATCGTCAGCCCCGGCGCCGGATCAAAGCGCAGGTTGATGCCGGGGAAAAAGTCCGTGTAGCTGCGCCGGCCGAAGCTGTCGAAGCCCTGATCGTAGGTCGAGGTATCGGTCACCGTCTTGCCGGCGAAATGGCCGCGCGTGCGCTCCATGCGGACACCCGGCACGATGGTGAAGGCGCCGAACCTGGCGCTGGCCA
Organism: Sphingomonas flavalba; assembly: GCF_047553045.1. Taxonomy (GTDB): domain Bacteria; phylum Pseudomonadota; class Alphaproteobacteria; order Sphingomonadales; family Sphingomonadaceae; genus Sphingomonas_L; species Sphingomonas_L flavalba_A. Next base: position 191,055 of record NZ_CP180208.1, on the reverse strand, counting down.
TCACATAACCGGCAAGCACCCGTTCGCGGATGCGATAGTCGCCGGCGAGGCTGTCCGAGATCGAGCCTTCGTCGTCGATCTTGAATTCCCCCTGATGGGCGGCGAAGTAGGCATCGGCCGCCGCCGCGTCGATACCGGAGCCGAACGGATAGGCGGTGCCCTTGTAGATGTTGCCGACATCGGCGCCGACCACGTCGGCGGCGGTCATTGGCCCCTTGGTCCCGTAGGTACGATTTTCCTTGTCGTTGCTCTTGCGGCGATCGACATATTTCGCGCCGGTCTTGAAATAGGCGCTGTCGCCGATTTCCAGCGGGGTGCGGAAGTCGATCCGCGCCTGATACAGATTTTCCAGCGCCAGCCGGTTTTCGTACTTGGCCTTCGACGCGGTGAATTTCGACGGGTCATAGGCGGCCGCGAGCGGCGAGACGTCGACCATATAATCGTCGAATTCGTAGCTGCCGCCGATCTTCTTGGCCTTGAACGTCCATTCGTCGCGATGCGGATCGCGCTTGCGGGCGCGCGAATAGGTGCCTTCGACGTTCAACTGGCTGTCGCCGAGCATGAATTCGCCGCCGGTCGAGGCGGAGAAGCTGCTCGTCGCTTCCTGACGGGTACGGACGCGCCGGTCGGCGCTGCCATTGGCGTAGTCGCCGCTGGTCGCCGTCTGGTTGGTGATTTCCGCCGGGTCGTCGACCGGCAACTGGGCGCCGAAATGCTGGCGCGATTCGCTGTCTTCGTATTTGGAATAGGTGAAGCGCAGGAAAGTCTTGACGTCGGTGCTCGGCCGCCAGTCGAAATTGGCGACGGCGCCGGTGCGGGTGCGGTGGGTCGAATAACGACGGATGCTGAATTCGTCGGGAATGACGAAGCCGTTGACGTCCACCCAGTTTTCCGACGCGCCGACATTGTCGGCCCGCAGTTTGCGATCCGACCGGCTGAACGACAGCACCGCGCCGAATTCCTTGTTGGCGCCGAACAGCGCGCCGGCGGTCAGGTCGACCTCATACGGCTTCTTGTGGTTGGCTTGATAATAGCCGACCGCCGCCTTGCCGGTAACGAAGGTCTTGTTGCGGTCGAACGCCGTCAGCGTCTGGATATTGGCCTGACCGGCAATCGCGTTGGCGTCGAGGTCCGGCGTCAGCGTCTTGACCACGGTGACCGAACCGATCAGCGCGGAAGGGATGTCGTCCAGCTTGACCTGGCGGCCGTCCGGTTCCGGCGCCGGCGCCGACTGGCCGTTCAGCGTGACGTTCAGCAATTCCGGGCCGACGCCGCGGACCGTAAGGTATCGGCCCTCGCCCTGATCGTTGGCGACCGACAGGCCCGGAAGGCGGCGCACCGCTTCCGCGACATTCTGGTCCGGCAGGCGGCCGACGTCGTCGCCGCGCACCGCATCAACCTGATTGTCGGACTGCCGCTTTTCCTCGATGGCCGCGCGATCTGCGGCACGACGACCAGTGACAACGATATCGTCCGGGCCGCCCCCACCCTGGGCCATGGCCGGCGCCAGACCGACAAGCCCTGTCGTCAGCATCAACGCCTTTACACACGCCCCGAGATCAGCAGCCATCTTGCCCTCCATATCCGCCCCGCACTCTTGGCTCGGTGCGATTCGTCCAGGAGATAGTATGAATGAAAATTCTATTTTGCAACATATTTAGAATAGTTCTTGCATATTTTTCGCACGCACTTACTCTGCGCAGGCGAAATGAAGCGGCGATGACAGCCTGACAGCGCGGGAGAGAGGGATGAAACTGGTAACGACGATCGGCCTGCTGGTCGGGACAGCGCTGGTGCCGGCGGCCGGCATCGCCCAGAGCCAGCCGGCGACGGTGACAGCGGCAGCCGAGACGCAGGCCACCCCCGGCGGCGACGCCAACCAGGCGGCAATCGCGGTTGATCCGGCCGCGCCCGAAGCAAGCCGGATCGTCACCACCGCCGAGGGCAAGGGATTGCAGGTTCACGCGCTCGACGGCCGGCTGCTCGACACGGCGGAGGCCGGCGAGGCGGTCGGCGTCGCGCTGCGCGGCGGTTTCATGCTGGGCGGCGCGGCGCGGACACTGGTGGTTTCCGCTGACGGCGCGGCGAATACCCTGCGCTTTTTCACGCTGGGCGACGACCGGCTGACCGAGGTCGGCGCACGGGCGGTGCCGCTGGACTTTGCGGTCGAGAATGTCTGCCTGTTCCGCAACGCGCCCGACGCCGCGCTCTATGCGATCGCGGTCGGCGACGGCGGCGAGATCGATCAGTGGATGGTCTACGCGACCCCCGACGGCAAGGTAGACGCCCGCCAGGCGCGGCGCATCACCCTGCCGACCAAGATCAAGCATTGTGTCGCCGACGACGTGAGCGGAAAACTGTACGTCGCCGAACAGGCAACCGGCCTGTGGCGGTTCAACGGCGACCCGGAAACCGATTCGTCGCCGGCGTTGATCGACGCGCCGCGCATCGGCCAGATCAGCGAGGAACTGGGCGGTGTCGCGCTGTACAACGCCGGGGCGGCGCGCTGGCTGATCGCGTCCGACGCATCGACCGGCCGGTTGTTCCTGTACGACCGCAACAAGGACGACGCCTATGCCGGCGCGGTGACGCTGGCCGGCCCGGGCGGCGCGGCGGTCAAGGAACCGGGCGGCCTCGCCGCGACCGGCGCCGCGCTGGGCAGTGCGTTCGGCCACGGCCTGCTCATCGCGGCGGATGAGGACGCGGCCGGCGGCGCCAATTACAAGCTGGTCGGGTTCGACGCGCTCGCCGCGCCGCTTGGCCTGGCGGTCGGCACGCCGGAGCTGCCGCCGACCAGCGTCGCGCCGCGCTTCCCGACCGTCACCGCGCGGGTGGAGACGGTGCCGGTCGCCGCCGCCGGCGACGCGGCGGACGACCCGGCGATCTGGCACAACCCGGCCGACCCGGCCGCCAGCCTGATCATCGGCACCGACAAGAAGGCGGGGCTGTATGTCTACGACATGCAGGGCAAGGTCGTGCATTTCGCGCCGGTCGGGCGGATGAACAATGTCGACCTGCGCGACGGGTTCATGCTGGACGGCAAGCCGATCGTGCTGGTCACCGCCAGCGACCGGACGCGGAAGGCGGTGGCGATATACCGGCTGGACACCGCGACCGGAGCGCTGATCGACATTGCCGACGGGTTGCAGCCGTCCGGCCTGTCCGACCCCTATGGCCTGTGCATGTACCGCAGCGCCAAGTCGGGCCGCAGCTATGTGATCGTCAGCGACCCGGACGGGCTGAACCGCCAGTGGGAACTGGTCTCCCGGCCGAACGGCAAGATCGCGATCAGGCAGGTGCGCGACATCCGGTTCGGGTCGCAGACCGAAGGCTGTGTCGCCGACGACGCCAACGGCGCGCTCTACATCGCCGAAGAGGATGTCGCGCTGTGGCGGGTCGGCGCCGAACCGAAGGCCGGGGACACCCGCAAGCAGGTCGATTCGGTCGCCGCCAACCCGTCGCTGAAGGACGATCTGGAAGGCGTGTCGCTGTATGATCTGGGCAAGGGGCGCGGCTATCTGGTCGTGTCGAGCCAGGGCAATAACAGCTACGCCGTCTACGACCGCGACGGCACCAACGCCTATCGCGGTTCCTTCGCCGTCGTCGCCGACGGCGCGACCGGGATCGACGGCATTTCGGAAACCGACGGACTGGACGTGACCAGCCTGCCGCTTGGTCCCGGTTTCGAAAAGGGCGCGATGGTCGCGCAGGACGGCCGCAACGTGCTGCCCGGCGAAAAGCAGAATTTCAAGATCGTCAGCTGGGCCGACATCGCCGCCGCGCTGAAACTGGAAAGCCGCTGAGCGGCCGGAGGGGAGGATGACCATGCACACAGCCATTCGCGCCATGATCGGCGTTGCGCTGACGACGCTGGCCGCCGGCGGCTGCGCCGCGACCGACAGCCCGGCCGGCGCCAGCGACATGGCGCTGGAACGGGTGGTGTTCGTGATGCGGCACGGCATCCGCCCGCCGACCAAGGACCCGGCGAAGGGCACCAATTATGCCAGCGATCCGTGGCCGGCCTGGCCGGTCGATTACGGCCTACTGACCCCACGCGGCGCCGCCGGCATCCGCCTGCTCGGCACCGCCGACCGCGCCGAATATGTAAAGCGCGGGCTGATCCCGGCCAATGGCTGCCTGGCCGCCGGCGCCGTCGATGCCGAGGCGAGCGCCAAGCAGCGCGCGATCAAGACCGGCGAGGCCTATCTGGAAACCTTGCTGCCCGGCTGCGTCGTCGCGGTCGCCCACCCGGCCAAGGAAGGGCCGGAAGACGCGATCTTCCACCCGCTCGATTCCGGTCCGGCCGATTTCGACGGCGCGCGCGGCCATGCCGAGGCGCTGGCGCTGGCGCCGGCCGGTGGCATGCCGGCAGAGGCCGCCGCCTACAACACCGAGATCACCATGCTGGGCACCGTCCTTGGCTGTTGTTCAGCCACGGTCTGCGCGGCGAACGGGGCTGGCGAAGCCTGTACGCTGGCCGACCTGCCGACGACGCTCGCCGCCCATCCGCATGACCGGCCGGACCTGGAAGGGCCGCTGGCGATCGGGTCGACGATCAGCCAGACCCTGCTGCTCGAATATCTGGAAGGCATGCCGATGAGCGATGTCGGCTGGGGCCGGGTGACCCGCGACCAGATCGAACAGTTGCTGGTCTTCCACCCGGTCAAGTTCCGCTACGAGAACGGATCGCCCTATGTCGCGCAGCGCGCGGCAGGGCCGCTGGTTTCGCGCATGCTTGGCGCGTTGACCGCCGGGGCGGACGGAGCCCGGATGACCCTGCTGTTCGGGCATGACACAAACCTGGCCGATATCGGCAGCCTGCTCGGCCTTGACTGGCAGGTGCCGAGCTATCCGAAAGACGACATTCCGCCGGGCGGGGCGCTTGGCTTTGAACTGCTGCGCGACGGCAAGGGCCAGCGCTTCGTCCGCGCCTTTTTCCGCGCGCAGACGATGGACCAGTTGCGGGAACAACAAGCGCTGGACCCGGATGCGCCGGGCTATCGCGCCTATCTGCCGATCCCCGGCTGCAACGCGGCGGGCGACACCGCGCCCTGCCCGATCGACCGATTCACCACGGTGGTGAAAGCGAAGCTGGCCGGATCCTGAATTCCCGGAAGGGTCCGACCGGCGACCTGGCCGGACGGGGCATGGGGGTGATGCAGCGCCCGCTTATCCCGTCCGGTCATCTCCACAGCGGCGCAGCGGCACGACCAGCGCCGCGTCGCCGGCGGTGCCGATCCACGCATCGATGCCGTAAACGGCGGCAAGACGGGCCGGGGTCAGCACCTCCGCCGCTGTGCCGTCGGCGACCAGCGCCCCACCGTCGAGCAACAGCAGCCGGTCGCAGAAGCGCGCCGCCATCGTCAGTTCGTGCAGCACGGCGATGACCAGCGCCCCGCCCGCCGCCTGATCGCGCAGCAGTTCCATCACCTCAAGCTGATGCCCCGGATCGAGCGAGGCGAGCGGTTCGTCGACGATCAGCGCCGGTGCCTCCACCGCCAGCGCGCGGGCGAGCAGCACCCGCGCGCGCTCGCCGCCCGACAACTCGGTCGCCACCCGGTCGCGCAGCGCGTCGACGTCGGCGAGGCGGATCGCCCGTTCGATCGCGGCATGATCGGCCGCGGCGATGCGCGAGAAGGGCGCTAGGTGCGGCAGCCGGCCGAGCGCGACCAGCCGTTCCACCGCCAGCGGCCAGTGCAGCGTCTGGCCCTGCGGCAGATAGGCGATGGTGCGGGCCAGTTCGGCGCGCGACAGGGTGGCGGCGTCGGTGCCGTCGACCAGCACCCGCCCCTGTGCAGCCACCAACCGCAATATCGCCCGCGCCAGCGTCGACTTGCCGGCGCCGTTGGGGCCGATGACGCCGATCAGGCTGCCGCCGCCGAGGGTGGCGGAAACGTCGCGCAGCACCGGCCGGCGGCCGAGGGTGACGCCGAGCGCGTCGAGGGCGATCGTCACCACAGCCGTCGCTCCCGCATCAGATAGACGAGGAAGACGGGGACGCCGACGAAGGCGGTGACGACGCCGAGCTTCAGCTCATTGGTCGACGGGATGACCCGGACCAGCACGTCGGCAAGGGTGAGCAGCGCCGCCCCGGCGATGGCCGAGGGCACGAGCAGCGCCGAGGGCGAGCGATCGGTCAGCGGCCGGACGAGGTGAGGCACGATCAGCCCGACGAAGCCGATCGCGCCGGACACCGCGACCGCGCCGCCGACGCCGATCGCGACGCCGAGCAGCAGCCGCAGCCGCGCCCGGCCGAGGTCGATGCCGAGCGCCAGCGCCCCGTCCTCGCCCAGCGTCAGCGCGTCGAGCGCCCGGCCGTCCCACAGCAGCAGGGCGAGGCCGGTGGCGATGCAGGGCAGCGCGATCCAGATATGGGTGGTCGACCGGTCCTCCAGCGAACCGAGCAGCCAGGTCATGATCTCCATCGCCGCGAACGGGTTGGCCGCCATGTTGAGCGCGAGGCTGATCCCGGCACCGGCCATCGTCCCGACGGCGATGCCGGCGAGGATCAGGGTCAGCGGGCTTTCCGACCGGCCGGCGAGCAGGAACAGCAACGCCAAAGCAATCAGCGTCGCGAGGATGGCGCAGAGCGGCAGCACCGCCGGGTGCAGCGCCGCCAGCCCGAAATAAAGCGCGACGACCGCGCCCAGCGCCGCCGCGTTCGACGCGCCGAGCACCGACGGTTCGGCGAGCGGATTGCGCAGATAACCTTGCAGCGCCGCGCCGGCGGCGCCGAGCATCGCACCGACCGCCAGCGCCAGTACCGCGCGCGGCAGGCGCAGTTCGAACAGGATGGTGCGGGCGATCCAGTCGTCGCCGCCCGCCGCCGCCGCGAGCAGCCGCCCCGGCGGCAGCCCGGCGGGGCCGACCAGCACCGACAGCAGCGCCGCCACCACGCAGGCGAAGAGCAAGCCGAGGGTGACCAGAGCGCGCTTGTGCCGGCCGCCGGGCGGCGGCATGAGCGGGGGCGTGACCGCGTCCGTCGAGAGATCCATGCCCGCCATCGCCCTACGCCTTTGCCTTGCCCTGCTGCTGTGCGGCGCGGCGGCACCGGCGGCGGCGGCCCCACCGGCGCGGATCGTGTCGCTCAACCTGTGCGCCGACCAGCTCGTCCTCGCGCTGGCCGACCGCAGCCAGATTGCCGCACTGACCCGGTTCGTCAAAGACCCTTCGATGTCCGCCGCCGCAGCCGAGGCGCGCGACGCGCCGGTATCGGACAGCAGCGCGGAGGCCGTACTGGCGCTTCGCCCCGATCTGGTCGTCGCCAACCCCGGCTTCGCAATGGGGCGGATCGCAGCGCTGACCAGCGGGCGCTACCGCGTCGTCGAGCTGCCGGCGGCGGAAAGCCATGCCGAGATCATCGCCAACATCCGCACCGTCGCCGCGGCGGTCGGCCACCCGGCGCGCGGCGAGGCGATGATCCGCCGGATGGGCGCCGAGCTGGCGGCGATCCCGGTGCTGAAGGGCGGGGGCGTTGCCGCCTATTACCAGCGGCGCGGCTTCCTGAGCGGCACCGGCACGTTGATAGACGAGCTGATGCGCCGGGTGGGGCTGCGCAACCTGGCCAGCGTGCTGGGCAAGGGCCCGCTGTCGCGGCTGAGCATCGAGGAGCTGGTCGCCAGCCGGCCGGACTATCTGATCGTCGAAAGCGACAGCGAGCAGGTCGTCGACCACGGCACCGAGATGCTGCGGCATCCGGCGCTGGCCGCGATCCCGCGCCTTCGCCTGTCGCAGGCGTGGACGGTGTGCGGCGGCCCGGCCTATGTCCGGGCCGCGCGCAGCCTGGCCGCCCAGATGCGGCAGGCGCATCCGGGCGGCGGGCGGCATTAGAGGCGAACCTTGACGCCGCCGTAGACGGCACGGCCCGGCGTAGCGAAGCTGAACACTTCCTCATAACGCCGGTCGAGCAGGTTTTCGGCGCGGCCGAACAGCGCGATCGCCGGGGTCAGCCGGTATTCCGCATTGAAGTTGACCAGCGTGAACGAGCGCAGGCGAACCAGTTCGGGCACGTAGGCGGGGTCGACGAAGGCCAGATCGTTCTGCGCCCCGTTATAGCGCACGGTCAGCGTCGCGCTCAGCGGGCCGTCCACCGGCGCCCAGCTGAGGTTGGCGCTGGCGATGTGCTTCGCCCGCCTGACCGCCTGCCCACTGAACCGGGTCGGGACGAAGGCGACGACCGGCAGCACGTCCTGATCCTGCTTCGCGTCGAGCCAGGTGTAGCTGGCATCGACGCGCCAGCCGTCGCCGAGCCGCGCCTGGGCATAGGCCTCCACACCCTTCTGCCGGGTGGCGGTGGCGCGGTTGTCCGGCGTCGCGACATACTGGCCGCCGACCTGAACGTAGGTGGTGTAGATCTCATCGCTGAAGCGGTTGGAGAAATAGGTGGCGCCAAGCGTCACCGCCCGGTCGGCGAAGCTCTGCTCGACCCCCGCTTCCCAGCCTTCCGAGCGTTCAGGGCGCAGCGCCGGGTTGCCGGTGTAGCGACCGTCGGAAAAGCCGAACAGTTCGAAGAAGCCCGGCGCCTTGATGCCGGAGCCGGCCGCCGCGTGGATGCGGGTGCCTTCGCCGAAGCGGTAGCTGCCCTGCCCCCGGTAGGTGGTGCTGTCGCTGAACAGGTCGTTGTCGTCGATGCGCAGCGAGCCGCCAAGCGCCAGCCGGTCGAACAGCGTCACGTCATACTGGGCGACGAAGCCGAGCGTGTCGCTGTGCCGTTTTCCGGTGAAATTGCCGGCGATGGCGGGCGGCGAGGTGTTCTGAAACTCCTCACGCTCCGCATCGACGGCGAAGGTGAAGCGGTTCTGCACGTCGGCATTGCCGAAGCGGACGGTGCTTTCATAGGAGCCGCGATAGCGCCGCCCCTTGTCGCCATAGGCATAGCCGACGGTCTGGCCGGCGCGCGGCAGGAAGGAGAAGGGCACGTCATAGCCCTTGCGCGTGGTGTCGGCGATCTGGAACGACAGCGCGCTGGTCCAGTGGCCGTCGAACGCCGTCGCCTCCGCCCGGACCAGGCCGTAAAACGCCTCGTTGCGGTAATGGGCGCCGGGGCTGTCGATGGTGTAGCCGAAGCTGGGGCTGGCCGCGTCGCCGTCGCTGGCGTTCAGTTCGGCGTCGGTATAGCTGTAACGGGCGACGCCGGTGACCTTGAAGTCCGGCGACGGCGCCCACACCAGCTTGGCCGATGCGCCGGCATTGTCCGACCCGACATCGCGGTTGCCACCGCGCGCGGTCGGCGTACCACCGGTGTGGAAGTAGGTGCCGGTCAACGCATAGTCGAGCGTGCCGGCTACGCCGCCGACGCGGGCGCCGGCCGACAGGGTTTCGAACGATCCGCCTTCCGCGCGCAGGCTGACGCCCGGCGCCTCGCGCCCGCTCAACGTGATGTAGTTGACGACGCCGGCGATCGCGTCGGATCCGTAGAGCGCGCTCTGCTGGCCGCGCAGCACCTCTATCCGCGCGGCTTCATCGGCGATCAGCGTGCCGAAATCGAACTCGCCGTTGAACGGGTCGCTGGCCTTGATGCCGTCGACCAGCACCAGCACGTGATTGGCCTCCGCGCCGCGGATGCGCAGCGCGGTCAGGCCGCCGACGCCGCCGGCACGGCTGACCGCAACGCCGGGCACGTCGCGCAGCACGTCGGAAACGATGCGGGTCTGGCGCTGTTCGAGCGCGGCCGCGTCGAGCAGGGTGACGGATGCGCCAAGCAGGTAGGCGGGGATGGCATCGCCAGAGCGCGAGGCGGTGACGACGATCGCCTTGCCGTCGTCCGGCTGAGCCGGCGCGCCCTCGGCATGGGCGGCGCCGGCGCACAGGATTGCCGCGATCGCCGCGCGTGAAGAGACAGAACTGAACATTATCAAAAAACCCCAAGCGTCCGAACGACGGGCCGGGGCGTCCGCGCGAGCGGCCAGCGCGCGCTGCCGGACGGACGCGATAGCGCCCGGCACACATGCCGGTGCGGCCCCGGCCGCACACTGCGTCGCTCAGACGGAGGACCGTGCCGCGGCCATTCCCTGGACCGGGGCAAGAGCGACCATGCGCCGGCAGGTCTCCTGGCTCGCGGGTCAGGGCACGATGCACGCCTTCCCAGACCCCGCCGTTTCGGCTTCGGCCCAGTGGCAGCCCCTTCCATCGGAGGGACCCAGTGCATCACGCTCACCGCTTACAGTTGCAGGGACAGCCGCGGATTTGGGTGTCGCCACCCGCACCGCATTCCCGTTTAAGCCCCTTGCGGGGCACCGGCGCGATCTTGCGACAAGCGGGTGACCCCGCCTGCCGCCCGCGCCCCTAGACCAATCGCCCGGCGATGCCAATCATGTTGCATATCGGCCACGCCCGAGGGCGTGGGCAGGCGAAAAGCGGCCGATTCAGCCCCACCCGCGCCGCAAGGTTTCCGACGGGGTTTCGCCGTATCGATCGCGGTAGCACCGGGCGAATTTGCTGGGATGGGAGAAGCCGCAGTCGAGCGCGATGTCGGTCACCGTGCGCCGGGCACGGGCGCCGGTGAGCAGTGCCAGTCGGGCCTGTTCCAGCCGTTCCAGCTTCAGATAACCGGTCGGCGAAGTGGCGCGAAACCGACGAAAGCCCGCCTGCAGCGCCCGTTCGCCGACACCGGCGGCGCGCACGATATCGGCCAGTGCGATCGGATCGGCGGCATGAGCCCGGATGAACCGTTCGGCGCGCAATACGAAATACGGGACCGGTCCATCCCCGGCCCCCGGCAGCGCATCCGAGAAATTGTGGGGAAAGGCGGACAGCAGCAGCGCGGCGATGGTCTGCTGCGTGCTTTTCTGCACCGCTTTCAGACAATAACCGGAATGATCGCCGGTCGCCGCCAGATCGCCCCAGATCGCCACCACCGTCCGCGCGAGGCTGGCCAGTCCGCCGTGAAGCGGCCGTGCCGCCGTCTGGAATTCCAGACGGCGCGGCAGACGGCGGCCGAGATCGGCGGTCAGTGCCTCCTCCAGCACGTTGCGCCCGATCCGCACCGTCATCTGGCTGTAGGCGTCGTCCATATCGAGCCGGATCGGCTGGGTGGTGTTGAGCACGCAGAGCGTGCCCGGCAGGCTGCTTGTCGACGCGTCGCCCTGCGACGTCTGGCACCGGCCGCTGAGCGTGAACTTCAGCACGAAAAAATCGTCGAGCGGCGGCGCCTCTATCGTCACTTCGCGATTGTAGCGGAATTTGGTCAGGATCAGGTCACCGCCCAGCGCCACTTCGTCCAGTTCGAACATGCGCGGTTCGCCGGGGCGGCCGCGCGGGTTGATGGCATGCGGGCGGAACCGGCCGCACATCGTATCGCGCACGATGTCGAGATCGGTGGTGGCGAAGCGGTGGAACACGCTGGTCGCCATGCTGTCGGCGATGCCCGGCCCCCGCCATTCCGGTATCACAAGGGGAGCGATCCCCGCGACAGCGTTCCGGGACGAGGCCATGCTGCGTATCTCCGTAGCCGCCGCCTTTCTGCTGCCGGGGCATGAATTTTGTCAATCCGGCCCGCCGCTTCCGCCGCCGCCCAGCACGATTTCGACGGAATTGGGCTAGGATTCGGCCGAAACGATATAGGCCGCAGCGCGTGCCCCCACCTAGCCTTGCCCCTCGCTGTTTGCAGGGCAGGCCCGGTCGCCCGGCAGGCAGCGCAAAAACACATAACGACAAGAACTGGCAGGGGGTGGGAACGGTCCATGCGGCACACATCGGGATCATTGCTTTCCGCAACAATCATCCTGGCGGGTTTCATGGGGGGGACCACCCCTGCCCTTGCCAGCGCGCAGGCGCAGGCCGGGGAAGGCCAGCCGGCATCCACCACCGCCTATGCGGTGGAAGACATCATCGTCACGGCGCGCAAGCGGGCGGAGAACCTGCAGGACACGCCGATCGCGATCACCGCATTCTCCGCCGCCGGGATCGAGGCGCGCGGCCTGACCAACATCGCCGAGATCAACAGTTTCGCGCCCAACCTGACCTTCCGCAACACCGCCGCCTTCGCCGCGACCAGTTCGGCATCGTCGATCTACATCCGCGGCATCGGCCAGCAGGACTGGGCGCTGGCGACCGACCCCGGCGTCGGCGTCTATGTCGACGGCGTCTATGTCGCCCGCTCGATCGGCGGGGTGCTCGACATGCTGGATGTCGAGCGGATCGAGGTGCTGAAAGGCCCGCAGGGCACCCTGTTCGGCCGCAACACGATTGGCGGCGCGATCAGCATCACCACCCGCAAGCCCAGCTTCGACGGCGTTTCGGGCAGCGGCGAGATCACCATCGGCCGCTACAGCCGCGCTGATTTCCGCCTGAGCCTGAACCTGCCCTTGTCCGACTCGCTGGCGGTGAATTTCGCCGGATCGCGCAAGAGCCGCGACGGATACGTCAGGAACCTGCTGCCCGGCGGGCCGGACCTGGGCGACGAGGGAAGTTGGGCCGGGCGCGCCAGCCTGTTGTGGAAGGCGTCACCGGACCTGGACGTCTATCTGGCCGTCGACGGATCGCGCGACCGCACCAACCCGGCGGCGAACGTGCTGATCGCCGCCAACGAAAACGCGATCTTCCCGCTGATCGCCAACGGGCTGGAACTGGACCCGACCAACCCGGTCAACCGATATGGCAAGAACCCGAGCGCCAACTGCCTGAACCAGGGCAGCCCGGCGCGGCTGTCCGACCCGACATGCTTCAACGCGCAGTGGATCGCCGGGCCATACCGCACCTACAGCCAGCATCTGAGCACCAACCCGCTGGTCAACGCGCTGATCCCCGGCCACCCGCTGTCGCCGGACACCGGGACCAGCGCGTTCGGCGCCTCGCTCGACCTGAACTGGCAGGTCGGCGACAGCGTCTCGATCCGGTCGATCAGCGCCTATCGCAAGATCTCCGGCTTCTGGAGCCGGGATTCGGACCATTCGCCGCTGACCGTCCTGCAGACCACCGACTATTACAAGCAGGACCAGTTCAGCCAGGAAATCCAGGTGCAGGGCAAGACGGCGGACAACCGCCTCGCCTGGCTGGTCGGCGGCTATTATTTCGAGGAGCAGGGCACCCACATCGACATCATCGAGCTGGCTGGTGCGGTGTTCAATTCCGGCGGGCTGGTGAAAAGCCACAACAAGGCGCTGTTCGGCCAGTTCACCTACGACATCACCGACCAGCTGAGCGTGACGCTGGGCGGCCGCTACACCGACGAGACCAAGAAGTTCAATCCGAAGTCGGCGGTGGCGCAGGACAACGGCCTGGGTATTCCCGCCGGCGTGCCGGTGCTGCCGGACCGCTGGGAAGCGATCCACGCCAGGGAGACGACGCCCTACGTCAACCTGGCCTATAAGTGGACGCCGGACGTGATGACCTATGCGTCCTACAGCAAGGGCTTCAAATCCGGCACCTTCACCCAGCGCGTGTTCCCGCCGCGCCCGGACATTCCAAGCGCGCGGCCGGAGAAGGTCGACGCCTACGAGATCGGTTTCAAGTCGAGCTGGGCCGACAGCCATGTCCGGCTGAACGGCGCGCTGTTCTGGACCGACTATAAGGACATGCAGATCAACGTGTCGGAAGCGACGCCCGGCACCACCGAGATCGGCACGATCACCCGCAATGCCGCCAGAGCCCGCATCCGCGGCGGCGAACTGGAGCTGCACGCGGTGCCGGCCGACAATCTGGTGCTGGAAGGCGGCCTCGGCTACCTCGACGCCCGCTATCGCAGCCTGGAGCCGGGCGCGCAGCTGACCCTGAACAACCGGCTGGTCAACACGCCGAAATGGTCGGTCAACGCGGCGATTGCCTACAGCATCGCGGTGGCGGACGGGTGGATGGTTACGCCGCGCGTCGACTATGCCTACACCTCGACGATCGCCAACGACGCCGCCAACACGCCGCTGCTGATCCAGAAACCGGTCAGCCTGCTGAACGCCGCGCTGCGCCTGACCGACGCCGATGCGTTGTGGGCGGTGACGGCGATGGTCAAGAACATCACCAACCGGTCCTATCTGGTCGCGGGGGTGAACGACCAGAATGCCGGGGTGATCGAGGGTGTCTTCTCCCACCCGCGCGAATGGTCGCTGTCCGTCCGGCGGACATTCTGAGCCCCTTTCCCGAACAGAGCAGCAGGATCGTGCCGCCCATGAAGACCAACGCCATTCGTTTCCACACCGTCGGCGACCCGGACGTGCTGCGTTGGGAGGAGGTTGAGGTTGCGCCGCCGGGGCCCGGCGAAGTGCTGCTGCGCAACGTGGTGATCGGCGTCAACATGAAGGAGATCGGCGAGCGGCAAGGCGCCTACCCCTGCCCGCCGCTGCCGACCGTCCCCGGCATCGAGGCGGCGGCGGTGGTCGTCGAGACCGGCGCCGGGGTCAGCGAATTCAAGCCCGGCGACCGGGTCTGCTATGCAACGGTGCCGACCGGCAGCTATTGCGAGCAGCGGGTGTTGCCCGCCGAACGACTGATCGCGCTGCCCGACGACATTTCCGACGAGCTGGCCGCCGCGACGATCCACAAGGGGATGACCGCCCGCTATCTGGTGCGCAAGACATTCGCCGTCGGCGCCGGGCACACGGTGCTGGTCCACGCCGCCGCCGGCGGCACCGGATCGCTTGTCTGCCAATGGGCGAAGCATCTGGGCGCCACCGTCATCGGCACGGTCGGCAGCGCGCACAAGGCGGACTATGCCCGCGCCCACGGTTGCGACCATATCATCAACTACAGCGAGGAAGATTTCGTCGCTCGCGTGCGCGAGATCACCGACGGCGCCGGACTGCCGGTTGTCTATGATTCCGTCGGGCAGGCAACCTTCATGCAGTCGCTGGAGTGCCTCGACCCGTTCGGGCTGATGGTGCTTTACGGCATCGCATCCGGCCACCCGCCGCCGCTGGAGCTGATGAAGTTCGACATCTGGAAATCCTATTTCTACACGCGGCCGTCCTTCTTCGCCCACACCAGGCGGCGCGAGGACCTGCTGGCCAGCGCCGCGGACCTGTTCGCGATGCTGCGCAGCGGCGCGATCACGGTCGATATCGGCGGCCGCTTCGCGCTGTGCGACGCCGCATCGGCCCACCGCAAGGTCGAAAGCCGGGACACGATCGGCCCGGTTCTGTTATTCCCCTGATCCTCTGAAACAGCGTGTGGAGCGTTACGCCATGGCCCATCACCGCCTTTACCCCCCGACGCTGTTCGACAGCGGCCCATTCGGTTTCAGCCAGGTGGTCAAGGCCGGTGCCGGCGAGACCGTCTATTGTTCCGGCCAGACGGCGTGGGACAAGGATGGCGCCCTGATCGGCGCCGGCGACTTCGCCGCCCAGCTTGACGAAGCGTTGCGCAATGTCGGCCGCGCGCTGGCGGCGGCAGGGGCGGCGACGCGCGATGTCGTCGGCATCCGCATCTATGTCGTCGACCACAAGCCGGATTATCTGTCGATCATCGGCGAGGCGGTGACCGGATTCTTTGGCGCCGACCACCTGCCGGCGAGCACGCTGATCGGCGTCGCCCGCCTCGCGATACCGGATTTCCTGGTCGAGATTGAAGCGACGGCGGTTATCCCGGCGTAACCGGACGCGGCGGTTCAGGCCACTGCCGGCAGCGCCGGCGCCCGCCCGGCCATCGCCTGCCGGTGGCGCGCGAGGATCGCGCACGCCATGCCGAGCAGGACGAAGTACAGAATATGGTTGTCTTCCTGGCTGAGCACCAGCTTCGTGGTCAGGAAGGCGACGAGCGATCCCGCCACGGCAAGCGCAAGGTGGATGTCCGGGTCGGACCCGTCCTCCTCCAGCGTCACCTTTGACAGGCCGAAGATCATACCGATCATCATACCGAAGAAGATGATGAAACCGATGACGCCATAGTCGAGCACCGCGCTCAGGACATAGCTGTCGACGGTCAACTGCCCGCCGGGCGCGCGGTAGCCGAGCGCCGGCCCGCCCTTGCCCGAACTGTAGCCGAGCGGATTGCGGGCGATGACCGGCGGCGCCATGCGGAATTGTTCCTTTCGGCCGGTGTCGCTCAACCCGGTGGAACCGCCGCCGATCGTCCGCTTGCTGATCGCATCAACCGAGGTCACGCCGATCAGTACCATCGCGCCCGCCGCCGGGAGCGCCACGACCAGCGCCACCGCGAACAGATCGCTTGGGTTCTGGCGCCAGCGGCGGAAGGTCCAGACCATCAGGTAGAAGCAATGCGCCGCGATCCAGCCGACGACGCCGAGCCGCGATGTCGTCATGTAGGTGAGGACGAGCAACAAGATGTCGGCGATCACCCAGAACGCGATGCTGAACACATGCTTGGCGTTCATCGCCCGGTGCAGCACGAAGGGCGACACCATCGCGAGGAATTCCGAGAAAGTCAGCGACATGCCGAAGGTGGTGGTGATGCGATAGCGCCCGTCGCGGAAATTGGACGTCAGCATCCGCTCGACCGCTTCGTCGCCGACGCGCAGGAAGGACGGGATGTGGTTGACCCACAGGATCGCCTGGTTGCGGTATTCGGCGATCGCCATCAGACCGAGGAACACCGTCATCCCCACCATCAGCGCCGCATAGAGACGGACCCGGCCCGGCTGCTGGAACACCCAAACGCTGGCGAAAAAGGCGGCGGTCCAGACGAACTGGTGGTCGAGCACCGGGAAGAAACTGCTGAACAGCGGGTCCGACCAGAACAACGTCGCGAACTGGATGATGACGAAACCGACCATGCCGTAATAGAGGAAGGGCGTAGCGGTCAGCGCCTCTTTCAGCCTGCCCCGAAAATCCGACGAGACCGACAGGCAGAGCAAAAGCACGATGCCGACCATCGCGCCAACGACCCGGCGGACCGAGATCCACGGCATGCCGGGCAGCGCGATCGCCAGATAATTGGGCCACAGCACGGTGACGATCAGCAAGAAGAACAGCAGCCACGTCAGCAACCGGGTCGGCGCCGTCTTCTGATCAGGCAGCGACCAGATCACCACCAGCATCAGCACAAGGATCGGGATCGACAGGACGATGACGAAGAATGGCGGGAACACCGTGAACACAAAACCGTAGAAGATGCCGGCAAAGGCGCAGGCCGCCAGGAACAGCGTCTTGCGCACCAACGCGCGGTGTGGCGCCACCGGCGCCCGAAAGGGGCCGAGCACGGCCGGCGCCGGCTTCATGAGGAAAGCCAGATAATTCGCAATGCCGCCCTTCAGCGCTCTCAACATGCAGCCACTCTACCCGTTGGACGCCGACCGCGCCGCGAATCACATTCGGCCGTAGCATGCCACCGATTTCTTCAACACCGCGCTAAGAACCGGGCCGATGACGGCGCGGCGCGTTTTCGGCTTGGCGATGCCGCCCCCGCCCGCCTATGCAGATCGGTGGCGGTCATCATCGCTTAAGGGTAACGCCCTATTGCGGGTGCCGCCGTGCCGGCCCCGGCGGGCGCCGCCGCCTTGTTGAAGAGTGAAAGATGGCCGACCAGAGTCCTTCCGAATATTTCGAGCATATCCGCGCCGAAATCGCGCCGTTGCTGCCCGACAGGGCGCCCCGCCGCATTCTGGAAATCGGCAGCGGCGCCGGCGGCACCCTGGCCTGGCTGAAGCAGCGCTGGCCGGAAGCGGAAGCGGTCGCCTGCGAGGGACAGGCCGCGCTGCGCCCGGTGCTGGAACAGCGCGTCGACCGCGCCGTCATCCATAACCTGGAACAGCCGCTGCCCGACGATCTCGGCCGGTTCGACCTGATCCTGGCGCTTGATGTGCTGGAGCATCTGACCGACCCGCAGGCGGTGCTGACCAATCTTGTCGCCCTGCTCGAGCCGGGCGGCGCGGTAATCGTTTCCGTGCCGAACGTCGCCCATTACAAGGTGGTGCGCGACCTGCTGCTCCGCCGGCGTTTCGACTATACCGACGCGGGCATCATGGACCGCACCCACCTGCGCTTCTTCACCGAGCATTCGGCGCTGGCGCTGATGCGCGGTGCCGGGCTGAATGTCGTCGACGGTCGGGTCAACGGCTTTGGCCGGCGCCGGACGCGATTGATGGACTGGCTCACTCTTGGCTGCGCGCGCCATTACCTGGCCGAACAGTATATCATGCGCGGCGAGCGCGGCGGAGCGGGCCGTTTCCGCTGGCGTTTCCGCTAAGGCGGGGGCCGCTTACAGAATGCCGCCGCCCAGCCAGAGGCGGACGCAGCAGATCAAAAAGACAATGATGTTGAGGTTGCGGCCGGTGTTGCTGCGCGACAGCGCGCCGACGCCGATGCCGACCAGCGCGATCGGTACGATCAGCCAGTTCGCGGCACCGAGGATGGGCATAAAGGCCGGGATCGCCAGCAAGAGCGCGAACAGGCCGATCAGGATCGAGAGGATGTTCAGCATATCCCGATAGTGGGGGTGTCCGCCCGCGCGCGCAAGACCTGGAGTCCGGCGTTTGCCGGCTTCGGACGGAATCGGGAGCGGCCCGGTGCCGTTTGAACAGCGCAAACTCTACGCGACTGGAATCAGCACTTCATTGTGGCGCATCGGCGCCGGCACCGACGGGCCACTATAGGACGCATATTCGGCAGGGCCGGCGGCGCGCAGGCCCTGCCCCTCCAGCCAGCGGCGGAGCGCGCGTTCCTTGCGGCCCAGCGTGCGGTCGTCCGCCCGACCGGAAAAGCGGGCGGCGGCGACCCGGCGCGGCGCCAGTTCGACGATCGCGATGTCGTCCGGCGGCGGCGGCAGGGTTGCCGCCGTCCACTTGCCCGGCATGAACAGGCGGGTGCGCCAGCCGACCGGTTCGGCGCGGTCGCTCAGCACCGGCGTGGTCATCGCCAGCCGCTCACCCTTGCGCGAACGGGCGAGGACATAGTCGAGCAGCGCCTCATAGCCTTCCATCAGCGCGGCGACGCGCGGGCCGGAGCGGACCGTTTCAGCGAGCAACGCCGCCGGATAGGCGCGCAGTTCGAACGCGCCGTCGGTGGCGATGGTGCGGTGATTGGGCCGCTCGGTCGCCCGTTCGCGCAGATACCAGCCGCCCGCCGCCGCCGCGGCCGCCACCGCAATCCCGCCGAAGATCCATTTCGCGTTGAGCCGCATCGCCTGCTCCCCTTGGTCCCGCCCCATGTGGGGGCGCCGCACGCACTGTCAAACGCCTATTGGACCAAAAGGGCAGGGGCGTGGTCAAATCTTCCTTCACGTTTTTCGGGCATTTCCGCAGCCCGGATGGCAAACAGGCCGATGACGAAGGAGCGCAGCGACACCGTGCGCTGCCGGCTGCGTATCGTCAGCTTCACCACCGACGCGGCACCGGCGGCGCTGCTCGATTACTACTACACCCGCGCCCACCGCGCCGGTTTCGACGCGGAACGGGTCGCGAGGGATAGGCGGACATATTGGCCGGCACGCGCGGCGACGACGCCTATTACCTTATCGTCAGCCCGCGCACCGGCGGCGGCGATGCCGACCTGGTCGTCAACAACGGCCGCTGAGCCTTTTCCAACGCCCCGTGCCCGGCTAAGGCGGGGCATGAACGCATCGTTTCTGGTCATGGTCGGC
Source organism: Sphingomonas flavalba (assembly GCF_047553045.1). Lineage (GTDB taxonomy): Bacteria > Pseudomonadota > Alphaproteobacteria > Sphingomonadales > Sphingomonadaceae > Sphingomonas_L > Sphingomonas_L flavalba_A. The sequence continues at coordinate 171,591 of NZ_CP180208.1, read as the reverse complement.
GGCGCGATCGGCGCGCTGCTGCGCTATCAGCTCGGCCGCGGGTCGATGCTGCTGCTCGGCCCCAACTATCCGTGGGGGACGCTGTTCGCCAACCTGATCGGCGGACTGGCGATGGGCCTGCTCGCCGGGCTGCTCGGCCGGCTGAGCGGCAGCGGAGAGGCGTGGCGCCTGTTCGTCGGCGTCGGCATCCTCGGCGGCTTCACCACCTTTTCCGCCTTCAGTCTGGAAACCGCGCTGATGATCGAGCGCGGCGCGCTGTTTGCCGCCGCCGGCTATGTCGCGGTGTCGGTGATCGGCGCGGTCGCCGCGCTGTTCGCCGGGCTGGCGCTGGCCCGGGCGGTGGCATGAACGAGGTTCGCCAGTTCACCGTCGCGCCCGACGACGACGGCATCCGGCTCGACCGCTGGTTCAAGCGCCACCTGCCCGACGTCGGCTTCGCGCAGGTGTCGCGCTGGGCGCGGACCGGCCAGTTGCGCGTAGACGGCAAGCGCGCCACCCCCGGCGACCGGATCGAGACGGGGCAGGTGCTGCGCGTGCCCCCCGCCGAGCCGAAGCCGGAGGCGAAGGCCCGGCCGAAGCGCGAACGAGCGCCGCTCAGCCCCGACCAGATCGCCTATGCCCAGGACATGGTGATCCACCGCGACGCGCAGGCGATCGTCATCAACAAGCCGCCGGGCCTGGCGACGCAGGGCGGCACCAAGACCCACGACCATGTCGACGGCCTGCTCGACGCGCTCGCCTTCGAGCGCGACGACCGGCCGAAGCTGGTCCACCGGCTCGACAAGGACACGTCCGGCGCGCTGCTGCTGGCGCGCAGCGCCCGCGCCGCCGCCTTTTTCGCCAAGAGCTTTTCCGGCCGCACCGCGCGCAAGGTCTATTGGGCGCTGATCGTCGGCGTGCCGTCTATCGAGGACGGCATGGTCGAACTGCCGCTAGCCAAGCAGCCGGGCACCGGCGGCGAGAAGATGCATGTCGACGAAAAGGCGGGCAGCCCGGCGCGGACCCGCTACCGGGTGATCGAGCGCGCCGGCAACCGCGCCGCCTGGGTCGAGCTGCAACCGTTCACCGGCCGCACCCACCAGTTGCGCGTCCACATGGCGGCAATCGGCCACCCGATCGTCGGCGACGGCAAATATGGCGGGCAGGATGCGTTCCTGACCGGCGGGATCAGCCGCAAGATGCACCTGCACGCCCGCCGCATCCGCATCGACCACCCCGACGGCGGCCGCGTCGACGTCACCGCCGAACCGCCGCAGCATTTCGCCGACAGCGTCGCCCATCTCGGCTTCGACCCGCATCTGGGCGACCTGCCGATCGACGAGATCAAATTCTCCGAAACGCCGGAGGGCAAGCGCAAGGCGGCGAGCGCCGCCGCCAAGGCCCGCCGCAAGGAGCGCAAGGGCGAACGGCGCGGGCGCGGGCGCACGCCGGCATGAGCGGCGGCCCGAACCGGCTGGCGCTGTTCGACTGCGACGGCACGCTGGTCGACAGCCAGGCCAATATCTGCCGGGCAATGGAGCAGACGTTCGACGGGTTTGCCCTTGCCGCGCCCGACCGCGCCGCGATCCGCCGCATCGTCGGCCTGAATCTGGTCGAGGCGATGCGGGCGCTGGTCCCCGACGGCGAGGATGCGCTGCACGTGAAGCTGGCCGCCGACTACAAGCGGGTGTTCCAGGGCCTGCGCCATGACGGGCTGGTCGAGGAGCCGCTGTTCGACGGCATCGCGGAGGTGCTGACCGCGCTGGCCGATGCCGGATGGCTGCTCGGCGTCGCCACCGGCAAGTCGGATCGCGGGCTGAAGCTGTGCCTGGAGCATCATGGCCTTGCCAGCGCCTTCGTCACCCTGCAGACCGCCGATCGCCACCCGTCGAAGCCGCACCCGGCGATGGCCGCGCTGGCGATGGCGGAGGCGGGCGCCAGCCCGGAGACGACGGTGATGATCGGCGACACCAGCTTCGACATGCTGATGGCGAAGGCGGCCGGCGCCCATGCCGTCGGTGTCGACTGGGGCTATCACGACGCGGCGGAATTGATCGCGGCCGGCGCGGGGCTGGTGGTGTCCAGCGCCGGCGCGCTGCCGCCCCATCTGGAGACGCTGGCATGACCGGGGACAACAGGGACAGGGACGCGCAGGCGCGCACCCGCTATTTCGCGCTGTCGCTGGTCCGGCTGAGCGGGGCGGTTCTGGTGCTGATCGGCATCGTCGTCACATCCGGCCGGGTCGAGAGCCTGCCGGCGGTGGCCGGCTATGCGCTGATCGGCGCCGGCCTGCTCGACATGGTACTGTTCCCGCGCCTGCTTGCCCGGCGATGGCGGACGCCGCCGCGGCCGTGAAGCGATTCTGGAAACAGGCGACGGTGACCGACGGCGCGCTCGCGCTTGACGGGCGGCCGGTGCGGACGCCGGGTGGGCGGGCACTCACCCTGCCGACCGCGGCGCTGGCCGATGCGGTCGCGGCCGAGTGGAACGCGGTCGGCGATACGCTCGATCCGCGCGCGATGCCGCTGACCGGCCTGGCCAACGCCGCGATCGACATCGTCGCGCCGGACCCGACCGCCTTCGCCGTTCCGCTCGCCGCCTATGCCGAAACCGACCTGCTCGCCTATCGCGCCGAACATCCGGCGGCGCTGGTCGCGGCGCAGGCGGCGGCGTGGGACCCGCTGCTCGCCTGGGCACGGCAGCGTTATGACGCGCATGTCGAAACCGTCGCCGGCATCCTTCACCGGCCGCAGCCGCAAGCCACGGTCGCGCGGCTGACCCAGGCGCTGACCGCGCACGACCCGTTCGCGCTGGCGGCGCTGTCGCCGCTGGTCACGATCGGCGGGTCGCTGGTCGCGGCACTGGCGCTCGCCGAACGCGCGTTCGACGCCGACGCCGTCTGGCAGGCCGTCCACCATGACGAATTGTGGCAGGAAGCGCAGTGGGGCGAGGACGCGCTCGCCACCGCCGCCCGCGCCGCACGCCGCGCCGATTTCGACGCGGCGGCACGCTTTCTACACCTGCTCGGCTGAAGCCGCCGCCACCGCTGCCGCCGGCAGGAACCAGCGGATGATGACCAGCCCGCCAACCACCAGCATCGCCAGCGACCCGACGAACGCATAGAGCGTGTAGACCCAGTCGACGTGCAGCCAGACCGAATCGCTGACCAGGCCGATCAGCAGCGCCGCGACCGAGAACAGCACCAGCAGACGAACGCGATCGACGAACTGCGTCACCCGCCCGGCAACACCGTAGAGGGCGAGGCCGATCAGCAGCGCGACGATCAGGTCGAGGACCAAGCCGGCGATCAGCGCGTCCGGCGACGCGACGCTGAACCCGGCGCTGTTGTAATGGACGGTCGCCACCGGCCCCTTGCCGAACAGCACGGTTGTCGCCGGCGTGTCGGGCGACGGCACGACATAGGTGGCGGTGCCGGACAGGTTTGCGGCCAGCGCGTTCTGCACCGCCGCCTGTTGCGCCTCGGTCGCCGACCCGTAGGCGATCTGGCCCAGCGGCGTGGCGAAGAAGATGAAGCCGGTGATGAACATGGCGATCGCGGCGGCGACCGCGCCGAGCACTAGCTTTGGCATGGGGGTTCCTCCCTGTCGTGCGACAACGGAGGCTAGGCCGGACCGGTTCCCTGCACAATCGGGTCGCGGGTCAGGCTGCGGACAAAGCCGATCAGCCCGGTCTGGCGGCTGCGCCGGTGGCGTTCGGCGTCAAGGATGGTCTTCAGCGCGCCGAAACAGACGTCGGCGTCCTGGTTGACCAGCACATAGTCATAGCCGTCCCAGTGGCCGACCTCGGTCGTGGCACGGGCCATGCGGGCGGCGATCACCTCTTCCGAATCGGTGGCGCGGCTGCGCAGGCGGCGTTCCAGCTCCTCCATCGACGGCGGGAAAATGAACACGCGGACCACGTCGCCGCCGGCGAGCTGGTGTAGCTGCTGCGCGCCCTGCCAGTCGATGTCGAACAGGATGTCGCGGCCGGCGGCCAGCATCGCCTCCACCGGCGCGCGCGGCGTGCCGTAACGGTGGCCGAAGACGTGCGCCCATTCCAGGAATTCGCCGGCGGTCACCATCTCGCGGAACCGCGCCAGGTCGACGAAATGATAGTCGACGCCGTCGACCTCGCCGGGCCGTATCGGCCGCGTCGTCACCGAAACCGACATCTCCAGGCCGGTGTCGGCGGCGAGCAGCTTGCGCGACACGGTCGACTTGCCGGCGCCGGACGGCGAGGAGATGACGAACAGCATCCCCCGTCGCTTGAACTTGAACGGATCGGAACGGTCGGCCGGCGGGGCCTTGGGCGGGAACGGTTCGGCCATGGCCGCTAGTGCCGTGGCGAAGCCGCGCCGTCAATCACCGCATGGCATGTCGAACAATCAGGGCGCCTCCGGCGGTTCCGGCGCGGCCCCGTCGGCACGACTGCGATCGTAGAGCTTCTTCGCCACATAGGCGCCGCCGATCACCAGGCCAAGCGGACCGAACCGCCGCAGCCCGCCGGCAACGGCGGCGCCGAGCACAGCGCCCTTCACGCCGCCTTTGCCATCCCGCCGGTCGATCTGTCGGCCAACCAGAGCACCGATAACCTTGCCGATCATGCAATCCTCCCCATCCCGCCCATAGCGCGGCACGGCGGCAAAGGTTCCCGACCGGTCGGCGCCGTCGCGCCGGTCAGCGACCGAGCATCGCCTCCGGCCGCACCACCCGGTCGAACGTCTCGGCATCGATCAGGCCGAGCGCAAGGCCCGCCTCCTTCAGCGTCAGGCCTTCGAGATGGGCGTGCTTGGCGATCTTCGCCGCATTGTCATAACCGATTTCCGGTGCCAGCGCCGTCACCAGCATCAGCGAGCGGCCGAGCAGTTCGGTGATCCGCGCGCGGTTGGGCTTTAGCCCGGCGAGGGTACGTTCGGTGAAGCTTTCCGCGCCGATGCTGAGCAGGGCGATCGAGCGCAGCACATTGGCGCCGATCAGCGGCTTGAACACGTTCAGTTCCATATGGCCCTGCAGGCCGCCGACCGTCACCGCCTGGCCATTGCCGATCACCTGCGCGGCGACCATCGTCAGCATCTCGCACTGGGTCGGGTTGACCTTGCCCGGCATGATCGAGCTGCCCGGCTCGTTGGCCGGCAGGTCAAGCTCACCCAGGCCGCAGCGCGGGCCACTGCCAAGCAGGCGAATGTCGTTGGCGATCTTGGTGAAGGCGACGGCGACGACGGTCAGCACCCCGGCCAGCTCGACCAGCGTGTCGTGCGCCGCCAGCTCGGCGAACTTGTTCGGCGCACTGACGAAGGGCAGGCCGGTCAGCCGGCCCAGTTCCGCCGCGACGCCCTCGGCAAAGCCGGGCGCGGCATTGAGGCCGGTGCCGACGGCGGTGCCGCCCTGCGCCAGCTGGTGCAGGCGCGGGCGAACCGCCTCGACCCGCTCGATGCAGGCGGCGACCTGCGCGGCATAGCCCGAAAATTCCTGACCCAGCGTCAGCGGCGTCGCATCCTGCAGGTGGGTGCGGCCGATCTTGACGATGTCGTCCCAGTCGCGGGCATGGCCGTCGAGGCTGGCATGCAGCGTCGCCAGTGCCGGCAGCAACTGATCGGCAACGGCGCGCGCCGCCGCGACATGCATCGCGGTCGGGAAGCTGTCGTTCGACGACTGGCCCTGATTTACATGGTCATTCGGGTGAACCGGGGTCTTGCCGCCGCGCTGGCCGCTCAGCACCTCGTTGGCACGACCGGCGATCACCTCGTTGGCGTTCATGTTCGACTGGGTACCGCTGCCGGTCTGCCAGATGACCAGCGGGAACTGGTCGTCGAGCTTGCCGGCGACGACTTCCGCCGCCGCCGCGTCGATCGCCTCGGCCAGCTTTGCGTCAAGCCCGTGGCTGCGGTTAACCCGCGCCGCCGCCTGCTTGACCAGCGCCAGCGCGTGGACGATGCCGATCGGCATCCGTTCTTCCGCACCGAACGGGAAATTTTCCACCGACCGCTGGGTCTGCGCGCCCCAATAGGCGTCGGCCGGGACCTCGATCGCGCCAATGCTGTCGGTTTCGGTACGGGTGTTCATCCTGCAACTCCGTTGGGTGGGCCAGTGCTGGCCCATGCCTCAACGGCGTTGGCGCGCGCGGGTCAAGCCCGAAGGCGGATTATTTCTTGCGGCCAAAATCGACGGTGACAACGTTCGACCCGTCTTCCACCGGCGTTGCGACAGGCCCGTCATTCTCCGCTTCATCGTGCGGTTCCGGGCCATCGCCATCGCCCTGCGCCTGGAACTGCAAGGCGAAATCGACCGCCGGATCGACGAAACCGGTCACCGCCGCGAACGGAATGACCAGCTTCGCCGGCAACTGGTTGAAGCTCAACCCGACCGAAAAGCCGTCCGGCTGAACATTCAGATCCCAGAACTTGTTCTGGAGGACGATGGTCATTTCGTCCGGGAAACGTTCGGTCAGGTGTTTCGGAATGTCGACGCCGACGGCGCCGGTCTTGAAGGTTATATAGAAATGGTGCTCGCCCGGCAGACCACCCGTTTTCTCGACCTCGCCCAGCACGCGCCCGACGACGGCGCGCAGGGCCTCCTGCACGATCTCGTCATAGGGAATCAGGCTGTCGGGTGTCTTGTCGTTCATCGCCGCCGTGGTGAACGCGCGCGCGCCGATGGTCAAGACGCGTTGCACCGCCCCGCCGCATCGCTATAGGCGTCCGCCATGCGCAACGGCTCGATTCATCGCAAGACGAAGGAAACGGCGATCCGCGTCGCCGTCGCCCTCGACGGCACCGGCAGCTACCAGGTGGCGACCGGCATCGGTTTCCTCGACCATATGATCGAGCAGTTGTCACGCCATTCGCTGATCGACATCACGCTGGAGGTGCAGGGCGACCTGCATGTCGACCAGCATCACACCGTCGAGGACAGCGCCATCGCGATCGGCGAGGCGGTGTCGCAGGCGTTGGGCGACCGGCGCGGCATCACCCGCTACGGCCACGCTTACGCGCCGATGGACGAAACGCTGACCCGTGCCGCGATCGACATTTCCGGCCGGCCGTTCCTGGTGTGGAAATCGGGGTTCAGCCAGCCACGGCTGGGCGAGATGGACACCGAGCTGTTCGAGCACTGGTTCCACAGTTTCGCCAGCGCGGCGGGAATCACCCTGCACGTCGAGACGCTGTACGGCCAGAACAACCACCATATCGCCGAAAGCGCGTTCAAGGCGCTGGCCCGTGCCCTGCGCCAGGCGGTCGAGATCGACCCGCGCAAGGCCGACGCGATCCCGTCGACCAAGGGCACGCTTGGCGGTGGCTGATCGGGTCGCGCTGATCGATTATGGCGCGGGCAACCTGCATTCCGTCCATAATGCGCTGAAGGCGGCGGGCGCCGGCGATGTCGTCGTCACCGCCGACCCGGCGGTCGTCGCCGCCGCCGACCGGATCGTCCTGCCCGGTGTCGGCGCCTTTGCCGCCTGCATGGCCGGGCTGCGCGCGATCGACGGCATGGTCGCGGCGCTGGACGCGGCGGTGCTGGACGGCGGCCGGCCGTTCCTCGGCATCTGCGTCGGCATGCAATTGATGGCGAAGGCCGGGCTGGAACATGGCGAGACGGCAGGTCTGGGCTGGATCGACGGACAGGTGGCGGCGCTGGACGGCAACGGCGTCAAGGTGCCGCACATGGGCTGGAACGACGTAGTGCCAGTGGGCGATCACCCGCTGATCCACGCCGGCGAGGCGTATTTCCTCCACGGTTATGCATTCACCGGCGCCGATGTGCTGGCGACCAGCGATCATGGCGGTCCGGTGGTCGCCGCGATCGGCCGCGACAATCTGGCCGGCGTGCAGTTCCACCCGGAAAAGAGCCAGCGCTACGGCATCGCGCTGCTCGAACGCTTTCTGGCGTGGCGGCCATGAGCCTGATCGTCTTTCCCGCCATCGACCTGAAGGGTGGACAGGTCGTCCGCCTTGCCGAAGGCGATATGGACCGCGCCACCATTTATGGCGACGATCCGGCGGCGCAGGCGCTGCTGTTCGCTGAAGCGGGGGCGGCGCATCTGCACGTCGTCGACCTTGACGGCGCCTTCGCCGGTCAGGCGGTCAATGCCGAGGCGGTGCAGGCGATCGTCGAACGCTTTCCCGGCCATGTCCAGTTGGGTGGCGGCATCCGCGACCGGGCGGCGGTGGAACGCTGGTTCGGCCTTGGCGTCGCGCGCATCGTCATCGGCACCGCCGCGCTCGACGACCCGGATTTCGTCCGCGCCGCGGCGCGCGATTTCCCCGGCGGCATCGTCGTCGCGGTCGACGCGCGCGGCGGCATGGTCGCGACCCGCGGCTGGGCCGACGTATCCGACGTGCCGGTCGTCGACCTCGCCCACCGGTTCGAGGATGCCGGCGTCGCCGCGCTGCTGTTCACCGATGTCGGGCGCGACGGGCTGCTGAAAGGCTGCAATGTCGAGGCGACCGTCGACCTCGCCCGCGCCGTCCGCATCCCGGTGATCGCCAGCGGCGGGGTCAAGGGCATCGGCGATATCCGCGCGCTCAGCTGGTACGCGAAGGAGGGCGTCGAAGGCGTGATAACCGGCCGCGCCCTGTATGACGGGCGGCTGGACCTGGCCACCGCGCTCGCCATTGCGACGGCAGCACCATGAGGACCGGTCGATGAGCGTCCGCATCCGCGTCATCCCCTGCCTCGACGTCGCCGGCGGGCGCGTCGTCAAGGGCGTCAACTTCGTCGACCTTGCCGATGCCGGCGACCCGGTCGAGCAGGCGCGCGCCTATGACGCGGCCGGGGCGGACGAGCTGTGCTTCCTCGACATCACCGCCAGCCACGAGCAGCGCGGAACGATGATCGACGTCGTCCGCCGCACCGCCGAAGTCTGTTTCATGCCGCTGACCGTCGGCGGCGGCGTCTGGTCGGTGGAGGATGCGCGCGCGCTGCTGCTTGCCGGGGCGGACAAGGTCGCGGTCAATTCGGCGGCGGTCGCCCGACCGGAACTGGTTGCCGAGCTAGCCGACCGGTTCGGCGCGCAATGCGTGGTCGCCTCGGTCGACGCCCGGCGGGTCGACGAGGGCTGGGAAGTGTGCACCCATGGCGGTCGGCGGGCGACCGGGGTCGACGCCGTCGCCCATGCCGTGCGCCTGGCCGAGCTGGGCGCGGGAGAATTGCTGGTCACCGCGATCGACCGCGACGGCACCCGCGACGGCTATGATCTGTCGCTGACCCGGCTGATCGCTGATTCGGTGCCGGTGCCGGTGATCGCCAGCGGTGGGGTCGGCCAGGTGTCAGACCTTGTCGCCGGGGTGGCGGAAGGCCACGCTAGCGCGGTGCTCGCCGCGTCCGTCTTCCATTTCGGCCAGATCAGCATCGCCGATGCGCACGCCGCGCTTGCGGCGGCGGGACTGCCGGTGCGAAAGCCGCTGGGATGGTGACGCCGATGGACACGCTCTCCCGCCTCGAAGCAACAATCCGCGCCCGGCGCGACGCCGACCCGGCCAGTTCCTACGTCGCGAAGCTCACCGCCGGCGGGCGGCGGCGGATGGCGCAGAAGCTGGGCGAGGAAGCGGTGGAAACGGTGATCGCCGCCACCGCAGACGACCGCCGCGGCACCATATCGGAAGCCGCCGACCTGCTGTTCCACCTGACCGTATTGCTGGCCGACATGGACGTGTCGCTGGCCGATGTGCTGGCCGAGCTGGATCGCCGCGACGGGGTATCCGGGCTGACGGAAAAGGCGGCGCGCGCCAGCGAAAGCTGATCGGCACGCCGGCGGCGAGGCATATGCACGCCGGTTTCATTCCGCCAGACTGGGCCTAGCGGAAATTATCCGCGTAGGCTTGCAGCTTCAGCACCCGCTCCGGCGCCGGTACGACATGATAGGCAATGCCTTCGCGCTCCGCATAGGCGGTCGCCGCTTCCAGCGTCGGGAAACCAAGGCGGAGCTGCTGGCGGGTGTCGCCCGATCCGGCCCAGCCGGTCAGCGGGTCCGGCTGCTTGGCCTCCGCCGGTTCATATTCCAGCATCCAAAGGTCGGTGCGTGCCCGCCCCGACTGCATCGCATTCTTCATCCGCTGGTAGATTCGCGCCGTCGCCATGCCATGCTCCTGTTCCGCCGCCCATACCGGCGACCGATAGGCGCTGGCAAGCCGGTCAGCGCCGGCGGGCGTCCGCCTTCTTGGTGCGCAACGTCGGCGCGGTCGCCGCCGGGTCGTCCGGCCAGGGGTGTCGGGGGTAGCGGCCGCGCATCTCCTTCGCCACCGCCGCCCAGCTCCCCGCCCAGAAACCCGGCAGGTCGCGCGTCGTCTGGATCGGCCGGCCCGCCGGCGAAGTCAGACTGAGGACCAGCGGCACCCGCCCGTCCGCTACCGTGGGATGGACGGCGAGGCCGAACAACGCCTGCACCCGCACCTCCACCTTCGGTCCGCCTTCCGCCGCATAGTCGATCGCATGACTGCTGCCCGCCGGCGTTTCCAGCCGCGCCGGTGCGAAGCGATCGAGCAGCCGCTGCCCGTCCCAGTCGAGAAGGCCGGCGACCGCCGCCGCCAGCGCCTCCGCCGGGATGTCGCCCAGTCGCCGCCGGCCGGCGAGCAGCGGCGGCAGCCAGGCATCGAGCGTATCGGCCAGCACGGCGTCGGACAGGTCGGGCAGCCCGGCACTGTGCGCGGCGGCAAAGCGCGCCCGCGCGAGCAGCGCGGCGGCCGGCCCGTCCCATGGCAGCAGGGCAAGGCTGCCGGCGCGCACCCCGGCGAGCAGCGCCGCCGCGATCGCCTCCGGTTCCACGCGGTCATCCGGCCCCCGCGCCAGCACGATCGCGCCCAGTCGGCGAACGCGGCTGGCCGAGGCACCGCCGGTCGCCGGGTCGAAAGCGACGCTGCGTATCGTTTCGATCCGCTCGCCGAACAGCACCTCGACCGTTGCATAATCGATGGCCGCCGCCGCCAGGATGCGGGCGCCGGCGGCGGTGCCCTGGGTTTCGGCGACCGCCAGCCATTCCGCCCGCGCCAGCGGGGAAGCCGGGTCGAGGCGGAAGCCGCGCCCGCCGACGCTGATCCAGTCGGCCCCGTCCGCGCCGCGCCGTCTGGCCACGCGATCGGGAAAGCCGAGGGCGATGCAGGCGCCGATGTCTCCGCTGCCGTCGTCATCAGCCCCGGCCAGCCGGCGCCAGCGTTCCGCCAGCCGCCGCCCCGCCTCTGCGCGCGAACCGCGCTCGCTTGTCCAGCGCCGGGCGCGCAGTTCCAGATCGGCGTCATTGCCGCCAAGCCCGCGTTCGGACAACAGCACGGCGACCACTGCCGCCGCCCGCCCCCAGCCGCGCGCGCCACCGGCGATCAGCATATGGGCCAGGCGCGGTGGCAGGGGCAGCGCCGCGATCGCCCGGCCATGCGCGGTCGGCCGCCCGGACTCGTCCAGCGCGCCAAGCGCCGCCAGCCGGTGCCGCGCCTCGTCCAGCGCCGCCGCGCCGGGCGGGTCGAGCCAGCGCAGGGTGCGCGGATCGGCGACGCCCCACAGCGCGCAATCGAGCAGCAGCGCCGACAGGTCGGCCTCGGCGATTTCGGGCGGATCATAGGGCGGCAGCCCGGCGGTCGCCGCGTCTTCCCACAGCCGGTAGGCGACGCCCGGCGCCTGCCGCGCGGCGCGGCCGGCGCGCTGGGTGACGGCGGCGCGGCTGGCGCGCTCGGTGACCAGCCGGGTCAGCCCGGCCGCCCGGTCATAGCGCGGCCGCCGCGCCAGCCCACTGTCGATGACAACCCGCACGCCGTCGAGCGTCAGGCTGGTCTCGGCAATTGCCGTCGCCAGCACCAGCTTGCGCGTCCCCGGCGCGGCCGGGGCGATCGCCGCGCGCTGCGCCGCCGGGTCGAGCGAGCCGTGCAGCCGGTGGAGCACGACGTCGGTGGGCAGCCCGTCCAGCCGCTCCGCCGTCCGCTCGATTTCCGCCACGCCGGGCAGGAAGGCGAGCAGCCCGCCCGCTTCCTCAACCAGCGCACGGCGAATCGTGGCGGCCATCGCATCCTCGATCCGCGCCTCCGCCGCCCGACCGACATGGCGCAGGGTCAGCGGATGGCTGCGCCCGGCGCTCTCGATCACCGGCGCGCCGTCCATCAGCGCGGAGAAGCGGGCACCGTCCAGTGTCGCAGACATCGCCAGCAGCCGCAGGTCCGGGCGCAGTGCCGCCTGCGCGTCGAGCGCCAGCGCCAGCCCGAAATCGCTGTCGAGCGAGCGTTCGTGCACTTCGTCGAACAGCACCGCCGACACCCCGGCCAGTTCCGGGTCGGCCTGGATGCGGTTGCGGAAAATCCCCTCGGTCAGCACCAGCAGCCGGGTCGCCGCCGACTGCTTCGAATCCATCCGCGTCGCATAGCCGATCGTCCGGCCGACCGGTTCGCCGGCGAGCGCCGCCATCCGTTCCGCCGCCGCCCGCGCCGCCAGCCGGCGCGGCGACAACAGCAGCACCTGCCCACTGCACCAGTCCTCGGCGAGCAGCGCCGGGCCGACGGCCGTCGTCTTGCCGGCACCGGGCGGCGCGACCAGCACCGCATTCGGCCCCCGCCGCAATGCGGCGAGCAGGGCCGGCAGCACCGCTGCGATCGGCAGCGCGCTCAGTATGCCCGCGCCACCGCGAATTCGACCGCCTCGACCAGCGCCGCCTTGGCCTGCCCGTCGGGGAAGCGGCCGAGCGCGTCGATCGCCCGCTGGCCGTAAACCCGCGCGCGCGCCAGCGTGTCGTCTAGCGCCCCGGTCGCACGCAGCAGGCCGGTCGCATGCGCGAGATCGGCGTCGGAAATCCGGTGCCCCATCATCGCGTCGCGCCAGAACGCCTTGTCGGCATCGGCGCCGCGCGCGTGGGCGAGAATGACCGGCAGCGTCACCTTGCCGTCGCGGAAATCGTCGCCGACGCCCTTGCCCATCGTCTCCGCGTCGGACGCATAGTCGATCGCGTCATCGATCAGCTGGAAAGCGATGCCGAGATTGCGGCCGTAGGAATCGAGCGCTTCCTCCTCCGCCTCCGGCCGTTCGGCGACGACGGCGGCGATGCGGCAGGCGGCGGCGAACAGCGCGGCGGTCTTGGCGCCGATGATCGCCAGATACTGTTCCTCGCCGGTGTCGACCCGGCGCTGGGCGCTCAACTGGTTGACTTCGCCCTCGGCGATCACCGCGCTGGCGCCGGAGAGGATGCGGAGAACGCGCAGGCTGCCGTCCTCGACCATCAGCTCGAACGAGCGGCTGAACAGGAAATCGCCGACCAGCACGCTGGCCGGGTTGCCCCAGATGATGTTCGCCGTCCGCCGCCCGCGCCGCAGGTCGGACCCGTCGACGACATCGTCGTGGAGCAACGTCGCGGTGTGGATGAACTCGACCGCCGCCGCCAGCCGGTGATGGCGGTTGCCGAGATAGCCGACCAGCCGCGCGCAGGCGACGGTCAGCATCGGCCGCATCCGCTTGCCACCGCCGGCGATCAAATGGCCGGCCAGTTCCGGGATCAGCGGAATGTCCGATTTCATCCGGTCAAGAATCACGCTGTTGACCGCATTCATTTCGTGCGCCACCAGCGCGACCATGGGGTCAAGGGACGGTTGGCGCCGGGCGCCGATCTGGTGGATGGTCGCGGTCATGGCGGCGATGTGGCCCGCCCCGGCGCCAAGCGCAAGCGCCAAGCGCCGGAGCGACACCGCAACCGCCTAGAAACGGGCGCGAAGATGGGGAATGCGATGACCGACGACTGGCTGACGCAATACCGGGAGAGTATCGACAACATCGATGCCGCGCTGGTGTTCATGCTCGCCGAACGGTTCAAGATCACCAAGGCCGTCGGCCGCCACAAGGCCGAGCACGGCCTGCCGCCCGCCGACCCCGGCCGCGAGCAACGCCAGATCGAACGGCTCCGCCGCTTGGCGCATGAGGCTCACCTCGACCCCGAATTCTCCGAGAAATTCCTGCGCTTCATCATCGACGAGGTGATCCACCACCACGAGCGGATCCGCGACGAAAGCTAGCCCGTCGCCGCTCACCCCCTGTTCGAACCTGGAGAGAGAATGATGACCGACCGTCCCCTGCACCCGGAAACCCTGGCCCTGCACGCCGGCTGGCGCGCGGACCCGACGACCGGCGCGGTGGCGCCGCCGATCTTCCAGACCACCTCTTTCCAGTTCAAGGACACCGGCCACGCCGCCCGGCTGTTCGCGCTGGAGGAAATGGGCAACATCTATACCCGCATCATGAACCCGACGACCGACGTGCTGGAACAGCGCGTCGCCGCGCTGGAGGGCGGCGCGGCGGCGCTGGCGGTCGCGTCCGGCCAGGCCGCGTCGACCTACGCGATCCAGAACCTTGCCAGCGCCGGCGACAACATCGTCGCCGGCACCGACCTGTACGGCGGCACGTGGAACCTGTTCGTCAACACCTTCAAGACGATGGGGATCGAGGTGCGCTTCGCCGACCCGGCCGACCCGGAAGCCTTTGTCCGCGCCAGCGACGAGCGCACTCGCGCCTGGTATACGGAAACGCTGCCCAACCCGAAGCTGTCGGTCTGTCCGATCGACGAGATCGCCGCACTCGGCCGGCCGCTCGGCATTCCGCTCGTCGTCGACAACACCTGCGCGGCGCTGCTCGCCCGGCCGTTCGACCACGGTGCCGCGATCATCGTCTATTCGACGACCAAATATCTTGGCGGCCACGGTACCTCGATCGGCGGGATGATCGTCGACGGCGGCAATTTCGACTGGAGCGCCGTGCCGGAACGCCAGCCGAACCTGAACCAACCCGACCCCAGCTACCACGGCGCGGTGTGGGTGGAGGCGGCGAAGCCGCTCGGCCCGATCGCCTATATCCTGCGCGCGCGCACCGTGCTGCTGCGCGATCTGGGCGCGGCGCTGTCGCCGTTCAACGCCTTCCAGATCCTGCAGGGCGTCGAAACGCTGCCGCTGCGCATGCCGCGCCACTGCGCCAATGCGCTGAAGGTCGTCGATTATCTGAAGAGCCAGCCGCAGGTGACGCGGATCATCCACCCGTCGGTGCAGACCGGCGTCCAGCGCGAACGGGCCGACCGTATCCTGACGGGCGGCCTTGGCGCGCTGCTCGGTTTCGAGCTGAAAGGCGGGCTGGAGGCCGGTAAGCGGTTCATCGACGCGCTGCAGCTATTCTACCATGTCGCCAATATCGGCGACACGCGCAGCCTGGCGATCCACCCGGCGTCGACCACCCATTCGCAACTGTCGGCGGAGGAACGGGCGATCGCCGGCGCATCCGACGGCTATGTCCGCCTGTCCGTCGGGCTGGAGCATAGCGACGACATCATCGCCGACCTGGAACGCGGCATGGCGGCGGCGCGCAACGGCTGACCGGCGGCATGGTCCGGCAGGGCGCGACGGCGCCCGCGCCGGGCCAGCCGGATGCATCCAGAAAATTCGCGCAACGCACATACGTTCGCAAAACCGGTGGTCATCCCACCGGGGCCGCGCTATCCTTTCAGCGATAACGGCGCGGGTTCGCGCCAGACCTTCGGGGGGGATAATATGAAGACTTACCTGCGCGCGCTTCTGACCGGCGGCGCTATCGCGCTGACCGCGATCACCGCCACCGCCGCCCAGGCCGAGACGTTCCGTGTCGAGCTTGGCCGCGGCCTGCCGCAGGCCAGCTATGACGGCCGCGTTATCCTGATCATCAGCAAGGACGCGAAGCGGGAGCCGCGTTTCCAGGCGTCGCGCGGGCTGGATGTCGCACAGGTGTTCGGCGTCGACGTGAACGGCATCAAGGGCGGTGAATCGGCGACGATCACCACCGGCATCACCGGTTATCCGATCGAGGACCTCGGTCAGTTGCCCGCCGGGACGTATTACGTTCAGGCGGTTCTGCATAAATACGACACGTATAACCTGTCGAACGGCAAGACGGTGAAGCTGCCCGCGGCGCGCGGCGCCGGGCAGAACTGGCGGATGGAGCCGGGCAACGTCATCAGCAAGCCGATGCAGATCACCTTCGACCCGGCGAAATCCGGCGAGATCAAGGTGACGCTGGATACGGTGCTGCCGCCGATCGCCGAGCCGAAGGACACGGAATTCGTCCGCTACTTCAAGTTCCGCAGCCCGAGCCTGTCGAAATTCTGGGGCCGCGACGTGTTCATCAACGCGCATGTGCTGGTGCCCAGGGATTTCGACAAGCACCCGGAGGCGCGTTACCCGCTGGTGGTGTTCCACGGCCATTTCCCGAAGGAATTCGGCGGGTTCCGGACGACGCCGCCCGATCCGAACGAGGCGTGCGTGCCGAGCGCGCGGTTCGGCGAGCCGTGCTACAACCGGATCGAGGCGCAGGAAGCCTACGACTTCTACCAGAAGTGGATCTCGCCCGACCACCCGCGGATGCTGATCATCGAGATCGACCACTCGAACCCGTATTTCGATGACAGCTATGCGGTGAATTCCGAAAATCTCGGGCCGTATGGCGATGCGATCATGTACGAATTCATCCCGGCGTTGGAAAAGAAATTCCGGGGCCTGGGCCAGGGCTGGGCGCGCTTCACCTATGGCGGCTCGACCGGCGGCTGGGAAGCACTGGCCGTTCAGGTCAAATATCCCGACGAGTTCAACGGCGCCTTCGCATCCTGCCCGGATTCGATCGACTTCCGCCAGACCAAGGTCGTCAACATCTATGACGACGAGAATGCGTTCTGGAAAACCGGCCCGTTCGGCCGGGTC
This sequence comes from Sphingomonas flavalba, assembly GCF_047553045.1. GTDB lineage: Bacteria > Pseudomonadota > Alphaproteobacteria > Sphingomonadales > Sphingomonadaceae > Sphingomonas_L > Sphingomonas_L flavalba_A. The sequence continues at coordinate 154,943 of NZ_CP180208.1, read as the reverse complement.
CCGGTGATGATCAACCGCAACTATCTCGGCCACGTCAACTGGACCAACGAGATGGAGAATCGCTACGAGCGGGTCATCGGATCGAAAAGCCGTTCGGGCGGGCAGTGGGACATCTGGGACGCGGTCTATTCGCCGATGGGCGAGGACGGCTACCCCAAACCGATCTGGGACAAGACAACCGGCGTCATCGACAAGGAGGTCGCCGCCTACTGGCGCGAGAATTACGACCTGCGCCATATCATGGAGCGTGACTGGCAGACGCTTGGCCCGAAACTCCAGGGCAAAGTCCATATCTACACCGGCGATATGGACAATTTTTACCTGAACAACGCCGTCTACCTGACCGAAGCGTTCCTGAAGACGACCAAGAACCCGCATTATGACGGGGAGGTCAAATATGGCGACCGGGCGGAGCATTGCTGGAACGGCGATCCGAACCAGCCGAATGCTATTTCGCGTCTGCGCTACAACACGATGTACGTGCCGAAGATCCTGAAGCGGATCGAGGCCGCCGCTCCGGCGGGCGCGGACCTGACAAGCTGGCGCTACCGCTAAGAGCGGCGCCGGCGCGGGCCATGGCACCGATCGCGCAATATTATGTCAATCATCTGTTATTTTTAGACGGATTAGGTGGAAATATTTGGTCGTTTCGCGCATTTGATATCGCCCGCCATTGCTAATGGTGGTCGCATATTGAACAAATGTTCGATATCTGAACTGAACAGGGACGATCATCGCGGATGGGCTGGCAACAGCGACCGAGGCCGGACAGGCACCGACCAGTGCCGATCGCCCGGCGCCAACTGCTCCGCGGCATCGGCGCCGGCGGGCTGGCGGCGGGACTGTCGCTTCTTCCCGGTTGCGGCAGTGAGCGGTCCGGCGGTCCGACCACCCTGCGCTGGTGGTCGCCGCAGTCAGCGCCAGAGCAGGTCGCCAGCTATCGCGAACAGATCAGCGCGTTCGAAGGCCGTAACCCCAATGTCCGCATCGTTTTCGAGCCAACGTCGGACGAAGGCTATCCGACCCAGTTCGCCGCCGCTTTCGCCGCCGGCCAGATGCCGGACCTCGTCACCCACCTGCCGTCCTTCGCCGCCCAGAACTACTATGATCGCGGCCTGATCGAGCCGATGGACGATGTCGTCGCCGCGATCGGCGCCGACCAGTTCTTTCCCGGCGCGCTCGCCCCGTTCCGCGCCGCCGACGGCCATTATTGCGCCGTCGGGATCGGTAGCACCGCCGTCGACATGCTGTGGTACCGGCAGGACCTGTTGCAGCTCGCCGGGATCGACCACGCGCCGCGCACCTGGGACGAACTGCGCACCGCCTGCGCGCGGGTCCAGCGCCGCGGCCTGTACGGCACCGCCCTGCCTTATGGCATGAACAGTATGACGTCGCTGATCTTCGTCAGCATCATCCACCAGGCCGGCGGCCAGGTGTTCACCCCCGACCTCGACGTCGCGATCGACACGCCGCCAACTTATGCCGCACTCGATTTCTATCGCGGGATGCGCGAGTTCTGTCCGCCCGGCGCGACGATCTTCAGTTGGGGCGACTGCCTGACCGCCTTCGTTTCCGGCGCCAGCGCGACCGGTATCTACAGCGGCCGAGTGCTGGCCAACGTCGCGGCACAGAACCCACGCATCGCCGACGTGATCGACTGCGTCGCCTATCCGACCCTGTCGCGCGCGATCCCGTCCTGGACCTTCAACGACTTCCCCAGCCTGTTCATCCCCAAGGGATCGCGCAACCCGGCGCTGGCCAAGGCCTTCGCCATCTCGCTGTTCTCGCCCGACATCTACACCGCGCAACTGCGCGCGACGCCGGGTCATATCCTGCCGACATTAAAGGGAATCGTCGACGATCCGGTCTACCTGGCCGACCCGCTGATCGGGAAATACCAGCGCGAGATCGCGATGATGGCGAAACACGCCGCGAACGGGCACAATCTCGGCATGGAATCACCCACCCATCATCCCAATCTCCGCGCCGGCGAGATCATCGCCAGCAATTGCATCGCGGAACTGGTGCAGCGTGTGGTGCTTGAGGGCGAGCCACCGCGCCAGGCGGTGGGGCGCGCGGCGGACACGCTGGAAAGGCTGATGTCGGCGTGACCGGCCTGGCCGCCTTCCTGCGCCTGCGGCCGGCCACATCCCCCCAGGCGCTGGCGCGGCGCGACGCGATGCTCGGCCTGCTGCTGATCGCGCCGACGGTGCTGATTTTGTCGACGGTCGTCGTCTACCCGTTGGCTGCCACCGCCTATCTGTCACTGCACAGCGTCTACACGCCGACGCTGGCGACGGAATGGGTGGGCCTGTCCAATTATCACGCCATCCTCTCCGACAGCGTCTTCTGGCGCGCGTTGGCGACGACGCTGGTCTGGACGATCGGCACCCTTGTCCTGCAACTGCTGTTCGGCGTCGCGATGGCGTTACTGCTCAACCGCAACATCCGCCTGCGCGCGCTCGCCCACAGTCTTGTCCTCTTCCCCTATTTCCTGGCGACGGTGGTCGCGGTGCTGGTCTGGCGCTGGCTGCTGAACGGGCTGTTCGGCGTCGTCGACCATATGCTGATCGCCCTCGGCCTGATTGACGCGCCGATCGACTGGCTGGGCACGATGCCCAATGCGATGGCGACGACGATCGTCATCGGCGCGTGGAAATTCTTCCCGTTCGTCGTCATCGCCGTGCTCGCCCGGCTGCAGACCGTGCCGGCCCATCTGTACGAAGCGGCACGACTCGACGGCGCCGGATCGTGGGCGCGCTTTACCGATATCACCCTGCCGCATCTGGCCGGGGTGCTGGGGCTGGTCGCCCTGCTCCGCATGATCTGGGATTTCCGCGAATTCGACCTGATCTATCTGCTGACCGGCGGCGGGCCGCTCGACCACACACGCACATTGCCGCTCCTTGTCTATCAGCAGGCGTTCGGCCTCAACCAGATGGGCATGGCATCCGCCTATGCAGTGTTGATGATGCTGCTCGCGCTGGCGATCACCATTCCCTATCTCGTCCGCACCCGGAGGCGGCGGTGACCGCCCGCCGCCCCGCATGGCGCGCGACCGCGCTGACCTGGTCGCTGGTCCTGCTCATCGTCTTTCCACTGCTGTGGATGCTGCTCACCTCGCTGAAGCCACAGACCGAGCTGTTCGCTCTGCCGCCGACCTTTCTGCCGGAAAGCATAACCTTCGCGCCGTATCTGCGCCTGCTCACCGACACGCCGTTCCCGCGCTATTTCGCCAATTCGGTCGTGCTGGCGACGACAACGACGCTGCTCGTCGTCACCATCGGCGCGATCGGCGCGCACAGCCTGCTGCGTTTTTCCTATCGCGGCCGGGAAACGCTGGCGACGCTGGTCCTCGCCACCTACCTGCTGCCGTCGGTGGTGCTGATCGTGCCGCTGTACCTGATGATGGTCGAGGTGGGCCTCGCCAACCGGCTCGCCAGCCTGATCATCGCCTATACCAGCTTCGCCCTGCCCTACGCGCTATGGCTGCTGCGTTCGTTCATGGCGGCTATCCCGGAGGAGATGGAGGCGGCGGCGCGGGTCGATGGCGCCAGCCGCATCGGCGCCTTCGTCGACGTCATCCTGCCGCAGGCGCTGCCCGGCATCGGCGCGACGGCGCTGTTCACCTTCATCCTTGCCTGGAACGACTATCTCTACGCGCTGGTGCTGGTGAACACCGACACCGCCCGGCCGCTGACCACCGGCGTCATCACCATGTTCGTCACCACCTTCAACGTCGAATGGTCGATGCTGATGGCCGCGTCGGTGCTGATGAGCATCCCGCCGATCATCCTGTTCACCTTCTTCCACCACCAGTTGAGCCGGGCGATCGGCACCGCCGGGCTCCGGAGCTGAAGGAGGCGGTATGGCGGAGGTGGTATTCGACCGGGTGAGCAAGCGGTACGACGACGTCGTCGCGATCGACGCGCTCACCCTGACCATTGCGTCCGGGGAAATGGTGACGCTGCTCGGCCCGTCAGGGTGTGGAAAGTCGACGGTGCTGCGGATGCTCGCCGGGCTGACCATGCCCGACAGCGGCCGTATGCTGATCAACGGCCGCGACGTCGGCGGGCTGACGCCGGGCGAGCGCGACATCGCGATGGTGTTCCAGAGCTATGCGCTCTACCCGCACATGACCGTCGCCCAGAACATCGCCTATCCGCTGCGCAAGCGTGGCGTCGGGCGCGCTGAACGGCTGCGGCGGGTGCGCGCGCTGGCCGAAACACTCCAGATCGCGCCGCTGCTCGACCGACGACCGGCGCAGCTTTCCGGCGGGCAGCAACAGCGCGTCGCGCTGGGCCGGGCCATGGTGCGCGACCCCAGTGTCTTTCTGTTCGACGAACCGCTGTCCAACCTCGACGCCAAGCTGCGCGCCCATATGCGCGGCGAACTGATCGACCTGCACCGGCGACTGGGCCGGACGATGCTCTACGTTACCCACGACCAGCTTGAAGCGATGACGATGGCCACCCGGATCGCGGTGATGGCCGACGGCGCCCTTCAGCAATACGGCACGCCCGCCGACATCTACGAGCGCCCGGCCAATCGCTTCGTCGCCGGTTTCGTCGGCACCCCGGCGATGGCGCTGATCGACGGCGCGCTGCTGTTCCAGGAGAACCGCGCGATCCTGGGCATCGGCGGACTGACCGTCGACCTCGGCATCCGGCGGTTCCGCGACCGGCCGGTCGGGACATGGCAGGTGACCGTCGGCATAAGGCCGGAGGACGTGACGGTCGGCGACGGCCCGTTCGCGGCACGGATCGGCGCGGTCGAGCCGATCGGCCATGAAACGATCCTGACGCTGGAGACGGGCGGCGCCAGGCTGTGCGCCCGCATCGCCGGTTCCAGCCTCGCAGCAGTCGGGGAGACGGTGCGTTTCGCGCTGCGCCAGCATCGCCTGCACTTTTTCGACGCCGACAGCGGGCGGCGGATCGACGAAATCGGTCTCGCGGCGGTCGACGGCAAGGCGATGTGACCGGCGGGGTGATCGGGCGGACGAGGGATTAGGGGCAGGGACGATGGATCTGGGAATCGCCGGGCGACACGCGCTGGTTTGCGGCGGCAGCCGCGGCCTTGGCCGCGCGGCGGCGGAAGCACTGGCACGCGAGGGCGTGCACCTGACCCTGGTCGCGCGCGACGCCGGAGCGCTGACCGCGGCGGCGGGAGCGATCAGCGCGGAAGCCGGCGTCACTGTCGACCATATCGCCACCGACCTGACCTGTCCCGACGCCCGCGCCCGGCTGACCACGACATGGGGCGAGCCGGACATACTGGTATGCAATCCCGGCGTCCGCCAGACGCCGGCCGACATCCACGCGCTCGGCCGCGACGGCTGGGATTTCTGGATGGAGGCGCATTTCCACGCTGTCCGCGACCTGATCCTGGCGGCGGTGCCGGGCATGTGCGGGCGTGGTTTCGGCCGGGTCGTCAACATATCGGTCAGCAACATCAAATTCCCGCAGACCGGCTTTGCCCACAGCCATGCCGCGCGCGCCGCGCTCGCCGCGACGATCGCCGCGATGGTCCGCGATCTTGCGCCGCATAACGTCGTGATCAATAGTGTGCTGCCCGGCTTCTTCGATACGGAGGCGCTGCGCCAGAACCTGCACAGCCACGCCGAGCGGGCATCCAGAAGCTATGAAGCGATCGTCGCCGACCGGCTGGCGCGGACCCCGGCCGGGCGCTTCGCCGATCCAGCGGAATGCGGCGCGCTGATCGCTTTCCTGTGCAGCGCGCATGGCGGCTTCATCACCGGCCAGAACATCGTCAACGACGGCGGCGTCTATCAGGGGCTGTTCTGAACCGGCCGGACCGCTGATTGCAGCCCGGCCGGCGGGGGCAGATCAATCCTCGGCGCGGATCAGGTGGAATTTCGTCTGCCGGCCATCGATGTAACGCACCGTCTTGCCGTCGAAGAACGCGTCTTCCTCGGATTTGAAGTCGACAATCTGGTTGTCCCATTCGGGCACCGCCTTGGTCGCCTTCAACTCGATCGACCAGGCGATGTTGGCCCGCAGCCTGTGCTCGCCATGCGGAACGAAGACCTGCTCCTCGGTCAGGCCGATGGAACTGCCGGCACCATGGCCGTGATAACCGATCGGGTGGGAATAGATCGTCGGGTTCAGCCCGGCGGCAATCGCCTTGGCGCGCGCGCGGGCGAGCACCTGGTTGCCGGTGTCGCCAACCCGGAATTCCGACGTCACCGCGTCCTGCACGCCGTTATTGGCGAGCAGCCCGGCCTTCAGCCCGGCCGGTGCGTCCGTCTCCCCGTCCTTCAGAACGTAGGCGACGTGCTGGGTATCGGTGCTGAAGCCAAGATAGACGATGCCGAAGTCGACACGAAGCATGTCCCCCTTCTCGATCGGCGCGCCCTGTTCGCGCAGCACCCCCTGCACCCCGCGCCGGGTGATTTCCACCGACGGATGGAACCACGAGCCGAGGCCGAGGTCGTTCACCCGCTGGCGATACCACCAGACAAGGTCCTGATTGGTCGTCACCCCCGGCTTGATCACCTTGCCGGAAAACCCCTCGCCGATGATCGCATGGGCGATGCGGACGATTTCGGGGTAGCGCTCCATCTCCGCCGGGGTCCGCGTCTCCAGCCAGCCGATCGCCAGCGGATAGCCGGAGACGACGCGCCCCTTCTGTTCCGGCGTCAGTACCGCCAGCAGGTCGTTATACTGGCTGTAGGTCATGCCGTCGGCAAAGGCGGTCAGCGACGAGGTGTTGAGCGCGATCTTGCGCGGATTGCGCTCGGTGATGATCTCTGCCAGCCGCTTCCACTGGTCGGGCTGCTTCTCCATGTCCCATGCCGCCGGGAACACGTCGCCCATCCCATGCTTGCTGATCACCAACCGCTCGACCGGCTTGCCCTCGCCCGGATCGAAGAAGACGAGGATGGTCCGCCGCCGCGCGCGGAGGTTTTCCGCGTTCAACATCGTCGTGACCACCGGGTCTTCCAGATATTCGCGCGCGACCAGCACCCACATGTCGATGCCGTTTTCGCGCATCAACATTGGCAGGACGGTGTCGAGCCGTTCCTTCAGCCAGGCGTCGCGCAGCTTCGCCTGCTCGCGCAGCGGCAGGATCGCCGGCCGCGCCGGGCTCATCGATTCCTCACCCTGCGCGGGCGCGGCGGCGGCGGCCGGCGCCGCCAGGGCGAGCGCCAACGGCGCCGCCAGCCAGAAATGCTTCATCATGCTCTCTCCCCAGCGGCGCCCGACGATCAGCCGAACGGGTTGTCGATCGACGGCGGCGGCACCGAGAAATAGCGCGGCCCCGTTTCGGTCATGTAGAAACAATCCTCCAGCCGCACCCCGAACACGCCCGGCGCGTACAGGCCCGGCTCGTTGGAGAAGCACATGCCGGCGGCGAGCGGCGTCGTCTCGCCATGGACGAGGTTGACCGGTTCGTGGACGTCCAAGCCGATGCCGTGGCCGGTGCGATGCGACAGGCCCGGCGTCTTGTAGCCGGGGCCATAGCCGATCTTCTCGTAATAGGCGCGGACCGCGTCGTCGACCTTGCCGCACGGCACGCCGGGGCGAGCCGCTTCCATCGCGATTTCCTGCCCGCGGTGGATGTCGGCCCACATCTTGCGCTGCAGCTTCGACGGCTCGCCGTAGACGAAGGTGCGCGAGATGTCGGAATGGTAGCCGTCGACGGTGCAGCCGCAGTCCATCAGGATCACCGAGCCGTCCTTGACCAGCTGCGGCTCCTTCAGCCCGTGCGGCGCGGCGGTTGCCTTGTCGACGGTGGTGCCGCCCGACGGCGTTTCGCCGCCGAACGACGCCGTCGCCGCGCGCATCAGCGCGGTGATGTCGGCGCCGCTCATCCCGCGCTCGATCTTCTGGCCGATCGAACGATAGGCAGCGATCGTGATGTCGTTGGCGCGCTGCATCAGCGCGATCTCGGTCGGCGTCTTGATGATGCGACAGCCGTTGACGATCGGGTTGCCGGACAGCACCTGCACACCGGGCAGCGCCTTTTGCAGCCCGTCGACCGCGAAATAGCGGACGGTTTCCTCGATGCCGATCTTGCCGGACGCGAGCTTGTGCTCCTGCAACCAGCCGGCGACCAGCTTCGACGGGTCCTCATCCTCTTCCCACACCCGCACCTCGCCGGGCACGACCAGCATCTCACGCACCCGCGATTCCTCGAACGCGGGGGTGACCATGCAGATCGGCCCGTCATTGGGCAGCAGCGCCGCGGTCAGCCGCTCGCTGCGCCCCCATTTGACGCCGGTGAAATAGGTCAGCGTCGACCCTGCCTCGACCAGCAGCGCGGCAATGCCGTGCTGGCGCATCAGCGCCTGGGCGCGCGACAGGCGGGCGTTGCGCTCCTCACGGGTGATCGGCGCCGCGGCGGCGATCGGCGTGTTGGCCGGCGCCGCCGGCACCTGGGCCAGAGCGCGCGACGCGACCCCGGCCGTCGCGGCGACCGCGCCGGCGCCGGTCGCGAGCGCCAGAAAATTCCGCCGGCTTGCGCTGGGCATGGTCATCTTACTTCCCTCCCGCCAGTGATTTCAGCAGCACATCCCAGAACACCAGTTCCTTGTAGAAGGAACTGAGCAGCAGCCGCTCGTCGGTGCCGTGGGCGCGGCTGTCGTCCGGGCGGACCATCGCCAGGCTGCCCGCGCCGTAGGTCGGGATGCCGACGCGCCGGTATTCGCGACCGTCGGTGCCACCCGACGACATGCTCGGGTCCGCCGGGGCGCCGGGATAATTGGCGTGGATCGCCTTGCGCAGAATCGCGAACAGCGGTTCGTTGATCGGCGAGGCCGGGCTTTCGACCCCTTCGCCGTCAAGCTCTACCTTGACCGCCGGGTTGCCGATCGCCTTGGCCAGCGTCTGCTGCACCTCCGCCACCGGGGTGCTCGGGAAGATCCGGCAGTTGACGGTGGCGATCGCATTCTGCGGCAGCGCGTTGGGGGCGTTGCCCGCCTTCAGCATCGTCGCGACGCAGGTCGTCCACAGAATGTTGGAATCGGACACTTTCTCGACCACCGCGCGCGCCGCCACGTCGTTCGGATCGGCAAGCAGCCGGTTGAACGCGGCGCCGACATCGCCGCCGCGCTTGGCGGCGACCTTCTTCACCATGTCGCGGGTGATCTCGTTGAACTGGACCGGGAATTTCAGGCCCTGCACCGCCTTGATCGCGTCCGCCAGTTCGTAGATCGCATTGTCCGCGCGCGGCGAGGCGCTGTGCCCGCCGGGGTTGCTGGTCGAGATCAGGAAGGTCGCAAAGGTCTTTTCCGCCGCCTGGATGGAGAAGGTCGGGTTCGAGCCGTCGCGCTCCATCGACCCGCCGCCCGCATCGGCGTTAAGCGCGAATTCGGCATCCTTCACCCACGGGTGCTGGGTCAGCGCGCGGGTGGTGCGCATGCCGGTTTCCTCGTCGCCCGAAAAGGCGATGACCAGATCGCGGCTGGGGGTCCAGCCCGCCTTCTTCAGCCGCATGAAGGTCGCGGCGACCAGGGTCATCCCCGCCTTGTTGTCGCTCGAGCCGCGCCCGTAGAGATAACCGTCCTTTTCGACCGGCTTGAACGGATCGGTCGCCCAGTTTTCAGCCAGCGCGTCGACCACGTCCATATGGGCGAGGAATGCGATCGGTTTCTTCGCCCCCTTGCCCGATCCGCGATAGCGCACGACCAGCCCCATCGTCTGCTCACCGTCGATCTCGACCGGTACGGACTGGATGTCCTCCGCCGCGAAACCGGCCGCGCGGAACCGGGCGGTCAGCGCGTCGACCAGCGCCGGCACCTGGCCATGCCCCTTGGCGGTGCGGAAGCTGATCGCTTCCTCCACCATTTCGCGCACCATCGCGCGGTCAGCGTCGGTGACCGTGGTCTTCTGTGCCAGGGCGGGGGTTGCGACCAGGATCGACGCGGTGACGCCGAGCATGAACTTGACGGTACGGCGGTGCATTTTCTTCCTCATCCTCACTTCAAAAAAGAAGGGCCGATCACACGCGATCGGCCCTTCCATGTCACCAGATTTTCGTATGCGCAGTCATCAGAAGTTGATGGACGCGCCCGCGAACAGGTAACGGCCCATCGCGTCATAATACTGCGGATAAGAGTTGCCGTTGCCACCATCTTCGATCGCGGTGCTCGTGGTGAGCGGCGGATCACGGTCGAAGATGTTGTTGACGCCGACGCGCAGGTTGAAGTCCTTGCGGATCTCATAGCCGACGGTCAGGTCGAAGTAGCTGCGCGAACCCAGCTCCTTGTCAACCAGCGCATAGCTGCCGTTCAGGGCCGGCTGCGAGCTGGTCGAGGCGATCTTGACCGCCGACGTATAACGCCAGGTCAAGCCAACCGACAGATCCCACGGCGTGTTCCAGGTCGTGGTGAACTTGTGCCGCCATTCCGGACGCGGACGGCCGCACAGACCGGCATAGAGGCCGGCGCAGTCGTAAACGTCGGACTGCGGCGAACCCGGCAGCGGCGTCGTTTCGAACTTGCCGAGGTACGTGCCGACCAGGTTGAAGCTCAGGCTACCCAGTTCGCTGCCGACCAGGCTGGCCAGATCCGCGCGGTAGTCGACGTTCACGTCGAGGCCGGTCGTCTTGAGCGAGCCGGTGTTGACGTTGAACCGCTCGAAGTGCCCGATGTCACCCTGCCACAGCGAGCCGGTGTTCGGGTTGCGGACGATCAGATCGCAGAAATACTGATCGCCGGTCTCGAGGCAGTTCTTCAGCGACAGCGTGGGGTTCACGCTGCCCACCATGCCCTTGACCTTGATGTTGAAGTAATCGAGCGAGATCGACAGGCGCGGAATGAACGACGGCTGGATGACCGTGCCGAACGACAGTGTGTTCGCGGTTTCCGGCTTCAGGCCCGGGTTACCGCCGATCATCGCGCCGAACTGGCCGGCAGGGTTATCGACGATGAAGCCGTACTGACCGGCAGTCACCCCGGTACGCTGACACTGCGCCAGGGTGGCGAACGGCGTCGCGCCGGCGCACGGATCGAACGAACCGTCCGCGTTGCGGGTCAGGTTGACCTCGAACATCGACTGGTTGGAGAACAGTTCCACAACGTTCGGCGCACGCACCGCACGCTGGTAGCTGCCGCGGAAACGCACGTCGCGCACCGGGGCCCAGTTCACGCCCAGCTTGTAGGTGTCGGTTTTGAAGTTCGCCCGCGAGCCGGTCAGAACGTCGCGACCCTTATAGTCGGAATAACGGTACGCGCCTTCGAACGACAGCAGCTCGAAGAACGGCTGATCCTCGACGATCGGGACATTGACCTCGACGAAGGCTTCCTTCGCCACGGTGTTGCCCTTGATCGGCAGTTCAGGGCTGCCGGCGTTCTGGTAGTTTTCGTCCGGCTGATAGTTGACGCTGTTCTTCCGATACTCGACGCCGAAGGCGATGCCGACGCCGGTGCTCGCCCAGGGCGAAGTCAGACCGACTTCACCGAGGTCGCCGTCAACGGCGGCAACGATGTTGACCAGACTGGTGTCGCCAGTGATGCTCTTGTATTCCGCAATATAATCAACAGCTTCCTGACTGGCGGCCGCGCCGAAATAATCGAGCGGCGAGCACTTCGGATCGTCGTTGGCGGTGCTGGCATCCGCGTTGATCATACAAACGGGCTGACCGTAGGTGCTCGACCCCGGACGACCATCACGCACCGCGTAGAACGCGTTGGACGTACGCTGACGATTGGAATCGCCGAGGAAGCTGCTGCGGTAGCCGACGTTCGCGTACAGACCGTAGATGTCGTAGTTGAACGGCCCGGCCAGCTTGCCCTTGGTGCCAAGGACAATGCGGTAGACGGTATGACGCAGATCGTCTTGGCGGTTGCCGCCTTCAACGTTGCGGCGGGCCATGGTGATGCCTTCCGCAATCCCTTCCGGCCCGACATAGTTGCCAGCGGCATCATAGATGCTGCCAAGCGAACGGCCGGTGCTGGTGCAGAGATAATCCGCCTGCTGCGCGCTGAGAAACGGGTTGTCGCAGTTGATGCTGTTCAGGCTGCCGCCGGTGTTGAAGATGCCGCCCGAGTTGTTGCCCGGTGCGATCTGGGCGACCGAGTGATCGTCCATGAAGCTCAGCTCGACATAGGGGGTGAAGTGCTCGTTCACCTCGTAATGCGCCATCGCGCCGAGCATGTAGCGCTCGTCCGGCCGCTGATAGTAGTTGGACGGCTGATAGTTGTAACGCGCCGTGCCGTCGACGAACTGGCCGTTCGAAACACGGAACGAAACCGGCAACTGAGTGATGCGGTTGGCACCGGCATTGGTCAGGTTGGCCGGTGCATTATTGGCGGAACCGGAGCAGGTGTAGTCGCTGCCGCCGGTGCCGGCCGCGCCCAGCGCGCACGCGCTGTAATCGAAGTCCTTCTGCAGGACCGGATTGACCTTGCGGTAGGTCGCATAAGCGGTGACGTTACCGCGGCCCTCGGCGAAGTTGCCACCGAGAACGACCGAGTAATCCTGGGCGAAGCCGTTCCAGACGTTCTTGTCGGCATTCTCGAATTCACCCGGGAACTGGGCGTTGAAGCTGTCGAGCAGGTTACGCAGTTCGGTGCGGTCATTGTGGTGCTGGAAGCCGGAGACGTTGGTCGAGAACCGCACGCCTTCGAAGTTGTTACGCAGCTTGAAGTTCACGACGCCGGCAATGGCGTCCGAACCGTAGACGGCGGACGCACCGCCGGTCAGCACTTCGACCGACTCGATCAGCGCCTGCGGCACCTGGTTGACGTCGGACGGGATGTTCTTCGGCGAACCGTAAGGCAGACGGCGGCCGTTGATCAGCACCAGCGTGCGCGACGGGGTCAGACCGCGAAGGTCGACCTGGGCGGTGCCGGTCGCTTCGTTCGAGTTGTTCGCGCCCTGGGCGGCGAACACCTGCGGCAGCTGGTTGACCATGTCCTCGGTACGGACGGTACCGCGCGCGGTGAATTCCTCGCTGTTCACCTGGGTGATCGGGCTGACGCTCTCCAGGTTGGCGGAACGGATGCGCGAACCGGTGACGACGATGTCAGCGGCTTCCGCCCCGTCCTGCGCCACGGCCGGCGCGGCATAGGCCACCCCGACCAGTACGGTCGAGGCCATCAGCAAGGTCTTGATTGTCGTGGATTTCATGAAACCCCCCTTTTCCTGTCGTGTTTCGGGTTGTTGTTTTTGCGGCCGCGCCTCCCTTCGGCGCGGCCGCCTGCGGCGGCCGCTCTTAGCGGTAGCGCCAGCTTGTCAGGTCCGCGCCCGCCGGAGCGGCGGCCTCGATCCGCTTCAGGATCTTCGGCACGTACATCGTGTTGTAGCGCAGACGCGAAATAGCATTCGGCTGGTTCGGATCGCCGTTCCAGCAATGCTCGTCACGGTCGCCATACTTGACCTCCCCGTCGTAGTGCGGGTTCTTGGTCTTCTTCAGGAAATCCTCTGTCAGGTAGACGGCGTTGTTCAGGTAATAATTGTCCATATCGCCGACATAGATGTGAACTTTACCCTGGAGCTTCGGACCAAGCGTTTGCCAGTCACGCTCCATGATATGGCGCAGGTCGTAATTCTCGCGCCAGTAGGCGGCGACCTCCTTGTCGATGACGCCGGTTTTCTTGTCCCAGATGCGCTTCGGATAGCCATCCTCGCCCATCGGCGAATAGACCGCTTCCCAGATATCCCACTGCGCGCCGGAGCGGCTCTTGTCGCCCAGCACCAATTCCCAGTGGTTCTCCATCTCGGCGGTGTGGGTGACATGCCCCAGATAGTCGCGATGCGCCGGCTTCGGCACGCGGCCGAACGGGCCGTAGCGCCAATAGGCATTGTCATCGTCATAGATGTTGGTGACTTCCATCTGCCGGAAGTCGATCGGGTCCGGGCAAGCGGCGAAGGCGCCGTTATATTCGTCCGGATACTTGACCTGAACGGCCAGCGCTTCCCAGCCGCCGGTCGAGCCGCCATAGGTGAAGCGCGCCCAGCCCTGGCCCAGGCCCCGGAATTTCTTTTCCAGCGCCGGGATGAACTCATGCGTAATCGCATCGCCATACGGCCCGAGATTTTCGGAATTCACCGCATAGCTGTCGTCATAATACGGGTTCGAGTGGTCGATCTCGATGATCAGCATCCGCGGGAAGTCGGGCGAGATCCACTTCTGGTAGAAGTCGTAGGCCTCCTGCGCCTCGATCCGGTTGTAGCACGGCTCGCCGAACCGAGCGCTCGGCACGCACGCCTCGTTCGGATCGGGCGGCGTCGTCCGGAACCCGCCGAATTCCTTCGGGAAGTGGCCGTGGAACACCACCAGCGGGTAACGCGCCTCCGGGTGCTTGTCGAAATCCCTGGGCACCAGCACATGCGCGTTGATGAACACGTCGCGGCCCCAGAATTTCGACAGGCTCGGGCTGCGGAACTTGAAGTAGCGGACGAATTCCGTGTCCTTCGGCTCGGCGATCGGCGGCAGCACCGTATCCAGCGTCACCTTGATCTCGCCGGATTTCGCCGGGTCGAAGGTGATCTGCATCGGCTTGCTGATGACGTTGCCCGGCTCCATCCGCCAGTTCTGCCCGGCGCCGCGCGCCGCGGGCAGCTTCACCGTCTTGCCGTTCGACAGGTTATACGTGTCGTATTTATGCAGAACCGCCTGAACGTAATACGTCCCGGCCGGAACCTGGCCGACATCTTTCGCGGGGAAGCCGAACACGCCCGGCGCGATCGTCGTCGCCTGGCCGGGCTTCAACCCGTCGACATTCACGCCGAAAATCTGCGCGCCTTTGAAGGTCGGGTTGACCTGGAAGCGCGGCTCGGTCTTGCCGTCGGGGGTCAGAATCAGAATGACACGACCGTCATAGGAGCGCTCCAGCCCCTTGCCGGCCAGTTCGACGCGGAAATTTTCCGCCGCCGCCGGCATGGCAGCCATTACCAGCGCACTTGCCAGCAGACCGCGACGCACCGTCGTCCAACCCCTCATAAACTTCCCCCTTTCGGCCAAACCTCAGCCTGACGCGCCTTTTGCGAGCGCGCGGTATCACAGGCGTTACGTAGGTATCGTTATCTAACCAAGTTATTTGGGCGCATAGCGAACATTATTTCACTATTCGGACACATTTCAGGTGCAGTGGTGCACCGGCGCCTCAATCTTTCGATGTAGCTCCAACCAAGGGCCGCCCGCGCCCGGCGAGCGGCCCGGCGACCCGATCAGGGGTTTGGCCTGACCAGATGAAAGCCGCTCTGGCGGCCGTCGATGTAGCGCACGACCTTGCCGTCGAAGAACGCATCCTCTTCCGACGGGAAAGTGACCAGTTGCCCACCCCATTCCGGCACGGCGGCGGTGGCACTCAGTTCGATCGACCAGGCCGTGTTCGGCCGCAGCCGGTATTCGCCGCGCGGGTCGGCATTCTGGTTGTCCCAGAAACCGATCGACGCACCGGCGGCATGGCCGTGATAGCCGATCGGGTGCGAATAGATCGACGGCTGCAGCCCTTGCGCAATCGCCTTGGCGCGCGCGCGCGCGAGGACCGTATTGCCGCTATCGCCAACCCGGAAGGATGAAGTGAGCGCGTCCTGCACCCGGTTGTTTGCCAGGCGACCGGCTTTCAGCCCCGCCGGGACATCGCTCTCACCGTCACGCAGCACATAGCCGAGATGCTGGGTATCGGTGTTCAGCCCAAGATAGGTGATGCCGAAATCGGTCCACAGCATGTCGCCCTTCTGGATGACGGTATTACCGCCCAGCCGACCGCTCGCGCCCTGCCGCATCACCGATACCGACGGCTGGAACCATGTCCTTACCCGCATTTCGGCGATCTTGTCGCGCAACCACCAGACGACGTCGTCGGTGGTCGTGACGCCGGGGGTGATGACCTTTTCCGACAAGGCCTCAGCGATCATCGCATGGGCCAGGCGGACGATCTCGGGATAGCGCTCCATTTCCGCCGGGATGCGGGTTTCGAGCCAGCCGACCGCCAGATTGTCGGTCCGCACGATCCGCGACCGCAGTTCCGGCGTCATCGCCGCGGTCATATCCTCATACTGGCTGAGGGTCATGCCGTCGGCATAGGCGGTCAGCGAAGACGCATTGATCGCGATCTTCTTCGGGTTGCGTTCGGCAATGATCTGGGCAAGCCGCTTGAACTGATCCGGCTCCTTCTCCGGCTCCCACGCCGCCTTGAAGAAATCGGCGAGGCCATAGCGACTGACGGTCAACCGCTCGATCGGCTTGCCGGCGCCAGGGTCGAAGAACACCAGGATCGTCCGTCGCCGCGCGTGCATGCTCTTTGCGTCGAGCATCGTCTGAACGACCGGGTCCTCGAAATTCTCGCGAGCGATCAACACCCACATGTCGACGCCGTTTTCGCGCATCAGCGGCGCGACCACCGTGTCGAGCCGCTCCTTCAACCAGCCGTCGCGGACTTCGGCCCGCTCACGCATGGACAAGACCTGCGGATAAGCAGGACGATCGATCTCCTCGGTGTTCAACGCCGCCGGGGGCTGGGCAGCCGCGGGCACGGCCGGCAGCGCCACCGCGGCGAGCAGAGGGAGCAGGGCAAAGCGCGAAAAACGGGTCATCGGTGTATAATCCTTGGTCAGCATGCTGGCGATTCAGGCCCGGCGAGAACCGCTCACGGCCGTGGGATCAGGATCATGTCGGACTGGTAGCCGTCGAGAAAACGGAAGGTCTTGCCGTCGTAGAAGCCATCTTCCTCGAACATGAAGCGCGCCTTCTGGCCGCCCCATTCCGCGATCGGATGGCTGGCGCTCAGCTCGATCGACCAGGCGGTATTCGGGTGGATCGGGTACTCGCCGCGGAACGGCACGCCGGACTGATCCTCCCACGCACCGATCCACGGACCGGCACCGTGGCCGTGATAGCCGATCGCGTGCGAATAAATGGTGCCGTCGACACCGGCGGCGGCAATGCGCTTGCGCGCGGCGGCAAGGACGTCGTTGCCTGTCCGCCCGGACCGCAGCTCCGCCACCGCGGCGCGATGAACGGTGTTCATCGCGTCAAGCCCGTCACGCAGCCCCTTGGGCGCCTCTGTCTCGCCGGGGCGCAGCACATAGGCCATGCGCTGCACGTCGGTCTTCAGCCCCAAATAGGAAATGCCGAAGTCCAGGTGGAGCATGTCGCCCGGCTGGATGATCTCCTTGTTGCCGAGGCTGATCGTCTCGATATCGAACGTTGCCATCTGTGGGCGCTGGATTGACACCGACGGCTGAAACCAGGTGTCGAGCTTCAACTCTGCCACCCGTTCGCGGAACCACCAGACCAGATCCTGCGTCGTGGTGACGCCGGGGGTAATCGCCCGCTCCGAAAAGCCTTCCTGGATGATCGCATGGGTGATCCGCGACAACGTCGGATAGGTCGCCATTTCCGCCGGAATCCGCGTTTCCAGCCAGCCGAGGCCAAGCCGGTCGTAGCTGACGAAGCGAGCGGCGTATTCAGGCCCGACAGCGCGGGTCAGTTCAACGAGGTAGCTGGCGGTCATGCCGTCGGCAAGCGGGAATTCAGCGGCGCGGTTGAGCGCGATCGTCTTCGGATCGCGCTCGCGCACGATCTTCGCCAGTTCCGCCCACTGGTCCGGCTGGGCGTCGGGGTTCCAAGATGGCACGAAATCGCCGACCGGATAGCGGGCGAGCACCAACCGCTCGACACCCTTGTCGCCGCCACGGTCAAAGAACACCAGGATCGTCCGCCGCCGCGCGCTCAGCCAGGTGGCGGGCAGCATCGTTTCGGCAACCGGGTCCTCGTTATACTCGCCGGCGACCAGAATCCACATCTGCACCTTGTCGCGGCGCATCAGCATCGGCACGAGCGTGTCGAGCCGCTCCTTCAGCCAGCGGTCCTCGACCTTGGCGCGCTCGACCAGCGGCAGGATTGCCGGCATCGCCGGATCGGTCTTTTCCGCCGCCATCGCCGGCGCGGACACCAGCACAGCCAGACCGGCCGCGAACGCCATCATCGCCTTCATCACACTGCCCCCACTGGTATCGGAACCCAGCGATCCCGAATATTGTATACAAGTGAAGAGTACAAATGTTCGCCACGCGCGCAAGACGTGTTCGCAACAATCGTCTTAGTGGCTGATTTGCTACGAAATTACTGCGTTCGCATGGCGAACATTGTCAATGCGCCGCTTGCCGGCCTAGAGACCGGCGGTGATCCGTCGCGACGCCGCCTGCAATTCCGGCAGGATTCGCCCGGTGATATCGGGCATGGCGAAGCGGGCGGTCGGGCAGCAGACGTTGAGCGCCGCGATCGTCCGGTGAGCGCTATCGCGAATCGGCACCGAGATAGACTGGATGCCGACCTCAAGCTCCTGATCGACGATCGCGTAGCCCTGGGTGCGTGCCTCGTCGATCATCGCCCGCAGCTTGACCCGGGAAGTGACGGTATTCGACGTCAGCCGTTCCAGCTTCACCCGGTCGAGATAGTCGAGCAGCACCGCTTCAGGCTCCATCGCCAGCAGGATACGCCCGGTCGACACCGCATGGGCGGGCGCGCGCGTGCCGACCGCGAAGCTGATATTCATCAGCCGATCCGATGTCGCCCGCGCGATATAGACCGTGTCCTCGCCGGACAACACCGCTACGAACACCGATTCCTGAAGCGTTTTCGCCAGATCGTTCATGATCGGCTGCGCCACTTCCAATATGCCCATCGACGCCAACGCCGAATAGCCGAGGCGCAGCACCTTCGGCTTCAGCGAAAACAGCTTGCCGTCCTTGTCGGCATAACCTTCATGGACCAGCGTCAGCAGAAAGCGGCGGGCGGTCGCCCGCGTCATATCGGTGGCGCGCGCCACCTCGCTCAACGTCATTTTCGGCCGGTTGCGCGTAAAGGCGCAGATGACTTCCAGCCCGCGGGCAAGCGAATGAACAAGGTCGCGGTCGTTGATGTCGGAACTGTCGAGCGAATCCACCGGTGCAACCCCATCCCTGCCGCCAATCGCGGTTTGCCTGTTCTGCTTGACTCAACCGGTCATTCCGCGCGCATTGCCGGGCTGCCCCGATGGCGGCGAATGTGCCGAACCCCCTGTTACGGCACGACTATGGCCGGTTCCGCGGGTGAAGAAAAGGGGGCGCGCGCCGCCGCTATGCACGGCACCGGACGACGCGCTCATGGAGTCGTGAAACACGGTGTCCGTTTCTCGACATTGGCGAGCACCGCCTCGCGCTGATTGGGCGCGCCGATCAGCGCCGCCTGCTCCGCGCTCTCCGCCCGCAGGATAGTGGCCAGATCCTGATCCGGCGCGGCGTTGAACAGCCGCTTGGCGGCGCGGACGGCATCGGGGCTGCGCCCGGCAATCGCCCGCGCCAGCGCCAGCGCCTCGGCATGGGGGTCGCCGGCCAGCCGGGTGACGACGCCAAGCGCGGCAGCCTCCGCCGCATCGAATTGCCGGCCGCTATAGGTCAGGTCGCGCGCGACATCGTCGCGAACCAATGTGCGCAACAGCGCGACACCGGCCATGTCCGGCACCAGCCCCCATTTGATCTCCATGATCGACAGCCGGCTGTCGGGCGCGGCGATACGGATGTCGGCGCCAAGCATGATCTGGAACCCGCCGCCGAATGCAACGCCGTGGACGGCGGCGATCACCGGCACCGGCAATGCCCGCCAGCCAAGCGCGACATGCTGGAAGATATTGGCCGGGCCGTAAGGCCGGGCGTCGAGCCCACCGGTCAGCCCACCGGCAAAGCTCGCCACATCCAGCCCGGCGCAGAAGGCGCGTCCCGCGCCGGACAGCACGACAGCGCGCAGCCCCTGCATAGCCTCCAGCTCGGCCAGCGCCGCGACGATCCCGTCGAACATCGCCGGATCGAGCGCGTTCATCTTGTCCGGCCGGGCCAGCCGCACATCGGCGACGCCGTCCGTCATCGTCATCGTTACCCGATCACCCATGCCCCTGCCTTTCCAGTCCCTTGCCGCCGCCGACTTTCCATCACGCCGGCTGGCACGGCAAGAGCATGTCGCTTGCGTCGGCAAGTGGCGGCCCGCTACAGGCTCGCGTCATGGCACACACAGAGGGTCCGGCATTCGATCCCGCGCGGTTCATCGACGCGCTTGCCGGTCGTCATCACAGCGGCCTGCTCGCCCTGCGCTATGAACGCCACGGCGCCGACTGGGTAGAATTGTCCATCCCCCATGCCGAACACCTCGTCGGCGATCCGGAAAACGGCGTGCTCGCCTCCGGCCCGATCCTGGCGATGATGGACATGGCGACCAGCATGGCGATCTGGGTCAGGAGCGGCCGCTTCCGCCCGCAGGCGACGCTCGACCTGCGTGTCGACTATCTGCGCCCGGCAACGCCCGGCCACCGGGTGACCGGCCGCGGCGAATGCTATCGACTGACCCGATCGATCGGCTTCGTGCGCGGGCAGGCGCATGACGGCGATCCAGACGACCCGGTCGCCCATGTCGTCGGCACCTTCATGTTCATGGCGAGCATGGGATGAGCATGGCGCTGCCCCCCTACGCGTTCAGCCTCGGCCTGACCGTCGAGGGAGAGGAGAACGGCGCGCCGGTGCTGGTGATGCCGTTCGCGCCGCCAGTGATCGGCCGCCCCGGCTTCGTTCACGGCGGCGCGCTCGGCGGGTTGCTGGAAATGGCCGCGTTCGGCGCGCTGCGTGCCCGCTTTTCCGGCGACGATCACCCGCGGTTGAAGCCGATCAACGTCTCGGTCGAATATATGCGCGGCGCCCGCGAGCGCGAGACGCGCGCCGTCGGCATCGTCACCCGCCTCGGCAACCGCATCGCCAATCTGGAAGCCATCGCCTGGCAGGACGACCGCGCCCGCCCGGTCGCCACCGCCTGGATGAACGTGCTGATCGACCGGGACTAGCCGCGCCGCCCGTCACCCATCGATCATCGTATCGATCCGGGCATTGACCAGCCCGCCGTCGACTGTGACGGTATCGCCAACCACATAATCGCCGGCGCGGCTGGCCAGATAGACCGCCGCCGCCGCCAGATCTTCCGGCCGGCCGATCCGCCCGGCGGGGATCGCCTTCGCCACCGCGTCGCCATGGTCGCGCGCCGCCTTGTTCATGTCCGACCCGAAAGCACCGGGGGCGAGCGAGGTCACGACGATGCCGTCGGCGATCAGCCGCGCCGCCATCCGCCGGGTCAGGTGGATCAGCCCGGCTTTCGACGCCTGATAACTGTAGGTTTCCCACCCGTTCAGCCGCTGACCGTCGATCGAGCTGATGTTGATCACCTTGGCGGGGCGGCCGCCGGCTGCGGCGGCCTTCAGTTGCGGGTACAGCGCCTGGGTCAGGAAGAACGGCGATTTCAGGTTCAGGTCCATCACCTTGTCCCAACCCGCCTCCGGAAAGCTCTCGAACGGCTCGCCCCACGCGGCGCCGGCGTTGTTGACCAGTATGTCCAGCCGCGGCTCACCCCCCGCCAGCCGCGCTGCCAGCGCCTTGCAGCCTTCGACCGTCGACACGTCCTGCGGCAGGGCAATGCAGTTCGGCCCCAGCTCGGCGGCGGTCGCCTCGCAGGCGTCGGCCTTGCGCGAAGAGATATAGACCTTCGCACCCTGCGCGATGAACCCCTCGGCGATCCAGCGGCCGATGTTGCGCGATCCCCCGGTGACCAGCGCGACGCGCCCCTCAAGGCTGAACAGTCCTGCGATATCCATGGCAAACCTCCGCGTTTTCGGGGGCTGTGTCGACCGCGCTTGCCGTTCTCGTCAAGTCGCAACGCCGCAACGCCGCATTCCGTAGCGGCGGATGGCTGGCCGTTGACGGCGCCCGTCCCGGCCATATTCTCAACCGTGAGAACAGGAGAGGACCGATGCGATTCACGGGCAAGACGGCGGTGGTGACAGGGGCGGCGTCCGGCATCGGCCGGGCGACCGCGTTGCGCTTCGCCCGCGAGGGCGCGCAGGTGATAGCCGGCGACATCGACGAAACCGGCGGTGCCGCGCTGGTGGCAGAGGCGGAGGCACAGGGCCGCATCCGCTTCCAACGCACCGACGTCACCGCCGAAGCCGACATCGTCGCGCTGCTCGCCGCCGCCGACGGGCCGGACATCCTGTTCAACAACGCCGGCGCCGGCGGCCAGCGCGGCCGGATCGACGAGATCGACGCCGTCGGCTGGGACGCGACGATGGCGCTTCTGCTGCGCTCGGTCGCGCTCGGCATCCGCCACGCCGCACCGCTGATGGCGGCGAGGGGCGGCGGCGCGATCGTCAACACCGCGTCGATCGCGGCGACAATGTCCGGCGCGGCGCCGACCGCCTATTCGACCGCCAAGGCCGGCGTCCTCCATTTGACGAAGATGGCAGCGGCCGATCTGGCGCGCAGCAATATCCGGGTCAACGCGGTGCTGCCGGGCTTCATCGTCACCAACATCTTCACCGCCACCCTTGGCCTGACCGGGGCAGTGCGCGATCAGGCCAACGCCGCGATCGCCACCGTCGCCGCCGGTTCCCAGCCCGTCCGCCGCCCCGGCCGGCCGGAAGACATCGCCGCCGCCGTCGCCTTCCTCGCCAGCGAAGAGGACGCCGGCTTCGTCACCGGCACCCACATCCTTGTCGACGGCGGGATGAGCGTCGGCCCCCGGCATAGCTGGGACGCGGATTCACCGGGGTTGTTCGACGCGCTGGAGGCGATGGCCGGGAAATGACCGGCGCGGCCGACCGGGTCCCGCTTGCCACTAAGCTGGCCTATGGTTTCGGCGCCGTCGCCTACGGCATCAAGGACAACGGCTTTCAGGTCTTCCTGCTGATCTTCTACAATCAGGTCGTCGGCCTGCCGGCCGGCACCGTTGGCCTGGTGATCATGGCGGCGCTGTTCGTCGATGCCTTCGTCGACCCGGCGATCGGCGTCGCCAGCGACCGCACCCGCACCCGATGGGGCCGCCGCCATCCCTGGCTCTACGGTTCGGCGCTGCCGATCGCGCTCAGCTGGGTCCTGCTGTGGAATCCGCCGCCGGCCGACGCTTTTTCGACCCCGCTCTACCTGTTCCTGATCGCCATCCTCGTCCGCACCGCCATCTCGACCAACGAAGTGCCATCGGTGGCGATGGTGCCGGAACTGACCCGCGACTATCACGAACGCACCGCCGTCATCCGCTATCGTTACCTGTTCGGCTGGGCCGGCGGGCTGGCGCTGCTGTTCCTTGCCTATGGCTGGCTGTTCGTGCCGCCGCGCGGCGCGCTGACCGGCCCGCTCGCCCCGCCCGGCTACCATAATTTCGCGCTGGTCGGCGCGGCGGTGATGCTGGTCAGCGTACTGCTGTCCGCCCTCGCCACCCACCGGCGGATGGCGGCGCTGCCCGACCGTGCCGGCGTCAGGGTGGAATCGCCGCGCGCGCTGCTGCGCGACCTTGGCCGCGCCTTGTCCAACCGCGCCTTCCTGCTGCTGATGGCGGCCGGCATCTTCGCCTATGTCAATCAGGGCGTGACATTCGCGATGACCAATTACCTGCTGAACTTCGTCTGGCATTTCGCGCCGCGCGATTTCCTGATCTATGCCGTGGTCCTGTTCGCCGGGGTCGCCGTCGCCTTCTTCGCGGTGACGCCGATCGCGCGCCGGCTCGGCAAGAAACATGCGGCGGCGCTGCTCGCCCTGTGCGCCTGCCTGTTCGCGACGCTGCCCTACTGGCTGCGGCTGGCCGACCTGTTTCCGCTGCCTGGCAACCCGGCGATGCTGCCCGCCTTTCTTGCGCTGGCCGGCGCCGCCACCGGCTGCGGCGTCGCGGTGATGATGCTGACCGGATCGATGATGGCCGACGTCGTCGAAGCATCGGAAGAACGGACCGGACGGCGCGACGAAGGGTTGTTCTACGCCGGTTCGTTGTTCATGCAGAAATGCACATCCGGCCTCGGCATCTTTGCCGCCGGACTGATCGTCGCCGCCGCCGCGCTGCCGGCCGGGGCGGTCGCCGGTACGCTTCCCGACTCGGTGGTCGACCGGATGATGGCCGGATTCGCCGGGGTGACGGTGGCGCTCAGCCTGATCGCGGCCTGGCTGTTCACTCGCTTTCCTTTCGGCCGGGCAGAGCATGAGGCGCGGTTGGCCAAGCTTGCCGTAGCGGCAGCGCCGGCGCCGAAAAAATGACGGATTTCAGGGCTGGCGGACTCGGGCGCCGGCTGACAAGACTGTCGTGAACAGCAGCCGGGAGAGTGTCCGTGGATTTCACCCTGACCGATCGCCAGACCCATTGGCGCGACCGGGTCCGCGCGTTCATCGACACCCATGTCCGCCCGCGCGACGGCGATTATCACGCCCAGCAGGCGGAAGGAGACCGGTGGAAAGTGCTGCCGGTGATCGAGGAGG
Organism: Sphingomonas flavalba; assembly: GCF_047553045.1. Taxonomy (GTDB): domain Bacteria; phylum Pseudomonadota; class Alphaproteobacteria; order Sphingomonadales; family Sphingomonadaceae; genus Sphingomonas_L; species Sphingomonas_L flavalba_A. The sequence continues at coordinate 130,716 of NZ_CP180208.1, read as the reverse complement.
AAAAGACGCGGGCAAAGGCGGCGGGCCTCTGGAATCTGTTCATGCCGCCATCGTCCGGCCACGCCCCGGTCGACGACAGCTTCGCGTTTGACGGGCCAGCGCTGACCAACCTCGAATATGCGCTGTGCGCGGAGGAAATGGGCCGGATCGGCTGGGCGTCGGAAGTGTTCAACTGCTCCGCGCCCGACACCGGCAATATGGAGGTGCTGAACCGCTACGGCACCCGCGCGCAGAAAGACCGCTGGCTGCAACCGCTGATGGACGGGGAGATCCGCTCCGCCTTCCTGATGACGGAGCCGGGCGTCGCCTCGTCCGACGCGACCAATATTGAGACACGGATCGCCCGCGACGGCGACCATTATGTGCTGAACGGCCGCAAATGGTGGTCGTCCGGTGCCGGCGACCCGCGCTGCAAGATCGCCATCGTCATGGGCAAGACCGATGTCGAGGCGCAGCGCCACGCCCAGCAGTCAATGGTGCTGATGCCGCTCGACGCGCCCGGCGTCACCATCCTGCGCCACCTGCCGGTGTTCGGCTACGACGACGCGCCGCACGGCCATATGGAGATCGCGCTGAAGGACGTGCGCATCCCCGTCGACGCGATGCTGCTCGGCGAAGGACGCGGGTTCGAGATCGCGCAGGGCCGCCTCGGGCCGGGCCGCATCCACCACTGCATGCGGACGATCGGCGTCGCCGAGGAAGCGATCGACAAGATGGCGCGGCGGCTGCTGTCGCGCGTCGCCTTCGGCAAGGCGATCGCCGAACACAGCATCTGGGAACAGCGCGTCGCCGCCGCGCGGATCGACATCGAAATGTGCCGGCTGCTGTGCCTGAAGGCCGCCGACATGATGGACAAGGCCGGCAACAAGGCGGCGCAGGCGGAAATCGCGATGATCAAGGTCGCCGCCCCGCAAATGGCGCTGCGCATCCTCGACGACGCGATCCAGGCGCATGGCGGCGCCGGGGTCAGCGAGGATTTCGGGCTGGCCCGCGCCTATGCCGGCATCCGCACCCTGCGCCTCGCCGACGGGCCGGACGAGGTCCACAACCGCGCCATCGCCCGCCTCGAATTCGGCAAGCATGGCGGGCGAGAGGCGATCGCTGCCGCCAAAGCGGGGGCAGCCCGATGAAGGCCGCGATCCTCACCGCCCCCGGCACGCCGCTGACCATAGAGGAGGTGACGATCGCCGCCCCCGGCCCGCACGAGGTGCTGATCCGCACCGTCGCGGTCGGTGTCTGCCGTTCCGACCTGCATTTCGTCGACGGCGCCTATCCGCATCCGCTGCCGACCATCCCCGGCCATGAAGCCGCCGGCATCGTCGAGGCGGTCGGCAGCGAGGTGACGACGGTGCGCCCCGGCGACCCGGTCGTCACCTGCCTCAGCGCCTTTTGCGGCCATTGCGACCAGTGCGTCACCGGCCATATGGCGTTGTGCACCGACGCCGGCGTGAAGCGGCGCAAGGACCAGCCGCCGCGCCTGACCCTGGCCGCCGACGGCAGCACCGTCCACCAGATGCTGAACCTGTCCGCCTATGCGGAGCAGATGCTGGTCCACGAACATGCCTGCGTCGCGATCGACCCGGACATGCCGCTCGACCGGGCGTGCGTGCTCGGCTGCGCGGTGACGACCGGCGCCGGCGCAATCTTCCACGCCGCCGGCGTCGAGCCAGGGGAAACGGTGGCGGTGGTCGGCTGCGGCGGCATCGGCCTGGCGGCGGTCAACGCCGCGAAGATCGCCGGTGCGGGCCGGATCATCGCGCTCGACCCGGTGCCGGAAAAGCGCGAGCTGGCACTGAAGCTCGGCGCCACCGACGCGATCGACGCCGCGTCCGACACCGCCGCGGCGCAGGTGGTGGCGATGACCAAGGGCGGCGTCCACCACGCGATCGAGGCGGTCGGCCGCCCGGCGTCCGGCGACCTTGCCGTCGGCGTGCTCCGGCGCGGCGGTACCGCGACCATCCTCGGCATGATGCCACTGACCCACAAGGTCGGCCTGTCGGCGCTCGACCTGCTGGCGTCGAAGAAACTGCAGGGCGCGCTGATGGGCGGCAACCATTTCCCGGTCGACATTCCCCGCCTCGTCGCCTTCTACCTGCGCGGCCTGCTCGATCTGGACAGCATCATCGCCGAACGCATTCCGCTCGCCGGGATCAACGACGCCTTCGCCAAGCTGCGCCAGGGCGATTCGACCCGCAGCGTCGTGGTCTTCGAATGAGCGACACGATCCCCGTCGCCGAGCGGGACCGGCTCGACATCGGCCGGCTCGAACGGTGGATGGCGGCCAATATCGCCGGTTTCTCCGGCCCGCTGACCCTTGCCAAGTTCAAGGGCGGCCAGTCCAACCCGACCTACCGGGTCGATACGCCCGGCGGCGCCTATGTGCTGCGCCGCCAGCCGTTCGGCCCGCTGCTCCCCTCCGCCCACGCCGTCGACCGCGAATATCGGGTGATCGCCGCCCTGCACCCGACCGGCTTTCCGGTCGCCCGCCCTTACGGCCTGTGCACCGATCCGGCGGTGATCGGTTCGCTGTTCTACGTGATGGGCCTCGCCGAAGGGCGCAACCTGTGGGACGGCAGCCTGCCCGGCTGCGCGCCGGACGAGCGGCACGGCCTGTATGACGCGATGATCGACACGCTCGCCCGCCTCCACACCGTCGATCCCGCCGCCGTCGGCCTTGGCGACTATGGCCGGCCTGGCAATTATTTCGAACGGCAGGTCGCCCGCTGGACCAAGCAGTATCGCGCGTCGGAAACCGAAACTGTGCCGGAAGTCGACCGGCTGATCGCCTGGCTCCCCGCAACGGTGCCGCCGCAGGACCGCGTCTCGATCGTCCATGGCGACTACCGGCTCGACAACCTGATCTTCGCCGCCGACGAACCGCGCGTCGTCGCGGTGCTCGACTGGGAATTGTCGACGCTCGGCGATCCGCTCGCCGATTTCTCCTACCTGCTGATGAACTGGGTGACGGAGCCGGAGGGCCGCTCCGGCCTCGCTGGGCTGGACCTGCCGGCGCTCGGCATCCCGACGCTGGAGGCGGCGGCGGAACGCTATTGCGCCGCGACCGGGCGTTCTGCCCTGCCGGACCTCAACTGGTATTTCAGCTACAACCTGTTTCGGCTTACAGGCATCGTCCAGGGCATCAAGAAGCGCATCGTCGACGGCAATGCCAGCTCGGCGGAAGCGGAGGCTACGGCGGCGCGGTTGCCGGCGCTGGCGCAGGCCGCCTGGCATTTCGCCGAACGGGCGGGGGCATGAGGAAGGACGGAAAACGGTGAAGCTGGCGGGCAAGGTCGCGATCATCACCGGCGCCGGGTCCGGCATCGGCCGGGCGACCGCACGGCGCTTCGCCGCCGAAGGCGCGCGGCTGGTGCTCGGCGACGCCAGCGATTCGGTGCTGGAAACCGCCGCCGCGATCGGCGACGCCGCGACCGCGCTCGTCATCGACGCCGGCGACGAAGCCGATGTCGCCCGGCTGGTTGCCACCGCCACCGACCGTTTCGGCCAGCTCGACATCGCCTATGCCAATGCCGGCATCTCTGGCGGGCTGACCGGCCTGCTCGATCATAGCGTCGCCGACTGGGACGCCATCCTCCGCGTCAACCTGATCGGCCCGTTCCTGCTGATAAAGCACGCCGCGCCGGTGATGATCGCGGCCGGCGGCGGCGCGATCCTGTGCACCGCCAGCGTCGCCGGCCTGCGCTCCGGCGCCGGCTGCCCGGCCTATTCGGCATCGAAAGCCGGGGTGATCAACCTGGTCCAGACCGCGGCGCAGCAACTGTCCGGTACCGGCGTGCGCGTCAACGCCATCTGCCCCGGCCTGATCCAGACCGGCATGACCCAGCGTGCGTTCGACTATGCCGCCGAAAAGGGCGTGACCGACCGCATCGGCCGGCTCAACCCGCTGCGCCGCGCCGGCCAGCCGGCGGAAGTCGCGGCGCTGGCGCTGTTCCTCGTCTCCGACGAGGCGAGCTATGTCAACGGGCAGGCGATCGCCGTCGACGGCGGCCTGTCCTCCTCCCACCCCGTGACCCGTCAGGAGACGGGCAAGACTGCTGCGTAAGAAAGGAAGCCCATGTCCTCCCCCATTTCCACCGAACGCCACGGCGACGTCCTTGTCATCACGTCGGACAATCCGCCGGTCAACGCGCTCGGCGCCGCCGTCCGCACCGGGCTTGACGCTGCGATCCGCGCGGCGGTCGCCGACGACGCGGTCAAGGCGGTCGTCATCCGCTGCGAAGGCCGCACCTTCTTCGCCGGCGCAGATATCACCGAATTCGGCAAGCCGCCGGTTGACCCCTGGCTGCCCGCGCTGGTCGACACGATCGAGGCCAGCCCGAAACCGGTCGTCGCCGCGATCCATGGCACCGCGCTCGGCGGCGGGCTGGAGACGGCGCTCGGCTGCCACTACCGCATCGCCGTGCCGTCGGCGAAGCTCGGCACGCCGGAAGTGAAGCTGGGCCTGCTGCCCGGCGCCGGCGGCACCCAGCGCCTGCCACGCACCGCCGGGATCGAAGCAGCAGCGGAAATGTGCGCCACCGGCACGCCGATCGGCGCCAGACGCGCCCTCGACCTTGGTCTGGTCGACCGGCTGGCCGGCGAGGACAGCCTGACCGCCGACGCGCTCGCCTTCGCCAACGAAGTGATCGCGCAAGGCCCGCGCCCGACCCGCGCGTTGCCGATCAAGGGCGCCCCGGCCGCGATCAAGGCCTTCGCCGAAGCCAATGCGAAGAAATTCCGCGGCTTCGACGCCCCCGCCGCCGCCCTCGCCTGCGTCGAGGCGGCAACCCGCCTGCCGTTCGACGAAGGCATGGCATTCGAGCGCGAACAGTTCACCAAATTGCTGTTCGGCGCCCAGTCGGCGGCGATGCGCCACATCTTCTTCGCGGAACGGCAGGCTGCGAAGATCGACGGCGTCGACAAGGACATCGCGCTCCGCCCGATCAACAAGGTTGGCGTCATCGGTGCCGGCACGATGGGCGGCGGCATCTCGATGAACTTCCTGACCGCCGGCATTCCGGTCACCATCGTCGAGATGAAGCAGGAGGCGCTCGATCACGGCGTCGGCCTGATCCGCAAGAATTACGAAGCGTCCGCCGCCAAGGGCCGCTTCATGCCGGAACAGGTGGAGGCGGCGATGGCGGCGCTGACCCCGACCCTGTCGTTCGACGACCTCGCCGACTGCGATCTGGTGATCGAGGCGGTCTATGAGAATATGGATGTGAAGAAGGAAGTGTTCGGCAAGCTTGACCGCATCGTCAAGCCCGGCGCCATCCTCGCCTCCAACACCAGCTACCTGAATATCGACGAGATCGCCGCATCGACCGGCCGGGCCGGGGACGTGCTTGGCATGCACTTCTTCTCGCCGGCCAACGTGATGAAGCTGCTGGAGGTGGTGCGCGGCGCCAAGACGGCGCCGGACGTGCTGGCGACGGTGATGGCGCTGGCCAAAAAGATCAAGAAGGTCGCGGTCGTCGCCGGCGTCTGCCACGGCTTCATCGGCAACCGCATGCTGATGCCGCGTCAGGTCGAATCGATGAAGCTGCTGATGGAAGGGGCAACCCCGGCGCAGATCGACAAGGTTCATGTCGATTTCGGCATGCCGATGGGGCCGTTCCAGATGAGCGACCTCGCCGGTGTCGACATCGGCTGGCACCGCGACCCGGCCAGAATCGAGAATATCCGCGACGCGCTCTGCGCCGTCGGCCGCTGGGGGCAGAAGACCGGCAAGGGCTTCTACGACTATGACGACAAGCGCCGGCCCAGCCCGAGCGCGGAGGTGCAGGCGATCATCGACGATTTCGCCGCCAAGGCGGGGATGACCAAGCGGGCGATCAGCGACGAGGAAATCGTCGAGCGCACCCTCTACCCGATGGTCAACGAAGGCGCGCTGATCCTGGCGGAAAAGATGGCGCAGCGCGCGTCCGACATCGATGTCGTCTGGATCTACGGCTATGGCTGGCCGGTCTATCGCGGCGGCCCGATGTTCTGGGCCGATCTCGAAGGCAATGACAAGATTGTCGCCGGCCTCGAAAAGCACGGCTTCACCATCGCGCCGCTGCTGAAGGAAAAGGCGGAGACGAAGGGCCGCTTCACCGCGTGATCCGGCCGGCCGCAGAGCCGGGCGCGATCGCCACCGCCGCCGCCATCGCCGCTGGCAATACCAGCGCGCGAGCGGCGTGCGAGGCGGCGATCGCGCGGATCGTGGAGCGGGACGGGACGATCAACGCCGTCGTCATCCGCGACTTCGATCGCGCCATTGCCGCCGCCGATGCCGCCGACGCGCGGCTGGCGGCGGGTGAACGCGCGCCGTTGCTCGGCGTACCGATGACGATCAAGGAATCGTTCAACGTCGCCGGCCTGCCGACCAGCTGGGGCTTTCCCCAGTTCAGCGACCACGTTCCCGCCGCCGACGCGGTCGTTGTCCGGCGGCTGAAGGCGGCAGGAGCGGTGTTTCTTGGCAAGACTAACGTGCCGACCGGGCTGACCGACCTGCAGACCGACAACCCAATCCACGGCCGCACCAACAACCCGCACGATCCGGCGCGCACCCCCGGCGGCTCGTCGGGCGGCGCCGCCGCCGCGCTCGCCGCCGGCATGATCCCGCTCGAATATGGCTCCGACATCGGCGGGTCGATCCGCACCCCGGCGCATTTCTGCGGGGTGTGGGGGCACAAGAGCAGTTTCGGGCTGGTCTCGTCGGAAGGCCACGCCTTCCCGCGTACCGATGGCGCGCCAGTCCCGCTGGGCGTGGTTGGCCCGCTCGCCCGCAACCCGGAAGACCTTGCCCTCGCCCTGGCGCTAACCGCCGACATCCCGCCGCCGCCGGCACGGGTGGAATCGCTGGCCGGCGCCCGCATCCTGCTGTTGACCGCCCACCCGCTCGCCCGCGCCGACAGCGCGATCGTCGCGGCGATCAATGCGGCGGGCGATGCCTGCGCGCGGGCCGGCGCCCATGTCGCCGACAGCGCGGCGCTGTCCGATCTGGACGCGATGCACCGCGCCTATATGCGGATGATGAACACCGCCCTCGCCCGTGGCGCGCCGCCGCCCGGCGGCACCGCAACCACCGCCGCCCAATGGTTCGCGATGTGCGACGATCAGGCCCGCTACCAGCGGCAGTGGCACCGGCTGTTCGAGGATTTCGACGCGGTGTTCGCCCCCGCCTGCGGTGTCGCCGCCTTCCCCCACGATCCGGAACCGGACCCGCGCAAGCGCCAGTTGCTGATCGACGGGGAAGCGACGCCGTTCGGCGTGCAGTTCGCCTGGGCGGGCATCGCCGCCTATCCCGGCCTGCCTGCCACCGCAGCGCCGATCGGCACCACGGCGGACGGCCTGCCGATCGGCATGCAGGTGATCGCCGACCTCTATCAGGACCGCACCGCGATCCTGCTCGCCGGCCTCGCGGTCAACGCACTGGGCGGCTGATCCGGGAAACCGCGCGCCGATCCGCGCGCGCCGCCGGCCTACGCCGCTTCCTGCTCCACGCAGATCGCGGCGGCATCGCGGGCGTCGAGCGGCACCGCCAGCAGCGCGCAGAAATGCGGCGCGCCGCCCTCCGCATCGCGGCGGAAATGCCGGCAGTCGGCGCACTGGCCAAAGGCGCGGTAGCCGCGCGCGCCGAGATAAGTCGCCAGCATCCGCGCGAACAGCGGCGCCAGCGCCGCCCGCTCGCCCGCGTCCAGCCCGGCAAGCATCGCCTCCGCCACGCCGTCCCCCGCCTCGGCCAGCGCCGCCTGCCCGCGCTGGGTCAGTGCAAGCCGCACCAACCGCCGGTCGGCCGCATCGCCGGTCCGCGTGACCAGCCCCTTGCGTTCCAGCGCGGCGATCGTCTGCGACACCGTGCCCTTGGTCTGGCCGAGCCAGGCGGTCAGCGCGCCGGGTGTGCGCGAGAATCGGTTCGCCTCCGCCAGGTAGCGCAGCGCCTGCAACTGAACCGGCTTCAACCCGTCGCCATGGCCGTCGCCGGCGATCAGCCGGGCGGCGCGGGTCAACAGGTCGGGCAGGCGATCGGGCACAGCCCAGATGGTATCGACTAAAAACCATTTGCTCAAGTCGAAAGCCTGTGGCATTCGAATGGTATCGAGTCGCTACTTATTGCGCTCGACCAAGGAGAATCCTATGCCCAAGAAAGCGATTTTCTATCATGCCGGCTGCAGCGTCTGCGTCGATGCCGAGCAGGCGGTCGCCGCCGCGATCGACCCGGCGCGCTACGCGGTCGAGATCGTCCATCTCGGCGAAGAGTCCGGCCGGGTTGCGGAAGCGGAGGCTGCCGGCGTCAAGTCGGTGCCGGCGCTCGTCCTCGACGGCCAGCCCTATCACATCAATTTCGGTGCTTCGATCGACGTGCTGAAATAACCGGCCCTGCCTCGGCGCCTCCCCGCCGGGGCAACCGCCCGGTGCCGCTTCGCCGGCTAACGCCGCCGGTAGCGCGGCAGACCGTAGCGTTGCTGCGAAAAGGAGATCATCGCCCCGGCATTGTCGCCGAGCGGAATCGCCGCCGCGCCATAGACGCCGCGCGCGCCGCCGGTGCCGATCATGAAGCCGACTTCGCCGTGAATCCGCCGGTCGGGCCGGTCGATGTCCTCAAACGCGTCATCCTCGACGGCGCCGCCGCCAGCCGCCTGGGCCAGCGCCACGTCGACCTTTTTCTCGCTGCCATCCGCCATGGCCGCTTCGCGCTGTTCCGGCGTCAGGCGGATGACGTGGGCCGGCGCGGCCGTGTCCGGCGCCTCCGCCAACGCGGGCGCGGCGGCAAGCAGGGCGGCAAGGCCAGCGATGGGTAGGACGGAACGCACAGTCATGGCAACGGTCCTGCCCCTCCCATTCTGACCGGCGCCTGAACGAAACGCACTGATCGCGTCGTCGCGTCAGCTCATCGCAAAGCGGCGCATCCGTTAACCCGGCGCTCTTTCCTCCCGGCGCCTGTGCCGCCACACCGATTGTACCTCGAAGGGGCGGGCATCTTGATCACCGGTTCGATTCGCACGTTTTTCTGCGCTGTGGTTCTTGCGACATCCGCCGTGGCGGCCACGCCGGCCATGGCGCAGTTTTGGCAGTGCGCGCCGTTCGCCCGCTCGATCTCCGGCATCGACATCCGTGGCAACGCCGGCACCTGGTGGGCACAGGCGGAAAACCGCTACGAGCGCGGCCAGTCGCCGCAGACGGGCGCCGTCGTCGTGCTGAAACCCTATGCCGATATGCGCGTCGGCCATGTCGCAATGGTCAGCAAAATCGTCTCGGCGCGCGAGGTGCTGGTCACCCATGCCAACTGGTCGCGCCGCGGCCAGGTCGAACGCAACGTCCGCATGGTCGACGTGTCTGATAGCGGCGACTGGAGCCGGGTCCGCGTCTGGTATGCCGGATCGGGCAATCTCGGCACCACTGTCTACCCGACCTATGGCTTCATCTACGCGAAGGACGCGCCGGCCGCAGCCGACGCGCCTGCGCCGCAAATCGCCTCCGTCCGCATGGCGGATATCGGCGCGACCATTCGCGCTCTGCGCTGATCAGTCGCAGACGCGCACCCGCCGCCAGCCATAGCCGTCCCACTCACGGTCCCACCAGCAGCGGCCATAGTCGCGGTAGTAGGGGCCGGGCGCATAGTAGCGCGTCGGCGGCGGCGCGTAGCTGTACCCGTAACCGCCATCGTAATACCTGCCGCGATCGCGCGAGGCGAGCGCAGAGCCGACCGCCAGGCCGAGGATGCCGGCGCCGATCGCCAGCCCCGCCCGGTCACCGCGATAACCACGATAATGGTGGCTATAGCCGCCATGGCCGCCGTAATAACCGCCGCCATAACGCCGCGCTTCGGCCGGTGTCGTTGCCGCTACCATCGCACCGACAGCGACGGCTGAAAGCGCGACCTTCCCCATCCAAGATTTCATCGCTTGTCTCCACCTGAGCAGTACCCGACGAGCGGCGGCGCGACTCGCACGCTGTCCTGTCGTCTTATGCACTATCGCGCAGGCCGGCTGAACCGGCGGCGAACCAGCCGTTAAGCTGCAATTCAACCGGCAGCGGCGGAGCGGGGCGTCTGGCGGATACGAAAACAGGGCGGGGAAAGGCCGCGATGCCCCTCCCCGCCCCGTTCATCCATTCGCGGTCAGGCAGCGAGCGCCGCCGGGCGACGCGTGCGGCGCACCGCGCCGCCGACCAGCGCAAAGCCGCCGATCATCATCGCCCAGCTCGCCGGTTCCGGCACCGCATTGAAGCGGACTTCGGACAGGCCGGACGAATAGGTGGTATAAATCGTCCCCTCGGCATAGTTGTTGAGGATGTCGATCTGGACGTAGCGCGCGTCGCCGCCGATCGCGAAACGCTGCGCCGCGATCGGCGTGCCGTCCGGCGCCCGGTCCATCCGGCCGCTGAACACTTCGGCGAAGCTGACCCCGTCAAGCGAGGTCAGGATGCGGAAGTCCTTCACCCCGCGATCGAGGGTGGAAATGACCGGCGTGTTGGTGCCGAAATTATACTGCCAGATGTCGGCGCTGGAGAGCGTGTAGACGGCGCCCAGATCGAAGGTCAGCAGCGCCTGCGCGGCACCGTCACCCTGATTGGTCATCCACATATTGGCGAAATTGGCGTCGTGCAGGCCGCCGGTCAGGCCGCTACCGTCGATCAGGTTCCCGGCCTTGTAGACGCCGCCATGAGCCTGGGTGCTGGACGCGGTGACGCCGACCGGCGTGACGACGACGGCCGATGCGGGAGCGGCGGCAGCCAGCGCGGCGGCAGCCAGAACGAAACTGGACTTGAGCATGATCGATATTCCCCGTGAAGAACTGGACCCGTCCGTTCTGCCGGCATGCGGCAGCGGACAGCGCCCTCCTTCCATCGGGTGCTGACAGTTTGATGACTGCGCCGGTAACCATGCTGTCACGCGGCGTGGGCATGGCGCGGCGATTCGTCGTCCCGAAACGGGACGATCAGGCCGCCTTGGCGCGCGACGCCCGCTTGCGCTCGTGGGGGTCCAGATGGCGCTTGCGCAGCCGGATCGACTTCGGCGTCACCTCGACCATTTCGTCGTCGTCGATATAGGCGATCGCCTGCTCCAGCGTCAGCCGCCGGGGCGGGGTCAGCCGGATCGCGTCGTCCTTGCCGCCGCTGGCGCGGAAATTGGTCAGCTGCTTCGCCTTCATCGGGTTGACCTCCAGGTCATCCGGCTTGGCGTTCTCGCCGATGATCATCCCCTCGTAGAGCGGGTCGCCCGGCGCGACCATCAATATGCCGCGCTCCTCCAGCGCGTTCAACGCATAGGCGTTGGCCTCGCCGCCGCCGTTGGAGATCAGCACGCCGTTCTTCCGGCCCTCGATCACGCCCTTATACGGCCCGTATTTCTCGAACAGCCGGTTCATGATGCCGGTGCCGCGGGTGTCGGACAGGAACTCACCGTGGTAGCCGATCAGCCCGCGCGACGGGGCGGAAAAGGTGATCCGCGTCTTGCCGCCGCCCGACGGACGCATGTCGGTCAACTCCGCCTTGCGGATCGCCATCTTCTCGACAACGGTGCCCGAATGCTCGTCGTCGACGTCGATGACGACGGTCTCATACGGCTCCTGCCGCACGCCGCCTTCCTCGCGGAACAGCACACGCGGCCGGCTGATGCCCAGCTCGAACCCCTCGCGGCGCATCGTCTCGATCAGCACGCCAAGCTGCAACTCGCCGCGGCCGGCGACCTCGAAACTGTCCTTGTCCGCCGCCTCGGTGATCTTGATCGCGACATTGCTCTCCGCCTCGCGCAGCAGGCGGTCGCGGATCATCCGGCTGGTCACCTTGGTGCCTTCGCGCCCGGCCATCGGGCTGTCGTTGACCGCGAAACGCATCGACAGCGTCGGCGGGTCGATCGGCTGGGCATGCAGCGGCTCGCTGACACTGACGTCGGCAATGGTGTTGGCGACGGTGGTGTTGGTCAGTCCCGCGATCGAAATGATGTCACCGGCGCCTGCTTCCTCCACCGGCACCCGCTCCAGCCCGCGGAACGCAAGCAGCTTCGACGCGCGGCCGGTTTCGATGATATTGCCGTCACCGTCGAGCGCGTGGACCGGCATGTTCAGCTTGACGGAGCCCGAATGGACCAGCCCGGTCAGGATGCGGCCGAGAAAATTGTCGCGGTCGAGGAGGGTGACGAGAAACTTGAACGGCCCGTTCGGGTCGGCCTTCGGCGCCGGCACGTGGCGGACGATCGTTTCGAACAGCGGCGCCAGCGTACCTTCACGCACATCCGGGTTGTCGCCGGCATAGCCGTTGCGGCCAGACGCGAACAGCACCGGGAAATCCAACTGTTCGTCGCTCGCCTCCAGCGACACGAACAGGTCGAACACCTCGTCCAGCACTTCCTGCGCGCGGGCGTCGGAGCGGTCGATCTTGTTGACGACGACGATCGGGCGCAGGCCCAGCGCCAGCGCCTTGCCGGTGACGAACTTGGTCTGCGGCATCGCCCCTTCGGCCGAATCGACCAGCAGGATCACGCCGTCGACCATCGACAGGATACGTTCCACCTCGCCGCCGAAATCGGCGTGGCCGGGGGTGTCGACAATGTTGATCCGGGTCTTGTTTCCGGACTGGTCGTCCCACTCGACCGACGTGCACTTGGCAAGGATGGTGATCCCGCGCTCGCGCTCCAGATCGTTCGAGTCCATTACCCGCTCTTCGACGCGCTGATTGTCTCGGAACGTGCCGGACTGGCGGAAAAGCTGGTCGACAAGGGTGGTCTTGCCATGATCGACGTGCGCGATGATGGCTACATTGCGAAGGCTCATTCAGAATTCCGATGGTGCGCGAAAAAGCGGGCGGTCGCGCATAGCCTAAATGGTGCGGCGCGGAAAGGGGCGCATTTATTGTCGCATCTCCACCAGCGCATCGCAACCCGATCGGTGCTATAAGCGGGGACGATGACTCGCCTCGCCCTGCCGTTGCTCCTGCTGCCGGCCCTTGCGCTGTGCGGTGCCGACACGCCGACCAGCGCCCAGCGCCAGCTTACGAAGGACATCGCCGGCCGCACCGCCGGAAAACCCGCACGCTGCGTACCCACCGCGAACGGCGGCGAAGCGTTGCGGGTGATCGACAATCAAACGCTCGCCTATCGCGACGGCCGCACCCTGTGGGTCAGCCGGCTCGACGCGCCCTGCCCCGGCCTCGCCCCGGCGCGAACCCTGGTGACCGAGACATTTGGCGGCCAGTATTGTCGCGGCGACCGCTTCTACTCCCTCCAGCCCGGTTCGACGATGCCCGGCCCGTTCTGCCTGCTCGGCGAATTCACCCCCTATCGCCGCCCGCGCTAGCCGCGTGGGGGCTTTTGTTTGAAGCGGCGCCAGCCCTCTCCCCCCTCGACCGACACACCACCGCCTTCCACGAACGCGCTTGAACGGGCGACCAAAGCGCCTAATCTTGGAAGAAACGCGGGCAGGAGCACCCATGGCAAGCACCCCAACCCATACGGCGGAGGCCGATCTCGTCCTCACCGCCCCCGATCCGGTTCCCGCCGTCGCGCCGGAAAAGGCCGCCGGTCTCGTCCCGCTCGACAGCGGGCAGAAAAGCGCGCTCGACCAGAAAGTCTCCGCCTTCGTCGACGACCTGATCGCGCAGGACGTCAACAGCCCTGAATTCGGCAAGCGGGTCGATTCGATCACCGCGCTCGGCCAGAAGGAAATCCGCGCCGCCGCAGGGGAGAGCAACCGCTTCCTGGACCGGCCGGTACGGGCGATGGATCAGGAATCGGGCGTCGGCAACGACCTGCTTCAGCTTCGCCAGACGATCGAGGATCTCGATCCGTCGCGGCGCGGCAACCTGCTCGCCCCGAAGAAACTGTTCGGCATCATCCCGTTCGGGTCGAAGATGCGCGACTATTTCGACGGCTACAAATCGGCGCAGAGCCACATCGCGACCATCCTGACCCGCCTCGCCGGCGGCAAGGACGAGCTGCTGATGGACAATGCCGCGATCGCGGTCGAGCGACAGAAGCTGTGGGCGGCGATGGGCCGCCTCGAACAGATGATCCACATGTCGAAGACGCTCGACGCCCAGCTTGAGGACAAGGCGAACGACCTCGACGCGACCGATCCGGCCAAGGCCAAGGCGATCCGCGAGACCGCTCTGTTCTACGTGCGCCAGCGCACCCAGGATCTGCTGACCCAGATGGCGGTCAGCGTGCAGGGCTATCTGGCGCTCGATCTGGTCAAGAAGAACAATGTCGAGCTGATCAAGGGCGTCGACCGCGCGTCGACCACCACCGTCTCGGCGCTGCGCACCGCCGTCACCGTCGCCCAGGCGCTGACCAACCAGAAGCTGGTGCTGGAACAGATCACCCAGTTGAACACCACCACCGCCAACATCATCGATGGTACCGGCAAGATGCTGAAGGAGCAGACCGGCCGCATCCATGAGCAGGCGGCGTCGGCGACGATCCCAATCGAGGTGCTGCAGCGCGCGTTCCAGAACATCTACGACACGATGGATTCGATCGACACGTTCAAGCTGAAGGCGCTCGATTCGATGAAGACGACGGTCAACACCCTGTCGGCGGAGGTCGAGAAGTCGAAAGGCTATATCGCCCGTGCCGAGGGCGCGGAGCAGGCGAAGGCGCTGCCGTCCGGCCCCGATCCGTTCGGCGCGCTGGAGCAGGCGGGGTAAGGACCGGCCTTGGTCGACAGCGACAGCATCATCCGCCACGCTGAGGAATTCATGCGGCGCGTGTCGCCGGAAGGGCGGGCACGGGCGCGTCGCGCCCGCGAGCGCCGCCGCCGGGCGTTCTGGCGGGTGGCGCGGCGGCTGTTCGGCGCCACCGTCGCGATCTTCCTCGCCGCGATCGTCGCCGGGCTTGTCCTCGGGCCGATCGGCGACACCGGCGTTCTCGTCACCGCCCTCGCCCTCGTCCTCACCTGGGGTACAGTCATCGCCTTTTCCCGTCGCCCGGAACCGAGCGCGGAGGCGCTGGTCCAGACCGACCTCACCCTGCTTCCCGGCCGCACGGAGGAATGGCTGGAACGCCAGCGCCCGGCGCTACCCGCCCCCGCCGCCCGGCTGGTCGACGGCATCGGCGTCCGCCTCGACGCGATCGCGCCGCAACTTCAGGGCCTCGACCCGCGCGAACCGGCCGCCGCCGAAGTGCGCCGCCTGATCGGCGAGGATCTGCCGGAACTGGTCAAGGGCTATCAGCGCGTGCCCGCCAGCCTGCGCCGCGAGGGACGCGACGGCCCCAGCCCCGACGCCCAGCTCCTCGACGGGCTGAAGCTGGTCGACAGCGAACTGGCGCGGATGACCGAGCAGCTCGCCGCCGGCGACCTCGACGCGCTCGCCACCCGCGGCAAATATCTGGAACTGAAATATCGCGGCGACGCGGATATCCGCGAACCGTAAACCCCACCGGGTCGGATCAGCCGGCGGGCTGCTCGACCGCCGATGGCGCGGCGGCGGCGGAATCGGCATCCGTATCGGGCGCAAAACCCAGCACGACAATGGCGACAAGCGCGAAGCCGGCGGCGAAATGCCGGAACAGATCGGAACGGAAAAAGGTGGTCACGAAATGGATTCCCGTCTTGCGGCCAAGCGTCACGCCACCGCCTAGCCGCGAATCGATGACCGTTCGCTTAACCGGCTGGTTGGCATTGGTTCAGCGGCCGCGTCAGCGCAGCGCGGCGCAAGCCTGCTGAATGCGGGTGCACGCCTCGGTCAGCACCGCTTCCGACGTCGCATAGCTGACGCGGAAACCGGGGCTGAGGCCGAACGCGCCGCCATGAACGGCAGCGACCCGCGCCTCGTCGAGGAAATAGCTGATCAGTGCCTCGTCACTGTCGATCACCACGCCCTTCGGCGTCGACTTGCCGATGCAGCCGGCGGCATCGGGATAGACGTAGAAGGCGCCTTCCGGCGTCGGGCAGACAAGGCCGGGCGCCGCGTTCAGCATGCCGACGACCAGGTCGCGGCGCTTGCGGAACGCTTCCTGCCGCTCCTTCAGGAAATCCTGCGGGCCGTTCAGCGCCGCCGTTGCCGCGGCCTGCGCGATCGAGCAGGGGTTGGACGTCGACTGCGACTGCAGCTTGGCCATCGCCTTGATCAGCCAGGCCGGGCCGCCGGCAAATCCGATCCGCCAGCCGGTCATCGCATAGGCCTTGGAACAGCCGTTGACCGTCAGCGTGCGGTCGTAAAGGTCCGGGCAGACCTGGGCGATCGTCGCGAACGCATAGTCGGCATAGAAAATATGCTCGTACATGTCGTCGGTCAGGATCAGCACGTTCGGATGGCGGCGCAGCACCTCGCCCAACCCTTTCAGGTCATCCGCCGAATAAGCAGCGCCGCTGGGATTGGACGGCGAGTTGAGCAGCACCCAGCGGGTGCGCGGGGTGATCGCCGCCTCAAGCTGCGCCGGGGTGATCTTGTACTGTTGGTCCGCCCCGGCGGCGATGATCACCGGCGTGCCGCCGGCGAAGGCGACGATGTCGGGATAGCTGACCCAGTAGGGCGCGGGAATGATGACCTCGTCGCCCGCATCGACGGTCGCCACCAGTGCGTTGAACAGCGTGTGCTTGCCGCCAACGTTGACGCTGACCTGGTTCGCCTCATAGGTCAGGCCGTTGTCGCGCTTGAACTTGGTAATCACCGCCTGCTTCAGCTCGGCGGTGCCGTCGACCGGGGTATATTTGGTCTTGCCGGCACGGATTGCCTCGATCGCCGCCTCCTTGACGAAATCCGGCGTGTCGAAATCCGGTTCACCCGCCGACAGGCCGATCACGTCGACGCCCTGGCGCTTCAGCTCGAACACCCGGCCGGTCATGGCAAGAGTGGCCGACGGCTGAATGCGATCGATCGCGGCGGAGAGGCGGGGCATGGCGTTTCCTTATGTTGCGGCGCGGCGGCGCTATAGCGCAACGACACGCGCGGGCAACAGGCCGCGAAGGGCATTTCCGATCAAAAAGCCGTCGGTGAGATCGGCGGGCGTCAAATCCGCCTCCACCGCCCGGCCGCTATCAAGCAGATCCTGCCGCAACACCCCGGGGAGCAAGCCGCGCGTGGCGGGCGGGGTCAGCAGCCGGTCGCCGCGCGCGACAAACAGGTTCGAATAGCTTCCCTCAGTCAGGAAGCCGTCGGGATCGACAAACGCCACCTCGAACGTGCCGGCGGCGGTGCGGGCAGCGGCCAGGAAACCTCGGTCGCTGGTCTTGTGGCGCAGGCGGATATCAGCCGGGGGAACGGGCAGCGGTGCCAGCGCGACGTCGACGGGCCCGACAGGCGCGACTGGCGCGGCCCGCGCCTCCACCGCCAGCGCGCCGTTGGCGGCAAGCAGCAACCGCACCCGCGCCGGATCGCGCAGGCGAAAGGTGGCCGCCTGCAATTCGTTGCGCGCCTGATGCCGGTCGAACGGAAAGCCAAACGCCTCGGCGCTGGCCTTCATCCGCGCCAGATGGCGGTCGAGGCGGAGCAGGCCGTCGACCGGATCGAAGGCCATCGTCTCGATCAGGTCGAATCCCGTCGCTGTCGCCACGAACGCTCCCTTGTCCAGACATTCGCGCCATTCGGCCGCCGGTACGCTGTCGGACACGATCCCGGCGCCCAGCCCCAGCGACGCCGTTTGTGCCCCGGCGCGCAAATGGAGCGTGCGGATTGCGACATTGAACGCCGCATTGCCGTCCGGATCAAGCCTGCCGATCGCGCCGGTATAGATTCCCCGCGCCCGGCCCTCGATTGCGGCGATCAGTTCCATCGCCCGCAGCTTCGGCGCGCCGGTGATTGATCCGCACGGGAACAGCGCCGTCAGCGCGTCGACCGCGTCCAGCCCCGCCGCCAGCCGGGCGGTGACCGTCGACGTCATCTGGTGGACGGTCGGGTAGGTCTCAACCGCGAACAGCTGCGGCACGGCGACGCTGCCCGGCCTCGCGACCCGCGCCAGGTCATTGCGCAGCAGGTCGACGATCATCAGGTTTTCGGCCCGCTGCTTCGGGTCGTCGCGCAGGCGGGCGATGGCAGCGGCATCGTCGTCGGTCCGCGCTGCCGTGCCCTTCATCGGCCGCGCGGTCAGCGTGCCATCCTCCAGCGTGAAGAACAGTTCGGGCGACAGTGACAGCACCCAGTCAGTGCCGGTGAACAGCAGTGCACCGTACCCGGCGCGTTGGCGGCGGCGAAGCCCGGCATACAGCGCCCGTGGATCGCCGAGCACGGGCACGGCGGCATCAAAGCTGATATTGGCCTGGTAGATGTCGCCGGCGGTGATCGCCGCCTGCGCCGCCGCGACCATCGCCTGATAGGCGGCGGCATCGACCGCCGGGCGCGGCACCCCGGCCCAGGCGCCGGCCGGGTCGGGCAGCACCGCGTCGGCGTCGACCGTCTCGACCCGGTCGAACAGGCCGAACCACAGCAGCGGCGCGCCGGACGCGCGGGCCACACCGGCCAGCGCCGGTTCCAGCGCGTGCCCCGCCTCGTAAGACAGAAAGCCGACGGCGTGGCGGGACGTCGCGCGCAACCGCGCCAGCGCCGGCGCCAGCTCCTCCGGCCGGTCGGCGCGGATGATCTCCGCCGGCGCGCGGTACAGGCGCGCGCTGCCGCTGGGGCCGGCGTCATCGAGCAGGACAAACGGTTCGGGCAGGGTCACGCCGGCGTCAAAGCCGGATCTGCGCGTGATGGCAAGGGGCGGCGACGGCTTGCGCCGGCGCGCCGGCCACGCCATTTCCGGGCGATGAGCAATCCCCCCCTGAAAGCGGCGATCGTGCCGGTCACGCCGTTGCAGCAAAACTGCACCCTGCTGTGGTGCACCGCGACCAACAAGGCGGCGTTCGTCGATCCGGGTGGCGACCTGCCCCGGCTGCGCGACGCGGCGACCAAGGCCGGTGTCACCATCGAGAAGATCCTGATCACCCACGGCCATATCGACCATTGCGGCGAAGCGGGAACGCTGGCGAAGGAACTGGGCGTGCCGATCGAGGGGCCGCACGAGGCCGACCGATTCTGGATCGCGCGGCTGGAGGATGACGGCCGCCGCTACGGCGTCGACGGGCGGGTGTTCGAGCCGGACCGCTGGCTGGCGGACGGCGATACGGTGACGGTCGGCGACCTGGTGCTGGATGTCATCCACTGCCCCGGGCACACGCCCGGCCATGTCGTCTTCCACCACGCAGCGTCAAAACTGGCGATCGTCGGCGACGTGCTGTTCCAGGGGTCGATCGGCCGCACCGACTTTCCGCTCGGCAACCATCAGCACCTGATCGACGCGATCACCGGCAAGCTGTGGCCGCTGGGCGGCGACACCGCCTTCGTGCCCGGCCACGGTCCAATGTCCAACTTCGCGCACGAACGGCGCAGCAACCCGTTCGTTGCCGATTCGGTACTCGCCGCCGGCTGAGCGGTTACTGCAGCGAGACGCGCGGCAGCGTCAGCATCGCCGCCGGCGCCGACGCCGGCGCCGAACCAATCGTCACCGCCTCGCTAACCCGCCCGCCCGATGCGAAGGGGATGACGAGCGCGCAGATGCCGAGTCCGGCGAGCGTCAACATCGTCACCACCGTGCCGATGACGCGCAGCCGCACCACCCCGTCCATGCCGAAACCGTGGCAGATACGGGCAAGGACATAGACGACGCCGACCGTCCACAGCCACGGGCTGGTTCCTTCCGCCAGCTCGATCAGGCCGATCAGAATCAGCACGATCGGGGTATACTCTATGAAATTGGCATGGGCCCGCATCCTGGCAACGAGCAGGGGGTTGCCACCGTCGCCGATGAAGATCTTTTCGCGTGTGCGGATCTGGCCGCAACGCCAGCCCAGCCAGATGTTGATCAGCGCCGCGGCGCCTGCAATCGTCAGGGTGATCGGCAGGATCATCTTTCCCTCCCCGTTATCGACAGCGGCATGCCACGCGGACTCGGCGCTTGCAACGATGGCGGGAATCGCTATAGGCCCAGGCTCGCTTGCGCACAGTCGGCCGCCAAAGGTCCGCGGCCCCGACGGCCGTTGTTCTTCTGCGGCCTTCCCTGCGTACATGGTTGGATTCGGATTGGAACAGGTGCCGTCATGGCAGTGCCAAAGAGAAAGACTTCGCCTTCGAAGCGCAACATGCGCCGCAGCCATGACGCGCTGTCGGCCCACGCTTTTCAGGAATGCTCGAACTGCGGCGAGCTGAAGCGCCCGCACAATATTTGCCCGTCCTGTGGGCATTACAACGGCCGCGAGGTCGTTTCGATCGGGGCCTGACGGTCACGCTTACCGGGAGGTGCGGCGAGTGAGCGGTGCGCCGCGGATTGCGATTGACGCGATGGGCGGTGACGAGGGTCTGGCGGTTATGCTGGACGGCGTTGCCCTCGCGCGCCGCCAGAATACCGCGCTCCGCTTCCTGCTGGTCGGCGACGAGGCGCAGATTCGCGCCGGGCTCGCCACCCACCCGAATCTGGCCGCTGCGTCGGACATCGTCGCCGCGAGCGAAGTGATCGCCGGCACAGACAAGCCAAGCGCCGCACTGCGCCGGATCAAGACCAGTTCGATGGGCCTGGCGATCACCGCGGTGAAGGCAGGCAATGCGGATGCGGCCGTGTCGTCCGGCAACACCGGCGCGTTGATGGCGATGGCCAAGATCACCCTGCGCACGCTGAAGGGCATCGACCGGCCGGCGCTGGCCGCACTACTGCCGACGCTGGGCGACAATGACCTGGTGATGCTGGATCTTGGCGCCAATACCGAGTGTGATGCGCGCAACCTGGTCGAGTTCGCGGTGATGGGCGCCGCCTATGCCCGCACCGTCAACGGCCTGACCCAGCCGCGCGTCCGTCTGCTCAACATCGGCGAGGAAGAGCTGAAGGGCACCAGCGAGGTCAAGGCCGCGGCGGCCATGCTGCGCGCCGCGCCGAACCTGGCGCTATGCTTCGACGGTTACATCGAAGCGGACCGGCTCGGCCGCGGCGATGTCGACGTCGTCGTGTCGGACGGGTTTACCGGCAATATCGCATTGAAATCGATGGAAGGCACCGCGCGGATGATCACCGACCTGTTGCGCCGGGCGTTCACCAGCTCGCTGCGATCCAAGGCAGGCTTCGTGCTATCGCGCCCGGCCTTCCACATGCTCGGCACCCATCTCGATCCGAACAACCACAATGGCGCGGTATTCCTGGGGCTGAACGGCATTGTCGTGAAAAGCCACGGCGGCGCCAACCCAGCCGGCGTTGCCCACGCGATCGGCGTTGCCGCCAAGCTGGTCCGCGACGATATCGGCCGGCGGATCGCCGACGATCTGACCGGCATTGGCGCGCAGACCTCCGCGACACCGGCCGCCGCGCAATGACAACACGCTCCGTTATCCTCGGCACCGGTTCGGCGCTGCCGCGGCGCTGCGTTTCCAACGCCGAACTCGCCGAAACCATCGACACCACCGACGCGTGGATTGTCGAGCGCACCGGAATCCGCTTCCGCTATATCGCCGGTGAAGGCGAAACGACGGCGACGCTGGCCACCGACGCGGCCCGCCGGGCGCTGGCCGCCGCCGGCATCGCCGCCGACGCGATCGACCTGATCGTCCTCGCCACCGCAACGCCGGATCAGACTTTCCCGGCAACCGCGACCAAGGTGCAGGCGGCACTCGGCATCGACGATTGCGTGGCGTTTGACGTGCAGGCGGTCTGTTCCGGCTTCCTCTATGCGCTGTCCGTCGCCGACAGCATGATCCGCACCGGCGCCGCGCGGACCGCGCTGGTTATCGGCGCGGAAACCTTCAGCCGCATCCTCGACTGGGAAGACCGCGGCACCTGCGTGCTGTTCGGCGACGGGGCCGGCGCCGTCGTGCTCGGCGCGGAACAGGGCGGCGACCGCGGGATCCTCGCCACCCGGCTGCATGCCGACGGACGTCACAACGAGTTGCTCTACGTCGACGGCGGCCCATCTACGACGGAGACGGTCGGCAAGGTGCGGATGAAGGGACGCGAGGTGTTTCGACACGCCGTCGTCAACCTGGCATCGGTGATGAACGAGGTGCTGGAAGAAGCGGGCATTTCCCCCGACGCGATCGACTGGCTGGTCCCGCACCAGGCCAATGCGCGTATCCTGGACGCGACCGCGCGCAAGCTCGGCCTGCCGCCGGAAAAGGTGGTGATGACGGTCGACCGCCACGCCAACACCTCGGCCGCATCGGTGCCGCTGGCGCTGGACACCGCGGTGACCGACGGGCGCATCCGGCGCGGCGACCTCGTCGTGCTGGAGGCGATGGGCGGCGGCTTCACCTGGGGCGCGTCGGTCCTACGCTACTAAAGCACTAGCAGCACTGTGCTTTTACCCAGCGGCGTATTGGTATACTGTACGCCGGCAAGGGGTAAAAAGGGCAAGAGCGAATGGCTGAACCGGGAACTTTGACGCGCGCTGATCTGGCGGAGGCGATTCATCTTGAAATCGGCCTGTCGCGAGCCGAATCGGCGGCGATCGTCGAACAACTGCTCGGTCATATCGGCGATGCACTGGCGAAGGGGGAGAATGTGAAGATCTCCAGCTTCGGCAGCTTCGTGTTGCGCGACAAGGGCGAACGCATCGGCCGCAATCCCAAGACGGGGATCGAAGTACCGATCGCGCCGCGCCGGGTGCTGACCTTCCGCGCCAGCCAGATGATGCGCGACCGCATCGTCCGCGCCGGCTGACCGCCATGTCCGAGGACAAGGCCGCCGGCGCGTTCCGCACCATCGGCGAAGTGTCCGAGGACCTTGGTCTGCCACAGCACATCCTGCGTTACTGGGAAACACGCTTTCCCCAGTTGCGGCCGCTGCAGCGCGCCGGCAAGCGCCGCTATTATCGCCCAGACGACGTGGCGCTGGTTCGGCGGATCAACCGGCTGCTGAACCAGGAAGGCTATACGATCCGGGGCGTGCAGAAACTGCTCGGCACCCATCCGCACGATGACGCGCCCGAACCGGCGCCGATCCAGCCGCAACCGGTGGTTCAGGCACCGGCCGGCCTGTCCGCCGCCATGCTCGCCGAACTCAAGCGGATTCGCGCCCATCTGTCGATCGCGCTGGTCGAGGACCGCGCCTGACCGACTGGTTTCGCTGACTAGGCGATTCGGCCCGCGCCTCATGGTCGGGGCGGCCGCGCCTTCTTGGTTCATGCGCTATCCGCACCTGGTGATGCGATAGCCATCGCCCACCACGCCGCTGCCGATACACAGAAAAACCCCCGGTGAAGCCGTGGCTCCACCGGGGGTTATCTCATGCAGTCCGCGCCGGGCCGGTAGGCCGGCGGCAGGTGCTATTGGGCCGCCTGCAGGTTGACCGCGGCGTACTTGCCACGCCGGTCGACCTCCAGCTCGAACTCCAACCGGTCGCCTTCGTTCAGCGCCGCCATCCCGGCCCGCTCGACTGCGCTGATATGCACGAACGCATCGGGCTGGCCGTCATCGCGCTGAATGAAGCCGAAGCCCTTCATTGCGTTGAAGAACTTCACCGTTCCGGTCGCCTTTTCGCCGGTTAGCTGGCGCTGCGGGCCGCCACGCGGCGCACCACCGCCACTGTCGCGATCCCGCGGCGGCGGGCCGCGATCGGTTACCGGCAGCGGTTCGCCCTCGATCTTCAGATCGGTGGCCGACACGCGACCACCACGATCGACGAGGGTGAAGCCCAGCGGCTGGCCTTCGGCCAGACCGGTCAGCCCGGCCTGCTCGACCGCGCTGATGTGCACGAACACATCCTCGCCGCCATCGTCACGGACGATGAAACCGAAGCCCTTCTGGCCGTTGAAGAATTTTACGACGCCATTGCCTTCGCCGACGACCTGGGCAGGCATGCCGCCACGCCCACCGCCACCACCGAAGCCGCCACCGCCGCCACCGCCGTAGCCGCCGCCACGCGGAGCGCCGTAACCGCCGCCACCGCCGCCGTAGCTATCGCCGCCGCCGAACCGGCTGCTGCCCCTGTCCTGGTAACCGTCGAAATGCTCGTCGCCGAAACCGTCGCGTTTATCGCGCCCACCACGCTGGCCGCGCCGCCCTTTCTCAAAACTCATGCCCTGTTGATCTTTCCCGGTCCGCCCGACTTAACGCGAGACCTTGCACGCCGGGCGACGGGCGCAAGACCTACGGCACGCAAACCAGAGTCGCGCCGACTAGTCGTTCATAGCGAAAAAAACAGCATTGGGCGAACAATTTCGAAGTGACCACGCCAATTGATGACTATTCATCCCTATAGAGTCCGGCAATAACACCCTTCCCGGCTATCCGGCCGAACCCAAAGGCACATCGATGGACGCAATCGTCACCCTGCTATCCGACCCGACGGCATGGGCCGCGCTTGCCACGCTGGTGGTGCTGGAGGTCGTGCTCGGCATCGACAATCTGGTGTTCATCTCGATCCTGTCGAACCGGCTGCCGGAAGGGCAGCGCCAGCGCGCGCGGCGGCTGGGCATCTCGCTGGCGCTTGGCCTGCGGCTTGGCCTGCTGCTTACCGTATCCTGGCTGGTCGGGCTGACAACGCCGGTGTTCGACCTTGGTTTCACCATCGATGGCGATCACGGCCCGGCGCTGGAAACCGCCTTTTCCTGGCGCGACCTGATCCTGATCGCCGGCGGCCTGTTCCTGATCTGGAAGGCCACGACCGAAATCCACCACAGCGTCGACCCGACGCCGTCGCACGCCATGCTCGACAAAAAGGGCGCCGCCGCGCTGTCGTTCGGCAGCGCGATCGTCCAGATTCTGCTGCTCGACCTCGTCTTCTCGATCGATTCGATCCTGACCGCGGTCGGCATGACCGATCACGTACCGATCATGGTCATCGCGGTGATCACCGCCGTCGCCGTGATGCTGCTCGCCGCCGATCCGCTCGCCAATTTCATCGCCAATAACCCGACGGTGGTGATGCTGGCGCTCGGCTTCCTGCTGATGATCGGGCTGGTGCTGATCGCCGACGGTTTCGGCGTCCATGTGCCCAAGGGCTATATCTACACCGCAATGGCCTTCTCCGCGCTGGTCGAGGGGCTGAACATGGCGGCGCGGCGTGCCCGCCGCCGGGCCGGCGGGCATGCTGGCGAATGATCAGCCATTGAGCCGGCGGCCCAGCGCGCCTATTGGCCGCTGATGGCTGTCCATTTCCACGAAGAAGATCTGCCGGAAGGCGTGTTCGCCGCCGGCGCCGCCGTCGCCGTCGATACCGAGACGATGGGGCTGCACCCCGGCCGCGACCGGCTGTGCCTTGTCCAGATTTCCGATGGCGGCGGCGACGAGCATCTCGTCCGCTTCGGCCCCGGCAGCCGCTATGCCGCACCGGTATTGAAGGCGGTACTGAGCGATCCGGCGCGGCTGAAGCTTTATCATTTCGCACGGTTCGATCTGGCGTCGATCCAGGCCTATCTGGGGGTGGTCGCGGCACCGGTCTATTGCACCAAGATCGCGTCGCGGCTGGTGCGGACCTACACCGACCGTCATGGCCTGAAGGAACTGGTCCGCGAACTGCTCGCGCAGGACATCTCGAAGCAGCAGCAATCGTCCGACTGGGGCGGGCCGGTGCTGAGCGACGCGCAGAAAGATTATGCCGCGTCGGACGTGCGCTACCTCCACCAGTTGAAGGAGGAGCTTGACCGCCGGCTGGCGCGCGAGGGGCGCACCGCCCTTGCCCAGGCCTGTTTCGATTTCCTGCCGCACCGCGCCGCGCTCGATCTGGCCGGCTGGCCGGAAATCGATATTTTCGCCCATGTCTGAAATCGCGATCCGGCAGCAGTCGGCGCGGCGACGCTGGGCGGCGCCCGGCAGCCCGCACGATTCGCTGATCCGGGTGCTGCGTGTCATTCTGCCGGCGGCGATCGGCGGGCTGACCGCGCTGCTGGCGATCGCGCCGCTGACCACCGGCAAGGACCTGAGCTTCGTACTCGACAAGGGCAAGGTCGCCGTCGCCAAGGAAAGGATGCGTGTCGTCGCCGCAAATTATCGCGGCCGCGACAGCAAGGACCGACCGTTCGTGCTCAGCGCCGGCTCGGCGGTGCAGCGCAGTTCCGCCGATCCGGTGGTCCGGCTCAACCGGCTGACCGCGCGGATCGAGATGCAGGAAGGCCCGGCGGTCATCGCCGCCAACCAGGGCCGCTATGACATGGACCGGGAAACCATCGCCGTCGACGGCCCGGTGCTGTTCCGTTCGGCCGACGGCTATCGCATCCTGACCCACGACGTCGACGTCGACATCCGCAATCGCATGGCCGCCAGCCGCGGCGCGGTCGAGGGCCAGATGCCGCTCGGCACCTTCAGCGGCGATCGGATGAGCGCCGACCTCAACCAGCGCATCGTCCGGTTGGAGGGCCGCGCCCGCTTGCATATCGATCAACGCGCGGCCAAGGGAACGCAATGACGCGTCTTGTCCCGCTCCTCTCGCTCCTCCTGCTCGGCGCCAGCGGGGCGACGGCCCATGCCCAGGCGTTGAAAAACCACGACACGCGCGCACCTGTCGATGTCGAAGCGGACCGGATCGAAGTGCAGGACCGCGCCGACCGGGCGATCTTTTCCGGCAATGTCCGCGTCCGCCAGTCCGGGCTGGCGCTCGATTCGCAGCGGGTAACCGTCGCCTATGCCGATGCCGCGGCCGGCAGCAGCATCCAGATCCGGCGGCTCGACGCGGCCGGCGGAGTGGTGGTCCGCAGCCGCGGCGAAACCGCGCGCGGCGACTTCGCGATCTACGACCTCGACCGGCGCCAGATCACCATGCTCGGCAACGTCATCCTCGATCAGGGTTCAAACCATCTGCGCGGTGCGCGGCTGGTCTACGATCTCGATAGCGGCCGCGCCTCGGTTGACGGCGCCGCAACCGGCGGCCCGCGCATCGAAGGCGGCACCGGCGGCCGGGTGACCGGCCGGTTCACCGTGCCGGATCGTGGCAATGCCGCCCCAAATCCGGCGCCGACACCCCAGCCGTGACGATGGCGGGTTGCCGCCATGCACGAAGCTTGCCAGAATCCCCGCCGTTAACCATCGCCTAACCGCTTCATGCGACCAGCCGGAATCAGGATGGACGATATAGCAGCCTTTTCCTCTCACGACATGCCGCCGCCGGCCGACGGTCTGGCGCTGGTGTCGATCGCCAAGGCCTATGACCGGCGGTCGGTGCTGTCCGACGTATCGCTGTCGGTCGCGCGCGGCGAGGTCGTCGGCCTGCTCGGCCCGAACGGCGCCGGCAAGACCACCTGTTTCTATTCGGTGATGGGGCTGGTCCGCCCCGATTCGGGCCGGATCATGCTGGACGGAGAGGATATCACCGGCCTGCCGATGTACCGGCGCGCAATCCTCGGCCTCGGCTATCTGCCACAGGAAACGTCGATTTTCCGTGGCCTCAGCGTCGGCCAGAACATCTCGGCGGTGCTGGAGATGACCGAACCGGACAAGGCGGTCCGCGCCGAACGGCTGGAAACGCTGCTCGCCGAATTCGGCCTGACCCGACTGCGCGACGCCCCGGCGATGGCGCTGTCCGGCGGTGAGCGGCGACGCTGCGAGATTGCCCGCGCGCTGGCCGCGGACCCGTCGATCATGCTGCTCGACGAACCGTTCGCCGGCATCGACCCGATCTCCATCGCCGACATCCGCGACCTGGTCCGCGACCTGAAGAAGCGCAACATCGGCGTGCTGATCACCGACCACAACGTCCGCGAAACACTGGATATCGTCGACCGCGCCTGCATCATCTACGACGGGCGGGTGCTGTTCGCCGGCAGCCCGGCGGCGCTCGTTGCCGACGAAAATGTCCGGCGCCTCTACCTCGGCGAAAGCTTCGAGTTGTAGCGACGATGGCGATCGGCCCGCGCCTCGACCTGCGCCAGAGCCAGTCGCTGGTGATGACGCCGCAGCTTCAGCAGGCGATCAAACTGCTCGCGCTGTCCAATCTGGAGGTGGAAAGCTTCATCGCCGAAGAACTGGAGCGTAACCCGCTGCTCGATTCCGGCGGAGATGAACGCGGCGATCCGGTTCCTGACGGCGATAGCGCCGGGCACGACGACAGCAGCGACGCGGGCGGCGAAATCGGCGGCGAGGCGCCGGAGCCGGAAACCGCCGATCGGCTGCTCGAACATGGCGCCGCCGACAGCGACGCCCCGCTCGATGTCGACTACGCCGCCGAAACCTTCCATCATGACAGCGCCGCCGACGCGGCGGCGCCCGGCATGGACGGGGCGCTTGGCCTTGGCGGCAGCGGCGGCGCGGGCGGGGACGGCGAAGCGATCGATTTCGACAGCTTCGCGGCGGACGCGCCGTCGCTCCACGATCATTTGCTGGCCCAGGCCGGCACCGCCTTCGCCGCGGCGGATCTGACGATTGCCGGCCACCTGATCGACCAGATCGACGAGGCCGGCTATCTCGATGCCGATCTGCTCGACATGGCGACCCGGCTGGGCGTCCCGCTCGCGCGGATCGAACGGGTGCTGGCGGTGGTCCAGGGCTTCGACCCGACCGGGGTCGGCGCCCGCTCGCTCGGCGAATGCCTGGCGTTGCAGGCGCGCGAAGCCGACCGCTACGACCCGGCGATGGCGCGGCTGCTCGACAATCTCGATCTGCTTGCCGCCGGGCGAATCAATCGGCTGAAACGCATGTGCGGCGTCGAGGACGAAGACATGGCCGACATGATCCGCGAATTGCGCGGTTACGATCCGAAACCGGGGCTGCGCTTCGGCGGTGAGCGCAGCCCGGCGGTGACGCCGGACCTGTTCGTTGCCCGGCGCGGTGCCGGTTGGGCGATCGAAATCAACGCCGCAACGCTGCCGCGCCTGCTGGTCAACCGCAGCTATTATGTCGATTTGCAGGCCGGCAGCCCGGACAAGGCGGCGAAGAGCTGGTTGTCCGAATGCCTCGCCAGCGCCAACTGGCTGGTCCGCGCCCTCGACCAGCGCCAGCGAACGATCATCAAGGTCGCCAGCGAGATCGTGAAACAGCAGGAGGCGTTTTTCCTGCACGGCGTCGCCCATTTGCGGCCGCTGACGCTGCGCACGGTGGCGGAGGCGATCGGCATGCACGAATCGACGGTCAGCCGTGTCACCAGCAACAAGTATCTGAGCTGCGCGCGCGGGCTGTTCGAACTGAAATACTTCTTCACCAGCGCGATTCAGGCGGCCGACGGCGGCGAATCGGTGTCGGCGGAAGCGGTGAAGAGCGCGATCCGGGCGCTGATCGCGGCGGAGGATCGCGACGCGATTCTGTCCGACGACGCGCTGGTCGACATGCTGCGCGAACGCGGCTTCGACATCGCCCGGCGGACCGTCGCCAAATATCGCGAGGCGATAGGCATCGGCTCGTCGGTGCAGCGGCGGCGGCAAAAGGCACTGGACATGCACGCGGCCTGATCGGCCCGCCGCAATCTCAACGCGGCGTTAACCAGTTCGCAACGCCTGCTACGCATAGCCTTCCCATCCGTATTAGCGAAGGCAGGCGTAACCCCCATGATGAACGGCCGGAACTACTGCATATTCAGCCTCGGGCTGGTGCTTGCCGCGTGCGGCGGCGGGGGCGGGGTCAATTCCACCCCGGCCCCTACCCCCACGCCAAGCCCGTCGCCTTCGCCGAGCCCGTCACCCTCGCCGAGCCCGTCACCCTCGCCGAGCCCATCACCCTCGCCGAGCCCATCACCCTCGCCCAGTCCCACGCCGACCAACACGACGCTCAGTCCGTTGTCGGTCAGCGAGACCTTCCAGGCGGCCGGCGCGTCGGTGAACACAACGGTCAACAAGACGACGACAACCGCCAGCGGCATCACTTCCGCCGCGCGCGATTTCGGCGGCGGCGTGTCCCTCGCCTATAACGCGGCGACCGGCGGCTATACGATCACCGACGGCGCGGCGAGCAAGACCTTCCTGCCGGCAGACCGAAGCGCCGCCGACAGCACCGCGGTCATCAGCGTCTACGGCCGTTCCGACGCCGCCAACCGCAGCGACCAGTTGGTGCTGTTCAACCCCGGCACCGGCAACACGGTGCTGGCTCTGACCTATGTCAGCTACGGCGCCTGGCAGACGATCCTCGACGATGGCGGGTCGCTGAACGTCGACCAGCGTTACTTCGTCTACGGCATCCGCCAGGGAGCGAACCAGCCGAGCACCGGTTCGGCAAGCTATACCACCCAGGTCGACGGGTCGTGGAACACCACATCCGGGCTCTTCGCACTTGGCGGCACAGCTACGTTCAACGCCGACTTTTCGGCGATGACGGTATCGACCGACCTCAGCCTGACCGGCACCGACATCCTCGACGGCTCCCGCACCAGAACGCTTGGTCTGTTCAAGGGCACAGGCACCATCGCCCAGTTCGGCGGCGGGTTCGGCGGCACCTTCGCCCATCAGGGCACCGATGCCGGCGGCAATGTCTATTCCGGCGGGTTCAACGGCGCCTTCTTCGGCCCGACGGGCAGCGAGATGGGCTACACCTACCGCCTGACCGGCGCCAACGGCGCCGCGGTCGGCGCGGTCGTCGGCAAGAAAAACTAACCGGTCGCGCCATGTTCCGGCTGCTGATCGCCGCCGCGCTCGCCTTGTGCGGTGGGGCAGCGGCGGCGCAGGCGCCCCCGGCCGATTGCCCGCCGGACCGCGCCTGCGCGACCAATCTGACCGCCGCAGAGGTCTTCGCCGCCGCCGACCGCTATATCGGCGCCGGCCGGCTCGACGACGCCGAAACCCTGCTGCGCGGCCTGACCGGCGATGGGCAGGCCGACATCCGCGCCGAAGCGCGCTTCCGCCTCGCCCGCCTGCGTGAAAGCCGGGGTGACCGCGACAGCGCGGTCGCGCTGCTGAAGGCGTTGCTCGACGAGCAACCGAATGCCCAGCCGGTGCGGCTGGAACTGGCGCGCCTGCTCGCCCTCGCCGGTGACGAATCCGGCGCCCGTCGCGAACTGCGCCGCGCCGGCGCCGCCGGCTTGCCGGAGGACGTCGCCCGCGCCGTCGACCGCTTCGCCGCCGCGCTGCGCTCCAGCCGCCCGTTCGGCGGATCGTTCGAAATCGCGCTCGCGCCGGACAGCAACATCAACCGCGCCACCGCGCGCGAGACCGTCGATACGGTCATCGCCCCGCTTTACCTGGACGACGACGCCCGTGCCCGCTCCGGCCTTGGCGTCGCAATCGCCGGTCAGGCTTTCGCCCGCGTCGACCTGTCGGACACCACGTCCTGGCTGACCCGGCTGTCCGGCAGCGCCAACCTATACGGCGCCAGCCGCTTCAACGACATCATCGCCACCGTCGCCACCGGCCCGGAAATCCGCGCCGGGCGCACCCGCTGGCGACCGGCGGCGATCGCCAGCAAGCGCTGGTTCGGCGGCCGGCTCTATGCCAACAGCTATGGCGCGTCGCTCAACGTGCTGAAACCGCTCGACCCGCGCAGCCAGATCGAGATCGAAGCGACCGCGCTTAAAAGCCGCTACCCGTTGGTCCCGGCGCAGAACGGGACGCTCTATGACCTGAACATCGCCTATGATCGTGCGATCACGCCGCGCTTCAGCACCCGCATCGGCGCGCGATTCGATCGGCAGACAGCGGCGATGTCCGCGCTCGCCTCGACCAGCGGCGCGATCGAGCTGCTCGCGGCGCGCAGCTTCGGCAAACAATTGCTGTTCGTGCAGGGCAGCGTCAGCCGGCTGGGCAGCGATGCGCGGCTCGGCCTGTTTCCCAAGACACGCCGCGACACCCGCTGGGATGTGACCGGCGGCATCGTGCTGCGCCAGTTCAGCTATAAGGGCCTGTCCCCACTGCTGCGCGTCACCCGGTCGGTCAACGATTCGACCGTCGGCCTCTATGCATTCAAGCGCACCCGCTTCGAATTCGCGCTGTCGCGAGAATTCTAGCGGCGCGGCCCAATCTCATCGTATCGCCGCCCAGTCGATCGGCTGGTGCCGGTCGATCGCCGCGTCGGCTGGCGGCATCGGGTATTTGAGGCCACTGGCGCAGTTATAGAGCACGGCGCGGTCGGTGCGGGCGATCAGCCCCTGGTCAAGCGCCGCTTCCCACGCCGCCGCCGTCGCCGCCCCTTCCGGGCAGAGCAGAAAACCGCCTTCGCGCGCCACCCGGTCGCGGACCTCGATGATCGCGTCGTCATCGACCGCGATCGCGAAGCCGCCCGATTCGCGCACCGCGTTCAAAATCAGGAAATCGCCGATCGCGCCGGGCACGCGGATGCCGGAGGCGACGGTATGGGCGTTGGCAACCGGCTCGGCATGGTCAGCGCCGGCTTTCCATGCGTTGACGATCGGCGCGCAGCCGCTGGCCTGCACCGCCACCATCCGTGGCCGCTCCGGCCCGATCAGGCCAATCGCCTCCAGTTCGGCGAACGCCTTCCACATGCCGATCAACCCGGTGCCGCCGCCGGTCGGGTAGAAAATGACGTCGGGCACCTGCCAGCCGAGCTGCTCGACCAGTTCCAGCCCCATCGTCTTCTTGCCTTCGATCCGATACGGCTCCTTCAGCGTCGACAGGTCGAACCAGCCCATCGCCTCCCGCCCGTCGCCGACGATCCTGCCGCAGTCGCCGATCAGGCCGTTGACCCGCCACACCTTCGCGCCCTGCAGCGCGATCTCGCGGACGTTCACCTCAGGCGTATCATCGGGGCAGAAGACATAGGATTCGATCCCCGCCGCCGCGCAATAGGCGGCCATCGCGGCGCCGGCATTGCCGTTGGTCGGCATGGCGATGCGGCGGATGCCCAGTTCCTTGGCCATGCTGACCGCCATCACCAGTCCGCGCGCCTTGAACGACCCGGTCGGCAACCGGCCCTCATCCTTGACGATCGGCGCCACCGCGCCATGCCGGTCACCGAGCACCGGCACCGGCACCAGCGGCGTCGCCACCTCGCCCAGGCTGACGATATTGGCGGTGGCGCGCACCGGCAGCATCTCGCGCCATTTCCACATGTCGGGCGCCCGTGCCGCCAGCACCGCGCGACTCAATACGTCGCGCACACGGTCCAGATCGTAACGGACGAGCAGCGGTTTGCCGACCCGCGACAGGCCGTGGACGGTATCGGCGGGGTAACGCTCCCCCGTCGCGGCGCATTCGAGATGGCTGACGAAGGTCGGGCGGTCGACGATGTTCGGCTGGGTCATGTGCGCTGTGTGCGGCATTCCGCCGCGCGATGCCAGCATGGTCAGCGCCGGGCTATTCGGCCGGGCGACCCAGTTCCCGGGCGCGCTGAGCCAGACGAACGGCCTCGTCGATCAGCGCCGCGGCACTATCGCCACGCTTGCCGACCGCGATCGCCAGACAATTGCTCGCCTCGGCGCGCAGACGGCCGGCCCGTTCGGCCTGGCGGGCCGTTCTGGCCTGCCGGAAGAAATCGCTCACACCCATGCGGCAGAAGCGCGGATCGCCGCGGAAAGTTCCCGCTTTCCACGGTGAGCCGCAGCGTCCGCGCGGCGACGTTGCCGCGACGCTACACGTCGAGGTTGGCGACGCTCAGCGCGTTCTGCTGAATGAACTCACGGCGCGGATCGACGACATCGCCCATCAACCGGGTGAAGATTTCGTCGGCCAGATCGGCCTGCGCTACCTGCACGCGGAGCAGTGAGCGGTTCTGCGGGTCGAGCGTCGTCTCCCACAGCTGTTCGGAATTCATCTCGCCCAGACCCTTGTAGCGCTGGATCGCCAGCCCCTTGCGCCCGGCGGCGAGCACCGCCTCCAGCAGCTCGCTCGGCCGGTTGACGGGGGTGCCGCGCGTATCGACGACATCCTCCTCGCCTTCTTCATCGCGCGCGGCGGCCGCCTGCCGGGCGGCAACCAGCCGCGCCGGGGCGGCATAGGCCTGTGCCTGTTCCTGGGTCAGGCCGTGAAGCTTGCGCGCCTCGGCGCTGGCCAGGAAGGCGCCGTCTACATGGTGATGGTCGGTCACGCCGCGCCACAGCCGGGCCAGGTGGTAGCCGCCGTCGCTGCCGAGCGAACCGCTCCAGCGCGCGCCGGGGTCGGCCGTGCCCAGCCAGGCGGCGACACGATCGACCGCCGCCGTCTTGCCCGCCTCGTCCAGTTCCGTCGCCAGCGCCCCGGTCAGCGCCATCGCCTCGACGATCGCCGGATCGTAACGGCGCGGGATATAAGTCATCAGCATCCGCATGCGCCGGGCATGTTCGACCAGCAGGCGCAGGTCGTCGCCGGCACGCTGGCCTTCGGTGCCGTCCAGCACCATCGTCGCCAGCCCGGCGTCGATCAGATACTGGTCGAGCGCGCCGTCGTCCTTCAGATAGACTTCGGACCGGCCGCGTGTCGCCTTGTACAGCGGCGGCTGGGCGATGAACAAATGGCCGCGGTGAATGATTTCCGGCATCTGCCGGTAAAAGAAAGTCAGCAGCAGCGTACGGATATGGGCGCCGTCGACGTCGGCGTCCGTCATGATGACGATCTTGTGGTAGCGCAGCTTGTCGATGTTGAAATCGTCGCGGCCGATGCCGGTGCCGAGCGCCTGGATCAGCGTGCCGACCTCCTTCGACGACAGCATCCGGTCGAAGCGGGCGCGCTCGACATTCAGGATCTTGCCCTTCAACGGCAGGATCGCCTGATAATGCCGGTCGCGACCCTGCTTGGCGGAACCGCCGGCGGAATCGCCCTCGACCAGGAACAGTTCGGACTTGGCCGGGTCGCGTTCCTGGCAATCGGCCAGCTTGCCGGGAAGCGAGGCGATGTCCATCGCCCCCTTGCGCCGGGTCAGTTCGCGCGCCTTCTTCGCCGCCTCGCGCGCCGCAGCCGCGTCGATCACCTTCTGGACGATCGAGCGGGCGTCCGTCGGGTTCTCTTCCAGCCACTCGGCCATCTTGTCCGACATCAGCGCCTCGAGCGGCTGGCGGACTTCCGACGAGACCAGCTTGTCCTTGGTCTGCGACGAGAATTTCGGGTCGGGCAGTTTGACGGAAACGATCGCCGTCAGCCCCTCGCGCATGTCGTCGCCGGTCAGGCTGACCTTTTCCTTCTTCAGCAGGCCGGACTTGTCGGCATAGCTGTTCAGCGTGCGGGTCAGCGCGGCGCGGAACGCCGCCATGTGGGTGCCGCCGTCGCGCTGCGGGATGTTGTTGGTGAAGGCGAGGACGTTCTCGTAATAACTGTCGTTCCATTCGAGCGCGACGTCGATGCCGATCGAATCGCGCTGGCCGTGGACGGTGATCGGCTCGGGGAACAACGGCGTCTTGTTGCGGTCGAGGAACTTGACGAACGCCGCAATGCCACCTTCGTAATGCAGCTCGCGTGACACCGGCTCCTCGCCGCGCGCGTCGGTCAGCCGCAGCCGGACGCCGGAATTGAGGAAAGCCAGTTCGCGGAAACGGTGCTCAAGTTGCTCGAAGTCGAAGACGACGATCTTGAACGTCTCCGGCGACGGCAGGAAGGTGACACGGGTGCCGCGCTTGTCGCCGGCCGGGCCGACGACTTTCAGCGGCGCGACCGCCTCGCCATGCTCGAAGCGCATGAAATGCTCTTCGCCGCCACGCCAGATGGTCAGTTCCAGAAACTCGCTGAGCGCGTTGACCACCGACACGCCGACGCCGTGCAGGCCGCCCGACACCTTGTAGGCGTTGTCGTCGACACTGTTTTCGAACTTCCCGCCGGCGTGGAGCTGGGTCATGATGACCTCGGCCGCCGACACGCCTTCCTCCGGGTGGATGCCGGTCGGAATACCGCGGCCGTTATCCTCCACCGACACCGATCCGTCCGGGTTCAGCTGAATCTGGATCAGGTCGCAATAACCGGCCAGCGCCTCGTCGATCGCGTTGTCCGATACCTCGAACACCATGTGGTGCAGGCCCGATCCGTCGTCGGTGTCGCCAATATACATGCCCGGCCGCTTGCGAACCGCGTCCAGGCCCTTGAGCACCTTGATGGAGGCGGCGCCGTAGCCGCTTGTGTCGGGAGATGTTGCCATGCACAGTATATAGCCATCACGCGCCGAAAACCCAATCAAAAGTGGGATCGGAAAGGCTTGCCAACCAAAGTATCGCGGTTAAGGGTCGGGGGTAACAGGGGTCTGGGGATACGAATTTGCTGCTGTCGCGCAATTATCCGGCTGCGCCTGCGCTCGCCCCCTATCTGCGGCGCATCTACGTATTCGAGGCGGACCTGCCGCCAGACCACACGGTCATCGACCGGCTGCTCGCCGAAACCGCGTTCATCCGCATCCTGCTGAAAGGCGAATGGCTGGGCGAAGTGGCGCCCGGCGACTGGCGCGGCGCCGGCCCGGTGGTGCTGTTCGGCTCTAATTTCCGGCCGTTCACGGTCAAGGTCACCGGCCCGTTCCGGGTGATCGGCGTGTCGATCCACCCCAGCGCCTGGCGCACGCTGTTCGGCCGCCCGGCCAGCGACTATGCCGACAGCATGTGCCCGTTGCACGATCTGTGGGGCGACGATGCCGACCGCCTGCTCCACGGCGTCCGTGACGCCGCTGACGATACCGGCGTGGTCGCGGCGATCGAAGCGGTGGTCGCCGACCGGATCGCGCGCGCCGACCATCCGACCGACCCGCAGATGCTGCGTTTCGAATATATCGCGCGCAACGACAGCACGATCCGCGTCGTCGACGCGGCCGAACGGCTGGGCCTGTCCGTCCGCCAGATGGAGCGTCAGTGCCGCGCCGCCTTCGGCCATTCGCCAAAAGCGGTGCTTCGTCGCAGCCGCGCCCTCGACATGGCGATGGCGATGCGCGGCTTCAGCCGGTTCAGCGCCGACGAACTGGCCGCGCTCAACTATTTCGACCAGTCGCACCTGAACCGGGAATTCCGCCACTTCTTCGGCATGACCCCGGGCGCCTTCGCCGCCGCCCCGACCCCGCTGTTCACCGCCGGGCTCAAGCTACGGGCCGAGGGCCTGTACTGAAAAACGCGCGGCCGGCGGCGGCCTACCGGTCGCGCGGCACCGCCAGCGTCTTCTCCGTGGCACTGCCGGTTGCCAGTTGCGCGGCGCCCACCGCCTGCGGCTTGCACGCCCCGCGCTCGAACAGGGTGATCTGGTCGTCACCATGCGCGCCGGACCGGCCGTCCGCCCCGACGAACCCGCTCTGCCCCGGCGCCATCAGTGAACACATCTCCATCCCACCAGGGCGCAGAACGTACTGGACGTCGGCGGTGCCGCGATTCTGGTAGAGCGCGGCGGTCCGGTCGGCCGCCGCCCACGGCACGCCGATCGCGTTCACTTTCGAAAACCGGTGCGCGGCGGCCGGTGTCAGCCAGCGCGCCATGTCCGCCCCGAACCGGTGCCGGAGCTGGCCGACCGCCTGCTCCAGCGCGGCGCGGACTACGGCATCCGCCGACGCCCCGTTCAGGAAATCATAATGCTGCGGCACGCCGGCCGCCCCGCCGCGCAGGGCATTGAACAGCAGCGACGCCACCGGCGCCGGCCGCACGCTCCCCGGCGTCCTGCCGCCGGGTGCGGGATATCCCAGATCGCGCAACGTATCGAGAATCGCGGGCGGCAGGTCGTCGGCGAACACGGCCTCGGCCATCGCCGAAAGCCAGGCCTGCAGGATGGTGACGCCGGGGCCGTCATAATGCCCGTCGCGGTCGGCGTCGGTCAGCTGCATGTCCCACGCCAGCACCGCGTCGGCGGCCTGCCGGGCTGGATTGTCCGGCGCCAGCGCCGCCGCCGCGCGGCCGATGCCGTCGCGGAAATAGCGGATATTGAGGTCGGCATGCGCGGCGGCGTTGCCGACATCCCAGATCGCCTCGCGCGTCAGCCTGGCGTTACCGTCGAGCCGGGCGGTGATCTCGTTGACGCGGTCGACAAGCCCGAAGACCGCACCGTCCGCGCGCAGCCCAGGCGCGATTTTGTTGTTCCAGCTCGCGAAATAGCCGGCGCCGGGGTTATAGGCCTTGGGGTTGGCGCTGAACGGCAGCAGGCCCTGCCATTCCATGCTGCCGTCGCCGCGCGCCGGGAAGCGAACATCCTGCTTGGCCGGGCGCCGCGGCAAAGCGCCAAGGCCGGCCGCGCCGATATTCCCGTGCACATCGGCATAGAACCAGGTGATCGACGCACTGACCCGTGCCGCCTGCGTCATGAACGCCGTCCAATCGCTGGCCTGGGCCGCCTTCGCCCAGCCCAGCATCGTTTCCACCTCGGCGCCGTGCCAGGACCGCCTGATCGTGTACGCGGTGTTATTGGGAAGGTCCCAGCTCTGCACCGGGCCATGCACCGTCGCGTAGAGGACGACGGCGCGATCCGCCTCGCCCTTCACGCGGATGGTTTCGGTCCGCCTGTCCATCGCCACGAACCGCCCGTTGAACCGGTATTGATACCGGTCGGCGGGGTTGAGCTGCTCCTGGTAACTGTCGTTGGTGTCCAGCGACCCCACCGTCGACCCCCAGGCAATCGTGCCGTTGGTACCGAACAGCACCGGCAGCAGGCCGACCGGGGTCATGCCGGTCAGGTCGTAACCGGCACCGTGCAGGCCGATCGCGGCAACGAAGGCGGGGTTGGTGAACCCCTGTTGCGGGCCGTTGTGGAGAATCGCCACCCCATCCGCCGTCCGTTCCGGCCCCAGCACCCAGGCGTTGCTGGCGGTAGGCATGCCCTCGGTCGCGGCCAGGCCGGAGAGCGCGACCTGCGCGGCGCGGAACGCCACGGCGCCAGACGACGACAGCGGCCGCAACGGCGCAGTCGCGCGGGTAGCCGGCTTCGGCGCTACCGGCACCGAAGACGCTTCGTCCGCGCCGGCTGGCTGCCGGATGATCGTCGGCGCGCGCGGGTCGTCGCGCCAGCGCATCTGGTCATAGATCTGCCGGCCGATCCGCTCACCCCGCGCCGCGACCAGATCGTTCAGCAGCGCAAGATTGGCCACCTCCATCGTCCCGCCGAAAAATCGCTGCAGGATCAGGCCGATCCACACCAGCGCCGTGTCCTCCGCCGTCCAGCGCTGCGGGTCGAACCCGGCATCGACGAATTCGCGCGGCAGCAGCCGGTCGCGCGCGGCAAGAACTTCGGCGATGCGCGCGTTGATCCCGGCGGCATAGCCGTCGAACATCGCGCGATCCTCTGCCGAAAGCGCCGCCATCTGCCGGCGGATCGACGCGATGTCGGTGCCCGTCCGGGTCGCCACATCGGTCGCCACGAAGTCGGCACCAAGCACTTCGGCGACCGTGCCATTGCCGGACCGGCGGGCCATTTCCAGTTGGTAAAGGCGGTCTTCCGCCATCGCATAGCCGAAGCCGTAAAAAAGGCCGTAGCTGGTGTCGCCATAGACGTGCGGCGTACCCCACGGGTCGCGGCGGATCGTCACCGTCTCCATCGCCGGCGCGCCGGCATCGGGCTGCACCCACGCCGCCGCAGGCGTCGGCACGGGCAGAAGCACCCCGCAACCCATTATCAACGCGCCAAGGCCGGCCATGTGTCGAATCATGAATGTTCAACCATTTTTCGGCGAATAGGCGAGCGGGCGCACCGAAACAAGGCGCCGCCCGCACCGGGGCGCGGGCGAGCGCGTTCAGTCGCGCATCGCCTGGATCTCGTCGTCACGTCCGGTCATTTCCCAGCGGATCAGTGAAATCGGGATGGAGCCGGCGGCGCGGAAACGGTCGTGAAAGCGCTTGATGTCGAACGCCGCGCCCTCCTGCATCGCGACATCGGCCATCAGCTTCTCCAGCTCCACCTTGCCCATGTAATAGCCAATGCCATAGCCGGGCTGACGCAGGTAAAGCTCGATGTCGAACTGGGCGACGGCGTCTCCCTTCGCCATCCACTTCGGCGTCCGGGCGATCAGGGACTCGTTCGCCTGCTGCCAGGTCCATTCATTGGCCTGCATCTTCAGCTCAGGCAGGACGCGGGCGGCCCGTTTCGCGCCAAGGATATAGTCGATCTCGCGCGTCTTGGGCCGGTCGTCCAGCATCCCCGCCTGCAGGATCATCTCCTCCAGATAGAATGCCCAGCCCTCGTTGCGCAGGCCGTTGACGAAGAACAGCCGCGGCGCGCCGCGCACCGGCCGCGTGTCGCGCGCCGCCTGCAACGCGTCGAACGCATGGCCGGGCAGGTTATGGGCACGTAGGGGCCGCCCGTCGCGAAACTCGGCCTGAAAGAAAAAATGCAGGTTGAGCGGCGGGTCGAACAGGCCCGGCTTGGACGGGTCCTTCTCGAACGGGAACTGGTACGGCCCTTCTTCCGGGTCGTGCTGGACATAGTCAGGGATGGTCACCCAGTCGCCGTCGCGCAGGAAGGCAAGCAGCGCCTCGTCCTCCGCCTTGCGCTTGGCATCGAACGCGGCGCGGGTCTGCACCGGCTCCGGCATCGCGATCGCGCGGTTGCGATGCTCCTCGATCTTCAGGAAGGCGATCTGCCGCTGATATTCGCGCTCGCCGATCACCCCAACCTGTTCGGGGGTGTAGGGCAGCAGCAGCACATTCTTCAGATACCAGGCGTAATTGTCGTGGCCGACCCCGCCATGCGCCGGCAGACCGGCCTCGATACTCTCCAGCCAGGCCTTGAATTCGGCCGCGGCCGCCTGCGCCCGCCGTGCCGGGGCGGCAAGCGCCGGCTGCACCTTGTCGGCCTGCGCGGCCAGTTCGCCATAGACATTCACCTCGACCTGCTTCTGCGCGATCGCCAGCCGTGCCAAGTCACCGCGCGGCTCGGTCAGGTTGACGCGCGCCTGCCGCAGAATCGCCGGCACGGCGTCCAGCTTCGTTCGGAACGCGGCAAGGCGGTCCTTCGGCAACGGCAGCTTCGGGATCGCCATCGCCCCGTGCATCTTCGGTCCGAAGCCCAGGTTCGTCGTGCTGTAGAACGCCGGGTCGCGCTTCCACGGCTGGACGACACGGTGCTGGAACTCCAGCCCGCGCATCTCGGCCAGCACCACCATGTAATCGACGCGCTCGGCAACCGGCCAGTCGCTGTCGTCGATCGCCTTCAACCGCGCGCGGAACCGTTCCAGCTCCGCCTGCTGCGCGGCCATCGCCGCCGGCGAATAATCCGGCACGCCGTTCACCACCGCTGGCGGCACTATCGCGCGAAACGCTTCGTACAGCGTGACCAGTGCAGCGTGGTCTGAACGCTGGGCCGGCGCCTGCGCGGCAAGCGCCGGCGCGACGGCAACCGACAGAACAGGGGCCGCCAGCAGCGCGGCAGCAAGAGGGAGCAATCGGGTATTCATGGCAATTCCCTTTCTGCGCATCACCGCGGCCGGCGTCACAGTGCGTTGAAGAAACGGCCGAGCCGGTCCATCGCTTCCTTGACCCGCGCCTCGGATTCGGAACCGAAACAGACGCGCAGGTGGCCTTCGCCGCCGGGGCCGTAGAAGCTGCCGGATTCGACGACGACATGCGCATCCTTCAAAATCGCCATCGCCAGCTCGTGGGACGTGCGGCCGGTGCCGGTGATGTCGGGAAACGCATAAATCGTGCCTTCCGGCTCAGCGCAGGTCACGCCGGGCATCTGGTTCAGCGCCTGGACGACGATATCGCGCTTGCGGCGGTCCGCCGCGACCAGGGCGTGCATCGCATCCTGCGGGCCTTCGACGGCAGCGCGCGCGCCTTCC
This sequence comes from Sphingomonas flavalba, assembly GCF_047553045.1. Classification (GTDB taxonomy): domain Bacteria; phylum Pseudomonadota; class Alphaproteobacteria; order Sphingomonadales; family Sphingomonadaceae; genus Sphingomonas_L; species Sphingomonas_L flavalba_A. Next base: position 89,352 of record NZ_CP180208.1, on the reverse strand, counting down.
TGGACAAAGACGTTGACGTGGGTGACGTCGGTCATCGCGATCCGCAGGATCGCCGGCATCAGCCGCGCGTCCGCCGTCAGATAGCCGATCCGCCAGCCATCCATCGAATAAGCCTTGGTGAACGCGAAACAGGTGATCGTGCGCTCGCGCATGCCCGGCAGGCTGGCGATGCTGACGTGGCGCGCGTCACCATAGGTGATGTATTCATAGACCTCGTCGGACAGCACGAGCAGGTCGTGCGCGATCGCCAGATCGGCGACCTGCTGCAACTCGTCGCGGCTGTAGACGCGACCGGTCGGGTTGGCCGGGTTGATCAACACGATCATCCGCGTCCGGTCGGTGATCTTCGCCGCGATGTTTTCCTTGGAAATCGCGAAATCGTTGGCCGCGTCCAGCTCGGCCACCACCACCTTGCCGCCGGCCAGTTCGGTCTTGCCGACATGCTGGGGGTAATAGGGGGACAGCAGGATGACCTCGTCGCCGGGATCGATCGCCGCCATGAACGCGGCAAAGGATGCGTGGGTCAGCCCGTTGGTGACCAGCACCTCGTCGGCGCCATAGTCCAGCCCGTTGAAGGAGCGCAGCTTTTCGACCAGCGCCTGCCGGAAGGACAGCGTGCCGCGAAAATCGCCATAATGGACGATGCCGGCGTCAAGCGCCGCCTTCGCGGCCTCCTTGATGTGAACCGGCGTGTCGGCATGCGGCCGGCCAAATTCCAGATGGATCAGGTCGGCGCCCTCGGCGTCCAGCTTCACTGCTTCGTCGTACATGCCGAAGCTTTTCTTCGATCCGGTCGTCAGGCGCTGGGCCGGCCACTTCATCTGCGATCTCCAAACACTGCCATCATGTGAATTATTGCGTGATATATCTCATTTTGAAAGCCAAGTCTCCCCTTGCCGAGCATGGCGCGCGGGCAGGCGGGCCGAACACGGCCAAACGGAACGGGACCGCCGCCGGCCGGCGGCGTTATTTCACCAGCAGGACGCGGCTCGCCGGCGGGGCCAGCCACTCAAGCCCCCGCGCGGTGACCATGCCGTTATCCTCCAGCGGGATCTTGATCTTGCGCGGCCCCCATTCGGGCACCGGCGTATAGAGGAACAATTCGATCGACAGGAAATTGCCCGGTCGCAACGTGTAGGTCATCCGGAGCGGGTTGAAATCCGCCATCGACGGGCCGGACCCATGCCCCCAGTCGCCGACCGCGTGACTGCCGATCACCACGTCCGACACTTTCATATCGCTGCTCGGGTCGTCATAGCGGCCCATCGCCAGCCCCGGCGTCGCGGCGACACGCTGCTTGGCCGCGGCCAGCGCCTCCCCGGCGGTCACGCCGGGGCGGACGGACTCGGTGATCATCCGCCGGATCTCCAGTGCCTTGTCGAACGCCCGCTGCACCCCGGCCGGCGGCCCGTTCTCGCCCGGCTTCAGCACATAGGCCATGCGCTTCATGTCGGTATAGGCGAGCAGATAATTGACGCCCCAGTCCATGGTGATCAGGTCACCCGGCTGGATGACATGGTCGCCGGATACCGGCCCACGCTCGCCGGGGCCAAGCACATAGATGCTGGGAATGCCGAAACTGTTGCCCAGCCCGTTCTCGTACAACCGTTCCATCATCCACCAGGCGACGTCGCCGGTCGTCGTGTGGCCGGGGCGGATCACTTCGTTCGACAGCGCGCGCTCGGTAATGGTGCGGGCATATTCGCCGGCGCGGGCAAAAGCGGCGATCTCGGTGGCGGTGTGCCGCGACCGCACGTCGGACACCAGCTTCTCCGCCGACACCAGCCGCGCCGCCAGTTCCGGGCCAAGCGTGTTACGCAAATGTTCGTGGAGTGAATGGCTCAACCCGTCGGCCGTGCCGATCTCCGTCGCGACGTTGATGCCGATCCGCTTCGGCGCCCGCGCCTCGACAAAGGCGCGCAGGCCCGATGGCGCGCCCTTTATGTCATAGAGCGGGCACTGGTCGAACGCCGCGCCGCCAATGCCCAGCGCCGCCCGCTCGATCCGTCCGCCGCCGCGGTCGGTGAAGATATAGTAGCCGATATCGCCGACATAGCCGCCGCCCAGCATCGCCGCGTTCGGGTCGTCATGCCCCTCGCGCGACGCGACCAGCCACATGTCGATGCCGTTCTCGCGCATCGCCTCGGGCAGGATCAGGTCCAGCTTGTCCTTGCGGATCTGGCACAGTTGCTCCCAGCGCTGCTTCGCCTCCTGCGCCTGCGTCGGGGCGGCAATCATCGTCGACGACAGCGCCAGCGCGCTCAGCAGCAACCGCAATCCGTTCCTTGGCACCGGCCTCTTCCTCCCCGTCGGTCGTGCCGTAAATCGGCATCGGTCATCTATCCGTTTTCACGTAAATCTTGTCAATTTCGACGCGATGCGCGACAGGCCGCTTCCCGGCGCGGAGAACCGCTCGCACGGCGGCCGTCGCGGCAACTCGGCTCAAATACACCTGCTTCGGGTTGTTTCGCGCGGGCGGCGGCAGCCATGATCGAGCGGCTTGATCCGACCGGATATTTGAGGAAGACATGCGCCAGGACCGGCGGACGCATCGACGGAGACCACAGGGGATCAAATGGAAAATCGTAGCGATTACGACCCGAGCAGTGCGACCTTCCGCCTTGAAAACTCGCCCTTCTACCTGATGGCTCACGCCGACTTCAAATATCACGAGGACATGGACAAGGTGCTGCACAAGCACGGCGTGTCCAAGCCGGTCTACCGGGTCATGACCGTGCTGCGCGAACGCCAGCCGGCCAGCATCGGCGAAATCGCCGAAGCCGCGCTGACCAAGCGTTCGACGATCAGCCGGATCATCGACCGGATGGTCGAACAGGGGCTGGTAACCACCGAGTCCAACCCCGAAGATCACCGGATCACCGAAGTGACGCTGACCCCCGGCGGCCAGCAGACGCTGCGCAAACTGACGCCAATCGTCGGGCGGCAGTTCACCCGGGCGATGGACGGTATCAGCAACCGCGACATCGCCCATCTGCTGCGCACCCTGCAGAAGATCGGCGCCAATCTCAGCAAGCTGCCGATCGAATAACCTTCATCCGGTCCCCGGCGGCGGCTGGGCCGGGGACCGGGCGCTGGCGCCGGACCGGCGGTTAGCGGGCCGCTCCGTCGACCACGACCTTGCCGTCGGCGATCACGTAGCGGACGTCGCGCAGGTTACCGAGCGAATCGAGCGGGCTGGCGCCGACGATCAGGATATCGGCGATCTTGCCCTTTTCGACCGTGCCCAGCTTGTCGCCCATCCGCATGATCTCCGCGCCGACACGGGTGGCGGAAGCCAGGACATCGGCATTGCTCATCCCCGCCTGGCTCAGATAGGCGAGTTCGCGGAAATAGGCGTCGGGATAGCGGGTATCGTTCTCGAACGGGATGTCGGTGCCGACGCCGATCGGCACCCCGGCGCGATAGGCCTCGGTCACCTTGTTCAGATGATCCTGCTGGTCGATGACGAAGCGGCGCGAATGGGTGTGGTAGAAACCGCCGGTCGGGATGCCCGCCGTCGGGTAGCCGCCCTCCAGCAGATTGTCGAACGCGCCGATCGTCGGGACGAAAGCGGTGCCGTGCTTCTTCATCAGCGCCACCGAACCGGCGCTCATCAGCAACGGATGTTCCAGCGTGTCGACCCCGGCCTCGATCGCCCAGTCGGTGTATTCGCCATAGCTGTCGATCGCGACCGGGACGCCCAGCGAATGGGCCTCGTCGATCGCCGCGGCCAGTTCCTCCTTGCTCGCCGGCGCGCCCAGCTTAATCCAGTCGGCCAGGTTGCGGACCTGATGGCGAACGGCCGCGCGCCATTCCCACGGGCCGTTATAGCCCTTGGTCGTCCCGCCCATCGCCGGCTTCTGCCGCCCTGTGGCTGTCGACGTCACCTCGTCGCCATGGCCGCCGGTGGTGGCGATGATCCGGCCGCTCCACAACACGCGCGGCCCGCGCACGACACCGCGGTCGACGGCTTCCTTGATACGCAGCGCCACGTCGTCGACGGTGCCGACATCGCGCACGGCGGTGATGCCAGCGCCCACCAGTTGTTCAGCCAGCGCAACCCCGCGGATCGCCGCGCCGGCCGGGCTGTCGGCATATTTGCCGAAATCGGCCCCGCGCTGCTGGGTGAAATGAATGTGCAGGTCGATCAGCCCGGGCAGGATGTACAGCCCCGTCGCGTCGATCCGCCGCGCCGCGTCCGCCGGAATCGCAACGCTGCCCGCCGGGCCGGCGGCGAGTATGCGATCGCCCTGGGTCAGCACCACGGCATTGGCGACAGGCCTGCCGCCACGCCCGTCGATCAACGTGCCGCCGACGATGGCGACGACCGGCTCGCGGCTGCGGTCGACCGGCGGGATCGGCAGGCGGCGGATATCGTCTGTGGTTTCGGGGATCGGGCGCTGCGCGGCGCCCGCCGTCGGTGCCAACACGGCCAGCACAGCGAACACGCCAGCGCCCAGAGCAGCACGCCGCCCGCGGCCAAACGCCGAACGACCGATGGACATGATAGGCATGACGATCTCCAGAACATGTGATTTTACACGTGATTTAAAGCGCGATTGCCTTGACGATACAAGAGGGATTTGCTTGTCTGACACCAGATCGGGTCGGCCGGCGATCGCGATCGCCGGGAGGGCGTCATGCAAACGGCCACGCCACGCGCGGATCTCGAACAGGCGCTCGGCCGGGCAATGGCGCTGGCCAAGGCGGGGCAACTGACCCCCGCCGAGGCCGAACTGCGCGCGATCCTCGCCCGGACACCCGCCCAGCCTGACGCGCTGCAACTGCTCGGCATGATCGCCCGGCAACGCGGCGATCAGGCGACGGCCATCGCCCTGTTCCACCAGTCGCTGGCCGCCCGCCCCGCCCAGCCCCACGTGCTGAACAACCTCGGCAACAGCCTGGCGGCGCTCGGCCGCCACGCGGACGCGGCGGAGGCTTATGGCCGGGCGCTGACCCTGCGTCCCGGCTATGACGAGGCACGGATCAACCGCTCTGTCGCCCGGATCGCGCTTGGCGATGCCAGGGCCGCGCATGCCGAACTCCGCCGGCTGGTCGATGCCCGGCCGGATCAGGCGCGCGGCTGGGCGGTGCTTGGTCAGGCGCTCAACGCGCTGAACCGCAACGCCGAGGCGGTCGACGCCTATCGCGCCGCGCTTCGCCTCCGCCCCGGCCACCTCCCCTGGCAGCACAATCTCGCGGTGGCGCTGCGGCTGACCGGTCGGGCGGCGGAAGCACTGCCGCTGTTTCGGGCCTGCGCCGCCGGCATGCCGCAACAGGCGGATATCCTCTACAATCTCGGCCATTGCCTTCAGGACCTGGGGGACGCGGGCGCGGCGGCGGACAGCTATCGCGCCGCGATCCGGCTGGCGCCGACCGACGCGGCGATCCACGATTCGCTCAGCCGCCTGCTCTGGGCGCAGGGTGAGCGCGACCGCCATGTCGACAGCTACCGCGCCGCGCTCGCCGATCATCCTGACGCGCCCACCCTCCTCGCCGGCCTCGCCGCCCGCCTCACCCTGTCCGGGGCGGCGGCGGACGCGGCGACACTGCTCGCCCCGGCGGTGGCGCGCGGCATCGGCGGCGCCGAACTCCGCTATCGGGAAGCGCAGGCTCTGTGGTCGAGCGGCGCGGCGCAACCGGCGCTGGCGGCGTTCGACGCCGTGCTCGCCACCGAAAGCGGCCATGCGGGCGCGCTATGCGAATCGGCCCGCGCCCTGCTCATCCTCGACCGGGCGGAGGCGGCGTTGCCGCGCCTTGCCCAACGCCTCGCCGCCGCGCCGCACGATCAGCAGGCGCTGGCGCTGCAGGCAGTCGCCTGGCGCCTGACCGGCGATCCACGCGCCGGCTGGCTGGTCGATCCGGCGCTGATCGGTCGTGTGGCGCTGCACCCCGGCGATGGCGACGGCACCGCCTTCAACCGCCGCCTCGACCGCGCGCTCGACACGCTCCACCATGCCCGCCACCACCCGCTGGAGCAGACCCTGCGCGGCGGCACCCAGACGACCGACGACCTGTTCGGCCGCGCGATACCGGCGGTCGACGCCATCCGCGCGCTGATCGAAGACGGGGTCCGGCGCTATATCGCCGCGTTACCGGACGATCCCACCCATCCTTTCCTCAACCGCAAGGGGCGTGGCTTCGCCTTCTCCGGCTCCTGGTCGGCGCGGCTGCACGACGGTGGCCACCACAGCAACCATATCCATCCGCAAGGCTGGATCAGCGCCGTCTACTATGTCGCCCTCCCCGCCGCTGTCGCGCAGGGCGAACAGGGCTGGCTGTGCTTTGGCGAAACCGGGCTGCGGCTCGGCCCGCGCGAACGCGTGCTTCACCGCATCCGCCCGGAACCGGGGCTGCTGGTATTGTTTCCGTCCTATTTCTACCACGGGACCGTGCCGTTCGCGGACACCGCCCACCGCACGACCATCGCTTTCGACGTCGTACCGGGCTGATTGCCGGGGCGGCCGCTGCCTGCCCCGGCCGCCGTCACCCGCGCATCCGCGCGATCCAGGCGTCGACCTTCGCCTCAAGCAGGGTCATCGGCAACTGGCCCTGCGCCAGGATCAGGTCGTGAAAGGCCCGAATGTCGAACCGGTCGCCCAGTGCCTGTTCGGCGCGCCGGCGCAGCTCGACGATCTTCAGTTCCCCGACCTTGTAGGCGACGGCGCCGCCCGGCGCGCCGATATAGCGCGCCAGTTCGGTGTCGATGTTGATGTCGGCCAGCGCGGTATTCTCTTCAAAGCACTTCCGCGCCTGCGCATAGCTCCAGCCCATGACGTGAATGCCGGTGTCGACGACCATCCGGCACGCCCGCCACATCTCGGTCGACAGGCTGCCGAACGCTTCATAGGCGTCGCGATACACCCCCATCTCATGGCCCAGCCGCTCGGCATAGAGCGCCCAGCCCTCACGGAAGGCGAGCAGGTCGCGGGCGCGGCGGAAACCGGGGAGCGCCTTGTTCTCGTTGTTCAGCGAACCGTGGGTGTTGTGCCCCGGCGCCGCCTCATGCAGGCTCAGCGCCGGCACCTCGTAGAGCGGCCGCTGGTCGAGGTGAGAGGTGTTGACGACGAAATAGCCGGGGAAGCCCTTGTCGAAATCACCGCCGCCACCGCCCCGCGCGGTGGTATAGCCTTCCTCCAGCTCGCGCGGCACCGGCACGATCGTGAACGGCTGGCGCGGCAGGACGGAGAAATAGCGCGGCAGCACCCCATCGATCCGCTTGGCGGCCGCGGCGTATTTCTCGATCAGCGCCTCGCGGCTCGTCACATAGAATTGCGGGTCGGTCCGCAGGAAATGCAACCAGTCGGCGAAACTGCCGGTGAAACCGGCGGCGGCAATCACCTTGTCCATCTCGCCGCGGATGCGCGCGACCTCGGCCAGCCCCATCTGGTGGATCTGCTCGGCATTCAGGTCGGTCGTGGTGTAATAGCGCAGCAGGAAATCGTAATAGGCCCGCCCGCCCGGCACCGCGGCGATACCCAGATCCTTGCGCGCATGGGCGCGATACGGGCCGTCGATATAGGCAAGCGTCGCGCGCTGCGCCGGCCGGATCTCGGTCTCGATCAGCCGCCGCGCTTCCGCCAGAACGGCCGGATAGGCGTTCAGCGGCGCCAGCATCGGGTCCTCCGCCACCGGCTGGGCGATCTGCTTGCGCAGAATTGCGACGCCGACGTCGATCACCACCGCCGGATGGGTCCAGCCGGTTGCGACCCCGCGTTCGAGGTTTGCGCGCTGCTCGGCGAAATAGCGGGGAACCCCGCGCATCCGCTCCACCCAGGCGCGCGCCTCCACCTCGTTTCCGGGGTTGAGGGCGCGGGCCAGCGCGTAAGGGGTGTTGTAGAATCCTTCGTGGGCGACAAACGCGAAGCGACGCTCGTCGAAATCGATACCCTCGATCCGCCAGCCGATCAGTTCGCGCAGATAGGCCCGGTCGACGCGGCGCTCATCGTCGAGCGCAGTCGTGTCCAGCCGGTCAAGCGCACCGGCGATCTTCTGCAGCGCCGCCTTGCGGCGGGCCATGCCCTCCGGCGTCTCGTCCGGCCAGCCGCTGCGCGCGCGCGCCGGATCGGACCGCCCCGCCTCCATCGGATAATCTTCGGCGAAATGCTCGTACTGCGCGATCAGGTCGGGCAGGTTCGGCGTCGCCGCCCCACCGAGCAGCAGCGCCGCGCCGCTCAGCATTGCCGCGCGCACCAGGGCGCGGGGCAGGGACAGGGTTCGCTTGGCCATCACGGCTCCTTTCCGACGCGGCTCAGTTGGACAGATAGGCGATCGACATCAGCAGTTTCGGCAGCAGCGCGGCGGCGGCGTGGAAACGGATCGGCGCGGGACTGCGCGGCTGGACCGACAGCGCGGCCTCGTCGCCGGTGGCAAGGAAAGCGGCCACTTCCGCGCCCAGCACGCTGTTCGTCGCAATACCGCGCCCGTTGCACGCCTGAATTGCGATCGCGCCGTCGCCCAGGTCATAGATTTCCGGCAGGAAAGAGGTGTTGACCCGCGCCAGCCCCCGCCAGAGGAAAGCGATTTCCGCCGCCGGCAGCACCGCGAAATGCTGCGCCAGACGCCGCCGCGCCTCGCGGTACAGCCGGGCATTGCCGCTGACCATGAACGACGCCGGAAAGGCGGAAACAAGGTGGCCATGCCCGTCGATCCGGGCGGTGAACAGATAGGGCAGCTTGTCGGTGAAGCCACCGCCGGCCGGCAGGATGGCTTCGCGCTGCGCCGGGTCGAGCGGCGCCGTCGCGAACTGGAAGACGTGAAGCGGCAAAGTGGTCCGCCGCATCGCCGGGTGCAGCGCGGCGTTGCCACCGTTCGCCGCCAGCACCACCCGCGCGGCGCGGATGGTGCCGCCCGGCGTCCGGCAGGTCCAGCCGTCACTGCGGCGCTCAAGCGCGCGCACCGGGCTGTTGGCGAAAAGCCGGGCGCCCGCCTGTTCCGCCGCCGTCGCCAGGCCACGCACATAGGCCAGCGGGTTGAGGCTGCCGCCCTCGGCAAAGCGCAGCGCACCGCAATAACGGTCGGCGCCGAACAGCCGGCGGGCCTCGTCGCCGTCGATGAAGGCGACATCATGCCCGCGCGCGCGCCACTGTGCGGCATATTCCCGCTGGTTGTCGGCCAGCGCCTCGGTATGGGCGGGGGTATAGAAACCGTCGCGGCGCGCGTCGCAGGCAATGCCCAGCCGGTCGATCAGGTCGAACACATGCCGGCCGGAACCGCCGATCATCCCGGTCAGCCGCTCGCCCGCTTCCGCGCCGAACAGCGCGCGGGCGGTTTCCGGCGAATGACGGATATAATCGGGCGCGACCAGCCCGCCGCTTTGCCCGGTGGCGCCGTCGCCGGGCTGCCCGGCCTCGACCAGCGCGACGCGCAGGCCGCGTTCGCCCAGGTGCAACGCCGTCGCCATGCCGGCAATGCCGCCACCAACGATCAGGATGTCGGTGTCGACCACGCCGGACAGGGCGGACAGCGCCGGTCCCGGTGCCGCGGTCGCCGTCCACAACGGCTGGGTCACGCCATTGCCGCGCCCGACGGCAAGCAAGGGTCGGCGCTGCATCACCGCTCCACCGGGGCGCCGAAAGGGGCACGGGTCGCAACCGGGGGGAGCAGTTCCGCCGCGGCGCCCATTACTGGGAACAAAGTCATGACTGCGAACTTTCCTCGGCGCCCGGTCGGCGGGCGCCTTATCCTGCTATGCTTCAGCGTGTGGCTGGACTGCCCGACTCCGGCCGCCCGGTTCGCCGGGCCACGGCGACGAACAGCAGCACGAAACAGAGCGCGACGGGGGTGTTCATAATCATCGGCAACGACATCTCGTTGTTACCGACGATCGTCACGGCAATGAAGATGGCCGTGCCCTCCTGGCGCATCAGATGCTCGATGCCGATCGCGACATTCTCGCGGCGGGTAAACCCGGCGAACTGGACGATCGACATCACCACCACGACCATGATCAGGTTCAGCGCCACGGTGATCCAGAACAGCGCGCCCAGATTCTCGCGCAGCACCGGCACCTGATCGTAAAGGATCACGCCGAACGAGCTGAACAGCACGATCGTCGCGGCATTCTTCAGATAGCGCTTGAACCAGATCGCGAAATCCGGACGCCACCGCCGGACGGCAAAGCCGACCGCGGCGGGCAGCACGGTGATCGAGAAGATGTCCCAGAAGAACGAAGCAAGCGGCACCTGCACGTCGGCTTCCAGCCCCATGAAATGGAGCAGCGCGAAATGCGCGTAGAAGGGCACGACGAAAATGTAGATCATGCTGAGGATCAGCGTCATCGACATCGACAGCGCCAGGTCCCCGTCCGCCATGTCGGTGAACAGGTTCGACAACATCCCGCCCGGCGTCGTTGCCAGCAGCACGAAACCGACCGCCAGCGCCGCCGTCGGCGCAACGGTCACCGCCAGGGTCAGGCCGATCAGCGGCGGCACCACCAGCATTGAGCAGACACCGAAGATCAGGGCGCGCTTGTTGCGGAACACCTGCCGGAAATCGGCGGCGGTCAGCGACAGGCCCATCGACACCATGATGGCGACCAGCGAGCCGGGGAGCAGCCAGTTGCCCAGCAACGCCATCAGTTGGTCATAGGTCATCGGCGGCGGTCCTCAGACGGTTTCGATGGTCATGGTGCAGGCACCGCTGCGCCGGATGCTGCGGCAATCGGCCTGCGCCTTCGCCAGATCCTCGTCGAGGATACGGGCGCAGACATTGGCCTGAATCCAGCCGAACGGCATCAACAACCGGCCACCGCCGGCGTAGAACAGCCCGATGTCGTAAAACGGCCCGGGCGGCAGCCCCTTGGTGCTGCCCGCCGCGAGATAGGCGAGAACGATGTCGCCCGCTTCGGGAAAGGCGGTGGCGTTCTCGGCCGGGATCGGCGGCTGCGCCATGCCGGCGGGCAGCGTGCTCGACGGCATCGGCACGGAAATTTCCGGGCCGGTCCAGATCGCGTGCATCGCCTCGAACCCGGCCTTGCGTTCGGCGAGGTCCCACAGGAACGCCGTCGATTGCGGCGCTACATCGTCAAGCAACCGGCAGCGCGCGGACAGGCCGGACTGCGGCTCGACCAGACGGATGATACGCATGTCTTCCCCTATTTCCCGCCCAGCATCGCCAGATACTCTTCCTTCTGGAGAGCGATGGGTACGTTGCCGTTCAGCCACAGATAGTCGTGGAAGCGTTTCAGGTCGAAAGCCTTGCCTTCGGCCACCCGCGCCTCCGCCAGGAACTCGGCGGTCTGCAGCTTCCCGATCTGGTAGCTGATCGCCTGCCCCGGCGACGCGGCGAAGAACACCGCTTCCTCTTCGGCGGTGGCACGGTCCATCGGCACCATCCGTTCCAGATAGTCGGCCGCCTCGGCGATGCTGAATGCGCCCAGCGCCAGCTTCACGTCGACCTCGACGCGCAGCGCGCGCAGCCGGGCGAAATTGTAGATGATCTCGCGGGTCTTGGGCGCGTCGGCCCACAGCCCGGCCTGCAGCATCATCTCCTCGGCGTAGAAGCCGGTGCCCTCGTTGGCGCCACTGTCGTAATAGTGGCGGCGCAGCGGGTTCGGGTGCTTCCAGCCAAGCGTCAGCTGGAAGAAATGCCCCGGCACCCCTTCATGGACGATGATCGGGCGCGGGTCGCGGGTGATCGACAGGTTGAAGTACCCAAGCGCCGGCGACGGTTCGGGCAGATAGACGGTCGCGTCCTGGCCGACACGCACCCGGCTGGTCAGGTCGAACGTGCGGCCAAGCCAGCCGATCGGCGCCAGATAGGCGGGAAAGGGCCGCGCGTTGTAATGCCCGGCCCAGTCCGGCACGGTCAGCAGGTTGTTCACGCGCAGGAAATCGCGGACCTTCAGCTCGTCGGCGTTCAGCCGGGCGATCACCGCTTCGATCGACGCACCGATCGGCAGTTCGGGCACACCGGCATTGCGGTTGCGCTCCAGTTCCTCGAACAGCACGGCGCGCGCCCATTCCTGCCGCCCCATCACCTGCAGTTCCTCGGGCGAGTAGGGGTAGAGGGCAACGCTGCCCAGGAAATACCGATAGCTGTCGCCGCCGACCGCGGTCGCGTCGGACAATCCGGCGCGGCGCGCCTTCAGAAAGGCTTCGAAATCGGCGAAGGCCGCGTTCGCCCGCGCCGCCGCGGCGTCCAGCCGGCGGCGCTGCGCCGGCGTTGCTTCGGGCGCGATCCCGGCGACCATCCCGTTCAGGCTCGCCGGCACCGCCGCGATCTGTTCCAGCGCGACGTCGACGAACGGCCCGCGCATGTCGGTCAGATTGGCCTTGCCGGCAGCAAGGATCGCCGGCGCATTGCCAAGCAGGCGAATGACGCCGTCAATGCGCGCTGCCTCCAGCGGGGGCGGCGGCAGCAGCCGCTCGAAAATCGGGTTCAGCGCCTGCGCGACATAGAAATGCGGCTGGCGCTGCCAGGCGGCGACATGGTCCAGTTCCCAGCGCACCCGCGCCAGCGCCGACCCGACCAGCCGGTAATCGACCGTCTCGCTGGCCGAGCGCGGCCGGCCGGCCAGCGCCTGCCACCGCGCCTCGAACGCGGCCAGCCGCGCCCGCTGCGCGCCAACCGCCTGCGGCGACCAGTCGGGCAGCCAGTTGTCCGGCCGCACGATACGCGGGATGTCGTCGCTCGTCGCCGGCTGGGTCGTCGCCCGCCAGTCCCAGAACTCGGCGCCGAGCCGCTGGACGTCGGCCTCCGCCGACGCCGCCTGCGCGGCGAACAGCATCGCGCCGCCCACAACGGCGGTGATCAGGCGCCGCAACATGCTATTTCCTGTCCCGGACGTTGCGGTCGAAGAAATCGACCATTTTCTTGAATGCGAACCGCGCCTGCGGCAGCGTGTCGCTCGCCCAGGCGTGGTTGGCCCCCGGCAATGTCACCAGCTCGAACATCTGCTCGCGGCCGATCATCCCCTCCGCCAGCGCGATCGTGTCCGAATAGAGCACCACCGGGTCGCGGGTGCCGTGGATGATCATCAGCGGGTCGCGGATGCCCTGCGCCTGATAGAGCGCCGACTGCGCCTCGTAGCGGCCGGGCATGTCCGGGCCGTCGGGCGGCCCCATGATCCACATCTGCGACGGATAGGCGTGCCAGACGTTGGTCGCCGGCGCCCCGGCGATGCCGGCGGCATAGACGCCGGGCTTCTTGGCGAGCGACATGATCGTCATCAGCCCGCCATAGCTGGAACCCCACAGGCCAACACGCCGCGGGTCGGCATAGCCCTTTTCGACAAGGAAGCGGACGCCGCTCTCCAGGTCGTTGATGTCGGTTTCGCCATAGCTGTGATACTGGGTCTGGTTATGGTCGCGCCCCTGGCCCCAGGACCCGCGGATATTGACGTTCAGGACAATATACCCGCGCGCGACGAAATACTGGTCCAGCCCCCAGGTCGGGTGGGCGCGCCGCCCGCCCCACTGGTTGCGAACCGCGTCGGAATAGACCGATCCGACGATAACCGGATAACGCTTCGCCGGGTCGTAATTCGCCGGCAGGCTCAGCCGCGCAATCAACGGCACGCCGTCTACATGGCTGGGGAACTCGACATAGCCGATATTGGCCCAGGTCTGGTCATAGAACGCCGGCTGCGGCGAACGGGTCACCTGCACGGCACGCCCCGGCTTCGCGGTATCGATCAGGTACAGTTCCGGCGGCGTGTCGTCGTTGCTGTACCAGTCGGCGATATGACGGAAATCGGGTGAATAGACCGGCTCGTGCGTGCCAGGAGCGGCGCCGCTGATCCGCTTGATCGCCCCGCCGGCAACCGGCACCCGATAGATCTGCCGTTCCGGGATATAGGCTTCGTTGGCGGTGAAATAGAGCTGCCGCCCCTTGCGGTCGACGGTGAAGGATTCGACCTCCCACTGGCCGCTGGTGATCTGGCGCGGCGCGGCGCCCGCGGCGCGCTGGTGGTACAGGTGCAGCCAGCCGTCGCGGTCGGTCAGGATGATCAGCCCGTCGTCTCCGGGCGCCCACGCCACCTTCCAGTCGGGCCGCAGGTGCTTCGGCTCGCGCAGCTGGTAGAAAGTCTCGCGCGCGCCGGTCGCCACATCATAGACGTAGATCGTGTGGGCCTTGGCCTCCATGTCGGAGCCGCTGACGAACAGCCGCCTGCCATCGCCCGACAGGCCGTAATCCCAGATATGGTCCTTCGCCTCGGGCCGCTCGAAAAACCGGGTCTCGCCGGTGGCGAGGGTGACGACGCCGACCGTCGCCTTGGTCGTCTCGTCGCCCGGAAAGGCGCGGATGACGCGATTATTCTGCAGCGCGCCCTTGGCGTAATAATAGATATCGCGCTCCGGCATCGCGCGGTCGTCCCCCTGCTGGAAGGCGATCGTCCTGCCGTCGTCAGACCATTGGAAATCGTTGATATAGACCTTGGGATCGTCGGCACCGGCGACGCGGCGCGCGGCACTGTCGCCATTTGTGGCGACATCGCGCACCCACAGCACCCCGCCCAGCGTCACACGATTGCGCGCGTCGACCGGGTTGCCGGAAATAAAGGCCAGCCGCGTGCCGTCCGGCGACAGCGCCAGCTTGCGGATCGCCTGCTTGTCGGTCTCGACCTTCGTGATCGTGCCGTCAGCAGCCCGAATGTGCAGTTGCCCGCCAACGGTGAAGGCAATCCGGCCCTTGCCGTCGAGCGCGATCGCCTGGGCGACGCCCTTCTGCTCGGCCTCCGGCTTGCTGTCGCGGCCAAGGAACGTCAGCCGCGTCTTCTTGCCGGTGCGGACCGAATAGGCCCAGATGTCGCGAAAGCTGAAGCCCGCGTCGTTCCACAGGAACAGCACGGTGCCGCCGTCGCGGGTCCAGCTATAGCCTTCCGGCGTCGTGCCGATCAGGCTCTGGTATTGGTAAAGCGCATCGATCGACAGCGTCGTGCCCGCCACCGCCGCCCCGCCATGAACCGGCGCATGGGGCCACGGACGGTCCTGCGCCGCCGCCATCGTCGACAGCAGCAGCGCCGCCATCACCCCGGCCGACCGGAACAGACCCGGCCGGAATAGACTTGCCTTACCCATCTGGCGCAACCTCAACCTGTATAAACGTCCGATGGCACCCCGGCCGTGGCGGCACCATGCCGCCACGGCCGGGACATTTCCACTCAGAAGCTCGCCTTGAACCCGACGGTGAAGCGCCGACCGATGGCGTCGTAGGTTTCACGCTCGTAGAGGTAGTAAGGCGGGTTCCGATCGAGCAGGTTGTCGATCGCCGCGAAGAAGCTGAAATTCTCCACAACGTCGTAATTGGCGCTCAGATCGAAATAGTGGACGTCCCCGGTCTTCGGACGGGCAAGCTGCGGCATCGCTGCGCCCGACGCCTTGGCGCCGGCGATCCGGCCGTCCTTGGCCGAACCGATGAAGCGGTGGCGCAGGGACAGCTGCAGCTTGTCCGTGCCCCAGGTCAGCCGCTGGGTGAACCGCCATTTCGGGTTGGCCGTGCTGCAGCTGCCACCGCCGATATAGCCGGCACAGTTCACCGGGTTGGCGATCGGGCTGCCCTGCGTGATCGCGTCGATCAGGTAGGTGCCAGCCAGATAATAGCTGAGCGTGCCCGCCGAACCGAGGTTGTGGCGATAGTCGAGCCGGTAGTCGATGCCCGACGCTTCCATCCGCGCGATATTGGCGTTGAGCAACGGCACGTCATACAGCTGGCCGTCCGGCGTGCGGTTGCGAAGCGGCTGGCAGAACACGTTGCTGAGCGACATGTCGGCGTTGCAGGCGGTGATCACTGCCTGCAGACCGCCGCCGAACGAGCCGATCGCGTCCTTGATCTTGATGTTGTAATAATCGACCGTCAGCTGGAAACCCGGCAGGAAATCGGGGCGGAACACCGCGCCGACCGACCAGGTGTCGGACGTTTCTTCCTGCAGGTTCGGGTTGCCGCCAGTGATGGCGCGAATCTGCTGGTTCTCCTGCTGGAACACGTCGATCACCGCGCCCGGCACGCCAAGCGTGTTGACGCAGAAATCACGCTCCTGCGCGGTACGGTCGGGGCCGGCGTTACAGAAGTCGACGGCCTGCGGCGCCGTGTTGGTCGCACCCGAATACAGCTCGACCACGTTCGGCGCGCGCACCGCGCGCTGATACAGGCCGCGCAGCTTCAGCCCGCGAACCGGCGAGTACTCACCGCCCGCCTTGTACGACCAGACCGAACCGGCGGTCGAATAGTCGGAGAAGCGCAAACCGCCCTCGAAAGCGAGCAGTTCGAAGCCCGGCGTGTTGGCCAGGATCGGCACGTACAACTCGCCATAGACCTCAGCGACGTCGAACGAACCGGCGGTCGGGCTCAGCCCGGCCGAACGCGACAGCGCCTTGCCCTGCACATACAGCTGGTCGGGATTGAAGGACGAGCTTTCCTTGCGATACTCGGCGCCCAGCGAGATGCCGACATCGCCGGCCGGCAGGGTGAACAGCGACCCGGTCAGGCTCGCGCCGACCTGCTTCTGGCGGATCGTCGTGATGTTGGTCAGGTCGGTGTAAATATAGTCCATCATCTCCTTCGTCAGCGAATTGAGACCGAAGGGATTGAGGACGACACACTTGGGGTCCGCCGACGCGCACTTGTACGGGTCGGCCGGGTTGGTCAGGAAGCCGTTGGCGAAATTATCGATCAGCACGCCGCCGCCCTGGACGTCGGTGATCTTGGTCTGGCCCTGATTGAAGAAGACCTCCCACTTCAGCCGGTCGGTCAGGTCGCCCTTCAGCCCGACGACGAAGCGATAGAAATCGCGGGTCTGGTCGCTGGTCCGCGACCCGCCGTCAAGCAGACGGCGGTTGATGTTGACCGGGACCAGATTGTCGCCGTCCGCATCCATGTTCGCGCTCAGGAAATTACGCAGCGACGGGTCGAGATAGGGGTTGCGCAGGTCAAGCTGGAAACCCGGGATGAAGCCGGAACTGCTCATCGGCACCGCGCCCAGCGTCGAATTGATCTTGCTGTGGACGTAGGAACCTTCCCAGAAGGCGGTGACGCTGTCGGTCACGTCGAAATGGCCGAGCACCGAGCCCTGCCAGCGCTGCATCGGCATCTGCAGATTGGTGTACGGCCGGTCGTTGAAGCCGTCGCTCGCCCGGTAGGCGCGCCAGCCTTCCGGCGCGAAGAAGATGCCGGCGGTGCCGATCGTGTTGCCGTAGGGGTCGGTCAGGCCGACGAGCTGCGGGCTGAAGATCGTCCCCTGCGGGGTCACGCCGTTGCCGGCCGGGATCAGGCTCGGCACGCCGTTGACGACGGCGTCGGCCAGATAGACGGTGGCGTGGTCGCGCGCAGCGCCCTTCACCTGGGCGCGGTTATAATAGCTGCCGTGGAAGACGATGTTGCCGCGACCGTCGGCGAAGTTGCCGCCAGCCGTCATTTCCAGGTTGTAACGCGATGCATCGCCCTCGTCGCTGATCCCGTAGGAACCACCAACCTCAAGGCCCTCGAAATCGTCCTTCATCACGAAGTTGACGACACCGGCCATCGCGTCCGACCCGTACACGGCGGAGGCGCCACCGGTGACGACGTCGATCCGCGACACCAGCGACGGCGGGATCATGTTCAGGTCGACGACGCCGTCCTGCGACGCGCCGACGACGCGGCGGCCGTTCTGCAGCACCAGCGTGCGGACGGTGCCCAGGTTGCGCAGGTTGACCGTCGCGGACCCGTTGCCGCTGTTCGACTGGGCACCGGCACCAGCCACCGCCTGCGGCAGCGCGTTCAGCAGCTGCTCGCTCTCGACCGTGGCGGCCAGCTTGATCTCTTCGGCGCCGACAACGTTGACCGGGCTGTTGGACACGATGTCGGGGCGCGGAATGCGCGATCCGGTGACGACGATCGCCGCGCCGTCATCGTCATCCGCCGGCGCCTGCGCGATGGCCGCGCTCATCGCCGCCATCGAAAGAAACAGTGCCGAACCGGCCTTCAAACCTGCCCGAATGCCCATATCCCGCTTGATTCCCATGTTCGTTAAACTCCCCAGACCTGCGTATGCCGCCTGTGACCGCCAGGGCCGCTGACGTGCATCGCCATTCAAATCCCGTGAACAGTTGCGTGATTTTGATTATATTGCCCGATGGCGTCAATCGCCCGGTGTAAAAAATCTGAAACGTGGCATTTTTGATACGCCTCGCACGGCGGCGGTCATCGCCGCCATCTCCGGGACACGTCACCAACGCCCAGGCTATATCCATACCATTGTTATAACAGTGCTCCTTTTATTGCCTGACCGTACCGACCAGCACCAACCCGGCTTCCCGACGGCTTCTATATTGCCGGTGCCCGCAGTCCGGCACGCCGGCCCCGGCCTGCTGCGAAAGGCCCTTGACCGCCATCGGCGATCACCACATCATAACCAAATTCATGCGTTTTTAGTATTAAATACGCGCGACCACGTCTTGGCGCGGTCGCGCAACGGGAGACGAACCATGCGCAAGGCCTCGCTCATCCTCGCCGCGGCGCTGCTCGCCGGCGGCACCGCCCTCGCCCCGGCCGCCGCCGCGATCAACCCGGCCGCCGCCGCCCCGGCCGGCCCGCCCAACGGCAATGGCAGCCACGATGCGCTTGTCGCCCTGTTCGCCGCCTTCACCGAATGGAATACGCCAAAGGCAGTCGACGGCGTCGTCGACTACAGCCCCGCCGCCGTCGCGCAGCGCCGCGCCGAACTCCGCACCTTCCAGGCGAAGCTTCCCGATTTCGCCGTCGCGCGCTGGGGCCGGCACCAGCAGGTCGACTATCTGGCGGTCCGCGCCCAGATGGACCTGGCCGACTTCACCCTGAACGTCACCAAGCCATGGGCCCGCGACCCCGGCCTTTACATCGACACGCTACAACGGCTTGCCTATGCCGATCTGCCGCTGAAAGGCCCGGCGCTGTCCGCGTTCCAGGCCCGCTTGCGCGCGGTCCCGGCCTATCTGGCGCAGGCGCGGGTCAACCTCGATTCGGTGGCTGCCGATTACGCCGATCTGGCGATCCACAGCCTGTCGCACGGCGACGGCGTCGGCCACGGCATGCCCTACCGCGCGGTGGAGCCGGAAGGGCTGATCGGCTGGTTCGCCGATCTGCGCGGCCGCGCGGCCACCACCCAGCCGACGCTGGTCCGCGACATCGACGCCGCCCAGCGCGCGATCGCCGGGTTCCGCGACTGGCTGGTCGCCGCCCGCCCGGGAATGACGGCGCGCGCCGGCGTCGGCAAGCCGGCCTATGACTGGTTCCTGACCAACGTCCGGCTGATGCCGTATGATTCGGACCAGATCGTCACCCTCGCCGAGCGCGAGCTGAACCGCCACTGGGCGAACTACACGACCGAACGGCACCGCAACCGCAACCTGCCGGAACTCGACCTCGCCCGCTCGGCGGAGGAATATGAGGCGCAGCTCGCCGCCACCGACGCCAAGATCCGCGGCTGGCTGAAGGATGAGGAGATCATCTCGATCCCCGACTATATTCCGTCGAGCTACAAGGAAGTCGGCTTCAACGCGCCGTGGATCGTTCGCCCGAACGGGCCGATGTTCTGGGAACAGATCCAGTTCCGTGACGCGTCGCCCGACCACCTCCACGCCACCTTCCCCGGCCACCGGTTCGACGGAATGACCGGCCAGCGGGTCACCGACCCGATCCGCCGTCACATCCGCGACAGCGGCCGGACAGAAGGCTGGGGCTATTATCTGGAAGAAACCGCCCTCCAGCTCGGCCTGTTCGACGATCGCGCCCGCACCCGGGAATTCATTTACATCTTCGGCCTGTTCCGTGCCGCGCGGACGATCGGCGACGTGAAGATGCAGCGCAACCAGATGACCGTCGGCGAAACCATGGCATTCTGGAAGGAATGGACGCCCTATCTCGACGACAATGTCGCCCGGGTCGACGCCGCCATCTACATCCGCCGCCCGCCGGGCTACGGCATGACCTACACGATCGGGGCGATGCAGCTTCAGCAGCTCCTGGTTGATCGCAAGCGCCAGCTCGGCGACGCCTTCTCGCTCCGGGCGTTCCACGACTATCTGATGAACACCGGCCGCCTGCCGGTCTCGCTGCTGCGTTATGACCTGACCGGCCATGACGACGAGGTCCGGCGGTTCTGGAACCACGTCCCGCTGTCGACCCTGCTGGCGCAATCATCCTGACGCCGCCGGCGGGTGGCCGGTGGTGCGCCCGAGAGGATTCGAACCTCTGGCCCCCAGATTAGGAATCTGGTGCTCTATCCTGCTGAGCTACGGGCGCCCGGCGTCCGCCCTAGGGTCCGGGCGTTTTCGCGGCAAGCCCCCTTCTCGCCGCCCCGCCCGGCGCCGGGCGGGGGTCAGTTGCACTGGTCGGGCGGCGTCACCGGAAACGGCAACGGCGCAACCCTGACGCCTTCTTCGGCCAGCGCCTCGGCGTCGCGGGCGCTCGCCCGGCCATGGATCGCGCGCTCGTCACGCTCGCCATGGTGCATGGCCCGCGCTTCCTCGGCGAAGCGATCGCCGACCCAGTCGGACTTTTCCAGCATCCGCGCCTGCATCCGGGCCAGCTCGCTCAGCATCCGCCGGGCGGCCGCCGGGTCGCCGGCATCGGGCGAAGGCGGCGCGGCGGCGGCACGGTCGCCCGGCGCCAGCCTTGGCGCCATCGCCGCCTTCGCCACATCGGGATCGCCGCACAGCGGGCAGGCGACCAGCCCGCGCCCGCGCTGGTCCTCATAATCGGCGCTGCTGCCGAACCACGCTTCAAAGACATGACCGTCGCCGCATTTCAGGTCGAAGACGATCATGCCGCCGCCACCGGGCCTATCGCGCGGCGGTGGCGGATCGCCGGCACCCGCGCGCGCACCGCCGCGACCTGCGCCGGGTCGATGTCGGCATAGGCAAGGCCCGGCCGCTCCCCGGCGTCGAGCACCACCGCCCCCCACGGGTCGACGATCAGCGAATGGCCGTAGGTCCGCCGCCCGTCCGCATGGGTGCCGCACTGGGCAGCGGCAATCACGAACGCCCCGGCCTCGATCGCCCGGGCGCGCAGCAGCACGTGCCAATGCGCCTGGCCGGTCGGCACGGTGAACGCCGCCGGCACCGCCAGCAGCGTCGCGCCCGCGTCGGTCAGCGCACGGTACAGGTCGGGAAAGCGCAGGTCGTAGCAGATGCTGAGGCCAAGTACCCCCCACGGCGTCGCCACCGTCACCGGCCCGGCGCCGGGCGCATAGACCGCCGATTCGCGCCAGCTTTCGCCGCTCGGCAGGTCGACGTCGAACAGGTGCATCTTGTCGTAGCGCGCCCGGATCGCGCCGCCGTCGTCGATGACGAAACCGCGATTGACCCGTCGCCCGCCGTCGCCCTCGGCCAGCGCCAGCGAACCGATATGGACCCACAGCCCGGCGGCGGCCGCCGCCTCGCGCACCCGCGCCAGCACCGGGTCCTCCGCTTCGGCGACAATATGGGCGGCGGATCGCGCCCGGTCGCTGTCGAGCAGCCCGGCCATTTCGGGCACGAACAGCATGTCGGCGCCGCCCGCCTTCGCCGTCGCCACCGCCTCCGCCAGCGCGACGGCATTGGCGGTAGGGTCGATGCCGCTGGTCATCTGGAACAGGGCGGCGCGCATCGCCGGATCAGCCGCTGAGCAGCGGGTCGAGCTTGCCGCCGCGATCGAGCGCGGCGAGGTCGTCGGAACCGCCGATATGAGCGCCGTCGATGAAGATCTGCGGCACGGTGGTGCGGCCGTTGGCCCGCGCCAGCATCTCGGCACGCTGTGGCCCGCCCATCGTGATGTCATATTCCTCGAACGCGACACCCTTGGCGGTCAGCAGCGCCTTGGCCCGCACGCAATAGCCGCAGCCGAACTTGGTATAGATTTCCACCTTAGCCATACCGACTCTTTGCCGTGCGATCGTCACCGTCGTCAATCTCCCTCGTCGTGCACCACCCGCGCCCAGCACAGCACCGTCACCCGCGCCGCGCCCGCCCGCTTCAGCACGGCGGCGCAGGCATTGGCGGTCGCCCCGCTGGTATAGACGTCGTCGACCAGATAGACGGCGCGCCCGCCGATCCGCTGCCGCGCGTCCGGCGCGGCGCGGAACGCCCCCTGCACCGCCCGCGCCCGCGCCGCCCGGCCCAGCCCGCGCAGCGGCGGCGTCCGCTTCACCCGGCGCAGCAGCTCCGGTGCAACCGGCAGGCCGGTCGCCGCGCCGATCCGCCCGGCGATCAGCGCCGCCTGATTGAAACCGCGCCCCCACAACCGCCAGCGGTGGAGCGGCACCGGCACCAGCAGGGCCGCCTCGCCCGGCGCGACCCGGCGGGCCAGATGCTCAGCGATCAGCGCCGCCTGCCCCGGCTTGCGCCCGTATTTCAGCTTCAGCACCAGCGCGCGGGCGATCGGGCCGTAGGCGACGGCGGCGCGAACCCCGTCATGCACCGGTGGTTCGGCCATGCACGGCGCGCATTGCCCCCCCGGCGGTCCGGCCAGCGGCGCGCCGCAGGTGATACAGCCCGGTCCGGTCAGGAAATCCATCGTCTGCCAGCAGCGGACGCAGAAGCGCCGGTCCGCGTCGACAACAACGCCGCAGCCCGGGCAGCGCGGCGGCAGCGCAAAGGCAACGGCGGCGGCGAAGGGCTGGAGAAACAACGCCATCGCCCCTTGTCGGCGCCGATCCGCTTCTGCACAAGCCGGGCGATGGACACCGCCGAACTGTTCGACCGCCGCCGCCGCCGCCAAAGGCGGGACCGCGCCGCCGCCCGCTTCGCCGACCATGATTTTCTGGTTCGCCGGGTCGGCGACGAGCTGCTCGACCGGCTGGCGCTGGTCAAGCACAGCTTCGCGCGGGCGCTGGTCATCGGCGCCGCCGACACCGAACTGATCGCCCGGCTGCGGGCGACCGGCACCGCCGTCGTCGCCGCCGACGCCGGCTTCGCCTTCGCCCGCGCCGCCGGCGGCGTGCAGTGCGATGAAGACCGGCTGCCTTTCGCCGACGCCAGCGTCGATCTCGTCCTGTCGGTCGGCGTGCTCGACAGCGTCAACGACCTGCCCGGCGCGCTGGCGCTAATCCGCCGCATCCTGCGCCCGGACGGGCTGTTCCTCGGCGCCTTCATCGGCGCCGGCAGCCTGGCGCGGCTGCGCCTCGCGATGTTCGAGGGCGACGGCGACCATGTCGCCGCCCGCATCCACCCGCAGATCGATGTCGGCGGCGCCGGCGACCTGCTGATGCGCGCCGGCTTCGCCCTGCCGGTCGCGGACGGCGAACGGCTGACGGTGCGCTACGGCGCGCTGATCCGCCTCGCCGCCGATCTGCGCGGCATGGGCGCCACCTCGGTTCTGGCCGACACCGCCCCGCCGCTCGGCCGCGCCCAGCTCGCCCGTGCCCTCGCTTCCTTCGCGGAACAGGCGGACGCGGACGGCCGGACGCCCGAAGTCTTCGATCTCGTCTACCTGACCGGCTGGGCGCCCGATCCGTCGCAGCCGAAACCCGCCCGCCGCGGTAGCGCCACCGCCTCCTTGGCCGAAGCACTCAAGGCAAAACACTGAACCCCAGCGAACCCGGAACCCACCAAGCCCTTACCCGAACCCGTCCATCCCGAGCGCAGTCGAGGGACGCACAATGACTGGGTGCGTCCCTCGACTACGCTCGGGATGGACAGAAAAGTCGCGAATATCTCCGGCCCGTCCTCAAGGAACCGGCCGGGCCGGGAAGCCCCCTCAGGCGTCAACCCGCTCGCGCTGCGCCTCGAAATCCGCCTCGGCCAGGAACCGTTCGGCATCGAGCGCGGCCATGCAGCCGGTACCGGCCGCAGTCACCGCCTGACGGTAGGTTTTGTCCATCACGTCGCCGCAGGCGAACACGCCGGGGATGGCGGTGCGGGTGGACCCGGTTTCGACCCGGATATAACCGTCCGCATCCAGTTCCAGATGATCCTTGAACAGCTCGGTCGCCGGCTTGTGGCCGATCGCGACGAACCCGCCGTCGGCGGCGATATGGCTGATCTCGCCGGTCAGAGTGTCCTTCAGGTCGAGGCCGACGAGCACCGCCGGATCGCCGGCGCCGACGAAGCGGTCGACCGTCTTGTTCCACAGCACCGTGATGTTCGGGTGGGCGAACAGCCGCTCCTGCAATATGCGTTCGGCACGCAGGCTGTCGCGGCGGTGGATCAGCGTCACGTCCTGGCTGTGGTTGGTCAGGTAGAGCGCTTCCTCGACCGCGGTGTTGCCGCCGCCGATCACCACCACCTTCTTGCCGCGATAGAAAAATCCGTCGCAGGTGGCGCAGGCGCTGACCCCCTTGCCCTGCAACAGCTTCTCGCTGTCCAGCCCCAGCCACTTGGCCTGCGCCCCGGTGGCGATGACCAGCACGTCGCCTTCATACACGTCGCCGCCGTCGCCGGTCAGCCGGAACGGCCGGCGCGACAGATCGACGGAGACGATCTGGTCCCAAAGCATCCGCGTGCCGACATGCTCGGCCTGCGCCTGCATCTGCTCCATCAGCCACGGCCCCTGGATGACATCGCGGAAGCCGGGATAATTCTCGACATCGGTGGTGGTCATCAACTGGCCGCCCGGCTGCATGCCCTGCACGACGATCGGCGCCATGCCGGCGCGCGCGCCGTAGATCGCGGCCGAAAGGCCGGCCGGGCCGGACCCCAAAATCAGCATCCGGGTGGTGTGCGTCGTGCTCATGCGCTGTCCGTTGCAAAGCGGGAAGGAATGCTTGCGGAGATAGGCAATCCCCCCCGCTTCGGCAACCGCGTCCGGTGTCGTGTCGCGTGCCCCCCTGGCCGGTCAGAACTGCACGGCCGCGCCGACGCGGATGTCCCGGCCCGCCAGCGGCGCATAATCCTTCAGCAGCGACGCGGCACGGCGCGCCTCGACGTCGAAGATGTTGTTGGCCGACAGGCGCAGGCTGAGCGGCGCCCCCGGCCCGCCGACCTTCCACGCCAGCGACGCGTTGACCATGGTGAAGCCAGGCGTCCGCGTCTCCAGCGGCGCCACCCGGTCCTGCGCGGTGACATGCTCCACCTCGACCCGGGCGTTGACCGCGTTGTCGTCATAGCCGACGCCGCCGAGCACGCGCAGCGGCGGGATCAGCGGCGCCGGGCCGAAGCCCTTCACTGTCGCGCGCGTATAGTCGGCGACCCCGTCGACGGAGACGGTGCCGGCGCCGACCTTCGCGACGTCGACCTGCGCCTGCGCCTCGAAGCCGTAGAGCGTCGCCCGCCCCTGCGCCATTTCATAGACCGGCAGTCCGTCCTCGATATCCGCCGTCGGCAATTGATAGAGGAAGTTGGAGAAGCGGTTGTAATAGCCCGACAGCTCGACCGAATAGCCCGGCCCCTTGCCGTTCAGCGTCAGCTCGGCACCGTTGCTGCGCTCCAGCCGCGCGCCGGGCAGGCCGATCTCGAAGGATTCGGTGCCGCCGTGCGGGCCGTTGGCGTAGAGCTCCTCCACCGTCGGCGCCCGCTCCGAATGGGTCAGGTTGACGCCGGCGCGCCAGCCGTCGGCCACCGCCAGGCTCGCCCCCGCCGCCCCGGACAGCGCGGTGAAACGCCGGCGCAGGTCGGGGTTGCCGATGGCGGCGTCGGCATAGGCGCGGGCGCTGGTCGTCTCGATCCGGCCGCCGACCTCCGCCTTGACCGCGCCAAGGTCGAATTGCTGGACGGTGAACAGCCCGGCCTGCTCGGTCGACGATTTCGGCAGGAACTTCTCCGCCCCGACCACGTCGAAATCGCGGGTCACCACCTGCCCGCCGAACGCACCGCTCCACGCGCCGCGCTTCGCCTGGATCAGCTCGATCCGGCCCTCTATGCCGGTATTGTAGAATGTCGTGCCGACGGCGCCGTCCGGTTCCAGCTCGCGGTGGACATAATCGCCATAACCGGCGCGCAGCCGCAGCTTGTCGAGGAAGCCGCCGCCGGTATTGACCTCGGCGCGCAGATCATAACGGTCCTGCTTCAGCGCTATGCGCGGCGCCTCCGCGTCGCCCGCCGGGTCCAGCGAAAAGCGGATCGGCACGCCATAGACATTGTCGAGACGCGCATAGGACAGGCCGATCGTGCCGCCGTCGCCGATATAGGCGATGCCCGCCGCCACCTCCCAGGTCCGCGCCGCGGTGTTGGGTAGCCTGCCCTTCAGCGTCGCCAGCTCCCGGATATCCGCGTCGGGCGATGCCGCCGCCTGCGCGCGCAGCGGCGCCGACAGCAGATAACCGCCGGTGCGCATGTCGTTCGCCTTCAGGTAACTGCCGTCGACATGAACGACGATCCGCCCGGCCAGCGGCAGGTCGATCGCACCAGCCATCGTGCGCTCGTCGGCGGCGCTCGCATAGCCGCCGTCGAGGTGGACGTGGACCGCCTCGTCCGGCACGCGCAGCGGAATGCGGGAATCGATGACGTTGACGACACCACCGATCGCGCCCGATCCGTAGAGCAGCGCCGACGGCCCGCGCAGCACCTCGATCCGGTCGGCGGTCATCGGGTTGATCGCCACCGCATGGTCGGCGCTGGTGCCCGACGCGTCGAACGCGCCGATGCCGTCGGTCAGCACCCGCACCCGGTCGCCCTGCAGCCCGCGCAGCACCGGCCGCGCGGCAGACGGGCCGAAACTGCTGCTGCTCGCGCCCGGCAGATGGTCGAGCGTGTCGCCGATCGTCGCGCGCTTCACCGTCGCCAGCGCGGTGCCGGACAGCACCGACGTGCCCGACAGCAGGTCGCCGCGGTTGCGCGACAGGGCGGTGACGACGATCTCCGGCGCCGCATCGTGGTGGTCGCCGGCGGATGGCTGGCCCGGGTCGTCGGCGGACGCGGCAAAAGCAGCCGGTGAAACGGCGGCAAGCATCGACGCGGCAACGAACGAAAGACCGGATTTCATGGGCTGCTCCCTTGCGGAAGCGCGCACACACATGTTATTTTATAACATGTCAAGCGCCGTTTGCGGTGCCCCGCGCCGGATGGTAGGTCAATGGCCATGACAGCATGTTTTCATGGTGATTTCCAATGACCACACCCACTCCACACGCCAACCCGCTCGGCCTCGACGGCTTTGAATTCGTCGAGTTCACCGGCCCCGATCCGGAGGCGCTGGCCAGCCTGTTCACCGCGATGGGCTTCACCCACATCGCCACCCACCGGTCAAAGAACGTCCGCCGCTACGCGCAGGGCGACATCAACTTCCTGCTCAACATGGACGGCGCCGGCCAGGTCGCGTCGTTCCGCGACGCCCACGGCCCGTCGGCCAACGCGATGGCGTTTCGCGTCCACGACGCCACGCAGGCGTTCGAGGAGGCGGTAAAGCGCGGCGCCAAGCCGATCGAGGGCCGCGTCGGCCCGATGGAACTGAACATCCCGGCGATCGAGGGGATCGGCGGCTCCAACCTCTATCTCGTCGACCGCTATGGCGCGCACGAGATTTACGACATCGATTTCCGGCCGGTACCCGGCGCGGAACGCGACGCCAACAGCGTCGGCCTCCACACGCTCGACCACCTGACCCACAACGTCAATCGCGGCCGGATGAACCACTGGGCATCGTTCTACGAAACGATCTTCAATTTCCGTGAAATCCGCTATTTCGACATCGAGGGCCAGCAGACCGCGCTCTTGTCCAAGGCGATGACCGCGCCGGACGACAAGATCCGCATCCCGCTCAACGAAAGCCAGGATGAACACTCGCAGATCGAGGAATTTCTGAAAGAATATAAGGGCGAAGGCATCCAGCATCTGGCGCTGGCAACCGACGACATCTTCGCGACGGTCGACGCGCTGCGCGCCAACGGCATCCGGTTTCAGGACAGCCCCGAAACCTATTACGACATGATCGACCAGCGCCTGCCCGGCCACGGCCACGACATCGGCGAAATGCGCAAGCGCCGCATCCTGATCGACGGCGCGCCGGAAACCGGCGGCGGCCTGCTGCTCCAGATCTTCACCGAAAACATGGTCGGCCCGATCTTCTTCGAGATCATCCAGCGCAAGGGCAATGACGGCTTCGGCGAAGGCAATTTCAAGGCGCTGTTCGAATCGATCGAACTCGACCAGATCAGGCGCGGCGTATTGCCGGCAAAGGAGCCTGTTTGACCGAAAACCCAGCATCGGCCGGCTGATGCGCGACGGGCATAGCGCGGCCGATCACGGCCACCGTCACCATTACCTGCCGGCCAGCCATGCCCGCAATGAACGGCGGACGCTGATCGTCGTCGTGCTGACCGCCGTCACCATGGTCGGCGAGATCGCGGTGGGCTGGCTGTCCGGGTCGATGGCCCTGCTGGCGGACGGTTTCCACATGGCCACCCATGCCGGCGCCATGGGGATCAGCGTCGCCGCCTATGCTTATGCCCGCACCCGCGCCGGCGATCCGCGCTTCACCTTCGGCACCGGCAAGGTCGGCGACCTTGCCGGTTTCACCTCGGCGATCCTGCTTGGCGTCGTCGCCCTCGGCATCGTCGCCGAATCGGTCGCCCGGCTGGTCACCCCCGGCCCGATCGCCTTCGACCAGGCGATGCTGGTCGCGGTGCTCGGGCTGCTGGTCAATCTGGTCAGCGCCTGGCTGCTGCGCGACGATCACGGGCACGGGCACGGGCACGGGCACCATCACGACCACGCCCATGGCCATGCCCACGCGGTCCCCGCCGCCGGCGGCCATGGGGAGGATCGCAATATCCGCTCGGCCTATCTCCATGTCCTCGCCGACGCGCTGACCTCGGTCCTTGCCATCCTCGCCCTGCTCGGCGCCCGCCAGTTCGGCTGGCTCTGGCTCGATCCGGCAGTCGGCATCGTCGGTGCGATCGTCATCGGCCGCTGGGCCTGGGGGCTGCTCGGCGACTGCGCGCGGGTGTTGGTCGACGCCTCGGAAACCGACCGGATCGCCGATGTCGCGAATCGGATCGCCGCGCCCGGCGACGTCACCGTCACCGATCTCCATGTCTGGCAGGTCGGGCCGGGCGCCCATGCGGCAATCGTCGCGCTGGTCGCGGCCGACCCGCAACCGCCCGCCACCTACCGCGCCCGCCTCGCGCCGCTGTCATGGCTCAGCCATGTCACGATCGAAGTGTCCCACTGCGCGCAGGCGCACGATCCCGCCGATCCAGACGCCTGCGCCTGATCGCGCCGGCCCTGCCGGCAACCGGGGCCTGTCCCGTCAAGCGGCACCAGCCCGTTCCCGCCTGACGCGGACAGGCTTTAAGCCGGCCCCAGGCTTTTCGACGCCTGCTCGTACACGTCCTTCGACAGGCGCGGCGCCGCCAGAATATGCTCCAGCTGCGCCTTCATCAGCGCGGCGCGGCCCGGCTCGAACCGCCGCCAGCGGCCAAGCGGCGGCACCAGCCGCGCCGCGGTCTGCGGGTTCAGCCGGTCGAGCGCGATCAGCATGTCGGCAACGAAGCGGTAGCCGCGGCCGTCGGCGGCATGGAATCCACGCTGGTTGGTCGCGAATGCGCCGATCAGCGCGCGGGCGCGATTGGGGTTGGCCAGGGTGAAGGCCGGGTGGCGGGCCAGCGCCTCGACCAGCTCGACGACATCGGCGCGGGTGCTGAGCGCCTGCGCGGTAAACCATTTGTCGAGGACCAGCCCGTTGTCGGCCCAGCGGTCGTGGAAATCGGCGAGCACCGCATCGCGGGTCGCGCCGCGCGTGCTGGCCAGCAACTGCAGCGCCGCCAGCCGGTCGGTCATGTTGTCGGCATAGCGATACTGGTCGGCGGCCAGCGCCACCGCATCCGGCGCCTCGTCGGCCAGCAGATAGCCGAGCGCGACATTCTTCAGCCGCCGGCGCCCCTTGGCACGCGGGTCCAGCTCGTATCGATTGTCGCGGTTGGCCGCCCACAGCGCCCGCCAGGCGCCATGGCCGATGCCGTCGAGGATCGCCTGGCGCAGCCCGTCGCGCGCCCGCGCCACCGCGTCGGGGTCGACGCTGGCAAGCTGGTCGCCGATGAACGCCTCGCTGGGCAGGACGATCGCCTCGCCAACGAAGGCGGGGTCCAGTGTCGGGTCGGCGATCGTCGCGCGCACCGCCGCCACCACCGGCGCCGGGTCGCCGTCGCCGCCGCTTACCGTCGCGACCAGCCGGTCGAGCATCAGCTGCTGCATCGCCTCGTAACGGGCGAACGGATCGTCGTCATGGGCGGACAGGAACGCCAGCTCGGCGGCGGAACGGTCGGTATCGACGATCACCGGCGCCGAAAAGCCGCGATTGATCGACAGCAGCGGCCGTTCGCCGATGCCGTCGAACACCACCTCGGCCTGCGCCTCGTCCAGCACCACCAGCCGCTCGTCGCACAACCGCGCGCCGCTCGCCTCGCCGAACAGCGCAACGCGCAGCGGCAGCGGCTGCGGCTGCTTGTCCGGCTGGCCCGGTGTCGGCGGCAGCGTCTGCGCCAGCCGCAGCACCGCCTTGCCGCTCCCCGGCGCGTGGGTCAGCGACGCGGCGACGCGCGGCGTTCCGGCCTGCGTATACCACAGGCGGAACCGGCTGAGGTCGATACCGCCGCCCTCCTCCATCGCGACGACGAAATCCTCACAGGTCGCCGCCGTGCCGTCGTGGCGGGCGAAATACAGGTCGGTCGCGGCGCGGAACCGCTCCGGCCCCAGCATCGTCGCCATCATCCGGATCAGCTCGGCGCCCTTGTTGTACACCGTCGCCGTATAGAAATTGGCGATCTCCATGTAGCTTTCCGGGCGGACCGGGTGTGCCAGCGGTCCGGCGTCCTCCGGGAACTGGGCGGCGCGCAACACCCTGACATCCTCGATCCGCTTGACCGCGGCGCTGCCCATATCGGCGCTGAATTCCTGGTCGCGGTAGACGGTGAAGCCTTCCTTCAGCGACAACTGGAACCAGTCGCGGCAGGTCACCCGATCGCCCGACCAGTTGTGGAAATATTCGTGGGCGACGACACCGGCGATCGCGTCGAAATCCGCGTCGGTCGCGGTTTCCGGGTCGGCCAGGATATAGCGCGAGTTGAAGATGTTGAGGCCCTTGTTCTCCATCGCCCCGAAATTGAAATCGGCGACCGCGACGATGTTGAACACGTCCAGATCATATTCGCGGCCGTAAACGCGCTCGTCCCACGCCATCGCCGCCTTCAGCGCCGCCATCGCATGGCCGGTGCGCGGCAGGTCCGCCTCCGCCACCCAGATGCCCAGCTCGACCACCCGGCCGCTCATCGTGGTGAAACTGTCGCGGTTGACCGCCAGGTCGCCTGCAACCAGCGCGAACAGGTAGCCCGGCTTCGGAAACGGGTCGTGCCACTCCGCCCAGTGCCGCCCGTCCGGCATCATTCCGGCTCCGACACGATCTCCGTTGGACAGCAGCACCGGAAATTGCCGCTGGTCGGCGGTGAGTTTCACCTGATAACGTACCAGGATATCGGGCCGGTCGGGAAAGAAGGTGATCCGCCGGAACCCCTCCGCCTCGCACTGGGTGCACAGCAACCCGCCCGACGCATACAGCCCCATCAGCTGGGTATTGGTCTCTGGCGCGATCTCGACCTCGGTCTCGACGCTATGCGCTTCCCCGGCGAGCGGGATGACCAGCTGGTCGCCTTCCATCCGCCATTCCGCCTTCGCGCCGTCGACCCGCACCGCCAGCGGCTGCTGCCCGCCGCCGTCCAGCCGCAGCGGCCCGTCGCCGGCGTTGCGCCGGACCGCCAGCACCGCCTTCACCCGGGTCAGCGCCGGGTCGAGGTCGAAGTCGAGCGCAACCTCCGGCACCAGCCATTCCGGCGGCCGGTAATCCTCTCGCCGGACGACGATCGGGGCGGGGGGCGATAGCGGGGCGTCAGACATGCCGCCGCCTTACGATGCCGGCCGGCGCGTGACCAGCCTAGCCGAACAGCGCGGCGTAGATGTCCGGCTTGAACCCGGCGACCCGCCGGTCGCCCCGGTCGAGCATCGGCCGCTTGATCATCGACGGCTGCGCCAGCATCAGCGCCACCGCCTTGCCCGCGTCCAGCCCGGTCCGGTCCGCCTCCGGCAGCTTGCGGAACGTCGTGCCCGCCCGGTTCAGCACCGTCTCCCAGCCCAGCTCGGCAACCCAGCCGTTCAGCCGGGCGGCATCGATCCCCGCCGTCTTGTAGTCGTGAAAGGCATAGGCGACGCCGTGCCCCTCAAGCCAGGTTCGCGCCTTCTTGATCGTGTCGCAATTCTTGATGCCGTACAGGGTGACGGTCATGCCGCATCCCCTCCCATCGCAAGGATCGTCGCCCATTCGGCGTCGCCGACCGGCGTCACCGACAGGCGGAACTGGCGGAACATCGCCATCCCGGCCAGCTTCGGCTCCGCCTTCATCGCCTTCAGCGACACCGGCTGCGGCAACGGCCGCACCGGCGCGACCGACACCGCGACGAAGCGCGCCTTCGGATCGGTCGGGTCGATGAAATGTTCTTTCACCACCTTCGCGATGCCGACGACCTCCAGCCCCTCATTGGAATGATAGTAGAGCAGCTCGTCGCCGACCTTCATCGCCTTCAGGTAGAGCGCGGCCTGGTTGTTGCGCACCCCGTCCCAGATCGTCTCGCCATCGCGGACCAGATCGGCCCAGCTATATTTGACCGGCTCCGACTTGATCAGCCAATGCGCCATGCCCTGCCTCCCTTCCGTGTCCGCCCGAGCGACGGGGCATGAAGCCCCGTCATTCCCACTCGATCGTGCCGGGCGGTTTGGACGTGTAGTCGTAGACGACCCGGTTGATGCCCTGCACCTCGTTGACGATGCGGGTGGCGACCGCGCTCAGAAAGGCGCTTTCGAACGGATAGACATCGGCGGTCATGCCGTCGGTCGAGGTGACGGCGCGCAACGCGCAAACATGGTCGTAGGTGCGTCCATCCCCCATCACGCCGACGGTCTTGACCGGCAGCAGCACGGCGAACGCCTGCCAGATCGCATCGTACAACCCGGCCTTGCGGATCTCGTCGAGGTAGACCGCGTCGGCCTTGCGCAGGATGTCGCATTTCTCCCTGGTCACCGCACCGGGAATGCGGATGGCAAGGCCGGGGCCGGGGAACGGATGGCGGCCGACGAAAACCTCTGGCAGGCCCAGTTCGCGACCGAGCGCGCGCACCTCGTCCTTGAACAGCTCGCGCAGCGGCTCGACCAGCTGCATGTTCATCCGCTCCGGCAGGCCACCGACATTGTGGTGGCTCTTGATCGTCACGCTTGGCCCGCCGGTGAAGCTGACGCTTTCGATCACGTCGGGGTAGAGCGTGCCCTGTGCGAGGAAGTCGGCGCCGCCGATCTTCTTCGCCTCGCCCTCGAACAGGTCGATGAACGCCTTGCCGATGAACTTGCGCTTCGCTTCCGGGTCGGACACGCCGGCCAGCCCGCCGAGGAAGGTCTCGCTCGCGTCGACGTGGACGAGCGGGATATTGTAGTGGCCGCGAAACAGGCTGACGACCTGTTCTGCCTCACCCAGCCGCATCAGGCCATGGTCGACGAAGACGCAGGTCAACTGGTCGCCGATCGCCTCGTGGATCAGCACCGCCGCCACCGCCGAATCGACGCCGCCGGACAAGCCGCAGATCACCCTGCCCTCGCCGACCTGCGCCCGGATCTCGGCGATCTTGGTGGCCCGGAACTCCGCCATCGACCAGTCGCCCGAAAGACCGCAGACATGGCGGGCGAAATTGGCGATCAGCCTGGCGCCGTCCGGCGTGTGCACCACCTCCGGGTGGAACTGGACGCCATAGAAATGGCGGCTTTCGTCGGCGATCGCGGCATAGGGCGCCCCTTCCGACCGCGCGACCGGACGGAAGCCGGACGGAAGCGCGTCGACCTTGTCGCCATGGCTCATCCACACCTGATGCCGCTCGCCGGGTTGCCACAGCCCGTCGAACAAGGCGCAATCTTCGGCAACCTCGATGAAGGCGCGGCCGAATTCGCCGCTGTCGCCGGCATGGACGGTGCCGCCCAGCGCCTGCGCCATCGCCTGCTGACCATAGCAGATACCAAGGACAGGCAAGCCCGCGTCCCAGACAGCCTGCGGCGGCATCGGCGGATCGATGCCGACGACCGAATTGGGGCCGCCCGACAGGATGATCCCCCGGGGTTTCAGCCGCGCGAAAACCTCGGCGGCGGCGTTGAACGGCGCGATTTCGCTGTAGACCCCGGCCTCGCGCACCCGGCGCGCGATCAACTGGGTCACCTGGCTGCCGAAATCGATGATCAGGATGGTGTCGTGCGCGGCATCGGTCATCCGCGGCTGTTAGCAGATGACGCGCGCGGGGGAAGCCCCGTCGCGTCAGCGCCGCGCCAGACTGTCGCCAAGGCGAAGATCGGCGATACCACCGTCACGAACCGCACAAACGAACCGCAACGGCGGGCCTCGCCGTTCCAGATAGCTGTCGCGCAGGTCGATCGTACCTTCGATGTCCCAACCGTAACGCCCGGCTCCGACACGCAGGATGTCGCGAACCGCGGCGAGCCGGGCGATCGCCAGCCCTTCCTCCTCCGCGGCGGCAGCGCAGGCGTCTACCGCCTCCTCCTCATAGCGGATCGGCGGCGGAGCGAGGCGTTCGGACGGCGGTTGCGCGCTGGCGCCTTCCGCGAAACCACGGCGAAATTCGTGCTTTGCGGCGCGCGCCGCGCCCTTCGCATCCGCGGCAACTCGGCCGGCGGCGACCGCCATTGCCCCGGCGGCGCGACCGATGTCGCGGCTCAGCGCCGCGTCCGGCCGGTCATCAGCCACCGAGGAAGGCGGCAGCGGCACCGATTCAACCTGCGCGGCGAGCGGCGCCGCGAAGGCCAAGGCGACAACGGATATACCCAACCTGACCATCGCATGATCCTTCCGATCAACAGTCGAGTCGTAAAGCATCATCGGGATAAACCGGTTCCGCTGTCCCGGCGATGAACTGCGCCTGGGGGCGCCGGGATCGACACCGGCATTCCCCGCCGGTCCCGGCAGCATCATATGGACGGCCGGGCGGGACAATGCCCCGGTCCCGCGTGAACAGGACCAATTCTATTCGGGCGCGGCGACCGTCATGCCGGTCCACCGCGCGATAAACGCCCATTGGTCGGCCGCTTCCTCGATGATCTTGTCGGTCGGCTTGCCGGAACCATGGCCAGCGCGCGTCTCGATGCGGATCAGGCGTGGCTTGTCGCCAAGTGCCGCCGCCTGGAGCGCAGCGGCATATTTGAAGCTATGGCCCGGAACAACGCGATCATCGGTGTCGGCGGTGGTGATGAGAATTGCCGGATAATCCCGCCCACCAACGATGTTGTGATAGGGCGAATAGGCGCGCAGCACATGGAAGTCCGCCTCTTTCGCCGGATAACCATAATCGTCGACCCAATAGCGGCCAGCCGTGAAGCGATCGAAGCGCAGCATGTCCATGACGCCGACAGCGGGGAGCGCGGCGGCGAACAGGTCGGGCCGCTGGTTGACCACCGCGCCGACCAGCAGGCCGCCGTTGGACCCGCCCTGAATCGCCAGTTTCGCCCTGGTCGTGAAGCCTTCGGCGATCAGATATTCCCCGGCGGCGATGAAGTCGTCGAACACGTTCTGCTTGTTGGCAAGACGGCCGGCATCGTGCCATTCCTTGCCATATTCACCGCCGCCGCGCAGGTTGGCGACGGCCAGCACCCCGCCCTGCTCCATCCACGCCAGCCGCGTCGTCGAGAAGGCCGGCGGCAGCGAGATGTTGAACCCGCCATAGCCGTAGAGCAACGTCGGCGCGCCCGCCGACAGGTCCAGCCCCTTCTTGTGGACGACGAACATCGGCACCCTGGTGCCGTCCTTCGACGCAAAGAAGCGCTGCTCGACACTATAATCGGCCGGATCAAACGCCACCTTGGGCACCGCCCACGGCACCTGCCGCCCGCTGCGCGCGTCATAGCGATAAATCGTGGTCGGCGTGGCGAAGCTGGTGAAGGCGAAGAAGGTTTCGGGGTCGCCGGCCTTGCCATTGAAGCCACCGGCGCTGCCGATGCCCGGCAGCGCAATCGCGCCAAGCGGCTTACCCGTCAGGCTGTAGCGACGGACCTCGCTTTTCGCATCGACCAGATAGGACAGGATCAGCGTGTCGCCGACGAGGGCGGCGCCGTCCAGCGTCGCCATGTCCTCCGCCACCAGCACCACCGGCCGCACGTCACGCTCTGCCAGGTCGATCATCGCCACCTTCAGCTTCGGCGCGGCGGCATTGGTAACAAAATACAGCTTCTTGCCGACACTGCCGATGAACGACCAGTTGTTGACCAGGCCGGGGATCAGCGTGCGCGGCGGTGCGTCGGGCCGGCGCAGATCCAGAACGGTGATCTCGTAGCGGTCGTCCGTCCCTTCGGACGAGGTGATGACCAGCCAGCGCCCGTCGTCGGACACCTGGGCATGATGGCCGAGCTTCGGCCGGTCGGGCGTCGCGTAGACCTTGCGATCCTGCTCTTGCGACGTGCCGAGGCGGTGAAAATAGACCGCCTGATTCTCGTTGGGCGCCTGAAACTCATCCCCGGCCGCCGGCGCCGCGAAGCGCGAATAGTAAAAACCGGAGCCATCGGCGGCCCATGCGATGCCGGAGAACTTCACCCAGGCGACAGTATCGGCGGTCGGCTGGGCCGTAGCGACGTCGAGCACCTTGATCGTCCGCCAGTCGCTGCCGCCGTCCTGCACCGCATAGGCGACATGGCGGCCGTCTTCCGACGGTTGCCAGTCCGCCAGCGCGGTCGCGCCATCCGCCGCCCACGCATTCGGGTCCAGCAGCAGACGGCCCGGGGCTTCGATGGTATCGCGGACGTAGAGCGGCGCCTGATTCTGCAGGCCGCTATTATGGGTATAGAAATAGCGGCCGCCTTTCTTTCGCGGCAGACCGAAACGCTCATAGTCGAGCAGGGCGGTAAGCCGCTGACGGAAAACCGCACGCCCAGGCAGGGTTTCCAGATAGCCATTGGTCACCGCATTCTGCGCGCCCACCCATTGCCGCACCCTGGTGTCGGTGCGCACATCGTTTTCGAGCCAGCGATAAGGATCGGCGACCGCGACGCCGAACAACGTATCGACAACCGCGTCACGCGCGGTGACCGGGTAAGCGGGTACAGCGGCGGCAAGCTGGGTCATCGGGCTGCCAAGTAACAGAGCAAGAAGGAATGAGCGGCGCATGCTTGCCTTTCCGGGCATGAGAAAGGCCGCGAGCGTAGCACCCGCGGCCTTTCACTCAAGCCGTGCCGGCATGGAGACGCCGAACGAAGCCGGATCAGGCGGCTTCGTCGATCTCTTCGCCCTGCACCGGGCCGGAATCCTGGCCCTTGGCACTGACGTCGCGGTCGACGAATTCGATGATCGCGATCGGTGCGGCGTCGGACGGGCGGATGCCGGCCTTGACGATGCGGGTGTATCCACCGTTGCGATCCGCGTAGCGCGGGCCGATCACATCGAACAGCTTCTTCAACTGCGTATCGTCCAGCAGCCGGCTGTGGGCGAGGCGGCGGTTGGACAGGCCGCCCTTCTTGGCGAGCGTCACCAGCTTCTCCACATAGGGACGAAGCTCCTTCGCCTTCGCAGTCGTCGTGGTGATCTGCTCATGCTTGATGAGCGCAGCCGCGAGATTGCGGAACAAGGCGGCGCGATGCGACGAGGTCCGCTGCAGCTTCCGTCCGCCAACACGATGGCGCATAGTCGTTACTCCGTTCGTTCGAGGGCCGTGTCAGGCACCCTGGACCAGGCGGTGAAGAAACGGGGCACCGCCGAAACCCCTGCAAGCGGAACAGACCGGGCGATCAGCCCATGATGTCCTGTTCCAGCTTCTTCGCCATTTCCTCGATATTCTCCGGCGGCCAGCCGGGGATTTCCATGCCGAGGCGCAGCCCCATCGACGACAGCACTTCCTTGATCTCGTTCAGCGACTTGCGACCGAAATTCGGGGTGCGCAGCATCTCCGCCTCGGTCTTCTGAACCAGATCGCCGATGTAGATGATGTTGTCGTTCTTCAGGCAGTTGGCCGAACGCACCGACAGTTCGAGCTCGTCGACCTTCTTCAGCAGATAGCGGTTGAGCTGGTTCGAATCACCCGCCTGATCGGTCTGGGCCGGAGCGGCGTGACCAATCGTGCCGGTGGCCGGGGCCAGGCCGTCGTCAAAGTGGACGAACAGCTGGAGCTGATCCTGCAGAATGCGCGCCGCATAGGCAACGGCGTCCTCCGGCGTGACCGTGCCGTCGGTATCGATGGTCAGCGTCAGCTTGTCATAATCGAGCTCCTGCCCGACGCGGGTATTCTCGACCTTGTAGGCAACCTGACGAACCGGCGAGTAGAGCGCGTCGATCGGGATCAGGCCGATCGGCGCATCCGCCGGACGATTGGCGACCGCCGCGACATAGCCCTTGCCGACATCGGCGGTCAGTTCCATGTTCAGCGTCGCACCATCGTCGAGATGGCAGATGACCAGTTCGGGGTTCATCACCTCGATGTCGCCCGAAACCGCGATGTCTCCGGCGGTGACCGGGCCGGGACCAGTTGCCGACAGCTGAAGCCGCTTCGGCCCTTCGCCCTGCATACGCAGCGCCACCTGCTTCACGTTCAGCACCATGTCGGTCACGTCCTCACGGACGCCGGCAAGCGACGAGAATTCGTGCAGCACATTCTCGATCTTGATCGAGGTGACGGCAGCGCCCTGAAGCGACGACAGCAGCACACGGCGCAACGCATTGCCGAGCGTCAGGCCAAACCCGCGCTCAAGCGGCTCGGCGACGAAGGTCGCCTTGCGCTTACCGTCGCCGCCCGGCTTCTTCTCAAGGCCGTTCGGCTTCTTCAGTTCCTGCCAGTTTTTGGAATTCACAGCCACGGTATTCCCCTCGGGCAGTTGGGCGGGGGCGCGTCCGCCCCGGCCGGTAACAAACGGGACGGCCCAAAGCGGGCCGCCGACGGCCACGATTAGACGCGGCGGCGCTTCGACGGGCGAACGCCGTTATGCGGGATCGGCGTCACGTCGCGGATCGAGGTGATCTGGAAGCCGACCGCCTGCAGCGCACGCAGCGCCGACTCGCGGCCGGAGCCGGGGCCTTTCACTTCGACCTCAAGGGTGCGGACGCCGTGATCAGCAGCCTTCTTGCCGGCATCTTCCGCCGCGACCTGCGCGGCGTAAGGCGTCGACTTGCGGCTGCCCTTGAAGCCCATCATCCCGGCCGAGGACCAGCTGATCGCATTGCCCTGGGCGTCGGTGATGGTGATCATCGTGTTGTTGAAGCTGGCGTTCACATGAGCGACGCCGGCAGTGATGTTCTTGCGCTCGCGCCGTTTGATGCGCTGAGGTTCACGTGCCATCTCAAATCCTGACCTGAAATTCCGTGGTGCCTATGGAGACCTTGGTCTCCACGGAAGGGAAGAAGCCTGAAAACGTCCCGCAGGACGCGCCCTTACTTCTTCTTGCCCGCGATCGGCTTCGCCTTGCCCTTGCGGGTACGGGCGTTGGTGTGGGTCCGCTGGCCGCGCACCGGCAGGCCCTTGCGATGGCGCAGGCCGCGATAGCAGGCCAGATCCATCAGCCGCTTGATGTTGACCGCGGTCTGGCGACGCAGGTCGCCCTCAACCGTGTGGTCAGCGTCGATGGTCTCGCGGATCTGCAGAACTTCCTGATCCGACAGGTCCTGCACCCGGCGCTCATGCGCAATGCCGAGCTTATCGGCGATCTCAACCGCCTTGGTCCGGCCGATGCCGTGGATGTAGGTCAGCGCGATGACAACGCGCTTGTTGGTGGGGATGTTCACCCCCGCGATACGTGCCATGTAGATTTTTCTCCTGCTCCACGGGCCGATTGGCTGGCCGACCCATCTCAACGCGTCATCCCCCGGGGAAACGCACACACCCGGCGCGCGAACGGATTCGCCGCCGGGATGACCGTGGTTTCGGGGTGCGGGCGATCTAGGAGAGCCAGCGGCCGCTGTCAAGCAGCCCAAAGCAGGTTTCGTCGCCAGCATAAGGGGTTCCGCCCGTCGGGTCCGGCATGGACAGAAGCGGCGGACCACGCTGGGTCCGCCGCAGGTAACAACACGATGGGAGTCATCATGCGCGGCCGGGAAGACCCCGATGCGCAGTGACCTTATGCCCCAGGTCCCATGGCGCGTTTCTGGGCCGGCAATGAAATCGCGTTAATGATGCGAAGCGTCGGTCACCCCCTGTCGAGGATCGCCTCGATCGCGGCACTGACCTCGCCGATGTCCGCCATGCCATCGACGCGGGAGACCAGCCCACGCGTCTCATAAATCGGCAGGATCGGCGCGGTCTTGGCGCGGTATTCCGCAAGGCGGGTACGCACCGTTTCGGCATTGTCGTCGGGCCGGCGCTTGAATTCCACCGCACCGCAGACATCGCACACCCCGGCGACCTTCGGCTGTTTGTAGCGGTCGTGATACCCCTCGCCGCATTTGGCGCAGGTAAAACGCCCCTCTATGCGATCGACCAGCGCGTCCTCATCCACCACCAGTTCGATGACGTGATCGAGTTGACGGCCGCGTTCGGTGAGAATGGTATCAAGCGACTCGGCCTGAGCGGCGGTGCGGGGATACCCGTCGAAGATCGCCCCGGCACCAGACGGCAGCGAATCGAGCTTGTCACCGATCAGTTCGGAAACCACCGCATCGGACACCAGGCCGCCCGACTCCATGATGGCTTTCGCCTTCAGGCCAACGGGCGTGCCCGCCTTAACCGCCGCGCGCAGCATGTCGCCGGTCGAAAGCTGCACCATGCCCCGTTCCTCGACGAGGCGGTTCGCCTGGGTCCCCTTCCCCGCCCCCGGCGGACCAAGCAGGATGATATTCACGAGCGTATGTCCCCCATCACCGCCAATGCATTCAACGCAACTTGCCGCCCTTCAGCTTCGCCTTCTTGATCAGGTCGCCATACTGATGAGCCAGCATGTGGCTCTGCATCTGGGCAACCGTGTCGACCGTGACGTTGACGACGATCAGCAGGCTGGTGCCGCCCAGATAAAAGGGAATGCCGGCGCTGGCGATCAGATATTCCGGCACCAGGCAGATCAGCGTCAGATAGATCGCGCCGATCACCGTGATCCGGGTCAGCACGTAATCGAGATAATCAGCCGTATTCTTGCCGGGGCGGATGCCGGGAATGAACCCGCCGTTCCGCTTCAGATTGTCGGCCGTCTCCTCTGGATTGAACACGACCGCGGTGTAGAAAAACGTGAAGAACAGGATGCCGCCGCCATAAAGCAGCATATACATCGGCGAACCGTGCTGCAGATACTGGTTCAGCGAGATGACAAAGTCGCCCCACATGCTCTCGCCCGCGACGCGCTGACCGGCAAACTGCGTAATCGTCAGCGGCATCAGCAGCAACGACGATGCAAAGATCGGCGGAATGACGTTCGCGGTGTTGATCTTCAACGGCAGGTGGCTGCGATCGGCCTGCATCATCCCGCGCTGGGTCTGACGCTTCGGATACTGGATCAGCACGCGGCGCTGCCCCTGCTCGACGAAGCACATGATTGCGACCAGGCCCAGGGCCATCACCAGCACGCCGGTGATCAACAAGCCGGAGATGTTGCCGGTCCGCCCGCCCTCGAACAGGTTGGAGAAAGACGTCGGCAATTCGGCGATGATGCCGGCCATGATGATCAGCGACACGCCGTTGCCGACGCCCCGACTGGTAATCTGCTCGCCGATCCACATCAGGAACATCGTGCCGCCGACAAGGCTGATCACCGCCGATATGCGGAAAAGCATGCCGGGATCGACGACCGCCGCCAGTCCTTGAGACGCGCCAAAACTCTCCAATCCGACGGCAATGAAATAGCCCTGGATCGCGGCTAGACCGACGGTGCCGTAGCGGGTGTACTGGTTCAGCCGCTTGCGCCCGCTCTCGCCTTCCTTCTTGATCGCCGCCAGGGTCGGCGACAACGAACTGGCGAGCTGAACGACGATCGACGCGGTGATGTACGGCATCACCCCTAGCGCGACCAGCGACATGCGGCTGAGCGAACCGCCGGAGAAAGTGTTGAGGAAGTCGAGTACACCGCCCTTGGTCTGCTCGGCGAGAGCGGACAGTGCGGTCGGATCGATACCCGGCAGCGGCACGAAGCTGAGCAGGCGGAACACCACCAGAGCGGCAATCGTGAACCAAAGCCGTTTCTTCAGCTCCGTCGCCTGCCCGAATTTGGACAGGTTCAGGCTGGGCGTCACCGAATCGGCTCTTGATGCCACGGACTGTTCCTCGAAATCTGTGCCGGTCCGATGCGACCGGATGCTCGAAACGAAAAGACGGCGGAAGGCATCCCTGCCCCCCGCCGCCTCATATAGTGTCGGCGTCGCGCTTGTCTAAGCCCGAACGCGACAGACGCGACGGGACGCGCTTCAGCCCTTGGCCTTCTTCGCGTCGCGGACGCTGTTCTTCTTGGCCGCAGCCTTCTCGGCAGCCGGCACAACGACAATCACCTCGACGGAACCGCCGGCCTTCTCGATCGCCTCGCGCGCGCCCTTCGACACGCCGGCGACGTTGAACGCCAGCTTCGCGGAGAACGTTCCCTTGCCCAAAATACGAACGCCGTCCTTGCCGCCGCGGGCGACCCCCGCCGCCTTCAGCGCGGCATGGTCGACAACGGCCTTGGCATCCAGCGTCTTCGCGTCAACAAGCTTCTGGATTACGCCGAGATTCACCTCGGCATAATCCTTGGCGAAGATGTTGTTGAAACCACGCTTCGGCAACCGCATGTGGAGCGGCATCTGGCCGCCTTCGAAGCCCTTGATCGAGACGCCTTCCCGGCTCTTCTGACCCTTCTGGCCACGCCCGGCGGTCTTGCCCTTGCCGGAGCCGATGCCCCGGCCGACGCGCATCCGGCCCTTGCGGGCGCCCGAATTGTCGCGGATGTCGTTCAGTTTCATGTCTTGCACTCGCTTTCGCTTTTATCGCGCCAGGTCAAAGAATAAGGCGGCGGGACGACGCCCCGCGCGACCAGGGTGTCAGCCCTGCACCTCGACCATGTGCTGCACCTTGCGGATCAT
This sequence comes from Sphingomonas flavalba, assembly GCF_047553045.1. Taxonomy (GTDB): domain Bacteria; phylum Pseudomonadota; class Alphaproteobacteria; order Sphingomonadales; family Sphingomonadaceae; genus Sphingomonas_L; species Sphingomonas_L flavalba_A. The sequence goes on along the minus strand of NZ_CP180208.1, from coordinate 46,500 downwards.
GCCGCGGACTTCGGCGCTGTCTTCCAGCTCCGAAACCTTGTGCAGTCGGTTCAGCCCAAGGCCGATCAGCGTCGCGCGCTGGTCCTTGGTCCGGCGGATCGGCGAACCGACCTGCTTGATCCTGATCTTCGCCACGCTCGTCACTCCGTGATCGCTTCGGCGTCGGCCTGGGCCGTCGCCTTGTCCGCCCCGCCACGGCCAAGCAGATCGGCAATCTTCTTGCCGCGCCGCTGCGCCACCGCCTTGGGGCTGGTCTGGTCGCCGAGCGCCTCGAAGGTCGCCCGGATCATGTTGTACGGGTTCGACGTGCCTATCGACTTGGTTACCACGTCGGCAACACCCAGGCTTTCGAACACCGCGCGCATCGGGCCGCCGGCAATGATGCCCGTGCCCTGCGGCGCCGAGCGGACGTAAACCCGACCGGCACCGAAACGACCGGCGCCGTCGTGATGGAGCGTGCGGCCTTCGCGCAGCGGCACGCGCACCATCTTCTTGCGCGCGGACGCGGTTGCCTTCGAGATCGCTTCCGGCACTTCACGCGCCTTGCCATGGCCGAAGCCAACCCGGCCATGGCCGTCGCCGACGACGACCAACGCCGCGAAACCGAAGCGCTTACCACCCTTCACCGTCTTGGAGACGCGATTGATGTGGACCAGCTTCTCGATCAGCTCCTCGCCGCCCTCTTCCTGGGCACCGCCGCGCCGATCGTCGCGCCGACCGCGATTGCCGCCTTCGCGACCACCACGCCCGCCGCGCCCGCCGCGCGAACCGCGTCCCTGCCGCCCTTCGGGTGCCGGCGCCGTCGCTGCAGCCTCGACCGCCGCTCCCGGCTGGTTCTGGGTCTCGTCAGCCATCATCAGAACTCCAATCCGCCTTCACGCGCGGCATCCGCCAGCGCCTTGACGCGTCCGTGAAACAGGAAGCCGCCGCGATCGAACACCACCTGGGTGACGCCCGCCTTCCTGGCGGCAGCGGCAACGCGCTTGCCGACATCGGCGGCCGCTTCGGCGGTGGCGCCGGCCTTGCCCCGGACATCCTTGTCCAAAGTCGAGGCGGCCGCGACCGTCCGGCCCGCGCTGTCGTCGATGACCTGCGCATAGATATGCCGGCCCGAACGATGGATCGACAACCGGGGACGCGAACCGCCGCGCGCGCGGAGCGAGGTGCGGACGCGCTGACGGCGACGGGCGAAAAGGGAAAGCTTTGCCATCTTACTTCTTCTTCCCTTCCTTGCGGAAGATGAACTCGCCGCGATACTTGATGCCCTTGCCCTTATACGGCTCCGGCTTACGCCAGCGGCGGATCTCGGCGGCGATCTGACCAACCTTCTGCTTGTCGATGCCGGAAATCTGTACCGTCGTCTGATCCGGCGTCACGATCGTGATGCCTTCCGGCACCGCGAAATCGACGTCGTGGCTGAAGCCAAGCTGCAGCTTCAGGTTCTTGCCCTGAAGGTTCGCACGGTAGCCGACACCGTTGATCTCAAGCGTCTTGCTGAACCCTTCGGTCACGCCAGTGACGAGGTTCTGCACCAGAGTGCGGTGCATGCCCCAGAAGGCGCGCGCGCGCTTGGTCTCGTTCGCCGGAGCGACGACGATCTGGCCGTCCTCGATGCCATAGCTGATGTCGTCGACCATCGCCATCGACAGCGTACCCTTCGGCCCCTTGACCGACAGCGTCCCGGCGTCGATCGACGCGCTGACGCCGGCGGGCACGACGACCGGCTTCTTACCGATGCGGCTCATCAGAACACCTCCGCCAGCACTTCGCCGCCGACATTCTGGTCCCGCGCCTCTGCGTCGGACAGAACACCACGCGGCGTCGACACGATGGTGATGCCCAGGCCGTTGCGGACCCGCGGCAGTTCCTTCGAGCCGGAATAGACACGGCGACCCGGCTTGGACACGCGGGCGACATGCTGGATCGCCGGCTGGCCCTCGAAATATTTCAGTTCGATGCGCAGGCCGCTGTGGCCGCCCACCTCTTCCTCGCTGTAGCCGCGAATATAGCCTTCGCGCTGCAGCACATCGAGCACGCGGGCGCGCAGCTTCGATCCGGGCGAAACGACGCTGTCCTTGCGCGCGCGCTGGCCGTTGCGGATGCGGGTGAGCAGATCACCCAGGGGATCGGTCAATGCCATGTCTTGGGCCCCTTACCAGCTCGACTTCGTGACACCCGGGATCAGGCCCTTGTTGGCCAGATCACGCAGCTGCACACGGCAAAGGCGGAATTTGCGGTAATAGCCGCGCGGACGACCGGTCACCTCGCAACGGTTGCGAATCCGGGTCGGGTTCGCGTTGCGCGGCAGTTCAGCCATCTTCAGACGCGCGATCAGCCGCTCGGTCTCGTCCTTCGACTCGTCGTCCGCGATCGCACGCAGCCGGGCGTATTTGCCGGCATACTGCTTCACGAGCTTCTTCCGCCGCTCGTTCTTGTTGATCGAACTCAGTTTCGCCATGACTTAAGTTCTCTTTTCCTACTTACCGTTCCGGCCGGGCCGGAGTCCTTAGTTTCAGCTCCCCGGCCGTGACCGGGGAAATCGGTCAGGCCGCCTTGGCCTGCTCGGCATCCTGCGGGAACGGGAAACCGAACAGGCGCAGCAGCTCGCGCGCCTCTTCGTCCGTCTTCGCCGTCGTCGCCACGATCACGTCCATGCCACGCACCGTATCAATGCGGTCATAGTTGATCTCCGGAAACACCAGCTGCTCCTTCAGGCCCATCGCGTAATTGCCGCGGCCGTCGAACGACTTCGGGTTCAACCCGCGAAAGTCGCGAACGCGCGGCAGCGCGATTGTGATCAGCCGGTCGAGAAACTCGTACATCCGCTCGCGGCGCAGGGTCACCTTGACGCCGATCGGCATGCCTTCGCGCAGCTTGAAGCTGGCGACCGACTTCTTCGCCTTGGTGATGACCGGCTTCTGGCCGGCGATCGCCTCCATCTCGGAAGCGGCCGTCTCGACCTTCTTCTTGTCCTGGGTCGCCTCACCGACGCCCATGTTGAGCACGATCTTCGAGATGCGCGGAATCTCCAGCGCGTTCTTGTAGCCGAACTTCGCCATCATCGCCTTGGCGATGCTGGCGTCATACTGCTGCTTCAGGCGCGGAACATAAGCGTCAGCCACTGATGACCTCCCCGGACTTCACGGCCACGCGGACCTTCTTGCCGTCTCGCACTTCAAAACGGACGCGGGTCGCCTTGCCCGTCTTGGGATCGGCGACGGCGACCTTCGACACATGCAGCGGCGCTTCGCGCCGTTCCAGCCCACCCTGCGGGTTGGCCTGGTCCGGCTTGCGGTGGCGCACGGCGACGTTGATGCCGGCGACGATGACCTTACCATCCTTCGGCAGCGACTTCGTCACCTCACCGCTGCGCCCCTTGTCCTTGCCGGACAGGACGACAACGATATCGCCTTTCTTGATCTTGGCCGCGGCCATTTTACAGCACCTCCGGCGCGAGACTGATGATCTTCATGTGCTTCCTCGCACGCAGTTCGCGGACGACCGGCCCGAAGATACGGGTGCCGATCGGCTCCTCGTTCTTGTTGACCAGCACCGCCGCGTTCGAATCGAACCGGATGGTCGAACCGTCCGGCCGATGAATGTCCTTGGCGGTGCGGACGATGATCGCGCGATGCACATCGCCCTTCTTCACCTTGCCGCGCGGCGCCGCTTCCTTGACGGACACGACGATGATGTCGCCGACACCCGCAAAGCGCCGCTTCGACCCGCCCAGCACCTTGATGCACTGCACCCGCTTCGCGCCCGAATTATCGGCGACATCGAGATTGGACTGCATCTGGATCATGGATCCGCTTCCTTCTCATCGACCGCCGCATCCGCGCCGGCCCGTTTCCCGTAACATTTGGCCCCGCCTGGGCGGGAGCGCAAAACCTAGACTTCAACCGCCTCCGGGGTCTTGCCGACCTCGATCCGGTCGACGACCTTCCACGTCTTCAGCTTCGAGATCGGCGCGGTCTCTTCGATACGGACCGTGTCGCCCTCGTGATAGGCGTTGCCCTCGTCATGGGCGTGATACTTCTTCGAACGACGAATGATCTTGCCGTAGAGCGGGTGCTTGACCTTGCGCTCCACCCGGACGACCACCGTCTTGTCGGTCTTGTCGGACACTACCAGTCCGGTCAGCACGCGCTTCGGCATGTCTCGTCTTCCTTACTTGGCCGCCGAGCGCGCGCGCTCGTTCTGGACAGTCTTGATACGGGCGATCGAACGCCGCACGGTGCGGACGCGCGACGGCTTCTCAAGCTGGCTGGTCGCCGCCTGGAAGCGCAGGTTGAACGCCTCGCGCTTCAGCTCGCCGAGCTGCTCGCTCAGCTGATCGTCGGTCTTGGCCCGCAGATCCTCGGTCGTCTTGCCCATCACTCGGCTCCCAGGTGGCTGAAGTCGCCAAGCCGGGCGACCACCTTCGTCTTGATCGGCAGCTTCATCGCCGCGCGGGCGAAGGCCACCGCCGCGATCGGGCCAGGCACGCCGCCCAGCTCGAACAGGATACGGCCGGGCTTGACCCGGGCAGCCCAGAATTCCGGCGCGCCCTTGCCGGAGCCCATGCGGACTTCCGCCGGCTTCGACGACACCGGCACGTCCGGGAATACGCGAATCCACAAGCGCCCCTGACGCTTGATGTGGCGGGTGATCGCGCGGCGGGCCGCCTCGATCTGCCGCGCGGTGATCCGGTCCGGCTCAAGCGCCTTCAGGCCGTAAGACCCGAAGTTCAGATCGGTGCCGCCGCGGGCATTGCCGTGGATGCGGCCCTTATGGGCCTTGCGGAATTTCGTGCGCTTCGGTTGCAGCATCTTTCGCGTTCCTTATCGGGCCGGGCGGACGCCGGAGGTCTGAGCCTCCATCATCAGCCGATCCTGGGCGAGCGGGTCGTGCCCCAGAATCTCACCCTTGAAGATCCAGACCTTGACGCCGCACACGCCATAGGCGGTGTGGGCTTCCGCCTCGGCATAGTCGACGTTCGCGCGCAGCGTGTGCAACGGCACCCGCCCTTCGCGATACCATTCGGTGCGGGCGATTTCCGCCCCGCCAAGCCGGCCGCCGCAGGTGATGCGGATGCCTTCGGCGCCGAGACGCAGCGCCGACTGCACCGCCCGCTTCATCGCGCGCCGGAAGGCAACGCGGCGTTCGAGCTGATCGGCGACACCCTGCGCAACGAGGCGCGAGTCGATTTCAGGCTTGCGGATCTCGACGATGTTCAGCGACACGTCCGACGAGGTCATCGCGCCGAGCGTCTTGCGCAGCTTTTCGATGTCCGCGCCCTTCTTGCCGATGATCACGCCCGGACGGGCAGCGAAGATCGACACGCGGCACAGCTTGGCCGGGCGCTCGATCACCACCTTGGAGATCGCCGCCTGCGGCAGCGTCTTCATGATGTGCCGGCGGATCTTCAGATCCTCCAGCAGCAGCCGGCCGTAATCATGGCCTTCGGCGAACCAGCGGCTGTCCCAGGTGCGGTTGATCTGGAGGCGCAGGCCGATCGGATTGGATTTCTGACCCATATGCTTATGCCTCTTCCTGCTCGCGCACGACGATCCGGACCTTGCTGAACGGCTTCAGGATGCGGGTCGACTTGCCGCGACCGCGGGTGGCGAAACGCTTCATCGTGATCGCCTTGCCGACCGACGCCTCGGCGACGACGAGGGCGTCGACGTCGAGATTGTGGTTGTTCTCCGCATTGGCGATGGCCGAGGCCAGAACCTTGCGGACATCGACCGCCATTGCCTTCGGCGAGAAAGCGAGAATGTTGAGCGCGTCGCCGGCCTTCTTGCCGCGGATCAGGCCCGCGACCAGGTTCAGCTTCTGCGCGCTGCCACGAATGGCGCTGCCGACGGCGAGCGCTTCGTTATCGCCAACGCGACGCGGTGCTGCTGGCTTGCCCATTAGCGCTTGCCCTTCCTGTCGGCGGCGTGGCCCGGGAAATACCGGGTCGGCGCAAATTCGCCGAGCTTCATGCCAACCATGTCCTCGTTCACCGATACCGGCACGAACTTGCGGCCGTTATAGACGTTGAAGGTCAGCCCGACGAACTGCGGCAGGATCGTCGACCGGCGCGACCAGGTCTTGATCGGGGCGCGCGCGCTCGTCTCCTGAGCCACTTCCGCTTTTTTCAGCAGATGCAGGTCGACGAACGGACCTTTCCAGATGGAACGGGCCATGACTTACCTCTTCTTCTTCGCGTGGCGCGACCGGATGATCATCTTGTCCGTCGCCTTGTTATGGCGGGTGCGCGCACCCTTGGTCGGCTTGCCCCACGGGGTGACCGGGTGGCGGCCGCCGGAAGTGCGGCCTTCGCCGCCGCCATGCGGGTGATCGACCGGGTTCTTCGCAACGCCGCGGGTCAGCGGACGCCGCCCCATCCAGCGGCTACGGCCAGCCTTGGCGAAATTCTGGTTGGCGTTGTCGTGGTTCGACACCGCGCCGACCGTCGCCATGCAATCCGCACGAATATACCGCTGCTCGCCCGAGTTCAGGCGAACGATGACCATGCCGCGGTCACGGCCGACGACCTGCACATAGGTGCCGGCCGAACGGGCGATCTGACCGCCCTTGCCCGGCTTCATCTCGACGTTGTGGACGATGGTGCCGACCGGCATCTGGCCCAGTTCCATCGCGTTGCCTGGCTTCACGTCGGTTTTCTTGCCGGCGACCACCGCGTCACCGACGCCCAGGCGCTGCGGCGCGATGATGTAGGCGAGCGTATCGTCCTGATACTTGATCAGCGCGATGAAGGCGGTGCGGTTCGGGTCATATTCGATCCGCTCGACCACCGCCGGCATATCCCACTTGCGGCGCTTGAAATCGATGATGCGATAGCGCTGCTTGTGCCCGCCGGCGATGCCACGCGAGGTGACATGGCCCTTGTTGTTGCGGCCACCCGTCTTGCGCTTGCCTTCGGTCAGCGCCTTGACCGGCTTGCCCTTCCAGAGCGACGCCCGGTCGACGAGAATGAGGCCGCGCTGGCCCGGGCTCGTCGGATTATAATGCTTCAGCGCCATCGCTTCAGATTCCCGTCGTCACGTCGATCGACTGACCTTCAGCCAGCGTCACGATCGCTTTCTTGATGTCCGAACGGGTGTAGGGCCGCCCCTTCCACCGCTTGGACTTGCCCTTCTGGACCAGCGTGTTGACGCCGGTCACCGTCACGCCGAACAGCGCCTCGATCGCAGCCTTGATCTGCGGCTTCGAAGCATCGGCAGCGACCTTGAAGACCACCGCGTTATGCTCGGTCAGCATCGTCGCCTTCTCGGTGATGTGGGGCGCAACGACCACGTCGTAATGACGGAGGTCGACCGCGGCCGCGTCCTTCTTCTTAGCCATTGAGGCGCGCCTCCAGCTTTTCGACCGCGGCGCGGGTCAGCACCAGCGTATCATGCTTCAGAATGTCATAGACGTTGGCGCCGATCGTCGGCAGCACATTGACGCCGACGAGGTTGCCGGACGCCAGCGCGAAGCTGGTGTCGACCGTGTCGCCGTCGATGACCAGCGCCGTGCGACCGAAGCCGAGCTTGGCGAGGTCGGCGGCGAGTGCCTTGGTCTTGCCGCCCTTCACCGCCAGCGCATCGAGAACGATCAGCTTGCCATCCTTCGCCTTGGCCGACAGCGCCATTTTCAAACCGAGCGCGCGAACCTTCTTGTTCAGCGACGGGTTGAAATCACGGACGCGCGGGCCATGCGCCTTACCGCCGCCGATGAACACCGGCGCGCGACGATCGCCGTGACGGGCGGTGCCGCCGCCCTTCTGCCGGCCGAACTTCTTGCCGGTACGGGCGACATCGCTGCGCTCGCGCGCGGCGCGCGCGGTACCCCGGCGCTTCTCAAGCTGCCAGGTGACGACGCGATGCAGGATGTCGGCGCGCGGATCGAGACCGAAAATCTCGTCCTTCAGCTCGATATCGCCGCTCGCCTTGGCGTCGAGGGTCTGAACCTTGACCTTCATGGCTTAGCCCTCCTGGCCTTCGGTGGCTTCCGCAGCGGTGTCGACCGGGGCCGGCGTATCGGCGGGAGCATCCTGATTGCTGTTGGCGGCGGCCTTCAGGCCGGCCGGATAGGGCGCGTCAGCATGGCGCGGCACCTTCACCGCATCCTTGACGATCAGCCAGGCCCCCTTGTGACCGGGCACCGACCCCTTGACGAAGAGCAGCCCGCGCTCGGCATCGGTGCGGACGATCTCCAGATTCTGCTGGGTGCGCTGACGGTCGCCCATATGGCCGGCCATCTTTTTGTTCTTGAACACGCGACCCGGGTCCTGCCGCTGCCCGGTTGAACCGTGCGAGCGATGCGAAACCGAGACGCCGTGACTGGCACGCAGACCGCCGAAGTTCCAGCGCTTCATCGCGCCGGCAAAACCCTTGCCCTGCGTCTGACCCGAGATATCGACCAGCTGGCCGGCGACATAATGGTCAGCCGACAGCTCCACGCCAACATCGAGCAGCGCGTCTTCGGACACGCGGAACTCGGTCAGCCGGGCCTTCGGCTCCACTTCGGCCTTGCCGAAATGGCCACGCTGCGGCTTGGCGACATTCTTGACCTTGGCGACGCCGGCGCCGAGCTGGACGGCGACGTAACCGTCCCGATCCGCTTCCTTGCGCGCGACGACCTGAACCTTGTCGAGCTGCAGGACGGTGACCGGCACGTGGCGGCCATCTTCCTGGAACAGGCGGGTCATGCCCATCTTCTTCGCGATCACGCCAGTGCGCATGATCCACATCCTTCCGAACAGAGGCTCACGGGGTTGCCCGCGAGCGTGCCAATGAAAAAGGCCCTGATCCGGGATCAGAGCCAGCCCAAATATCGCGCGCCCCCGTCAGGGCCGGTTTTCCGCTTCAACATCAAAGCGAAAGACGGGGACTCGGTCGCCAGCAAGCTGGCCGGTATCCCTGCTTCCCCACCGCGACAGACGCCGCGGCGAAAGCCCGCCAACCGAATCAATCGTTCGGCGGAGGCGGCCTCTTAGGCCAGTTTGATCTCGACATCAACACCCGCAGCGAGATCGAGCTTCATCAGCGCGTCGACGGTCTGCGGAGTCGGCTGCACGATGTCGAGCATCCGCTTGTAGGTGCGGACCTCGAACTGCTCGCGCGACTTCTTGTCGATGTGCGGGCCACGGTTGACCGTGAACTTCTCGATGCGCGTCGGCAGCGGAATGGGCCCGCGAATGAGCGCGCCGGTACGACGCGCGGTATCGGCGATGTCGCCGGTCGCCTGATCAAGCACGCGATGATCGAACGCCTTGAGGCGAATGCGGATATTCTGGGTTTCCATGTCCACTACCGATGCGAAAGAGCCATGCCCGTATTGTCGGGCTTCACAAGAGAGGCCGCCCGATTCCCCATTAAGCGGAATCGGGCGGCCGACGACCTGTTATTACTTGTTGATCGAGGCGACAACCCCGGCGCCGACGGTCCGGCCGCCTTCGCGAATCGCGAAGCGCAGGCCCGGATCCATGGCGATCGGCGCGATCAGCTTGACGTTCAGCTGAACGTTGTCGCCCGGCATCACCATCTCGGTGCCCTCGGGGAGGACGACCTCACCGGTGACGTCGGTGGTGCGGAAGTAGAACTGCGGGCGGTAGTTGGCGAAGAACGGCGTGTGACGGCCACCTTCGTCCTTCGACAGCACGTAGACTTCCGAGCTGAACTCGGTGTGCGGCGTGATCGAGCCCGGCTTGGCCAGAACCTGACCACGTTCCACCTCATCACGGCCGACGCCGCGGATCAGCGCACCGATGTTGTCGCCCGCCTCGCCCTGATCGAGCAGCTTGCGGAACATTTCGACGCCAGTGACGACGGTCTTCTTGGTGTCCTTGATGCCGACGATCTCGACTTCTTCGCCAACCTTGACGACGCCGGTCTCGACGCGGCCGGTGACGACGGTGCCGCGACCCGAAATCGAGAACACGTCTTCGATCGGCATCAGGAACGGCTTGTCCAGCGGACGCTCCGGCTGCGGGATCCACTCGTCGACCGCTTCCATCAGCTTCAGGATCGCGTTCTTGCCGATCTCGTCGTTGCTGTCCTCGAGCGCGGCGAGCGCCGAGCCACGGATGATCGGAATATTGTCGCCGTCGAAATCGCGCTTCGACAGTTCCTCGCGGATTTCCAGCTCGACGAGCTCCAGGATTTCCTCGTCGTCGACCTGATCGACCTTGTTCATGAACACGACCATGGTCGGCACGCCAACCTGCTTGGCCAGCAGGATGTGCTCCTTGGTCTGCGGCATCGGGCCATCGCTGGCCGACACCACCAGGATCGCGCCGTCCATCTGCGCGGCGCCGGTGATCATGTTCTTCACATAGTCGGCGTGGCCCGGGCAGTCGACGTGCGCATAGTGGCGCTTGCCGGTCTCGTACTCGACGTGGCTGGTGGCGATCGTGATGCCGCGCTCACGCTCTTCCGGCGCCTTGTCGATGTTGTCGTAGGCGGTGAACGTCGCGCCGCCGGTTTCCGCCAACACCTTGGTGATCGCCGCCGTCAGCGACGTCTTGCCGTGGTCGACGTGACCGATGGTGCCGATGTTGCAGTGCGGTTTGGTCCGCTCGAACTTCGCTTTCGCCATTTTTCCTACCTTCTTTCAGATCCGTTTTCCGAGCGAACCGCCCGAGGCGGAGGCGCCCATAACCATAAATCCAGCGTTATGCCAGCTTCGCCTTCACCTCGTCGGCGACGTTGGCAGGCACTTCGTCATAATGCGAGAACTGCATCGTGTACTGCGCGCGCCCCTGCGTGAACGAGCGCAGCTGGTTCACATAGCCGAACATATTGGCAAGCGGGACCATCGCTTCAACCGCCGTCGCGTTGCCGCGCGTGTCGGTGCCCTGGATCTGGCCGCGCCGCGAGTTGAGGTCGCCGATGACGTCGCCCAGATAATCTTCCGGCGTCACCACCTCGACCTTCATGATCGGCTCGAGCAGCTTGATGCCTGCCTTCTGCGCCGCCTCGCGCATCGCCGCGCGGCCGGTGATCTCGAACGCCAGCGCCGACGAGTCGACGTCGTGATAGGCGCCGTCGGTCAGGTGGATCTCGAAATCGATGATCGGGAAACCGATCAGCGAACCGGTCGCCGCCGTCTCGCGCATGCCCTTTTCGACCGACGGGATATATTCCTTGGGAATATTGCCGCCCTTGACCTCGTCGAAGAACTGGATGCCCGAACCGCGCTCGCCCGGAACCAGCGACACTTTGACGCGGCCGAACTGGCCGGAGCCGCCCGACTGCTTCTTGTGGGTGTAGTCGATGTCCACCGGCTTCGCGAGATATTCGCGATAGGCAACCTGCGGCGCGCCGACATTCGCCTCGACCTTGAATTCGCGCTTCATGCGGTCGACCAGGATCTCGAGGTGGAGCTCACCCATCCCCTTGATGATGGTCTGGCCGCTCTCGGCATCGCTGGTCACGCGGAAGGACGGATCCTCGCGCGCCAGGCGGTTGAGCGCGACGCCCATCTTCTCCTGGTCAGCCTTGGTCTTCGGCTCGACCGCGACCTCGATCACCGGCTCCGGGAACTCCATGCGCTCCAGGATGATCGGCGCGTTTTGCGCACACAGCGTGTCACCGGTGGTCGTGTCCTTGAGTCCGGCCAGCGCAACGATGTCGCCGGCATAGGCTTCCTGGATATCTTCGCGGCTGTTCGCATGCATCAGCAGCATGCGGCCGACCTTTTCCTTCTTGTCCTTGACCGAGTTGGAGACGGTCGAAGCCGCCTCCAGCTTGCCGGAATAGACGCGAGCAAAGGTCAGTGTGCCGACGAACGGGTCGTTCATGATCTTGAACGCCAGCGCGGAGAACGGCGCATCGTCCGACGCCGGGCGGGTATCGTGGGTCTCACCGTCCAGCTTGACACCGTCGACCGGCGGAATGTCGAGCGGCGACGGCAGATAGTCGATGACCGCGTCGAGCAGCGGCTGCACGCCCTTGTTCTTGAACGCGGAGCCGCACAGCACCGGCACGAACGAGAAGTTCAGCGTACCCTTGCGGATCAGCTTGCGCAGCGTGTCGGCGTCCGGCTCCTGCCCGTCGAAAAACGCTTCCATCGCGGCGTCGTCCTGCTCGACGGCGGCCTCGATCAGCGCCTGGCGGGCGGCCGCGGCCGCGTCCTTCAGGTCATCGGGAATTCCGGTGATTTCGAACTTGGCGCCCAGGCTCTCTTCGAGCCAGATGATCGCCCGGTTCTCGACCAGGTCGACGAGCCCCTTGAAGCTGCTCTCGATGCCGATCGGAAGATAAAGGACCAGCGGGCGGGCTCCCAGGCGGTCGCGGATCATGTCGACGCAGCGCTCAAAATTGGCGCCGGTGCGGTCGAGCTTGTTGACGAAGCACATCCGCGGAACGTGATATTTTTCCGCCTGACGCCACACCGTTTCCGACTGCGGCTCGACACCGGCGACACCATCGAAGCAGGCGACCGCGCCGTCGAGCACGCGCAGCGAACGCTCGACCTCGATCGTGAAGTCGACGTGGCCGGGCGTGTCGATGATGTTGACGCGGTGGTCGCGCCAGAAGCAGGTCGTCGCGGCCGACGTGATCGTGATCCCGCGTTCCTGCTCCTGCTCCATCCAGTCCATCGTCGCGGTCCCCTCGTGGGTCTCGCCGATCTTGTAGGACTTGCCGGTGTAATAGAGGATGCGCTCGGTCGTCGTCGTCTTGCCGGCGTCAATATGCGCCATGATGCCGATGTTGCGATATTTCTCGAGCGGATGGCTGCGGGCCATGATCTGAAACTCCGATGCCGGAGCGGCGGTGGCGCCGCCCCGGCCAGGTGGTGACTGTTTTACCAGCGGTAATGGCTGAAGGCGCGGTTCGCCTCGGCCATGCGGTGCGTATCCTCACGCTTCTTCACCGCGTTGCCGCGATTCGCCGAAGCGTCCATCAACTCGCCCGACAGCCGCGCGGCCATCGTATGCTCGCTGCGCGCGCGCGCCGCCGCGATCAGCCAGCGGATCGCCAGCGCCTGCGAACGCTCGGGACGGACTTCCACCGGGACCTGGTAGGTCGCACCGCCGACACGGCGGCTGCGGACCTCGATGCCCGGCTTCACATTGTTGAGCGCATCATGAAAAACCTGCAGAGGGTCCTTCTTGGCGCGCGCCTCGACGGTGTCGAGCGCGCCATAGACGATGCCCTCGGCGACGGCCTTCTTGCCGTCGAGCATGACGCTGTTCATGAACTTGGAGAGAACGATATCCCCGAACTTCGGATCGGGCAAAATCTCCCGCTTCTCGGGACGACGACGACGAGCCATTGGCTGAATCCTTCGTTGAAAGGCCTGATCTTACTTCGGGCGCTTGGCGCCGTACTTGGAGCGGCTCTGCCTGCGGTCCTTGACGCCCTGGGTGTCAAGCACGCCGCGCAGAATGTGGTAGCGCACGCCAGGCAAGTCGCGCACGCGGCCGCCACGGATCAGCACCACAGAGTGCTCCTGAAGGTTGTGGCCTTCACCGGGAATGTAGCTGATGACTTCGCGGCTGTTGGTCAGACGGACCTTGGCAACCTTGCGAAGCGCCGAGTTCGGCTTCTTCGGAGTCGTCGTGTAGACGCGGGTGCAAACGCCGCGCTTCTGCGGGTTCGCCTCCATCGCAGGGACCTTCGAATTGGCCTTCTGCGGATCGCGGCCCTTGCGGACCAGCTGATTAATCGTCGGCATGAAGCCTTCACCTTTCAAGCGGTTACTTTGCCGGAGCCCGAAAACGAACCAACACAAAAGAGCCTCGGGACCGTTCGGCCCCTTGGCCCTCGCATGACCCGGCAATGTTCAAGCGCGCCCGCCAATCCGCGCACGTCTCCGATGACGAGTCCGCGGGCGAGGGCGGCCTATAGCGATGGAGTCGGAAACGGTCAACCGGGCGGCCGGGCCACCCCCCGTTCAGGCCCGGTCAGGCGCCAAGCGCCAGCGGCGCGCCGTCGGGTGCGGCGGCGTAGGCCGCTTCGTCCAGTATCCCCTCGCGCTTGGCGACGACGGTCGCGACGACCGCCTGACCGGCGACGTTGACCGCCGTCCGCCCCATGTCGAGAATCGGGTCGATGGCGAGGAGCAGGCCGGCCCCTTCCAACGGGAGCCCCAGCGTGGTCAGCGTCAGAGTCAGCATGACGATCGCCCCGGTCAGTCCCGCCGTCGCCGCCGAGCCAACGACTGAAACAAAGACGATCAGAAAATAGTCGGTCACGCCTAGCGGCAGCCCAAAGTATTGCGCGACAAACAGCGCGGCGATGGCAGGATAGATGGCGGCGCAGCCATCCATCTTCGTCGTCGCGGCAAGCGGAATGGCAAACGCGGCGTAACCGCGCGGGACGCCTAGCCCGCGCTCGGTCACTGCCTCTGTCACCGGCATGGTGCCGATCGACGAACGCGAGACGAAGCCAAGCTGGATCGCCGGCCACGCTTTCTCGAAGAAACGCAGCGGATTGAGGCCGTGAAGCGCGAGGATCGTCGGGTAGACGACGGCGATGACCAGGGCGAGACCGATATAGACGGCGGCGGCGAACCAGCCGAGGCGGGCGAGCGAGTCCCAACCGTAAAGCGCGACCGCCCGCCCGAACAGGCCGATCGTGCCGATCGGCGTCAGCCGGATCACCCACCACAGCAGCTTGCGGACGATCGCCAGCGCCGACTGGTTGAAAGCGAGGAAGGGTTCTCCCGCCGCGCCCGTGCGCAACGCGGCCACCCCGACCAGAATCGAGATGACGACGATCTGCAGCACATTGAACGACAGCGTCGTTGTCGCACCGCCGTCGGCCAGCGCGGTCGACACCCCCAGACCGAGCCAGTTCGCTGGCACCAGCCCTTTCAGGAAATCCAGCCAGGTCCCCACCTCTCGCGGGGCAACCGCGGCAGCCGCGTCGACACCGCCGCGCAGGCCGGGCTGGAGTATGGTGCCGAGTACCAGCCCGATGCTGACCGCGACCAGCGCGGTCAGCGCGAACCACAACAGCGTCTGGGCAACCAGCCGACCGGCATTGTTCAGGCTCCGCAGATTGGCGATGCTGGCGACGATGGCGGTAAACACCAGCGGCGGCACCAGCACTTTCAGCAACTGGATGAAGATACTGCCTGTGGTATCGAGTCCCACCACGAGCCAGCTGCCCGCCGGCATACCGCGCGCAACCAGGCCAAGCACAAGACCAAGCAGCATTCCGACCAGCACCTGCAGGCCGAAGCGGTCGAAAAACCGTGATGCGGGGCGAGCGGACGCGACCATCGCGCTGAGGTGCGCTTTTGCGCCACGATTACAACATAGTTTGCCTTTGAGGCGACCAAGCCCGCCTGGACTCCGGTTCTGCCGAGGCCCAGCCGATCAGCGCGAAACCCGCGCCGAGCAGCCATCCGGCCAGCACGTCGCTTGGCCAGTGCACGCCGACAACGATTCGCGACACCCCGATCAGCCCGGCAACGGCCATGGCAGGCAGGGCCAGCCGGCGATCGATCAACAGCGCGAGCAGCAGCCAGAACGCCATGTTGTTGGCGGAGTGGCCACTTGGAAAGCTGAGGTCCGATACCCGATCGAGATGGGCGAGCAAGTCCGGGCGCGGGCGCGCGAACAGCAGTTTAAGCCCGCTGTTGACGGCGGCGATCGCGACCATCGTGCCGACCAGCGCCGCCGCCGCCCGGCGGCGGCCCTTCCACGCAAACAGCGCGGCAATGCCGATGCCAACGAGGCTGCGCGGCCAGCCATCGCCAACATGGGTCAGCGCCAGCCACGGCACCGCCGACGCGCGCCAGGGGGCGATGGAGCGGATGATCGCCGAATCAAAGGCCGGCGTTCCCGACAGGGTGATCCACAGGCCGACCAGCAGTGCCGCCGCGATCAGCAGACAACCGACGACAACCGTCCGCCCTACCGTCACCCGCGATCCTTTCCCGATACTGCCCGCCGCATACCGGGGCGATCAATCCTTCAACGGATCATGGCCCCAGTTCATCAAAGCATAGCGCCAGCGCGACGTCACCTTGTTGTCGGGCGGCTGCGCGAGATGGCGCCGGCACACGCCGACCGCCTTGCGCATATGGGCATAGTCAGCGTCATCCAGCGCTTCCACCGGTTTACGCAGCAGGGCAACGATATTGCGGCCGGCGGCGTGGCCTACGCTTTCGCCGCTTCCACCATCGCCCTTCCAGCCGACACGCCAGCTTTCGTCGGTGCCCAGCCACGCCGCCAATTCCGTCGCCGACATATTCACACAGGCGTGGAAATCGCGGCGGATGCGGTCTCGATCGGGCGGGAGCATCGTCGCCGCTCCCCGTTCAATCGGCCCGCTTGATCAGTTCGCCGCCCTTGATGACCACGGTCACCTTCTGCAGTAGGCGGATATCGCGGAGCGGATCGCCGTCGACAGCGATGATGTCGCCATAGCGACCGACCGCGATCGCACCAACGTCGTCGGTGCGGCCCAATGCCTCGGCAGCGTTGCGTGTCGCCGACTGGATCGCCTGCATCGCGGTCATCCCCCATTCGACCATCTTGGTGAACTGCTTTGCATTGTCGCCATGCGGATAGACGCCGGCATCTGTCCCAAACAGCATCGGAACCCCGGCGCGGACGGCGCGGCGAAATGTTTCACGTTGGAGGCGGCCGATCATGCGCTCCTTCTCCAGGCTTTCCGGCAAGGTCCCGTTGGCCTCGCCGGTCGCGAGAATATAGTCGTCGTTGTAGATATCCATCGAGAACCAGGTGCGGGTCCTGGCCGCCAGCGCGATCGTCGCGTCGTCGGCCAGACTACAATGTTCGATCGTGTCGATACCGGCCGCGATCGCCGCGCGGATGCCGGCATCGCCATGGGCATGGGCGGCGACCTTCAGGCCCAGCATATGCGCTTCGTCGGCGATCGCCTTCATCTCCTCCGCGCTCAGTTGCTGACCACCGACGGAATCGCCGAGCGAGAAGACGCCGCCGGTCGCGCAGATCTTGATCACGCGCGCGCCATATTTGTGCAGCCAGCGCACCTTCTGCCGCCCGGCCTGCGGGCTGTCGACGACGGTCGGCGCGACACGATCCATCCCCGGCGGCAGTCCGGTTTCATCGCAATGCCCGCCGGTCGCGCCAATGGCATAGCCGGCGGTGGTGATCCGCGGCCCCGGCACGTAGCCAGCGTCGATCGCCTGGCGCAGGCCGACATCCTGAAAGCCCGCCGCGCCAAGATTGCGGACTGCGGTGAAGCCCGCCTCCAGCGTCTTTTTCGCATTGGCTACACTGACCGCGCTCCAGAAACTGTCACTATATTGCAGACCGCGATAGCCGCCGATTTCGGCCAGCCCGGTCAGGTGGACATGCATGTCGATCAGGCCGGGCAGAATCGTCTTGCCCGGCAGGGCGATTCGCTTTGCGTCGGCCGGGATATGCGGCGTGCCGCCGACCGACGCGATCCGCCCGTCGGTGATGACCACCACCGGATCGGCGATCACCCGTCCGGCCAGCACATCGACCATATGGTCTGCGGTGACCACGATCGTTTCGCCCCCGGCCGGAGCAGCAGCGAGCGCGGCCAACATCAGCATGAAAAAACGCATGTTTTCGTCCCCCCGTCCCGACACGCATGGATGCACGTTCCAGTATTCCGCCGCAAGCCGCCGCGGCGAACGACGACGGCCGCCACGTCCTACGCTTGCCCCCTGCGCTTGGCGGGCAGGCCGGCGGCGCGGAGGGGCTGGACCTTCCTGGTTCAGGCCAACTCGACCACCCTTGTCGGCATCGGCGGCGGCATCGCCTGTGACGCCTATGCGCCGATCACCGGCTTCGAGCTGGTCGGCGGGGCTCTGCGCGACCGACGGCGACCGCCCGCGCTCGCCTGACCGGCGACGCGACGAAGCGACGGGCGCCGGCCGGGGTGGGCCGGCGCCCGTTTCCGTGTGGGACGCATGGACGCTGGCGTCCGCAACCGTCTATAATTCTCCGGCGGCGGGTTCGGGATGGTGGATGGATGGCGGACAGCGACAGGACGATCACCGTGCGGCGGATGGCTTTTCTCTTCTCCGCCGACATGGAGCGGGTGTTTATTCGCAACGATCCCGCCGGGTCCTATCTGTTCCTCGGCACCTGGATGATGCTGCCCTATCTGGAACCATATCTGATCCGGACGATGGGCCAGGCGCTGCCGCACGTCACCGACCCGGCGCTGAAGGTCGCGATCCGCGGCTTCTGCGCGCAGGAGGGCGAGCACCACCGCCAACACGCCCGCGCCAATGACGTGATCCGGTCGCTGCGCCCCGGCTTTGCCGCGTTGAAGACGCTGGAGGCGGAGCTGGACGCCGAGTATCGCGGCTTCACCAAGGCGCGGCCACTGGCGTTCAACCTGGCCTATGCCGAGGGTTTCGAGGCGCTGACCTGCGCCACCGCCTGCACCCAGCTTCAGCTCGGCGCGTTCGACCGGGTCGACAGCCCGCTGGCCGACCTCGCGAAATGGCACGTGATGGAAGAGTTGGAGCATCGCAGCGTCGCCTTCGACGTCTATCGCCATGTCATCGGCGGCTGGCACCGACGGGTGATCGCCGGCGCGCGCGCGCAAGCCCATTTTATCCGCTGGGGCCTGCGCTTCGCCCGGCTGATGCGCAAGGCGGACGCGGAAACGATGGCCGCCTATGACGGCCCGGCCGCGCGCGCCGACCGCAATGCGTTCAACCGGCTTTACCTGCGCCATTTCCTGCCGCGCGCCCTGCGCATGCATATGCCCTGGTACGACCCGGCGCGCATCGCGCTGCCCCCCGCCTATGAGGAAGCGCGCCGGCACTTCTCCGCCGTCGCAACCGAAGCCGCGCCCGTGTGAAGCTTTTGGTTGTGTGAAACTTTGGTCATACCCTGCCCATCTCGACGACAGGCGGCCGGCCGCATCCTGAGGCGGGTCCATGGGAGACAATGGGGAATGACCGCCGCGCGCAGGCTGGGAAGCGCGATGCTGCTGCTTCTGGGCATCGCCGTGGCAAGCCGGCTGATCCACCTTCACATTGCCGGGCAGCATTCGCCATCGGCAGGCTTCGGCGCCCTGCCGGACGTGACGCTGGAGCCGGCGGCGCGGACGGACGGCCCCGGCCTGCTCGTCACCAGCCTGCGCACGACCGGCGGCGCGGCGCCCCGCGCCCTGCGCGTCGGCGACCGGATCGAGGCGATCAACGGACGGGCCGTCGCCTCGCTGCGCGACCTTGCCCGCACGGTCGACCAGGACGGCAATCCGGTATTGACGCTGCACCTCAGACGCGGCGATCAACAGATCGACGTGCAGATCGATCGCCGCGTGAATGGAGTGGGCGCGCATGGCGCATAGAATCCTGCTGATCGAAGACGACGCCGCAACGTCGGCCTACATCGCCAAGGGGCTGACAGAGGAGGGCTTTGTCGTCGACATCGCCGACGACGGCCGCGACGGCCTGTTCCACGCGACCGGCGGCGGCCACGACGCGATCATCCTCGACCGCATGCTGCCCGGCATGGACGGGATGGCCGTCCTCGCCGCGCTGCGCGCCGCCGGGGTCGAGACGCCGGTGGTGCTGCTGTCGGCGCTTGCCTCGGTCGACGACCGCGTCGGCGGGCTGACCGCCGGTTCGGACGACTATCTGACCAAACCATTCGCCTTTGCCGAACTGCTTGCCCGGCTAAGGCTGCTGCTCCGGCGTCGGCCCGGTGGCGCGACACCGGAGACCCGGCTGGCCTGCGACGATCTGGAAATGGACCTGCTGGCGCGCAAGGTCCGGCGTGGCGGCGCGCCCATCGATCTCCAGCCCCGCGAGTTCAAGCTGCTCGAATATCTGCTGCGCCATCAGGAACAGGTCGTCACCCGCACGATGTTGCTCGAAGGGGTTTGGGATTATCATTTCGACCCCGGCACCAACGTGATCGACGTGCATGTCAGTCGGCTGCGCAAGAAGCTGGACGAAGGCCACCCACGCCCATTGCTGCACACGGTGCGCGGCGCCGGCTACCGTCTGGGTCTCGGCGATTGACGCCGGCGCGCGGCCTGTCCGCGATCGCCCGTTCGGCGTCGTTCCGTTTCGCGGCGCTGGTCTTCATCCTCCAATTGCTGTCCGCCGGCGCGATATTGATGACCGTTCGGCAACTTATTCTCGACGAACTGATTGGCGACAGCCGCGCGCTATCCGTGGCGCTACGCGACGACCTGCTGTCGACCTACGGAGAAGGCGGCGGCCCGGCACTGGTAGCAGCGATTCGCGCCCGGCTGGACAGCGTCGGCAACGCTGACACGGTGCTGCTCCTCGCCCGCGCGGACGGGCGGCCGATCGCCGGCAATCTTGGCGCCTGGCCGCCAAACGTCACGCCAGGGGCGCCATGGCGCACGATCGACCTGTTCCGCGTCGGCGGCGCCCAGCCGGAGCGGATGGAACTGGTGTCGGCGGCATTACCAGACGGCGGCCGCCTGCTGGCCGGTCATGTCGTCGAAAGCAGCCTTAAACTGAACCGCGTCGTCGAAGCCGCGCTGCTCAGCGCGCTGCTGCTGGCGCTGCCACTGGCGCTGATCGGCGCCTGGGCGGCGGCGCGGCTGATCGACGGGCGGCTGCGCAACATCGCCGCGACGGCGCGCGCCGTCGGCGCCGGCGACCTGTCGCACCGGGTGGTGCCGGACGGCAGCGGCGACGCGTTCGAGGCGGTCGGCCTGTCGATCAACGTGATGCTGGAACGGATCGAAACGCTGGTCAGTGAATTGCGGATCGTCAC
Organism: Sphingomonas flavalba; assembly: GCF_047553045.1. GTDB lineage: Bacteria > Pseudomonadota > Alphaproteobacteria > Sphingomonadales > Sphingomonadaceae > Sphingomonas_L > Sphingomonas_L flavalba_A. Next base: position 25,829 of record NZ_CP180208.1, on the reverse strand, counting down.
CGATGGGCTGGCGCACGACCTGCGTTCCCCGCTCACCCGGCTGAAGGCGACGCTAGAGCGCGCGCTGGGCGAAACCAGCGACAGCGGCGAGCAGGCGGCACTGGCAACCGCGCTGGCGGAAGCCGACACCCTCCTCGCCATGCTGTCGACGGCATTGCAGATCAGCCGCGCCGAGGCCGGCATCGGTCGCGACCGATTCGCCGGGACCGACCTGACCCGGATGCTTGGCGATCTTGTCGAGGTGTATGGCCCGCTGGTCGAGGAACGCGGTTTCACCATCAGCCAGGACCCCGCACCGCCGCTACGCATACCCGTCCATCGCGAGTTGCTCGGCCAGGCTATTGCCAACCTGGTCGATAATGCCGTGAAATACGGCGCCGGCCACATCCGACTGGCCGCGGCGCCGACCGCCGACGGCGCGGAAATCGTCATCGCCGATGACGGACCCGGCATTCCCGTCGAACGCCGCGCCGAAGCGGTTCGCCGCTTCGGCCGGCTGGATGCCGCGCGCCACGTCGGCGGTGCCGGCCTTGGCCTCGCTCTGGTCGCTGCGGTGGCGCGGCTGCACGGTGGGACATTGACGCTGCAAGACAACGCGCCGGGGCTGCGGATCCGGATGTCGGTGACCGGATAGGCGCGCTAGACCGGCGCCGCGACCGTACCGGTACGGTCCAGCTTGCCCCAGCCGACCCGCGGTCCGCCGACGGCGGCAGCCACGGCGCGGATCACGACCGAATACATCAACTGGCGATAGACGAAGCGCTGGGCGAGCAGCAGCAGCAATGGATAGCGCCGCTCACGCGGGTCAAGCCGATAGGCGATCCAGCCGCAGACCGCGTCGATCGCGGTGAACGCCAGCCAGTATACGGCCATGCGGATCACGTCGGTATGGGTCTGCACCCAACCGTGCTGCTGCACGCGCGCGACCGTCGCGACCGCGCTGGCCACCAGCGCCAGGTCGATGACCGGAGAGATCAGCGCGAACAGGATCTGGAACAGCCACGCCTGCGGCAGGCCGACCAGCGCCAGCCCCTGCGGCCGCCCGGTGCGCAGCACCGCGCGATGCTTCCACAGGCATTGCAACGTGCCGAACGCCCAGCGGAAGCGCTGGCGGGCAAGGGCACGGAACCCCTGCGGCGCCTCCGTCCACGCCACGGCATCGGCATCATAAGCGACGGTCCAGCCGATCCGCTGGATGGCGATGGTCAGGTCCTGATCCTCGGCCAGCGTATCGACCGGATAGCCACCGACCGCATCGAGCGCGGCGCGGCGCCACGCCCCGACCGCGCCCGGCACGACGGTGATCGCGCCAAAGCGGTCGAGCGCGCGGCGTTCCAGATTCTGCGCGGTGACATATTCGACCGACTGCCAGCGGGTCGCCAGGTTGACCCGGTTGCCGACCTTGGCGTTGCCGGCGACGGCGCCGATCGCCGGGTCGGCGAACCAGCGGACGAGCCGGGCGATGGTGTCCGGTTCGAACTGGGTATCGGCGTCGAGGGCGACGACGATCTCCCCCTGCGCCAGCGCCAGCGCACGGTTGAGCGCGGTCGCCTTGCCGCCATTCTCCAGCGCCAGCAGCCGCACCCGCGGCTCATCGGCGAAGCCGGTGGCGACGATCGCGCTGGTGCCGTCGGTCGAGCCGTCGTCGACAACGATCACCTCGATCCGCACATCGCGGCTGGCGAGCACCCGCCGGACCGAGGCGGCGATCACCCGCGCTTCGTTGTAGGCGGGGATGATGACCGAGACGAACCGGCCGGGATCGACCGGCGGCGGCACCCGCCGATTGCCGGGCAGGTTGGACCGCACCGCCAGCACCGCGATCAGCACCGCCCGGCCGATGCCCAATGTGATCGCTACGAAGAACAGCCATTTGAGCAGCCAGCCGAGCGCCGCGACCGCCAGGAAGATGCCGACGTCGGCGCGAACGGCGGCGAGGTCGGACCCGGTGACCGGCGGCATCGCCTGCGCCGCGCTCAACCCGGCCAGCGCCGAGACGGGAACGAAGCGGTAGCCGCGCGCCCTGAGGCCGTCGATGATCGCCGGCAGCGCCGCCACCGTCTGCGCCCGCACCCCGCCGCCGTCATGGAGGAGTACGATCTGGCCGGAACGTTCGTCATTGCCCGCCGTCACCTGAGCGATCGCATTGCGGACGATCGCGGCGACGCCGGGCGTCCGCCAGTCCTCCGTATCGACATGCAGGCCGACATTGACATAGCCGGCCTGCTGCGCCTGCAGCGCCGGGCCGAGCTCATCCGCCGTCGTCGGCTCGGCATCGCCGAAATAGGGGGCGCGGAACAGCCGCATCGACCGGCCGGTATAGGCCTCGATCAGCCGCTGGGTGGCGTTCAGCTCGATCCGCATGCCGCGCGGCGATTCGAGCGCGAGGTTGGGGTGGGTGTAGCTGTGGCTGCCGATCTCGCTGCCCTGCGCCAATATGTCGCCGAGCAGTAGCGGATGCTCCATCGCGTTTTCGCCGATGACGAAGAAGGTCGCCGGCACTTGCTTCTGCTTGAGGATGGCCAGAATCTTCGGCGTCCAGTCCGCATCGGGGCCGTCATCGAAGGTCAGCGCGACCACCCCGGGGCGGTAGCCGGTCCGGCGCACCACGTAAGGCGTAGGCAGCGTGCCGTAGTGCTCGTCGCGGATCAGGCCGTCGGCATCGCTGACCACCGTGCGATGACCGGTGGTCGGCGCGCTGTCGATGTGGACAATCTCGCCATTGCCCTCGACATCGACATTGCCGACCGGGGTGATCGCCGACAGATCCGGCGGGCGGGCGTGGCCGTAGGCGGCAAGCGCGGGCCAGACACCGGGGTCCTCGCTGCCGAGCCGCCACAATGCGACGCCGCCGACCCCGGCGACGCGTGCGGCACGGAGCTGGTTCCAGACGGTTGCCGCATCCAACATCCACACCCGGTGCGGCACGCCGCTTTCCGCATAGGCGAAGGTCGGGTTGCCGCTTGCCGGATCGAACGCGATCGCGGCGCCGCTGTCATGGGCGACAAGCCATGCCTCCTCGACGGTCAGCGCATCGACGGTACCGTGCCAGTCATAGGCGTAGCTGCCGATCGCCAAAATCGCCTTTGGCCCGGCGGCGCGCATCGCCGCGCGCAACTGGGCGACGAACCACGGCTGGGAGGCGATCGGCCCCGCCGTTCCGCCAAGCCAATGCTCGTCATAATCCATGACGAGCAGCCGGTCGGCGACCCGCGCATAGGCGGCGATGTCCCAGTCCGCGTCGCCGACCGGCACGGTCGCGGCAACGATCAGCCCCTGCGGGGCGAACCGCGCCCGCGCCTCGGCCAGGAACCGGCGATAGGGGCGCTGCGCCGCCGGCGGCAGATCCTCAAAATCGAAGACGATGCCGGCGCCGTGCTCGGCCGCGACCATCGCCGCGACACCATCCAGCAGGCGGGCACGAGCTGCCGCATCGGCGAACAGCGCGGCGGCGCCCGCCCCGTCCCAATGGCCGGCGGCGCTGTTCTGGACCATCGGCAGCACCTTCGGCCGGTGGATCTGCCCGGCCATGATCCGCGAAAAGGCGCGATCATGGGTGTAGACGAACCGGTGGTCGGCGCCGGTGACGGAGGCGAGGCCCGGCACCACCCAGTCGAGCTGGCCGACATGGTGGCGCAGCGACGCGCGACTGGCATCATCCCACGACACATAGAAGGCCGCGGTCAGCGGATTGCCGGCAGCACGCGGCGGCGGAGTCGCCGGCAGCCACAGGCCAAGCCCGCGCCCGGCAGCGTGGACGCCGCGGGTTAGCCGGCGGCGGATATGAGCGATCTGGGCGGGCAACGGCCGGGGCTGCGGGCGTTCCGCCCCCAGCGGCAGCGGATCGGGGACCGGCACCGCAGCGATGGTCACGCCGAGCACGGCGGCGGCGGCGGCGATCAGCAGCAGAAGCAGGAACAGGCCGCGCAGCAGCCATTTGCGACGCCGGCCGCTCGCATCGAAGAAAATCGGCCTGGTCATCTTGCCGCGCCCCGTAGCGCGGAACGGCACCCGGAAACGGGGGTGCCGGGTGCCGTTCCGCGGCAATCGAACCGACTGGAGGAGACTGGTCCGACCAGTGCGATCTAGCGCTTGCCCGATGAGAGACCGATGGCCGGAGAATGAACGATCGGTAAGGTGACGGCGGAGCGACCGCCGAACGCGGCATTATGGTAGAAAAAGGGTAAACGAGAGTGCTCCGGCGGACGATCCGTGGCAGTATGCGGCCAATCCAGACCAGACCACAGACAGGGACCGACCGACGTTGACGATGGATAACGGAAGCGACACCGCCGACACGCAGAACCGGGTGACCGACAGGGCCGCCGTGTCGGCCGATGTCAAACTGCGTCTGGCCGGCGGAAAGCCGATCGACGTGAGGCTGATCGACCTGTCGACGTCCGGGTTTCGGACCGAGTTCGTATCGCGCCTGCATACCGGCGACCACCTGTGGCTGATCCTGCCCGGGCTGGCCCCGCTATTTGCAAAAGTGGCGTGGAGTGACGGCGTCGTTACCGGCTGTCATTTCGAGAAGCCGATCCATATCGCGGTGTTCGACCGCATCGTCGCGACGCTGCGCTGACCGGCGCCGGCCGGCACGGTTTCAACGCCGGCGGATCAGGCGTTCCAGCGTGCGGGTATGGAGGCTCGCGGCGTCTTCCGCGCCGTAAGCCCGCTCAATGTCGCGGCGAATCTCCTCCAGTTCAGCCTCGCCGAGATGTTCGATACCGATGAAGGCGTTGCGGGCGCCTTCGACGGCGCGGATCAGTTCGTCGAGCTTGGCCTGGATCGCGCTGGCGTCGCGGTTCTGGGCGTTCTGGATCAGAAACACCATCAGGAAGGTGACGATCGTCGTGCCGGTATTGATCACCAGCTGCCAAGTGTCGGAATAGCCGAACAGCGGCCCGCTTGCTCCCCAGGCGACAACCACCGACAGCGCCATCACGAACGCCCCAGGCCGCCCGGCCCAGGCGGCCACCATCGTCGCCAGCCGCTCGAATAGCCTGTCCATAACCATGCCTCGCCTGTTGTTTCAGGGCTGAAACGATAACGCGAGCCACCGGTTCCGGGGCGACGCGATCAGCCCATATGCGGTTCGAACAACCGGCCACGTTCGGTGACGAACACCGCCACGAATGCGCTGACCCCGCACAGCAGGAAGCCGAGCGCAAGCGGAACGGTGGTGCCGTCGAACGCCTGCCCCATGGCGATGCCGATCGCACCGCCGACCAGCGTTGCGACAAAACCCTGCACGCTCGCTGCGGTACCGGCGAGTCCGCCCATATGTTCCATCGCCATCGCGCCGAAATTGGCGCTGGCCAGCCCGAAGCACCCCATCATCAGAGCCTGGACAAACGCGAAGCTGACCAGCGTTTCCCGGTCGAGCATGGCAAGCGCCAGGTGCAGCGCCGCCAGCGCAATGAAGACGAGCAGTGCTCCGTGCGAAATCCGGCGTGTGCCGATCCGGATGACGAAGCGGGAATTGAACACCGCCGCTACCGCCATCGTCCCGGCCATTGCCGCGAAGACAGGGCCGAGCAGGCGTGGCGACGCGAATGTATCCGAGAAAATCTGCTGAACCGAGTTAATGAAGCCGAATAGCGCCCCGGACAGCAGGGCGAGCGCCAGCGTGTAGCCGACCGACATCCGCTCGCTCAGCACCGTCCGCCAGCCAGCGGCGATCGTCGGAAAAGACAGCGCAAGCCGTCGTTCCGGGGGCAGGGTTTCCGGCAGGCGCAGGCCGGTCCACAGGAACAGGCCGAAAGTCGCGACCGCCAGCACCGCGAAAATCCACCGCCATTCGGCGACGAGCAGGATCAGTTGCCCGATCGTCGGCGCCAGGATCGGCACCGCCATGAACACGATGTAGGCGAGGCTGACCACCCGGGCCATCTGGCGCCCGCTGAACCGGTCGCGGACGATGGATATCGCCAGCACCCGGCAGGCAGCGACCGCGACACCTGCCGCCACCCGCGCGACGATAAGCAGCGTGAAATCCTGCGCCAGCGCCGCCAGAAGGCTGAACAGAGCGGCCAGAACAAGATTGACCCGTAACACCCGCCGCCGGCCGAAGCGGTCGGACAGCGGCCCGTGGATGATCTGGCCGACACCAATGCCCAGGACGAAGGCGCCGATGACCCATTGGCGGGTGTTGGGCTGTTCCACAGCCAGCGCCTCGCCGATCGCCGGCAACGCCGCCATCATCGAATCGATCGACAGCGCGGTCATCGCCATGCACGCGGCGACGATCGCGACAAACTCGCCGAACGGCGGCATTCTGGTGTCGTCAGACCCGGTCATCATGCCCCCATGGCAAGAGCCGGGCGGCGGTGGAACCCCCAACGGCGGATATATTCGCCCGCGCCTTAGCGCAGCGGGGTATCGACGGCGAACCTGCCGCGTCCGGGTTGTAGATACGGCCCGCCCGCCGAACGACAGCTGACGCGAGCGCAAACAGGCAAGTCCGCCGCGACAGCGGTTGCTGACCAGCGTGCCGCAGCAGCCCTGGCGAATCGGGGCGGCGGATGCGCTTGTGCCTTCTGCGTGCGGCACATTTGGCGCCATCGACCGGGGAGGACGGACAGGGCAGGCACGATCGCGAACCCGCAGCGCAATTCTCGACATTGCCGCAAGGCTCGCCTATCGCCCCAGCAAAACCAAGAGGAATTTACAATGGCCAATCCCCCCTCAATCGCCGCCAGTCACGTGCTCGACCGGGTGCTGGTGCTGGAAATGGTCCGCGTCACCGAGGCGGCGGCGATCGCGGCATCGACGCTGGTCGGCCGGGGCGACGAGAAGGCCGCCGACGCCGCCGCCGTCGAGGCGATGCGCGAGGCACTGAACAGCCTGTACATGGATGGCACCGTGGTGATCGGCGAGGGCGAGCGGGATGAGGCGCCAATGCTCTATATTGGCGAGAAGGTCGGTTCGGCGATCGGCAAGGGGCCATGCATCGATATCGCGCTCGACCCGCTGGAAGGGACGACGATCACCGCCAAGGCCGGGCCGAACGCGCTGGCGGTTCTGGCCATTGCCGAGGAAGGCTGCCTGCTGAACGCGCCGGACGTGTATATGGAGAAGCTGGCGGTTGGCCCCGGCTATCCCGACGGAGTCATCGACCTCGACAAGTCGGCGTCGGACAATGTGCGCGCGGTTGCCGCCGCCAAGGGCGTCGCGCCGAGCGAAATCATCGCCTGCGTGCTCGACCGGCCCCGCCACGAGAAACTGATTGCCGAGCTGCGTGCGCTTGGTTGCGGCATCATGTTGATCCCGGACGGGGACGTTGCCGGCGTGATCGCGACCACCAATCCTGACACGACGATCGACATCTACATCGGTTCCGGCGGCGCGCCGGAAGGCGTGCTGGCCGCGGCGGCGTTGCGCTGCGTCGGCGGACAGTTCAAGGGGCGGCTGCTGTTCCGCAACGACGATGAGAGGGCGCGTGCGCGCAAATGGGGGATCACCGACCTCAACAAGATCTACGACCTGACCGATCTGGCGCAAGGCGACTGCATCTTTGCCGCCACCGGCGTGACCGACGGGTCGCTGCTCGACGGGGTGAAGCGGTTGAAGGGCGGGGTCATGACCACCGAGAGCGTCGTCATGCGCGCCAGTTCGGGCACGGTCCGCTGGGTCAAGGGCGAGCACCGCAAACAGGCCTGAGCCGGAGCTGAAACGCAAGGGAACAGCCATGCCGATCGACGCGACGCAACCCTATGACGATACGAACGTCTTTGCCCGCATCCTGCGCGGCGAACTGCCGTGCCGCCGGGTCTATGAGGATGAGCACGCCCTGGCGTTCCATGACATCAATCCCCAGGCGCCGACCCATATTCTGGTGATCCCCAAGGGCCGCTACGTGTCGTGGGACGATTTCTCCGCGCAGGCGAGCGATGCGGCGATCGCCGGCTTCATCCGCGCCGTCGGGCTTGTCGCACGCGAACAGGGCCTGGTCGCGCCCGGTTATCGCCTGCTCGCCAATGTCGGCCAGCACGGTCACCAGGAAGTGCCGCACCTGCACGTCCACCTTTTCGGCGGGCGCCCACTGGGGCCAATGCTGGCGCCCTAGGCCCGGCCCGGGCCACGAAAACAACTTCAAGACTATTGCGCCAGCCGGATTAGCCTCTACGCTTCCGCGCAACATAATTGTGCGGGGGTTCCCCGCCATTCATGGGGGAACCACTTAATGATCTTCGGACGCGTCAAACCGCTCGACGCCATTCTCGCGACCGCCGAGAAGAAGGGTCTGAGCCGGAGCCTCGGCGCCTTTCAGCTGACCATGCTCGGCGTCGGCGCGGTCATCGGCACCGGCATTTTTGTCCTTACCTCCGAAGCGGCGCAGAAGGCCGGGCCGGGGATGATGATCAGCTTCGTCATCGCCGGCTTCGTCTGCGCGGTCGCGGCGCTGTGTTATTCCGAACTGGCGTCGATGGTGCCGGTTGCCGGCTCCGCCTACACCTACACCTATGCGGTGATGGGCGAATTGATGGCGTGGATGGTCGGCTGGGCGCTGATCCTCGAATATGCGGTGGGCGCCAGCGCGGTCGCAGTCGGCTGGTCCGGCTATTTCGTCGGGTTGATGAACAGCGCTTTTGGCATAACCATTCCCGCAGCGCTGGCCGTCGGGCCAAGCCAGGGCGGCATGATCAACCTGCCGGCGGTGGTGATCGCCGGCCTCGTCACCTGGCTGCTTATCATCGGCACAACGGAAAGCGCGCGGGTCAACGCTGTTCTGGTCGCGATCAAGGTCGCGGCGCTGGCACTGTTCATCGCCCTCACCATTCCGGTCATCAAGCAGGACGAGTTCATTCCATTCCTGCCGAACGGCTGGGGGACGATTGGCGTCGTCGGCGCGGCATCGTCGATCTTCTTCGCGTATGTCGGCTTCGACGCGGTGTCGACCGCAGCGGAAGAAACAAAGAACCCGCAGCGCAACGTGCCGATCGGCCTGATCGGCAGCCTGCTGATCTGCACCGTCTTCTACCTGCTGGTGTCAGCTGGCGCGATCGGCGCGATCGGCGCGCAGCCGGTGCGCGGCCTTGGTGGCGAGATATTGTCGCCGGGCACGCCGGAACTGGCCCAGCGCTGCGCACAGATCGTCGCCAGCGGCCTGAACGAACCGCTCGCCTGCTCCAAGGAGGCACTGGCCCACGTGCTGCGCAGCGCCGGTTGGGTAAAAGTCGGCAACCTGATCGGTCTTGCCGCCTTTATCGCCCTGCCGTCAGTGGTTCTGATGATGATGTTCGGCCAGACCCGCGTGTTCTTCGTTATGGCGCGCGACGGGCTGCTGCCAGCCAAGCTGGCCAGCGTACACCCGCGGTATCACACGCCCCATATCGTCACCATTTTCACCGGCATCGTCGTGATGGTCGCGGCGGCGTTCCTGCCGGTCGGCAAGCTGGCGGATTATTCCAATTCCGGCACGCTGTTCGCCTTCGCCATGGTCGCGATCGCGGTGCTGGTGCTGCGCAAGACCGACCCGGATCGCCACCGGCCGTTCCGTACCCCGCTGATCGGCCTCGTCGCGCCGCTCGCCATCTTCGGTTGCCTTGGCCTTTACGTGAAGCTGCCGCTGGTCGCGATTCTGGTGTTGCCGGTGTGGGGGCTTGTCGGCCTGCTCATCTATTTCGGCTATAGTCGCCGCCACAGCTATGTCGGCCGTGGTATCACCGACGTGCCGGAACTGGACCCCGACGCGCCCCCGCTCCCCGTGCCGCCGCTGCCCGGCGCCCCGACCCCGGGCGACAAACAGGCCTGATAGCCGCGCGCTGATCGGGTAAGGGAACGTCCGGCCATCTCGCGCGCTCTTCCGGAAGGGAGAGTGCGCGATGATGAGCCTGACATCGGACGAATGGGTCTATGTGACCTTCCTGCTGCTGCTTGCCTTTGCCGTCGGCCTGCTGGTGCGCGGCGGATCGGGCAAGTGGAAGCGGGCGCTGGCGCGGGAGCGGGAGGCGCATGCCGCGTTGCGTACCGACCATGAGGCGCGGATCGCCGCCGCCAATGCCCGTATTGCCGAACTGGAGCGGCAGGTGCCCGGCGCCGATCCGCTCGCCGGCGGCGCGATCGGCGCGGCGGCGGCCGGGCGGCACGACGACCTGACCCTGATCCGCGACATCGATCGAGCCGGTGAGACGCGGCTGAATGCGGCCGGCATCCACAGTTACCGTGCGATCGAGGCGCTGTCGGCGGAGGAGGAAGCCGCGCTGGAAGGCCGGCTGGGCTTCGCGCCCGGCCGCATCGCGAACGAGCATTGGCGCGAGCAGGCGGCATTGCTGCGCGCCGGCAAGATCGACGAGGTCCGCGCCCGCTACGGCTGAGGCCGCGGCGGGCGGGACACGCCGGTTCAGCCCCGGCTTTTCAGTGCCGCCTGTGCCGCCGCCAGCCGCGCGATCGGCACGCGGTAGGGCGAGGCGCTGACGTAGTCGAGGCCGGCGCCTTCGCAGAAGGCGATCGAGGCCGGGTCGCCGCCATGTTCGCCGCAGATGCCGAGCTTGATATCCGGCCGGGTCGCCCGGCCGCGCTCGACCGCGATGCGGATCAGCTCGCCGACGCCCTCGGTGTCGATGCTGACGAACGGGTCGCGGGCGAAGATGCCCTTGTCGACATAGCTGGTCAGGAATCGGCCGGCGTCGTCGCGGCTGACGCCCAGCGTCGTCTGGGTCAGGTCGTTGGTGCCGAAGCTGAAGAACTGGCCGACCTCGGCGATCTCGCCCGCCTTCAGCGCCGCGCGCGGCAGCTCGATCATCGTGCCGACCAGATAGGCGATCTCGCGGCCCTTCTCGACGAACACCGCCTTGGCGGTGTCGTCGATGATCCCCTTCATCAGGTCCAGCTCGCGCCGGGTGGCGACCAGCGGCACCATCACCTCCGGGATCGGCGCGTTGCCGGTCCTAGCGGCGACATCGCACGCCGCCTCGAAGATCGCGCGAGCCTGCATCTCGTAGATTTCGGGATAGGTCACGCCCAGCCGGCAGCCGCGGTGGCCGAGCATCGGATTGACCTCGTGCAGCTCGGCGGCGCGGCGCTTCAGCGCGTCGACGGCGACCGACGCTGCTTCCGCTACCTCGGCGAACTCCGCCTCCTCGTGCGGTAGGAATTCGTGCAGCGGCGGGTCGAGCAGGCGGATCGTCACCGGCAGGCTGGTCATCACCTCGAAAATCTCGGTGAAGTCGGCGCGCTGTTCGGGCAGCAGCTTGTCGAGCGCGGCGCGGCGGCCCTGCTCGCTGTCGGCGAGGATCATCTGGCGCACGGCGGTGATCCGGCCGGCGTCGAAGAACATGTGCTCGGTCCGGCACAGGCCGACGCCTTCGGCACCGAAATCGCGGGCGGTGCGGCAGTCATGCGGCGTTTCCGCATTGGTGCGCACCTTCAGCCGGCGGGCGCCGTCGGCCCACGCCATCAGCGTGCCGAAATCGCCGGCCAGCTCCGGCTGCACCGTCGCCACTTCTCCGGCCATCACCTCGCCGGACGCGCCGTCGATGGTGATCGTCTCGCCTTCCCTGATCGTCCGCTCGCCGACGCGGAACAGCCGCGCCTTGGCGTCGATCGCCAGCGTACCCGCGCCGGAGACGCAGGGCCGGCCCATGCCGCGGGCGACGACGGCGGCGTGGCTGGTCATGCCGCCCCGCGCGGTCAGGATACCCTTGGCGGCGTGCATGCCGTGAATGTCTTCCGGGCTGGTTTCGACACGGACAAGGATCACCGCTTCGCCCTGCGCCGCGTGCTTTTCCGCCGTGTCGGCGTCGAACACCACCGTGCCGGACGCGGCGCCGGGGCTGGCCGGCAGGCCACTGGTCAGCACGTCGCGCGGCGCCGCCGGGTCCAGCGTCGGGTGGAGTAACTGGTCGAGCGCCGCCGGGTCGACGCGGGCAACCGCCTCGTCGCGGCTGATCAGCCCCTCGTTCGCCATGTCGACCGCAATCTTCAACGCGGCGGCGGCGGTGCGCTTGCCGTTGCGGGTCTGCAGCATCCACAGCTTGCCGCGCTCGACGGTGAACTCGATGTCCTGCATGTCGCGGTAATGGTCTTCGAGCAGCGCGAAGACGCCGGCCAGCTCGGCAAACGTCTCCGGCATCGCTTCTTCCATCGACGCCGCCTTGGCCCCGGCCCGCTCGCGCGCCGCCAGGGTCAGATATTGCGGGGTGCGGATGCCGGCGACGACGTCCTCGCCCTGCGCGTTGATCAGGAATTCGCCGTAATAGGCGCGCTCGCCGGTCGCCGGGTCGCGGGTGAAGGCGACGCCGGTCGCCGACGTTTCCCCCATGTTGCCAAACACCATCGCCTGCACGTTGACGGCGGTGCCCCAGTCGCCGGGGATGCCGTTCAGCCGGCGGTAGACCTTGGCGCGTTCCGACTGCCACGACCCGAACACCGCGCCGATCGCACCCCACAGCTGGTCGTTCACGTCCTGCGGGAACGGCTTGCCCCATTGCTGCTCGACGATCTTCTTGTAGCTGGCGACCAGCGCCTGCCAGTCATCGGCAGTCATGTCGGTGTCGAGGAAATGGCCCTTGTCCTCCTTCGCCACCTCAAGTGCTTCCTCGAACGCGCCGTGGTCCAGTTCCAGCACCACATCCGAATACATCTGGATGAAGCGGCGGTAGCTGTCCCAGGCGAAGCGCGCGTCGCCAGACACCGCCGCCAGCCCCTCGACCGTCCGGTCGTTGAGGCCTAGGTTCAGGACAGTGTCCATCATCCCCGGCATCGACACCCGCGCGCCGGAACGGACGGAAACCAGCAGCGGGTCGGCCGCGTCGCCGAACCGCTTGCCGGTGATCCCCTCGATATGGGTCAGGCCGGCTGCGACTTCCGCGCGCAGGCTGTCGGGAAAGTGCTGTCCGTCCTCATAATAACGGGTGCACATCGCGGTGGAGATGGTGAAGCCCGGCGGCACCGGCAGGCCGATCGAGGCCATGCCGTCCAGGTTGGCGCCCTTGCCGCCCAGCAGATTCTTGTCGCCCTGGCCGCCGTCCGAAACACCGCCGCCGAAGCGGTACACATATTGCGTCATTCCAACCCCATCCCTGCGAAATCAAACAAAGCCGATACGAAAAGCGGTTTCGCGCCGGTTACCCGGTCATTGTTATGTCTGCGCGCTCATTTCTCGATCCGCGAGAAATCGGCGACGTGGTGCACCGCATCGCGGATGCGGGCGAGCAGCGCCAGCCGGGCGGTACGCTTCGCGGGATCGGCGTCGTTGACCGTCACCGCGTCGAAAAAGGCGTCGATCGGCGCGCGCAGGCTGGCCAGCGCCGCCATCGCCCCGGCGAAATCCTCCGCCGCCACCGCCCGCTCCGCCAGTGGCTCGGCCGCATCGAGTGCCGCGATCAGCGCCGCTTCCGCCGGCTCGGTGGCATAGTCGGGTGCCGCCCATTCGCTGTCGGTGACGCCTTCCTTCTTCAGGATGTTGGCGGCGCGGCGATAACCGGCGAGCAGGTTGGCGCCGTCCTCGGTCGCGACGAAGGCCTGGAGCGCATGGACGCGGGCGAGCAGGCGGACAAGATCGTCCTCGCCGCCGAGCGCGAACACCGCGTCGATCAGGTCGTGGCGGACGCCGGCTTCCTTCTGCTGGACCTTCAGGCGGTCGACCATGAAATTCCAGAGATAGTCAGTCACGGGAATGGCTGTTCCGCGCCTTGCAATCTCGGCGTCAGTCAAAGCCTTATCTGGCGAATGCCCCAGCCAACCTTGCCTTACCGCCTCGCCAATGTGCAGCTTCAACCCGTTGCGCTCGAGAAGGTTGATGATCGCGATCGCCGCCCTTCTTAGGGCGAACGGATCTTTGGAGCCGGTGGGGTACTCCTGGATCTCGAAGAAGCTGCATAGTGTATCCAGCTTATCCGCCAGGCTCACCGCCACCGTCACCGGCGCGGTCGGCACGGCGTCACCCTGACCGACCGGCTTGTAGTGGTCGCGGATCGCTTCGGCGACTTCGGCGGGCTCGCCCTGCGCGGCGGCGTAGTAGCCGCCCATGATGCCCTGCAACTCCGGGAACTCGCCGACCATGCCGGTGACGAGATCGGCCTTGCACAGCCGCGCCGCCCGCTCGGCCAAATCAGCCTGTCCCCGTCCATCCCGAGCGCAGTCGAGGGACGCACCCAGTCCGGCATCCTGCGTCCCTCGACTGCGCTCGGGATGGACGGATGGGGGCGGGGAATTGGCCGGAGCGGATGTGCCGACGATGCCTTGCTCGACCAGCCAGCGGGCGAGCTTCGCCACCCGGTCAACCTTGTCGGCGACGGTGCCGAGCTTTTCGTGGAAGACGATCTTTTCTAGCTTGGGCAACTGATCCTCAAGCCGGACCTTCAGGTCGGTCTCGTAGAAGAAGCGCGCGTCGGACAGACGGGCGGCGAGCACCTTGCGGTTGCCCTCGACGATCCGGGCGCCGCCATCGGCCGCCTCGATATTCGCCACGCAGATGAAGGCGTTGGCCAGCGTGCCCGCCGCGTCGCGGCAAACGAAATATTTCTGGTTCACCCGCGCGGTGAGCTGGATCACTTCCGGCGGCACGGTCAGGAAGTCCGGGTCGAAGCGGCCGAGCAGCGGCACCGGCCATTCGGTCAGCCCGGCATTTTCGGCGAGCAGCCCGGCGTCCTCGACCAGGTTCAGCCCGGCACCGTCGGCCAGCGCGGCGGCGCCCTTCGCGATAATCGCCGCCCGCTCACCGGCGTCGACGATGACATGGGCGGCGCGCAGCTGATCGGCATAGGTCGCGGCGCTGGCGATGCGGATCGTGCCGCTGCTGTGGAACCGGTGGCCGACGGTGCTGTCGCCGGCGGCGACCCCGGCGATCTCGAACGGCACCACCGCGCCGTCGAGCAGCGCGATGATGCCGTGCAGCGGCCGCACCCAGCGCAGGCTTTCGGTCGACAGCGAGTCGGTGCCCCAGCGCATCGATTTTGGCCAGGGGAATGCGCGGACGATTGCCGGCACCGCTTCCGCCAGCACCTGCGCGGTGGCGCGGCCGGGCGTCTCGACATGGGCGAACCACACCCCGTCGCGCTCGACCAGCGCGTCGCGGCCAAGCCCGGTCTTGCGCAGGAAGCCGTCGATCGCCTGATCCGGCGCGCCGACGCGCGGGCCTTTCAATTCCTCGCTGACCGCCGCCGTTTCCAGCGGCAGGCCGCGCGCGATCAGCGCCAGTCGGCGCGGGGTGGCGAAGGTCTCGATCGCCTCGGCGGCCAGCCCGGCCTTGCCGACTTCCTCGGCGAACAGACGGGCAAGGTCGTCGCGCGCCCGCGCCTGCATCCGCGCGGGGATTTCCTCCGACTGCAGCTCAAGCAGGAAATCAGCCATGACGGGCGCCTTCCTGCTGGCGGGGCGGGGTGCGTCCCTCGACTGCGCTCGGGATGGACGGTTGGGGTGCGCGCGAAACGGCTGTGGTTGATCGGATCAGCCAAGACCCGTCCATCCCGAGCGCAGTCGAGGGACGCACCAGCCCGATACCGGTCACGCCGCCCACCCGTGTTTTTCCATCCACCCGGCGCAGCTGCCCTTGGTCAGGTCGCGGACGCGCCCGATATAGGCCTGCCGCTCGGCGACGGAGATGACGCCGCGGGCGTTCAACAGGTTGAAGACGTGGCTGGCCTTGATCGCCTGCTCATAGGCCGGGATCGGCAGCTTCGCGTCCAGGCACCGCTCGCACTCCGCCGCCGCCTTGCGGAACAGGTCGAACAGCGTGTCGGTATCGGCGACCTCGAAATTCCAGGTCGACATCTGGCGTTCATTCTCAAGGAACACGTCGCCATAGGTGACGCCTGTGTCGTTGAACGCCAGGTCGTAGACATTGTCCTTGCCCTGAATGTACATCGCCAGCCGTTCCAGCCCGTAGGTCAGCTCCGCCGCCACCGGCTTGCAGTCGAAACCGCCCATCTGCTGGAAATAGGTGAACTGCGACACTTCCATGCCGTCGCACCACACTTCCCAGCCCAGCCCCCAGGCGCCGAGTGTCGGGCTTTCCCAGTCATCCTCGACGAAGCGGATGTCGTGGGCGGCGGCATCGACGCCGATTGCCGCCAGGCTGCCGAGATAGAGATCCTGCACATCGGGCGGGCTGGGTTTCAACACCACCTGATACTGGTAATAATGCTGCAGCCGGTTGGGGTTCTCGCCATAACGACCATCGGTCGGGCGACGACTCGGCTGGACGAAGGCGGCGTTCCACGGTTCCGGCCCCAGCGCGCGCAGCGTCGTTGCCGGATGGAAGGTGCCGGCGCCCATCTCCATGTCGTAAGGCTGGAGGATGACGCAGCCGCGCGCGCTCCAATAAGCGTGGAGCGTCAGGATCATCTGCTGGAAACTGGGCGTCTTCGCCTCTGCCAAGATCGTTTCTTTCGCGGTCGCACAAAATATGGCGCCGCTTTGGCGGATGGCGGCGGCGGAATCAAGCAAAGCGCAAGACGAAGCGACAAAGCCGGGCTATGGGCGGGGGCGATGACACGCCTTCTTGCCCTGCTGCTGATGCTGCTCGCCGCCCCGGTGGCGGCGCGAAACGCCACCCCCGCGCTGTGGGTGGTGAAGGACGCGGACACGACGATCTATCTGTTCGGCACCGTCCATGTCCTGCCCGCCGACATCGACTGGCTGCACGGTAAGGTGAAGGCGGGCCTGGACGCCGCCGACGAGCTGGTGATCGAGATGATCGCGCCGGAGGACGGCAGCGCGGGACGGACGATGCTGGCGCGGGCGATCGATGCCGACGGTCCGCCGCTCTGCACCAAGATGGCGGTCGCCTGCCCGGCCTATCAGGCGGCGCTCGCCGCGCTTGGCGTGCCGGCGGGGGCGTTCGAGCGGATGGAGCCGTGGTTCGTCGCCACCACCCTGTCGATCCTGCCGTTGCAGGCGCTTGGCTATTCGGCCGAAACCGGGGTTGAAAAGGCGCTGACCGCCGCCGCCAGGGCCGCCGGCAAGCCGATCGGAGAGCTTGAGACATTCGACCAGCAGCTCGGCTATTTCGATTCGCTGCCGGAACCGCTGCAGGTCGCGTTCCTGAACAGCACGGTCGAGGAACTGCCCCGGCTGAAAGAGGAAATGGCGAAGATGGTCGACGCCTGGGCGGCCGGCGACTCGGAACGGCTGGGCGCGATCATGAACGAGTCGCTGGCCGAGAATCCGGAGATCGCGAAGCGGCTGCTTACCGACCGCAATGCCCGCTGGGCAGGCTGGATCGAGGCGCGGCTCGGCCGGCCGGGCACCGTGTTTGTCGCGGTCGGTGCCGGGCATCTTGCCGGCAAGGACAGCGTGCAGACGATGCTCGCCGCGCGCGGCATGATGACGGCGCGGGTGCGCGATTGAACCGCGCGTTGTCGCCGGCGGTTCAGCTTCGTAGCGCTACGTACGGGCAGATGAGCCGCCTGTTCCGATTACTCGCGCCGGTCGCGGCGCTGCTGATTTCCGCCTGCGCCGGCTCCGGCCAGGCCGAAAACGCCCGTCCGGCCCTGTGGCGCGTGTCCGATCCGGACACGACGATCTACCTGTTCGGCACCATCCACATGCTGCCCAAGAATTACCGCTGGCGCACGGCGAAGTTCGACGCGGCGCTGGCCCGCTCCGACACGCTGGTGATGGAGATCGCCGATGTCAGCAACGCCGCAGGCAATGCCGAGGCCTATCGCGCGGTGGCGACGGCCGCCGGCCTGCCACCGATCCTGGACCGGGTGCCGGCAGACAAGCGCGCCGCATTGCAGACGGCGATCGACAAAGTCGGGTTGAAGCCGGCGCAGCTCGACCGGCTGAAGACCTGGGCGGCGGCGCTGGCGATCGGCGGGGCGAGCAGCGCCGCGACCGGGGCCAGCCCGGCCAACGGCGTCGACAAGCAGCTCGGCAAGCTGTTCGGCGATTCCGGCAAGCCGATATTGGGGCTGGAGACGACGGCGCAGCAACTCGCCTATTTCGACACGCTGCCGGAAGACGCGCAGCGCCAGCTGCTGACCGGCATGCTCGACGGGGCTTCGGGCGAGGCGGACGACGTCACCCGGATGATCAAGGCCTGGGGCCGGGGTGATGTTCGCACCATCGCCGTCACCTTCGATGAGGAACTGAAGCTGTCGCTGACCCTGGCGGACCGCCTGATCCGCCAGCGCAATACCGCGTGGACAGCATGGATCGAACAGCGCCTCGCCACACCCGGCACGGTGATGGTCGCCGTTGGCGCCGGCCACCTCGCCGGCAAGGACTCGGTGCTGGAAATGCTGAAAGCGAAAGGCCTGAAAGTCGAGCGGCTGCAATAGCCCATCCCGACTCGGATCGTTAAAGGCAGCTCGTCCGTATCACCCCCGCGCGTCAGGGACCGTATCGCGCCCTATTGCTGGTTCAGGAACGAGTCGGAGATCGAGCAGGCGGCCGGGCCGAGGATGACGATGAACAGCACCGGCAGAATGAAGCAGATCAGCGGCACGGTCATGATCGCCGGCAGCCGCGCGGCCTTCTCCTCCGCCCGCATCATCCGCTCGTTGCGGAATTCGGCGGACAACACGCGCAGCGCCGAGGCGAGCGGCGTGCCGTATTTCTCGGTCTGGATCATCGTCGTGACGACGCCGCGAACCGCTTCCAGATCGACGCGGTTGGCAAGATTCTCGAACGCCTGACGGCGTTCGGTCAGGAAGCCGAGCTCGATCGAGGTCAGCATGAATTCGTCGCCCAGTTCCGGATAGCCGCGCCCCAGCTCACGCGCGACCCGGCCGAAGGCCGCGTCGACGGTCAGGCCGGCTTCGGCGCAGATCACCAGCAGGTCGAGCGCATCGGGCAGGCCCTTGCGGATCGCGGTGCTGCGCTTGGCGATCTGGTTCTTCAGCCAGATATCCGGCGCCTTGTACGAACCGATCAGCACGCCGGCGACGAGCAGGAACTTCTTCATCGGCGACCAGGTCGGGAAATAGTCGATGCCGTAGACGAGCAGCAGGATGAAGCCACCGGCGAGCAACGGGATGACCAGCCGGCCGAAGATGACGGCGACCGCCGCATCCTTGGAGCGGATGCCAGCCTGCATCAGCTTCTTCTGCGCTGCCTTCAACTGTTCGTCCTGCAGCACCTTCAGGCTGGCGAGGAACGAACGCATCCGCTGCGTCGTCGCGCTTTTGGCGCCGAGCTTCGCCCGGCGGCGGGAGGCCGGGGCGGTAATGCCCGCCTTCAGCTGCTCGCGGCGGTCGTTCAGCGCCTTGACCCGGCGGGCCATCGGATCGCGAACCGTCGTCGCCGCATAGAGCGCGACCAGCACAAAGAAAGTGGCGACCGCCGACAACAGCGTCGCGACCCAGAGGACGTCGACACCCAGCAGCGTCGGGCCAGCGGCAGGAATCTCACCCATGATGAACGCCTTCTCCGCTCAAATCTCGAAATTGACCATCTTGGCCATGATGAAGCCGCCGATCGACATCCATACCAACCCGCCCAAGCCAGCGATGATCAACCGCTCGTCGGTGAAGAAGCCGCCAAGATATTTGGGGTTCATGATGTAGACGAGCGTGAAGACGATGAACGGCAGCGCGCCGACGATATAGGCCGACGCCTTCGATTCCGACGACATCGCCCGGATCTTCAGCTTCATCTGTGCGCGCTTGCGCAGCACGTCGGCAAGGTTGGACAGGGTTTCCGCCAGATTGCCGCCGGTCTCGCGCTGGATCGCCAGGGTAATGACGAAAAACTGGAATTCCGGCGTGCCGAGGCGTTCCGCCGTTTCCTGCAGTGCGGCGTCCATCGTCCGGCCGATCTTGATCTTGTCGCTGACGTTGCGGAATTCCTCGCCAACCGGGCCGGGCACCTCGGTCGACACCACGGTCAGCGTTTCCGAGATCGGCAAGCCGGCGCGCAGGCCGCGGACCAGCAGTTCGATCGCATCGGGAAAGCGGGCGGTGAATTTGCCGATCCGCCGCTTGACCATCATGCCAACGACGAAATGCGGCACGCCAAGACCGACAAACAGCGCAACCCCGACCGCCAGCAGCAACGGCGCACCGCGCAACTCGAGCAGCAGGAAAACCAGCGCGAACAGGCCGATCGAGGCGAGGGCATATTTGCCGACGCTCCAGTCCTTGCCGGTCATCGCCAACCGTTTGCGCAGCAGTTCCGGATTGGGAATGAACCGGGCCAGCGCGCTGTCCATCCGCGTCTCTCGTGCGGCAAGAATACGGCGCATCTGCGCCTCTACCACGCCGCCGGCGTTGCCGGTGTGCCGTTCGCGGATCATGCCGATCCGCCGCCGCTGGACCTTGTCGAGCGACGGCCCGGCGAAGGCGACGAACAGCATCGCGCACACGCACAGCATGCCGAACAGGACCAGAAGCAGCGGAAGCAGGGCCATCAGCAATTCATCCAAGCTATCGCCCGGCGGCGCGGTGGCGCCGCCCGACGGTTCAGTTCTTCTTCGCCTTCGGCATCATCGCCTTCAGGCCACCCAGCTTGCCGAGCAGGCTTGGCTTGCGGCCGTCTTCAGGCGCCGCGTTCTCCTCGCCATCCTCGAACGAAGCGACGAGCCGGGCGGCAAGCGCCTGCAGCGCCTGGCCGACCTTCGCGCCCTTGCCCGCTTCAGCGAGCGGCTTACCAAGCTTAGCCGCCTGGGCCGCGACCTTGGCATCATACGGGACGACGAAATCGACCTTGCGCTCGATCGAGGTTTCGAAGTCCTTGCGCGCCAGTTCGCCGACACCGGCCGCCGCCACCCGGTTTGCGACCACGAACGGCACCGCCTGCGGCGCGTTGGCGCGCAACCAGGCCAGCAGGCGAATGACGTCGCGCGCGGCCGCCAGCGTCAGTTCGGTGACGATGACGACGCTGTTGATGTCGCTGATCAAGTGCGGATGCTGGACCAGCATGTGGCGCGGAAGATCGACGACGGTGCATTCGAACGCCGCCTTCATCTCTTCCTGCAACTGGAACAGCGCAGAGCCGTCGGACGCCATCGGCTGATGGATCGGCGCCTCCGCCGACAGCACCGCCAGCTTCTCGTTCGACTTTACCATCGCACGTTCGATGAACAGCCCGTCGATACGGCTTGGATTCTCGATCGCGTCGGTCAGGCCACGGCCCGGCTCAAGGTCAAGCGCTAGCGCACCGGTACCGAAATGGACGTCAAGGTCGAGCAGCGCGGTCGAGCGACCACCCTTCTCGCCGAACAGCCAGGCCAGCGAAGTCGCCGTCGTCGAGGCACCAACACCACCACGCGCACCAACGACCGCAACCACCAGGTGCGGACGCTCAGCCGCCGCTGGTTCGGCGTTGCGCGGCGCATTGAACGCCGCCTGCGCCTGCGCGAAGGTGTCGCGCAACTGATCGGGGCTGAACGGTTTCAGCAGGTAATCCTGAATGCCGCTGGCGACGAGATCGCGGTAAAGCCGCACGTCGTTCACCTGGCCGGCGGCAATCACTACCGTGCCCGGCTCGCACACTTCGGCGAGCGCATTGATGTCGTTCAGCGGATCGCCCGATTCGGACAGGTCGACGAACAGCACGCTCGGGCTAGCCGACACCGACAGCGTCTGCACCGCGTTGCGTAGCCCGCCCTTGTTGACCTTGTCGGCCGACCAGCCGAGTTCGACCGCGATCGGCCGCAGCTGATCGGCGGTAGCGTCGTCGCAGACGAAGGCGATGAACGGTTCGCGCGAATTCCCCGCGCGCGAAGGACTCCAGGGCGCGTTCATCAGTTGCTGCCTTTCGATGTGGTTTCGGACTTCAGATCGCCGTCGCCGCTTGGCTTGCGTTCGCGATACTGCTTGATCGCGCGGCCGGAGGTGCTGGCGTCATTGGCGCCGGCCGGATCACGGCCGTGGATCAGATCTTCCGGATTGGCGACCATCGCGGCGAGGTTGGTGCTGACCGAGCAACCGTAATTGGACATGTTTGAGCCAGTCATCTCGGTCGAACCACGGCCCCAGTCGGGGCAGGTCGGCACTTCGGCACGGGTGCGGCTGACAACGACACGGACGGCGCCCGGCGGGATTTCCCCCGCGGTGACCGGCGCGGTGTCGGCCAGCATCAATCCCTGTTCGGCGGCAAGCTGGGCGACCGCATCCCGCGCGTTCGCGCCACCATAGGCAGCCTGATCGTCAACCGAAATGCGATCGCCGTAGCCGATCCGCATCGAAGCGAACCAACCAGCCAGCCGTTCGCGCTCACCCGGAGCCAGGCCGGCACCGCCGCTGGCGAGGTCGATGACATAGTCGGTGCGGCTGACCACCGGCTGATGCACGGTCTCCAGCCCCTGGTTGAAACCGGTGCTGCCGGTGCCGCAGGCGCCAAGACCGAGCGAGAGCACGATCAGCGTCGATGTGGAAAGGCTACGCATGATGCTGTTCTCCCCGCGGATCACTTGAACGAGAAACCGGGCGCCACCGCCTGGCTGTTCTGCTTGCCCCTGCCTGCGGCCGACGCCTGCGGCGCGGGCACCGGCGCCGGCACGGTGGTGGACGTCGTCGGTGGCGCCATGGTCGGCACCGGCCGCTTCTCGCCGGTCTTGCCGTCGAATGTCTTGTCGAGCAGCACGCGCTCGACATCCGTCGGCGCCTTGTATCCGTCGGTCGGCAGCGCAAGCTGGTTGGCCGAAACCGGCCGGACCAGATAGGGCGTGACGATGATCATCAGTTCCGTCTCCTGCCGCCGGAAGCGGGTGGAACGGAACAGCGCACCGAGGATCGGCAGGTTGCCGAGCCCGGGCGCCTTATCGACGCTGTTGTTGTGCGTGGCACTAAGCAACCCGCCGATCATGAAGCTCTGGCCGGACCCCAGCTCGACCGTCGTTTCGGCACGACGGGTGGTCAGGGCTGGCACGCTGAAACTGTTCAGCACCACCGCGCCAGCGCTGGTCAGCTGCGACACTTCCGGCCGGACGCGCATGGAGATGCGACCATCGGCCAGCACCGTTGGCGTGAACGCCAGGCTGACACCGTACTGCTTATAATCGATCGTGACCTGATTCAGCCCCTGGCTGATCGGGATCGGAATTTCGCCACCGGCCAGGAAGCTGGCGGTTTCACCCGACAGCGCCGTCAGATTTGGGTTGGCGAGCGTTGTCACCAGGCCGTCGGTTTCGGCCAGGTCCAGCGCCGAGGCGATGTCGAGGCCGAACAGCCGGCCGGCGAGGCCGATGCTGGTTTTCCCAGCGCCAAGGCCGAGCTTCGCCATGTCATAGGCAGTGCCCGCCTTGGTGATGAACTGGCCGGTCGTCGGATCGAACGGCAGCTTCAGCGAACCGCTGGGCAGGCCGAAGATCGACGAGGCGTCGAGCTGCGGCAAGCCGGACAGGTCGGTATTGCCGATCGAGCCAAAATTGCGCCCCTGGGCGACGCCGAACAGGAACCCGCCGGTCGTGTCGCGGCTGAGCAGATTGACGCCGATTTCCTTGACGAGATCGCGATTGACCTCGGCGATGCGGACCTGGAGGTTGACCTGCAGCGGCGTCGCGTTGCGCAGGCGGCTGACCACCTGCGTTTCCTCGCCGACGAAGGCGGTGACCAGGCGTTCCGCCTCGGCCGCGTCGTCCGGGTTGGCGACGGTGCCGGTCAGCAGCACCAGCCCGTTCATCGGCGTGACGACGATACGGGCATCCGGCATGGCCAGCGACAGCATCTGATCGACCGTCTCGACGTTGGTGCCGACGCGAACGTTGGTCGAGAAAACCACCGCGCCGTTCTTGGCCGTCGCGTAGATCGTCGTTTCGCCGGCATCCTTGCCGAAGATGTAGAGCTGGCGTGGCGAGCGGACCTGGACGTCGGCCACCTTGTCGTTGGCGACGAACAGGTCGCTCATGGGCGCCGACAGGTTGACCAGCCGGCCGCGGCCCTTCGACAGGTCCATGGTGGTGGTCGGCGCCTGCGTGGTCGGCGCGGCGAACAGCGGCGCGCTTGCCGCGATCGTCGCGGCGGCCAGCGCGGCGGCAATCGCCGGACCGACGGTGCGGCGCATCTGCGTCTTCAGATCGAACATCTTATTTACCCCCCACCGCGACGTCGGTGATCGTGTTGCCGCGCGCCACCCGGACCACCGGGCCTTCCGGGCGCGGACCGATCATACCGGTGCCGCCGTTCGCCGCGCCGTTGCCGGCGGAGCTTTCCTTGGCCGGTACGGTGCGGCGTTGAAACCGCGACACGTCCGCGCCGGTGACGAAGCTGTCATTGGACTCGATCGGGCGCGACGCGATCTGCAGCAGCATCTGCTTTTCCGCCTTCGGGTCGCCGTTGCCCGGCACCGTCACCTCGCCGGCGGCGATCGCCCGCTCGAGCTCCGCAGCATTGTCGGCGATCGAGCGCAGCGACAGCGACAGCTGGCCGACCGTCTGCGCGACGGCGATCTTCTCCGCGATGCGCGGCGTCGCCTCGAGCGTAACCGTCGAGAAAGCGAGCACCTTGGTCTTGCCGTCTTCGTCGGTGCTGTCTGTGCGCTGATCGGTAGCGAGCACGCGCAGATTGCGCACGAACGTTTCCGAGGTCTTGAGCGGCGGGCCATCGCCACCGCCGCGCACCTCCTGAGTCACCACCAGATCGATGCGATCGCCAGGGAACACGAAGCCCGCGACACCGCTGGACGCGGACACCGCCACCGTCACCGCGCGCATGCCCGGTCCAAGCGCCGCGGCCAGGAAGCCGCGATCGCCGGGCTTAACCAGCGCGCCCTGAGTCAGCGGCTGACCGGCGGTGACCGCATAGCGAACGACACGGCCGACGAGTTGCTGCGGATCGCCACCTTCCTCGCCCTTGACGAAGTAGGCCGACTGCATCAGCTCCTTCGGCCAGGGCTGATAGCGAAATGCGTCCTGTTCGACGATCGTACCGATCGGCAACGCCTTGGTCGCCACCAGAACCTGCGGCGAATCATCGGGCACCGCCGCTGCCTGAGCAGTGGGTGCCGTGGTGCCGGACATCAGGCTGCGTGCCATCAGGGCGGTAATCACCGCGATGACAAGCGCACCGACCAGCAGAGCGATCTTCTTTCCATCCATGACGTTCAGTCGCCTCCCGCGCGGACCGCAAAGGTCCCGGCACGTTTCATCAAGTAAATTGGTTAAAATATCGTTCGGTAATCACCCACAGCCCGGCGACGGCAATTGCGACGCCGTAGGGTATTTCAAGTTCGGTACTTGCGCGCCGCAGCTTGTGGACCGCCAGCATGCCCAGAGTGAGCACGCCGCCGACGATGGACATGACGATCAGCATCTGGACGATGGACAGCAACGGCAGCCACAGCGCCAGCGCGCCGAGCAGCTTGACGTCGCCGCCGCCCATGCCGCCGAGCATGAAGACGATGGCGAAGATGGCGAACACCGCCGCGCCCAGCCCGAGCTGGATCGCCATGTCGGGCCAGGGCGCCAGCCCGGACGCCCACCAGTAGACCGGCGCGAGCAGCGCAATCGCGATGTTCAGGCCGTTGGCGATCGTCCGATCATGCAGGTCGTTGGCCGCCGCGCACAGCAGCAGCAACGCCAGGATGGCCAGAAGCGCCAGAGACAGTGATTCCCCCCACATGCTTAAAGCTCTAGACGCCACGACTTGCCAAACCGTAACCAACGCCGGTGATTCCGCTGTCCGACTCAGTCCGCCGACGCCTTCCGGAAGGAGCGACGCTGGCGCCGTGGGCGGCCGCCGACGGCTGGCCGCTGCGCCATTTCCGCTGGGATTCAAACGCCGTGCCGCCGCGCGGGTCGATCCTGTTTCAGGGCGGTCGCGGCGACATTCCGGAGAAATATTTCGAGGCGTTCGCGCGCTGGCACGCCGCCGGATGGGGTATAGAATCATTCGACTGGCGCGGTCAGGGCGGGTCCGGTCGGCTGTCGGCCGATCCGATGGTCGGCCATGTCGAGGACTTCGCGACGTGGATCGCCGACCTGGCTCGCTTCTTCGCCG